>NZ_JAKUDO010000001.1 GCF_022436485.1 Agrococcus sp. ARC_14
CCTACCACCGACGCCGCCGGCAGCCACGCCTTGGCCGTTTGACGCCCGTCGAGTACGAGACCATCATGACCAAGAACCTGGCCCTTGCGGCCTAACCGAAACTGTCACCTACTCGTGCAGCAGCCCCGAACTCGCGCGGGTAGGGCTTGGGCATGATGACATCCTCCCAGCGGCACCTCACGGCACCACAGATCAGGTGTCACCTGTCCGTGCAGCAGACCCGAGCGCCATCATGAACGGCTCGAACACGTCATAGATGAGGTGCACCGAGGCGAGCGCGAAGCCCAGCAGCGCGCCGGTGACGACACCGATGGTGTAGCCGGCGGCGACCTCTTGCACCGTGATCCAGGTGTGGAACACCAGCGTGCCATCACCGAGCCAGACGCCCAGCTGGTCGCCGATCGCGATCGGGTTCGAGATGAACATCGGGTTCGAGACGAAGCCGTGCGCGAGCTGCCAGAGACCGAGGAACGCGAGCAGCAGGGCGACGCGCAGCGACCAGACGGTGGTCCGGCGGCCGTGCCTGCCCCACCAGCTGCGCTGCCGGTCTTCCTTGACGGGGCCCATGGGTGCGGGTGCGGGGGCGCCGGCGCGCTCGGCGACGGGGGCGTCGACGTTCATGCCTCGGCCCCTTCCTGGGCGCTCGCGCCCTGCTTGAGGGCTTCCGCGAGCGTGCGGTGCAGCTCGATGAAGCGCGGGTCGACGGTCGTCAGATCGGGGTCCCGGGGGCGGGGGATGTCGACCTCCTGGTCGAGCAGGATCCGCCCGAGTCCGCCGAGCACCACGACCCGGTCGCCCAACAGCAGTGCCTCGTCGATGTCGTGCGTGACGAACACCACGGTCTGCTTGCTCTGCTGCCACAGGCGCAGCAGCTCGCCCTGCAGCTCGTGCCGCAGCTGCGCGTCGAGCGCGCCGAAGGGCTCATCCATGAGCACCGTGTCGGCGCCGGAGGCGAGCATGCGGGCGAGGCTCGCGCGCCGCCGCATGCCGCCGGAGAGCTCGCGCGGGTAGCTCTCCTCGAAGCCGCCGAGGCCGACGCGCTCGATGAGGTCGGCGGCGATCCGGGTGCGCTCCTCCTTCGGCTTGCCGGCGATCTCGAGCGGCATCTCGACGTTGCGCTGCACCGTGCGCCAGGGCATCACGGTGTCGCTCTGGGTGAGGTAGCCGATGTCGGCCGTGGGGCCGGTGTGGGCCTTGCCGTTGTGCAGCACCCGGCCTGCGGTGGGCTTCGAGAGCCCGGAGAGCAGGTTGAGCATGGTCGATTTGCCGCAGCCCGAGCGGCCCAGCACGGTCACGAACGAGCCGCGCTCGATCGTCAGGCTGAAGTCGCGCAGGGCGACGGTGGCGACGTCGTCGCGCTGGAATTCCTTGGTGAGCTGCTCGATCTCGAGGACACTGCTCATGCTGCGACCCCTCCCTTCGGGGTGTGGTGCGCGGGTGCATCGGCGAGCGGCTCAGCCCCGGCCAGGAAGCGCGAGTTGTGCACGGCCATGAGCCGCACCTCGTCCTCCGTGAAGCCGTGCTCGAGCAGGATGTCTGCCGCGAGCGCCAGGCCGTCCTCGACCGGCGGGTTGAAGGGCTGGCCCAGATCGCTGCTGATCACCGAATGCTCGGGGCCGGCGCCGCGGATGTTGCCGAGCCACGTCTCCCAGTCGACCTTGCCGGTGAGCGGCGTCGTCAGGCACCGCTCGAGCAACGCACCGTGCGGCACGAGCGCCCGCTGCTGCTCGACCGGGATGCGCTGGGAGGTGAACTCGGGATGCGTCACCACGATGCGACGGACGCCGCGCGCTCGCGCCGCGGCGACCACCACGGCCGACTCGTCGCCGTGCAGGTGGCCGGTCGCGAGTGTCATGTCGTGCTTCGCGATCACGTCGAGCACCTGGCCGGTGCGCTCGTCGACCTCGCCGGCTGCATCCAGCACGGGGATGGCCGGGCTGTCGATGCCGGCGTCGCGCAGATCCTGCTGCAGCTGCGCCCACATCGGCGGCTTCGCGCCGTCGGGCTCCTCGCTCGCGCAGGTGCGCTGGTTGTGGCTGTCGACCGTCGGCAGCCAGACGAACTGGGCGCCGCCGCGGGCGGCGATCTCGACCGCCACCGGGTTCATGCCGCCGACTGAGGCGTTGAGCGTGATCGCACCCAGCGCATCCACCCCCGGGTGCAGCGCGCGCACGAGCTCGGCGCGCTCCTGGGTGGGCACGTAGTGCGACTTCAGCACGAAGCCCGCGAGGCCGAGCTGCTCGTAGCGCTCAGCGAGCTCGAGATCGGTGATGCGCCGCCGCATCACGTCGGGCGCGATGTGCACGTGCAGGTCATACGACCCGCGCACCAGCTCGCGCGCTCGTGCACTGGGCTGCCGGTGGGTGGCCGGGGTCTGCTCGGCGGTCATCTCGCTCCTTTGCGATCAAGATCGTTAATGCGATTGTAAACAATTTTGGTGACGATACGCAACGGTGTGTCTCGCTGCGCGAGTATGGACCCATGCGCATCCTCATCACCGGTGGTTCAGGCTTCGTCGGCACCCAGTTGGCCCAGCGCATCCTCGAGTCCGACGCCCCGATCGGCGAGATCGAACAGCTGACGCTCCTCGACATCGTCGAGCCGCGGCCCGAGATGCTGCAGGACTCGCGCGTCCGCGCCATCGCCGGGCAGCTGGGCGAGGTGCTGGGCGACATCGGCGGCGTCGACGTGGTCTTCCACCTCGCCGGCGTCGTGAGCGGCGCGGCGGAGGCAGACCTCGACCTCGGCATGCAGACGAACGTCGACGACACCCGCGCGCTCCTCGACCACCTTCGCTCCGCCGACCGAGCGACGCCCACGAAGGTCATCTTCACGAGCACGCTGGCGGTGTTCGGCGTCGACCCGAGCCTCGGAGCACCCGACGTCATCACCGATGACACGCTGCCGCGCCCGCAGTCGAGCTACGGCACGCAGAAGCTCATCGGTGAGCTGCTCGTCGCCGACTACGGGCGCCGGGGTCTCATCACCGCCCGCACCGTGCGCCTGCAGACCGTCGCCGTGCGCCCCGGCAAGCCGAACGCCGCCGCTTCGAGCTTCGTCTCGGGCATCGTCCGCGAACCCGTCGACGGCGTGCGCGCCGTCTGCCCCGTGCCCGACGACATCCCCGTCGCCCTCTCATCGCCCGGCAAGACGGTGGATGCGCTCGTTCGCGCCGCCACGGCCACCGATGAAGAGTGGGGCAGTCGCACCGCCGTCATCCTGCCCGGCCTCACAACGACGCCCCGCGCGATGCTCGACACCCTCGACCGCCTCGCTGGCGAGCCGCTCAGCGACCTCGTCGACGTCGTGGTCGACCCGACGATCGCGGCGATCGTCGAGACCTGGCCGGCCACGTTCGACGCGCAGCGTGCGCTGTCGCTCGGCATCACGGCGCCCGCGTCGGTGGAGGACGTCATTCGTGAGTACCTCGAGCTCGTGGGCCGGCCGGTCGTCGGCTGAGGCGTGCGCGAGCGCCGCACCGGCCCCACGGCCGTGACGCATCCCAGGTCGGCAGTCACCTGACGAGCGACCGCGCCCGCTCAGTCGTCGTCGTTCGGCGCCCAGCGCGACAGCCAGGCCGAGATCACCAGGCTCGCGCCGGTCGCGGCGAAGACCACCGTCGCGCCGCCCAGCACCGAGAGCCCGGCGACCGCCCCAGCCTCGACTACGGTCTGCGCGGATCGATTCGCGCAGAGCGCGCAGTCGGCTGCGCGGGCCCCTGGCCGACGAAGGCGCTTGCTCTCGTCACCGCGGCCTGGACCACCGCTGGCTCCGCCTGCAGCATGCGGCAGCGTGCCACCATCACCGCGGTCTCGATCAGCCCTGCTCCGACGAGCGCGCCGACGAACGCCAGGTCCTTCATCTCGCCGCGCGCGAGCTTTGAGGCGCACAGGTCATGGCGCTCCAAGAAGCGCGTCGCGCCTGGCTCGAGGTGCCACGCGATCGTCCGCTTCCGCCAGCCGGTCGGCAGCACGATCGTCTCTCGGTGGACACCCTCGGCGTAGATCCCGAGCTCTTCCTGCACCGGTGACATCTCTCCGATGTGGACATTGACGAGATCCGCCTTCCTGCGATCACCGTCGTGGAGGAACATCAGGTCGACCTCCTGCGACAGCGTCGCGCGCGACGGCAGACGCGCCTCATCGACAGAACCCAAGATGGCCTGCGAGCCGACCACGACGATCTGGTCATCCTCGGTGATCTGGCTCGCCATCCGCAGCAGCCGCGAGAGCTCCTGCCGCTTCACGCCGCCAGCGCGATGTCGAGCTCGCGCGCCCTCTCGATCGCTGCCGTGCGCTCATCGACGTCCAGCACGCCGGCGAACGGAGTGCCCTGCCGCATGTCGGAGGCGTCCTGGCTGCGCTCGGTGATGAGCATCGCGATGTCAGCCGGGGAATGCTCGAGCACGCGCGACCATCGGCGGAGCCAGTACTCGTCGTGCCGACCGTCGTCCGCCCACCGCTCGAGGTTCCGCTTCGCGGTCTCCAGAACCTTCTCCGGCTCGGTGAGCAGCTTCGACGCGACGATGGTGTGCATCAGCAACGACCGCGCCTGGTCGGGCGTCGGTCTCCGTTCGATGACGCCGAGAGCGGCGAGCGCTCTCTGCTTCGTCGTGGTGCGGATCGAGCCGCGCTCGTCGGTGCGCTCGTAGTCCTGCACGGTCGCGCGGGTGACGCCGAGGCGATGCGCGACGTCGCCCAGGCTCATGCCCCGCTGCTGGCGCAACTCCCTGAGGGTGCTCATGATCTCGACCGGCTGCTTCCTGGTTGCTCGCACGGCGCCCCACGATGCGACTCCGGGTGCCGTATGGGAGAAACCATACACCTGCTCGGAGGGGGCCGCCAGTCACTCAGTCGTCGTCGTTCGGCGCCCAGCGCGACAGCCAGGCCGAGATCACCAGGCTCGCGCCGGTCGCGGCGAAGACCACCGTCGCGCCGCCCAGCACCGAGAGCCCGGCGACCGCGAGCGGGATGCCGGTCTGCCCCGCACGATTGCCGACCAGCCGCATCGAGGCGCCGATGCCGCGGTCGCGCCTGGGGGTCACGAGCGTCATCCACGACATCGTCAGCGGCTGCGCCGTGCCGGCCGCGAGCCCGTAGACGACCATCGCCAGCAGCAGCACCCACGGGTCGACCGGCAGTGCCAGCGCCGCGAGCCCGACGGCCGAGGCGAGGCCGCCGACCACGAGCACCCTCCGCCTGCCGAAGGCGCGCGTGAGGTGACCGAGGCTGAGCCGCGACAGCATGGTCGCGAGCCCGCGAGCCACCAGCAGCGCGGTGAGCACCCAGGGCGCGAGCATCCGCTCCTGCGCGAGCAGCGGCAGGTAGGCGAGCGCGATGTCGAGCGACGAGAGCACCAGGCTGCTCGTCAGCAGCGCCGGCACGACGCCCCGCACCCGCAGCAGTCGCCACGCCGCTGGCAGCATCCGCTCGAGCGGCGCATCCCCCTCCCCGATGATGACGCGCGTCGTCGAGCGGATCAGGAACGACAGCGTCAGCATCGCGATGGCCGCACCCAGGCAGCACCAGGCGATGAGCTCGAAGGGCGGTGAGGCGGATGCGTCGTTCGGCAGCGCGAGCAGGCCCGGCCCGAGCATCTGGCCGCTCGAGGTGGCGAAGGTGTAGATGCCGAAGACGGCGTCGAGGCGGCCGGCGGGCGCATCGCGCATCACCCACGCCTGCTCGCCGACGACCGACCAGAGCACGCCGAGCCCGAGCAGCACGGTCGCGACGATGAGGCCGACGAGCGTCGTGCCCCACAGCAGCGCGACGACGACCGCACCGACGAAGCAGCACGCGCCCATGAGCAGCGGCACCCGCTCGCCCAGCCGATCGGTGAGCCGGCCGGAGGGCACGGCGAGCAGCAGCGGCGGCACCGCGAAGGCCGCCGTCGCGACGCCCAGCCAGGCAGAGCTGTGGCCGAGATCGAGGATCGCGTAGCTGATGGCCGGCCGCAGCGCATAGCTGACGGCCTGCACGAGCACCGCATGCACCAGCAGCAGCGCCAGCGCGGGCGTCAGCCAGCCGCGAGCCACCTCAGCGTCGCGGTCGCGGGTAGACCGTGCCGTCCATGATCGGGCGGGCGGTGCGCACGATCGCCGTGCGGCCCACGTCGCGGCCGTCGAGCTCCACCTCGACCTCGAGCGCGCCGGTCGGGTGCTCGATGCGCAGCCGCGAGCCGTCCGGCCGCACCGCCAGGCCGTCGGCGGTGGAGCCGGGCAGCAGCGCCGCGACCGCGACGCTCGCGGCGCCCAGCACGCCGATCGAAGTGTGGCAGCGATGCGGGATGAAGGTGCGCGTCGACAGCGCTCCCCCGGCCGTCGGCACCGACACCATCGTCAGCTTCGGCACCGTCGCCTCCCGCACGTCGCCGAGGCCCATGCGCGGGCCCGCCTCCAGCCGGATGCGCTCGAGCCGCTCGCGCAGCGCCGCGTCGGCCTCGAGCTCGGCCGGCGTCTCGTCGCCGGTGATGCCGAGGTCGGATGCGCGCAGCACGACCGTGGGCATGCCGTTGTCGATGAGGGTGGCGGGGAAGCCCGCGACCTCGTCGATCGCGTTGCCGGTCGGCAGCAGCGCGCCGCAGCTCGAGCCCGCGGTGCCCTCGAAGTCGAGCACCACGGCGCCGGCCGTGCCGGGCACGCCGTCGATCGCGGTCTCGCCGTCGTAGTCGACGGCGCCGCCGGGCGTCGGCACGTGCGCGACGGCGGTGCCTCCGGTGTTGGCCATGCGGATCGTCACGAGCGTCTCGCCCTCGGCCGCGGCGACGAGCCCGCGCTCGATGGCGAAGGGGCCGACGCCCGCCAGCAGGTTGCCGCAGTTCTGCCGGTCGCTCACGAGCGCCTCGTCGACCGAGACCTGCAGGAACAGGTACTCCACCGCATCCGCCGACGCGTCGTTCGGCAGCCGGCGCACGATCGCGACCTTGCTCGTGAGCGGATGGCCGCCGCCGAGTCCGTCGATCTGGCGCGCGTCGGGCGAGCCCATGATGCGCAGCAGCAGCGCGTCGCGCTCTGCGGGGTCGGTCGGCAGGTCGTCGGCGAGGAAGTAGGCGCCCTTGGAGGTGCCGCCGCGCATGAGCATGCAGCGCACGCCTGCCGTGGCAGCGCCGCTCACGAGGCCGCGGCGTCGCGCGCGGCGCGCTCGAGGCCGGTCTGCTCGTACACCTCGTGCATGGCGGCGATGACGCTGTCGAGGTGGAGGGCCATGGCGCGCTCGGCCGCCGTGCGGTCGCGCTGGGCGATCGCGTCGATGATGGCGAGGTGCTCGACGATCGAGACGTTGGGTCGGCCGGGCTTCTGCGCCAGCCGGAACTGCTGGCGCACATTCTGGTCGCGCAGCCGGCGGATCAGGTTGATCGCGGTCTGCTGACCGGAGATCTCGTGCACGCGGTCGTGCATCTCGCGGTTCTTTGCGGCGTAGCGCTCCCTGTCGCCGCCCGCGACGGCCTCCTCCATGGCGACGCCGAGCGCCTGGAGCTCGGCGATCTCGTCGTCGGTGACGACCTCCGCCGCCTTGCCGGCGCACAGGCTCTCGAGCGCACGCCTGGCCTCGGCGATCTCGATCGCCTCCTCGAAGCCGACGGCGCGCACACGCGCGCCGCGATTCGCGACCCGCTCCACGAGCCCCTCGCCGGTGAGCTCCCTGAGCGCCTCGCGCACCGCGGGACGCGATGCGCCGAACTCGTCAGAGAGGTCGAGCTCGACCAGCCGCTGGTTCGGCACCAGCTCTCCACGCAGGATCATCTCTCGGATCCGTGCTGCCAGGTCCATGCTCCGCTCCCGTCGTCGTCTCGCGCTCTGGTGGGGAGCGGGGCGGCGACCGGCGCCACCCCGCTGCCACACATCATCCCGTGTAGCCGAAGATCTCGGACCACAGCTCGGAATCGGCCTGCAGGTTGTCGAGCGACTCCTCGAGCGTCGAGCGGAAGACGAAGTCGCTGTCGGCCGCAGGCAGCTCGATCTCGCCGATCGTCGGGTTGGGCGCCTGCTCGATCACCGGGTAGTCGCCGAGCTCGGCCGCGAGCGTCTGGCCCTGCGTCGAGAGCAGCCAGTTGACGAAGATCGAGGCCGAGTTGGGGCTGCCGGCCGACTCGGTCGCGCCGAGGTAGAACGGGTAGGCCGCCGCGCCCTCCTCGGGCGTCGCGATCGTGATGGGCGCGCCGTCGAGGGTCGCCGAGTAGGCCGTCGCGATCGGCATCGGCCCGACCGTGATCTCGCCGCGCGCGAGCGCATCGGTGAGCGCCGCCGAGGAGTCGAAGATGCGCGGGCTGTTCGCCGCGAACTCGCGCAGGTAGTCCTCGCCGAGCCGGTCGAACTGGAAGCGCGTCAGCGCAGCGGTGCTGCCGCCCGCGCCCACCTGCACGATGCCGACCTGGCCGGCCCAGCGCGGGTCGAGCAGGTCTGCCCAGTCCTGCGGCGCATCCGCCTCCTCGACGATCTGGTTGTTGTAGCCGAAGCTGTAGACCCGGTCGAAGCTGGAGTAGTAGAGGCCGTCGTCGTAGGTGGCCTCGGGGATGAGGCCGCCGGCGATGTCGTCGGTCAGCTCGACGGGCGTGAAGGTGCCCGCGTCGGCGATGCCGGCGATGAGATCCTCGCCCGAGATGCGGATGACGTCGGCCGCCAGCTGGCCCGCGGCCTGCTCGGCGAGGATGCGCTCGTTGAGCTTGTTGGGCGCGAGGCGCACGATCTCGACCTGCAGCCCCGTGGCCTCGGTGAAGGCATCGGCGGCCTGCTGCTCGGAGACCTCGCTGCCGCCGGTGTAGAAGACAATGGGCTCTTCCTCCTGGGCGGCCGCGAGCACCTCGGCCGAGGCGAGCAGCTGGTCGTCGACGACCAGATCCTCACCGGCGGCGGGCGCCTCGGATGGCGTGCCGCCGGCTGCGCAGCCGGTCAGCGCGAACGCGACGATCGTGGCGCCGACGAGCGCGCCCTTCATGGACTTGTGCATGGTTCGTCCTCCATTGGATCGAATCTGGGCAGGGAATGTGGTCATGGATGGGTCGTCACTGCTTGCCCTGCTGGGCACCGAGGCGGCGGGCCAGGTAGGCGAGCACGAAGATCACGACGCAGTAGACGAGGCTGGTCGCCGCGCTGCGCTGCAGCACGCCGTTCTCGAAGTCGTCGAAGATGACGATCGAGAGCAGCCGGGTGTCGGTCGTGAAGAGGAACAGCGGCACCGTCAGCTCGCGCATCGAGAGCATGAGCAGCAGCAGGAAGGTCGACGTCAGCGGCACCCGCAGCAGCGGCATGGTGATGCGCCAGACCGCGCGGGCGCGGCTCGCGCCGTGCATGACGGCGCTGTCCTCGAGATCGGCGTGGATCTGCAGGATCGACGAGCTCGCGCCCTGGTAGCCCTGGGGCATCTGCGCCGCCACGAAGGCGATCATCATCACCACGAGCGTGCCGTAGATGGGCACCGGCAGCAGCAGCCAGGTCCAGAGCAGGCCGAGCCCCAGCACGATCGACGGCACCGCAAGCGGCAGCATCGAGATGTAGCCGAGGCCCTCGCGGCCCGGCAGCTTCGTGCGGTTCACGACGTAGGAGACGATGAACGCCAGCAGCGTGCCGCCCGCCGCCGCCACGATCGCGACGATGACCGAGTTGAGCGTCGCCTGATGCACCACCGGGTTCGTGAGCGTCTCGCCGAACTGCGCCAGCGACATCCGCCCCTCGCTGATCGCCTGCGTGATGCTGCCGACGTAGGGCGAGTCGTGCAGCACCACGAACAGCAGCGCCAGGATCGGCAGCACCGTCGAGAGCACGAAGTAGACGAGCCCGATGATGAGCGCCGGGGCGCGGAACCAGCCGAGGTCGAGCACGCCGAGCTTGAGGCCCTTGCCCGAGACGGTCGTGTAGCTGCGCTTCGAGACCACCCAGCGCTGCACGGCCGTCACCGCCAGCACGATCACGACGAGCGTGATCGCCACCGCCGCGGCTTCGTTGCCGCGCGAGGGCGAGGAGTTCATGAGCCGGTAGATGTAGGTCGGCAGGGTGTCGAGGCCGCCAGCCGAGCCGATGATCTGCGAGACCGGGAAGTTCTCGACGGTGAGGACGAAGATGAGGATGCCGGCGCCGAGGATGGCAGGGGTCGCGAGCGGGAAGGTGACCTTGCGGAGCACCGTCGCGGGTGTCGCGCCGTGGATGCGCGCGGCCTCTTCGAGGTCGGGGTTCATGAGGCTGAGGGATGCGTGGATCAGCAGGAACGCGTAGGGCGCGTAATAGAGCGCCAGCACGAAGATGAGGCCTGCAAGGTTGAAGATGTCGACCATCTGCGGCATGCCGAGGTCGCGGGCGAGGATGTTGAGCAGGCCCGCGTTCGGCCCGCCCAGCACCGCCCACGCGAGCGCGCCGACGTAGGAGGGCAGGAACATCGGCAGCAGGCCGATGAAGTAGAGGAAGCCCTTGGCGTAGGCGTTCGTGCGCGCGGCGACGAAGGCGAGGAAGCCGCCGATCGCGAGCGCCAGGATCGAAGCGCCGACGCCCACCATGAGCGAGTTCGCGGCTGCCTGGCCGGCGCCCGGGCCGAACACGGTGGCGAAGTTCTCGAGCGTGAGGCCCGTGAGCGAGATGTTGCCGGGCCGCGGCGTGGTGGTCGTGAACGCGGAGAGCACCACGAGCGCGACCGGGATCAGGATGAGGATCGCGAGCACCGCGTAGAGCACGATCGGCAGCGTCGCCCGGCGGATGCCGGAGATCGCGGCCACCTGCGGGGTGGCCCGCGGGCTCTCCGGCCGGCGCTGCTCGCGCTCGAGCGTGTCGGTGGGCATCAGGCGACCGCCTGGTGGGCGACGGTCGGCACGTCGGCGCGCGGTGCGTCATCGACGTCGAGCGGCAGCACCTGGATGGCGTCGACCGCGATGCGCAGCTGCACCTCCCGACCCTGGCCGCCGCCGAGCGGGCGGTGCTTGCTGCCGCTGACCTCGAGGTGCGCGCCGCCGGGCAGCTCGACCCGGTAGATCGCGCTGGCGCCGAGGAACTCGCGGGTCAGCACGTGCCCGGTGACGAGGTTGCCGTCGGTCGACTCCTCGGCCATCAGGATGTCCTCGCCGCGGATGCAGGCGCGCAGCTGCTGAGCACGCTCGTAGGCGGGCACCTGCAGCACGACGTCGGTGCCGGTGATCTGCACGTGGGTGGTGTCGACGGGCTCGACCTCGATGATGTTGCTGACGCCGAGGAAGTCGGCGATCGAGGCGCTCTTGGGCCGGTTGTAGATCTCGTCGGGCGTGCCGAACTGCACGATGCGGCCGTGCTGCATCATCGCGATGCGGTCGGCGAGCGCGAGCGCCTCCTCCTGGTCGTGCGTGACGTAGACCGAGGTGAGGCCGAGCTGCTGCTGCAGCTCGCGCAGGTCGCCGCGCAGGCGGTGCCGCAGGCGAGCGTCGAGGTTGGAGAGCGGCTCGTCGAGCAGCATGATCGACGGCTGCATGACGACGCTGCGGGCGAGCGCGACGCGCTGCATCTGGCCGCCGGAGAGCATGCTCGCGCCGCGGTCTGCGAACTCGGCCAGGCCCACGAGCTCGAGCGTCTCCATGACGCGACGCCGCGCATCCGCCTTGCCCGTGCGCTGCATCTGCAGCGGGAAGGCGACGTTCTCGAAGACCGTCATGTGCGGCCAGATCGCGTAGGACTGGAAGACCATGCCGATGTTGCGCTTGTGCGAGGGGCGGTTGATGCCCTTCGCGGCGTCGAACAGCACGCGGTCGCCCACGGTGATGCGCCCGGTGGTGGGGGTCTCGAGGCCCGCGATGCAGCGCATGGTGCTGGTCTTGCCGCAGCCCGACTGCCCCAGCAGCACGACCGACTCGCCCTCGCCGATGGTGAGGTCGAGATCGCGCACGGCCGTGTTGTCGCCGTACTTGAGGGTGAGGCCCTCGACCGTGATCTCCATCAGTCGGCTCCTTCGTCTTCGCTGCGGAAGCCATACGCGTCGTAGGACTGCTCGCCGGCGCGCCAGCGCTCGCGCAGGCCCGCCTCCTTCTGCTCGCGGGCGCGCACGAGCTCGACCGCCTCGTCGACGGCCTCGGCCGGCACCACCGCTGCGCCGTCGGCGTCGAGCACGACGATGTCGCCGGTGCGGATGGTGGCGCCGCCGATCTCGACCGCCGCTCCCACCACTCCCCTGGTCGACTTGCCGGCGCCGTGGGCACGCACCCAGCGGGTCCAGATCGGGATGCCCATGCCGCGCAGCTCCTCGACGTCGCGCACGCTCGCATCGCACAGGATGCCGACGGCCCCGGCGACCTGCAGCTGCGTCACGAGCAGGTCGCCGATGAGGGCGACCGGCCGCGCCTCGGGCATGGCGAGCACGGCGATGTCGCCGGGCTGGATGTGCGCGCACAGCTCGTGCACGCCGCGGTTGTCGTCCTGCGCGCACAGCACCGTGCGGGCGGGGCCGGCGACCCGACTGCCGGGCACCAGCTGGATCAGGTCGACGTCGACGAGACCCTGGCGGCCGCGCGCTTCGTAGACCGTGGCGGCGCCGGCTGCGGCGAGCGTCTCGACGGCAGGGCTGGTGGGCGTCGTGCTCGTGCTCGTGCTCACAGCGCACCCACCACGTTCGGGATCAGTCGCTGGAATGCCTCCGCCTGCCGGATCTCCTTGTTGCCGGTCACCTTGCGGGCGTGATTGCCGCGGTGCTCGGCGCGCTCGGCGTAGTACTGCTGCAGGTACGACTGCGCCTGCATGGCGGCCATCGCCGTCTTCTTCTGCTCGAACACATCCGTGATGTCGACGAACACCGACGGCACGAAGCCGCACAGCTCCGGCTGGTGGGGCTCGAAGACCAGGTACTCGCTCGGCGGCGCCGTGCGGAATCCTGCCTCGACGACGGCGCCCGCGGTGAGCAGTCGCGCCTTCGACACGACGACGTTGGCGACCGGGTGATCGGGGTTGAAGGGATCCTTGTCGGGATGCGTGAGCACGACGTGCGGCTTGAAGTCGCGCATCAGCTCGGCCAGCCGATCGACGACGTCCTCGCCCGGGTTCAGCGGGTAGTCGCCGCAGTCGAAGCCTTCGAAGCTCGCGCCCACGGCGGCAGCGGCCTGCTCGGCCTCTGCGTGGCGGTGCCGCTTCACGTTCTCGACCGTCTGGCCCGGCACCTTCCAGAGCTCGCCGCTCTCGCCGCGCTCGCCGTAGCTGAGGGCGACCACGCGCGCCTCACCCCCGGCCGCGGTGTGCTTCGCGATCACGCCAGCGGCGCGCCAGACGAAGTCGGCGCTGTGCGCACCGACCACGAGCATCCGTCGTGCTTCCATCTCTGCAGTTCCTTCCCGAAGGGGTGTGGGGGCGGATGCGGTCATGCCGCGTCCGCCGGGTTCGTCGCGGTCGTCGCGTGCTCGTCGCGAAGGCGGCGAAGCCAGTCGCCGGCGGCGTCGGTCGACCAGCTGGGCTGGCCGATCGAGCGCAGGTAGTCGGCGGCGTCCTCGACCTCGTGGACGCGGCGCTCGGCATGCTGCTTGGAGCCGACGATGAGGCGCTCGACGAAGGCGGAGGCGTCGCCGCTGAGCTCTGCGACGATCTGCTCGCGGATCCAGTCGCCGCAGCCGGCGGCCTCGCCGGCGCCGACGCTCTCGAGGATCACGCCGGCCAGCCCCTTCATGAAGGCGCTGCGGATGAGCTTGCGCGCAGCGGCATCGCCGGCCTCGCCGCCGATCGACTCGACCTCGGCGCCGACGGGGGCGAAGAGCGCCACGAACGCCTCGGCGTCGGGCCCGCTGACCATGAGCGGCGTCTGCGCGCCAGCACGCGGCACCGGGGCGAGCACGGCGATGTCGACGAAGGGCACGCCCTGCGCGCCAGCGAGCGCGCCGAGCTCGCGCTTGAGCGCCGGCGAGCCGGTGTTGAGGTCGGCGAGCAGCGGTGTGTGCTCGAGCGCGGCGAGCACCTGCTCGGTGACGGCGCGGGCTGCACGGGCACCGACGAGCGTGATGACGAGGTCGGCCGGGCGGAGGGCCTCGGCGAGATCGGCGTGCTGCGTGACCCGGCGGTCGTCGAGCTGCGCGAACGGGTCGTAGCCGTGCACCTCGAAGCCCGCCTCGGCCAGGCCGCGCGCGTAGAGCGCCCCTGCCTCACCGAGTCCGATGACCGTCGCTGTCGCCACGCTGCCTCCCGCCGTCATTGCCGTGCGGGATCGACGCTAGAACACTGTCGCCAATCTTGTCAAATGATTTTGTATGACAATCGCGCGGTCAGTTCTGCTGCTTGAAGACGGGCGCGAGTCGCAGCTCGAGCCCGAGCGCCGCTCAGCGCTCGATCACGACCGCGAGACCTTGCCCGACACCGATGCAGATCGCCACGACTGCGATGCCATGCCCGCGACGAGCGAGCTCGTGCGCTGCGTGGCCGAGCACCCGACCGCCGGAAGCTCCGAGCGGGTGCCCCATGGCCAGTGCTCCGCCGTGGATGTTGACGCGCTCCGGATCGAGGTCTGGCCATCCGCGAATGCACGCGAGCGCTTGCGAGGCGAATGCCTCGTTCAGCTCCACGAGATCTACCTGCGCCCAGGTCCTTCCCGCTCGCGCCAACGCCGCGTTGGCCGCCTCGATGGGCGCGATGGGAAACCGCTGCGGGTCGACGCCGTACGCAGCACGGCCGGTGATGCGCGCCAGCGGTTCTCCGTCGAGGAGACCATCGCGCGCGAGCAGGACGGCCGACGCTCCGTCGTTGATCGAGGATGCGTTGCCGGCAGTGACGCTGCCGTCGTCGGCGAACAGAGCGGGCAGGCCCGCGAGCCGCTCCATCGTCGTCTCGGTGCGGATGCCTTCGTCGCGCGTGAGGTCGACGCCCGGCACCGCCACGACCTCGCGGTCCAGCACACCGGTCGCCCACGCCTCAGCGGCGAGGCGATGTGACCGCAGCGCGAACGCATCTTGTTCCTCGCGGCCGATGCCGTGGTCGCGCGCCGTGAGCTCAGCCGCCTCCCCGTTCGCGACCGTCCAATGCGTCGGCATCATCGGATTCACCATCCGCCAGCCGATGGCCGTGTTCCACATCGTCTTGTCACCGACTGCGTGCCACGGTCGGGCCGACTTCTCGACGACGTAGGGAGCGCGACTCATCGACTCGACGCCGCCGGCCAGCACGACATCCGCATCGCCGGCTTCGATCGCCCGAGAGCCCTGCACCACGGCCTCGAGCGAGGAGGCGCACAGGCGATTGACCGTGACGCCGGTGACGGACGTCGGGAACCCGGCGAGCAGGGCGCCGAACCGTGCGACGTTGCGATTGTCTTCCCCGGACTGGTTGGCAGCGCCGAAGATCACGTCGCCGATGCGCGACGGTTCCAGATTCGAGCGTTCGACGACCTCCCGCATCACGACAGCAGCGAGGTCGTCGGGCCTCACGCCTGCGAGCGCACCACCCGCACGGCCGAACGGCGTGCGGACGGCATCGTGAATCACCGCGACGGTCACGAGCGATCACCCTGCGCATCGATGAGCTCAAGGCGCATGACGTCCTCGAGCCAGCCCACCGTCGCCGCACCCATCGTCTCGACGACCGCGAACCGGCCGTCGACGATGTCGAACACCGCCAGGTCTGTGTAGACGCGGCTCACACACGCAGCGGCGGTGAGCGGGTAGGTGCAGGCGACGACGAGCTTGGACTCGCCAGTCCGCGAGAGGAGGTCGGTCATCACGACGACCCGCTTGGCTCCGAGCGCGAGATCCATCGCGCCTCCGACCGCTGGAATGGCGCCCTCCGCACCCGTCGACCAGTTGGCGAGGTCGCCCGCCTGCGAGACCTGCAGTGCGCCGAGCACGCACACGTCGAGATGCCCGCCGCGCATCATCGCGAACGAGTCTGCGTGGTGGAAGTACGAGGCACCTCGTCGCGCCGTCACGGCTTGCTTGCCGGCATTGATGACGTCAGGATCGATGCCGCCATGCCCGGGCGCGCCACCCATTCCGAGCATCCCGTTCTCGGTGTGCAGCACGATCTCGCGATCGACCGGGAGCACGTCGGCGACCAGCGTCGGCGCGCCGATCCCCAGGTTCACGACCGCACCGTCGGGGATGTCGTGCGCCACGCGCGCAGCGAGCTCGGTGCGATCGAGGCGAGTAGCCAGAACGTCGATGCCGCTCATCGCGAGCCTCCCTCTTCTGCGCGCAACGGCGCCCCTGCGACGTCGACGCCGCCCACGAATCGATCGCCGTCGAGCCACGCTCGCTGACCTACCGCGACGAGGCGGTCGACGAAGAGACCCGGCGTGACGACCGTCTCGGGGTCCAGATCCCCGAGCTCGACGATCTCGTCGACCTGCGCAACCGTCACAGCCGCAGCCGTCGCCATGACCGGGCCGAAGTTGCGGGAGGTCTTTCGGTAGACGAGATTGCCCCAGCGGTCGCCTCGCAGCGCCGAGATCAGCGCGACGTCCGCGTGCAGCGGCAGCTCGAAGACCTGCTCCCGCCCATCGAGCATGCGGGTCTCTTTGCCCTGAGCCAGCACCGTGCCCGCACCCGTCGGTGTGAAGAACCCGCCGATGCCGGCACCGGCGGCCCGCATGCGCTCGGCCAGGTTGCCCTGCGGCACGAGCTCGAGCTCGACCTCGCCAGCACGATAGAGCCGATCGAACACGTACGAATCGTGCTGCCGGGGGAACGAGCAGACGATCTTGCGCACGCGGCCCGCAGCGAGCAGCGCAGCGATCCCCGTCTCGCCGTTGCCAGCATTGTTGCTGACGATGGTGAGGTCGCTGGCACCGTGGGCGATGAGTGCGTCGATGAGCTCCACGGGCTGGCCTGCCCTGCCGAACCCACCGATCATGATCGTCGAGCCGTCGGCCACGCCGACGACCGCGTCCATGGGGGTGTTGACCGTCACGTCGATCATGACGAGCCTCCTGCTGTGCCTGCGGTTCGAACGGTGGTTCGCGCGATGCACCGATCAGCCAGCCCGTCCCAGCGAGACGTTCGGGCTCTCAGGCCTCGGCGGTGAACCCGAGTGCCGTCGAGATGCCGGCGGCGGTCTCCTGCAGCGACGTCAGCTCCGGCGAGGCCGAGGACACATCGAGGACGTCGCGCGTGGCGAGGAGCCCCAGCGACGCGACCATCTGCCGATCGTCGTGGATCGGCACCGCGAGCACCGCGATGCCGCGCTCGCTCACTCGCCCCGCGAAGCCCTGCTCGCGAATCACCTCGACCTCGCGCTGCACCCGACGCTGCTCGGCAGCAGCCATGCGACGCAGTGTCCCTTGCACGTTTGGGTCCTCCGACCGGAACGCCTGGAACACGACGGCCTGCGCCGCCTGAGTGCTCAGATGCATACCGACACGGACGGTCACGACGATCTCCCGCCCGGGGCTCTCCTCCACGTGCGAGACAACCGGCGAGTTCGTGCCCCACTGCGACAGCACTGCCGTGATGCCAGTCCGCTGCGCGAGTGCCGCCATCGGCTCCGGTGCGTGCAACATGACCGATCGGCGACCGATCGCGAAAGCTCCGAGCTGCAGCAGCGTTGGCCCGGGGCCATACGTGCGATCGCCACGCAGCTCGAGCACGCCGGCCGCGACAAGCGAAGCGAGATAGCGATAGGTCGTCGTGCGGTTGAGGTCGATGAGCTCCGCCGCCTCGGTAGAGGTGACGCCCTCGCGACCCGGTCCGAAGAGCGCGAGGATGCGCCCCACTCGCTCGACCGCCTGGATGTCGATTCCACCGCTCATGCCCATGCTCCATAGTCGCAGTCCCCCGGCCTATCCATGCGTCGGCGCGTTGGTGATGGCCATCACGATCGGTCGCAGCCGCTCGGTCTCCCCGACCCGCGCGTACGTGGGGCCCGCGATGCGAGCGACAGGGTCGAGCGCGACCGTGTCGATCTTGCCGTCCACCAGCAGATCGGCACGGATGTGGAAGCGCAGCACCTCACCGACCGTGAATCGAGCCCCCGCCCTGCCAAAGCTCACGACGCGGTCGAGTCGGCACTCGAGCGCGATGGGCGCATCGCGCAACCTCGGCACGCCCACGACATCGCTGGGCACTGTCGCCAGGCCGAGGTGCTCGGCTTCGTCGACGTGAGGCGGGTGCACCTCCGAGCTCTCATGCACCGCGTGCTGCATGGACCACGACGGTATGTGGATGACGTATTCGCCGGTGGCCTCGATGTTCGCCGCGGTGTCTTTCGGCGTCCCGGCCCGGAGGCCGATGTTGACGCCCACCATCGGAGGATCGTTCGCGACGAGCGTGAAGGCGCTGAACGGCGCAAGGTTCAGCACCCCGTCTGCCGATCGACTCGTGATCCACGCGATGGGCCGCGGGACGATGACCCCCGTGAGCAGCCGGTAGGCCTCCGACGCGCTCAGCTCGGAGGCGTCGATCACCGCATGGGAGTCAGCCCCCATAGGACTGGGCCTGCTGCCGCACGGCGTCGAAGTCGAACTCGTTGATCGCCTCGATACGACCGGCGTCCCAGAACTCGTCGACCGGGATGGCGCTGGCGATCTCACCGGCACTCAGCAGGAAGTCGACATTCGCCTGGAGCGCGGCATCGTCGAACCGTCCGTACTCGCTCGTCTCGGCGTCGATGCCGAGGTTCGCGAGCCGCGCTTCGAGGACCGTCACGCCGTTTGCGATCGCCTGATCCTCGGGAACGCCCTGCGGCATCGCCTCGGGATGGGTCTCGAACAGGATGCGGATGGCTGCCTCGGGATTCGCCTGCGCGAAGACCACGCCCTTCGCAACAGCGCGACCGATGCGCTCGTACAGCTCCGGATCGCTCTCGAGCGCCTGCGTGGACGCCGCGAGACCGCCAGCTGTGAGCTCGGCGGCGCCCGGCACTTCGATCGGTCGGAGGTCGACGCCAGCGTTGGCCAGCACCTGGAACGAGGTGTCGAGCAGCGCGACCGCGTCGACCTGGCCGTTCTCGATCGCGGCCGCCTGCTGTCCGCCGGTGCCGATGGCGACGAACTCGACAGAGTCCGCGTCGAGGCCCTGCTGCTCCATCGCGACCTGCAGCTGCGTCACCGAGTTGCTCGCAAGAGAGATCGCGCCGACCGTCGCGCCTTCCAGATCTGCGACGCTCTGGACGGGCGAGTCCTCAGGGACCATGACGCCGTAGATGTTCGTGGCGTAGTAGTACATGTAATAGCTGAGGTCGACACCGCTGTCCTGCTCGTGCCCGAGGATGATCGGCTCGGGGCTCACGGCTCCCGTCGTCGCGTTGCCCGTCGCGATCTGGGTCAGCTGGGTCGTCGCCGAGTCCGTGAGCAAGACCTCCATGTCGAGGCCCTCCTCCTCGAAGTAGCCCATCCCCTCTGAGACGGCTATGGAGGCGACGCCGGCATTCCAGGTCGGAGTGGCGAGCGTCATGGAGACGCTCTCGGGCCCCCCTTCGGCGCCGCCGCTCGAACAAGCGGCGAGGACGAGCGAAGCGAGTGCGGCGCTGACCGCAAGGCTGCGGCGTCGTGCGGGATTCTGGTGCATGATGCACACCTCTCTGTGTGATTCGTTGCGGGGACAGGATGGGGGCCGTCAGGCTCCGGCGGAGCGGCTGCGCTGCTCCTCCGACCAGAACGCGAGTCGCTTGCCGAGGAACACGACCGCGTAGTGCAGGACGAGCCCGATGACGGAGAGCACGACGAGCACGGCGAACATCGTGGCGACGTCGAGCGAGGTGTTCGACGCGAGGATGACGTAGCCGAGACCCGCCTGTGCACCGACGAACTCGGCGACGATCGCACCGATGACCGCGAGCACGACGGCGACGTCGAGCCCAGCGATGATGCTGGGCACGGCGGTCGGGAAGCGCAGCTTCGTCAGGATCTGCAGGCGCGACGCACCGAACGATCGCATCATCGCGATCTGATCGCTGCTGGTCGAGTTGAATCCGAGCGTGGAGTTGATGAGGATCGGGAAGAAGGCGATCAATGCCGTCGTGAGGATCTTCGACTCGATGCCGAACCCGAACCACACGAGGAAGAGTGGGGCGAGTGCGACCTTCGGCACTGTCTGCAGCACGACGATGATCGGCAGGAAGGTCTTCTCGGCCAGCTTCGATGAGCTGATGATGATCGCGACGAGGAGTCCGAGCACGACGGCGATGGCGAATCCGAGCAAGATCTCCTGCAGCGTGACCCAGGTGTGCCGCCAGAGGGTGCCCGAGGCATAGCCGGACCAGAGTGCCTGTGCGACCCGCGAGGGGGCGGGCAGGACGATCGACGACACCGACATGACGCGGACCACTACTTCCCAGATGACCAGCAGCGCGACGACCGCGATGCTGGACAGCAGCGCGCCAGGCAGGTCTGACAGCTGTCGACGCCGAATCTGGCTTCCGGGCGTCCGTCGGACGACGATGGCGGTCCGCGCCTGCGCGCCAGCCTGCTGCTGCGTTGTCATGCGGACACCTCCGTGCCGTCGAGGACCTGCCGGATGTGGTGGGCGATCCGCCCGAACTCCGGGGTGTTGATGGTGTCGAGCGACCGTGGACGCGGCAGATCGACGTCGACGACCGCCGCGATCCGGCCCGGACGTGGTGTCATGACGACGACGCGGTCAGAGAGCACGACGGCCTCCGAGATGCTGTGCGTCACGAACAGCACGGTCTTGCGGTCGCGGTCCCAGATGTCGAGCAGCTCCATGGTGAGCTGGTCGCGCGTCATCGCGTCGAGCGCACCGAACGGCTCGTCCATGAGCAGGATGCGTGGGTCGTGCAGGAGCGCGCGAGCGATGCCGACTCGTTGCTGCATGCCTCCGGAGAGCTCGAACGGGTGCTTGTCCGCGAACTCGGTGAGGCCCATCACCTCGAGCAGCTCCCGAGCGCGCTGCGTGTCGCGTCGCCGCTGCGCTCGACCTTCGAGTGCAGAGGGAACGAGCACGTTGTCCAAGACGGTGTGCCACGGCAGCAGCAACGCTTGCTGGAACACCATGCCCGTGGCGCTCGCCGCAGAGCGCGCCTGCGCGGTGTACTCGAGGTCGCCGCCGGTCAGCGGCTCGAGCCCCATGATGAGCTTGAGCATGGTGCTCTTGCCGCAGCCGCTGGGGCCAACGAGCGACACGAACTCGCCGTCGCGAACCTCGAGGTCGAAGTCTTCGACAGCGATCGTGCCGTTGGGGTACTGCTTCGAGACACCGTCGAACCGCATGGCGATCGCAGGGTCGAGGGTGTCGGTACGGTCAGCCATCGGATGGCTCCTCTCGGGCATGGAGGCTGCGCACGACGTCGTGGGCAGCGGTTGCGAGCATCGTGACGTCGCTCGCACAGATGACGAAGTCGAAGCCGGCGGCAGCCCGAGCGAGGGCGGCGGCGGCCGTGCACGCGGTTCCGGCGAGCACTCCGGCCCCTCGCGCGGCAGCGATGACGCCGGCCGCGACGTCGGCCGCGTTCGGGAGCTCGCTGCGGCGCGGGTCGAGCTCGAGGTCGGCGGGTCCGAGCATGAGCGCGGCCAGCCCTTCGACGCTGGCGATGGCGGAGGCATCGCGCACAGCTGCGACGCTCTCGATCTGCGCGACGACGCCGCCGCCCCCTCCGAGGTAGGCATCGCGCTCGCGCAGCCCGAACCCACCGGACCGCGACGTTCCGCCCGAGCCTCGTGTGCCACGGGGTGGGAAGTGGCTGCTGGCGACCAGGCCCTTCGCCGTCGCGACGTCATCGACGTGCGGGGCGAGGATTCCTGCGGCACCGCCATCGAGCAGACGCTGGATGCGGGATGGGTTGGCGTCGGGGACGCGCACGAGCATGGGCATCCCGAGTGCGCGGCCGACCACGAGGTGCTGCTGGACGGATGCCGTGTCGAGCAGCGTGTGCTCCATGTCGACGACGGCGAAGTCGAACCCGGCCGCGTCAAGGATCTCGACGCTCTCGATCGCGGCGAGCTTGATCCACGCGCCGAACGCCGTCCGCTCGGCGACCCCCTCACGCAGGAGCATCACTCGCCAGCCTCGGGCTCGGGATAGTCAGCGGCATTCAGCACCCAGCCCGGTCGCGCGGAGAAGTCGGCTCGCGGGCCTGCGAAGACGTCGACCATGCAGTTGGCCGCATCGCCCACGGCCTCGCTCGTGTGCACGAGCGGTGGCGGGATCACCGCGATCGAAGGGCTTGCGCTGACGACGTGCTCATCCGCTCGCCACTGGGTGCGGTCCTTGCCCCAGTGGGCGCGGATGTGGTGCACATAGGTGCCCTCGTACGCGATGCTCAGCTGCTCGAAGTCGTCGTGGTCGTGGGGCGACAGGGCTCGCGGATCGCGAGGACCGACGCGTGGATAGAGGACGTTCACCATCACATGGCGGTTGCGGAAGATGCGACCCATGCGATCCGGTGACTGCTCGATGTCCTCCAGGTCGGCATAGACGCGCAACCGGTCGCCACCTCGGGGCGGCGGCCACGGCGCTTGCTTCGCGATCGAGGCGGGCGCCGGCTCGTACAGCTCTCGATTGACGGCCAGCTCGAGCAGGTCGGATGCGCTCGTGGCGTGCAGCCGGAGGACGCGAGCGTCGCCCGCGGTGCTGATCCGCCAGCGGCCGGGCGGCACGATCACGATTCCCATTGCTTCCACCGCGACGCGCTCGTCGTCCGTCTCGACTTCGACAGGGCCGGCAGCCGAGAGCACCAGCAGCATGACCTCGTCGACGTCCTGTCGTTCGAGAGCATCGCCGGCGACCAGTTCGGTCCACGCCACGACGACGTTCTGGGCGCGCACGACCCAGGTGCGCGACCCTCTATCGGTGCTGGCGGCGTGTGCGCTGCGGTCGAGCTCGTAGTGCTGGAAGGGCAGCACATCGTCCCCCACCGCGCGAGTCGCAGCCGCGTCGACCCCGAGCTGCGATCGCGGATCGTCCGCGGCGTAGACGGCGGTCACGACGCCACCGGTGCCGGTCGGGCCGCGTCCAGGCCGAGCACGAACGCGGCGTTGTGGCACATCAGCTGCTGCAGCTCGGGCACGGAGATGCCTCGGGCGAGGAGCTCGAGTCCCACTCGCTGGAACGCGTCCACCGGCATCGGGCGGCCGCGCTGACCGAGATCCGAAGACAGCACCGTGCGGTCAGGACCGATCCGGCGGATCCACTCGACGAGCGCATCCGGATCCCACTTGCGGTACCCCTCCGGGTCGTACATTCCGATCTCGTGCTCGATGTAGACCCCGAGGTCGGCCATCGACTCGCAGAGCTCCGGGGCGGCGTCCACCACGAAGTCGGGGTGGCTCATCACCATCCTCCGCACGCCACGAGCGCGAGCCTCGGTCGCGACGCGCAGGCTCTCGCGAGGCTCGAGGTGCCCGACCGACAGCATGGCGTCGCTCTCCTGGACGAGCTCGATGACCTCGAAGACCTCGGGGAGGAGCTCGCCCGCGTCGTCCACGACGTCGACGATGCGGTTGGGGATCTCGATATCGGACTCGGGGAATCCGTGATGCTCGTTCTCGACATGCTGTCGGCTCGAGAACGTCGGAAACCAGACCGCCCGTCCCCCCATCCGCAGACTCATCGCCACGGCGTATGGATTGATGCCGCCGATCTGCGCGTTCATCGCAACGCCGCCGAAGACTGGCGTGGTGATGTCGGCGAGCTCGCGTCGCATCGCCAGCAGGTCCATCACGGTGTTGTGGTGATGCGACTTCACGAGGATTCCGCGCATGTTCAGCCGTTGCGCGTCTCTCGCTGCCTCGACGTGATCGAACTCACGGGCGAACGGGTTCGGGCCCGAGTGGCAGTGGAGATCCACCGCTCCATCGAGCACCTCGGCGATCGGCGGGTGGGTGCTCACGCATCGTCTCCTTCGACGTCATTGCGGCGTCCGTGTTCGGACTACCGCATCCATGTTCACATGGTGACCGCCCAGAGTCAATTCCCCCGGCTGATGAGCCCCTGTCGCGCCCACAGGCGCGCAGCCCGAACACGAACGAGGCGCCGCCTCCCCGAAGGAGAGGCGGCGCCTGATCCAGCGCAGCTGTGAGCTCAGCCCTCCTGCACACCCGCTCCGCTCGACTGCGGGGCCTGCGTCTCGTAGGCATCGTGCGTCGAGCTGTCGCGGTAGTCGGTGTACATGTAGGGGTTGTCGAGCACCTTCGTCTCCGGGATGTCCGGGTTCATGCCCGCGCGCCAGGTCTCCTCGCCGAGCGTCGAGCGCAGGTGCTCCACGGTGTCCGCGAGCTTCGCGCGCAGCGCCGGGAGGTCGGCGTCGACCAGCTTGCCCTCGTGCTTCTTCACGTCGCCGCCGACGAGCACGGTGTGCACGTCGCCGCGCCCCGCCTGCATCGCGATGTGGCCGTAGGGGTTGACCATCGGGAACATCGTCGGCGAGCTGTCGTTCTTCAGCAGCACCACGTCGGCCAGCTTGCCGACCTCGAGCGAGCCGAGCTCCGCATCCATCCCCACCGCCTTCGCGCCGCCACGGGTCGCCCACTCGACGACGTGCTGTGAGCGCAGGTGCGAGTGCGTGATCGTCTCGCCCTTCTCGTGCGCCGACAGGTGCTCCCACGAGCGGTCGGCGCCAAGGGTCGTGCGCATCGCCGAGAAGAGGTCGGCGCTGAACCAGGCGCTCGTGTCGACCGACAGCGAGACCGGGATGTCGTGCTCGCGCAGCGCGTGCGATGGCGGGTAGCCCTGGCCGCAGCTCTGCTCGCTCTCGGTCGACAGCGACACGATGCCGCCGGTCGCCGCGATGCGCTGGTACGAATCCTGCCCCAGGGTCGCTGCGTGCACGTAGACCGTGCCCGGCTCCATGAACCCGTGCTCGTGCATGAGACGGATGCCGTCGTCGTTCGTCGCGCCCCACACACCCGCGTGGGTCGTGACGCGCACGTCGAGCTCGCGCGCCACCTCGAAGGCCGGCTTCTCGGGGAAGGCCGGATCGCCCGTGACGTCGAACGCCAGCTGCACGCCCGCCAGGCGCGAGTCGCCGATCGCCTGCTCGACCACCCGGCGATATGCCGGGTCGGCCGTCCACTCCCACGGGCCGGCGAAGATGTTGCCGAAGCCCATCACGTAGCGGCCGGGCGCGTTCACGAGCGCGTCGATCGCCGCCTCCGCGTGCTCGACCGTCTGCAGGCCGTGCGACCAGTCGACGGTCGTGGTGATGCCCGACTCGATCGCGTCGAGGGTGCTGAGCGCGTTGCCCGCCCAGTAGTCCTGCGGCCGGAAGGCCTTGCCGTGCTCGAGGTAGTACCAGACGAAGTACTGCGTCAGCGTCCAGTCCGATCCGTAGGCGCGCATCGCCGTCTGCCACATGTGGCGGTGCGAGTCGATCATGCCTGGCATGACGATGCCGCCGGTCGCGTCGATCTCGAACGTGCCGTCCGGCACGGTGAGGTCGGCGCCGATCGCAGCGATCGTGCCGTCGACCAAGAGCACATCGGATGCGTCGTGGACGGTGCGGGCGTCGTCCATCGTCACGACGGTGCCGCCGCGGAAGACGATCGGGCGGCCCGCTTCGGGCACCTGGGTGGTGGTCATCACATGCTCCTCTTTGAGAATGTCTGCCGTGGATCGAAGGCGATCCGGATGGGTTGGGGTCAGAGCGCGACGGAGGGGTACTGCTTGCCGATCCAGTGCGAGAGCTTGTCGCGGTACTCCTTCTGGAACGACAGCGGGCCGCTGCGCTCCATGTAGTCCATCTCGTAGACGCCGATGTAGATCGTCAACGTGAGGAAGTAGTGCGCGCCCATCTCGAACAGGGCGACGTAGTCGTGCTCGACGAGCGCCCTGCGCTCCTCGGGCGTGAGGGAGACGACGCTCGAGCGCTCCACCTGCTGCCCCCACGGACCGAGGAAGGGAGCGAGCTCCGCCTCCCACCGCGCGACCATCGCCTCCGGGTCGGCCTTGTAGACCGCCAGCAGCTCGGCGTCGCGGTCGACCTGGAACAGGAACTTGTTCACGGCGTACTTGCTCATCACGCCACCGCCTTCCGGGGGTCGCCATCCGGGTACCAGGTCATGTACATCTCACGCGTGTGATAGAGGTCGAGCTGATCGACATAGGCGGCCCGCTCGGGGCCGGCGATGCCGAGCATCAGGACGAGATCGAGGAAGCCGGGCGTGGCATTGCCAGAGGCCGACATCGACTCCCACGTGACGTTCTCGAGGATCGCCTCGATGTCGCCGGTCGCGAGCCACTCGATGGCCTGCAGGTCCCACTCGGGGTCGGGCCCGTGCTCCTCGAACATGCGCGGCCCGCCCAGCTCGAGCGAGAGGTGACCGCTGCCGATCGCCGCGACGCGCTTGTCGCTCGGGAACTCGTCGATGATCTCCCGGATGGCTCGGCCCAGATCGTAGAAGCGCTTCGGGCTGGGCAGCGGGGGCGCGAAGATGTTCGTGTAGATCGGCACGATGGGCAGGTCGCCCTCGGGTCGCGTCGTGATGATCGGGCAGATGATCGAGTGGTCGATCTTCAGCTCGTTCGAGACCGAGAAGTCGAAGCCGCGGTCGAGCAGCCCCTGGAACATGAAGCCGGAGAGCTCCTCGTGCCCCTCGAGCTCGTAGGTCGGCATGCCGAACTCGCGGATCTCGTTCTGGAACGTCGCGTCGTAGCGCGGCTGCTTGCCGATCAGGAAGGTCGGGTAGTTGTCGTAGAAGAACTGGTGGAAGTGGTCGGAGCCGACCATCACCAGCAGCTCTGGCTCCGCAGCGGTGAGGGTCTCGCGATACTGCTCGACCTTCGACTTCCACTCTGCGGCCTGGGGCATCTGCTCCTCGGGCGGCGTCAGCTCTGTGGCCTTGTAGAAGAACGGGTGGTGCGTCGTCGCGAGCACCGCAGACAGGGTGGCCATGCTTCTCTCCTTCGAGGTTCGTGGATGCGTCGGCTACTGCGCCGGCGGAACGTAGGTGGCGTTGCGGTCGACCTCGGCGTAGATCGCCGGGCCGACCGGGTTCTGCTGCTCCTCGGCGAGGTGGCCGATGAGCCCAGCGGTGCGGGCCAGCAGGGCGAAGCCGCGCAACAGCCCGAGCGGGAGGCCCGCGTCGGCGAACGATGCGCCAGCGACGCCCGCGCCGTTGAGCGGCAGCGTGCGGCCGAGCACCTCGGGGTGCACGCGGCCGATGGCCTCGAACAGCGACAGGTGCGGTCCGAAGACCTCCGCCTCGCGGGCGATCTCGAACATCACCGGCGTGCGCGGGTCGCCCTGCTTGTGCACCGGGTGGCCGAGACCGGGAACCATGCGGCCCTCGGACTTGGCCTTCGTCAGCACGTCGCGAGCCAGCGCATCCCACTCGTCCTGCGTGTACCCGCTCGTGTCGCCCAGGTCGACGAGGTTGGCGGCGAGGAACTGCCCGCAGTCCTCGGTCACGCCGAGGAAGCGCGAGCCGCCACCCAGCAGACCCGCGGCGATCGCACCCTGGATCGACTCGGGCGCCGAGTAGTAGGTCATCCGCGCCGCGATCGCCGTCGGCGTGTAGCCGTGGTCGGCGAGCGAGACGAGCGCTGCTTCGAACACGCGCAGCTGACCGGGCGTCGGGCGACGCTTCGTGGCCAGCCAGTAGGCCAGCTCGCCGAAGCTCACCTTGCCCAGCACGTCGTCTGCCAGGTCGAGCCCCAGCAGCTGGATGCGGTCGGTGGTGGATGTGCCGATGCCGGTCGGGTAGGAACGCTCGTCGCTCATGCCTCAGTCTCTCCCTCTGCTGGTGCCGTCAGCCAGGCGCGCAGCTCGTCGGCGTGCTCGCCCAGCGTGGGCGGCGGCAGCCTGTACTGCGGCTCGGTCTTCGAGAACGTGATGGCGTTGCGGATCATCGGCACCGCGCGATCACCCTCCCCCACCGTCACGACGGGGTTCAGGCCGAGTCGCTCGGCGAGCTGCACGCCGCCGTCGATCGTCTGGATCGGGCCGCACGCGATGCCCGCCTCGGTGAGGCGGTCGAACCACTCGGAGATGGTCGCGTGACTCAGCGCCTCCACGAGGATGGGTCGCAGGGCATCGCGGTTGACGTTGCGGCCGTCGGTGGTCTGGAACCGCTCGTCGTCGAGCACCTCTGGGATGCCGAGCGTCTGCGCGAGTGTCGCGAACTGCCGGTCGTTCGCAGCGACGACGATGATCTCGCCGTCGGAAGCGGGCAGCGGCTCGTAGGGGAACAGGCTCGGGTGCGCATTGCCCATGCGGAACGGCACGGCGTCGCCGGCGACATACGTGGACGAGTGGTTCGCCATGCCGGCGAGCGCGGTCGAGAGCAGGTTCACCTCGACCCGCTGCCCCTCGCCCGTGCGGTCGCGGTGGCGCAGCGCCGAGAGGATGCCGATGACCGACTGCAGGCCGCTCATGATGTCGAACACCGAGACGCCCGAGCGGTACGCGGGGCCGTCGGCCT
This sequence comes from Agrococcus sp. ARC_14, assembly GCF_022436485.1. Taxonomy (NCBI): domain Bacteria; kingdom Bacillati; phylum Actinomycetota; class Actinomycetes; order Micrococcales; family Microbacteriaceae; genus Agrococcus; species Agrococcus sp. ARC_14. Next base: position 28,218 of record NZ_JAKUDO010000001.1, read on the forward strand.
CGCCCGTGAGGCTCATGAGCCCCGACATCGCCTGCACGATGAGGTCGTAGCCGGGCAGGCCGGCGCCGCCAGCGCCGCCGAATCCCGTGATCGACGCATAGACGACCGAGGGGTTGTCCTTCGCGACGGTGTCGTAGTCGAGGCCGAACTTGTCGAGCCCGCCGGGCTTGAAGTTCTCGATCACGACGTCTGCGCGACGCGCGAGCTCCTGCGCCAGCGCGCGGTCGTCCGCGTCGCGGAAGTCGAGGATGAGGTCGCGCTTGTTGCGGTTGATGCCGAGGTAGTAGGTCGAGACCCCGTCACGCTCCGGTGGACGCCATCCGCGTGTCTCATCGCCGATCGGCGCCTCGACCTTGATGACATCAGCACCGAAGTCGCCGAGGATCTGCGTCGCGAAGGGACCTGCGAGCACCCTCGAGAAGTCGGCCACGAGCAGGCCGTCGAGCGGCCCGGCGGATGTGTGGTTTGCATCGATGGGGTCGGTCACGCCTTGATCCTCCTGATCATCTGGTCGGTGCGCACCAGCAGCATCAGCAGCGCCCCAACGATCGAGACGCCCACGACCTGCACGAGGCCCGCGCCCGACCAGCCGAGGCCGCCGACGAGTGCGCCGAAGATCGTGCCCGAGAACGCGGCGGCGACGTAGTAGGTGAGCACGAAGATGCCCTGGCCGCGGCCGACCCGCTCGGGTCGCACCGAGCGTTGGAGCGCGGTCGAGATGTTCGTGAACAGACCGCCGCTGGCGAAGGCGCCGATGAGGAACGAGAGCACGTACTGCGTGACCGGCTCCGTCGCGGTCGTGTACATCGGCCAGGCGACCAGAGCCGTGCCGGCGAAGCTGACGAGCAGCACCCACTTCTGCGGGAAGCGGTCGCCGAGGTATCCGAAGAGCAGCGCGAGCATGGCGCCGAGGCCACCCATGGCGACCGCGACGCTCGACTGACCCGGGTCGAAGCCGAGCGACTCGGTGAGGTACGTCGGGTACAGCCCGAGGTAGCCGTAGAAGACGACGCCGGCGAGCGCGGCGCCGAACCCGAGCACCACGGTGTTGCGGTTGAGCAGCGCGGCGGGCACGAAGTCGAAGGCGTCGGCGGCCTCGATGCCACCTCGACCCGCGGCGGCCTCGGACATGTCCCGCTTGACGAAGATCGAGATGAGCAGCGCCATCACGACGCCGAGCAGCGCGAAGAGGATGAACGGCGCGCGCCAGGTGCCCAGATCGGTCGCGAAGGGGACGCCGATGAGCGGTCCAAGGAAGATTCCTGCACCGAAGGCCACTCCGACGAAGCCCGCAGCGAACGCTCGGCGGTGGAAGAAGAACGCGCCGATGATCGCGTAGAGCGCCGTGGCCTGCACGCCCTCGCCGATGCCGGAGAGCAGGCGGTAGGCGGCCATGTCCCAGAAGCCCTGCGAGACAGCGACGAGGCCGGTGCCGACCGAGAAGACGATGACGCTGCCGAGCACGATCGACTTGCGCGAGAAGCGATCGACGAGGAAGCCGGCCAGGAACCCGGCGATGGCCAGGCCGAGCGTGAAGCTCGTGGCCAGGAAGCCGGACTCGACGAGGGTGAGCCCGAGCTCTTCACGGATCTGTGGGAGGAGCGGATAGAAGACCTGCCGGTCCATCGCGTTCAGCATCCATGATGCGCAGAGCACGGCGAAGCCCACGCCGATGAGCAACGGCGAGAGCTTCTTCACCTGCGTGCTGGCGCTCTCCGAGGCGTCTGTGACAGTCGTCATGCGTGTTCTCCTTTGAACCGTGTCCGCTAGTCGGACATTGCGCCGTCATACGGACAGTGCGCGACCATGGCGATCGTAGCCCTGCGCGCGGCGGAGTGTCAACGAGGCATCAGACACGCACCCCAGCGAGGCGCGCCGAGGGTCGGGCTACGCGATCTCCGCTGGGATGCGCGAGCGCAGCGCGTGGTCGACGCTGAGGTCGGCCGCGGCGCGCAGGAGGTGCGGCAGGTGCTCGTCCTGCAGCCGCTCGATGCTCGTCTCGGCGGCGTGGGCATTCACGTTCATCGCCGCGAAGACCGTGCCGTCCGCACGCCGGATGGGCGCCGCGACGGAACGGATCGCGGGCGCGAGCTGCTGGTCGGAGATCGCCCACCCCTGCGAGCGCACCTGCGCGAGCACGGCATCGAGCTCGTCGCGACTCGGGTGCCAGGTGGGTTCCACGCCCGACCGCGACGGCGTCGCGAGCACGGCGTCGACCTCCTCGTGCGAGAGGCTCGAGAGCAGCACCTTGCCCAACGAGGTCTGCGCTGCGGGGAATCGGGTTCCCACGGCCACGGAGAGGGTGACGAGCTTGGGCACGGCGACACGTGCGACGTAGACCACATCCGAGCCGTCCAGCTGGGCGATCGACGACGACTCGTTGGTGTGATGCACCAGCGCGCGCAGGCGCGGCATCGCCGCCTGCCAGAAGTCGACGCCGCTGAAATAGGCGACGCCCAGCTCCAGCACGCGCGGAGTCAGCTCGAAGCGGCCTCCGTCGACCACGACGTAGCCGACCTGCTGGAGCGTGATGAGGATGCGGCGGGCGGTGGGTCGCGCGAGGCCGGAGCTCTGCGCCACCTCGGCGAGCGTCTGCGATTGCGCGCCGTCGAACGTGCGCACGACGTCGAAGCCGCGTGCGATCGCCTCGATGAAGTCGGGGCTTGTCCTCTCGCGCATCGCAGTCCTCTCTGGTCGGCTCAGTGTAGTCGCCGCCGTCGGCTGGTTGACGAGGCAACAAGCGGCGGCTACTCTGCGGACGAACGTACGCTATGCGTACAACCTTGCGATGAAGGATGCTCGATGGAGACGGATCTTGGCCTGCTGCTGCTCAGGCTCGCGCTGGCGGCGCTGCTCGCAGGCCACGCCTGCCAGAAGCTCTTCGGTTGGTTCCGCGGTCGCGGCATCCGCGGCACCGCGCCGCTGTTCGAGGCGGACGGGCTGCGCCCAGGAACCGTGATGGTGACCTTCGCCGGGCTGACGGAAGTGGGTGCGGCAGGGCTGCTGGTGCTCGGCCTCGCGATGCCGCTGGCCGCGGCGATGGTGATCGGCGCGATGGCGGCCGCGATGGCAACGCTCTGGCCGAAGGGCCTGTGGGCGCACCTCGGCGGCTTCGAGGTGCCGCTCACCTATGCGATCGTCGCCTTCGTGCTCGCCTGCACCGGCCCCGGCGCCGTGTCGATCGACGCCCTGCTCCCCTGGCAGCTGCACGGCCCGCTCTGGGCGATCGGCGCTGCGGCGCTCGCTCTGGCGCTGGCCGCTCCCCTGCTGCTGCGGGTGGCCCGGCACCGTCGGGCAGCAGACGGATCGGTTCGTTGAGGAGTCCGCTGCGACGCGATGCAGGCGCGAAGGGGGGCGCTCAGCCCTCCTCCATCGCATGTCAGACCCGCTTGCCAGGCGCCGTCTCCGGCGCCAGCCACGCCGACACCAGCGACACCAGCGCGGTGACGAGCACGAAGACACCGATCGCGAGCGTCGTGTCGAACGCCGTCAGCAGCGCGATCGAGGCGACCGGCACGAGGCCGCCGAGCGCGCTGGTCAGCTGGAAGGCGAGCGACGATCCGGTGTAGCGCAGGTTGCGCGGGAAGAGCTCCGGCAGGAAGGCGCCCTGCACGCCGTACATGATCGCCCACGTGAGGATGCCGACGGCCACCGCGATCACGATAATGGGGGCCGACGCGGTGTCGAGCAGCGGGAAGAAGACGAAGCCCCAGACCGCGGTCGCGATCGCGCCGAGGATGTAGAGCGGCCGGCGCCCGACCCGGTCGGAGAGCCGGCCCGTGTAGAGGATGACCGGGATCGACAGCGCGCTGCCGATGACGAGGCCACTGAGCACGATCGAGGTGTCGACGCCGATCTGGCCCAGGTAAGTGACGCTCACGATCGTGAAGACGTAATAGCCGCTGAAGACGACGGCCGAGGCGCCCATGCCCAGCAGCAGCGCCTTCCACTCGAAGCGGAAGACATCGGCGACCGGCACCTTCGCGACGTTGCCGGCGGCCTCGAGCGCCTTGAACACCGGCGTCTCCTCGAGTCGCAGGCGGATGTAGATGCCGACGATCAGCAGCACGGCGCTGGCGATGAACGGCAGGCGCCAGCCCCAGTCGAGGAACTGCTCGTCGGTCGTGGCAGTCACCGTCAGCAGCACCGCGCCGTTGGCCAGCAGCAGACCGAAGGGAGAGCCGAGCTGCACGAAGCTCGTGCCGCGGCCGGCGAGCTTGGGGTCTCCGTTCTCGGAGATCATGAGCACCGCGCCGCCCCACTCGCCACCGACGGCGAAGCCCTGCACCAGCCGCAGCACGACGAGCAGCACCGGCGCCACGATGCCGATCGCGCCGAAGGTCGGCAGCAGGCCGATGGCGATGGTCGCGACGCCCATGATCACGAGCGTCGCCATCAGCGCCTTGCGGCGACCGATGCGATCGCCCAGGTGACCGAACACGGCAGCACCGACGGGCCGCGCGAAGAAGCCGACCGCGAAGGTCGACAACGACAGCAGCAGGCCGATCGCCGGGTCGTTGCCGGGGAAGAACAGCATCGGGAAGACCAGCGCCGAGATCGTCCCGTAGACCAGGAAGTCATAGAACTCGAGCGTGTTGCCGACAACGCTCGCGACCATCACGCCCTTGGGTGAGAGTCCACGGCCGGATGGGTTGTCAGAGACTGCGTCCGGGCTGACGGTCCTGGTCATGGCGTTCCTCCGCGTCGTTGCGAATCCTTCGGCTCGCACGACCGCACAGCGCAGCTGCACCGAACGCACGATTGTCGGGCAATCATACGTTCGTGCTCGTGAATGGGCAACGGCGATCTGCGAGCCCACGAATTGCCAGCATCTGCCGCGCTTTGACAACACCGGAGTCGTCTGCGAGGGTCGGTTCGTCAGACAATCTGACGCACGACACTGCAGTCGAACTCGGATCAAGGAGGCTTCGAGCCCATGGCGTCCACGCCCAAACGCCCCGCCAGCCCACGTCGGGTGGCCACGGCCAGCCTGGTCGGCACCACCATCGAGTGGTACGACTACTACATCTACGGCACCGCGACGGTGCTGGTCTTCAACCACCAGTTCTTCCCGTCGCTCGACCCGACCGCCGCCACGCTCGCGGCCCTCGCCACCTTCTCGGTGGCTTACATCGCGCGCCCCCTCGGCGGCGCCCTCTTCGGCCACTTCGGCGACAAGCTCGGCCGCAAGAAGATGCTCGTGCTCTCGGTGCTCCTGATGGGCGCCGCGACCCTCGCAGTGGGCCTGCTGCCCGACTACAACGCCATCGGCATCCTCGCCCCAATCCTGCTGGTGCTCTTCCGCTTCCTGCAGGGCTTCGCGGTCGGCGGCGAGTGGGGCGGCGCCGTGCTCGTCGCGCTCGAGCACGCTCCGGCGAGGCAGCGCGCCTTCTACGCCAGCTTCCCGCAGGTGGGCGTGCCGCTCGGCACCTTCCTCTCCGCCGGCACCTTCGCGCTCATCACCATGCTGCCCGCCGAGGATGTCCAGACGTGGGCATGGCGCATCCCCTTCTTCGCCTCCGTCGCCCTCGTCTTCGTCGCCCTGTGGATCCGACTGCAGGTCACCGAGACGCCGGAGTTCCTCGACGTGCAGCAGGACAAGCGCGAGCAGCGGGTGCCTGCGCTCGAGATCCTCAAGAAGCACAAGCGCTCGCTCATCACCGGCATGCTCAGCCTGCTGCCGAACTCGATCGTCTTCTACCTGCTCACGGTGTTCCTCATCTCCTGGGGCCCCGACAACGTCGGCATCACCTCGCAGCAGCTGTTCATCGCGCTGATGATCTCCGCGGGCATCGCGGCACCGCTGCTGCCGATGTTCGCGACGCTCGCCGATCGCTTCGGGGTGCGGCGCATCCTGATGATCGGCGCTGCCCTCATCGCCGCCTACGGGTTCCCGCTCTTCTGGCTGTTCGAGACCGGCAACTTCTGGGCCATCACCTTCGCCATGGCGCTCGGCATCGCCGTGCTGCACAACCTCTACTACGGCGTCCTCGCCTCGTTCATGGCGAGCCTCTACCCGGCGGAGGTGCGCTACAGCGGCACGGCGCTCTCCTACCAGCTGGGCCAGATCATCTCGTCGGCACCGGTGCCGATCCTCGCGACCCTGTTCGCCTCCGGCGGCTCGACCGTGGGCGTCTCGATCTACGTGATCGTCGCGGGCCTGGGCGGTCTCGTCGCCGTGGCGCTCGCGCCAAAGATCCTCGAGGAGCAGCTCGCCCGCGACACCAGCACCGCGCCGAGCACTGCGGATGGGTCGGATGCGTCGGTCGAACGGAGCTACGACAGCGAGGCCCGCCGATGACGGCCGGGCTGACCGTCGCAGGCACCGCCGATCGGGCTGCAGAGCTCGCACCCGGCTTCGGCCGGCTGGCGAACATGGTGGAGCCCGGGCGGCTGGAGTACGTCGACTACCCGCTGCCCGAGCCCGGTCCCGGCGCACTGCTCGTGCGGGTGCTGCGCGCCAACGTGTGCGGCTCCGACCTGCACACCTGGCGCGGCAAGCACCCGGTGAAGAAGTCGGGCGGGCTCGGGCACGAGATGCTCGGCGAGGTGCTCGCGATCGGCGCGGGCAGGCCCACCGACAACCGCGGCGAGCCACTCGTGGTCGGCGCCCGCGTCGCCTACACCTACTTCCAGACCTGCCGGCGCTGCGCGCAGTGCCTGCGGGGGCAGCTGAACCTCTGCGACAACGCCTACGAGCACTTCGGCAAGCAGCCCGACGAGGCGCCGCACTTCCACGCGGCATTCGGCACCCACTGCGTCGTGCAGCCCGACCAGCACGTCTACGTCGTGCCGGAGGCGCTGCCGGACGTCTCGGCAGCGGGCGCCAACTGCGGCCTCAGCCAGGTGCTGTTCGGCATCGACCAGGTGGGCATCGCCTACGGCGAGACGGTGCTGGTGCAGGGCGCCGGCGGCCTCGGGCTCAGCGCCATCGCGGTGGCGAAGGAGCGCGGCGCTGCCCGCGTGGTCGTGGTCGACGGCGTCGACGCGCGGCTCGAGCAGGCCACGCGGTTCGGGGCGGATGCCGTCATCCGCCTGCAGGACCACGACGGCATCGAGGCGCTCACCGAAGCGGTGCGCGCTGCCTTCGGCGGTGCGCAGCCGGACGTCGCGATCGAGGTCGCCGGCGTGCCAGCTGCCTTCGCCGACGGCCTGCAGCTCGTGCGCCGCGGCGGCCGCTACCTGGTGATGGGCAACCTCTCCCCCGGCACGACGGTGCCCTACGACCCGGGCCTCATCACCCGGAAGGCGCTCACCGTGCGCCACGTCGACCGCTACGACGGGCGCTACCTGTGGCAGGCGCTGCGGTTCCTCACCGACCACCGCGACCGCTACCCCTTCGACACCCTGGTCGACGCGGAGTTCCCCTTCGAGCGCATCGAGGAGGCGCTCGTCGCCTCGGCGGAGCGACGCGTCACGCGGGCTGCGATCGTGATGGGATGAGCAGACGCATTGCTCCACGACTTGACAGATTGTCCGACAATCAGTCATTGTTGCTCCGCGCGCGACTGCGCGCCAGTACAAGGAGGTACTCGTGAGCACCAGCTCTGCAACGGCCCCAGCGCCGTCGAAGGCGAAGGTGGCGGTCGCGGTCGCGGTCGGCAACTTCATGGAATGGTTCGACTTCGCCGTCTACGGCTTCTTCGCCGTCATCATCGGGCAGCTGTTCTTCCCCGCCGAAACCTCGGAGTTCGTCGCGATCCTGTCGTCGCTCGCGGTCTTCGCCGTCGGCTTCTTCATGCGGCCGCTCGGCGGCTTCATCCTCGGCCCGATCGGCGACAAGTACGGCCGCCGCACGGCGCTCGCCATCTCGATCCTGGCGATGGGCATCGCCACCACGATCATCGGCCTGCTGCCCACCTATGCCGCCGTCGGCATCCTCGCCCCGATCCTGCTGGTCATCTGCCGCTGCATCCAGGGCCTCTCGGCCGGCGGCGAGTGGACCGGCTCCGCCGCCTACCTGATCGAGTCGACGCCCACCGCGCACCGCGGCAAGTTCGGCAGCGTCATCTCGGCGACGGCGGCGCTCGCCACCATCGTCGGCAGCCTCTTCGCGCTCATGCTGAACAGCATCCTCTCCGAGGAGGATCTGCTCAGCTGGGGCTGGCGGGTGCCGTTCCTGATGGCCGCGCCGCTGGCGCTCATCGGCCTCTACATCCGCATGAAGCTCGGCGAGACGCCGGTCTACAAGCAGGTCGCCGACAGCGGTGCCAAGGAGAAGTCGCCCATCCTGCGCTCCTTCAAGGAGAACTGGCGCCCGATCCTGCTCACGGTCGCGATCGCGGCAGTGCAGGGCACCGGCTTCTACTACCTGGCGACGTTCATCGTGAACTACCTCATGACGACCGTCGGCATCGAGCGCCCCGCAGCGCTGGCCATGAGCGCCATCGGGCTCACCGTCTACATGATCCTGTGCCCGATCGCCGGCGCGCTCTCGGATCGCTTCGGCCGCAGGCGGCTCAACATCATCGGCACGATCGGCTATGTGGTGCTGCCGATCCCGGTCTTCATGCTCATGTCGGGCGGCTCGTTCGCGCCCGTCGTCTTCGGCATGATCCTGCTCACGATGACGCAGGCGCTCGTGAGCGTCACGACCGTCGTGATGCTGGTCGAGCTCTTCCCGGCCTCGAACCGCTCGAGCGCCAGCGCGATCGGCTTCAACTTCGCGCTCGCGTTCATCGCCGGCCCCTCCTCCTACATCGGCATCTGGCTGGCCGGCGCGACGGGTGACCCGGTCTCGCCCGCCTGGTACCTGGTCGCGCTCGCCCTGATCGCGCTGCCCTTCATCTGGAAGTGGCTGCCCGAGACGGCCGGCCGCGACATCTCGTCTGACCACCAGGCCGAGCGCGGTGACGTGCTCGGGCTCGACCTCGACCACCTCGAGGATCACGTGGCGGCCGACTCCGTCACGACAGAGCAGAAGTAGGAGCACGGATGAGCAACCCGGTGTCGAGCAATCGCGTCACGATCGTGCAGTACGGCACGCGTCAGGGCCGCAAGTCGGAGGTGTACCTCAACTGGGGCATCTACGGCAGGCCCGACGAGCCGATCGGCATGGACTACTTCTTCTGGCTCATCGAGACAGCAGCGGGCACGATCGTCGTCGACACCGGGTTCTCCACCGCGGGCGGCGCGAACCGCGACCGCACCTTCCTCGTGCATCCCGTCGAGGCGTTCCGCGCCATGGGCGTCGCCCCCGAGACGGCGCCGGAGGTGCTCGTCACGCACGCGCACTACGACCACATCGGCAACCTCGACGCCTTCGGCGCATCTCGCATCACCATCGCCCGCGCAGAGCGCGACTTCTGGTCGAGCGGCATGGAGCGGCGCGCGCAGTTCCACCACTCGGTGGAGGATGCCGAGCTCGAGACCCTGCGCCGCATCGAGTCGGAGGGGCGCCTGCGCACCTTCGAGGATGAGCTCGAGATCGCACCGGGCGTGCGGATGCTGCGGGTCGGCGGGCACACGCCCGGCCAGTCGATCGTGCTGGTCGACACCGCCGACGGCACGGTCGCCATCGCATCCGACGCCATCCACTACTACGAGGAGCACGACGACGACGTGCCGTTCTCGTCGGTCGCCGAGCTGCCGGCGATGTATGCGGGCTTCGACCTGCTGCACCAGATGGTCGCCGACGGCCGCGTTCGGCACCTCGTCTCCGGGCACGACCCGTCGACGCTCGACCGCTTCGGTCGCATCGCCGACGGCCCGCTGCCGGGCCTGACGGCCCGCATCGGCTGAGCCGCGCACCGCAGCGACTTCCATGACCCCCGACACGCAAGGAGCCCATCCCATGACCGCATCGAAGAGGTTCGAGGGACTCGTCGCCGTCGTCACCGGCGCCGCGGGCGGCCTCGGCGCCGCCTCCGCGCAGCGTCTCGCCGCCGAGGGCGCGCGCATCATCGCCGTCGACCGCGACGAGCGCATCGTCGAGGCGGCCGCGCAGCTGCCCGGTGAGGCGATCGGCGTCGTCGCCGACATCACCGACGAGGCCGCGGTCGACGCGTACATGGCGGCAGGGCTCGAGGTCTTCGGGCGCATCGACCGCTTCCACCTCAACGCCGGAATCTTCGGCTCGTTCGCGTCGATCCCCGACCTCGGCGTGGACGACTTCGAGCAGGTGATGCGGGTGAACGTGACCGGCCAGTTCTTGGGTCTGCGCGCCGCGTTCCGCCACTACCGCGAGCAGGCGGCGGCCGGCACCTTCGCGGGGGGCGCGATCGCCGTCACCGCCTCGATCGCGGGGCACCGCGGCTCGGCCGACCTGCTGCCCTACCAGACCTCGAAGCACGCGGTCGTGGGCCTCGTGCACGGCGCCGCGGTCTACGGCGGTCCGCTCGGCATCCGTGTGAACGGCGTCGCGCCGGGCATCGTGCCCACGCAGCTCTTCGCCGCGGCCGCGAGCCAGAAGGGCGGCGGGAACGACATGGTGCAGCGCGCCTCGACGACCCCGCTGCGCCGCGCGGGCGGTGCGGACGAGATCGCCGGCGCCGTCGCGTTCCTGCTCTCCGATGACAGCTCGTACACGACCGGCGAGATCGTCTCGGCCGACGGCGGGGCCTCGATCGTGAACACGGTGCGACCCGCAGGCGGTGCCGGTGCGTGGGATCCGAGCCCCGTCGACGCACCGCTCTATGCCGACTGGCAGGGCTTCGGCTCGCCCGGCTTCGGCACGCAGGGCAGCGACACTGAGGGCATCACCACGCAGGAGGCCGCTCGTGGCTGAGACTCGGATCGGCTTCATCGGCCTCGGCAACATGGGCGGGCGCATGGCCCGCTGCATCACCGGTGCGGGCGATGCGCTGCTCGGGTTCGACCCGCGCGCCGCCGCGATCGACGAGGCGGGCGCCATCCCGGCCGAGACTGCAGCCGCGGTCGTCGCCGGCAGCGACGTCGTGCTGCTCTCGCTGCCCGACTCGAAGGTCGTCGAGGCGGTCGTCAACGGCGACCCTGCGTTCCTGGCGTCGGTGCGCGAAGGCCAGCTGATCGTCGACCTCTCGACCGCCGCCCCCGAGTCGACCCGGCGCATCGCTGCCGACCTCGCGGCGCGCGGCGCGACCTACCTCGACGCCGGCATCTCGGGCGGCGCGGCCGCCGCCGAGCGGGGCACGCTGACGCTCATGGTCGGCGGGGACGCCGACGCGCTCGAGCGCGTGCGGCCGGTGCTGGATCGCTTCTCGGCGCAGGTGTTCCTGTGCGGTGCCTCCGGTGCCGGGCACACGGTGAAGCTGCTCAACAACTTCCTCAACGCATCCGCCCTCTCCGCCACGGCAGAGGTGATGGTGGCTGCGAAGAAGGCCGATCTCGACCTCGCCACCGTGCTCGACGTGCTGAACGCCTCCTCGGGCGTGAACTTCGCGACCCTCAACCGGTTCCCGAAGATCATCACCGGCGACTACCTCAAGGGCGGCCTCACGAACTCGCTCATGCTCAAGGACGTCACGCTCTACCTCGAGCTGCTTGCCGAGCTGGGCGTGCCGAGCCTCAACGCGCCCGGCCCCGTGGCCGCCTTCGGGCTCGCCAGGGCGCTCGGCTACGCCGACGAGATCTCGAACACCGTCGTCGACGCGATCGGCGACGTCTCCGGAGGCGTGCGCCTCCACGACCAGGAGGACCGCGCATGAAGATCAAGCACCCCCGCGACTACGACGGCACGAGCGGCAAGCCCGGCTCGCAGTTCACCGGCGACGTGCACCCCTTCGTCACGATGGCGCAGACCGACGGCGTCACCATCAACACCGTCGACTTCACGCCCGGCGCCCGCACCTTCTGGCACCACCACGAGCGCGGCCAGATCCTGCAGGTGCTCGCGGGCCGCGGCCTCGTGTGCGCCGAGGGCGAGGTGCACGTGATCCGCGCCGGCGACACCGTCTGGTGCCCGCCCGGCGAGCGCCACTGGCACGGCGCCGCCCCCGATTCGTATCTCGTGCACACCGCCATCTCGCTCGGCGAGACGGTGTGGGCCGAGGCCGTGACCGACGCGGAATACGCACAGCAGCCCATCGATGGAGAGGACGCGACCGATGTTCGCTGAGGGAACGCACCAGGAGACCTACGACGAGGGCCTCGCCATCCGCAAGGAGGTGCTCGGCAGCGAGCACGTCGAGCGGTCGCTGGCGAAGGTGAGCCCGTTCTCCCAGCCCATCCAGGATTACGTGACCGAGTTCTGCTGGGGCGGCATCTGGTCGCGCGGCGGGCTCGAGCGCGCCGAGCGCAGCCTCGTGAACATCGGCATCCTCACCGCCCTCAACCGCTCGCACGAGCTGGGCGTGCACATCCGCGGCGCCGTGCGCAACGGCGTGACGGTGCACCAGATCCAGGAGGTGCTGCTGCAGACCGCGATGTACGTGGGCGCGCCCGCAGCGCTCGAGTCGTTCCGCATCGCCGAGAAGGTGCTGCGCGATGAGCTCGGTGATGCGGCGGTCGACGAGCTGCACGAAGGGGCCGGGCAGCCGTGAGCCCCAACGTCGCCCTCATCGGGCTCGGCAACATGGGCACGCCGATGTCGCGCCGGCTCGTCGACGCGGGCAGCTCGGTGCGCGGCTTCGATCTGGTGCCGGAGGCGCGCGAGCGGCTGCGCGACGGCGGCGGCACTCCCGCCGAGACCGCACCGGAGGCCGCGCGCGAGGCGACCGCCGTCATCCTCATGCTCCCCAGCTCCGACGTGGTGGATGCAGTGGTCGAGGAGCTGCTCGAGGCCGACGCGATCGGCGAGGGCACGCTGCTGGTCGACATGTCGTCGTCGGAGCCCACCCGCACGCAGGCGCTCGCGACCAGGGTGGCGGATGCGGGGGTCGCCTTCGCCGACGCCCCCGTCTCGGGCGGGGTGCGAGGTGCAGAGCGCGGCTCGCTCACCATCATGCTGGGCGCCCGCGAGGCCGACCGCGAACGCTCGCACGAGCTGCTCGCGCCACTCGGCCGCGTGGTCGACTGCGGCGACGTCGGCGCCGGGCACGCGCTCAAGGCGCTCAACAACCTGCTCTCGGCCACGCACCTGTGGGCGACGAGCGAGGCCATCGAGGCAGGCAGGCGCTTCGGGCTCGACCCGGAGGTGATGCTCTCGGTCTTCAACGGCTCGAGCGGCAAGTCGGGCTCCACCGAGAACAAGTGGCCGAACTTCGTGCTGCCGGGCAGCTTCGACTCGGGCTTCGGGCTGCGGCTGATGCTGAAGGACATGCGCATCGCCACCGGGCTCGCCGAGCAGGTGGGGCTGCCCTCGAGGCTGGGCGAGGACGCCGTCGAGCTGTGGGCGGAGGCGGCCAGCGGGCTCGCACCGGACGCCGACCACACGCGCGTGGCCGAGTGGATCGCCGCCCGCGCCGCCGACGGACAGGGAGGGCAGGTGCGCGATGAGTAGCATCACGGATGTGACGGAGACGGCAGCGCAGCGCTGGGGTGGCACCCCCATCGGCCGCATCGCCGCGCCCGTCAAGGAGCAGGTGGTCACGGCCATCCGCGACGCCATCCTCGACTTCAAGCTGCGCCCCGGCGACCGGCTGGTGGAGCGCGAGATCATCGAGTCGATGGAGGTCTCCCGCGCCACCGTGCGCGAGGCGATCAGCGTGCTGGCCAGCGAGGGCCTCGTGACGATCGTGCCGCAGAAGGGCGCGCACGTGACGGCGCCGTCGCTCGAGGACGCCGAGGATCTCTATGAGGTGCGCGCGTCGCTCGAGTCGCTCGTGGTGCGGCGCTTCATCGACCGCGCCACCGACGAGGATGTCGCGCGGCTCGTGGGCACCGTCGACCGGATGGCGGAGCGGCTCGACGTGCCGCCGACCATCATCGACTTCCTGAAGGCGAAGGACGAGTTCTACGACGTGCTGCTCGCCGGCGCCCGCTCGTCATCGCTCACGCAGCTGCTCGGCAGCATCCAGGCGCGCGTGCGGCTGCTGCGCGTCACCTCCCTCTCGACCGCCGACCGCCTCCCGCACGTCGTGCGCGAGATGCGGGAGATCGTCGAGGCGATCGAGGGCCGCAACCCCGATCGCGCGGCTCGGCTGATGGCCGAGCACATCCACATGGCATCGCGCCTGGCGCTCAGCGCCCTGCGCGCCCAGGCCTAGCCACCCATCCGCTCGTCACCGCGCCCTCGGCGCGGTCGTCGACGCACCCGCAAAGGAGCACGCAATGGATCTCACCACCCGCCAGCAGCAGTCGAAGGAAGCCTTCATCGAGCAGCGCGGCGCAGGCGCATGGAGTCCGCTCTGGGAGTCGATCGCCACGATCGACCCGGAGTTCCTCGATGCCTACCGCGAGCTGTCGATGGTGCCGTGGCGCAAGACGCACCTCGACGCCAAGACGAAGGAGCTCATCTACGTCGCCGTGGATGCGAACGCGACGCACATGTACCTGCCCGGGGTGCGCCAGCACATCCAGGCCGCCTTCCGACAGGGCGCGACGGTGCAGGAGATCATGGAGGTGATCGAGTGCGCGTCGACGCTCGGCATCCACGCGATGAACATCGGCGTGCCGATCCTGGTCGAGGTGCTCGAGGAGCAGGGTCTGCGCACCGGACCTGCGGAGCTCGACGCGCACCAGCAGGCGCTGAAGGACGACTTCACCGCCACTCGCGGCTACTGGCACGACTTCTGGAACGAGATCCTCGAGCTCGACCCTGAGATGTTCGAGGCGTACACGGCGTTCTCGAGCGTGCCGTGGCGCACGGGCACGCTGGAGCCGAAGGTGAAGGAGTTCGTCTACATCGCCTTCGACACTGCCGCGACGCACCTCTACAAGCCGGGGCTCAAGCTGCACATCGAGAACGCGATCGGCTACGGCGCGACCGTGGGCGAGATCCTCGAGGTGATGGAGATCGCGAGCGTCATCGGCATCCACGCTGCGACCAGCGCGGTGCCGATCCTGGTCGAGGAGGCCGAGGCGGCGGGGAAGCCGCTCAGCTGAGCGTGGTCCCGCGCCCCACGGCCAGCTGACTCGAGAGCGCTTGGAGCTCCTGCGCGAGCGCTTCGACACGGTTCGCGAGGGCCGGGTTCGATGCGACCGTCTCGCCTGCACGCGCGTCGATGTCGAACACCACGCGATCAGCGCGGTGCCAGGTGGAGAAGTACTCGACCGGGTTCCCCTGATCGTCGACGCTGGTGCCCTCCAGCAGCAGCAGCGGTGCGCCCGGAGACAGTGCGAGCTCGTCGGCGAGCTGCTCCGACGCGGGGACTGCCCGGATCTGTCGGTGGCCGGCGGTGACGGGTACCCCGAAACGATCGGCGAGGAGCCTGTGCAGCGATGCGTCGGTCAGATCGTCGGCGGTCAACGCCGCTGCGAGCGCCCGGGGCAGCCAGGTCTGGATGATGGCGATCGCCTCGCCCTCGGCGAAGCGTCGACGCCGGAGCGACACGAGCTCCGACGTGCCCAGCGCCTGCTCAGCCCGCGCATCGCCGACATCCGAGAGCGACAGGACCTCGGTGGCGACCGGGCCCGCGACGGGCGACAGCTGCGCCGAGAGCCCGGTCATCCGCTGCACCTGGCGGTGATGCTCGTGATGGGGCGCGACCACACTCCCGCGCCCCCTGCCACGCAGCACGAGCCCATCGGCCGCGAGTGCCGCCATCGCCTGTCGCACCACGGAGCGCGAGATGCCGAACTTCTCCTGCAGCGTGGCTTCGGTCGGGAGCTGCGAGCCGGGCGGCAGGGAGCCGTTCGCGATGCCCGAGCGGAGCAGCTCGCTCAGCTGGGCATGGAGAGGCGATCCGCTCGACGGATCGACCGCTCCGTCAGCAACCTCGTCCATCCACATCGGTTGGCCTCCAGCCCGCTCCGTTCGCCCGCGTCAGCGTACCGTTCAGGCAGTCGGATTCGGCGACTCCTGGGCCGCACGCCAGACGTGCTCCCAGCCGGGAGCGAGCGTCGCAGCGCGCTCCAGCGACAGCACCAGGCTCGCTTCGCGCGCGATGCCCTTGCCTGCGATGTCGAATGCCGTGCCGTGGTCGACGGAGACCCGCACGACGGGCAGGCCCACCGTGATGTTCACGCCGTCGTCGCCGTAGACGGCCTTGAAGGGAGCGTGGCCCTGGTCGTGGTAGCAGACCACCGCGAGGTTGTACTGGCCGCGCACCGCTGCCGGGATGAGCGCGTCACCGGGCAGCGGACCGACCGCGTTCAGGCCCTCGTCCCGCGCCGCTTCGACAGCGGGCTGCAGGATGTCGGCATCCTCATCGCCGAAGATGCGATTCTCGCCGGCGTGCGGGTTGAGGCCCGCGAGGCCGATCCGCTCGTTCGGCTTGCCCATCGATCGCGCGAAGGCGCCGGCGAGCCGCAGCACGCTGAGCGTGCGCTCGAACGTGATGTCCTCGATCGCCTGGCGCATCGACACATGGGTCGTGAGGTGGAAGAAGTAGAGCTCGCCAGCCGAGAGCACGAGCGAGTAGTTCTTGACGCCGAACTCATGGGCGAGCAGCTCGGTGTGGCCGGGGAAGCTGTGGCCGCCCGCATGCATCGCCGCCTTGTTGAGCGGGGCCGTCACGATGCCGTCGATCTCGCCGTCGCGGGCGAGTCGGCATGCTTCCACGACGAAGCGGTACGCGCCGTCGCCTGCCTCGGCGCTCAGCACGCCCTGCTCCACGGCCTCGAGCGACGGGCCGACCTGGATCAGCTCGATCGTGCCGGGGGTGTTCGTGGCGTCGGCGACCGACGCGATGACCCGCACCACATCCGGGTCTCCGCCGACATCGGCGACCCCTCGGCGCATCGCTGCCTCGTCGCCGATGACGACCGGGATGCAGCGTGCGCGCAGCTCGTCGTGGCCGAGCAGCGACTTGGCGGTGATCTCCGGGCCGATGCCGGCGACGTCACCGAGGGTGAGGGCGAGTCTGGGAAGGGTCATGCTTCGTTCCTTGCTGCTTGGGCGGCGGAGCGTGCGCCGCGGGGATACGTGGTCATGGTTGGAGGAGCTCCAGGACGATGTCGGTGACGGATGCTTCGTCGCCGAAGCCGCCGGCCTTCGTCACCACGGTGATGCCATCGGCCGCACCGCCCTCGAGGCTCCCGATCGGGATGCCTTCGCGAATGGCGGCGCGGATGAGGAGCGACGCGGTGCCGAGTCGGCCCAGCACGGTGCGGGCCCCCTCGCCACCGAGCAGCAGCATCGCGTCGACCTCGACCTGCTCGAACACCAGCTCGGTGATCGTGGCCAGGCTCTCGGCGACGAGCGCGGTGGAGGACGGCGCGCCCGGCGCCTGCGCGGGACGCGCGGTCGGCGAAGCGATCACCACCACCTCGGGCAGCATCGGTGACTGCGCGAGCTCGCGCTCAGCCCATGTGCTGACCGCATCCGGCCCGAGGATCTCGTCGAGGCTCGGGGCGAGCACTCGGATGCGTTCGGAGGGCAGCGAATGCACGAGGTGGTCGGCCTGCGCGCGAGAGACGTCGTGGAGCGAGCTGACGACCACCACGACGCGATTCGCGTGCTGGGGCCGCTCGACGGCGGGCGGCTGCGACGACGACCACGCGTGCGACATCGCGGAGGCAAGCCCCGCCGCACCCACCGGGATGGCGTGCGGCCCGACAAGGGCGATCGACTCGGCGAGCCGCGCGAGGTCGTCATCCGTGGCCGCATCGACCACCACGACCCCCTCGTCGCTGCTGCCCGCAGCCTGCTCGAGCAGCAGCGCGCCTTCCGCCGCCGAGCCGTGCGGCAGGTGCAGGGCCGAGCTGCCGGGCAGCAGCACAGCAAGGTCGCTCGTGGAGACAGGCGTGACCGGGTCGGTGCCCACCGCTGTGGTGTGGACGCCCTCGCCGTGCACGAGCAGACGACCGTGCTCGACGGTGCGGCCCATTGCCGGATACGCCGAGCACACGATTGCGAAGGCGCCCGGATGCTCCACGGACCACGCTTCGATCGCGCCGCGGGCTTGAGCGCTCACCGATCCACGCATCGTGGAGTCGATCTTCACGAAGAGGCGCTGCGCACCGCCGTCTCGTAGCGCCGTCACGGCCTGCGCGGTCGACGCTCGCGCATCCGCCGCGTCCTGTGCACGCGCATCCGTGACCACCGCTGCGACCGATCCGGGATCGATCGCCACCCGCGACGCAGCCGTGAGCGCGAGCCGCGCCTGCCAGCCGTCGCGTGCGAACTGCACCGCAGAATCGGTTGCACCGGTCAGATCGTCGGCGACGATCCCCACAGGGGCGGCCGTCGATGCGGTGGAGAGCTGCGGCATCCCTCAGACCGTCTTCGACTCGGCGATCTCGTCGCCCGAGCCTGCATCCGGTTCGTTCTCCTGCAGCCCGGCCTGCCGCTTGAGCACCCACGCGGCCAACAGCGGTGCGAACACCGCGGAGACCAGCACCGCCGAGGCGACCTGCGCGGTCGCCACCTCCATGTATGGCGCGAAGCTGGGATCGGCACCAGCGATGATCGCGGGCGTGGCGATGGCGTTGCCCGCCGTGGTCGCCGATGCGATGCCGATGCCCGACTGCTTGCCGCGGCGCAGGATCCAGCGGTAGCCGAAGTAGGCGAAGGTGCCGGTGATCAGCACGGCGACGACGCCGACCAGGATGCCCGACAGGCCGCCGCTGACCACGTTGCCGAGGTTGATGCCCGTACCGAGCGCGAAGGCGAAGAAGGGGATGACGATGTTCGGCACCGGGCGCATGATCTCGGTCCAGCGCGCGTCGAGGTTGCCGACGATGACGCCCGCGAGCAGCGGGATGATCGCCGCGATCAGCAGCGTGACGGGGATGTCGGCGAGGCCGGCGGCGCCGAGGAACAGCATGGAGAAGAACGGTCCGTCGTTCATGGCCGATGCCATGTAGGCACCGCGGTCGGAGGAGTTGCCGTAGCGACCCGTGAACGCGAGCCACAGGCCGCCATTGCTGTTGTCCATGATGACGATCAGCGCGAGGATCGACACCCCGAGCACGCCGTCGAGACCGGTGAAGCTACCGAGGAGCACGACGAGCGTCGCCGGGATGATCGACTTCGTCAGCAGGATCGTGCCGGTCGTCGCGAGCACGGGCCCCGACGTGCGCAGCGTGATCTGCATGCCGGTCGCGAAGATCAGCACACCGATGAGCGGCAGCGCGCTGTCCTTGAACAGCGCGGTGGTGAAGTTGCCCATCTCCAGGAAGCCGGGGAAGAAGGTGCCCACGATCGAGCCGAGGATCAGCGGGATCAGCATTAGCCCGCCCGGGATCTTGTTCATGCCGTCGAACAGGGGGACGCGACTCTTGATGCGCGATTCGGCTGCCATGACGAATCTCCTCGGGGTTGGGGCGACACTGGCCCATTGACGTGCTGGATGTGTACCTACATAGAGTACCTACATAGAGTACTTCCTGCATCGCCGCTGTCAACCGCAGCGTTAGGGCGTCTCAGCCGATGACGCCGTCCCCCTCGTAGCCGACGACCACGCGGCTCTCCAGCAGCGGGATGATCTGCATCTTGCCGATCGAGGCGAAGTGGGCGCTCTCGCGATGCGCGGTGAACGCATCCCGGCCCTCATAGACCTCGACGATCGTGAACACGTGCGGGCGCTCGAGGTCGCGAGCGACCTCGAGCGAGATGTTGCCTCGACTCCTGGCGGCTCGCGCAGCAATGAGTCCTCCCGATGGTCACCGTCGCCTCCACAGCGGGAGCGACCTCTCTCCACGATCCCAGCGAAACGGCTCTCGTTTGCGAGGCGTCCCTTGGTGTCCATTTGTCTGACAGTGCGCAAGAGCCAGGTCTGTATGATTTTAGACCTAACCTGACGATGACCGGTATTCGGTTGTCGCCTGCAGTCGAGGCTGCCGAGGCAGGAATGAGCCGACATGACGAACACTCCACCACTCCGGTCAGCGATCGTCACGGGCGGCGGCGGGGGAATCGGAAGCGTCATCGCACGCCGCCTCGCTGAGACCGGCTACGCCGTCGTCGTTGCAGACACCAGCGAAGAAGCCGCAGCGCGGGTTGCAGCATCGCTGCACATCGAGGACGGCGCCGCCGGGCACGCGGTCGTCGCGGGCGACCTCACGCTCCGCGCAGTGAACAGGCGCGCTGTCGACGCTGCCATCGATCTCGCGCCGCTCGGCGCGATCGTGAATGCGGTGGGCATCGCCCCGAAGGATGCCGGGATGAAACGAGAGTTCCAGGACATCTCAGAGGACGAGTGGGATCTCATCATGGCGGTCAACGTGAAGGCGCCGATGCTGCTCGTGCAGGAGGCGCTTGCCCACCTGCCCGTCGACGGAACAGCGAGCATCGTCAACCTGCTCTCCATCACATCGAAGCTCGGCACCGGAGGGCGTCGTGAAGACACCTTCCCACCCTTGCTGCCCTCCTCCGTCGCCTACGCGGCCTCGAAAGCGGCACTGCAGAACATGACGGCGTCGCTCGGCCGTGAGTTCGCGAGCCGCCGCATCCGCGTCAACGGCGTAGCCCCGGGATTCGTCGCAACGACGATGACGGGCGGCATGCCCGACGAGCAGACGCGCACGATGACAGCGCAGATCCCGATGGCACGATTCGGTCAGCCTGACGAGATCGCCGATGCGATCGAGTTCCTCCTCTCGCCCAAGGCGGCCTACATCACCGGTGCCAGCCTCGACATCAACGGCGGCATGCTCACCTGCTGAGCCACGAGGACCCGTGGTCGAGCCCCGACAAGAAGAAGGACATCGTGACCGGAGACAGAATCGCTATCGTCGGTGCGGCCAGCGGTATGGGCGCCGCGATCTTCGCACGACTGCGCGCGGGCGGAGCCGCAGTCGTCGGCCTGGATCTCGCCGACGCGCGCTGGCCCGACGACGCGCCGGTGACACGGTTCGCGGTCGACGTCGCCGACCATGGTTCGGTGCGCGCAGCCATCGATGCGGCCACCGCGAACCTCGGCGGCCTTGATGTCGTCATCAATTGTGCTGGCACCCTCGGACCGGTCGAGCCAACGCTCGCTGCTGCGCCCGAGACGATCCAGCGCATCCTCGCGGTCAACCTCGGCGGGGCGTTCGCCGTCACGCAAGCCGCGCTCGCGCACCTGCTGCCGACCGGTTACGGACGCATCGTGCACATCGCATCCATCGCCGGTAAGGAGGGCAACCCGGAGATGGCCGCCTACTCCGCGTCGAAGGCCGGCGTGATCGGCATGGTGAAGGCAGTCGGCAAGGAGTACGCCGACAGCGGGGTGACCATCAACGCGATCGCCCCAGCCGCCATCGACACGCCACTCCTCGCCGGGCTCTCCGACGAGCAGCGCGCAGAGCGTGCGGCCATCATCCCCATGGGGCGGATGGGCACGGTCGGCGAAGTCGCGGCTCTCGTGGAGTACGTGGTGTCGCGCGAGGCTTCGTTCACCACTGGCTTCGTCTACGACCTCTCCGGCGGACGCGCGAGCTACTGAGGCGCGCGCCTGCCGGAGAGCCGTCAGCGCATCAACTGACGAGCTTTCGCAGCTTCGGCAGCACCTCGCGGCCGTAGATCTCGAGGAAGTCAGCCTGGTCGAAGCCCGGGTCGTGGAAGACGAGGTGTGTGAAGCCGAGGTCGAGGTAGCCCTTGATCCTGGCGACGTGCTCATCTGGGTCATCGGAGACTATGAAGCGGGAAGCGGCGCGCTCAATGGGCAGCTGCTCGGCGAGGCGCTGCATCTCCATCGGGTCCTCGACGCCCATTTTCTCCTCTGCCTTCAAGGCGAGTGGCGCCCAGAAGCGCGTGTTCTCGAGCGCCTTGGCCTTATCGGGACGCAGCGACACCTTCACCTCGATCATCCGGTCGATGTCGTTCTTGTCGCGTCCCGCCTTCGTGACACCCTCGTCGAACGCAGGGATGAGGTTGTCGGTGTAGAGCTCCGGCGCTTTGCCGCTGGTCGTGATCCAGCCGTCAGCGATGCGGCCAGCGAGACGCGTGGCTGCGGGCCCGGATGCGCCGATGTAGATCGGCACCTCCTGCTCGGGCAGGTCATAGATGGTCGCGCCCTTGGTCGAGTAGTAGGTGCCCTCGAAATCGACCCGCTCGCTGCGCCACAGCCCACGGATCAGCGTGATGGCCTCCTTCATGCGCTGGAATCGCTCGGGCGGCGCCGGCCACTCCTGGCCGAGCGTGACCTCGTTGAGCGCCTCACCGGTGCCGACGCCGAGGATCATGCGCCCCGGATACAGCGAGCCGAGCGTGCCGAACGCCTGCGCGATCACGCCGGGGTGATAGCGGAAGGTCGGCGTGAGGACGGATGTACCGAGGAGCACCCGCTTCGTCGCCTCGCCGACCGAGCCGAGCCACGGGAGGGCCGCCGGAGCGTGCCCGCCGTCGTGCATCCACGGCTGCAGATGATCGCTGAGGAAGACGGAGTCGAACCCGGACTCCTCGGCGCCGACAGCGTAGTCGAGCAGCTCGCGCGGTGCGAACTGCTCGGCAGAGGCTTTGTAGCCGAATCGGAATGGGACAATCATGACAGCGCTCCTTCAGCGTTCGCGAGGTTCGGGGGCTGGGACTCGAGGCGCACGATCAGATCGGGCTCGGACTTCTCGACGACTTCCTCGACCGAGACCCCGGGAGCGGTCTCGATGAGCACCAGACCCTCGGATGTGACGTCGATGACGGCGAGGTCGGTGATGATCCGATCGACCACACCGCGGCCTGTCAGCGGCAGCGTGCACTCGCGCACAATCTTCGTCGTGCCGTCCTTCGCGGTGTGCTCCATGAGGACGATCACGCGGCCCGCACCGTGCACGAGGTCCATCGCCCCTCCAGGGCCCTTGACCATCTTCCCCGGGATCATCCAGTTCGCGAGGTCGCCGGCTGCCGAGACCTGCATGGCACCAAGGATCGCAGCGTCGATCTTGCCCCCGCGGATCATGCCGAAGCTCAGTGCAGAGTCGAAGTAGCTCGCGCCAGCGAGCACCGTCACGGTCTCCTTGCCTGCGTTGATGAGGTCGGGATCCACATCCTCGTCGAGCGGATAGGGGCCCACCCCCAGAATGCCGTTCTCGCTCTGGAGCACCACGGTACTGCCGGCGGGAATGTAGTTCGGAACCAGCGTGGGCAGACCGATGCCGAGGTTGGCGTATGCGCCATCGGGCAGTTCACGGGCCGCGCGGGCGGCCATCTCCAGACGTGTCATAGCCATTTCAGGCCTCCTCTTCTCGCTCGGTCACCGTGCGCTTCTCGATCCGCTTCTCGATGTCGGAGCCGACTTCGAGGATGCGGTGCACGAAGACCCCGGGCAGGTGCACCTGATCTGGGTCGAGCTCGCCGGGCTCGACGAGCTCCTCGACCTGAGCGATGCAGACCTTGCCCGCCATCGCCGCCAAGGGGTTGAAGTTGCGCGCGGCCTTGTTGAAGATCAGGTTGCCGTGCTTGTCGCCCTTCCAGGCGTGCACGATCGCGAAATCGGTCACGATGGCCTCTTCGAGCACGTACTGCCGGGTGGCTCCACCGGCCGTGAACTTGCGCTGGTCCTTGGGCTCGCTCGCGATCGCGACGCTGCCGTCGGGCGCATACCTGCGCGGCAGTCCACCCTCCGCAACCTGCGATCCGACTCCCGTCGGCGTGTAGAACGCTGCGATGCCCGATCCGCCAGCCCGCAGCTTCTCGGCAAGGGTGCCCTGCGGCGTCAGCTCCAGTTCGAGTTCGCCCGAGAGGAATCGTCGCTCGAACTCCTTGTTCTCCCCCACGTACGATGCCGTCACCTTGCGGATGCGGCCGGCCGACAGCAGGACGCCGAGACCCCAGTCCTCCACGCCGCAGTTGTTCGACACCACCGAGAGATCGCTCGTGCCCTGCTCGAGGATCGCCTCGATGAGCTCGATCGGGTTGCCCGAGAGTCCGAATCCTCCCGCGGCGATGCTCGCACCGTCCGGAATATCCGCCACCGCCTCACGTGCGTCGCGGACCGTCTTGTCGATCATGGGTGACTCCTTCGTCGAACTGCGTGCATGGAAACGGGGTCCGGCTAGCGCTCGCTGACGCGGCCGAACCTGGCCGCGATCGCCGTCAGCACCAACGGGCGCGCAGCGAGCCAGGCCGCGACGATCGCGGCGAGCGACAGCACGAAGATCGCGAAGCCAACCCAGTTCACCTCGTCCTGCCCCGCATACATATGGTTGAGATTGCGCAGTGCACCCGTGGCGAAGACCAGGCCGACGTGGAAGATCACGAACACGACGAAGTAGAGCATCGTCGGGAAGTGGATCGCCCGCGCCAGTCCGATCGGATACAGCCGGTTGAGAGTCGGCGCCTGCTTGGGCCAGCTGCCGGACATGCGCACACCCGTTGCGGTCGCGAGCGGCGCCGCGACGAAGACGGTCACGAAGTAGGCCAGCTGCTGCAGCGCGTTGTAGTTGACCCAGCCGTTCTCGACCGGCCAGTCGAGCGAGAGGTACTGCAGCAGCGCGGACAGCGCGTTGGGGAACACCTCCCACGAGGTCGGCACGATGCGGGCCCACTGCCCCGTCGCGAACAGCAGCACCACGAAGAGCACGCCGTTCGCGAGCCAGAGGATATCGAGCGCCTGGTGCAGCCACAGGTTGATCGAGATCTTTTGGCCGTTCTTGGAGGCCCAGTACGCCGGCGGCTTCTTCTGGTGCCGCACCTGCAGTCCGGAGCGCACGATGAGCACGATGAAGAAGACGTTGAGGAAGTGCGTCCAGCGCGCCCACGCAGGGAACCCCTTGTCGACCGCGACGGCGGGCTGGTACTCGCCAGGGTAGGCGGCGAGGAACTCCTGCGCAGGACCGGTACCCAGGAGGAGGCGGACGAGCAGGATGAGCGCGAGCGCGAGCGCGCTCAGTGCCGCGAGACCGGCGAGCACGACGAGCGGGCGAGCCCAGGGCTTCTTCGACGACCCCGGCTCGGCCGCAGGTGACGAATGCGACCCTCGGTCTATGCCCGTGAGCGCGGCCGAGGTGACCGTCAGTTCCGTCAGCTGGCTGGTGTCATCGCCGACTGCAGGCACGACCGGTGCGGGCGGAGCTGGCTCAACGAGTGCGAACGCAGCCGGAGCGGCCACCCCGGACACAGTGGCCGGCGCGAAGCCTGCTGCCGGCCACTGCTGCCCGCCCGCGGCCCGCGGCAGGCCGCGGCGAAGTGTCGGGCCACCGCCGGCCGATATCGCTGCGGGCATCGAATGCGGAGCCACTTCAGAAACCGGGGGCGCCAAGAGTCTCGCCGCACCAGTCGGCGGCCATGCCTCGCCGCCCCGCACGCGAGGGAGGCCGCGACGTGTGCTCACCGCTGCCGTTCCTCGATCGCCTCGATCAGCCGCGGCACCACGGTGAACACATCACCGACGACACCGAAGTCCGAGACGTCGAAGATCGGAGCGTCGGGATCCTTGTTAATCGCGACGATCGTCTTGGCGGTCTGCATGCCGGCGCGGTGCTGGATCGCACCCGAGATGCCGAGGGCCATGTAGAGCTGCGGCGACACTGAGGCCCCGGTCTGCCCGACCTGGAGCTCGGACGGGACATACCCTGCGTCGACTGCGGCACGCGATGCGCCGACGGCTGCGCCGAGCGCGTCGGCGAGCGTGCCCACCAGCTGGAAGCCTTCGGTGGATCCGAGTCCTCGACCGCCCGAGACGACCTTGGCGGCACTGTGCAGATCGGGCCGCGACGACGACACGACGAGTGGCTCGAAGTCTCTCGCCTGCGCGACGGGAGCGCCCGCATCCGCCATCTCAAGCGACTCGGAGCGCGGATCGGCGGCAGTTGCTCGCGCGTCGATGGAGCCGACACGCACCGTGACCACCGGCACGCCGAACGTCACCGCGCCGACGCTCGTGAAGGAGCCGCCGAGCACCGAGTGGTGGGCCACGATGCCCTCTGCATCACGGGTCACGCCTGTCGCGTCCACGATGATGCCGAGCTTCTGGCGAGCCGCGAAGCGCGCAGCGGTCTCGCGCCCGTCGATGGAGTGCGAAGCCAGCACGACCGTGGGCTGCACGAGTGCGAACGCTGCGACGAGCGCATCCACCGCCGGTGTCACGACCTCTGTCTCCACGCGCGACGTCTCAACGACGAGCACCCGGGCGGCACCGAGCTCTGCTGCACGCGCGGCCGCGGCCTCGCCGCGTCCGAGCCCCGTGACGAGCAGCGCCACGGGAACCCCGAGGCTCTCCGCGGCACCGAGCAGGCCGTCAGCAGAACTGGCGATCTCGCCGTTCGGGGATGTGTCCAGCAAGACAAGAATGCTTGCACTCATCGTCGACACCTCAGATCAGTCGCTGCGACACGAGGAACTCGGCCAGCTGTGCACCCGCATCCCCCTCGTCTGTGATCTTCACACCGGCCCCGCGTGGCGGCGACTGCACCACCTCGGTCATGATCACCCGGGGAGTGTCACCCAGCACCGTCACACCGAGGTCAGCGAGAGACAAGACCTCGAGCGGCTTCTTCTTGGCCGCCATGATCCCCTTGAAGTTCGGAAAGCGGCCCTCGGGCAGCGCCTCGGTCACCGACACGACTGCTGGCAGATCCGCAGTGACCGTTACCGTGCCCGCGTCCGTCACACGCCGACCCGTCACGCTGTCGGCCCCGATGGTCGCGGCGCTCAACGCTGTGGCCATCGGCACCGACAGCAGCTCCGCGAGCATCGCTGGCACCACGCCACCAGATCCATCCGTTGATGTGTTGCCCGCGATCACCAGGTCGAACCCGGTGCGCGTGATCGCAGAGGCCAGTGCCTCTGCAGTGGTGCCGAGGTCGGCGCCGACAAGCTCGTCGTCGACGACATGCACGGCACGGTCGGCACCCATCGCAAGAGCCTTGCGAATGGGTGCCGCCGCGTCGGCCGGCGCCATCGAGAG
Source organism: Agrococcus sp. ARC_14 (assembly GCF_022436485.1). Taxonomy (NCBI): domain Bacteria; kingdom Bacillati; phylum Actinomycetota; class Actinomycetes; order Micrococcales; family Microbacteriaceae; genus Agrococcus; species Agrococcus sp. ARC_14. Next base: position 54,941 of record NZ_JAKUDO010000001.1, read on the forward strand.
CAGGATCACCTCGGCGCCGACCTCGTCTTTGTACGCCAGCGCGAGTTCCAATGCGCGCTCATCGATCTCATCGACGACCCGGTCGGAGCCGGCTCGAACCATAAGGCCCGTGTCGAGGTCGAGCGTGCGCTCCCCGTAGGTGTCGGGAACGACCTTCACCAGAACGATGATCTGCATTGGAGTCGCTAGCGCCGATCAGTGCGAGTGCGTCGCGTCGACCAGCGGCTTCACGCCCATGATCTCGCGGTACTCGGCGGGCGTCGCAACGCGCCGGCCGAGCGCCTCGACGATGGTCTTGATCTGCAGGAAGGACTCGAGGTTCGAGGTGACCTTCTCGTCCTTGTGCGGGTACTTCCACACCGTGTCCTCCATGCCCACGCGCACGTGCAGGCCGAGCAGCGCGGCAGCGGTGGCGAGGAAGACGGATGCGCGACCGGCGGCGCAGACGAGGATCTTGGCCTCCGGGTCCACGTCGCGGATCAGACCGACGAAACGAGTGAGGCCCTCGAACATCTGGCGCGGGTTCTCCATCGGGCTGGCGCCGGGGATGGACGGCAGCACGCACCACACCTGGCCGGGGCCGAGCAGACCGCTGCGGAAGAGGAAGCGATCGGCGTTGTTGACGTCGGCGTCGGTGTAGACCGCCACGATCGGCGCTGCTCCCGACTCGAGGATGAGGCGAGTCTTCTCGATCATCATCGGCACGGGCTTGGCGAACAGTGCATCTCCGTTGTAGAGAGCCGTGGTGTTGACGGGGACGCCGTCGAGGATGTTCTCGCCCAGCGCGATCTTCATCTCGTCCCACTCGCCGTCGAGCGCGGTGACGTAGCAGCCGTCGACGGCGATGCCCGGGAACTCGGCCCGGAGGGGGTCGACCACGGCCTTAAAGCGCTCACGATCGAGCGAGTTGTAGCCGTTGTCGCCGCGGACGTGCAGGTGGATGGCGCTCGCGCCGGCACGGGCGCACTCTTGCGCGGAGGTCAGGATCTCCTCAACCGTGATCGGCTGCGCAGGGTTCGCCTTCTTCGTGTAGAACGCACCGGTGATCGCGGCCTCGACGACGATCGTGTCGGAGACGTCCCAGCGAGGCTGGATCCCGCCGGCGTGGAACTTCGAGTTCTCGGGGTCGATGATCTCCGGCATGCCATACGGCTTCCAGATCATCCGTCCGCCGGTGCGAGCAAAGCTCTCGTTGACGGCATCCCAGTCGACGGTGTTGTCGTTGAGTCCCATGGTCATGCTCCAATCGATGCGGTGTTGAGTGCTGGCGCGCGATGCGTCATTGGCTGGCCGACGTATTCGCCGTCCTGGATGTAGCGGAGCGGTCGGTTCTGATCGATCTCTTCGACGACGTGCGCCATAAGGCCCGGCAGCACTGAGAGCACCGCGAATGCGACCGTCTGGTTCGCAGACCAACCGAGGTCGCTGCCGACGGCAGCGAGTGCCCCGTCGATGTTGATGGGGATGCCGGTGCGTCCGGTCTTGCGCACGAACGCCGCGTGGATCGCCTGGAAGAGCTGGATCGACTCGCCTGCCAGGCCGAGCTCGTGTGCAAGCTCGAACAGGATGTCTGCCCGGAAGTCGCTCGACTTGTGGATGGGGTGGCCGAAGCCCGGAAGCCGTTTCTTCGCGGCGACGAACTCGTCGACGATGCGCTCCGCGCCATCCTCGAGCGTTCCCCCGTCGCGTAGCTCCTGCGCACGCTCGAGCAGCTGATAGGAGTGCTCGGGCGAGAGCGTGTTGCCGCCGGCTGCGAGGATCCCGCCCGCGACCGCGGGGATGAACTGCGGATTACCCGAGGCGATGTACCGAGCCGAGGTGATCGTCGATGCGACGAACCCGTGGTCGAGCAGGCTCGTGAGCACGGCGTCGACGAGCCGGCTCTCCGCCGCCGAGGGCAGACGGCCCGTGATCGAGAGGAACGCGCCTTCCGTGTAGGTCACATTGCGCATCAGGTCGCTGAGCGCATAGCCGCGGAGGTTGACCTCGCCCTCGACCACCTCGCTCACTGCAGTGCTGAAGTACATCTCAATCCTCCTTGATCAGGTGTCGACGCGCGTCGAATGTCGCGTCGGTGACTCCGCGTGCGCGGAGCCTGTGCTTCTCGACCTTCCCGGTCGGAGTCGTGGGCAGTTCGTCGACGAACTCTACGAACCGCGGCACCGCGAACGAAGGCAGCTGCAGACCGCATGCCTCGCGCAGCTCCTCGGCGCTGAGCGATCGCCCCTGCTTGAGGACGACCGCGGTCATGATCTCCTGGCCTGCGATCTCGGAGTCGATGCCGTAGGCCGCGACGAGCTCGACGGCGTCGTGCTGCACGACGGCCTCCTCGACCTCCTTGGCCGAGATGAACTCGCCGAAGCGGCGGATGACGTCGTCGATGCGGCCCTCGAACCAGAGGTTGCCGTCGTCGTCGAACCTGCCCCGGTCGCCCGTGTGGTACCAGGAGTTGCGCATCGCCTGCTCGGTTCGGGCAGGGTCGCGGAAGTACCCTTGGAACATCGAATAGGGCTCGCGTGCGCGGATGACAATCTCGCCGATGACGCTCGCGCGCAGCGGCAGGTCGTCGTCTCCGACGACCTGGACCTCGAACTCGGGGACGATCCCGCCGGATGAGCCGATCTTCCGCTCTCCTCGCAGGCTTCCCCAGGCAGGGATCGTGCCCTCTGTGGAGCCGTAGCCATCCAGTAGCCGCAGGCCGAACCTGCGCTCGAAGTCTTCGTGCAGGGTCGGAGGCACCGGGACGCCGTAGGCCACCCGCAGTGTGTTCTCTCGGTCGCCATCCTGCGCCGCGAGCAGGGCGAGGATCGAGCCCACGAAGGTGAACACGGTCGCCTGCGCCTGGTTGATCTCGTCCCAGAAGGTGGCGCGCTTGAACCCGTGGGAGATGTAGATCTCCGCACCCGCGACGACGCCGGCCATGACGCCGTAGCCCTGCCCCATGTTGTGGTGCAGCGGCAACGCCACGAAGACGCGGTCGTCAGCAGTGATCTCCGCCTGGCGCACTGCCTGCCAGCCGTTCGTGTAGTGCTGGCCGTGCGGCACGATCACGCCCTTGGCGGGTCCCGTCGAGCCGGATGTGTAGAGGATCGCCGCTGTGTCGGCGAGCGTGACCACCGGCACCGCTGCCGCTGCTGCCGCCAGAATCTCCTCGAACCGCACGACGGGCAGCTGCGAGTCGACCTCGCCACCCACCGCGACGATCGTGTGGAGCGTCGGGTACGCATCCAGGTGCTCCTCGAACTGATGGGCATACCGGGCGTCGACGACCACGACGGTCGCCTCAGAGTGCGTCATCGCGTGGATCAGGCGGTCGCCGATCAGCGCGGGGTTGAGCGGCACCTCGACGAGGTTCGCCGTCGCAAGCCCGAACCACGCGTGCACGAACTCGAGGCTGTTGTCGAGCATGATCGCGACGCGATCACCCTTGCGCAGCCCGAGTCCGAGGAAGCCGGCCGCAGTGCGCTGCGCCTGCGTCCACACCTCCCCGCGGTTGAGCACTCGCTCCCGATCCCGCAGGAAGGGGCGGTCAGCATCCTCTGCCGCGTTGCGTGCGAGCAACGCCGGCAGGGTTCGCAATTCCGTCCCGACCATGCTCATGCCCGCAGCGCCCCCTGTGCGTCGATGCGGGTGCGCAGCAGCGTGAGCTCTTCGTCCGTCGGGCCGTCGGTGACGGGCACCTCAGACGGGATGATGATCTCGAAGCCAGTGTTGGCCACGACGTCGTCCACGGTGAAGCCGGCGTGCACCGACTTGAGTCGCGCACTGCGCGTCTCCTCGTCGAAGCCGAACACGGCCATGGGGGTGATGATCGACGAGGGGCCGCCGTTTGGCAGACCCAGATCCTGGCGCAGGTTGGGTTCGCCGCGGCCGTAGCCAACAGCCGAGACGTAGTCGACGCGGTCGACGAGCACGCGAGCATCGTGCGAGTTCGTCACGAGGTGCCAGGTGCCGTTCTGCGCGGCGGCGTTGGTCGTGCCGATAGGGCCCGGGCCGCGGAACTTCAGCTTCGAGTAGTCGTCACCGATGCCGATCATGTTCGAGTTGCCGTAGCGATCGATCTGGATGCCGCCGCAGAAGAAGACGCCGTTGGCACGGTGCCGCTGATTGTTGAGCAGTTGGTCGTGCTGGTAGTAGGCCTCCGCCCACCGCATCGCGCCCACGTCGGTGATGAACTCGAACTCGTCGATCACCGGGGTGTCGCGCAGATACGCCTTCGTCATGGCGATCATGACCGTCATGTTCGGCCCGTGCGTCATGTGACCCAGCAGCGCGCCGGCGCGAGGCACTGGCAGGTTCGCGCCGACCTCGACCCACTGGCCGTCTTCGAGCCCGTGGGCGATGACCGCCGCCATGACCTCCTTGGGAGATGCCGTCTCGTTCATGTCGTCCTCAGTACTCGTTGATGGAGAGCAGCGTGCGGATGCCGATGCGCTCGAGGTATTCGGCGTGGTCAGCGGGGCCGACGATGTACTCCTCGATGTAGGCGTCAAGGTCGGTGCGGTCACCGCTCTTCAGCCAGGTCGTCGCGACAGCGAGGTACTGCTTGATGTGCTCTGCGTCGGGAACGTAGTAGCCATCCGCGGAGTACGGGTGCGACCCGAACGGTGCGCGGATGATGCCCGTCGCTCCCGGGATGCTCGTCTTCAGCGGATCCGCTCGGATCTGCTCCGGCGACACCACCTTCTCGACCGACACGTAGGTGGCGCTCGCTGCGTTGTACATCGCGATGTCGCCGTAGCGCGTTCCGTTGTGCTGCACGTTGCCGTAGATGTCACTCACCGACGCATGGAGGAAGCAAACATCGATCTCGATCGCCGGCACCGCGATAAGCAGCTCGTCGTTGATCGGGTCGCGGTACTGCTTGAGCTTCGGGTTGACCTTCGGCAGGTCGGTGCCGACGCCCGCCCGCCAGGGGTTGTACGGCACGCGCTGCGCCGAGGCACGCAGGCCCGCGTAGAAGTGCGCCTCGTCGAGCTCGAAGATGTCGAGGCTGCCATCCTGCGCCGCCTTGCGGAAGGCGGGCCCGATGCCCGCGAAGCCCTCTGCGCCGACGTAGGGCGAGATGACGTGGCTTGCGACGCCCGCGGCGATGAGCAGGTCAGTCTCGAGCCCTGAGGATGCGGCCCCCACGACGGTGAGGTTGCGACGGCCGTCCTTGATCAGCTGTCGCACGATCGCCATCGGGTGGCCCGAATTGATGAAGCCGCCGATGGAGATGGTCATGCCGTCATCGACCGCAGCTGCAGCCTCGGCGACCTCGATGATCTTGGATGCGCGCTCGCCGCTCATCGGGTCACTTCCCACTCCGTCGTGTGCTCGACGCGGTAGTCGGTGCGATACCAGCGCGGGTGCCCGTGGATGGTCTGCCCGCCGTCGACCGGCACCGAGACGCCGGTGAGGAACGAGTTCTCGGGCGAGCTCAGGAAGAGCACCACGGATGCGACGTCCTCGGGGATGCCGAGTCGGCCGGAGGGCGTATCCGACAGCAGGATCTCTCGGTGCGCATCCCCGTTCTCCCCCGTGAGCATCGGGCCGGTCATGCCGGTCTCGATCACACCGGGCTCGACGCAGTTCACACGGATGCGGTGGTTGCCGAGCTCGGATGCCAGCCCGGTCGCGAGCATCTTCACCCCCGCCTTCGTGGCGCAGTAGGCACCCAGCAGATCGGAGTACTGCGATGCGCCCGACGACGCGTTGATCACGATCGATCCACCGAGTCGCGCGTCGATCATCGAGCGCGCGACCGCCTGGCAGATGGCGAAGGTGCCGGTGAAGTTCACGTCGACGTGACGGTGCCACTCCTTGAGCGGCTGGTCGATCAGCGACGAGAACTTGCCGTAGCCAGCGTTCGCGAAGAGCGCGGTGATCGGCCCGAGTGCTGCGATCGCCCCTGCGACCCCCGCCTCGACTGCATCGTGGTCGGTCTGGTCGACTGCCGCGGCGTGCACCTTCACGCCCTCGGCCTCGCACAGGGCGACGGTCTCGGCGAGCAGCTCGACCTTGCGGTCGAAGACCGCAACGTCGCGGCCGGCCTTCGCGAATCCGACTGCCGTTGTCTGGCCGATGTCACCGGCTGCGCCGGTGACGAGTGCGGCGCCTAGTTGCTCGCTCATACTGCGGTATACCCTCCGTCGAAGTTGATGACGGCCCCCGTCATGAAACGGGAGGCGTCGGAGACCATGAACACCAGCGGTGCGCCGATCTCGCTGGGATCAGCGATTCGCTTCTGCGGGATCTTCCGCAGCAGCGCCGTCGTGGCCGCCTCATCCGCCAGCACATCGCCAGGCATGTCCGTGGCGAAGTAGCCGGGCGAGAGGGCGTTGACCCGCACCTCTTCGCGAGCGAGCTCGACGGCGAGCGCGCGGGTGAGACCCACGACACCCGCCTTGCTGGCGGCATAGGCCGCCTGCCCGCGAACGCCGACGGAAGCGGCCAGCGAGGCGATGTTGACGATGGATGTGCTGCGCTCACGCGTGCGATGCTGCAGGAAGGACTGGATCGCGAAGAACGTTCCGTTGAGATTCACGTCGACGATGCGCTGCCAGTCCTCGACGGAGACGTCGAGGACGTCGGCTTGATGTGCCTGCGCCGCGTTGTTGACGATGGCGTCGAACGGCCCGACCTCGGCTGCCAGCTCGGCGAAGGCTGCCGCGACCGCCTCGGCATCGGTGGCGTCGAGGGCGCGGGGCGTTGCCTGCCCCCCGGCTGCGCGGATGACTGCTGCCTGCTCGACGAGCAGGTGCTCGCGTCGGCCGGTGAGGATCACGTGCGCGCCGGCCTGCGCCATGGCGGCGGCAGCTGCCGCTCCGAGGCCGGCCGATGCCCCCGTCACGATGACGACGCGGCCGTCGAGCCGGAAGGTGTCGAGCACGCTCACAGTCGGATCCCCATGCCCCGTGCGATCACGATCTTCTGGATCTCGCTGGTGCCGCCGCCGATCTCGAGGTATTTGCAGTCGCGGTAGTGCCGCGACACGGGGTACTCGTCGCAGAATCCGTAGCCGCCGAAGATCTGCACGGCCTCGCGTGTCGCGGAGACGTAGTCGCGGGTGGCCGAAAGCTTGGCGATCGACGCCACGTTGACCGCATCCGGGTCGCCAGCGTCGACCAGGGTGGCGGCGTGCATCGTGAGCGCGTGGTTCGCTTCGATCGCGACCCGCATCTCGACGAGCTTGTCTGCGATCAGCTGGTGACCGCCGATGGGCTTGCCGAACGTCTGGCGCTCCTTCGCATACGCGAGGCAGCGATCGAGGAGGTCCCGGAGCGCACCGACACTGAGCGCTGCAAGCAGGAGGCGCTCATTCGCCAGGCCCGGCAGGACGCCGTTCCAGCCCTGCCCCACTTCCCCCAGCACCTCATTCGCGGGCACCCGCACATCGGCGAAGAACACCTCGCAGAGGTCGAGACCCTTGAGCCCCATCTTCGAGAGCTTGCGGACGGAGACGCCGGTGAGCGACGGATCGATCATCAGCGTCGTGATCCCGTCACGCTTGCCGCCTCCGGTGGAGGTGCGCACTCCGGTCACGATGACATCGGAGACCGCGGCGCCCGTGATGAAGACCTTCGATCCGTTCACGATGTAGTCGTCGCCGTCGAGGACCGCCGTCGTCCGCAGCGCGGCAGCGTCGGATCCGGAACCCGGCTCCGTGAGCGCGAAGGCAACGTTGTCGCCGTCGAGGATGCGCGGCATCCACACGGCCTTCTGCTCGTCGGTGCCCAAGCGATCAATCGCCTCGGCGCCCAGCACCCAGAGGGAGAAGTACGCCTGGCCGACGACGAGGTTGTGGCGGGCGAGCGCCTCGTGCACGAGCACGAGATCCTGAGCGCTCGCGCCGGCACCGCCGGCCTCCTCCGAGATGGGGAGTGCCGACCATCCTGCGCTCGCGAGCGCGTCCATGACCTCTTGCGGGTACCGCGCCTCACGATCGAGCATCGCGGAGTACTCGTCGGTGACGATGCTCGCGCAGATCTGATCGATCGCGTCGATCATCATCTGCTGCTCTTCACTGAGCGTGCTCGAGATTGCCATCACATTTCCTTCTCGCTTGCCTACGTTTGTAGGTAATCATGCTTGTCCTACAAGTGTCAAGTCGACAAGAAAAATGTCCTCGACCTGCGTGGGTCAGTACTACGAGACGTGGGACATGCGGCTGCTCAGGGCCGAGCTGGCCAAGGAATCCCAGGCAGCGAACTCCGCGTCTCGAGCCAAGCCCTTGGTCAGTAGCGCCACGGTGTCGCCGGCGAATCGCACGACGCGCCTGGTCTCAAGGCTCACATTCAGCAGCACGGTCTCCAGGCTGCTGGAGAGCAAGCCCCGATCCTCGTCGACGAGGTACGTCATCGTCTGCACGGCGGTCTCCGTCGCATCGACCAAGCGCATCCTGCAGGTAAATCGGGTGCCCAATCGCACCTCCCGCAGGTAGCGCGCGCGGTGCTCGATCGAGAACAGGCCCATGCCCGTCCGCACCGGGTACTCCAGGTCGAGGCCGAACGCACCGCATCCGGCTATCGTCGCCCTCGTCTGCACGTTCAGGTACTCCAGCACGGTCATGTGGCCCATGACATCCAGTTGCTCCGGCTCAACGGATCCTTCGCTTACGATCGGCACGCCGGCCAGATCGTCGAACGCGGGGGCACGGAGGCTCATGTCCGCGCACCGCTCGGCGCCGGGACGGCCGGCTCATCGAGCCCTGCCACTGGCTTCACGCGCGACCGCCGACGACGGACGAGCGAGATCAGCCCGCCCGGCACGAACAGCACGAGCAGGATGTAGACGATGCCGAGCACAAGGTCGTGCGAGGTCACGGCGCGCTCGAGGTAGGTGGGCAGCTCATGCACCCACGCCTGGCGATCGAGCTGGTCCAGCATCGGGCCGCTCAGCCGCACCAGGAACGCACCCAGGATCGGGCCGAGCAGGGTTCCGGGGCCACCGATGATGACGATGAGCAGCACCTGCACCTGGATGTGCAGGCCGAGCTGCTCCGGCGAAGCGATCTGCAGCAGCACGGCGTTCAGCGCGCCGGCAAGGCCTGCGATCGCCCCCGACACGGTGAGCGCGACAAGCTTCTGACCGGCGATGTTGACACCCAGTGATTGCGCGCGCACGCGGTTGTCACGAATGCCAGCCCACAGTGACCCTATGGGAGCCCGCTTCAGCACCGTCATGATGCCGAGGACCACGAGCATCAGCACGGCGGTCAGCATGTAGAAGCCGGTCGAGCCGAAGTTCACGTTGAGCGCATCTGGCAGTCCCGTGACGCGCAGGCCGTTCTCGCCACCCGTCAGCCCGAGGATGTCGGTGCCGGCTGCCGTGAAGGCCGCCTGCGCAATCGCGAGGGTGACGATCCCGAAGAAGATCCCGCGGATGTGCGAGGTCATCAATCCGAGCACGAAGCCGACAGCCGCCGTCATTGCGATTGCCAGCAGGATGGCGGTGACGATGTCGACGCCGAGCTTGGTCAGGTTGGCCACCGTGTAGCTCGCGAAGCCGAAGAAGAGCGCCTGCCCAAGCGAGAACAGCCCCATCTGGCCGAGCAGCACGTTATACGACATCCCGAAGATCGCGAAGATGCAGATGTCTGCTGCGACGAGCACCCAGTACTCGTTGGCGAGCCACAGCGGCAGCGTCAAGATCGCGAGCACCGCGACTGCCCCGATGGCGATCCGGATCCAGGTCTGCCGAGAGAACTCGGGGAGCAATGTTGTGCGGCTCACGTTCGTGACACTTCCTTCGAGAACAGCCCTTGCGGCCTCAGCAGCAGGACGATGATCAGCAGGCCGACGACCACGAAGTTCTGCGCGCCGAGCCAGAAGTACGAGACGAAGGAGGAGAGCACGCCGATCAGGATCGCTCCGACGGCCGAACCCACATAGGAGCCCAATCCGCCAACCACGACGATGCCGAATGCGAGGATCAGCAGCTCGTCGCCAAGCAGGGGATACGTGCCTTGGTAGAAGTAGAGACCGGCTGCGCCCGCGAATCCGGCCATGGCAGCACCGATGGTGAACACCCACATGAACACCGAGTTCACATTGATGCGCAGCGACTGCACCATGTCGGGGTCCTGAACTCCCGCGCGGATGAGCAGGCCGATCTTCGACTTGTTCATCAGCAGGTACGCGCCAACGAATACGAGCACGCCGAGTCCGATCAGGATCAGCCGGAAGATCTGCACGTAGCCGCCCAAGAAGGGGACGGTGTCGCCGATCCCCGGAGTCGGTGCGACCGTTGCGAAGTTGGGCCCGAACCCGATGTGCACGAGTTCCGTGAGGATCAGTGCGACGCCGAGGGTCAGCAGCAACTGCCGGAGGTGCGCGGTGAGCTGATCTTGCGCCCTGTAGAAGCGGCGGATCAGCAGCCGCTCCACGACAAACCCGAGGACACCCACGCCGACGGTCGCTGCCACGAACGCCACGAAGATGTTCGAGACAGCCGCGACGCTCAGGGCGATGTATGAGCCGACGAGGAAGAACGCTCCGTGTGCAAAGTTGGGCACGTCGAGGAGCCCGAAGATCATGGTCAGGCCCGACGACACGAGGAAGAGGATGGCCGCGAGCGCGAGCCCGTTCACGAGGAGCGTGGCGGTTGTAGCGAGATCCATTTACCGCTCCTTATGGGTGGAGATCGTGAGGTACTTCTCAGTGACCGTGCTTTCGCTGGTGAGCTCACTTGCCGGGCCCTCAGCAACGGTGACTCCGTCGTCGATCACCATGAAGTGCTGGCTGAGACGCCGAGCGGCGTCGAGATTCTGCTCGACCAGCAGGATCGAGATCTCTCCCTTCAGCGCCCGAAGCGCTGCGACGAGCTCGTCGATGGCCAGCGGAGCAAGCCCCTTCGTCGGCTCATCGAGCACGAGCAGCTTCGGGTCTTGCAGCAGCGCGCGACCGATTGCGAGCATCTGCTGCTGGCCGCCCGAGAGCGCGCCCGATGGCTGCTTCAGGCGCTCCCGAAGGATCGGGAACATGTCCAGGATCGTGTCCCGCGACAGCGAGCCACGAGCTTCGACCATTCGCAGGTTCTCTTCGACCGTGAGCGTCGGAAACATCCCGCGGCGCTCCGGCACGTAGCCGATGCCGCGCCGGCTGACTTCGTAGGGCGCGAGACCCACAAGAGATTCGCCGTCGAACTCCACCGTGCCGCTCGTCAGTGGCAGGAAGCCGAGGATCGCTTGCAGCGTCGTGGTCTTGCCTGCGCCATTGCGACCCAGGATGACCGTGACATCGCCCTCGGGTAGATCGACCGATACGTCGGTAAGGATGTGGAACGGCCCGATCGACACATCGATCTTCCGCACTTCGAGCAGTCGGTTGTCAACCAAGGGACGGGTCCTCTCCGAGATATGCCTTCTTCACTGCAGCGTCACCGGCGACCGCCGCGGGCGTGTCGAACGCGATGAGCGTCCCGCGGTCGAGCACCGCGACCCGATCGGAGATCTCGAAGATTAGCGAGATCTTGTGCTCGACGATCACCATGCTCGCTCCCGTTCGCTCGCGGGCACGTGCGATTGTTTCCGTGAGGCCCGCAACGTCGCCGGCAGCCATGCCCGCGCTCGGCTCGTCGAGGAGCATCACCCGGCCACCGGCCGCCAGGAGCATCGCGACCTCAAGGCCTCGCGCCTGTCCGTGCCCAAGCGTGCTCGCCGGTCGGTCTTCTGAACCCTCAAGTCGCGTTGCAGACAGCGCCTCGCGAACGGCGACCGAAACTCGGTCCCCGCGCACCCGGCCCATCCACCAGGAGAACTGTCCCCCTCGGCTGGCAAGTGCGGCGTAGCGGATGTTCTCCCCAACTGTCATGGTCGGAAACACCGTCGTCGACTGGAAGCTGCGCGCCAGCCCGGATCGCGCTCGCTGATACACCGGCACGCGGGTGATGTCGTTCCCAAAGAACGACACCGACCCCGCGTCCGGCTTGCTCTGGCCGCTGATGATGTTGAGCAGCGTGCTCTTGCCTGCGCCATTCGGCCCGATGAGCCCGACGACTTCACCGTCCTTCACGTCGATCGACACGTCCTGGAGCGCTCGGATGCCGCCGAATGTCACCGAAACTTCGTGAGTCTCTATCACCGCTGGGGGCGAGGCAGTCGTCATGGTGCGGCCCGTCACTGCTCGATCGGGCTGATGACCGGAGTTGCGCTGTCTTCAAGCGTGAAGGTGTCGACGATCGTCACAGCGCCATCGGCGCCGACCGTCGCTTCATAGAAGCTCTGCAGGAAGGTGTGATCCTCTGCTCGCACCTCGAACTCGCCCTTGATCGATTCGCCGGTGAGATTCGAAAGCGCAGCCGTGACAGATTCGCTGTCAGTGGTCCCCGCTTCCCGAATCGCCTGCACCGCGATCATGCCGGCGACACCCGAGTCTCCCGCGTAGACGTCGGGTTCGATGCCGCCGCTGAGCTCTGTGAAGGTCTCGACGAACTGCGCATTCAGATCGCCCGGAACGGACGCGGAGTAGATCGCGAAGTACTTGAGCTTCGGTGCGACGCCACCCATCGCTTCGATCGTGTCGCGCTGCGGCAGCAGCGTGACAACCTCAGAGGAGTCGGGGATGCCCGCATCGCCCAGGTTCTGCCAGAGCGTCGGACCTCCCGATCCGGCGAAGGTGACGACGACGAGGACATCGGGACTCGCGTTTCGGATGCGCTCCGCCACTGCCGTGTAGTCACGGGAATCGAGCGGAGCGAAGATGGGCTCGCTCACTGACTCACCGCCAGCTGCGGTGAGGTTCTCCTGCCAGGCTGCCGCGGCCGACTGCCCGTAGGCGTAGTCGGGAGCGAGCACGAGGAAGCTCTCGCCCGCCTGGATATCCGCGACTGCGGCACCCATCTGCGCCTCCTGCAGCGCATCGCGCGATGTGCGGAACGTATAGGGGCTGAAGCCGGTGAGATCGCTCGTCGCAGAGATCGAGAAAATAGCAGGAACCTGCGCGTCGGCAAAGATCGGCGCAGCCGAGACGGCGCTTGCCGACGACATCGGACCGAATACGAGGTCGGGCTGATCCTGCTGCAGGAGACCGCGAGCCTGCGCTGGCACGGCGCCTGCGTCGGAGCCGTCGTCGAGAACGACGAACTGAATCTCCCGGCCGTCAATCTCGTTCGTGCCGTCGGTCGCGAGCGAGACGCCTGCACGCACGCCGTACTCGAAGTCGGGGCCGAGCGCTGCGAGTGAGCCGGACGAGGTTGAATGGATGCCGAGGACGATGGGGCCAGCGTCGTCACTGCCCGTTCCCCCTGTCGCCGGCCCGCTGCACGCACTGATGAGCAGTGCCGTCGTGGCCAGAGCAGCAACCGCTGCCCCTGACCTCAGTTTGCGAGATGAATGCATGTCAGGACCTCCTTGTCCTACAAAGACTTACGATGAAGATGACTGTACGGAACTTGTCAGGCAAGTGCAACTGCGCGCTACCTGGCGTCTCGGAGCCTTAGGGCGGCCTTATCGGGCTTGCCTAGACGCGTCAAGGGAAGCCCGGCGAGCTCGATGACGTCATCGGGCGCCCACCACTTCGGCAATGTATTTGTGACATGAGCTCGAACCGCGGCGGCCGAGGGAAGCTGCACACCAGTTCGCATCACGACATAGGCGATCGGGCGTTCACCCCATCGATCATCCGCACGCGCGACGACGGCTGCTGCTTCGACATCTGCCATGTCCAACAGCGCGCGCTCGAGTCGCAGCGTCGAGATCCACTCGCCACCGGATTTCACGGCGTCCTTCTCCCGGTCGAGAAGGGTCAGCTCTTCGGCCTCCCCGATCGCTGCGATGTCTCCGGTCGCGTACCAGTCACCATCGCCAGCGAGCACGAAAGGGCCGCGAATCTGGAGTCGAGGGCTCGCGTCGTCACTCTCGACCAAGCTGCGGATCTCTAGCAATGGCACGGGCCGGCCCATGTCGTCAGCATCCGACGACCGCTGATAGGTGCCGGTGCCCATCGACTCCGTCATGCCCCAGCCGGTCACGGGCTCGGCACCGAGCTGATCGCGGATTCGTGCCCGCAGCCCGGGTTCGAGCACGGATCCGCTGCAGATGATTTCCCTGAGATGGCGTGGCCGTAGGCTCGGATCGGCCTCGACGCTCGCACAGATGTCGTGCCACAGGGTCGGAACACCGCCGGCCAGCGTAACCGCTGCATCACGCAACAGCGCCGCGATAGCCGCCCCCCTCGTGTCACGACCGGGCAGCACCACATCCGCTCCCGCCAGGATGGCGACGAACGGCATGTTCCACGCGTTCGCGTGGAAGAACTGCGGGAGCGGCATCACTCGGTCCGAGCTGCGAATGCCCATCGCGTTCGCGTTGCCCTGCACCAATGCATGCAGCAGCACACGACGGTGGCTGACGGGGAAGGATTTCGGCGCCCCCGTCGTGCCCCCTGTGTGGAAGACATAGGCCACGTCGGTCTCAGGATGAGTTGGCAGTTGCTCGAGGCACGCGGGCTCCCGCTCCGTCAATGCTTCGAACGCGACCCAGCCGGCAGCATCAGCGGCCACGTGACTCCCGATCACGATGATCGTCACGCCGTCGGCTTCCAGCTTTCGCACGATCGGCAGAATTGTCTGCTCGAGATCGGGGGTGCTGAGCAGTTCGACGTCGACGATGGCGGCAGCCACCGGGGCTTCGGCCATCAGCCGCCCGATGTCGTCGCCTGCCAGCCGGAAGTTGATGTTGTCCAGGGTTGCGCCCAGCACTGGCACGGCGAGCATGCACTGCAGGTACTCGATGCTGTTCCAACCGAGCCCGACGACCCTCGACCCCCTGGTGACGCCGATCGCCCGCAACCCTTCGACGAGTCGCAGCGTCGCTTCGGCGACCGCCCGCTGGGTCACGGCCTGGCGCTGCCCATCGTGCGCCCAAGTGATCTGGCTGTGTGGCGCTGCATGCGCCAACCGCCAGAGGATGTGCCGAATCCTCAGGTCATCCACCGTGGCTCCTTTGCAACCTGTCAATGGTCCCTCTTGACTGACAATAGCGGTCTGCTACGTTGATGGACAATCGCATGACTGCATATCCCGACGAAGGGAACGCTCGTGACTCCGAGGCCGACGCCACCGCCGACGTCGATTCTCGTCCGTGCAGTCCTCACCCCGGCCGTGTCGGAGGACGAGTTCGATGCCTGGTATCGCGAGGAGCATCTGCCGCAGGCTGCAGTCCAGCTCGGCGCACGCACTGCAAGCCGGTTGTGGAGTCTGGACGAGGCCGACGGACTCGTCCACTACGCCCGCTACGACTTCGACACCAACGAGCATCTCGAGGCAGCGCTGCAGGGCGAGCCGATCTCGTTCCTGATCACCCACTTCACCTCCAGATGGGGAGACACTGTCGCGCGCACGCGCTCCCGCGCGACTGCCGTCGAAAGCCTGGCCGGGTGAACGCCGCAGCTATGCGAGTCGGTGTCGTGATGCCGAGCGTCAACACGGTGCTCGAGTCGTGGTTCCCCTACGCGCTCCCGGAACACATCCGGATGGCATCTGCACGGATGCCGCTCGGCGCGGAGGCGACGCCGCAGGCGATCGAGGCGATGGACGAGTTCGGCATCGAAGCCGCGATCACGCTCTCGGGCAGCAGACCATCGGCGATCCTCTACGCCTGCACGGCGTCGAGCCTGCTTGCCGGTCGTGCGTACGACCTCGAGCTGATGCGCCGGATCAGCGCTGCCACAGGCGTGACCACGTTGACCACGACGGAGTGCGTGCTGCGCGCCCTGGACGAGCTCGAGATCGGCACCATCGCGGCTGCGTCACCGTATGCGGGCAAGCTCGCGAGCGCGGAAGGGGCATTCCTGCGCTCGTGTGGGCTGGACGTCGCCGGTGAAGCGCATCTGGGGATAGCCGGCAGCTTCGAACTTGCGCTTCCGACGGATGCCGAGATCGTGCATCTGGGTCTGGATGCGTGGGGGGCCGCCGAAGGGCGCGCCGAAGGGCTCTTCATCGGGTGCATGAACCTGCACTCCCATCGGGTCGCCGCGCAGCTGGAGCAGTTGATTGGGGCACCGGTGGTGACCGCCACCACCGCGAGCCTGTGGGCCATGCTGCAGACCGTCGGATCCGATGTGACGCTGGAGGGATTCGGTCGACTGCTCGCTCGAACCACCTGCCGAGCGCCACGTGACTAGTGCGAGGAGCACACATGCCTGCAGAGACTGCTGACGATAGCTTCGCCGTCGACGTCATCGTCATCGGCGCGGGAATAGGCGGCCTGACGATCGCGTCCGAGCTCGCGCGCCGCGGCTATGAGGTTGGCGTCGTCGAGATCGGCGATCACGTCGGAGGATCGGCCGTGCTCTCCGAGGGGTACGTCTGGACCGCACTCGACGAGGATGCGTTCCTCAATGAGGATCCGGACGGGGATGCCTCCAAGTTCCTTGCGATGCGCGCCGAGCTGTTCGAAGCCCTCGCGGAGCTCGAAGGGAGAGGCATCGAGGTCGGTCCGGTGCTCGAGAACGTCCTCGGCTTCGGAACCGGTCGCCAGCTGGACATCGGGCGCTACATCGATCACTGCACGCGCGTCGTCGAGAGTGCGGGCGGATGGGTGCTGCTCGAGCATGAGGTCGAGTCGCTCGTGACGCGGTCGGGGGCCGTGACCGGAGTCGTCGTCCGGGATCCCGAGGGTGCGACCGAGCCGATCGCTGCACGGGCAGTGGTGATCGCCACCGGCGGGTTCCAGGGCAGCCCCCAACTGCGCTCGGAGTTCATCGGCCCGTGGGCAAGTGATCTGCTGCTGCGTGCCAACCCCGCGAGCATCGGTGGCGGAGTCGAGCTGGGCCGGAGCGTGGGCGCAGCCCTTTCACTCGGTGGCGACGGTTTCTACGGCCACCTTGTTCCGTATCCGCTCGATCGCTGGGACCCCTCGAACTACACAGCGCTGTCGCAGTACCACAGCGATGAAGGCGTCTTGCTCTCGCGCGAGGGTCAACGCTTCGCCGACGAGGCGCACGGCGACCATGTCAACGCGCAGGAAGTCGCGAAGGTCGGCCGAGCGCTGCTGTTCATCGACGATGAGTTGTGGCAGAGGCGTGGGGCAGCTGTCTTCATCCCCGGGATGCCCGCGCTGGACAAGGTCAGGGATGCCGTCGAGATCGGCGCGCATGTTTCGGTCGCGGACAACCTCGCCGAGCTCGTCGCGCCCGTCGCATCATGGGGATTCGACGCCGACGCGACGCTCGCCTCGCTGACTGAAGTGCAGCGTACGGCGACCGGCCCGCGAGGCAGCGCGCTTCGGCAGCCCCCATTTGCCCTGATGGAGGTGCAGTCCGCGATCACCTTCACCCTCGGAGGCCTCAGCACGGGCGTGCACGGCCAGGTTCTGAATGAGGCTGGCGGCACCGTTCCTGGGCTCTGGGCCGCCGGCGTGGACGCCGGAGGGTTGAACGTCCGCGGCTATACAGGAGGCCTCGTGCGTGGGCTGGTTCTCGGTCGCATCACCGCTCGTGCGATCGACGCCGCGCTGCAGCGCGACGAGCGCTAGTTTCGCGCCGCTGTCTGCTGCTCCAGAGCCTCGGGGCCCGCCTTAGCGTTGATGTGCTCGCGCAGATAGTCGAGGTGGTTGCGCATTGCGAGCGCCGCAGCTTCGCTGTCCTCATCGCGGATCGCGTGGTGCAGCGCGATGTGGTGGCCGACTGCCACGCGCCCGAACTCCTCATCGATATAGACGAAGGCCAGCGGTCGTGCCGTGGAGTGCAACGCGGCGACAAATGCCGCAAGCACCCGGTTTCCCGAGGCATTGGCGATCTCCGAGTGGAACCGCGCGTTGAACTCCGGAACCGCGGGATCGTCGAAGGTCGTGCTGCGCTCTTGATCGATGATCTCGCTCAGCACGGCCAGACTGGCCTCGGAACGATGCTGCGCAGCAAGCCTCGCGCTCGGCACCTCGAGTAGATCGCGGAAATTCGACACCTCGGCCGGAGTGACCGAGCCCAGATCGAGGATCGCCCCCAACCGCTCCGCGACGATGCGTGACAGCGCGTTGTGATCCACGCTTTGCACGTACATGCCGCTCGTCGTGCCGTGACCCTTAGCCAGCAGTCCCGCTTCAGAGAGTGAGCGGAGCGCTTCCCGGATCGTTGCCCGGCTGACGTTGAAGGACTGCGCCAGTGCGTTCTCGCTGGGGATGCGATCGCCCTCAGCAAGTTCGCCCTCAAGGATCGCGCGCCTGAGCTGCGTCTCGACCTGCTGCCGCGGGCGCTGCACCGGGATGGCTGCGAAGCCCAACTCGGCTGCAACTTTTAGATTCGTCATACGAACTCTCCCTTGCTCAGGTCACCTTGACCAGCGCGGCCTACGCCGCCAGCATATGACATGGTCAGACAAGCATTCTGTAAGTCGCGCCCACTGCCGGACAGTCGGCCGTGGGACTAGAGCAATGCCACGGGTTCAATGCCAGATCCCGGTCTCGCCTGCGATGTGGCGGGCCGCAAGCCAGCTGAACGCCGTCGCTCGGGCGTTCGCAATGCCGCTGTTGTACCAATACCCCTCGACCAGGGCGGCGCCGGAGTTGCCGGTGCAGTAGAGGCCGTCGATGGGCCGATCTCGCCAGTCGAGCACGCGCGCATTGGTGTCGAATCGAAGACCGCCTCGCCCGCCAAGCGTTGCCTGCTCCATCTTGAACGCGTAGAGCTTGCCCTCGAGCGGGCGCAGGTTCGGGTTCGGCGTCACGTCGCGGTCACCGTTGTTGCGCCCATACGCCATCGTTCCGCGCCCGAACTCAGGGTCCTCACCGCTCGCTGCATGCTCGTTGAACCTCGCGAGCGTAGCCTCGAAGGCGGCCGCGGCGAGGCCGAGAGCGTCGGCAAGCGAGGAAGCATCGTCGGCACGAACGAGCCAATCGGGAACCTCCCCCGGGGCGACAGAGCCCAGCCAGTACTTGTCCTTCCATGCCTGGTCGAAGACGAAGTACGCCGTGCGATTCGGATACTGCTGCGTCTTGGCGTCGATACGGTTCATGGCCGAGACGACATCGCGGTAGAACGACTCGTCGGCGAACCGCACACCCTTGTCGTTCACGACCATCCCACCCGGGAACGCAGGCTCGCGCACGAACAGGCGCCACAGCGGTCGACCGTTGAAGACCTCGCCCGGGATGTTGACGGCTGGCACGAGGATCTCACCGCTGATCGGGGAGAACGAGGCGCCTGCCTCGAGGGCGAGCGTGATCGCCTCGCCGTCGACCGTCGGGATGCCCGCGGGGTTCGCGGGCGGGTGCGGATCGAACATCTGCTGCATCCGCTTGTTCCAGTCGTACGCACCGGCCGCGAGGACGACGTTGCTGGCGGTGAGTTCGACGGGCCCGTCGGGCGTCTCAAACTCGAGCCTCCAGTGGTCCCGCTCGCGACGCAGGCCGACCAGCCGGTGCTCGAGGGCAACGGTCGCGCCACTCGCCAGAGCCGAGCGGAGCAGGTAGCCGGCCGTTGCCGATCCAAACCCGACCCAGCCGTCCTCACGGCGGGATGCGAGGAGTTCGTGATCCCACCGGTCGACCGTTCCATAGCCGCCCCACCGCTGGACCTCGGCCCAGGACGTCGGAATCCGTTCGTAGATCGGCGACCGGAGCAACGCATCCGCCCACTCACCAGGAAGCGTCTTCGTGTCGAAGACCGGTGATGCGATGTAGCGGCCCGCGGCAGTGCCAAACGGTGACTCGGCGTAGTAGTCGGGGTAGTTCGAGATGACCTCGTACGGCACGTCGCACGCGTCGGCGAGCTCATCGACCGACGGCGCCACCGCTTCCATGAAGGCCCGTGTGATGGTGATGTCGTTGTGGCCAGCGGCGAGGTGGTCGACGTGGGCGATCGCATCCTCGACGCTGTCGACGTACCCCTCGGCCCCGGCGCGCGCTGACCCCGGCACCCACGTCAAGCCGGTCGAGTAGGCGTAGGTTCCGCCCACCGACCCGGATGCCTCGAGGACGGCGACGGAGAGTTGCGCTTGCGCGCATAGACCGCTGCCGCCAGACCCGCTCCGCCAGCGCCGATCACTGCAACATCAAGATGCGACTCCATCGTCATCACTTCCTCCGCCTCACTGCGAATCTTGCTCCGCTTGACTGACAATGTACTATCAGACGCAAAACGACAGCAAGCCCGACGATCACCCCACGGAGGCGACGATGCTGCATCTCGGCACCGGCCAACTGCTCTGGATGCTGCAGCCCGACGACACCGTCGAGGACGAGTGGAACGAGTGGTACGACACCGAGCATGTGGCGGCGCTCATGCGTGTGCCGGGCTTCCTCAACGGCGCTCGCTACCGACTCGAGCGCACATTGGCCGGCGTGACACCGCCGCGCTATCTCGCCTCGTATGAGCTCGACGACCTCGACGTGCTGGAGTCGGAGAGCTACCGCTCGAACCGCTCCTCGCTCGGTGAGGGGATGCGCCGTCACTGGACGCAGCGGATGCTCGGTGAGGTCACGTACGCAGCCGGCGGGATGTACCACGTGCGCGACGCGTGGCAGCGGCCGGCGACGCAGCCGGTGCTGCCGGCACCGCGACTGCTGCTGATCGGGTTGGCAAGCGGTGCCGCACAGGAGTCGTGGCTCGACGAGCACCTTCCGAGCCTGCGAGCACAAGCCGGTGTTCGCGGATACCGCAGCCTCGCCCTCGCAGCAGGCTCACCGCGGATCGCGGGCATGCGAGACCGCGCAGAGGCGGCACAGCTGCTGATCGTCTGCGCTCTCGATGCTGAGAGCGACCCCCAGGAGCCGCTGGTCGCTCTGTGCGCGGATCGGACGGCGTCGGAGGTCACCGCTGCGAGCTACCTACCGATCTTCGCCGCCTTTGGCCAGGCGGCTACAACCCCTTCGGCTCCGTGATCCGAAGCCATGGCGGGATGGTCGTCACATCCGACTGCCACAGCGCGACGTGCTGGCGCCGAACGATCAGCCAGGTGCCGCCGGCCTCGACCCCGTCGCCGGTCAGTTCGACGTGACACCCCGCTAGGTCGTGGACGGTGGACGCGTACTGTGCGGTCGCGCGCTGCACGAAGGCGGCAACACCTGCACCGCCGACCAGCACTTGGGCGTCACCGTTGTAGACACTTTGCGCCTCCGGGGAGAAGCATTCCCAATCCCCCACGTCGATGCACACCACGCCGCGCTGCAGTGTGTAGCGGATCGCGACTGAGGCCTCCGCGGACGGTCTCGTCATCTCGCGCTGTTCCCGACTGGCTGGCCCGGCAGTGCAGGTCACGACCTTGATCAAATTGCTAACAATGGACAGAATAGGCTTGCCTTACAATTGACGCGTCGCGCTTCATCTGTCGACGCCGGAGGCACGGACTGTCAGCATCAACGAAGAGAGACGGTAGTCATGAGAGTCGGAGTCCACCTTCCCCAGTGGGGCGCCGGAGCGAATCGCTCGGCCGTGATCGATCTCGCGCAGGCCGCGGAGGAGAGCGGCTTCGACTCGGTCTGGGTCGCCGACCACATCGTGCTGCCCGTCGAGTCGAACTCCGACTATCCGTATCGCGGCAGCGGTACGCCGTTCGCGCCGGAGGACGGATTCCTCGAAGGTCTCACGATGCTCGCCGCGGTCGCAGGCGCGACCACGAAGGTCGGCCTGGGTACGAGCGTGCTCGTGCTGCCCATGCGGCACCCGCTCGAGGTCGCGAAGATCGCAAGCACGATCGACCTGCTGTCCGACGGCAGACTGCAGCTCGCGGTCGGCGCAGGCTGGATGCGCGAGGAGTTCGACGCGCTTGACCAGCGTTTCGATGCGCGCGGGCGCCGCATGGACGAGCAGATCGAGATCATGCGGCTCGCGTGGACCAAGGGGATTTTCGCTTACTCCGGCGAGTTCTACGACTTCCCAGAGCTCGCCTGCCTGCCGCTGCCCGTGCAGCCGAGCGGTCCACCACTGCTGATCGGGGGACTCGGCCCGACCGCGTTCCGTCGCATCAAGCGTCACGGCGACGGCTGGCAGGTGCTCGGCGCCGACTTCGACGCACTCACCGAGATGCGCACCAGGCTCGACGAGCTCGGTCCCGGCAAGATCCTCAGCACGTCGACAGGCATGCCTCGCACAGCAGAGAAAGCCATCAACCGTCTGCGCTCGCTGGCCGCCGCCGGAGTCGACCAAGTCGTGCTCAACTCGATCGAGACGCCGGCCGATCTGCTGGCCCGACTCCAGATGTATCGCGACGAGGTGTTCCCCGCTGTTTCTACTTGACCACGCTGCGGGGGCGGGGCTTGGCACCCCTGCCGTGGCAGCACGTCTGACGGCGAAGTGCGCAAGCTCGACCCCGAATCGCTCGGCCCGCGGCCGACGGCGTGCGAGCGCCGCCGCGTCGCGTGCAAACTCAGCCGATGACGCCGTCGCCCTCGTAGCCGACGACCACGCGGCTCTCCAGCAGCGGGATGATCTGCATCTTGCCGATCGAGGCGAAGTGGGCGCTCTCGCGATGCGCGGTGAACGCATCCCGGCCCTCATAGACCTCGACGATCGTGAACACGTGCGGGCGCTCGAGGTCGCGAGCGATCTCATACGAGAGGTTGCCCGGTTCCTGCCGGCTCGCGGCTGCCAGCGTGGGCAGCAGCTCCGCCACCCGATCGGCAGTGTCGGGCTTGGCGGTGTAGGTCGCGACGACCAGGTAGTTGCTGCTCACACGTCTTCCTTCCGGTAGTTCCAGAGCGAGCGCTGGCTCGTCGAGACGCCGGCGGCACCGCACGCCAGCGCCGCGAGCAGCGAGCGCTCGTTGGTCACGAACCCACCCGCGATCACGGGCGAGATGTTCATCACCGGCTCATCCATCACATAGGGCAGCACGGGAGCCGGCATGATCTGCACGAAGCTGGGATGCGACCCCTCCAGCCCGTGGGTCGAGCGCGGCAGGTTCAGCCGATCGGTGACGAAGAGCTTCTGCATCGCCACCATGCCGGTCGACTCGATGCGGCCCACGGCGCTCGCCCGGGTGGTGACGATGCCGGCGGCACCGATCTTCGCGAGGAAGTCGATGCCGCCGCGGTCGACGACGAGTCCTGCGACGCTGTCGGCGTTCACGAACCCGAAGCGCTCATGCGCCGCCAGGTTCGCCAGCGCCGGCTCGAGGTCGAGCAGGTCGAGGTTGGCGACGATGCCGATCGGCGCATCGGCGTCGAGGAACGCGCTCACGTCGTCTCGCGTGAACATCGCCGGGATCACCGGCCGCGTGCGGAGCTTGGTGGTGAGCCAGCCACGACGCCGTGTGAGCGCATCCATCGGCTGATGCTACCCGCGCAGCCCCAGCTTGCCGGGGTTCAGGATGTTCTTCGGGTCAAGCACGCGCTTGACCGTCTCGAGCACCCCGAATGCCCCGCCGAGCGAGCGCTCCATGAAGCGAGAGCGCAACAGACCGACGCCGTGATGGTGGCTGAGCGTCGCACCGTGGCGGATGATCACCTCGTTCGCCGCGTTCCAGGCCGCCTCGTACCAGTCGGCACGCTCCTCGACCGCGACGTCGCCGCGGAGCGAGAAGTAGAGGCAGGCACTGTCGACGTAGGCGTGCGACTGGTGCGCAGAGCCCGCGAGCGTGCCGGGCACGCCCTGCAGCGCCTCGACGACCTCATCGTAGATGGCCGGCAGATCCTTCCAGACGCCGATCATCTCGAGCGTGTCGGCGACGAGGCCCGGGCTCTTCTTGAATCCCTCGGCGCTCTTACCTGTGAGGTAGCGAGTGTCGAGCCAGCGCTCGAAGATCACGTCGCTGTCCAGCGGGGTGCCGCCCACCTCGCGGCAGACTCGCTCCGCGATCTCGAGGCCCGCATCCACCAGACCTGGCGCGCCCTCGTCGGCGACGAGCAGCACGTGGCGCTCGGGCTCGTCGAACTGCAGGCCGCTCTCGAGCGCGTCATAGAGGCGCAGCGCCGCAGGCGTCGCACCCTCCTGCATGATGCGGCGGCATGCCTCAAGCCCATCGGCGAACGAGTCGAAGCCGTAGGCGATCGCACGACCGTAGTCCGGCAGGCGCTCGAGCTTCAGCCGCACGCGCGTGATGACGCCGAGCGTGCCCTCCGAGCCGATGAACAGCTGCATGAGATCCGGCCCGACGGCCGCGCGAGCGGTGCCGCCGAACGACACCCTCTCGCCGTCGGCGAGCACGACGTCGATGCCGACGACCATGTCTTCGATCTTGCCGTAGCGGGTCGAGAGCTGGCCTGCGCCGCGGCACGCGACCCAGCCGCCGACCGTCGAGATCGCATAGCTCGAGGGCCAGTGGCCGGAGGTCATGCCGAAGTCGCGCTGCACCATCTCTTCGAACAGATCGCCGAACATGCCGGCCTCCACGTCGATGATCTGGCTCTGCTCGTCGAACGAGACGAACCTGTCGAGCCCGCACACGTCGAGCACGATGCCGCCCTTGAGCGGCAGTGCGGCGCCCGTCACGTTCGAGCGGCCCGCCGAGACGGTGAGGGGGATCGCGTTCGCCGAGGCGATGCGGCACACCGCCTGCACCTGCTCCTCGGTCGAGACCTTCACGATCACCGCGTCCGTGATCGCCGGTGCGCCGCTGGTCTCAGCGACCATCGTGCGCGCCCACCAGTCGCGCGTGCCGGCGATGACCTCCGCCTGCTCGGTGATGACGGTGTCGGATGCGTCACGCAGCTCGGCGAGCACGGCCTCGGAGACGTCGGTGGTGCCGATGGCGAGCGATGCGCGCTCCGCCGGAGCCGCATTGGCCGGTGCCCAGCCCGGTTGGCTCGGCGCGCCGACGGTGTAGTTGCCGCGGTTGTACCCACGCTTCACTGCTTCCTTGCTGATCATGCTGACGTTCCCATCTGTGCTGGCTGGTTCGCGGATGCGCCGGTGGTGCCGGCGGGGTCGGTGGACGTGGCGGCGGGGATCGCGGTGCCGAGCAGGATCGCCTTCTCCTTGGCGGTCGCGGCGCGATACTCCTGCACCTGGCGCTCACGCTCGGCATCGCTGAAGCCGAGCTCGCGCTGGAGCAGCGCGGCCACTCGGGGGGCGGCGGCAGCCGAGGCGTCGCGCGCCTGGATGCGGCTGCGCGTGCGGCGGCTGAGGATGTCGTCGACGCTGCGAGCCAGCTCGTGGCGGGCCGAGTAGACGACCTCCGCCTCGAGGTAGGGCAGGCCCGCAACGATCGGCGCAGCCAGCGACGTGTCGGCGGCCAGGATCTGGCTGACGAACGCCGACTCGGTGCCGTAGCGCTCGCCCAGGTGCGAGGCCAGCCCGCCGGAGGCGACGACCGCCTCGGGGTCGTAGCCAGCCGCGCCCAGCACGTAGGCGTCCTTCGTCTGCACGCGGCGGCGCTCGCCCAGCACCTTCTGCGCGGCGTCGATCGTCTGCTCTGCCATGTGGCGGGATGTGGTGAGCTTGCCGCCCACGACCGTCACGAGGCCGTCGTGGTCGGTGCGGATCTCGTGGTTGCGCTTGACCTCGATGGTCTTGCCGCCCGGCGGGGCGACGAGCGGGCGGGTGCCGGCGATCGAGCCGAGCACCTCCTCGGGCTCGATCTCCATGTTGAGCGCGGTGCGGGCGCCATCGAGCAGGAAGTCGAGCTCCTCGCGCGTGCAGTGCACGTCGTCGAGGTCGCCGCGGTAGTCCTCGTCGGTGGTGCCGAGATAGGAGGTGTCGCCCCAGCGGGTGATGGTGGCGCGGCGATTGCGGCCCGGCACCGGGATCGTCACGGTGCAGTCGTTCTGGATCTTCAACCACGGCACGGCCACGTGCACGCCCTTGGCAGGTCGGATGCTGGGCACATCGGCGTCCTTCGCTGCACCGTTCCAGTCGCGCAGCCACGAACCGACCGCGATCACGACCGAGCGGCCGTGCACGTCGATCTGCTCGCCGTCGACCTCGGCGACGACGCCAGCGACCTTGCCGGCGTGACGGCGGACATCCGTCACCTTCGCGCCGTTGAGCACCGTCGCACCGTGGAAGGCGGCCGTGCGCGCGATCGCAAGTGTGAGACGGGCGTCGTCGGCGCGCGCGTCGAAGTAGAGGAAGCCGCCGTCGAGGTTGTCGGTCTTGAAGGTCGGGCAGTGGGCGAGCACCTCGTTCTTGGAGAGCTTCTGGTGCAGGATGCCCTCGCGCCAGCCGCCGGCCAGGTCGTACGTCCACAGCAGCGACTCGAAGCCAGCCGCCAGACGGCGGTCGAAGACGCCGTCCACGCTCATGACGGGGAAGAGGAACGGCAGCCGCTGCACGAGGTGGCGGGCGTTCTTGCGCAGCCGCTGGCGCTCGAGCAGCGAATGCCGCACGAGTGGCAGGTTGCCCTGCTCGATGTAGCGCAGGCCGCCGTGGATCATCTTCGACGACTTCGACGACGTGCCGGAGGCGAAGTCGTCCTTCTCGAGCAGCGCCACCATGTAGCCGCGCAGCGCCGCATCCATCGCGGCGTAGGCGCCGGTGATGCCGCCGCCCACGATCACGATGTCGTAGCGCTCGGTGCGCAGCTGCTCGACCTGCTGCGCACGGGTGAGCTGCAGCGGCTCGGTGATCGTCATGCGCTCTCGCGCCCGGTCGGTCTTGCGGGCCGGCAGGCCCATCAGCTTGGCCATCTCAGCTCTCCTCGTCGTTCTCGGTCACGGTCGTCTCGCGCACTCGGCGCACCTCCTCGTTGACGCGCTCACGCCAGACGCCGACTCGTTCGTCGCGCTCGGCGCGGTCGATGGCGGGCTCGAACACGGCCTCCTGCACGAGCGTCGCCGTGGCGGCCTCCATGTCTGGCCAGACGGAGCCGCTGCCCGCAAGGAATGCGGCGCCGCGGATGCTCGCCACGTCGGTCGTGCGCAGCCGGCGCTGCGGCACCTGCGTCAGATCGGCCTGCATCTGCAGCAGCGGGTCGCTCAGCGACAGGCCACCGCCGACGAGCACGCTCGCCACGTCGACGCCGGCGACCTCCGCGTCCGCCTCGAGGCTCCACGCCATCGAGTGCGCGATGCCCTCGAGCACCGCGGCGGCCACATCGGCCTTGGTGGTCGAGAAGTCGAAGCCGGTGAGGGCCGAGCGCACGCCCGGCTCGACGACAGGCATCCGCACCCCCGTCATCGCCGGCAGGAATCGCACCTGGCGGCGAGCGGATGCGCTGGCCGCGGCGGCAGAGATGGCACGCGCGTCGTCGAACCAGCCGAGCGTGCCGCACAGCCAGTCGATCGCGCTGCCGGTGGCGGCGGTGAAGGTCTCGACCGTGAAGCGGGAGCGCTGCTGCGCACGCCAGGCGACGAGCGACAGCGTGCCCTCGTAGCGGCCGGGGTTCGCGGGCGTCGACGAGCCCAAGTTGAGGTCGACGAAGGAGCCCGTGCCGTGCACGCACATGGCGTCGCCCGGCTCGAGGGCGCCGAGGCCCAGCATCCCGGCGTGCTGGTCGCCGAGCACTGCCCACACCGGCACCTCGATGCCGAGCAGCGCCGGGTCGGTGATGCCGAAGTCGTCCTGGTCGTCGCGCAGCGCTGGCAGCAGCTCGCGAGGGAAGCCGAGCGCGTCGAGGTAGTCGGTCTCGTAGCGGTGCTCGGCGATCACGTAGGCGCCGCAGCTGGTGGCGTTCGTCGCGGTGGTGAGCAGCGGTCGGCCCTGCACCAGGTTCCAGAGCAGCCAGGTGTCGACGGTGCCGAACCCCAGCGTGCCGCGCTGATGCGCCTGCCGCACCCGCGCATCCGTCTCGATCAACCGCATCGCGGTGAGGTACGGCGAGCGCACGCCCACCGGGCGGCCGACGGCGGGGATCAGTCGCGCATCCCACTCGGGGGCGATGGCCGCGAGCTCATCGGCATGCCGGGTGTCCTGCCAGACGATGGCCGGGGTGAGCGGCTCGCCTGTGGCGGTGTCCCACAGCACGGTGGTGGCGCGCTGGGTGGCGATCGCGCAGCCGACGATCGCCACCCCCTCGCGCCGAGCATCGGCGACGGCGTGCTGCACGGCCTCGATCGTCTTGCGGAGGATCTCGGCAGGGTCCTGCTCGACCACGCGGGGTCGCGGGGCCGACACGGTGAGGCGCTCGTAGTGGAGGCCCCCGACCGTGCCGTCGCCTGCGACCCACGCGGCACGGGTGCCGGTGGTGCCCTCGTCGATGGCGAGGATGCCGTTGCGAATGCTCATGCGGCTGCCTCTCAGCGAGCCGCGACCGGGGCGGCCTCGGCGTCGGCGAACTGCGGTGCGTCGAGCTCCTCGTCGGGGCTGACCGCTGCACGGCCGGGCTCCCACTTGATGATCGAGCAGATGATGCACGCGGTCAGCGGCACGAGCGCCAGGATCAGGAAGGTCGGGCCCAGGCCCAGCTGCTCCTTGAGCAGCGGGAAGACCATCAGGCCCAGCGCTGCGCCGAGGGAGCCGATCGCACCGATGATGCCGTTGGCACCGGCCCGCAGCTCGCTGCGGAACGACAGCGTCGACAGGCTCTTGCCGTTGGCACCGGGGCCGCCGGAGTGGAACAGGATGAACAGGCTCGGCACGACGAAGGCCAACCACAACGGCATGGTCTCGAAGAAGAAGCCCATGATGACGAGCATCGCGAACACCAGACCGAAGCCGATGGCCGAGGCGCGGCGCAGGCCGAGCTTGCCGGCGATGAACGACGACGAGAAGCCGCCGACGATGCCGAACAGGTTGAAGATGAGCGCCCCGACCGTCGCGAGCACGAAGTCGCCTTCGCCGAACAGCGCGATGGAGATGATCGGCAGATACCAGCCGACGGCGAAGTACTGGATCGACTGGCCCATCTGCACCGTGGAGGCGAGGATCGTGCGCTGCAGGTAGGTGCCGCGGAAGATCAGTGCGACGTTCCGGATGCCCTTGGTCGCGAGGTTACGCACCGGAACGCGATCTTCGAGCGGCGCTGCCTCGAAGCGCTCCTTGTAGATCTTGGACATCGACTGCGCGGCGCGCTCGAGGCGCTCCTTGCGGGCGAGCCAGGTTGGGCTCTCGACCATGAACGTCGCCTGGGCGATGAACAGCACGAGCGCGACGGCGCCGGCGGCTCCGACGGCCCAGCGCCAGATGGCGTCGCCGACATCCATGTTGTAGAACATGATCGCCAGCAGCAGGTTGCTGGAGACGGCGGTGTACCAGATGCCCTGCCAGGTGTTCAGGCGGCTCTTGAAGCGGGCGGGCGTGAACTCGGCGAGCAGCGCCATCGCGATCGCGAAGTCGATGCCATAGGCGGCGCCCACGAAGAAGCGGCCGGCGACGACGAGCTCGAAGGTGGGGGCGAATGCCGCGATGCCGGCGCCCGCGAGTGCGAGCACCTTGGCGATCAGCAGCGGCGGGATGCGGCCCCAGCGGTCGGCCATCCAGCCGCCGATCGGGTTGAACACCAATGCGACCCACGACGCCATCGACGTGAGCAGGGCGATCTGGGTGGGCGAGAGCTCGAGGTCGCGCGTCATCGGCCCGAGACCGGCGCTCAGTGCGGAGTTGGAGAACGCGTCGAGGAACAGGCCGCCGAGGGCCAGCCACCAGATGACGCCGGCGCGACCACGGATGCCGGGGCGCGAGTCGATGTAGCTCACGACGTCGTGGACGCCGCGAAGGATGTTCGTTGCCATGGGATTGACCTCTCTGTCAGCCCCGACAGGTGCAACGTCAACATGAGAAAAGGGCACACGAAGAACTCCTGTCAGGAGTCTTCGTATTGCCCTGTTCACCGCGACACTACACGAGCCCCGATGCACCGGCAACGAGCGGCGCCTCGGCTTGCCCTCGCCACTGCGATGCACAGGGCTGACCGCGCAACCTGACTGTGCGGCTGCCGGAATCCCTTCAGCCTCGCAACAGCTCGTCAGCCAAGGAGTCGTCGACGATGACGGTGTCGACGTAGCCTCCGGCGATCGCGGCGCGCGCCGCGCTCGCCTTCGCAGCGCCCGCGGCGATGCCGATCGACCGCTCGCGCTCGCGCAGGGTGGCGAGATCGACGCCCATGGTGCGTGCATCGAGCAGCGCGTCGACAACCTCACCGTCGGCACCGATGAACCGAGAGATCACGTCGCCCATGGCGCCCTCGGCCTGCAGCGCATCGATGCCGCTCGACTGGATGTAGCCGGAGGAGACCAGCACCGACTCGCGCGTGAGCCGGCCGAGGGAGAACATCGCGATGGGCGCGCGCGCTGCGCCCTCGAGCGCCGCGCGCACGCTCCGATCCGTCTCCAGCGCCACGCGAACCTCGGCGCTGTCGACGATCGCCGGCACCTGCAGGATGTGCGCCCGACCGTGCCCCCGCTGCGCGAAACGGGTCATCATCTCGCCAGCGCTGTTCGCGTAGCCACTCACGGGAATCGCGCCGTTGAGCTGGAAGACCTGCACGTCGCGCGCCCAGCGGTCGGCGAGCACCTCGCTGACCGCATGCATCGTGGTGCCCCACCCAACGGCGATCGAACCGCCCGTCAGCTCGAGCGAGGCGAGGTAGAACGCCCCCGCCGACGCGACCGCGAAGGTGCGAAGCTCCGACTCGTCGCCGTGCTCGGCTGCCGATGCGACGACGACGGCCTCTCGCAGCCCGAAGCGCTGCTCGAGCGCGACTTCTGCATCGGTCAAGCGGCTCAGCGGATGACGGATGTCGATGTGCACGATGCCTCGGCGCTCGGCCGACGCGAGCAGCCTGCCCACCTTGACGCGGCTGACGCCCAGCTTCGCCGCGACCTGCGCCTGCGTCAGCTCGGAGCGATAGTAGAGGTAGGCCGCGCGCAGCGTCAGTCGGTCTTCCATCATCCCCATCATGTGTAGCGGCCGTGCAACAGGCTCAGGTCGAGGGCCGGCTCACGCCGGCGCCCCGCGACGACGCAGCCGATCGATCAGCACAGCCGCGAGGATCACGACACCCATGATGATCTGCTGGTAGAACGACGCCACATTCATCAGCGTCATCCCGTTGGAGAGCACGGCGATGAACAGCGCGCCGATGAGCGTGCCGATGAGCGAGCCGCGACCTCCCATGAGCGACGTGCCGCCAAGGACGATCGCCGCGATGGCGTTCAGCTCGTAGCCAGAGCCCAGGTCGGGTACGGCGCTTTCGAGCCGCGCGGCAACGATCAAGCCCGCGATGCCAGCGCACAGCCCCGAGATGACGTAGGTCGCCATGATGACGCGTCGCACCGGGATGCCACTCAGACGAGCGGCCTCGGCGTTCCCGCCGATCGCGTAGAGCTGTCGCCCGAACACCGTGCGGTTGAGCAGGAACCAGCCGCCCACGTAGACGATGGCCATGATGATCACGGCGTACGGAACCCCCAGCAGGCTCGCCTGCCCGATCCAGGAGAACTCGACGTCGGCCGGCACGACCGTGGTGCCACCGGTGCCCACGTAGACCACGCCGCGCAGGTAGGTCAGTGCCGCCAGGGTCACGATGAATGCGGGAAGTGCGAACCGCGCGACGAACACCCCGTTGATCGCGCCGACCGCGGCGCCAGCGATCAGCGCGAGCAGGATCGCCGCGATCGCGGGCAGCGAGCTGTTCGCGGCCACGATCGCGACCATCGCAGCGACGCCGAGCGCTGAACCGACCGACAGGTCGATGCCCGCCGTCAGGATCACGAACGTGCCGCCGGCCGCGAGGATCGCGATCGCCGAGACCTGTCGCGTGACCTCGATGAGGTTGCTCACCGTCCAGAAGTACGGCGCGATCGCCGCCATCAGGGCGATCAGTGCGATGAGCGCGATGCCGACACCCAGTTGATCGTTGCGATCGAAGAAGCTCTTGAGCGCGCCGGCCCTCGACGAGCCCTGCGTCTCCTTCTCGAGCGTCGAAGTGGTCATGATCGTGCTCCTGTAGCGATGTCGTCCGTGCCGGCGGACGCGGATGTGGGTGCGATCTGGTGAGCACCGGTGAACGCGGATCCCTCGGCGAGACCGAAGGCGTGCGCCATGACGGTCTCCTCGGCGAGGTCTGCATTGGCAAGGTCTGCGACGAGCTGGCCCTCGCGCATGACGACGATCCGATCGGCGAGCCCCAGCAGCTCAGGCAGCTCCGACGAGATGACGACGATCGCCATCCCGCGCGCGGCGCAGTCGTCGATGATGCGATAGATGTCCGCCTTCGCGCCGACGTCGACGCCGCGGGTCGGCTCGTCGAGGATCAGCACCATCGGCTCAGTGCCGAGCCACTTGGAGAGCAGCACCTTCTGCTGATTGCCGCCCGAGAGCTCCCGAACAGGCTGATGGATGGATGCGCCACGGATCCCAAGGCGGTCACGAGCGGCGACCGCCGTCTTGGCGACCGCACGGCCGCTGACGATGCCGCCGCGTGCGACGCGGCCGAGGCTCGCAAGCACCACGTTCTCGGCCACGCTGCGACCGAGCACGAGGCCCTGGTCCTTGCGGCTCTCTGGCACGAGCGCGATGCCGCTGCGCATCGCTCGCCCAGGGGAGCTGGCGCGGACCACCGTGCCGTCGACGGACACGGTGCCCGTGGTGTGGCGATCGGCTCCGAACACGAGACGCGCGAACTCCGACCGTCCGGAGCCGACGAGTCCGGCGATGCCGACGACCTCGCCGGCCCGGGCGGTCAGGTCGATCGGCCCGATCTCCTTGCCATCGCCCAACCCGCGAACGTCGAGGACGACGTCGCCGGGCTCACCGCGCTGATCTGTGAAGAGGCTCTCGATGGAGCGCCCGACCATACGGGTGACGATCGCGTCGGGCGTGGCTTCGGCAGCCGGCAGCGTCTCGACGTGGCGACCGTCGCGGAGCACGGTGACCGTGTCGGCGAGCTCAGAGATCTCATCCATCCGGTGAGTGATGTAGACGATCGCGACGCCCTGATCACGCAGCTCACGGACGATACGGAACAAGTTGACCGTCTCGCGCTGGGAGAGCGACGCCGTCGGCTCGTCGAAGATGATCACCTTCGGGTGCATCGACAGCGCCCTCGCGATCTCCACGAGCTGCTGCTGCCCGGTGCTCAGGTGCTCCACCCGCTGGAGCTCGGAGAACGTCGCCTTGACACGGTCGAGGTGCTCCCGAGCACGGATGCGCGTGGTGCGCCGGTCGAGCAGCCGGCTTGCGGTGCGGTGCTCCCGGCCGAGCGCCAGGTTATCGGCGACCGAGAGATTCGGCGCCATGAGGAGCTCCTGGTGCACGAGCGCGATGCCCGCCTCCTGCGCACCGCGCACATCGAAGGACACTTCCTCCCCCTCGAGCTCGATGGTGCCGCTGTCGGCTCGGTGGATGCCTGCGAGCACCTTCATGAGCGTCGACTTGCCCGCCCCGTTCTCGCCGGCCAGCACGTGCACCTGGCCGGCGAGCAGGTCCAGATCGACCCCGTCGACGACGGTCGTGCCCGCGAAGCTCTTGACGATCCCCCGCATGCGGACCACCGTGCGGGGTGCGATCTCGACCGTCATTGCATTAGCCCCAGGGCGTGTAGTCGGGGGCAGACTCGACGTCGATCAGCTCGGTTGGCAGCTCGATCACGGTCTGCTCAGGCTGCTCGCCCTCGAGGATCCCGAAGCCGATCTCGACACCCTGGCGGGCTAGCGCCGCCGGATCCTGCGCCGCGGTGGCGGTGATCATGCCGCCGGCGAGGATGACGTCGACCGCGCTGCTCGCCCCGTCGACCGAGGTGATGATGATGTCGATGCCGCGCTGTTCGGCTGCGAGCATCACGCCAGCCGCCGTCGGGTCGTTGATGGCGAACACCCCATCGATGTCAGGGTTCGCGGTCAAGATGTCGGTCGCCACGGGCAGTGCCTGATCGCGGCTGTTGTCACCGCGCTGCTCCGCGACAATCTCGATCTCCGGGTAGTTCTCGAGCGCTGCCTTGCAGCCGATCACGCGGTCGGCGACAGCGGAGATGGGTGTGCCGTCGACGATCGCGATGCGGCCCTCGCCGCCGAGCTGCTCTGCAAGCGAGGTGCAGGAGATCTCGCCCGCCTGCATGTTGTTGGTGGTGACCGAGACGGTCGCGTTGGTCACCACCGAGTCGATGCCGATGACGGCGATGCCGGCGTCGATCGCGCGCTGCACGGCGGGGCCGACGCCCTCGGAGTCGACGGGATCGATCACGATGAAGTCGACCTGCGAGGTGATCAGCTGATCGATCTGGTTGGACTGCACCTGCACGTCCTCGCCCGCCTCCTGCGAGATGACGCGCGCGCCCATCTCCTCCGCCGTCGCCTGCGCAGTCTGAGACTCCGCGACGTAGAACGGGTTGGTGCTGTTCGAGACGGTGATGCCGACGACGACCTCGTCCTCCCCACCGCCGCCCCCTGCTGCGGCACAGCCGCTCAATGCAATCGCGGCACCTGCGATGAGCACGGGTGCGGTCAGGAGGCGTCGGCGACTGCGGACGCGGGTCGATTGGACTTCGTTGGCCATGGGATTCTCGTTTCTTTCTGACATCGGGGGTGAAGGTGGATCAGTCGGTGTCGCCGGCGGAGAACTGCTCGAGCCGCTGGAAGACGGGATCGACGCGCTCGGTCAGCTCGTCGAAGATGCCGCGCAGCTCGCGGTAACGGGCATGGCGGGCAGGGTCGGGCTCGGTCGCCGCGGGCAGCTCGTGCCAGCTCGTCGCAGCGGCGGCGATGTCGGTGATGTGGCCCGTGGCCGTCGCCGCGATCAGCGCGTTGCCCAGCAGCGCGCACTCGGCACTCGACATGCGCACGAAGGGAACGCCGAGCACGTCGGCCTTGATCGAGACCCACAGGTCGGACTTCGAGCCACCACCGAGCGCGCGCACCTCGGTGAGCGGATGCCCCGTGACCGCCGGCGCCCGCTCTGCCCACTCGGCGTACTGAAAGGCGATGCCCTCGAGGATCGAGCGGTAGAGGTGGCCGCGCCCGTGGCTCGCGGTGATGCCGACCCAGCCGCTGCGCAGATGGGGTCGCGCGGGGGTCACGCCACCCTGGATGTGGGGCAGCCACAGCAGCGCGCCGGAGCCGACGGGCGCGGCCGCGGCGAGCGTCTCGAGCTCGGCGAACGCCTCGTCGGGGGTGCCGGGGTGCTGCAGGATGTCGCGGCGCAGCCACTCGTTGGCGAGGCCGCCGCCATTGACGAACGCGGCGCTGACGTACTGCCCCGGCACGATCGACGGGCCGGTGACGAGCGACATCCGTTCGGTGTCTGGCGCCCAGCGGTCGAGTGCCATCAACAGCAGGCTCGCGGTGCCTGCGGAGTCAGAGGCCTGACCTGGTTCGACGATGCCAGCGCCCAGGCCGCCGACCGGCTGGTCGCCGCCGCCGGCCGAGATCGGCGTGCCGACCGGGATTCCGGTCGCCCGGCTCGCGGCTGCGCTGACGGTGCCGATGATGTCGGTGGGTTCGACGATGCGCGGCAGCTTCTCGATGTCGAGCCCGAACAGATCGACGAGCTCGGGCGACCACTGGCGAGCCGCCGTGTCGGCGAGGCTGGAGAATCCCAGGTAGGAGGAGTCGATGTAGGCGTCCTCGACACCGAGGCCCGCGAGCCGCGCGGCGAGGAACGGCCCAGGCACCTGGAAGCGCGCAGTGGCGCGATATGCCTCGGGCTGTGTGCGCTTCAGCCACCGCTCCTTGGTGCCGTGCGTGTAGGTGGGTGGTGCGCCCGAGATGCGGGTGACGGTCTCGGCCACATCGCTGAGCTCGCGGATGTCGCCGCTGCACCGGGAGTCGAGCCACGAGTCGAACGGGAAGACCGGGTCGAAGTCAGCACCCACGGCCCCGATGCCTGCCATCTGGCTCGAGAACGACACGCCGACGATGTCGGCGGCTCGCCCCGACTCCGCGACCGCGCGACCGATCGCCGTGTGTGCGTGCTGCTCGATCTCGAGCAGATCCTGGTCGACCACGCCCGGGCGAGGCGTGCGCAGCCGGGCGGGCACGGACGCGCTCGCCAGGATGGTGCCATCCAGATCGATCACGGCTGCCTTGACGAGCGTCGTACCGGCGTCACAGGCGACGAAGACGGGAGATGAGGTCACGGCTGCACCATCGCTTTCAATGCCTCTCCGCCGGCCATCGCGGCCATGGCGGCAGCGATCTCGCGGAGGGGATAGGTCTTCGAGACGATCCGCAGGTAGGGCTCGGGGTCGGCGAGCAGCAGCTCGAGCGCGTCGACGCAGTCCTGCGTGGTGTTGGCGGTCGAGCCAGTCACGATCAGCTCTCGGTAGTGCACGAGGTTTGCGTCGAGCTCGACGCCGCCGCGCCCGCTCGGCAGCCCGGCGAAGAAGTTGATGCGGCCGCCCAGCGCTGCCGACGGCAGCGCCTCACGGAACGCGCTCGGCGCGGGCGTGCACACCAGCACGCAGTCGGCGCCGCGACCGCCGGTCTCGGCGTACACCCGCTCGGGCAGCTGCTCGGCTCGCGGGTCGATGGTGCTGGTGGCCCCGAACTCGAGCGCCAGCCGTCGCCGCAGCTCGGAGGTCTGGCTGACCAGGATCTGCTCGACGCCGAACTGGCGTGCGATGAGGACCGCAATCAGTCCGATCGGGCCCGCACCGCTGATCAGTAGGGTGTCGGATGCGGTGAGGCCGATGGCGCGGATCCCGCGGAGCACGGCCGCGACCGGCTCGACGAGTGCGCCCACGACGGGGTCGGTGCCCGACGGCAGCAGCAGCAGGTTGCCCTGCTCTACGGCCCGGGCGGGCATCGCGACGGTCTCGGCGAAGGCGCCATCGAAGGTGAGCCCGACCGACTGGTATGCGGTGCAGAGGTTGCTGCGCCCGCCCGTGCACGCGACGCAGGTGCCGCACCCGACATTGGGGGCGATGGCGACGAGTGAGCCAGGGACGAGGTCGGAGCGATCGGAGCGGTTCTCGCGGACGCGGCCGACGAACTCGTGGCCCGGCACGCGCACGGTGCCCTCCGGGAAGAGGCGATGCTCGCCGCGGGCGATCTTGAGGTCGGTGCCGCAGATGCCCGCCACGACCACCTCGAGCAGCACGCCGCCCGGCTCGGCCTGCGGCGTGGGGCGCTCGACGAGCGTCATCGTCGCTCCTGGGGAAAATTCGTAGGCAAGCATGACCGTTCGATACCTCATTGGATGTCGCGGTGAACAAATGCGCACTCGCTCTTCACAAGTGCAGTTCGTCGAGCGTGGCTCTCGTCGACGTGTGGTGTCAACGCGAGCAACGGATTCGCGCATTGGTGGATGGTTTCTGCTCATGTGAGCAGAAACCATCGCTCAGATCATGCTCTTGGTGTGCCAGACGGTCTTCGTCTCGGTGAACGCGCGGATGCGTTCGAGCGATGGCGCGACCGCCGCTGCCCCGGTCTCGGGCCAACGCACGCGCTTCACGGTGCCGACGGCCGCTGTCTCGAGCGCGATCCAGTCGAGCTCGCCCGCTCCGACCAGGTCGAGCGCGTTGACGTCGGCGTGCGACGCGAGCCAGGGCGCGATCTCGGCCGGGGAGCCCGTGAGCACGTTGAGCACGCCACCCGGCAGATCGCTGGTCGCAACCGCCTCTGCGAGGCTGATCGCCGAGAGCGGGAACCGCTCGCTCGCGATCACGACCACCGTGTTGCCCGTCACGAGTGCCGGCGCAATGGCGCTCACGAGGCCCAGCAGCGAGGAGTCCTGTGGCGCGATGATCGCGACAACGCCCGTCGGCTCCGGCACCGAGATGTTGAAGTAGGGGCCGGCGACGGGGTTCGCATTGCCCGCGACCTGCGCGAACTTGTCTGCCCAGCCGGCGTACCAGACCCAGCGGTCGATGGCCTCGTCCACCTGCGCGGCGGCCGCCGCTCGCGAACCGCCCTCCTGCGCCACGATCTCATCGACGAACTGGCCGTGCCGGCCATCCAGCACCTCCGCGACGCGGTACAGCACCTGGCCGCGGTTGTACGCGCTCGCCCCTGCCCAGCCGCCGAACGCGGCGCGGGCTGCACGCACCGCATCCCTCGCGTCCTTGCGCGAAGCGAGCGACGAGTTCGCCAGAAAGCGGCCCTTCGGCGACTGGACGACGTAGCTGCGCCCTGACTCGGAGCGCGGGAACGCGCCTCCGATGAACAGCTTGTAAGTCTTGGGAACGGCAAGTCGATTCACTTGGCGGCCTTCTTCCGGGACGAGGTCTTGGCAGGCAGCGCGGCGGGCGTCGCGGCGGTGATGGATCGGCGGCTCGCACCGCGCGGAGTCGAGGTGGACTGCTGAGCCTCGGAGGCCTGCAGGTAGGCGCCGATGCCCTGGCGCCCGCCCTCTCGGCCGTAGCCCGACTCCTTGTAGCCACCGAATGGTGAGGTGGGATCGAACTTGTTGAACGTGTTCGCCCAAACCACGCCGGCCCTCAGCTGATCGGCGAGCGCCAGGACCCGCGACCCCTTGTCGCTCCAGATGCCAGCGGACAGCCCGTATGGCGTGTTGTTGGCCTTCGCGATGGCCTCGGCCGGGGTGCGGAAGGTGAGGATGGAGAGCACCGGTCCGAAGACCTCCTCCCGCGCGATGCGGTGGCTGGTCTGCACGTTCGTGAAGATCGTCGGCGCGTACCAGAACCCCTCGCTCGGCAGCACGCAGTCCGGACTCCACTTCTCGGCGCCCTCGGCCTCGCCTGCGTCGGCCAGCTCGGCGATGGTCGCGAGCTGCGCGGCCGAGTTGATGGCGCCGACGTCGGTGTTCTTGTCGAGCGGGTCTCCCACGCGCAGCGTCTGCATGCGCGCCTTGAGCCGGTCGACGAACTCGTCGTGGATGCTCTCCTGCACGAGCAGCCGGGATCCTGCGCAGCAGACCTGGCCCTGGTTGAAGAAGATGCCGTTGACCACGCCCTCGATCGCCTGGTCGATGGGCGCGTCGTCGAAGACGAGGTTCGCGCCCTTGCCGCCGAGCTCCAAGGTGAGCCTCTTGCGCTGACCCGCGATCGATCGAGCGATCGTCTGGCCCACTCCGGTCGAGCCCGTGAACGCGACCTTGTCGACGCCGGGATGTGCAACCAGCTGGCCGCCCATCGAGCCGGGCCCTGTCAGGATGTTGACGACGCCACGGGGCAGATCGGCCTGCTGCAGGATCTCGGCGAACAGGATCGCTGTCAACGGAGTGGTGGAGGCCGGCTTGAGCACCACGGTGTTGCCGGCCGCGAGCGCGGGTGCGATCTTCCACGCCAGCATCATCAGTGGGAAGTTCCAAGGGATGACCTGCGCGGCGACGCCCAGCGACCTCGGGTTCGGTCCGAGCCCCGCGTGCTCGAGCTTGTCGGCCCATCCGGCGTAGTAGAAGAACCACGCGGCGACCGTCGGGATGTCGAAGTCGCGGGTCTCCTTGATCGGCTTGCCGTTGTCGAGACTCTCCGCAACGGCCAGCTCGCGGCCGCGCTCCTGCACGAGCCTCGCGATGCGGAACAGGTACTTGCCACGGTCGCGCCCGGAGAGCTTCGACCAGGTCGTGTCGTAGGCGCGACGGGCCGCCGTGACGGCACGCTCGACGTCGTGGCCGTCAGCGCACGACATGGTGGCCAGCTTCTTGCCGGTGGACGGGGCGATGGTGTCGAAGGGTGTGCCACCGCCTTCGACGAACTCGCCGTCGATGAACAGGCCGTACTGATCCTGCAGCCGCAGGATCGAGGTCGACTCCGGAGCCGGGGCGTACTCGAGGAAGCTCATGGCGATGATCCTTAGTCGATGGTGACGTAGTCGGGGCCGGAGTAGCTGCCGGTGGTCAGCTTCTGGCGCTGCAGCAGCACGTCGTTCAGCAGCGAAGACGCGCCGAAGCGGAACAGGTGCGGCTGGAGCCAGTCCTCGCCGACCGTCTCGGCGACGGTGACGAGGTACTTGATCGCGTCCTTCGAGGTGCGGATGCCGCCGGCAGGCTTGACGCCGATGCGCTCGCCCGTGATGCGGTGCCAGTCGCGCACGGCCTCGAGCATCAGCAGTGTCACCGGCAGCGTCGCCGCCGGGCTCACCTTGCCGGTGGAGGTCTTGATGAAGTCGCCGCCGGCGAGGATCGAGAGCCAGGAGGCCCGGCGCACGTTGTCGTAGGTGGTGAGCTCGCCGGTCTCCAGGATGACCTTGAGGGATGCCGCGGAGCCGTCGGGGCGGCGGCAGGCCTGCTTGACCGCGACGATCTCCTCGAAGACGTGCCCGTAGCGCCCCGCGAGGAAGGCACCGCGGTCGATGACCATGTCGATCTCGTCGGCGCCGGCCGCGACCGCCTCGGCGGTGTCGGCGAGCTTGACGGCGCGCGATGCGCGACCACTCGGGAAGGCGGTCGCGACGGCGGCGACCGCGATCTTGCCGTCGTCCGGGTCGCCGTGGGCGGCGCCGAGCGCTTCGACCGCCGCCCCGACCATGTCGCCGTAGACGCACACAGCCGCGACGCGCGGCGCCGACGCGTCGGACGCATCCGTCGTGACTGCCTTGCTCGCGAGCGAGCGCACCTTGCCCGGCGTGTCCGAGCCCTCGAGCGTCGTCAGGTCGATGAGCTCGATGATGCGGTCGAGCGCCCATCGCTTCGAGGTGGTCTTGATCGATCGCGTGCCCAAGCCTGCGGCGCGCTGCTCGAGGCCGACGGCGTCGACGCCCGGCAGCCCCTCGAGGAATCCGCGCAGTGCGGACTCACTGACGTCTGGCCCGAGCATGTCGACCGCGCGCTGCGCGGGTGCCATTGCTCTCACGATGCTCATGTCGTTTCGTCCTCTCAGATCGCGCGCGCGTGCGCGTCGATCAGCGTGCTCAGGTGCGCGTGACGCGTCCGTGGTCGTGCCGTGGGCGGCATCCGGGATCACTGCTCGCCCTCGAGCAGATATCTCGCGGTCTCGTCGTCGGTGACGAGCACGGTGCAGAGACCGCTGGCGACGATGGTGCGGCAGATGTCGTGCTTCGCCTCGCCAGCGAGGACGGCGATGGCGACCTTCGCCTGCCGGATCGTCTCGATCGAGATCCCGAGCGTCCTCGCGTCGAGCGAGGGGTCGATGATGTTGCCGTCGGCGTCGATGAAGCGGCCGAGCACATCGGCCACCGCGCCCTTGCGCACCAGCTCGGCCACGTCGTCGGTCGACAGATAGCCGCTCTCGACGAGCACGGAGCGGCTGTCGACCGCACCCGCGCTGAACACGTAGGCGCTGGCGCCTCGGCCGAGCTCCAGCACGCCTGCGACCGTGCGATCGCCCTCGATCACCTCTCGTGTCGCGCGCTCCTCGAGGATCGCCGGGCTAGGCAGCAGGGTCGCGCTGCCGCCCGCCTTCTGGGCGATCGTCACGGCGGTGTTGGCTGCATTGGAGGCACGTCGGTTGAGGCTGACACCGCCGTTGACCTGCACCACATTGACGTTGTTCGCCCACCCCTCGACCAGCTGGTCGGCGATGTCGTGCATCGTGCGTCCCCAGCTCAGGCCAAGGGTGCGCGGCACCGGCCGCAGTCCCGTGAGGTACTCGGCGGCGCCAGCGGCGACTCGGCGGCGCAGCTCTGGCTCAGTCTCGGCACCGGCCTCAGGCACGACGACGGCGTCCAGCAGCCCGAACCGCTCCTTCAATGCGCGCTCCAAGGGCAGGCGCCGCGCGCGCGGGTGCACGATCTCGATGCGGATGAAGCCGGCCTCCTTGGCTTGCGTCAGCAATCGGCCGACTTTCCAGCGCGTCAGCCGCAGGATCGCTCCGATCTCATCCTGCGTCTTGCCATCCTCGTAATAGAGCTCGGCGGCCCGGACGGCTAGCAGCTCGGTCTCTGCCTTCATGCGTGCGCTCCTGCAGTCGATGCGGTCGTGGGGGCCCTACTGCTGGGTCGACGTGACCAGCGAGTGGACGTGGTGATGGATGTCGGGGGTCGCCTCCGTCGCCCGCTGTCGACCGTGTCACCGTCGATGGCGATGGCGATGGCGATGGCGATGGCGATGGTCATGAGCTCACCCCTGGTTGGGGAGGAACAGCACCTTCGAGCTGAAGATCGAGCGATCGAACAGTTGCCTCATGGTGTCCGGCAGCTCATCGAGACCGAGCTCGTGCGTGATCATGAACTCCCAGCGCAGCTCTCCGCTCGCGAGGCGCTCGGCCGACTCGGTCCACTCGCGGCCCGGGAACGGCGCCGAGAACGAGTTCCAGCTGCCATGCAGCGTCACCTCGTTCCTGAGGAAGTGGCTGAACACCTTCTTCTCCAACTCGACGGTGGCATTCGGGATGCCGATGAATGCCGCGTGACCCCGTCGAGCGACCAGAGAGACCGCAAGCGCGATGGTGGGCGGCACGCCGGCCGATTCGATGACCGCGTCGTAGCCCTTGCCTGCGTGGCCGCGAGCCTGGTCATCGTTGACCGCGGTGTGCGTCGCGCCGGCTTCGACGGCCATGGCTGTCTTCTGCTCGTTGAGATCGACTGCGAGCACCTCGGTGGCCCCCATGATGCGTGCCCACTGCACTGCGAACAGGCCAATCGGACCGGCCCCGATGACGGCGACCCGCGATCCCTCGCCGATGCTCGTGCGCAGCAGGGCGTGCAGGGCGATGGCACTGGGATCGATCATCGCGGCGGCACGCGGGTCAAGCCCTTCAGGCATCCTCAGAGCGTTGTCCTGGGGCACGGTGACGTACTGCGCATAGGCGCCATCGCGGCGGCTGCCGAAGTAGTCGTAGTCCTCGCAGAGGCTGAAGTGGCCCGCCTCGCAGCTCTCGCACTGGCGGCACGGCAGCAGCGGGGGGACGGAGATCAGGTCACCGACGGCAAACGCGGTGACGTCGGCGGCGACGCTGACGACGTGGCCGGAGAACTCGTGGCCGCAGATGATCGGGGCACGGTAGGCGCCGTTGACGTTCATGCGCGGGATGTCGGAGCCGCAGACGCCGCACGCGGCGACGGCGACGAGCATCTCACCGGCACCCGGCACCGGCACCTCGACCTCCTCGACCCGGAGGTCGCCCGGCGCGTACATCTGGACTGCGGTCATCTTGTTGGTCATCCGTCGACTCCTGGTTCTCAGCGCGGTCGCACTGGTGCTCCGTCAGGCAGTGCTTCGTGAACCTCACGGTATGACCAGCGATCACCAAAATCTGCGGATGTTGCCTCTCTTGCTCACATGAGCACAACCTATTGCTCCATGTCTACATCTGAGCAGCATCCGCGAGCAGTGACCAACGAGGCTGGGCCAGTGCCCTGCTGGCGGTCGGCCACGCTGCAGGAGTCGTCGAAATCGCGGCGATGATCGAGGGCGGCGTTGCCGCGGTGTCCGGGTTGCCCTCGCCACGACGACGCGCAAGGCTGTCCGTGTACCCCGACCCGAAGGAGGCAGCGATGAGCGGGAGCTCTCGTAGCGACGCCGACGAGCACCTCGCCACCTACCTCAACGAGCATCTGCTGGCGAGCGAGGGCGGTCTGCAAGCGTTCCAGGCAGCCGCCCGCACCTTCGAGGGCACACGTCACGAGCCTGCGCTGCTCGCCCTCGCCGAGGACATCGCGCGCGACCGACGCGACCTCGCCCGACTCATCCAGCACCTCGGCTTCCGGCCGGCCGGCTGGAAGCGTCTGCTCACGCTGGCCTTCCAGACGGTCGGCTCGATCAATCCGGTCAACCTGCTGCGCATCCGGCGCGGCTCCATGGCGCAGCTCGAGCTCGACGTGCTGACCGGCATGGTGCGCGCGAAGCTGTCGATGTGGGATGCGCTGCTCGAGCTGGCCGAGCGGGATGACCGCTTCGACCGCGCGCTGCTGACCGACCTGCAGGGCCGCGCTGAAGGCCAGATCATCGAGCTGCAGCGCATCAGCCGCGAGTCGGTGCGCGAGCGCTTCGTCGAGGGAGGCGCGTGACCACCGCCGTCATCGTCGGCGCGGGCCCCAACGGGCTCACGGCCGCCGCGGTGCTGGCCCGCGCAGGGCTCGAGGTGACCGTGGTCGAGCGGCTCGACGGCATCGGCGGCGCGGCCGCGAGCGCCACCGCCTTCGACGACCAGGCGACGATCGACCTGGGCGCCGCCGGCCACCCGTTCGGCGCCACGAGCCCCGCCTTCCGCGCGCTCAAGCTCGAGCAGCACGGGCTCGAGTGGGTGCACGCCGCGTCCCCCATGGCGCATCCGCTGCCCGGCGGCCGCGCGGCCATCCTGCACCGCGACGCCGAGCAGACCGCCCGCGAGCTCGGCGTCGATCGCGACGCCTGGCTGCGGCTCCACGCGCCCGCGACCGAGCATCCCTATGCGACGGCCGCGAGCATCCTCTCGCCCCTCATCCGCGTGCCCGACGACCCGCTGCTGCTGGCGCGCATC
This sequence comes from Agrococcus sp. ARC_14, assembly GCF_022436485.1. Taxonomy (NCBI): domain Bacteria; kingdom Bacillati; phylum Actinomycetota; class Actinomycetes; order Micrococcales; family Microbacteriaceae; genus Agrococcus; species Agrococcus sp. ARC_14. The sequence continues at coordinate 98,930 of NZ_JAKUDO010000001.1, forward strand.
GGGCTGCGCGGCGCCCTGCCCGCGAACCTGCTGGCACGCACGATCTTCCGCTCGGGGGCCGCGCAGGCGCTCTTCGCCGGCTCGGCAACGCACGCGACGCTGCCGCTGGGCGCGCCGCTGACCAGCGCCTTCGGCGTCGCGTTCGGCGGCGTCGGCCACGCGACCGGCTGGCCGTTCGCCAAGGGCGGCTCGCAGGCGATCCCGGATGCCCTGGCTCGCGTCGCACAGGCGGCCGGCGCTCGCATCGAGACGGGCGTCGAGATCACCGACCTGCGGCAGCTCGACGGCGCGGATCTGGTGCTGCTCGACGTCACCCCGCGCCAGCTGCTCGGGCTCGCGGGCGACCGACTGCCTCGCCGCTATGCGCGCCGGATGGCCGACTGGCACTACGGCCCCGCGGTCTCGAAGCTCGACCTGCTGCTCGACGGTCCGATCCCCTGGGAGGACGAGCGCGTCGCCGGTGCCGGCACCGTGCACGTGGGCGGCACGCTGCGAGAGATCGTCGAAGCCGAGTCGGCCGTCGCGCGCAGGCAGATGCCAGAGCGGCCCTTCGTGCTGCTCACCCAGCCGACTGCCGCTGACCCGGGGCGCGCGCCCAGCGGCAAGCACGTCGTATGGGCCTACGCGCATGTGCCGAACGCCTGGCCGGGTGACGCATCCGACGCCATCGAGGCGCAGATCGCGCGCTTCGCGCCCGGCTTCCGCGAGCGCATCCTCGACCGGCGGTCGACGCCTCCTGCCGCGCTCGAGCGCTGGAACCCCAACCTGGTCGGCGGCTCGATCGGCGGCGGTTCGCTCGCCGGCACGCAGCAGCTCATGCGACCACGCCCGTTCAAGCCCTATCGCGTGCCGATCGACGGGCAGTTCTACCTCTGCTCCTCGTCGGCCCCGCCCGGCGGCGGCGTGCACGGCATGAGCGGATGGCACGCGGCGCACGCGGCGCTCAAGGAGCTCAGGGCGGGGTGAGCCTCACCGCCGGTCGATGGCGAGATCGGTCGGATGCTGGACGCCAGCGAAGCCCGGAGGCTAGGTTTCGAGCGAGGCTGACGGCACGTCACGTGACGCGCGGGGCCGCGCACGAGAGGAAACCCATGGGCGCACTGGATGACCTGACCAACGCAGCGAAGAACTTCGTCGCTGAGAACAAGGACCAGATCGACTCGGCTCTGAAGAGCGAGAAGGCCGAGGAGATCAGCGACTCGGTGCTCGGCGCCGTCGCCGAGAAGGCGAACGAGGTCACCGGCGGGCAGCACGCGGAGAAGATCGAAGACGTGCGCACCTCGATCGACGGCAAGCTCGGCAACCAGTAGGACAGCCGCCATCGGCTCGCGCCGGTGATCGCGCAGCCCGTCGCCCCTGCTGGGCGGCGGGCTGCGCGGCGTGCACGGCGCACACGGCTGACACGCGGCGGTGCGCCGGAGCAATTCGGTCAGAGCGGCGCTCCAGTTGGATAGTCCGATCGAGTGCACCCACAGCCAGAAGAGTTCCGGACGCACTCGCCCCACCCGACGTCGCCATCTCGCCGAGGTCGCCCCGGCAGCGCGGCGTGCGCGTGCTGCCGGGCTGACGGGGCTTGTCCCGCGCCAAGTGGCGCGCAACGCTGACGGGAAGGGTGCCGAGACGCCGGGCCTCGCCCGGCTGCTCGACCAGTGGGTCGGAGGAGGTGAGCCATGGATTGGGCAGCGCTCACCTGGCTCGACGCCCCATACGCCGAGCTCGCCCGACAGGTGCTGCAGCGCGGCACCGCGGCCGTCTTCGCGATCGCATTCGTCTCGACGCTGCTGCAGTTCCCGGCGCTCTGCGGCGAGCGCGGGCTGCTCCCCGCCCCGCGCGTGATCGCCGCCGGCGCCCTCGACGGCCAGCCCAGCATCTTCCGCTGGCACTACTCCGACCGGCTGCTGCGCATCCTCTGCCTCATCTCGATCTCGATCGCGCTCACCCTCGTCGCCGGCCTCCCCCAGCTCGGCCCGCCCTGGCTGCCGATGCTCGCCTTCCTCGCGCTCTGGATCGTCTACCTCTCGATCCTGCCGCTCGGTCAGACCTTCTACGGCTTCGGCTGGGAGCTGCTGCTCTGCGAGGCGGGCTTCCTCGTGGCGTTCCTGGGGTCGGATGCGTCGGCACCCCCGACCTTGACGCTGCTGTTGGTCGTGTGGCTGGTGTTCCGGCTGGAGTTCGGCGCCGGCATGATCAAGATCCGCGGCGGTCGCGAGTGGCGCGACCTCACGGCGCTCACCTTCCACCACGAGACGCAGCCGATGCCGGGGCCGCTCAGCCGCACCGCGCACCTGCTGCCGCGCTGGTTCCACCAGGGCGAGGTGGTCGCCAACCACGTGGCGCAGCTGGCCGTGCCGTGGCTGCTGTTCGCGATCGTCATCCCGCACCCGGTGTCCGCCGCGATCGCGAGCGCCGCCGCAGCGGTCGTCATCCTCACGCAGCTCTGGCTGGTGATCACCGGCAACTTCGCCTGGCTCAACTGGATCACGATCGTGCTCGCCTTCGCCGCCGTCGACGACCGCGCGGTCGCGTGGCTCGTCCCCGCCTGGACCGCCCGCGAGCACGCGCCGACGCCCGCGTGGTGGAGCATCCTCGTGGCCCTCGTCTTCCTCGCCTCCGTCTGGCTGTCGATCCCGACCGTGCGCAATCTCGCCTCGCGCCGCCAGCTCATGAACGCATCCTTCAACCGGGTGCGGCTCGCGAACGCCTACGGCGCGTTCGGCACCGTCACGAGGGTGCGCGAGGAGATCGTGATCGAGGGCACGATGGCTGAAGACCTCGGGTCGGATGCGTCAGGTGACGCCGAGTGGGTCGAGTACGGCTTCCGGGGCAAGCCGGGAGACGTGCGGCGGGTGCCCGGCTGGTTCGCGCCGTACCATCTGCGGCTCGACTGGCTCATGTGGTTCCTGGCGCTGGGGATGCGCGGAGCGTGGTTCACGGTGCTGCTCGAGCGGCTGCTCGAGGCCGATGCGCCGACGCTGCGGCTGCTCGGGCACGACCCCTTCGACGGCGAGCGGCCGCGGTGGGTGCGAGCGCGCATCTATCGCTACCGCTTCGCGACGCGCGCCGAGCACCGCGCAACCGGTCAGGTGTGGATGCGCGAGGACCGTGGGCTGCTGGTGGGGCCGATGCGGCACTGACGCGAGCGGGCGCGCTTGGAGCAGCGCCCGCGCGCGAATCAGGCGGCGGCTGCTTCGCCGAAGGCCGCACGCCCTTGCGCGGCCGAGGTGCCCAGGTCGCTCTTCGGGAGCACCGCATCCGCCTGCACCGCATCGGTCCACGCGGCGGTCGTCGCGACCGCCGCGAAGTTCGAGTGCAGCAGCACCATGAGCGTCTCGTGCACCTGCTGTGCCGAGGCGCTCCCGGCCTCGTTCGCGAGGTGGATGGCTCCCGTCGCGTCGGAGAGCACCTCGACGGCGAAGCCCATCGGCTCGGCTGCGGCGGCGGTGCCGAGGACGCAGTTGTTGGTCATGTAGCCGACGAGCGTGAGCGTGTCGACCTGCTGCTCGCGCAGCCGGGCGACGAGCGCGTCGTCGGCGAGCACGCTCGCGACGGCCTTGCTGGAGCGCAGCCAGGCGTCGGTCGCCCGAGCCTCGACGGCGTCGTGCACCGCGTGCGCCGCCGAGCCCTTGGCGAACACCGGCGCATCCTCGGGCAGCTCGTGCTGCACGGCGACGATCGGCATGCGGGCACGCTCGGCCGCGTCGATCGCATCGACGATCTTCGCGAGCGAGCCGTCGCGAGCGGGGTGCTGGATGGGCAGCACCGGCCCATCGAAGTACTCGTTCTGCACGTCGATGATGATCAGGGCGCGGTTCGGCATGGGTCCTCCTCGAAGCCGGTCGGCGGCCGATCGGCCCGCCTGCATCCATCGTGGCCTCCACTGCTCAGGTATCGTGAGTGGCGCAAACGCACAGTTTCGATGAGATCGGGCCAATCCTGCGCATCGCCATCCACGCCTTCGACGACATCACCGCCTTCCACCTGTCGACGCCGCTGCTCGTCTTCGGCGAGGTGGCCCGCGCCGGCCTCGCCGATTGGAGCACCGTCGTCTGGAGCGACGACGGTGCCAACGTGCGCACGACCGAGGGACTACTGGTCGCCGGGCTCGCGGATGCGCAGGCGGCGATGGATGCGGATCTGCTCATCTGGCCGTCGTGGCCTGATGCGCTGCCGCCCGTTCCCGAGGCGCTGATCACCCTGATGCGCGATGCCCACGCGCGCGGCGCGCGCATCGCTGGGCTGTGCCTCGGCGCCTTCCCCGTCGCCGCGAGCGGGCTGCTCGACGGGCGCGCCGCCGTCACCCATTGGGCACGCGCCGACGAGCTCGCGCGACGGCATCCCGCCGTCGACGTGCGGCCCGCCGCGCTCTCCATCGACCACGGCGACGTGCTCACCTCCGCCGGCACCGCATCCGCCCTCGACGCCTGTCTGCACATCGTGCGCGAGCAGCTCGGCGCGGCCGCCGCGGCGACCGTCGCCCGCGCGCTCGTCGTCGCTCCGCACCGCGACGGCGACCAGGCGCAGTACGTCGAGCGCCCGCTGCCCGAGCAGGCCGGCCAGGGCGCGATCACCGAGGCACTCGAGTGGGCGATCGGCAATCTCGACCAGCCGATCGCGGTGGCGTCACTCGCTGCACAGGCGCACATGAGTCCGAGGAGCTTCACCCGCCGCTTCCGCGAGACGACGGGCACGAGCCCGGCGAGCTGGGTGCTCGCGCGACGCCTCGACGAGGCGCGTCGGCTGCTGGAGACCACAGAGCTCTCGGTGACGCAGGTCGCCGAGGCGTGCGGCTTCGGCAGCCCGGTGACGCTCCGGCAGCGCTTCGTGCGCGCGTACTCGACGACGCCCACCTCGTATCGTCGCCGGTTCAGCGTCGGCGGCGTGACCGCTGGGGCTCCGGTGCGATGAGGCTGGTCGTGCGCTCCTCGACCGAACGCGCCCGCGGTCGGCGCCGCAGACCGGCGAGATCCGCCACCCTGCCCGCGCTCGCGCTGCTCCTCGTCGCTGCGCTCGCCGGCTGCACGCCCGGCGCGCTCGCACCCATGCCGGAGCCGTCGACCACAGCGCCCGCGGTCGGCGAGCCCTCCGCGACACCGACGTCGGAGCCCGTTGACGCATCCGACGCCAGTCCGGCGCTGCTCGTGACGCTCGCCGCATCCGACGGCCTCGCCATCCTCGACCCCGAGGCAGCGGATGCGCTGCTCGACGTCGTCGAGGTCGGCCAGGCACCGTGGGGCGTCGCCGCGCATGACGGCACCGCCTACGTCTCGACGGCGGAGGGCCTCGCTGTCGTCGACCTCGCCACCCGCAGCCGCACGGCGCTCGTGTCCTATGAGCACCAGCCCAGCGAGGTCGGCTTCGGCGAGTATCGCGACGGCGGGCTCGGCATCGCGGTCGCGCCCGACGGCGAGCACGTCTACGTCGCCGTGCACCGCTGGCCCGACCCGGCCTGGCTCGAGGTCTACGACGTCGACGAGGAGCGCTTCACAGGGAGCGTCGACGTGGGGATCCGGCCGTTCGACGTGCTCGCCGACCCTGCCGGCGAGTGGGTGGCGACGATCGACCACGACAGCTACACGGTCTCGATCGTCGACACTGCGTCGGGGTTCGACCCGCAGGACCTCGAGGTGCGGCAGGTCGAGATCGCACCCTTCGGCAACCTGGGCTTCGCCGGCTGGGAGAAGCCGCACTACGCCTCGATCACGGCCGACGGCCGCATGGCGCTGCCCTACCAGGGGCTCGTCACGGTGCTGCTGGATCCCGCGACCGGCGAGACCGAGCGCATCGAGACGACCGCGAACTCGCACCAGCACGGCATCGCGACGGCGCCCGACGGCACGCTCGTCGCGGCCGGCACGGGCCCATTCGGCACCGCGACCGGCCAGCCGAACGCCTCCTTCCTCGACCCGGCGACCGGCGAGGAGGAGGTCGTGGCGCTCGAGCATCCGCACGAGACGGTCGCCATCTGGCAGCCGGCCGACGACGCCGCCTGGCAGGCCGTGCTCGCCGGCGGCTTCACGCGCGACGGCTGGTGGGACGGACTGACGCTCATCGATCCGGCATCCGGCGCCGTGCGCGAGATCCCACTGGAGGGCAGGCCGCAGCACGTGATCGCGGCTGAGCTGCCCGCCCGGTAGGGATCGGGCCGGTCCGCCAAGCCGACCGCCGTGGTTCGCGTGCGCGCCCACCACCGGCCGCCCCGATCGCCCGGCACGTCGCGAGCGCCCGCAGCTACACTGATCGACACGCTCCCCGATGGCGAACGGAGCCCCATGCCCACATGGACAGAGCCGCGCGACGGCGCCTCCCGACTGCTGGTCGAGCGCGCCCACGACGAGCTCGTCGCCGGCAACGCGGACGATCCGCGCCTCGCCGCCATCCGCCCGCTCGTGCGCGACAGCTGGAGCCGCTCGCTCGCGAGCCTCGCCGGCGTCGAGGGTGCCCCGACCCTCGATCTCGACGCCGAGGCCCTCGCCGCCTACCGCAGCGCGCATCCGCTCGCCGGCGCGCTCGAGCTGATCCGCTCGCTGCTGCTGCCCGGCGACGCGCTCGACTCGGGCGTCGTCGTGGCACTCGGGGATGCCTCCGGTCGCCTCCTGTGGGTCGAGGGCGATCGGCGCGTGCGGGCCCTCACCGGCGACATGGGCTTCGTCGAGGGCGCGAACTGGTCGGAGGACGTCGTCGGCACCTCCGCGCCCGGCACTGCTCTCGCGCTCGACCGCTCGGTGCAGATCCACGGCCCGGAGCACTACAACCGGCTCGTGCAGCCGTGGTCGTGCACCGCGGCACCCGTGCGCGACCCCGAGACGCGCCGCATCCTGGGCGTGCTCGACGTGACGGGCGGGCCCGAGGCGGCGACCGCCCAGGCGCAGCTGCTCGTCGACGCCACCGCGCGGGCCGTCGAGGGCGAGCTGCTGGTCGCGAGGCTGCGCGCCCGCGGCGAGCAGCCGAGGCGCTCGGCTCCCCGCCCGGCCCGCCGCTCGACCCCGCGCGTGCCGACCTCCACCCTGCGCGTGCTCGGCCGCGACCTCGCGATGCTCGAGCTGCGCGGCGACGAGGGCGAGCGCTCGGTCGAGCTCAGCGAGCGCCATGCAGAGCTGCTGCTCATGCTCGCGACCCACCGGCAGGGCCTCGCGGGCGATCGCCTCGCCGAGCTGGTCTACGGCGACCCGGGCTCCGAGTCGCTGCGGCCGGAGATGGTGCGCCTCAAGCGCGTGCTCGCGGAGGCCGCCCCACACCTCGTGCCCGCCTCTCGCCCCTATCGGCTCGAGGCCCCGCTCGAGACCGACCTGCAGCAGATGCTCTCGCTGCTCGACCGCGGCGCGCACCGCGTGGCGCTGGCTGCCTACCCCGGCGACGCGCTGCCCGGCTCGCGCGCGCCCGGCGTCGAGGAGCTGCGGGAGACGGCGCTCGCCGCGCTGCGCGAGTCGCTCATGACGGAGGCGGGGGTGGATGTGCTGCTCGCGTTCGCCGACACGGCCGCCGGCAGCGACGATGTCGAGCTGCTGCGGCAGTGCTTGCGGATGCTGCCGGCGCGCTCACCGCGGCGGGCGGGGCTGGTGGCGAGGCTGGAGCGGCTGGAGCTCTAGGGAGACCGAGGCCCGGGACGGGCCTCGGCGCTGGGGTCGCGGCAGAGGCCCGAAAGGGCCTCCGCCCTCAGCTCCACCGCGCAACGGGATGCAACGTGCCCCTGCGTAGCGTGCGCAGCACCGCACCGTCGCGGCTCCCCGTCGCGACGCGTCATGCCGAGTCGAAGGAGACCGCGATGACCATCGTCGAGGACGACATCCAGACCCCGTCCGACGGCACCGGAGCCCAGGGCCCCGCCGTCTACGCCGCGCCGGGCCAGCAGGGCTCCGTCGCCACCTACCGCTCGCGCTACGGCCACTACATCGGCGGCGAGTTCGTCGACCCGGCAAAGGGGCAGTACTTCGAGAACATCACCCCCGTCACCGGCAAGCCCTTCTGCGAAGTCGGCCGCGGCACCAGCGAGGACATCGATCGCGCCGTCGAGACCGCCTGGAAGGCGTTCGAGAGCTGGAAGCACACCAGCCCCACCGAGCGCGCGAACATCCTCAACAAGATCGCGGACCGCATCGAGGCCAATCTCGAGCAGATCGCCGTCGCCGAGACGTGGGAGAACGGCAAGCCGGTGCGCGAGACGCTGGCGGCCGACATTCCGCTCGCCGCCGACCACTTCCGCTACTTCGCGGGCGTGCTGCGCGCGCAGGAGGGCTCGCTCAGCCAGCTCGACGGCGACACCGTGGCCTACCACTTCCACGAGCCGCTCGGCGTGGTCGGCCAGATCATCCCCTGGAACTTCCCGATCCTCATGGCCACCTGGAAGCTCGCCCCCGCGCTCGCCGCCGGCAACTGCGTCGTGCTGAAGCCTGCCGAGCAGACGCCGGCGTCGATCCTGCTGCTCATGGAGCTCATCGGCGACCTCATCCCGCCTGGCGTCGTGAACGTCGTGAACGGCTTCGGCATCGAGGCCGGGGCACCGCTCGCGCAGCACCCCCGCATCCGCAAGGTCGCCTTCACCGGTGAGACGACGACCGGGCGGCTCATCATGCAGTACGCCTCGCAGAACCTCATCCCCGTCACGCTCGAGCTCGGCGGCAAGAGCCCCAACCTGTTCTTCGAGGATGTCGCGCGCGACACGGGCGACAGCTACTACGACAAGGCGCTCGAGGGGTTCACGCTCTTCGCGCTCAACAACGGCGAGGTCTGCACGTGCCCGAGCCGCGCGCTCATCCAGGGCTCGATCTACGACCAGCTGCTGGGCGATGGCCTCGACCGCGTCGCGAAGATCACGCAGGGCAACCCGCTCGACCCGACCACGATGATCGGCGCACAGGCGTCGAACGACCAGCTCGAGAAGATCCTCAGCTACATCGACATCGGCAAGGAGGGTGGCGCGAAGCTGCTCACGGGCGGCGAGCGCGTCGACCTCGGCGGTGACCTCTCCGGCGGCTACTACATCGAGCCGACCGTCTTCGAGGGCACGAACGACATGCGCATCTTCCAGGAGGAGATCTTCGGGCCGGTGCTGTCGGTCACGAAGTTCACCGACTTCGACGATGCCATCTCGATCGCGAACGACACGCTCTACGGCCTGGGTGCCGGTGTCTGGAGCCGCTCTGGCGACATCGCCTACCGGGCGGGCCGCGCGATCGAGGCGGGTCGCGTGTGGACGAACACCTACCACCAATACCCGGCGCACGCGGCCTTCGGCGGCTACAAGCAGTCGGGCATCGGGCGCGAGAACCACCTGAAGATGCTCGAGCACTACCAGCAGACGAAGAACCTGCTGGTCTCCTACGCAGAAAGGCCCATGGGCTTCTTCTGATCAGCCGGCCCGGGCGATCGACGCCCCGTCTCGCCCGGGCCGAACCACCCGCCGCGGCAGCCAAGAGGAGCGCGCCATGACCGCATCCGCCACCCGATCACGCGTCGCGATCACCGCCGACGCAGCAGCCATGGTGCGCCAGCTCACTGCCCAGCACGGACCGCTCATGTTCCACCAGTCGGGCGGATGCTGCGACGGCTCGTCGCCCATGTGCTACCCGATCGGCATGTTCATCACCGGCCCCGGCGACGTGCTGCTCGGCGCCGTCGACGCCGGGCTCGACGACCCGATCGAGATCTACATGTCGACCTCGCAGTTCGAGTACTGGAAGTTCACGCACCTCACGATCGACATCGTGCCCGGCCGCGGCGCCGGCTTCTCGGTCGAAGGCCCGACGGGGATGCGCTTCCTCATCCGGTCACGGATGCTCACCGACGACGAGCTGATGCACTTCGGGCTGGCGGTGTGAGGTGTCTGCCGCACCCGCGCGCCGACCGGCCGGTGTACGGATGCAGCTGCGTCGATAACGTTTCCGCAACAGCACCTTCTTCCGCGGCGAGCGGCCCCCTAGGATCCGAGGTACGGCACCCCAGCGGCTTCTCCCGATCGCGCCGTCCTCTGCTCTCGGGCCCCGCGACAGGTCACCATGCCGACTCCCCTGCTCTCTGCGCAGCGCACCCCGCCGGGCAGGCTGCGCACTGCCACCCTTGCCATCGTCATCGTCGTCGCCACAATGCTGGGGATCGTGGTGGCTCCCACCGTCGCTGCCGCCTCGAGCAGCGCCGTCGTCCGCGCCAACTGGATCGGCGGCAAGGATCTGTACGCGACGAGCGTGCTCATGTCTCAGCAGATGGGCGGAGCCCGCGTGCTCTACCTGGTCTCCGGCGAGTCGGGCGGCGACGCGCTCTCGGTGCCGCCCGCCGCGCGAGCCGAGGGTGCGCACGTGCTCATGGTGCGCCGAGATTCGATCCCTTCGACCGTCGCCACCGAGATCCGACGGCTGAACCCACGCTACGTGCACATCGTCGGCAGCCGCAGCGTGCTCAGCGACCGTCTGTGGGCGGCGACGCGCCAACTGCTGCCGGGTGCGCGCATCAATCGAGTGGGCACGAACGCGGGCGACCGCGTCGACTCTGCCATCGAGCTCTCGCAGCAGATCCGGCACGCGAACGGGCGGCTCGGCGATGTCTTCATCATCGGACGCAACGGCTACTCCGACGGCCTGGCGGCCGGCAATGTCGCCGCGCGGATGGGGGCGGCGGTGTTCCCCGCCATCGGCGACCCGCGGGCCTGGGCGCAACGACTGCTGCCGCACATCCAGGGCCCGCGCAACATTGTCTTCGTCGGCTCGACCTCGGTCCTCCCTGACGACTACCTGCGGGCGCTGCAAGGCGCCGGCCTCGCGCGCAAGGGTGCGGAGTTCTCACGCATCGGCGGCCCCGACCGCTATGCGACGAACGCGCTGATGATCCAGCGGTTCGTGCCCTCCATCGTTGGCAACCGCGCCATCCTCGTCGCCGGCAACGGCCACGGCGACACGATCGGCGCATCCGTCTACGCCGCAGAGGTCGGCTCGGTGCTGATGCTCTCGGGCCGCTTCTGTCATGAGCACACACGCGTGCCCGAGCAGCTGCAGCGTCTCGGCGTCCGGAACGTGACGGGGATCGGCACAAAGTTCTGGATCACGCTCGACGCCCTGCGGCTCACGGTCTGCGATCAGGCTCCAGATGCGCACGTCACGATACAGACGGACGGCGCGACCGGGCACGTCGCCTGGGGTGAGCGGACCACGACGACCTTCACGCTCAGGAACCATGCGAACTTCGGCGTCGAGGTGCCGCTCGAGATGCACTTCGGCACCAACCTGTTCGACAACCGGCTGGAGGCCAGAGGACGCACGATCGCGCGAGGGTCGGGCGAGCTCATGATCGGCCTGTGGCCAGGCGAGACGCTCGAGTTCACCGCCAGCGGCCGCGCCGAGGTGCCTGCGGACGCCTATTCGCGGCGGGTGTCGATCGACGTCATCTTTGATGAGTACCGGTATGTCGACTACACCGAGGTCGATCAGCCGCGCTCGGAGCACGTGCTCCTCGGCACGACGCCCGGCGAGGGCATGCACGGCAGCCAGGTCGTCGGGATGGCAGCGGCCGTGACGAACGTCGGCGACGCCACCGGCAGGCCGAGTGTGCGCATCCGCTACCCCGCCGAGCTCGTGCAGCCGATGCTGCGCTTCAACGGCGACTACTGGCGGTCGTCCCAGGTCGGCTACACGCTGCCGCCGATCGCACCGGGCGAGACCGTGCTCGTCGAGGTGATGGGCATCGCGAGCGGTCCCACGACCGGTGGCGAGTACTCCGTCGTCGTGGAGTTCGTGGGCGTCGGCGAGAGCACCATCCCCTTCACCGTGCTCCCTGCCCCGTCACCCTGAGCGTCCGCGCGGTGCCCTCTCCCATATTGGTCGAACCAATATTGACAAGCAGCGCCCTCGTGCCGTAGCGTGCCGAGCATTGGTCGAACCAATCTGGTCCGACTGCTCAACGGTGAGGGGCCAGCATGCACGAGACGCTCGAGGCGTTCGCCGTCCAGCTGATCGACCTCTCGCATCCCGAGCCCGACGGCTCCCGGCGGCTCATCCCCGAGCGCGAGCTCTGCGCCCGACTCGACGTCAGCCGTGGCGCGCTCCGCGAACGCCTCTCGCAGCTCGAGTCGATCGGCATCCTCGATCGCCGCCAAGGCCACGGCACCTACCTGCAGTCCCCCGGCCCCGACGTCATCCGCACCTACTTCACGACCATGCGCGCGCTCGGCTTCCTCGACTCGAGCGAGATCGCCGAGGCCCGCGAGATGCTCGAGACCGTCGTCACCGTGCAGGCGGCCCGCCGCGCCACCCCCGCCGACGCCGAGCGCCTGCGCACCCTCGTCGACGAGATGGTCGCCTGCACCACCGCCGGCGAGCACGATGCCGCCAGCGAGGCCGACCTCGCCTTCCACGCGGGCCTGTTCCGCATCGTGGACAACCCCGTCTTCACGATGATGCAGTCGGGGCTCGCCTACGCGCTGCAGCAGGCCATGCACGAGCGCCGTGCCGCCGCGCTCGCCGCAGAGCTCCCCGACGCCCACGGCCGCATGGAGACCGACGTCGTGCACTACCCGATCGTCGACGCCATCGCCGCGAACGACCCCGACGCTGCCCGCGCCGCGATCCGCCGCCACTTCGAGATCCACTCCCTCATCACCCTCGAGACCACCAAGGAGGGCTCCGCGTGAGCCACGCATCCGTCACCTTCATCGGCCTGGGCGCCATCGGCACCCCCATGTCGCAGCGCATCGCAGCAGCCGGCTTCGCCGTGACCGGCGTCGACCCCTTCGAGGCCGCCCGCGAGCGCGCCGCCGAGGCGGGCATCGCGGCCGTGGCCTCGATCGCCCAGGCGCCAGCCGACGGCACCGTGGTCGTCATGGTCGCCACCCCCGACCAGCTCGACGCGCTCGTCGACGAGGCGAGCGCCGCATCCGTCGTCGCCGGCCGCACCTGGCTCATCATGTCGACCGTGGGCCCGGATGCGGTGCGTCGCGCAGGCGAGCGCCTCACCTCCCAGGGCGCCACCGTCGTGGACGCCCCGGTCACGGGAGGCGTCGCGCGGGCGGCCACGGGCGAGCTGATCATCTTCGCGTCGGGCGCGCAGGCCGACCTCGAGGGCGTCGCCGAGGTGCTCGCACCGCTCGGCGCCGTGCGCACCGTCGGCGCCGAGCTCGGTCAGGGCCAGGCGATCAAGGTCGTCAACCAGCACCTGTGCTCGGTGCACATCGTGGCGGCCGCCGAGGCGCTCGCGCTGGGCGAGTCGCTCGGCCTCGACAAGGCCGACGTGCTCGACCTCGTCGGCGGCGGCGCTGCCGGCTCGTGGATGCTCGCCGACCGCGGTCCGCGCATGCTGCTGGGCACCGACGCGCCCGTCACCAGCACCGTCGGCATCTTCGTGAAGGATTCCGGCCTCGTCGCCGATGCCGCCGCATCCGTCGGCGCTGACGTGCCGGTGCTCGCCGCAGCCCGCGAGCGCTACCTGCTGGCAGCAGCCGCCGGCCTCGAGCGCCGCGACGACAGCCGGGTCATCGAGACCTACCAACACGAGGCCCCACAGGGCTAGACCCCGGGACGAGACCCCACAGCTCCCCTGCCGGCGCGGCTCTGACGCGCCGCACCGATCGACCGCGCCCGCGGCCGTCCCACCCGCGCTTCGAGGAGGAAGCATGTCCACCACCAGCCCCGCGCCCGCCCAGGGCGCCGAGCAGCTCGAGACCAAGAAGGACAATCCGGTCAAGGTCTCGCTCGCGTCGATGATCGGCACGGCCGTCGAGTCGTACGACTTCTTCATCTACGCGACCGCGTCGGCCACCTACTTCGGCACCGTGTTCTTCGCCACCGACGACCCGATCGTCGGCGCGCTCGCCTCGTTCGCGACGCTCGCGATCGGCTTCCTCTTCCGCCCGCTCGGCGGCTATCTCGCCGGCCACTTCGGCGACCGCATCGGCCGCAAGCGCATCCTCATCTGGTCGCTCGTGGTGATGGGCATCGTGACCACCGCCATCGGCATCCTGCCGACCTTCGCGATGGTCGGCATCCTTGCACCGATCCTGCTCATCATGCTGCGCATCGTGCAGGGCGTCGCCTACGGCGCGGAGTGGGGCGGTGCCGTGCTGATGGCCGTCGAGCACGCCCCTGCGCGCCGCCGCGGCTTCTTCGGCGCGCTGCCCCAGATCGGCATCCCCGCGGGCCTGCTGCTGGCCAACGGCGTGATCCTCCTGACCGCCGGACTGCCCGGCGACTGGGCGTGGCGGGTGCCGTTCCTGCTCGCGAGCGTCATGGTCATCATCGGCCTGTTCATCCGCCTGCGCGTCGCCGAGAGCCCCGAGTTCGAGACCGTGCAGCAGCAGGACGGTGTGCTCAAGCAGCCCGCGCTCGAGACCCTCAAGAAGGATTGGCCGATCATCCTGCGCATCATCGGCCTCCGTCTGGCAGAGACCGGCGGCTACTACGTCACGACCGCGTTCACCGTCACCTACGTCGGCCTCGCCGTGATCAGCGAGAGCTCGAACGTGCTGATCGGCACGTTGGTCGGCAGCGCGATCGGCCTCGTCAGCCACCTCGCGTTCGGCGCGCTCAGCGACCGCATCGGCCGCAAGAAGGTGTTCCTGATCGGCTCGATCTTCACGATCGCGTTCGGCATCCCGATGTTCCTGATGATCAACACCGGCTCGCTCGTGATGATCGTGGTCGCGATCGCGCTCTCGCTCGTGCTCAGCCACGACCCGATCTTCGCCGTCGAGTCGAGCTGGTTCTCGGAGCTCTTCCCCGCGAACCGACGCACCTCCGGCATCTCGCTCGGCTACAACGGCGCCGCGATCGTCGCCGGCTGCCTGCCCTTCATCGCCACGGCGGTCTACGGATGGGTCGGATGGATCGGCGTCGGACTGCTGTTCTCGGCGCTCGGCGTCATCTCGACGCTCGTGGGGCTCACCGTGCGCGAGACCGCCCCGCGGGTGATCGGCACCGCGACCGACGAGCGCGCCGCGATCGTCACCCCGGCAGAGCAGCAGGAGGTGCTCACGTGAGCCTCGCACAGCCTGCGACGACCGCACCCCGCACGGCCGGCCACGTCGGCCGCACCCGCGCCGAGCGCATCCGAGCCATCTCCGAGGCGGCCTACCGCGCCCGCCACCACGCCATCGACATGGGCGAGGTGCAGGGGCAGGGCTACGTCGGGCAGGCGCTCGGTGCGGCCGACATGATGGCGGCCGTCTACGCCGACCAGCTGCGCTACGACCCAGCCGACCCCGAGTGGGCGGGGCGCGACCGCTTCCTGCTCTCGACCGGTCACTACGCGATCGGCCTGTACGCGGCGCTCGCAGAGGCAGGCATCGTGCCCGTCGACGAGCTCGTCACCTATGCGTCTGACGACTCGCGGCTGCCGATGTCGGGCATGGCCTCGTACACCCCGGGCATGGAGATCTCAGGCGGCTCGCTCGGCCACGGCCTGACGGTCGCGGTCGGCATGGCGCTCGGCATGCGACTGCAGGGGCAGACCGAGCAGCGCGTGATCAACTTCCTCTCCGACGGCGAGCTCGACGAGGGCTCCACCTGGGAGGCAGCGATGGGAGCCGCCCACCACAGGCTCGGCAACCTCACCGCGCTCGTCGACATGAACGCGCTGCAGGCCGACGGCCCGACCAGCACCGTGCTGCGCATCGAGCCCGTCGAGGCGAAGTGGCGCGCGTTCGGCTGGCACGTCGTGCGCATCGACGGCAACGACGCGGGCGCGCTGGCGGATGCGTTCGACGCGTGCCGAGCGCACGTCGCGCCCGAGGGTCAGCCGCAGGTGATCATCTGCGACACGAAGGTCGGCAAGGGCGTGCCGCTGCTGGAGGAGCGCGAGAAGGCGCACTTCATGCGCATCGAGGAGCAGGAGTGGCCGATCTGCCGCGCGCAGCTCACCGCTGGCCACGAGCCTGCCGGAGACACCGAGCAGTCAGCAGGTGCCGAGCAGTCAGCAAGCGCCGAGCAGTCACCAAGCGCCGAGGAGGCCGCACGATGACGACCACCACCACCCCGCCCCGCTTCGAGCGCAAGGGTCCGAGCACGAGCGCGATGATCGCGTCCATCGCCGATCCCGACCAGCGCACCACCGCTGCCCCCTTCGGACACGCGCTCGCGCAGCTGGCCGAGACCGACCAGCGCGTGGTCGGGCTCACCGCCGACCTCGGCAAGTACACCGACATGCACATCTTCGCGAAGGCCCACCCCGAGCGGTTCTTCCAGATGGGCATGAGCGAGCAGCTGCTCTTCGGCGCGGCCGCCGGCATGGCTGAGACGGGCCTCGTGCCCTTCGCCTCGACCTACTCGGTCTTCGCCGCCCGCCGTGCGTACGACTTCATCGCGCTCGACATCGCCGAGCCGAACCTCAACGTCAACGTGGTCGGCGGCCTGCCGGGCCTCACGACCGGCTACGGCCCGAGCCACCAGGCGACCGAGGACGTGGCGATCTTCCGCGGCCTGCCGAACTTGACGATCGTCGACCCGTGCGACGCGATCGACATCGCGCAGGCCGTGCCGCAGCTCGCGGCCCACGAGGGCCCGACCTACCTGCGCCTGCTGCGCGGCAAGGTGCCGACGGTGCTCGACGAGTACGACTACACGTTCGAGCTCGGCAAGGCCAAGGTGCTGCGCGGCGGCGCCGACGTCGTCTTCGTGTCGTCGGGCCTCATGACCATGCGTGCGCTGCAGGCGGCGGATGCGCTGGCGGCCCACAAGGTCGACGTGGCGGTCGTGCACGCTCCCACCATCAAGCCGTTCGACGCCGAGACCGTGCTCGCAGAGCTCGACACCCCGCGCCTGGCGGTGACGCTCGAGAACCACACGGTGGTCGGCGGGCTGTTCGAGACGGTGGCGGCTGCGGCCGCCCGCAGGGGCCTCGGCCGGCGGATCGTGCCGATCGGGCTCCCGGATGCGTTCCTGGACGCGGGCGCGCTGCCCACGCTGCACGACCGCTACGGTCTGACGAAGGACCGCATCGTCGAGACCGTCCTGCGCGAGCTCGGCTGAACAGGAGCGACGACATGACCGAACCCATCACACCCGACGAGGCGCTCGTCGTCACGGCGACCTTCCGGCCGGTGGAGGGCGCGCGCGAGCGTGTGCTCGCCGCCATGGAGCGCGTCATCCCGCGTGTGCACGAGGAGGCGGGCTGCAACCTCTACGCGATCCAGGAGGCCGAGGACGGCACGATCATCATGATCGAGCATTGGGATTCCGCCGCCCTGCTCGACGAGCACGGCGCCGGCGTGCCGGTCGCGGAGTTCAACGCAGAGCTCGAGGGGCTGCTCGCCAGCCCCGTCGAGGTGACGCGCTACACGCCGATCCCGATCGGCGGGCGCAAGGGCGTCGTGCTGGGCTGACGCTGCGCTGCGCGAAGAGGGGCTGCCTGCGGGCGGCCCCTCTTCGCGTGCGTGGCCCACGCACGGGAACTTTTCCTGTTGATTGTCAACAGTTCAACGTCATACACTGGTGGCGGCGCCGCCGAGTCGCGACGGCGCGGGAGGAGACATCGATGTCGCTACCCAGCAGGCTGGGGTGCTCGACGATCACGTTCCAGCACCTGTCGCTGGCGGACGCGCTCGTCGAGATCGCCGCACTCGGCGCGACCGAGATCGACCTCGGCGCGCTGCCCGGCGTCTGCGATCACGTGCCCTTCGACCTCGACGATGCCGCCATCGCTCGCGTCGTCGCAGCGGTCACCGCCTCCGGCCTGCGCGTCCGCAGCGTCAACGGCGACATCGGCGATCTCAACGACCCGGCTGCCGACGAGCTCGCCCGCGCGCAGCACCTCGACCGCTTGCTGCGGCTGTCGGCGGCGATCGGCGCCGACGCGCTCGTGCTCCCCTGCGGCGCGCTCGACCACGCGCCGATCACCGACGAGCGATCCGATCTCGATCGCGTCGCCTACGCTCTCGCCACCGCCGCCGATGCCGCACACCTCCGCGGTGTCGAGCTCTGGATCGAGTCGCTGCACTTCCTGCGCTTCAGCTGGAGCCGCGAGCGCGCCGACGCCCTGCACGCGCGGCTCGACGCCGCCGGCGCCCGGGTCGGCATCGTGCTCGACGTCGCCCACGTCACCGCAGCTGGCGACAGCATCGCCCAGACCGTCGCCGACTGGCAGGGCCGCATCACCCACGTGCACCTGCGCGACGCGGTACGCGGCGACTTCAGTCGCCGCATCGGCGAGGGCGAGGTCGACTTCGCCGCCGCCTTCGACGCCCTGACGGAGATCGGCTACTCGGGCGGCTTCTCCCTCGAGCAGCCCACCCGCGCCTACGTCGATGACGCCACCGCCGTCGCCGGCGACGATCGCCGCGTCGAGCTCGCCTCCATCGCCGACCGATCCCTCACCCGCCTGCGCGACGCGATGGCCGCGTCGCTGCACCAGTGACGAGACTGAAGGAGCTTCCATGACCGACCCCACCGCATCCGCCCCGCAGCGCACTGCTGTCGTCACCGGTGCCGCCTCAGAGCGCGGCATCGGCATGGCCGTGGCCGACCGCTACGCCCGCGAGGGCTGGGCGGTCGTGATCCTCGACCTCGACGGCGAGCGCTCCGCGCAGGTCGCCGCCGAGATCGGCGCACGGCACGGCGTGCCCGCGTTCGGCACCGTCGTCGACGTCGCCGACGAGGCCAAGGTGCTCGCCGCCCATGCTGCCGTGCAGGCCGAGGTCGACGCAGGCCGCCTGCCGCTGGTCGGCGCGCTCGCCAACATCGCCGGCATCACATCCCCCGTGCCCTTCCTCGAGACCACGCTCGCGCTCTGGAACACCGTGATGGCCGTCAACGCCACCGGCACCTACCTCGTGACGAAGGCGTTCCTGCCGGGGATGCTTGACGCCGGCTGGGGCCGCATCGTCACCATGTCGTCGGTCTCGGCGCAGCGCGGCGGCGGCGTGTTCGGCAAGGTGCCCTATTCGGCTGCGAAGGCAGCGATCCTGGGCTTCACCAAGGCGCTCGCGCGCGAGATCGCCGACTCGGGCGTGACGATCAACTCCGTCACGCCGGGCGCGGCCGACACCAACATCCGCGTCGGCTCGACGGCGGAATCCGAGGCTCGGCTCGCCGCCGACATCCCGATCGGCCGGGTCGCGACCACCGACGAGATCGCTGCAGTCTTCAGCTTCCTCTCCAGCGCCGATGCCTCCTACCTCCAGGGCACGAACATCGACATCAACGGCGCAAGCCACCTCCACTGATGGCCCGGAGCATGCACATGAACTCGACGATCGTTCAGGTACGGTGACAGCCATGGCTATCGACGCCCAGTTCTCCTCGCTCGGCGCCATCGAGCGCGTCACCCGGCGCGAGCTCATCCTCGACCGGCTCCGCGAGGCGGTGACGACCGGCGAGCTCGCCCAGGGCACCCACTTGGGCGAGACCGAGCTCAGCGCGTCGCTCGGTGTCTCCCGCGGCACGCTGCGCGAGGCGCTGCGGCACCTCGAGGAGGAGGGGCTGCTGACGAAGGATGCGCGCGGCCGGCTCTCGGTGCGGGTCGTCACGACCGCTGAGGTGCGCGACATCTTCGACGTGCGCTTCGCCCTCGAGGCCCTCGCCATCGATGCCGTGTGCCAGCGCGACGATCTCGACACCGTGATCGAGACGCTCCGCGCGGCTCTCGAGCGCATGGTCCAGAGCGAGCGGGGCCCGATCGCCGACCAGGTGGCCGCCGACCTCGCGTTCCATGAGTCCATCTGCATCGCCAGCGGCAATCACACGCTCGTCGAGTCGTGGCGCCGAGTGAGCGGCCTCGCCCGCGCGGTCATCACTGCCGCCGGCCGCGACACCGCCATCGCCAACATGGCTGCCGAGCGCCACGCTCCGATCGTCGACGCAATCGCCACGGGCGATGCCGACGCGGCGCGGGCCGTGCTGCGCGAGCACAACAGCTCGGCCCGCGAGGCGATCGTCGGCAGGCTCGAGGACGCCGAAGCGCGCGCCTGACGCGCACGCTCAATCCCTCAGCACCTGCCGGTAGACGCCGCTGTGATCGAGGCCGCCGTCGCCGGCAGCAGAGGCCGCCTCGAACATCGCGAGCGCCGTCTCAGCAGCACGCAGGCGCAGGCCCGCGGCAGCCGCCGCCTGCTGCGCGTAGCGCAGATCCTTCACCTGGTAGTCGATCGTGCCGCCGGCCTCGAACGCCTCGTCGATCCAGTGGTGGCGCTTCTGCCGCAGCACCTCGCTGCCGGCCAGGCCCGAGCCAAGCGCGTCGGCGAGCACCGCGGCGTCGATGCCGCTCGCGCGCGCGAGCGCGAAGGCCTCCGACAGCGCCGTCACCGACTCCGCCACGACCAGCTGGTTGCAGAGCTTCGCGGTCGCGCCTGCGCCGACCGGTCCCATGCGCGTGACCCGGCTGGCGCACGGCTCGAGCACGGCGGCCACCTCGGCCGCCTGCGCGTCGGTGCCGCCGACGAAGATGCTCAGCCGCCCCGCTGCCGCGCCCAGCACGCCGCCCGACATGGGCGCATCCACGACCTCTACTCCCTGCTCGGCCAGCTCCGCCGCCAGCTCCCGCAGCGCCACCGCAGAGACCGTGCCCATGACGACGAGCATCGGGCGGGCGACGGATGCGTCACGCCAGCCCGCGAGCAGGCCGTCGGGGCCTGCGAGGATCGCGCGCACCTCCGGCAGATCGGGCAGCACGGTCAGCACCACCTCGGCGGCCGCGCCAGCGGGCGTCGGTGCGACCGTGATCGAGGCGGCCTCCGCAGCCAGCGCGTGCGCCCGCGGCACGCTCCGGTTGTGCACCGTGAGCGCGCCGCGAGCGGCCAGCAGACGGGCCATCGGCAGGCCCATCGCCCCCAGCCCGATGAGGCTGAGCGAGCGCGTCGTCACTGGCGCCTAGTGCGCGACGGCTGCCGCGAGCGCCTCGGTCTCGCGCCGCAGCTCGATCGCCTGGGCGAGCGAGTCGTCGACCTCGACGTCGGACCAGCGCACGCTCTCGCCCTGTGCGATGTCGCGCTTGAGCGGCACGTGGTGCGCGAGCGCCACCGGCAGGTAGCCCTCGGCCACCGAGGTGCGGGCCGAGACGAGCTTGCCGTAGACCGCGAAGCCGCCCTCGCCGTCGAGCGTGTCGCCCGCGGCCAGATCCTTCTTGGCCGTCGCCACCACATCCGCCGTGAACCCCACAGCCGTGCCCGTCGCGACGCCGCGCAGCACAGCATTGGCGATCGAGACGTTCAGCTCGAGCCCGACGTAGTGGTACGGCCGGTAGAGCGCCGCGTACTGCCCCGTGGGGTCTGGATGCCACGGGTACTCCTGGAAGCACTCGGCGACGTAGGCGTTCGTGGCCTTGACCACGACGAAGACGCCCTCCTGCGTGTTGTGGGGAATCCAGTCGCCCTCGCGGGTGTAGCTCGACATCACGTCGACGGTGCCCTTGTGCGCGAGCACGCCACCCACCTCCTTCGGACGGCAGACGGTCGCGATCTCCTCGAGGTTGCCGGGCGTGAACGAGATGCCCTCATCGCTCGGCACGAGCGCTGAGGCGTTGGCGACGGCGGCCATCTCGATCGCGGCCTTCGTGCCGTCGCGGAACGAGGTGTGCATGTATGGGTTGAGCTGGCCCGACTGCTTCAGCTCGTCCGAGAACTCCCAGTGGTCCCACACGTTGTCGGGGTTCATCTGGTTGTAGCCGGGCAGGTACTTCGCGCCCTTGCCGGCGCAGACCACCTCGAAGCCCGAGGTGCGCGCCCAGTCGATGAGCTCCCAGATGAGCGCCGGCTGATCGCCGAAGGCCATCGAGTAGACGACCCCGGCCTGCTTGGCGCGCTGCGCGAGCGCGGGGCCAGCCAGCGCATCCGCCTCGACCGTGACCATCATCACGTGCTTGCCGGTCTCGATCGCGGCGAGCGCGTGCTTGATGCCGACGATCGGGTTGCCGGTCGCCTCGACGATCACGTCGATGTCGGTGCGGAACAGCTCCATGGCGTCGGCGATGACCGCCGTCTTGCCTTCGGCGAGCTCATCGACCGAGTCGACGATGGCGTCCTCCGGCCAGTCGACTCGGGCCAACGACTCACGGGCTCTTGCGGTGTTGATGTCGGCGATCGCGGCGACGCGCACACCGGGGATGTTGCGCGCCTGTGCCAGGTACATGGTGCCGAAGCGGCCGGAGCCGATCAGCCCGACCGTGATCGGCTTGCCCTGTGCTTCGCGCTCCTTGAGCAGCTCGTGCAGGTTCATGGGTGTCTCCTTGGAGTGGGCACGCTGGCGCGCAGCGTGGGGTTGGTGGGCCGCGCAGCCTGGGTGTGCGGCGCGGAGTGGGGTGTGGTGGCGGGGCCCGCTCGGGGCAAGCCCCGCCACCGTCAGCTCGTCAGGGCAGACGGATGCGTCACATGGTCCGGATCTGCTCGACCCAGGTCTGCACCTGGTCGGGCAGTCCCTCGACGACCGGCTGCGTCGCGTCGATCCAGGCCTCGCGATCCTCGAGCTCGTGGAAGACGGCGCCGCCCTCCTCGAGCTGCGTGCGGTAGTCCTCCAGGTTCGTCACGGTGTTCTCCGTGTACTCCTGGCCCACCTCTGCCGAGACCTCCTGGATGGCCGTGCGGATGTCCTCCGGGTAGCCCTGCAGCGCTTCGTCCCACATGAGGAAGTGGTAGTTCGCGTACATGTGGTCGCTCATCGTGACGTTGGGCGCGACCTCATGGATCGAGTTGAACAGGATCGCGTCGAGCGGGTTCTCCTGGCCGTCGAGCACACCCGACTCGAGCGCGGAGTAGACCTCGTTGAACGGCAGCGCCTCTGCGCGGGCGCCGAGCGCGTTCCAGGTGTCCATCATCGTCTGCGCGCTGGGCGTGCGGATGGTGAGGCCCTCGACGTCGGCGAGCGAGGTCACCGGATCCTTGGTGGTGAGCTCGCGCGATCCGCGATACATGTTGCCCAGCAGCGCGTAGCCCGATGCCTCGGTCACAGCGCCGTGGATCTCCTGGCCGAGCTCGCCCTCCCAGACCTCGAAGAACTGCTCGTCGCTGTCATAGAGGAACGGGGCCGTCTCGATCGAGGCGAGGTCGGTGTAGGCCTCGACGGAGAGCATCGACTCGATGACGATGTCGGTGCTGCCGATCTGCAGCCCGTCGATCATCTCCTCCCAGGTGCCGAGGGTGGAGTCGGAGTGCACCTCGACGGTGACGCGACCGTCGGTGGCCACCTCGATCCGCTCGGCGAACTGCTCCGCAGCCCACTGGCGCGGATCCTCGGTGGAGCCGGCGTGGCCGAGCACGAGCGAGTAGGTGCCGTCGCCGTTGCCGGCGTCGCCGCCGGCGGGGTCGCCTGCAGATGAGCAGCCGGTGAGAGCGAGGGCGACGATGCCCACGCCCGCGAGAGCCTTGATGGAGTTGCGCATGGTGTTCCTTCCTAGGGGCTTGCAGTCGTCACTCGGCGCTGACCGACAGCAGCGACGGCAGCCAGAGTGAGATCTGCGGGATGTAGGTGATGAGGATCATGTAGACGAGGCCGCACAGCAGGAACGGCCACGAGGCGCGGATCGCCGAGATGAACTTCACCTTCGCGATCTCGGACGACAGCATCAGAGCGATGCCGACGGGCGGCGTGATGAGGCCGATGCCCAGGTTGACGACGATGATGATGCCCAGGTGCACGGGGTCGACGCCGAGCTCGGTGAGCACCGGGTAGAGGATGGGCGTGATGATGATGAGCGCCGCGTTCGCCTCGATGAACATGCCTGCGATCAGCAGCAGCACGTTCACGAGGATCAGCAGCACCACGAGGCTGTCGCTGAACCCGAAGATCGCGTCGGCAGCAGCCTGCGGCACGCCGCCAGAGGTGAGCGCCCAGGAGTAGAGCTGCGCTGCGGCGAGCACCAGCATGATCAACCCGACCATGAGCGAGGACTCCGCGAGCGAGGAGATGAGCTTCTTCAGCGTCAGCTCGCGGTAGATGAAGACGCCGACGAGCAGCGCGTAGACCACGGCGACCGCGGATGCCTCGGTGGCGGTGAACCAGCCGAAGCGGATGCCGCCGAGGATGAGCAGCGGCAGCAGCAGCGCGGGCGTGGCGCCCCACAGCGACTTCCAGAACGGCGGGCGCTCCTCCTTCGGCGTCTTGCCGATGAGGTCGATGTTCGCGGTGTTGGCCTGGAGGTCCTCGGTGAAGCCGCGCTTGCGCACCGTCAGGTGCACCGTGACCATCACCATCGCGATGTAGAGGATCGCGGGCACGATGCCGGCGAAGAAGAGCTGCCCGATCGACGTGCCAGAGACCACGCCGTAGACGATCATCGTGATCGACGGCGGCATGATGGGCGCCACGATCGGGGCAGCGGCGGTCACCGCTGCCGAGTAGGCGGCCCGGTAGTCGCGTGCCTTCATCGCGGGGATGAGGATGCGGCCGAGGCTCGAGATGTCGGCGACGGCCGAACCCGAGATGCCGCCGAAGAAGAGGGCGGAGAGCACGTTCGTCTGCGCCAGGCCGCCGCGCATCCCACCGACGATCGAATCGGCGAGGTTGAGCAGGCGCTTGGTGATGCCGCCGGCGTTCATGATGCCGCCGGCAAGGATGAACAGCGGAATGGCCAGCAGCGCGAACGGCGTGATGCCGGCGACGATGCGCTGCGCACCGATCGCGAGCGGGGTGTCGGTGACGATCCAGATCGTCAGCATGGAGGCGATGGCCAGCGCGAAGCCGATGGGCACGCGCAGGAGCATCGCTCCGGCGAAGTTTCCGAGCAGCAGCGGCCCCATCAGATCTCGCCCTTCACCATGGTGTCCTCCTCGGACTGGAACAGCACTGCCGAGGGCAGCGGGTCGACCTCGGGGTCTGGCTCGCGCACGAGCTTCCACCAGGCCTCGACCGCGAAGATCGCGGCGATCGCACTGCCGACCGGCACCGCGAGCGAGATGAAGCCGAACGGCAGATCCATGCCCGGCATGGTGCGCCGCATCGCGCTGGGCAGCGCCTCCATGCCGAAGACGGTCAGCGCGACGAGCGTCGCGAGCACGAGCACGCTCGCGATCGTCGTGATCGTGATGCGGAGCCAGCGACGCTCAGGCACGTACTCCCAGATGTCGAGCACCATGTGGCGGCCCTGGCGCACGCCCAGCGCGATCGCCAGCATGGACAGCCAGACGAAGGCGAGCGAGGCGAGCTCGACGGTCCACGACGCGGAGTCGCGGGTGACGTAGCGGGTGAGCACCTGCCAGCTCACGGAACCCGTGATCACGACCAGTGCGATGACGCATGCCCATTGGACGATGCGGTCGAGCAGCGTCAGTACGCGCTCGAGCAGTGCTGGCATGTTCGCTCCTTTGCGAAGTGGACGGCTGGGTCGTGGAGAGTGAAGCAAGCGGGGACTGCTACTGTCAACAGTCGGACTGTCACCAGTTACGGGATCGTTGCGGCGTGCTCCGCGCGGAACTCCGCCTCGAGCTCGCGACGGACCCGCACTGCCGACAGCGACGCATCCGTCTCGACGTCGTCCCAGGTGACCGAGCGGTCCTTGGGCACATCGCGGATGAGCTTGGCGCCGTGTGCGAGACCGAGGGGAAGGGCATGGTGCTCGAGCGAGAAGCGGGCGGGGCGCAGCTTGCCGAAGACGGTGAAGCCCCCTTCGCCGTCGAGCGTCTCGCCGGCTCGAAGGTCGCGCTTGGCGGTCGTCACGACGTCGCCGCGGAAGCCCGTTGGCGCTCCTGTGGCCTCGCCGCGCAGCACGGCGCTGGCGATCGAGACCCCGAGCTCGAGGCCGATCATGTGGTACGGCCGGTAGAGGGAGCCGAAGCGGCCGGTCTCGTCGGTCTTGACGCCGTACTCGGCGAAGCACTGCACCGCGTAGTCGGTCTTCGCCTCGAAGGTGACCCAGACGCCCCAGCGCAGGTCGCGCTCGACCTCGCTGCCGTCGCGGTGAAGGCTCGAGGCGATCTCGACCGTGCCGGCATGGTCGAGCGAGCCGCCGATGGCGTGCGGACGGAAGATGTGCGGCAGGTCGTCGACGCCGGCGGGCGGGAACGCCAGCCCGTCGAGCTGCGGCGTGAGGCCGGCGCCGTTGGCGACCGCGGCCATCTCGATGGCCGACTTCGTGCCGTCGAGGAAGGAGTTGAACATCTTGGGGTTGAAGTCGCCGGAGGCGAGCTGCTCGTCACTGAAGCCGTAGTGGTCCCACACGGTGTCGGGGGTCGAGTAGTGGTACTCGGGGAGGTACTTCGTGCCCTTGCCCGCGCCGACGACCTCGAAGCCGACCGTGCGGCACCAGTCGACCAGCTCGGAGATCAGAGCGGGCTGATCGCCGTAGGCCATCGAGTAGACGACGCCGGCCGCGGCGGCGCGGCGCTGCAGCAGCGGCCCCACCATGCAGTCTGCCTCGACGTTGACCATGATCACGTGCTTGCCGTTGTCGATGGCGGCGATCGCATGGTCGGTGCCGACGAGCGGGTTGCCGGTGATCTCGAGGATGACCTCGACAGACGGGTGCGCGATGAGCGCCATCGAGTCGTCGACGACGGCCGTGAGCCCGGTGCGGGCGGCCTCGTCGAGGCTCGTCGCGGCGTAGCGCTCGGCACTCCAGCCGGTGCGCTCGAGCGCGTCCTTCGCCTTGGGCACGTTGATGTCGGCGACGCCGATGACGTGAAGCTCGGGCGTGACCGATGCCTGGGTCAAGAACATCGAGGCGAACTTGCCCGCCCCGATCACACCGACGCGGATGGGGCCGGCGTCTGCGGCGCGGCGCTGCAGCAGCGAGTGCAGGTTCATGGACTGCTCCTTTGCAGTGGGCGAAACGACCTGGTGTTTGATTGTTGACAGTAGAACGGCGACGCGCGCCTGTCAAGCCACACCGTGTGCAAGCCGCGTGAGGTCAAGCCATATGGGCGACCGTCTGGAGCCCCCTCGCAGCCGAGCCAGCGCTGCCTCAGGCCTCGGGGTCCTGACTCACCGCCCAGTCGATCCGCTCGCGAATCGCGCGCAGCGCGAAGACCACCGACGCGAGCCCGGACTGCGGCTCATCCGCGTCGATCACCCGCCGGTAGAGCGCGTCGATCGCCTCGCCCGAGGCGGCGGATGCGGCAGGCGCGTCGCCGCGGGCGTGCCACGCGTGCATGTGGGCGGCCAAGGCGCCCATCGCGTCGGCAGCGAGCTGCCGCTCGTCGTGCTCGATGCTGATGCCGACGGGGCGCTCCCACGCTGTGCTCGCGACTGCCGAGAGCACATCCTCCATCCGATGCACGACCGCGCGCAGCGCCGTCATCGCGCGCTCATCGACGTCGAGGTCGTGTCGATGCCACAGCATTCGCACGTTGAAGCGTCGAGCCTCGCGCGCCTCGACCACCTGGTGATCGAGCCGATCGACCTCTGCCTGCAGCTCGGGGCCCCAGCCGGCCCAGTCCTCGCGCTCCGGTGGCCAGTCGCCCCGCATGGTCTCGGCGAGCACGTCCACGCGCGCGGCAAGATCGGCGACCGCCGCGCGGATCTCCCGGCGGGTCTCGCGGTCGTAGAGCGCCGGCAGCACGAGCGCATTCACGGCCACGCCGACGCCCATGCCGAGTGCGAACTGGCCGACGTACCCGATCGCGTAGCCGTCGGGGTTCGCGCCGCCGAAGAGGATCACGAGCACCGCCACCACCGGCACCACCGACGCGCCCTGGCTGAAGCGCGGCACGCCCTGCAGCAGCACCGCGACGACGCCGATCAGGCCGATCTCGAGGATGCCGTTCCACTCGAGCGCGATCGTCAGCAGGCCCAGCGCCGCGCCACCGGTCATGCCGATCACCTGCTGCAGCGCCGTGCGCCCGATCGTGAAGACGGTGGTGCCGACCGCGACGAAGGCGCCGAGCGGCGCGGCGTAGGCGTAGTTCGGGAGCTCGCCGCCCATCTGGTTGCCGATCAGCCAGGCGAGCATCGCGGCGAGCGCGGTGCGCACGGCGATCGCGACGCGGTACAGCGGCAGCGCCCGCTTGACCTCGCTCTTTGCGACCTTCGCCCCCTCCTTCGCCTGAGGTGTGATCGAGCCGATCACACGTCGGGCGCGGTCGCCGGATGCGCTGGAATCGTCAGCGCGGGCGGCAGGCTCGGGTGGTTCCTGGGGTCGGTCCACGGCACCAAGATAGCCCGACGCGCAAAGCGGGGCCGCCCCGCGATGGGGCGGCCCCGCTCGTGCTGCGCGCATCACGGCAGCATGTGTCGGGCGAGCACATCGAGGCTGCGCTGCTCGCGAGCCTCAACGGCCGCTTCGTAGGCGCGTGCCTCGCGACGCTTCTGCTCGTCGAGGTGAGCCTGCATGGCCCAACGCTCGAGCATCCGCGATGCACTCAGGGCGAGCCGGCGAGGAGCCGGCAGCGCGAGTGTCATGGAAGACATGGAGTTCTGCTTTCTGGCATGGCGATATCGCCCCTGCATTTGGGCGTGCGATATCGCTGAATGAATTGCGAATTGATTGCGCGCTCAGCGGCCCAATGGAATGGGCGCGGATGCGCGAATTGCGACGAGTGCGGTCGTCACGACCTGCAGTCAGGTCGGAGCGAGCGCGAGTCGCGTGTCAGCGAGTGGCGGTGGTGGACAACGCAGGGGGTGCAAGCCAGTCCTGGCCCGGCAGTAGCGGTGCTGCGTGAGCACCGCCGACGTTCAGCCGCTGCGTTCTGCCGCTAGGAGACCCCGCCCGGAAGAAGGGCTCCAGCAGTCTTGGTGATCTTCGTCATCATTGCGAGCTCCTCCTTTCTCGTGGCGCGGAAGTTCGCAGTCACGAAGGTATATCGAACGCCGAGCGAATTGCAAGCCGATCCACAAGATTTCTTCGACGAGTTTCGAGATGTGTCGATATGTACCCCGATGGCTGCTCCTGTGGAGAGCGCCGGAGCGCATCCGGATCGGTCGCGTAACCTGCCCCCATGCTCGGGAGGCTCGGATCAGGTGTCGCGCTCGCTGCGTCGGCGGTGCTGGTGCTCGTCGGCTGCGCGCCTGAGCCGAGCGAGGAGGAGTTGACGACTGAAGCGCGGACGACGTTCAACGCGTTCCAACGAGTGATAGATCAGCAGGTTGCGCGCGGAGAAGTTCGCGCGAGCGAGCTCGAGGAGTTTGCAACCCCGGAGCTGGCGAGAACATGGGTGGCCGACCTACAGCCCATCCTCGATTCAGGCGTTTCGAGCTCAGGCGTGCCAGTCATCACCAACTCCGAGCTGCAGGAATACACAGCCGACAACGTCCGGCTGCAGCTTTGCACGGACCAGAGCCAGATCGTGACGATCAATGCTGACGGGACTGAGCTCGAACCGGTTGGGCTGACGGCATGGCAGGCAGGCTTCATACGCACATCACCGGACGCGCCCCTCCTAATGAGTTCGCTTGATCCCATCCCAGATAGGTCCGTATGTGGCGCATAGCAGTCGCACTTGGCTTGTTCGTCGCCTACGCGTGTCTAAATGTGCCGGCTGCGCAGGGCGGCGGACTCTGCACCGCAGCACATCTGCGCCTGAACCTCTGCGAGCTGAACGCCGCGACCGGTGAACTGGTGGTTGCTGGATCGTCGTCCGCAGGCGTCGCAGCACCGTCGCCACCAAGCGGGGGCTCGCGCCCTGAGGACGAGTACCGCCCGATCAGCGGTGTCGGCGCGACCCCGACCCTCGGTGACGGGTGCCAGCGGTGGACTGACGTTGCCGGGCTCTGCTTTCAGACGTCGATCGACGAGCCCGGCGTGGCCCCTGCAGACCCTGCAGAGCCTGCAGATCCTGCTGCAGTGGCGGCGCCTGCAGAGGAGACCCGCCCGATCACCATCGACGACGTCGCGCGGTTCACGCCCATCGTCGGAGAGCTCGTGGTCGAGCCCGACGGGTGGGGTGTCGTTGGCACGCCGACGAACTTCTACGCGACCGCGGAGTCGCACACGATGGACGGCGAGCTGTTCGACACCGCGATCCAAGTGCGCTGGACTCCCAGCGCGTACCGCTTCGACTACGGCGACGGCACGGTCGAGGAGACCGAGGCCTCCGGCTCTGCATGGCGCGGCACCGAGGAGTCCTGGATGGAGACCGCCACGAGCCACACGTATGCGTCGACGGAGGATGTGACCGCATCCGTCACTGTCGTCTTCACCGCCGAGGTCAACGCCGGCAGCGGCTGGTTCGCCGTGCCTGGCTCGCTGCCAGTGCAGGCGCCAGAGGTGAGCGTGAAGGTGTTCGAGGTCGACACCGTGCTGACAAACGGGGACTGCATGGCCAATCCGAGTGCGGCAGGGTGCGGCTGATCAAGCCTCGAGCCGGCTGCATCTCTGCGACAGGCGATCGCCGTAGAGTCTCGGCATGACGACCTCCTCCCTCGGCTGGGGCATCCTCGGCGCCGGCCGCATCGCCCACATGTTCGCCAGCGACCTCGCCACCGGCGGGCACCGCATCGCCGCCGTCGGCAGCCGCGACGGGGGCCGCGCCCGCGCCTTCGCCGGCGAGCACAGCATCCCGAACGTGCACGAGGGCTACGAGGCGCTCGTCGCCGACCCCGAGGTCGACATCATCTACATCGCCACCCCGCACTCGCACCACCTCGAGCACGCGCTGCTGGCGATCGAGGCAGGCAAGCACCTGCTGATCGAGAAGGCCTTCACGACCTCCGGCGACGACGCCCAGACGCTCGTCGACGCGGCGAGGGCGAAGGGCGTGTTCGTGATGGAGGCGATGTGGACGCGCTTCCTGCCCACCATGGTGGCCGTGCGCGAGCGCATCGCCGCGGGCGAGCTGGGCGAGATCGTCAGCATCACCGCCGACCACTCGCAGGTGCTCGACCTCTCCCCCGGCAGCCGGCTCATCGAGCCCTCGCTCGGCGGCGGCGCGCTGCTCGACCTCGGCGTCTACTGCGTCTCGCTCGCGCATGCGTTCCTCGGGCCGGTCGCGCGCATCCAGGCCTCTGGCGTCGTCGACGACGCCGGTGTCGACCATCGTGGCGCGGCGATCCTCGAGCACGCGGGCGGCGGGATCTCCTCGCTGACGTTCTCGATGGAGGCGCTCGGCTCCAACCGCGCCGTGATCGCGGGCACCGAGGGCGTCATCGAGCTGAGCCCGTCGTTCTACCAGTGGATCGGCTTCTCGCGACGCTCCAACGCCGAACGACAGACCGTGGTGGAGGCGTACGAGCCTCAGGTGGACGGCCGCGGGATGCAGTTCCAGGCAGCCGAGGTCGAGCGCTGCATCGCGGCCGGCCTGCTCGAGAGCGCGCTGCTGCGGCTCGACGAGTCGGTGGCGATCCTGCGGGTGATGGACGAGATCGCGGAGCGGATGCGCGACTGACGCCTGCGGCCGACCGCCGGTGGATGGCCGAACTGATGCTTGCGCAGGCCGTCACAGTGACATAGCCTCTCGTTATTCGATATAGCGATGAACGATAGGGGCAAGCATGAGCAAGGTTGATCTCGGCCGCACTGCCGGGCTGGTGCTCGGTCGCGGCGGCCTCATCGCCGTGATCGTCGCCACCGCGATCGGACTGGTGTGGACGCTCGCGATCGCGGCGCTGCACGTGAACATCTCGATCGGCAACCACGCCGCTTACGACGTGCTGGTCGCCAGCCCGCTCGACGTGCGCCCGGATCTCGTCGCCGATGCCGAGATCCAGTACGCGACGATCAACTTCGTGCCGGCCATCCCCGACGCGACCGCCGTGCTGCTCGAGTCGGTGGGCGTCGGCTCCCGATACGCCGTGGGGATGCTCGCGGGCCTGATGATCATCTGGCTGGCGGTGCAGCTGCTGCGCAAGCGCAGCTTCG
Source organism: Agrococcus sp. ARC_14 (assembly GCF_022436485.1). NCBI lineage: Bacteria > Bacillati > Actinomycetota > Actinomycetes > Micrococcales > Microbacteriaceae > Agrococcus > Agrococcus sp. ARC_14. The sequence goes on from NZ_JAKUDO010000001.1 coordinate 130,553, forward strand.
GCATCGGCACTGCGGTGATGCTCGGAGTGCTCGCCGCCGGCATGCTCGCGGTCGCGATCATCTCGCCGATGCTCGAGGCACAGGCCGTCGCGCTCGCAGTCGAGGCGGCCGGCTTGCCGACGGAGCCGTCGACGCCGACGTTCGGGGAATCCGACGAGACCTGGGTCATCCCACCGACACCGCACTGGCAGGGCTTCGACTTCTCGCTGCTCGCGCTCGGCGTCGTCACCGGCTTCTGCTCGCTGCTGCTGAGGCGCGCCTCGAAGCTGCAGGACGAGGCAGAGGGTCTCATCTGATGGCGAAGAAGTCAGAAGCACCCACCGGGGTGCACTGTCGGCTCGATGAGCTGCTCGAAGCTCGCGGGATGACGCTGACAGAGCTCAGCCGCACCGTCGACATCACGTTCGCGAACCTGTCGGCGCTGAAGAACGACCGTGGCCGAGCGATCCGCTTCTCGACGCTGACGGCGATCTGCCAGGCGCTCGGCTGCGAGATCGGCGAGCTGCTGGTGCTGCGTCCCGATACCGAATCGTGACCAAAGAAGTCTCAACTTGAAGTTGAAGGCTTGCTACTCTCAGCCCGACGACGTCCATCGACGGATCCGGCCGGCGGTCGTCCCCAGCATCCCCGGATCTGTCCACGAGGTGTCGATGATGACCACCGCATCCCGCTCTGCACGCCCCCGCTCCACTCGCATCGCGCGCGCTCTGCTCGCCGGCGTCGCCGCGCTCGCGACGGCCGTCACCGGCGTCGTGCTCGCTCCGCCGGAGGCCGCGCAGGCCGCGGTGACCGCCGCCCCGTCGTGGATCGGCGGCAAGGATCACTATGCGACGAGCGCGCTCATGTCGCAGCAGCTGCCGCGCAGCAGCACCGTCTACCTGACGTCCGGCGAATCCGGCGGCGACGCCCTCGCCGTGCCGCCGGCAGCCGTCGCGGCCGGCGCGCACGTGCTCATGGTGCGCCGCGACTCCGTGCCCGGCGTGGTCGAGGCGCGGCTGCGCCAGCTCAACCCGCGCTACGTGAACGTCGTCGGCGCGCGCACCGTGCTGAGCGATGCCCTCTGGCGCGACGTGCGCAGCATCCTGCCGCGCGCATCCATCTACCGCGTCGGCCCGAACGCCGGTGATCGTGTCGACAGCGCGCTCGCGCTGGCCGCCCACATCAAGCGCGACAACGGCCGCCTCGACACCGTGTTCGTCATCGGCCGCAACGGCTACTCCGACGGCCTCGCCAGCGGCAACGTCGCCGCGCGCATCGGCGGCGCGATCGTGCCCGCGATGGGCGACGCGAACGCCTGGGCCAGGCGCGTCGCGCCGCTGCTCAACAGCACCCGTGAGGTCGTCTTCGTGGGCGCCACGAGCGTGCTGTCGCAGTCGTACTGGACGGCGCTCGACCGCGTCCTCGGCCTCAACGTGGCGATGGATCGCATCGCGGGGCCCGACCGCTACGCGACCAACGCACGCGTGATCGAGGCGTTCGTCGGCGGCATCAGCGCCGAGCACGTCTACCTCGTGGCCGGCAACGGGCACGGTGACACGGTCGGCGCATCGGTGCTGGCCGCGCGGCAGGACTCGATCATGATGCTCTCGGGCCGCTACTGCCACGACCACGAGGCCATCCCCTCGCAGGTCGACTGGTTCGAGGCATCCCGCGTGATCGGCATCGGCACGAAGTTCTGGATCACGGCGGATGCGCTGCGGTTGCGGATGTGCGGCGGCGGGTACTGGGAGGACTGGCAGTTCGAGTACGCGCCGGGAACCGTGATCGCAGAGCGGATCGCGCCGAACAGCAACTTCGCCTCGATCCAGCAGGACGCGGGTCGCCGCTTCGGCACGTTCCCGAACGTGCGTGCCTCAGGTCCCGGCAGCGGCACGTCGAACGCGATGGTCGGGCTTCCGATGGGCGTGTACCGCGCCGTCGTCACGGGTGGTCAGTCAAACGCTGGGGGTGGCTGGTTCAGGGTGACGGCGTTCAACGGAGACGGTGAGCGCATCGGGCAGGTGACACAGGGCATCGGCGACTATCGCGGCACCGGATTCGTGACCGCAAACGAGCCGATCGTCTACCTCGAGGTGCGCGCATCCGGTCCCTGGTCCCTCGAGGTGCGCGACGCCAGGCACCTGCCCCTCCTGCGAGCAGGCAGCGGCGCCGGCGACCACGTCGCGCTCTGGGACGGACGGACGTATGCGATGCTCGCGTTCCGCGACCGCCCCGGCATGGTGCTCTCGGTGCAGCACCAGTGGCTGTGGACGACCTCACCCGCACGTCGCACAGAGGTTGCGCACGGCTACGCGAGCGCCAACATCCCGCCTGGTCCACAGCTCGTCGTGATCCAGCCGGGCACCGAGCGTCCGACCTGGAACTTCGATCTCATCTTGACGCCGTAGTCGGGTCTCAGCTGGCGGCGGCAGCCTCACGCGCCGTGATGCGCGCCTGCACCTCTGGCCTGCGCAGCGGCGGCACCGTCTTCGGCGGCTGCCGTCGCTCCGGCAGGTCGTCGAGCAGGTGCCGCGTGATGTGCGCGATCTCTGCGACGGCGCGCTCGAAGGCGTCGTGGGTGCGCTCGGTCGGATGCGTGATGCCGGAGACCTTCCGCACGTACTGACGCGCTGCGGCTTCGACCTCGGTCTCGTCGGCCGCGGGCTCGAGGCCGCGGAGGATGGTGATGTTCCTGCACATGCCAGCCACGGTAGGCCTGACCGGCGACACGCGCTAGAGCCGGAGAGCCGGGACTGGTGCGCGCTGCGCTCGCGCGCCCGCGGCGCGCGATGCCGAAAACGGCCGCGGTGCCGGTTCTCCACAGGTCGCCCGATCGGTCGACGGCGTGTGGGCGGCATCGCATATTCTTTCCCAACAGAGATTCGATCGCGTGTGGGTGGCCCCACCTACCGTGGTCGCACGGTGAGGAGTCGACGGTGACGAAGATCGAGCAGGCAGCAGCGGTCGTCGCCGCTGCCCGCGCGGCGTACGCCGACGCCGACTCGCTCGCCACCGCCTCCCGCCAGGACATCGTCGACCTGCTCGCGCTCACGGCAGAGCTCGCCCGAGTGGTGGATGCGCAGCAGGTGCGGCTGGCGGGTGCCATCGCCGAGCGCTCGACCGGCGCAGACGACGAGTCGGTCTGCCGCCTGCTCGGTGCGCGGAATCCGAAGGAGGCGGTCGCCTCCGCCTTCGGGATCCGCGGCCGTGACGCGGGCGAGCTGCTCTCGTTGGCCACCGCCACGGCCGCCGCGGTCGGCCTCACCGGGCAGGACATCGCGATCAAGTACCCACGGGTCGCGGCAGCACTCGACGAGGGTGAGCTGTCTCTCGCGCAGGCGCGCGCGATCGTGACCACCCTCGCGCCCGCCGCACCACGCGCAGACCTGTCCCAGCTGGCCTGGGCGGAAGGCTGTCTGGTCGATGCCGCGACCGCTCCGGAAGCGCCGCTGGCACCCGAGCTGCTGGTGATGCAGGCCCGCGCCTACGTAGCCGTGCTCGATCCCGACGGAGTGCTGCCGAACAGCGAGCGCCAGCACGCGATGCGGTCGCTGCGCCTGTGGCAGCGGCCCGACGGCATCTGGCGATTCGATGGGTGCAGCCCGCCGGAGAAGGGCTCGGCGCTCAAGGCACTGCTCGATGCGTACACCTCGCCGCGCAGGCCGGTGGCGTTCACCGACGACGACGACGACGCCGAGAGCGACGCGGCGGTTGAGGTCGAGGTCGAGGTCGATGCGGACGACCGCACGCCCGAGCAGAAGCGGCACGACGTGCTGATCGCGCTCGTCGAGGCGCACGCTGCATCCGGCGACGCTCCCATCGCGGGCAGCGAGGTCCCCCGGCTGGTGCTGACCGGCACGATGGAGGCCTTCAGCGCCTATCTGCGAGGCGACGACCACCGTGACCGCTCGCTGACGATCGAGCACACCGGCTCAGTCGTGCCGATTGAGACAGCCGACCGACTGCTGTGCGACGGCGTCGTGCAGCGTGCGGTCGTCGATGACGAGGGGCACGTGCTCCAGCTGGGCCGCGAGCAGCGCACGTTCAACCGGGCCCAGCGCCGCGCGCTCGCCGTGCAGTACGGCGGCTGCGCCACCCCCGGCTGCAGCATGCCGGTCGCCTGGACCGAAGCGCATCACGCGGTCTGGTGGCGGCACGGAGGCCCCACCGATGTCGAGAACGGCATCCTGCTCTGCAGCTACTGCCACCACGAAGTGCATGCCCGGCGGCTGCTCGTCGTCGGCACACCCGGGGCCTGGCGCGTCATCGCACAGCTGCGCCCGGCTGACCGGTACGCGCGCAACCGCCGCACCGGGGTCGTCGCGAGCACTGCGGCCGCAGATGCCGCACCCGCATCCGCGCCCGCCGCGCTCGCGCATGCCGCACCCGCCGCGTCCGCATCCGCCGCGCTCGCACATGCCGCACCCGCCGCGCTCGCGGTGAGACTGCCAGACCCCTCGCCACCGCCAGCGGTCCGCGATATCGAGCCGCCCGACGGGCAGCTCGTGCCCCACCTGCGCCGGACACCCCGCACGACGGGGCCGATTGAAGCCCGACTGCGGCAGCGGTTCCCCGCCCGCCGGCGACCGCGATGCCGCCCGCCCGCCGTCGACCGACGACCCCTGCAGCAGGTCGTGCTGCGAACCTGAGGGGCGCGGGTCGTGACGCGCCATGGCGCACTCCGGCCGGCGCCCGCACCTGCAAGCTGCCATCCGTCGGCGCACGTAAGTGCGGCCGACCACCCGTCAACGCGCACACCGGCCGCCTGCCAGTTGCCACCGCGCACACCTGCCGCGGGCAGCGGCGCGAGCCGGGGCCGCGCGCGCTCAGCTCTCCTTCGTGATCTCCACCGACACGAAGAGCTGGCTCTTGCCCGCACCCGCGTAGACGCCGCGCAGCGGTGGGACATCGTTGTAGTCGCGCCCGAGGCCGACCTTCACGTGCCGCTCGCCGATGTCGATGAGGTTCGTCGGGTCCCACGCGTTCCACTCGCCGGTGAACCACTCGACCCACGCATGCGACTCCCCGCGGATCGTCTCGCCGATCTGCGCATCCGCCTTCGGGTGCAGATAGCCGGAGGCGTAGCGCGCCGGGATCCCCACAGCGCGCAGCGCGCCGATGGTGATGTGCGCGATGTCCTGGCAGACGCCCTTGCGATTCGGCCAGGCCTCCGAGGCGAGCGTGTGCACGTGCGTGACGCCCGACATGTACTCCATCTCCTCGCCGACCATGCGTGCGATGGCCGCCGCGGCGGTGCCCGGCGACTCCGACGCATCCTTGATCTCCTGCGCCGCGCGCACGAGATCGTCGGTCGGGCGGGTGCGCAGGGTCTGGCCGAGCTGCTCGACGTACTGCGTCGCGCGCAGCGACACCTTCTCGAGCTGCTCCCAGGTGAGATCGCGCCCGCCGGTGAGCCTGGGCCGCACCTCGACGAGGCTCGTCGCGGTGAGCTGCAGCTCGGTGTGCGGGGCGAGCACGTCGAACGAGACGACCGTCGTGCCCCAGTAGTCCTCGTAGGTGTTCACCGAGGTGTTCGGGCGGATGTCCAGGTTCGAGTAGATGACGAACTGGCCGTCGCTCGTCGACGGCAGCATGCGCGACTCGTTGTAGCTCGCGACCGCCGGCTGCTCGTACCGGTACCCGGTGGTGTGACGGATGCGGATGCGGCTCACGATGCCTCCCTGGTCCAAGCGGGCATGTTGTGGGTCGGGAAGTAGCGCTCCCTGACCGCATGCGAGACGGCGGTGGTGGTCGTCTGGACCTTGTCCATGACCGTCGGCAGGTCGTCGATGATCTCCTGGATCGGCCGGAACTCGAGCTCCGCGCGGATCTGGCCCAGCATCCGCTCTGCCGCCCCGACGTAGCCAACGCGTTCGCGTCGCGGCTCGATGTCGTCGAGGCACTGCTCTGCCCCCCGCACCGAGAACAGGATCGATCGCGGGAAGAGCCGGTCGAGCAGCAGGAACTCGGCCGCGTTCGTGCTGGATGGCACGCCGCGGTAGGTGCGGAGGTAGGCCTCGTAGGCGCCCACCGAACGGAGGATCGTGGTCCACGAGGGGCCGGAAGCCTCGGTCAACGCCCTGGTGGCCAGCAGCCGCGCGACCATGTCGGCGCGCTCGATGTAGCGGCCGAGCGTGAAGAAGCTCCACGCGTCGTCGCGGCTCGAGGTGGCGTCGGCCATGCCGCTCGCGAGCGCCGCACGCTCACGCACCCAGCCGAACATCTGGTGCACCTGCTCGTTGTTCACGCGCCGGGGCATGTTGGCGTAGGTGGCGTTGAGCACCTCCCACAGCTCGGTCGAGATGGTCTCGCGAGCACGGCGGGCGTTCTCGCGGGCCGCGTTGACCGAGTAGGCGATGGATGCGGTGTTGGTGCGGTCGATCGCGAGGATGTTGACGACGTCGTTGCGGGTCAGCGTGCGCTCAGGCGGCGCCTCGTGGCCCATGACGCCCAGCAGGGCGCGGCATGCGGTGTCCTCGTCGACCGCGACATCCTCGAGCAGCAGCTGGAGGTAGACGTCGAGGATGCGGGCGGTGCCGTCTGCGCGCTCGATGTAGCGGCCGATCCAGAACAGGCTCTCGGCGATGCGGCTGAGCATCATGCTGCGCCCTCCCTCGCTGCGCTCGCTGGTCTCGTGACGCCGCCTTCGGCGACTCCTCGACCGACGAGCGAGCTCTGCTGCTGCTGCTGCTGCTCCGCCTGGCCGCTGCGCCTCGGGGCGTCCTGCGGCGACTGGTCCTGCGGATGCTCGCTGCCGGTGACGATGCTGACGGGACGGGTCTGCGGCTCACCGGACGCGCCGAACTCGGCGTCGTGGTCGACCACCGGGATCTGCTCGCGAGCGCCCGCGAGCACCCAGGTGTCCTTCGACCCGCCGCCCTGCGAGGAGTTCACGACCAGCTGCCCCTCAGGGAGCGCGACGCGGGTGAGCCCGCCCGGGAGCACCCACACATCCTTGCCGTCGTTGACGGCGAAGGGGCGCAGATCGACGTGGCGGGGGCGCACGCCGTCCTCGACGAGGGTCGGGATGGTGCTCAGCTGCACCACGGGCTGCGCGATCCAGCCGCGCGGGTCGTCGCGCAACCGCTGCTCGAGCGCCGTGAGCTCCTCCGCCGTGGCGTCGGGGCCCACGACGAGGCCCTTGCCGCCAGAGCCGTCGACGGGCTTGACCACCAGCTCGTTGAGCCGCGGCAGCACCTCCTCGAGCACACCGGGCTCCTCGAGCCGCCAGGTGTCGACGTTCTTGAGGATCGGCTCCTCCGCCAGGTAGTAGCGGATGAGCTCTGGCACGTAGGTGTAGACGAGCTTGTCGTCGGCGATGCCGTTGCCGACCGCGTTCGCGATGGTGACGTTGCCGAGCCGCGCAGCGAGCATGAGCCCGGGGCTGCCGAGCATCGAGTCGGCGCGGAACTGCAGCGGGTCGAGGTAGTCGTCGTCGACGCGGCGGTAGATGACGTCGACGCGCGCCGGACCCTCGGTGGTGCGCATGTAGACGCGGCCGCCACTCGTGAACAGGTCGCGGCCCTCGACGAGCTCGACACCCATCAGGCGCGCCAGCAGCGTGTGCTCGAAGTAGGCCGAGTTGTAGACGCCGGGCGTGAGCACCACGACGCGCGGGTCGTCGACGCCCGCGGGGGCGGCGGCGCGCAGCGCATGCAGCAGCTTGTCGCAGTAGTCGCCGACGGGGCGCACGCGCATCGACGAGAACATCTCGGGCAGCGTCTGCGCGATCACGCGTCGGTTCGACATCACGTAGGAGACGCCCGATGGCACGCGCACGTTGTCCTCGAGCACCCGCCACTCGCCCTCCTGATCGCGGATCAGGTCGATGCCCGAGACGTGGATCCGCACGCCGTTCGCGCCCACCACGCCGGCTGCCTGGCGATGGAAGTGGGTGGATGTGCTGATCAGCTTGGCGGGGATGATGCCGTCTTCGACGGCGCGCTGCGGGCCGTACATGTCGGCCAGGAAGGCCTCGAGGGCGCGCACGCGCTGCTGCACGCCGGACTCCACGTGCTTCCAATCATCCGCGGTGATGATGCGCGGGATCGCGTCGAGCGGGAACGGGCGCTCCTCGCCGGCGAAGTCGAAGGTGACGCCCTGCGCAAGATAGGAGGTGGCGAGCGCGTCGGCGCGAGCGCGCAGGTCGTCCTTCGTCAGCTCCGAGAGCGCGTCGTGGAGCGGCTTGTATGAGGCGCGGGGCGCCCCGTGCTCTTCGAACATCTCATCCCAGGGTTCCCCCTGGCGCTTGCGCGGATTCTCGAAGGGCTTGTCGTAGTCCTCGAACAGATCGCCCATGGGGGCGAGCCTAGTGGCGGTTCGTTCCCCGGCCGTGTCGACCGGTCTGCGCAGTCCCCGTGCGCGGCTCAGCGGTCGCCGGCGACACGCAGGATGCGCGCGGTCGCGGTCGCCATGTGGCGCCGCATCGCACCCTCGGCAGCGACCGCATCGCCCGCAGCGATCGCATCCGCGATCTCGGTGTGCTCGCGGATGGCCGTCTCGACATCCTCGGCGCGGTCGACCGCGTGCTCGAACCAGACGCGCAGCAGCGCGCGCGTCGTCGAGAGCAGATCGTCGAGGATGGGGTTCTGCGCCAGGCTCGCGATGTGCTGATGGAAGGCGATGTCGTGGTCGACATAGGCACGAGAGCTGGCGGTGTCGCGCTGCGCCTGCAGGATCGCGTGCAGCCGATCGGCGTCCTTCACGGTGGCGACCTCCGCGGCGCGCTCGGCCGCAGCCCGCTCGAGCACTGAGCGCACGACGGCCAGCTCCTCCATCTGATCCTGATCGATCAGCATCGACCAGGAGAGGGTCTGCGGCAGCAGCTCGGAGGTGGAGGAGCGCAGGTAGGTGCCGGAGCCCGCCCTCGTCACCACGATGCCGAGCACCTCGAGCGCCGCGATCGCCTCGCGCACAGCAGAGCGGCCGACGCCCAGCGCCTCGGTGAGCTTGCGCTCCGACGGCAGCCGGTCGCCGGCGCTCATGTGCTCGCCCAGCAGCATGCCCAGCAGCTGTTGCGCGACCGAACCGCTGACGGACGGCACCACCTCTGCCTTGCGCAGCGAGTCGAGCAGCGAGTCGTGGTTCACGAGATGAGCGTAGCCCGCCGCACCGCAATAATTGGTCAACCGGTTGCGCAATTGGGTTCCTGCGCGCTAGCGTTTCGCGAACGGCGGACGACGATGCAGGCGCCCGCTCCATCTCTGGACGACGAGGTTTTCGACATGGACATCGGGATCGGCTCCTACGCGCTGTTCTGGGAGTGGCACGAGCATCCGCAGCCGCTGCCGATCGACGCGATGATCGACCGCGCGGCCGAGCTCGGCTGCGACGTCTTCGAGATCTGCGACGACCCACGCATCCTCGCCTACGACGCGAGCGCGCTCCGCAGCCTCCGCGATCGCGCCCACGACCAGGGCGTGCAGCTGCAGCTCGGCACGCGCGGCATCGCACCCGACCACCTCGCCCGCTCGATCGTGATCGCGCAGGCGCTCGAGGCGCGCGTGCTGCGCTCGATGGTCGAGCGCGACGACGCCGACCGAGGCCTCGACCACGTCGTCGGCCGGCTGCGGCAGTCGACCCCCGCGCTCGCCGCCGCCGGCGTGACGCTCGCGCTCGAGACCTACGAGCAGATCCCGACGACGATGCTCGTCGAGGCGGTCGAGCTGCTCGACACGCCCCAGGTCGGCATCTGCCTCGACCCCGCGAACGTCGTCGCCGCGCTCGAGCTCCCCGTCGACGCCATCGCCGCCGCCGCGAGGCACACGGTCGACCTGCACGTGAAGGACTTCGCGTTCGCCCGCCAGCAGGGATGGGTGGGCTTCACGCTCTCCGGCGCTCGCATGGGCGACGGCCTGCTCGACCTCGAGCACGAGCTCGCCGCCGTCTACGCCGACGGCCGCTCCCCCGCCGCGATCGTCGAGCACTGGCTGCCCTGGCAGGGCGACAGCGAGACGACGGTCGGCCTCGAGCGCGACTGGACCGACGCGACGCTCGCGGCCCTGCGCGCATCCGCCGCCTGACTCTTCCTCCCCCGACACATCCAGCAAAGGAGCACTCAGTGAGCAAGGAACTCAATCCGCTGTTCGGCAAGCGCGTCGAGCTCGACGCGAGCCTCACCGTCGCCGTCATCGGCGCCGCGGGCAAGATGGGCATGCGCGTGTCCAACAATCTGAACCTGACCGACGCGACGGTGTTCTACACCGAGGCATCCGAGGCCGGTCAGGCCCGCCTGCAGGAGCTCGGCCGCGTGGCATCGACCGTGGACGACGCCGTCCCCGCCGCTGACGTCGTGATCCTGGCGGTGCCGGATGTGGTGCTCGGCACGGTCTCGGAGCAGGTGGTGCCGCTCATGCAGTCGGGCGCCGTGCTGCTGACGCTCGACCCGGCGGCCGCCTACGCCGGCCTGCTCGCCTCGCGCGACGACGTGCACCAGGCCTGCGCGCACCCGGCGCACCCGTCGATCTTCCTCGAGCGCACCACGGTCGAGGAGTATGCAGACACCTTCGGCGGCATCGCGGCCGAGCAGGAGGTCGTCGCGGCCTTCGAGGGCGACGACGAGGCCGCCAAGGCGCGCGTCGAGGCTGTCGTGCGCGCGATCTACGCGCCCGTGATCGACGTGCACTGGGTCACCGTCAAGCAGCTCGCGCAGCTCGAGCCGACGCTGGTCGAGACCACCGCGTGCATGATCGGGCAGTTCCTGAAGGACTCGATGGATCACGCGATCACCGAGGTCGGCATCCCCGAGGGTGCCGTCAAGGCGCTCTTCTACGGCCACATCGGCATCGCGCTCACCAACGCGCTGCGCGGATCGAACCCGTTCTCGGAGGCCTGCCTCGAGGCGATGGACTACGGCCGCGACGCCATCATCAAGGATGACTGGAAGCGCATCTGGGATGACGAGGACCTCGACGTCGTGCTCGCCAAGATGCTGAAGCTCGAGAAGATCGAGCGGAGCTGACCATGGATCCCGTCTACCTGATCATCCTGGCGGTCGTCTCGATCGCCGTCCTGCTGTTCCTGGTGATGAAGCTCAAGTGGCCCGCCTACCTCGCGCTGCTCGCCGTCGCGGTGCTCACCGCGCTCTTCGGCGGCATCCCGGTGCAGGAGGTCATCCCGACCGTCATCGCCGGCATGGGCGGCACGCTCGGCAGCGTCGCGCTGCTGGTCGGGCTCGGCGCCATGCTCGGCGGCATCATCGAGAAGACCGGCGGCGCAGCGCTCATCGCCAATCGCGCGGCGAAGCTGCTTGGCAAGCACCGGCTCGGGCCCGCTCTGCTCATCGCATCCGGGCTCGTCGCGATCCCGATCTTCTTCGACGTCGCGTTCATCATCCTCGTGCCGATCATCTTCAGCTTCGCGAAGGCGGCCGGCCACAAGAGCCCCATCGCCTTCGGTGCCCCCGTGGCCGTCTTCATGGTGTTCATCCACAACTCGGTGCCGCCGCACCCGGGCATCGTCGGCTCGACGACGCTGCTGAACCCGGATGTCATGGGTCTCGTCACGATCCTGGGGCTCGCGCTCTCGGTGCCGATGGGCTTCGTCGTCTGGTTCGTGAACCAGCGCCTGATGGCCAGCGGCGTCTGGGAGATGTCGCCCGAGATCGCCGAGAAGTACAACGAGGCCGGCGCTGCCGACTTCGAGGAGGGAAGGCCGACTGCCGGGGGCGGCGGCGCAGCCACCTCGACCGCCACGACCACGGCCACGGGCACCCGGCAGATCACGAAGCCCAGCGCAGGCACCGTGATCGCGCTCATCCTGCTGCCGATCCTGATGATCGCGATCGGCACGGTCGGCAAGCTGATCGTCGAGCCCGAGACCCCGGTGGCAAACGTGCTCGCCTTCATCGGTGCACCCGGCTTCGCGCTGCTCGTGGCGTGCATCCTCGCGATGTACATCCTCGGCATCCGCCACGGCTGGGGCAAGCAGGACATGGGCGACATCATGGACTCGGCGCTCGCGCCCGCCGCGATCGTCGTCTTCGTGACCGGTGCGGGCGGCGTGTTCGCCCGTGTGATGACGGAGTCGGGCATCGGCGACGCGGTCTCCGGCATGCTCGTCTCGGCCGGTGTGCCGATCGTGCTGCTCGCCTTCCTGCTCGCGCTCATCTTCAAGGTGGCGCAGGGCTCCGGCACCGTCGCGACGCTCACCGCCGCAGGACTCGTGCAGTCGACCGTCGTCGCCGCCGGCTACGCCGACTTCCAGGTGGCGCTCATCATCCTCGCGATCGCCATGGGCTCCGTCTCGCTCTCGCACATCAACGACTCGGGCTTCTGGATCGCCACGAAGTTCCTCGGCCTCTCGGTCGGCGGCGGCCTCAAGACCTGGACGCTGATGTGCACGATCGTCGGATTCCTGGGCATGGCCATCATCGCGATCGCCTGGTTCGCCACGGCAGGGCTGTTCTGATCGCGCTCGACTGACCTGGCTGCCTGATCGAGCAGCCTTGATCAAGCAGGGGCTCCGGCTCGCCACACGGCGCCGGAGCCCCTGCTCGTCACCCTGCGCAGCGCTCGAAGACGTAGCCGGGCTCGGTCGGCGCGACCAGCTGCAGGTCGCGCAGCACCATCAGGTGCGGCGACTCCGGCCGCTCGCAGAGCTCCTGGAAGGTGGTGCCCTCCGGCAGGGCCCCCTCGTACTCGATGTCGATGTGCAGCTCGCCGTACTGCTCGGCGTAGGCGCCGCACTCGGCCCACGCCGCGCACTCCTCGCTGATCGCGAGATCGAAGCCGACCGCCGGCCCCCGCTCCGCGAGCTCCGGCGCGTTCTTCTGCGCCACCGCGAGCCCCGCGACGTGCGCGTGCTCGACGAGCAGAGCGGCCAGCGCCAGATTGCCCTCCACCGTGAGGGCGTCGAAGCGCGTCCAGGTGTCGAGGTTGTCGAGCTCGACCGCATCGAAGCCGACCTCCGCGCAGCGGTCGATCGATGCGGCCAGCACGCCGGCGATCTCGGCGCGCGCCGCCTCGGTGCGGGTGTCGAGCACGAGCTCGTCCGGCCAGCCGGGATCCACGACCGGCACGCCGCCGTCTCCCGTCAGCACCGCATCCGGATGCTCCTCGAGCCACAGCCCGCGCTCTGCCGGCTGCGTCTGGAAGCCGTTGATGTAGCAGATGCTGTAGCGGCCCGCTGCCGGCAGGGCGGTGCTGTCGCGCACGACGATCGTCACGCCCTGCGGCGGCTCGGAGGCGCCGCCGAGCTGGTAGTCGACGGCCCCGTCGGTGCTCGGCAGCCGCCAGTCAGTCTCGTCGACGGGTGCCGCCTGGCAGGCGGTGAGGCCGAGCAGGAGTGCCGCCAGCAGCAGGATCGATCGCACGGGTGCATCTTCCCGCACCGCCGGTGTCGGCGATCGCGCGGCCACCATCCTCTGTCGGAATATTTCGGACAGTCGTCCAGAATCCCTGCTAGCGTGCCAGCATGAGCCGCGCCGAGGACCCTCGCCCAGCCCGCACCCGGGCCGCGATCCTGGCGGCCGTCGCCTCGCTCAGCGAGCGGGATGACGATGTCACCGTGCTGTCGATCGTCGCCGAGGCCGGCATCAGCCGCTCGACCTTCTACACCCAGTACCGCGACCTCGATGCGCTCGCCGTCGCGATCCTCAGCGACGCCTTCCGAGAGGTCGAGGCCCTCGACCTCTCGCTCCGTCAGACGACGAGCCCCGTCGAGACCGCGCGGGCCACCACCGCGCGACTGGTCGCAGAGTTCGCACGCCGACGATCGCTCTATGCCGGCGTGCTCGGGAGCCGGACGACCACCGAGGCGCACCGCGCGGTGCAGGACGCCTTCGCAGCAGAAGCGCTCGAGACGATGCGCGCGACGGCACCCGGTGGCGTCGACCCGGAGGTCGCCGCCGACTACATCGCAGGCGGCTCGCTCGCGGTCATCACGGCCTGGCTCCTCAGCGACGAACCCGCGACCACCGAGCATGTGCAGCGTCAGCTGCTCGCACTCCTGCCCTCCTGGATGCTCATCGACGAAAGGGACCACACAGCATGACTCGCACCTACCTCGTGACCGGATCAGCATCCGGCATCGGCAAGGCGACCGCAGCACGACTGCGCGCAGACGGCCACCGAGTGATCGGCGTCGATCTGCGGGATGCCGACATCGACGTCGACCTGACCACCGCAGAGGGCCGCACCCGCCTGGTCGAGGAGGCGACCCGGTTGAGCGGCGGCAGCCTCGACGGCGTGCTGGCCATCGCCGGGCTCGTCGTGCCCGCTCCGGTCACCGTCGCCGTCAACCACTTCGGAGCGGTGGCCACCCTCGAGGGCCTTCGCCCGCTGCTGGCAGCGGCGGAGCGGCCGCGAGCAGCGGTCGTCGCCTCGCTCGCTGCGCTGGAGGAGGTCGACGCGCGACTGCTCGAGCTGATCGAGTCGGGCGACGAGGCCGCCGCGCTCGCCCACGCCGAGTCGCTCGGCGCGACCGCGAACGCCGCGGGCTCGAGCGTGCTCTACACGACCTCGAAGCTGTCGGTGGCGCGCTGGGTGCGCACGCACGCGCCGAGCGCCGACTGGGCGAAGGCCGGCATCGCGCTGAACGCCGTCGCTCCGGGCGTCATCCTCACGCCGATGACCGCGGCCGCGCTCGAGACCGAGGAGGGTCGAGCCGCGCTCGATGCCGGAGCTCCCGCACCCTACGGCGGGCCGGCCGCCGACCCGAGCGCGGTGGCGAACCTGCTGGCCTGGCTGACCAGCGAGGAGAACCTCTACGTGACCGGCCAGGTGATCTTCATCGACGGCGGCGCCGAGAGCATCCGTCGGCCAGCGCTCGTCTGAGCGTCGGAGCCCGGTGCGCAGACGCCGGGCTCCGACCCCACCGCGCGTAGGGTTGACCGGTGCCGACACCCACCCCCGCAGCGCTCTCGCGCGCCGAGTCGCTCATCACGGACACGGCCGACTTCCCGCAGCCCGGGGTGCTGTTCCGCGACATCGGGCCGATGCTGACCGACGCGGATGCGCTGCGCGCGGTCACGCAGGCACTGGCAGCGCCGTTCGACGACGGCTTCGACCTCGTCGCCGGCGTCGAGGCGCGCGGCTTCCTGCTCGCGGGCACCGTCGCCGCGACGTCGGGAACCGGCCTGCTGCCGATCCGCAAGGCGGGCAAGACGCCGCGGCCGACGGCTGCTGTCGACTACGCGCTCGAGTACGGCATCGCCACGATCGAGGCATCGGGCGATCTCACCGGCCGTCGCGTGCTGCTCGTCGACGACGTGCTCGCGACCGGCGGCACGCTCGCCGCGGCCATCTCGCTCGTCGAGCAGCTCGGCGGGACCGTCGCCGGCGTCGCCGTCGTGCTCGAGCTCGCCGAGCTCGGTGGCCGCGCGAAGGTGCCCGCGACGCATGCGGTCTTCGTGGCCTGAGCTCGCGCTCGACCCGGCCGCCGCGACCGCCGCACGGCGGTGGCTCCGGCCGATAGCGTCGGGGCATGCCCGACGACGCGCGATTCGACGACTTCACCGACATCGACGGCCTGCTGCGGGTGCCGCGGCTCGCGAGCCTGGCCGCCTCGCCGGGCGGGCGGCTGGTCGCGGCCTTCCAGCAGGCCGACGAGCACGGCTCGCGCATGGTCTCATCGCTCTGGGAGCTCGACCCGGCAGGCGAGCGCGACGCGCAGCGACTGACGCACTCGGAGAAGGGTGAGAGCGCTCCGCGCTTCTCGCCAGACGGCTCGCTGCTGTTCACCTCCGCCCGCCCCGATCCGACGGGCGGTGCCGATGAGGATGTGGCCGCGATCTGGCGGCTGCCCGAGCGCGGCGAGGCGCACGTGCTCGCCTCGGCGCCCGGCGGGCTGACCGTCACCGGCATCGCCGCCGACGGCACGCTCCTCGCGCTCACCGCTCGAGGCCGACGCGGAGGCGCGCGCCGCGCGCAAGCGCGAGAAGCGCACCGCCATCTGGCACACCGGCATGCCGATCCGCTATTGGGATCACGAGGTCTCGGATGTCAGCCCGCGGCTCGTGCTCGTCGCGCCCGACGGCGCGCTGCGCGAGCTCACCCCGGGTGCCGACACCGTGAGCCTGCTCAACGCATCCGCCGACCTCTCGCCCGACGGCCGCCGCGTCGTCACCACCTGGACCACCCGCGTCACCGGCGGTGAGACCCGCACCGCGATCGCCCTCATCGACGTGCAGCCGCGCCGCCGGCGCACGCTGCTGCGCGCCGTCGCCGGCCACCAGTGGGCGGCGCCGCGCTTCTCGCCCGACGGCGACCGCATCGCGGTGACGCGCGTGACGGCATCCACCCCCACCGACACGAGCTACGACTTCCTCGAGATCCACCCGCTCGGCAGCGGCGAGCCTGTGACGGTCGACGTGGGCGACGTGACCATCGGCGACTACCGCTGGCTCGACGCCGACACCCTGCTCGTCGCCGGCGACCTGCACTCGCGTGGAGCGGTGCTGGTGGTGGATGCGCGCACGGGCGCGGTGCGGACCCTCGTCGACGACGCGCCCTACGGCGCGCTCGCGCCCGCCGCGGACGGCACGGTGCTCTTCGCGCTGCGCTCCGACATGACGACGCCTGCCCGACCGGTGCGGATCCCGCTGCGGAAGCGCGGCCGTGCCGAGCCGCTCGAGCTGCCCGCGCCCGGCGCGGTCGGCGCGCTGCCAGGCAGGCTCGAGTGGGTCGAGACCGAGATCGACGGCGTGACGGTGGGCGGCTGGCTGTGCACGCCGAGGTCGGCGAGCACGAAGGCGCCCGCGCCGGTGATGCTGTGGATCCACGGCGGCCCGCACGGCTCCTACAACTCGTGGAGCTGGCGCTGGAACCCGTGGCTGGCGGTCGCGCGCGGCTACGCGGTGCTGCTGCCCGACCCCGCGATGTCGACCGGCTACGGCCACGCGGGGCTCAACCGCGGCTGGCCGCGCCTGGCCGATGTGGTCTGGCGCGAGTGCGAGGCGCTGCTCGACCGCGTGCTCGAGCGGGGCACGCTCGACGGCGGCCGCACGGCGCTGCTGGGCGCCTCCTTCGGCGGCTACATGACCAACTGGATCGCCGGGCACTCCGACCGCTTCGGCGCGATCGTCACCCACGCCGGCCTCTGGGCGCTCGACCAGCAGCACGCGACGACCGACGCCGCCGCGCAGAAGGTGCGCGTGCACGGCCACCCCGACCTGCTGCCCGACTGGTACCGCTCGTACTCGCCGCACCACCACGCATCCGCCATCACCACCCCGATGCTCATCACGCACGGCAACCGCGACTACCGCGTGCCGGTGAGCGAGGCGCTGCGCGCGTGGTGGGATCTCGTCTCGGCCTGGCCGGGCGCGCCGGGCACGATGCCGCACCGATTCCTGCAGCTCACCGATGAGAACCACTGGGTGCTGCGGCCGTCGAACGCTCGCACATGGAACGAGACGGTGCTGGCGTTCTGCGATCAGCACGTGCTCGGCGCGGACCCGGTGCCGGACGCCCTGCCCTGGTAGCCCAGTGGGGCGGTTGCGCACGACCGGGGCCCGCGTGCCGGCCCCGGTCGTGCGGAAGTGCCCCACTCGATGCCGAGCGCGCGGCCCCTGGTGAGGCTCAGTGCATCGCGATGGTCTCGACCGCGCGCAGGCCGTCGCGGATGAAGCGGTTGGCGTGCGCGGCGAGGTCGTCGGAGTCATCCCAGAGGTTGCGCCAGATGCCGAGCGAGCGCGTCAGCTGCTCGTCGACGACGGCGCTCGAGAACGACTCGAAGACCACCGGACCGTCGTACTTCGCCCGCGCGAGGCCGCGGAACAGCCCGTCGAAGTCGACGGAGCCGGAGCCCAGATAGCCGCGGTGGCTCTCGCCGATGTGCACGTAGCGCAGCCGGTCGCCGGCGTCGAGCACCGGCTCGAGCATCCCCGACTCCTCGATGTTCATGTGGTACGTGTCGAGGTGCAGGTGCACGTTGTCGTGGCCGACCAGGTCGAGGAACCGCAGGCCCTCGCGCGCGGTGTTGGCGATGTTGGTCTCGTAGCGGTTGACGACCTCGAGCGAGAGCTGCACGTTGCGCTCTGCCGCGTAGTCGCCCAGCCTGCGCAAGGCGGCCGCGCTGTGCTCGCGGCTGGACTCGCTCGCGACCTGCGCGTACTTCTGCAGCGCCGAGTAGATGACGCCGCAGAGATCGGTGCCCTCGACGTGGGCGACGATGTCGATGGCGCGCATGAGCAGGTCTTCACCGCGCTGGACGACCGCGGGATCCTCGCTCGAGATGTCGGTCTCGGCGGTGAGGCCGAGCGAGGAGGTCATGGTGATGCCCGTGTCGGCGAGAACCTGTGCCGCGACCTGCTCGTCGAAGGAGTGCGGATCCATCAGCGGCATCTCGATGAAGTCGAAGCCCGCGCGCTGCACCCCCTCGATGGCGGTGCGGATGCCCGCCTCGTCGAAGGTGCCGGAGAACACGAAGCCGTGGCAGCCGATGCGCATGGTGTTACCTCTTTCCTTGCAGGACGCGGCGGCGGTGGTGCTCGTCCGCGCGATTCTCGATCCGATCGAGCACGGCCTCGTCGAGGAAGGCCGGCTCCCCGATCGCGAGCGCCGCGGTCAGGATCCGGGCGTGCTTGTCGGCCATCTCGGTGATCCGCAGGCACTCGGCCGGGTCATCACCGATGGCGAAGATGCCGTGGTTCTGCAGATAGGCGATCTTCGGCAGCCGCCCGTGCTCCTCGGCGAAGGCCCGCAGCGCATCGCGCATGTGCAGCGCAAGCTGCAGGCCGGGGTCGAGGTAGGGCACGAACAGCGCGTGCTGGCCGAGCACGACGACATGGTCGGGGAACAGCGCCCCTGCGGCGATGAGCTCGGCCCGATCGGAGCAGAGGATGCCGTTGGCGGCGACCGGATGCGTATGGCACGCGGCGCCCGCGCCGGCGGAGAGCACGACCGCGTGCAGCAGCGCCTCGACGCTCGGCCGCTTCGCCTGCGGGTCGACGCGACTGGCCATGAGCGCTGCGGTCACCGCATCATCCGCGTCCAGCCCGTCGGTGCCGTGCCCGTCGGTGCCGTGCCCGTCAGCGACCGGCGCGTCGAGCACCGCGAGGATGGGCGCGAGCTCGCACTCGACGAGGTCGTCGGCGCCCGCAGACCCGAGCGTCGAGCCCGAGGCCTTCACGAGCATCCGGGCGCCTCGGTCGGCGCTCGTGTCGGCGCTGGCGGTGGCGCTGTCGTCAGGGCTGGCGTCAGCCCCGCCGAGCGCGACGCTCACGTTCCCCTCGCCGAGGATGGCGAGCTCGCGATGCGGCTCACCGAGGGCGTGGCACAGCGCCAGCAGCGCGTCGCGCGCCTGCTGCGCGTCGGCGGCGCTCATGCCTCGCCCTCCTGCTGGCCGTAGACACCCTGATACCGGGCGAAGAGCGCATCGACGTCGGCCTGGTCGATCGGCACGGTCGGGCCGAGCTGCCGCGCGAGATGCATCGTGCGCGCGACATCCTCGAGCATCACGGCCGCCTGCACGGCCTCCCGCGCATCCGCCCCGATCGTGAACGGGCCGTGGCTGCGCATGAGCACGGCGCGCGAGCGATGGCCCTGCAGCGTCTCGACGATGCCGCGGCCGATCGCGTCGTCGCCGATGCGGGCGAAGGGTCCCACCGGGATCGGCCCGCCGAACTCGTCGGCCATCGCCGTGAGGTGGCAGGGGATGGGCTCCCCGCGCGCCGCCCACGCGGTCGCGTAGGGCGAGTGGGTGTGCACGACGCCGCCCACCTGCGGCATGTGCCGGTAGACGTAGGCGTGCGCGGCCGTGTCGCTCGACGGTCGCAGCTCGCCGGAGCCCGGCACGACCTCGCCGTCGAGCGTGCACAGCACCATGCGCTCGGGCGTCAGGTCGTCGTAGTCGACGCCGCTGGGCTTGATCACGAACAGCTCCTCCCCCGGCACCCTGGCCGAGACGTTGCCGCCGGTCCACTGCACGAGGCCGGCGCGCGTGAGCCAGGCGTGCAGGGCGCAGACCTCGGCGCGGATGCGGTCGACGGCGCTCATGCGGAGACCTCGACGCGGCGCTCGATCGCGCTCATGCGAGGGCCTCTGCGCGGCGGCGCTTGAGCCGATGCATGAGCAGGTCGTCGCCGCGACCGAAGGCGTCGTGCAGCGCCAGGTAGTCGCGGTAGCCCTCGTCGTAGGCGGCGACCGCGGCCGCCGCCGGCCGGTACCGGTCGCGCTCGACGGCACCCATGGCATCCGCCGCGACCGTGATGTCGGGATGCGCGCCCGCGGCGACGGCAGCGTGGATCGCGGCGCCGAGCGCCGGAGCCTGCTCGCTCACCGCGACGTCGATGGGCATGCCGAGCACGTCGGCGTAGGTCTGCATGAGGTGCTCGTTGCGCAGCAGGCCGCCGGCCGCCACGAAGCGCTCGACCGGCACGCCCGCCTCGCGGAACGCCTCGACGATGCGACGGGCGCCGTAGGCCGTGGCCTCGACCAGCGCTCGGTAGATGTCGTCTGCCCTGGTGGCGAGCGTCATGCCGACCACGAGCCCCGACAGCCGGGCGTCGACGAGCACCGAGCGATTGCCGCCGTGCCAGTCGAGCGCCACGAGGCCGTGCGCGCCGATGGGCTTCGCCCAGCCTCGCTCGGTGAGCAGCGCGTGCACGCTCACGCCGCGCTCCGAGGCTTCGCGCTGCACGCTCGCGGGCACCTGGTGCTCGACGAACCAGGCGAGGATGTCGCCCACGCCGGACTGCCCCGCCTCGTAGCCCCACAGGCCTGCGGTGATGCCGCCGTCGACCGCACCGCACATGCCGGCGACGTCGACGAGCCGCTCGGCGTTGAGGATGTGGCACGTGCTGGTGCCCATGATCGCGACCAGCGAGCCGGTGCCGGTCGCCTTGACCGCGGGCGCCGTGACGTGCGCGTCGACGTTGCCGACGGCCACCGCGATGCCCTCCGGCAGCCCGGTCACGACGGCCATCGCGGCGGTGAGGCCGCCGGCGGCCGCGCCGAGCTCGCCGACCGGCCCCTCGAGCTTCGCCGCGACGGCCGAGAAGCCGGGGGCGAGCGCCTCGAAGTACGCCGCCGACGGCAGCGCGCCGTCCTGCAGCATCCCCTTGTAGCCGGCCGCAGAGGCGTTGCGCAGGTGGACGCCGCTGAGCTGCTGCACGATCCAGTCGCTCGCCTCGATCCAGCGCTCGGCGGCGTCGAAGGCCGCGCGATCCTCCTCGAACACCTGCAGCGCCTTGGCGACCTGCCACTCGCTCGAGATGGCGCCGCCATAGCGCGCGAGCCAGGGCTCGCCGCGCTCGGCGGCGACGGCGTTGATGCGGTCGGCCTGCTCCTGCGCGGCGTGATGCTTCCACAGCTTCGGGTAGGCGTGCGGGCGCTGCTGCCAGCCGTCGACGAGGCACAGCGGGGTGCCGTCGGCGAGTGCGGGCAGGGGGGTGGATGCGGTGAAGTCGCAGCCGATGCCGATCACGTCGTGCGCGTCCACACCGGCGTCGGCCAGCGCCGCGGGCACCGCGATGCGCAGCACCTCGAGCCAGTCGAGCGGGTGCTGCAGCGCCCACTCCGGCGGCAGCCGCGTCTCGCCGAGCTGCTCGTCGATGACGCCGTGGCCGTAGTCGTGCACGGCGGTGCCGAGCTCTGCGCCATCCGAGGTGCGCACGACGAGCGCGCGACCGCTGAGCGTGCCGAAGTCGATGCCGATGACGACGCTCACTGCGACCGCACCGCTGGCACAGCACCGGTGACCGGTGGCACGGGCGTCAATCGTCGCCTGCGCAGCGAGAGCTGGCCGAAGAGCGCGGCCCCCAGCAGCACGAGGCCGAGCGCCAGCAGCTGCGCCTGGGCTCCGTCGTTGCCGGGCACCACGAGCAGGATCGACGCGTTGAGCCAGACGATCAGCAGCGCCGCGAGCAGCACGCCGCTGAGCTTGCCGATGCCGCCGGTGATGGCGACGCCGCCGAGCACCGCGATCGTGATCGCGGGCAGCGCCATGCCGCTGCCGCTCGTGCCCGCATCCGGCCGGGCCGAGGCGAACTGCGCGACGGTGTAGACGCCCACGAGGCCCGAGATGGCACCAGCGGCGACGAACGCGCCCATCCTGGTGCGACGGGTGTCGATGCCCGCCCACTGCGCAGCCGTGTCGTTCGTGCCGATCGCGTAGAGCGAGCGGCCGTAGGCGGTGCGGTTCAGCACGAACCACGCCACCACCGCGACCGGCAGCAGGAAGGTGAACACGCCCAGCGGCACGAGCGGCAGCGACTGCCCGATGAGGGGCAGCTCGATCGCCTTGGCCGCGTTGTAGAACTCGGAGATCTCGGGGCCCGAGATCGGGCGCTGCTCGCTCACGACCAGCGCGATCGAGCGGTAGCCGTAGAAGGTCGCGAGCGTCGCGATGAGCGGTGGGAAGCCGAGGTAGGCCGAGAGGAAGCCGTTGACGGCGCCCAGCAGCGCCCCGAAGACCACGGCCAGCACGATCGAGACGACCATCGGCAGCCCCGCCTGCTGGAAGAGCATCGCGAAGACGATGCCGGAGAGCGACACCATCGAGCCGACCGAGAGGTCGATGCCGCCGCGGCCGGAGGTGATGACGAACAGCTCGGCGATCGCCAGCAGCGCCAGCGGCACGTAGGCGATGAGTGTCGATGCGAGGTAGTCGCTGTTGAACTCGCCGCTCGTCTGGCCCGCGGCGTCGAGGATCGACAGCACGACGACGAGCAGGATGATGAGCGTCAGCAGCAGCACCGCGCGATCCTTGAGGCCGCCGTTCGCGAACCAGTCGCGCACGCGATCCATGGGGCCGACGGAGGCATCGGTCTGGTGCCGGACACCCGGCTTGACGGCGGTCATGCGCGCCTCCTCGCTCGCTCGCGGATGAGATCGGTGCCGACGGCGATCACGATGAAGATGCCGACGAACAGGAAGCCCAGCTGGGTGGGCCAGCCGAGCTGCGTGACGCCCGAGACCACCGTCTGCACGAGGATGGCGCCGAGCAGGGTGCCGACGACGCTGCCGCGGCCACCCAGGATCGAGGTGCCGCCGATGACGACGGCTGCGATGACCTGCAGCTCCTTGCCGGAGCCGACCGACTGGTCGAGCGACGAGGTTCCGGTGGCGATCATGATGCACGCGGCGAGCCCGGCGAGCGCTCCGGTGATCGCGTAGACCCAGACGAGCCGCGGCTGCACCTTGATGCCCGCGAGCCGCGCGGCGTTCGCGTTGCCGCCGATCGCGTACAGGCTGCGGCCGGCCTTCGCGTAGCGCAGGAACCACCAGGCGGCGGCGACCGCGACGACCGCGATGGCGAACGAGTGGGGCACGCCGAGCGTCGAGCCGCCGCTGCCGCGACCGAGGAAGTCGAGCGTGCCGGGGATGCCGTTCACGGTCGACGAGTCGAAGACCCGCAGCCCCAGCCACTGGAACACGTTGGCGGTGCCGAAGGTGATGATGATCGGATGCACGCGGCCGTAGGCGATGAGCAGGCCGTTGAGCGCGCCGAGGGCCAGGCCGATGGCGATCGCGACGAGCACCGCGAGCGGTGCCGGGATGTCGAGGCTCACCATCATGCGCGCCGTCACGACGGCGGAGACCATGATCATCGCCGCGACCGAGACGTCGATGCCCGCGGTGATGATGACGAAGGTCATGCCGACGCCGACGAGCGCGATGGGCGCCACCTGCACGAGCAGGGGCCCGATCGAGCCGGGTGTCAGGAACGCGGGCGTGAACACGCCCAGCAGCACCCACAGCACGACGATGACGGCGAGCAGCACGATCTCCTGGCCGGTCACCACCGGCGGCAGGATGCGGCGCATGCTGAGCTGCGCGAGCTTCGCGGGTGCGGGGCCGGGTGCCGGGCCGCCCGGTGCGGTGTCGACGCTCATGCGGCGTCCTCCTCGATCGCGCCGGCGGCGGCCGCGAGCAGCGACGCCTGGCTGGCGGTGGGCGGGAACTCCTTGGCGAGGCGGCCGGCGCGGAACACGAGGATGCGATCCGAGACGCGCAGCACCTCCGCCAGGTCGGTCGTGATGACGAGCACGGCAGCGCCCTTGTCGGCGAGGTCGGCGACGATGCCGTGGATCTCCTCCTTGGCGCCGACGTCGACGCCCTGGGTCGGCTCGGCGAGCACCAGCAGCTTCGGGTGCTCGACGATCTGACGCGCGAGCACCACCTTCTGCGCGTTGCCGCCCGACATGGCGCCGATCGGCTGCCGCTCGGACGGGGTCTTCACCGAGAGCTTCGTGATGAGATCGCGCGCGATGCGCTGCTCGACCTTCGGGGAGACCCAGCCGGGCACCTTCCCCAGCAGCGAGAGCGAGCCGATCGTGATGTTGAAGGCGATCGGCTGGAAGGCGAACGCGCCCTGCGACGCGCGGTTGGCAGGCAGCATGCGGATGCCGCGGCGCTTGGCTGCCGAGGGATTCGTGACGTGCCTGTCGGAGCCGACGGAGCGCATCCGCCCCCCGGTCGCGCGGCGCATGCCGTAGACGACCTCGCCCACCTCTGCCGCGCCGCAGCCGACCAGGCCGTAGAGCCCGACGATCTCGCCCTCGCGCACGCTGAACGAGACGTCGTCGAAGGCGCCGGCGAGCGAGAGCCCCTCGAGCTCGAGCACCGGCGCGCCGGGCTCGCTGGCCGCTCGCACGCCCTCCGCGAGGGTGCCGCCGACCATGCGCTCGGCGATCTCGCGCACCGTCAGCTCGCCGATCGGCTGCGACGAGACGGTCTCGCCGTCGCGCATGATCGTCACCTCGTCGGCGATGCGGAACAGCTCGTCGAGGCGGTGGCTGATGTAGATGATGGAGACGCCCTCGGCGGCCAGCCGCCGCACCACCCCGAAGAGCACCTCGATCTCGCTGTCGGTGAGGATGGCGCTGGGCTCGTCGAGGATGAGCACGCTCGCCCGCTCGAGCAGCGCCTTCGCGATCGAGACCTGCTGCTGCTTGGCGATCGAGAGCGTGCCGAGCGGCTGCGAGGCGAGACCGCGGTCGAGGCCGACGGTGTCGAGCAGCTCGAGCATGCGCGGCGCCTGCGCGCGCCAGTCGATGGCGGGGCCGCGGGTGATCTCGCGGCCCACGAAGAAGTTCTCGGCGACGGTGAGCTCTGGGAAGAGCTGCGGCTCCTGGTAGACGGTCTGCACGCCGAGCGCGATGGCGTCGGAGGTGGAGCCGATGGAGACCTGCTGGCCGTCGATGGTGATGGTGCCGGTGTCGGGCTGCTCGGCGCCCGCGAGGATCTTGATGAGCGTGGACTTGCCTGCGCCGTTCTCGCCCACCAGGGCGTGCACGGTGCCCGGCATGACGGTGAGGTCTGCGTGGCGGATGGCGCGGACGCCGCCGTAGCGCTTCGAGAGGTCGCGCATCTCGAGCCTGGGTGCGGTGTCGCTGGCCGGTGCGGTGTCGGTCATGGTGCTCCCGAACGGCGTCGCTGCCGTGTGGTCGACGGATGGGGTGTGTGGGGTGCCGGGGCACGGCTGGGCCGCGCCCCGGCGAGGGCGGGTCACGACGCGCGCGACCCGCCCAGGGGGCGATCAGTAGTCGTAGTCGCCGGCGTTCTCAGCGGTGAAGATGGTCGGCGGGCCGAGCAGCAGCTCTGCCGTCGCCTCGTCGTACGACACATCCGGGATCGCCTCGTTGGTGATGCTGGAGGTGTCGGCGAGGTCGCCGTCGTTCGCCAGCTGCATGCCTGCCCAGCCGGTCAGCCAGCCGAGGCCCTCGACGTCCCACAGGATCGAGGCGCTCGACGAGCCCGACTCCAGGTAGGGCAGCATCGCCCGCGGCGTGCCGAGGCCCACCGTGAAGACCTCGCCGGTGCGGCCCGCATCCTCGACCGCCTGCGCGACGCCCGGGGCGCTCGAGGTGCACTCGCCGATGAGGCCGGTGAGCTCCGGGTTGGAGTTCATGAGGTCGAGCGCCATCTGCGTCGCAGCGGCCTGATCCTCACCCGCGTAGACGATGTCGACGATCTCGGCGTCCGGGTACTCGGACGCGGTGTGGGCCTCCTGCACCTCGATCCAGGCGTTGAGGTTCGCCGCCGTCTCGCCGCACGAGACGATCGCGTACTGGCCGGAGCCGCCCATCGCCTCGAGCAGCGAGTCGGTGAGCTGCTCGCCGATGCCCTGCACGGATGCCTGGCTGACGAAGAGCTCGCGCACCGAGTCCGGTGCATCGGTGTCGGTGGTGGCGACGTGGATGCCGGCGTCCTGCGCCTCCTGCAGCAGCGGCGCCATGGAGTTCGGGTCGTTCGGTGCCACGAACAGCACGTCGACGCCCTGCTGGATGAACGAGCGCACGATGTCGGCCTGCGCGGCGGCGTCGGCGGTCGTGGGCCCCTGGTAGAGCCACTCGAAGCCGAGCTCCTCTGCGGCCTGCTGGCCGCCGGTGTTCATGGCCTCGAAGTAGGGGATGCCCTGCAGCTTGGGCACGAAGGCGATCGTGATCTGCTCGTCGCCGCCTTCCGTGGCACCCGGCTCGGGGGTCGAGCCGGTGTCGTTTCGCGAGGTGCAGCCGGCGAGCACGACGGCAGCGGCCGCCGTGAGCGCCAGTGCGCCCGTGATCCTGCGTGAGATCTTCATCGATGCTCCTTCTGGATGAGGCGACGGGAGGCCCTTCCCGCCCGCGCCGGGACCGGCTCGGTGCCGGTCGTCTGGGTGCCGAGGGGGACGCGCGCGACGCTGACGCCGGCCGCTTCCCACTGCTCGACGAAGTCGTCGGATGCGCGCTCATCGGTGATGAGGCTCGTCACCTGCCCGGCGCTCGCGAACGAGTGCAGCGCGAAGCCGGTGGTCTTGCTGCTGTCGAACAGCGCGTGGACCTCGTCGCTGGCGTCGACCAGGCCCTGCTTCGAGATGGCCTCGTCGGTGGCGAGCTCGAGCAGGCCGCGCTCCGGCGAGAGGCCCACGACGCCGACGAAGGCCTTGTCGATGCGACCCCGACCGACGAGCGCGTCCGTGATCGGGCCGACGAGGCCCGAGCTCTCGCGGCGCAGGGTGCCGCCGGGGATGATGACGCGGGCGTCGGAGCGCTCCATGAGCACGACGGCGGTGCGCAGCGACTGCGTCACCACGACGAGCCCCGTGCGGTGCACGAGCTCGAGCGCGAGGAAGTGCGCGGTGCTCGAGGTGTCGAGCGCGATGACGTCGCCGTCGTCGACGAGCGACGCGGCGTGCTCGGCGACGAGTCGCTTGGCCTCGGCCTCGCGACGCATGCGGTCGGCGAAGGCGCCCTCGTCGCCGCGCACGGGCGGCAGCGCGCCGCCACGGGTCCTGCGGAGCAGGTCGCGCTCGGCGAGCGCGTCGAGATCCTTGCGGATCGTGACCTCCGAGACACCGAGATCCCTGGCCAGGTCGGCGACCTGGACGGCGCCGTGCTGATCCAGCGCATCGAGGATGCGCGAATCGCGAGTGACCACGTGGACTCCTTCGTCGGTGTTGCTGGCGACAGTACGCATCCGAAACCCCTAACGCAAGCCTTCGATACCGAAACGCAACATTTGCGCTTGCGTTCGAAACCATCGACCGGCATGCTGGCAGGCACGAGCTCCCCGTCGATCGATGCGCGGGGACCGCCAGATGTCGATGACGACAGGAGCGACCATGGCCATCGCGCCCTCGCAGGAGCAGCTCGCGAAGCTGCAGATCGAAGTGCCCAGCTGGGCATACGGGAACTCCGGCACCCGATTCCGCGTGTTCGGCACGCCCGGCACCCCGCGCGACCCGTTCGAGAAGATCGCCGACGCCGCGCAGGTGCACGCCGCCACCGGGCTCGCGCCCCGCGTCGCCATCCACATCCCCTGGGATCGGGTCGACGACTACGGCGCGCTCCGCCGCCACGCGGAGGATCTGGGCGTCGAGGTCGGCACCGTGAACTCGAACACCTTCCAGGAGGAGGACTACAAGTTCGGCTCGCTCTGCCACCCCGATGCGCGCGTGCGGCGCAAGGCGGTCGACCATCACCTCGAATGCCTCGACATCATGCGGGCGACCGGGGTGCGCGATCTGAAGATCTGGCTCGCCGACGGCACGAACTATCCCGGCCAGGATTCCATCCGCGAGCGCCAGGACCGCCTGGCAGCGGGCCTCGCCGCGATCTACGCCGAGCTCGACGCCGACCAGCGGCTGCTGCTCGAGTACAAGTTCTTCGAGCCGGCGTTCTACCACACGGATGTGCCCGACTGGGGGACGAGCTTCGCCCACACGATCGCGCTCGGCGAGCAGGCGAAGGTGGTGCTCGACACCGGCCACCACGCGCCCGGCACCAACATCGAGTTCATCGTCGCGCAGCTGCTGCGGCTCGGGAAGCTCGGCGCCTTCGACCTCAACTCGCGCTTCTACGCCGACGACGACCTGATCGTCGGGCTCGCCGACCCGTTCCAGCTCTTCCGCATCGTCATGGAGCTGGTCTCGGGTGGCGGCTACGGCGATCCCGACGTGCAGCTCGTGCTCGACCAGTGCCACAACATCGAGGCCAAGATCCCCGGACAGATCCGCAGCGTGCTCAACGTGCAGGAGGCGGTCGCGAGGGTGCTCTCGCTCGACACCGAGGCGCTCGCCGCCGCTCGCGCCGACACCGACGTGCTGCTGGCCAACGAGATCGTGATGGATGCGTTCCAGACCGACGTGCGCCCGCTGCTCGCCGAGTTCCGGGCGTCGCAGGGCCTCCCGGAAGACCCGATGCGACACTTCCTGGCATCCGGCTACCAGGAGCGGATCGCCGACGAGCGCGTCGGCGGCGCCCAGGCCAGCTGGGGAGCGTGAGCGGGATGCACAGGGAGACGGGCATGACGAAGGCAGTCGAGCAGCTCATCGAGCGCAGCAACCGGCTCGGATCCGACCCGCGCAACACCAACTATGCGGGCGGCAACACCTCGGCGAAGGGGCGTGCGAAGGATCCCGCCTCCGGCGAGCTCGTGGAGCTCATCTGGGTGAAGGGCTCCGGCGGCGACCTCGGCACGCTCACCGCATCGGGCCTCGCGGCGCTGCGCCTCGACCGCGTGCGCGGCCTCGAGGCGGTCTACGCAGGCGTCGAGCGCGAGGACGAGATGGTGGCCGCGTTCGACTACTGCCTGCACGGCGCGGGAGGCGCTGCACCCTCGATCGACACGGCGATGCACGCGCTGGTCGAGAAGCCGCACGTCGACCACCTGCACCCCGACGCGGGCATCGCCATCGCGACCGCCGCCGACGGACCCGAGCTCACCGAGCGCATCTTCGGCGACAAGGTCGTGTGGGTGCCGTGGCGCCGACCGGGCTTCCAGCTCGGGCTCGACATCCGCGAGATCCAGCGTGCGAATCCGGATGCCCTCGGCTGCATCCTGGGCGGGCACGGCATCACCGCGTGGGGCGACACGAGCGCGGAGGCCGAGCGCAGCTCGAAGTGGATCATCCGCACCGCATCCGCCTTCCTCAAGGAGCACGGCAAGGCCGAGCCCTTCGGGAGGGCGCTCAAGGGCTATGGCGCCCTGACGCCCGCCAAGCGGCGGGCCAAGGCTGCGGCCATCGCCGCCCACGTGCGCGCGATCGCCTCGGCCGACCGACCGATGGTCGGTCACTTCAGCGACGCGAAGGTCGTCACCGACTTCCTGGAGCGCGCCGGCCACCGCAGGCTCACCGCGCTCGGCACCTCCTGCCCCGATCACTTCCTGCGCACGAAGGTCAAGCCGCTCGTGCTCGACCTGCCGGCCGATGCGCCGGTCGAGAAGGTCGTCAAGCGACTCGGCGAGCTGCACGAGCAGTACCGGGCCGACTACGCCGCGTACTACGACGCCCACGCGACCAAGGAGTCCCCCGCGATGCGCGGTGCCGACCCGGCGATCGTGCTGGTGCCGGGCGTCGGCATGTTCTCCTTCGGCAAGGACAAGCAGACGGCCAGGGTGGCCGGCGAGTTCTACATCAACGCGATCAACGTCATGCGCGGCGCCGAGTCGATCTCGACGTACACGCCGATCTCGGATGCCGAGAAGTTCCGCATCGAGTACTGGGCGCTCGAGGAGGCCAAGCTGCAGCGGCAGCCGAAGCCGCGCTCGCATGCCGGCCGCGTCGCGCTCGTGACGGGTGCCGCATCCGGCATCGGCAAGGCCATCGCCACCCGGCTCGCCGCCGACGGCGCGTGCGTCGTGATCGCCGACCTCTCGCTCGAGAAGGCGCAGGCTGCCGCCGCGGAGCTCGGCTCGACCGACGTGGCGATCGGCGTGCAGTGCGACGTGACGCAGGCGGCGCAGGTGCAGGCGGCGGTCGACGCGACGCTGCTGGCCTTCGGCGGCCTCGACCTGGTCGTGAACAACGCGGGGCTGTCGCTCTCGCGCTCGCTGCTCGAGACGAGCGAGGCCGACTGGGATCTGCAGCACGACGTGATGGCGAAGGGGTCGTTCCTCGTCTCGCGCGCGGCAGCGCGAGCGCTCATCGACCAGGGGCTGGGCGGCGACATCGTCTACATCTCGTCCAAGAACGCGGTGTTCGCCGGGCCCAACAACATCGCCTACTCGGCGACGAAGGCCGATCAGGCGCACCAGGTGCGGCTGCTGGCGGCCGAGCTCGGCCAGCAC
The DNA here is from genome assembly GCF_022436485.1 of Agrococcus sp. ARC_14. NCBI lineage: Bacteria > Bacillati > Actinomycetota > Actinomycetes > Micrococcales > Microbacteriaceae > Agrococcus > Agrococcus sp. ARC_14. The sequence continues at coordinate 160,966 of NZ_JAKUDO010000001.1, forward strand.
GGCGTGCGCGTGAACGGCATCAACCCCGACGGCGTCGTGCGCGGCTCCGGCATCTTCGCCGGCGGCTGGGGCGCATCGCGCGCAAAGGTCTACGGGGTGAGCGAGGCAGAGCTCGGCAAGTACTACGCCGGCCGCACGCTGCTGGGGCTCGAGGTGCTGCCCGAGCACGTGGCCAACGCGGTCGCCGCGCTCACGGGGCCGGAGCTCAGCCACACGACCGGCCTGCACGTGCCCGTCGACTCGGGCGTCGCGGCGGCATTCCTGCGATGACTGCCACCGTCGCCGCGATCGACCTCGGCGCGACCAGCGGGCGCGTCGTGCGCGCCGAGGTCGGCCACACGTCGCTGCGGCTCGAGGAGATCGCGCGCTTCGAGAACCGGCCGGTGCGCGTGGGCGACGGGCTGCACTGGTCGGTGCTCGGGCTCTATGACCAGGCGATGCGGGGCGTCGCCGTCGCGTCGCGGGGTCCGTCGGGCGGGGCCGCGCTCGCCTCCGTCGCCGTCGACTCGTGGGCGGAGGACTACGGCCTGCTTCGGCGCGGCAGCCTGCTCGGCATCCCCTACTCCTACCGCGACAGCCGCACCGCGCGCGGTCTCGAGCTGGTCGACGCTGTGATCTCGCAGCCCGAGCTCTACGCGCGCTGCGGGCTGCAGCGCATGCCGTTCACCACCATCAACCAGCTCGCCGTCGATCGCGAGCGCGGGCTGCTCGAGGCGGCAGACCGGCTGCTGATGCTGCCCGATCTGTTCGGCTACTGGATGACCGGCCGCATGGTCGCCGAGGCGACGAACGCCTCGACCACCGGGTTCATGCGGCTGGACGGCAGCTGGGACACCGAGCTGATGGCGATGTTCGGCATCCCTGAGACGCTGATGGCCGAGGTCGTCGAGCCCGGCACGCGGATCGGCGCGATCGACGAGCCGACCCGCAGCCACTTCGGCATCGAGGGCGCGCCCGAGGTGCTCGCCGTCGGATCGCACGACACCGCATCCGCCGTCGTCGGCGTGCCGATGGAGCCCGACGCCGCCTACATCTCCAGCGGCACGTGGTCGCTCGTCGGCATCGAGACGGCCGCGCCGATCGCGACGACGGAGGCGCTCGAGGCGCAGTTCACGAACGAGGGCGGCGTGGACGGCCGCAACCGCTTCCTGAAGAACGTCATGGGCCTGTGGATCCTGTCGGAGACGCAGCGCAGCTGGGAGGCGGGCGGCGAGCGCCTCGGCCTGCCGGAGCTGCTCGAGGCAGCGGCCCGCGTCGACTGGCCGGTGCCGGTCTTCGACCCGGTCGACGACGTCTTCTACCCGCCGGGCGACATGCCGGCGCGCATCGCCACCTGGCTGGGCGAGCGCGGGCTGCGCGCGCCGCAGGGGCACGCTGAGGTGGTGCGCTGCATCCTCGAGTCGCTCGCCGAGGGCTACGCGGTGACGCTGCGCGACGCCGAGCGCATCAGCGGCCAGCGCATCGAGCGCGTGCACATCGTCGGCGGCGGCTCGCGCAACGCGCTGCTGTGCCAGCTGACGGCCGACCGCACGGGGCTGCCGGTGGTGGCTGGCCCGGTGGAGGCGACCGCGATCGGCAACGTGCTCGTGCAGGCGCGCACGCTCGGTGCGGCGCCGGAGACGCTCGAGGAGCTGCGGGCGCTCGTGCGCGCGACGCACGAGCTGGTGGAGTATCGGCCGCGCCCATCAGCCCGATAGCGGTGCGCTCGCTCGGCACCCAGCGCGCGACTGGGGCAGCTGCGCACGACCGGGGCCGGCGCGCAAGCCCCAGTCGCGCGCAGGTGCCCCAGTCGCTGCCGGTCACGAGAAGATGGATGCGCGAGCACGACCGAGGGAGCGCGCATGAGTCAGGCACGGGGTCCGGTGAAGTCGGCCGAGCGCGCGCTCGCCGTGATCGACCTCGTCGGCGAGCGCGGCGCCGCGACCTTCGCCGAGATCTCCGAGTCGCTCGCGATGCCGCGCTCGAGCGCCCACGGACTCCTCGCCACGCTCGTCGCCGCCGGCTGGCTCGAGCTCTCCGACCGCCGCTACCGGCTGGGCCTGCACGTGTGGCAGCTGGGGCAGCGGTACGACGGGCACCGGCTGCTGCTCGAGACCGCGAAGCCGCACATGGATCGGCTCGTGCAGGCGACGGGCGAGACGGTGCAGCTCGCGCGCCTCGACGGCATCGAGAACGTGTACATCGGCATCAGCCTCTCCCCCAACCCGATGCGCATGGCCTCGACGGTCGGCATGCGGCTGCACGCGCACGCGACCGGGATCGGCAAGGCGCTGCTGAGCGTGCTCGAAGAGGGGGAGGCGCGCACGCGCCTGGACTCGGTCGTGCTGCCGCAGCTCACGCCCCGCACCGTGACGGATGTGCCGCAGATCATGCGCATCGTCTCGCGCGCCAAGCAGCTCGGCTTCGCGACCGACGACGAGGAGTTCGTCGCCGGCTGCCGCTGCGTCGCGGTGCCGCTCACGACCGTCGCCGAGACGGGGATCGCTGCGGCGATGAGCATCACGATGCCCAAGAGCCGCACCGCCGAGGGCTGGCAGCACGCGCTCTACGGGCCGCTGCGCGACGCCGCCCAGGCCATCCGGGGCGAGATGGGGCTGCGCGGCGCGCTCTCCCCGTGATCGCGCGTGGTCCCGCGCCCCGCACGGGTTGCGCCGCCGGGAGGTCCGTGGCATCATCTGGCGGCTTCACACACGTGAACCCCGATTCACATACGTGAACGACTCTGGTGATCGATGGAGATTCCCTTGACCGACACTCGCTCCGCAGCCCTGGCACCGGTGATCCGCAAGGTCACCGCGCGACTCATCCCGATCCTGCTGCTCATGTACATCCTGGCGTTCCTCGACCGCTCGAACCTCGGGTTCGCGAAGGATGCCTTCCAGGCCGACACCGGCATCTCCAACGCCGCCTATGCGCTCGGCGCCGGCATCTTCTTCCTCGGCTACGCCGTCTTCGAGGTGCCGAGCAACATGCTCATGCAGCGCGTGGGTGCCAAGGTCTGGCTCGCCCGCATCATGATCAGCTGGGGCATCGTCTCGGCCCTCATGATGTTCGCCGTCAACGAGCCGATGTTCTACCTGCTGCGCGTGCTGCTGGGCATCGCCGAGGCCGGCTTCTTCCCCGGTGTCATCTGGTACCTGACGAAGTGGATCCCGGTCGAGCACCGCGCCCGCGTCAACGGCCTGTTCTACTTCGGCGCCCCGCTCGCCTTCATCTTCGGCGGCCCGCTCTCCGGCCTGCTGCTCGACCTCGACGGCCTCGGCGGCATGCACGGCTGGCAGATCATGTTCCTCGTCACCGGTGTGCTCACCGTGATCGTCGGATTGGTGTGCATCGGCTACCTCGACAACGGCCCGCGCGACGCGAAGTGGCTCACGCAACAGCAGAAGGACCTGCTGATCGCCGCGCTCGAGCGCGAGGACGCCTCGAAGGCCGACCACTCGCCCCGAGGTGCCCTGCGAGCGCTGGCGAACCCCGCCGTGCTCTACTTCGCGGTCGCCTACCTGACGATCCAGATGGCCGTCTACGGCATCACCTTCTATCTGCCGTCGACCATCGGCACGGTCGTCGGCGAAGACGTCGGACTCATGGTGGGCCTGCTCACCGCTGCCGTCTGGAGCTTCGCGATCGTCGGCGTGATCATCGCGACTCGCATCGCCGATCGCACAGGGCAGCGGCGGGTCGTGGCAGCGGTCACGCTGGGACTGTCGGCCATCGGCATCCTGCTCTCCGTCCTCGTCGAGCAGCCGGTGCTCGTGCTCCTCGCACTCGCCCTCGGCGCGGCCGGCTTCATCGCGGTGCAGCCGGTGTTCTGGACGCTCCCGACCTCCTTCCTCGTGGGCGGCGCCGCAGCATCCGGCATCGCGCTCATCAACTCCATCGGCAGCCTCGGCGGCTTCCTGGCACCGATCGTGAAGAACGCCGCAGACGAGGCCTTCGGCGCAGCGGGCGGCTCGTACGCGCTCGCCGCGATCGCCGCAGCCGGCGCGATCCTCATCGCGTGCAGCCACCTGGTCTCGCGTGCCGTGCGCACGATCGGCGAGCGCACCGAGGCGAGCGCCGTCGTCGCGGAGGAGGCTCGATGAAGGCGCTGCGACTCGAGGAGCTTGGCCGGCTCGAGGTCGTCGACCTGCCGGACCCCGAGCCCGGTGCCGGCGAGGTGCGCCTGCGCATCATCGCCACCGGCATCTGCGGCTCCGACATCCACGGCTTCACGGGTGAGAACGGCCGCCGCTTCCCCGGGCAGGTGATGGGCCACGAGAGCGTCGCCCGCATCGACGCGCTCGGCGCCGGGGTCGAAGGGCTCACGCTCGGCGACATCGCCACCTTCAATCCCGTCGTCGTGCCGGAGGCAGAGGCGGATGCATTCCGGGGGCGCGAGCAGATGGCCCCCGGCAAGCACGTGATCGGTGTGGCCCGCGAGGTGGTCTCCTCGTTCGCGCAGCTCATCGTCGTGCCTGCGCGCAACGTGGTGCCGCTGCCGGCGTCGATGCCGGTCGAGCTCGGCGCGCTCATCGAGCCGCTCGCGGTCTCGGTGCATGCGGTGCGCCGCTCGGGCGTCGGGGCCGGAGACCGCGTGCTCGTCGCCGGCGGCGGCCCGATCGGCCAGTCGGTCGTGCTGGCGCTGCAGATGGCGGGCGTCGAGCGCATCGCCGTCACCGAGCTGAGCGCCTCGCGCCGCGAGCTCGTCTCCCAGCTGGGCGCGACGGCGCTCGATGCCGCGGGCGACGACGTCGTCGAGCGCATCCACGCCGCGCTCGGCGGCGAGGCCGATGTCGCGATCGACGCGGTCGGCGTCGAGCCGACGCTGCGCACGAGCCTCCAGGCGACCCGCATCGGCGGCACCGTCTGCCTCGTCGGCATGGGTGCGCCGAAGCTGGGCCTCGACGCCTTCCTGGTCTCGACGCAGGAGCGCACGATCGTCGGCAGCTTCACCTACTCCGCGCAGGACTTCCGCGACGCGGCGGCGTGGATCGGGCAGGCGCCGGCGCAGGCGGCGGCGCTCATCACCAAGACCGTGCCGCTCGCCGAGGGCCACGCGGCCTTCGCCGAGCTGGCGGCGCACGCCGACATACCCGGCAAGGTCCTCATCCGCATCGACGAGACTGAGCCCATCCGCACCCCCGACCCGAGCCGAGACACCGACGAGGAGCAGCGATGACGCAGCGCACCATCAAGGAGGTCCGCGCCTACACCGTTCGCGGCAAGGGCGCCGACTACCACGACCAGGACGGCTACCACTGGATCGATGACCACATCGCGACGCCGATGTCGGTCTACCCGGAGTTCCGGCAGTCGCGCCAGTCGTTCGGCATCAACGTGCTCGGCACGCTCGTGGTCGAGATCGAGGCCGATGACGGCACCGTGGGCTTCGCGGTCACCACCGCGGGTGAGATCGGCGCCTGGATCGTCGAGAAGCACCTCGCGCGCTTCCTCGAGGGCCGCCCCGTCACCGACATCGAGCGCATCTGGGATCAGATGTACCGCTCGACCCTCTACTACGGCCGCCGCGGCGTCGTGCTCAACACCATCAGCGGCATCGACCTGGCGCTCTATGACCTGCTCGGCCGCCTGCGCGGCGAGCCCGTCTACGCGCTGCTGGGCGGCACGGTGCGCGACGAGCTGCAGTTCTACGCCACCGGCGCCCGGCCGGATCGCGCCAAGGAGCTCGGCTTCATCGGCGGCAAGATGCCGCTGCACTTCAGCCCCTCGGAGGGCCAGGAGGGCTTCAACAAGAACATCGCAGAGCTCGCCGAGATGCGCGAGCGGGTCGGCGACGACTTCTGGCTCATGTGGGACTGCTGGATGTCGCTCGACGTCGAGTACGCCACACGCCTCGCGCACGCCGCGAACGAGCACGGCCTCAAGTGGATGGAGGAGGCGCTCATCCCCGACGACTACTGGGGCTACGCGCAGCTCAAGCAGCAGGCGCCCGCAGGCATGCTCATCACCACCGGCGAGCACGAGGCCACCCGCTGGGGCTTCCGCCAGCTGCTCGAGACCGGCGTCGACATCATCCAGCCCGACGTCGGCTGGTGCGGCGGCATCACGGAGCTCATCAAGATCTCGGCGCTCGCCGACAGCCACGGCACCATGGTCGTCCCGCACGGCTCCTCGGTGTACTCGTACCACTTCGTCGTCACCCGCACGAACAGCCCGTTCGCCGAGTTCCTGATGATGCACGAGACCGCCGAGGAGGTCGTGCCGATGTTCTCGCCGCTGCTGCTGAACGAGCCGGTGCCGGTCAACGGCCGGCTCGTCGTGCCCGAGACGCCCGGCTTCGGCGTCGAGCTCAACCCCGAGGTCCCGCGCGACCGGCCGTTCACCCACTGACCGACGGGCGCCCACCGACGACCGGCGCATCCGCCGACCTCACGCATCCACGAACAGGAGAACCCCATGCGATTCCAGCGACTTGGTGAGCCGGGTGCCGAGATCCCGGTGCTCGTCGACGGCGAGCGCCGCCTCGACCTGCGCGGCATCACGACCGACATCGACGGCACCTTCCTCGCGGGCGGCGGCGTCGAGCGCGCGAAGGCAGCGCTCGCGACCGGCGAGCTGCCCGAGCTCGAGGGCGCGGCCGCGATGCGCGTCGGCGCCCCCATCGCCCGCCCGACGGCGGTGCTGTGCATCGGCCAGAACTACGCCGCGCACGCCGCCGAGTCGGGCGACGCGGCTCCAGAGGTGCCGATCCTGTTCTTCAAGCACCCGAACACGGTGGTCGGCCCCGAGGACGACGTCGCCATCCCGCCGAACGCCGCGACCGTCGACTGGGAGGTCGAGCTGGGCATCGTGATCGGCACGCGCGCCCGCTACCTGGCCTCCGACGAGGAGGCGCTCGCGTCGATCGCCGGCTTCGTCGTCTCGAACGACGTCTCCGAGCGCGAGTTCCAGACCAAGCACTCGGGCGGCCAGTGGTCGAAGGGCAAGTGCGCCGAGACCTTCAACCCGCTCGGCCCGGAGCTCGTGACGGCCGACGAGGTCGAGGTGCAGTCGCTGCGCCTGTGGTCGAAGGTCAACGGCGAGCCCCGCCAGGACTCCTCGACCGCCGACATGATCTTCCCCGTCGCAGAGATCGTGCGGCACCTCTCGCAGTACCTCGTGCTCGAGCCGGGCGACCTCATCAACACGGGCACGCCGCAGGGCGTGGCGCTCTCCGGCCGCTTCCCGTATCTCGTCGCAGGTGATGTGATGGAGATCGGCATCGAGGGCCTCGGCCAGCAGCGGCAGCGCCTCGTCCCCGCCGTGATCTGAACGCACCAGCACCGCCCGCACGCATCCGACCTGAGGAGCACGACACCGTGGAACGACGCATCCCCACCCTGACCGATCTGCGCGCGACCCTGAACTTCCGCAAGCCGGGCAACCCGGCGGCCATGCGGCTCGGGCTCGCGCAGACGATCGGGGATCTGCGCACGATCGCGAAGGCGCGCACGCCGAAGGGACCGTTCGACTACACCGACGGCGCCGCCGAGGGCGAGATCGGCATCGCCCGCGCGCGGCAGGCGTTCGAGGATGTCGAGCTGCACCCCGCGGTGCTGAAGGATGTGACGGATGTCTCCACGTCGTGGGATGTGCTGGGCACGCCGAGCGCGTTCCCGCTTGCCATCGCGCCGACGGGCTTCACCCGGCTGATGCATGCCGCGGGCGAGACCGCTGGGGCGCAGGCGGCCGCGGCCTACGACATCCCCTTCACCCTCTCGACGCTCGGCACCACCTCGATCGAGCGGGTGCGCGAGGCATCGCCCGACGGCCGGCTGTGGATGCAGCTCTACATGATGAAGGAGCGGCACCGCTCGCTCGAGCTCGTCGAGCGCGCGCGGAAGGCCGGCTACGACACCCTCATGATCACGGTGGACACGCCCGTCGCCGGCGCTCGCCACCGGGACGCCCGCAACGGCATGGCGTTCCCGCCGCAGCTGTCGCTGTCGACCCTCGTCGACGCGGCGCCGAAGGTCGAGTGGTGGTGGAACTTCCTCACCACCGAGCCCGTCACGTTCGCCGCGATCTCGAAGTGGGACGGCACGGTCGGCGAGCTGCTCGACTCGATGTTCGACCCCTCCGTCGACTACGAGGCGTTGGCCGAGGTGCGCGCAGCCTGGCCGGGCAAGCTCATCGTGAAGGGCGTGCAGTCGGTCGCCGACGCCCGCACGCTCGCCGACCTGGGCGTCGACGCGATCACGCTGTCGAACCACGGCGGTCGCCAGCTCGACCGTGCGCCCGTGCCGTTCCTGCTGCTGCCGGAGGTCGCGCGCGAGGTCGGCAAGGATCTCGAGATCCACCTCGACACGGGCATCATGTCGGGCACCGACATCGTGGCGGCGGTGGCCCTCGGCGCCCGCACGACGATGGTCGGCCGGGCCTACCTCTATGGGCTGATGGCCGGCGGCCGTGCAGGCGTCAACCGCGCGCTGTCGATCCTGACCGGCGAGGTGCAGCGCACGATGCGCCTGCTGGGCGTCGCCTCGCTCGAGGAGCTCGGACCGCAGCACGTCACGCAGCTGCAGCGCCTCGCACCGCGAGCGCTGCAGGGCTAGGCGGAGAGCGGGAAGCCTGGCCGCGGCGTAGCGTTGGACCTCGTGGAGGCGCCGACGGCTCCTCGACACGATGCGGAGGAGCAGACGATGGCACGGTTCGACGGCAAGGTGGCACTGGTGACGGGCGGCGGCTCCGGCATCGGCGAAGCAGTGAGCAAGCGGCTCGCGAGCGAGGGCGCGAAGGTCGTCGTCACCGACATCGCACTCGATGCCGCGCAGCGCGTCGTCGGCGAGATCGAGGCCGCGGGCGGCACCGCGCTCGCCGTGCAGCAGGATGTCGCCTCGGCCGAGGATGCCGCGCGCGTCGTGGCCGCGGCCAAGGAGACCTACGGCGCCCTGCACCTCGCGGTCAACAACGCGGGGATCGGCGGCGCTCCCGCCCGCACCGGCGACATCGAGCCGGATGCGTGGCAGCAGGTCATCGACGTCAACCTCACGGGCGTGCTCCACGGCATGCGGGAGCAGATCGCAGCGATGCTCGAGCACCCGAAGGAGTCGGCGATCGTCAACATGGCGTCGGTCCACGGATCGGTCGCCGCGCCCATGTCGAGCGCCTACACGGCGACCAAGCACGCGGTCGTCGGCCTCACCAAGAACGCTGCCGCCGAGTATGGCCCCGAGGGCCTGCGCATCAACGCGGTCGGCCCCGGCTACATCCTCACACCGCTGCTCGAGGACAACCTCGACCAGGACGCCCGCGACGCCATCGCCGCCAAGCACGTGCTCGGCCGCCTCGGCACGCCGGAGGAGGTCGCGGCGCTCACCGTGTTCCTGCTCTCGGACGACGCGAGCTTCATCACCGGCTCGTACCACCTGGTGGACGGCGGCTACACGGCGGTCTGACGGCGCTGCTGGCGAGCAGGCGCGTTAGCCTCGACGCATGCCAGCACCGCGCGACGGCGTGTTGATCGTCGGATCGATCAACGCCGACCTCACCGCCTACTCCAGCCGCCTCCCGCAGCCCGGCGAGACCTTCACGGGTGACGCCTTCGCGCTCGGCCTCGGCGGCAAGGGGGCCAACCAGGCCGTCGCCGTGGCGAAGGCAGGAGCAGCGGCGCACATGGTCGGATGCGTCGGCGACGACCGGTTCGGCAGTCTCGTCACGTCGAGCCTCGGTGAGCACGGGGTGCGGCTCGAGCACGTGCGCACGGTGGCTGGCGACAGCGCCGATGGCGACGCTGGCAGCACGCACACCGGCATCGCCCACATCCGCGTCGCGGGCGGTGAGAACGACATCGTCATCGTGGCCGGCGCCAACGCGTCGCTCGACGAGGCGCAGCTCGACGCGGCGTTCGCGGCGCTCGGCGATCGCGTCGCCGTCATGCTGACGCAGCTGGAGACGCCGCTCGAGATCACGCTCGCCGCGGTGCGGCGCGCGCACGACGCGGGGATCACGGTGATCCTCGACCCGGCCCCCGCACGGGCGCTCCCCGAGGAGATCTGGCCGCTCGTCGACATCATCAAGCCCAACGAGACCGAGGCGGCGCTGCTCACCGGCCTCGCGGTCGACTCCGCGGCATCAGCTGCCGTGGCCGGTCGCTGGTTCGTCGAGCGCGGCGTGGACGCAGCCATCATCACGATGGCCGGCGCCGGCAGCGTGCTCGTCACCGCGGAGGGTGTCAGCGAGCACGCGCCCATCGCGGTCGAGGTCGTCGACACGACGGCTGCGGGAGACGCCTACGCGGGGCACCTGGCCGCATCCATCGCCGCCGGCCTCGGCATCGACGAGGCCATCCGGCGCGCGAGCGCTGCCGGCGCGGTGACCGTCACGCGTCGCGGCGCATCCGCGAGCCTCGCGAGCGCCGCAGAGGTCGACGCGCTGCTGCAGGGCTGAGGCGGCTCAGGTCGAGCGCACAGCCGGAGCGCTGCTCAGGCGAGCAGCGGCTCAGGCCGGTCGCGGTCGCCGAGGGCGAGCCTGGCCGGTCGGCACCCGCTCCCATGGCGCAGGGATCGGGAAGTAGGCCTCGAGGAAGTCGGTGACCGCGCGGTTGCGCTCCTCAGTCGTGAGCTCCGGCTGGCTGCCGTCGTTGAGGCAGAACATGTCCTGGTCGCGCTTGCGCAGCAGCCGCTCCATCGCCGGCAGCGACTTGCGCAGCGTGGTCTCGACGTACTGCACCTTGGCGGTCGTCTGCTGCACCGCGCGCCCGGTCATGAGCGCGTAGTAGTGGTAGAGCGAGTTCGTCACCGAGATGTCGGTCGCCGAGCGGAAGCGGGCGGCCGCGGTGCGGCGGAAGTCCTCGGGGAACGCCGTCTCGAGCTCGGCGATGACGCTGCGGCGCAGCGGGGCGGCGCAGTGCTCGAGGTGCCGCGTCGTGACCGCGCCGAAGCGCTCGCGCAGCAGTCGCCGGTTGTAGCGGGCGGCGTTGTCGTGACCGGAGCGCGCCGGGTCGGTCTCGCCCAGCCCGATGCGCGTCGTCGCCTCGACGAACTTCGTCACCCCGCCCGCCGAGAAGAACAGGTCGGGCTCGAGCTGCCTGCCGAAGAACATGTCGTCGTTCGAGTAGAGGAAGTGCTCGCTGAGCCCCTCGATGTTGTGCAGCTGCGCCTCGACCGCGTGCGAGTTGTAGGTGGGGAGCGCCGAGCGGTCCGCGAACATGTCCTCCGCGCGCACGATCGTCACCTTCGGATGCGCGGCGAGCCAGGCGGGCGCCGGCGAGTCGGTCGCGATGAAGATGCGGCGCACCCAGGGCGCGTACATGTGCACGGAGCGGAGCGCGTACTTCAGCTCGTCGATCTGCCGGTAGCGGGCCTCGGAGTCGTCGCCCTCGCCCACGACGTAGGAGCGCATCTGCTCTGCCCGCTCGCGCTGGAACTCGCTGGCCGAGCCGTCGACCCAGGAGAAGACCATGTCGATCTCGAAGGTGACGTCGCTGGCGAGCGGCTCCCACATGTGCTGGATCGTCTGCCACTCGCGGCCGTAGCGCACGACGGTCTCGCGCACCGCCTCGTGCCGCGGCATGGATGCGCGCATGAGGGCGTTCGGCAGCGGAGCGACGAGGGTCTCCTCGCCGAAGCGCCACAGCTCGAGCTGCACTGCCGTCTCCGGGCCGTAGCGCAGCCGCCCGGCGGGCTCGACGCGAGGTCGGTGGATGCGCATCACCGATGCCTTCTTGTGGCCGGCGAGCTCGCCGTCGGCCAGCAGGATGGGACCTCGGCGAGCCGCCTTCTCCGGCGCGACCGCCTCGGCGTAGAAGGGCTCGTCCGCGAACGCCGCCGCGAGCGCCGCCGCGAGCTCCTTGCGACGGGCGCGATCCACGGCGATGATCGGCCAGCCCCGGTCGTCGCGCACCAGCAGGCAGGGGATGCCCGCTCGCTCGATCGCGCCCCCGATCGCCAGCAGATCCTCGACCATCGACTCGCGCGGGGTCATGTGGCCGTTCGTGAGCGAGTAGCGGCCGTTGCGCAGCACGACGTCGGGGCGATCGAAGCGGTTGAAGCGGCCACCGGAGGGCACCAGCACCGGTTCGTGGGCGTCGGAGACCCGGATGCCGGGCGGCTCCTGGCGCGCTGGCGCGAACGCGCTGCGCTGGCCGTCGATGCCATGCTCTCGAACGTCGCTCACTGCTGGGTCGGCTCCTGCCTGCGGGGTGCTGGGTGTCGCCCCATGGTAACCCGCACCAGCCGGGGCGAGATCGCTCGGCCACTGCTGGCGTTCGGCCTGAGTACACGCCGAGTTCACGGCGCGTTCGCGCGCACCTGCTGGGCTAGCGTTCGAGCAGTGCCCGGTACCGTGCACGCCCCGAGAGATCGGATGGGACGAATCGTGACGACCCGCTCGGCCGAGCATCCCCGGCCGGATCACTTCCTCCTCCACATCTCCGACACCCATCTGCTCGCGGGCGGCGGGCGGCTCTACGACCGCGTGCCGAGCGAGGAGCACCTGCGCCGGCTGTTCGCCGAGTTCGAGGCATCCGGCGCCCGGCCCGACGCGATCGTGTTCACCGGCGACCTCGCCGACCGCGGCGAGCCGGATGCCTACCGGCGGCTGCGCGAGATCGTCGACCCGGTCGCGGCCGAGCTGTGCTCCCGCGTCGTGTGGGTGATGGGCAATCACGACGACCGCAGCGCCTTCCGCACGGCGCTCCTCGACGAGCCCGCCTCCAACGCGCCCGTCGACGCCGTGCTCGACCTCGACGGGCTGCGCATCATCACGCTCGACTCGACGGTGCCCGGCCACCACCACGGCATGGTGAGCGCCGAGCAGCGCGACTGGCTGCGCGCGGTGCTCGCCACCCCCGCGCCGCACGGCACGATCCTGGCGATGCACCATCCGCCGGTGCCGAGCGTGCTCGACCTCGCGGTGAGCGTCGAGCTGCGCGACCAGGCGAGCCTCGCCGAGGCGCTCGTCGGCACCGATGTGCGTGCGATCCTCGCCGGCCACCTGCACTACTCGTCGACCGCGACCTTCGCCGGCATCCCCGTCTCGGTCGCATCGGCCACCTGCTACACGCAGGATCTCAACGTGCCTGTCGGCGGCACCCGCGGGCGCGACGGCGCGCGAGCCTTCAACCTCGTGCACGTCTACCCGACGACGGTGCTGCACTCGGTCGTGCCGCTGGGCAGCTTCGCATCGCTCGATTGGATCGACGCCGAGGAGTCGGCCCGTCGCCTCGAGCGCGCCGGCGTGGCGATCGCGGCGAGCGCGCGCGTAGCGACGCAGCTCATCGGCGCGTAGGGACGCGGCGGCGTCAGACCAGGCGCGCCTCGATGGTCACCTCGTCGGTGACCTCCACCTGCACGTCGGCGACGCGGATCCCCGGCGGCAGCTCCGACGCGAGGTCGATGCGCCTGCCCTCGAAGCGCGCGATCTTGCCGCGGATCGCACCGAGCATCGCCGAGAGCAGCGGGTTGCCGCTCTCGACCCGGATGCCCGAGAGCGTCACGCCCATGGTGTCGTCGATCGAGGCGTCGGCAGAGCCGGTGACGTGCGCGCCCAGCAGCCCCTTGCGCACCTTGGCGTCGAACGCCACGCGCAGCTGCTTCGGCCCAGCCTGCTCGACGTCGAGGTCGAAGCGCGAGACCGTGATGCCGCGGTCGAGCAGCGCCGACTCGGCGAGCCCGAGCACGGCCTTGCCCAGCTGCTCCTTCGGCACCGCGACGCGGGCGTGCCCGTGCAGCGGATGCTCGTCGTCGGGAGGCGAGAGCTCGACGGCCAGCTCGCGGTTGTCGGTCTCGATCCAGCGGAACGGCACATCCATCAGCTGCGCGTCGAGCCGCACGGCCGCGCCCGAGATGAACATCGGGTCGGCCTTCACCCGCAGCTCACGCAGCACGGCGTCCTCCGCAGAGACCGGTGCCCCCTGCGGCTCGAGCCGCGCGCGATCGCGGTCATGCTCGCCGGCGAGCGTGAAGTCGGTGAGATCGAGATGCAGGTGCTGGACGTCTGGACCGTCGAGCTCTGCGTCGATCATGGAGGTGCATGCGATGCCAGCCGGCTCAGCCGCCACCACGAGGGTGCGGATGCGCTTCTCCAGCTGTGAACCGGAGGTCGGCCTGGGTGCGTGCCCGAGGAGGATGCTTTCAGCCACGCCCGCGAGCCTACGCTGGTTCTGCCAAGAGTCCAGCCAGCGCCCGCGACACGCTGGCTGGGAGTTCAGCGCACCAGCAGCGCGCGACGCATGCCGTCGGCGGCGCCCCGCATGACACGGGCGTGCTGGCCGCTCAGCCGGTGGTGCAGCAGCGGGCTCAGCAGCCGCAGCAGCCGCGAGCGCGCCTCGACCTGCTGCCCGAACACGATCCGGCTGCCGGTCGGCGTCGCGGCGATGCGCCACGTGCACCAGCCCTCGAGGTCTCCGGTGATGCGCGCCCGCAGCGCATCGGGCCTGCCGGGCGCCTCGGTGATGGTGATGCGGATGCGGTATCCGAGCGGGGCGCGCACCTCCAGGTCGGCGGCGCGGCGGCCGGGCGTCGACGCGTCGGCGACGACGCGCACGCCCGGCCACCAGTCGCCGTAGCCCCGGACGTCCTCGAGCAGCGCACGCACCGCATCCGCCGACGCCTGCACCTGCCACTGGTGGCCGAAGCGGTAGTGGGTGCGCATGCCGCCATTCTGCCGATGCCGGCTATGCGGACCGCCGGTGCAGCGCGTAGCCCCAGGCGGCGATCGCCAGCAGCGGACCCCAGAGCCAGAACGGCAGCACGAGCCCCAGCGTCAGCTGGTCGAGCGCCGGGACGCCCTCCCGGTCGACGCTGCCGAGCCCCATGATGCCGATGCCGCCGACCGTGAACAGCACCGCCACGAGCAGCGCGGGCACGACCGCGAGCTGCACCGGCACCGGCCTGCCGCCGACGCGCGGCACCCAGCGCGGGAAGCGCTCGCCCCACGGCAGGATCAGCCCGAGCGTCAGCAGCGCACCGACCAGCATCGCGGTGCCGAGCAGCAGCCCCGTCACGACGGTGTCGGGCGAGGCGTCGAGCACCTCGCGACCAGGACCGAGCAGCGGCCATGGGGTCAGCCACGAGGCGCGCGCGACCAGGTACGGCAGCGCGCAGGCGGCCGCGGCGATCGTGACGGGCACGCGGGCACGACGCACGGCATCCGCCACCCTGCTGCTCGCGCCGGGCACCGCGAGCGCGAGCATGGCGAGGCCTGCGAGCGCGTGGGCGAAGGTCGCCAGCAGCGTCAGCCACACACCACCCATGCCGTCGGCGAAGATCGCGACGAATCGGCTGACGGCGAAGGCACCGGAGAGCTCGCCCGCCGCCAGGCCGGCTGCGACGACACCGAGCAGCGGGATGCCGACGGCGGGGCGGCGGAACGAGAGCACCACGAGCAGCAGCGGCACCGCGACGAGCACCGTCATCGCCAGCACATAGCCGGCGCCCGCGATGGCCGAGCCCGGCATGGTGATCGCGGCCGCGAGCCCGAGCAGGCCGGCCGCGAGGTGCGCGGGGCCGGCCGGCAGCACCCGGTGCAGCGCCACGACCAGCAGCGCGAGCAAGCCGATGCCGATCTCGGCGAGCGCGGCCTGCTGCCCGAGGAAGCCGAGCAGGCCCGGCATGTCGCTGTCGAAGGGCGAGAGCTGCGGCAGCAGCAGCGCGAGGAGGCCTGCACCGGCGACGGCTGCCGCGCCGACGGCGGCTGCCGGCAGGGCGAGGCGGCGGATGCGCGGGTCGGCAGCGCCCGCGAGTCGCGGCAGGTGGATGGGTGTCTGGCGGGGTTCGGTGATCATGCCCCGACGCTAGGTTCGCCCCGTCGGGCGCCGCCTCGCCCGACGGGGCGGCTGGCATCGCCCGCGCGGGTGACCTGGTCGGCAGATGTACCGCTGAGCGCGGGCTCGCTTGCACTCTGCAGCCGAGGGCCCGCTCAGGTGCACATCTGCCGAGCCCGGCCCGCCCGGTCGCCCGCAGTGGCGACGCCGGGCTCGCCAGGCGACTCAGCGGCCGGCGACGCCGTGCTCGTACGCCCAGATGACCACATGGATGCGGTCGGGCAGCCCGAGCTTCGCGAGGATCGCCTTCACGTGCGTCTTGACCGTGTTCGTCGTCAGGTAGAGCCGGCGGCCGATCTCGTCATTCGAGGCACCGGCGGCGAGCTCGCGCACCACGTCGCGCTCGCGCGGGCTCAGCGGCGCGAGCGCCTCGTCGGCGTCGGCGACCGGCTGCTCGTGCACGTGCCGCAGCAGCGTGCGCGTCGCTCGTGGCGAGACCGCCGCATCGCCGGCCGCGACCGCGAGGATCGCGTCCACCAGCGCTGCGGGGCGCGCGTCCTTCGTCAGGAAGCCGCTCGCGCCCGCTCGCACGGCTGCCAGCACGTACTCGTCGAGGTCGAAGGTGGTCAGCACCAGCACCCTGACGCCCGTACGCATCCGCAGCACCTGCTCGGTGGCGGCGATGCCGTCGAGCACCGGCATGCGGATGTCCATCAGCACCACATCGACGAGCCCGCGCCGCACGGCCTCGACGGCCTGCGCTCCGTCGGATGCGGTGCCGGCGAGCTCGAGGCGCGCATCCGTCTCGATCACGGTCGCGAGGGCGTCGCGCATCAGCTCCTGGTCGTCGACGACCAACACGCGCACGCGCGCGGCGACGCCGCCCGTCATCGATCGATCGGCGGCGCCGGTCACGATGCCTCCTTCGGCGGCGTCGGTCTCGCCGCCTCGATCGGTGGCGCCAGTCACGGCGCCTCGATGGGCAGGGAGGCGCGCACGCTCCAGCCGCGGTCGCGCCAGATGGCGAGGTCTCCGCCTGCCTGGCGCAGCCGCTCGGCGAGCCCGATGAGACCGGTGCCGGCTCCCTCGCGCGTGCTCGCGCGCCCGCCGCCACCGTCGTCGAGCACCGTCACCACCACATCCGCCTCGCCCCACACGAGCTCGACGCGGATGCGCACGGGCGGGGCGACGTGCCGCACGGCGTTCGTGAGCGCCTCCTGCACCGCGCGGTAGAGCGCGAGCTCGGCGTCGGGCGGCAGCGGCCTGCGCTGCCCGCGCTCGGCGAAGGCGGTGTCGTGCTGCGGGCTCGCGGTGCCGGCGACGAGTGCGGCGAGCCCGGCGAGGCCCGGCGTCGGCTCGCGCTCGGCAGGCCCGCCGTCGTCGAGCAGCCGCACCATGCCGCGCAGCCCGTGCATCGCGTCGCGGCCGGTGCTGGCGACGCGCTCGATCGCCGCGATGCTGCGGGCAGGCTCCGTCTCGGCCAGCAGCCGCGCCGCCTCGGCCTGCGCGACCATCACCGTGAGCGAGTGCGAGACCACGTCGTGCAGGTCGCGGCCGATGCGCGTGCGCTCCGCGTCGATCGCGTGCCGCAGCCGCACGTCCTCCGCCTCGGCCGCCTGCTCGCGGCGGGCGCGGTCGAGCGCGCCGACGAGCCAGGCCGCGCTGACCATCGCCGCGAGGCCCAGCAGCTCGCCGAGCGACACGAGCGGATCGTCGCGACCGGCGCGCAGCAGGTGCACCGCGGTGATCAGCGCACTGCCGGCGAGGCCGACGGCCAGCGCGCCCCACCGCAAGAGCCTCCCCCAGCCGGCGGCCGCATTCGGAGACCCCGCGGCGTGCGCGATGAGCAGCAGGAACGCGAGCGACGACGGCAGCATCGCCGCCGCCACACCACCGGCGAGCGGCAGCAGGGCGAGGGCGAGCATCGCCGCGGTGCCCACCGCGAAGGCGGTGCGCGGCACGCGGTGGGCGGCGACGGATGCGGTGTGCAGCACCGCGAGCGCCACCAGCACGGCGGCCAGGATCGCCGGGCTCGGAGTGAGCCCCGCGGCTGGCTGCAGGAGCGCCACCACCGACACCGGCAGCATCGTGACGGCGACGAGCAGCGCGAGCACGAGGCCGAGCCTGCGGGGGCGCTCCGGCGGTCGGCGCTCGGCGGCCTGCATGCGCTCGCCGGTCGCCGGGCGCTCGCCGGCCGGCGCGCGCCCAGGCGCGGTGAGCGCGAGGCTGCGGGCGGCACGAGTGGGCATGCGCCCCAGCGTGGCACGGCCCGCTGGAGGCGGCATCACCCGATCGAGCGAGGCCGCAGCGGTCTCACGAGCGCGTGGTCACCTACGCCCGGCTCACCGGCGCGTGGTCGTCACGCCCAGCAGCTCACGCGCGCGTCGGCCGCGCGCGCACCGCCGTCACGCCCAGCAGCTCACGCGTGCGTCGGACGCGCGCGCACCGCCCAGACCGCGAGCGTCGTCAGCTGCGCCAGCCCGGCGACGATCGCGCCCAGCTCACCCCACGGCTCGCCGATGACGAGCGCGAGCACCACGCCGGCCACCCCCGCGACGGTCACCGTGAGCCCGAGCCGGGTGAGCATCCGCTCGCCGAACGCGAGCGCGAAGGGGATGAAGTGCAGGCCGACGCACACGGCGATCCACGAAGGCCCGGCCTGCGCGGCTCCCGCGCTCACCAGCAGCGCGCGGCCGAGCGCGATCGCGCCGAGCATCGCGGCGACCGAGCCCAGATAGAGCAGCCAGGCGAAGCGATGCGGCGTCGCTGGCGCGCCGAGCGCTCGGGGTGCAACGAGCAGGCACCAGACGCAGAGCGCCGCGAGCGCCACCGCCACGATGCGTGCGGCGAGCAGCCACGGCAGCGGCAGTGCGCCATCGCCGGAGGAGAAGACGAAGACGAGGCCGCCGATGACGGCGATCATCGAGCCGATGCGGCGGGGGTCGGCGCGGTGCCTGCCCGCTGCCATGCTGCGGCGCTGAGCCGCCGGCAGGCGCTGGAGCCATGCGGGCTCCTGGGCGGTCGTTCCGTCGGTGCTCATGCCCCGACCTTGACACAAACTACTTTGCGTTGCAAACTAACCTGCATGAGCACCAACCAGGATCGCACCACCTCCTCAGGCGACGGGCTCCCCGACGACGAGCAGCCCCTCGACCCGCGCGGCATGGCCGACCTCATGTCGGCGCAGCGCACCACCGTCCAGCGCTCGCAGGTCGGGGGCATCCGCATCATCCTCGGCGGCTGGGCACTCGCCTGGATCGTCGGCTTCCTCGCGCTCTGGAGCGGCGAGGGCGGCGGCAACCCCTTCTTCACCCTGCCGGGCGCGCTCGCGTGGTGGGTCTTCGCCGCAGCCATGGCCGCCGGCGTCGTCGTCTCCACCATCACGGGGGTGCGGATGGGTCGGGGCGTGCAGGGCAGGTCGACGACCGCCGGCAAGCTGTTCGGCCTGTCTGCCGCGGCTGCGTTCGTCGGCATGTGGCTGCTGCTGAGCGCCCTGCGCGTGCACGTCGAGATCGACGGGTCGACCGCGGCGCTGCTCTACGTTGGCGCCTTCGTCTTCGTGGTCGGCGTCGTCTACGCCACGGGTTCGGCGATGCACGGCTCGCACACGCAGTTCTTCTTCGGGCTCGCGATCATGGTGCTCGCGATCGGTGCGACGCTGCTCGGCGCACCGCACCACCTGCTGGCCTACGCGATCGTCGGCGGCGGGCTCATGCTTGCCTACACCTGGGTCATCGGCCGATCGATCGACGCCGAGCACCGGCGCGAGGCATGACGATGGCCGAGCTCGACCCCGTCATCCACGCCCCCAGTCGGCTGCGCATCGTGACGACGCTCAACGACCTGCTCGACGACGGCGACACCGTCACCTTCCCGCGGCTGCAGGAGCTGCTGGCGATGACCGCCGGCAACCTGACCACGCACCTCGCGAAGCTCGAGGCCGCCGGCTACGTGACGGTCGCGAAGGCGTTCGAGGGCAAGCGGCCCGTGACCTCGATCGGCATCACGCTCGAAGGCAGGGCGGCGTTCCGCGACTACCGCAGGGCGCTGCTGGAGCTGCTGGGCTGAGCGCCTCTGACCGCCTGCACCGCGGCCCGCGGCCCGCAGCGGCAGGTGGACCCTTTCCACCGACGTGGACCTGGTACACCGGGTCCACGTGGGTGGAACGGGTCCACGAGCGGATCCGCGGCGCGCCAACGCTACGCGCCGACCGCCTCTGGTCTCGCGACGCCGGCCGGAAGGGCCGGCTCCTCGACCCGCTCGGTGCTCGGCGCTACGCGCCGACCGCCTCGCGGAAGCTGCGCACCAGCATGTCGAGGTCGGCCTCGTCGATCACGATCGGCGGGGCGAGGCGCACCGTCTGGCCGTGCGTGTCCTTCGCCAGGATGCCGCGCTCCAGCAGTCGCAGGCAGACGTCGCGGGCGGTGCCCACGGCAGGATCGATGTCGATGCCGGCCCACAGCCCCACGCCGCGCACCGCGGTGACCCCGTTGCCGATGAGCGCGCGAAGGCCCTCGTGCAGGCGGGCGCCGAGCTCGCGGGCGCGAGCCTGCATCTCACCCTCCTCCAGCATCCGCACGACCTCGAGCCCGACGGCCGCCGCGAGCGGGTTGCCGCCGAAGGTCGAGCCGTGCGAGCCAGGCGTCAGCACGCCGAGCACGTCGGCGTTCGCGACCACGGCAGACACCGGCACGACGCCGCCGCCGAGCGCCTTGCCCAGCAGGTACATGTCGGGCACGACGCCCTCGTTGTCGCACTGGAAGGTGGCGCCCGTGCGGCCCAGGCCCGACTGGATCTCGTCGGCGATGAAGAGCACGTGCTCGCGCTCGGTCAGCTCGCGCACCGCCTGCAGGTAGCCGGCCGGCGGCACGTTGATGCCGGCCTCTCCCTGGATGGGCTCGAGCAGCACGGCGGCCGTGTTGGGCCCGATCGCGGCCTCGAGGGCAGCGATGTCGCCGTAGGGCACGCGCACGAAGCCCGGCGTGAAGGGCGCGTAGCCCTCGCGCGCATCCGGGTCGTCCGAGAACGAGACGATCGTCGTCGTGCGACCGTGGAAGTTGCCCTCCATCACGATGATCTCGGCCTTGCCCTCTGGCACGCCGCCCACCTGGTAGCCCCAGCGGCGGGCCACCTTGATGGCCGACTCGACCGCCTCGGCGCCGGTGTTCATCGGCAGCACCATGTCCTTCTTCGCGAGCGCCGCGAGCGCCTCCACGAAGGGACCGAGCGCCGCCGAGTGGAAGGCGCGGCTCGTGAGCGTGACCCGATCGAGCTGCGCGTGGGCCGCGTCGAGCAGGCGGCGGTTGCTGTGCCCGAAGTTGACCGCAGAGTAGGCAGCCAGGCAGTCGAGGTAGCGGCGGCCGTCGACGTCGGTCACCCACGCGCCCTCCGCCGTCTCCACCACCACCGGCAGCGGGTGATAGTTGTGCGCTGCGTGCGCCTCGACCTGCTCGATCGCAGCGGCGGTCGTCGCCGACACGCCCTCGTGCGCCGACGCATCCGTGGTCACATCGGTCCCCACATCGGTCTCGCTCTGGTTCATGCTCGCCTCCACGGTCGTCTCGGTGCCGGCGTCGGTGCGGTTCGTCATCGGCGCAGCTCCAGGGTGCAGCACTTGATGCCGCCGCCGCCCAGCAGCAGCTCAGACAGGTCGAGGCCGATCGTCTCGTAGCCGCGCGATCGCAGCTGGCGCTCGAAGCCGGTGGCGCGCTGCGCGATCACCATGGTGCGGCCGTCGCCGAAGGAGTTGAGGCCCAAGACGGATGCGTCGGCCTCGTCGACGAGGATGGCGTCGGGATAGCGGCGCGCGAGCTCGGCCTGACCCGCTTGGTCGAAGGCGGCGGGCATGTAGGCGATGCTCTCGTCGTCGAGGATCGCCATCGCGGTGTCGAGGTGGTAGAAGCGCGGGTCGACCAGGCGCAGGCTGACGACCTCGCGATCGAAGATGCCGCGCAGCTCGTCGTGCGACTCGAGGCTGGTGCGGAAGCCGTGGCCGGCCAGGATCGCGCCACGCGAGAGCAGCATGTCGCCCTCGCCCTCGTTGACATGCTCGGGCTCGTGCACCTCGAAGCCGTTCGCGCCGAACCACGCCATGTAGGCGGGTCCCTCGGGGATGCGCTCGTCGTAGGTGAACTTGGCGCCGTAGGCCTTGCCATCGAGCGTGAAGCCGCCGTTGGCCGCATAGACCATGTCGTCGAGGCCGTCGATCGGGTCGATCAGCTCGACGTCGTAGCCGAGCTCGACATAGGCGTCGTGCAGCGTCTGCCACTGCGCGATGGCGACGTCGGTGCGCGTCGGCTTCGTCGGATCCATCCACACGTTGATGGTGGAGGTGACGGTGAAGTGCTCTGGGCGGCACATCAGCACGGTCTGGTGCTGTGCGGTGCGGTTCGAATCGGTCGCTGTCACGGTGCTCGCCATGGTCTCAGTGTGGGCCGTGGTCTCGGGGCGCGCGGCGGTCGTCTCTTGCTGCATGCTTCGATGGTCGCAACGAATCGACGCAATTGCGCGGGCCGGAACGCGGATTTCTTGCAGATCGCTCGGGACTGACCGTAGATTCGTGCATATGGACCGCATCGACCACGGCATCATCGATCAGCTGCGCCTCAATGCCCGCGCGGGCTACGCCGACATCGGGGCGGAGGTCGGCCTGTCGGCCTCCGCGGTGAAGCGCCGCATCGATCGGCTCATCGCCGACGGCGTCATCCGCGGCTTCACCGTGCAGATCGACCCCAAGGTCGAGGGGCTCGCCACGGAGGCGTACGTCGAGCTGTTCTGCCGCGGCACCGTCTCTCCCTCCGACCTCAAGCGCATGCTCTCCGGCGTGCCCGAGGTGATCGAGGCGAGCACCGTCACCGGCACGGCCGACGCGATCGTCATGATGCGCGCGCGCGATGTGATCGCCTTCGAGGAGGCGCTCGAGAAGGTGCGCGCGGCCGCCTCGGTCGACCACACGACCTCGGCGATCCTGCTCTCGAAGCTCATCAGCCGGCACGCGGGGTAGCGGGCCGTCGCGACGCTGCGCTCCGCCGACTCACCCGTTCCACTGGGGCAGTTCCGCACGACTGGGACCCGCGTGCGAGCCCCAGTCGGGCGCAAGCGCCCCGGTCGGCGCAGGAGCGGGTCGCAGCCGTGATCGAACCTGCAGCTCGTCGCGGGGCGTCGACTCAGCGGGCGAGCAGCGCCGGCAGCGCAGTCTCGCCGTCGTAGGCGCTCCAGACCAGCCATCCCCAGGGGCCGAGCTCGCGAGCCTGCGCGAGCTGTTCGGCAGACACCTCGCCTTCCAGCCATGCGAGCTCGTCCGCCCATCGCTCGAGCACCGCCGCGTCGGCGGGCGCGCGCCGCAGCAGCCGCTTCGCCTCGCCGCGCAGCTCGACCGCAGCGCGGCGCCAGGCCTTGCCGGTCTCGGCAGCGGCCCGATCGGCACGCGAGCCGCGCGTTCGCGAGCGCGTCCGCAGCACGAGCACGGTGCTGCCCACGAGCGCACCGGCAGCGCCGACGGCCCACGCCGCCACGCCCATCGGTCCGCCCGCATCGGTGAGGACGTCGGCGCGGAACAGGCTGAACAGCAGAGCAGCCAGCACAATGACGCCGCTCATCGCCGCGAGCCCGACCGCCGTGGGGCTGCGGCCGCTGCGCGGCACGGTGGCGGCTGCGACCAGCAGCAGCACTGCGGCCGCGAAGATCGCCGGCGGCGTGATCATCATGGTCAGCTCGGGGTCCTGCGGATGTCGCGGCGGCAGCATCGGCGCGCTGCCCACGAACGACGCCGCGGTGCCGATCGAGAGCCCGATCCACCAGATGCGTGACCACGCGGTGGGCCTCGCCTTCCCGCTCGGCTCCCGCACGCGAGCGGAGGACGGCCGCGAACCGAGCTGAGACATCAGCGCACGACGCGCGAGGTGCAGACGACGAGCGTCGGCCATCCACTTCGCGTGCTCCGTGCCGATCGACCGGAGCGCCGCATCCGCGACCGCGACGACCCTGCAGTCCTCGCCGTGGAGACGCACGACCGCGCTCACGGTGCGGCGCTCACCGCCCGAGTCGGACGGATTCCGCCAGCTCGACGGCGGCGTCGAACAGTCGTGCGGCGATCCTGATGTCCATGTCGATGATCTCGATCACGACGATCATGTCCTCGATCTCTCCGAGCACCCGCAGCACCGCCGCGGCGCCGCCGTCGGCCGCGCCAGGGAGCGGCCAGAGCGCCGAGGTGCGGAACAGCCGCGCGTACACCGACGACTCGACCGCCTCGGCGCGCTGGAAGACGGCGCCCTCATAGCCGTCGGTCGCCCATTCCTCGAGCCGTTCAGACCAGCCCGGCTCGAGCGGCTCAGCGTAGGCATGCACGACGCGCGAGACATCAGGCACGACCGGCAGGTGCCAGAAACGTGCGATCGCGCCGGGCAGCGGCGGCTCGGTCGACGCGACGGTGAGAGCCGTATGCGCGAGATCCGCGCGCTGCAGATCGGAGAGACTCCAGTACGGCGCGAGCTCCGCCGTCACGTCCTCCGCCCACGAGCTCGCGGTCGGCCAGTCGCCCGCCGGGAACGCGAGCGGCACCGGCACCCAGCGGTCGACATCCGCGTCGAAGGCGGCCTCACCAGCACTCAGCTCCATCGGAACGTCTCCACGATCGCATCGGCCAGCTCGACCATGCCGGCGGTCGCCGGCTCGGTCACCTCCGTGCCCTGGTGCAGGATGCCGGCAGTCAGCAGCATGCCACGGCGCGGCTCCTCGCCCGGCTCCGGATAGACGTATGAGACCGTGCGGGTGAGGACACCCTCTCGGGTGCTCTCCGCGTCGCGCTCCTGCACCCATCGCAGCACCGTGCCGTGCGGCATCTCGATGCGCAGCACCTCGACGCCAGCGCGCTGACGCACGTCCTCTTCGAACGCGCGGCCGCCCTCGGTGTGCCAGCGCGAGGCGACGACCGACATCGGCATGCCGCTCTCGGTCGACGCCTCCTCGCCCGGCAGGTACATGGCGACCCCTCGGGTGCGGCGCAGGGCGGCGAACTGATCCTTGACCTTGCGCCGCAGCGCGGCATCGAGGTCGGGCCGCCCCGCCGCCTTCGAGCGCTCGGAAACGTCGCGCAGCATCGCAGCCTGGCCGCGATCGTCGACGGAGTAGTGCCGCCAGCCGGGCGGGAATGCGATCCGGAAGCCGCGCGGTGCGCCGCCGCCCAGCTCTTCGCGCAAGCTCATGCCGCCATCCTCTCGCACGCTGCGCATCCGCTCACGCCGTCCGGCTCGCGCGTCGTTCACGCACGAGTCTGACCGCGAATGCGGCGAGCGTGACCACAAGCGTCAGCGCCGCCAGCCAATGCCAGCCGAAGTGCGCATCCGGGCCGAACGCGGGGGCAGGCAGGCCGGTCGGATCGCTGTAGACCCGAGCGAGCCCGACCGGGATCACGCCGAGCACGATGATCGCGATCGCGATGTCGCTGACGATGACGGGCAGCTCCTGCGGCCGCGGCCGCTCGATCGCGGTGCCGACGGCACCGACCGCGCCGACGGCGGAGATCAGGATGGACACCCACGCCGGGATCGCGAGCACCGGCCACGCCACGAGCGGATCCCAATCCGGCCACTCGTCTTCAAGGAACTGGCCGCCGGCGATGAGCCCCATGGCGAACACCCAGACGAGCTGCGCGGCCCCGACCATCGCTGCGGCGCGGAACACCGTGCGCCAGAGTGTGCGAGGACCGGGACGCTGGGGCGCGATGCTCACAGGTTGGGCACGAGGGGCGACGACTTCGGGATGAGGCCGAGCTTGTCCCCCACGTCTGCTGCGGTTCCTGCGCCCCAGAGCGTGGTCTGGGCGATCTGCGAGCCGACACCGGGGGTCACCCTGGCGATCATGTCGTCGATGTGGGTCACCACAGCAGGATACTGGCCGAGATTGCCCCTCGCCGTGTTGAGGAAGGTCAGCGTGCGACCGGTGTCGGCGCCACCGAAGCGGATCGAGTTGCCGGCCGTGCCGAAGAAGCCCTGCGACCCCACCCAGCCCGGCTTGGGCGTCGCTCCGCGGGCCTGCGACCAGGAGCTGATCCGGTTCGACAGCGGCCGGTGCCAGGTGAACGGGTTCAGCGTCGGCCCGCGCATCGTGCCCCGGATCGCGGTGCTGGCCGTCGAGCGCGTGGTGCTGATGGCAGCGCTCAGCGTGGGCGCGCCCTTGCTCGCGACGCGCGCGATCGCACCGCCGGCGCCGAGCGTGACCACCGAGAAGATCGCGAGCCCGAGGTCCATCAGCGTGGTCCTGCCCGTCGAGTACTGCGCGATCTTGCCCGCGAGGATCACGAGCGAGCCGATGATGACGAGCGCCATGATCAGCGCGCCGATCGGGCCGGAGACAAACAGCGCGACGACGGCGAGCACGGTCACGATCCAGCCGAGGATGTCGAGGAAGTCGGCAAGCCCCTCCCAGAATCCGTCGTTGTTGTCGGCCGCGTCGATCGCGCCGTCGACGCCGGCGACGGCTTCGTCATAGGCGTTCGACCAGGTCGTGAACGTGGTCTCGAACGCCTGCCACTTGCGATCCCGCAATGCCTTCGCCGAGCTCTCTGCGGACTCCGCCTCAGACACAGCGGTCGCTGCCGCGGTCGTCTGCTCGTCGGTCGGGTCCTCCTCCCACAGCCACACGCGGTTGAGGTCGCCCTGATCGTCGCGCGCGT
The DNA here is from genome assembly GCF_022436485.1 of Agrococcus sp. ARC_14. Taxonomy (NCBI): domain Bacteria; kingdom Bacillati; phylum Actinomycetota; class Actinomycetes; order Micrococcales; family Microbacteriaceae; genus Agrococcus; species Agrococcus sp. ARC_14. Next base: position 187,329 of record NZ_JAKUDO010000001.1, read on the forward strand.
TCTCTGCGGCCTCCACGGCGTCCTGGTACTCGCGCTCTGCAGTCTCGATCGACGCCTTGTTGTCATCGATCCACGTCTTCGCCGACCGCAGGGCGGGCGCGTAGATCTCGAGCGTCTCGCCGGTGCCTCGATAGCGCTTCGCGGCCTTGTCGACCTCGGGCTTCGCCTTCCTGGCGGCCTCGGCGAGCGCATCCGTACCCTTGGACTTGTGGATGCTGGAGTCGCCGATGGCCGCGAGCTCCGTCGAGAGCGCGTCGAGGCCGGCGGCGAGCGTGATGAAGCTCGCGGCGTCCTCCGCGATCTTGTCGGGGTTGCCCTCGAGCTCGCGGAGCTCGTAGTCCTTCTCGGGGGATCGATACGTCATCGGGTCAGCCTTCCTCGCGTGCCGAGAGCTCGGTGGCCGTCTCGGTATCCCATCGCTCCCACTCCGTGATGATCTTGTCGATGCCCGTGTGGATCTCATCGAGCACCTTGGTGAGGTCTTCGCGGCGGTCGTTCCAGTCAGACTCGAAGTCGCCGACCTTGTCGCGCAGCTCGTCGCGGTCGTCAGGCTTCGCGACAGCGCGCTCCAGGTCATTGTTGAACGAGCTCGCGGCCTTGAATCCGTCGGTCGCGCTCTTGAGGCTCGTGCGAGCGGCCGTCAGCCTCTGCAGGTCGAGCATGATGTCCACTGCGTGACTTCCTAACTTCGGTGCGGAGATGGCAGAGCGAATGGCGGGCGCTCAGCGCCCGCCATTCGCTCGATCGTCAGCTGATCAGCTGCCGGCGAGCTGCTCGTCGAGCGACTGGATGGCCTGCATCATGCCGCGCAGCGCCTCACCCATGTCAGAGATGCCCTCGATCGCCTGGTCAAGACCAGTCGTGAGCTCCTCATAGCCCTCACCGAACTTGCCAGACGCGTGCTGCGTCTTGAAGTCCTCACCCAGCAGCGTGTCGACCTGGCTCTTCAGGTCCTTGAGCACACCCGAGATGTCCTCCTTGCCCGTGTCGAGCTTGCCCGCCACAGACTCCATCTCAGAATAAGAAGCTCCGAAGTCGCTCATGCGATCTCTCCCTTGGTCAAATCCTCAGTGAGCGATGCCGCACCACTGTCATCAGCGTAAGGCGGCTCCACTGAGCGCGCGATGGGGAGAACTGCCCCGCCCGCGCGACGTGCTGCGCGGAGCGGCACTGCTTGGGCAGCCGACGCCTAGCCTGGAGGCATGGACGTCATCACCGTGTCGGCGATCTGCTTCGAGCGTGAGGACGGCGCCGTGCTGACGGTCCGCAAGCGCGGCACGACGGCGTGGATGCTGCCGGGGGGCAAGCCCGAGGGCGGCGAGACGGCGGCGGAGTGCGCCGTGCGCGAGGTGCACGAGGAGCTGGGCGTCGAGATCGCGCTCGACCGGATCGAGCCGATGGGCGACTTCTCCACGCGCGCCGCGAACGAGGCCGGCTTCGCCCTGCGCGCCAGCGTGTTCCGCACGCGCGACGCTATCGAGCCACGGGCACTGGCCGAGATCGAGGCGGTGCGCTGGATCGACCCCGCCGTGGGCATCGACGACGCGGCGGAGGCGCCGCTGAATCGCGAGCTGGTGTTCCCGCTCCTGCTGGCCGAACGGGCTCGCCGGGCCTAGAGACGCGAAGGGGGCTCGACCAGACGGTCGAGCCCACCTTGCAAGTAGGACAGCACCGAAGTGCCGCGCATGTGTCCCGTCCATGGAGCGGGACTCCCTCTGCATCCCTCCGCCGAAGCGTCGGAACCCTGTCAAACGCCCGATTCCCCTTGCGGGGCCCCAGCCGGGCTTGTCCATGACGGTACGCCGACAATCTAGGTGCCGTCGATGGGGAGAACTCCCCATCTGCTGACAGCATCTGTCCCCCAGTCGGGGCAGACCCATCCGCCCCGCGTGGCTCAGCTGGTGTGACGGGGCGAGCGCCAGGCGAGCATCCAGTCGCCCGCGATCTCGCTGGCGAGCGCCGGCGTCAGGTTGAGCAGGCCGTTGCGCGCCGCGACGAGCAGCGGGCTGCGCATGCGCGTGTTGGTGCGGGCGAGCCGCTCCGAGATGCGCTGGAAGCGCTGCGTGCGGCCGATGCGCTCACGGTCGTACTCGACGAGCGCCTGCTCGAGCGAGTGGTCCTCGAGCAGGATGCCCAGCGTCGCGGCATCCTCGAAGGTGCTGTTGCCTCCCTGGCCGAACGTGGGGAGCATGGCGTGCGCGGCGTCGCCGATGAGCACGACGCCGGGGCGGTGGTAGGAGCGCAGGCGGGTCGCGAGCGACCAGAGGTCGCGGCGGACGATGCCCTGCAGCGGGGTCGCGGCGATGTGGTCGCGCACCTCGGGCGCCCAGTCGTCGAACTGCTCGACCGCCGCCTGGATCTCGTCGTCGGCACGTCGACCCATGCGGGCGAAGGCCATCCCCCACCAGTAGATGCGGCCGCCGTCGATGGGCTCCATGCCGAACTCGGCGCCGCGACCGAGGTACATGCGCGGGCCGGCGGGCGAATCTGCCTCTGCCTGCACGACGCCGAACCACGTGGTGGCGCCCGAGTAGTCGGTGCGGGCCTTGGGCCAGAGCGCCCCGCGGACCGCCGAGTCGATGCCGTCGGCGCCGACGATCAGGTCGGCCTCGATGGTCTCGAAGCGGGCGGCCTCGACGGCGCGCACCTGCTGCTTCGAGGCGCGTGCCTCGGCCTTGCTGTCGATGGGGTCGTCGCCGGGCTCGAGCACGCGGTGCAGGCGGCGACCGAGCTTCGTGCCGCGGCCGCGATCCTTGCGGCGCTCGCGCTCGGAGCGGGCATCGGATGAGTCGGGGTCGGCGGCGCCGTGCTCGATCGTGACGCTCGGGCGGCCGTCGGTGGCGTCGGAGGCGCTCACGACGCGCATGCCGGTCTCGACCTCGCGGTCGCCCTGCAGGATCTCGAGCAACGTGGCGCGGTGGATGGCGTGGACGGCGCTGGAGTCGGCACGGATGCCCTGCTGCAGCGGCGTTCCCTGATCGGTGAAGATGCCCTCCGGCAGCGCCCGCACGGCGGCGGCGCGCACCGCATCGCCCACGCCGAGCTCGTCGAGGGCGGCGACGCCGTTCTCGGTGATGGTGATGCCGGCGCCCAGCGCACGCACCTGCGGTGCCGCCTCGAGCACGCGCACCTGCCAGCCTGCGGCCTCGAGCCCGCGAGCGGCGGCGAGCCCGCCGAGTCCTGCTCCGACGATGATGGCGGTCTGCGTCATGCCCCGAGGGTAACGGTGGCGCCTTGGAGCGCACACCCCGCCGTCAGTCGGCAGCGGGGGCGTCGGCCTCGCCGGCGCGCTGCGAGACCCGCCGGTCCCACACCAGCCACTTGTCGTCGATCGCCTGCTCGATGTCGACCCCAGTGGCCTCGGCCAGCGCCAGGATCATGCCCAGCGCATCCGCCAGCTCGAGCGCGAAGCGGCGCTCGATCTCCTCGGGGGTGTGGCCCTTGTCGCGCTGCCTGCCGGTCTTGGCGAGGTAGGCCTGCACGAGCTCGCCGACCTCCTCCTGCAGCTTCAGCACCAGCCAGTCGGCGTCGCGCTCGAAGCCGTAGATCTCGGCGTAGCGGCGCGAGATCGCATCGATCTGCTGGGCGGTGGCGCGGATCTCCATGCCGCCCATGCTGGCAGAGCGACGTAGATTTGAGGCATGGACACCGCCTTCGACGACCTGCTCGCGCACAACCGTGACTTCGCCGCCTCGTTCGACCTGCAGGGCTTCGACGGCGTCGCACGCGCGGGCGTCGCGATGGTGACGTGCATGGATTCGCGGCTCGACCCCCTTGGCATGATCGGCCTGGCCCCCGGCGACGCGAAGATCCTGCGCAATCCCGGCGGCCGCGTCACCGACCGCGTGCTCGTCGCGCTCGTGCTGGGTGCGCACCTGCTGGGCGTCGACCGGGTGCTCGTCGTCGAGCACACGCGCTGCGCCATGGCCTCGAAGTCGGAGCACGAGCTGCTCGCCGACATCTCGCGCTCGCACGGGGCGGATGCGTCGTGGCTCGACCTGGGCGCGATCGACAACCAGCGGGTCGCCCTGGCGGAGGACGTGCAGCGCGTGCTCTCGCACCCCCTGATCGGCGAGCGGGTGAGCGTCGGCGGCTTCCTCTACGACGTCGACACTGGCGTCATGCAGCAGGTCGCCTGACCGCCGCCCGCCCACCTGCGGCTGTGCCGCATCCGACCCCCTCGCCATCCGCGACCGCGGCGGGCAGGATGAAGGCATGGCGAATCCCTTCGAGCGCGTGCCCCTGGCCGACCTGCGGCAGCGCACCAGCATCAAGTGGCGGTTCTTCGAGCCCGACGTGCTGCCGATGTGGGTGGCAGAGATGGATGTGGTGCCTGCCGAGGCCGTGACGCGTGCCGTCACCGACGCGATGACGCGCGGCGACACGGGCTACCCCCACGGCGATGCGTACGCGGAGGCCTTCGCGCGCTTCGCCGAGGCGCGCTGGGGCGCGCAGGTCGACGTGCCGCGCACCGCCCTGGTGAGCGACGTGATGATGGGCGCCTTCGAGCTCATCCGCCTGCTCACGCCGCCGAGCGGCTCGGTGATCGTGACGAGCCCGGTCTACCCGCCGTTCCACGCGTATTCGCGGCATGCGGAGCGCAAGGTCGTGGAGGCAGCGCTGGGCGCCGACCTGCGGCTCGACCTCGCCGCCGTCGAGGAAGCCTGCGCGCGGGTCGGTGACGCCGGCGCCGTGCTGCTGCTCTGCAACCCGCACAACCCGACCGGCACGGTGCACACGCGCGCCGAGCTGGAGGCGGTCGCGCAGCTCGCCGCCCGCTTCAACGTGCGCGTGATCTCGGACGAGGTGCACGCGCCGCTGATCTTCGATGCCGAGTTCACGCCCTACTGGACGGTCGATCCGCGCGGCTTCTCGCTCGCGAGCGCGTCGAAGGCATGGAACCTCGCGGGCCTGCGCACCGCCCTGATCGTCGGCGGCAGCGAGGCCGGCGAGGATCTCGGCCGCATCGCGGAGGTCGTCAGCCACGGCCCTTCGCACATCGCGTCGATCGCGCACGTCGCCGCCTTCGACGACGGCCGCGAGTGGCTCGACGAGGTGCTGCAGGGTCTGCGGGACAACCGCGCGCTGCTCGCCAGCATGCTCGCCGAGCACGCGCCGCGCATCCGCTGGCAGCCGGGCGAGGCGACCTTCCTCGCCTGGCTCGACTGTCGCGACACCCGCGTCGCCGATCCCGGCTCGCGCGCCGACGCCGGCTACATCGGTCTCTCGACCGGCCCCTCGAAGGCGTTCCTCGAGCGGGCGCGCGTCGGGCTCAACGCGGGCGAGGCCTTCGGCACCGGCGGCGAGAACCACGTGCGCTTCAACCTCGGCACCCGGCCAGACGTCATCGAGGATGCGGTGCGGCGGATGGGCACGGTCGCCTGAGCGAGACGGCGGAGGGCGAGCGGCACAGGAGCAGCCGCTACGCGGTTGCGAGCAGCTCGATCATGCGCTCCTCGAAGCCGGGCTCGACCTCCATCACGACCCGGTGGCGTGCGCCGTCGCGCTCGGGCCACTGCCCCCACTCGCCCTCGAGGGTCGTGACCGTGCGGCCGCGCGCCGGGCCGTCGGAGCAGTCGACCGTCACATCGACGATCGGCGAGAACGTGGTCTTGACGAGCCCGGTCGCCACGGCGAGCGCGAGCGCGTCGTGGTTGCCGGAGGCGCGCTCCCCCGAGAAGCTCTCGTAGTAGGCCAGGTAGTAGTCGAGGATCGCCGACGAGAACCGACCGATCGCTCCGCCTGCCGCCAGTCGGGCACGATGCTCGTCGGTGATGAGCGAGGTCATCGTCACGTCGAGCCCCACCATCGTGAGCTCCCACGGGGCGTCGAAGACGACCTGGGCGGCCTCAGGGTCGTGCCAGATGTTGGCCTCCGCCGTCTCGCTGACGTTGCCGGGTGCGAGCGCTGCGCCGCCCATGATCGTGACCTGGCGGATGCGCTCCGGCAGCGTCGGGTCGGCGTCCAGCGCCGCTGCGAGGTTGGTGAGCGGGCCGACCGCGACGATCTCGAGCGAGCCTGCGTGCGCGTGGCTGAGGCGCAGCATCATCTCGACCGCAGTCTCGTCAGCGGCTCCGTCGCGGGACAGCACCGGCGCGTGTGCCCGATCTGCGCATCCGCCCAGCCCGTCTGCACCGTGCACCTCCGGCGAGAAGACCGCGCGCGAGCCGTCGCGGGGGCCGGCCGCGCCGAGCGCGATGGGCACGTCGCCGTGGCCCGCCAGCTGCAGCACCTCTGAGGTGTTGCGGGCGCCCTGCTCGACATCGACGTTGCCCCACACGATGGTGCAGCCGACGAGGTCGATCTCGTTCGAGAGCGCGGCGGTGAAGAGGGCGAGAGCGTCGTCGATGCCCGTGTCGACGTCGAGGAGCACGGTCGTCAGGGAGGATGTGGTGGTCACGGATCGAGCCTAGGGCTGGCGTGGCAGCCCGGCGCGCAGTGGGAGGGGACGACACTGGGGGCATGTTCGGCGATCCCGATCTGCCGCAGCGCGAGGGCGCGCGCCTGCGCTCCGCGTGGGCCGAGGCGCTCGGTGCGACACCGTCGGCGCTGGAGGGCACGGGCATCACGCGCGTCGAGCGGGCCGACCTCGGAGCCGTGATCGTGCTGGTGCTGGGAGCGGCGACGGTCGTCGCGGCTCCGCCGAGTGCCAAGCGCGCGATCGCGGCGCTGCCGCTGGCGGCGCTGCACGACGTCGAGGCGATCGCGGCTGCGCTGCCCGGCTCGCGCGCGATCGGCACCGCACACCTGCTGTTCACGGGGACGCGCCCCGCGCATCCGGCGCACGCCGTCGTGCCCGCCACGTCACTCGACGTCGCCGCGGTGGGAGCTGCGATGGACGAGGACGAGTGGGCGGAGGCGGGCGTGCAGGGGATGGAGCGCCGCTGGGCCGTGCACGATGAGCAGCATGCGGCGGCCGTCGCCGGCTACCAGCGCTGGCATGGCACGATCGCGCACGTCGGCGTCGCAGCGGTGCCGGAGCACCGTAGGCGGGGCTACGCCTCCTCCGCCGCAGCCGGTGCCGTGAGCGCCGCGATCGACGCCGGCTTCGTCGCGCAGTGGCGCTGCCGTGTGGGCAACGAGGCGTCGCTGCGGCTGGCCGACCGGCTTGGGTTCACTCGCCTCGGAACGCAATCAGCGGTGGTGCTGCACGACGGCTGACGCAGATGCAGCCACAGCGATCGCGCGTCAGAGGGCAGGCATAGCCTGTCGCCGTGTGGGAGAGCCGGGACGGTCGAGGGGCGGCGGTCCGCACGGTCTGGCGCGCGCGGGTTGAGGAGTCGAGCACGTATGTGGTGGCCGGCTCGGAGCATTGGGGCATCTCGTTCGTACGCCGCGCGGGTGCGCTCAGCGCGGAGCTCGACGGCCCGCGGCTCGACGCGCGCTCGGTCGTGAGCGTCGAGGGCGAGGAGTACTGGGGCGTCGAGCTTGCGCCCTTCGTCGTGGTGCCCGGCGCCTCGAAGCAGACGATGCTGGGCGAGACGCAGCCGTTGCGGGTCGCCGCCGGGCGCGTGCGGGTCGGCGAGCGTGCGGTGCTCGTGCCGGCCTTCGACGAGCTGGAGGACTGGGTGCAGGGGCTCGTCGACTCGGAAGCGCTGCGCATCGACGACGACATCCGTGCGGCGCTCTCCGACGGTGTGCGCGTCGGCGCTTCTGGCCGCACCTGGCAGCGCAGGTTCCGTAGCAGCGTGGGACTCACCGGCAAGCAGGTCGAGCAGGTGCGGCGGGCAGAGCAGGCCTACGCGCTGCTGCAGGCCGGCAGCACCCCCGCCGAGGCTGCGGCCGCCTGCGGCTTCGCCGACCAATCGCACCTCACGCGCAGCCTGCGACTGATCCGCGGGCGCACGCCCGCATCGATCCTGGCGGCGGCTCGGGTGCGGCCGGCGCGAGACTGACGCTTTTCTTCAAGACGGACGCGGATGCCCGCTGGTGGACTGGTCCCGACCAAAGGAGCCCACCATGCCGATCCCCCCTGGATTCTCGACCATCAACCCGTTCATCGTCACCGACGGCGCAGCGCAGCTGATCGTCTTCCTGACCGGCGTCTTCGACGGCGTCGAGCACCCCGACGCCAGGACGATCGACCAGGACGGGCTGCTGCTGCAGGCAGAGCTGCAGATCGGCGGCACGACCGTGCAGCTCGCCGAGCGCAAGCCCGACTGGCCCTTCACGCCGTCGCTGTTGCAGGTCTACGTCGACGACGTCGCGGCAACCCTCGAACGCGCCGCCTCGGCGGGCGCGACCGTCGTGACGACGCCGACCGAGTTCTTCGGCTCGCAGCTGGCGCGATTCCTCGACCCGGCCGGCAACCTCTGGTGGCTCTTCAGCATTCCGAGCGACGACGCCGGCTCGTGGGGCGAGGGCGACGCCGCTGATGGCGACGCCGACTGGGCAGACGGCCAGGGCGACGAGCAGTGGGAGGTCACGCCGGAGCTGGGCTACATCCACGACACCCTGGTGAGCGCGCTGGCGGGTCTGCGAGACCCACGGCAAGCGGGCGCTGCCTGAGCCGCTGCGGCGCCGCAGGCGGCAGAGCGTGTCGAAGGCGTGGCCTGCCCTACGTGAGCTCGCTCGGCTTGACGAGGCAGAACGGATGCCCGGCCGGGTCGAGGAAGACGCGGAACGACTGGCCGGGCTGGTGCTGGTGCTTCGTCGCGCCGAGCTCGAGCACCGCCTCCTCAGCCTTGTCGAGGTCGTCGACGTCGACGTCGATGTGCAGCTGCTGCGGCACCGTCTGGCCGGGCCAGTCGGGGGCACGGTAGTCGTCGTCGACGCGCTGGAAGCTGAGCTCTCGGCCACCGCCGTCGCCGATCGTCGCCCAGCCCTCGTCGGAGCCGGGGTCGACCTTCCAGTCGAGCAGCGAGGCGTAGAACTGCGCGAGGGCCTGCGGATCTGGGCAGTCGATCACGGTCATGGGGTTGCGTGCAATAGCCATGGCCCGCACGCTACGCGAGCCCGCCGACCGACGGAACCCCACACATCCGCCCGTCTCGATGCCGTGCTCCGCGCGGCTGCTCGACGACCGGGGAGCCCGCGTCAGAAGCCGTGGATGAGCGGGAAGATCGGCAGCGCGGCGGGGTGGTGCGCGTGCACGATGACGAGGAAGACCACCGCGTCGAAGAGCAGGTGCACGGTGACGACGTAGAAGAGGTTCTTCGTCCAGGAGAAGATCGCGCCCTGCACGAGCGCGAACGGGATCGTCAGCAGCGGGCCCCACGACTGGTAGCCGAGCTCCCACAGGAACGACACGAAGATGCCCGCCTGCAGGATGTTGGCCAGCCAGGGCCGGAAGTGGCGCAGCAGCAGCGTGTAGACGGTGCAGATGAAGAACAGCTCGTCCCACAGGCCCACCGCGTTCACGCCGAGGAACAGCCGCGCGATCATGTCCCACTCCTCGACGGGCGGCCAATTGCGGTAGACGCCGGAGGTGAGGAAGTAGAACGGCAGGATCAGGTAGGCGGCGAGCACGACGATGACGATGTAGGTCCACATGCGACGGGACCAGCGGCCGCCCTTCCAGGGGAAGCGGATCGCGTGATCCTTGAACCCCCAGCGGGTGATCGCGTACGGGATGAGCACAGCGCCGCCGAGCGCGACCGTGAAGCGGAGGATGCCGGCGTTCGAGATGTCGGCGTGGAGCGAGATGAAGCTGATCCAGGTGAGAGCGATCGCGATGATCGCGAGATCCTGACCCAGCTTGCGGGAGGCGCCGGCGCGGTCGGTGAGGATGCCGCCGATGACGCCCGCGACCAGCGGCAGATAGCCCCAGTCGGTCAGCACCCAGAACAGCAGGATCGCGCCGATCGTGACGAGTGCCGCGGGCACGATCGCGATCGGACGGGTTGCGGTGCCCTCGGCTGCGATCGTCACGGGACCAGCCTACGGAACGGCTCGGACGCATCCGCCGTATGCAGGGAAGGCGGACGCCGTCATCCGAGCGGATGATCGTGCCTCCCCCGGGCGATGCAAAGGCCACCCACGGGGGCTCGGCTGCCGGTCAGATGGGAGCATGCAGACCAATCGACTCGACGCACACCAGCTCACCCACACCTACGGCGAGGGCAACTCGGCGGCCCCGGCGCTCGCCAACGTCAACCTGACGATCGGCGCAGAGGGGCCGGAGGCCGTCGCGATCATGGGGCCATCAGGCTCCGGCAAGTCGACGCTCCTCCACGTGCTCGCCGGCATCATCGCCCCCGCAGACGGCCGCGTCGTCTGGCGCGGGCAGGATCTCGCCACCATGCGCGACGGCCAGCGCACGCGGCTTCGCCGCAGCGACTTCGGCTTCGTCTTCCAGTCGGGGCAGCTGCTGCCCGAGCTGCCGGCGATCGAGAACGTCGCCCTGCCGCTCATGCTCGGCGGCGGCGCCCGCGGGGCGGCTGAGGCCCAGGCGGGCGCCCTGCTCAACCGGCTCGGCCTCGGAGGCATGCTGCACCGCCGCCCCGGCGAGCTCTCGGGCGGCCAGGCGCAGCGCGTGGCGATCGCCCGCTCACTCGTCGGCAACCCCGGCCTCGTCTTCGCCGACGAGCCGACCGGCGCGCTCGACCGCTCCACCGGCACCGCCGTCATGGCGCTGCTGATCGGCGCGACCCTCGGCCACGGCGCCTCGCTCGTGGTCGTCACGCACGACCCGGAGGTCGCCGCCGCCTGCTCGCGCATCATCCGCCTCGAGGATGGCCGCGTCGTCAGCGACGGCCCGAGCGAGCCGGTGGCGGATGCCGCTGCGCACGCTGGTGGGCAGGGATTCGTCGAGCAGATGGCCGGGCCCGCTCCCGTCGCGCAGGCCATCGCGCCGGCCGAGCCCGTGCGATGGGCCGCGGCACCGGTGCCCGCGCACCCCGCGCCCTACGGTGCGCCGTCCTACGCGGCGCCGCAGAGCGCATCCGGCGCCGTCGTCCCGCAGGAGGCACCCGGCTCCTACGGCGCGGCCCGCGGCGACCAGCGCGTCGCGAACCCCATGCAGCAGTGGATCGACTCGAGCAGCCGGGAGGCATCGCGATGACCGCCATTCGACTCTGGGCGCGCCTGCTGCGCGCCACCGGCCCCCGCGCGACCGACGTGCTGAGCGCGATCGCCTTCGCCTTCGCGACCGCGGCGCTGCTGGCGGTGCTGGGCGGCGTGAACGCCTTCCGGCTGCGGCTCGAGACCGGCGCCGTCGACGCGGCGAGCGGCGGCTTCGTGCTGACCCTGGCGTTCGTGGCGGCCGCGCTGCTGCTGCCCGCCGTCTGGACGCTCGCGCAGGCTGCCGTGCGGCTGGCGATCGCCCGCCGCGACGACCGGCTCGCCGCCTTGCGGCTGGCCGGCGCGACCCGCAGCCAGGTGACCGCGATGGCCGTGCTCGACGCGGTCTCGCAGGCGCTCGTCGGCGTGGTCGTCGGCGCGATGCTGGCGCTGGCCGTGACGCCGGGCATCGCGCAGATCGAGTTCCAGGGCCTGCCCTTCACGGTGGCCGAGCTGCTGCCGCCCGTGTGGGTCTGGCTCGCGGCCGCCGGCGCCGTGGTCGCCATCGCGCTCGTCGCCGCGCTCGCCTCGCTGCAGCGCGTGCACGTGACACCGCTCGGCGTCGCGCAGCGGGTGGGCGCCAAGCGGCTCTCGCTCTGGCGGATCGGCGGCTTCGGCCTCGCAGTCGCGGCCTACATCGCGATCTCGGTGATGAACCTCATCCCGGTGGAGCTGTCGGTCTCGATCGCGCTCATCTCGATCGTGGTGCTCTCGTACGCCCTCATCGGACCGCTCGTGATCCAGGGGATCGCATGGCTGGTCGCGAAGGGCGCGCGCAGCCCGGCGACGCTGCTCGCCGCCCGGCGTGTGGTCGACGACCCGCGCGGCGCGTTCAACATCGTCGGCGCGATGTCGATCGCGGTGATGGCAGGCGGCTTCGCGTCGCTCGCGCCGGCGATGGCAGGCGGCGACGACCCGATGAGCGTCGACATGGCCACCGGGGCGGCGCTGACGATCGCGATCGCCGGTGTGCTCGGCGCGGTGCTCGCGGGCATCGCGCAGTCGGCCAAGGTGCTCGACCAGCGCCGCGAGCACCAGGCGATGCACCGCATGGGTGTCGACCTGCCGGTGATGCGCGGGGCCATCGTGCGACAGGTGGCGCTGCCGCTGCTGGTCGGCGTCGGCGGAGCCGCCGGCATGGCGCTGCTGCTCATCCTGCCGAGCATCATGCTCTGGGCGCGGAACCCCGAGTCGGTGCTCACCTGGATGCTGATGGCGGTCGGCGCCGTGGTCGTCACGCTCGGCGCGACCGCGTGCGCGCTGCCGCTCGTGCGGCGGGTGGCGACGGAGGCGGTGCCCGCCTGAGCTGGGGGCTGACGCGCACCTACGCTTCGGACCCGTTCCACCGTCGGAGACCCGGTGTACCGGGTCCAGGTGGGCGGAACGGGTCCGCGAACGGAGGGCGGGCCGCGTCAGCGCGCGGGCAGCAGCGGCAGCACGTCCTCCGAGAACTGCTCCAGGAAGCGGCGCTGGTCGCCTCCGGGGCCGTGGAACACGAGGTGCGTGAACCCGAGCTCTGCGTAGTGACCGATCGCACCCGCGACCGCAGCCGCATCCGAGCCCACGATCCACCGCTTCGCGACCTGCTCGATCGGCAGCTCGTCGGCCAGGCGCTGCATCTCGATCGGGTCGTGCACCGAGTGCTTCTGCTCCTGCGTGAGCGACAGCGCGCCCCAGAAGCGGGTGTTCTGCAGCGCGGCATCGGCATCGCGGTCGTAGGAGACCTTGATCTCGATCATGCGATCGACCTCCCCAGAGTCGCGCTCGGCCTTCGCGAGGCCCTCTTCGAGATTCGCGACGATCGTGTCGCGGTAGTACTCGTCGCCCTTGCCCGAGGTGCAGATGTGGCCGTCGGCGAAGCGCGCCGCGTAGCGCGTGGTCGCGGGGCCGCCGCCGGCGACGTAGATGGGGATGGGCTGGTCTGGCCGGTCGTAGATGGTCGCGCCGGCGGTCGAGTAGTAGTCGCCCTCGAACTCGACGCGCTCCTCCGTCCAGAGCCTGCGGATCAGCCGCACCGCCTCGCGGAGCCGCGCGAAGCGCTCCTTGAGCTCTGGCCACTCGACGCCGATGATCTGCTCGTTGAGCGCCTCGCCCGTGCCGATGCCGAGGATCAGGCGCCCCGCGTGAACCTGCCCGAGCGTCGCGAACTGCTGCGCGACGACCGCCGGGTGGTAGCGCAGCGTGGGGGTGAGCACCGAGGTGCCGAGGGTGATGCGCTCCGTGCGCTCGAGCGCCATGCCGAGCCAGGCGACGGCGTTGGGCGCGTGCCCCTGGTCGTGCCGCCAGGGCTGCAGGTGATCGCTGATGAACGCGCTGTCGAGACCCACCTGCTCGGCGAGCTGCACGAGCTCGAGCAGCTCGGCGGGGGTGAACTGCTCGGCGCTGGCCTTGTATCCGTACCGCATGCCACTCAGTCAAGCACTCCGCGATGCGACGGAGGAGGCTCTGCGCGAGCCTGGCACGGCACGCGCCCCGCCGCTACAGCGGCAGCCCCAGCATCGCCGCATCGGGCGTGCCGAAGCGGTGCGCCGTGATCGAGACCGCCTGCTCGCGCAGGAACGGCAGCAGCTCGATGCGCCCCTCGGTCGTGATCGGCCCGTCGTAGACCGCCACCGCCGGGTTGCCCGCGAGCGCCGCGCGCAGCCCATCGTCGGTGCCGATCAGACGGATGCGTCGGAGCGGCTCGGTCACGCGCGTCAACCCGAGCGCATCCTCGTTCTCGACCGATTGCAGCACCGAGCCGTCGGCGATGCGCGCGCGGAACGCCGCATCCGTCTCCTCCACGAGCTCCTCGATCCGCACGTGCGGGATGGGCTGCCTCGAGAGCTTCACGATGCCGCTCGGCACCTCGGTCGCGGTGGAGATGCGCACGATCGCGCGCGTGCGGGCCGCGGCGGCGAGCAGCCGCACCAGGTCGCCGACCGTGCCGTCCTCGGCCACGCGGATGAGCACGTCGGCCGGGCGATAGCGCAGCACGTTGCGCTCGACGCCGAGCCCGGAGACGTCGCGGGCGGTGCCGAACTCGTCCTCCCACACGGTCTGGTCGCTGTTGGCGCCGGCACGCACGCGGTCGAAGGCGAGGAAGTCGAGCGCGGGCGTCGCCGCCTCGATGAGCTCGGAGACGCGCTTGTCGAGCCCGTGCAGGCGCACCGACTCGCGCGGGCCGCGCTCGACCGGCTCCCAGTCGACCAGCGTCGCCAGGTAGTTCGGCCCGCCGGCCTTGGCGCCCGGGCCGACCTGCGAGCGCTTCCAGCCGCCGAACGGCTGCCGCCGCACGATGGCCCCCGTGATGCCGCGGTTGACGTACAGGTTGCCGGCCCGCGCCTCGTCGAGCCACTGCCGCACCTCGACCGGATCGAGCGAGTGGATGCCGGCCGTCAGGCCGAACTCGGTGGCGTTCTGCACGTCGATCGCCTCGTCGAGCGTGTCGACCTCGATGAGCGAGAGGTGCGGCCCGAAGAACTCGGTGAGGTGCGTGAACGAGCCCGGCTCGACCGCGTCGCGGATGCCGGGCGACCAGAGCCGACCCGAGGCATCCAGCTTCCTCGGCTCCAGCAGCCACTCCTCCCCCTGCTCGAGGGTCGTCAGCGCGCGCAGCAGCGTCCCCTGGGCGGGCTCGATGAGCGGACCGACGTGCGTGCGCGCGTCGAGCGGCGACCCCACTCGCAGCGTGGTGGCGGCGTCGATCAGCTGGCGGCGGAAGCGCTGCGAGTCGCCCACCGTGTCGACCATGATGACGACGGATGCGGCGGAGCACTTCTGACCGGCGTGGCCGAAGGCGCTCTGCACGATGTCGGCTGCCGCGAGCTCGAGGTCGGCGGAGGGTGTGACGATGATCGCGTTCTTGCCGCTGGTCTCGGCCAGCAGCGGCAGGTCTGGTCGCCAGGAGGTGAACAGCGCCGCCGTCTCGGCGGAGCCGGTGAGGATCACGCGACCGACCGCCGGGTGGGCGATGAGCTGCCGCGAGACCTCGCCCTCCGGCACGTCGCACAGCACGAGCACGTCGCGCGGCACGCCGGCCTCCCAGAGCGCCTCGGCCATCACGGCAGCGCTGCGGCGGGCCTGCGGCGCGGGCTTGAGGATGACGGCGGAGCCGGTCGCGAGCGCCGCGGCCACGCCACCGGTGGCGATGGCGACCGGGAAGTTCCACGGCGGGGTCACGACCGTGAGCGCGACGGGCCTCGGCGTGGCGTCCTCGACCTGCTCGAGCAGGATCGCCTGCTCGGCATAGGCGCGCGCGAAGTCGATCGCCTCCGACACCTCGGGGTCGGCCTCCGCGAGGGTCTTGCCGGTCTCGGCCATCATGACCTCGATGAGCCTGCCTCGATAGGCGCCGAGCGTCTCTGCGGCGTCGCGCAGCACCTTCGCCCGTGCCTCTGCACCCCGAGCCGCCCATCCGTCCGACGCTTGTGCCGCGCGGTCGATGCGGCGCTCGAGGGTCGGCCAGTCCTCGATGTGGTTCATCTCGAGCGTGCGGATGCCGAGCTCGCTGCTCGCGGCGCGCTGCACGATCTGCCGCGCCCAGTCGCGGTTGGCCGCGAGCGATGGGTCGGTGTCGGGCTCGTTGGCGAAGGCGGTCGGATGCGTCATCGACGCCTGCAGGTCGCCGAGGCGATCCTGGGTGCGGTTGGGCTTCGGCGCGGCACCGGCCGCGGCGGCGTCCTCCCGGCGCAGCAGCTCGAGCGAGCCGAGGAAGCGGTCGCGCTCGCGCTCCAGCGCCACGGGGTCGGCGAGCTCGAACATGCTCGACATGAAGTTCGTGCCCGCCGCGTTCTCCTCGAGTCGGCGGATCAGGTAGGCGACCGCGGCGTCGAACTGCTCGGGCCGCACGACCGGCGTGTAGAGCACGAGGTTGGGGAAGAGCTCGCGCACCGCGGCGCGGTGGTCGGCGGCCATGCCGAGCAGCATCTCGGCGTCGACCCGCTGGTGCGTGCCGTGGTGGCGCGCGAGCTCGGCGGCATAGGCGAGGTCGAAGAGGTTGTGGCTCGCGATGCCGACGCGCACCGCGAAGGCGTTCTCGGGCAGCAGCGCCTCGCGCAGCACGCGCTTGTAGTTGGCGTCGCTCGACTCCTTCGAGGGCAGCACGGCGAGCGGCCAGCCGTGCAGGGCTGCGTCGACGCGCTCCATGGCGATGTTGGCGCCCTTGACGAGCCGCACCTTGATGCCGGCGCCGCCGTGCGCCCGGCGCTCCTTGGCGAACGCGGCGAGACGGCGGTAGGCGCCGAGGGCGTCGGGCAGGTAGGCCTGCAGCACGATGCCGGCCTCGAGCTTCGCGAGCTCGGGCCTGGTGAGGAGGCGCTCGAAGACCGCGATCGTGAGATCGAGGTCGCGGTACTCCTCCATGTCGAGGTTGATGAACTTCGGATGCGCAGGATCGGCGGCAAGGCGGAACAGCGGCAGCAGCCGCTCGACCACCGTGTCGACCGTCTCGTCGAACGCCCACAGCTGCAGCTGCGGCGCCATGGACGACACCTTCACCGAGACGTAGTCGACGTCGTCGCGACGCAGCAGCTCCATGATGCCCTCGAGGCGACCCGCGGCCTCCTGATCGCCCAGCACGGCCTCGCCGAGCAGGTTGATGTTGAGGCGGTTGCCCTCCTCGCGCAGCCTCGCGAGCGGCTTCGCGAGCTTGGCGGGGGATGCGTCGATGACGAGGTGCGAGACCATCTCGCGCATCGCCTTCTTGACCATCGGGATGATGAGCTTCGGCGTCACGATGCCGAAGCCGCCGCCGAGGGTGACGCCGAGCTTGAGGTACCAGTCCAGGAAGCCGGGGATATCGCGGCTGAGCTCCTCGAAGTTGCGGGCGCTGACCTTCGGATCCTCGGGCCGCACGACCTTGTCGACGAAGCCGACCGCGAACTCGAGTCCCTGCGGGTCCTTCAGCAGACCGGCCAGGCGCTCCTCGGCCTTGTCGCGCTTGCCCTCCATGGGGCGGGCGACCCAGCCGCGCACGCGCTCGACCGCGGCGAGCGCGAAGGGGTCGTCGCTGTCGGGTGCGGTGAGCTGGGCGAGGGGCGGCGTCGGATCAGCGGATGCGGGGATCGGTACGGGCTCCGGCTCAGGCTCAGGCTCGGGCTCGGGCTCGGGCTCGGGCGCCGGCTCCGGCTCGGGCGCCGGCTCAGGCTCGGGCTCGGGCTCAGGCTCAGGCTCAGGCTCAGGCTCAGGCTCAGGCTCAGGCTCCGGCTCGGGCTCGGGCTCCGGGTCGGGCGCAGCAGCAACCGCCGGCGCCACCACGACCGCCTCGATGAGCTCGGTCGGCGTGTCCTCGCGCTCCGGGACGACCGAGGCCGCCTTCAGCTCCTCCTGCAGCGCCAGCGCATCCATCTGCACCGTCGGCACGTCGCCGACCTCGCTCGAGAGCGACCAGCCCGCAGCGGGCGGCTCCTCGGCCGAGCGCGGGATGCGCGGCACCTCGACCGGCTCGTAGGGCGAGACCGCGGCCGCCCAGGTGGCATCGTCGATCTCGAACGCGGGGCCGGAGTCGAGGACCCGCTCGAACGCCACCGGTGCGTCGGCGTCTGCCTCGTCGGCATCCTGCTCATCGACCACCTCGAGCGGCTCGTCGAGACCGAGCTGCCGAATGTCCTCTGCGCTCTCGAACCGCTGCCCGGCATCGGGTGCGATGAGCGGGTGCTCCTGGTCCGCCCGCTCGATGCCCTCCTTGATCAGGGCGTCGAAATCGTCATCCCTCGGCAGATCGGTCATGCCGCATATCGTATGCGTGCAGGCCCCACCCGCGACGTTGCGTGGAGGCGGGCCAAGGATCCCGCACGAGGAGGCACCGCATGCCCAGTGGCCGAGCCAGCGTCGTCATCATCGGCGGAGGCCACAACGGCCTGACCGCCGCCGCCTACCTCGCCCGCGCCGGCGTCGACGTGACGGTGCTCGAGCGCCTGCCGCACGTGGGCGGCGCGGCCGTGTCGACGAGCGGGTTCGTCGGGCTTGACGCGAGCCTGTCGCGCTACTCCTACCTGGTGAGCCTGCTGCCGCAGCAGATCATCGGCGACCTGGGGCTCGACGTGCGGCTCGCGCGCCGCCGCTACTCCTCCTACACGCCGGAGCCGGGCACCGACCGCGGCCTGCTGATCGACGCGGGCGACGAGGCGGCCACGCGCGCCTCCTTCGCGGCGATCGGGGCGGCGGACGATGCGGATGGGTTCGCCCGCTTCTACCAGCGCACGACACGACTGGCGGGCGCGCTGTTCCCGACGCTCACGCAGCCCCTCCCCACGGCGGAGTCCGCGCGCACGGCCGCTGGCGCCGCATCCGCGTGGTCCGAGATCGTCGATGCGCCGATCGCCGAGGCCGTCGAGGCGGCCGCGGCGCACGATCTCGTGCGCGGTGTGATCGCGACCGATGCGCTGATCGGCACCTTCGCGTCGCTCGACGATCCGGGCCTCGAGCAGAACCGCTGCCTGCTGTACCACGTGATCGGCGGCGGCACCGGGGACTGGGATGTGCCGATCGGCGGCATGGGCCGCGTCTCTGGCGGGCTCGAGCAGGCGGCGCGCGCTGCTGGAGCGACGATCCTCACGGGCGTGACCGTGACGCGGGTGACGCCCGATGGCGAGGTGACGTGGGAGGAGCGCGTCGGCGGCCTACCGACCGGCTCGGACGGCCTGCCGACCGGCATCGAGCTGACCGCGGGCTTCGATCTGGTGCTCTCGGCCGTCGCGCCGCACGTGCTCGCGGGGCTGCTCGGCGAGGAGGCGCCTCGGCCCGAGGGCGCGCAGGTGAAGGTCAACATGCTGCTGCGGCGCCTGCCTCGGCTGCGCGACAGCGTCGCTGCCGAGGCTGCCTTCGGCGGCACCTTCCACATCAACGAGACCTACACGCAGCTCGGCGCGGCCTTCCGCGCGGCGGCGGGCGGCAGCGTGCCAGAGCCGCTGCCGTGCGAGATCTACTGCCACTCGCTCACCGACCCGACGATCCTCGGTGACGAGCTGCGCGCATCCGGCGCCCACACCCTCACCGTCTTCGGGCTGCAAGTGCCCGACCGGCTGCTGACACCGGAGACGAACGAACGGATGCGCGGAGAGCTCGAGCGGGCCGTGCTGGCCTCGCTCGACTCGGTGCTCGCCGAGCCGATCGAGCCGCTGCTGCTCGAGGGGCGTGACGGGCCGGCGCTCGAGACCAAGACGACGCTCGACATCGAGGACGCGCTCGCGATGCCGGGCGGCAACATCTTCCACGGCCCGCTGTCGTGGCCGTGGCTCGAGGCGGAGCCGACCGGGCCAGCGGAGGCGTGGGGCGTCGAGACGTCGCACGCTCGGATCCTGATGGCCGGTGCGGGCGCCCGGCGCGGCGGCGCCGTCTCTGGCGTCGGCGGCCACAACGCGGCGCACGCGGCGCTGGAGCTGCTGGCGGGCCGGCTGTAGCCCGGCCCATCCTGCCCGCGCTCGACCCCACCCGCACCGTCAACCGGCCAGGTGGCCAGCCGGCGGGATAATCGCGGCGGCCCACCGCAAGACCGGTTGAAGATCGCCCGTCGCGAGCGGCCACGCCGAGTGCACGCAAGCGCCCGCGCCGGCATGCGCACCGGCAAGACAAAGAGCCGGCGAGCGCAACAGCACCGCCGAGCACCAGCGCTCAGACCGGCGTGCGGCTGCCCCACGTCGAGGGCGCCGACACGCGGTTCGACGGCAGCCGGTTCATCTCGGCCCAGTCGTGCACGCGCTGGTCGAGCGCCGGCAGCGGCACCGACAGCCCTGCTGCCTCGAGCACCTCGACGACGCGCGCGATCGTCGCCGTGCCGACGCCCCGCTCGATGAAGCGGCCCTGCACGACGCCGCGGGCGTGCACCTCGCCGTCGACGACGAAGCGCTGCTGCAGATAGATCGCCCGCTCGTCGGCGCCCTGCACCGCCGTCTCGATGTCGAAGCGCTGCCACAGGTCGAGGCTGCGCCGATAGACCATCGTCGATTGCCCCACCACCGCGTAGATGCCGGCCTTGTCGAGCACCGCCGACATGCCCGTGCGATTGGTCATGTCGACGCGCGCGAGATCCATGTACGAGAGGTAGCGGCCGTTGTTCATGTGGCCCAGCAGATCGATGTCGGTCGGCAGCACCATGAACGGCGTCCGCGCCACCCCATCGATCCCGAGCGCCGGGCGCCCCTTGCTCTTCACCGTCATCGCCATCAGCCACTGCAACCACATGTTCACGAGGAGCCATCCTGCCCGACGTGCACACCGCATCCGCTCGCGTTTGGGAGAATCGAACAATGCACAAGGTGCTGCTCTACTACCGCTTCACGCCCATCGCCGACCCCGAGGCCGTGCGGCTGTGGCAGCGCGCGCTCTGCGAGCGGCTGGGGCTGACCGGGCGCATCCTCATCTCGCCCCACGGCATCAACGGCACGGTCGGGGGCGACCTGGATGCGTGCAAGCGATACGCGCGCGCGACCCGGGAGTACTCGGGGTTCCGGGGGATGGACATCAAGTGGTCGACCGGCACCGGTGCCGACTTCCCGCGGCTGAGCGTGAAGGTGCGCGACGAGATCGTCACGTTCGGGGCGCCCGATGAGCTCGAGGTCGACGCGGATGGCGTGGTGGGCGGCGGCCGGCACCTCACGCCGGGCGAGCTGCACGAGCTGGTCGAGGAACGCTCCGATGTGGTGTTCTTCGACGGCCGCAACCGCTTCGAGGCGGAGGTCGGTCGCTTCAAGGGCGCCATCGTGCCCGACGTCGAGACCACCCGCGACTTCGTCGAGCTGCTCGACTCGGGCGCCTACGACCACCTGAAGGACACGCCGATCGTGACCTACTGCACCGGCGGCGTGCGCTGCGAGGTGCTGAGCTCACTCATGCAGAAGCGCGGCTTCCAGGACGTCTACCAGCTCGACGGCGGCATCGTGCGCTACGGCGAGAGCTTCGGCAACACGGGCCTGTGGGAGGGTTCGCTCTACGTCTTCGACCAGCGGCAGACGGTCGACTTCGGGGCGGATGCGGCGGTGCTGGGTGCGTGCGCGAGCTGCGGTGCCCCCACGGGCGGCATGGGCAACTGCCGGCTCTGGTCGTGCCGCAAGCAGGTGCCGGTGTGCGAGGCGTGCGAGCCGGCCTGCGCCGAGCACGTCGCGGCGGCCTGAGCCGGATGCTCGGCAGATGTGCTCGCCAGGGGGGGTCGGCTGCGCATTGCAGCTCGCGGGTCGCTCAGCGGCACATCTGTCGAGCAGACGCGCCGCTACGCTGGCCGCATGGCCGACGGCGACATGCACACCCGACGCGCGACCCCCGCTGACGCGGTCGCGCTGCAGTCGCTCCTCGCCGCCCATCGGCACGCCGACGAGGAAGACGAGAAGGTCGATCGCTACCGCGAGCGCCTCGGTGCCCTCGTGATGAACGACGCCCACCACATCGTGGTCGCCGAGGCCGACGGCCAGCTGCTCGGCTACGCCGCCGCCCAGGACTACGGCCCCGCGCCGCAGCGCGACTGGTCGATCGCGCGCATGCACGACCTGTGGGTCACTCCAGATGCTCGCGGCCGCGGTGCGGGCACCGCGCTGTTCCAGGCGGTGCGCGACTGGGCCGAGCAGCAGACGCGCATCCGCGTGCTCGAGTGGCAGTCGCTCGAGGTGGCCGCCGAGTTCTACCGGAAGCTCGGCCTCTCGGGCGAGCGCGTCGACGAGGCCGACCCGCGAGCGCTGTACGAGATCGAAGTGCACCTGCCGAAGCGGCAGTAGCTACTCCAGGTGCTGCGGCGTCTCCACCCGGCCGGAGACCTTGTCGACCGCCATCTTCAGGATGACGCGACTGGCGGCATCCGGCGGCGGCGTCGCCGAGGTGCTGCCGTAGCGCTGCTGCAGCTCGACGTAGTAGGCGCCGGTGGGGTCGTCGATCACCTCGGCGAGGTGGCCGCGCACCTCGACGTAGAGGTAGGGCTTCTCGGGGTCGGTCATCGAGACCGCCATCGCCGGGTTGGCCTGCAGATTCTTGAACTTCTGCCGCGTGTTCGTGTGCGTGAAGAGGAGGTGCTCGCCGTCGTAGCCGAACCACATCGGGTTCACCTGCGGGGTGCCGTCGGGCCGCAGCGTCGCGAGGTGCGCGAAGAGCGGCTGCTCGAGGAGGTAGCGGTACTGCTCGGGGATCGTCGCCATGCCCTCAGCCTGCCAGGTCGGCTGCGACCTCGCCGAGGCCGTCGAGCTGCCACACGAGCGTGCCCGCGGGCAGCGAGACGGTCGAGATCGAGCAGTTCGGCAGGATGACGTCGGGCGTGAGCTCCGGCACCAGCTGGCGCAGCAGCGACGTGATGAAGCCGCCGTGCGACACGATCAGCACCTCCACCTCGCCCTCTCCCGCCGCCGACCCGGCCGCGCGGATGACGTGCTCGAGTGCCGCATCCGCCCGCATCACCGTGGCGGCTGCCTGCTCGGCCTGCCCCGACGAGTCGAGCTTCGCGATCGTGTCGAACAGCCCGCGCCAGCCCACCTGCTCGCCGATGGCGCGCAGCGCGCTGAGCTCGCGGTCGACCTCGAAGCCGTGCTCGACGATGACCTCCTGCCACACGTCGGCGGCGGGGCGCTCCTCGTGGGCACCGAAGTTCCACTCGCGCAGCAGCTCGCTGTACTCGATCGGCGGCTGGGGGTCGAGGGCGGCGAGGATGCCCTCTGCCGTCGTGCGGGTGCGCTGCAGGTCGGAGGAGAAGGCGAGGTCGAAGCGGTGCTGCGCCAGGTGCCGGGCGACGGCCGCGATCTGCCGGTGCCCGGGCTCGGTGATCGGCGAGTCTGACCAGCCCTGCATGAGGTGGTTGATGTTGTGCTCGGTCTCGGCGTGCCGCACGATGCGCAGCCGCACGGCTCGGCCGGCCGCGAAGGCCGCGAGCTCCTCGGGCAGGTGCTGCCCGGCGTCGGCCTGGGCTGCCTCGGCCTGCGCTGCGTCGGCCTGCGCGGTGTCGGCCTGCGCTGTGTGCTGGTCGTCGGTCATCGCTTCCCCATCTTGTCGAGCATGTCGTTGTACGCGTCGAGCTCTGCGTCGTTGGTGCGGGCGGCCGCGCGGTCGGTGCGCACCTGCTCCTTCTTGTCGCTGCGCGACCACTTGACGGTCGTGATGATCGCCAGGATCACCGTCGGGATCTCGCCGATCGACCAGGCGATGCCACCGCCCACCCGCTGATCCTCGAG
Organism: Agrococcus sp. ARC_14; assembly: GCF_022436485.1. NCBI lineage: Bacteria > Bacillati > Actinomycetota > Actinomycetes > Micrococcales > Microbacteriaceae > Agrococcus > Agrococcus sp. ARC_14. The sequence goes on from NZ_JAKUDO010000001.1 coordinate 210,452, forward strand.
CGCGTCGACGCCGTTGCCCATCGCGCCGAACCAGTCGGCCAGCAGCAACACCTCGCCCGTCATGAGCGTGAGGCCGAAGAAGGCGTGGAACACCATCGCGCCCAGCAGCAGCAGCAGTCGCAGCGCATACGGCGGGCGCGCTGGCCCCGGGTCGGTGCCGATGATCGCCTGCACGAACAGGTAACCGGAGCCCACGAAGTGCAGCACCATCCAGATGTGCCCGAGGTGGTCGTGCATCGCCCAGTCGAAGATCGGCGTGTAGTAGAACACCCACAGGCTGACGACGAAGATGCCGGCAGAGACGATCGGATGCCCGACCACCTGCATGTACCTCGAGTGCACGATCGCGAGCATCCACTCACGGCCGCCGCGGCTGCCGTCCCGACGCTTGGCGATCGCGCGCATCGCGAGCGTGATCGGCGCGCCCGGCACCAGCAGCACCGGCACCGCCATGCCGAGCAGCATGTGCACGAGCATGTGCAGCGAGAACTGGAACTCCTGATAGAGGTTCAGCGCGCCGCTCGTGCACCACCACAGCAGCAGCACGCCCGCCGTCCACGAGACCGTGCGCAGCACCGGCCAGCGGTCGCCGCGCTTCGCCAGCCGCCGCACGGCGGCGAGGTAGAAGAACAGCAGCAGCGCGCAGACGACCGTCCAGAGCGGGTCGAGCGCCCAGGTCGTGAACAGCCGGCCGATGTCGAACGGCGGCGGCAGCAGCTTGCCCGTCAGGATCTCGGCAGGGGTCGCCTCGAGACCGGGCGGCACCTCCGGCACGGGCGTCGCCGTGCGCGCGAGGCCCGCTGCGACGCCGGCCGTGACGCCCATCACCACGAGCTCGAGCGTGAGCACCGTCGCGATCGCCCTGCCGCCCAACCGCTGGCCGAGGGTCTTCGCGGGCGTGAGCAGACGCATCCGCTGCCACGCACCGAAGCCGCCGAGCACGACGAGCAGCACAGCCTTGGCGATCGAGAGCACGCCGTAGTCGCTGAACCAGTCGCCCTCCATGCGCACCCAGGAAGAGGCGATGCCGGTGAAGGCGACGACGCCGAAGCTGGCGGCCGCGAGGCTCGAGTAGCGCAGCAGCACATCGCTCAACGAGGCGTTGCCGACCTCCGAGACGAGCGTCGGCGCTGGGGTCGCGGCAGAGGCCCGAACGGGCCTCTTCTCTGAGCCCCACCGCGCGCTCAGCAGCCCCACGTGGAAGAGGCCCCCGAGCCAGATCGAGACGAACACCAGGTGCAGCAGCAGCGCCGAGACGGCGACGTCGTGGCCCGCCGTGCCGCCCGCGTGGCCGCCGGACGCGATGAACCAGAACGGCACGGCCCAGGCGACGACGCTGCACGCAGCCGCCACCGGCCCGCGCGCGACGAGCAGCACGACGGTGAGGACGGCGAGCGCCAGCAGCGTGCCGAGCAGCAGTCGGCCGGTCTCGACCTCGGTGAAGAAGAACTGCAGCAGACGGCCGAAGTCGTTGGTCGCCGTGACCGGGTTGGTCACCAGGGTGCGGAAGTTGCCCCATGCCATGAAGCCCTGCGCGACCGCGGCGACGCCCGTGGAGGCCGCGGCGATGTCGAGCGTGCGATGCCAGTCGCGGCTGCCGGGGCGGAGCGCGAAGCAGGCGAGCACCAGGCCACCGAAGGCAGCGGCGATCGCGAGGTTGCGCAGCATGCTGGCGATCGGGATGCCGTAGCGCACAGCAGCGCCGGGATCCTCGATCGCGAGCGGGTCGGCGCCGCCGCCGAGATCGAGCGCCGCCCAGAGCGCCACCAGCCCCGCGAGGATCGCGAGCGCTGGCGCGAGAAGACGGAGGCGCTGCACCCATTCAGGGTAGTCGCCGTGGCCACCGGCCCGCCCCGCCGCACAACGCAAGCTCTCTGCCCGGATCTCGCTGCGCATCCGTCGCCACGGCGGATTCCTCGCTGGTTGCAGTTCGCGAGCTTGCGCTGTGCGCCGAGCGCAGGATGGGGATCGGGATGCGGATGGGGGTTGGAACACGCAAAAGGCCCCGCCGTCGTGGCGGGGCCCCTCGCGTGCTGTGTGGAGCGGTCTTACTTGACGGCTGCCTTGAGCTTCGAGCCAGCGGTCAGCTTGACGCGGTGGCCGGCAGCGATCTTGATCTCGGCGCCCGTCTGCGGGTTGCGGCCCGTGCGGGCAGCAGTCGCGGTGCGCTCTGCGCTGAAGAAGCCGGGGATCGAGACCTTGTCGCCAGCGGCGACGGCGGTCGAGACCTCGTCGAAGAGCGCGTCGAGCACGGCGCTGACCTTGGCCTGCGAGAGGTCGGTCGACGCAGCGATCTTCGATGCGAGCGTGGTCTTGTTGATGGTCTCAGCCATGATGTCCTCCTGGTGGTGGCATGTCCGTCCCGCCTAGGGGCGGGCATTTCGCCGGGGCCTGGTGGGGCTCCGACCACCCCCGAACGTAGCCGCGAGGCCCCGAATCCTTTGGAGAAACACCCCGACACGCCGCGATTTCCGCGTCTTTTCGCGGATCGCGAACGGGTTTGGGGGACAAATCGCTGTTCAGGGCCGCTCTGCGGCGCTCACCGAGGCCAGCCGTCGGGCACGGAGCGTCGACGCGCGAGCCGCTCTGCGGCGCTCGAAGAAGGGAAGGAAGACGCCGATCAGCGGGCCGACGCCGAAGGCGAAGATGACGGTGCCGACGCCCACCGGGCCGCCCAGCAGCCAGCCGATCAGCAGCGCCGTGCCCTCGATGAGGGTGCGCACGATCCAGATGCGCCAACCGGTGATGCGCACCAGGCCGGTCATGAGCCCGTCGCGCGGGCCGGGCCCGAGCTGCGGCGCGATGTAGATGCCGGTCGCGATCGCGAGCAGCACGATGCTGCCGACGAGCATCAGGATCTGCGCCCACAGCTCGGTCGGCGCCGGGATGAGCCACAGCCCCAGGTCGGCGGCGGGTCCCACGAGCAGCGCATTGAGCAGCGTGCCGATGCCCGGCCGCTGCCGCAGCGGGATCCACAGCAGCAGCACGATGCCCGACACCACCACGGTCGCGGTGCCGTAGCTCATCGGCAGGTGGTTGGCGATGCCGAGCGAGAACACGTCCCACGGACCGACGCCGAGCGTCGCGCGCACGAGCAGCGAGAGCGAGATGCCGTAGAGGAAGAGGCCGACCAGCAGCTGCGCGACGCGGGCGGCGGTGTCAGCGGGGCCGAGCGCGTCGATGGGGAGGAAGAGGCGGCGGATGCGGTGCACAGCCCCATTCCATCGCCTCACGCGGGTGGGCGCACGGGCCACTCCTGCAGAAGTGGCTCGCGACAAGCAGTCCACTGTGCGGCAGGATTGCAGCATGGCATCCCGGCTCGGCACCCAGCTCGGCGAGTGGCAGGCGACGAGCGGCGTCGCGCAGTCGCTCGCCGACCGCATCCGCATGCTGCTGCTCGACGGTCGCATCACCGTCGGCGAGCGGCTCCCGAGCGAGCGCGCCCTCGCCGCAGAGCTCGACCGCTCCCGGGCCACCATCGCGCGCGCCTACGAGCTGCTCGAGACGCGCGGCTACGTCACCCGCACGCACGGCTCCGGCACCCGGGCGGCGCTGCCGACCCAGCGCATCCATCGACCCGCGCCCGCCGGCGAGGGCGTGATCGACTTCACGATGGCCTCCGTCGGCTCGGCGCCGGGCATGTACGCGGCGACCGTGCGCGCGCTCGACCGGGTCGCGGGGCTGCTGGGCACCCCCGGTTACTCGCTCGACGGCCTGCCGGAGCTGCGCGAGCGCATCGCGGCGCGATTCGCGGCGCGCGGCCTGCCGACCGACCCCGACCAGATCGTCGTGACGAGCGGCGCCATGCACGCGCTGACGCTGGTGCTCGCCGCCTTCGGCGAGCGCGGCAGGCCGGCGCTCGTCGAGCAGCCATCGTTCCCGCACGCGCTCGAGGCGCTGCGCCGCACCGGGCACCGACTCGTGCCGACGCCGGTCTCGCCCGAGGATGAGGATTCGACCGGCTGGGACGCCGCGCACCTGATCGAGACGCTGCGCAGCCAACGACCGGCGCTCGCCTACCTGATCGCCGACTTCCACAACCCCACCGGCGCGACGATGCCGGAGCTCGAGCGCGCCAGGCTCGCGGCCGTCGCGCGCTCGACCGGCACGCTGCTGGTGGTCGACGAGACCTGCGCGGAGCTCGACATCGACCGCGGCTGGACCCCGAGGCCGTTCGCGGCGCACGGCCCGGCGATCCTGATCGGCTCGATGTCGAAGATCGCATGGGGCGGCATGCGCATCGGCTGGATCCGGGCGACGAGCGCCGAGCAGACGGCACGACTGCTGGCGACGCGGCCATCGATCGATCTCGGCACGCCACTGCTCGAGCAGTGCATCGCGATCGAGCTGCTGGACGACATGGATGCGCTGCTCGAGCGGGCGCGCGAGCGGTTGTCAGCAGGGCGGGCGGCGGTGGCGGCAGGGCTCGCCGCGCACCTGCCGGGTGTCGCGATGCCGAGGGTGCCGGGCGGCCTGGCCGCCTGGATCGACCTCGGCGGTCCGTGGTCGACGTCGCTCTCGCTCGGCGCGCGCGACCGCGGGCTGCTGCTGCCGCCCGGGCCGCGCTTCTCGCCCTCTGGCGTGCTCGACCGCTACGCGCGCATCCCGATCACGTGGGAGCCGGAGGTCACGAACGCAGCGCTGGAGCGGCTCGGCAGTGCCTGGCGCGCCCTGCACGCTGGTGAGCTGCCCGACTCGACGCGACTGGCGGCATCCGCCGTCGTCTGACTCGCGCGCCGAGGGACCCTTGCGCGCGGGCGCCTTTCGCGCTTGCGTTGGCGGCATGGCGATCATCGGCTTCCATGCCTCGCACGAGCAGATCCCGCCGAGCGCGCTGCTGCAGCACGTGCAGCACGCCGAGCAGGCGGGCTTCGCGGCCGCGATGTGCTCCGACCACCTCGCACCCTGGAGCCTGCGGCAGGGGCACAGCGGCCACAGCTGGGCATGGCTCGGGGCAGCGCTCGCATCGACGTCGCTGCCGTTCGGGGTGGTCACCGCACCCGGCCAGCGCGCCCATCCGGCGGTCGTCGCGCAGGCGATCGCGACGCTCGGCGAGATGTTCCCCGGCCGATTCTGGGCGGCGCTCGGCTCGGGCGAGAACGTCAACGAGCACGTCACGGGAGAGCCGTGGCCCGACAAGGCGACGCGCGAGCGGCGGCTGATCGAGAGCGCCGACGTGATGCGGCGGCTGCTGGCCGGCGAGGAGGTCTCGCACAGCGGCGAGATCGTGGTCGACGGCGCGCGCGTCTGGTCGCGGCCCCCGGAGCCGCCGCCGCTGATCGGCGCGGCGGTCTCGCCCGTCTCGGCCGCCTCGCATGCGCGATGGGCGGATGGGCTGATCACGGTGGCCGCCGACGGCCCGGCCCTGCGGGATGTGCTCACCGCCTACCGCGACGCCGGAGGGCGCGGGCCGGTGTCCGCGCAGCTGCACCTGTCGTGGGCTCCCGACGAGCGGGACGCCCTGGCGATCGCGCTCGACCAATGGGCCTACGGCACGCTCGGCCCGCCCGCGACCTGGGACATCGCGACGCCTGCGGAGTTCGATCGCCGCAGCGTCGACGTCGACGAGGAGGCGATCCGGCGGGCGGTCACGATCTCGAGCGATCTCGCCGTGCACGTGGCGCGCGTCGCCGAGATCCTCGACGCCGGCTACGACGCCGTCTACCTCCACCACGTCGGCCAGGAGCAGTCGGCGTTCATCGACGCGTTCGGCGAGCGGGTGCTGCCCGCGCTGGATCGAACGCTGCCCGGCACGACGGCAGCAGGTGACGCATGACGCCGCGGCCGATCGAGTCCGCCGACCTCTGGTGGCGCAACGCCGTCTACTACTGCCTCGACATCCAGGTCTTCCAGGACTCCGACGGCGATGGCGACGGCGACATCCAGGGCCTCATCTCCCGCATCCGCTACCTCGCCGACCTGGGTGTGACGTGCCTGTGGCTGATGCCCTTCTTCCCCACCGCCGATCGCGATGACGGCTACGACATCACCGACTTCTTCGCCGTCGACCCCCGGCTCGGCACCCTCGGGGATCTCGTCGAGCTCGTGCGCGTCGCGCGGGCGAACGGCATGCGCGTGATCGTCGACTTCGTCATGAACCACACCTCTGCCGAGCACCCCTGGTTCCGGTCATCGCGCTCGTCGAAGGAGTCTCCGCATCGCGACTGGTACGTGTGGCGCGACGAGCCGCCGGCGTACCCGGATCCGCCCGTCTTCCCGGGCGAGGAGGACTCCACCTGGACGAAGGACGAGCGCACGGGGCAGTACTACCTGCACCACTTCCGCGCGCATCAGCCCGATCTCAACATCGCGCATCCGCCCGTGCAGCAGCAGATCGAGCGCAACCTGGGCCTGTGGCTCGAGCTGGGTGTCTCCGGCTTCCGCATCGACGCCGTGCCGTTCCTCTTCAGCGGTGCCGACCCGCATTCGACCGAGGCGGCCGGCACCGACTACGACGGCGCCGCGCACCTCCGCTGGATCGAGACGTTCGTCTCGCAGCGGCAGGGCGAGGCGATGCTGCTGGGCGAGGTGAACCTGCCGCACGAGCAGCAGCTGGCGTGGTTCGCGGCCGACGGGAAGGCGGCGGGGCTGCAGGTGCAGTTCGACTTCGTGTCCATGCAGCAGCTCTTCCTCTCGCTCGCGCGCAAGGACGCGCATCCGCTCGCCGCAGCGCTGCGCGACCGCCCGCAGCTGCCGCCGACGGCGCAGTGGGCCAACTTCGTGCGCAACCACGACGAGCTGACGCTCGACAAGCTCGCACCCGCCGAGCTCGAGGAGGTCTTCGAGGCGTTCGCGCCGGAGGAGGGGATGCGGCTCTACGGCCGCGGGATCCGGCGTCGGCTGCCGACGATGCTCGGCGACGACCGCGCGGTGCGGCTCGTCTACACGCTGATGTTCTCGCTGCCGGGCTGCCCGGTGCTGTTCTACGGCGAGGAGATCGGCATGGGCGAGGCGCTCGAGGTGCCTGGCCGCTACGCGGTGCGCACGCCGATGCAGTGGGAGGCGGATGCCTCGGCCGGCTTCTCCACGGCGCCGCGGGGACGCTGGTCGCGGCCGCTGCCGGGCGGCGACCTGGGTCCCGATCGGGTGAACGTCGCCGATCAGCGGCGCGACCCGATGTCGCTGTGGCGGCACATCCAGCGGTTGACCACGATGTACCACGATGCGCCCGAGCTGGCGTGGTCGGCGCTGGAGGTCGTCGGGGTGCGCCGGAAGGCGGTGCTCGCGCACGTCTGCCGCGCAGACGACTGGGCGATGCTCGCGCTGCACAACCTCGGAGACCGCCGCGAGTCGGTGCGGCTCGAGGTGCGATCCGATGCCGGGCCCGTCACGCTCGTCGACCGCTTCGACGACTCGTCGATGACGATCGACGGCACGCTCGAGCTCGATCTGGATCCCTACGGCTGGCGCTGGCTGCAGGTCGTGCCGCCGGACGCGACGATCCGGCGCGTGTAGCGTCTCGGCGTGCCGTGCGCCGCACCGGAGCGGCGCGCGCCTACGAGGTCGAGGGCGTGAGGAACGGGCCTTCGCCGCGGGCGACGCCCTGCTCCACGATCTGCTTGAGCGAGCGGCTGATGCTGAAGAGCGCGCGCAGGCCGAGCACCGCGATGGTCACGGCACCCGCGATCAGCAGCAGCCACGGCAGCGCGCCGAGCAGCAGAAAGGGAACGTGGGGGCCGAATCCGAAGTCCATGGCGCTCACTCTGGCAGACCGCAGGGCGGACGACGAAGGCCCCGACCACCGTGGACGGATCCACAGGGTCGGGGCCTTCGTGCGAAGCGGGTGCTTACCAGCTCGACTTGGTCACACCGGGCAGCTCGCCTCGGTGCGCCATGTCGCGGAAGCGCACACGCGAGACGCCGAACGCACCGACGTGGCCGCGGGGGCGGCCGTCGATGGCGTCGCGCTTGCGCACGCGGACCGGCGAAGCGTTGCGGGGAAGCTTCTGCAGGCCGAGACGGGCGGCCTCGCGCTCCTCGTCGGTGCTCTTCGGGTCGACGAGGGCCTTCTTCAGCACAAGACGCTTCTCGGCGTAGCGCGCGACGATGACCTTCCGCTGCTCGTTCTTGGCGATCATGCTCTTCTTAGCCATTTATCGCTCCTCTCGGAACTCGACGTGCTGGCGGACGACGGGGTCGTACTTCTTCAGCACAAGGCGGTCAGGGTTGTTGCGACGGTTCTTCTTCGTCACGTAGGTGTAGCCGGTGCCGGCAGTCGAGCGCAGCTTGATGATCGGACGGACGTCCTGGGACTTCTTCGCCATCAGAGCTTCACCCCCCGAGTCTGCATGTCACGGACGACGGCCTCGATGCCACGGGCATCGATGACCTTCATGCCCTTGGCCGAGACGTTGAGCGTCACGTTGCGCTTGAGCGACGGGACGAAATAGGTCTTGCGCTGCACGTTCGGGTCGAAGCGTCGCTTCGTGCGCCGGTGCGAGTGCGAGATAGCGTGCCCGAAGCCGGGAACGGCTCCGGTCACCTGGCATACCGCTGCCATGGTTCCTCCATATGGTTACCGTGGGCCTGAGCCCACCCAAGATCACTTGCCTGCCCACGCCGCTGCCGTGCCCTTGCGGGTGATGGAGGGGGCGTGTGCTGCGCGGCCGAAGCCGCACCAAGGATCTATCGTACGGCACGCGCGGCCCGCCCGGCAATCCCGAGTTCCGGGCGGGGTGGAGGAAGCGTCACCGCATGCCTCGTGCCGGGTAGGTGGCGGATGCGTCAGCGCGCGTTGGGCGGGAAGACCGGCTGCCCGTCGTGGCCCACCGGGTAGGGCGTGCCGTCTGCGTGGGTCGGCCACGGCAGCAAGCCGTTGGCGTCGGGCTGCGCCGCCTGCTGTGGCGGCTGGCCGGGCCACTGCGTGGCGGCGGGAGCTGCGGGCCACTGTGTCGAGGCCTGCGTCGCTGCCGGGGCCGCCGGCCACTGCTGCGCGACGGGGTTCGACGCCGAGCCCGCCGCGGCCTGCGGCCACTGCGCCGACGGTGCCGGCACGGCGCCCTGCTGGACCGCCGGTCGCACGTGCTCCCCGCGGGCCTCAGCCTCCTGCCAGTCGAGGTTGCGGCGGTTCCAGAACAGCAGCACCGTCACCGAGGCGGCCAGTGCGGTGACGACGATCGCCGCGACGGTCGAGCGCCAGTACCACTCGCCCACGTCTATGCCGAAGGCGTCGATGGCGAAGTGCAGGGTCAGCAGCACGCCGACGAGCCCGAGCAGCCCGGCCGCGACGAGCCCCAGCACCCGCCCGAACTGGCTGCCGGATGCCTTGCCCAGGGTGATGAGGCCCCAGGAACCGGCGGCCGCGGCGCGCACGACCAGCAGCGTGAGCAGGACGATGCCGAGCAGCTCGGCAAACAGCCAGCCGGAGCCGAAGTCATAGTCGTCGACCTCACCTCCCGAGCGGCCGCCGCGCACCCAGATCGCGATCATCAGCACGGCCAGCAGGTAGGTGTTCGCCGCCACCCCGATCACCAGCGGCGTGGCAGAGCGCCGCGCCAGCACGAGGTCGAGCGCCAGCAGGCCCGTGAACGCCAGGAAGACGACGACCGTCCAGACCACGCGCGGCGCCTGGCTCTCGAAGTCGCCGATGAAGATGAGCACGACCGTGACGATCGAGACGATCGCCAGCAGGCACATGCCGACGAACAGCACCGGCTGGATGCCCATGATGCGGCGCGGCGCCGGGGTGCCTGCCGCAGCCGGCTGCTGCGCGGGGTCGCCGTGCGGGCGCCGCACGGTCTGCGTGTCAGGCACGCTGGTGTGCTGCTCGCCGTATGAGCTGGGCGGGTTCGTCACGGACGGCCTCCTCGGTCGGGTGAGCTCAGTCTCACAGCAGCGCCTGGGCGTGTGCCGCCAGCAGCCGGTCGGCTGTGGAGAGCGGGCGCAGCGGCGCGCCCGGCCGGCGGGGCGGGAACGATCAGCGCTTGGCCGCACACTCGGCGCAGAGGCCGAAGATGTCGACCACGTGCTCGGGCTCGACGAACCCGTGCTGGGCCGCGACCTGCCTCGCCCAGCGCTCGACCGCCGCGGCCTCGAGCTCGACGGTGCGGCCGCAGCTGCGGCAGATGAGGTGATGGTGGTGGGTGGGCGTGCAGGCGCGGTAGAGCACCTCGCCGCCGGCCTGCAGCGCATCCGCCTCGCCGTCCTCCGCGAGCGCCGCGAGCGCCCGGTAGACGGTGGCCAGCCCGACCGTGGAGCCGCCGGTGCGCAGCGACTGGTGCAGCGACTGCGCCGAGACGAACTCGTCGCTCGCCGAGAGCGCCTCGCGCACAGCTTCGCGCTGGCGCGTGGTGCGGCGGGGTGCGGCGTCGGTGTCGGTGTCGGTCATGGGGTCCTCACCTCGATGGTGGCATGCGAGTGGCCCGCGTGCATGCCGGAGCGCTGCGCAGGCGGCCGACTGCGGATCGCCGGTCGGGCGCGCAACGAGTTGATGAGCCACGCGAGGCCGTAGGCGAACGCGGCCACGAGCGCGATCGCACCGCCCGCGGCGATGTCGAGCCAGCGCGATGCCAGCAGGCCGAGCACCCCCGAGACGATCCCGACCGCGGGGGCCAGCACCAGCATCCATCGCCAGTCCCGCACCACGAGTCGAGCCGCGGCTGCGGGAGCGACGATGAGCGCGACGCCGAGGATCGCGCCGACCACGGGCATGATCGCGACCACGGTGCCGGCGATGAGCGCGAGCGAGAGCACCTCCGGCAGCCAGGGCGCGAGCCCCGCACGGCGATAGCCGGCCTCGTCGGCGCTCGAGAAGAGCAGGTGGCGGCCGAAGATCGCCCAGATGCCGATCGCTGCGGCGAGCACCGCAGCGGTGAGCGCGAGGTCTGCCGCGGTCACGGCGAGCACCTGCCCGACCAGGAACGACTCGACGTCGATCGCGAGCGGCGTCACCGACTGCAGGAATGCGCCGAGCGCGAAGCCGGCGGTCAGCATGACGCCGGATGCGACGGCGGGGCCCTGGGAGCGGATGCGGCCGATGCCGAGTGCGATGGCGATGAGCGCGATCGCGGCGGCCGCGGCGCCGAGTGGGATCGAGACGCCGAGGATCGCTGCCGCGACGGCGCCGGGGAACGTCGCGTGCGTGAGCGACATGGTGAAGAAGGCGCGCTCGCGCAGCACGACCAGCACGCCAACGACGCCCGCGAGGGCACCGGCGAGCACGACCTCGAGCATGGCCGACTGGAAGAAGTCCATCAGCGCACGCCAACCACGACGGGTTCGGCTGCCCGCGTCGGGCGCCCCCGCAGGGCGCCGACGCCGAGCGCCACCAGATACCCCGCGATCATCGTGAGGGCCACGGTCGCGCCGGGGGCCGCATCCACCCCCGCCTCCGCCAGCTGCACCACGAGCCAGAGGCCGAGCCAGCCGGTGACGGCGCCGAACAGGATCGAGATCGCGATCGCGGTGGGCAGCGAGCGAGTGAGGGCGCGGGCCGCGGCCGTCGGCACGATGACGACGGCGAGCGCGAGGAGCGTGCCGACCGAAGCGGAGGCAGCGACCACGACCAGGGCGATCGCGACCGTGCCGACCACCTCCAGCGCGAGCACCGGCAGCCCGGCGCGGCGGGCGCCCGCGGGGTCGAAGGCGGCGAAGAGCTGCTGCCTGCCGGTCACGACGATGAGCGCAACGGCGACCGCGATGAGCGTGAGCGCGACGCCCAGATCGCTCCAGGTGATCGTGAGGAGGCGGCCGAAGAAGAAGTCGGAGATGCTGCTGCCCGAGCCGCGCGAGACCGAGACGAGCACGACCCCGAAGGAGAAGAAGGTGGTGAGCACGATCGCCACGGCCGTGTCGCGCGGCTGACCGCGGCGCGAGATGAGCGCGAGCACGACGGCGGCGGCGAGCGCCGCGCCGACCGCGCCGGGCAGCAGGCCCGCGGTGCCGCCGAGGGCCGCGCCGATCGCGAGCCCGGGGAAGACAGCATGCGTGAGGCCGTCGGTCGAGAACTCGAGTCGGCGCAGGTGCACGAGCACGCCGACGGTGCCCGCGGCGACGGCGAGCGCGATCAGCAGCAGCAGCGGCCGGCCCATGAACGGCGCCGCGAAGGGCGTGAACGGGTCGAGCAGCGCTGCCTGCAGCGGCGTCATCCGGCGTCGCGCTCGGCCGGATCGTCGGCGGCGAGCAGGTGGTGGTGCACGGCGTGCTCGACCGCGTGGTGCTCGGTGGTGGCGAGCGTGTGCCCGTCGATCTCCATCACGTGGCTCGCGAACGCCGCCTCGACCTGCTCGAGCGTGAGCACGCAGGCGGTGTCGTCGAACGCGATCTGCCGCTCGTTGACGAGCAGGGTGCGATCGCAGACGGCGCGGGCGAGCTCGAGGTCGTGGGTGGTGATGAGCAGGGCGACGCCCCGCGCCTTCAGGGTGCGGATGGTCTCCACGAGCGCGTCGCGGGAGCCCTGGTCGAGGCCGTTGAAGGGCTCGTCGAGCAGCAGCAGCACCGGCTCGCTCGCGAGCGCCCGCGCCAGCAGGCCGCGCTGTCGCTGCCCGCCGGAGAGGTCGCCGAAGCGGGTGCGACGGTGCTGCGCGAGCCCGACGGCCTCGAGCGCGTCGGCGATGATCCGGCGGTCGCCGCCGCCCGGCCAGCGCAGGCCGAGCCTGGGCGTGCGGCCCATCGAGACCACCTGCTCGAGCGTGACCGGGAACGACGGGTCGATCTCGCTCGACTGCGGCAGCGTGCCGATCTCTCCCCTGCCGGTCGGCACGCGGAAGACCGCGGCGTCGTGCTGCGCGATGCCGAGGATGCCGGAGAGCAGCGTCGACTTGCCCGCGCCGTTCGGCCCGATCAGGGCGACGGCCTCCCCCGGCCGCACCGTGAAGGAGACGTCGGTGAGCACGGGTGCCCCCCCGTAGCCGAAGGAGGCATCCCCGATCTCGACGATCGTGTCCCGCTGCTCGCTCACGAGAGCGATTCTGGCACCTGCAGCGGCTCCGCCCCCCACGCGGTGACGATCGCGGTGGTGTTGTGGATCTGCGCGCCGATGTAGGTGCTCGTCGCGCTGCCGTCCGGCCCGAGCGCGTCGGCCGCGAGCGCATCCTCGCCCTGGCGCAGCTCGACGTCGGCCTCGCGGGCGATCGTCGCTGCCAGCTGCGGGTCGATGGCGTTCTCGCTGAAGACCACCGGCGTGCCCGTCGCGCGGATCTCCGCGACCAGCTCGTCGATGTGCGCTGCGCTCGCATCGGCGCTGTCATCGAGGCTCGGCAGCACGGTGCCGACCACCTGCACGTCGAAGGCGCGCTCCAGGTAGCCGAAGGTGTCGTGCGTCGTGACCACCAGGCGCTCCTCGACCGGCACCTGGTCGATCGATCCGCGCATCCACTCGTCCAGATCGGCGAGCTGCGCGAGGTAGGCAGTGGCGGATGCGTCGATGTCGGCCCCGGGGTCCGCCGCGGTCACGGCGTCGACGATGGCCTCCGCCTGCAGGATCACGTTGGCGGGATCCGTCCAGACGTGCGGGTCGAACTCGCCGTGGTCGTGGCCCTCGTGGCCCTCCTCAGCGTGCTCCTCGTCGGCGTGGTCGTGCTCGGCGTGCTCCTGGGCGGTCTCGCCTGCGTGCTCGTCGCCGTGATCGTGCCCTGCGTGCGGGTCGTCCTCCGCGGCGATCAGGTCGAGCGCCCCCGAGGTGTCGACGAGCGTGCCGCCGAAGCCCGATGCCTCGACGGTGTCGTCGAGCCAGCCCTCGAGCCCCGCGCCGCTGACGATCAGGAGGTCGGCGTCCGCGAGCGCGCTGAGCGCCGTCGGGCCGGGGTCGAAGGCGTGCGCCGAGGCGCCCGGCTGCAGCAGGCTCGTGACGTCTGCGGCATCCCCCACCAGCTCGCGCGTGACGTCGGCGAGCTGCGTCGTGGTGACGACGATCTCGAGCCGATCGTCGGTCGAGCCCGACCCGCTGGCCGGGCCGGCGCATCCGGTGAGCACGAGCGCGAGGGCGCCGGTGGCGCCGAGGGCGGGAAGCATCCGCATGAGCAGTCCTTGTCAGCACAGCGACTTGCCGTGCCCCGCAACGCTACGCGCAGTTGAGAACGATTGTCAATGTCGCCCACCGCGGATGTCCGCGAGCCGCGTACTCTGCACGCATGTCGCTCCCACTGCTGCTCGTGATCGCCGATCGGCACCTCGAGGTGCTCGGCGACGAGTTCCGAGCGCGCTATGCCCGCGACTACGCGATCGAGACCGTGACCAGTGCCGCCGCGGGCACGGAGCGTCTCCGACGCGGGGTCGCCGAGGGTGACGAGGTCGCCATGGTCGTCGCCGAGGCCGAGCTCAGCGACGGCAGCGCGATCGAGACGCTGCGCGAGGCCCATGCGATCGTGCCGACTGCCCGCCGCATCGCGCTCGTGCCCATCGACCGCTATCGCGAGCTGCTCCCTGCGATGCATCAGGCGACGGCCGACAGCGACTTCGACACCTTCGTCGGCATCCCTCGGGGCGCGCGCGACGAGGAGTTCCACACGGTGATCGTCGAGGCGCTCTCGGAGTGGGGCTGGTCGGTGGCGAAGCCCGTCGTCTCGATGGTCGACATCGTCACGGCGCCTGGCGACCCCAACGCCGCCGCGATCCACGACCTGCTCGACCGGCTCGGCTGGGCGCACCGCAAGCTGCACGTCGACAGCGAGGAGGCGCGCCCGCTCGTCGAGGCCGCGGGCCCGGGTGCACCGCTGCCGATCGTGCGCAACCTGCAGGGCGAGCTGCTGGTGGGGGCCACCGCGCAGGCCGTCGCCGAGCGCATGTACAGCGCCGTCGACGACATCCCGCCCGGCACGGTCGCCGACGTCGCCGTGATCGGCGCCGGCCCCGCGGGCCTCGCGGTCGCCGTCACCGCCGCATCCGAGGGCCTGAGCACCGTGGTGCTCGAGTCGGAGGCGATCGGCGGGCAGGCGGGCACAAGCTCGCTCATCCGCAACTACCTGGGGTTCCCGCGCGGCGTCTCTGGCATGCGGCTGACGCAGCGCGCCCGCGTGCAGGCGCTGCGGTTCGGCGCCGAGTTCTACACCGGCCGCGCCGCCGTGCGCATCGAGCCTGGCCCGCCGGACGAGCCGGAGCACCACCACGTGCTGGTCGGCGGCACGCACCTGTGCGCCCGCACGGTAGTGCTCGCCACCGGCGTCGCCTACCGGCGGCTCGGCGTCGAGAGCGTCGAGGCGCTCGTCGGCAACGGCGTGTTCTACGGCTCGGCCACCTCCTTCGCCCGCTTCGCGAGCGGCCGCCACGTCGTCGTCGTGGGCGGCGGCAACTCGGCGGGCCAGGCCGCCCTGCACCTGGCGCGCTTCGCCAGGAAGGTGTCGATCGTCGTGCGACGAGCGCGGCTGGACGAGACGATGTCGGCCTATCTCGTGCGCGAGATCGCCGCGAACCCCACGGTCGAGGTGACGACCGGCACGCGCGTCGTCGGTGCCGAGGGCGACCCGATGCTGCAGCGCATCGAGCTCGAGGACATCGGCTCGCTCGAGCGCCGCTCCGTCGAGGTCGACGCGATGTTCCTCATGCTCGGCGCGACGCCGGCCTGCGGCTGGTTGCCCGACGAGGTCGCCCGCGACGATCACGACTTCGTGCTCACCGGCCGCGAGGTGCCGATGGATGCGTGGGTCGACGGATGCCCGCCCGCCGCGCTGGAGACGACGGTGCCGGGCATCTACGCCGCCGGCGACGTGCGCGCGGGCTCGATGAAGCGCGTGGCGTCGGCCAGCGGCGAGGGCGCGTCGGTGCTGCCGATGGTGCACGCGCGGCTCGCGGAGCTGCGCGCGCAGCAGCTGCTGCTGGACTGAGCCGGCTCAGGAGCCGATGGTGCGCGGCTGCGCGCCGATCGCTTCGATCGCGGCGATGAGCGTGCGCGCGTCGTGCGGCCCGCGATGCCGCACGCCGTCGATGAAGAAGGTGGGCGTGCCGCGCGCACCGCTGTCGTGAGCGCTCTGCGCGTGCAGCCGAACGCGCCCCGCCAGCAGGTCGTCCTCGCAGTCGGCCTCGAACTGCTCGAGGTCGAGCCCGAGCTGCCCCGCGTAGCGACGCAGGTCGCGCGGCCCCAGCGCCGACTGGTTCGCGAACAGCAGGTCGTGCATCTCCCAGAAGCGGCCCTGCCTGCCTGCCGCCTCGGCGGCGATCGCCGATCGCCAGGCCGCCGGGTGCAGATCCTCCATCGGCAGGTGGCGCACGACGTAGCGAACGCGGTCGCCGAAGCGCTCCTCCACCTGGCGCCACATGCCGGTCGCCTCGGCACAGAACGGGCACTCGAAGTCGAGGTACTCGACCACCGTGTGCGGCGCATCCGCGGGCCCGCGCGCATGATCGTGCTCATGCACGGCTGGTGTGAGCGTGAGCGGCAGGTCGGCAGCCGTCTCGCCGAAGCGGCGGCGGGCGACCGCGAAGATCAGCCAGCCCAGCAGGCCTGCGAGCACCATGGCCAGCAGCACGCCGACGACGGCAGGGCGGCGCTCCTCGGCCGTGTCGAAGGCGAGGCCCACGATCAGCAGCGACATCGTGAAGCCGATGCCCGAGAGCGCGGCGCCACCCATGACGCTGCCGAAGCCCACCCCGTCGGGCAGCCGACCCCATCCGAACCGCACGATCAGCCAGGTGCCGCCGGCGATGCCGACCAGCTTGCCGACCACGAGCCCGACAACGATGCCCCACATCACCGAGGAGCCGATCGCCTCGGGGATCGCGTCGCCGCGCAGGTCGATGCCGGCGTTCGCGAGCGCGAAGACGGGCACGATCACGAGCGAGACCGGCGTGCGCAGGGCGTTCGAGAAGCGCTCGCTCACCGCGATCGAGCGAGAGAGCCCGCGCTGGGCGTCGCGCGCCACCGACGCCTCCGGCGACTGCCAGTAGGAGACGAACAGGCGCTTGGCGCGCACCACGCCCTGCCGATCCGGTGCGAAGGAGGGGATCAGCAACCCCGCGGCCATGCCGGCGATGGATGGGTGGATGCCCGAGAGCAGGGTGGCGAGCCAGAGCACGACGACCACGAGCACGTAGGGCGCGGTGCGCCACTCGCGCAGCCTGCCCAGCAGCCACAGCAGCACGAGGCACGCGGCCGCGATCACCAGCGGCCAGATGCGCACGTCATCGGAGTAGACGACGCCCACGATCAGCACGGCGAGGAAGTCGTCGACGACGGTGAGCGTGAGGAGGAACATGCGCAGCTGGTTCGACATCGACGGGCCGACGAGCGCGAGCGTGCCGAGCAGGAACGCGGTGTCGGTGCCCACCACGGCGCCCCACGCCTGCGGGGCGTCGCGACCCGCGATGACGAGGAACAGCAGCGCGGGGAGCGCGACGCCCGCGGCGCCCGCCACGAGCGGTGCGATCGCCCGCGTGCGATCGCGCAACGAGCCGACCGCGAGCTCTTGTCGCACCTCGAGCCCGATGAGCAGGAAGAACAGCACCATCAGCCCGTCGTTCACCCAGTGGTGCAGGCTCAGCTCGAGCCGCTCCTCGCCGAGCGCGACGACCAGCGGGGTCTCCCAGAACTCGGCGTACGACTGCGAGAGGGGCGAGTTGGCGAGCAGCAGCGCGATCGCTGTGACGGTGAGCAGCATGATCGCGCCGCCGCTCTCCGAGCGCAGCCGAGCGAACCAGCGTGCACGGGTCGCTTCGTCTCTCATGATGCCTCCGCGCTCAGAATAGCCAGCCGTCCGCGGCGCGAGCAGGCCCTGCCGATGCCCCTCACTCCGGCACCTCCGCCCCGCAACACTCGCGCAACACGGCGAGCGTAGGCTCGCAGCCATGGCGACCTCCTCCATCGGCACCCGGCAGTCGGCGATCATCGCCGCCCTCGGCGTGCGCCCCCAGATCGACCCGCCCGCAGAGCTCGAGCGACGCATCCGCTTCCTCGTCGACTACCTGGGTGCCAGCGGCGCCAAGGGCTTCGCGCTCGGCATCTCCGGCGGCCAGGACTCCACGCTCGCCGGGCGCATCGCGCAGCTCGCCGTCGAGCGCGTGCGCGAGGCCGGCGGCGAGGCGACGTTCGTCGCGGTGCGGCTCCCCTACGGCGTGCAGCGGGATGAGGCGGATGCGCAGCTCGCCCTCGAGTTCATCGGCGCGGATCGAGAGACGGTCGTCGACATCAAGCCCGGCGTCGACGCGCTCGAGGCCTCGGTGGAGGCGGCGATCGGCGAGGTGAGCGACTACCACAAGGGCAACGTGAAGGCGCGGGCCCGGATGATCGCGCAGTACGCGATCGGCGGGCAGCTCGGACTGCTCGTGCTCGGCACCGACCACGCGGCGGAGGCGGTCACCGGCTTCTACACGAAGTACGGGGACGGTGGCGCCGACCTGCTGCCGCTCTCGGGGCTTACGAAGGGGCAGGGCAAGGAGCTGCTGCGGCTGCTCGAGGCGCCAGAGCGGCTCTGGAAGAAGGAGCCCACCGCCGACCTGCTGGACGGCACGCCGGGCCAGGCCGATGAGGCGGAGCTCGGGCTCAGCTACGAGCAGATCGACGCCTTCCTGCGCGGGGAGCCCGTCGACGACGCCGTCGCCCAGGAGATCGTCGCCAAGTACGACCGCACCGAGCACAAGCGCCAGCTGCCGCCGGGCCCGGACGACGCCTGGTGGCGCTGAACTGGTGGGAGCTGAGGCCCTAAACCTGCAGCAGCGCAGGCGCCCCTGGAATCGAGGCCAAGCCGGCGACGAAGCGACTGATTGCCTACACTTCGTGGAAACTCACCCTCTTAATGTTCACAGGATCGGACCGAACGGACCGTCCTTACGTATCTCCTCGAGCAGCGCGTCGTAATCTGCGGCGAAATCCGCCCGGGCCTGCTCCAGTCTCGTAGCGCCATGAGACGGTGATTCCACAAGTCCCTCCGCCGTAGAACGGTATCGTTGAAGCGAATCAATTAGTTGTCGCATTGCATGGCGGACTGATTCGGGCGCAACCATTCCGAGCTCCACGAATGCTGACTTCGCCCGTGCGCTATCTGAATCTAGGATTTCTCCACGCCACCCAACCTCGTACTCTCGCTCATCACGGGCAGAATCCTGCGACGCGAACTCGATGAGTTGCTGACCGTTCTTGTCTACGTGTTGGGCCAACGACATCGCATAGTCGAGAGCTTTCAGGTATGCCGAGTAACGATGGTGACTTAGCGACATTTCGCGCTCGCGGGTGGCGGCGTGTTTCGCAGCGAGCACTTGCGCGACGATCGTCGCAGCCCCACCAACGACCGCACCACCGAGCGCCGCTAGACCTGTGACAGTCGAAACGAACATCGCATCCGGTTCCATACCGCAATCGTAAGTGTCGCGGATTGCGCCCGCTTCTGTGTGGAAGCGGATTCCACTACACCGGGCTGACGCAATATTGACCGATCGGTGTCCGCTTCTCTTTGGCGCGGGCCTCTGCAGGTGGGTGGATTCGCACACGCCGTTGCAGAATCGGCGGTGCCTCAGTCGAGCAGCAGCGCCGGCTCCTCCAGGATCGACGCCACATCGGCCACGAAGCGGCTGATCACATCGCCATCGATCGCGCGATGGTCGAACGAGCCGCCGACGGTCGTCACCCAGCGCGGGCGCACCTCGCCATCCACCACCCACGGCTTCTGCCGGATCGTGCCGAGCGCGATGATGCCGGTCTCTCCCGCGTTCAGGATCGGCGTGCCGCTGTCCATGCCGAAGACGCCGATGTTCGTGATCGTGATCGTGCCGTGCTGCATGTCGGCCGGCTGCGTGCGGCCCTCGCGTGCCGTCGCGGTGAGCTCCTGCAGCGCCGTCGCGAGCTCGAGCAGCGACATGTCCTGCGCGTCCTTCACGTTGGGCACCAGCAAGCCGCGCGGCGTCGCCGCGGCGATGCCGAGGTTGACGTAGTGGTGCACGACGAGCTCGTCACCCGTGAACGTCGAGTTCACCTGCGGCGAGCGGCGGATGGCCCACAGGATCGCCTTCGCCATGATCAGCAGCGGCGAGACCTTCACGTCGGCGAACTCGCTCGAGGCCTTCAGCCGCTTGACGAACTCCATCGTGCGCGATGCATCCACATCCGTGAAGACCGACACGTGCGGCGCCGTGAACGCCGAGTCGACCATTCCCTGCGCGATCACCTTGCGCACGCCCTTCACCGGGATCCGCTCCTCGCGGCCGCCCGCCCACGAGGGCGTCTCGAGGTTGCGGAACACGCTCGCCTGCTTGGCGGCCTGCACGACGTCGTCGCGCGTCACCTCGCCGGCGAGGCCCGAGCCGATCACGGCGGCGAGGTCGACGCCGAGGTCCTTCGCGAGCTTGCGGGTCGGGGGCTTCGCGATCACGGGCGATGCGGATGCCGCGGGCACCGATGCGGGCCTGACCGGCTGGGTGGGTGCCGGCACATCGCGCACGGTGCTCGGCTTGCGGCGGCGGGTCTCCGCACCCCCGCGCACGCCGTAGCCGACCAGCACGGCACCGCCATCCTCATCCTTCTCGACGGTGTCGGCGGTGTCCTGCGCGGTCTCCACCGCATCCGCATCTCCGCCCGAGACGCGGATGATCGGCGAGCCGACCTCGACGGTCTGGCCCTCCTCGACCAGCAGCGCCTCGACCGTGCCCTCGAACGGGCTCGGCAGCTCGACGAGCGACTTGGCCGTCTCGACCTCCAGCAGCACGTCGTTGACGTGCACCGTGTCGCCGGGCTTGACGCGCCAGGTGACGATCTCGGCCTCAGTGAGGCCCTCGCCCGGGTCGGGCAGTCGGAACTCCTGCATGGGGACTCCTTGCGTGGGTCAGTAGGCCATGGCGCGATCGACCGCATCGAGCACGCGATCGGCGTCAGGCAGGTAGATGTCTTCCAGCTGCGCGGGCGGGAAGGGGGTGTCGAAGCCCGACACCCGCAGCACCGGCGCCTCGAGCGAGTAGAAGGCGCGCTCCGCGATCGTCGCCGCGATCTCGGAGCCGACCGAGACGTGCCCCGGCGCCTCCTGCGCGACGACGACGCGGCCCGTGCGCCGGGCCGACTCGACCAGCGGCGCCCAGTCGATGGGCGAGAGCGAGCGGAGGTCGACGACCTCGCACGAGGTGCCCTCGCGCTCGGCGATCTGCGCCGCCTGCAGCAGCACGTGCACCATGGCGCCGTGACCGATGAGGGTCACGTCGGTGCCGGGATGCGCGATGACGGATGCATGCAGCTCGGTCGCGGGCGCGTCGAGCACCTCGCCCTTCGACCAGTACTTCGACTTCGGCTCCAGGAAGACCACCGGGTCGTCGCTCTCGATCGCCTGCCGCAGCATCCAGTGCGCGTCGTTGGCGGTCGAAGGGCTCACCACCCGCAGGCCGGCGGTGTGCGCGAAGTACGCCTCCGGGCTCTCCTGGTGGTGCTCGACCGCGCCGATGTGGCCGCCGTAGGGGATGCGGATGACGACCGGCATGCGCACGGCGCCGCGGTGCCGGGCGGTCATCTTCGCGAGCTGCGAGACGATCTGGTCGAACCCGGGATAGACGAAGCCGTCGAACTGGATCTCGATCACCGGACGATAGCCGCGCATCGCGAGGCCGATCGCGGTGCCGATGATGCCCGACTCCGCCAGCGGGGTATCGAGCACGCGGTCGCCGCCGAACTCGGCGTGCAGGCCATCGGTGACGCGGAAGACGCCGCCGAGCGGGCCGATGTCCTCGCCCATCAGCAGCACCTTCTCGTCGGCGCGCATGGCCTCGCGGAGCGCCGAGTTCAGCGCCTTGGCGATCGGCATGGTCGTGCTCATGCGTCGCCCCCGAACCCAGCCTCGAAGTCGGCGAGCGCGCGCTTCTGCTCGGTCATGAGCGGATGCGGCTCGCTGTAGACGAAGTCGAAGATGTCGTCGCTGGCAGCGGTGTCGGCAGCGAGCGTCGTGCGGCGCATGTCGCTCGCGAGGTCGGCGGCCTCCTGCGCCTGCTGCGCGAGCGCCGCATCGTCGACGCCCCGCTCGCGCAGGTGCGCCGCGAGCCGGGCGATGGGGTCGCGGCGCCGCCACGACTCCTCCTCGTCGCTCGAGCGGTAGCGGGTGGGGTCGTCGCTCGTGGTGTGCGCGCCCATGCGGTAGGTGTCGGCTTCGATGTAGCCCGGGGATCCCTGCCTGGCCGCGTCGAGCATCCGCCTCGTCACCGCGAAGCTCGCGAGCGGGTCGTTGCCGTCGATCCAGGCCGCGTCGACGCCGAAGCCGCGAGCGCGCTCGTGCAGCGGGAAGCGGCTCTGCCGCGTCGACGGCACTGAGATCGCCCACTTGTTGTTCTGCACGAAGAAGACGATGGGCGCCTCATAGCTCGCCGCGAAGACGAGGCCCTCGCTCGCGTCGCCCTGGCTCGCCGCGCCATCGCCGTAGAAGGCCATCACGGCCTCGTCGATGCTCGCGTCTCCCGTGCCGGCCTTGCCGTCGAGGGTGATGCCCATGGCGTAGCCGGTCGAGTGCAGCGCGTGCGTGGCGATCACGAGCGAGTAGATGCGCATGCCGTGGGTCTCGAGCGGATTCCAGCCGCCGTGTCGGGCGCCGCGGAAGATGTCGATGATCTGGTTCATCGTGACGCCGCGGTGCAGCGCCAGCAGGTGCTCGCGGTAGGAGGGGAAGATCGTGTCCTGATCGCGCGCGGCCCACGCGGCCCCCACCTGCGCGCCCTCCTGACCGAGCGACGGCACCCACAGCCCCAGCTTGCCCTGCCGCTGCAGGTGGCCCGCCTCGATGTCGAAGTGGCGCGTGCGCACCATCTCACCGTGCATCGCCAGGCGATCCTCGGTGCTCAGCTGCGCCGCGAGCTCACGCCACTCGGCGTTGGCGTCGGTCTCGACCAGCCGGCCGTCGGCGTCGAGCAGCCGGATGGGCTCGGTCGCCGCTGCGGGGTCGGTCACGGCCGCTGCCGTCACTGCAGCGCCTGGATCGCCGTGGCCGCGGCGAGGATGTGCTCGTCCGCCGCGGGTTCGCCCACCGAGATGCGCGTGCCATCCGTGAACACCTTCGCCACGATGCGGTTGGCGTCGAGGATGTCGTGGATCGCGTCCTCCTGCCCGGGGCTCGACGGGATCCAGAAGAAGTTGCCGTAGGGCCTCGGCACGGCGACCCCTGCGTCGACGAGGCGCTGCCAGAGGGCGTCGCGCTGATCGGCGAGCGCCTCGATGCGGGCGAAGGTCTCGCCGACGTGCTCGAGCGCCGCGATCGCGGCCGCCGAGGCCAGCGCCGTCTGCGACAGCGGCACCCCCGCCATGTCGGCGCCTCGGAGCACGGCCGGATCGCCCACCGCGTAGCCGACGCGCAGGCCTGCGAGTCCATGCGCCTTGGAGAATGTGCGCAGCACGACGAGGTTGTCGTGCGCCCGCTGCAGCGCGATGCCGTCGACGGTCTGCTCGCGCACGAACTCGATGTATGCCTCATCGAGCATGATCAGCACGTCGGCGGGGACACGGGCGATGAACGCATCCAGCGCTTCGCGATCGACGATCGTGCCCGTGGGGTTGTTCGGGCTGCAGACGATGACGGCGCGGGTGCGCTCGGTGATGGCGTCGGCCATCGCGTCGAGGTCGTGCGCGTGGTCAGCATCCACCGGCACCTCGATCGGCGTCGCGCCACCCATCCGCACGAACAGCGGGTAAGCGTCGAACGAGCGCCACGCATAGATCACCTCGTCGCCGGGACCCGCCACGGCGTGGATGAGCTGCTGCAGCAGCGAGGCCGAGCCATCGCCGATGAGGACGCGCTCGACGTCGACGCTGAGCTCCGCGGCGAGCGCCGCGCGCAGGTCTGGGGCACCGGGCCGCGGATAGCGGTTGACGCGCTCCGCCTCCCGCTTGACGGCCTCCACCACCGCCGGCAGCGGCGGGAAGGGGTTCTCGTTGCTGGAGAGCTTGTAGCCCCCCTGCGGCGCGGGCCGCCCCTGCTGGTAGGGCGGTACCGCCGCGATCTCGGGTCGAAGTCGCACAGTCACGGCCTCAGGCTATTGCGACTCTCGGCTCGCTCGGGGATATGGGTGCGAGAATCAGGGCATGCGCTTCCTGCTCCGCGTCGTGTTCACCGCCATCGCGATCTGGCTCGTCACGCTCTTCATCGGTGGCATCCACATCGTGCCGGTCGGCGAGCAGTGGTGGCAGGTCGGCCTGACCACGCTCGGCGTCGCGCTCGTGTTCGCGCTGGTGAACGCGACGATCGGCAACCTGATCCGCGTCGTGGCGTTCCCGCTCTACATCCTCACGCTCGGCATCGTCGCGCTGTTCGTCAACGCCTTCCTGCTGATGATCGTGCACTGGATCTCGGAGGCGGTCGGCTACGGCCTGCGGGTCGACGGCTTCTGGTGGGGCATGCTCGCGGCCGTCTGCATCGCCTTCCTCACCTGGCTCATCACGATCGTGACCCGACCGATCTTCGGCAAGGAGCGCCCGCGGGAAAGGTGAGCCCCACGCTCACCTCCGCCGCAGGTGCACGCTGACCCCAGCGGTGCCGACACCTCCGGCGGTCGCCGCCTCGAGCCGCGACCGGTAGTCCTGCAGGACGAAGTCGTCGACCGTCTCGAGCGTGTCGACGTACTCCAGACCCGAGTGCCGCGCGATCGGGCCGGTGCCGTGCCCTCCCGCGCTCTCGACCATGGTCGTGTGCACACCCTCGCCATCTGCCCAGCCGTCGAGCGGCGGCACCACGTCGCCGTGATGCGCGATGCTGAAGACCGTCACGCCATCCGTGAGCGCTGCGGCGCGCACCGGCCCGCCGACGAGCAGCGCCGTCTCGACGTCGAACTCGGCTGACGCCACCACGTTCGCCACCGCCCCCGCGCCCTGCGAGAAGCCGAACATGTCGACCGCGTCGCCCGGTCGGATGCCGGCCTCGCGCATGGCCTCGGCGACCGCGGCGTCGGAGCCGTGCAGCTGCCCGTCCAGTCCGCTGACGTTGTCGAGCGAGCCGGCGTTCTCGAGGTTCGCGCGCATGTCGAGGCCGGAGGAGCCCGACGGCGCGATCGTCTGGGTGCCGCGCACGAACACCTGGTAGCGGGTGGACCCGTCCTCCATCTCGAACGCGTAGATCGTCACCTGCTCGTCCTGCTCGATGATGATGCGCATCGCCTCCGCGGGATCGGAGATCGGCTCGGCGGGCGGCGCCACCGGCCGTGAGAACACGGCCTGCACGCGACCCCCTCCGGTCAGCAGCCCCGCCCCTGCCGCTCCCGCGAGCGTGACCAGGCCGAACACCTCGTCGTCGCCCACCGCCGCCTCCAGCTCTCGCGCCATCGGCGCCGGGATCCCGAGCATCCCTGCGAGGGCCTCGTCGGTCGACTCGACCGCGAGCGCCAGCGCGCTCGCGAACACCGGGTTGGCCATCAGCACCTCGCCCGCGCGCTCCCAGAATCCGGAGGTCTGCTGCAGGAAGGCCTCGATCGAGACGCCCGCCGCCTGTGCCTGCGCGGTGATCCGCGCGAGCAGCGGCGGGTGCATGAGCACCAGCCTGGCCGCCAGCGGCACGGCGACGAGCCCGATGGCGATCGCCCAGGGTGCGGCCGCGAATGCCGCGGCGCGCACGGCGGCGCCGAGCGCGGAGGCGCCGCCGCCCGCGACCTCCTCGATCAGGTGCCGCACCGCATCCGACGCCCACTCGTAGCAGCGGCCTGCCAGCAGCGTGTCGTCGTGCAGCCGGCCGAGATCATCGGCCAGCTGCTGCGCGGTCGCCGCACACTCGTCGAGCCAGTCCCCGCAGCGGCGCAGGTCGCCTGCCAGCACCCCGGGCGCCGCCGACACGCGCAGGTCTGGGGCGGAGCGCAGCGCCTGCACGGCACCCTGCGCCCGCCACTGCGCGTCACGCAGCTGTGCGCAGGCGATGCCGGTGACCGATGGATCCCACGCGCGCAGCTTGCCTCCTCTGCTGCCGCCAGCGGCCGCGAACGTGCCGCCGCTGCCGACGAACCCGCTCCCGTGCCCTCCGAAGGCACCGCCGCCGCCGGCAGCGCTCCCGCCGCCGAACGAGCCGCCGCCGGCGCCCCAGCCGCCGAACGAGCCCCCGGCGCCGCCCCAGCCGCTCATATCGCGCCCTCGATCGCGAGCCGCAGCCGATGCAGCTCCTCGACCTGACCGCGCAGCTGCGCCTGCACGCTCGCTCCGCGCGCGTCGAAGGCGTCGCGCGCGGGGCCGAGCCACGCCTCCTGGCCGCGCAGCACCGCCAGCTCGGCGGCCTCCTCGAGCATCGCGGCCGCCCGCCGCGCCGCCCAGATCGCCTCCTGCGCCTCGCCCACGGCGCTCGCCCTGGCCTGCGCCGCGCGCGCCAGCGCGGCCGCAGCCGCCGCATCCGTCGTCGTCATGTCCGCCACCTCCGAGCGCACGGTGACACCACGCCGCGCTCGCCCGCTCGAGCATCCGGCCGAGCTGTGGAGAGCGCGGCGCGCTGCATTCGACCCCGCAGCACCGATGGGGCTCCAGGTTTGCCAGAATGGAGCCGTGACCATCGACCGGGAGTTCGCCGATGCGACGCGCTTCCGCGTCTGCTTCGTCTGCACCGGCAACATCTGCCGATCCCCGATGGCTGCCACCGTGTTCGAGCACCTCGCCAAGAAGCACGGTGTCGCCGGCCGCCTGCTGGTGGCGAGCGCCGGCATCAGCGAGTACCACGTGGGCGAGACCGCCGACCCGCGCACCCTCGCCGCGCTCACCGACGCCGGCTACGACGCCGTCGCGCATCGCGCCAAGCAGTTCAAGGCGAAGTGGCTCGACTCGTTCGACCTCGTGATCGCCTTCGATCGCGGGCAGGAGCGCGCGCTCCGCTCGCTGGCGCGCAACGACGAGCAGCACTCCAAGATCCGCCTGCTGCTCTCGTTCGACCCGGATGCCACCGTCCAGGACGTGCCAGATCCCTACTACTCGGAGGACGCCTTCTTCGGCACCGTCCTGCACCAGATCGAGACCGCCGTCGGCAGGCTGTTCCGCCAGATCCAGCCCGCCATGCGCCCCTGAAGGAGCCCCATGCCCCTGCCCATCCAGCCCCTCTCCCCCCTCGATGGCCGCTACCAGCGGCAGACGTCTGCGCTCGCCGAGCACCTCTCTGAGGCGGGCCTGAACCGCGCGCGGGTGCACGTCGAGGTCGAGTGGCTGCTCTGGGTGGCCGAGCGCGGCCTGTTCGGCGCGACCCCGGTCGAGACGCATGATGCGGATGCGCTGCGGCACTGGGCGAAGGAGTTCGGCCAGGAGCAGATCGACTGGCTCGCCGAGAAGGAGGCCGTCACCCGGCATGACGTGAAGGCCGTCGAGTACCTCGTGCGCGACCGGCTCGAGCAGCTGGGCCTCGAGCGCCTCTCGGAGGCCGTGCACATCGCCTGCACGAGCGAGGACATCAACAACCTCTCCTACGCCCTCACGATCCGGGCAGCGGTCGCCGAGGTCTGGATGCCCGCCTTCCGCGGCATCATCGACCGCCTGCGCGAGCTCGCGCTCGAGCAGCGCGAGCGCCCCATGCTCTCCCTCACGCACGGCCAGCCGGCGACCCCCACGACGCTCGGCAAGGAGCTCGCGGTGGTCGCATGGCGGCTCGAGCGGCAGGCGACGCGCATCGAGGCCGTGGAGGTGCTCGGCAAGTTCTCGGGCGCCACCGGCACCTTCTCGGCCCACGTCGTGGCCGAGCCCGACGCCGACTGGCCGGCCACCGCATCCGCCTTCGTCGAGCACCTGGGCCTCACCTGGAACCCGCTCACCACCCAGATCGAGTCGCACGACTGGCAGGCAGAGCTCTTCGGCGCGATCTCGCACGCCGGCCGCATCCTGCACAACCTGGCGACCGATGTGTGGACGTACATCATGCTCGGCACGTTCACGCAGATCCCGGTCGCAGGCGCCACGGGCTCGTCGACCATGCCGCACAAGATCAACCCGATCCGCTTCGAGAACGCGGAGGCCAACCTCGAGATCGCCTCGGCGCTGCTCGAGTCGCTGTCGGCGACCCTCGTCACCAGCCGCCTGCAGCGCGACCTGACCGACTCGTCGACGCAGCGCAACATCGGCGTCGCACTCGGCCACTCCCTGCTGGCGCTCGACAACCTGACGCGCGGCCTGAGCGAGATCGCGGTCTCGGATGCGTCCCTCGACGCCGCGCTGGAGGACAACTGGGAGGTGCTGGCCGAGGCGATCCAGACGGTGATCCGCGCAGAGGTGCTGGCCGGCAGCTCGTCGATCGCCGACCCCTACGCGCAGCTCAAGGAGCTCACGCGCGGGCAGCGCGTCGGGCAGGAGCAGCTCGTCGCCTTCGTCGACGGACTCGACATCTCGGATGCGGCCAAGGAGCGCCTGCGTCGTCTCACGCCCGGTGCGTACACGGGCGTGGCGAGCGCGCTGGTCGACCGCCTGCCGTAGGAAGCGCCGCAGCGATGATGCTCGACATCCCCGACTTCGTGCCCCACTCGCCGGTCGCGGTCACGACCATCGAGGCGTATGCCGGACTGGTACCGGAGGAGATGGTGGAGCTGTGGGAGCGGTACGGCTACGGATCCTTCGGCGAGGGCTTCGTGCGCGTCATCGACCCGGGCGCCTACGAGGCGCGCATCGGCAACCTGATGGGCAAGATCATCGGCGCCGGCCCCGCCGTGCCGATCATGGTGACCGCGCTCGCAGACGTGATCGCCTGGGAGCCGGATCGCGGCGTCACCGGGCTGCTGCTGCGCAAGCACGCCGCCGTCGGACTGGGCTCCCGGCCGCGCACGCTCGTGCGGCTGACGGCGCAGCATGGCGCACGGCACCTGGCGCGCGCATTCGACTGGGCGCCCTACCCCGAGGCGCTCGAGCGGCTCGGCGTGCCTGCCTACGACGAGGCGTTCGTGCCGGCAACGCTGCGGTCGGCAGATCGCGAGGCGGGCGCCGCTGCGCTGGCGCTGCGACCCGCGCTGCCCGCAGTCGAGGCGATGCTCGACCGGCAGGGGCCCATCCTGCACTAAGGCCGGCCGGGCGACGCTCGATCCGCGCGATCAGCGCGGCTTCGCCATCACGACGATGCGTGAGATCTTCTCGTTGAGGAAGGAGATGTGCAGGTATTGCGTGCCGATACGGTGCTTCACGTATTTCGGAGCGGACTTCCACGGCACGCCCAGCACACCGAGGACGTCCTCCCTCGTCGCAGTCGAGAGGTCGAGCCCGGCGATCAGGTCGGTCGGGTTCGCGTACGCTTCCCACCAAGCCTCGTCCTGTGCGTGGATGACGACCCGGTCGAGCACCCCGTTCAGGAACCGCAGCGAGACGCCACCGGGAACACTGTCGATCGAGACCCACGTCTCGGCCTTGCCTGGCTCTGTGAACGCCTCTCCCTCGCGGAAATCTGCGCGCGTCTGCAGCAGCTGCAGCACCCGATCGTCGCCTCGCGCAGCACCGAGCAGCGCGAAGAACCGTGCGATCTCCCCGGTGGGTATCAACGCTTCCCGTCGCTGACCGTCACGGCGCGCACACGGTCGTTCAGGAACGCGACCGTCAGCGTCACGCCATCGATGACGTACTGCAGCGACGTCCGGCCGCGCTTGGCCGGCGCTCCCAGCTGCTCGACGACTGCCTCCTTGGACGCAGTCGACAGGTCGAGTCCCGAGATCAGGTGCTCAGCCTCTCCATGCGCATCGAGATGCGCGCTGCCCGCGACCTCGAACGAGGCCTTCGCGAGCGCGCCGTCGCGGAACTGCATGCGCACGCCGTCGCTCGCACTCTCGACGACGATCCATGTCGCGCCAGAGTCGGGGTCGAGGAATGGCGCTTGCTCGCGGAAGTGCGGGGAGGCCTGCATCTTGGCGAGCACTCGTGCGTCGTCCTTGGCAGCGCCGATCAGCTCGGCATACGAGGCGATCTCGCCCGTGAGTTTCGTGGTCATCAGTGCTCTCTGGTCTCGGCGGTTCAGACCGCGTTGCCCTTGGCCCGCTGCTGCTGGAGGAACGCGGCCATGATGTCGCTCTGGAAGGGCGGCTCGTCGGCGGAGGTCGTGAACGCCTCCGTGATCTGGAAGCTCTGCAGCAGCGCCAGCGCAGCATCGCTCACCAGCAGATCCACCCGACTCTCCAGCACCAGGTCGGCGCCAGCGTCGCGAGTCCCTGTCGGCACGAGTCGTTCCCAGACCGCGGGGAACGGGCGCGGCGTCGGAAGCATGTCGAACTGCGCCTCCTTCGTGACGACGACCTCGGCGAACTCGAACCCGGTCAGGTCGGAAGCGCGAAGCGCCTCGGCGAGCTCGCCCGTCACCAGCCAGAATCCCGAGGTCGTCACGATGTCGTCACCGAGCCAGCCAGCGAACTCGTAGTGCAGGGGACCGATCAACGCAGGGTCGCGCCGACCGTTGTAATCGATGCCGGGGCCGAGCCCGCCGGCGACTTCGGCTTCAAAGCGGTGGTACATCGCGCTCCTATCGGATGGGCGGGTCGAACAGGTCGCCCAGCGCGTCGTCGATCAACGTCGCGTAGTCGAGCAGCTGCTCCGGTGTCGGATCGACGCCGAGCCGCTCGTAGTGATTGTAGAACTGGTTCCACATGCGACGGATCCCGCTCAGGTGCAGGGGTCCGTTGATGTCTCTGGGGATGCCGCGAAGGTTCTCGCTCGAATGCATCTGGCCAGGCGTGATGTCGATGTCGGGATAGCGGCGCAGGATCTGCTGCTCGACGGCGTGGTGGATGACGTTGTTGGCGGCCGCATCCACGTTGTCCGGATCGTTCGCGTAGTTGTCGCGGTAGCGCGAGCTGTCGGCGTCGCCGAACTCCGCAGGGTCGCCGCGGTTCACCTCTGGCGCGTCCAGGCCATCCGCGTTGGGGGTCGAGGGGTCTGGCGCCCGGTGCGGGTCGGGCCGATCTGGACGGCGCTGCTGGTGCGCGAGGATCTCATCGCGGTTGCGCGTCTCCTCGATGATCTCCCGCAGACGTCGGCTCTGCAGCTTCGAGCGGTCCCCCATCGAGTCGGCGAAGTCCTTGCCCGCCTTCTCGAGCGCGTCGATCACGTCCTGACCGAGCTTCCTCATTGTCGCCATGGTCGCCTACCCCTGGATGATCTGCAGCGAAGTGATCTGGGAGATGTACTCGGAGCCGACCTTCTCCTGGTCGCCGCCGGTCGAGTCGATGTCGCCCGCGGCCTGCTCGAGCGCGGCGAAGTCGGCCTGGAACTCGCTGACCTCGCCGATTGCGCCCTTCACCATCGGTGCATCGGAGATCGCACCGATGAGCGCCAGCGCCCCCTCGGTGAGGGGCTCGATGAGCATGGAGAGGATCTGGCCGACCAGCGCGTCGATGGCGATGTTGGTCGCGATCTTGAGCGCTGCCTTGCGCGCCGCGATGATCGCGACGTTGGCCGCAGCGCTGAGGCCGAACGTGAAGGCCGCAGTGGCGATGGCGGCCGCGATCTGCGCCGCTGTGATCACCAGCTCTGCGATGACCTTGACCTTGAGCGCGAGCACGGCGTCGGCGAGGATGTCGATGCCGGTCGCCGCCGGGTCGAGCAGGTCGACGAGCTGCTGCATGTGCTGCTCGCGCGTCTCGTTCCACGCTTCCGTGTAGTTCTTCGCCGCGCCGGCCTTGAAGGCTGCAGGCACATCGTCGTTGATGCGCGAGCTCGCTTCCTCCATCGTGCCGATCAGATCTTCGCGGAACGTGCGCGTGATCTCCGCGGCGCGATGGATCTCGTCCTCGTCGAGCGGAGGCCACTCGTAGTCGAGCATCTCGAGCACCCAGACGAGCTCTCCCGGGATTGTCAGTGCCAAGACACACCACCTCTCATCAATCCTGCAATGCAAGTGAAGCGCCTCGCTGCCGAAGGTGCGATGGGGAGAACTGCCCAGCATGGCCGCGACCGCGCATCCGCCTCGCTCGGCGGCCCGGGTACGGTGCATGTGTGACGCCGACCACCACGACCACCACCATCTCCGTCGACGGGCGCTCGCTCTCCGCGAGCGCCGTCCCAGACCTGCAGGGCGCGATCGACGCGCTGCTCGCCCGGTTCGCTGACATCCGCGGCCAGTGGAGCGACGGGCTGTTCGTCTGGTCGACCTGGAGCCCGATCGTCATGACCGAGCAGACGGATGGGTTCGTGCTCGAGACGCCGGACTACGCAGGCGATGCCTTCAACGACCGGACCACCGACCTGAGCCTCGCGCTCCAGGCGAGCGACGGCGTCGTGCGCGTGCTGAATGCCGCGAACCGCATGCCGCAGGACGTGCGCTTCAACCAGACGGTCGAGGCAGTCAAGGGCTGGGAGCAGCACGACCGGCTCATCATGACCCGCTCCCCCGGGCGGGACGATCGCGACTCCGGCTGGTTCATCGATCTGCTCGGCGTGGAGCGGAGCGAGCCCTGGACGCTCGACGACGTCGTCGTCGTGCCCCTCTGGCAGGTGGCCATGGCGCGGCCTGCTGCCGCGCGCGTCCTGGCGCTGCCGCTCGGCATCAAGGCGGCGATCACGGGCGACGCGGTCGAGATGCTCGTGGATGAGCAGACGCAGGCCGTGCTCGCCGAGCGCCCGCTCTAGCACCTGCGGGTCGCGCTCCGCAGAGAGCGACGCGGCCCGCGCCGGTCGGAACCAGCGCGGGCCGCGTGCAGACGCATCCGTCGACACCCCTGAGGATGCCGAGAGCGTCAGGCGGGCCGTGTGCCCGCCACCGCGATCACGTCGTGCCGACGGGCGCGGGCTCGGGCTCTCCGGCGAGGCGCGTGCGCGGCTCCGTGATGGGCGTCAGGCCGGCCTCGACGCGCGCGCCGAGCTCGGCGTCCACGTTCTTCCAGTACTGGATGGCGCGCTCGCGGATCGCGGGCACGCGCGTGCCGCCGACGTGGCCGGTGATGTTCGCCACCAGGCGGGCGCGCTCCTCGTCCGTCAGCACCTCGCGGTAGAGCGTGCCTGGCTGGCCGAAGTCGTCGTCCTCGGGGTGGAGCGTGTGCGCGACACGCACGAGCTCGCCGTCGGAGACCCAGCCCGCGTCGTCACCGGCCGCAGCCGCATCCGCCGCCGGCCCGCCGAAGGAGTTCGGCGCGTAGACCGGCTGGTCCGCCGCGCGGAAGCCGTGCCGCATCTGGCCCTCCTTGTCGTAGGAGTGCACCTCGGCCTTCGAGCGGTTGACGGGCAGCTCTGCGTGGTTGACGCCCACGCGGTAGCGGTGCGCGTCGGCGTAGCTGAAGATGCGCGCCTGCAGCATCTTGTCGGGGCTGCCGGTGATGCCGGGCACGAAGTGCGCGGGGCTGAACGCCGCCTGCTCGATCTGCGCGAAGTAGTTCTCGGGGTTGCGGTTCAGCGTCATCTGGCCGACCTCGATGAGCGGGTAGTCGGCGTGCGGCCACACCTTCGTCAGGTCGAAGGGGTTGAAGCGGTAGGTCTTCGCATCCTCGTAGGGCATCACCTGCACGTGCAGCGTCCAGCTCGGGTGGTCGCCGCGCTCGATGGCGGTGAAGAGGTCGCGGATGTGGTGGTCGGCATCCGAGCCCGCGAGCTCGTCGGCCTCGGCCTGGGGCAGGAAGTCGTTGCCCTGGTTCGACTTGAAGTGGTACTTCACCCAGAAGCGCTCGCCCGCGGCGTTGATCCACTGGTAGGTGTGCGAGCCGAAGCCGTCCATCTGGCGCCACGACTTCGGCAGCCCGCGGTCGCCCATCAGCCAGGTCACCTGGTGGGCCGACTCGGGCGAGAGGGTCCAGAAATCCCACTGCATGTCGTTGTCGCGCAGGTGGCTGCCCGGGAGGCGCTTCTGCGAGTGGATGAAGTCGGGGAACTTGATGCCGTCGCGGATGAAGAACACGGGCGTGTTGTTGCCCACCAGGTCGTAGTTGCCCTCGCTGGTGTAGAACTTCAGCGCGAAGCCGCGCGGGTCGCGCCAGGTGTCGGGGCTGCCCTGCTCGCCGGCGACGGTCGAGAAGCGCGCGAGCATCTCGGTCTCGACGCCCGGCTGGAAGAGCGCGGCCCGCGTGTACTGCGAGACGTCGTGCGTGGTGACGAAGGAGCCGAACGCGCCGCCGCCCTTGGCGTGCACGACG
Organism: Agrococcus sp. ARC_14; assembly: GCF_022436485.1. Classification (NCBI taxonomy): domain Bacteria; kingdom Bacillati; phylum Actinomycetota; class Actinomycetes; order Micrococcales; family Microbacteriaceae; genus Agrococcus; species Agrococcus sp. ARC_14. The sequence goes on from NZ_JAKUDO010000001.1 coordinate 244,301, forward strand.
CGCTCCGGCACGCGCTCGCGGTTGAAGTGCGCGAGCTTCTCGACCAGGTAGTGGTCGGTCAGCGCGATGGCGCCCTCGGCGCCGACGCTCTGCGAGTGCTCGTCGCTCGCGATCGGGGTGCCGACGCTGTTCGTGGTGGGTGTCGTCATGTCTCGCTCCGTTTCGTGTCGTGTCTCAGGTGGCGGTCTGTGCGCAGTCGGCGCAGATGCCGACGAAGGTGACCTCTGCCGTCCGCACCGTGAAGCCCGGAGGGGCATCGGCGTGCAGGCAGGGGGCCTCGCCCACGACGCAGTCGACATCCTCGACCTTGCCGCAGCGCGCGCAGACCGCGTGGTGGTGGTTGTCGTCGATGCGCCGCTCGTAGCGCGCAGCAGAGCGCTCGGGCTCGAACCGGCGCACGAGGCCGGCGGCCGCGAGGTCGCCGAGCACGTTGTGGACCGACTGCACGCTCGTGTCGTTGCCGGCCGCGACGAGCGCGCGGTGCACGCTCTCGGCGTCGGCGTGCGGCAGTCGTTCGAGCTGGTCGAGCACCGCGAGGCGGCCCTGCGTCACACGCAGCCCGTGCTCGCGCAGCAGCTCGGTGTCGCGCTCGGTCATGCCCTCACCGTATCGCTTATCGTGAATGAATCAAAAGACCACGCTCGCGCGGCGCGGCGTCGCGATCGACCGCACGCACCTCATCCGATCACGACCCCGAGCTGCTCGAAGAGCGCGAGCCGGGACGCCGCGTCGCGCAGCAGCAGGAACCCGACGATGCCGACGATCCAGGCCGTGTTCTCCGCACCGTTGAGCTGCATCCACCGGGCGAGCCGCTGCAGCGCAGGCTCGACGGCGCCTCGCAGCAGCGCACGGCCGAGCAGCAGCACGAGCGCGGGCGCGATCATCACGGCGCAGTAGCCGGCCAGCACCGCGAGCAGCTGCGGCAGCGGCAGCGCGGCGGTCGTCAGCATGCCGATCGCGGCGAGGTAGGGCAGCATCGTCGCGAGCTCCAGCACGCCCGCGCCCACCGCGACGCCGACGAGCGCGACAGCGCCGCCATCGCCCATCGCCGCGTCGCGCCAGCGGGCCAGCCTGCCCGCCGGGCGGTTCAGGATCGCCTCCGCCTCCGGCGTGCCCGGCTTCGGCGCGCTCTTGCCGAACACCAGCGCGCCGGCCAGCAGCGCGACGCCGAGCAGCAGCTGCAGCCAGGTCACCGGGCTGCTGTCGCCGATCGACTCGAGGCCATCGGCGATCCACCCGGCGCCGCTCGCGACCGCGACGCCCACCGCGAAGTAGAAGCCGGCGATGGTCAGCAGGTACAGCGTGACGCGGCCGTAGCGCACCCCGCCCGGCGCCAGCAGGAAGAAGACCGGCACGAGCAGCGTGCCGATGCTCAGGCTGTCGATCAGCGCCAGCACGACCAGCGGGAGCAGCGTCTCAAGATCCATGCTTCGAGCCTCGCGAGCGGCGCGCTCGCGCGCATCGGCCGAACGAGGTGTCTCGGCGAATGCGTCGTACCTCCTTCGGGTGACGCGGCAGTCGGGCAGTCGTGCTGGAATGAGTGCATGCCTCGCCTGCTGGAGCTCGTGCCGGCGCGCATCCGCGCGTGGGCCGTGCCTCTCAACTCGGCGGTCCTGCTGGCGGTCGGGCTGCTGCTGCTCGCGCTCGACGTGCCGATCATCGGGCAGCCGCTCGTGCAGCCGGGGCTCGGCATCTGGCCGCAGGTCGCGCTGCTGCTGCTCGGCTGCCTGACGCTGCTGGCCAAGCGCCGCATGCCGCTCACCGTGCTCGCCGCGGCCACCATGCTGTTCGCCGTCGATCTCGCGCTCGGCGGTGGCCTCGGCATGCTGCTGGTGCTCGTCGACGCGATCTACAGCGCCGCCATGCACGCGAGCGATCGCGGCCGTCGGGCCCTGCTGGTGATCGTCGCCACGCTGGTGGTCGGAGGCACCGCCGTGGTGCTCGTGCTCACCGGCGACCCCAGGGTGACGGCGTTGACGGCGATCCAGCTGGTCGCCATCATCGTCACGCCCTACTGGTGGGGCCTCGCGGTGCAGCGCGAGCGCGCCCGCGCGGCGCTCGAGGCGCAGCGCGCCGACGACCTCGAACGGCTCGCCGCCCTGGCGCAGCAGGAGGTCGTGCAGGCGGAGCGCGGCCGCATGGCCCGCGACCTGCACGATGCCATCGCGAGCGAGCTCTCCGCCATCGCCATCCACACCGAGGCGGCACTCGCCGCTCCCGCACCGCCGCGCTCCTCGCTCGAGACCATCCGCACCGCGAGCATCCGCAGCCTCGAGCAGATGCGCTCGATGATCCTGGTGCTGCGCTCCGGCGGCGAGGCCCCTGCCGCACCCGACCGCCTGAGCGGAGCCGCCGGCATCCTCGACCGTGCTCGGGCGCGCGGGCTTGAGGTCGAGCTCGTCGGTGAGGCGCCCGCGCTGCCGGTCGCGATCGACCAGGCCGCCGGGCGCATCCTGCAGGAGTCGCTCACCAACGCCATGAAGCACGCGCCCGGCGCCAGCGCGGTCGTGCGCGTCAGCGCCGATGCCGCGCCCGACACCGCGACCGCCGGCATGCTCCTGCTGCGGGTCGAGTCGGCGATGGATGCGTCGACGCCGCGCGCGGCACCGCCCTCGGCGGGGCTCGGGGTGCGGATGATGCGCGAACGCGCGCTCGCGCTCGGCGGCGAGCTCACCGCGGGACCGGAAGGAGACGCGCGATGGACCGTGCAGGCGACGCTGCCGCTGCAGGGATGACGCCGCGAGCGCTCATCGCCGACGACCACGAGGCGATCCGTGGCGGGTTGCGGCTGCTGCTGGAGTCGGCCGGGATCGCCGTCGTCGGTGAGGCCGGCGACGGCGCCGCCGCGGTGCGCCAGGCTCGCGCGCTGCGGCCCGACGTGGTGCTGATGGATGTGCGCATGCCCGGCACCGACGGGATCGCGGCCACTCGCAGCATCGTCGCCGAGGGCCTCGCGCAGGTGCTCGTGCTCACGACCTTCGATCTGGACGACTACGTCTTCGGCGCGCTGCGGGCGGGCGCCGCCGGCTTCCTGCTGAAGTCTGCGGATGCGCCGACGCTCGTCGATGCCGTCCGTCGTGTCGCGCTCGGCGAGGGTGTGATGGCACCGGAGGTGACGCGGCGCGTGCTCGACGCCTTCACCGCGACCCCCGAGCCCGCGACGGCCACCGCGCATCCGGGGGTCGTCGAGCTCACCGAGCGCGAGCGCGAGGTGCTCGCGTGCCTCGGCGAGGGCCTGTCCAACGCCGAGCTCGCGACGCGCCTCGGCATCAGCGCGGCGACGGCCAAGACCCACGTCTCGCGGGTGCTGGCGAAGCTCGGCTGCTCGACCCGGCTGCAGGCCTCGATCGTCGCGCGCGAGGCGGGGCTCAGTCGCCGGTGACGACCGGTCGCCCCGAGCCTGCGTGACCCCACTCCGACCAGGAGCCGTCGTAGACGGTGGCCTCGCGGCCCACGAGCGTCGCCGCGAGCGCGACGACCGAGGCGGTCACGCCCGAGCCGCAGCTGGCGATGATCGGGCGGTCGCCCGCCGCCGCCTGCAGCCGCCGGCCGAGCTCGTCCATCGGCAGCATGCGGCCGGCGGGGGCGAGCGCGCCGTAGTGCAGCGAGAGAGCGCCCGGCATGTGCCCGGCGCGCACGCCCTCCCTGGGGTCGGGCTCGTCGCCCGTGAAGCGGCTCGGCGAGCGGGCGTCGAGCACCGCAGCGGTGCCCGTGGCGAGCGCGGTGGCCGTGACCTCCGCGTCGACGAGCGCCGACGCATCCCACGCCACCGTCACATCGCCCTCGAGCCCGGTCGAGGCCGCGACCGGGGCGAGCGGCTGGCCGGCATCGACCCACGCGGGCAGGCCGCCGTCGAGCACGGCCGCCTCGATGCCCGCGGCGCGGAGCATCCACCAGGCGCGGGCGCTCGAGAAGATGCCGGCCGCGTCGTAGGCGACCACGCGATCGCCCGCCCGGATGCCGAGCGCCCGCAGCTCGCGCTCGAAGTCGGCGGGTGCGAGCATGTCGTGCACGCCCACTGGGCCCAGCCCATCCGACGCATCGCTCCGTGACATGGTGCCGCCGATGTCGAAGCGCACGGCGCCTGGGATGCCGTCGGTCGGCAGGGGATCGTCGGTGCCGGGCGGGGCCATGCTGGCGTCGACGACCACGAGGGCGTCGGCTGCCAGGTGCTCGACGAGCCAATCGACCGTGACGAGAGCATGCATGCCCTCATCGTCGCAGAGGCTCGGCGCGATGGACGGCGAGCGCTAGTGCTGCTCGTCGGGGAACGAGGTGATGATCTGGCCGGAGCCGAGCCCGACGCCGACGGTCACCATCCACGAGCGCGAGGCCCGCTCGCCGTCGACGTACTCGACGAGCACGTCGTAGTTGACGATGTCGTCGCGGTAGGCCTCGACCTGCGTCGGCTGCTCGAGCGCGCGGTCGATCGCGAACCACGCGACGTCCTCCCACTCGGCATCGACCAGGTCGGCGAGCTCGCCGAAGTCGCCCGTGTGGCCGTCGGCGATGTGCCGCCAGCCGGCGCCGGATGCGTTGCCGCAGGTCAGCGTGGCCTCGCCGGCGGGCACGTCGAGCGCCGGCCAGGCGGCCCGGTCGAACACCTCGACCGCATCGCGCCCTGCGACGCCCTCGCAGTCGCTGTCAGGGTCGACGTCGTCGGCCAAGGGATCGAAGACGCGTCCCTCTGCGACCAGGTGCGGGCCGGCGGGCGCTGCCTGGTCGGCGGGGGCCGACTCGCCTGTCGGGGTCTGCGAGACCCCCGGCCGCTGCGTCGTGGTCGTCCCACAGCCGGCAAGCACGAGCGCAGGCAGCAGCAGCCCGACCGCCAGCAGCGGGGCGCGCCTCACTGGTCGAAGCCCTCGCGCTTGTCGAGCTCGGCCGCCGAGCGCCCCTTGGGCTTGACGGCGAGCATGAGCGTGGCGGTGAGCAGCAGCGTCGCGATGAAGCCGACTCCGCCGAAGATGAGCGTGAGCGTGATGTCGCGCACCGCGAGCAGGATCACCAAGCCGACGAAGATGCCGACGCCCCCGGCGAAGACGAGGTACTCGAAGGGCTTCAGCTTCTGGCGCCTGGTGGGCTCGGGCTGCTGGGGGTCACTCATGCGTCGCTCCGCTGTGTGGTGGTGGTGCGGGCCGGGCGAGCGGAGAGTGCCGCGACCGCGTGGAAGACGCCGACGATGACGGCGTAGGCGCCGAGGAGCCCGACGAGCGTGACGGGGTCGCGCAGGAACGCGAAGACCAGGCCGAGGAGCACCGTGAAGCCGCCGACGGCCAGCCAGTCGCGCCGCAGCTGCACGGTGCGCGGCTCGGCGACCGACCGCATCCGTGCCCATCCCTGCAGCTCGACCAGCCCTGCCGGGATCGCCCACAGCGCGACCGCGAGCCCGAGCAGCGTGGCGGTGGGCGCCACGATCGCGAGCACGACCGCGACGAGTGCGACGAAGGCAGACCAGACCGCCACCACAGCCGGCCAGCGGCCGGTGCCGTCCGGCACGCTGCGGCGCCCGAGCCACATGGCGACGCCGGTGCCCGCCAGCAGCACGGCCAGCGCGATCAGCCCGACGACGGGCGCGTGCAGCTGGATGAAGGGCAGCGGCAGCCCGACGACGAGGGCGGGGACGGCTCGCAGCGCAGGGAGATGCCAGTGCTGCAGCCCCTGCGAGGCGGTCGGCGTGGCGGTCACGGCTCTCCTCACGGTTCGTCCTCCATCGTACCGGCGCGCGCGGCGTAGCCTGGCGGCATGACGCTTGCGACGCACCGGCCGTTCATCGAAGACCTCTACCGCGAGCTGCACGCGAATCCCGAGCTCTCGAACCGAGAGCACCGCACGGCTGCCCGCATGGCCGAGCTGCTGCGCGAGCGGGGCTTCGAGACGCATGAGCAGGTGGGTGCGGCGACCGGCGTCGTCGGCATCCTGCGCCGGGGCGAGGGGCCGACGGTGCTGCTGCGCGCCGACATGGATGCGCTGCCGGTGACCGAGGCAGAGCGCGTGCCCTACCGCTCGACCGCCACGGATCAGCTCGACGGTCAGGCGACCGGCGTCATGCACGCCTGCGGCCATGACACCCACATGGCGTCGCTGCAGGGCGCGCTGGCGATCCTCGCCGAGCAGGATGACTGGGCGGGCACGATCGTCGCCGTCTTCCAGCCGGCCGAGGAGGTCATGCAGGGGGCGATGGGCATGCAGGATGCGCTGCGCGAGCTGCTGCCCGGAGGCATCGACATCGCCCTCGGGCAGCACGTCATGCCCGCCGCAGCCGGCGAGGTGCAGACCGCTGCGGGCCCGCTGATGGCCGCGAGCGACCACTTCATCGTGACGGTGCACGGTCGCGGCGGCCACGGCTCGCAGCCCGAGAAGACCATCGACCCGATCGTCCTGGCCGCCAGCATGGTGCTGCGGCTGCAGACGATCGTCTCGCGCGAGGTGGCGCCAGCCGATCGCGCCGTGCTCACGATCGGCACCTTCCACGCGGGCGTGAAGCAGAACATCATCCCCGACTCTGCGCGCTTCGAGATCAACATCCGCACCTTCGAGCCGCAGGTGCGTGCGCGGATGATCGCCGCGATCGAGCGCATCGTGCAGGGCGAGTGCGCGGTGGCCGGTGCACCGGCCGCGACCATCGAGACCGGCGACATCGCGCCGCTGACGGTCAACGATGCGGATGCGGCTGCGACCGTTGGGGCGGCGTTCGACGAGGCGTTCGGCGCGGCCCACGTGCCCTCGCCGCAGTACCTCGGCTCGGAGGACTTCAGCTACCTGCCGGCCGTCTGGGATGCCCCGTACGTCTTCTGGATGTATGGCGGCTTCGACCCCGAGCTCGTCGGGCAGGCCCGCGAGCGCGGCACCTTCGACGTCGAGGTGCCCTCGAACCACGCTCCGGACTTCATCCCCGTGCTGCAGCCGACGCTCGACACCGCGACGACCGCGATGGTCACGGCGGCGCGCGCCTTCCTCGCGTAGTCGCCGGCCGCATCCGTCATCTGTTTCGAATCTGGAATATCTGACCTCCTTCGGGATGTTGGCTCGGAGTGGCGCCCGCGGTCGCGCGCTGCAACCACACCACCTTCCAGAGGAGAGTCATGTCTGCACGCCCGCAGGTCGGCATCATCGTCGGCAGCAACCGCCCCGCCCGCATCGCACGAGAGGTCGCCGACCAGCTCGTGCCGATGATCGAGGCCGCCGGAGCCGACGCGGTGATGCTCGACCTCAAGGAGATCGACCTGCCGTTCCTCGACGAGGCGCTGCCGCCGGCATCCGGTGTGCGCACCCTGCCGCACACGATCGCGTGGGCCGAGCAGATCCAGTCGCTCGACGGCGTCGTGTTCGTCTCGCCCGAGTACAACCGCGGCTACAGCGCGGTGCTGAAGAACGCCGTCGATGGCCTCAAGAACGAGTGGGTCGGCAAGCAGGGCGGCATCGTCGCCTACGGCTGGGCCGGCGGCCACTTCGCCGCGCAGCAGCTGCGCGACGTGCTCGAGTTCATCGGCGCCGAGCTCGCGCCGACCGCCGAGATGGCCTTCCAGCCCGAGGACTTCACCGAGCAGATGACGGTCGTCAGCGTGCCTGCCATCGTCGAGCGCAACGCGGAGGCCGTCCGCGCGACGATCGCGGAGGTCGTCGCCCGCGCCAGCAAGCAGCTCATCGCGGCCTGACGCCGCCACGAGCCGCACGACCACAGGGCGGATCACACAGGGCGGATCACACGGGCGGATCACACGGGCGGATGCGCTGCCAGACCGGGCAGCGCATCCGCCCTTCGTCATCGGCCCGGTCAGGCGCCGGCTGCGCGACGGCCGCGCAGCGCGCGCGTCGTCAGCAGCAGCAGCGAGACTGCCGCCAGTGCCCACGGCAGCCAGCCGATCGCGCCGATCGCGGCGGCGTCGCCCGTGACGAGCGTGCTGGTGGTGAAGACGACGAGCGAGTTCATCGCCGCGTGGCCGACGACCGCAGGCCACACGCTGCCCCCGAGGGCCGCGAGCGCCGAGAGCACGAGACCGCCGAGCAGCAGACTGCTGAGCGTGGTCGCGGCGACGGCGACCGGCATCGTGCCCTCCCAGACCCAGATGGCCATCGCGGGCGTGTGCCAGAGCGCCCAGAACGCCGCGATGGCGAGCGAGGCGCGCACCACACCGACCGGCGCGAGCAGCCGCTGGGCGAAGCCGCGCCAGCCGACCTCCTCCGCGAGCGCGAGCAGCAGCATGCTCGTGAACACGCTTGGCACGGCTGGCAGCAGCGTCTGCCAGTCGACACCCGGCTGCGCGACGCCGAGCAGCACCGCGGCGCCTGCGGTCACGATGCCGAGCAGCGCGACGACCGGGAGCGCGGCGAGCGACCAGCCGATGGCGCGCAGCCAGCCCCGCTCCGCCCGCAGCCGCAGTGCATCACCGAAGTCGTGCGGTCGTGTGACCGACCAGACGAAGACCGCGACCAGTGCCGGCAGCAGCATGAGTGCCGGCGTCATGTCCTGCAGGATGGCGCCGTCGATGCCGCCGGCGAAGGCGAGTGCTGCGAGGCCCAGCATCGGCAGCAGCGTCAGTGCCGCGAAGGCAGCCAGCGCGATGCGGGCGTGGGGCGCCCACCCGGATGGGGTGCCGACCTCGGCGGGATGGGCGGCGGCGCGGCGCTGGTCGGCGGGGCGCTCGCCGGCGTGAGCCGTCGCGGTGACCGGCGCTGAGGCATGCTGGCGGGTGCTCGGGGCCATGCCTCCAGCCTTGTCGCACGGTGCCGCGCTGTCGGCGGGGGTTCCCGGAGGCTGTGTTCCGGTCAACCCCCAGCCTCGCGACCGATCGGGCGAGCACTGCCTAGGCTGAGGGCATGATCGCCGTCACCCTCTCCTTCTCCGACGACCCTGCCCGCCTCGAGCTGCGTCCGGCGCATCGCGAGCGCGCCGCCGCGCTGCACGAGCGGGGCGTGCTGCTCGCGGGCGGCCCCTTCGCAGATCAGTCGGGCGCACTGCTGCTGTTCTCGACCGATGACCTGGCCGTCGTCGAAGCGGCGATCGCCGACGACCCCTACTACTCGGCGCCGGGCGTGCAGGTCGTCACCGTGCAGCCCTGGACGGTCGCCACCGGGGCCATCCCGGGGCAAGCCTGATGGGCGAGCGCCTCACGACCGACCTGCTGGTCGTCGGGTGGGGCAAGGGCGGCAAGACGCTGGCCCGCGCGCTCGGCAGCGCTGGGCGCAGGGTGGTGCTCGTCGAGCGCGACGACGCCATGGTCGGCGGCACCTGCATCAACATCGCGTGCGTGCCGACGAAGGCGCTCGTGCACCAGGCCGAGCAGCGCCGACCCGAGGACGACCCTGAGACCTACCTGGCGCAGGCGGTCGCGACGCGCGACGGCATCGTCGGACGGCTGCGCGAGGCGAACCGGCAGCTGCTCGCCACCGTCGATGCCGTCACGCTGGTGCGCGGCGAGGCCGCCTTCACAGGCGAGCGCACCGTGCGCGTGACCGGCGGCGATGAAGAGCTCGAGATCACCGCACAGCACGTCGTGCTCAACACCGGCACGGAGCCACGGTTGCCGGGCATCCCGGGCGAGCGGGGGCCGCGGGTGCACGATTCCACCTCGATCCAGCACCTGAGCGGGGTGCCGGCCAGGCTGGTGATCGTCGGCGCCGGCGTGATCGCGCTGGAGTTCGCGAGCATGTTCGCCCGCTTCGGCAGCGCCGTGACCATCGTCGCGCGCGGCGCCGGGATCCTCCCAGACGAGGACGACGACGTGCGCACCTCCATGGAGGAGGCGCTCGCCGACGCCGGCGTCTCGATCCTCCCCAACGCCGAGCCCTCCCGCATCGACGACGGCACGATCGCGACCGTCGCGACCAGCGCCGGCGAGCTGCAGGCCGAGGCCGTGCTGCTCGCCACCGGCCGCACCCCCGTGACCGCAGCGCTCGACCTCGCCGCCGGTGGCGTGGAGACCGACGCGCGTGGCTTCGTGCAGGTCGACGACCTGCTGCGCACGAGTGCCGAGCGCGTCTGGGCGGTCGGCGACGTGAACGGCGGTCAGCAGCTGACGCCCATCTCGCTCGACGACTTCCGCATCGTGAAGGCGCAGCTCACGGATGCGGCCGGCCGAAGCCGCGCCGACCGCACGGCCGTGCCGACGACGACCTTCACGACGCCCCCGCTCGGCCGTGTCGGGATGACCGAGCGCGAGGCTCGTGAGCGTGGCCGCGAGGTGCGAGTCGGGGCCAAGCCGGTCGCGAAGATCGCCGCCATGCCTCGACCGAAGGCGGTGCAGGAGACGCACGGCATCATCAAGATCGTGGTCGACGCGCAGACCGATCTCGTGCTCGGAGCTGCCCTCCACACTGTCGACGCGCAGGAGGTCATCAACCTCGTCGCCCTCGCGATGCGCGCCGGCGTCACGGCCACCGAGCTGCGCGACGGCATCTGGACCCATCCGTCGTCGACCGAGGCCCTCAACGAGGTGCTGGGCGAGCTGCGCTGACGCCGGCTGGTCGAGGAGGCCGCGACCGCAGGTCGCAGCACGAGCTCCCGCTGGTCGAGGAGGCCGCGATCGCAGGTCGCAGCCATCTCGAGACCGCGCCTATCGCCGAATGCCGAGCCGCGAGAGCACCCGGTCGGCGAGCGACTTGCCGCCCGTCTGGCAGGTGGCGCAGTACTCGAAGGTCGAGTCGGCATAGATCACCTGTCGCACGGTGTCACCGCAGACGGGGCACGCCTCCCCCTTGCGGCCGTGCACGCGCATCCCCTGCTTCTTCTCGGCCCTGAGCGACGATGCCGGGACGCCCCGCGCACGATCGACCGCGTCGCCCAGCACCTGCCGCAGCGCGTCGTAGAGCCGGCGCACGTCTGCCGCCGGCATCGAGGCGGGATGGAACGGCGACATCTTCGCGACGTGCAGGATCTCGTCGGAGTAGGCGTTGCCGATGCCGGCGATGCGCCGCTGGTCACGCAGCACGCCCTTGATCTGCGCGCGGCCGGCGTGCGCGAGCAGCGCCGCGAAGCGCTCCTCCGTGAAGGCCTCATCGAGCGGCTCGGGCCCGAGGGTGGCGATCGAGAGCACCTGATCGGGGTGCTCGACGACGTGGATCGCGAGGCGCTTGTGCGTGGCCTGCTCGGTGACGTCGACGCCGTCGCCGCCGAGCGGGTTGCCGGCCGCGTCCGCCGAAGGCGGCTCGAGCACCACCCGCGCCGCGAGCGGTCCCCGGCCGCGCCCCGCTGTCGGTCGCGGCGAAGCGTCACGCCACCTGACCCATCCCGAGCGCGCCAGGTGCAGCACGAGGTGCAGCCCGCTGTCGACCGACAGCACGAGGTGCTTGCCGCGCCGGCCGATCTCTGTGAAGACCGCGCCGTGCAGGGCGTCGACGGATGGGTCGAAGGTCTTGAGCGCGGCGATCTCGGTCACGTCGACACGGCGGATCGTGCGGCCGATCAGGCGCTCGCCCAGGTCGGCCGCGAGCGCCTCGACCTCCGGCAGCTCCGGCATGCCGCCCAGTCTGCACCCGCCCACCCACGCGGGGCGAGCGAGTCTCGCTAGGCGTCCTTGAGCTGGAGCAGGCGGGCCTGCCCCTCCTCACGCATGTCGACGAGGCTCTCCCGGGCCGTCACGAAGTCCGAGAACGTCTTGTGCCCCAGCGACTTCTCGTTGAAGACCGGGTCCATGCGCTTCATCTGCTCCTTCACGACGTTGGCGTGCAGCCACTCGTCGTCGGTCTTCTGGTGCAGGATGCGCATGGCGCGCTCGAGGAGCCCGGTCGCGGCATCGCCACGCTGGTCGGCCGACATCGCCACCTCATCCTGCGTGGCGGCGACCGACTCGCTCGTCGCGCGGCGGCGACGGCGGGCCGGCGGCGCCTCGGGCTCGGGCTCCGCCTCTGCCTCCGCCTGCGGCTCAGCCGATGCATCCGCAGCAGCCGCGGCCTTCGCCGTCTTCGAGCTGCCCCGCCTGGACGACTTCGTCTCGCTCTTCGCCGGAGCAGATGTCGCCTCGGGCTCGGGCTCCAGCTCGTCGATCTGCACCGGCTCGATGCCCGGCAGCGCGTCGTAGTCGGCGAACTCGTCGCAGGCAGCCGCGAGCGACTTGGAGGTGCTGCCAGCGACGCCGATGCCGACGACATAGCTGCCGAGGCGCTTCGCACGCTGCGCGAGCGCGATGTAGTCGCTGTCGCCGGCGACGATCACGACGTGCGTGATGTCGTCGAGGCGGAACAGGTCCTCGACCACGTCGACGGCCAGGCGGATGTCGGCGCCGTTCTTCAGGGCCCGAGTGGTCGGGAACATCTGCACGAGGTCGACAGCGCGCGCCAGCAGCTGGTCGCGGTAGGCGGCGTGCGCCGGCACCGACCAGTCGGCGTAGGCGCGGCTCAGCACGATCGAGCCGAAGCTCGAGGCGTAGTCGATGATGGCGCCGAGGTCGACGGTGGCCTGCTGGAAGCGGGTGCGTGCCTTCGACTCGCGCCCGTCCGTTGGCAGGGTGCGCACCTTGTCGGCATGGAAGGCGCCGCGACCGTGGAGCTGGTCGTAGCGGGAGATGAGGATGTTGTCGAAGTCGATGTAGACGGCGACACGCGTCTCGAGGTCTGTGGGCATGCAGCCAGTCTGTCAGTCCCCTACGCGTGCTCCTCCAGGAACGCGGCAGCGATCCGCTCCCGATAGACGGCCAGCACGAGCCAGACGCCGACGCCGGAGACCGCACCGAGCAGGCCGCCGACCACGAGCGATGTCGGGATGTCGCTGAACGAGGCGATCGCGCCGCCGGCCGCCGTGCCGATCGGGATGCTGCCCCAGAGGACCGTTCGGTAGGCACCCTGCACCCGGCCGAACAGCGCATCCGGGATGAGCACCTGCCGCACCGACATGATCTGCACGTTGAAGGCGCTGATCGCCGCGGCGCCGAGCGGCCAGGCGATGAGCGTCATCACGAGGGTCGGCCAGATGCCCATCGCGACGAGCGTGAGGCCGCCGACGGTGGCGGCGACACCCATCGCGGCCGTTCGCCCGAGCAGCCGGGTCAGCAGCGGCGAGGCGATGGAGCCGATCACCGCGCCGACACCAACGGTCGCGAGCAACAGGCCGAAGCCCGCCTCCTCGATGCCGAGCACCTCGAGCGCGAAGAGCACCGCGACGCCGTTCGCGATCGAGTTGCCGAGACCGCCGATCGTCGTCACCCACAGCAGCTGCCGAAGGATCGGATGCCGCATGAGCCACACGAGGCCCTCCCGGATGTCTGCGGTGAAGGTCGTGCGCTCGTGCTCGGCCTTGCGCTCGGGCGCGAACGAGCCGCGCACCGTCACGATGAGCAGTGCGGCGAGCACGTAGAGCGCCATGGCGACGCCCAGCGGCAGCATCGCTGAGAGCGCGAACAGCAGAGCGCCGAGCGGTGCGCCGAGGAACAGGTTGCAGACGCTCTCGGCCGTCGACAGCAGCGCGTTGCCGCGCTCGAGCTGATCGCGTCGCACGACGCGCGGCAGCATGGCGCGGGCCGCGTTGTCGTAGACGGTCTCGGCGACGCCGAGCAGGAAGGCCGCGGCGTAGAGCACGCCGATGCTCGAGAGGCCGGCACCGACAGCGACCGCGAGCAGCACCAGGATCACTGCCCGCGAGAGGTTCGCGAGCTGCATCGCGCGGCGGCGATCGATGCGGTCGACGAGCGCCCCCGCCGGGATCGCGAACAGCAACCATGGCAGGAACGCCAGTGATGCGACCAGCGAGACGAGGAACGGGTCGCGCGTGAGGCTGGCGGCGAGCAGTGGCAGCGCCGCCTGCAGGATGCCGTCCGAGAGGTTGGAGCCGGTCGACGAGGCGAACAGCCGCCAGAAGCTCGCACCGAGGCTCTTGCTCGTGGGGCGCGCCCGTCTGCCTCCGTCGTCGCTCACGGCATCCGATCCTGGCACGCGCGGCAGCTCCCTCGAGCTCCGATGTGGCGCGTTCTGCTGTCAGCAGCGGGCCGGCCGCAGCGGCATCCTCGCCTGCGACACGCGCGGATCCACGAACCACGCGCAGGGCGAACAGCGGTTGCGGGGGCGCGCTGGGCACGGCATCGTGGCTGACTCACCGATCGGAAGGAGCGCCATGCTCACCTTGACCGAGAACGCCCAGACCGTGATCACCGGCATCGTCGACGGCGCGCAGGCGCCGCAGACCGGCGGCATCCGCATCTCCCAGGACGTCGAGGGCGCTGGCCTCAACGTCACCGTCGCCAACCAGCCGGAGGCCGAGGACCAGGTCGTCGAGTCCGCCGGAGCGAAGGTCTTCCTCGACCCGCAGGCGGCGACCAGCCTGGACGACAAGGTGCTGGATGCGTCGGCACAGCCCGACGGGCGCGTGGACTTCGCGATCGGCCAGCAGGACTGATCGCATGTGGAGAGCCCCCGGTCATGTGATCGGGGGTTCTCTCATGCCCGGTCTGTGGCACGTGGCGCCATGCGCACTGGAGTCTCGAACTTGCCTCGCGCCGCCGCCGTCCCCGCGAGCCAGGCGGAGCCGAAGTCTCCCCGGGCCGCACCCGCTCACAGTTGCGGCAGCAGCACCTCGGCGACGAGTTCGACGAGGCGCGCGTCACGTGCCTCTTCGTGCGCCGTGATGGCCACGGCCACCGCCGAGGCTGCGTCGATCACCACGTACTGCCCGTAGAGCCCGTCGAGGCGCCAGCAGTCTGCGGGGCCCTCCCAGATCGCGAGCCCGTAATGATGGAAGTCGGATGCGCTTGGCGCTCCCGTGGCGGTCCAGCTCGGATGCACGGGGTCGGCAGCGTGCATCGCTCGGATCCAGCGGGGTGAGACGAGCTGGCGACCCTGCCAGGCACCCTCGTCGCGCAGCAGCAGCGCGGTGCGACCGAGCTCGCTCGTGCGCAGCAGCAGCCCGGAGCCACCGAGCGGATGTCCGAGCGGGCAGCGCCGCCACTGCGGATCGTCGATGCCGAGCGGCTCGAAGAGGCGTGGCAGCAGCCAGTCCCGCACATCGACGCTCGTCGCGGCGCGCAGCATGCGCAGCACGACGTACGTCGAGGCATCGCTGTATTGAAACGTCGCTCCCGGCGTGCCCGTGACGTCGCGCCCGAGCATCTCCCCGGCGATATCTGGCCACGGCACCGGCTGCTGCGCGAACCAGGCGAAGTCGATGCCGCTCGTCATCGTCAGTAGCTGCCGCACCGTGACGGCCGCGCAGCCGCGCCCGGTCGCGAGCTCCGGCAGCAGTTCGCCCGCAGTCGTCTCGAGCGCGAGCAGCCCCTCGTCGACCGCCATGCCGACCGCGAGTGCGGCGACGCCCTTCGAGACCGAGTGCAGGTCGACGCGGTCGTCGCTGCGCCAGCGGTGCTCCACAGTCTCGTCGCCGACCAGCACGTTCACGCCGTGCGCTGCGAGCCCCTCGGCATCGACGGCCGCGACATAAGCGGCCAGCGCACGCTCGAGCACCCGCATCAGTCCTCCGGCGGGGGCTCCGACGGCGCGCCATACGGGCTGCCTCCGAAGGGGGTGCCACCTGGCGGCAGCCCGGGCATGCCGCCGCCGTCGCTCGGGCCCATGCCGGGCGCGATGTCGGCGAAGCGCGCCAGGTGTCCGTGGAAGGCGACCGGGATCGTCTTTGTGGGGCCACCGCGGTGCTTGGCGACGATGATGTCGGCCTCACCCGGGCGGATGTCGCGGTCGTAGGCGTCCTCGCGGTGCAGCAGCATCACGATGTCGGCGTCCTGCTCGATCGAGCCCGACTCGCGCAGGTCGCTGATCGCGGGCTTCTTGTCGCCGCGCTGCTCGGGGCCACGGTTCAGCTGCGACAGCGCGATGACGGGCACCTGCAGCTCCTTGGCGAGCAGCTTGAGCGAACGGGAGAACTCCGACACCTCCTGCTGTCGCGACTCGACCTTCTTGCCGCTGGTCATGAGCTGCAGGTAGTCGACGACCACCATCTTCAGCCCGGCCTGCTGCTTGAGCCTGCGGCACTTGGCGCGGATCTCGACCAGTGTCAGGTTGGGGCTGTCGTCGATGTAGAGCGGAGCGTCGTTGATGCGGCCGCGCACCTGCGCGAGCGTCGTCCAGTCGCGTCCCTCGATGGCACCCTTGCGCAGCTTCTGCAGCAGGATGTTCGACTCGGCCGAGAGCAGCTTCATCGCGATCTCGGTGCGACCCATCTCGAGCGAGAAGAAGGCAGAGGGCATGTCGTGCTTGATCGACGCGGAGCGCACGAGGTCCATCGCGAGCGTCGACTTGCCGAGGCCCGGTCGGGCCGCGATGACGACCAGCTGGCCGGGGTGGAGCCCATTGGTGAGCTCGTCGAGCTCGCGGAAGCCCGTCGGCACCCCGGTCATCACGCCATCGAGTCCCTTCGCGGCCTCGATCTCCTCGATGGCCATCTCGACGGCGATGCTCAACGGCACGTAGTCCTCGGACTGGTCGTCGCCCATCACCGCGTAGATCTCGGCCTGCGCGTTGTTGACCAGGTCGGTGACCTCACCCTCGGACGCGTAGCCCATCTGCACGATGCGGGTGCCTGCCTCTACGAGTCGGCGCAGCACGGCCTTCTCGGCGACGATCTCGGCGTAGAAGCCGGCGTTCGCGGCCGTCGGCACCATCGAGGTGAGCGAGTGGAGGTACTCGACGCCACCGGCACGCGAGAGCATCGCCGTCTTCGTCAGCTCATCGGAGACGGTGATGACGTCGGTGGGCTCACCGCGCGAGTAGAGGGAGAGGATCGCCTCGTAGACGATCTCGTGCTTCGGCTGGTAGAAGTCACCGCCGCGGACGGTCTCGAGGCAGTCCGCCACCGCATCCTTCGACAGCAGCATGCCGCCGATCGCCGATTGCTCGGCGAGCATGTCGAACGGGGGCGTGCGCTCGCTGTAGCGGCGCTCTTCGATGCCGATGTCAGCCAGATCCGTCATGGCGCGTCTCCCTCCGACTCGACGATGGCGCATCCCACCCACGCAGGCGATCGAGAGAGGGAGCCTCGCACAGGCTAGGAGCCGCAGGCGCGGGCGTCGAATCGCCTTGTGGAGAACCCTGTGGAGACCTGGGGACAACGCCGGGACAACCGTCGCGCGAGACCCCGCGACCCTGTGCACAGACCTGTGGACGCAGAAATCAGTTTCGCCCCTAAAGGGATGCTGACCGGGCTTTTTCGATTCCACACCCGGTGGGTAGATTCGAGACTGAAGTACACGTTGAAGGTTGGCGTCCCCCGGGTCGACTTGACGCCCATCCGCCCCTGTGCCGTGCACGACAGAGGGCCCGCATCCATGACGGATGCGGGCCCTCGTGCGTGCGGCGCGACTACTTCGCAGCGACCACCTTGAGGGTGATCGTCGCGACGATGTCGTCGCGCAGGCGAGCGGTCGCCTGGAACTCGCCCACCGAGCGGATCGGCGTCGCGATCTCGATGACGCGCTTGTCGAGCGAGCCGTGACCGGCTGCCTTGACGGCGTCAGCGATGTCCTTCGTCTGGATCGAGCCGAAGAGACGGCCCTCAGCGCCGGCCTTGGCCGACAGCGTCACCGGGTTCGCCTCGAGGCGAGCGCGGAGATCCTGCGCCTCCTCGATCGTGGCGTGCTCGCGAGCGACGCGGCCTGCCTTGATCGACTCGACCTGCTTCTCGCCGCCGCGCGTCCACGCGACAGCAAGGCCCTGGGGCACGAGGTAGTTGCGTGCGAAGCCGTTCTTGACCTCGATCACGTCACCAGCGGAACCGAGGCCGGAGACCTCGTTCGTGAGAATGAGCTTTGCCATCGTTCAGCCCCTCAGCGTCCGGCGCCCGAGTAGGGCAGGAGCGCCATCTCGCGTGCGTTCTTGATCGCCTTGGCGATCAGACGCTGCTCCTGCACCGAGACTCCGGTGATGCGACGGGCGCGGATCTTGCCACGCTCCGAGATGAACCTCTTGAGCGTCGCGACGTCCTTCCAGTCGATGATGCCAACCCTGATCGCCTTTGCCGGAGCGACGGGCTTGCCGCCCTTCGGTCCCCGCGGCTTGCGGTTCTGCGGCTTTCCAGCCATGATTCCTTCTTTCGTGCTCGGGACTCTCGTCCCGTGAAACTGAGATGTGAGCGAGAAGCCTTAGAAGGGCGTCTCGTCGTTGTAAGCGGTGCCCGGGGCGCCCCAGACGTCGCCGCCCTGCTGGCCACCGGCCTGCGGAGCGCCGGCCTGCGGCTGCGACTGCTGCTGGCCCCACGGCTCCTCAGCGACCTGCTGCGGCTGGCCGAAGCCGCCGCCCTGGTTGCCTCCGGAGCTGCGACCTGCGCCGCCGCCCGTGGTGCGGGTGACCTGCGCGGTGGCGTAGCGGAGCGAGGGGCCGATCTCGTCGACCTCGAGCTCGATGACCGTGCGCTTCTCGCCCTGCTGCGTCTCGAACGAGCGCTGCTTCAGGCGGCCCTGTGCGATGACACGGCTGCCCTTCGTCAGGCTCTGCGAGACGTGCTCGGCGAATTCGCGCCACACCGATGCGCGAAGGAACAGCGCTTCGCCGTCCTTCCACTCGTTGGCCTGGCGGTCGAACGTGCGGGGAGTCGACGCGATCGTGAAGTTCGCGACGGCGAGTCCGCTCTGCGTGTACCGCAGCTCCGGGTCGGCAGTGAGGTTGCCGACCACCGTGATGATCGTCTCGCCAGCCATCGTTACTTGGCCTCTGCCTCAGCCGGAACGGCCTCTGCCTCAGCCGGAGCGACCTCTGCCTCAGCGGCGGCCTTCGCGGGAGCGGTCTTGGCGGGAGCGGCCTTCTTGGCAGCGGGCTTCGCGTCGGTGGCGGGCGCAGTTGCATCCGCAGCCGGAGCTGCCGGTGCGGCGGGAGCCTTCGCGGCCTTCGCGGCCTTCGCCTCGGCGTGACGCCTCGAGTCGCTCGTCACCGCGACGGCGGTGTCGGCACGCAGCACCTTGGTGCGCATGACGGCCTCCGAGAGACCGAGCTGGCGGTCCAGCTCGTCGGTGGTCGCGGACTCTGCCGAGAAGTTGACGACGGCGTAGATGCCCTCGGTCTTCTTGTCGATCTCGTATGCGAGGCGGCGACGGCCCCAGATGTCGATGTTCTCGATCGTGCCGCCATCGTTGCGGATCACGTTGAGGAACTTGTCGAGCGACGGAGCGACTGTGCGCTCGTCCACCTCCGGGTCGAGAATCACCATGAGTTCGTACTGCTGCATGCTTCACCCACCTCCTTCGGACTAGAACGGCTGCAGACGGTCTGCAGCAGGAGGGTATGCATGGTGCGCGGGCAGGGCCCAGCGCAACCTGTCAACTGTAGCGCAGGCGTGCGCCCGCCCTCAAGGTTTCGCGGTACGGATGCCGGGGTCAGTCGGCGCGTCGGTGAGTGCGCGTCGCTCGTGCTGCAGAGGTGAGGACGCCGATGCCATTGATGAGGACGACGATGCAGAGGATGGCGCGCCACCAGGTCCAGCCGCTGGTGAGGGTCGCGAGCATCGCGACAGCAGCGCTGATCGCCAGCATCAGGATGCCGATTGCGATCGAGAAGCCTGGGCGTTCACGCCACCACCGCGCATATCTCGACCACCCTGAATCCTGGTCGGGATCCGGCGTCCGCATCGCCTCGGCGAGGATGGCCCTTGCCGTGGTCTGCGGATAGACGATCGCCCCGGCCTCTCGCTCCGGATCGGCGCCAGCCGCGATCCGGAGCAATGTGGGAGAGCCTTCGATGGCGACCGCGAGCGCATGGAGAGCGGGGCGCGGCTCGTCCGCCATCGACCGCAGCGCGTCGAGCGTGCTTGCATTCCATCCGAGACGCTGCGCGAGCTCTGGAGACGGCTCGATATACGGCGCGCTCTGCGTCACTGCCAACTGCAGGTCGACCGCAGCGGAATGCTCCTGCGACTGGATGCCGACCGGAGGGTCGCCCCAGCCACGGCCCCACGCACGGTCGGGCCCAAGCCATCGCGAATGAACGAGTACCTCGATCTCTGTCCCGTCAGGGGCTTCCGCGAGCCGCACAATCGGGCAGGCTGCCCGCCACCAGGAAATGGATCGGAGGCTATCCGTCACCACGATCGTCCGGTCGCCGTCCGGCACGAGCACGGTACGGGCGCGCGCGCCGAGTGCGGCCTGCGGGAATCGCGCCGCGACGACCGTTGCTGACAGCGGCGCCACCGCGACAGCACGAACTGCCTGGTCCGATGTCTGCGATATCGACGCTTCCCTTCTGTCCCACGCGGCGTCGAGGTCGATGCCGTCCGGCACGATCCGCAGCTCTCCGTCTTCGTCCGTGCCGTGCGGCCGCACCGGTAGCTCGCAGGTATCCAGCAGCACAGCCGCGTCGAGGGCTCGCGAGAGCCTCGCAGCGACCGTCGCGAGTTCCAGTCCGGACTCCACGTCGTCCCCCGCCGCGCGCAGCGCGAGAGCCCCGTCGTCCACGAAGATCCACCCGTGCAGCGTGGAATCGTCGGAGAACGGGTACACGACGCCGATCAACCGTTCAGAACGCAGCGCCGCAAGCATCCGATCTCTGAGCCCTGTCGCGGGCGAGCGAGGCACGATGGCGAGCTCGACACCGTCAGGCTCGTGCTGCACGGCTCCTGACATGGACGAAGCGTAACCGCCGGGGACTCGGCTCAGCAGGCGCGCGCCGCCCACCAGTCGCGCAACACGGCCTCGGCGCGCTCGGGTCCCAGCGGGCCCTCCTCGAGCCGGTGCTCGAGCAGCATCCGGTACGCCTCCCCCACCTCGCGGCCGGGCTTCAGCCCCAAGATCGCCATGATCTGCTCGCCGTCGAGGTCGGGACGCACCGCATCCATCTCCTCCTGCTCGCGCAGCTCGGCGATGCGCTGCTCGAGGTCGTCGTAGGCGAACTCCAGTCGCTCGGCCTTGCGGCGGTTGCGTGTGGTGACGTCCGAGCGCGTGAGGATGTGCAGCCGCTCGAGCTGCGGACCCGCGTCGCGCACGTAGCGGCGCACCGCCGAATCCGTCCACGCCTGCTCGCCGTAGCCGTAGAACCGCAGGTGCAGCTCGACGAGCCGCGCGACCGCCTTCACGGTGTCGTTGTCGAACCGCAGCGCCTTCAGTCGGTGCTTCGCCAGCCGCGCACCGACGAGGTCGTGCTGGTGGAACGTGACGACGCGCCCCTCGATGCGACGCGTGTCGGGCTTGCCGATGTCGTGCAGCAGGCCCGCGAGCCGCGAGACAAGGTCGGGAGCCGCATCCGGGTGCCTCGACGCCTCCAGCGCGATGCCCTGCTGCAGCACCGTGAGCGAATGCTCGTAGACGTCCTTGTGATGCGCGTGCTCGTCGGCCTCGAGTCGCAGCGCCGGCACCTCGGGCAGCACCCGGTCGAGGATGCCGGTGTCGGTCAGCAGACGGATGCCCGGCACGGGCTCCGCTGTCAGCAGCAGCTTGGTGAGCTCGTCGCGCACGCGCTCTGCGGAGATGTCGCGGATGCGTTCGGCCAGCTCGGTCATGGCCGTCACGACGCGAGGGGCCACGTCGAAGCCCAGCTGCGCAGCGAAGCGCGCGGCGCGCATCATGCGCAGCGGGTCGTCGTCGAAGGACTGCTCGGCCGCCTGTGGGGTGTCGAGCACCCCGGCCAGCAGGTGCTCGAGGCCGCCGCCGACGTCGACGAGCTGGGGCGACCCATCCGTCATCTGCTCGCCGCGCAGCGGCGTGACCCGCAGCGCCATCGCGTTGACGGTGAAGTCGCGGCGCACGAGATCGCCCTCGAGGGTGTCGCCGAATGCGACCTGCGGCTTGCGGGAGACGCCGTCATAGCTGTCGGCGCGGTAGGTGGTGATCTCGATCGTGTCGTCGCCGATGCGCGCGGCGATGGTGCCGAACTCGCGGCCGACATCCCAGGTGGCGTCGGCGAGCGGCGCGATGATCGACAGGATCTCGTCGGGCGTCGCGCTCGAGGCGAAGTCGAGATCGGTCACCGCGCGGTCGAGGAACGCGTCGCGCACGGGGCCGCCGACGAGGGCCAGCTCGTGGCCGGCGGCGGCGAAGGCCTCTGCGAGCTGCGCCGTGGGCGCGGTGGCGACGAGCGCGTGCAGTCGCGCGGTCGCCTCAGCCATGTCAGTCACGGAGGAACATTCTGACAGGTCGGCGAACAGGGCTGTCGTGGCCGAGCCGCTTACACTTGCCAGCATGCTGTCGGCAGGTCGCCTCGCGCGACGGCGCGCGACCGCGTGCGCCGTCGTTGCGCTCGCGACGGCGATCGTGGCGGCTCCTATGCTCGCTCCCAGCACCGCCAGCGCCACCGGCCAGCCCGACGAGACGACCGATGCAGCACCGCAGCTCCGCATCGCTCCTGTCGACCCGCTGCTGCAGGACGGCGAGGGCATCGAGGTGGAGCTCACCATCGACAACCAGAGCTCCTCCCCGACTGCCGCCACGTCGGTCGACCTGCTGCTGACCTCGCAGCCGATCGGCACGCGCTACAGCCTCAGTCGCTGGTTCGACGGCGAGGCGTTCCTGGCGAGCTCGGTCATCGCGACGGTGAACGTGCCCGCCGTCGACGCTGCCGACAGCGCCACCGTGCGCACCGAGGTCGACGCCGAGGCGCTCGGGCTCGACGGCCGGGCCTGGGGCCCCTACGGCCTCGCCGCATCCGCCCCGGAGTTCGGCGGCGCCACGAGCGTGGTCGTGCGCGATGAGCCCGGCGAAGCGCAGCCGACGACGCTCGCGCTCGCAGCGCCGATCGACTCGGGGATCGGGGACACCGGCCTGCTCGACGCAGACCAGCTCGAGGAGGCGACCGAGTTCGGCGGCAGCGCGCGCACGGCGCTCGACGCCGCGATGGGTGCGGGGGCGACCCTGGGCGTCGACCCGGCGTTCGGTGCCAGCGCTGCAGCGCTCGGCGACCAGGCACCGGAGTCGGCCGACGCCTGGCTGTCGCGCGTCGACGAGCCGGAGACCTATTCCCTGCTCTACGGCAACGCCGATCCGCTCGCTCAGGTGCGCGCCGGGGCCTATCCCTTGGAGCCTCTCGGCATCCCTCGTGAGGACGACGACCCGCTCCCCGCTGACACCGGTGCCGTGGGCGATGCCGGTCACGTGTTCGACGCCACGGAAGCGGTCGTGCAGCAGGATGAGCTCGCTTCGCTGGCCGGCGCAGGCACGGTGGTGCTCTCCACCGCCATGCTCGACGAGGAGCTCGGCGGCGCCACACCGAGCGCCAACGTGAGCGTCGGCGGCGTCGAGGTGCTCGCCGCAGATGCGCAGCTGCAGGAGCTGATCCACGCGGCCGCGACGTCCGACGGCGTCGCAGCCGCCGACGTCCGCTCCCAGGTCGTCGCACTGCTGGCCACCATCACCCGCGAGCGGCCGAGCGACCCCCGCACCCTCGCCGCGATGCTGCCCGAGGCGAGCCGCGGCGACGTCTCCGCGCTGCTCGCCGATCTCGCTGAGGCGCAGTTCGTCGACACTGCGGGGCTCGACGCCGCGCAGCAGACGGGGCCGCGCGAAGCGACGCTGGTCGAGACCGACGACCCGCAGCGCAACGCCGGGGCCGAGCTCGTCGTCGCCGCACTCGAACAGGAGGCAGAGGTCTCCCGCATCGCCACGATCGTCGACGAGCCCGACACGCTGCTGGCAGAGCTGCGCCTCGCACTCCTCGCGGCGCTGCCCACCGCCGGGCGCGAGGTCACCGAGGCAGACCGGCGTGCGATCGAAGGCTTCGGCGCCAGCATGAGCGACGTGCGCACCGCCGTGCAGCTCGTCGCCGGCAGCCCCATCCGAGCGGTCGGCGAGAGCGTCGGGCTGCCCGTCACGATCAGGAACGATCTGGATGTGCCGGCCAACGTGGTGCTGTCGGTGCGGCCGACGAACGCCCTCGTGAGCGTGCCGGAGCCCGAGGTCGAGGTGACCATCGCGCCCACCAGCGAGCAGCGTGTGCAGGTGCCGATCGACGTGGTCGGCACCGGCTCGCTCTTCGTGGTGGTGCAGCTGCACACGCCCGATGGCGTCCCGCTCGGCCAGATCCAGTCGCTCAGCGTGTCGGCGCAGCCGACCATCGAGGTCGCCGTCGCGTGGACGCTCGGCATCGCGGTCGCGCTACTGCTCGGCTTCGGCATCTTCCGCTCCATCCAGAAGCGGCGCCGCGGCGAGACCCGCGGTGACCTCGACGACCTCGCGCCGCGCAGCCAGCAGGACGAGGCTGCGAACCCGATCCCGGAGGAGACTGCGTGAACGCAGGCAGGGCGAGCGCGATCATCGCCTCGGGCACGATGGTGTCCCGACTGCTCGGCTTCGTGAAGATGGCGATGCTCGCCTGGGCGATCGGCCAGGGCGGTTCGCTCGCCGCAGAGGCCTTCGGCCTTGCGAACCAGCTGCCGAACAACATCTACGCGCTCGTCGCCGGCGGCGTCATGAGCGCCGTGCTCGTGCCGCAGATCGTCAAGGCGTCGAAGGCCGCGGATGGCGGCGAGTCCTACGTCTCGAAGATCCTCACGCTCGGCGGCACGGTCTTCCTGCTGCTCGCGATCGTCGCGACCATCGCAGCACCGCTCCTGGTCAACGTCTACGCGGTCAGCGCGGGCGAGAACGGCACGGGGTTCACGGACGAGCAGATGGCGCTCGCCGTCGCCCTCGCCTATTGGTGCATGCCGCAGATCCTCTTCTACGCGATCTACACGCTGCTCGGCGAGATCTACAACGCACGCGGGCAGTTCGGCCCCTACACCTGGGCTCCGGTCGTCAACAACGTGGTCTCGATCGCTGGCCTCGGTGCCTTCATGCTGCTGTTCGGCGGCGAGGCGGTGAACAGCGACATTGCTGTGTGGAACCCGGATCGCATCACCCTGCTCGGCGCCGTCACCACCGCCGGGGTAGCCGTGCAGGCGCTGGTGCTGGTGCTCTTCTTCCGCAAGACCGGCCTCAAGTTCAGGCTGGACTTCGGATGGCGCGGAGTGGGCCTCAAGGCGACGGGCACGGCCGCGATGTGGTTGTTCGGCATCGTCATCATCGGCCAGATCAAGGGCATCGTGCAGTCGCGCGTCGCGTCGCTGGGCGAAGTCGCCAACATCGCCACGATGCAGAACTCCTGGTACGTGTTCTCGCTCCCCCACTCGGTCATCGCCGTCTCCATCGCGATCGCCTACTTCACGAGCATGTCGCGGCACGCGAGCGAGTCGAACATCGCCGGCGTCCGCCAGGATCTCTCCTCGGCGCTGCGTGGCGTCGGCATGCTCACGACCATCTCGGCCTTCATGCTCGCCGTCGTCGCGGTGCCGTTCGCACGCATCCTCGAGCCCAGCTTCGACCTGATGCTCTCGATGGCCTGGGTCATCTGGGCGTTCCTCGTCTGCCTCGTCGCCTTCAGCGCCGAATACGTCATCCAGCGGGTCTTCTTCTCCCTGGGAGACACCCGCACGCCGTTCATCTATGCCTGCTTCGGCATGTTCATCACGTTCGGCCTGCTCTGGTGGGCGTCGACGCTTCCACCCGTCTGGATCATTGCCGGAACCGCGCTGGCGGTCTCCGGTGCCAACCTCATCTCCTGCGCGGTCTGGCTCGTCCTGGTGCGGAGGAAGATCGGTCCCTTCGGCTTCAAGCTCATCGGCCTGCGGCATGTGCAGTACCTGGCATACGCGCTGGTGGCGGCCGCAGCTGGCGCTGGGACCGTCTGGGCGCTGGGCGGCTACCGCGCCGGTGGGTTCGGCACCGTGAACGTGACCGGCGCGGTCGCCACCTGCATCGCGGCCGGCATCGTCATGGCCCTCATCTACTTCGGGCTCCTCTACCTGACGCGCAATCCGGACTTCCGCGCCACGGTCGACATCGTCGTCTCGAAGTTCCGCGGCGGCCGCGGCGACGGCGGCAAGGGCGGCGCCGCACCCGACGTCCCCGACGGCACCGACCCGGTCTGAGCCTGCGGCGGACGCCTCCCACTGCGCGCGCACAAGCACGACGTCTAGCATGGCGGCCAGGTCGGGGCGGATGCGTCCCGTCCGTCGGGCAGACACCGCCAGGAGGCAGACATGACACGTCCGCTCATCCGCATCGCTGGTCCGCTGCTCGTCGGCGCACTCGCCGGCGTCGGCGCCATCGTCGCCAGCACGCTCACGCGCGAGCGGAAGCAGCACGAGCTCACGGCGGCGCCCAGACCGCTCGCGGTCGAGGGCTGGTGGTCGTCGGATGCTTCGTCGTCGCTCGCGCACGCGCACCCTGCAGTGCTCATCGTCGACGCCGACACCGCACGCCTGATCGACTCCTGGGATCGACGCATCCGCGACCGCGTGCAGCGACCCGTGGTGCGCAGGACGCCCGAATGGCCTGCCGGCGGCCTCATCGTCGTCGACGCAGCGACCGGCGACCTGCTGACCGTGGTCAGCGAGCACGGTGTCGGCCAGCCACGCGGCCAGGGAATGCCGGCGACCTAGAATCGGTTGTCCCAGAAGGATTCCGCCACGAACCAGGAGGCCTCGTGCACGACGTCATCATCATCGGCTCCGGACCGGCCGGCTACACCGCAGCCATCTATGCGGCCCGCGCCAATCTGCAGCCGATCGTGCTCGCCTCGAGCGTCGAGATGGGCGGCGACCTCATGACCACGACCGAGGTCGAGAACTTCCCCGGCTTCCCCGATGGCGTGCAGGGTCCCGACCTGATGTTCGCCATGCAGCAGCAGGCCGAGAAGTTCGGTGCGGATGTGCGCATGCAGGATGCCACGGAGCTCGAGCTCGACGGCGAGGTCAAGCGCATCCACGTCGGTGACGACGTGCTCGAGACGCGCACGCTGATCTTCGCCACCGGCTCCGCGTATCGCAAGCTCGGCATCGCGGGCGAGGAGCCGCTGTCTGGCCACGGCGTCTCCTGGTGCGCCACCTGCGACGGCTTCTTCTTCAAGCAGAAGCAGCTGATCGTGGTCGGCGGCGGCGACTCGGCCATGGAGGAAGCGACCTTCCTCACGAAGTTCGCCGACAAGGTCACGATCGTGCACCGCTCCGAGAGCTTCCGTGCCAGCGAGGTCATGCTGGAGCGCGCTCGTCAGGACGAGAAGATCGAGTTCCTGATGAACGCGGTGGTCGAGGAGATCAACGGCACCGAGATCAATGGCACCGACCAGGTCTCGGGCGTCACGCTGCGCGACACGGCCTCTGGCAGCACGTGGGAGATGCCGATCGACGGCGTCTTCGTGGCGATCGGCTCCGACCCGCGCACGCACCTGGTGCACGGCAAGCTCGACTTCACGAGCGAGGGCACCATCGCGGTCGATGGCCGCAGCTCGCGCACCTCGGTCTCCGGCGTCTTCGCCGCGGGCGACGTGATCGACCCGACCTACCGCCAGGCCGTCACGGCAGCCGGATCCGGCACCGTCGCCGCGCTGGACGCCCAGCACTACCTGGCCGCGCACGCCGTGCCGGCACTCGTCACCACCCCTACGGAGGCAGCACTGTGAAGGAAGTCACCACCGCATCGTTCGAGCAGGACGTCCTGCTCGCGGACAAGCCCATCGTCGTCGACTTCTGGGCAGCCTGGTGCGGCCCCTGCCGCGCGGTCAGCCCGATCCTTGAGCAGATCGACAGCGAGTCGGACAAGCTCGACGTCGTCAAGGTGAACGTCGACCAGGAGCCCGATCTGGCGATGCGCTACAACATCACCTCGATCCCGGCCATGAAGGTCTTCAAGGGCGGAGAGGTCGTGCACGAGCTCATCGGTGCGCGCCCGAAGCCCGCGATCGAGCAGGAGCTCGCGGCGTTCCTCTGAGCGACGCCAGAAGGCCCCGAGGATGCGTCCTCGGGGCCTTCTGCTGTCGGCATGCGGTTCAGTCCGCTGCGGGCTCTCCTGCCGCGCCGAACCCCTGCTCCCCCAGCTGGCCGAGGATGCGGTTGAGGTCGGCCACGGTGGCGAAGTCGATCGTGAGCTGACCCTTCGAGCGGCCGAGCGCGACGCGCACGCGAGTGTCGAGGCGGTCCTCCAGGCGAGCGGCGATCTCGTCGAGTCCGTGCTGCAGCGCCCCCTTCGTCGGCGTCGTGCGCGGGCTGCGCGTCTGCACGAGGCCCGCCGCCGCCTCGGCCGCGCGTACTGAGAGATCCTCATTGACGATCTTCGCCGCGAGCTGCTCCTGTGACTCGGGCGTCGAGAGCGACAGGATCGCTCGCGCGTGGCCGGCGGAGAGCACACCGCTCGCGACGCGGGTCTGGATGGGCTGCGGCAGCTTGAGCAGGCGGATCGTGTTGGAGACCTGCGGCCGGCTGCGGCCGATGCGCTTCGACAGCTCGTCCTGCGTGATGGAGAAGTCCTCCATCAGCTGCTGATACGCGGAGGCCTCTTCGAGCGGGTTGAGCTGCGCGCGGTGCAGGTTCTCGAGCAGCGCGTCGCGAAGCATCGCGTCATCAGGGGTGTCCTTGACGATCGCCGGGATGGTCTCGAGCCCTGCGCGCTGGCTCGCTCGCCAGCGCCGCTCCCCCATGATGAGCTCGTACTTGGTGCCGTCCTCCGCTGGCGTCGCGGGGCGCACGACGATCGGCTGCAGGACACCGAACTCGCGGATCGAGTGCTCGAGCTCGCTGAGGTCGTCCTCGTCGAAGACCATGCGCGGCTGGTTGGCGTTCGGACGGATGGAGCCGGGCGGGACCGCCAGCAGCGTTGCGCCGGGCACCTCGAGCAGCTCCTGGCTGTCGTCCTCGCCGGAGAAGAACACATCGACCGGCCGCGCCCCCGGCTTGGCAGGGCGACGACGCCGTGCCGGCGACGCGGTCTCGGAGCCTGCCTCGTCGGGCACCTCCGTCGCTGTCGCTGCGGGCGTGGGGGTGGTCGGGATGAGCGCGCCGATGCCGCGCCCGAGTCCTGCCTTCTTGCTCATGCCGTTCCTCTGCGTGCGATCTCCGCCGCTGCCTCACGGTATGAGAGCGCGCCAGGAGAGTTGGGGTCGTAGGCGATCACCGTCTGGCCGTAGCCAGGCGCTTCAGAGACTCGCACCGAGCGCGGGATGACCGACTCGAGTGTCTGCTCCGGAAAGTGTGCGCGCACCTCGTCGACGACCTGACGCGACAACAGCGTTCGGCCATCGAACATCGTGAGGATGACGGTGGTCACCAGCAGCTTCGGGTTGAGGTGCTCCTGGATGCGGCCGATGGTGTCGAGCAGCTGCGTGACCCCCTCGAGCGCGTAGTACTCGCACTGGATGGGCAGCAGCACCTCGCTCGCGGCGGTGAAGGCATTGATGGTCAGCAGCCCGAGCGACGGAGGGCAGTCGATGAAGACGTAGTGGGGAGGCTCCTCCACCGAGGAGAGGTGCGCGTCGAGCGCCTCGCGCAGACGGTGCTCCCTGCGCTCCATGCCAGCGAGCTCGAGGTCGGCGCCGGCCAGGTGGATCGTCGCCGGAACGACCTGCAGCAGCTTGCTCTGCGGGCTGATGGCGATCGCGCTGCTCAGCGGCTCGCCATCGATGAGCACGTCGTAGGTGCTCGCGACATCCGCGTGGTGGTCGATCCCCAGTGCGGTGGATGCGTTGCCCTGCGGGTCGAGGTCGAGCACGAGAACTCGCGCGCCGCCCTGCGCCAGCGCTGCAGCCAGGTTGACGGCGGTTGTCGTCTTGCCGACGCCGCCCTTCTGGTTGACCACCGTGAAGATCCGGGTGCGCGCAGGGAGTGGCAGATGCTGAGACGAGAGCGCCTGTCGACGTCGTGCCATCGCCGCCAGTTCGCGAGCGATCGGGGTCGTGTCGAACTTTCCCGTGGTCACGCGTGCCTTCCTGGTCGATGTTTCACGTGGAACATCGTCGTGTGCGCGACGAACAGCACGTGGGGTGTGAGACCCCTAGTCTGGCCCGCCATCGCTCAAACGCAAAGTCGGAGACAGGCCGATTCTGCGTTCTCTGGGGCCATGCCGCCCACACAGAGTTATCCACACCCCTGTGGACAACAGTGTTTGCATTGGTCGCACCTCAACTGCAACCTGAAACCTGTGGGGTACACCCGATTACCCGCGTGATTCCGCGGAATCCGCGTCTCGCTGGCACGCCGCCGGCCGTCGACGCGCTGAATGCCCGCGCCCGGTTATCCACAGCTCTCCACAGGCGGGGCCGGTTCTGCCCATGGGTTACAGCATCGCGTGACGCGACGTGCACCACGATGTCTTTGGCGAAATCGAGACCTGATCACCTCAGCCGCGAGTGACGACGCGGTGTAGCTTCCACCGAGTCTTCCTTCTCGTCGCCATGGCGCATGGTCGCGACACTGGTGTGAAGCGCTCCAGTGGATGTTTTACGTGGAACACCTAACCAAGCCAACAGAACGCTCATCCGCGCAGTTGCCGGCCCCCGCGCGCACGTTCTCGCCGCCGACTCTGGGCTCTCTGATTGCTGCGGGAACCCATGACCACGTCGGGATCCCCGGGCCGGGGGCGACCAGGGGCGTGATCAAAGCCTCGCGACGCGCCGGTGCTGCATGCACACAGTCGCGGCTGTGGAGACCCGGGGACGCGGCGATCTCGATCGAGCGTATGTTTCACGTGAAACCTATGGATCGACTCCGACCTCCTGCACCGTGTCGCACCATCTGCGCCGATACTGCGCACTCACTCAATCTATGCGCGCCGCTGCCGCGCCACGCGTGGGTAAGTCATCGATGTTTCACGTGGAACATTCCGGCGCTCGGAGCGCGCGAACTGTTGCGCGCACCACCCGCCACCGGGATTGGATGCGCGCGAGCTTCGGCTCCCGTCGCAGAGATGCTTCGGCTCCGTGGCAACCGTCAAACCGGCTCTGGCGTTGGAGGAGCAATCCTGAGAACCAACACGAGCAGGAGGCATATGGCGCTGCGCCGGCGGAGGGCGCAATGCCGGGACAGGTGGCCCAGAGTCGTGGCATCGGCCCACGCGTGACCCGGCAAGCGTGAGCCTCACGACAAGAGCCCGTTGTCGTGCCCTGCGCCGTCAGAGTCCGGTCGCCCATCCGAGGCGCGATGTTCCACGTGAAACACTGCGGGCGGTGTAGGACCCGACCCACACCGCCCGCGCATCCACGTCACGAGAATCAAGGATCGACGACTGCGCGCACCACGCGAGTCAGCTCGAGTCCGTGCTCGACGCCCAGCTCAAGCACCTCGACGTCCTGCAGCCTGTGCCTCCGGATCACCTTCTGTGCCGCGGCGATCTCGTCCTCAGCGCGGCCGCCCTTCATCAGCACAAGCTGGCCACCGCTGCGGACCAGGGGAGCGGTCAACGGGATCAGGGTGCGAAGCGCCGAGACAGCACGCGCCGTCACCTGGTCGAGCGGCTTCAGGGCGCTTGACCCGGGCAGATCCTCGGCCCGCGCGCGCAGCACCGTGACGTTGTCCAAGCCCATCCGATCCACCTCGGACTGGAGCCAGTCGGTGCGCCGCTCCATGGGCTCGATGAGCGTCAGTGACACATCCGGACGGGCGATCGCGAGCACGAGCCCGGGCAAGCCTGCGCCGGAGCCCACATCCCCGACGCGACCGCGGAGCAGCGGCGCCAACAATGCTGAATTGAGAATATGTCGACTCCACAGCTGCGGCAGCTCGCGAGGCCCGATCAGGCCGAGCGTCTCGCCGTGCGCTGCGAGCGACGCCGTGTACGAGCGAGCCAGCTCGATGCGGTCGCCGAACAGCGCAGTGGCTGCAGCAGGCTCGCCCTCGACGGCCGGGGGAGTGGAGTCGGTCATCGCCTCAAGCGGGGAGCACGACGATGTGGCGGTCCTGGGCTTCGCCCTCGGACTCGCTCGAGAGCTCACGCTCGCGGATGAGGTCATGCACCAGCTTGCGCTCGTACGACGACATCGGCTGCAGCGGCACGCGCTCGGCACCGCCCGCGATCGACGCCGCTGCACGATCCACGAGGGCCTGCAGCTCTTCCGCGCGTGCATCACGGGAACCCGCGACATCGAGCACAAGACGTGAGAACTCGCCGGTCTGCTGCTGCACCACCAGCCGCGTCAGCTCCTGCAGCGCCGACACGACGTCGGGGGTCGACAGCCCGCCGAGCTCATCGCCGGTCTCGCCGACGACGATGGTCGTGCGTGCATCCGTCTGCTCGATCTCGATGTCGCCATCCAGATCGGCGATGTCGAGGAGGCCCTCGATGTAGTCTGCGGCGATCTCGCCCTCATCGGGGGTCGTCTGCTCGTCCTGCACCGATGTGTCCTGATTCGTCATGCTGCTCAGTCCTCTTCTCGCGCAGACTTGGGCCGCTTCGACCTCGGCTGATTCCGCTGCGTCTTCGTGTCGATCTCGGGCGTCGGCTCCGCCGCATCCGCGTCGTCGGCAGCCGGCAGGCCCATGCGCTGGCGCCTGCGGGCAAGGCGCGCCTCACGTGCCAGAGCGGCCTCGGAACCTGGCGTCGGCAGCTTGTTGATGATGATGAGCTGCTGCACCAGCGTGTAGATGTTGGAGACCAGCCAGTAGAACATCGTGCCGAGCGGGAACAGCCAGGCGGAGACGAGCAGGAACACCGGGATGATGTACAGCAGGATGCGCTGCTGCTTGTACATCGGCGACTCCTTCATCGCCGGCGTCTGGTTCTTCGTCATGATCTGCAGCTGCGTGTAGAACTGCGTCGCGCACATGATCACTGTGAGGATGATCGCGGTGATGATCACGGGGATGCTGCCGGTCTGGAAGCCCGCCTGCATCGTCATGTGCAGCGGCACCACGTCGAACAGCGTCGAGCGACTGAAGAGCGTGGCGAGCTCGACCGTGAGCAGGCCGACACCGGGCTTCTGCTGGTTCGCGTCCGTCAGCACCTGCACCAGGCCGAGGAAGATCGGCATCTGGATCAGCAGCGGCAGGCACGACGCGAAGGGGTTGGTCCCGGCATTCTTGTACGCAGCCATCGTCTCGCGCTGCATCGCCTCGCGAGAGAACTGATCCTTCTTGCCCTTGTACTTCTTCTGGATCCGCTGGATCTCAGGCTGGATCTCGAGCGACTTGCGCGACGAGACGATCTGCCGAACCGTCAGCGGGATCATCGCGCTGCGGATCACGAGCACCAGGCCCACGATGGAGAGCACCCAGGTCAGGCCTGAGCCGTCACTGAAGCCGATCGCGGTCCACAGCGTGTGGAAGCCGACGAGGATCGCCTCGATGACCCACTTGATGGGCCACATCAGCAGGGCGAAGATGTCCAAGCTGTCACTGCTCCTTGCGGGCGAGCACGAATCCCACCCGAGTCGTTGCGAACCGCTCACGCGGTTCTGGGATGTCGTCGACCCCGCCTGCCGCCCACGGGTGGCAGCGGAGGATGCGTCGAACACCGAACCAGATGCCGCGCACCACCCCGTGCTGCTGGATCGCCTGCATGGCGTACTGGGAGCAGCTGGGGTAATAGCGGCACACGTCGCCGTAGAGCGGTGAGATCACTGCCCGGTAGGCGACGAGGATCGCGACGCAGATGTTGCGCGGCAGGAGCCAGAGACTCTTCACCGACGCACCAGCAGCGGCGCGATGCCGGCACTCAGTGTAGCGAAATCGGCCGTGCCCGCCGCTGGGAGCGCGCGGATCACGATGTCGGAGGTCTCGATGTCGCCGAGCTCGGCGCGCACGATCTCGCTCAGACGGCGCTTCACACGATTGCGGATCACGGCGTTGCCGACCTTCTTGGAAACGATGAACCCGAAGCGGGCGACTGCCGCTTCGGGTTCCGTGCGGTGCACCACCGCGAGCTCACAGCCCGCGCGACGACCGGTGCGGACGATACGACGGAAGTCGTCTCCGCGCACGATCCGGTTCGCCTTCGCGAGCACCTCGGTGCTACGCCGAGAGCTCGGTGCGACCCTTGCGACGGCGCGCAGCGAGGATGGCGCGACCGGCACGCGTGTGCATGCGGAGGCGGAAGCCGTGCTTCTTGCTGCGACGGCGGGTGTTCGGCTGGAACGTGCGCTTGCTCATGGTGTTCTCCCGTGGTCCGGCGCTCACCGCGCCGCAAGTCATGGTGGCGAGCCAACGGGCTCGACGATGCGCCGCACTGCGGGCGCGGCAACCTGACGAGCATACGCGAACCGGGCCCCGGGGTCAACGAGGACAGACTGCGATTCACGCCACGCCGAGCGTGTGACATCGGGACTTGCACGCGATGCACTATGCGTGCAGACTCTATGAATCCGCGCCGCGGCAGGTGCCAGGGGCACCGCTCAGGGCGGTCCTCTCTTCCCCAGCAACCTGTGGATAATGGTGTGGACACCACCCGTCACGCGACTGCTCGCGGAGAGGAACCGCACCCGATGGCCCCGGACGACAGCACCGGACAACTCTGGTCCTCCGTCCTGGCGACCCTCGAGACCGACAGTCGCATTCCCCTCTCGTTGCGCGGATTCCTCGACCTGGTCGAGCCGCAGGGCGTGATGGGGAGCGTGCTCTACCTCGACGTCCCGAACGACCTCACGCGCGACATGCTCGAGCAGCGACTCCGCCTTCCCGTCACGGAAGCGCTTGTGGAGAACGCTGTGGAGATCTCCCAGTTCAAGATCGTCGTGAACACCGAGCTCGAGCGCGAAGAGCCGCTGCCCGACCTCATCGACGACCCCGACTCAGAGCCGATCGTGGCGAAGGTCACGAGCTACGAACGGGATCCTGGCGAGACGAGCCAGCGGCGTGTCGACTCGCGCCTCAACCCGAAGTACGTGTTCGACAACTTCGTCATCGGCGGATCGAACCGCTTCGCGCACGCCGCAGCGCTCGCTGTCGCAGAGACGCCGGCGAAGGCCTACAACCCGCTGTTCATCTACGGCGACTCGGGGCTCGGCAAGACCCACCTCCTGCACGCGATCGGCCACTACGCCGAGGGCATGTACCCCGGCATCCGTGTCCGCTACGTCTCGAGCGAAGAGTTCACGAACGACTTCATCAACTCGATCGCCAACAACCTGAACCAGTCGTTCCAGCAGCGCTACCGCGAGGTCGACGTGCTGCTCATCGATGACATCCAGTTCCTGCGCGGCAAGGAGTCGACGCAGGAGGCGTTCTTCCACACCTTCAACACGCTGCACGACCACAACAAGCAGGTCGTGATCACCTCGGATGTCGCGCCGAAGCATCTGCAGGGCTTCGAGGACCGCATGGTGAGCCGCTTCGAGTGGGGCCTCATCACCGATGTCACAGCGCCCGACCTCGAGACCCGCATCGCGATCCTGCGCAAGAAGGCGGAGGCCGAGCGGATCCAGATCCCGGCGGAGGTGCTGTCGGTCATAGCCGAGAAGGTGCAGTCGAACATCCGTGAGCTCGAGGGCACGCTCATCCGCGTCACCGCGTTCGCGAGCCTCAACCGGCTGCCGGTCACGATGGAGCTGGCCCAGACGGTGCTCAAGGATCTCTTCTCGTTCGACGAGGAGGCGCCGGTCTCCCCGAGCGACATCATCAGCCACACCGCTGCCTACTTCAAGCTCACCGTCGACGACCTGCACGGTTCATCTCGATCGCAGACCATCGCGCTCGCCAGGCAGATCGCCATGTATCTCTGCCGCGAGATGACGAGCATGTCGCTGCCGAAGATCGGCCAGCTGTTCGGCAACCGAGACCACACCACCGTGATGTACGCGAACAAGAAGATCGAGAAGCTCATGCAGGAGCGCCGCTCGGTCTACACGCAGGTCACCGAGCTGACCGCTCGGATCCGGCAGCGCGCGGGCGCTTGAGGGAGAGGCCATTTCTGGCCTCTTCCGCGCCTGCTAGCGCCGACGCCCGTCTCGGGCGTCGGGAAACCGTTGCATCAGCGAGCCCGTCTCGGGCGTCGGGGACCGTCGCATCCGGCAACCGTCATCTCGATATGCGCTCCGCGCTACTCGATGACCGTCGGAGGAGCAGGCGGATCGCAACAAAAGTCTCAACGTGCACTTCATGTGATTCGACCTGTGGAGAGAGGCGTCTGCCTGTGGACAACGGGACGCAGCCTGTGAGCGGCATCGCATGACACATCCGACGCCCTCCACCGAGGTGGGGATGCGCGTCAACAGTCGCTCTACAACTTCCACGGTTGTAGTTCCCATGGCCCGAGCCGCGACAAGCCCCGGGTTCCACAGGTTGCACAGAGGTTATGAATAACAGGTTTGATGAGAAGAGGATTGGGCGAGCTGCCAACCATGACCGGCTGCGGTCCGAAGGGGTGCCGGGCCACGGATCCCCAGGCTGTGCCAGAATCGACACCGCCGTGCACGCTCTGCGACACGACATTGTCTTGCGACGCCACGAGCGCCGAAGGATCTGCTCAGTGAACGAGGGAGACCCGTGAAGTTCGTCATCAACCGCGATGTCTTCAGCGATGCCGTGTCGTTCGCCGTCAAGCTGCTGCCGCAGCGGCCGACGATGCCCATCCTCAGCGGCGTGCGCATCGAGTCGACACCCGACGGCGTCGTGTTCTCATCGTTCGACTTCGAGTCGTCGGCGCGCACCTCGGTGCAGGCGGATGTCGAGTCCGAAGGCGTCGTGCTGGTCTCCGGCAAGATGATGAGCGACATCGCGGCGAAGCTGCCGCAGCGCGAGGTGCGCATCGAAGACGATGGCACCAAGGTGCAGATCCGCTGCGGCAACGCGAACTTCTCGCTGGCGAAGATGCCGCTCGAGGAATACCCGACGGTGCCGACCGTCGAGGGCCGCACGGGTGTCGTCGAGGGCAAGGCCTTCGCAGAGGCGATCGGGCAGGTCGCGATCTCCGCTTCGCGTGAAGACGTCACGCCCGTCATCACCGGCGTGCAGCTCGAGGCATCCGACACCACGCTCACCCTCATCGCGACCGACCGCTACCGCGTCTCGGTGCGCAGCATCCAGTGGGATGCAGGTGCGCAGACGGATGCGATCACATCGCTGGTGCCGGCCCGCACCCTCACGGAGGTGGGTCGCACGTTCGGCGGCGCAGAGCGCATCGAGATCACGATGAGCGAGGCCGGGGAGCGGCAGCAGATCGCGTTCTCCACCGCTGACCGCACCGTCACGAGCCTGCTCATCAAGGGCAACTACCCGCCGGTGCGCCGGCTCTTCCCCGAGACCGCCGACCACCACGCAGTCGTCAGCACCTCAGAGCTCGTGGACGCCACTCGTCGCGTGCAGCTCGTGCTCGACGCCGAGGCGGCCATCCGCTACACCTTCAGCGAGGGGCAGGTGCAGCTCGAGGCGATCGGCTCCGAGCAGGCGCAGGCCTCCGAGATCATCGATGCCGTGCTCGAGGGCGACGACATCGTGCTCTCCATCAAGCCGCAGCTGCTCATCGACGGCATCCAGGCGACGCACTCCGAGTTCGTGCGCGTCTCCTTCACGCATTCGGAGAACACGAACAAGCCCGGCCCGATGCTGATCCGCGGGCAGACCTCCCGCGACGACGCCGAGGCGACCGACTTCAAGTACCTGCTGCAGCCCAACCTGCTGCTGCGCTGATCCACTCAGCTTCGCGACGAGGGAGCACCATGACGACGCACATCGGACTGATCGGCCTCGGCAAGATGGGCGGCAACATGCGCACCCGTCTGGAGCAGGCCGGCATCGAGGTCACGGGCTACGACACCAATCCCGAGATCAGCGATGTCGCGACCGTCGACGACCTGATCGCGGCGCTGCCGGCGCCCCGCGTCGTGTGGGCGATGGTGCCGGCAGGCACGATCACGGATGCTGTGGTCACCGAGCTGGGGCAGAAGCTGTCGGAGGGCGATCTCGTCATCGACGGCGGCAACTCTCGCTTCACCGAGGACGAGCGCCACGCAGCGCAGCTGGCCGAGCGAGGCGTGCGCTTCGTCGACGTCGGGGTCTCCGGCGGCATCTGGGGGCTGGAGAACGGCTACGGCCTGATGGTCGGCGGCGAGCGCGCAGACATCGAGGAGCTGATGCCGGTGTTCGATGCGCTGCGCCCTGAGGGCCCGCGCGCGGAGGGCTTCGTGCACGCCGGCAAGGTCGGCGCCGGTCACTACGTGAAGATGGTGCACAACGGCATCGAGTACGGCCTGATGCAGGCCTACGCCGAGGGCTTCGAGCTGCTCGAGCGCAAGGATCTGGTCGAGGATGTCGCCGGCTCGTTCAAGGCGTGGCAGCGCGGCACGGTCGTGCGCTCCTGGCTGCTCGACCTCATGGTGCGCGCCCTCGACGAGGATGACGACCTCTCGGAGATCGAGGGCTACGTCGACGACTCGGGAGAGGGCCGCTGGACGGTGGAGGAGGCGATCGCCAACGCGGTGCCGATGCCCGCCATCGCTGCCTCGCTCTTCGCTCGCTTCGAGTCGCGTCAGGACGACAGCCCCGCCATGAAGGCGGTCGCCGCGCTGCGCAACCAGTTCGGCGGTCACGCGGTCAAGCAGGTCTAGATGCGCGTCAGTCGGCTCGCGCTGACCGACTTCCGCAACTACCGGACGGCGGACGTCGAGTTCGCGCCGGGCGCCAATCTGCTCGTCGGCCGCAATGGCCAAGGCAAGACCAACATGGTCGAGGCGCTCGTCTGGATCGCGACGGGCTCGAGCCATCGGGTGCCGACGGATGTCGCGCTCGTGCTGGCCGGGGAGCAGCAGGCGATCGTCCGCTGCACGGTCACGAACGACGAGCGCTCCTTCCAGCTCGATGTCG
Organism: Agrococcus sp. ARC_14; assembly: GCF_022436485.1. Lineage (NCBI taxonomy): Bacteria > Bacillati > Actinomycetota > Actinomycetes > Micrococcales > Microbacteriaceae > Agrococcus > Agrococcus sp. ARC_14. The sequence continues at coordinate 282,687 of NZ_JAKUDO010000001.1, forward strand.
AGCTCAACGTGCGCGGCGCCAATCGCGCGCAGGCCAATGGCCAGACCGTGCGCATCCGCGATCTGCCGCGCTACCTGCAGGCGGTGCTGTTCAGCCCCGAGGATCTGCAGCTGGTGCGCGCCGACCCAGGTGGTCGCCGCCGGTTCCTCGACGAGCTCGCGGTCATGCGCTCGCCGAGGCTCGCGGGCGTGCACAGCGATCTCGACCGGGTGCTGAAGCAGCGCAACTCGCTGCTCAAGAGTGCCAGGGCAGCCCGCCTGCGCCCGGACGAGCTGACCACGCTCGAGGTGTGGGACGGCCGGCTCGTCGAGCTCGGCCTCGAGGTGATGCGCACGCGCACGGCGCTCGTCGCCGAGCTCGCCCCCCACGTCGACGCCGCCTATCGTCTGGTGGCCGGTGACGAGCACGAGGCGCGCATCAGCCTGGTCACCAACGTGCCCGAGACGCCCGAGGCGTTCACGGCCCTGCTCGCCGAGCGCCGGCGCGACGAGCTCGACCGCGGGGTCAGCCTCGTCGGGCCGCATCGCGACGACCTCGAGCTGCACCTCAACGAGCTGCTCGCGCGCCACTACGCGAGCCACGGGGAGTCCTGGTCGTTCGCGCTCGCCCTCCGGCTCGCCTCCGCCGAGCTGCTCCGCGACGGCTCCGGCGGCGACCCGGTCATGATCCTCGACGACGTGTTCGCCGAGCTCGACGCCGGCCGGCGCCAGCGGCTCGCCGAGGCCGCCGCTGGGTTCGAGCAGGTGCTCATCACGGCAGCCGTCGAGGAAGACGTGCCGCGCGCCCTGCGAGACCACCGCATCCGGATCGACGCTGGAGCGGTCGTCGAGGATGGGCCGGACGACGAGCGCGAGGCGGTGCCTGATGCGTGAGCTCGCAGCCACGGAGCCGGAGCGCGTGTGGCTGCGGCTCAAGGCGAAGATGGGCAACCCCGACATGGTCACTCGCGACGGCCGGCGCCGCACCAAACGGGATCCGGGTGCGTCGGTGCCGTTCGGCAAGGGCCGCGACCCGCGAGGGCTGGGGGATGTGCTCGCCACCTTCGCAGAGGATCGCGGCTGGGTCGCGACGCTCGCCCGCGCTGATGTGATGGTGCACTGGCCGGAGCTGGTGGGGGAGGACAATGCCGACCGCACCGAGCCGATCTCGTTCGAGGGGGGTGTGCTCACGGTGCGCTGCGCGTCGACGGCGTGGACGCAGCAGATGCGCATCCTGCGCGCCGAGACGACGACGCGCATCCTCGCCCGCTTCCCGGACTGCGGACTGGAGACGGTGCGCTTCATCGGGCCGGATCTGCCGAGCTTCCAGCGCGGACGGCGCTCGGTGCCGGGGCGGGGGCCGCGGGATACGTGGGGTTGAGCCTGCGGCGGCTACGCTGTCTGACACCTGCCTCAAGGAGGAGACATGCCCAGGCCATCGCGCACCCACGACGCCGTCGACCAGCTGCTCGACGCGATCATCGACGGCGCGCTCACCGCAGGTGAGCAGCTGCCGCCCGAGGGGCAGCTGGCCATCGAGTTCGGCGTCTCACGCCTCACCATGCGCGAGGCCGTGCGGCTGCTGCAGGCGCAGGGCGTCATCGTGCAGGTGCCCGGCAGCCGACACCGCATCGCCCCGGTGTCGGAGTGGACCGGCATGGATGCCGTGGTGCGGCACGCACGCAGCGCCGGCCAGCGCCGCCGGTCGTCGATCGAGCTGCTGGAGGTGCGCATGATGATCGAGACGGGCGCCGCGCAGCTCGCCGCCGAGCGCCGCACCGCCGAGCACCTCGCGACCCTCGAGTCGGCGCTCGAGCAGATGACCGCGCACCACGAGGCGGATGCCGTCGAGGCCTTCGTCGCCGCCGACCTCGTCTTCCACGACACCGTGCTGCGGGCGGCCGAGAACCGCATCCTCATCGCGGCGATGCTGCCGCTGACCTCGATGATGGCCGAGACGCGCGGCGAGACGAGCGCGGTGCCGCAGATCCGCGAGCATGCGATCGTCGACCACCGCAAGGTGCTCGACGCCATCCGCTCGGGCGTCGCGGTCGATGCTCGCGACGCGATGTCGCACCACATGCAGCAGACGCAGGACGACCTCGTCTCGCTCGTGCACGACTAGGGTCCGCACGAGCGGGTTGACAACCCAGGGCACCGTCTCCGAAGATATCTGATATCCGATCGCGCGCCTCTGCCGATCCCGTGGACAAGGGAGTTCTCGTGCACATCGATGCGCTGCTGGCCGGCATCCCGGCGCCGCTCGACATCCCGGCGAGCGAGGTCGGCGCCGCGATGCCGGACGATCTCGTGCTCATCGTCCTCGACGACGACCCGACCGGCACGCAGTCGGTCGCCGGCCTGCCGGTGCTCACCCGCTGGGAGAGCGACGATCTCGACTGGGCACTCGCGCAGGGCTCACCTGCGGTCTACGTGCTCACGAACTCGCGCTCGCTGAGCGAGGAGCACGCAGCAGCGCGCAACCGGGAGATCGTCGCGGTCGCCGTGGCCGCCGCTGCGCGCGCCGGCCGGCGCGTCTCCTTCGTGAGCCGCAGCGACTCGACCCTGCGCGGGCACTTCCCGCTCGAGACCGACGTCCTGCGCGCGGCGGCGGCGGAGCACGGCGGGGAAGCGCCGCACCTCACGATGCTGGTGCCCGCATTCCCGGACTCGGGCCGCATCACGGTCGACGCCGTCCACTACTGGGTCGTCGACGGCGAGGCCACGCCCGTCGGCGAGACGCCCTTCGCCGCAGACGCCACGTTCGGCTACCACTCGTCCGATCTGCGGGACTGGGTCGAGGAGAAGACCGGGGGACGGGTCGTTCGCGAAGAGGTCGCCGCCCTCACCCTCCGCATCATCCGATCGGGGACGGATGCGGTCGTCGCGTTCCTCCGCGCGCTGCCGGCCGGCAGCGTGGTCGCCGTCGACACGGTCGAAGAGACCGACATGCGGCAGGTCGCGCTCGCGCTGCATGCGCTCGACCGCGAGGGCGTCACGGCGCTGCTGCGCATCGGCCCGCCCTACCTGCGCGCACACATCGGCCAGCCGATCGCCGAGCCGATCACCGCCGACCGGATCGACTTCGCCAACGAGCGCGGCGGCCTCGTCGTCGTCGGCAGCCACGTGCCGCTCACGACGGCGCAGCTCGGAGCGCTCATGGTCGACAGGCCTGACACGGCCACGATCGAGCTCGACGTGCGCTCGCTCATCGACGAGCGTCGCGATGCGCACCTGACGGCGCAGGCGGATGCGGTGGCCCGCGCGATCGAGCGCGGCACGGTCATCGTGCACACGAGCCGCGAGCTCGTCACCGGTCGTGACGGCGAGGAGAGCCTGGAGATCGCGCGCCAGGTCTCGGCCGGGCTCGTCGAGCTCGTCGCCCGCGTGCTGGCGCTGACGCCTCCGCGCTTCGTCATCGCGAAGGGCGGCATCACCTCGAGCGACGTCGCCTCCGAGGCGCTGGAGATCCGTCGCGCGCAGGTCGTCGGCCCGATGCTTCCCGGGATCGTCTCGCTCTGGCAGCCGCAGGTCGGCCCCGCCATCGGCATCCCCTACGTCGTCTTCGCCGGCAATGTCGGCACCACCGAGTCGCTCGCGCTGGTGGTCCGCACGCTCGCCGACTGAAGCCTCCGCATCCGGCATCCTTCTGAGCGGGGGATCGTCACCGATTCTGAACCGGCCCACGGAGGCCTGTGGAGGCATCCTGCGCTCGAGAACGAGGTTGTGGCAGGGTTTCGTGCCGTCTGGAGCCCCGATCGGCCCTCTGAGGCGCGTGGAGGCCGACTTTCTGGGCCAGACAGGGTAGAATCGGAGGGTTGCGCCGTCCCGGTGGATGGCGCGGAAGGCGGATGCGAAGAACCATGGTGAACGAGCACGACGCACAGCCAGGACAGTCAGCCCCAGAGCCCAGTGAGACGGTGAAGAAGAAGCCGGCACCGCAGCCCCAGCAGGGGGACTACGGCGCCGATCAGATCCAGATCCTCGAGGGCCTCGAGGCGGTGCGCAAGCGCCCGGGCATGTACATCGGCTCGACCGGTCCGCGCGGCCTGCACCACCTGGTCTCCGAGATCGTCGACAACGCCGTCGACGAGGCGCTCGCCGGCCACTGCGACAACATCGAAGTCACGATCCTGGCCGACGGCGGCATCCGCGTCTCCGACAACGGCCGCGGCATCCCCGTCGCCCCGCATTCGAGCGACCCGTCGAAGTCGACCGTCGAGGTCGTGCTCACCGTGCTGCATGCCGGCGGCAAGTTCGGCGGCGGCGGCTATGCGGTCTCCGGCGGCCTGCACGGCGTCGGCTCCTCGGTCGTGAACGCGCTCTCGTCGCGGCTCGACGTCGAGATCCACCGCGAGGGCCACGTGCACCGGCAGTCGTTCGCCGTCGGCGACCCGATGGGTCCGCTCGAGACCGGCGAGGCGACCGACACCACCGGCAGCATCGTCACCTTCTGGCCGAGCGCCGACATCTTCGAGACCATCGAGTTCGACTACGAGACGCTCGCGAAGCGCTTCCAGCAGATGGCGTTCCTCAACAAGGGCCTGCGCATCGCGATCGAGGATCTGCGCCCCGAGGCGCTCGTCCAACCCGACGGCGACGACACCGCCGCGCCGCAGCAGCGGGCGGATGAGTACCTGTATGAGAACGGCCTCAAGGACTACGTCGCGCACCTCAACGAGTCGAAGAAGGCCGAGCCGGTGCACGTCGAGATCATCGACTTCGAGTCGGAGGACACGGAGCGCCACATCTCGGTCGAGATCGCGATGCAGTGGACGAGCTCCTACCAGGAGGCCGTCTACACCTACGCGAACACGATCAACACGCACGAGGGCGGCACGCACGAGGAGGGCTTCCGCGCTGCGCTCACGACGCTCGTGAACAAGTACGCCCGGGCGACCAACCTCCTCAAGGAGAAGGATGAGAACCTCTCGGGCGACGACGTGCGCGAGGGTCTCACGGCCATCGTGTCGGTGAAGCTCGGTGAGCCGCAGTTCGAGGGCCAGACGAAGACCAAGCTCGGCAACACCGAGGCGAAGGCATTCGTGCAGAAGGTCACGGGCGAGGAGCTCGGCCACTGGTTCGAGTCGAACCCGGCCGTCGCGAAGGACATCGTGCGCAAGGGCATCCAGGCCGCGACCGCCCGCATCGCCGCTCGCAAGGCGCGCGAGCAGACGCGCCGCAAGGGCCTGCTCGAATCGGGCGGCATGCCCGGCAAGCTCAAGGACTGCCAGTCGAAGGACCCGTCGATCTCTGAGATCTTCCTGGTCGAGGGAAACTCGGCAGGCGGCTCGGCCGTGCAGGGCCGCAACCCCTACACGCAGGCGATCCTGCCGCTGCGCGGCAAGGTGCTCAACGTCGAGAAGGCCCGGCTCGACCGCGCGCTCGGCAACGCGGAGATCCAGTCGATGATCACCGCCTTCGGTGCCGGGCTCGGCGAGGAGTTCGACGCCGACAAGACCAGGTATCACAAGATCGTGCTGATGGCCGATGCCGACGTCGACGGCCAGCACATCACGACGCTGCTGCTGACCCTGCTGTTCCGCTACATGCGCCCGCTCATCGATCGCGGCTACGTCTATCTCGCCGCGCCGCCGCTGTTCAAGCTGAAGTGGTCGAACTCGGCGCCCGAGTATGCGTTCAGCGACCGTGAGCGAGACGCCATGCTCGCTGCCGGCCACGCCGCTGGCAAGCGCATCCCGAAGGACAACGGCGTGCAGCGCTACAAGGGTCTGGGCGAGATGAACTACTCGGAGCTGTGGGAGACCACGATGGATCCGGAGACCCGCACGCTGAAGCAGGTGACCCTGGACGACGCGGCCGTCGCCGACATGATCTTCGCGACCCTCATGGGCGAGGACGTCGATGCGCGCCGCACCTTCATCCAGAAGAACGCGCACGACGTGCGCTTCCTGGACATCTGAGGCTGAGAGAAGACGATGACTGACGAGACGACTCCCACCGCCGAGCCCTTCGACCGCGACGCCCCCAACCACGGGGCCATCGAGCAGGTCGACCTGCAGCTCGAGATGCAGCGCTCCTACCTCGACTACGCGATGAGCGTGATCGTGGGCCGCGCCCTGCCAGAGGTCCGCGACGGGCTCAAGCCGGTGCACCGCCGGGTGCTCTACGCGATGTACGACGGCGGCTACCGCCCCGACAAGGCGTTCTCCAAGTGCTCGCGCGTCGTCGGCGACGTCATGGGGCAGTTCCACCCGCACGGCGACACGGCCATCTACGACGCGCTGGTGCGCCTCGTGCAGCCGTGGAGCCTGCGCTACCCGCTCGCGCTCGGACAGGGCAACTTCGGCTCCGCGGGCGATGACCAGGCCGCTGCGGCTCGATACACAGAGACGAAGATGGCCCCGCTCGCCATGGAGATGGTGCGCGACATCGACGAGGACACCGTCGACTTCCAGGACAACTACGACGGTCGCACACAGGAGCCCTCGGTGCTCCCGGCGCGCTTCCCGAACCTGCTCGTCAACGGCTCCGTGGGCATCGCCGTCGGCATGGCCACGAACATCCCCCCGCACAACCTGCGCGAGGTTGCGGCAGGAGCCATCTGGCATCTCGAGCACCCGGATGCGTCGAAGGAAGAGCTGCTCGAGGCGCTCATCGAGCGCATCCAGGGCCCGGACTTCCCGACCGGTGCGCAGATCCTCGGCACCAAGGGCATCCAGGAGGCCTATCGCACGGGTCGCGGCTCGATCACGATGCGGGCCGTCGTCACGGTCGAGGAGGTCGGCAACCGCACGGCGCTCGTCGTCACGGAGCTGCCGTACCAGGTGAACCCGGACCGGCTCGCGGATCGCATCGCCGAGCTCGTCAAGGACGGCAAGCTGCAGGGCATCGCCGATCTCGAGGACCAGACCTCAGGCCGCACCGGCCAGCGCCTCGTCATCACGCTGAAGCGCGATGCGGTGGCGAAGGTGGTGCTGAACAACCTCTACAAGCACACGCAGCTGCAGGAGAACTTCGGCGCGAACATGCTGGCGATCGTCGATGGCGTGCCGCGCACGCTGCCGATCGACGGCTTCATCACGCATTGGGCCGACCACCAGGTCGAGGTCATCGTGCGGCGCACGCAGTTCCGCCTCCTCAAGGCCGAGGAGCGCATGCACACGCTCGAGGGCTATCTGAAGGCGCTCGACGCGCTCGACGAGGTCATCGCGCTCATCCGCGGATCCGCCACCACCGAAGCGGCACGCACCGGGCTGATGCAGCTGCTCGACGTCGACGAGAAGCAGGCAGCAGAGATCCTGGAGCTGCAGCTGCGCCGCCTGGCGGCGCTGGAGCGGCAGAAGATCCAGGACGAGGCGACCGAGCTCGAGGCCAAGATCGTCGACTACAAGGACATCATCGGCAGCCCGGCACGCCAGCGCACGATCATCATCGACGAGCTCCGCGAGGTCGTCGTGAAGTTCGGCGACGACCGCCGCACGGAGATCATGTACGGCTACGGCGGTGACGTCTCGATGGAAGACCTCATCCCCGAGGAGCAGATCGTCGTCAGCCTGACGACCGGCGGCTACATCAAGCGCACCCGCATCGACCAGTACCGCGCGCAGCACCGTGGCGGCAAGGGCGTCAGGGGCGCGCAGCTGCGCAGCGACGACATCGTCGGGCACTTCAGCGTGAACTCGACGCACGACTGGATGCTGTTCTTCACGAACCTCGGCCGGGTCTACCGGATGAAGGCGTACGAGATCGCCGAGGCCGGCCGCGATGCCAAGGGCCAGCACGTCGCCAACCTGCTGGCGTTCCAGCCCGATGAGCAGGTGCAGACCGTGCTCACGCTCCGCAGCTACGAGCAGGCCGACTACCTCGTGCTCGCCACACTGCACGGGCAGGTCAAGAAGACGAAGCTCGAGCTCTACGACACGAACCGCTCCGGCGGCATCATCGCCATCAACCTCGCAGACGACGACCGGCTGATCTCGGCGATGCTGGCCGACTCGGACGACGAGATCCTGGTGATCTCGAAGCAGGGTCGCGCGGCTCGCTTCGAGGCCACCGACGAGGCGCTGCGCCCGATGGGTCGGGCGACCGGCGGCGTGCGCGGCATCCGTCTCCGCAGCGACGACGAGGCGCTCGCAGCGATGGTCATCGGCGACGAGGGCTACGTGTTCGTCGTCACGGAGCAGGGCTTCGGCAAGAAGACCGCGGTCACCGACTACCCGACGAAGGGCCGTGGCACGCAGGGAGTGCTGACGTTCTCCTCCGGCGGTCACGATCGCGGCGCCCTCGTCGGCGCGACGATCGTGCAGGACGGCGATGAGCTGCTGCTCATCCGCACCTCCGGCAAGGTCATCCGCTCGCACGTCGACGAGGTGCGCGCCACCGGCCGCACCACGATGGGCGTGCAGTTCGCGGAGCGCTCCGAGAAGGATCTGGTGATCCAGATCGCCCGAAACGTGGAGGAAGAGGTCGTGGAGGCGGCCGCCGAGGCCGATGCGCCCGCGCCGGCCGACGCATCCGCCACCTCTGACGCTGCAGGCACCGTCGACGCGGAGGTCGATGGCGCTATCGTTGACGCCACGGACGACGCAGACGCCGACGCCGACACCACTGAGGAGAACGACGAATGAGCATTGCCGAGAAGCTGCAGAGCAAGACGCCTCGTCGCAGCGGATCGAACAAGCAGGTGCGCCTGCGGCTCGTGCACGTCGACTTCTGGTCGGCCATGAAGGTCTCGGCGATCCTGGGCCTGGTGCTCGGCATCGTGCAGCTGGTCGTCACCTTCGTGATGTGGACGCTGCTGCAGGTCGTCGGACTGTTCGACAGCTTCAACAACGTGCTCCGCGACATCCTGGCGCAACCAGATTTCGAGATCACCTCGATCCTGTCGCTGCCGCAGGTGCTGATGTTCACGCTGCTCGTCGCGGTGCTGAACTTCGTGGTGATCACCGTGATGGGCGCCGTTGTCGCAGTGATCTACAACCTCTCGGTGCGCCTCACCGGGGGCCTGCAGGTCGGCTTCGCCAACCAGTGATGCGGCACCGGACGGTGTTCCGGGAGGGAAGCACGGCATGGTAGAGTCGATGCTTGTGCTCGGGGCTATAGCTCAGGCGGTTAGAGCGCTTCGCTGATAACGAAGAGGTCCATGGTTCGAGTCCATGTAGCCCCACCACGCACAATCCCACGGCAGTGATGCCACGGGGCCTTAGCTCAGTTGGTAGAGCGCCTGCTTTGCAAGCAGGATGTCGGGAGTTCGATTCTCCCAGGCTCCACAGTTCGACCCCCGGCCATGACGGCCGGGGGTCTTCTCGTTGTTCGAGGAACGGCGGAGCGCGTCGCGAGGACTTCGACCCTCGGGGTTGACTGCGCTAGATAGTGAGTGTTCACTATCTAACATGGCAACCACGAGAGCCCCACGCGTCGGGATCGAGGAGCGACGGCCCCAGATCCTGATCGCCGGGCTCACCGAGTTCAGCCACAAGGGACTGCACGGCAGCTCGACCGTGACCATCGCCGCCGAGGTCGGCATCTCGCAGCCCAATCTGTTCCGCATCTTCCGCACCAAGCGCGACCTGTTCGTCGCCGTGCTGGAGGAGGCCTTCGCGAAGATCGCGCGCGAGATGCTCACCCTCGGCGCGCAGGATCCCGGGGCGCCGCTCGACACGATGTCGGATGCGTGGGGCTTGCTGATGGAGGACCGCGAGCTCATGCTCATGGTGCTGCAGGGATACGCAGCGAGCTCCGACGCCGTCATCCGCGATCGTATGCAGCGGTGGACCGGCGAGACGTTCGAGACCCTCGAGTCCATGCGCGGCGTGACCACTGACATCGCGCACGACTTCTTTGCCGACGGGATGCTCTACATGATCGCCGCCTCGATCGATCTCCCGGCGCGTGCGGACCAGGAGCCGTGGGCGAAGCGTTTCCTCGACTCCGGATCCTGAGCCGACACGAGTCCGCTCCGAGCCGCTCGCAGGTCTGCCGGCAGTGACTGGTCACGTTCTCAACCCGCAACAACAGGAGGAACGACCATGACAACTCCCACCGTCCTGGTGCTCGGGGCGACCGGCACCGTCGGCTCCGCGCTCGTCGCTGAGCTTGGCGTCCGCGGCGCGGCCGTCCGCGCGATGACGCGACGTCCCGATCATGAGATCCCCGGCGCAGAGACGGTCGTCGGCGATCTGCGGGACCCCGCGAGCCTCCGCGAGGCGCTCGTGGGCATCGACGCGATGTTCCTCAACAGCCCCTCCGAGGAGGAGGCGGCCGAGCTGCAGATGCGTGCCGTGGAGATCGCTCGCGACGCAGGCCTCGGCCGGCTGGTGCTGCTGTCGCAGTTCGCTGCGACGGCCGACTCCCCCGTGCGGTTCCTGCGCTGGCATGCGGCCGTCGAGGCGCATCTCGCGCAGTCGGAGATCGCGCACGTCGTCCTCCGTCCCAACCTCTACATGCAGTCGCTGCTCGGGTTCGCGAGCAGCATCGCCGCAGGTTGGTTCGCAGCGTCAGCAGGCGACGCGGCCGTGAGCGTCATCGACACACGGGACATCGCCGCCTCCGCTGCCGTCGCGTTGACCGGAGACGTGCACGGCACGTACACGCTCACCGGCCCAAGGGCGGTGACGCACGACGAGATCGCCGCTGCGCTCGCCACAGCGATCGGTCGTTCCGTCGAGTATCGCGATGTCTCTCCGCGGGAGTTCGCGGCTGCCATGACCGACTGGCTGCCGCCCTGGCAGCTCGAGGGAGCGGTGGAGGACTTCGCGCACTACGCGCGCGGCGAGGCAGCCGAGGTCACGACGGCCGTCGCCGACCTGACCACCCGCCCCGCTGGCGACATCATCGACTTCGCTCGCGACCACGCCGATGCCTTCCGGGGCGCCTGACGGAGACGGCCCCTTCCTGCGCCTGAGTCGGGCGTCGCAGCCAGACACCGGGCAGTGCGAGGATGGTCCGGATGGACAGGCGCAAGGACTGGCGGCAGCGGATCGTGGGCGCGATCCGCACAGACGCGTCCGCGCGGCCGATGACCGAGGCCATCCTCACGATCGACGAGGTGCATGCGCGCAAGGTCATCGACCTCGCGATGCGCATCGCCGAGGCGCTGACCGCCGTCGGCGCCTCGGCCAACGACGTCGCGCTCGCGACCATCCGCGTCTCGGGTGCGCTCGGCATCCGCCCCGTGCACGTCGACGTCACCTACAACTCGATCGGCGTCTCCTACCACCGCCACGACACCGACCTGCCGATCACGCTGATCCGGGTCGTGCGCGCGCCCGTGCCCGACCACGCCAAGCTGCAGCAGCTGCAGGCGCTCGTCGCCGACATCGAGGGCGGCCTCGAGCTCGAGCATGCGCGCAGCCGCTTCCACGCGATCCGCCGCCTGCCGTTCATGTATCGCCCGGCGTTCATCGTGCTCGCGCAGGGCGTCCTGACGGTCGGCGTCGCGCTGCTGTTCGGCGCCTCGTGGATCATCGCGCTCGTCGCCTTCCTCGCCGCGTGCGCCGCCGCCATGGTGCAGCGGCTGATGTCGCGCATGCGAGTGCCCTTCTTCTTCGCCCAGATCGTCGGCGCCTTCGTGGTCACGGCGATCGCCGCGGTGACGAGCTGGCTGGCGCAGCTGGGCGTGCCGCTGCTCGAGGACGCACGACCGTCGATCATCGTCGCCGCGGGCATCGTGCTCATGCTCGCGGGCATGTCGGTCGTCGGCGCCGCCCAGGACGCGATCGACGGCTTCGCGCTCACCGCGGGCGGCCGCATCCTCGACCTCGCGCTCCTCACGCTCGGCGTCGTGATCGGCATCGTCGGCGGCCTGTCGATCGCGCGAGCGCTGGGGATGGGCTTCGTGCTCTCGAGCGGGGCCACCGCGCTGGGCCCGCTGCCGCTGCAGTTCGCCGGCGTCGTGGTGATCGCGATCGCCGTGGCCATCTGGAACGGCGCCGGCCTGCGTACCATCGTCGTCAGCGCCGTGCTCGGCTGCATCGCCTGGCTGGGCTACACGGCGGCGACCGCCGGCGGCTTCGACGTAGCGGTCTCGAGCGCGTTCGGCGCCCTGATCGCAAGCTTCATCGGCATCCTCGTCGCCCACCGCCTGCACGTGCCGTCGATCGCCGTCACCACCGCCGCGATCGTGCCCATGGTGCCGGGCTCCGCCGTCTTCCGAGGCCTGCTCGAGCTCGTGGAGGCCGACGGCACCGCCGAGAGCCTCGTGCTGGGCGTCGCGACGCTCATCGGCGCCGGTTCGATCGGCATCGCGCTCGCCGCCGGTTCGTCGCTGGGCCTGTTCCTCGGGGCACCGCTGCGCGACACCATGGAGAGCCGCGTGCGCTCCCGCGGCCGCATCCGCTGACACCCTCGTCTTCGCGCTCGCGGCGCAGGAGGGCTACCGTGGTGGGGTCCCGTCGGGCGCGCCTCGGCGCGGGCCGCCGGGAGCGACGCGTCCCGGAGCAGGCAGGGAGCAGCGGAGGACGATGAGCGAGCACACGGAGCACACGGTCGGCGGGCACGACGACTCGACGGATGCCGAGCGCGAGCAGCGGGGGATCCGGCACGGGATCGAGGCGACACGGACGCTGCATCCGGCGCTCGATGCGCCGCCGACGCCGGCCGACGACGACAGCGACGACCCGCGTCCGCTCGACAAGGTCGTCTTCGGCGTCGCCGCGGCGGTCGCCCTCGGCTTCGTGCTGTGGGGGGCGTTGGGCACCCAGTCGCTCAGCGACGCATCCGGCGCAGGGCTCGAGTGGGTCGTGCACAACACCGGCTGGCTCTTCGCCCTGGCGGCATCCGGCTTCGTGATCTTCATCATCTGGATCGCGCTCAGCCGCTACGGCCGCATCCCGCTCGGCGACGACGGCGAGACACCAGAGTTCAGCACCGTGTCGTGGATCGCGATGATGTTCTCAGCCGGCATGGGCATCGGCCTGGTCTTCTACGGCGTCACCGAGCCGGTCAGCCACCTCATCGCTCCGCCGCCCGGCACCGGCGGCGGCACCGACACCGAGGCCGTGCGCACGGCGATGGCGACCACCATGTTCCACTGGTCGCTGCATCCGTGGGCGATCTACTCGGTCGTTGGCCTCGCGCTCGCCTACAGCGTGTTCCGCAAGCGCCGCTCGCTGCTGATCTCCTCGGCCTTCACGGCGCTGGTCGGCACGCGCGTGGTCGAGGGGCCGCTGGGCCGCGCGATCGACATCTTCGCGATCTTCGCCACGCTGTTCGGCTCCGCCACCTCGCTCGGCATCGGCGCGCTGCAGATCGGCTCCGGCCTGCAGATCGTCGCAGGCCTCGACGAGGTCTCGAACGCGCTGCTGATCGGCATCATCGCGGTGCTCACCGCCCTGTTCGTGATCTCGGCGGTCTCGGGAGTCTCGCGTGGCATCAAGTGGCTCTCGAACACCAACATGGTGCTCGCCGGCCTGCTGGCGCTGTTCGTCTTCGTGGTCGGCCCGACGATCTTCATCCTCAACCTGCTGCCCACCACGATCGCCGGCTACTTCGAGCAGATCGCCGTGATGTCCTCGCGCACCGAGGCCGCGGGCGGCCAAGAGGTCGCCGACTGGCTCTCGAGCTGGACCATCTTCTACTGGGCGTGGTGGATCAGCTGGACGCCCTTCGTCGGCATGTTCATCGCCCGCATCTCGCGCGGCCGCACCGTGCGCCAGTTCGTCACCGGCGTGCTCGTCGCCCCCACGCTCGTCTCGCTCGTGTGGTTCGCCGTCTTCGGCGGGCTGGGCATCGATCTGTCGCTCTCCGGCGTCGACCTCGGCACGGATGGCGCCGAGGAGGCCGTGCTCTTCACGGCGCTCGGCGAGCTGCCATGGGCGCAGATCACGGCGATCGTGGTGATGGTGCTCGTGGCGATCTTCTTCGTCTCGGGCGCCGACGCCGCATCCATCGTCATGGGCACGCTCTCGCACCGCGGCTCGCTCAAGCCGCACCGCGGCACGGTGGTGCTGTGGGGCGTCACGATGGGCGCGGTCGCCGCGATCATGCTGCTGCTCGGCGGTGAGGATGCGCTCGACGGCCTGCAGCAGATCACCATCATCGCTGCGCTGCCCTTCGTGCTCGTCATGGTCGGGCTTGCGATCGCGCTCGCGCGCGACCTGTCGCAGGATCCGGTCGTCGTGCGCCGCGCATACGCTGCGGCGGCGGTCGAGCACGCGGTGGTCTACGGCGTCACCGAGCACGGCGACGACTTCCAGCTCACGGTCGGTCAGTCGCCGCCAGGCGAGGGCGTCGGCGAGCTCGTGACGACGCAGCCGGTCGAGGAGCTGCCCGAGGCCGAGGCGGCCGCGGCGCGCGACGAGCCCGAGCCGCAGACGGATGCGTCCTCGGAGGAGCGAGCGGATGCGTCAGCGGACCACGACCCCGATGGCTCCGGTGCCGCGCCCGAAGCGGGCCGCCCGCCGCAGCCGTCGCCGTAGGATGGCCTGATGCGCATGCGAGTCGCCGCCTACGCCCTCATCACGAGGGGTGAGGGCGACGGGCGCGAGATCCTGCTGCCGCACTGGAACGAGAGCGGCATGAGCGGATGGACGCTGCCGGGCGGCGGTGTCGAGCCGGGCGAGCACCCGGCCGACGGCGCCGTGCGGGAGGTCAAGGAGGAGACCGGCTACGACGTGCGGCTCACCGGCTTGTTGGGCGTCGACTCCGCGGTGCTGCCGACGACGGCACGCGGCGACGAGCTGCAGGCCCTGCGCATCCTCTATCGCGCCGAGATCACCGGCGGCGAGCTCGCGGTCGAGGTCGACGGCACCACCGACGACGTGGCCTGGCACCAGCTGGCCGCGGTGCCGGAGCTGCGGCACGTGCACGCGGTCGACTGGGCGATCAGCCATCTCGACGACGACGGCAGCCCGCTGCGCTGACCCGCGCATCCGCCATCATGCATCCGCTCATCATCATCGGCTTCTGCCTCATGGTCGCCTGCTGCGTCGTGAGCGGCATCGACATCTTCCGCACCATCCGCGAGGGCAGGGAGCCGGAACGGCGGATGCGCTCGTTCCTGCTCGCCGCCGGGCTGCTGGTGGGCGGCGGGATCCTCGTGATCATCGGTGTCACGCTGCGCTGAGGCGCTGCGCGGCGACCGCGCACAGACATGACGAAGGCCCCGCCATGTGGCGGGGCCTTCGGTGTCGTTCGATCAGGCCTGCGGTGAGCCGGCCTCCGGGCCGTCCGCCAGGCCGCCGGAGGGCTGGCCCGCCGAGCGCGGGGGAGCGTCGACCGCGGTGTCCTCGGCGTCCGGGATCCACAGATCGTCGTCGGCACGGAGCGTCTGCCATGCGGCGTAGGCGGCGCTGACCACGGCGACGGTGCCCACACCGATGAGCACCCACTGGAACGCGTTCGGGCCGGAGCGCTGCGCCTTGGAGGGCGAGACCTCAGGCACCGTCGCGTAGCGGCGCACGTTGTCGATCGCGTGCTTCACGCGGTCGTCCTTGGCGAGCTGTGCCATCGCAGCGAACGAGCCGAGGCCCGTGGCGATCGCGGGAACGACGGTGCTGTTCCAGCCCTTGGTGGCCTTCGAGAGTCCGTCACGGCCGGCGTCGACACCACGGTGCACGGCGCGCTCGGCGGCAGGCCGCAGCGACTCGTTGCCGTAGGCACGTGCCTGATCCTTCGCCTGACGGGCGATCTCAGCGGCGTGATTGCTCACGGTCCGCTGCTCAGCCCAGAGCTTGTCGGCCTGCTTGCGGAGCTTCTTGATCTCCTTCGCGCGCTTGCGCGTGAGTTCGAGTGACATGGCTGTCCTTCCGTGGTCGAAGCCTGGGCGTCATCCTTGCAGGTTTTCCTGGGCACGTCACCCAGTGTCGGGCGGTTTCGCTGTCGTCGAACCGAGCCCCGGAGACCGTCTTCGGAGCGCCCTGCTGTGGGAGGATCGACACATGGCTCACCACACTGCTGTCGCAACGATCCGTACGAATCTCGGCGAGATCAAGGTCAATCTCCTCGGCGACCACGCTCCCACGACCGTCAAGAACTTCACCGACCTGGCGACAGGTGCTCGCGAGTGGACGCACCCCGCCACCGGCGAGACGTCGACCGCGCCGCTCTACGACGGTGTGATCTTCCACCGCATCATCCCCGACTTCATGATCCAGGGCGGCGACCCGCTCGGTCAGGGCGTCGGCGGCCCGGGCTACCAGTTCGACGACGAGATCCACCCCGACCTCACCTTCGACGCTCCCTACGTGCTCGCCATGGCGAACGCCGGCAAGATCGCGGGCAAGGGCACGAACGGCTCGCAGTTCTTCATCACTACCATCCCGACGCCGTGGCTGCAGGGCAAGCACACGATCTTCGGTCTCGTCGAGGACGAGGCGTCGCAGGCCGTCGTCGACGCGATCCAGGCGGTGGCGACCGACGGCCGTGACAAGCCGCTCGAGGACGTCGTCATCGAGGCCGTCGAGATCCAGCAGGCCTGAGCCTTCCGTGACCGCATCCGCGCCGGCCGATCGGTGCTACCGGCACCCTGACCGGGTCAGCTGGGTGCTGTGCTCGCGCTGCGGGCGCACGGTCTGCGGCGAATGCCAGCAGCAGGTGCCCGTGGGCGTCCGCTGCCCCGACTGCGTGCGCGAGCTCGCGCAGGAGCAGCGCACGCTGCAGCGCGAGACGCGGGTCGCCAACGGCCGCCCGCGCACCGCGGTCGGTGGCCGTGTCCGGCAGTGGCTCGCGCAGCCGGCACCGGTCACCATCGCGATCATCGCGGTGACGGCGCTCGTCGGCGCGATGCAGATCCTGCCGGGCGACCTGTCGAGCCAGCTCATGTACTTCCTGGGCTACTCGCTCGTCGAGCCATGGCGCTTCGTCACCTACGCGCTCGTGCACGCGGGGGTGCTGCACTTCGCCTTCAACATGATGGTGCTCTACATGGTCGGCCCGGCCATCGAGCAGCGCATCGGCAGGCTGCCGTTCCTCGCGGCCTACATCGTGAGCGCCGCGGGCGCGGCGGTCGCGGTCGCCTGGCTCACGCCCATGTCGGCGGTGGTCGGCGCATCGGGCGCGATCTACGCGCTCTTCGGCATGATGATCGGCATGCAGCGCATGATCGGGCGCGTGCAGCCCGCGCTGCTGGTGATGGTCGGCATCAACCTGGTCATCACCTTCATGTTCGGCGGCATCTCGTGGCCGGCGCACGTCGGAGGGCTCGTGATCGGGCTGGCGTTGGGCTTCGGCATCGGATGGGTGCACAAGCGCATGCGTGGCGACCAGGCCACGAAGGCAGCCTGGCTCGTCATCGGCGGGGTCGCCGTCGTGCTCGCTGCGCTCTTCGCGCTCCGGATCGCGCTCGTGCTCTGAGCGTTCTCCACAGGTTTATCCACACCTGGGGAAAACTACACGCGTGTAACTCGACTATTTCCAGCGCGTGGTCATGATGAACCCGACGAACATCACGGCGAAGCCGATGACGATGTTCCACGAGCCGAGCGACGGGATCGGCAGGGTCGTGCCCGAGATGTAGTAGACGATGACCCACAGGAACCCGACGATCATGAAGCCGAACATGACGGGCTTGAACCAGGCGGGGTTGCGCTGCGCATCGTGGGGGTTCCGCTCGCGGCCCTTCTTGGGCTTGGCAGCAGACGCCTTCTCCACGGACTTCTCGCTGGGGCTCATGGAACCCCATGGTAATGCAGTCGGGCCCTAGGATTGTTCCGTGGCCAGGCAGCAGCGCGAGCGCCGGCGCCGACCGCGGCGCCGAGCCACGTTCGCGAGCGTTCTCGGCGAGCTGCTGCTCACGGTCGGAGTGCTGGCTCTCGGCTACGCGGGCTGGCAGGTGTGGTTGGCCGACGCGGTGCTCGGCGGCCAGCAGCAGCAGGCAGCCCAGGTGTTCGCCGCAGAGCTCGGCCCGAACGTGGTGGCCTCGCCGCAGACCGAGCTGCGCACCGACGAGCCGCCCGCCGAGACGGTGCCGGCAGAGCTCGACTCGTTCGCCGTCATGTACATCCCGCGCCTGGGGGAGTTCGAGCGCACCGTCGGGCAGGGCACGAGCCGCACGGTGCTCGACTCCCTCGAGCAGGGCCTCGCGCACTACAGCGAATCGGCGATGCCGGGCGAGCTGGGCAACTTCGCCGTCGCGGGCCACCGCAACGGCCAGGGCGGTCCCTTCACGCACCTCGACGAGATGCGCATCGGCGACCGCATCTACGTGAAGACGGCCGAGGCCTGGTACGTCTACGAGTTCCGCAACCACGAGTACGTCGCGCCCACCGGCGTCGGTGTCGTCGCCACAGTGCCGCAGCAGCCCGAGACTCCTGCGGACGGCCGCTACCTGACGCTCACGACCTGCAACCCCGAGTGGTCGGCCGAGGGCAGGCTCATCGCCTACGCGACGATGGTCGGCTGGCAGCCCGCCTCCGACGGCATGCCCGCCGAGCTCGCCGAGACGCTCGGGAGGCTCTGATGTACGCAGCCATCTGGCGCGCGCTGCCCGGGCCGTGGCCACTGAGGCTCGTCCTCGCGCTGGCGCTCGTCGCCGGCGTCGCCTACCTGCTGATCTTCCACGTCTACCCGTGGGTCATGCAGGAGTTCTTCCCCACCCCCGACCCGGTGCTCGACGCATCCGGGCGCGCATCCATCTCTGGACTGACATGACCCGCATCCTCGTCGTCGACAACTTCGACTCCTTCGTCTACACGCTCGCCGGTTACCTCGAGGAGCTCGGCGCAGAGGTCGAGGTCGTGCGCAACGACGCGGTCGAGGCCTCCACCATCACCGAGTGGGACGCCGTGCTGCTGTCGCCGGGGCCGGGCGCACCCGCCGACGCGGGCGTGTCGATCCCGATGGTGCACGCCGCGATCGAGACCGGCACGCCGCTGCTGGGCGTCTGCCTCGGCCACCAGGCGATCGCGGAGGCGCTCGGCGGCGTCGTCACGCACGCGCCGGAGCTCATGCACGGCAAGACCAGCCTCGTGACGCACGACGGCACGACGGTCTTCGAGGGGCTGCCGAGCCCGCTCACGGCGACCCGCTACCACTCGCTCGCCATCGTCGACGGCACGATGCCGGCGATGCTGCGCGTCACGGCGCGCACGCTGCCCGCGGTGACCTCGGCGGGGTCGCTCCCGGATGCGTCGGGTGCGGATGCGGACGACACGGCCGGTCAGGCAGACGGCGTGATCATGGCGCTCGAGCACCGCGAGGCGCCGGTGTGGGGCGTGCAGTTCCACCCGGAGTCGGTGCTCACCGAGGGCGGCTACCGGATGCTCGGCAACTGGCTGGAGGCTGCGGGTCTCGCCGGTGCTGCGGAACGGGCCGCTGGCCGCGCGCCACTTGTCACGCTGGCGCCGGCTCCTGCGCGATAGGCGAGGCTAGCCCGACGACCTCAGTCGTCGTCGTTCCCGCCGCCGCCGCCGCCACCGTTGCCGCCGCCATTGCCGCCACCGTTGCCGCCGCCATCCTCGCTCTCGCTGGGCTCGGGGTCCTGGGTGGGCTCGGGCTCCGGCGGGGGCGGGGGCTGGCCGTTGCAGTAGAGCAGCGTGATCGTGCTGCCCTGCGGGTGGTCGCCAGGTGCGAGCGACTGCTCGACGACGTCGCCGCCCATGCAGCGCAGCGTGAAGCGGCGCTCGACCGTGAGGCCGAGCTCCTGCATCTGCGATGCCGCTGCGGCGATCGGCTGGCCGGTGACGTCCGGCACGGGCACCAGGCCGTTCGAGAGCACGAGATCGATCGTGGCGCCCTGCGAGACGTCGGTGCCAGCGCTCGGGTCCGTGCTGATGACCTGATCGGCCGCCACGGTCTCTGATGAGTCGCGAGTGACGTCGCCGACCGTGTATCCCGCGGCCTCGAGCGCCTGCCTCGCCTGCGCCTCCGTGAGGTTCGTGACGCTCATGAGCGGCGCCGGCGGGGGGCCGTTGGAGACAATCAGCTGCACGGCAGAGCCGGGCGCGATGTTGACGCCGGCCTCGGGTTCGGAGCGCAGCACGGTGCCTGCCGGGGCCGCGTCGATGGTGCGGCGAACCTCCGGCAGCAGCTCCGCGCCCTCGACCGCGGCCATCGCCTCTTCCTCCTGCAGGCCGACGACCTCGGGCACAGGCGTCGACAGCCCGGCGATCTCGAGGTTGCCGAGGCTGAACGCCCAGACGCCAGCACCCACGACGAGCACAGCGATGAGCGCGACCGCGCCCCACAGCCACGCAAGATGCGGCTTGCGGCTGCGCTCTGCTGCTGCAGCAGCCGCCGCGGTCTCGGGCTCGGCGTCGTCGGCGGCGAGCGCGGCGAACATGGTCGTCGCTGCACCGATCTCGATCGGCGCCGTCTGCGGGCTCTCGAAGGGCACGAGGGTGCCGGCGAGCGCGTCGTCGAGCGCCTGCTTGAACTCGGTGGCCGTCTGGAAGCGGTCGTCGCGCGGCTTCAGCAGCGCCTTCTGCACCACCGAGTCCATCTGCGGCGTGATGCCAGGCGTGATGGATGAGGTGGTCGGCGGCTCCTCGGCGACATGCTGGTAGGCGACGCCGACGGCGGTGTCTGCCTGGAACGGCGGCTTGCCCGTCAGCAGCTCGAAGAGGATGACGCCCGTGGAGTAGAGGTCGGTGCGGGCATCGACCGACTCGCCGCGCGCCTGCTCCGGCGAGAAGTAGCCGGCGGTGCCGAGGATCGTGCCGGTCTGGGCGACGTTCGCGCTGGTCTCGCTGACGGCGCGCGCGATGCCGAAGTCCATCACCTTGATCTGGCCGCCGGGCGTGACCATGACGTTGCCGGGCTTGATGTCGCGGTGCACGATGCCCGCGCGATGCGAGTACTCGAGCGCCGTCAGGATGCCCTTGGTGATGCGCACGGCCTCTGCCTCGGGCAGCGGACCCTCAGCGATGATGTCCTTCACCATCCGGCCGTCGACGTACTCCATGACGATGTACGGCACAGCGGCGGGCTCGCCCTGCGGGTCGACGGTGGGCTCCTCGCCGGCGTCGAACACACGCACGACCGTCGGGTGCGACATGCGCGCGGCCGATTGAGCCTCCTGTCGGAAGCGCGTGCGGAACTCGGGATCCTTCGACAGGTCGGGCTTCAGCAGCTTCACGGCCACCTGGCGGTCGAGGCGGGTGTCGCGAGCGAGATGCACCTGCGCCATGCCGCCCTGCCCGATGAGATCGCCGATCTCGTAGCGGTCGCCGAGGGTGCGCAGCGACGCGATGATGCTGTCGGTCAACGCGGCTCCTCACCTCGTGCGTCCAGTCCGGATGGACCCCGGCTCGCGCAGGGATCGGTCGATTCTACGTCACTCGCCAGATCAGGGCCCGTCCGGGGGCTCGACGGGCAGTGTGGCCACCGGCTCCGTCGGCTCGGGCGTCGGCGTCGGCGTCGGGGTCGGCGTCGGTGTCTCCTCGGGCGCCGCTGCCGTCATCGTGAGCGTCGGCGAGTCACCGCTCGTGAGCGTCTGCCCGCCGTCGATGTCGCAGCGGTAGACGTAGGAGACGGTGTTGTCGCCGGTCGGCATCTGCGTGATGTTCAGCTGCGCGCCGTTGATCTGCAGCGTCTCCTCGTCGCCGTTCGCCCAGTTGATGGTGACGTCGTAGCCGGCCAGCGTGTAGCCCGCCGGGCAGCTGGCGGCATCCCAGACGATCGTGTACGGCTCGCCCGCCGTGAGGTCGCTCGCATCTGCGTCCCCTTGCATCCGGGGTGCAGAGGTGGGGGCCTCGATCGCTGCGACCGGGCCTCGGATGGTGCCGGTCACGGTCGAACCCGGAGCCACGGGGCCGGTCGGGTCGACGGCGTAGATGCGCGCGACGTCGTCGGGGCTGGTGGCGGGGTCGCCCGTCTCGACGCTCGCCACGAGGTCGAGCGCCTCGATCGCCTGGCGGAACTGCGCCTCCGTCATGCCCTCGAAGTCGGCCGGGTCGATCTGGATCATCGCGGGGTCGGTCGCCGTCTGCGACGTCTCGGTTGGCTGCGGCGCGTTCTGCGCGTTGTTGATGATCATGAAGACGATCGCCGTGCCGGCCGCGACGAGCAGCACGGCCAGGATCACGACAGGCCAGATCCAGGGGTTCGTGCGACGCCGCTCGTTGGCGCGCCGCGTGGTGGTCGCCGCTGCCGTTGGCAGTGAGGCGGTGACCGGCGTCGACTGCGTGGTGATGACGCGGGTGGCTGCCTGCGTGGGGGAGTCGATCGTCGCGAACGAGTCGGTGGACGCGATGCCCGGCACGATCGCTGCGGCACCGGCGATGTCGCCGCGGCGCAGCATCGTGGCGGCGCGCGAGAGGTGCGCCGCCGAGGTCGGCCTGTCGGCCGGCGTCTTGGCGATGCACGAGAGCACCAGGTTGCGCACCGGCTCCGGCACGGTGCCGGGGAGATCCGGCGGCGCGTCGTTGATGTGCGCCATGGCGATCGCCACCTGCGACTCGCCCGTGAAGGGGCGACGGCCGGCGAGCGCCTCGTAGGCGACGATGCCGAGCGAGTAGATGTCGGTCGACGGCGCGGCCTGCTGACCGGAGGCCTGCTCCGGCGAGAGGTACTGCACCGTGCCCATCACCTGGCCGGTCGCGGTCAGCGGCACCTGGTCGGCGATGCGTGCGATGCCGAAGTCGGTGATCTTGACGCGGCCCTCTGGTGTGATCAGCAGGTTGCCGGGCTTGATGTCGCGGTGCACCAGGCCGGCCTGGTGGGCGGCGTGCAGCGCGGCAGAGGTCTGCGCGACGATGTCGAGCACCTTGTCGGCCGAGAGCGTGCGGTCCCGGTCGAGGATGGCGCTGAGCGGCTCGCCGGGCACGAGCTCCATCACCAGGAAGGCGCTGCCCTCCTCCTCGCCGTAGTCGAACACGTTGGCGATGCCCTCGTGGTTGACGAGCGCTGCGTGCCGCGCCTCCGCGCGGAACCGCTCGAGGAACCCGGGGTCCCCCATGTACTCGTCCTTGAGGATCTTCAGCGCGACCGTGCGCCCGATCACCTGATCGGTCGCCTGCCACACCTCGCCCATGCCTCCGATGGCGATCCGGCTTGTCAGCTGGTATCGCCCACCGAAGGTGAGTCCGCTGGATGGTCTCATGAGTTCAGCACCGCCTCGATCACTGCTCTCCCGATTGGCGCGGCGATCACGTTTGAAGTGTCACCGACGATGTTCTCATCTGGCACGACCACGACGGCGACTGCCACGCTCCGGTCGTCCAATTCTCCGTACCCCGTGAACCACAGGTTGAAGGGCTCGTTGTTCTCGCCCGTCTCCGCGGTGCCGGTCTTGCCGCCCACCGTGACGCCGTCGATCTGGGCGTTGGAGGCGAGTCCCTCTGCGACGCCGAGCTCCATCGTTGCACGCACCTGCGCGGCGACCTCTGCCGTGACCGGATTGCCCAGGATGGTGGGCTCGGGCTCTGCGAGCACGTCGAGATTGGGCGCGAGGACGCGGTCGACCATGTTCGGCTGCATCATCGTGCCGTCGTTGGCGATCGCGGCGGTCGTCATCGCGATCTGCAGCGGCGTGACGCGCACGTTGTCCTGGCCGAACGCGGTCAGCTGCAGCTGAGACGGCTCGAGGCCGGTGGGGTAGGTGCTCGGCGAGACGCTGAGGGGGATGTTGAGCGACTGCCCGTACCCGAACGCCTCCGCTTGCTGCGCGATCGCGTCTTCGCCCAGCTCTTCGCCGAGCTGCGCGAAGGGGATGTTGCACGACTGGATGAAGGCCGTCTCGAGCGTGACGGTCTCACCAGGACCGCACGTGGAGCGCGATGCGTTGCGGATCTCGTGACTGCTGCCGGTGAGCCGCAGGGTCTCAGGGTTGTCGAACTCTGACTCGAGCGTGTACTGGCCAGACTCGAGGGCTGCGGCGAGCACCAGCACCTTGAAGACGGAGCCGGGGAAGTACAGGTCTCCGCGGATGGTGTTGTTCTGGAGCGGCTGCGTCGGGTCTGCGTTCAGCTGGTCGTGCAGCTCCTGCACGGCCGCGGTGTTGTGCTCAGCGAAGGCGTTGGGGTCGAAGTTCGGCGTCGAGTGCATCGCGAGCACGTCGCCGGTCTCGGGGTCGAGCGCGACCACCGCGCCCTCCCGGTCGCCCAGCGCATCCGCCGCCGCCTGCTGCGCGCCGGAGTCGATCGTGAGCTCGACGGAGGAGCCCGCGGGGTCCTGCCCGGTGATGGTCGCGACGATCTGGTCGAAGAACTGGCTGTTCGCGGTGCCCGTGAGCTCCTCGTTCATCGCACCCTCGATGCCGGTGTTGCCCTGACCGAGGGTGTTGTAGCCGGTGATGTGGGAGTAGAGCTCGCCCATCGGGTACTCCCGCTGCCACTCGTACTCGTCGTTCGACGGGGTCGAGAGCGCGACCTGCACGCCGTCGACGACGATCGAGCCGCGCTCGACGGCGAACGAGTCGTAGAGCGTGCGGGTGTTGCGGTCATCCGCGCGCAGCGAGTCGGCTTGCACCGCCTGGATCATGGTCGATGAGCCGAACAGCCCGACGAACATGATCAGCAGCAGGGTGCTGACACGCCGGATGGGTCGTCGCATGCTCTGCTCCTTCGTGGCGTCACTCATACGATCCCCCTTCCGCGCACCGAGTCGCTCAGCCTCAGCAGCAGGGCGACGATGAGCCAGTTGGCCAGCAGCGACGATCCGCCGGCTGCCAAGAACGGTGTCGTCAGGCCTGTCAGCGGGATGAGCCGCGTGACGCCGCCGACGACGATGAACACCTGCAGCGCGATCGCGAAGGCGAGGCCGACGGCCAACAGCTTCGTGAAGTCATCCGGGCCCTGGAAGCCGATGCGGACGCCGCGCGAGATCAGGATCAGGTAGAGCGCCAGGATCGCGAAGATGCCGGTCAGGCCGAGCTCCTCGCCGAGCGACGGGATGATGTAGTCGCTGTTGGCGTAGGGCGTGAGCTCCGGTCGCCCGAGGCCGAGGCCGGTGCCGAGCACACCGCCGTGGCCCATGCCGAACACGCCCTGCACGATCTGGAACGAGCCGCCGGTGGCGTTGTAGACATCCGTGTCGAACGCGTGGATCCACGCGTGCACGCGGCGCTGCACGTAGCCGAGCGAGAAGTAGGCAGCGACGCCGCCGACGGTGACGAGGCCGAGGCCGATGACCATCCAGGAGCGGCGTCCCGTGGCGACGTAGATCATCACCAGGAACAGGCCGAAGTAGAGCATCGAGGTGCCGAGGTCGCGCTGGAAGATCAGCACGAGCATGCACATCGCCCACACCACCAGGATCGGGCCGAGGTCCCGCAGGCGCGGGAAGCGCACGCCGAGGAGCTTCCGGCCGACCACCGAGAGGGAGTCGCGCGCCGTCATCAGGTAGCCGGCGAAGAAGATCGCCAGCGCGATCTTCGCGAGCTCGCCCGGCTGGAACGAGAGCGGGCCGACGCCGATCCAGACGGTCGCGCCGTTGACGGTGCGGCCGATGCCCGGCATGAGCGGCAGGATCAGCAGCAGGAACGCGACGGCCATCGCGAGGTACCGGTAGCGCGCCAGCACGCGGTGGTTGCGCACGATGATGATCGCCAGGATCGCGATGATGAGCGCGATGCCCGTCCACGCGATCTGGCGCATGGATGCGGCATCCCAGCCGGTTGCGCCATCGGCGATGTCGATGCGGTAGATCATCGCGAGGCCGAGGCCGTTGAGCACGGTTGCGACAGGCAGGATGATGGCGTCGGCCTCGCGCGCGACGACCCGGAGCGCGATGTGCAGGGCGAGCGTGAGGGCGCCGAGGAGCCCGGCGAGCTGCAGCGGGAACAGGTCGACGCGCTGCAGGGCGCCGAGCTGCACGAGCACCATGGCGCCGCCGGCGATCACCCACGCGATGACGAGCAGGAAGAGCTCGAGGTTGCGCAGCTTCGCGGGGTTGCGGATGCGCACCCTGATGGCCTCGGTGACGTCGCGCAGCTGCACGATGCCGGTCTGCAGCGCGTTCGGAGCAGTCTGGTCGCTCATGGCGATCGCTCCAATCGCTCGACGATCGCCTGCGCGGCCTCCAGCGAATCGGCAGAGAGCGTCTGCTCGACGTTGCGCTGGTTGAAGGGAGTGAGATCGACGATCGCGATGTCGGTCTCCTCCACCTGGGTGGCGAGCACGATCGGGCCGATCTGCTGCTGGATGCCCTGGTAGATCGCGACGTTGCCGGCGTCGTTGACGCCCACGAAGTAGCGATCCTGCGTCCAGCTGTAGAAGAACATCGAGACGGCGACGATGCCGATGAGTGCGAGCAGGGCACCGATGCCCCACGTGATGCGGCGGTTGCGGCGCATCCGGCGCTGCTCGGCCAGCAGCTCCTGCAGGAACTCTTCGCTCTCGGGCTCGAAGTGCTCGAAGGCCGGCTGCATGCGCGACTGGCGCGGGTGCAGGATGAGCTGGCCGAGGCTCACGGACGTGCGCTCTGGCTCGATCGCCTCGTAGCTGATGGGCGCAGCGGCGGAGCCGACGGTGGTGGGCTCGATCGATGAGGAGCGGCGCTCGTCGACGTCGCACAGCACCACGGTGACGTTGTCGGGGGCGCCGCGCGAGAGCGACTCGTTGACGAGCCGCTGCACGGTCGACGGGGTGTCGAGGCCCTGCGCGAGGATGGCGCGGATGCGATCCTCGTCCACGTAGCTGGAGAGGCCGTCGGAGCACACCAGCCAGCGGTCGCCCGGGTAGACCTTCTCGACCAGGGTGTCGATCTCTGGGTAGTGCTCGACGTTGCCGAGCACGCGCATCACGACGTTGCGGCGCGGGTGGTGCTCCGCCTCCTCGCGCGTGATGCGACCGGCGTCGACCAGCTTCTGCACGAACGTGTGGTCGGTCGAGATCTGCTCGAGCGCGCCCACCCGGTAGCGGTAGATGCGGCTGTCGCCGATGTGGGCGATGCCCACCTCGTCACCGACTCGGATGATGCCGGAGCCGGTGGTGCCCATGCCTGAGAGCTCCGGATGCTCGAGCATCGCCTGCTGCAGTGCGTCGTTGCCCTCGCGCAGCGCCGTCGCAAGCGCCTGCGCGGCCTCCTCGGCGGTCGCGTACTCGCGGTCGGCCTCGCGCGCCCTGCGCGTGACGATGGCGCTCGCGACGTCGCCTCCCGCGTGCCCGCCCATGCCATCCGCCACGAAGAACATCCGGGCGCCGGCATAGCCGGAGTCCTGATTCTCGGTGCGGATCCTGCCGACGTGGCTGAGTGCTGCCGCGAGCGGTGTGCTCAAGCTCAGTGCCTCAGCTCGAACGTGGTGGTGCCGATGCGCACGGCCGTGCCGACCCGCACCGGCGTCGACTCGCTGATGCGCTTGCCCTCGACGAAGGTGCCATTGGTCGAGCCGAGATCCTGCACCACCCACTGGTCGCGCCAGCGCACGATCTTGGCGTGGTTGCTCGAGGTGTAGTCGTCCTTGATCTGCAGCCCGCTGCCGGAGGAGCGCCCGATGGAGAGGCCGGTCTGCGGCAGGTCGAGCTCGAGTCCGGCGCGCGGGCCGGAGGTGACGACGATGCGGGAGGCCTCACGGGAGGGTGCGGATGCGCTGGTCGCCCCGGCGGGTGCCGCCCGTTCGTTCACGGTCGTCGGCGCCTCCGAGGAGGCCGGGGCCTGGGCGGGCGTCGAGCCGCCCTCGCGGGATCGGGCGCTCTGCACCGCGACGCGCTGCAAGGGAGTCAGCTTCGGACCGAAGAGGTCGCTGCGCAGCGAGTAGAGCACGATGAAGATGAACAGCCACAGCAGGGCGAGGAAGCCGATCCTGATGATGATGAGGGTGAGTTCGCTCACGCTTGCTCCTTCGACTGAGCCAGCAGGCGGTAGACGATCCGCGTGGCACCGATGTCGATGATCGAGTCGGGCTCCAGGAGCGCGCTCTTGAGCGCCCTGCCGTTGAGCGTGGTGCCGTTGGTGGAGCCGAGGTCGCTCACCTGGGCGCGGCTGCCGTCCCAGATGATCTCGGCGTGCTTGCGCGAGGCTCCGGCGTCGTCGACCGTGATCTCGGCGTCCGAGCCGCGGCCGATGACCGTGCTGCCCTTGCGCAGCTTGTAGCGCTTGCCCTTGATGTCGACGACCGCCGTCCAGACGACCTCGCCGGCCTCCGTGTCGGAGCGGATCTCGAGCATCCCGGTGGTGATGCCCTCGTCGGGTTCGAGCCCGAGGTCGATCGGGCCGGGGAACGAGTAGCCGGACTGCCGCGCGTGCGTCTGCAGCGTGCCGGTCAGCTCATCGAGGAGCGAGTCGCCGAGGCGGCGGAGCTTCTGGAAGTCGGCGGGCGACAGTCGCACGGTCAGGTGGTTCGGCACCAGGATGCGATCGCGGGAGACCACGCTCGCCTGGGTGTCGAGCTCGCGCTTGAGCGCGCTGGCGATCTCCACCGGCTCGACGCCGGAGCGGAAGGTCTTGGCGAAGGCGCCGTTGACGGCCTTCTCCAGACCGCGTTCGATCGAATCGAGAATTCCCATGGTGTGCTTCACCTCCCTTCAGCCGCCGTTAGCGTACCCGGCGCGGCTAGGAACCTGATATTCTCGTCAAGTTGCCCGGGTGAAGCCGGGCTGCGCGCGAGTGGCGGAATTGGCAGACGCGCTGGCTTCAGGTGCCAGTGTCCGCAAGGACGTGGGGGTTCAAGTCCCCCCTCGCGCACGATTGGCCCCGGGCTCCACCCCGGGGCCTTTCGCATGCCCGGGGCGCCGCCGTCCCCGGATGACGACCGATTCGCGATCCGTCTCGAATCGAGGACCCACGGTCTTCAACCGGTGACGCGCCCTCGATTCGATGTGCGAAGGCCCGGCTGGATCAGGACGGATGCGGGTGGCAGCGGCGCGTAGCAGGGGAAGGCTGCCGATCAGGGCTCGAGCACGACCTTGATGCAGCCGTCCTCCTTCTTCTGGAAGGTCTCGTACATCTCGGGTGCGCGATCGAGCGGCACGCGATGCGTCACCAGGTCCTCGACGCCGAGCGGGTCGGAGGCGTCCTCGACGATCGGCAGGAGGGTGTCGCGCCAGGACTGCACATTGCACTGGCCCATACGGATCGCGACCTGCTTGTCGAAGAGGGTCATCATCGGGATGGGGTCGGCCGTGCCGACGTAGACACCGCTGAGGGAGACGGTGCCGCCTCGTCGCACGGCGTCGAACGAGGTCATGAGCGCCGAGAGGCGGTCGAGCCCGGCCTGCTGCATCATCGGCTTCGCCAGCGCATCGGGCAGCAGGCCGACGATCGCCTGCGCGGTGGCGGCCCCGGTCGAGCCGTGCGCCTCCATGCCGACGGCATCGACGATCGAGTCGGGGCCGCGACCCTCGGTGGCCTCGCGCAGCGCCTCGGTGGCGCCTTCCATGTCGAGCGTCTCGATGCCGTGGCGCTCGGCCATGGCGCGACGCTCGGGCACGGGGTCGACGGCGAGCACGCGGTGGCCGAGGTGGCGCCCGATCCGGGCGGCGAACTGGCCGACGGGGCCGAGCCCCAGCACGGCCAAGGTGCCGCCCTCGGGCACAGCGGCGAAGGCGACGCCCTGCCAGGCGGTGGGCAGGATGTCGCTGAGGAAGAGGTAGCGGTCGTCGGGCAGCTCCTGCCCGACCTTGGTGGCGTTGAAGTCGGCGAGCGGCACGCGCAGACGCTCTGCCTGGCCGCCCGGCACGGAGCCGTAGAGCGAGGTGTAGCCGTAGAGGGCGGCCCCGGTGCCCTGGTCGCGGTTCTGGGTGGTCTCGCACTGGGTCGTGAGTCCTCGGGCGCACATGAAGCAGTCGCCGCAGGCGATCACGAACGGGATGACGACGCGGTCGCCGGGCGTCAGTCCGGTGACGCCGGCGCCGACCTCCTCGACGACCCCCATGGTCTCGTGCCCCAGCACGTCGCCCTTGGCGAGGAAGGGGCCGAAGAGCTCGTAGAGGTGCAGGTCGGAGCCGCAGATCGCGGCGGACGTCACGCGGATGACGACGTCGGTGGGCTGCTCGATGCGCGGATCCGGCACCTCCTCGACGGTGACCGTGCGCTTGGACTGCCAGGTGAGTGCTCGCATGCCCGCGACGCTACGCGCTTGGGGTACAAAACGGAACCCACTGCCCGCACAGACGGATGCGCCCCCGCCCGAGGGCAGGAGCGCATCCGTCTGTGCACCGTCAGCTGCTGCTGCGGCCTCCACCGCCCGAGGGCAGCTGGCCGTCGACCAGCTCGTGGTTCGGGTCGTTCACCTTGCCGATGAGATCTTCGCCGATCGCGATGCGATCGACGTCGTCATCGCCGGGCACGACATCGCCGCGCAGGCTGCGGCCGGCGGTCTCGTTGAAGGTCCAGATCGCGATGAGGCCGATGATGCCCGCGGCCGTCATGTAGAAGCCGGGCACGAGCGTCGACCCCGTGCTCTGGATGAGCGACTCGTTGATGAGGCCAGCGGGCCCGCCCAGCAGCGACGTCGCGACGTTGTAGCCGAGCGCGAAGCCCGCGTAGCGGACCGTCGTCGGGAACAGCGCGGGCAGCGTTGCCGAGATGTTGCACAGCAGCATCACCAGGAAGATGCCGAAGATCGCCAGGCCCAGCACCTGCAGGAACACATTGCCCGTGTTGAGCAGCAGGATCGCCGGTATCGAGAAGAGCGTGAAGCCGACGGCTGCGATGAGCAGCACCGGCCGCCTGCCGATCCGGTCGGTCAGGGCACCGAGCGGCACGATCACCGCCATCATCACCAGCTGCACGCCGACGAGCATGAGCCCGGACTGCGTCGCATCCATGTCGAGGGAGGTGGTGAGGAACGTCGGCATGTAGGTCAGCACGAGGTAGAACGCGGTGTTGATGAGGATCGTGATGCCCATGATCTTCAGCAGCTGCTTCGGCTGCTTCGTGACGACGTCGCGCAGCACCTGCCATGCGCTCGTGCGGGTGTCCTGCGCCTGCGCCTCCTTGAAGGTGTCGGAGTCGTGCAGCTTCGAGCGCATCAGCAGCGCGACGATGCCGAGCGGCAGGGTCAGCAGGAACGGCAGGCGCCACCAGCCGGCCTCCATGCCCTCGGGGCCGACGATGAACTCGAGACCCGTGACGAGGATCGCCGCGAGTGAGAAGCCCAGCAGCGTGCCGAACTCCAGGAACGAGCCCCAGAAGCCGCGGCGGTCGTCGGGCGCGTGCTCAGCCATGTAGACGGCGGCGCCGGCGTACTCGCCGCCCGCCGAGAAGCCCTGCACCATGCGCAGCAGGAACAGCAGGATCGGGGCGAGCCAGCCGACCTGCTCGAAGGTGGGCAGGATGCCGATCGCGGCGGTCGCGAGCGAGATCATCAGGATCGTGAAGACGAGCACCTTCTGGCGCCCGATGCGGTCGCCGAGCGGCCCGAGCACCGCGCCGCCGATGGGGCGGATGAGGAACGACACCGCGAAGCCGAGGAGCGCCCACAGCACGGCGTCGTCGGAGCCGCCGAAGATCTGGCTCGCCAGATGCACGGTGAGGTAGCCGTAGATGCCGTAGTCGAACCATTCGATGGCGTTGCCCGCCATCGCGCCCATGACCGACTTCCTGACGGTCGTGCGCTGGATGGGCGAGAGGTCGAGCTCGCGCGTGATGGGCGGTGGTTCGTGCGGCGGATTCGCCGCTGCTGTCTGCTCGGTCATTGCCGTGTCCCTTCTGGATGCTGCCTTGGGGTCGTGCTTCAGAGTCGTGCGGTCATGCGGTCGTGCGTGGTGCTTCAGGCGATGATGGTGTGGGTGCGCAGGGTGGCCCGCGCATCGTGCAGGTGCACGAGCATGCGAGTGTACGCGCGTGCAGCCGTCGCGAGATGCGAGATGCGCACGCGCTCGTCGGGCTGATGGGCCTGGCCGGTGATGTCGCCGGGGCCCAGGATGATCGTCGGGCAGCCGTGCTGGCGGGCGATGAATCCTCCCTCGCACGCAGCCGTCCAGGCCTCGATCGGCCCCGCCTCGCCCTCGGCCTGGAGCGCCTCGACGGCGGTGGCGACGAGCGGATGCGTCGGGTCGGTCTCGAACCCTGGCATCTCCATCAGCAGGCTCGCCTCAGCGGTGCACCCGAGCAGGCCGATCGCGTGGGCGATCCCCGCCTCCAGCTGCGCGAGCGCCTCCTGACCGGTCTCGCCCGGCATGAGCCTGCGGTCGACGAGCAGGCTGCAGCGGTCGGGCACGATCGACGTGCCGTGGCCGCCCTCGATGCGACCGACGTTCCAGGTGGCCGATCCCAGCAGCCCCGACGCACCCGCGCGCATCCGCTCATGGTCGCCTGCGATCCAGGTTGCGATGCGAGCTGCAGTCGTGATGGCGCTCGCGCCGTCCTCGGGGCGGCCGGCGTGGGCCGCCCTGCCGGTGACCTCGATCTCGAGGTTGGCGGCGCCGCGGCAGGCGATCACGACCGCCATGTCGGTCGGCTCGGCGACGATGCACGCGAGGTAGCGGCCCGGCTCGGCGGCGTCTGCCGAGGCGATGTGCGCCTGGATGCCGGTCGCGAGATCCTCCTCGTCGACCGTCACGAGCAGCTCGATCGGCAGGTCGGGGCGCACGTGGTTGACGGCGGCGATCGCCTGCAGCGCTGCCGCGATGCCGCCCTTCATGTCGGCGGCGCCGCGGCCGGTCAGCCAGCCATCGGCAACGCGCGGGCTGAAGGGGTCTGCGACCCAGCCCTCGCCCGCTGGCACGACGTCGCTGTGGCCCAGCAGCAGCACCGCGGGGTGCTCAGGCGTGGCGTCGGGACCGAAGCGGATCGAGAGATTGGGCCGCTTCGGGGCCACCATCGTGCGCTTCGTGCGCCCGCCCAGGCGCGAGGCGATCGTCTCCAGCACGCGCACCGTGACGAGCTCGGTGCCGCCGGGGTTCTCGCTCGCAGCGAGGATGAGCGACGAGGCGTCGGCCACGATCGTGGCGTCCTCGATCAGTGCGAGCGCGCGCTGCAGCTCGCCCTCCTTGTCGTGCTCGCTCTCGCCCTCGTGCTCGGTCTCGGGGCGACCCGACGCATCCGTCATGCAGACTCCTTCACGATCAGCTCGCGCGGGGCAGTGGTGAGCACCTCTGCGCCCGACTCGGTGATGGCGAGCGACTCGCTCAGCTCGCAGCCGTAGCCCAACATCCACATGCCGGCGATCACGTGCAGGCACATGCCAGGCTCGATGACCGTCTGCTCGTCGCCGCGGATGGACACGGTGCGCTCGCCCCAGTCGGGCGGGTAGCCGATGCCGATCGAGTAGCCGAGGCGGGAGGGCTTCTCGATGCCCTCCTTGCTGATGTGCGCCTGCCAGATGCTGTGCACCTCGGCGACCGTGCGGCCCGGCTGCAGGCCGTCGATCACGAGCTGCAGGCCCTCTGCGGTCACGCTCGCGAGGCGCGCGAGGCGGTCGCTCGGCCTGCCGAGCACGAGGGTGCGGGCGAGCGGTGCGTGGTAGCGGCGGTGCGCGCCGGCGAGCTCGATCGAGACGGCCTCGGATGCGTCGAGTCGGCGGGCGCTGAAGGTCATGTGCGGGGTGTCGGCCGACTCGCCAGCCGGCAGCATCGGCACGATCGCGGGATAGTCGCCCTCCGCGCCTTCGACGCCGGTGGCCTGGGCGAGCTGGATCGCAGCGGCGATGTCGTTGAGACGCGCACCCGCGGCGACCGCGTCGATGCCGGCCTGCATGGCGGCCGAGGCGACCATGCCCGCCTTGCGCATGAGGCCGAGCTCATAGGGGCTCTTGACGAGCCGCACCCAGTTGACGAGATCGTGGGCGTCGACCAGCTGCCACGCGGGGAGGCCCCGCTGCAGCGCGAGGAAGGAGCGCACCGAAAGGAAGTGCGCCTCACCCTCGTAGCCGATGCGGCCGCGCCCGCCGAAGCCGTGCGCGCGCAGCTGCTCTGCCGCCCAGTCGAAGGGGTGCACGTCGCGCTGGTGCACGAGCGACTCCGGGTAGCCGAGGATGCGCTCGCGAGGCGTCGCGTCGGCGGTGCGATGGGCGCCGCCGGCATCCATCTCGCGCATGATCAGCAGCGGCTCCGCCGCGAGCGGCACGAACAGCAGCTGCGGCATGTAGAACGACCAGGCGTCGTACCCGGTGAGGTAGTGCAGGTTGGCCGGGTCGACGACGACGAGGCCATCGAGTCCGCTGCGAGCCATCCGCGCACGCGTGCGCTGGAGCCGGTCCGCGAACTCCTCGGGGCTGGGCCGCACCGCGCCTCCTCTTCTCTGTGTCGACACCCTACGACAGGGCAGGCGCGTCAGCTGCGCAGCGGCACGAAGGCATAGCGACCG
Source organism: Agrococcus sp. ARC_14 (assembly GCF_022436485.1). Classification (NCBI taxonomy): domain Bacteria; kingdom Bacillati; phylum Actinomycetota; class Actinomycetes; order Micrococcales; family Microbacteriaceae; genus Agrococcus; species Agrococcus sp. ARC_14. Next base: position 316,694 of record NZ_JAKUDO010000001.1, read on the forward strand.
GAATCGTGACGGATGCGTGTGCGTCCTGCTGACAGGTCGACGACCGTCATGCGCCCCGCGATCGGGGCGACCATGCGGCCCCCGTCCGCCAGCTGCGCGACGAGCGCGTCGGGCATGCGCCCGAAGTCGGCGGAGACGAGGATGCGGTCCCACGGCTCGTCGTCGGGCAGGCCCAGGATGCCCGGGGTGGCTTGGCGGATGCGCGCGCCGGTGCCGTGCGCGGTGAGGTTGGCGTTGCCCTGCTCGACGAGCTGCGGCACGAGCTCGACGCCGGTGGTCTCGGCGCCGAGCGCCGCGAGGATCGCGGTGGTCCAGCCGGAGCCCGCGCCGACATCGAGGGTGCGGTGGCCCGGCCGGGCGTCGAGCAGCTCGAGCATGCGGGCGACGGTGGAGGGCTGGGAGTTGGTGGCATCCCAGCCGATGCCGATGGGGCGGTCGACGTCGGCGAGCTGCCGCACGCTGGGCGGCAGGAAGGCGCGGCGCTCGGCGGTGCGCATCGCTGCGCGCACGCGCTCGACCGCATCGGGTGCCACGGGGAGCTCGTTCATGCGGCGAGGGTACTGCGGCGTCCGGTCTCGTGACGCCTGCCGCCCTGCGGGCGACGGGCTCCTCGACCTACGAGCTGCGGGGTGGCGCGCTGCCGTTGGTCGAGGAGCGCGCGGCCGCAGGCCGCGCGCGTCACGAGACCAAGAAGAAGCGATGCGGACTGGCACAGTGGCGCTTGCGCAAATGCAAGAGTTGGTGAAGGCGCCTGGTCGGTCCGCATCGCTTGCTTGACCGTGACTGTACGCCCGGCCCGACGCATCCGCAATGGTCTTCGGCTCGCCTGTGGACAGCCGCGCGAGGTCAGTCGGCGACGGCCACCTGCGGCTTGCGGATGCCGGGGTGCGACTTCGGGATGGCGGAGAAGAGCACCCAGCCCGAGAGCGCGACGCAGGCGATGATGAGCGGATAGGTGAGCGCCGCGCGCATGATCGCGAGCCAGGTCTCCTCGTCGAGCCACCACAGCACGCTGAAGACCACGACCCGGATGACGTACTGCAGCACCCAGATCCAGGAGGCGCGCTGGTACGCGCGCAGCAGCACCGGATCCTTGCGCCAGCGCAGCCTCGTGCCGATGATGCCGCCGACGATGAGCCCGAGGAACGGCCAGCCGATGACGATCGAGATCGTCCAGGCTAGGGCGCTCGCGGCGTTCGAGAGCAGCTGGATGAGGAAGAAGTTGCGCGCTTCGCCCGTGTAGTAGGCGACCATGGCGGCCAGCACGGTCATGAGCATGCCGATGAAGACGGCCCGCGGCTTGCGACGCTGGACGAGCGCCGTGACCAGCGTCGCGGCGCTCGCGATCAACGACCAGATCACCGCGGTGAGCAACTCGCCGCCGCTCGCGATCCACGCGGCGAGGAAGGCGATGGGCGGGATGCTGCCCTCGATCGCCGCTCTGCCGCCGCCGAGCAGTCGTGAGAGCGACTCCTCGCGCGTCGGGTCGCCGTCGGCGTCGAAGCGGGAGTCGCCGAGGCCAGCGTCACCGAAGGCGGCGGGGACCAGGTCGTCAGCAGTGTCGTCGGGCGTCGGCACCGTGCCCGCGGCCTCGGCGCTCATGCCGCCGCCTCTGCCCCTGCGGTCGCGAGCGAGGCGTGCAGGGCGTGCGCGCTGGCGTAGGCGCGACCGGCCTCCTCGAGCAGCGCCTGCTCACCCTCGGCGTCGAGGCCGAAGGTCGAGATCGTCGTGCGGTACTGCGCCTTGAACGCATCCAGGTCGTCGATCGCGAAGCGGTAGAAGCTCGTGGTGCCCGCACCGAAGCGGCGGGCGAGCGTGCGACCGATGTGCTGGCCGCCCGAGAGGTCTCCGAGGTAGCGCGTGTAGTGGTGCGCCGCGAGGCGCACGGGGTCGTCGGCGAGCGATGCGAGCTGCGCCGCGTAGCTGACCGCGGCCGCCGTCGGCATGCGGATGCCGCCGAGCGCGTCGAGGTCGGCCTCGATGGCGGCGGTGCGCTCGAGCGCCTCGTCGTGCAGCGCCGCGACGAGGCCGCTGCCGCTCGCGGCGACGGCCGTCTCGAGCGCGCGATAGACCACCAGGTGCTGCGACGCCAGCAGCGCGTAGTCGTCGATCGAGCGCTCGCCTCGCAGCAGTCCCGTGAGGAAGCCGTCGCCGGCCGCGGCCTGGTGCGACGACCAGGTGGCGTCACGCAGTCGCACGGCGAGCTCGGGGGCTTCGGTCACATCAGTAAGGCTACCCTTACCCGCTCGCGGCTCGCCAGCGCGTTCCGCCGTGGAGGAAGGGGCGGCGACGTCAGTGCTGCGGGCGCGGCATGAGCAGCACGACGGCTCGCCGGATGTCGGCGCGCTCTTCGATCGGCACAGGCCACGGCACGGTCACGCGCTCGGCGACTGCGCGGTCGCCGCCGGCCTCCTGCACGTCGAACGCCAGCCCATCCGCACCGATCGTGACGAGGGTGGCGGATGCGGCGGTCGGTCGGCCGTGCGCACGCACGATGGCGAGCTGGTCGTCGACGTGATCGCCGTTCATGTGGGCGACGACGGCCGCGATCACGTCGTCGGTGAAGGCGTATGCCATCAGTTGGTCTTCCAGCCGCGCGGGCCCTTCGAGCCCGCCGCGTACTCCTGCATCGGCACGGCGTCGCGCCGCCACGCCTTCAGCACGGGCTCGACGATGCGCCAGCACTGCTCGGCGGCGTCGCCCCGCACTGCCAGCCGCGGATCGCTGTCGAGGATCGAGGCGAGGACCTCTCCGTAGGGCAGCAGCTGGCCCCCACCGAGCTCGCCGCGCAGCACGGTCTGCTCGAGCGTGAACGGGTCGCCCTTGCCGTTCGTGGTGATGTGCAGCTCGAAGCCGTCGGGCTTGAAGTCGATGATCAGCCGGTCGGGGGTGTCGCGGCCGCCGAAGCCCGTCGGCACGTGCGCCGGTGGCTTCCAGTGGATGATGGCGCGCTTGCGGATGCCCGCGAGCGACTTGCCGGACCGCAGGATGAAGGGAACCCCCGCCCAGCGCGCCGTGGCGATCTCGACCTGCAGCTCGGCCAGCGTCTCGGTGGCGAGCTTCGGATCGACGCCCTCCTCCGCGACGTAGTCGGGCACCTCGCGACCGCCGATGCTGCCTGCCGTGTAGCGAGCGCGGCGGGAGTGCTTGACGGGATCGACGACGCTCGTGGCGCGCAGCACCTGGCTGACCGCGTCACGCAGATCCTGCGCCGAGACGCTCGAGATCGGCTCGATGGCGATGAGCGCCATGATCTGCAGCAGGTGCGACTGGATCATGTCGCGCAGCGCACCGTTGCGGTCGTAGTAGCCGGCGCGACCCTCGAGCGTGACGGTCTCGTCATAGAGGATCTCGACCCGCTCGATGCTGTCGCGATCCCAGACGGGCTCGAACAGCCGATTCGCGAAGCGCAGGCCGAGCAGGTTGAGCACGGTGTGGAGGCCCAGGAAGTGGTCGATGCGGAAGATGCGCTCCTCCGGCACGATGCGGGTGACGAGCGCGTTGAGCCGCGCCGCCGCCTCGAGGCTGTCGCCGAACGGCTTCTCGATCGCCAGGATCGTGCCCTCGGGCACGCCCACCTGCTCGAGCGTCGTGCAGACGAGCTCGGTGACGTGCGGCGGCAGCGCGAAGTAGATGACGAGCCGGTCGCAGCCGATCGAGTCGATGAGCTCGCGCAGTGCTTTCGGGTCGGTGGCGTCGGCCGCGACGTAGCGGGTGCTCGCGAGCACGTGCTTGGAAGCCGCGGTCTGGGTGCCGTCGACCTGCATGGCGGTGCGCACGCGGGTCTCCCAGTCGCCTTCGCTCAGCTCGCGCAGGTCGGCGCCGACGATCTCGACGCGGCGGCTCGGCTGCACCCGCAGCAGGGTCGCGATGCCCGGCAGCAGCAGTCGGCTGGTGAGGTCGCCGGATGCGCCGAGGATGAGCAGGGTGGTCTGGGGCTTGGGGGCCATGCGTCGATCCTTGCATCCGTCGGGAGCAGTCGACCCGTGACGCATCGTCGAATGGGCTATACCATTGCGCTACCCCGGAGGCGAAGGAGCCACCCATGGATGTGTTCGAGAGCATCGTCCGACTGATCGCGGACAACCTCTTCAACCAGGTCGCGGTGCTGATCGGCATCATCGCGGCCGTCGGCTTGATGCTGCAGCGCAAGCCCTTCGACGAGGTCGTCGCCGGCGCGCTGCGCGCCACGATCGGCGTGGTGATCCTCAACATCGGCGTGGAGATCTTCGTCGGGGGGCTCGTCAGCTTCCAGGCGATCGTCTCGAGCGCCGTCGGGCTCGAGGCGCCCACAGCATCCTCGACCCTCGCCGACTTCAACGCCGGCCCCGGCTCGGTCGTGCCGCTCATGATCGCGGGTGGCTTCGTGGTGCACCTCGCGCTCGTGCGCATCTTCCCGGCGGCGCGCTACGTGTATCTGACCGGACACCTCATGTACTGGATGAGCGTCGTGGTCGCCGCGAGCCTCGTGGAGGCCTTCGGCGCGGTCGATCGCTGGCTGCTCGCAGGCGTCGGCTCGATCCTGCTCGGCTGCTACTGGGTGCTGCAGCCACTGTGGACGGCCCCGCTGATGCGCAAGGTGATGGGCGGCGATGAGGTCGGCCTGGCGCACACCACGTCGACGCTTGCGATCGCCACCGGCTACGGTGCACGCGCGATGCGGCTGGGCGACCCGCAGCGGCACGACAGCGAACGGCTGCAGCTGCCGAAGGCACTGTCGTTCTTCAAGGACATCAATGTCTCGACCGCCTTCATCATCAGCGTCATCATGCTGATCGCGATCGCCTTCGCCGACGCCGCGGTGGTCGAGGAGCAGATGGCAGGGGCCACGGTGCTGCCATGGGTCTGGGCGATCCTGCAGGCGCTGCGCTTCGCCGCCGGCATCGCCATCCTGCTGTTCGGCGTGCGGATGTTCCTGGCCGAGATCGTGCCGGCGTTCCGAGGCCTGAGCGAGCGTGCGCTTCCCGGTACGCGGCCCGCGCTCGACATCCCTGTCACTTTCACCAAGGCGCCGACGGCCGTCATGGTGGGGTTCGTCGTCTCGACGGTGGTGTTCCTGATCCTCATGGGCGTGTTCGCGGCGGCCGGCTGGTTCGTGCTCGTGCCGCCGATGATCATGCTGTTCTTCGGCGGCGGGGCCGGAGGCGTGTTCGGCAATGCGGTCGCCGGCTGGCGGGGCGCGGTCTTCGGCGGCGTGCTCAACGGGGTCGTGCTGGCCTTCGGTCAGTGGATCGGCTGGGGGCTCTACGGCAGCACCGCACCCGAGCTCGCGACGCTCGCTGACCCGGACTGGTTCGCGATCGGGTGGATCGTGCTCGGCGTCGGCCACCTGCTCGCCCCGCTCGGCGTCTGGGCGATGTGGCTCATCGCGCTCGCGGCGCTCGCGATCACCGTGGTCGTGCTGCTGGTGCTCGGCCGTCGTGCGAAGGCGCTCGGCATCGACCTGCAGGCGCAGCCGGAAGGTCGCAGCACGGATGCGGTGCTCGGCGCGTTCGCGCCGGCAGGCAGTGTCGAGGGCGACCGTGAGACCCCTGGCCTCGACCGTGCCGAACGCCCCGCCTCGCGCGGCGCGCATGCCGCGAGCGGTCGGCCGGATCGGCTGGAGGTGCTGGCGGTGTGCGGCGCGGGCATGGGCTCGAGCCTCATCCTGCGGCGCACGGTCGAGCAGGCCCTGGAGCGGCTCGGCATCGACGCCGACGTCACCCACACCGACGTCGGGTCGGCGCGCGGCTCGAGCCCCGACGTGGTCGTGGCGCAGCCGACCTACCTCGAGGAGATCTCGGCGATCGCCGAGGTCGCGGTGCCGGTCGAGAGCTTCGTCGACGTCAAGGAGACCGAGCGGCGGATGCGCGCGGCGCTGGAGGCGCACGGATGGCTGTGACGGGAGCAGAGGCGATCGCCCGCATCGTCGCCGACGTGTGCGAGCGCAACGCGACGAGCGTGCGCGACGCCGCCGAGCGCATCCGCCGCACGCTCGCCGACGGGGGGCTCCTGCGCCCTGCGGGCGCCGGCCATTCGCTCGCCACGGTCATGGAGGTGTTCTTCCGTGCCGGAGGCCTCGCGGGGGTGCGGCCGATCTGGCACCCGCGGGTGCTGCCGCTGCACGGCGCGAGTGCCTCGACCGCCGCCGAGCGGGAGCCGGGACTGGGCCGGGGCGTCGCAGAGGAAGCCGGCATCGAGCCGCGGGACACCGTGCTGGTCGTCTCGAGCTCGGGGATCAACCCCTACCCGGTCGAGATCGCCCAGGTGGCACGCGAGCGGGGTGCCACCGTGATCGCCATCACCGCGGCCAGCGCGAGCAGGGCCGCATCCCCGCGCGCGGGGGCGCGCCTGCTCGAGCTCGCCGATGTCGTGCTCGACACCGGCGCCCCGCGTGGCGACGTGACGTGGCCGGCAGAGGCGCCGTCGACCGCGGCGGCTTCGAGCCTGGCCGCGACAGCTCTGTGGATGCGCGTGCAGCAGGAGATCGTCGACGCTGCGCCCGATGTCGAGCTGTGGCGCAGCGCCAACGTCGAGGGCAACGACTCGCTCAACCGCGCGGTCGCAGCGCGCTGGGCAGCCCGGATCCCCGAGCTCTGACGGGCACGATCCCGGCGCGCAGCTCGAACCGGTCGGCGGGATAGATCGAGAGCGTGTGCTCGATGGTGCGGCCCGCGACCACAGAGTCGCGCACGAACTCGATCACCGCCTCGCCGGGCTGCATCGCCAGTGCCGCGACATCCGTCTCTCGCACGATCGCGGCGCGGATCGTCTGCTCGCCGGAGTCGAATCGCAGCCCGAACCGCTCGTCGAGCACGCGGTACAGCGACTCGGTCGCCGGGTCGAAGCGCTCGAGAAGGCCGGGCACCGCGTCCGCCACGAGCCTGCTCCGCTCGATCGCCATCGGCAGCCCGTCCGCGAGTCGCAACCGATCGAGCCGCACCACCGGCTCGGCCGCACCGATGCCGAGCGCGGCGGCAGCCTCGCCGTCGGTCGCAACCTCGGCCAGCAGGACCCGCGAGCTCGGCACCAGCCCGCGCGCGCGCATGTCGTCGCTGAAGCTCGTCAGCTGCAGCGGCAGGCTCACCGCCGGTCGTGCCACGAACGACCCGCGACCGACCTGGCGCACCAGCCTTCCCTCGCGCTCGAGCACCGCGAGCGCTCGCCTGGCGGTCATCCGCGACACGCCCTCGTCGTCGGCGAGCTGGCGCTCGCTCGGCACAGCAGCGCCGATCGGCAGAGCGTCGATGAGTCGGTGCAGCCGCTCGACGAGCCCGCGATACTTCGGCTCGGCGCGAGGCTCCATGTCGCCATCCTGGCACCCGGCCCCGCACTGCCGCACGGCGGCGGTACGCGAAGAGCGCCCCGGCAGGAGCCGAGGCGCTCGCGTGCGGGGCCGTGCCCGCGTCAGCCGTGGGGGCGCATCACCAGATGACGCCGCCGCCGATCGAGATGCCGCCGTAGGTCAGCAGCACGAAGACGGCCGCAACGATGGCCGGGGCGATGCCCCTGCCGCCGGCGTGACGCGACTTGAACAGCGCGATGATCGCGAGGATCGCGGCGATCGCCGCCAGGCCGCCGCCGAGGATGAGGCCGATGAAGAGCGGGATGGGCATGAGGACCAGGCCGAGGAGCCCGATCCAGAACGCCCACCACGCCCAGGGGTTGGAGCGTTTCGTTTGCATGCCCCCATCCTCTCGCGTCGCTGCTTCGAGATCGCCGTGAGCGCGAGGTTGATCGGCTATGGCCGGTCTTGAGCCACCCTTCAGGCGCGAGGCATTGCTCGAGTTCTGTAACGGTGTGATCATTGGATGGCGGCGCCCCCACCCGTCGTGACCGGGTGGGGGCGCGGTCTCCGTCTCGGGGGCGTCCGGCGGCTGGGGTGTGCCGGCTGCACCCGACCGGTCGCCGCATCCGACCGGTCGCCGCATCCGACCGACCGCCCATCGCGCCGCCGTGGCAGGCTGGGAGCATGACCCGCGAGCTGCACATCACCGGCGACGACGCCGCCGACCGCCTCCTCTCCGACGACGACTTCGCGCTGCTCACCGGCATGCTGCTCGATCAGCAGGTGACGATGGAGACCGCCTTCGCCGGGCCCGCGAAGCTGCACGACCGGCTCGACGGCTTCGACCCATCCGCCATCGCCCGCATGGACCCCGACGAGTTCCTCGCGGCGTTCAGCGAGAAGCCGGCGGTGCACCGATTCCCGGGCTCGATGGCCAAGCGCGTGCAGACGCTCGCGAGTGTGATCGTCGAGGAGTGGGGCGGCGACGCGGGCGCGATCTGGCGTCGGGGCGATCCCGACGGCGCTGAGGTGCTGCGGCGCCTCAAGGCGCTGCCGGGCTTCGGCGAGCAGAAGGCGAAGATCTTCCTGGCGCTGCTCGGCAAGCAGGCGGGCTTCGCCGGCACGGGCTGGGCGGATGCGTCGGCCCCGTATGGCGAGCAGGGCGCGAAGCGCTCGGTGGCCGACATCGTCGACGCCGCCTCGCTCGCCGAGGTGCGCGCAACCAAGCAGGCGGCGAAGGCTGCAGCGAAGGCCGCCAAGGACTGATCCTGCCGAGCTCACCTGCGCGGCGGAGCCGCTGAGCGGACAGAGTGTCGACTTGGTGCTCGATTGTCGCGACAGACGTGCACCAAGCTGACGATCTGTCGAGCGGAGCGGGCTGGCACCGCGGCTCTCGAAGGATCATTCTGCAGGCTGACGCGAGTGGCGCCGCGCATCCGTAGCCTGGCGCCATGACCGCCTCCGCAGCACCGATGCTGGCGTCGCTCCTGCCGCGCCCGACGCCGGCCGACCCGCTCGAGCTCGCCGCGATGCAGCGCGCCCGGCTCCGCAGCAGCGTCGCCTGGCTGCTCGCCGGCGTCGTCGGCGCGCAGTTCGCCGGGCTGGCGTTCCCGTTCGGCGGAACGGCGGGCAGATGGGTCGTGTTCGGGCTCGTCGCGGCCGTCGCGCTGTCGATGCTCGCGGCTGGATTCGCGCAGCTTGTGCTGCTGGCCTGGGCGCAGCCCCGGCGCGCGCCGCAGGTGGCCGGCATCGCGGTTGGCGCGGCGCTCGGGGCGCTGCTCGCGCCTGTCGCCGGCCTGCTGAGCTTCGCCTTCGGCCTGGTGCACCTCGCCGGGCCGGTCGCGGCGCTCGCCTTCGGCATCATGCTGCTCGGCTTCGATCCCCGCATGCGCAGCGCAATGCCGCGACCCTGGCTCGGCGTGCTCGCCGGGCTCGGCACGGGCATCGTCGCGCTCGCGGTGGGCGCTATCGACGGGGCAGCGCTGCTGCCGCTCGCGATGGTGCCGGGCGTGCCGCTACACGAGATCTACGCGCTGCTGGTCGCCGCCGGGGAGGACGGAGGCGTGTGGGTGCCGCTCATTTGGGCGGCGTTGTGGGCCGTGGCGCTCGTGACGCTCGCGCTCGGGCTTCTGCGCAACCGGCGCTCGCAGCGCGGCGCGCTCGGCGTGCTGGTGGCAGCGGTCGCCGGAGCGCTGCTGGCGTTGCCGGTGACGCAGTTCTCGATGGGCATGAGCCTGGGCGACACCGTGGTGACGCAGGGCAGCCACGTGTCTCCGGCCTATCCCGCGATCCTGCTGGCCGGTGCGCTGTTGGCCGCGCTGGCGGCCGGGCTGCTGATCGGGGCGCGACAACGCTGAGTGGTCTCGTGACGCGCTGGGGCTGCGCCTGAGTGCTCCTCGACCGACGAGCGGCTCAGACGCCCGGCTGCACGATCCGCCGGTGCTCGACCGTGTGGCGGTAGTAGTCGCTCAGCTCCAGCTGCGACGCCGCAGCCTCGTCGACCACGATCGTCGCGCGACGGTGCAGCTGCAGCACCGAGCCGGGCCACCTGGCCGAGACCGGGCCCTCGACGATCTCGGCGATCGCCCGAGCCTTCGACTCGCCCTGCGCCACGAGCAGCGCCCGCCGCGCGTCGAGGATCGTGCCGAGCCCCTGCGTCAGGCAGTGCACGGGCACCTCGTCGGCGCTGTCGAAGAAGCGGGCGTTGTCCTCGCGGGTGGCTGGCGCGAGCGTCTTGACGCGCGTGCGCGACGACAGCGACGAGCTGGGCTCGTTGAAGCCGATGTGGCCGTTCGCGCCGATGCCGAGCAGCTGGAGATCGACACCGCCAGCCGCCGCGATCCGCGCCTCGTAGTCCTCGCACTCGGCATCGAGGTCGGCCGCGAGCCCGTCGGGAACGTGCACGCGAGAGGGGTCCAGGCCGAGCGGTCGCACCGCCTCACGCTCGATGACCGCGTGGTACGACTCCGGGTGGTCATGGCGGATGCCGACGTACTCGTCGAGCGCGAACGCCGAGACGCGCGAGAGGTCGAGTCCCGCGTCGCGGCGGGCGGCGAGCGACCGATAGGTCTCGAGCGGGCTCGATCCCGTCGCGACGCCGAGCACCGCACTCGGCTTCGCCGCGACGAGCTCTGCGATCCGAGCCGCAGCCAGCGCGCCGGCCTCCGCCGGCCCATCCACGATCACGACCTCCATGCGATGCTCCCCTCGTTCGCCGCCGCGCTCAGCGCAGCCGCAGCTCGGCCTCGCCGCCGTTCAACAGGATGACAGGCGTCACCGTGCTGAGGCCGGCGGCGCGGATCGCGCCGAGGTCGAAGCGCAGCAGCGGCGTGCCCTCGGTCACCTCGTCGCCGACCGCGACCAGCGTCTCGAAGCCCTTCCCATCCATCCGCACCGTGTCGATGCCGACGTGCACGAGCAGCTCGGTGCCGTCGCGCAGCTGCATCGCGATCGCGTGGCCGGTGGGGAAGATGTGCGCGACGGTGCCGTCGGCGGGCGCGATGACGGTGTCGCCGCTCGGCTCGATCGCGAGGCCCGGGCCCATCACGCCTTCGCTGAAGGTCGGATCCGGCACCTCCGAGAGCGGCACGACCCGGCCCTCGATCGGCTGGCGCACCGTCACCGTCGTCGCGGTCGCGACGCCCCCGGCAGCCGGACGGGACGCTTCGACGACGGCCTCGACCTCCGACGTCGACGGCGCCTCGACGCGGCCGGCGATGAGATCCTCCATCGCGTCCTTCACGAACTGCACCTCGAGGCCGTAGACGACCTGCACGGAGCGTCCGCCGGGCTTCATCACCCCTGCCGCACCCGCGCGACGGATCGCCGCCTCGTCGACCTTCGACACATCCGCGATCTCCATCCGGAGGCGCGTCGCGCAGTTGTCGAGGTCGAGCACGTTGCGCGCGCCGCCGAGCCCGGCCAGGATCGCCGAGGCCTGCGCGAGGAACTTCGACGAGCCGGTCGCGCCCTCGACGCCGACCTCGTCATCCTCGCGACCGGGCGTCTTGAGGTCGAAGCGCTTGATCAGGAAGTAGAAGACGACGAAGTAGATGGCGAACCACACCACGCCCATGACGAGGATCATCCACGGGTTCTGCGCCATCGGGTTCACCCAGTTGAGGAGGAGGTCGATGAAGCCGCCGGAGAAGCCGAAGCCCATGCGGGTCGGCAGCAGGGCGCTGATCGCGAGCGAGATGCCGGTGAACGCGGCGTGCACCAGGTAGAGCCACGGGGCGAGGAACATGAAGGCGAACTCGATCGGCTCGGTGACGCCCACGAAGAACGACGCGAACGCGGCCGAGATGAGGATGCCCGCGGTGACCTTGCGGCGCGAGGTCTTGGCGGTGAGGTACATCGCCAGGGCGGCGCCGGGGAGGCCGAACATCATGATGGGGAAGAAGCCCGTCATGTACTGGCCGGTGACGCCGTGGACGCCGGTGTTGTTGAGGAAGTTGCCGAGGTCGTTGATGCCAGCCACGTCGAACCAGAAGACCGAGTTGAGTGCGTGGTGCAGGCCCGTGGGGATGAGCAGGCGGTTGAAGAAGCCGTAGATGCCGGCGCCGACGGGGCCCAGGCCCAGCAGCAGCTCGCCGAACCCGACCAGACCCGAGTAGACGACCGGCCACACGAAGAACAGCACCAGCGCGACCACCAGCGAGACGCCGGCCGTGACGATCGCCACGGAGCGCTTGCCCGAGAAGAACGACAGCGCCGTCGGCAGCTGCACGTCTTTGAAGCGGTCGTAGCAGAAGGCGCCGATGAGGCCGGCGAGGATGCCGATGAAGGCGTTCTCGATGCTGCTGAAGGCAGGGTTCACGGCCGCCACGTCGGCGGCGCCCGTGAGGCCGGCGACCGTCTCGGGAGCGAGGAGGCGGGCGATGACGAGGTACGACACGAGGCCAGCGAGCGCCGCGGTGCCATCGGACTTCGACGCCATGCCGAAGGAGACCCCGATCGCGAACAGCAGTGGCAGGTTGTCGAGCAGGGCGCCGCCGGCGGCCGCGAAGAACGCCGCGGCGACGTTCTCGCCCGCGACGGAGGTGATCCAGTAGCCGACGCCGGAGAGGATCGCCGCGACGGGCAGGACGGCGATCGGCAGCATGAGCGACTTGCCGAGTCTCTGGAGGAACTTCATCGTGCGACTCCAAGGTCGAGGGAGAGAGTTGCAGGGACTCTACTCGACGTCGGGGCTGTGGACTAGACCACCGGCGCGCCGCGGCGTCGGCGTTCGAGCGTGCTGCGGTCAGGACGAGGGCAGCGAGAGCCGCTCGGCGAGCGGGAACGTGAGCTCGTACCGGTCGGCCGGGAAGGTGACGCGGGAGTACTCGACGGGCAGGCCATGGGAGACGGCGGTGCGCGAGAGGCGCAGCACGGGATACGTGGGTGCGATCTCGAGCACCGCGATCTCCTCGGCGTTCGGCAGGGCCGCCGTCACGACCTCGACCCCTTCGGTCGGCAGCAGGTCGAGCGCCTCGAGCAGCTCGTAGAGGCTGCCCTCTGCGGCCTCTCGGTCGAGCTGCGGCACGAGTGCCGTCGGGAGCCACGCATCCTCGAGAGCGAGCGGTCGGTCGTCGCCGAGCCGCAGCCGGCGCAGGTGCACGGTCTCGGCGTCGTCGGCGAGCCGGAGGTGCGCTGAGACCTCTGCGGGCCGCTCGGTGCCACGCGCATACGACAGCAAGCGCGTCTCGGGTCTCAGCCCATGCTCGCGTACGGCGCTCGCGAACGATCGCAGCCGCACCTGCAGCCGCACCGGCGGCGCGAGCCGCTCTGTGCCGACGCCGCGGCGCGTGCGCACGAGGCCCTCGCGCTCGAGCACGTCGATGGCGCCGCGCACGGTCATGCGCGCGACACCGAGCTCGGCGGCGAGCGCTCGCTCCGAGGGCAGCAGCTCGCCCGGAGCGAGGCTGGTGGCGAGCGAGCGCACCCGATCGAGCGCCGTCGTCCCGCCCGTCTCTGCCATGCGATCCAGCATCTCACCTCGGCAGCCGCGACTCTCGCGCGGCTACGACGCGGGCGGGGCGCCGATCGAGCGGAGGAGCGCCGCGACCGCCGCCTTCGCGTGCGCGCGGCGCTTGGCGGGAGTGGGGATCGCCTCGTCGCCGAGCAGCATGGCGGCGTTGAGCGGCGCGCCCATCACGAGCCAGTTGTAGTGCTGCGCGGTCGTGGCGGCGTCGTGGTCGGGGAGCGCGCCCGCTTCGACCAATGCGCGGAGCCGGCGCTCGACGCCCGCCATGGCTCGGGCCGGTCCGTGCTCGAAGAGCGCCTTCCCGAGCTCGGGGAAGCGGTTGGCCTCGCCGATCACCAGGCGCCGCAGGCGCAGGATGCGCGGGGTCAGCACCGCATTGAGCATCTCGACCGCGTGGGCCGTGAGCGTCTCGGCGACGGGGGCCGACGCATCCACCGTCTCGTGCCCGACCGGATCGCCGGTCATCACCGTCATCGACGTGACGAGGTCGATGAAGAGCTGCTGCTTGCTGCCGAAGTGCTTGTAGACGGTCTGCTTCGAGGCGCCGGCGAGCTTTGCGACCTCGTCCATGCTCGCGCCGACGTAGCCGTCGCGCAGGAAGACCTCTTCGGCGGCGGCGAGGATCGCGGCGTGGATGCGCTGGCTGCGACCGGGTGCGGGAGCGGATGCGGGGTCAACCATTGACATGCGAGAACTGTACCGTCTAGTTTGAGCATTGCAATGGAACTGGACGGTCTAGTTCCAGGAGGAGTCGGGATGTCGGCGACGACCACGGCGATCGAGCTCGAGGCGACGATCGTGCGGGACAAGCAGAAGGGCGGCTGGACGTACGTGCTGCTGCCCGGATCGAAGGCGGTGCTGGGCACGGGCAACCCTGTGCGTGTCGAAGGCAGCGTCGATAGCGTGCCGATCGAGGCGACCCTCCTGCCCTTCGGCGGCGGCACGCACATGCTGCCGCTCAAGCAGGCGGTCATGCGGGCGGTCGGCAAGGACGACGGCGACCTGGTCGTGGTGCGGATCGCGCCGCGGGAGAGGAGCGGACGATGACCGACTACTCGCAGTCCAGCGCGGGCGACCGGATCGGCTTCGACCGGTACGGGGCGGACGGCGCGCCGGGCGTGGTGTTCGTCGCCGGCGCTGGGCCGTTCCGGGCGATGGACACGACGACGACCGAGACCGCGCGGCTGGCTGCAGAGCAGGGCGTGCAGACGCTGGTCTACGACCGGCTCGGTCGCGGCGACAGCCAGGCAGAGGGCGATCTGACGCTCGACCGCGAGCTCGCCGCCATCGCCGCTGCGATCGACGAGGTCGGCGGCAGCGCCGTGCTCGTCGGGCACTCGTCGGGCTGCTCGATCGCGCTCGCGGCCGCTGACGCAGGGCTGCCCGTGACGGCGCTGGCCCTCTGGGAGGCGCCGATCGGCCAGTTCGAAGGCGGGGCGGCGACGTTCGAGGCCGACTTCTTGCGCCACCTCGACGCGGGTGACTGGGAGGCCGCGCAGAAGGAGTACATGCGCGACATGCCGCCGGAGTTCCTCGAGGGTGCGATGCAGGATCCCTCCTGGTCGCAGATCGTGCTCGGCAGCCGCACCTATCGCGCCGATGCGCGCTCGCTCGCGTGGGCCGAGGAGCTGCCGGCCGCCGAGCGCTTCGCCGGCATCACGGTGCCGGTGCTCGTGATGGTCGGGGCGCAGACCTTCCCCGGCATGACGGAGACCGCCGAGGCCCTGCAGGCGGCGATCCCGAGCGCGGTGTTCCGCGTGGTGCCCGGCGCCATGCACGACTGGGCGGCGGGCCCGATGGCGACGGCGATCGCCGAGCTCGCGCGGCCCTGACCGCGAACCCCGCGCGCGACGCCGCGCCTCGCGGGTCAGGCGCGGCGCTTCGCCCGGCCGCGCGGCAGCAGCTCGACGGCCGGCAGGCGCGGGGCCGCGAGCGGCTGACTCGCGTCGTCGACGACCGAGCCGAAGCGCGGCCGGGTCTCCGTGCCCGAGTCGCGCTCGCGCATCCACTGCTCCCGTGCCTCGAGCACCTCGGCGTGGTCGGCGCCGATGAAGTTCCAGAACATCACGACCTCCTCCTCGAAGGGCTCGCCGCCCAGGAGGATGACGATGGCGTCCTGCGCGGCAGAGACGATGACCGCCTCGCGCCCCGGCGCGGCGTAGGCCATCGAGCCGCGGCCGAGGCGCACGTCGTCGACCGTGACGCCCTCGGTGAGCGCGAGCACGCCGTGCTCGAAGCCTGCGCGCAGCTCGAGCCGCACCTCGCTGCCGGCCGCCATGCGCAGCTCGACCCCCAGCAGCGGCGAGTATGCGCCGACGTCGCTCGCGCCGCCCGCGTGCTCGCCCACGAAGACGCTGCCGAGGACGCCATCGGCGAGCTGCACCTGCGGCACCGCGTCGAGCCCGTCGAACGAGGGCTCGCGCTGGCGCTCGCTGCTCGGCAGCACCGTCCAGAGCTGCACGCCGTGCAGCATCGTCGTCTCAGGCGTGGAGTACTCGCTGTGCGCGATGCCTCGACCGGCGGTCATGATGTTGAGCCCGCCGGGCCGCACCGTGTGCGAGAACCCTGCAGAGTCGCGGTGCTCGATCGCGCCGTCGACGAGCCAGCTCCAGGTCTGGAGGCCGGTGTGCGGATGCGGGGGCACCTCCATGCCGCGCGCTGCGGGATCCGCGCCCGAACGGACGGGCGAGGGGCCGAATGCGTCGGCGAAGCACCAGGCGCCGATGAAGTGTCGGTGCTTGTTGGGCAGCACCCGCTGCACCGACATCGCGCGTGGGCCGCCGAGCGGCACCTCGCGCGGCAGCAGCAGCTCGAGGCCAGCGGCCGCAGCCTCATCGAGGCAGGCCGCCTCACTGTTCTCGACGATCGTCGCCTCGGCGTTGCTCATGAAGCCAACGCTAGCCGCGCACGGGCCGCGCGGGGCAGGGCATCGCTCCGCGCCGTACCATCGAAGGGTGACTGAGCAGCCTGCCGGGTGGTACCCGGATCCCTTCGCCGCCGTTGCCGGAGCCACGCGCTACTGGGATGGCGAGCGCTGGACGAGCCACGCCCAGGCGCCCACGCCCGAGCCGCAGCCCGCCCAGCAGGAGCTCCGCGCCACCGGTCGCAGCCTTGGCTGGGCGCAGCCGCCGGCCGGTCACCCCGAGCGCGCTGCAGAGCGCTCGCAGTCCGCCGATGCCGACGGCCAGCTGCCGCTCGCGAGCTGGGGCCGCCGCCTCGGCGCCTACCTGCTCGACCTGATCCCGATGGTCGTCATCACGATGATCATGCTGCAGATGCTGGGCGTCGTCGATGCCATGAGCAGCGCGCTCGAGGCGGAGGACCCCACCGCGATCGATCAGGTCAACGCGATGCTGTCGCCGCTCAGTGCGACGGGCCTCACGATCACCATCGCCAACCTGGTCTTCGCTGCCCTCTACAACATCGGCTTCCACGTCACCCGCGGCGCGACGCCCGGCAAGATGCTCGTCGGCATCCGCGTGCGCCAGGTCGACGAGGACCGCAACCCCGAGCTGCGGGCGGCTGGCCTGCGCTGGCTCGTGCAGTTCGGTCCAGGCGTCGTCAACGGCGTGCCGCTGCTCGGCTTCCTGGCGGGCATCTTCAGCATCGCCGACCACCTGTGGCCGAACTGGGACAGCCGCAACCAGGCCTTCCACGACAAGGCGGGCCGCACGCTGGTGGTGCGCTCGCGGTAGTCGCCGCGTAACCGCCGCGCGGCGGCTCAGCCCCCGAAGATCGCGTCGCCGAAGACGATCATGACGATGCCGGCGATCGCGAGGAGCACGCAGGCTGCGATGAGCGCGACGCTGACGGCGGCCGAGCCTGGTCGGTCGCTCTCGTGCGACCGCACGGCGAGCGCGTAGATCAGCGGGATGCCCGCGCCCAGCAGCAGGCCGACGCCCAGCACCGAGATGACGGCGACGGCGAGCGATCCGAGGTCGAAGCCCATCACATGCCCCGCTTCCGGCCCTTGGCCGCGCGCTTCTTGCGCTTGCGCGGTCGCGACACCGACGCGACCCCGGAGGCCACGGCGCTCAGCTCGCGATCGATCTCGCGCTTGCGCTCGGCCTTCGGCTGCTCCCACTCGTCGGTCACGTTGTGGTGCCCGATCGGGCTCAGGCGCGAGCGCAGCCACATGACCGTGCACGCGATGACGAGGATGGCGGTGACGACGACCGCACCCCAGAAGTGGCCGAACAGGCCGGCGATGAGCAGGCACACGGCGCCCATGGCTCCGGCTGCGGGCAGCGTGATGAGCCAGGCGATGAGCATGCGCCGGGCGATGGCCCAGCGCACCTTGACGTCGTCGCGCGCGAGGCCCGAGCCGATCACGGAGCCGGAGGCCACATGCGTCGTCGACAGCGGCAGGCCGAGGTGGCTGGAGGTGAGGATGATGGATGCGCTGGAGAAGTCGGCAGACATGCCCTGACGGGGCGAGATGTCGACGATGCCCTTCCCGAGCGTGCGGATCACGCGCCAGCCGCCCGTGTAGGTGCCGAGCGCGATCGCGAGGGCGCAGGCGATGCGCACCCACAGCGGCATGTCGGCGGAGGAGTCGAGCGAGCCGTGCGCGACGAGCGCGAGGAAGATCACGCCCATCGTCTTCTGCGCGTCGTTCGTGCCGTGCGCGAGCGACATGAGCGAGGCGGCACCGATCTGCCCCCAGCGGAAGCTGCCCTTCGCGGCGCGCTCGCTGAGGGTGCGGGTCACGCGGTGCACGAGCCAGGTGCCCACGAACGCGACGGCCCCGGCGATCACCGGCGCGAACAGCGCCGGGATGAGGATCTTCTGCGTCACGCCGCCCCAGAGCACGCCGGAGACGCCCAGCGCCGCGATCGTCGCGCCGATCAGCCCGCCGAAGAGCGCGTGGCTCGACGACGAGGGCAGGCCGAACAGCCAGGTCAGCACGTTCCACACGATCGCGCCCGTGAGCCCGCACAGCACGATGACCATGAGCTGCTCGCCCTCGACGCCGGTCAGGTCGACGATGCCGCTGCCGACCGTGCGCGCGACCTCGACCGAGAGGAAGGCTCCCACCAGGTTCAGGCTGGCGGAGAGCGCCACCGCTGGCTTGGGCTTCAGGGCGCCGGTGGCGACGGACGGGGCCATGGCGTTGGCCGTGTCATGGAACCCGTTGGTGAAGTCGAACGCCAGCGCGACCACCACGACGATCACGAGGATGGCGACTTCGGGCACCGCGACAGTCTTGCACCTCCCCCATGCGGTGGAGCGTGCAGCCCGGATTCCCGCGGCAGGGGGAGGCAGATCCTCGGTCAGCGGCCTAGCGTCGAGCCATGGACATCACGATCCCGGAAGCGATCCTGCTCCTCGCGCTCGACGACGAGACCGGCAAGGCGCTCATCGACGACTCCACGCTCGGCATGGCATTCGCGGTGGGCGCCACGGCGCAGCTGGCGATGACGGGTCGCGTGCGCATCGCGGGCGTCGCCGAGGCGAAGCCGGGCACGTTCGTCGCCGCAGGCGCCGACGGATGCGCGACTCGAGCCGCTCGTCGAGCGTGTCGAGGGCAAGAAGCCGGCGGATGCGCTCACCGGCCTGGTCGGACTCGGCGGGCCGGGCGCACCGGCCGGGAGGCTGCGATCGCAGGTGCTCGACGACTTCGCCGAGGCCGGCGTGCTCGCGCGCCGGGAGCAGCGGTTCCTCGGCATCACCTGGTCGCAGCGCTGGGAGCGCGGCGGGCGGCGCGAGGTCGAGGATGCGCTGCAGGCGCGGGCGCGAGATCTGCTGCAGGGGCACAGGAACGACGCCCCGGAGGGCGAAGCCACGGAGGCCGTGCAGGCCGATGCCGTGCTCGCCGCGGCGCTCGCGATCCTGCACGCCGTCGAGGCGCTCCCGAAGGTGTTCCCCGACCTGCCGCAGGAGCAGCTCATCGCGGCCGGCTCGGCGCTCGCCGCCGACGACTGGGCGAGCGAGACCGTCCGCACGTCGCTCAAGGAGCTCGAGGACGCCATGGCGGCGATCATGGTCACCACCGTCATCGTGCCGACCGTGACGAGCTCCTGACCGCGCCTCAGGGCTTCGACATCCCCAACCAGTAGAACGACTGCGTGCCGAAGGTGAGCGAGAAGCGACCGTCCTCTGCGATCGTCGGGAACTCGCCTCCGCCGAACAGATCGTTGAGGCGGGCACCCGCGAACTGCGGGGCGTCGAGGCTCACATGCACCGGGTTGTGGCTGAAGGAGAACACGCACAGCACCTGCTCGGCCCGCGCGCCGCTATAGCTGCCGTCGCCCTCGTAGGAGCGCACGAACGCCAGCACCGCCTCGTTGTCGGTGTCGAGCACCGTGATGTCGCCGAGCCCGAAGACCGGGTGCGCGCGCCGCACGTGCAGCACCGAGCGCATCCAGTGGAGCAGGCTCGACGCCTGCGCCATCTGCGACTCCACGTTGACGGCCGCGTAGTGGTAGACGAGCGACTGCACGACCGGCAGGAAGAGCTTGCCGGGATCGGCAGCCGAGAACCCGGCGTTGCGATCCGGCGTCCACTGCATGGGGGTGCGGGATGCGTCGCGGTCGTCGAGCCAGATGTTGTCGCCCATGCCGATCTCGTCCCCGTAGTAGAGGAAGGGCGAGCCCGGCAGCGACAGCAGCATCGCGTTGGCGAGCTCGAGCTCGGCGCGCGAGTTGTCGAGCAGCGAGGCGAGCCGGCGGCGGATGCCGACGTTGGAGCGCATCCGCGGGTCGTAGGCGTACCAGCCGTACATCGCCTGCCGGTACTCCTCGCTCACCATCTCGAGCGTGAGCTCGTCGTGGTTGCGCAGGAAGACGCCCCAGGCCGCGCCCGGCGGCACCTCGACCTGCTCGGCGAGGATGTGCTTGAGCTCGAGCGCGTTCTGCGCCCGCAGCGAGTAGAAGATGCGCGGCATGGTCGGGAAGTCGAAGGCCATGTGGCACTCCGGCTCCTCGGCGGTGCCGAAGTACTCGGCGGTCTCGGCGGGCCACTGGTTGGCCTCGGCGATCAGCACGCGGCCCGGGTACTCGTCGTCGACGATGCGGCGCAGCTTCTGGATGTAGGCGTGGGTGGCGGGCTCCGACTCGCCGTTGCCGTCCTCCGACTCGTAGAGATAGGGGATGGCGTCGAGCCTGATGCCGTCGACGCCCATGTCGAGCCAGAAGCGCAGCACGCCCTCGATGGCCTCGTGCACCGCCGGGTTCTCGTAGTTCAGGTCGGGCTGGTGCGAGAAGAAGCGGTGCCAGTAGAACTGCCGCCGCACCGAGTCGAAGGCCCAGTTCGACTCCTCCGTGTCGACGAAGATGACGCGCACGTTGGGGTACCCGGCGTCGTCATCGCGCCAGACGTAGAAGTCGCCGTACGGCCCCTCCGGGTCCTCCCGCGATGCCTGGAACCACGCATGCTGGTCGGAGGTGTGATTGATCGGCAGGTCGATCATCACCCGCATGTTGCGCGCGTGCGCCTCCGCCACGAAGTGGCTGAAGTCGTCGATCGTGCCGTACTCCGGGAGCACGCCGGTGAAGTCGGAGACGTCGTAGCCGCCGTCGCGCAGCGGCGACTGGAAGAACGGCGGCACCCAGATCCCGTCGATGCCCAGCCACTGCAGGTAGTCGAGCTTGGAGGTGAGCCCCTGGAAGTCGCCGAAGCCGTCGCCGTTCGAGTCGACGAACGAGCGCACCATCACCTCGTAGAAGACCGACTTGCGATGCCACTCGCGGTCGAGCGTCAGGCCCGGCACGTGCGAGGCCTGGATCGGGATCGGCGATGTCATGGGGTAGGACACGCAGGCCTCCTCGAGTCGTACGCGAACGGGGCACCAGCCAATCACGGATGCCCCCTCGGATGCACGGCGCACGCACGGGCGCCGGCCCCGCGGATGCGGGACCGGCGCCGGGTGGTGAGCCGAGCGTTGCCTCAGCGGGCGAGCGCGAGCTCGTTCGGCGTGCCGGGCAGCTCGCCGGTGGCGGTGACCTCACCGGTGGCGAGGTCGACGCGGTGCACGCTGTTCGACGCGGGCTCGGTCACGATCGCCGAGCCGCCGTCGATGACGAGCGCGGGGTGCGCCTCCTGCCACTCGGCCGGCCCCTCCCAGGCCTCGATGACCGGGAACGACGCGACGATCTCCTGCGTCTCGACGTCGATGTGGTGCAGCGCGCCGTCGGTGCCCAGCAGCCAGGCGTCGCCGGCGTCGTCGCGGCCGACGCCGCGCCAGGTGTACTCGACGCCGTCCGGCAGCGCCAGCACGTCGAGCTGTGCGCCGTCCTCGACGGACGCCGTGTCGACGAACGCGAGGCTGTGCAGCAGCGAGCCCTCGGCATCCGGGTCGTCCTTGTAGTCGACGACCGCGATGGGCGACTCGTCGGTCACGTAGGCGTTGCCGACGCGGCCGAACTCATCGGGGCTGCCGATCTTCACGAAGCTGCCGTCGACGTAGGTCAGCACGCCGTCCTCGCAGCCGAAGAGCACGGCCTCGTCGGCGGCGACGCCCTCGCCGTGCACCGAGGGGCACTCCTCGAAGCGGGCGGTCTCGTGGCCGTGGTCGTCGAGCACGCGCACGCCCGAGCGCGACTCGCTGTCGCCGAGGGTGGAGAGGATCGTGCCGTCCGCGAGCTCCACGGCGACGCCGTGGTGGGCGGCCTCCGACTCGTAGGCCTCGAGCTCTGGCAGCCCCTCGGCGCCCAGCAGCGCATCCGTGTCGAACGCGACGAAGTTGCCGGTGCCGTCGTCGAAGAGCACCGTGCGGCCCTCGTGACGCACGACGTGGCCTGGCGTGGTGGCCTCGAAGACCGTGTCGGTGAGCGCAGGCTCGCTGCCATCAGCACCCGTGTCGAGCACCTGGAAGCCGCCGACGGTGGTGACGTAGACGTGCTGGCCGTCACCCGCGGTGTTCAGCCGGTTGAAGCCCTCGATCGGCAGGTCTGCGACCTGCTCGAGGGTCTCGGCGTCCAGCACGGCGATGCCGCCGTCGTAGGTCAGCGTGAGGCGCGGACCGGCCTCAGCGGTGGCAGCAGGGGTCTCGGGTGCGCTCGCCTCGGTGCTCGAGTCGGGCGATGCCGCCGTCGTGCAGCCGGCGAGGGCGATGGCCGCCGCGGTCGCGATGCCGAGCGCTGCTGCGCGGCGTCGGGTGAAGCTGTGGTGCATGGGTGTTCCTTCTCTCTGGATGGTTCGGTGGGTCGGATGGTGTTGGTCAGCGCCGCGCGTCAGCCGAGTGCCGCGGTGATGCGGTCGGCGTTCGCGGTCATCATCTGCAGGTAGGTCGCCGCGCCGCCGTCGGCCTCGGTGAGCGATTCGGTGAAGAGGGTCTCGACGCGGATGTCGACGCCCGCCTCCTCGGCGAGCACCTGCACGAGGCGGTCGGGCTGCGACGACTCTGCGAAGAGCACCGGCACACCGGCCTCTTGGATGGCGCCTGCGAGGTCGGCGAGATCGCTCGCGCTGGGCGCGGCGAGGGTGGTGCCGCCCGGCACCACGGCCCCGACGATGCGGAAGTCGTAGCGCTCGGCCAGGTAGCCGAACACGTGGTGATTCGTCACGAGCGCACGCCGGGCGTCGGGGATGGCGCCGAAGCGCGCCCCCAGCTCGGCGTCGAGTGCGTCGAGCTGGTCGGCGTAGCCCGCCACCGCCTGCGAGAGCGCCGCGTCGTCGATGCCGTCGATCTCGGCGAGCGCCGCGCCCAGCGCATCGACGACCGTGGCCATCTGCGTCGGATCGGTCCAGAAGTGGGGGTCGGCGCCCGAGGCGTCGTCGGCGGCGTAGTCGAGCACCTCGACGTGCGCACCGGCCTCCAGGAGCGGCACGCCGGCGGCCGCTGCGGCCTCGACATGCTGCGTCAGCCCCTCCTCGAGCCCGAGCCCGTTGGCGACGATGAGGTCGGCGGTCTCCATCGCCGCCGCCTCCTGCGCCGAGATCTCGAACGAGTGCGGGTCGGCGTTGGGACGCATGAGCGTCGTGACCTCCGCCTGATCGCCGACGAGCTCGCCGACGACGTCGCCCAGGATGTTCGTCGTCACCACGACGCTCGGCCGGTCGTCCGCCGTCGCCTGCGCCGAGCATCCGGAAACTCCCACCGCCAGCGCGATGGCGGCCGCCGCGGCGAGGCTGCGCGCGCCGCTCATCGGCCGGTCTCCGCGAGGTGCAGCGGGGCGTCGATCGCGAGGCTGCGGGCGATGCGTGCGCCGTCGGCGTAGTCGATCTCGAGCACGGCGCCCTCGGCCGCGAGCGGCACGTAGGCGCGGCTCGCGTCGACCTCGAGCGCGAGGGCGTCGCGAACCGCGTCGTCGGCGAGCGATGCGGCGAGCACGGGCTCCGTGGCGCCGACCGGTGCGCCGTCGCCGTCGAGCACGAGCACCCGGCCGGCCTCATCGATGGCGACCACGTGGCCATCGGCGTCGTCGACTGCGACGGCGCGCTCGAGCGGGGCCTCCGTCTCGATGAGCGTCCAGCTGCGCTCGCGGGTGTCGAGCAGCCACAGTCCCGCGTCGCCAGCGATCGCTGCGGCGGTCGCGCGGCCGGGGCGCAGGTCGAAGCCGCTCGCGCGCAGCGCCGGGTCGGTGCCCGCGGGGTAGTCGATGCGCTCGAGCTCGACGCCCGCGTCGGTCTCGGTCGCGAGCACGGCGCCCTCGGCGCAGCCGACCACGACCCCGACGCGCGTGACGGTGCCGCCGGCCGGATCCGCGCACGGCTGCTCGACGACCGTCTGGCCCTCCGAGCCGATCACGGCCACCGCATCCGGCATCGCCACGATCGCTCCGTCGCCGCCGGGCGCCGCGAAGCCGTCCGGTGCCGCGCCCTCGATGCGCGCGGTCTCGACGATCTCGCCATGCCCGAGCGCGTCGCGGTCGAGCACGACGACGGTGTCGTCCGCGAGCACCGTCGTGGTCGCCTCGGACGAGCGGATGCTGGCCGCCCCGTCGAGCGCGAGGGTGCCGACCACGCGCGGCTCGGCACGGTAGTAGTGCGCGTGGTCGCCGTGGTCGACGGTCCAGACGCCGGTGTCGACGATCGTGACGCCGTCGGCGGTGGTGGCCGCGAGGAACCGCCCGTCGTCGGCGAGGTGCTCGACGGCGCCTACGTCGGCGACTTCGACGACCTGCTCGGTCACCGGGTCGAGCAGCCGCACGGCGCCGGCGGCATCCACCGCCGCGAGCAGCTGTTGCGGCTCGGCGAGCTCTGCGGCGCCCTCGACATAGCCGTGGGGCTGGGCCTCCTCGGCGGTCTCGGCGGGCAAGGCCGTGTGCTCTGGTTGCGCGGTCGCGCAGGCGGTGAGCGCCAGCGCCGCGGCGATGAGCATCGCGCTCCTGGCGGTGCGGGTGGATGGTCGCAGGCTCATGCTGCGCTCCTCTCGGCGGCGCGCACGGGCGCGCCCGTCGTGCTGTCCGGGGATGTGGTGGCTCGCGCGTCGTCGCGCACCTGCAGGTCGACGAGGGTGCGGATGCCGAGGGACGCGGCGAAGGCGGCGACCGCGGCGATCGCGATCGAGGCGCCGGCCGCGGTGCCGAGGTGCCAGGAGCCGATGAGCCCCACGGTGACGGCAGCCGCGCCGATGAGCGAGCCGCCGAGCATGGTGCCCGGCATGCTGCGCGCCCACAGCGAGGCGGCGGCGGGCGGGGCGACGAGCAGCCCGACGACCAGCAGCGTGCCGACCGCCTGGTAAGAGGCGACGACCGCGAGCGTGACCAGCGCGGCGAGGCCGAGTCGTGCGAGGCCGGGCCGCATGCCGAGCGTCGCGGCGACGCGCTCGTCGAACGCGAGCGCCGTGATCGGGCGATGCAGCAGCGCCGCGAGCGTCGCGGTGGCTGCCAGCCCGATGCCGAGGGCGATCAGCTCGGGCTGCCGGATCGCGAGCACGTCGCCGAAGAGGATGGCGGTGGCGTCGGTGGCGAAGCTGCGCGAGTGCGAGACGATGACGACGCCGACGGCCAGCATGCCGACGAACGCGACACCGATCGCGGTGTCGTCGCGCAACCGCTGGCGCCGGGTGAGCCAGCCGATCGCACCGGCCATGACCGCGGCGCTGATCGCAGCGCCCGCGAGCGGCGAGCCGCCGGCGATGGTCGCGATGGCGACGCCGGGCAGCATCCCGTGGCCGAGGGCCTCGCCGAGGAAGGCCATGCCGCGCGCCACGACCCAGGCCCCTGCGATCGCGCAGATGGCGGCGGCGAGCACGCCGCCGAGCAGCGCCCTCGAGAAGAACGCCGTCTCGAACGGGGCGAGCAGGGCGCTCTCGATCCAGGGCATTCCAGAACGATAACGAGAATGATTATCAAAGTACAATCGAAGGATGAGCACAGCGCATCCCGATCCCGCAGCCCCAGTCGAGGGCGTGCGCCTGCATGACCTCACGGCCCGCCGCGGCGACGTCCTGGCCCTCGATCACGTGACGTGCGCGCTGCCTGCCGGGGCCGTCACCGCCGTCGTGGGCGGCAACGGCAGCGGGAAGTCGACCCTGCTCGAGCTGCTCGCCGGGGTCTTGGAGGGCTCCGGGGGTCGCGTCGAGGGCCTCCCAGGCGCGCGAGCCCTCGTGGTGCAGCGCACCGAGGTCGACCGCCTGCCGCTCACCGGACGGCAGACGGTGGCCATGGGGCTGTGGCGCGAGCGCGGCCTGCTCGGCCGGATCGGGGCGGATGGCCGCCACCGCATCGACGCGGCGCTCGCGGCGGTCGGCATGGAGGAGCTCGGGAAGCGGCAGCTCTCAACGATGTCGGGTGGGCAGCGCCAGCGCGTGCTCGTCGCCCAGGGCCTCGTGCAGCGGGCGCCACTGCTGCTGCTCGACGAGCCTGCGGCAGCGGCGGACGCCGAGGGAAGGGCACGCATCGACGCGGCCCTCGCGGCCGCGGCGGGGGAGGGCGCCGTCGTGGTGATCGCGACGCACGACCGCGCGAGCCTGGCGAGCGCCGATCGGGCGATCCTGCTGGATCGCGGTCGGCTCGTCGCCGAGGGCGATCCGGCCGAGGTCGCCGAGGCGCAGGCCTCGCTCGCAGCCGCCTCGTTCGCGCCGGCGGTGCTCTCGTCGGGCGGATACGCGTCAACGCAGGGCGAACGCGCGCCGCGTGCCTCGGATCAGCGCCGCGGTGGTGCGGTGGAGGTGCGCACCACGAGCTCCGGCGCATAGCTCGTGTGACTGCGGTCGGGCTCGTTGCCCGGACCGCCGCCCGATCCGCTGCGCGCGTGCAGCGCCGCCATGATCCAAGCCACGACATCCTCGCCGTGCTGCGCAGGGTCCTGCCGCACGGTGGTGAGCCCGAAGGCGCTCGCGGTCGGCACGTCGTCGATGCCGATCACGCTCAGATCCTCCGGCACCCGGATCCCGAGCTGCTGCGCGGCGAGCATCACGGCCAATGCCACCTCGTCGGTGCCCGCGACGATGCCGGTCGGGCGGTCGTCGCGGCCAAGGATCTCGAGCGCGAAGGCGTGTGCCCCCTCGAGCGTCGTCGGCACGGTCTCGACCGGGCGCATCGGCAGCCGATGCCTGGCCGACACCGTCTCGAAGGCGCGCTTGCGGCGATCAGCGGAGGAGGCGTCGAAGGGCTGCACCTCGGTCTGGCTCGCGAGATGCAGCAGGTCGGTGTGCCCGAGCCCGACGAGATGCTCGGTCACGAGCTCACCCGCCGCATCGTCATCGAGGCAGAACGATCGTGTGTGCGGCGTCGGCTCGCCGACGGTGGCGACCGGGATGCCGAGATCAGCCAGGCGGGTCAGGTCGCCGCCCACGAGGCTCCAGGTGATCGTCACCAGGCCGTCGACCTCGCCGCGGCGCATGAAGCGCTCGAACTTCTCGTGCCCGCCGTGGCCGAATGCGCCCAGGTCATAGAGCAGCACGTCGTGCTCGTGGCTGTCGGCGGCGTGCGCGATGCCGTGCAGGACGCTGCCGAAGTACCAGCGGTCGACCGACGGTGTCAGCACGCCGATCGTGCGGGTCATGCCGGTCGCGAGCCTGCGGGCGGCGCCCGAGGCCCGGAAGCCGAGCTCTGCAGCGACCCGCTGCACCTTGTCGCGCGTCGCAGGCGAGACCGCGTCGGCGCCGGAGAGGGCGCGGGATGCGGTGGCCTTCGAGACGCCTGCAGCGCGGGCCACATCGTCGAGCCGTGGCATGCCGCCTCCCCTCACCGGGCGGCGCGAGCCGCCGTCCCGCCTTTGGAACCGGTTCCAACCTAGACCTTCCGCTTCGCAGCGCCAAGACGGGCCTCCGCAGATCGTTGCCGAATCGCAACATCGTTCCCGATGGCGAGGAGGCCCGCGGTGCGCTAGCGTCACTGGCAATGGAACCGGTTCCGGTTCTGGACTTGGCACGACGCTGTGCATCCAGCCTGCGCACGTGCCGATTGCACTGAGCGAAGGAGTTCACGTGAAGCACGCACGCAGGATCGCGATGCCGCTGGGCGTCGCGGGCGTCGCAGCGCTCGCCCTCACGGGCTGTGTCGGCGACGC
This sequence comes from Agrococcus sp. ARC_14, assembly GCF_022436485.1. Classification (NCBI taxonomy): domain Bacteria; kingdom Bacillati; phylum Actinomycetota; class Actinomycetes; order Micrococcales; family Microbacteriaceae; genus Agrococcus; species Agrococcus sp. ARC_14. The sequence continues at coordinate 344,329 of NZ_JAKUDO010000001.1, forward strand.
ACCGACCGATCCCTCCGCCGCACCCGGAGGCACCGATGCCCCGGCTGCCGGCTGCGAGGCCTACGCCGACTACGGCACCTTCGAGGGCGCCCAGGTCGACACCTACGGCACCATCCTCGACGTCGAGCAGGAGCGGCTGGAGGAGTCGTGGCTCGAGTTCGAGGACTGCACCGGCATCGACATCGTCTACGAGGGCTCTGGCGAGTTCGAGGCCCAGATCAACGTGCGAGTGCAGGGCGGCAACCCGCCCGACCTCGCGTTCTTCCCGCAGCCGGGACTGCTCGCATCCGTCGTCGAGACGGGCAGCGTGCTGCCCGCGCCCGAGTCGGTGGCCGCGAACGCCCAGGAGTTCTGGAGCGAGGACTGGCAGAACTACGGCACCGTCGACGGCACGCTCTACGGTGCGCCGCTGATGGCGAGCATCAAGGGCTACGTCTGGTACTCGCCCGCGGTGTGGGCGGAGAACGGCTGGGAGGTGCCGACGACCCTCGACGAGGTCGACGCGCTGACCGCCACGATCGCAGAGTCCGACGTGATGCAGCCCTGGTGCGTGGGCTTCGGCTCCGGTGAGGCGACCGGCTGGCCCGGCACCGACTGGATCGAGGACTACGTGCTGCGCCTCCACGGTCCGGAGGTCTACGACCAGTGGATCTCGCACGAGATCCCGTTCGACGACCCGATGATCGTCGAGGCGATGGACCGCGTCGGTGACCTCATCAAGAACCCCGACTACGTCAACGGCGGCTTCGGTGACGTCACGACCATCGCGACGCAGGACTTCGGCCAGGCCGGCTGGCCTGTGACCGAGGGCGAGTGCGCGATGCACCACCAGGCGTCGTTCTACGAGGGTCTGTTCCCGGAGGGCACCACGGTCGCCGAGGACGGCGACGTGTGGGCCTTCCTGCTGCCCGGCACCGAGGCCGGGGCGCCTCCCGTCACCGGTGGCGGCGAGTTCGTCGGCGCGTTCAGCGACGACGAGGAGGTCGTGGCCGTGCAGACCTACCTGTCGAGCGCGGAGTGGGCCAACAGCCGCGTCTCGATCGGCGGCGTGATCTCGGCCAACACCGGCCTCGACCCGGCGAACGCCTCCAGCCCGCTGCTGCAGACGGCCGTCGAGACGCTGCAGGACCCGGAGACCACGTTCCGGTTCGACGGCTCCGACCTGATGCCGGGAGCCGTCGGCTCCGGCACGTTCTGGACGGCACTGGTCGACTGGGTGTCGGGGGAAGAGACCGCGAGCGTGCTCGGCCAGGTCGAGTCCAGCTGGCCGTAGCGGATCGCTGATGCCCGATGTGGGGGCCGCGCTCGCGGCCCCCACATCGGGCATCCATGGAGGTGAATATGACCACGATGGATCTCATCGGCAAGGTGCTGCAGGCTGTCGTCGCGCTCGCGGCGTTCGGCGTCGTGATGGCGCTGCTGCTGGCCTTCCTCGACCGCGATGACTCCGTGCGCAGGCGCGGCTTCCTCGCATCCCTGAAGACGGGGCTCCGGCCCCGCATCCTGATCGCTGCCGCCTTCGTGCTGCTCGCGGTGCTCGCGCGCGTGCTCTACGGCACCGTCTCGTGGATGACGCAGGAGCTCACGAACACGCTGATCCTCGTCGGCATCGTCGGCGTCGCCGGCGTCGTGCTGCAGCTGCTGCTGGACCGCGCGCTCGAGCCTGCATCCGCAGCGCTCCGCAGCGCCGTGCTCCGACTCGTCGCCGCGGCGCTCGTCGTGGTCGTGATCGTGCTGGCACCGATGGGCGAGAGCGGCGCGATCCCGATGCTCGAGTGGGTGACCCCGGCACTCGCGCTCGCGGCCACCATCGCCGGCTGGCCCCTCGTCGCCGCGCTCGTCGCGACTGCGGCGATCGCATTCGCGCCCGCGCGCATCCGCCGGTCACTGCGACTCATCGCCTGGCTGGTCGCGGCGGTCGCCGTCGTCGTCATCGCGCTCGTGCTCGAGGGCGGTCGGGAGCAGCCGATCGGCGTCTGGCCGTGGGCGTTCGCAGCGGCCCTCAGCATCGTCGGCGTGCTCGGCTACCTCGCCGACCACGACGAGGACTCCAAGCCGATGCTCGTCTTCCTCGTGCCGGCAGCCCTGCTGCTCACGATCGGGCTCGTCTACCCCGCCGTCCGCACCGCGATCCTGGCGTTCACCGACAAGACCGGCACGTTCAACGGCGTCGACAACTTCATCTGGATGTTCACGCAGCCGGAGGCGCTCGTCACCCTCGGCAACACGGTCGTGTGGGTCGTGCTCGTGCCGCTGCTCTCGACGGCGATCGGCCTCGCCTACGCCGTCTTCATCGACAAGAGTCGTGGCGAGCGCATCTACAAGATGCTCGTGTTCATGCCCATGGCGATCTCGTTCGTGGGCGCCGGCATCATCTGGAACTTCATGTACGCCTACCGGGGCGCAGAGCAGGAGCAGATCGGCCTGATCAACCAGCTGCTCGTGCTGGTCGGGAGCGAACCGCAGCAGATCCTGCAGAACAGCCCGTGGAACACACTCGCACTCATCGTCGTCATGATCTGGATCCAGACCGGCTTCGCGATGGTGGTGCTCTCGGCAGCGATCAAGGGCGTGCCGACCGAGCAGATCGAGGCAGCCTCCATCGACGGCGCGAGCCCGTGGCAGCGCTTCACCAACGTGGTCGTCCCCGGCATCCGCTCGTCGCTCGTGGTCGTCGTCACGACGATCTCGATCGCGACGCTCAAGGTGTTCGACATCGTGCGCACCATGACCGCGGGCAACTTCAACACATCCGTGGTCGCCAATGAGATGTACACGCAGGCGTTCCGCTCTGGCGAACCCGGCAGAGGCGCGGCGCTCGCGCTCATCCTCTTCCTGATGGTGATGCCGATCGTGATCTACAACGTGCGAGTGCTCAATCAGCAGAAGGGCATCCGATGACCACCGTCGCTGTCACCCCCGACCCCGAGATCACCCCGGCATCGGCGGAGGCGTCGATGGGCGCCACGAAGTCCGATCGGGTCAAGCGCCGCTTGACGAGCCCCTGGGCGACCATCGCGGCGCTCGTCATCGCGGTGCTCTGGACGATCCCGACCTTCGGGCTGCTGCTGTCGTCCTTCCGGCCCGCCGATCAGATCGCGACAACGGGCTGGTGGACCTTCTTCTCCGACCCGCAGCTCACGCTCGACAACTACACGGAGGTGCTCTTCTCGGGCTCCTCGTCGTCGCCGCAGCTGGGCGAGTACTTCGTGAACTCCCTCGTGATCGCCATCCCCGGCACGATCCTGCCGCTGGTGCTGGCGGCGCTGGCCGCCTACGCCTTCGCATGGGTGAAGTTCAAGGGCTCATCGACGCTGTTCGTGGTGGTGTTCGCGCTGCAGATCGTGCCGCTGCAGATGGCGCTCATCCCGCTGCTGCAGCTGTTCGTGACCTTCCTGCAGCCGTTCCAGAACGCGCTGCACGAGGCCGTGCCGTTCATCAGCGACAAGCAGTTCCTGCCGGTGTGGATCGCGCACACGATCTTCGCGCTGCCGCTGGCGATCTTCCTGCTGCACAACTTCATCTCGGAGATCCCGGGCGAGGTGATCGAGGCCGCACGCGTGGACGGTGCCGGCCACGGCCAGATCTTCTTCCGCATCATCCTGCCGCTGGCGATGCCGGCGATCGCGTCGTTCGGCATCTTCCAGTTCCTCTGGGTCTGGAACGACCTGCTCGTGGCGCTGGTGTTCTCCTCCGGCACACCAGATACCGCGCCGCTCACGCAGCGGCTGGCAGAGCTCGCGGGATCGCGAGGCGAGAACTGGGCGAGGCTCACCGCCGGGGCGTTCGTGTCGCTGATCGTGCCGCTGCTGGTGTTCTTCGGGCTGCAGCGCTACTTCGTGCGAGGGCTGCTGGCAGGCTCGGCGAAGGGTTGAGCGCGCAGGGCGCAATGCTGACGAAGTCGGCGTTGCGCCCGGAGCGCTCAAGGCTGAGGAGCGCGCGGCACTGCGGGCCGCACGCATCTCGAAGCCTCCTCGGCGCGCGTCGCGAGGCTGCTGGTGCCGTGCTGCGCCCGGGCTCGGGGGACCCGTTCCCGGCGACGGGACCTGCTGCAGCGGGTCCCCCGGCAGGGAACGGGTCCCCTCGCTCGTTCAGGCATGGCGCGGCGGCTGCTCCTATGCTCATGCCGTGAGCAAGGCGCGGGATGCGGGCGACGGCGTCACCGCGCTCCCGTCGGCGAAGCCTGCTGCGGGCGGGACGAAGCTCGCCGAGGCCGCTGCCGGCGCCGCCGCCTCCCCCATGAGACCTGCCGCGGCGCCCGCGGCGTCGGCGCCCAGCCCCGCCGGCAAGGGCTGGCTGGGCAAGGCCGCCGCGAGCGTGCCGACACGATTCGTCACCGGGGCCGTCGTCGCTGTCTTCCTCGTCGCGACCGCGGCGTTCGGCGGGCTCGAGACGGTCGAGCCCACGCCGCCGACGGCGCTGCTCGCGGGTGAGCAGCACGCGAGCGAGCCCGTCGCGCTGACGCTGCAGCGGGCGGTGCTGATCGACTCGTTCCCCGAGGCGGGCGCGAGCGCCGACGAGGGCGAGCGCGTGCTCGCGATCGTGGTCGATGCCGAGAACACCTGGCGAGAGCCGCTCCCCACGCTCTCGACCCCCTTCACCTCGATCCTGCGGCTCGAGGCGCTGCCCGAGCTGCAGGCGACGTCGGTCGCGCGCTTCGACGACGGCACGATCGGGCCGCGGCTCCAGCCCGGCATCCCGGTGCAGCTCGTCGTCACCTGGGTCGTGCCCGCCGATCTGCTCGCCGACGGCGACGAGATCCGCGTCCTGCTCTCTGACCACACGCTCACGGTCGGGCAGCACGTCACCTATGGCGAGAGCTGGGGCGATCCGGTCGCCGCCGCTGTCGTGACCATGCCTGTCGACGACGTCGGCGCCGGCGCCGGTGCTGATGCTGATGCTGCGGAGGAGACCCCGTGAGGCGCGTGCTCGCCTGGGTGCTCGGCATCGCGCTCATGGCCGTCGCGGGCGTCGTCGGCGCGGTCTCGCTCGATGACACGCAGACGCAGGCGCCGTTCGCGGTCGAGGCGACGATCGGCGAGCGCGCGGCAGGCCGAGACATCGCCGTCACGGTCACGGACGTGCGCGTCGCGGACGAGGTGGTCGACGACCGCGGCTGGCGTGCCAGCGGCACCTGGCTCGTGGTCGACCTCGAGGCGGAGGCGGTGCGCTCGGAGCGCGCGTCGCTGCTCTCGCTGGCCGAGCTCGACCTGGGCGACCGTCGGATCTCGGCGAGCGAGCGACCGGAGTCCTTGCTCGACGTGGGCCTCGCCGTCGGCGTGCCACAGCGCGGCGCGCTCGCGTTCGAGCTGCCGGAGGGTGCGCTGGCGGGCCCTGCGACCCTGCGACTCGGCCGGTCGTCGGACCCGCGTGTCGACTCGCTCGTCGAGCTGCGCATCGACCTCACCTCGCTCGAGCATGTCGACGAGCTCGAGCTGCAGGAGTCGGGATGGGTCGGATGAGCGGCTGGATGCGTCGCAACGCGGTGCCGCTGGTCGCGCTCGCGGTGCTCGCGCCGGCGACGGTGCTCGCCATCGGCTGGCATGAGTGGTCGGAGACGTTCACGGGCACCGCGTGGCGCCCGGTCACAGCGCAGCCGGGCGGCCAGGTCGTGGTCGCGGGCGTGACGGTCGGACCGGCCACGCTCTCGGAGGCGGCCCCGGGCGCGGAGCTGGATGTGCCGGCCGGCGCACGCGGGCTCGTGCTCGAGGTGACCGTCACGCCAGGCGATGCCCCGCTCACGTGCCAGCGGCCGACGCTGATCGAGCGCGAGACCGGGCGGGAATGGCAGTCGACGTCGCTGCCTCCCTTCTGGGAGGGTGACGCGTCATGCTTCGAGGTGACGGCTCCGGTCACCTTCCGCCTGCCCTACATCGTGCCCGCCGACGCCGGAGCCCTCATGGCCGAGCTCTCCGTGCTCGACAGCGGCGACCAGCTGCCCAGGCTGCTCCTCGACGCCCCCTGAGGCCTGGCCGGTGATCGCCTCGCGCGCCACGGCATCCGTGGTCGTCGTCGCATCTTGCTCGTCGGCAGCGGCGGCCTCGCGCCCGCGGAGCCTGCCGATCATCGAGTCGTAGGCGCCGGCGATGACCGCGACCCGCAGGCACTCGACGACCAGCGCGACCGGGAGCATCAGCACCGCATCCCACAGCATCCAGAACTCGCCGAGGCCCTGCGGGCCGACGATGCGGGTGATCGCCAGCTGCAGCACGCCGCCGAGCGCCTCCACGACGGCGTAGAGCAGCGCGGTGGCGCCGATCAGCACCGGGCCGGCGCGCAGCATCAGCACGAAGGCGCGCCAGATGGGCAGCACGCGCGAGCCGGCCGCCGAGCCGAGCTGCCGCGCCTGCGTCTGCATCCACGCCGGCAGCGCCGCGAAGCGCGATCGCGCCGCCGCGAGCTGCTGCGGGAGCTCCGGCGCTTGCGCCGCGACCGCCTGGCCGTACATCACGCCGGCGATCGTGAGCCACGCGAGCGGCTCGCCGAGCACCGCGCCCGCCTGGCCGAGCAGCCAGTCGAGCGCATCCCACAGCCACGCGACCGGCGTGAGCGCCTCGCCCAGCCAGTCGCGCGCATCCGCCACCCAGACGACCGCCTGGCGCTCGTCGATCCAGGCCCGGGCGGTCGCGAGCAGGTCGCCGATGATCGTGAGGGTGAGGAACAGCCACACGCCCTCGAGATAGACGGCGACGAGCGCGACCGGCCGGGGCAGCCGCGACTCCCAGCGGCCCCACGCCCAGCGGCCGACGAGCGCGATGACGATGAGAGCGATCGGGATGGGCCCGAGCTCGACGTCGAAGACGGTGCCCTGACTCGCGACCTCCTCGCCGGTGAAGATCGACTCCAGGCTGCGGCCTGACTGCACCTCGAGCGCCCGCTCCGAGTAGGCCGTCCAGTCCTCCTGGAGCGATCCCGTGGCGGCATAGACGGCGAAGAAGGGCAGGATGCCGCCCAGCAGGCCGCCGAGGAAGGCCGTCCTGCGGCCCTCGGGCGTCTCGGGCGCTGGCGCGATGGCGCTGAGCTGGCGGAGGCTGTCGCGCACCACCAGGAACATGCCGACGAAGGCCGCGACGCGGGCGATGACGGCGATCGGCATGATGAGCAGCCCGCCGGTGGGCGAGGCCGCGCCGACCCAGCCGGCGAGCTCGATGACGCCGTAGCGCACGAGCACGCCTGCGAGGTGGAGCGCGACGAGCGCAGGCCAGTGCTGGACGAGAGTGCGTCCGATCGTCGCGAGCATGCCGAGCACGGCATCACCGTAGCCGGGCGAGGCTGGGAGCGGGACGGCGACGGTGGTGGCGTCTCGATACGCGGCCTGCGGCCGCTACTCGACGGGCGTGTGCATCGCTACTCGACGAGCGTGTGGACCGCTACTCGACGAGCGGGGGCGTCGCGAGCGACTACGGTTTCGGCGCGATCGAGGGCACCAGGCGCAGCCGCGCCCGCGCGTGCTGCTTCGCGCCGCCATTGATCTGCATCGCCTCCGGTGCGCTGACGACATGAGGGGCGGGGCTCGGCGCAGACGGCGGGACGACCGCCACGAGCCGGCGCTCGAGGGGACGCTGCAGCTGCGCGTCGTCGCGGCTCGCCAGGGCGATCCGCACGGGCACGACGGATGCGGCGCTCCAGGCCTGCGGCGAGCACGCACCCGGGTAGGGGATCGGCTTGGCGGTGTCCTCCAGCCCGTAGCCGGCGTAGACCTCGGGCATCCGGCCGTCGAACGCATCCGCCGCCCGCTCGAGCTGGATCGCGAGCTGCCGAGCCTCGTCGAGGAGCCCTGCGCGCAGCAGCCCCTCGATCGCGATCGCCGTGTCGTGGGGCCAGACCGCGCCGCAGTAGTGGGAGAGCGGCCAGTACTGCTCGGCATCGGTCGCCATGGTGCGCAGGCCGAAGCCAGAGGAGAGGCGGTCGTCGAGCAGCAGCTGCGCCACCGCGGCCTCCTCGTCGCGGTCGAGCAGCGTCGTGCCGATGAGCTGGCCGATGTCGCTCACCAGGATCGGGATCGGGTGGTCGGCGCCGTCGACGGCCATGGCGGGGAAGCGGGTGCCGTCGAGCTCGACCCAGAACTCCTCGCGGAACCGTGCCCGCAGCCGCTCCGCCCACGCGCGCCAGGGCGCACCGTCGTCGCCGAGCGCGTCGAGCAGCGCTGCAGCCCCGACAGCCGCGCGGCAGGCGAGGCCCTGCACCTGGGCCGCGGCGATGTCGCGGTCGGTGCGCCCGAGCCGATCGGCCCTCCAGTCCTTGCCGGCGACGCCCATGCCCGTCTCGTCCGCGCAGCGGAGCAGGTCATCGTCGCTGTGCGCCTGCATCCACCCGAGCGCGGCGTGCAGCGCGGTGCGCAGCTCGCGCACCGTCTCGAGCGGCAAGCCGTTGCGCCACGCGTCGTGCAGCAGCACGATCCAGAGCGGTGTCGGGTCGATGGATCCCCGGTAGACGGGCCGTGCCTCGACCCCCGGTCGTGGCGGATCGCTCGCTGCCTGCCGCATCTCGTGCAGGATCCTGCCGGGCTCCTCACCGGTGGCCGGGTCGAGCTGCACGCCCTGTCGGGCGGCGAGCGTGCGCAGGGTGCCCTCGGCGAGCTGCCCGCCGAGCGGCAGCAGCAGCCGGCAGGCGATGAGGGCGTCGCGCGCGACCATCGTCATGTGCCAGGGCGCGCCGGCCGCGGGGAAGGCGCCGTGCCCAGCGTCGAGCAGCAGGTTCTGGAGGTCGGCGATGGCGCGGGTCGACCACCGATCGAGTGCCGGTCTGCCCGTCGGCCGCAGCTCGGCACTCATCTCGGGGCTGTCCGTGCCGTGCAGCACGAGCGTCGGGTCGACCAGCTCGATCTCGAGCGTGACGCCCGCCCAGTCGTCGGGCACCACGCGCGCCTGCTGCGACACGACGATGCGGTTGCCCTCGATGCGCACGTGGCCGCCGCGGCTGCTGGCGCGCAGGGTGCGGATCCCGTCGGTCGCGATGGCCTCGTCGCCCTCGAGCTCGAGGCGCACGTCGGCCGGCTGCGGTCGCCCCGCCTGCACACTGGACAGCGGTGCGAAGCCCACCTCGCAGCTGAGCTCCACGCTCAGATCGATCGCTTCCTCGCCGCCGTTGACGAGCGTCACCCGCTCGACCGTCCCGCCCGAGTAGACCTCGCGCATCCGCTCGACCGCGACGCGATCTCGCGGTCGGCTCGTCAGCGGGTCGATGGCGAGCCCCCGGAAGACGATCCAGTCGGGCTCCTCAGCCGTCGCCATCGGCTCGACGGGCAGCCCGTCGACCAGCAGCACGATGGCGCTCGCGAAGCGCCAGTCGCCGTGGAAGACGCCGTCTGCCCCACCGGCCATCGAGCCGTCCTGGGCTGACCACACCTGCGTCGGAGCCGAGAGCGCGGCGAGACCGTGGTGCGAGAGCGGCGGGTGGGCCGCTCCGGTCACGAGATCTGAGCGCATGCGTGGGTTCCGATCGTCATCTGGAGGCGCCCCAAACGCTAGTCTCCGACCCGAACGAAGGCCCAAAGGCGGACTCAGGCTTGACGCGAGAGTTCCTCAGTGTTCGGCGCGCCCGTCCGGGGGCTCCCGCCTCGCTGCGCTACGGGGTCGGATTGCGCGCGTCGTATGCAAGGAACGTGCGCTGCGCGCGCGTGATGACGGCGATCAGCACGATGATGACGATGCCGCCGAACAGCGGCGGAGCCCAGAGCGCGATGAGGGTCGCGGCGGCGCCCGCATAGAGGTCGCCGACCCGAGGGCCGCCCGCGACGACGACCATGAACAGCCCCTGCGTGCGGCCGCGCATGTCGTCCGGAGCCGCCGTCAGCATCATGGTGGAGCGGAAGATCGCGCTGATCTCGTCGCTCGCGCCCATGCCGGCGAAGGCGACCGCCGCGACGCCCAGCGCCACCCACGAGACCTGCGGCCAGTCGGCGCCGACCGGCCCGCCCCATCCCATCGCCATCACCAGCACGACGGCGCCGAGCAGCGCGACGAAGCCGCCGTAGACCATGATCGACCGCGTGACCGCGACGCCGTGGCGGTGCACGTGGGCGACGGGGCCCGAGAACAGGCTGGCGAGCAGCGTGCCGGTCGCGGCAGCCGCGGTGAGCACGCCGACCGTGACGGGCCCGCCGCCGATCGCGACCGCGCCGACCGCCGGCAGCAGCGCGAAGGGGCGACCGAACGTCATGGCGATGATGTCGACGATGAACGACATGCGGATGTTGGGCGCCTGCCGCATGAAGCGCATGCCGTCGCGCAGCGACTCGAGCCCCGGCCGCGCGACCTGCCCGAGCGGCGGCAGCTTCGGCAGGCCGATGATGCCGAGGAAGCCGGCGGTGAACAGCACCGCGTCGATGGCGAAGGTGATCGGCAGCCCGATGGTCGCCACCAGCACGCCGGCGGCGGCGGGGCCGACCGTGAGCATGATGCCCATGGCGATGCCGTTGAGGGCTGCGGCGCGGGAGATGAGGTGCGCGGGCAGGATGCGCGGGGTGACGGCGCTGCGGGTCGCACCCGAGATGGTGGCGGCGACGGTGTTGATGGTCGTGAGCACGTAGAACGGCCACACCACCGCGCGCTGGCCGTCGGCGACGAGCGCGGCATCCCAGGTGGAGAGCGCGACGAGCCCGAGCACGGCCACCCAGCCAGTGAGGCTCGAGAGCATGAGCACGAGGCGCCGGTCGAAGGCATCGGCGAGCATGCCGCCCCAGAGGCCGGCGATCACCATCGGCACGAGCGCGACGCCGCCGACGAGCGCCACCATCATCGTGCTCTCGGTCATGTCGAAGACCTGCAGGCCGACGGCGACGATCGTCATCTGCGCGCCGATGCCGCTGATCGCATTGCCGATCCACAGCCGCGCGAAGGCCGGCGACGCCCGCAGCGGTGCGAGGTCGACGAAGCGGCGGCGCTTGCCCGGGTCGGCGGATGGGGTTCCCGACGGGAGGTCGACACCGGCGGGCGGCAGGATGCCGTGGGCGCCGGTGGTGGGTTCGCCGCCGGATTCGAGCTGGTCGGTCACGCTGAGCGGTCGATGCCGTACAGCGCGTCGATCGCCGACAGGAAGTCGTCGTGCCTGCCCTCGGCTGCGAGCTCTCGGGCTCGCACCGTCGGCTTGTGCAGCAGCACGCCGGCGAAGTGCCGCAGCGCCTGCTCGGCGGCCTTGCGCTCGGCCTCGCTGCCGCGCTTGGAGATGCGGGCGAGCTCTGCCTCCATGGCGTCCTCGACGTGCTGGCGCAGCGCCGCGATCGCCGGGCCCACCTGGTGCTCCGCCGTGCCGCGCTCGAAGCGGCGGGCCGCCTTGCGCACCAGATCGCGGGCGTCCTCGGTGGCCGTGAGGTGCTCGAGCGGGGCGTGCAGCCGGATGGTCTCGAGGTCGAGCACCTCGACACCGTGCACGCTCGCGACATCCGGGTCGACGTTGCGCGGCATCCCCATGTCGATGACCAGCTGCGCCGAGCGCCCGTGCTCGACGGGGCAGGAGGTCGCGCGCGCTCCCGTCGCGGCATGCATCGGGCAGCCCTCGGGCGCTGCGACCTCGTGCTCGCCGCCGGCGAGCAGTACGGGGCAGCCGAGAGCCTGGTGGCCGTCGGGCGCGGAGCCCGGGAACGCGTGCGTGGCCGCGAGGCGCTCGCGGCCTGCGTGCAGCAGGGCGGCGTCGACGACGAACTCCTCTGCGCTCGTGCAGGTGACGATGACGTCTGCGCTCGCGGCGGCCATCGCGGCGTCGCGACCGTCGACGTGGCCGATCGCGTGGCTGCGCGCGAAGCCGTTGCCGCGACCGGAGGGGCTCCAGACCTCGATGTGCTTGGCGCCGCGGCGGCGCAGCTCGGCGAGCGAGACGCCGGCGAAGCGGCCGGTGCCGACCAGCAGCACGCGGGTGTCGGCGAAGTCGACGCGAGCGCTCGCGAGGTCGAGCGCGAGGCGCACGATCGAGCGGCCCGCCTCGCCGAGGCCCGTGCGGTTCTTGACGCCGCGCTGGGTCTCGGAGGCACGTTGGAAGAGTCGCTCGAGGTGCGGGCTCGTGGTGCCAGCGTCCTGTGCGGAGGCGAGCGCGCGGCGCACCTGGCCGGCGATCTCGCCCTCGCCGACGACGACCGACTCGAGGCCGGCCGCGACGGAGAAGAGGTGCTCGGCGGCGCGGGCGTCCGTGAGCGGCTCCAGGGCCTCCGGGCGGTGGAAGCCCAGCGCATCCGCGGCCGCCGTCTGTGCGATGCCGGCCGCCTCGGCCGCATCGTGCTCGGTCTGCACGTCGAGGTAGACCTCGAAGCGGTTGCAGGTCGAGATGACGATGGCGCCGTCGACGGCGGGATGAGACGCGAAGGCGGTGGGGAGCTGTGCCGCGTCTGCCGTCGACAGTGCCTCGAGGGCGGTGAAGTCGGCGTTCTTGTGGCTCGCCGTGAGGCAGATCAGCACTGACCCATCCTACCGCGTGCCCACCGCGTCCTCGATTCCTCGATTCACCGACTGCCTCGTTGCACAACGCAAGCTCGGCACGCAGGCGCACTGGTGCGTGGCTGACGGTGCCGCAGGGCACCGCTGCGACCGCGCGCAGAGCTTGCGTTGTCCCGCGGGCCCGGCCGCGCGCAGTTGGTGGGAGAATGGGGGCGATGTCCGCGCTCCGTGAAGACCACCCGCTCAACACCCGCACCGGCACTGCTCCCGTGGTGCGTGCGTACCGCGGCGACCGCCCGGAGATCACGCCGGTCTGGTTCATGCGGCAGGCCGGCCGCTCGCTGCCCGAGTACCGCGAGCTGCGTGCCCGCACCGACGGTCCGGCGCGCGACATGATCGAGACCTGCCTGGTGCCAGAGCTCGCGAGCGAGATCACCCTGCAGCCCGTGCGCCGCCACGGCGTCGACGCCGCCATCTTCTTCAGCGACATCATGGTGCCGCTGCGCCTCGTGGGCGTCGACGTGCGCATCGAGCCGGGCGTGGGACCGGTCGTGGCCGAGCCCATCCGCACCCCGGACGACGTCGAGCGCCTGGTCGCGAACGACCCGGCCGGCCTCGACACCGCGCTCGAGCCGGTACGCGAGGCCGTGCGCCAGACCGTCGCGGGGCTGGCAGAGATCGGCGACGGCACCACGCCGCTCATCGGCTTCGCCGGCGCCCCCTTCACGCTCGCCGCCTACCTCGTCGCCGGCCGGCCCTCGAAGGATCACCTCGAGGCCCGCACCCTCATGCGCGCACACCCCGAGGCCTGGGACCGCCTCACCCGCTGGGCAGCCGACGTCACCGGCCGCTTCCTGCGCGCGCAGGTCGAGGAGGGCGCGAGCGCCGCGCAGCTGTTCGACTCCTGGGCCGGCTCGCTGCCGCTCGACCAGTACCAGGAGCACGTGGCACCGGCCTCGCGCACGTCGCTCGACGCCGTGCGCGATCTGACCGACGCATCCGGCGCCCGGGTGCCGCTCGTGCACTTCGGTGTCGGGGCCGGCGAGCTCTACGGCGCCATGGACCTCGATGTCGACGCGGTGGGCGTCGACTGGCGCGTGCCGCTCGACGTCGCGCTCGAGCGCATCGGCAGCGACGTGACCGTGCAGGGCAACCTCGACCCCGCAGTGCTCGGCGCGCCATGGGAGATCGTCGAGGCTGCGATCGACCACGTGCTCGTCGCGGGCAGCGTCGCGCGCGCCCACGTCTTCAACCTCGGCCACGGGGTGCCGCCCTCGGCCGACCCCGCGGTGCTCACGCGCATCGTGCAGGCGGTGCACGAGCGGTGACCCACGACCCGGCCGTCGACGCCACCACAGAGGCGGATGCGTCGGCACCCGCCGAGCAAGCGCGCTACGACACGATCGTGGCCGGCGCGGGCATCGCGGGGCTCACGGTCGCGCACGACCTGGCGGCGCGCGGCTACCGGGTGCTGGTGCTCGACGCAGCGGAGCGCATCGGCGGCACCGCCGCGGCGCTCGAGCTGCCGGCGCTGGGCATGTCGCTCGACGCGGGCGCCGAGTCGTTCGCGGTGCGCAGCGGCGCGGTCGCAGCGCTGCTCGGCGAGCTGGGCCTCGCCGACGAGATCGTCGACCCGAACCCTGCCGGGGCCTGGCTGCTGCTGCCTGCGAGTCGCGGCGGGCACCATGCAGCACGATCGAGGGCGGTGCCGCTGCCGAAGCGCACGCTGCTGGGCATCCCCTCGGTGCCGCTCGCTCAGGATGTCATCGACGCGCTCGGCTGGGCCGGCGCCCTGCGTGCCTACTTCGACCGCCTCATGCCGGTGCTGCGCATCGGCAAGGACGACGCGCTCGGCCCGCTCGTGCGCCGTCGCATGGGCCAGAAGGTGCTCGACCGGCTCGTCGCGCCGCTCGCCGGCGGCGTCTACTCGGCCGACCCCGAGCTGCTCGATGTCGGGGTGGTCGCGCCGGGCCTCAACGGCGGCATCACGCGCGCCGGATCGCTCTCGGGCGGCGTCGCCTTCGTGCTCGAGGAGCGCGCGGCTGCGGCAGGCGCCGGCGAGGCCCGGCCCGGCAGCGCGGTGCAGGGCGTCCGCGGCGGCATCCACCGCATCCCGGAGCGCCTCGCCGAGCGCGCCCGCGAGCACCACGCCGAGATCCGCACCGGCGAGCGCGTGCTGGCCGCCACCGAGACCGACACCGGCTGGATCGTCGAGACGGATGCGGGCACGCACGAGTCGTCGTCGCTGGTCGTCGCGCTGCCGGAAGCCGAGGCGCGGCGGCTGCTGCTCGCCGCGCCGTCGGCTGAGGAGCGCGCGGCGGAGGACCGGGGGCCGAGACAGGCCCCGCTGGGGTCGCGGCAGAGGCCCGAAAGGGCCTCTGCCCTCAGCTCCACCGCGCTCGCGTCTCGAAGCCCGATGATCGAGCTCATCACCCTCGTCTTCCCCGCGGGCGCCATCGACGGCGATCCCCGCGGCACCGGCGTCCTCGTCGCCGCCGACGCCACGCAGGTGCGCGCGAAGGCGATGACGCACGCGACCGCCAAGTGGGCGTGGCTGCGCGAGGCCGCCGCCGGCCACGAGATCGTGCGGCTCTCCTACGGCACCGGGGCAGCGGGTGCAGCTGTGCCCGCGACGGCGGAGCTCGACGACGATGCGGCCGCCGCGCTCGCGCTCGAGGATGCGCGGGCCATCTTCGGCACCGACCTGCCTCAGCCCGTCGCCAGCGCCCGCGTGCGCTGGCAGCAGGGCCAGCCATCCAGCACCATCGGCGCGCGCGAGCGCCAGCAGGAGCTCCGCGACGCCGCGGCCGCACACGAGCAGCTCACGGTCGTCGGCGCCGCCGTCGCCGGCACCGGGCTCGCGCAGGTCGTGCCCGATGCCCGGAAGGCTGCGCTCGAGATCCGACGCGAGCGCTTCGCCGTGCATGGCAGCCCCTGGACCGACGACATCGCCCCGGAGGAGCGCCTCGGCGACGAGACCTCCGTGGCCGAGCCGGCCGAGGCATCCGACATCCCAGCAGACGAACGAGGAGAGGCATGAGCGAGCACGAGACACCGCAGCCCCAGAGCGAGCCGGCAGCGATCGGCGACGGCTTCACGATCTGGGCCGTGTTCCGGCGCGGCGTCGGCCAGCCCGGCCGGACCGGCGCCGACCAGGCCGCCACCCCGCTCGCCGAGGTGCTCGCGACGCTCGAGTCGGAGGGCGTCGTCACGCGCGGCATCTACGACGTCTCGGGGATGCGCGCCGACGCCGACGTGCTCGTGTGGCTGCATGGCGTGCCCGGCGCCGGCACCCCGCCCGAGGCCCTGCAGTCGGCCGTGCGACGCATCCGCCGCTCGCACGAGCTCGCCAGCACCTCGCAGGTCTGGGGCGCGATGGGTGTGCACCGCGACGCCGAGTTCAACAAGCGCCACGTGCCGGGCTTCCTGCGCGACGTCGAGCCGAAGCAGTGGGTGACGGTCTACCCGTTCAACCGCTCCTACGACTGGTACTTGCTGCCGGCCGAGGATCGCAGCCGGATGCTCGCGGAGCACGGCAAGGCGGGCGCCGCCTACCGCGGCGTGATCGCCAACACGGTCTCGGCGTTCGCGCTGGGCGACTACGAGTGGATCCTGCCGCTCGAATCCGACGAGCTCGTCGAGCTGGTCGACATGATGCGCGAGCTGCGTGCCGTCGAGGCCCGCATGCACGTGCGCGAGGAGATCCCGTTCTTCACGGGCCGCCGCATCACGGCGGACGAGATCGAGGAGGTGCTCGCATGAGCGAGACCCAGATGGAGCAGGTCGCCGGTCAGGCGAGCGGATGCTGCGGTGGCGGATGCTGCGGGGGCGCGCAGGCGCAGGATCAGCAGGCGCAGCCGCTGCAGGCGCAGGCGGAGCAGCAGCAGGCGCAGGAGCAGCAGGCGCAGAGCGCGCGCCGCGAGACCAAGCCCGCCGCCGCGACCGGCGTGCACCTCGAGCCGGGGGCCGCCGTGCCGAGCGCGACGCCTGCAGCGCAGGCCGGCCCCGAGCACGTGGAGGAGCCGGTCGCCTACGACGGCATCCTGCTCTCGGGCTTCGGCGGGCCGGAGGGCCAGGACGACGTCATCCCGTTCCTGCGCAACGTCACGCGCGGTCGCGGGATCCCGGACGAGCGGCTCGAGGAGGTCTCGACCCACTACCGCCACTTCGGCGGCGTGAGCCCCATCAACGAGCAGAACCGCGAGCTGAAGGCAGCGCTCGAGGGTGCGCTCGCCGCGGCTGGCGTCGACCTGCCCGTCTACTGGGGCAACCGCAACTGGGCGCCCTACCTCGACGAAGCGCTGCAGCAGGCGGCTGACGCGGGCGCCACGACGCTGCTCGCCATCCCCACCTCCGCCTACTCCTCCTACTCCTCCTGCCGGCAGTACCGCGAGGACTGGGCGGATGCGCTCGAGGCGACGGGGCTGCAGGACTCGCTCCAGATCGACAAGGTCCGGCAGTTCTTCAACCACCCGGGCTTCCTCGGCACCTTCGTCGACGGCGTGCGCAGCACGGTCGCCGAGGCGCGTGCCGCAGGCTTCGCGGACGCCGAGATCGAGGTGCTCTTCGCGACCCACAGCATCCCCACCGCCGACGCCGAGCGCTCTGGCGCACCCGACCTGCACACCTGGGGTGCGGGCGGCGGCTATGAGGGGCAGCACCTCGCCGCGGCCGAGCACGTGATGGCCGAGGCTGCCCCCGGGGTCGCCTGGCAGCTGGTCTACCAGTCGCGCTCGGGGCCGGCCTCGCAGCCGTGGCTCGAGCCAGACATCAACGACGCGATCGAGGCGCTCGCCGCTGAGGAGGGGCGCGCGCGCAAGGCCGTCGTGATCGTGCCGCTCGGCTTCGTCAGCGACCACATGGAGGTCATGTGGGATCTCGACGAGGAGGCCATCGAGACGGCCACCGAGCACGGCCTGTGGGCTCGCCGGGCACCGACGCCGGGCGTCGACCCGCAGTACGTCGGGGCGCTCGTCGATCTCGTGCAGGAGCGGCTCGATGGCAGGCCGGTGGCCGAGCGCAAGGCCGTCACGTCGATCCCTGCCTGGTACGACGTCTGCCGGCCTGGCTGCTGCGAGAACCCGCGGCTGGGCTTCCGGCCCGCGATCGCGGGGCTGCAGCCGTGAGCGCGCGCCAGCTCGACCCCTTCCACCCGAACCGACCCGGTGCACCGGGTCGCGATCGGCGAGACGGGTCCGCGAGCGGGGCCGCAGCCGCGGTGCACAACGCAAGCCCCGCTGCCGGATCGCGCGGCGCGCATCGCCGGGCGGGTCGAACAGCTGCGAGTTCGTCTTCTCGAGCTTGCGTTGTGGGTGGCGGGGGAGCGCGATGAGCGCGCTGAAGGTCGGCACGCGCGGCTCGGCGCTCGCGCTCGCGCAGACGAAGGCGCTCGCGGCGCGCTTCGCCGGCGAGGTCGAGATCGTCGAGATCACGACGAAGGGCGACACCGACCGCTCGTCGCTGTCGCAGCTGGGTGGCACCGGCGTGTTCGTCTCGGCGCTGCGCGATGCGCTGCTCGACGGCACCGTCGACGTGGCCGTGCACTCGATGAAGGATCTGCCGACCGCGGCCGCACCGGGCATCGAGCTCGCCGCCGTCGCCAAGCGGGAGGATTCGCGCGACGCGCTGTGCGCGCGCGACGGGCTGCGCTTCGCCGACCTGCCGGAGGGCGCCAAGGTGGGCACCGGCTCGCCGCGCCGTGCCGCGCAGCTGCGCGTCGCCCGCCCCGACCTCGAGATCGTCGACATCCGCGGCAACGTGCCGACTCGGCTCGCACGTGCGCAGGGCGACAGCGAGACGGGTGAGGGCGCCGACCTTGACGCGGTCGTGCTCGCGCTCGCCGGGCTGAAGCGCCTCGGCCTCGAGGCCGCGGCGACCGACATCCTCGAGCTCATCGACTTCCCGACGGCGCCCGGGCAGGGCGCGCTCGCGGTCGAGGTGCGCGCCGACGACGCGCCGGCCCGCAAGGCGGTCGCGAAGACCGACCACGCGCCCTCGCGCTTCGCGGCGGATGCCGAGCGTCGGGTGCTGGCAGGGCTCGAGGCCGGATGCGCGGCCCCGTTGGCCGCGCACGCGGAGGTCGCCGACGGGATGCTCTTCCTCACCGCCGTCGCCTACGCGACCGACGGCTCGAAGAAGCTCACCGCATCCCACGCCTACACGCTCGACTCGACCTCGGTGGCCGAGCTGGCAGCGGCCGCCGCCGACGTCGCGGAGCGCGCGGTCGGCGAGCTGATGGACGCCGGGGCGGCAGCGCTGATCGCGTAGGGCCGCCGCTCACATCGTGCAGGTGGCGCCCTCCGCCGGCACCTCGAGCTCGATCAGGTAGGCCGCCGCGACCTCGTCGACGCATGCGTTGACGCCCTGCGCCACGATCGTGTGGCCCTGCCCCTCGACGGTCAGCATCGCGCTGCCGAGCGTCTCGGCCAGCGCCGAGCTGCCCTCGTACGGCGTGGTCGGGTCGTCGGTGATCGAGACGACGAGCGTGTCGGGGAGCCCCTCGATGTCCTGCGCGTACGGGAAGCCGAGGGTCGGCTCG
The DNA here is from genome assembly GCF_022436485.1 of Agrococcus sp. ARC_14. Taxonomy (NCBI): domain Bacteria; kingdom Bacillati; phylum Actinomycetota; class Actinomycetes; order Micrococcales; family Microbacteriaceae; genus Agrococcus; species Agrococcus sp. ARC_14. The sequence continues at coordinate 363,235 of NZ_JAKUDO010000001.1, forward strand.
GCCGGCCAGTGCTCGCAGCCATCGCGGGCGCCGGCGGTGACGTCGACGCCCGGATCCATGAACGGCGCGCGATCGTAGGTCTCGGTGCGCAGCTGGGCGCCCTGCTCGGGTGTGAGCCGATCCTCGTCCATGCAGTTGATCGCGTGATTCGCCTCGGTCATGTTCGGCCACTGCCCGCTGTCGGTCCGCGGGGCGAAGTCGCGCACGAGCTGCATCAGGGTGTCGCCGCGGCCCGTCTCGAGCTCGGCGATGCCGGCGAGCAGATCCGGCCAGGAGGCCGTGTTGTAGAGGCCGGCGATGACGGCGCCCACGGCGTCGTCGAAGACGAGCTCGGTGTCGAGCGCCGGCACCGGCTGCTCTCGCAGCGGCCGCACGATCTCCTGGAAGCGCTCCGCCGCCTGCGAGGGGTCGGTGCCCAGCGGGCAGTCGGCCTGCTCGGCGCATGCGATCGCCAGCTCGTCGAACGCGCCCTGGAAGCCCGCATACGCGTTCGCGCGCGCCTCCATCGTGCCCTCGCTCGGGTCGCGCCCGCCGTCGAGCAGCAGTGCGCGCACGCGCTCCGGGAACATCTCGGCGTACACGGCGCCGAGCCGCGTGCCGTAGCTCTGGCCGAAGTAGCTCAGCTGGTCCTGGCCGAGCGCCGCCCGCAGCACGTCCATGTCGCGCGCGGTGTCGCGGGTGCCCATGTGGGCGAGCGCCTCGGGGCCGCCGGATCCGGCGGCGCACGCCTCCATGATCGCGCGGGTGTCCTCCTCGGTGAGCTCGACCGTGGTGCCCTGCGAGCCGAGCGGCACGGTGCCCGCGTCGGCCTCCGCGTCGGAGTAGCAGTCGGCGGCGGGCACGGTCACCCCGACGCCGCGCGGGTCGAAGCCGACCATGTCGAAGCGCTCGGTGATCGGGCTCTCGACGAGCCCAGCAGCCGCGATGATCGCGCCGGTGAGGCCCGAGCCGCCGGGTCCGCCCGGGTTGACCACCAGCGGGCCCATCGACTCCGCCCGCGCCGGCACTCGCAGCACCGCGACCGACGCCAGCTCGCCCTCGGGCTGCTCGTAGTCGAGCGGCACCTCGAGGCGGCTGCACTCGATGCCGGGCACCATCCCCAGCAGCGCCTCGTCGTCGTCCGTCGCGGCGTAGTCGGCGCCGCACTCCTCCCACGCCAGCTCTTGCTCGTAGTAGCGGTCGAGCGAGGCTTCGGGAGATGCGGATGGGCTTGGCTCGGCGGGCGGCGGCGCGCACGCCGCCAAGGAGAGGGCGACGGCGACCGCGCCGATGCCTGCCAGCACGGGGGTCACCCGCCCGTGACTCAGGTGCTGCCGTCGTGATCGTGTGGCGTCCACTGCCGTTCCCTTCGCTCAACTGTCAGGTGCCCGGCAAGTCGACACTGTGTGCATGGAACCGGGTCAAGCGCGCGCCTTGAGCACCTCGAAGGCTCCGCCACGCGCGAACACCGCCCCGACCCATCCGCCCGCAATGATTGGATGCTGCAACGCCACAATCTCGAGGAGACCCATGCGCGTCCTGATCCCGCGCGGCGGCAGCTGGGGCGACGATGTCGCGCAGCGCGTCACCGATGCCGGCTTCGAGCCGCTGATCCTGCCGCTCGTGCAGATCGATCCCGCCGAGGACCAGCAGCAGCTGCAGATCATGCTCGGCCACCTCGCCGACGGCCGCTTCGACTGGCTCGTCGTCACCAGCCAGTCGACCGTGCGGGTGCTGCCGCGCGTGCCCGCGAGCGTCTCGGTCGCAGCCGTCGGCTCCGTGACGGCGGCGGCGCTGCGCGAGCGCGGCGTGCCGGTGGCGTTCATCCCCACGAAGCAGTCGGCGGCGGGCCTCGTCGACGAGTGGCCGATCCGCGAGGGCCGTGTGCTGTGGCCGCACGCGCTCGACGCGAAGCCCACGATCGCCGCGGGGCTGCGGCAGCACGGCATGCAGGTGTCCGAGGTCGTCGCCTACCGCACGACGCCCGTGTTCGGCTCGAGCGACGAGCTGCTCGACGCCGCGCAGACGGGTGTGATGCCGATCATGGACGCGGATGTGGTGCGGCACCAGGAGGAGCTGCAGGCAGCCGGGCAGGATGGCGACGAGGGCGTGCTGACCGCCGTCGAGCCGGCGGAGACGCCCATCGACGCGGTGCTGGTGACCTCTGGCTCGGTCGCGAAGCAGGTGGCGCGGCTCGGCCTGGCGCCCGGCACGCGCATCGTCGCGATCGGCGAGCAGACCGCAGAGGACTGCCGCTGTGCGGGCCTGCGCGTCGCGGCGATCGCCGCGCGCCCGAACGCGGAGGCGCTGGTCGCCGCGCTGGTCTCGACGGCTGACGCGCGCTGACGCGCTGGTCGCCGCGCTGGTCTCGACGGCCGACGCGCTGACGTGCTGCTCGGGGGCTGACGCCCCTGCCACGCCGCGCCTCCCCCTGCTGCGCCTGCGCCGCTGCGTGCCCGCGCCCCTGCCCTTCCCCTGCCGCGACCTTGGGGGGACCCGTTCGCCGAGCGGGGACCCGCTGCAACAGGTCCCCGCTCGGCGAACGGTCCCGGGCTCGGCCGCGCGTTAGGACGCGCTCCTCGCACCGCGGCGGCGGTCGCGCTGGCAGGGCCGCGGGCGGATCGATGCAGCCGGCCGTCTGGGCCGCCGGCGAGCGGCGTAGCCTGGCCGCATGACGGAGACGAACCCGGCGCTCGAGGCGCTCGCCGCATCCGGTCTCGAGCATGAGGTCACCCGCCACGGGCGCGTGGGCTCGCTCGCGGAGGCCGCCGAGGCGCGCGGCATGAGCCCTGCCGAGATCATCAAGACGATGGTGGTGCGCCGCGGCGAGGGTGATCACCTGCTCGTGCTCGTGCCCGGCGATCGCACCATCTCGTGGCCGAAGCTGCGCGAGCTGCTGGGCGTCAACCGGCTGTCGATGCCCGACGCCGACGTCGCCTTCGCGGTGACGGGCTTCCGGCGCGGCACCATCACGCCCTTCGGCACGACGCAGCCGCTGCCGGTGGTCGCCGACGAGCGCGTGCGCGGCCTCCGCGTCTCGATCGGCGGGGGCGAGCACGGCGTCGCCGCGACCGTCGACGGCGATGCGCTCGTGGCGCACCTGGGGGCCGAGGTCGCCGACGTCACCGACCCCGAGCAGCCCCGCTGACCCGGCGGCTCGGGGTCGCCGACGTCACCGACGCCGAGCAGCCCCGGTGAGCCGCCCGACGCGGCGGCTCACCGCAGGCGTCGCACCAGCACGATCGAGTCGGCGAGCGTCCCGGGCGAGCCGTCCGGTGCGCTCGCGGCCCGTTCGCGCGTCTCGCACACGAGCGTCTCCCACACAGCGGGGTCGAGCCCGAGCGCCGCGAGGTCGCGTTCCGGTGCGGGGAACGTGTGCGCGTGCGCCATCGCTGCGTGCATCCCCTCAGGGCCGGCCCACGACGGCGGCCCCGCGTGCGCGACGACCAGCAGCCGCCCGCCGGGCGCGACGAAGCCGGTCGCACGTCGCAGGATCTCCTCCCTCGGGAGCTCCACAGGAGACTGCAGGAACGACGCGGTCACCAGGTCGTGCGCCTCCGACGAGCTCCACGCAGCCGGGTCGGCCGCCTCGAACCGGACGAGATCGGGTCGGATGCCCGCGGCGGCCGCCGCTGCACGCGCCCGTTCGATCGCGGTCGGCGAGAGATCGACGCCGGTGACCGCCCAGCCCTGCTGCGCGAGCCAGAGCGCGTCACCGCCCTCGCCGCAGCCGAGGTCGAGCGCGCGGCCCGGCGCGAGCGAGCCCGCGACCTCGGCGAGCACGCCGTTGACGCGCCCCGACCAGATGCGGTCGGAGTCGGCGTAGCGCGCCTCCCAGAAGTCGGCAGCCGAGCCGCTCATGCGGCGGCCCCCCGCGCGCCCGAGGCGCCTGGCAGTGCTTCCGTGGGCGCCGCCGCGAGGTCGAAGTCCTCCTCGACGAGCGCGCCGTTCACCACGGCTCCCGTCATCGCGCCGGCCGCCATCGCCATGGGCACGTTCGCCATCGGGCTGACGACGTTGCCGATCGCCCAGATGCGGTCGTGGCCCGTGCGGCCGGTCGGGTCGACCGTGATGAACGAGCCGAACCCGAAGGGCTGCTCGGTGCGCGGCAGGTCGAGCCCCTCGAGGAACCCGTCGTGCGGTCGCAGCGCCCCTGCGGTGAAGATCGCGTCGATCTCGGTCACGTGCCCGTCAGCCGTGCGCACGCCGCTGATCGTGGTGCCGTCGCCGATGACCTCGAGCACGGGGTCAGCGACGATCTCGATGCCGCGCGAGCGCAGCCGCTGCTCGACGGCCGGCTCGGGGTCGCCGATCACGCCGGAGAACAGCACGACGCGGTCGCTCAGCTGTCGCACGAGCTGCGCCTGATGCGCGGCCATCGGTGTCGTCGCGAGCACGCCGATGCGGCGATCGCGCACCTCCCAGCCGTGGCAGTAGGGGCAGTGCAGCACGCCGGTGCCCCAGTGCTCGGCGAGGCCGGGGATGTCGGGGAGCGCATCGGTGATGCCGGTCGCCACGATGAGCGCTCGTGACCGCTCGGTCGCGCCACCCGCCAGGGTGACGGTGAGCCCCGCATCCGTCGACGCCACGTGCTCGACCGTGCCGTCGCGCAGCTCGACCCCGTAGGCGGCGACCTCTGCACGCCCGCGCCGCACGAGCTCGGTGGGCGAGGTGCCCTCGTTGCCGAGCACGCCGTGCATGTGCTGGGCGAAGCGATTGCGCGGTGCGCCGGCGTCGATCACGAGCACGCGGCGACGCGATCTGCCGAGCATGAGCGCCGCGGACAGGCCCGCTGCGCTGCCGCCGGCGACGATCGCATCCCAGTCGGGGGAGGAGGAAGAAGAAGCAGTCATGGCTCCATTGCACGCGGGATGTGACAGAATTGCAAGCGCGCTTGCGATATCGGCAAGTGCGGGATGGGGATCGGATGCGCGAGCAACTGGAGCAGATGGGGCCGCGGCTGCGAGCGGTGCGGCACTCGAAGGGGTGGACGCTCGACGAGCTGGCCGCACGAGCCGGGATGTCGCCGAGCACGCTCTCGCGGCTGGAGTCGGGCAAGCGGCAGGCGAGCCTCGAGCTGCTGCTGCCGCTGACCCGCCAGCTCGGCATCCGCATCGACGACCTCGTCAGCGTCGATGCACCCGACCCGCGCGTGCGGCGGCCGGTGATCAGTCGCGACGGGCTGGTCATCGCGCCGCTGGCGCCGGAGGGATCGCCCGTGCACACCTACAAGATCACCTACCCGCCCGTGCCGGAACTGCCAGCGCTGCGGGTGCACGACGGCTACGAGTGGCTCTACGTGCTCTCGGGCCGGCTGCGGCTGCGGCTCGGGCAGCAGGATCTCGTGCTCGCGCGCGGCGAGGCCGCCGAGTTCGACACGAGCACGCCGCATGCGATGAGCGCTGCCGGCGGGAAGCCTGCCCAGGTGATCAGCATCTTCAACGACGACGGGGCCCGCATGCACACGCACGTCGCGGGCGAGTCGAGCGCGAGCGCGAGCGCAGAGGCGACCGACGCGCCAGCCGGTGCCGCTCAGGCGTCAGCGACCAGCCGATAGCCCATGCCCGCCTCGGTGAGGATGTGCGTCGGGCTGGCAGGGTCGGGCTCGAGCTTCTTGCGCAGCTGCGCGATGTAGATGCGCAGATAGCCCGTGTCGCGCACCTCGGCAGTGCCCCACAGCTCGGTGAGCAGCTCTGCGCGGGTGACGAGCCTGCCCTCGGCGCGGGCCAGCTGCTCGAGGATGCGCCACTCGGTGGGCGTCAGCCGCACGCGCTCGCCGCCCCGCAGCACGGCCTTGGCGGCGAGGTCGATCTCGCACTCGCCGATGCGCAGCACGGCCACCGACTCGATGCCGCCGCGCCGCCTGCCGAGCGCGCGCAGCCGGGCGAGCAGCTCGTCGATCGCGAAGGGCTTCGTGACGTAGTCGTCGGCGCCGGCGTCGAGCGCCTCGACCTTGTCGGCCGAGCCGGTGCGGCCGGAGACCACCAAGATCGGCACGTCGCTCCACCCCCGCACGGCGCGGATCACGTCGACGCCGTCGAGCGCCGGCATGCCGAGATCGAGCATGACGATGTCCGGATGGGTCGAGGCGGCCAGGCGGATCGCCTCCGGGCCGTCGGCGGCCGTCACGATCTCGTAGCCGACGCTCTGCAGGGTGAGTCGCAGCGCCCGCACGATCTGCGGGTCGTCGTCGGCGACCAGGATCCTCATGTGGACTCCTCGTCGGGAGCCCGGCGCAGCCGTACCACCATCGTGAGGCCGCCGCCCGGCGTCGTCTCCGCCTCGAGCGAGCCGCCCATGGCGTCGGTGAAGCCGCGAGAGAGGGCGAGGCCGAGGCCGAGGCCCGCGTCGTTGTCGGTGTCGCCGAGCCGCTGGAAGGGCACGAAGGCGCGATCGCGCTCGGCGGGCGCGATCCCGGGGCCGCGGTCGGCGATGCGCACCTCCACGGCGTCGCCGAAGGCGCTCGTGACGATCGTCACCGGCGTGCTCGCCGGGCTGTGCCGCAGCGCGTTGCCGAGCAGGTTGACCAGCACGCGCTGCAGCAGCACCGGGTCGGCGGAGGCCCGCGGCACCTCGCCCAGCTCGAGCGCGACGGCCGCGGGGGAGGCGCCGACCTCCTCGAGCGCCGGCACGATGACGTCGTCGAGCTCGATCGGCCGTGCGGCGACGGCGAGCGCGCCCGCTTCGACCCTGCTGACGTCGAGCAGGTCGGTGACGAGCCGGGCGAGCGTCTCGAGGCTCTCGTCGGCGGTCTCGAGCAGCTCGGCGCGGGCGGCGTCGTCGAGCGGGATGCTCGCGGAGCGGAGCGCTCCGACCGAGGTCGCGGCCGCTGCGAGCGGTCGACGGAGGTCGTGGCCGACGGCGCGCAGCAGCGCGGAGCGCACGCGATCCTGCTCGGCGAGCGGCTCGAGCTCGGAGGCCACTGCGGCGACCGATCGGTGGCGCAGCGAGGCTGCGAGCTGGTGGACCACCACGTCGAGGATCCGCCGCTCGCCCGCGTCGAGCATCCGCCCGTGCAGCTCGAGCGTGGCGTCGTCGCCGACCGGGACCGCGGTGGGCGCACGCGCACTCTCGCCCGCGCCGTCGGCCGGCTCGCCGTCGATCGCGACGACGCGCTCGCCCTGCAGCAGCCGCACACCGGTGAGCCCGAGCGCCTCGCGCGTGCGCGTCAGCGCGACCTGGATCGACCCCTGGCCGCCGAGCACGCCGCTCGAGATCGCGGCGAGCAGCTCCGACTCCGCCGCCGAGCGGCCCGCGGCCCGCGTGGTGCGGGCAGCGCGATCGACCACCCAGCTGACCAGCAGCGCGCTCGCGAGCAGCACCACGACGGCCGCGATATGCCACGGCTCTGCGACGGCGAACGTGAAGCGCGGCTCCACCAGCACGAGCAGGAACAGCACGCCGGCCAGCAGCGCCGCGAAGGTGGCAGCCCAGATGCCGCCGACGAGCGCCACGACCACGACCCACAGCTGCAGCAGCAGCGCGTCGGCGGTCACCGATGCCTGCTCGGCTGCGGCGTCGAGCAGCCACGTCAGCAGCGGCACACCGAGCATGGCGAGCGCCCAGCCCGCGAGCTGCCGTCGCTTCGACAGCGGCGCGTCGGCGAGCGACGGCAGCCTGCGCCCCTGCCCGGCCGCGGCATGCGCCACCATGTGCACGTCGATGTCGCCCGATTCGCGCACGACCGCCTGCCCGATGCCAGGCCCCGTGAGGGCCGTCTGCAGCCAGCCGCGGCGACTCGCCCCGATCACCAGCTGCGTGGCGTGGCTGGCGCGCGCGAACTGCACGAGCGCCTTGGGCACGTCGTCGCCGACCACGGTGTGGAACGAGCCGCCCAACCGCTCGACGAGCGCGCGCTGCGCGGCGAGCGCGGCGGGGTCGCGGTCGACCAGGCCGTCCTGCCGCTGCACGTGCACCGCGAGCAGGTCGCCGCCGGACGAGCGCGCCGCGATGCGGGCGCCGCGCTTCAGCAGCGTCTCACCCTCGGTGCCGCCCGTGAGCGCGACGACGACGCGCTCACGGGTCTCCCAGGTCGCATCGATGCCCTGCTGCTCGCGGTAGCGCTGCAGCGCCTGATCGACCTCGTCGGCCAGCCACAGCAGCGCGAGCTCGCGCAGCGCCGTCAGGTTGCCGAGCCGGAAGTAGTTCGACAGGGCGGCGTCGACGCGGGCGGCGGGGTAGACCTCGCCCGCCTCGAGCCTCGCGCGCAGCGCCTGCGGCTGCAGGTCGACCAGCTCGACGCGGTCGGCGTCCCGCAGCACGGCATCTGGCACGGTCTCCCGCTGCCGCACGCCGGTGATCTGCTCGACGACGTCGCCGAGCGACTCGAGGTGCTGCACGTTGACGGTCGAGATCACGTCGATGCCCGCATCCAGCAGCGCCGCGACATCCTGCCACCGCTTCTCGTGCTCGCCGCCCGGCGCGTTCGTGTGCGCCAGCTCGTCGACCAGCGCGACCTTTGGCGCCCGCCGCAGCACCGCTCCCAGATCCAGCTCCTGCAGCTCGACGCCGCGGTGCAGCGCCGTGCGCGTCGGCACCAGCTCGAGGCCGTCGAGCAGTGCAGCGGTCGCCGCCCGACCGTGGGCCTCGACGACGCCCACGGCGACATCGCGCCCCGCGGCCAGCAGCTGGTGGCCCTCTTCGAGCATCGCGAACGTCTTGCCGACGCCGGGAGCGGCGCCGAGCAGCACGCGCAATGCACCGCGGGCCACGGGTCACCTCCCAGCGAGCTCGTCGAGCGCCAGGTTGAGCTCGAGCACGTTCACGCGCGGTTGGCCGAGGATGCCGAGGTCGCGCGGGGCGATCCTACGCTCCACGAGCTCGACCACCTCGGCGGTCGGCAGCTCGCGCGCCTCGGCCACGCGCGGCGCCTGCAGCAGGGCGTACTCGGGCGAGATGTGGGGGTCGAGGCCCGATCCGGATGCGGTCAGGGCGTCGGCGGGGATCGTCGCCTCCTCGACGCCCTCGAACGCCGCGATCGCGGCCCTGCGCTCGGCGATCGCGGCGATCAGGTCAGGGTGCTCAGGCCCGAGGTTGGAGCCGCTGGAGGCACCGCCGTCGTAGCCGTCACCGGCTGCGGAGGGGCGGCCCTGGAACCACTCGGGCAGCGGCTCACCCTCGGCGTCGAGCCACGACTGGCCGATGAGCGCGGAGCCGACGACCTCGCCATCGCGCTCGACGAGCGAGCCGCTCGCCTGTGCCGGCAGCAGCAGCTGCGCGACACCGGTGACCGCGAATGTGTAGGCGATGCCGAGCACGATCGTGGCGACAGCCAGGGCGCGGAGGGCGGTCAGGTGGGTCTGGAGTGCGGTGCGCACGGAAGTCTCCTCAGAATCCGGGCAGCAGGCTCACGACGAGGTCGATGAGCTTGATGCCGATCAAGGGTGCGATCACGCCGCCGAGCCCATAGATGAGCAGGTTGCGCGAGAGCATGCGGGATGCGCTCTCGGCGCGGGTGCGCACGCCACGCAGGGCGAGGGGCACGAGTGCGACGATGACGAGCGCGTTGAAGATGACGGCTGAGAGGATGGCCGACTCCGGTGAGCTCAGCTGCATCACGTTGAGCGGTGCGAGCTGCGGGAGCGATGCGGCGAACATCGCGGGCACGATCGCGAAGTACTTCGCGATGTCGTTGGCGATCGAGAAGGTCGTCAGCGCCCCGCGGGTGACGAGCAGCTGCTTGCCGATCCGCACGATGTCGATGAGCTTCGTCGGGTCGGAGTCGAGGTCGACCATGTTGCCGGCCTCCTTCGCGGCCGAGGTGCCGGAGTTCATGGCGACCCCGACATCCGCCTGTGCGAGCGCCGGTGCGTCGTTCGTGCCGTCGCCGGTCATCGCCACGAGGCGCCCGCCCTCCTGCTCCTTGCGGATGAGGGCGAGCTTGTCCTCCGGCGTCGCCTCGGCGAGCACGTCGTCGACGCCGGCCTCCTCAGCGATCGCGGCGGCCGTCAGTCGATTGTCGCCGGTGATCATGACGGTGCGGATGCCCATGGCGCGCAGCTCTGCGAACCGCTCCCGCAGGCCGTCCTTGACGATGTCCTTGAGGTGCACGACGCCGAGCGCGCGCGCGACGCCGCCGACCCGCTCCGCGACAACGAGCGGTGTGCCGCCCGAGCGGGCGATCGTCTCGACCTGCTCGGCGAGGGCGCGCGCACCCGGGCCGGTGGAGGCATCCGCCCCCATCCACGCGAGCACGGCGCTCGCCGCGCCCTTGCGGATCTCGCGCGGCCCGTCGGGCCCCGGCAGGTCGACGCCCGACATGCGCGTCTGTGCCGTGAACTCGATCGACTCGCCCGCGACGGTGCCGATCTCGTGACCCTGCTGGCGGGCGAGCTCGACGATCGAGGCGCCCTCCGGGGTGGGGTCGGCGAGCGAGCCGGTCGCGGCCGCGACGGCGAGCTGCGCATCCGTCACCCCCTCGGCCGGCAGGAACGCCACCGCGCGAAGGTTGCCGTGCGTGATCGTGCCGGTCTTGTCGAGCAGCAGCGTCGTGACGTCGCCGGCGGCCTCGACCGCGCGGCCCGACATCGCGAGCACGTTGCGCTGCACGAGCCGATCCATGCCGGCGATGCCGATGGCAGAGAGCAGCGCGCCGATGGTGGTGGGGATGAGGCACACGAGCAGCGCGATGAGCACCGCGACGCTCACGGGCTCCGCCACGAAGCCGGCGATCGGGTTGATGGTGAGCGCCACGACCACGAAGACGATCGAGAGGCTCGCGAGCAAGATCTCGAGGGCGATCTCGTTGGGCGTCTTCTGCCGGTCGGCGCCCTCCACCAGCGCGATCATCCGGTCGACGAAGCTCTCGCCCGCCTTCGACGTGATGCGCACCACGATGCGGTCGCTCAGCACGCGCGTGCCGCCGGTGACGGCGCTGCGGTCGCCGCCGGACTCCCGCACGACCGGGGCGGATTCGCCCGTGATCGCCGACTCGTCGACCGTGGCGATGCCCCAGACGATCTCGCCATCGCCGGGGATCGCCTCGCCAGCCGCCACGACCACGTGGTCGCCGGGCAGCAGCTCGCTCGAGGAGATCTCGCTCGTCTGCGCGTGCTCGGCTCCCGCATCCGCCGGGCTCCACGAGGCGAGCGTGCGGGCGGGAGTCGAGGTGCGGGTCTGGCGCAGCGAATCCGCCTGCGCCTTGCCGCGGCCCTCTGCGACCGCCTCCGCGAGGTTCGCGAAGAGCACCGTGAGCCAGAGCCAGACGGCGATCGCCCAGGTGAAGGCCAGCGACGAGCCTCCGCCCGCCGGCAGGAACGGCTGCGCGATGGCGATCGCGGTCGTGAGCGCCGCACCCGCCTCCACGATGAGCATCACCGGGCTGGCGAGCATGTGCCGCGGGTGCAGCTTGCGCACGGCGCCGGGCAGCGCCTGCCAGAGCTGGGCGGGCGTGAGGGCGCTGCGGCGCTTGTCCTCGGCGGGATGCGCGGCGGGCTTCGGCGGGTTGGTCGCCGGGGTGGTCGTGGGCGTGGTGGTGGTCACAGGAGGCCCTCCGCGATGGGTCCGAGGGTGAGGATGGGGAAGTAGGTGAGGGCGGTGACGATGACCGTCACGCCCACGAGCAGGCCGACGAAGAGCGGCCGGTGCGTCGGCAGCGTGCCGACCGTGGCGGGCGCCGCGCCCTGGCGGGCGAAGCTGCCGGCAAGGGCGAGCACGAGCACGATGGGCACGAGGCGGCCCAGCAGCATGGCGATGCCGAGCGCCACCGTGAACCACGGGGTCGAGGCGGTGAGGCCCGCGAAGGCCGAGCCGTTGTTGTTGGCCGCGGAGGTGAAGGCGTAGAGCACCTCGCTGAGCCCGTGGAGTCCCGGGTTCCAGAGCGACTCGCCCTCCACGGATGCGCGCACCGCCGGGATCGCGAAGCTGAGCGCGGTGCCCGCGAGCACGAGCGTCGGCGTCACCAGGATCATGAGGCTCGCGAGCTTCATCTCGCGCGGGCCGATGCGCTTGCCCAGGTACTCGGGGCTGCGCCCGACGAGCAGGCCGGAGAGGAACACGGCGATGATCGCGAGCACGAGCATCCCGTACAGCCCCGAGCCCACTCCGCCGGGTGCGACCTCGCCGAGCATCATGTTGAGCATCGGCAGCAGCCCGCCGAAGGCGGTGAACGAGTCGTGCATGCCGTTGACCGCGCCGGTGGAGGTGGCGGTCGAGACAGTGCCGAACAGGGTCGTGCCGAGCACGCCGAAGCGCACCTCCTTGCCCTCCATGGCACCTCCCGCGAGCCCGGGGGCGGTGCCGAGGCCGGCGCTCTCGACGATCGAGAGGATCGTGAGGGATGCGAGGAAGATGGCCGTCATCGCGCCCAGGATCGCGAGCCCCTGCCGGCGATCGCCGACCATCGTGCCGAAGGTGCGGGTCAGCGCCACAGGGATGAGCAGCATGAGCACCGTCTGCACCAGGCTCGTCCAGGCAGCGGGGTTCTCGAACGGATGCGCGGAGTTGGCGTTGAAGAAGCCGCCGCCGTTCGTGCCCGCGAGCTTGATGGCCTCCTGCGAGGCGACCGGGCCCAGCGGCACGGTGAGCTGCTGCCCGGCGATGCCGGTGGCGGCGCCGTAGGGGGAGAGCGCCTGCACGACGCCGCCGAGCACGAGCACGAGCGCGGCGATGCCGGCGAGCGGAAGCAGGATGCGCACGCTGGCGCGCACGAGGTCGACCCAGAACGAGCCGATCGTCTCTGCGCGGCGGCGGGAGAGGCCGCGCACGAGGGCGATGGCGACGGCGATGCCGACCGCCGCGGAGACGAAGTTCTGCACGGTCAGGCCGCCGAGCTGCACGAGGTGGCCCATCGTGAGCTCTGGCGAGTACGACTGCCAGTTGGTGTTGGAGACGAAGGATGCGGCGGTGTTGGCCGCGAGCAGCTCCGGCACGGCGGGCTGGCCGAGCGAGAGCGGCAGCAGCGCCTGCAGCCGCTGCAGGCCGTAGAGCAGCAGCACGCCGACGAGCGAGATGGCGAGCACCGACTTGGCGTAGGACTGCCACGACTGCTCGCGAGCGGGGTCGACGCCCAGCAGGCGATAGGCGCCACGCTCGATCGCGAGGTCATGCGTGGAGGTGAACACGCGCGCCATCCAGTCGCCCACCGGTCGCCACAGCAGGGCGAGCACGGCGACGAGCGCCGCCGTCTGGGCGAGGCCGGGCAGAAGCTCCGCGGGCATGCTCACAGCTCCGGGTGCACGAGCGTGCGGACGAGCAGGCCGAGGGCGGCGACCGCGAGGGCGACGGCGATGATCTCGAAGACGATCACAGCGAGTCGACCCCGCGCACGAGCAGGCCGATGAGCGCGAAGATCGCGATGGTGCCGGCGACGACGACAAGGTCGAGCATGGGTTCCTCCGGTTCGTGGGGCGACGCATCCGCCGCCCGGCCCTGACGTGGGCCGGTCTCGATCAGACACCCGTCGGCACCCCGGTTGGGCCTTCCTCACGGGATCCTCACGGCGGCGGGCGCGCGGCTCACGCTTCCCTCACGGCGGCGTCTCGTGTACCGTCGCTCAGGCAATCGCGGGTGGTGTCAGCGCCCGCGCCCGTCGCAGGAGAAGAGCCGAGATGACCGAGAGCACCGGGACCGCGATCACGCGCTGACCCGACGGCCTCCGCACCGTCGATCGATCCGTCAGCGCATCCAACGCTCTCGGAGGATCTCTCTTGTCATCTCCTGCAATCGCGCTGACGCGCGTCCATTTCTCTTGGCCCGACGGCACCGCTGTCTTCGGAGGCGCTGGCGCGCTCGAGGGCGTCTCCGGCTCCATCGGCCACGGCCGCACGGGCCTCGTCGGCCGCAACGGTGCCGGCAAGTCCACCCTGCTGCGCCTCATCGCCGGAGCGCTCACTCCCTCCGCCGGCTCCCTCGTCGTGCAGGGCACCGTCGCGACGCTGCCGCAGCAGCTCGCGCTCGGGCCGGGCACGGTGGCGGATGCGCTGGGCATCGCAGGCGTGCTCGACGCGATCGCGGCGATCGCGTCGGGCGACGTCGCGCCCGAGCGCTTCGACGAGGTCGGCGACCGGTGGGGCATCGAGGCGGAGGCGCTGAGCGAGCTCGCCGCGCTCGGCATGCCCTCGAAGGGCAGCAGCGGCGGCGCCGAGCTGCTGCGGCGCCCCATCGCCACCCTCTCGGGCGGTGAGGCCGTGCTCGTCGGGCTGGCGGCCATCCGGCTGCAGCGCGCCGACATCGCGCTGCTCGACGAGCCCACGAACAACCTCGACTCCGAAGCCCGCGCACGGCTGTACCAGGCGGTCGAGGGCTGGCGCGGCTCGCTCGTGGTGGTGAGCCACGACGTCGAGCTGCTCGAGCGCGTCGACCGCATCGCCGAGCTGCACGGGCCGAACCGCCTCGGTGCGGGCGGTGCGGGGCTGCGCACCTTCGACGGCCCCTACTCGGTCTACCGCGAGGCCATCGCGGCCGAGCAGCAGGCGGCGGCGCAGGATGTGCGCGACGCAGAGCAGCAGCTGCGGCGCGAGAAGCAGGATCGCTCCGCGGCAGAGCTGCAGCTCGTGGGTCGAGCGCGCATCGCCGACAAGGCCTACGCCGAGAAGCGCGAGCCACGAGCGGTCATGAAGCTGAAGGCCCGGACCGCGCAGGTCTCCGCCGCCAAGCACCGCGCGCTGCACGACGATCGGCTGCACTCCGCCGAGGCCGCGCTCGAGGCTGCCGAGGATCGGTTGCGGGCCGACCGCGCGATCCGCATCGCGTTGCCCGACACTCGCGTGCCGATGGCCCGCGACGTGCTCGAGCTGCGCGCGACCGACGGCGAGCCCATCCTCGTCGGCGGTCCCGAGCGCATCGCCCTGACGGGCCCGAACGGCGCAGGCAAGACCACGCTGCTCGACGCGATCGCGGGCTTCGGCCCGCATGCGCCGGCAGCCGGTGAGCGCGAGGCCGCGAGCGCCCGACCGGACCCGGTCGCGCACGTGACCCGCCGCATCCGCGAGACCGCGATGCTGCCGCAGCGCATTCGCTTCGACGATGAGCGAGCGACCCTGATCGAGGCGGTGCGCGAGACGGCGCCGGATCGCCCGCCGCAGGAGGTGCGGGCGCAGCTCGCGCGCTTCCTCTTCCGCGGCAGGCGGGCGGAGCAGCGAGTGGAGGAGCTCTCGGGCGGCGAGCGCTTCCGGCTGGCGCTCGCGCGGCTGCTGCTGGCCGACCCTGCGCCACAGCTGCTGCTGCTCGACGAGCCGACGAACTCGCTCGACATCGACTCGACCGACCGGCTGGTCGAGGCGCTCGCGGCCTTCGAGGGGGCGCTCATCGTGGTGAGCCACGACGCGGCGTTCCTCGAGCGGCTCGGCATCACGCGCAGCTGGCGGATCGCGGGCGGGCAGATCGAGGATCGGCCGGTGACGGATGCGGCGGTGCCGGGGTGAGGATGCGCCGGTGACGGCGCGGCGCTCTGCTGGCATGCTGACGGCATGAGCGATCCGCACGTGCTCGGCGACGAGCTCGCCCCCACCCCGTTCACCGCCGGAGAGATCGCTGCCGCCTGCCCCGACGGCCACTGGCTGCTGGTGCGCACCGAGCGCGTTGGCGAGACCAGCTTCCAGCGCTCGGGCTTCGAGCAGGGCGACGCCGAGGGCGTGCACCTCACCAATGTGACGACGGATGCGTCGGGCACGCCGACAGGGGAGGTGCGGCGCAGCCGCGCGACCTGGCGCGAGCTGCAGGCCCACGCCGCCTTCCCGCGCGCGGCCACGTCGGTCGCCCAGGAGCGCATCCGCCTCGCCTTCGGTGAGCGCGACTGCCTGCGCTACGACGTGGCCGGGGCAGCGGGCTCGAGCACCTTCTGGTTCGCGATCGAGCATCCCGGGATGCCGGTGCGCTACCGCACGGCCGGCGTGGCCGTCGAGGTCGTCGCGATCGGCGGAGCCGCCCTGCGTCGCTACGCTGAGCGGAGCTGTGGCGACGGCACGAGGAGGTTGCGTGAGCGACGAGCACGAGCGACTCCTGCGTGCGATCGAGCGGATCGCGACCGGAGCGCCGGCCGAGCTGGAGCTCGCGAGCGATGAGGTCCCCGGCGACGACGCCGCCGCGCCGCTGGTCGGCGAGCTTGTGCGCCGCATCCAGCGCGCGGCCCGCAGCGAGGCGCAGCTCGCGGCGATCTCCAGCACGACCCGGGATCTGCTCGAGGTGCAGGACGCGACCGCGATGCTGCAGCGCATCGTCGACCGGGTGCACGACCTGGCCGATGCCGATGTGACCTACCTGTCGGTCTACGACCCGGCGATCGACGAGCTGTTCGTCCGCGCCGTGCGCGGTTCGCGCTCGGGGCGCTTCCTGGGCATGCGGGTGCCTGCGGGGGTCGGCGTGGCGAGCCAGGTCGTCCACACCCGCCTCGCGCAGTCGGTCGCCGACTACGGCGAGCTCGGTGCGCTGCCCCGAGACCCGAAGATCGACGAGATCGTGCGAGCGGAGGGCATCCACGCGATCCTCGGTGCGCCGATGCTGTCGGGCGGCGAGGTGCTCGGCGTGCTCTTCGCGGCCAACCGTGCGGCTCGCCGGTTCGACGACGGGGATGCCTCGCTGCTCACCGCCTTCGCGGATCACGCCGCGATCGTGCTCCGCATCGCAGGCGTGCTCGATGCGCTGACGGCCAGCCGGGAGGACGCATTGGCCGCCAGGGAGCGCGCCGAACGACTGGCCACCGAGACGCTCTCCGCATCGCGGCTGCACGGTGAGCTCACGGATCTGATCGTGCGGGGGCGGGGTCCTGAGGACGTGCTGTCGGCGCTCGCGACGGCGCTCGAGCGCCCGGTCTGGGCCGAGGGCCTGCAGGGAGCACCGGCATGGGGCTCGCCGAGGCTCGAGAGCGGGATGACGCGCGGCGAGCTGGCGATCGCGATCACGCGCAGCGCGGCGACCGGCCGCTCCGAGGTGATCGACTCCGGCCCTGTCCGGGCAGCCGTCGCCGTGCTGGGCGCAGGGCGTCGCATCGGCGCCCTGATGGTCGGTGGGTCGACACCCATGAGCCAGCTCCAGCGCCGCACCCTCGAGCGCTCCGCGCAGATCCTCGCGCTCGTGACGATGCAGCGCAACGCGATGGCCGACGCCGAGGAGCGCGTCCGCGGCGAGCTCGTGCTCGACCTCCTCGACAGCGCCGACACCGAGGCCGCCGTCCGTCGCGCTCGGCAGCGCGGCATCGCGGTGGATCTCCCGTGGAGCGCGGTCGCCGTGAAGCTGGCCGAGAGCGATCGCTCTCGTGCCGCAGCCAGGCTGCGCCAGCTTCGCGGGGCGCTCGTCTCCCTCGTGCCCGACGGCTGCGCAGTGCTCGTGCACGATGGAGACGCGGAGCGTGCCGTGGCGACGGTCGCCGCGCTGCTCGAGGGCATCGAGGCGATCGTGGTGGCGGAGCCGGTGCCGAGCCTGCGCGAGGCCGCTGCCGGGATGCGCTCCGCCGTGCAGGCCTCGCAGCTGCTGCGCGGCCTGGGGATCGTCGACGCGGCCACCACGGCCGTCCGGTTCAGCGCCTACGCGGCGCTCTTCGACGACGACGGGGCGCGGGCCCGAGCCTTCATCGATGCGGCGATCGGCACCGTGCTCGCATGGGATGCGAGGCGCGGCGCCGACCTGACCGGAACGCTCGCGGTGCTGCTCGAGGTGCACGGCTCGCCCGCCGCGGCGGCTCGTCGCCTGCAGCTGCACGTCTCCACGATCAAGCAGCGGATCGCGCGGCTCCGGGCCATCCTCGGCAGTCACTGGGATGAGGCGGAGGCGCGGTTCCGCATCGAGGTCGCGGTGCGGCTCCACGTGGCACTGCAGGGTCTGGAGCAGACCAGATCGCCGGCCTGAATGTGACCGGTTCGGTCATGCTTGCCTGCTGAGCGCCGCGCTTGACTGTTGCTGTCGACGAGGGTGCGACGGCGAAGGGTGGCGAAGATGGCACGGACGAGCAGGCTGAGCGGGCTGCGCAACCACACGATCGAGGAGCGCCGCGCGCTCGTGACCGACGCGATCGGTGCGGACGACGTGCTCGCCCCGCTGATCGACGGAGGGCTCGACGCCGAGCGTGCCGACCGGATGATCGAGCATGTGGTGGGGCAGATCGGCATCCCCGTCGGGATCGCGACGAACTTCATCGTCAACGGTCGCGAGGTGCTCGTCCCGATGGCGACGGAGGAGCCTTCGGTCGTCGCTGCCGCCAGCAACATCGCGCGGATGGCTCGCGACCGCGGCGGCTTCACGACCTCGAGCACAGCGCCGGTCATGCAGGCGCAGATCCACGTCGTCGACCTCGCCGACCCGCACGGCGCCCGCCTGCGCATCCTGGAGCATCGCGACGAGCTGATGGCGCTCGCGAACGACCAGGATCCGAAGCTCGTCGAGTTCGGCGGCGGCGTGCGCGACCTCATCGTCAGGATCATCGAGCGTGAGGGACGTCGCCACCTCGTGGCGCACCTGCTCGTCGACGTGCGCGATGCGATGGGCGCGAACGCCGTCAACACCATGGCGGAGGCCATCTCCGGCCGCGTGGCCGAGCTGGCAGGCGGACGCCCGCTGCTGCGCATCCTCACCAACAAGGCCGACCTGCGGCTCAGCCGTGCCCGGGTCGTCATCCCGGCAGCGCTGCTCGGCGGTCCCGAGATCGTCGAGAACATGATCCTGGCCGCCCGGCTCGCTGAGGACGACCCGTATCGCGCAGCGACGCACAACAAGGGCATCATGAACGGCATCAGCGCCGTCGTGCTCGCGACCGGCAACGACACGCGCGCGGTGGAGGCCGGGGCCCACTCGCATGCGGTCCAGGACGGCCACTACGGATCGCTGTCTCGGTTCGAGCGCAGCGAGGAGGGCGACCTGGTCGCGACGCTCGAGCTGCCGCTCGCCGTCGGCCTGGTCGGCGGCGCGACGAAGACGCACCCGGCGGCGCGGGCCGCCGTGGCCGTGACAGAGGTGCAGACCGCGCAGGAGCTCGCCGAGCTGATCTGCGCAGTGGGCCTGTCGCAGAACGTCGCTGCCGTCCGTGCGCTCGCCGCCGAGGGGATCCAGCAGGGTCACATGGCCCTGCACGCGCGCAACGTCGCCGTCGCGGCGGGCGCGGAGGGCACGGAGATCGACGCGCTCGCCGCGCAGCTGGTGGAGCTGCGCGCGGTGCGCGCAGACATCGCGGAGCGCGAGCTCGCCCGACTGCGGGAGCAGTCGTGACCGACGCCCTCGGCCTCGGCCTGCCGATGCGGCGCCAGCGGCATGGTCTGCCCGAGCGCGTGACGATCTGGGAGGTCGGCCCACGCGACGGGCTCCAGGCAGAGGCGGTGGCCCTGGGCGTCGACGATCGGGTCGACCTGATCCGCAGGCTCGCCGCAGCGGGCGCCGGCGTGATCGAGGCGGGCAGCTTCGTCCGCGCCGATCGGGTGCCGCAGATGGCCGGCTCCGCCGAGGTGCTCGTCGCGCTCTCCGACCTCGATGTGCGACTGCCGGTGCTGACGCCGAACCTTCGCGGGCTGGACGACGCCGTCGCAGCCGGCGCGCGAGAGGTCGCGGTGTTCCTGAGCGCGACCGAGCGCTTCTCGGAGGCGAACCTCGGCGCGCCGAAGGCCGCGGCAGAGACGGCTGCCGAGGCCGTCGTGCGCGCCGCACTGGCGCAGGGCATCCGGGTGCGCGGCTACGTCTCGATGGTCTGGGGCGACCCGTGGGAGGGGCCGGTGGAGCTCGGCGCGAGCGTCGAGCTCTCCGAGCGGATGCTCGAATGGGGCGTCGCGGAGGTCTCGCTCGGAGACACCATCGGCGTCGCGACTCCCGGTGCCGTCAGCGACGTCGTCGGCGCCCATCGGGATCGTGGCATCGCCGTCGACCTGCTGGCGCTGCACATGCATGACACCTACGGCCAGGCGCTCGCGAACGTCTACGCGGGCCTCGAGGCGGGTGTCAGCATCTTCGACAGCGCAGTCGCCGGCACCGGGGGCTGCCCGTTCGCGAAGTCCGCGACCGGCAATCTCGCCACCGAGGATCTCCTCTGGATGCTCGACGGGCTCGACATCGAGCACGGCATGGACCTGTCGGCGATCGCCGACACCGGCAGCTGGCTGAGCGCTGCGCTCGGCCGAGCCACGACATCCCGGGTCGCCAAGGCGATCGCGGGCGGAAAGGGAGCGCGATGAAGCGCACGTATCTGGAGGTGTGGGGCGACACGGTCGACGGTCGTCACCTGCTGTACTCCATCCTCATCGGCGTCGGCCTCGGCACGCCGGCGTACCTGCTGGCGGCCTGGCTGTTCGGCCAGGCCGAGGGCATCGACCAGACGCTGTCGAAGTCGTATGCCCTGCTCGTGGGCCTCGCCGCCTGCGTGCTCACGGGTGTCGTGAGCGCGCGCCTCTTCCCGCCGAAGCGCATCCTCGTCGAAGCCGATGACGAGCCCGGCTCGCGCGACGTGGCGATGGACTCGATCGAGCAGGAGTTCGGCCCGCTCGGCGACCCCGACGAGCTGCCCGCTGCCGTGCTGCGCGAGGTCAAGGAGCTCGGCATCTACGAGGACCTCGCCCGCCAGCATGCCAAGAACGCCGCGAAGGAGGTGACGCGCTGATGGAGTTCCTCGACGCAGCGCTCTGGGCGGTGGGGATGGCGCTCATCGGCGCCATCGCATTCGGCCTGCTCGGCCTTGTCTCCGGCACCGACGAGACGGCGACGATCGCACCGATCACGCTCCTCGTCATCCTGCTGGGCGTGCCGCCGGCAGGCGTGTTCGCGTTCTTCATGGCCGCGATCGCCTCGAAGCACATCACCCACGCGATTCCCACGACGCTGCTGGGGATCCCAGGCGACACGATGGCCGCGCCGCTGCTGCAGGACGCGCAGATGCTGCGCGAGCTGGGCGTGCCCCACATCGCGCTCCGCAAGGCGATCTCCGGCGGCGTCATCGCGGCGCTCATCGCCGTGCCGCTCGCGGTGCTCTTCGCGCTCGTGCTCACGCCGTTCGCCGATGCCATCAGCGCCGTCGCACCGTGGCTGTTCCTCGCCGCCGCCGCGCTCGTCGCGGTGCTCTCGAAGGGTCGCTGGGCGGCGCTGTTCGCGCTCGTGCCCTTCGTGCTGCTCGTGGTGGGCCTGCAGACGTTCGCCACCGGCGTGCTCGACAAGGGCCTCACGATCGCGTTCTTCCTCGGCATCGCGACCGGGCCGCTCATCGCCGACCTGTTCCTCGCCTCCAGCCCCGCCGGCCGTAAGCTCATCGGGCGCGCCGAGCAGCGCACCTTCGAGCTCGCCCGCGACACCCGCACGTGGAAGGGCCGCATGCCCAACCCGCTCACGGTGCTCGACCGCAAGCAGCTCGGCTACACCGCGACCGCGGCGAGCATCTCGAGCGCCACGTTCGTGTTCTCGCCCGTCGCGATGACGGTGCTCATGGGTGAGCTCTTCGGTGCGCGCTTCAAGAACGGCTACCACCGACTGACGTCGCGCATGGCGATCCGCAACGGCACGACCGAGTCGACCTACATCGCCGAGACGCTCATCCCGCTCATCGCGATCGGGCTGCCGCTCTCACCGATGGCGGCGAGCGTGGCGAACCCGCTGTTCAATGCGCCGCCCGTCTACACGATCGATGCCGAGGCGGGCACGTCGAACAACCTGCACGACCTGCTCGAGCCGTGGCAGTTCCTAGTGTTCGGCCTGGTCGCCGTCGTCATCGCGGTGCTCATCAGCTATCCCTTCGCGATGACGCAGGCGCACCGAGCAGCCAAGTGGGTCATGCGCAAGGTCTCGCACGAGGCGATCATCGGCGCCTTCGCCGCGCTGATCGTCGTGATCTGCCTCTACGAGGGCGGCATCGTCGCGCTGCTGGTGGCGCTCACGGTGGGGCTCGTCGGCGGCATGCTCAACCGCATGTTCAACATGCACACGGGTGTCCAGTTCATGGGGTTCTACGTCGCGGCGCTCACGGTGCCGGCGATCATGGCGCTCTTCGCCTGATCACGACCCGCAGGGGCCGGCCCGCAGCGCGCTGCAGACCGGCCCCTTGGCCGTCCCTCCTCCCGAGTCGGCGAGTACCCTGAACGGTGATGTCACCCACCATCCGCCCCCGCCGGCTGCGGCAGAGCGCTCCCATGCGCCGCCTCGTGGCCGAGACCCGCATCCACCCCGCGCAGCTCGTGCTGCCGATGTTCGTGGCGGAGGGGATCACCGAGCCGCGGCCGATCTCGTCGATGCCTGGCCAGGTGCAGCACACGCTCGACAGCGCCGCGCACGAGGTCGAGCGGGCGATCGCCGCCGGCATCGGCGGCGTGATGCTCTTCGGCGTGCCGACGCAGAAGGATGCGGTGGGCTCCGGCGCCACCGACCCCGACGGCATCCTCAACCGCGCCACCGCCTTCCTCGCCGAGCGCTTCGGCGACGCGACCGTGGTGCAGACCGACCTGTGCCTCGACGAGTTCACCGACCACGGCCACTGCGGCGTGCTCGCGGCCGACGGCTCCGTCGACAACGACGCCACGCTCATCCGCTACGCCGACATGGCGATCGCGCAGGCGGAGGCCGGCAGCCAGATCCTGGGCCTCAGCGGCATGATGGACGGCCAGGTCGCGCACGTGCGCGCCGCGCTCGACGACGCCGGCCACCAGCAGGCGGCCATCCTCGCCTACAGCGCGAAGTACGCCACCGCGCTCTACGGGCCGTTCCGCGAGGCCGTCGACTCGAGCCTCACGGGCGACCGCAAGACCTACCAGCAGGATCCCGGCAACCGTCGCGAGGGCCTGCGCGAGGCGCTGCTCGACATCGCCGAGGGCGCCGACATCGTGATGGTGAAGCCGGCCAGCCTCTATCTCGACGTGCTCGCAGACGTCGCCACCGCATCCGACGTGCCCGTCTGGGCCTACCAGGTGAGCGGCGAGTACGCGATGGTCGAGGCCGCGGCCGCCAACGGCTGGATCGACCGCGACCGCCTCATCACCGAGAGCATCACGAGCATCGTGCGCGCGGGCGCCGACGCCGTGCTCACCTACTGGGCGATCGAGCAGGCCGAGTGGCTGCAGGCCAGGGGCATGGGCCAGGGGCCCGGAGGCATCGGCCAGGCAGGGAGCGTCAGCGCATGAGCACCAACGCAGAGCTCTTCGAGCGGGCCAAGCTCGCCATCCCCGGCGGCGTCTCGAGCCCGGTGCGCGCCTTCGGCTCGGTGGGCGGCACGCCGAGCTTCCTGATCCGCGCCAAGGGTGCATATGTGACGGATGCCGAGGGTCGCGAGCTCGTGGATCTGGTCGCGAGCTGGGGCCCGGCCATCCTCGGCCACGCCCACCCGGAGGTGGTGGAGGCGGTGCAGGACGCCGCCGGCCGCGGCCTGTCGTTCGGCGCGTCGACGCCGGGGGAGGCGCTGCTCGCCGAGGAGGTGGAGCGCCGCGTCGGCCCGGTCGAGCGCCTGCGGCTCGTCTCCACCGGCACCGAGGCCACGATGACGGCGATCCGGCTCGCGCGCGGCGCCACCGGGCGCGACCTGCTCGTGAAGTTCGACGGGCACTATCACGGGCACTCCGACGGCCTGCTCGTCGCTGCGGGCTCGGGCCTGGCCACGCTCGCGCTGCCCGGCTCCGCCGGCATCCCAGCGGCCGTCGCCGCGACGACCCTCGTCGTGCCCTACAACGACCGCGACGCCGTCGAGGCGGTCTTCGCCGAGCACGGCGACGAGATCGCCGCCATCATCGTCGAGGCCGCCGCCGCCAACATGGGCGTCGTCGAGCCCGACGGCGACTTCAACGGCTTCCTCGCCCGCACGGCGCACGCCCACGGCGCGCTGCTCATCAGCGACGAGGTGCTCACCGGCTTCCGCGTGCACCGCAGCGGCATGTGGGGGCTCGAGGAGTGGACGGGCGCCGAGGCTCCCGACCTCATGACCTTCGGCAAGGTGATCGGCGGCGGCATGCCGCTCGCCGCGCTCGGCGGCCGCGCCGACCTCATGGAGCAGCTCGCGCCCACCGGCCCCGTCTACCAGGCTGGCACGCTGTCGGGGAATCCGGTCGCCGTGGCCGCGGGCCTCGCCACGCTGCGCCTCACCACCGACGGCGTCTACCGCCGGCTCGATGCCGCGGCCGACGTCATCACGGATGCGCTGACGGATGCGCTCAGCGCCGAGGGCGTCGCACACGCGATCACCCGGGTCGGCAGCCTCTTCTCGGTGGCGTTCCGCGATGGGGCACCGCAGGATTTCGACGAGGTGCGCGCGCAGGAGGCCTTCCGCTATCCGCCCTTCTTCCACGCCATGCTCGATGCGGGCGTGAGCCTGCCGCCGAGCGTGTTCGAGGCGTGGTTCGTCACGGCGGCGCACGGCGACGAGCCGCTCGCGCGCATCGTCGACGCGCTGCCGGCGGCGGCGAGGGCAGCTGCTGCGGCGACCGCGCCGTAGTCGGCTCGCGCTGGCCCGCGCGCCGCGTCGATGCCAAGGTGGGGCCATGGCAACTCCGAAGCTGCTCGCAGACGACGACCGGTTCCGCATCATCGAGTGGACGATCGAGCCCGGCGACGCCATCGAGCTGCACACGCACGAGCACGACTACGCCGTCATCGGCATCGAGGCCTCCACGATGTGGGCGGTGCTCCCTGACGGCAGCGAGCTCGAGGTGCCGATCGTGCCGGGCGAGGGCTACACGCGCCGCGCGGGCGCCACGCACCGCATGGAGAATCGCGGCGACGTGCGGGTCGTGTTCACCGAGGTCGAGGCGAAGGCCAGCACGGCGCCGTAGCGGCGCGCGGGCGCTGCCCGCATCCCGCCCCTGTTCGCCGACCCGGAAGCGGAATACCGTGGCGGCATGGCGAACGAGGTGGCATGCCCGACGTGCGGCACCCCCATGCGCGAGATCGTCTGGGGCTACGGCACGATCGCTGACGTCGCCGATGCCGGCGATGTGGTGATCGGCGGATGCGTGATCGACGTCGACACGCTCGGTCGCGTCGCCGCGCTGCAGTGCCCGGCGTGCGGCACGCGCGCCGACGCCCAGGGCGTGGCGCTCGAGCGGCCGGACGTGCCAGCGACCACGGAGCATCCGTTCGCCGTGTCCTTCAGCAACCCGCTGCCTTCGGAAGGGGTGGTCACGATGACGGATGAGGCACAGCCGCTCAGCGGTCAGGGCACGGACGGGGCGGATGCGTCGCCGTTCGTCGAGGAGGACTTCGGCGGCATCGCCTCGGGTGGCGATTGGCGCGATCACGTGGAGCCGTACGCCTCGCGGGAGGATCAGCTGCCGGAGCCCTCGGCCCCCTCGCGGGAGCACGTGGAGCCGTACGCGTCGCGCGAGGATCCGGTGCCCGAGCGCTCGGCGCCCTCTCCGGAGCGTGTCGAGCCCTATGCGTCGCGCGAGGATCCGCTGCCGGGCGCGTCAGCGTCGGCGCCCGATCGCGTCGACCCCTATGCCTCGCGCGAGGATCCGCTGCCGCAGGGCGACGGCGGATGGCGCGACCGCATCGATGCCTTCGCGGCCGACCCTGCCTCACAGGGCGTGCCCGGCGAGGCCATCGACGCGCATTCGCTCGACACGAGCGAGTTCACCGACGCCGAGGAGGAGGGCTGGCCGCCACCGCGCGGCGAGTGACCCGCACTCCGTAGGTCGAGGAGGCGGCGGGCGCAGCCCGCTGCCGTCACGAGACCGGGCGACAGCCCCTCCTGCGATCTCGTGACGCGTGCGTGCTTCGCACGCGCGCTCCTCGATCCACGGACTGGACTGCGCCGCCTCAGAACAACCGCGCCCGCCCCGAGTCGATCCCGCGCATCTCGTCGTAGTCGAGCACGACGCAGCGGATGCCCCGATCCTCGGCGAGGGTGCGCGCCTGCGGCTTGATCTCCTGCGCCGCGAACACACCCGTCACCGGAGCGATGCGCGGGTCGCGGTTCAGCAGCTCGAGGTAGCGGGTGAGCTGCTCGACGCCGTCGATCTCGCCGCGCCGCTTGATCTCCACCGCCACCGTCGCGCCCGCCTCGTCCCGCGCCAGGATGTCGACCGGCCCGATCGGCGTCATGTACTCCCGCCGCCACAGCTCGAAGCCGTCGCCCAGCCGGTCGATCTGCTCGGCCAGCAGCACCTGCAGGTGTGCCTCGACGCCGTCCTTCACGAGGCCCGGGTCGACGCCCAGCTCGTGCGAGGTGTCCGAGAGCACCTCGTGCACCGACACGATGAGCGAGTCGCCGGTCTTCTTGTGGGTGACGGTCCAGATCTCGGTGATGCCCGCATCCGCCTGGTCCTGATCGGGCTCGGATGCGGTGAGGGTCGCTGGCGGGCTCATCCAGTTGAGCGGCTTGTAGGAGCCGCCGTCGGAGTGCACGAGGATCGAGCCGTCTGCCTTGAGCATCAGCACGCGCGGCGCGAGCGGCAGGTGCGCGGAGAGCCGCCCCGCGTAGTCGACCGAGCAGTGGGCAACGACGATCCTCATGGGGCCTCCTTGGGCGTCGCGGTGCGCTCGCGTGCGACGTGGGTGGTGAGCAGCGACAGCACCACGAAGGCGAGCACCGCCAGCAGCGCCATGCGCATGCCGACCTCCTCGCCCAGCAGTCCGAGCAGCGGCGGGCCGGCCAGGAACGCGAGGTAGCCGATCGCCGAGACGGTGCCGACGCGCGCGGCGGCGAGGCGCGGCTCGTCGGCGGCGGCGCTCATGCCGACCGGGAAGCCGAGGCTCGCGCCGAAGCCCCACAGCAGCACGCCGGTGATGACGAGTGCCGGTGCCTCGGCGAAGATCACGAGCAGCAGGCCGACGGCGGCGGTCGCGGCGGTGAAGCGCAGCACCGGCACGCGCCCGAAGCGCTGGAGCAGCTTGACGCCCAGCAGGCGACCGCCGGTCATGGCGGTGAGGAAGAGCGCGAGCGTGAAGGCGCCGCCCTCGTTCGAGAAGCCGTGGCCGTCGACCATGGTGAGCGCCAGCCAGTCGTTGGCGCTGCCCTCGGTGAGCGTCATGCCCAGCACGAGCAGGCCGAGCATGATCGTCCGCGGATCCTTCCAGACGGCGAGTCGCTCCTGGAGGGTCACCGGCTCCTCGTCCTCCGCCTGCACATCGGCGGGGAGGGAGCGATGGACGACGAGCGCGAGCCCGGCCACCAGGATCGCGATGCCGGTCGCCTGCCAGCCGAGGCCGATGCCGAGAAGCTCGCAGAGGCCGCCGAGGCCGGCGCCCGCGACGGTGCCGAACGAGAAGAAGGCGTGGAAGATCGGCATGATCGGCTTGCCGAGCGCGCGCTCGTTGGCGGCGCCGGTGATGTTCATGGCGACGTCGGTGATGCCGGTGCAGCTGCCGCCGATGATGAAGCCGCCGATCAGCAGCCAGATCGCGCTGGCATCCGCGGCCCAGCCAGCCAGGGCGAGGCCGAGGCCGACCACCACCATGCCGAGCGAGACCACCAGTCGGGTGCCGAGGGCGTGGATGATGTGGCTCGCCAGCAGCAGGCCGGTCACCGAGCCGATCGAGATGCCCAGCAGGATGAGGCCCATCTCGCCGGTCGACACATCCAGCTGGTCGCGCACGTGTGGCACGCGCGCCAGCCAGCTCGCGAAGCCGAATCCCATCGCGAAGAAGGTCGCGAAGACAGCGTTTCGCCAAGAGGTCACCGTGGGCACCGACCCATTCTGCCGCCTCAGCCCGCGCCGCGCTGCGCCGCGCCGCGCCACGCGGCGCGGCGGCCGCGGCGCCCGCACAACGCAAGCCCGCCATCCGGTTTCCGGGACCGTCCGCCGGCCAGCTGCGGCTTCCGCCTCTGAACCAGGCGGCCGGGCTTGCGTTGTGCGCAGGAGGTCGTCGGCGTCAGCCGCAGCTGGCCGCGAGCATCGGCTGCAGCACCGCGCCGATGTCGTAGAGCGGCTCCTGGCTGCCCGAGCGATCCATGCCGGAGATGCCGAAGGTGAGCTGCCGCTGGCCGTCGGCCGACGTGTAGGCGACGCTGATCGTGCCCATCGCTGCGCCGTCATGGCCGTAGAGGAAGTCGCCGGGCACGCACGGGTCCGGCACCCGGTAGATGCCGAGGCCGTAGCCGGTCTCCTCCGTCACCGGCACGATCATCTGCTCGACGAGCTCCTGCGAGACGAGCTCACCCGTGATGAGCGCCTCGGTGAAGGTCGACAGGTCGCGCGTGGTCGAGACGACCGAGCCCGCGTGCGAGAAGAACGTCGGGTCGAAGTCGCGCAGGTCGTGCCAGCGCTCGCCATCCCAGAAGGCCTCCTGCATCGCGGTGCCGCGCAGCCCCGGCTCCTCGGCGACGCTCGTCTGCCGCATCCGCAACGGGTCGAAGATGCGCTCCTCGAGCAGGTCGGGGACGGTCTCGCCGGTCACGACCTCCAGCGCGACGCCGAGCACGACGTAGGCGGCGTTCGAGTAGGCGTACTCGCCCTCCGCCGTCCAGGCGCCTGCGTTGGCGGCGGCGACGTGCTCGGCATCCGGGAACCGCTGGCCGATCACCTCGACCAGCTCGTCGACGTCGGCCGGGTCGGCCATCCGGCTCAGCAGCAGCTCGAGGGTGCCGTTCGGGGTGCCCGCCGTGTGGCTCAGCAGCTGCCGCAGCGTGACATTGGGATGCCCGGAGAGCAGACCGGGCACGACTTCGCCGATCGTGGAGTCGAGGCTCCAGGTGCCGGCCTCGACCTCCTGCAGCACGAGCGCGGCGACCATCATCTTCGTGTTGCTCGCCGCGCGGAACGGGCTGTGCTCGAGCGCGGGCGCCCGGCTCTCGAGCCCGCGGGTGCCGGCCGCGTCTGCCCAATCGCCGGTCGCGGTCTCGACGCGGGCGGTCGCGCCGATGGCGCCATCGGCCACCGCCTGCTCGAGCGCGGCCTCGATCTGGCGGTGCGGGTCCTGGGCGCCCGCGGCATCCGGCTCGGCCGTCCGCAGCGACTCGACGGCCGGCGACTGCCACAGCTGCTCGTGCAGCGTCGTCTCGTGCGCCGGATCGCCCGGCGCATCCGGCGGCACGGCACCCGCGCCCGCGAGGGCGACGACGGCGACGAGGGCCCCGCCGGTGATCAGCATCTTCGGTGTTCTCATGGCTCACTTCCTCTGCGTGACGTCGTGCGCCCGTGCCCGAGGATCGAGCCGCTGTGCGCCGACTCGCCCACGCTCCCAGCACCGCCGGGACGACGCATCCGCCGAAGGACGGAGATCGTCTCGCCCAAGCGACGGATGCGGCTGCGCGGGGCGCGAGCTCGGGTGGACAGCGAGCGGCACCCGGGTTGCCCGCAGGCCGACCCGAGATACTGCCTGCATGGCAGCGAGAGGGCAGCGGATGCGGCACAGGGCGATGGCACATCGGGGCGCACGGACGAGCATGGTCGCGCTGGCGGCGGTGGCGGTCGGCGCGCTGCTTGCCGGTTGCGCGCCGGTCAACGCGGGCAGCGCCGCGGCCGATGCCTTCGAGGAGCGCGTGCGGGCCGACTACGGCGACTGGGTGGAGGAGCTCCGCGTGAGCTCGAACAACACGCTCCCCTTCCTGGGCGAGGCGTTCGGCAGCGTCGTGCTGCGCGCCGACACGCCGCCGGATGTGTTCGCCGAGGTCTACGACTTCGTCACGGGCTACTCGGGGCCCGGCGACTTCGACGGCGTCGGCGTGGAGGCGAACGGCGTCGGCGTCTGTGCGGGCGATCCGCAGTCGGCAGCGAAGCAGCAGCTGCGCGACGCGCTCGCCGCCAGCGGTGCCTCCCTCGCGGGCGAGTGGCGCTGCCCCGGGCGATCCGGCGATGACCCGCTGCCCTACTCCGCGACGCTCGATGACTTCGACGCCGACCTGCAGCGCATCCGCTCGCTCGGCGCGGGCGCGGGCCTCGAGCTCGAGGCGTCGGTCACCGAGCCCAGTGGCACCGTGTCGGGGCCGCTCGACGCGGTGCCAGAGACCCTCGCCGGCACCCTGCGCGCAGTCGCCGGTCTCAGCGAGGTCGTGCGGTTCGAGCTGGCCGGCACCGAGCTCGACATCGCGATCGAGCCCACCACCGAGCTCGACCCCGTGCAGGCGGCGGCCGATGCCGCAGCCGGTGCCGACCTGCATGCCAGGGTGGTGCTCGGCAGTCTCGACGCCTCGGAGCAGGCCGAGTACGCCGAGCTCGCACCGCTGTTCGACGATCTGCGGCGGATCCCGGGGGTCGAGAGCGTGCAGGCGCTCACGCAGGCAGTGGAGGTGCGCGCCGGCGACCCGGCGCAGGTCGTCGCCATCCACGATGCCGCGGTCGCGATGCCGGAGCTCGACGCGCTCGGCTTCAGGATCGTGGTGGGTGACGACGCGGATCCCTCGGAGTACTTCCGGCCGATCGGTGGTGCGAGCGAGCACATCGGCGCCTTCGCCACGCTGCTGGACGCTCCGGGCGTGACGCGCGTGCTCGTGCGCGAAGCCGGCGGCGACGGCGAGGTGTGGGTGGCGGTCGATGTCGCGGGGCCGCTGCTCGACGCCGCGCAGCTCAAGTCGTCGCTCCCCATGGGTGTGGCCGTGCAGCTCGCCAGCGACCAGGACGACACGAGCCTGCGCTTCACGACGGCCGACCGCCTGCGGTCGGACGAGCTCTCCGACTTCAGCGACACGGTCGACTTGGAGGGATTCGCCGCCGCCTGGAACGCGGCGCCGTAGCGGAGCTCAGCGCCGCCCGACCCGCATCCACGCGTCGGTGCGAGCGCGCAGCCCGAGGGTGATGGCCCTGGCGCCGAGGTAGCCGAACGAGAACGCGCCCCAGATGACCGCCAGCGGATCCCAGCCGGGCACGAGCGCGAGCAGCAGCAGCGGCAGGTAGACGAGCACGTTCGCGATGCCCGTCCACGCCAGGTAGCGCACGTCGCCCGCCCCGATGAGCACGCCGTCGAGCACGAACACATAGCCGGCGATCGGCTGCGCGAGCGCCAGCAGCACGAGTGCGATCGGCAGCGCATCGAGCACCGAGGCATCCGAGGTGAACACCCCGCCGAGCACCCAGGCCACGGCCAGCAGCAGCGCCCCCACGACGCATCCGAACCCCACGCCCCACGCCTGCAGCCGCCGCGTCACGGCGCGCGCCTCGACCACGTCGCCCGCCCCGAGCGCCTTGCCGAGCATCGCCTGCCCGGCGATCGCCAGCGCGTCGAGCGCGAACGCGAGCGTCGAGAAGAGGGTGAAGGCGATCTGCGTCGAGGCGAGCGTGGTGGTGCCGGCCTGCGTCGCGATCGCGGTGGTCGCCAGCAGCGCCCCGCGCAGCGACAGCGTGCGCATGAACAGCCAGCCGCCGGTCGAGGCCGTGCGGCCGAGATCGCCCCAGTGGATCGCGATCGAGACGCCCTCGCGCCGCGCCTCGCGCAGCGAGAACCAGAGGAAGAACGCGGCCATGCCCCACTGCGCGATGACGGTGCCGAGCGCGCTGCCCGCCACCCCGAGGCCGATGCCATAGATGAGCACCGCGTTCAGCGCGGCGTTCGCGGCGAAGCCGATGGTGGCGACGACGAGCGGTGTCCTGGTGTCCTGCAGCCCGCGCAGCAGCCCGGTCGCAGCCAGCACGATCAGCATCGCGGGCAGCCCGAGGATCGAGATGCCGAGGTAGACCGCCGCGTGCTCGGTGACGGCGGATGCGGCACCGAAGAGAGCGACCACGGGATGCGCGAGCGGGGTGGCGAGCACGAGCGCGAGGCCGGCGACGATCGCGAGCCAGATGCCGTCGACGCCCGCGCGGATCGCCGCCGGTCGGTCGCCTGCGCCCAGCAGCCGCGCGACGGCAGGGGTGGTGCCGTAGGCGAGGAAGATCAGCAGGCCGACGGCCGTCGAGAGCACGGCGACGCCGATGCCGACGCCCGCGAGCTCCTCGGCGCCCAGGTGCCCGACCATGGCGGTGTCGACGAGCAGGAACGCCGGCTCGGCGATGAGCGCGCCGAGCGCGGGGACGGCGAGCCGCAGGATCTCTCGATCCCGCGCATCCGCCCGCACTCGCACCAGCTCACGCTACTTGAGCGCACCCACGCCCAGCTCAGTCCGCGGCGACGATCCGAACGCCGTCCGACGCCTCGACGAGCGCGGTCAGCTCGGCGCGCGCGGACGCTGGGGCGATGGCCAGCGGGAAGGAGTCGCTGTCGATGTCGATCGAGACGAGCAGCAGCCCGAACGGGCCGAGCGCCGCGGCGAAGTCCGGCAGCACGGTGCCGACGGTGCGATCCGACGTGGCGGCGAGCGAGCCGCGCAGCGCGCCGGGGCTCGTGCCGACGAGCCGATCCAGCATCGCGGCCGCCTCGTCGGCCGGCGTGCTCCAGTCGAGCTCGACGGCGCGTCCGACCGCGCCGAGTGCGTCGACCAGGGCGATCGCCGGGGTGAGGCCGCTGGCGTCCTCGATGCCGCGATCCGCGGCGTCGGCGGCGAAGTCGGCGAACGCCGCCGCCGGATCGTCGATGACCCGCGACACGCGCCGCGCGACGGCGTCGTCGCCACCCAGCAGCAGGGCCAAGCGCTCCCAGCGTGCCGACTCACCCGGTGTGCTGACCGCTGGCGAAGGGGTCTGGGCCGGCGGTGCCACCCACAGGTCCTGCGGCAGGCCATCGATCACGGCGTGCGAGGCGATGAGCTTCGGCCCCGGCACGAGCCGTGCGTCGATGCCGTCCTGCGCTGCTGCCTTCATGGCGCGCTCCCGCAGACGTCGCCACTCGGGCTCGGAGGTGGCGAGGCCGCCGGAGTTCGTGGCGGAGACGACCCGGAGCACGGCGCCGCCCTGGGTCTGCTCGAGTCGCACCAGCTCGGGGCCGCTCGAGAAGGTGCGCGCGTCGCGGCCCCACAGCATCGGGGCCTTCACCGCACTGAGGACACGTTCGGTCCTGTCGATCGAGGCGTCGAACTGCAGCTGCATCGCGAGGGAGTCATGCTGCCTGGCGACGTCGGGATCGCCTGCGTCGGCGATCATGGGACGTCCCTCCATGGCGGCCTGCCGCACCTGCCGCCTCGTGCGTCTGCGCGCCCACTGGTAGACGGTGATCACGGTCAGGATCGCGACAGTCGCGACGACGTAGATCAGCGTCTGGTTCGACTCGAACCACTCGGTCACGGCAGGTTCCAGCGAGCGTCCTCGATCTGCACCGAGGTGATCGCCTCCGCGCTGCCGCCGAGCGGGACGCAGCCCTGTGTGGGCGTCGAGCCACCCGCGGCCAGGTCCTCCGGGTGGAGCTCGTCGCACCCGGGTGCGCCGCCGAGCACGTCGAGGCCGGCGAGGGAGTCGCTTCCGCTGATCACGTCGTCGTTGATCATCTCGGCGGTCGCCTCGCTCAGGTCGCCCTCGACGACCGTGAGCGTGTACTGCACGAAGTAGAGATGGTCGGGCAGCGAGTCACCATCCAGGCGGCTCAGCGCCTCGTCGTGCTGCGCGGCCGAGTCGACGCTCATCTCGACCGTCACCGGCGTCTCGCCGATCGTCAGCTCGACGGTTGCGGTCTCGCCGGCGGCGAGCTCCTGCGGCGCCGAGCAGCCGGCCAGTCCGACGAGCAGGGCGCCGGCAGCGGCGAGGACGGCGAACGGACGGACGGTGGTGGCTCTTGTGCGCATAGGCGAAGCCTAGGTTGGGGTGCCTGGCAGCTCGCCAGCCATCTCGGCGAGGAGGAAGCCTCGCGCGGGGACGGCCCGCGACCGGTGGCGCCGGCGTCCCTCGCGGCGAATGGGGCGCGTGTGCGCGACTGGGGCCTGCGTGCCAGCCCCAGTCGTGCGCAGCGGCCCCACTCGGCGGAGGCCGCGCGCCGCATAGGCTGGAGCGCATGACGACTCTGCCCTCCGGCCTGCCCGTCGACGACTTCAACGACGACATCCGCCCCCAGGACGACCTCTTCCTCCACGTGCACTCGCAATGGCTCGAGCGCACGGAGATCCCTGCGGACAAGGCGCGCTGGGGATCCTTCGCGGTGCTCGCCGAGGCGGCCGAGGAGGCCGTGCGCGAGATCGTGATCGAGATGCAGGATGCCGAACCCGGCACCGACGCTCGCAAGGTGGGCGACCTCTACGCATCCTTCCTCGACGAGGCCGCCGCCGACGCCAAGGGCATCGACCCCATCCGCCCCCTGCTCGAGCGGGTCGAGACGGTCACCGACATCGACGGCCTGCTCGAGCTGCTGGGCGACCTCGAGTCGATCGGCGGCCCGACGCTCGCCGGCCAGTGGGTCGACACCGACCCGGGCGACCCCACCCGCTACCTCGTGCACCTGAGCCAGGGCGGCATCGGCATGCCCGACGAGTCGTACTACCGCGAGGACTCCTTCGCCGACATCCGCACGGCCTACCTCGCGCACCTGCAGACGATGTTCGGCCACCTGGGCGCCGAGAACGCCGAGTCGGAGGCCGCCATCGTGTTCGCGCTCGAGACCGAGCTCGCGAGCCACCACTGGGATCGCGTCGCCTCCCGCGACGACGAGAAGACCTACAACCTGCAGCGGCTCGCCGACGAGCACCCCCGCATGCAGGCGTGGCTGCAGGCGATCCACGCGCCGGCCGGCACCTACGACGAGGCCGTCGTGCGCCAGCCCAGCTTCTTCACCGGCCTCGCAGAGATGCTCGTCGACGCCCGCGTCGAGGAGTGGAAGTCGTGGCTGCGCATGGGCATCCTGCGCTCCTTCGCCAGCTCGCTCACGACCCAGATCTCGCGCGACCAGTTCGCCTTCTACGGCACCGTCCTGACCGGCACGACCGAGCAGCGCGAGCGCTGGAAGCGCGGCATCTCGCTGGTCGAGGGGCTGCTCGGCGACGCCGTCGGCCGCATCTACGTCGAGCGGCACTTCCCGCCGGAGGCCAAGGCGGCCATGGACGACCTCATCGAGCACCTCGTCGAGGCCTATCGCGGCTCGATCGCGAAGCTCGAGTGGATGGGCGAGGAGACCCGGCAGCGCGCCTTCGAGAAGCTCGACAAGTTCACGCCCAAGATCGGCTTCCCGGTCAAGTGGAAGGACTACGACGCGCTCGAGATCGGCGACGACCTGGTCGGCAACGTGCAGGCGGCGACGCGCTTCGAGCACGATCGCGAGCTCGCCAAGATCGGCACGCCGATCGACCGCGACGAGTGGTTCATGAACCCGCAGACGGTCAACGCCTACTACAACCCCGGCTTCAACGAGATCGTCTTCCCCGCCGCCATCCTGCAGCCCCCGTTCTTCGACGCGGGTCGGGATGCGGCGGCGAACTTCGGCGGGATCGGTGCCGTCATCGGGCACGAGATCGGGCATGGCTTCGACGACCAGGGCTCGAAGTACGACGGCGACGGGCGACTCATCGACTGGTGGACGGATGCCGACCGTGCTGCCTTCGAGCAGCGCACGAGCTCGCTGATCGCGCAGTACGACGTGCTCGAGCCGGTGGCGGCACCCGGGCACACCGTCAACGGCGCGCTCACGATCGGCGAGAACATCGGCGACCTCGGCGGCCTCGGCATCGCGTGGAGGGCCTACCGCGACTCGCTCGGCGGCGAAGAGGCGCCCGTGATCGACGGCTTGACGGGCGCGCAGCGCTTCTTCCTGTCGTGGGCCTACGCCTGGCAGATGAAGATCCGCTCCGAGGAGGCCGTGCGCCTCGTCTCGATCGACCCGCACTCGCCGAACGAGCACCGCACGAACCAGGTGGTGAAGAACCTCGACGCGTTCGTGGCCGCCTTCGACGTGCAGCCCGGCGACGGCCTGTGGCTCGACCCGGAGGCGCGCGTCACGATCTGGTGAGCCTTGCCCTCGTAGGTCGAGGAGGCCGCGGGCGTAGCCCGCTGCCGTCACGAGACCGCAGCGGGAGCGCCCGCCCCCTCGGTCTCGTGACGCGTGCGTGCTGGCGCACGCGCGCTCCTCGACCTACGAGGCCTGCGCGGTTTGTCGCACCTGGGGCGCCGGGATCAGCGCCCCGAGCCGACGTGCGCTGCACAGCCCGAACGCGGCCATGGCGGCGATCACCAGGCCGAGCACGATCCAGCCCGGCACGCCCAGCACCGTCGTCCAGAGCACATCCGACCCCGCAGGCAGGAAGACGAGCGTCACACCGGTCACGGTGTTGATCGCGCCGTGCGCCACCGCCGCGACCCACACGTTGTGGCACACCGCGCGCAGCCAGCTCAGCAGCACGCCCGCGACGAGGCAGAACGCCACCATGCAGAGCACGCCCAGCAGATCGGGCCGCGCGAAGTTGTAGCCCAGCAGGATCACCGGCGCGTGCCACACGCCCCACAGCACGCCTGACAGCAGCGCCATGCGCCAGAAGCCGAGCGGGCTGAGCGCCGACTGCAGGAACCCGCGCCAGCCGAGCTCCTCGCCGAATGCCGGCACGGCGCTGATGAGCGTGTTGATCGGCAGCCCCAGCAGCGTGATGAGGAGCACAGCGGATGCATCGAGACCGGCGGGGAAGGTGGCGGCGGCACCGTGCATGGCCCAGTCAAGCTCGACCCAGCCGAGCGCCTGCGCGAGCAGCAGCGCGGCCATCGCGAGCACGAGCCAGGCGGCGGGGGCCAGCAGGATCACGAGGATCGAGCGCCACACCGGGCGGAACGGCGTCAGCCCGAGGAAGCGCGCTCGATGCGAGGGCCGCAGCACGAAGAAGGTGACGATGAGCGCCGCGATCGCGGGCGTCGCCATCATGACGATCGTCATCGGCAAGAACCAGGGCGACGCCATGCCGCCGGTCAGCCAGGTCGGCACCTGCACGAGCCACGCGAGACCGCAGGCGAGCAGCGCGAAGATGCCGACGGCGAGCCACGGCACCGTGGCCAGATCGAGCGGCGGCAGGGCGGGACGCGGCTGCTCGAGCGACGGCGGCTCGTGCACGGGGCGGTCGAGCGGATTCTGTGCCTGTGTCGTCATGGCTCCATCCTGGGCGGCACCGTCGCCCGACGCATCAGGCGGCAGGCGGAGCGACCCGCTCCTCCTGGCGGGGGAGCGCTCCAGTGCGAGAACCTGAGTGTGCGCCCCGCTCTCGCGTGGGTATCGTTGAGCGCGACCGGCCAGCATCGCTGGCAACCCAACGGCAGGAGCGAACATGCGCGGCAGGATCCTCTTCGTGATCGGACTCGGCGCGGGCTACGTGCTCGGAGCCAAGGCCGGCCGTCAGCGCTACGAGCAGATCGCGGGCGCGGCCGACAAGGTCTGGAACTCACCGACGGTCGCGAAGCAGCGCCACGAGGTGCAGCACTTCGTCGAGACGCAGGCACCGAAGCTGGTCGGCACCGCGACCGACGCGGCCAGCGACGCGATCGGCAAGGTCACCAAGCGGAAGGGATCGCGCCGCGGCAGCCACGGCTCCGACATCGCGCGACCCGAGGACGTCTCATGACGCAGCGCAAGTCGTTCGGCGATCTCATCTCTGAGACGCCCAAGCTCATGGTCGAGCTCGTCAAGGCAGAGATCGACAACCTCAAGTCAGAGGTGACGGGCAAGGCGAAGGGCCTCGGCGTCGGCGGCGCGCTCCTCGCCGTCGCGGGCCTGCTCTCGATCTTCCTGATCAGCTGGCTGCTCTACGCGGGCTACGAGGGGCTCAACGTGGTCTTCGTGCCGTGGCTCTCTGCGCTGCTGCTCTCGGCCGGCCTCCTGGTGATCATCGCGATCCTGGCGCTCATCGGGCTCTCCTCGATCAAGAAGAACAAGGACTTCAACAACCTGGAGGCGGTCGACAGCATCAAGGACGACGTCAACATGGTGCGCGGCCTCGGCCACGCAGCCGACGGCTCCGACCCGCTCAACGACCTCGACACCACTGGAGTGCAGCGATGACTGAGCAGCGCGACATCGACCGCAAGCGCGAGGAGCTGCGCCAGCACCTCAACGAGCTCGAGGACCGCGTCAACCCCAAGAAGGTCGCCAATCGGGCGGTCGGCAAGGCGCAGGATTCCTACAACGAGGATCCGACGCCCTGGATCGCCGCGGTCGCGGGTGTCGCCGTGCTCGTCGTCGGCGGCATCGCGCTCGCCATCTTCGGTCGCCGGTAGCCAGCCCGGTGGTCGAGTAGGCCGGTTCTGTCGGCCGTATCGAGACCATGACCGAGTGACATCTCGATACGGGCCTGCGGCCCTACTCGATGAACGCAGGGGTCGTGCGGTCCTGCTCGATGAGCGTGAGGGCGCTCAGGCCGCCGGCTCGACCGCGAGCTCGTGCAGGTCGCGTCGCGACACCTCGAGCGTCGCGAGGTCGATCCGCACCGCCGTCTCGGGCGCCATGCGCTGCCAGCCGTCGCCCGTCAGGCCGCTGGAGGTCACGGCGATCGCGCCGTCCTCCGCCCGCCGCCACGACAGCTGGTAGTAGTGGTCGACGTGGCCGGCAGGCAGGTCGTCGCCGAGGCCCGACTCCTCGAAGAGGTCGTGCGGCACGGGCGCGCCCTCGTTGGCGTGCGTCGCGATCAGCTCGTCGGGCGAAAGCACCAGCAGGTTGAGCGCCGAGGTGGGGAACTCGCGACGGATCTCCGCCACCGTCGCCGTCACGGCGTCGAAGAGCGGCTCGCCCGCCTCGTGCCTGCGCAGGATGAGCGCGAAGACCATCGCCGTGTCGGTCTCGCCTCCCACCTGCGCGAGCTCGGCATCCGTCACCTTCGCCCGCAGTCGCGAGATCGGTGTGATCGAGCCGTTCTGCGCCAGCACGATCTCACCCACGCGGAAGGGGTGCGTGTTGGCGACGCGCGTCGCGAGGCCCTCGGTCGCGAGGCGCAGGTGGGTGAGACGGGCGCGCGTCGGGGTGTCGGTGAGCGCACCGGTGAGATCGGGGTTGTCGAGGCCGCGAGCGGCATCGCGGTAGCGCCGCACCTGCCGACCCTCGAGCCACGCGGTGCCCCAGCCGTCGGTGTGCAGGCGGCCGAGCCGCTGCCACTCACCGCACGAGGCGCTGCCGATGACATCCTGCGTCGTGGCAGGCGTGGGGGAGACGTGCGCAAGCAGCCGACACATAGATGCATCCCCTCCGTTTCTCCCTCCATCCTCTCGCATCCGTCAAGGGGTGGGCGGATGCGTCGTCACAGGCGGTCACATTGCGCGCCGCGGTGCTTCCACAGGGCGGCGTCGTCGGCGGACGCGCGCGGCGGCTCCCGGCTAGCCTCCGTGCGTGCGCGAGGATGGTGGGATGAGCATCCAGCTGACGCCTGAGCAGCTGGCGATCTATGAGCGCATCGAGCGCGGCGACGGCCACCTGTTCATCACCGGCCGCGCCGGCACGGGCAAGTCGACGCTGCTGCGGCACCTCA
Source organism: Agrococcus sp. ARC_14 (assembly GCF_022436485.1). NCBI lineage: Bacteria > Bacillati > Actinomycetota > Actinomycetes > Micrococcales > Microbacteriaceae > Agrococcus > Agrococcus sp. ARC_14. The sequence continues at coordinate 402,245 of NZ_JAKUDO010000001.1, forward strand.
CGGAGCACTCGTCGAAGCAGATCATCGTGTGCGCGCCGACGGGGGTCGCGGCGCTCAACGTGGGCGGGCAGACGATCCACTCGCTGCTCAAGCTGCCGCTGGGCGTCATCGCCGAGGCGCCGCTGCGGCAGAGCGCAGAGCTCAAGCGCATGCTCGGCAAGCTCGACCTGCTCGTGATCGACGAGATCTCGATGGTGAACGCCGATCTCATGGATGCCATCGACCGCTCGCTGCGGCAGGCCCGCGGTGTGCGCTCCGTGGCCTTCGGCGGCGTGCAGGTCGTCATGTTCGGCGACCCCTACCAGCTGGCCCCGGTGCCGGGCGATGCCGAGGAGCGCGCCTACTTCGCCGACCACTACGAGTCGATGTGGTTCTTCGACGCGCGCGTCTGGCGCGAGGAGCGCCTCGACGTGGTCGAGCTCGTGCACATCCACCGGCAGTCCGATCTGGAGTTCAAGCAGGCGCTCAACGCCGTGCGGCACGGCACCGTGACGGCCGAGATCGCGCAGCTGCTGAACGATGCGGGTGCGCGGACGCCGCCGGACGACGACGTGCTCACGCTCGCGACCCGCAACGACACCGTCACGCGCATCAACGGGCGCGAGCTCGCGCGCCTCGCGGGCAGGCCGAAGACGGCGAAGGCAGAGGTCACTGGCGACTTCGGCGGACGGCAGTACCCCGCTGACGCCGAGCTGCAGCTGAAGATCGGGGCGCAGGTGATGTTCCTCCGCAACGACTCCGGCGGGCGCTGGGTCAACGGCTCGCTCGGCAAGGTGGTCGACATCGGGGGCACCGTGCGGGTCGAGGTCGACGGCGTGGACCATGAGGTCGAGCCGGCGGTGTGGGAGCAGTTCCGCTACTCCTACTCGCCGACGACGAAGGAGATCAAGCGGGATGTGGTGGCCGAGTTCACGCAGTTCCCGTTGCGTCTGGCGTGGGCGGTGACGATCCACAAGTCGCAGGGCAAGACCTTCGACCGCGCGATCGTCGATCTCGGCTCGCGCGCGTTCGCGCCAGGCCAGACCTACGTCGCGCTCTCGCGACTCACGTCGCTCGAGGGGCTGTATCTGACGCGACCGCTGCAGCCCCGCGACATCATCGTCGACCAGCGCGTGCGCCGCTTCATCCACGAGGTGCGGGAGCAGGATGCGGCGCGGGCAGCGCGCGACGATCTGCGCGATGCTCCGGCAGCGGCGCCGGCAGCGGCACCGGCAGAGACGGCGGCCGAGGAGGACGTGCGGGATCGAGTCGATGCCGCCTTCGCCCCGGATGGCCCGACGCCGTTCTGAGAGCAGCCGCGACCCGTCACTCGCCCGCCGCGTCCTCGGCGTGATCGACCACCGGCAGGTCGGCGAGCGCGGTGAGGAAGCGGCTCACGACCTGCCGCTCCTCGCTGGGCATGGCCGCCGCCACCATGAACCGACGCAGGTGGTCTGCTCCGACCGATGAGCTCGCGGTCGCTCGCGTGCTGTCGGTGACGACGATCGAGAGCGCGCGACGGTCGCTCGGATGCGGCTCTCGGCGGATGTGTCCCGCGCGCTCGAGCCGGTCGAGCAGCTTGGTGACGGAGGAGCCCTGCAGGCCGAGGTGTTCGGCGAGCATGGTCGAGGTGATGGTGCTGCCGCGCCGCCCTGCCGACATCAGGTAGCGGATCGCCCGCATGTCGTTCTCGCCCAGCCGCATGTGATGTCGGCTCGCGTCGCGCTGGGCATCCGAGGTGCGTCGCCACCGGCGCAGCGCCTCGAAGAGGTCGATGATCTCGTCGACGTCCGCGTCGCTGAGACCGAGGTCACGGACGATCGCCGCAGAGACCTCGTGGTTCCGGGGATCGATCACCGAGCGCGAATCAGGGTCATGCTCCGATGGATGCCGCATGCCGCCATTCTATTTGCCAAACTGATAGTTGCCTAGACTCAGTAATTTGATACGCTCGCCGCATGACGATCCCGACGGATGCCGGTTGGCCACGAGACCACGAGCTCGTCGTGCTGCTCGACCCCAGCGGTCGCCCGATCGGCTCGGCACCGAAGGCGACCGTGCACACCGACGCCACACCCCTCCACCTGGCGTTCTCGTGCCACCTGCTCGATGACGACGGGCGGATGCTCGTCACGCGCAGGGCGCTGACGAAGCGCGCGTGGCCGGGGGTCTGGACGAACGCCTGCTGCGGGCATCCTGCTCCGGGCGAGCAGCTCGAGGCAGCCGTGCTGCGGCGCGTGCAGCAGGAGCTGGGCGCCGCGGTCGTCGACCTCGAGCTGGTGCTGCCCGACTTCGCCTACCGGGCGGTGGACGCGAACGGCATCGTCGAGCACGAGCGCTGCCCAGTCTTCATCGGCCGCGTTGCCGGCGAGCTGCAGCCCGACCCGAGCGAGACGATCGAGTGGCAGTGGGTCGAGCCCGAACGTCTGCTCGCCGGCATCCGCGCGACGCCCTGGGCGTTCAGCCCGTGGCTCGTGCTGCAGGCCGAGCGGATGCCGCTGCTGGCGGGTGCCGCGTGACCGCCGTCGACACGCTCACGCTGCTCGCCGAGGTCGAGCGACGCGTAGCCGACCTCGCGGCGCCGAGCGGACCGCATCCGGTGCAGGCCGCGGCGGCGGGCGCGGTGACGGGCGGCAAGCTGCTGCGCCCGCGCCTGGTGCTGCTCGCCGCCGGCGCGGACGCCGATCGCGATGCCTTGGTCACGGCGGCGGCGGCGATCGAGCTGCTGCACGCGGCGCTGCTCGTGCACGACGACGTGATCGACGGCGACGACGAGCGGCGCGGCGCACCCTCCGTCGCCCATCGCGCGACCGCGACGGCCGCGGCCGCAGGACTGAGCCCGGCGGCCGCGGGCCGACTGGGGATGACCACCGCGATCGTCGCGGGCGACGCGCTGCTGGTGCGCGCGCTTGCCGCGCTGGCGCAGATCGAGGCCCCCGCCGGGGTGCGCGCCCGGCTCGTCGGCATCGTGGAGCGCGCGATGGTGCACGCAGCGGAGGGGGAGCACGACGACGTGCTGCTCGCCGGCACCGCACCCGAGGAGGCGGTCATCACCCGCATCCTGGAAGGCAAGACCGCCGATTACTCCTTCCGGGCACCGCTCGAGATCGGGGCGCTGCTGGGCGGCCGTGACGAGTCGGCGATCGCTGCGCTCGGCACCATCGGCCTCCGGCTGGGCGTCGTCTACCAGCTGCGCGACGACGTGCTGGGGGTCTTCGGCGACGAGGCCGAGACCGGCAAGAGCGCGCTGAGCGACATCCGCGCCGGCGCGCCGACGCTGCTCGCGGCGCTCGCGAGCCGCGACGCCCGCTGGCGACCGGTCGCTGGCCACTACGGCGACCCGCTCGCCGACGAGGCCGACGCCGCCCGCGTGCGCCAGGTCATGCGCGGCACCGGCGCGCTGGCCGCGGTCGAGCAGCGCATCGCCGACGGCGCCGCCGCGGTGCGCGAGCTGATCGCCGCCGCACCGATCGAGCAGGCGGCGTGCGATGACCTGCTCGACATCCTGGGCCGCTGCGCGGAGCGCAGCCGGTGACCGGCCTCGACCTCTACACCGCCACCGCGCGGCGGGCCAGCAGTGCCGTGATCGGGGCCTACTCGAGCTCCTTCGGCATGGCGAGCCGGCTCCTGCCGCCGGCGATGCGTGGCGACATCCACACCGTCTACGCGCTGGTGCGCGTCGCGGACGAGATCGTCGACGGATGCGGCGCGGAATCCGGTCTCGACCAGGCAGGCTGCCGACGCGTGCTCGACGAGCTCGAGCGCGAGGTCGAGCAGGCGCTCGCGACGGGCTTCAGCGCCGACCTGATCGTGCACGCGTTCGCCGAGACCGCGCGCCGCGTGGGCATCACGGGGGATCAGACCGCGCCGTTCTTCGCTGCCATGCGCCGAGATCTCGATCCCGTGGCCTTCGTCGACGAGCGTGAGCTGCGCAGCTATGTCTACGGCTCGGCCGAGGTGGTCGGCATCATGTGCGTGCGCTGCTTCCTGGGCGGCACTCGGCTGCCCGACGCGGAGGCCCGTCGCGTCGCGCGCGGCGCGCGAGCGCTCGGCAGCGCCTTCCAGGTCGTCAACTTCCTGCGCGACATCGGGGCCGACGCCGCCGGTCTCGGTCGCGCCTACCTGCCGGGCATCGACCCGGCCCATCCGACCGACGCCGAGGTGGCGCGCGTGCTCGACCGGCTCGAGGGCGAGCTGCGGATCGCGCGTGGCACCGTCGAGCTGCTGCCCCGCGGTGCGCGCCCGGCCGTCATCGCCGCCCACGACCTCTTCGCCGCGCTCGCCCGACGCATCCGCGCCACCCCCGCTGCCGAGCTGTCGACGCGTCGCATCAGCGTGCCGTCCGCGCAGAAGGTCGCGATCATCGCCCGCGCGACGCTCGCCGCCGGCCTCAGCCGCTCGGCCGGGCAGCGCGCCCGCCCCGCCGTCGCGGAGCCGGTGCGATGAGCCGCATCGTCGTGATCGGCGGTGGCATCGCCGGCATCGCAGCGGCCGGGCTGCTGGCCCGCGACGGCCACGCGGTCACGCTCCTCGAGCAGGGGAAGACCCTCGGCGGTCGCGCCGGTGTCTGGCGCTCGCGCGGCTTCACGTTCGACACCGGTCCCTCCTGGATGCTGATGCGCGAGCCCTACGAGCACGCGTTCCGGATGCTCGGGTCGCGGCTCGAGGACGAGCTCGACCTCGAGCGGCTCGACCCCGCATACCGCGTGCTGTTCGAGGGCGAGCCCGAGCCGCTCGAGGTCTCGGGCGATCTCGAGGCGACGCTGGCGGCGTTCGAGGGCATCGAGCCCGGTGCGGCGGCGCGGCTGCGGGCCCATCTGGGCTCGGCGACCGAGACCGCCGCGCTCGCCACCGGCTCGCTGCTCTCGAACCGCTTCGACTCGCCGGGTGCCTTCGCGGGGCTCGGCCTGGGCGCGCGGTTGCCGCGGCTCGCACGGCTGCTGCTGGAGTCGCTCGAGCACCGCATCGCCCGCTCGTTCCGCGACCGCCGGCTGCGGCAGGTGCTCGGCTACCCGGCGGTCTTCCTCGGCACCGAGCCCAAGGCCGCCCCCTCGATGTACCACCTGATGAGCCACTTCGACATGGTCGAGGGCGTCTGGTATCCGCAGGGCGGCTTCGCCCGGGTGGTGGATGCGCTGGCGCAGCTGGCGGAGCGGGCCGGGGTGGAGGTGTGCACGGGCGCGCGCGTCGAGCGGATCCTGGTCGAGGACGGTGCTGCCCGTGGGGTCGTGCTCGCCGGCGGCGAGCGCATCGACGCCGATCTGGTGGTCTCGGCGGCCGACGGGCACGCCACCGACACCCGCATGCTCGCGCACGTGCCCGGCGTCGCCGCGCGTGCTCGGCGTCGCTGGGCCCGTCGCGTGGCCGGCCCGTCCGCGGTGCTCGTCATGCTGGGCGTGGAGGGTGCGCTGCCGCAGCTCGCGCACCACACGCTGCTGTTCACGCGCGACTGGGAGGACGGCTTCGCGCGCATCTTCGGCCCGCAGGCGGCCGACCCAGCCGACGGCGTCACCGATCCCGCATCGCTCTACGTGAGCCGCGCATCCGCCACCGACCCTTCGGTCGCGCCCGCTGGCCACGAGGCGCTCTTCGTGCTCGTGCCGGTGCCCGCCGACGTGCGGCTCGGGCACGGCGGCGTCGACGGCGCCGGCGACGAGGCCGTGGAGCGGATCGCCGACCGTGCGATCGCGCAGATCGGGGCGTGGGCAGGCATCGAGGGGCTCGCCGAGCGCGTCGTCACCCGCCGCACCATCGGGCCTGCCGACTTCGCGAGCGACTTCGATGCCTGGCGCGGCACGGCCCTCGGGCCGGCGCACACGCTGCGACAGAGCGCCTTCCTGCGCGGCTCCACACGGCATCCGCGCGTGCGCGACCTGCTGCTGGCCGGCTCGACCACCGTGCCGGGCATCGGGGTGCCGATGTGCCTCATCTCTGCCGAGCTGGTCGTCAAGCACGTGCGCGGCGATCGCAGCACCGGGCCGCTGCGGCCGCTGGCCGCCGCGCCCGCACGGGAGGCGTCATGACGCTCGCCTACCTCGGCGCGATCGCCGTCGCCGCGCTCGGCGTCGGGGCGCTGGATGCGCGCTGGCGGCTCGCGCTGTTCCGTGACGCGCGGCGCGCCCTCGCTGCCGTGGCGATCACGGCCGGAGTGATGCTGGCGATCGATCTGGGCGGCATCGCGACCGGCAACTTCCGCCTCGGCGCCTCCCCGTGGATGACCGGCATCGAGGTGCTGCCGCACCTGCCGATCGAGGAGCTCGCCTTCGTGGCCTTCCTCGCCTACGTCTCGCTCGTCGCCTTCGCGGGTGCCGAGCGCATGCTCGCGGCACGGCGGCGGCGCTCGGTGGCCGCCGCGCGGGGCGGTGCCTCGTGAGCTACGCGCTGCTGCTCGCCCTCCCGCTGCTCGCCGCGGCAGTGCTCGCCGTGATCGCCCTGCGGCGCGACCGGCGAGGCTGGGCCGCGCTCGCGGTCGCGGCGGCGGTCGTGCTGGTGCTGACCGTCGTGTTCGACTCGATCATGATCGCCGTCGACCTGTTCCACTACGACGACGCGCTCCTGCTCGGCCCGCGCCTGGGCCTCGCGCCCGTCGAGGATCTCGCCTACGCGCTCATCGCGGTGCTCGTCGTGGTCGCCGCCTGGCGGCTGCTGCCTTCGCGGGCGACGGCAGCAGAGCGCGCTTCGGAGCAACCGGATGCCTGAGGTCGCCGAGCGCCGCGGCCTCGCCGGCCGCCTGCTGCTGGCATCCCGCCCCGTCAGCTGGATCAACACCGCGTTCCCGTTCGCCGCCGCGATGCTGCTCACCACCGGCACGATCGACGCCCGGCTCGTCATCGGCACGCTGTTCTTCCTGGTGCCCTACAACCTCGCGATGTATGGCATCAACGACGTCTTCGACTACGCATCCGACGCCCAGAATCCGCGCAAGGGGGGCGTCGAGGGCGCGCTGCTGCCGCCGGAGACTCACGCGGCGACCCTGCGCTGGGCGGCGCTGCTGGCGCTGCCGTTCGTGGTCGCGCTCGTCGTGCTCGGCGGGCCCGCGTCCTGGGCGGTGCTGGCGGTGAGCCTGTTCGCCGTGGTCGCCTACTCGGCGCCGCGGCTGCGCTGCAAGGAGGTGCCGGTGCTCGACTCGATCACCTCGAGCACCCACTTCGTGAGCCCCGCGGTCTACGGCCTCGTGCTCGCGGGGGCCGAGTGGACGCCGGCGCTCGTCGCGCTGCTGGCCGCGTTCTTCTGCTGGGGCATGGCGAGCCACGCGTTCGGCGCGGTGCAGGATGTCGTGCCCGACCGCGAGGGCGGCATCGCGTCGATCGCGACCGCGCTCGGCGCCAGGGCGACGGTGCGGCTGGCCATCGGCCTGTGGGTGGCGGCGGGGCTGCTGATGCTGCTGACGCCCTGGCCGGCCGCGATCGCGGGGCTGGTGGCCGTGCCCTACGTGCTGCTGGCGGCGCCCTTCTGGCGCATCACCGACGCCGTCAGCGCTGCCGCCAACCACGGCTGGCGCAGGTTTCTCTGGGTGAACTACGCGAGCGGATTCGTCGTCACGATGGTCTGCATCGCCTGGGCGATGGGGGTGCGATGAACGGCAGACGAGTGCTCGTGACCGGCGCGACCGGCTACATCGGCGGCAGGCTCACGCCCAGGCTGGTGGAGGCCGGGCACGAGGTGCGCGCGCTCGCTCGCGACCCCGGCAGGCTGCGCGACGCGTCGTGGGCGGATGCGGTGGATGTGGTGCAGGGCGATCTCGAGGTGGCCGACGACGTGCGCCGCGCGGTCGCGGGCGTCGACGTCGTCTTCCACCTGGTGCACGCGATGGGTGCGGGCGGCGACTTCGCGACCGCAGAGCTCGCGCAGGCGCGCAACGTCGCGGCGGCCGCGAAGGCGGCGGGCGTGCAGCGCATCGTCTACCTCTCTGGCCTGCACCCGCAGGGCGAGCGGCTCTCGAAGCACCTCGCCTCGCGAGTGGCGGTGGGGGATGCCCTGCTCGGCTCCGGCGTGCCGACGATCGTGCTGCAGGCGGGCATCGTGATCGGCTCGGGCTCGGCCTCCTTCGAGATGATCCGCCACCTCACCGAGGTGCTGCCGTACATGCCCGCGCCCCGCTGGGTGCGCAACTTCGTGCAGCCGATCGCGGTGCGCGACGTGCTGCACTACCTGGTCGCGGCGGCAGCGGTGCCCGGCGAGGTGCACGGCGCCTTCGACATCGGCGGGCCGGATGTGCTGCGCTACGGGCAGACGATGAACGGCTACGCGGTCGAGGCGGGCCTGCCGCAGCGGCCGATCGCCCCGCTGCCGGTGCTCACGCCCTGGCTCGCCTCGCAGTGGGTCAACCTCGTCACGCCCGTGCCGCGCGCGATCGCCATGCCGCTGATCGGCTCGCTGCTGCACGACTGCGTCGTCGCCGATCGCCGCATCGACGCGATCATCCCACCTCCGGAGGGCGGGCTGACGGGGTATCGGAAGGCCGTGCGGCTCGCGATCGCCCGTGAGCGCTCGGGCGACATCGAGTCGAGCTGGCGCTCGTCGACGCCCGCCGGCGCCCCCTCGGATCCGCTGCCGAGCGACCCGAGCTGGTCGGGCTCGACGGTGCTGGAGGATGCGCGCGAGCGCACGACCGCCGCTTCGCCCGACGCCCTCTGGCGGGTGGTCGAGGCGGTCGGCGGCGATCGCGGGTGGTACTCCGTGCCGCTGCTGTGGAGCCTGCGCGGCCTCGGTGACCGGCTGGTGGGCGGGGTGGGCCTGCGCCGCGGCCGGCGCGACCCCGACCACCTGCGCGAAGGCGACGTGGTCGACTTCTGGCGCGTGGAGCGCATCGAGCGGGGCCGGATGCTGCGGCTGCGAGCCGAGATGAAGGTGCCGGGCCGCGCCTGGATCGAGTTCGCGGTCGATCCGGCGACCGATGGCGGTGCCTCCTACCGCCAGCGAGCCGTCTTCCTGCCCAGCGGTCTCGCCGGCCGGCTCTACTGGTGGTCGCTCGTCCCGGCGCACCATGTGATCTTCGAGATGATGGCGAGCCGCATCGTCGCCGTCGCCGAGGAGGAGTCGAGATGAGGCTCTGGTCGCTGCACCCCGGGCTGCTCGACCGGCAGGGGCTGACCGCCTGCTGGCGCGAGGCGCTGCTGGCGCAGGCCGTGCTGGCGGGCCGCACGCGCGGCTACACCCGGCACCCGCAGCTCGAGCGCTTCCGCGCGCAGCCCGACCCGCTGGCCGCGATCGGCGCCTACCTCGAGGTCGTCGCCACGGCGGCGGAGGCTCGCGGCTACCGCTTCGACCGCGGCCGGATCGAGCGCACGCGCCTCGACGGCTCCGAGCCCGTGCGCCGCATCCCCGTCTCCGATGGGCAGCTGGCGCTCGAGCTCGAGCACCTTCGGGCGAAGCTGGCCGTGCGGAGCCCGAGTGCGCGCCTGCCGCGCGACCCCGAGCCGCATCCGCTCTTCATCGTCGCGCCGGGACCGGTCGCAGACTGGGAGCGCCACACACCGACCGCCGAGACAGAGAGCGAGCATCACCATGCACCCTGACCGTCCCTTGCCGACGTCGACCGCCGAACGCATCCGACCATGGGCCGTGCTGATCGCGCTGCCGGCGACGCTCGCGATGGCGGCGCTCGGCTCTGGGGCCTTCGGCGGGCAGGAGGTGCAGGCTTCGTCGAGCGGCGCGCTCTCGGCCGACGCCACACCGCTCGCGCCCGCATCCACCGCCTTCTCGATCTGGAGCCTCATCTACCTGGGGCTCGCCGCCTACGCCATCTGGCAGGTGCTGCCGAAGCAGCGCCGCGACCCCCGGCAGCAGCGCGTCGGCTGGCTGGCGGTGGCGTCGCTGGTGCTGAACGCCGCCTGGATCCTCTGCGCGCAGGCCGGCCTGCTGCCGCTCACGGTGGTCGTGATCGTGCTGCTGCTGGCGGTGCTCGCGGCGATCTTCGAGCTGCTGCAGCGCTCGAGGGCAGACTCGCTGCTCGAGACGGCACTGGTCGACGGCACCTTCGGGCTGTATCTCGGCTGGGTCTCCGTCGCGACGGTCGCGAACATCGCTGCCTGGCTGGCGGATGCGGGGCTGCGCCCTGCCGCGTTCGAGCTGCCGGCGGTCGTCGTGCTGGCTGTGGTGGCAGCGGTCGGGGTCGCGATCGCCATCCGAAGCCGAGGCTCGATCGCGCCGTCACTCGCGATGCTCTGGGGTCTGAGCTGGATCGGCGTCGGCCGCCTGCTCGACCAGCCGCAGTCGCTCGCGGTCGCCGTCGCCGCAGCGGCTGCGTGCGTCGTCATCGGCGCGGCGACGGTGATCGCGCGGCTGCGCCGGGTCCGAGCGTCGCGCTAGCTGTCGGCGCCCTCGTGCTCCAGGACCGGGAGATCCGCGAGTGCACTGAGGAACCTCGTCGCCGCCTGGCGCTCCTCGTGCGACATCGATGCCGCGATCGCGAAACGACGCGTGTGGTCGCTCCCCACGGTCGCGCTCGCCGTGGCGCGCGTGGTGTCGGTCACGACGATGGAGAGCGCGCGCCGGTCGGTGGGGTGGGCCTCGCGCCGGATGTGCCCGCCGTGCTCGAGCCGGTCGAGCAGCTTCGTGACCGACGGTCCTGAGATGCCCAGGTGCGCGGCGATCATCGTGGAGGTCACGACGGTGCCCTCGCGCGCGACAGACATGAGGTAGCGGATCGCGCGCATGTCGTTCTCGCCAAGCTTCATGTAGCGCCTGCTGGCCTCGCTGTGCGCTTGCGACGTGCGGTGCCAGCGGCGCAGCGCGGCGAAGAGATCGATGATCTCCTCGACGTCCGCCTCGCTCACGCCCAGCTGGCGCACGAGGTCGGCGGATGACGCCATTCGCCTCGGGTCGAGCATCGCCCGTCCGTCGGCGTCGTCGGCAGGTCGAGTCACGAGCCGATCCTAGCGGCGAAACTCATAGTTGCCCTGGCTAAGCAACTGGCGATCAGGCACGCGCCTCATAGTGCTCGGCCCAGGTGGCGAGGATGCGCTCCAGGGCCGCGCGGTCGCGCTCGGAGAGCGGAGCCAGGATGCCGCGCTCGTTCTCCAGGTGCGCGGGCATCGCCTCATCGATCAGCGTGCGCCCCGCATCCGTCAGCCGCACGACGCGGCCGCGACCGTCGTGCTCATCGGGCTCGCGGGCGACGAGCCCCTTGGCCTCGAGCGAGTCGAGCCGCTTCGACACGGCGCTCTTCGTGACCATGGTCACGCCGGCGATCGCCGAGGGCGCGAGCGCGTGCGGGGCGCCGATGCGCCGCAGCGTCGCGAGGATGTCGAACTCGCCCTCGCTCAGCCCGAAGCGGCGGTAGAGCGCCACGAGATCCTCGGTGACGAACTGCGAGACGCGGCTGAGCCGGCCGATGATGCCGACGGGGGATGCGTCGAGGTCGGGCCGCTCGGCGGCCCACTGCTCGAGCATGGTCGAGACGGCGTCGCGATGCATGGTTGCAGTGTAGTTGAGAGAGAAACTATTGTAGTTTCCGTGGAAACGAAACCGGGCGTCGGCACGCTGCGCTGGATCCTGCTCGGTGCGCTCGCCCCCATCTCATGGGGCTCCGTCTACTTCGTGACGCTGCACTGGATCCCGGCGGGCGAGCCGCTCACGGCCGCGGCGCTGCGCGCGCTGCCGGCCGGCCTGCTGCTGCTCCTGCTGCGCCGCCGCCTGCCGCAGGGCGTGTGGTGGTGGCGCTCGGTCGTGCTGGGGGTGCTCAACTGCGGCGCGTTCTTCGTGCTCGTCTACCTCGCTGCGAAGCTGCTGCCCACCTCGATCGCGGCGATGCTCATGAGTCTGTCGCCGATCGCGATGATGCTCATCGCCTGGGGCGTGCTCGCCGAGCGGCCGACGGTGCGCCGGCTGCTGGGTGCCGTGATGGGGCTCGTGGGAGTCGTGCTGCTGATGGCCGTGTCGTTCGGCGCGATCGACGGCTGGGGCGTCGTCGCCTCGGTGACCGCGATGGCGATGTATGCGCTCGGCTCGGTGCTCGGCAAGCGCTGGAGCGGCGAGGTCGACTCGGTCGCCTCGTCGTCCTGGCAGCTGACGGTCGGCGGCGTGCTGCTGCTGCCGTTCGCGCTCGCGATCGAGGGCGTGCCGACCGAGCTGTCGGCCACCGCGGTGCTGGGCTACGCCTACCTCTCGCTGATCGCGACGGCGCTCGCCTTCGTCTGCTGGTTCGGTGCGCTGCGGCATCTGACTGCCGGCCAGGTCGGGCTGCTCGGACTGCTGAACCCGGTGACCGGCGTGCTGCTCGGCGTGCTGCTGGGCGGCGAGCTGCTCACCGGTTGGCAGTGGCTCGGCGTCGCGGTGGTGCTCGCCGGCGTCACGAGCGGCCAGACGGCGTCCCGTGGCCGGGCGACGCCCGCTACTGCTCGCCCGGCCGCGACGGCGCCGGCACCTGCGAGCTCGGGCGGCCGGACTGGGTGAAGCGAGTGGGCCTGAAGTCGTCGAGCAGCGGGGTCAGGGATCGAGCAGTGAGCTCTGCCGCGATCGTCTCCGACAGCAACGGCGCCAGCGTGATGCCGCTGTGCGTGACCACTGCCCAGATCCGCCCGTCCGGGGTGCCGTCCAGCGGCCCGGCGACGGTCTGCCCGTCGGCTGGGATGACCCGATGTCCGATGCGCACGGCCTCGATGGCGATGTCGTCGCGGTGCAGCAGACGGCGGATGCGATCCGCATACTGATCCTCGAGCTCCGCATCCACCACCGCCTCGGGTCCCGCGTGCCGGTCGAGATCGAGGCACTGTGCGATCAGCGCGTCGGGGCCGTCGGGCCGAAGGTTCAGATCGTCCGTCGAGAGGACGCCGTCGAGGCCATGGCGCGGAGCGCTGGCGGAGGCGAGCAAGCCCCACGCGGCCCCACCAGCGTGCTGCGGAACGAGCGGCAGCGCGAAGCCGGCTGACTCCGCAAGTGCGGCGCTGCCGTTGCCTGCCGCGATCACCACGCGGTCGGCTGCGATCCGGCGCCCGGATCGCAGCATCGCCCCGTCGTGGTCGACCGCGGTGGCCTCGTCCGCCACGAACGTGCACGCTCCGGATGCGCGCAGGTCCTGGATCAGGGCTTCGCGGATCGCCAGAGGGGCGCAGTGCCCCTCGCTCGGGAAGTGGCCGGCGATCGCGTCCTGCGCCGGTTCGATAGCCAGGTCGGCGATGGCTCCGTGCGTCGGAACGATCGATGCCGGATACCCCAGCGCCTGCAGCTGCGCGACTCGGGCGCGGAGCGCGCGCACGTTGTCCGGATCCGCGACGACGACGGTGTGGCCGCCCCAGGCCACGTGCTCGGGATGGCGGGGGCCGAGGCGATCGCGCCACACCTGAAGGCCTGCACGATTCAGCGCCTGGTAGGCATCGGGACGCTTGCGGTGGCTGTTCAACCAGCCGAACGAGACGGCGGAGGCCTCGGGCATCCCTCCGACGTCGCCGACCAGCGTCACCCTGCTGCCGGAGCGCACCAGCGCGTCTGCCAGCGAGACGCCGACGAACCCGGCGCCGACGACGACGACGTGCAGGCCGCCGCTCCGCTGCACCTCGCTCACCGCGAGAACTCGCTGCGGTACGCCTGTGCTCGGGCCCGTGCCTCCATGGCGCGCTCCGGATTCCGGCGCGCGATCTCTGCCACCAGAGCATCGATCAGCGCCATCGTGCTCGCAGCCTCGGTGGCGGCGCTGGCATGGGTCGGCGGCAGCCGCAGCACCTGTGCGCCCTGCGAGCGGAGCTCGGCCGCGACGGGTCCTTGCGTGATGATGAAGACCCGCGTGGTCAGGCGCAGCGCCGCCGTCGTGAAGCGCTCGACGTCTGGGAACATCGCGCGGGGAGCGACGACGAGCACGACGTCGTCGGCGCCGGCGCGGAAGAGCGCATCTGCGTTGGCATGCCCGCCCCCGGTCACGGCTCGCGACTGCAGGCCGACGCGGGCGAACTCGAGATCTGCGTAGCCGGCCATGAACGATGCGGTGCCGAGCCCGTACACCGTGATCCGGGGCGCATCGCTGCAAGCCTCGACGGCACGCGCCGCCACATCCCAGTCGAGACTGCTGTGCACGCCGAGCGTCAGCCCCGCCGCGGCGCGCAGCACCGCGGTCATGGCGCCTTCCGCGATCGGCGTCGACGCCTCGGCATCGGCATCGGATGCCGCCTCCAGTCGGCTGCGGAGCACGAGCTGCAGATCGGCGGGATCCTGCAGCATGCGAGCGCAGAACGCCTTCATCTCCTTGATGTTCTGGAAGCCCAGCTTCTGTGCGGTTCGCGCGACGGTCGCCTCGCTCGTGCCCGTCTGCCGGGCGATCTCCGTGCCGCTCGTGGTCGCGAAGCGCACCGGGCCTTCGACCGCGAAGAGTGCGACGGCCTGTTCCAGTCGGGTCAGGCTCGGCGTTGCGTTGGGCCACATGAGGACATCCTCTCGCTGAAGGAATACTTTCACAGTTGACGCTGTATGGAAGAAAGCCTACGATACGGAAGTCCCCCATTCGAGTCTGGAGCAGCACGTGATCTGTGAGTTCGTCATCGTCGGCGGCGGTGTCCACGGTCTCGCGACGGCCTACCAGCTCGCGAGGCGCGGCGCGCAGTCGGTCGCGGTGCTGGAGGCGAAGTCGGTCGCCAGCGGCGCCTCCGGCGGATTCGGGGAGCGCGGCGTGCGGGCCAATCGACGCGACCTGCGCGAGCTGCCCCTCATGGCAGAGGCGAACACCATCTGGCCGACACTCCACGAAGAGCTCGGCGCCCCCACCGGCTACCGACGCACGGGCGGCGCCTACCTGATCGACGGTGCGGCGCAGACCGGATTCAAGGGCATCGAGGCCGCCGAGGTGTACGCCCGCGCGCATCGTGCGCTGGGTGTCGACGTCGAGGTCTGGGATCGGGAGCGGGTGCGACGGGAGTACCCGGGCGTCTCGGATGCTGTGCACGGTGCCTCGGTCGTGGCCTCGGACGGCGTCGCATCGCACGAGGCGACCACACAGGCATACGCACAGGCCGCCCGACGGCTGGGCGTCCAGGTGCTCGAGGACACATCCGTCGCGTCGCTCGAGACGGATGCGTCCGGCCGGGTGACCGCGGTGGTCACGGACCGGGACGATCGCATCGCCGTCACGCGAGAGGTGCTGCTGGCCAACAACACCGGCGTGCGCGACCTGGTGCTGCGCACGACAGGGCGAGACCTGCCGCTCTGGGCGTTCTACCCGCAGGCGATGCGGCTGAGCTCATCGGCCGTCCCCGTCATCCCGATGCTGACCGGGCACGAGTCTCGCCCGCTCTCCGTGAAGGTGCTCGGCGAGGAGCTCATGCTCAGCGGCGGCTGGCGCGGCCGCGTCACACCGGCCGGCGGGCAGCCCGACGAGGATCGGGTGCGCGGGAACATCGCGGTGCTGCAGTCCGTGTTCCCGTACCTGACCGACCTCGAGGTGCTGGGCGTCGACGTCTCGCGTGCCGAGAGCGCCTCCGTCGATCAGATCCCCGTCATCGGTCGATGCGCCCCCAACCTCTCGGTCGCCGCCGGCTGGTCAGGCCATGGATGGGCGATCGCTCCAGCCGTCTCGCGCCACCTCGCCGAGACGCTGCTGCATGGCTCGACATCGCCCATGCTCGCTCCCTTCAACCCCGACCGATTCCACTGATCTCGTCCTGACCAAGGAGGCAAAGATGCCCGACCTCGTCGCCATCGACTCAGGCATGCTGGGTTCGCTGCTCATCGCAGTCAGCCTGCTCGGCGTGCTGCTGCTGCTCGGAGTGCTGCTGCGTGCGCTCATCCCGCCGCTGCGCCGCTTCTTCATCCCCGCGGCGCTCATCGGCGGCGTCATCGGGCTGCTGCTCGGCCCGCACGCCTTCGGCATCGTGCCCGACAGCCTCAACACGACCTGGTCGGGCCTGGCCGGCATCCTCATCACCATCGTGTTCGCGCCCATGCTGCTGGGCGAGAATCTGCCGAAGGCACGAGAGGCGATCAAGGAGGCCGCGCCTCACGTCTTCTACTCCTACTTCAGCAGCTTCGCGGTGGTCGCAGTGCCGGCCCTGCTCACGTTCCTGATCTTCACGCCGGTGTTCGGCACGAATCCGCTGTTCTCGACGATCTTCGAGGTCTCGTGGCCCGGTGGGCACGGCACAGCGGCGGGCATGGAGGAGGCGTACACCGCGCTGGGGTGGGCTGCGGGGTCATCGCTCGGACTCGGATCTGCGACTGCCGGTCTCGTCTTCGGAATCGTGGCCGGCATGGTGATGATCAACATCGCCGTCCGGCGCGGGCTGCTGCTCAACGCCTCGGGTGACGGCGGCACGCTGTCGACCGACATCCTGCCCGTGACGCAGGCGCGGGTCGAGTCGCAGGGGCGCCTCAACCGCGCGTCGCTCGACAACCTCGCCTTCCACTTCGCGCTGATCGCCGCGGCAGTCCTCATCGGCACGGGATTGAAGTTCCTCGTCGACATGGTGATCACCGGTGTGCCGCTGTTCCCGCTCGCGATGATCGGCGGGCTCCTCGTGCACCTGGTCATCAAGCGGACCCCGGCGTATCAGCTGGTCGACAAGGCCACGTTGAACGCCATCACCGGCATCGCGCTCGACTTCCTGGTCGTGGCGGCCGTCGCGTCGCTCTCGCTGCCGGTCCTGCTCGACAACTGGCAGGCGCTGCTCATCTCCCTGGTCGTCGTCGCGATCATGAGCGTCGGCATCTTCTCTTTCATCGGCCCGCGCATCTTCGCGAAGGACTGGGTGGAGAACAGCATCGTCAACTTCGGCGCCATGACCGGCGTCGTCTCTGTCGGGCTCGTGCTGCTGCGGGCGGCCGACCCCAACTTCAAGACCAACGCGTTCCGCGGCTTCGCGCTTCGCGCCCCCTTCGCGAGCCCGTTCGTGGGCGGAGGCCTGATCACGGCGCTGTTCCCCGTCGCCGTGGCGAACTGGGGCAATCTCTGGGTCGGCATCGGCTGCGCAGTGCTCTGCGTGCTGCTGGTCCTGCTGGCGAAGGTCACCGGCATCTGGAAGTCACCAGGCAGGCGCCTGGCAGAGCGAGAGGTGCAGTCCGCAGTCCGCTGAGGCATGGGTGAGGCGGATGAGGCAAGGCCGCCTCGCGCGCTGGGCTAGCGGTGCTCGAACCGCCAGGGCAGCGAGCCCACGTGCAGGCGGTGGCGCGGGCCCTCCTCGGTGTCGGGGGCGTCGTCGTAGCCTTCGTCGCCCGCCCAGATCGCGAGGCCGCGGGCTTGATCCTGCTTGGTCTCGTACTCGCGCAGCTCGTGCCCGCGGATGGCGTTCAGGGCGGTCTCGACGGTCGGGTAGGCCATCAGGGTGTCGAGCGTCACCCACGTGGGTGGGAACAGCCGCAGGTCTCCTGCGCCGTGGCGCTTCAGCGCATCCGCCGGCCTGATCCACGCGTGGGCGTCGACCTCTGCTGGCTGCGGCACGATCTCGCCATCCGGCGCCTCTGCCACGAAGAACCAGGTGAGGAACTTCGTGTCGAGCTGCGCGGGCGGCGACCAGTGGGAGAGCGGCACGAGCGCGTCGGGGGAGACGATGAGGCCCGTCTCCTCGGCGGTCTCGCGCACGGCCGCGTTGCGGGCGGTGGCCTCGGCGTCGTCGGCGACCGTGTCGACGGTCTCGACCTTGCCGCCGGGGAAGACCCAGCCGCCGGCGAACGCGCCGCGGTCGGGCCGCTGCAGCAGCAGCACCTCGATGGCGCCGGTGCCGTCGCGCAGCAGCACGAGGGTCGCGGCGGTGCGAATGTCGTTCACGCCGTCACGCTATCGCCGAGTCGCCCTCATCCCGCGTCGCCTCGCGCGCCATGCCGGTGATCTCGGCGTCTGCGCGGGTTCCGGGCCGCTCGTCGTCCGAGGCGTAGACATCGGCCTTCTGGGCTGGCACGGCGAGCACCTCGAGCGGTGCGTTGCCGTCGAGCGAGGGCTCGAGGCCCTGCAGGCTCGAGAAGCGCCTGGCCTGTGTCACGACGTTGCGGTCGAGGGATGCGTTGAAGGCGTTGTACGCCTCGACCGTCTTGTTGAGGCGGCTGCCGAGGGTCGTCAGGTGCGTGCCCATGGTGCCGAGCCGCTTGTGCAGCTCGCGGCCCACCTCGAAGACCTGCATGGCCTCACCGGCGAGCTGCTCCTGCCGCCAGGTGTAGCCGACGGTGCGCAGCAGCGCGACGAGGGTCGCGGGCGTCGCGAGCACGACGTTTCGCTCGAAGGCGCGCTCGAAGAGGGTCGGGTCGCGCTCGAGCGCCGCGTTGAGGAAGGGCTCGGCCGGCACGAACATGACGACGAACTCGGGGCTGCCGGGCACCGCCTCCCAGTAGGACTTCGAGGCCAGCTGGTCGATGTGATCGCGCATGTGCCGCGCGTGCGCGTCGAGCCGCTTGTCGCGCGTCGCGTCGTCGCGCGCCTCCATCGCCTCGAGGTAGCCGTTGAACGCGACCTTCGCATCGACGATCACCTGCTTCGAGCCCGGCAGGTGCACGAGCATGTCGGGGCGCAGGGCGCCGTCGTCGGTGGCGTGGTGCGCCTGCTCGGTGAAGTCGACGTGCTCGAGCATGCCGGCCGTCTCGACCACCCGGCGCAGCTGCAGCTCGCCCCAGCGGCCGCGCACCTGCGGGGCGCGCAGCGCGTTGACGAGCTGCCGCGTCTCGAGCGAGAGCTGCTCGGAGGAGGAGCGCATCGCCTGCAGCTGCTCGGCGAGCGCCGCGTTGGCCTCCGCTCGCGCCTTCTCTGCGGCGGACACCTCGCCGCGCACCGAGTCGAGCGACTTCGACAGCGGCTCGACCAGCTGCTTGACGGCGGCCTCGCGCTTGGCGAGCTCCGCCGCGCCCTCGGTGGTCGAGCGGCGCAGGCGCTCCTCGGCCTGCTCGAGGAAGACGGCCGAATTGCGCTCCAGCGCCGCGCTCGAGAGCTTCGAGAACTCGTCGGCCCTGCGCTGCGCGTCGGCCTGCAGCTCGGCGATCGCCTCGCGGCCGCGCTCGCGCTCGTCGGCGACGCGTCGCTGCGCGTCGTCACGCACCTCTTCGAGCTGGGCCGCGTGCCGGCGCTCGGCGATGTCGCGCTCCCGCTCGCGCTCAGCTTCGACGGACTCGAGGCGGCCGCGCGTGGCGTCGAGCTCGCCGCCCGCGCGAGCGCTGCCGACGCGCATGCCGAGCCACGCCCCGAGCGCACCGGCGAGCAGCACGGCCAGCAGGGCGACGACGGCGATCAGCGGGTCCATGTGCCTATGGCACCACGCACCACCCACGGGCGGGTGCAGCACACGCGCACCATCGGATGCCCAGCGGCAGTCGGTGCGGCGGCGTAGGGTCGGGGCATGGTCGAGATCGAGCGCATCCTGGCGCCCAACCCGGGTCTCATGACCCTCGACGGCACGAACACCTACGTGATCGGTGGCCAGGTCGTGGTCGATCCGGGCCCTGCGGATCCCGAGCACATCGAGCGGCTGGTGGCGCTGCGGCCCCGCCTCATCCTCGTCACGCACCACCACGCCGACCACACCGAGGCGGCCGCTGAGCTCGCACGCTCGGTCGGAGCAGAGCTGCGCGGCCTCGACCCCGACGAGTGCCTCGGCGGCGAGCCGCTCGTCGACGGCGAGTGGATCCCCGTGGGCGACGTCGAGCTGCAGATCCTCGCCACGCCCGGTCACACATCCGACTCGATCTGCATCGTCGTGCCCGGTCGGGCGGTGCTCACCGGCGACACCGTCCTGGGCCGCGGCTCGACCGTGATCACGCACCCCGGCGGCTCGGTGGGCGCGTTCCTCGCGAGCCTCGACAAGCTCGAGGCGCTCGGCGACCTCGAGGTGCTTCCCGGTCACGGCGACTCGCGGGCCTCGATCGCGGAGGCCGCGCGCGACTACCGGGCGCACCGCAAGGAGCGGCTCGACGAGGTGCGCGCTGCGCTGCGCTCGATCGGGGTCGATGCGGCCGACGCCGACGTGGCCGAGGTCACCGACCGTGTCTACCCGGATGTCGACGAGCAGATCCGCTTCGCCGCCGAGGCGTCGATGGCAGCGCAGCTGGCCTATCTGGCCTCCGCCGGCTGACGCGACGACTGCCGACTGACGAAGCCCGGGGCCCGGCTCAGCCGCTCTTGCGGCGGTGCACGCGCTTCTGCACGGCGGGGCTGCTGTCCGCCCCCTGCACGCCGTTGCGCGCGGCCATGCCCTGGCCGTGGTGGCCCAGCTTCTTCTTGTCGAGCGCCTCGCGGAACTTGCGTCGCTGCGCGTCCTCGGGCGTCTCGCTGCCTTCAGGGGTGTCCGGAGGGGTCTCGACCTCTTCCGGCTCGGCATCGTGACTGGTCATGCGACCACCTTGCCGTCTTGTGGCACGGATGTCGACTCCGACCCGCCCGCCGCAGCAGATGCATCCGCACGAACGGTCGGATGGGTCGAGGCCCGGCCGCAGATCAGGGACCGGGAGTGGCGTGGGCAGAGCGGAAGCGCTCGAGTGCGCGCACCCGTGATCGGGCCTGCGTGACCTCGTCGCCGACGATCTGGATGGCCGGAGCCAGGGTCACCAGCAGCAGGCAGACGGCCAGCGGTGCGCCCGCCGCGGCGAGCGCGACCGCGATGGCGATCGCGCCGAGCGAACCCAGCAGCGTCAGCACCTCGAAGCGCGACTTGGCCCAGCCGACCAGGCCGACGCCCAGCACGCCGACCGCCAGCAGGTAGAGCGCGATCGGCACCGCGACCGCGACCACCGCCCGCAGCACGGAGACGTGCTCGGGATCCTCCACGGCGTAGGCCGCGACGTGCAGGCCGGCGCCGACGGCTGCGATCGCGCCGAAGACGGGGATGTGGCCGTAGCCCCAGGGGAACGCCTTCCGGTCGCGCTCGTGGTGCAGCACCTCGCCGCTGGGCAGCATGAAGTACATCCACCACATGCCGAAGGCGAGCCCGACGCCCGAGAACGCGATGACGAGCAGATCGACGCTGAGGCCCTGCACCTCGAACAGCGCCTGGATCGAGAAGACGGTGCCGACGACGGTCTCGCCGATCGCGAGTCAGCAGGCCGTAGCGCTCCGCGATGTGGTGCGCGTGCCAGGGCGTCTGCCGCGTCCTCTCGCCGATCACCGGCCCCGCGAGCTCGATCACGAACGCGATCGCGCCCGTGCACAGCGCCCAGACCAGCGACTGCTGCAGCACGATCATCGCGATCCAGACCACCTGTGCGAAGGCGAGGAAGGTGGCGTACATGCGCGCGGTGCGGCGATGCTCGGGCGCCTGCGCGGCCACGCGCAGCCACTGGGCGATCTGCGCGACGCGCATGATGACGTAGCCCGCGACGATGATGCTGTTGTCGAGATGCGGTTCGGCGCCGGCTTCGTGCAGGGTGGGGTCGATGGAGTGGAACAGCGGCACGATGCCGAGCGCGAAGACCACGACGCCGACCATCTGCACAAAGGTCACCAGCCGGTAGGCCCAGTCGTCGGTGTCGAACGCCGAGGCGAACCACGAGAAGTTGATCCACGCCCAGCAGATGCCGAAGAGCACGAACGCATAGCCGGCCAGGCCTACCCAGGTGTGACCCTCGGCGATGAAATGGGCGAGCTGGCTGCTTGCGAGGCTGAATGCCACGACGAACGCGAGGTCGAACAGCAGCTCGAGCGTGGAGGCGCTGCGGCCGCGCTCATGCGGCTCGCGACCCCGCATGCGTGTGAGCCGCTGGTGGAGGACGCGAGGCGTGGACATGGCGACCATTCTGCGCCTCGCGGGCATCGCCGAGGGGCGTGGGTCGTCGCGCGCTGCACCGTGTCGCGCGTCGAGCCGTGGCGTGAGCCGAGCAGGCGGCTCAGTGGCTTCGCAGCAGCGCCGCCCGAGCCGAGGGACGGGACTCGTGGGGAGCGTTGGCGGCGAGCGTGCGCACGAGCGTGGTCAGCCAGACGAAGATGATGCCGACGGCGCTCGCCTCGAGGCCCGCGAGCCCGACGAGGCCGAAGGGCCGCCAGAGCAGCAGCGCGACACCCAGCGCCACGACGGCACCGATGGTCGTCAGCAGCATCGCCCGCGGCGGGCCGGGCATCACGAGCGTGACCACCAGCGCCGTGATCGCGAACAGGGCCAGCGTGCCGTAGGCGGCGAGGTTGTGCAGCAGCCGCGCATCCTCCACCGGGAACAGCCCGACGCCCGCCAGCGTGAGCCCGGTGAGCGCGAAGAGCACGACGACGGTGCCGATGCTGCGCAGCCGCGCGTCGCCCAGCCAGCGGTGCAGATCGCGGCCGATGTAGGAGCCGATGGTCGCCACCAGCAGCCCCGCGACGATCACGGTGCCGTTGAAGGCCCACGCGCCGTCGCCAGCGCCCAGCTCTGAGAAGTGCCGCTCCCACCACCGCGGGTCGGCCGCCGTGATCATCGCGAACAGGGTGCCGATCGTGAGATAGCTGAACAGCAGCGTCGCGAGATCCTGCGTGCGCAGCTCGACGCCGGCCTGGAAGGCGAGCCAGCCGCCCCCGGCGCTCGCGATGCCGGTGAGCAGGGCGCCGCCGATCGCCGGCGCCTCGAGTCCCTGGAGCCCGAGCGCGAGGATCTCGCCGCCGGTGAGCACCGCCACGGCGGCGACCGCGGCGAAGGCGAGCGTGAGGGCGACCGTCGAGACGTGGGAGACGGCTCGCTGCCACGGCGGCATCGGCGCGGTCTCGCGGCGGCGGTGCAGCAGCGTGCTGAGCACGAAGGCCGTGGCGGTCACGAGGGCGGCGATGCCGGCGGCGGGCTCGGTGACCGTCGGCCGGCCGAGGTCTCCGGCGATCGGTCGAGCGTCGCCGGCCAGGGCGACCAGGCCGAAGGCGAGGCCGGCACCGAAGCAGGCCCAGGCCGCGAGGGTCGCACGCGACTCGCGGCGAGCCTGCGCCTGCCGCGACCGGTCCTGCTCGACTGCCTTCACGCATCCGATCGAACCATGCGTCGATGACGGCGACGCCCAGGCTGGGCAGCGTTCGCGGCCGATAGCCTCGCCCCATGCGCTCTCCGGTCTCCGACTATCTCGAAGAGGTGCGCGGCTCGTGCATGGACGGCGGCGACGAGGGGCAGCTCGCGAGCTACATCCCCGAGCTCGCCGCGGTCGACCCCGACCGCTTCGCCATCGCCCTGTGCACCGTCGACGGCACCGTCTACGCGGTGGGCGATGTCGAGCAGCGCTTCACCATCCAGTCGATGTCGAAGCCCTTCGCCTATGCGCTCGCGCTCGCCGATCGCGGGCTCGCGGGCGTGCTGGAGCACGTGGGCGTCGAGCCATCGGGGGATGCGTTCAACGAGATCTCGATGGAGGACGACGGGCGCCCGCGGAACCCGATGGTCAACATCGGCGCGATCACCACGCACGCGCTCGTCGGCCCGCCGGAGGCGACGGCCGAGCAGAGCACGGCGCGCGTGATCCAGGGGCTCTCGGCCTTCGCCGGCAGGCAGCTGGAGGTCGACGAGCAGGTCTTCGCCTCCGAGCGCGAGACCGCCGACCGCAACATGGCGCTCGCCTACCTGGTGCGCGCGCAGGGCAAGCTCGAGGACGACCCGCGCGACGCCGTCGACGGCTACACGCGGCAGTGCTCGCTGCAGGTCGACGTGCGCGATCTCGCGGTGATGGCGATGACGCTCGCCTCGAGCGGCCGCAACCCCGTGACGGGCGAGCAGGTCGTGCCCGCGTGGGTCTGTCGGCAGGTGCTGAGCGTGATGGCGACCTGCGGCATGTACGACGCAGCCGGCGACTGGATGAGCAACGTCGGCATCCCCGCGAAGAGCGGCGTCTCGGGCGGGGTGC
The DNA here is from genome assembly GCF_022436485.1 of Agrococcus sp. ARC_14. NCBI lineage: Bacteria > Bacillati > Actinomycetota > Actinomycetes > Micrococcales > Microbacteriaceae > Agrococcus > Agrococcus sp. ARC_14. The sequence continues at coordinate 425,900 of NZ_JAKUDO010000001.1, forward strand.
TCGGTGCGCTGCCCGGTCAGGTGGGCATCGGCGTCTTCTCGCCAAGGCTCGACGAGTTCGGCAACAGCGTGCGCGCGGTGCGCGCCTGCGAGCGGCTCTCGAACGACATGGGACTGCACCTGATGCAGGCGCCCGAGATCGCCTCGACCGTGCTGCACGGGGTGGTCGAGCCCGACGACGACGGCGATCAGCTGCGCGAGGTCCGGCTGCAGGGCACGATGCACTTCGCGGCTGCCGAGGTCGCGCTGCGCCAGCTCGAGCAGGTGCCCGAGGACGCCGCCCCGGTCGTGCTCGACCTCACGCGCGTGAGCTCTGCGAACGACGTCGGCAGACGGATGCTGCGGGAGGGCGTTCGGCGGCTGCAGCTCGACGGTCACCAGGTGCGGGTGGACGACCCGAACGGCGTGCTCGACGACTGACCACGCTCGCGTCGTCTATTGACTATCGATAGATAGTGCGCGAGCATCGATGCATGCTCCGCTCTCGTCTGACCGTGCTCCTGCTCCGCGCCTTGCTCGTGATCGCCGCGCTCTGGCTCGGCGTGCTGCTCGTGCTGTCGCTGCCCGGCAGCCTCTCCGACGAGGCACCGGCCTTCCGCGTGCCCGCACAGATCGTGCTCTCGCTCGTCATCCTCTGCGTGCTCGTGGTGATCGCCTGCATCTGGCGGCTGCTGACGCTGATCGGCCGCGACCGCATCTTCAGCGACGCCTCCCGCCGCTGGGTCGACGCGATCGTGTGGGCGCTCGCGATCGGCTGGGGGCTGCTCGCCGCGGGTGCGCTCGTGGTGACGGCGGTGATCTTCCTCACGCCGGCGCTGCGCGACCCCGGCATCCCGATGGCGCTGTTCGGCCTCGTCGTGCTGGCCTCGCTGCCGGTGCTGCTGATGGTGGTGATGCGCGGCCTGCTGCGGCAGGCGTCGGGCTACCGCGCAGAGCTCGAGGAGGTCATCTGATGGCGATCGTCGTGCGCATCGATGTCGAGCTCGCCAAGCGCAAGCTGAGCGTCGGCGAGTTCGCCGAGCGGGTCGGCCTGACGCCGGCGAACGTGGCGGTGCTGAAGAACGGCCGCGCGAAGGCGGTGCGCTTCACGACGCTCGATGCCATGTGCCGCGTGCTCGGCTGCCAGCCCGGCGACCTCCTCGAGTGGGTGGCAGATGACGAGGCGGATGCCTAGACCCGGCTGATGCGCGGAGGCTCCGCATCGAGCGGAGCCTCCGCGCGCTCGCACGCCGTCGGCGAGCCTCACGCCTGCGTGTTCGCCTCCGCGGCCCTCGCCTCGGCGGCCTTCGCCTCGGCGGCGACGGCTGCGAGGTGGGCGTCGCGCTTCGCGCCGGGCACCCATCCGCGATCGACGACACGCTTCTGGAAGATCGACGCGGCAACCACCAGCACCACCGCGATGAGGATGCAGACCACCACGCCGGGGCCGGTGCCGCCGAGCAGGCCGACGCCGATCAGCGTGCCGAACCATCCGAAGTCTGCGTCGCCGAACGTCGTGTTCGCGAAGCCGAACTCGCCGAGCACGAGCAGCAGCAGCGCCGGCAGGATCGTGATGATCACACCGTTCACGAAGCCGCCGACCGCGGCCCCGATCCGGCCGCCCGTGGCATTGCCGAAGACGCCGGCACCGCCACCCGTGAAGAAGTGCGGCACCATGCCGGGCAGGATCAGTGCGAGGCCGAAGGCAGGGTTGAGCCAGATGGCGATGAGCCCCAGCGCGATGAGGCCGCCTGCGAACGAGGAGAGGAACCCGATCAGCACGGCATTGGCTGCATACGGGAAGACGATCGGGATGTCGAGCGCGGGCTTCGCCCCCGGGACGACCTTCTCGGCGATTCCCTGGAAGGCCGGCACGAGCTCGCCCAGCACGGTGCGGACGCCGTAGAGGATCACCGCGACGCCGACTCCGAACTGCAGCGCCTGCATGAGCCCCGCCATGACGGCAGAGCCTGCATCGGCGCTGCCGAAGATCGCGATCGTCTCCTCGGGGATGGCGATGAGGCCCCAGATCACGAAGACCTCATAGATGAGCACCATCGACAGCGCGGTGGCGACGGTCGAGTCGCGCAGGAACTTCAGCCCCTGCGGGAAGCGGATCTCCTCGGTCGAGCGGCTCCTCCGCCCGGTGACCTGGCCGGCAGCACCGGCGGCGATGTAGCCGAGCGTGCCGAAGTGCCCGATCGCGATCGAGTCGTCACCGGTGATCTTCTTCATCCAGGGATGCGCGAAGGCCGGCATCACCACCATGATCACGCCCAGCAGCAGCGCGCCCACCAGCACGACGAGCCAGCTGAGCTCCTCGCCGAAGCCGACCGTCAGCACCACCGAGAGCAGCAGCGCCATGAACACCATGTGGTGACCGGTGAGGAAGATGTAGCGCAGCGGCGTGAAGCGCGCGAGCGCGAGCATCACGAGGAAGCCGAGCACGAGCACGTATGCGCTGGTGGCGCCGTACTGCTCGGAGGCGATCGCGGTGATGACCTCGTTCGTGGGGATGACGCCCTGCGCACCGGTGACGGCGAGGATGAGATCCCCGAGCGGCGTCAGGGAGGCGACCACGACGCCGGCGCCGGCGCCCAGGATCAGGAAGCCGAGGGCAGCCTTGAGGCCGCCGCCGATGACCTGGCCCGCTGAGCGGCCGAGTGCGATCAGGCCGACCGCGGTGATGATGCCGATGAGATAGGCGGGCACGTTGAGGATCTGCTGCCCGATGAAGTCGAGGATGTCGACGAACCACTCCATTGTGGTGCTCCTTCGCTGAGGTGGGGACGGAAGGCGATCAGCCGAGCTGCGCCGTGAGCTTGTCGGTGATCTCTTGGACGTCGGTGAAGTTGTTGATGACGATGACTGCGGCCGGCACGTCGCCGATCTCGCTCGCCAGGTCGTCAGAGGTGAGCACGACGTCGGCGGTGCGCGCCATGCCGCGGGCGACACCGATGTCGGCTGCCTCCACGTCGCCGTCGACGCCCATCGCGCGCAGCGCCTTCTCCGCGTTCATCTTCAGCAGCACCGAGGTTCCGATGCCCATGCCACAGACGGCGACGATCTTCATGAGAGTCCTCTCGTTGGTTCAAGCAAGGGAATGCTGCGCGAGCAGCTCGCGCACGGTGGCCGGGGAGTCCGCGGCGAGCAGCTCGGCGAGCACGGCGTCGTCGGCGAGCACGGCCGCGAGCGCGGACATGATCTCGATGTGTCCGTCGTGGTCGACGGCGGCCAGCCCGACCACCAGTCGCACCGGATCGTTGACCGCGTGCCCGAAGGGCACGGGCTCGGCGAGCGAGAGCCAGCTGATGCCGGTCCGCAGCACGGCCGCCGACGGTCGGGAGTGGGCGAGCGCGAAGCCGGGTGCGATGACGATGTAGGGGCCGTGCTCGTCGATGGCTGCGAGCATCTGCTCGGTGTAGTCGTCGGTCGTCACGCCGGTGGCGACGAGGCGGTCGCCCGCCAGCCGCACCGCAGCACGCCAGTCCTCGGCATGCGCGAGCGTGCCGATCGCTGCCTCCGGCAGTGCGTCTGCGAGGTTCACCCGACTCCTTCGTCGCCATGCGTGTCCGACTGGCTGGGAGCCTAGTGCAGATCCGCCGACTTTTGCACATCTGTGTGCGAAAGCCGCGCGCGGCGCTCGGCGCGCCGCAGCCTCAGGATCGGCCGATGGGTGTGCGGGTCAGCGCGCTGATGCGCTCCGGATCGAACAGCGCATCCTGCACCAGCAGGGATGCGCCCCGGACGCCGGCGCGCATGCCGAGGCGGGCGCGCTCGACCACGAGGCCCTGCCGGGCGAAGGCGTGGCTGGCGCGGAACACCGCCTGGCGGATGGCCGCGATGAATCGGTCGCCTGCCTCCGCCAGGTTGCCGCCGACCACGACCGCCGTGGGGTTGATGAGGCCGACGACATCCGCGATCGCGAAGCCGATCACCTCGCCGACGGCCTCGACCGCCGCGATCGCCTCCGCATCCCCTCGCTCGACCAGCCGCACGATGTCGGCGCTCGTGCGCACCCGCACGCCGTCACGATCCTGCCCGTCGCGCGCGAGCGACTCCCGCACCGTGCCGCCGGAGGCGACGGTCTCGAGCCGTCGCAGCGGCTCGCTCAGACCGGTGCGCAGCGGCGCGCTCAGCTGGCCGGCGCCGCCCCTGCCTCCCCGATAGACGCGGCCGTCGAGCACCAGCGCGCAGCCGACGCCGATGCCGGCCTTCACGACGACGAGGTCGCGATGCTCCGGCCACGCGAGGCGCGATTCGCCGATGGCGAGGATGTTCGCGTCGCGATCCACGGACACGACGATGTCCGCAGGCAGGACGCCGAGGTGGTCGCGCACCCGGACGTCGTCCCACCGGGGGTCGAGCTGGGGGCTGCCGAGCGTGCCGCTCGACGCGTCGACGGGCCCTGGCACCCCGATGCCGATCCCGCGGACGTCCTCGAACGAGCGGTCGACGCTGCGCAGCAGATGCTCGAACACCTGCATCGCCCAGCTGAAGATGTCGTCAGGGCCGTCGAACAGCCCGATGTCCGCCTCGTCCTCGCACAGCACCGTGCTGATGAGGTCGGTGACGCCCACACGGGTATGGCTGCTCCCGATGTCCATCGCGAGCAGCAGCCCGGCGTCCTTGGCGAGCGCGAACGAGCTCGCCGGCCGGCCGCCGCTGCTGTCCACCTGGCCTGCGCGGAGGATCAGGCCCGCCTCCAGCAGCTCGTCGAGCCGCTTCGCGAGCGTGACGCGCGACCAGCCGAGATGCTCGATCAGGCCGCTCCTCGTGGTCGCAGCACCGGATCGGATCAGATCGAGCACGACGCCGGAGCCCGTCTGCGGGATGCGCTGCTGCACGAGCTCGGTCATCGGCGTCTCTCCTGGGTCGCGTTGACTTTTGCATAGAAGTATACGAAAGTGGCCGCTATGGCCAACGACGTCAGAGACATCCTGCCCGAGTTCATCCGCGGCACCGACTCTGCGGCCGAGCGCCGTGCGGTCGCCTCGGCCATCGCGATCCCGGCGCACGTCGTGCAGTCGAAGGGACACGGCCACGCCGGCACGGCGATGGCGATGGCGCCGCTCGCGCACGTGCTGTTCCACCGGGTGCTCCGACACGACCCGGCGGATCCGGACTGGGAGGGGCGGGATCGCTTCGTCCTGTCGGCGGGGCACGCGAGCCTGCTGCTCTACACGCAGCTGCATCTGACGGGCTACGGCCTTGCGCTCAGCGATCTGGCGGCGAGCCGCTCGCTCGACTCGCGCACGCCTGGGCATCCGGAGCTCGGGCACACCCCGGGCGTGGAGATGTCGACGGGGCCGCTGGGGCAGGGCGTCGGTGGCGCGGTCGGGCTCGCACTCGCAGCTCGGCGGGATGCTGCCCTGCACGACGCGGGCGCCGGGGTCTGGGATCCCACGATCTTCGTCCTCGCCGGCGATGGCTGCCTGCAGGAGGGCGTCTCGGCTGAGGCGTCGAGCCTGGCGGGCACGCTGGGGCTCGACAACCTGGTGCTCATCTGGGACGACAACGCCATCACGATCGACGGCGGCACCGAGATCGCCTTCGGTGAGGACGTGCGTGCCCGCTACCGGGCATACGGCTGGCGCGTGATCGATGTCGCCGACGCTCGTGACCTCGACGCCATCGAGGAGGCTTTGCGAGAGGGCGCGCTGCGAGACGGGGTCCCGACGCTGGTGGCGGTGCGCAGCGTGATCGGCTGGCCGTCGGAGAGGTTCGGCGGCACCTCGGCGGCGCACGCGGGCGGATTCGGGGCGGAGGACGTCGCCGACGTGCAGGCCGTGCTCGGCTTCGCGCGCGATGCGGAGCTCGAGCAGCTCGTCGAGCCGGAGGCGTTGGCCTGGACTCGGCGAGCGGTCGAGCGCGGGGCTGCGCTGCATGCGGATTGGGAGGCGCGGAGAACGGCATGGGCTGCGGCGCACCCTGCGGCTGCCCGGCGCCGCGCGGCACTGCACGCCGCCGCTGCAAGACCCGGCGTGCTGGGCGTGCGCGATCCCGATGTCGGTGGTGCGCTGGCGCTGCTCGATGCGGTCTCGCTGCCCGAGCCGGGGACGTCGGTGGCCACGCGGAAGACGAGCGGTCTCGTGCTCGCAGCGCTGCAGTCATGGGGTGGGCTGTTCGGAGGCTCTGCTGATCTCTCGGGCTCCACCAACGTGGCCATACCTGGGTCGGCGGTGACGGCGACTCGGCCCGAAGGGGACTTCGTGCACTTCGGCATCCGCGAGCACGCGATGGCCGCGATGCTCACCGGCATCGCGCTGCACGGTCTCTGGCGCCCATACGGCTCGACCTATCTCGCGTTCAGCGACTACCAGCGCCCGGCGATGCGGCTGCAGGCGTTGATGGCGGCACCCGTGATCCACGTGTACACGCACGACTCCGTCGCCGTCGGCGAGGACGGGCCGACGCACCAGCCCGTCGAGCAGGTCGCGGCCCTGCGCACGATCCCTGGGTTCTCGGTCGTCCGCCCCGCGGATGCAGCCGAGGTGATCGCGGTCTGGCGTCGAGTGCTCAGTCGTCCGACAGGGCCGGTCGCGCTCGTGCTCTCGCGGCAGGACATCCCGGCGCTGCCGGACGCCGAGCTCCGGCAGGCTGGCGCCGCAGCGGGAGGCTACGTCGCCTGGCAGCAGGGCGAGGGTGACGACCTCGCGATCCTGGCCACTGGCAGCGAGGTGCACCTGGCGATCGAAGCGGGGAAGCGCCTCGCTGCGGACGGCGTCGCGACGCGGGTGGTGTCGATGCCGTGCTGGGAGTGGTTCGAACAGGCGGATGCGGAATGGCGGGACTCGGTGCTGCCTCCGGGGCTGCGCGCCCGCGTCGCCGTCGAAGCGGGCAGAGGTGATGCCTGGCATCGCTGGGTCGGGCTGGATGGCCGCGTCGTGTCGATCGAGGAGTTCGGTGAGTCGGGTTCCGGGCCTGCGGTGCTGGAGCGCCGCGGCATCACCGTCGACGCAGTGCTCGCCGCCGCGCGCGCTGTCATCGCGACGTAGTGCCGTCCGTCGGTTCGGGACGGCTCGACGCGGGGCGGTCTCAGGCGCCGCGCGAGAGCACCGCATCGGCCGCGAGATGGAGCGTCTCGGTCTCGCCGGTCAACTGCGACGCATCCGCGGGCAGCGCACGCGCGACCCCGAGCCCGTCGATCACGATGCTGAGGAACCGCGCGCAGCGCTCGATGCTGTCGACGGGCAGCGCTCCCTCGGCGGCGAGCACGCCCAGCCAGTGCTCGATGCGCAGCTCGCCCTGCCGCACCAGCGCGCGGTAGGCGCCGCGGGCCTCGTCGGTGGGCTGCTCGGCGATGAAGGTGTCGGCGATCCGCATCCAGTTTGCGCGCGCCTCGTCGCCCACGCCCATGAGCCCGACCACCTGTCGCAGGCATCCGACCAGCCGGTCGCGCGCCGGCAGCGACGTGTCGTGGATCATGTCATCCGGTGTCACGTGTGCGTAGATGGCCGAGAGCACGGTGTCATGCAGCTCGCGCTGGGTGGGGAAGTGGAACCGCAGTGAGCCCATGCTCACGCCCGCGCGCGCAGCCACCGACCGCACGCTCAGCCGCGCGGCGGGATCCTCGCCGATCATCTCTGCCGCAGCGATCAGGATCCTGTCGCGCGAGCTGCGGGTCGTCTCGTCCTCTGCGGTCATCTCAGCCTCCATCACCACTGTACTAGCACAGTGTGCTAGATTCAGCACGCATCACTAGCACACCGTGCTAGTAGTGCATGTCGAACACAGGACGGGGCAAGCGGATGAGCGACACGTGGCGTGAGCGTCGTGCGGCACGGCGGGTCAAGGCCGGCGACGGCCGACCGCTCAAGCGCTTCCGCTGGTGGCAGCAGCTCACCCGCTCGCTCTTCCACCTGCGCATCGCCGGAGCCGCCGGCCAGCCGATCGTCTACTCGATCGACGTGCGGCACGGTGGCGACAGCGACGACGGCGAGGTCAGGGCACGGCTCTACCGCGACGGCGTGCAGGAGGCGGTCTCCAAGACGCCGGCGCGCTTCCCCGTGCCCGGCGGCGTGATCGAGGTCGCGACGACCTCCTTCGGCCTCAAGCGGGCGCACTTCGTCGGTGAGGACGGCCGTGAGCACCAGCTGCGGCCCGATCCGCGCACGGCGGCGGCCTGGCGCGCTCGGCTCGACCGCACGCATCCGGGGCTCAGCCGCATGATCGGAGCGGTCTCCGTGGTGTTCCTGCTGATCGGGGTCGCTCTGCTGGGGCTGCAGCTGCTCGAGATCATCACCGGGATCCCGCCGATCGCCGAGCGCGTCGGCGTCTTCATCTCTCCCGTGCAGCTGCCGCTGTGGCTCAACGTCGCTCTCACGTTCGGCGCCGCGGTCGCCAGCACGGAACGGGCCCTGCGACTGCGCTACCACTGGCTGCTCGACGCGGCAGGCAACTGACCGCTTGACCCTGTGCTGAGAACACAGGTTCTACTCAGTCACACAGGCGCGAGAACCTCGCGCAACCATGGAGAGGAAGTACAGAGCGTGGACCCAATCGAGGAGCTCGTCCGAGGCTTTCAAGACCTCGTCGCTCAGGTGCCGGAGCTGGTGCAGCCGCTGGTCGTGATGCTTGCAGGGACGATCCCCTTCATCGAGGGCGAGGTGGCGGCGATGGTGGGCGTCGTCGGCGGGATGCACCCGATCCTGGCCGGGCTCGCCGCTGCGGTAGGCAACTTCGTCTGCGTCTTCGTCATCGTCCTGCTCACCTCGCGTGCACGCACGGCCGTGATGGACCGGCGAGCAGCGCGCGTCACCGTGGGCGCCGGTCTGAGCGAACCCGAAGAGGCCCTGGCAACCGAGAAGCCCGAGTCGAAGGGTCGCGCGAAGTTCAAGCGCTGGATCGTGCGTTTCGGTGTGCCGGGGGCCAGCATCCTCGGACCGTTGGCGATCCCGACGCAGTTCACCTCGGCGATCCTCGTCGCTGGTGGCACCCCCCGAGGCTGGGTGCTGCTCTGGCAGGCCATCGCCATCGTCATCTGGACGACGGTCGCGACGGTGTCTGTCTGGGCAGCGCTGACCTTCGTCGTCGGCGTCTGAACGCGCCCCGCAGCAGAAGGCCCGGACCCGCGAGATCTCGCGGGTCCGGGCCTCTGTCCGTGCAGCCGGGGCTTCGGAGGGTAGGGCTCAGAAGTCCCAGTCGTCGTCCGACGTCGCCTCGGCCTTGCCGATGACGTAGGAGGAGCCCGAGCCCGAGAAGAAGTCGTGGTTCTCGTCGGCGTTCGGCGACAGGGCCGACAGGATGGCCGGGCTGACGTCGGTGACGGTCGACGGGAACAGCGGCTCGAACCCGAGGTTCATCAGCGCCTTGTTCGCGTTGTAGTGGAGGAACTTCTTGACGTCCTCCGTGAGCCCCACGCTGTCATAGAGGTCGGCCGTGTACTTCGACTCGTTCTCGTAGAGCTCGTAGAGCAGCGAGTACGTGTAGTCCTTGATCTCGTCCTGCTTGTCCTTCGGCAGCTGCTCGTACGCCTTCTGGAACTTGTAGCCGATGTAGTAGCCGTGCACGGCCTCGTCACGGATGATGAGGCGGATGAGGTCAGCCGTGTTCGTGAGCTTGGCGTGGCTCGACCAGTACATCGGCAGGTAGAAGCCCGAGTAGAACAGGAACGACTCGAGCAGCGTCGAGGCCACCTTGCGCTTCAGCGGGTCGTCGCCCTCGTAGTAGTCGATGATGATCTCTGCCTTGCGCTGCAGGTAGGGATTCTCGGTCGACCAGCGGAAGGCGTCGTCGATCTCCTTCGTCGACGCGAGCGTCGAGAAGATCGAGGAGTACGACTTCGCGTGCACCGACTCCATGAACGCGATGTTCGTGTAGACGGCCTCCTCGTGCGGGGTGATCGCATCGGGGATGAGCGAGACGGCGCCGACCGTGCCCTGGATCGTGTCGAGCAGCGTCAGGCCGGTGAAGACGCGCATCGTGAGCAGCTTCTCGTCGGCTGTCAGCGTGTCCCACGACTGCACGTCGTTCGACAGCGGCACCTTCTCGGGCAGCCAGAAGTTGTTCACGAGGCGGTTCCAGACCTCGAGGTCCTTGTCGTCCTCGATGCGGTTCCAGTTGATCGCCTGCACCAGGTGGTTGTGCTTGTGCTGGCGCTTCTGGGCCTCGGTCTGCGTGGCGCCCTCGACGAAGGCCTCCGAGGTCTCGGCGCGCTCGGTCTCGATGGTCGCGCGCGCCTGCTCAGCGTCGACGGGTGCGTCGGCGATCTCGTCGAACGCGCTCGCGGCGGTGTCGTGGGTATCCATGTCCTGTTCCTTCATCGTCTCGTCGTCACCGCTGCTAGAGCATGCAGGAAACGCAGCCATCGACCTCGGTGCCCTCGAGCGCCAGCTGGCGGAGTCGCACGTAGTAGATGGTCTTGATGCCCTTGCGCCATGCGTAGATCTGGGCCTTGTTGATGTCGCGCGTGGTGGCGGTGTCCTTGAAGAACAGCGTCAGCGACAGACCCTGGTCGACGTGCTGCGTCGCCGCAGCGTAGGTGTCGATGATCTTCTCCGGGCCGATCTCGTATGCGTCGTCGAAGAACTCCAGGTTGTCGTTCGTCATGAACGGCGCCGGGTAGTAGACGCGACCGAGCTTGCCCTCCTTGCGGATCTCGATCTTCGACGCGATCGGGTGGATCGACGACGTCGAGTTGTTGATGTAGGAGATCGAACCGGTCGGCGGCACGGCCTGCAGGTTCTGGTTGTAGATGCCGTGCTCCTGCACCAGCGCCTGCAGCTCGCGCCAGTCGTCCTGCGTCGGGATGGCGACCTCAGCGGTGTCGAAGAGCTCCTGCACGCGGGCCGTCGCCGGCTTCCACGGCTGCTGCGTGTACTTGTCGAAGAACTCCCCGGATGCGTAGGTCGAGCGCTCGAAGCCGTCGAACGTCTGACCCTTCTCACGAGCGATGAGGTTCGATGCGCGGAGCGCGTGGAACAGCACCGTGTAGAAGTAGATGTTCGTGAAGTCGATGCCCTCTTCGGAGCCGTAGTGGATGCGCTCGCGACCGAGGTAGCCGTGCAGGTTCATCTGGCCGAGGCCGATCGCGTGGCTCATGTCGTTGCCGCGGGCGATCGAGGGCACCGAGCCGATGTCCGACTGGTCGGAGACCGCGGTCAGGGCGCGGATGGCCGTCTCGACCGTGCGGCCGAAGTCGGGTGCGTCCATCGCCAGCGCGATGTTCATCGAGCCCAGGTTGCAGGAGATGTCCTTGCCGATCGACTCGTAGTCGAGGTCGTCGTTGTAGGTCGACGGGGTGTTGACCTGCAGGATCTCGCTGCACAGGTTCGACATGTTGATGCGACCGTCGATCGGGTTGGCCCGGTTGACGGTGTCCTCGAACATGACGTACGGGTAGCCCGACTCGAACTGGATCTCTGCGAGCGTCTGGAAGAAGTCGCGAGCGTTGATCTTCGTCTTCGTGATGCGGGAGTCGTCGACCATCTCGTGGTACTTCTCGGTCACCGAGATGTCGCTGAAGGGCACGCCGTAGACGCGCTCGACGTCGTAGGGCGAGAAGAGGTACATGTCCTCGCCGTTCTTCGCCAGCTCGAACGTGATGTCCGGCACGACGACGCCCAGCGAGAGCGTCTTGATGCGGATCTTCTCGTCGGCATTCTCGCGCTTGGTGTCGAGGAACCGCATGATGTCGGGGTGGTGCGCCTGCAGGTACACCGCGCCCGCGCCCTGACGGGCACCCAGCTGGTTCGCGTAGGAGAAGCTGTCTTCGAAGAGCTTCATCACGGGGATGACGCCGGAGGACTGGTTCTGGATCTGCTTGATCGGGGCGCCGTACTCACGGATGTTCGTGAGGTTGAAGGCGACGCCGCCGCCGCGCTTCGAGAGCTGCAGCGCCGAGTTGATCGAGCGGCCGATCGACTCCATGTTGTCCTCGATGCGGAGGAGGAAGCAGGAGACGAGCTCGCCGCGCTGCTTCTTGCCCGCGTTGAGGAAGGTCGGGGTGGCCGGCTGGAAGCGGCCGTTCACGACCTCGTCGACGATCTCCTCAGCGAGGGTCTCGTTGCCGCTCGCGAGCGCGAGCGCGACGTTCACGACGCGGTCTTCGTAGCGCTCGAGGTAGCGCTTGCCGTCGAACGTCTTGAGCGTGTACGAGGTGTAGTACTTGAAGGCGCCCAAGAAGGTCGGGAAGCGGAACTTGTGCCCGTAGGCGCGCTTCATCAGCGACTTGATGAACTCGAAGGAGTACTGGTCGAGCACATCCTTCTCGTAGTACTCGTTCTCGACCAGGTAGTCGAGCTTCTCCTTCAGCGAGTGGAAGAAGACCGTGTTCTGGTTGACGTGCTGCAGGAAGTACTGGTTCGCTGCCTCACGGTCCTTCTCGAACTGGATCTTGCCATCCGGTCCGTAGAGGTTGAGCATCGCGTTCAGCGAGTGGTAGTCCATCGCTGCCGTCTTGCCCGTCGTCATCTCGGGCGTCACCGTTGCCATAGTGCATCCAATCCTTCGTTGACGACGCGCACGTCGTCTGGAGTTCCGAACAGTTCGAAGCGGTAGAGGTGCGGCACTCCGCACTTGCTGGCGATGACGTCGCCAGCAAGCCCGTAGCCCGCGCCGAAGTTGGTGTTTCCTGCCGAGATCACGCCTCGCAGGTGCGTGCGGTTCTCCTCGTCGTTGAGGAACCGGATGACCTGCTTCGGCACTGCGCCCTTGCCGTCGCCGCCGCCATACGTCGGCACGATGAGCACGTAGGGCTCACGCTGCTCGAGCGGCGGCTCGGAGGCGTGGAGCGGGATCCGCGCGGCCGGCCGGCCGAGCTTCTCGACGAATCGGGCGGTGTTGCCCGAGACGCTCGAGAAGTAGACCAGGTCGGCCACAGCGGTGCCCAGCACGGCCGAATGCATGGCGGTCAGGCCGCGAGGATCGCCTTGATGCGGTCGGGCTGGAAGCCCGACCAGTGGTCCTCGTCGGCGATCACGACGGGGGCCTGCATGTAGCCGAGGTCCTTGACGGTCTGCAGCGCCTTGTCATCGGCGGTGACGTCGAAGATCTGGTAGTCGATGCCCTGCGCGTCGAGCGCACGGGTCGTCATCGTGCACTGCACGCAAGCGGGCTTGGAATAGACGGTGACAGTCATGTCGGCCTTCCTTGGTGGAGGGTGGTGGTGCTGAACAAGTTGTGTGGCCGAAGCCGGGCTCCCACTATATGTGGGGTCTGGTGCCGATCAAGGCCACTAGATGGTGTGTTTCTCCACATCTGATGCAACAAGAACTCCACAGGCGTCATTCCCGCCGCGGAACGACGCGGAAGTTGCTGTGGAGAACGTGTGGAGGCGCCTGTGCAGAGCGCTCGGAGCGACTCACGCGACACGCCGAGCGGAGTTACAGCGGTGTGGTTCGTCGCGCTCATCAGGTGCCCTCCTGCGTGTCGTGCGGTGCGAGCGCGGCGGCTCGTGCGCCGCGCCGATCGACCTTCCGACGCATCCATCACGCTATGCGCGGCCACCCACATCTCGGCTTGCCGGCGCACACTCTCAGACGCCGCTGAACGACCCGACGCGCACCGTGGTGAGCATCCCGACATCCATCGTCGCCTCGTGCGGGGCGCCGCAGTCGCCGCCGATCATCGTCTCCGCAGCGATGACGGGCGCGACCCGCAGCGGCGCCTGGCCCTGCGCGAGCTGCACGACCAGCAGTGAGATGTGCTCGTCGTGGGCGCCGGCGAGCGAGCCCGTCCAGGTGATCGGTGCGCTCGCGGCAGCGCCGGGCTCGAGCGACACCGGTGTGCCGTCACCCGAGTCGATCGGGCTCTGCTCGCCGAGGATGAGGAACGCGGTGCCCCACTCACCCCGCGCGCCGATGCCCGGGAAGCCCGCGACCGTGCACGGCGCATCCGACACGTTCGTCACGCGCAGCGTCGAGAACCTGCTGCCGGCTGCCACGTCGTAGCCCCAGAGCTGCGCCTCGACAGCATCGACCGCGCAGGTCTCCGGGCGCTCGGCCGCGGTGGCCGGCACGCGCAGCAGCGCGGTCAGCTCGTCGTCGGTGAGCGCCTCGTCGGGCGCCGCGGTGGTGTCCGGCGGGCTGTCGAAGCCCGGCGGCAGCTCGCTCTCGTGCGGCACGGGCGCGGCGGTGGGCCGGCCGTCCTCGGGGACGTTTGCGGATGCGGTGGGCTCGGGCTCCGGGTCGGGCACCGGCAGGCAGGCCGCCAGCGCCACGACTGCGCCACAGGCGATCGCGAGCATCGCGGCCCGGCGGCGCGACGGCGCAGCAGCGCGGGCGGGGGCGTCGGCGCGGGTCGGGTCGGGGCGGCTCGGCATGCCGCCGACGCTATCCGGCCGCGCAGGGAGCCGCCTGGCGAGCCACGGCCTCGGGGAGTACCGTCGGCCGCGTTTCCGATGCGAAGGAGGAACCATGACCGACATCACCGGCAAGAACGTCGCATTCGTGCTCACGGATGGCTACGAGGATTCCGAGCTCACCAGCCCGTGGGAGGCGGTGCAGGGCGCAGGCGGCACGCCGACGCTCCTCTCGCCGAAGGAGGGCTCGGTCGAGGGCAAGAAGGGCCACGTGCAGACGGTGGATGCCTCCACGACGGGCGCCGACGCATCCGCGTTCGACGCCCTCGTGCTGCCCGGCGGCGTCGTGAACGCCGACCACCTGCGCATGGATGAGGGCGCTGTCGCGCTCGTGCGCGACTTCGTCGAGTCCGGGAAGCCGATCGGCGTGATCTGCCACGGCGCGTGGATCCTCATCGAGGCGGGCGGCGTCGATGGCCGCACGATCACGAGCTACCCGAGCCTGAAGACCGACCTGCGGAATGCCGGCGCGAACTGGGTCGACGAGGAGGTCGCGACCGACAACGGCCTGGTCTCGAGCCGCACGCCGGATGACCTGCCGGCGTTCAACGCGAAGATCCTGGAGGAGTTCGCCGAGGGCACGCACGCCCGCTGACCTGCTGCCGGCCGCCCGCCTGAGGCGGCCCGCCGCATCCGCCCTTCCGGACCCGTTTCGCCGAACCGGACCTGGTGCACCGGGTCGCGTTCGGCGAAACGGGTCCGTTTCGCTTGAGCGGCGGGCGGCGGGCGGCGGGCGGCGGGCGGCGGGCAGGCGCGGGGCGCCGGGGCCGGGCGCGCGAATCGCGCAGGATCGGAGAAGCGCCGATCGACCCGCGCGCGGCATGATCGGTGTCAGCGCCGCAGGGCGCACGCGACACGAGAGGACAGGCAGATGGCTGACGACGACGGCAAGCTCTCCGACTTCGAGAAGCAGGCGCTCAAGGAGCGCACCGCCGAGCTGCGCAAGCAGGCCGGCCGCAAGGGCGGCAGCAAGAAGGAGAAGGACCTGCAGGACGTGCTCGACACGATCGCGGGCCTGCCCGAGCCCGACAAGCAGATCGCACAGATGATCCACGAGGTGGTCACCGAGGTCGCCCCCGAGCTCGACCCGAAGACCTGGTACGGCTTCCCCGCCTACGCGCGCGACGGCAAGGTGCTGGTGTTCTACCAGCAGGCCTCGAAGTTCGACGCGCGCTACGGCACGCTCGGCTTCCAGGACATCGCGTCGCTGGACGACGGCGCGATGTGGCCCGCGTCCTTCGCGGTCGTGGAAGTGACGGATGCGGTGCGGAAGCAGATCGCGCAGCTCGTCACGAAGGCGGTCGGCTGACGCGCATCGCTCGCAGACGCGCCCCCGCACCGGCATCGTTCGCCGATCGGGGGCGCTGCCGTGTCGGAGCATGCTCGCCCGTGGCGAACGGGGAATGCGAACGGGCGTCCCGTGTTCTAACTTGAGTCAAGCGCACTCAGGTTTTTCAACGCACGGAGGGGATGCACATGGCAGCCATCTACGGACCGGTCGGCGACGGGTCGTTCGACGACTTCATCGCGAGGATCCTGCAGGGTCAGCGCCAACCGGCGCAACGCGCGATCGACCTCTCGCGGCTGGTCTCGCGGCGCATGAGCTCGGTGATCGCGACCGCCATCGAGTACGCACGCGAGCACCGCCACGCCGATGTCGACGCGCTGCACCTGCTGCACGCGCTGCTCGACCTGCCGCAGGTCTCGGCCGCCGCCGAGGGCGCCGGTGCCGACGCCGACGCGCTCCGCAGCATGCTCGAGGAGCGCATGCCGGCCGACGGCGAACGTGAGACGCAGGGCCCGCCCTCGCTCACCGCATCCGCCCAGCGCGCCCTGCGCGACGCCTACCAGATCGCCCGTGCCAATGGCTCGAGCTACATCGACCCGGAGCACCTCTTCTTCGCGTTCCTGGTCGCGGGCGACAGCCCCGTCGGCGCGCTGCTGCAGGAGGCAGGCATCACGCAGGAGTCGCTGCAGCGCGGCGCGATGGAGGCGCAGCGGCAGGCGATCGAGGCGCAGCAGGGCAGGCAGCCCTCGAAGGCGGTCGATCCGAGCTCGACCACGCCGACGCTCGACGAGTTCGGCGTCGACCTCACGCAGCGCGCCCGCGATGGCAAGCTCGACCCGGTCATCGGCCGCGCCGACGAGATCGAGCAGACGATCGAGATCCTGTCGCGGCGCGCGAAGAACAACCCGGTGCTGATCGGTGAGGCGGGCGTCGGCAAGACCGCGATCGTCGAGGGCCTCGCCCGCGCGATCGTCGAGGGCGAGACCGCAGACGGCGCCGTGCCGAAGTCGCTGATGGGCAAGCGGGTCGTCGCGCTCGACCTGACGGCCATGGTGGCGGGCACCCGCTACCGCGGCGACTTCGAGGAGCGCATCACCAAGGCGATGGATGAGATCACCGAGCACAAGGATGAGCTGATCGTCTTCATCGACGAGCTGCACTCCATCCTGGGTGCCGGCGGTGGCGGCGACGGCGGCATGGACGCCGCGAACATCCTCAAGCCCCGCCTGGCGCGCGGCGAGCTGCACATGATCGGCGCGACGACCCTCGCCGAGTTCCGGCGCATCGAGAAGGATGCGGCACTCACGCGCCGATTCCAGCCGGTGCTGGTCGCCGAGCCGAGCGTCGAGGACGCCGTGCGCATCCTCGATGGGCTCAAGTCGGCCTACGAGGAGCACCACCGCGTCACCTACACCGACGAGGCGATCGCTGCCGCCGTCGAGCTCTCGCACCGCTACATCAGCGACCGCTTCCTGCCCGACAAGGCGATCGACCTCATCGACCAGGCCGGCGCGCGCCTGCGGCTGCGCCTGGGCGCGAAGGTCGACGTGGATGCGCTGACCAAGGAGCGCGAGCACCTCGAGGACGAGAAGCGGCAGGCCGTCGAGGCCGAGGAGTTCGAGGAGGCGACGCGCCTGCGCGACCGCATCACGGGCATCCAGTCGGCGATCGAGTCGGGATCGGGCGAGGAGGGCGTCGTCGACGAGGCCGCGATCGCCGAGGTCGTCTCGCGCGCCACCGGCATCCCCGCGTCGCGCCTCACCGAGGGCGACAAGCAGCGCCTCGCCGTGCTCGAGGACGAGCTGCACCAGCGGGTCGTCGGGCAGGAGGATGCGGTGAGCGCGGTCGCGAAGGCCGTGCGTCGCTCGCGCTCCGGGCTCGGCGACGCCGCCCGCCCGATCGGCTCGTTCCTGTTCCTGGGCCCCACGGGCGTCGGCAAGACCGAGCTCGCGAAGGCGCTCGCCGAGAGCCTGTTCGGCGCCGAGGGCAGCCTCGTGCGCTTCGACATGTCGGAGTTCGGCGAGCGGCACACGGTCGCGCGGCTGATCGGCGCCCCTCCCGGCTACGTCGGCTACGACGAGGCCGGGCAGCTGACCGAGAAGATCCGTCGCCAGCCCTACTCGGTGGTGCTGCTCGACGAGATCGAGAAGGCGCACCCGGATGTCTTCAACCTGCTGCTGCAGGTGCTCGAGGACGGCCGCCTCACCGACGGTCAGGGCCGCACGGTCGACTTCCGCAACACGGTCGTCATCATGACCTCCAACCTCGGCGGCGAGTTCCTGGCCTCGAAGTCGGGCCCGATCGGCTTCCACGCCGATGGCGGTGTTGGCTCGCAGGAGGAGCTGCGCGCGAAGGTGATGGGCAAGCTGCGCGAGCAGATGCGCCCGGAGCTCATCAACCGCATCGACGAGATCGTGCTCTTCCAGAAGCTCGAGCCCGAGCAGCTGCAGCAGATCGTGACGCTGCTGCTCGACCGCGTCGGCGACCGGCTGCGGGCGCAGGACGTCGGGCTCGAGGTGACGGATGCGGCGCTGGCCTGGCTGGCGGAGCACGGGTACGAGCCCGAGTTCGGTGCGAGGCCGCTGCGCAGGCTCATCCAGCGCGAGGTCGAGGATCGCGTGGCCGACCTCATCGTGGGCGGGCTCGACGAGGGCACCGTGACCGTCGACGTGGCCGACGGCGCCCTGCGGGTGAGCGCTGGGGGTCCGGTGGCCGAGGCCGTCGAGCCGCTGGCCGAGTAGCGGCGAGGGCCGAACCGCGGGGTCGAGCTCAGCGGGGGATCGCCGCGAGCTCTGCCGCCCCGGCGGGCACCACGATGTCGGCCCAGTCGTCGTGCTTCTTCACGTAGGCGCGCACGTAGGGGCAGACGGCCACGATCGAGAGCCCCTCTGCTCGGGTCGCGTCGAGCGCCTCCCGCACCAGCTCGGCAGCGAGCCCCTGGCCGGCGAACGCGTCGTCGACCTCGGTGTGGAAGAAGACCCGCTTCTGCTGGTCGGTGTCGACGAACTGCGTGAGGCCGGCCTGCTCGCCGTCGACATCGATCTGGAAGCGGTCGGACTGCTTGGTGACGGTATGCACCCTGCCATTGTGCGGAGTCGGGCTGCTGCGTGTCGATGAGCCGTCGGCGCGTCGCGGCGCTGTGCGCGCCGCCGCCAACCGGCCCCGTGGCACGGTGACCGGATGCATCGGGTCGGACTACCGCGGAACCGGTTGACGACGGCAGACTCGGAGCATGAGCCACCGGATCGCCGTCGTCGGAGCCGGCGTGATCGGGCTGTCGATCGCGCACGAGCTCGCCGCCGCAGGCAGCGACGTCACCGTGCTGACCGACGCCGAGCCGCTCGAGACCACCTCCGCGGTCGCCGGCGCCGTCTGGTTCCCCTACGCCGCCGAGCACTCGCCAGCGGTCGACGCCATGCTCGGGGCCTCGCTGCGCCGCTTCCGTGCCGTGGCCGACGATCCCGACGCGGGCGTCGACATCCGCTCGGGCATCATCATCGAGCGCACACCCACGCCCGATCGCGCATGGACGGCGTGGGCAGAGGCCTCGCCGGCCGACCCGAGCGAGCTGCCGGCCGGTGCGACCGGCATGCGCACGAGGGTGCCGCTCGCGACCATGTCGCAGTACCTGCCGTGGCTGCAGGCGCAGTGCGAGGCGCTCGGCGCGCGCATCGAGCGGCGGGTCGTCGACGACGTGGATGCCCTGGCACGAGACTTCGACACGGCCGTCGTGGCCGCGGGGGCGCGCGGTGGCGAGCTGCTGGGCGACGACGACACGGTGGTGCCGATCCGCGGGCAGGTGGTGCGGGTGGCGAACCCGGGCTTCTGGGAGTTCCGCATCGACGACGATGCGCCGGGCGGCCTCGCCTACGTGCTGCCGCGCCGCGACTGCCTCGTGCTGGGTGGCACGCACGAGGCGGGCCAGACCTCGCTCGAGCCCGACCCCGAGATCGAGGCGGCGATCATCGAGCGCTGCACGGCGCTCGTGCCGGCGATCGCCGGCCAGCCGATCCTCTCGCGCGCCGTGGGGCTGCGTCCGGGCCGTGAGCGGCTGCGCATCGAGGAGGTGCCGGGCCGCGCCCTGCGGGTCATCGCCGCCTACGGGCACGGCGGGTCGGGCATGACGCTGTCCTGGGGCACCGCCGAGCGCGTCACCTCGCTGGTCTCTCCCCGCTGACATGCCCGACACCGTCACCAGCCCCGCCGAGCTGGCCCAGCGCATCCGCCGCCTCGCCGAGCAGCGCGAGGTGGTCATCGTCGGCATCGCGGGCTACGGCGGCTCCGGCAAGTCGACGCTCGCGAGAGCCCTGCAGGCGCTGCTGCCCGACGCCGCGCGGGTGCGGGGCGACGACTTCCTCGACCCGCTCGGCAGCCGCGACCGCAGCGACGACTGGCTCGCCCTGCACCGCGACGAGCTCGCCGCGGTGCTTGAGGCGCTGCGTGCGGGGCGCCCGGCGGACTTCCTGCCGGTCGACTGGGCCACGGGCGGCCGGCAGCCAGCACGCGTCGCCTCGGTGGCCGCAGTCCAGCTCGTCGACGCCGTGGGGCTGCTGCACCCCGAGCTGCTGCCGCTGCTCGACCTCACGGTGTGGGTCGACGTGCCGCTCGAGACGGCGACGGTGCGGGGGATGCGTCGCGACCGCGAGGCGGGCGACGACCATGACGCGCTGTGGCGCGAGGTGTGGGCGCCGAACGAGCGAGCCTTCGACGCGCGGCACGCGCCGAGAGAGCGTGCGGACCTGCGCTACGCGCCGCCGGTGCCCGACTCGCCGTAGGCGCCGGCGGAGGGCTGCTCGCCGTACGGCCCCTGCCGTGGGTGCTGCCCGTACGGCTGCGGCTGCGCGTACGGACCCGACAGCGGCGGCTGCTGCGCGGTCTGCGACGACTGCTGCCCGTAGGGCCCCGACTGCGGCTGGTAGGCCGGCTGCCCATATGACTGCTGCCCATACGCGGGCTGCCCGTAGCCGAGCTGCGCTGCGTACTGCGCCCGGTATGCGGGGTCGTAGCGGATGCCCTCCGGCCGGCTGGGCAGGAAGCACATGATGAGCGGCACGATGCCGAAGCCCACGAGGCTGAGCAGCGCGAAGGCGCCGTGGAAGTTCGCGTCCTGCAGGCGACGCCACATGATGGCGTAGGTGGGCAGCAGGAGCGGCAGCGAGAGCAGCGTCACCAGCAGCGAGAGCAGCGTCACGCCGCCCAGGCCTGCAGTGGCAGCGGTGATGATCGCCAGCTCGTCCTGCGATGCCGCAGCGCCGAGCATGGCTGCGGCCATGCCGAACAGCGCGACGAACATCAGCACCATCGGGATGAGCAGGATGACCGTGCAGAACAGCTGCGCCCACCAGAACTCGCTGCGGCTCGCCCGCCCCTGGAAGACCACGTAGCCCTGGAAGAACCGCTTGACGGCAGTGCCGAACGACGTACCGGGCTGCGGCTGGCCGACGGGGACGGCGTTCGGGAGGCTCATGCTCTCATTGTCCCCCACGGCGAGCGGGTTCGAGTGCCGATCCGATGGGCACCTCTGCCCTGCCGCCAGTGCGTGACCCCACGACTTCCTACACTCATGATTGCGAAGCGCCGGCTTGCTGCGTCCTCTGCGTTGCTCGGCCGGGTGTCTGCTCGCGAGTGCTTGGAGGTACGGAAGTGACGCACAACGATGCGAAGCGCGCGCCGACGGACGATCAAGAGGCGCGGGAGAAGATCGCCGCCCTCTTGCGACGCCCGTGGTACGTCGTGGCGATCAGCGGCACGGTCGTGCTGGTGTCGATCGTGCTGCTGGTCCTGATGGGCAAGTTCGTCGCCGGACTGGTCATCGCGCTCGTGCCCGCCGCGTTGATCTTCGCGGTGTGCCTCGGGCAGGCGATCAGCTTCTCGCCGGCCGCAGTTGCCAGGCTGAAGAGTGCTGCGGAGCAGACCGGCGGCCGATTCACGCTGTGGAAGGCGGGCCCCGGCCCGTACACGGGCGTGCCCTTTGAACATGGCATCGGACACGATCGCTTCGGAGTCCTCGACTATGTCGAGCAGGGTCTTCCCGTCGAGGTCGGCCATCTGCTGACGACGGTGGACACCCACGGGAAGGGGCTGATGCCGAACGCGAAGCGAACCGCATTCGCCGCCATCCAGCTCCCCGAACGCATGGCGCACATGGTGCTCGACTTCGGGCGTCTCTCCCGGTTCCTCGGCGTGCGCATGGCGCCCGAGGCGTGGCATCGATCGCAACTCGTCGACGTGGGCGGTGGACGCCGGTTCCGACTCTTCGTCGCAGACGGCGAAGAGCAGCTCGCGCGCGCGTTCTTCACCCCCGAACTGGTGCATCTGCTGCAGCAGATCGGGCGTCGCTACGACGTCGAGATCAAGGATCGCTACCTCTATCTGTTCTCGACCAGATCATTGGGGTCCGGCTCCGATCGGCGTTGGCAGCAGCAGCGCACGCTCATCGAGGGTCTTGCGCGGTCTGTGGCAGATTCCCCGGTCTGGGATCTCCTGCGTCGCCGGAGCAAGCGGCGCAGTCCCGCCCGTGATGCATTGCGCAGGGACGACAAGCGCGTCGTCATCATCATCGTGTCCGTAGCCGTCGGCGCCTTCGTCGTGCTCTCGGCCATTGCCATCTACCTGTGGGATCAAGGGCTGCTGAAGGTGTAGCCCACGTGCTGCATCCGCACCGGGAGCCTGCAGGCGCGTCCGCTGGGTCGACTCCACATCGAGCTCGACGCATGAGCATCCGCCACGGCGCGGTCTCGATCGCCGAATCCACCCGGCGGAAGAGCCAGCGCTGGGCGGCTCGGCTCAGCCGCGCCCGGTGAAGCCCGGCTTCCGCTTCTGCTGGAAGGCCGCGAAGCCCTCTCGGAAGTCGGCCGTCTGGCTCAGCTCGACCTGCGCCGCGTTCTCGGCCTCGACCGATCGCCACAGCCCCTGGCGCTCGTCGCGCAGCCCGCGGATGATCTCCTTGGTCGCCAGGAACGCGAGCGTCGGCCCCTGCGCGGCATGCGCCGCAGCTGCCCTCGTCGCCGCGAGCACCTCGTCGTCGGGGAAGGCCTGCGAGAAGAGCCCGGCGGCGACGGCCTCGGCGCCCGACAGCAGCCGACCCGAGTAGACGAGGTCGAAGGTGCGGTGCGCGCCCAGCCGCTCGAAGAAGAGCGCGTGCCCGCCGGAGTCGAGCGTGGCGCCGAGCGCCGCGAAGGGGCTGCCGAGCTTGGCCGATTCGGCGACGTAGACCACGTCGGTCGCGATCAGCAGCCCGAGCCCGATGCCGAGGCAGGCGCCGTGCGCGACGGCGAAGGTGGGCGCGGGGAAGGCCGCCATCTGCTCGAGCAGCGGCTGCAGCGATCCGCGCATGAAGCCGGCCGCGTCGTCGGTGCGCGGGTCGACCTGCGCGATGTCGCGACCGGCGCAGAAGGCCTTCCCCTCCCCGCGCAGCACGAGCGCGCGCACGCCCGCCCGCTCGGCCGCCGTGTACGCATCCGAGATCTCCTGCAGGGCGGATGCGTCGACGGCGTTGCGCTTCTCGGGTGCGTTCAGCACGACCTCGGCGATGTCGTCGGTGATGGTGAGCTCGATCATGGGACTCCTTCGTCTCAACTCGGTCATGCGAGGTCTCGTGACGCGTGCCGGCTGCGCCGGCGCGCTCCTCGACCTTGAGTCTTCCGGACTCACCACGAGGGTGAGTCCTGCAGACTCAAACGTCGTAGTCGACGACGACCGTGTCGGTCTTCGGATGCGACTGGCAGGTGAGCACGTAGCCTCGCTCGATCTCGTCGGGCTCGAGGGCGTAGTTCTCGGTCATGTTCACGCTGCCCGAGACGACCTTGGCGCGGCAGGTGCCGCAGACGCCGCCCGCGCACGCGAAGGGCACGTCGGCGCGCACCCGCAGCGCGGCGTTGAGGATCGACTCCCGCGCCGAGATCGGGCTCTCGACCTGCGACGACTGCCCGTCGAGCGTGAAGTCGAGCGTCCAGGTGTCCTGGCCGGCCTCGACCTGCACGGGGCGGCCTCGATCGCCGCCGGCGTCGACAGGTCTGCCGGTCGTGAACAGCTCGAAGCGCACGTGCGCCGGGTCGACCCCTGCGCCGGTCAGCACCTCGCGGCACAGCTGCACGAGCTCGAACGGCCCGCACAGGAACCACTCGTCCACCGAGTCGGGGCGGATGAGCTCGGCCAGGATGCGCTCGAGGCGCTCCTGGTCGATGCGTCCAGACATGAGCGGCGCGGCGCGCTGCTCGCGAGAGAGCACATGGTGCAGCGCGAGCCGAGCGGGGTAGCGATCCTTGAGGTCGGCGAGCTCCTCGATGAACATCACGTCGAGCGTCGAGCGGTTGGAGAACAGCAGCGAGAACGTCGACGTCTCCGAGCGCGAGAGCACCTCGTGCGCGAGCGCCATCATGGGCGTGATGCCGCTGCCGGCTGCGATGCCGACGACGTGCGCACCGTCGAGCTGCTCGATCGCCGAGATGAACGTGCCCTGCGGGCTCATCACATCGATGCGGTCGCCCGCCTGCAGCTCGCTGTTGGCCCAGCTCGAGAAGCGGCCGCCGAGGTCGCGCTTGATGGCGACCGAGATCGAGCCCGCGCTCGGCGGGCGGCAGATGGAATAGGAGCGGCGCATCTCGTGGCCGTCGATGGTGGCGCGCAGCGCCAGGTGCTGGCCGGCGACGTAGTCGAAGGCGTCCTGCAGCGCGTCGGGCACGGCGAAGGTGACCTCGACCGACTCGGCGGTGAGCGGCCGCACCTGCGATACCGCGAGCGCGTGGAACTGCCCGCGCCTGCGCGCCGAGCCGATGCCCAGCCCGGTCGAGCCGAGGTTGACGGCCGCCATCAGCGTGCTCCCATCTCAGTGCACCTTGAAGTGGTCGAAGGGCTCGAGGCACGCGAGGCACTCGAAATGGCTCTTGCAGGCCGTCGAGCCGAAGCGCGACACCTCGCGGGTGCGCAAGGACCCGCACCGCGGGCACTTGACGCCGATCATCACCGGGATGGGGCCGGAGCGCTCGCCGGCGCGGTGCGTGGGCGGGGCGATGCCGTAGGCCTCGAGCTTGGCCTTGCCGGCCTCGCTCATCCAGTCGGTCGTCCATGCGGGGCTGAGCGTGAAGTCGACGGTGACGTCGCGGAAGCCGGCGGCCGTGAGTGTGAGCAGCACGTCGTCGCGCATCTGGTCGATCGCCGGGCAGCCGGAGTAGGTGGGGGTGAGCGTGACGCGCACGGCATCGCCATCGAGCTCGACGGCGCGCAGCACGCCGAGATCCTCGATCGTCAGCACGGGCACCTCGGGGTCGGGGACGGTGGCGGCGAGGCGCCAGGCCTCCTGCTCCCGCGTCTCTCGGTCGTCGAGCAGCCGGGTCACCACGACGCCCCCGGGTGCCGGCGCGCCAGCACCTGCATCTCGGCCAGCAGCGGGCCCAGGTGCGTGGAGTGGTTGCCGAAGCGGCCGCCACCGGAGGACGCCCCGATCTTCTTGTCGACGAAGTCGGCAGGGGTGATCTCCGCCTCCGCGAGCACCGCATCCCACACCTCGTCGAAGCCGGCGCGCAGACTCGAGGGCCGCGGCACGATGCCCTCGAGGCGCTCGTGCAGCTCGTCGTCGCGGAACAGCTCGTCGATGTAGACCCAGGTGTCGGTGAGCGCGACGAGCAGGCGCTCGCGCGACTCGTCGGTGCCGCCGGCGAGGCGCAGGGTCCACTGCACGGCGTGGTCGCGGTGGTAGGCCACCTCCTTGACCGACTTGGCCGCGATGGCCGCCAGTGATGCATCCGTCGACGTCGACAGCGCGGTGTGGAGCTCCTGCATCCAGATCGCCGCGATGAGGCCGCGCACGATCGTGTGCGCGAAGTCGCCGTTCGGCTGCTGGAAGAGCCACGCGCAGCGGAACTCGTGCTCGTCGCGCCAGTAGGCGAGGTCGTCCTCGGAGCGGTCGGATGCGGTGCCCGCGTAGTGCAGGAGGCTGCGGGCGTGCCCGAGCAGGTCGAGGGCGATGTTGCCCAGCGCCATGTCCTCCTCGAGCTCGGGGGCGCGCGAGATCCACCAGCCGAGCCGCTGGGAGAGGATCAGCGCGTCGTCGCCGAGCCGGAGCGCGTACTCGGCCACGTCGTCGGTGGCCCTCGCCGAGGGCACGCCCGAGAGCTCTGCGGCGAGGTCGAGCTCGTCGACGGTGACGTCGCCGTGCGCCTCGGCCGCCTCGGCCTCGTAGGCGGCGTTGACGGCGGCGGCGTCGCGACCGGTCGCCGGGGGCTGGGGAGCGTTCACAGGTGCGGCACCTCCGCGCTCTTCTCGTAGTACTTCGCGTGCCGGTAGTTCTTGCCGGCGGGGCTCTCGAAGAACGCACCCTTCTGGTCGGGGTCGCTCGTGGTGATCGCGCTCGAGCGCACCACCCACACCGAGACACCCTCGTTGCGACGCGTGTAGAGGTCGCGCGCGTTGCGCAGCGCCATGTCGTCGTCGGGCGCGTGCAGGGAGCCGACGTGCACGTGGCTCAGCCCGCGGTTCGCGCGCACGAACACCTCATACAGCGGCCAGCCCTCGCCGGCGATGTCGCCTGGTGATGCCATGGGGTCTCCTTCGTCGAGTCTCGATACGGCCGCTCCGCGGTCTCCTCGACCAACGGGTGCTGGGGTCACGCAGCCTGACGCTGCGCAGCCGCCTGCTTCTGGGCGTAGGCCGCAGCGGCCTCGCGCACCCACGCGCCGTCCTCGTGGGCGTCGCGACGGTGCTGGATGCGCTGCGCGTTGGAGGGGCCGCGACCGGCGAGCACCTCGTTGAACTCGGTCCAGTCGATCTCGGACATGTCCCAGCTCTTCGTCGTCTCGTTCCAGCGCAGGTTCGGGTCGGGCAGCGTGAGACCGAGCACCTCGACCTGCGGCACGAGCATGCCGACGAAGCGCTGCCGCAGCTCGTCGTTCGAGAAGCGCTTGATCTTCCAGGCCATCGACTGCGCCGAGTTCGGCGACTCGTCGTCGGGCGGGCCGAACATCATCAAGGAGGGCCAGTACCAGCGGTCGACGGCCTCCTGCGCCATCCTGTGCTGCGCATCCGTCCCCTGGCTCAGCTCGAGCAGGATCTCGAAGCCCTGCCGCTGGTGGAACGACTCCTCCTTGCAGATGCGCACCATCGCCCGGCCGTAGGGGCCGTAGGAGGCGCGGCACAGCGGCACCTGGTTGCAGATCGCGGCGCCGTCGACGAGCCAGCCGATCGCGCCCATGTCTGCCCAGGTGGGCGTCGGGTAGTTGAAGATGGAGGAGTAGCGGGCGCGCGACTCGATCAGCTGCTCGGTCATCTCGTCACGGCTGATGCCGAGCGTCTGCGCCGCAGAGTAGAGGTAGAGCCCGTGGCCGGCCTCGTCCTGCACCTTGGCCATCAGGATGGCCTTGCGCTTGAGGCTCGGTGCGCGCGAGATCCAGTTGCCCTCTGGCTGCATGCCGATGATCTCGGAGTGCGCGTGCTGCGAGATCTGCCGGATGAGCGTCTTGCGGTAGGCCTCGGGCATCCAGTCGCGCGGCTCGATGCGCTGATCGGCCTCGATGATGGCATCGAAGTGCGCCTGTGCTTCGGCCTCGTCTGCGACCGACATGGCGGATGCGTCGGGTGCGGTGAGCGTCATCGTCGACTCCTCCTGCGGTTCTGCTCGGAATTAGTGACCGAACGTTCAGTAAGTATAGACTGGCGCGACGCGGGCCTGCAACGGGCCGCGATCCGGGACGCAGACGCAATGGAGCGCGCATGGCACTCGAGACGAGCAGAGACACCACCTGGCTGGCCACGATCATGGCCGAGACCGATCGCGCGAAAGAGGCGTTTGGCATCGAGATCGCCGAGCTCGAGCGCGGCCGGGCGGTGCTGACGATGACGGTCACCGACGCGATGGTGAACGGCTTCGGCATCACCCACGGCGGGCTGGTGTTCACGCTCGCCGACACCGCCTTCGCCTACGCCTGCAACGAGGACGACCACGTGACGGTCGCCTCGGGCGCCGACATCACCTTCGCGAAGGCCACGCACGCCGGCCAGACCCTCACCGCCACGGCCGAGCGGCGCTGGCGCTCTGGCCGCAACGGCATCTACGACGTCGCGATCGTCGACGAGACCGGCGAGACGGTCGCCGAGTTCCGCGGCCGCTCGTTCACGACGAACCGCACAGCCCCGACCGGACCGGGAGGACCCGCATGACCATCGCATCCGACGACCTTCGCGACGCCGGCGAGCGCCTCTCGCTCGACGAGCTGCGCGCGCTGCAGCTGACGCGCCTGCAGCAGACCGTGCGCCACGCCTACGCGAACGTGCCGACCTACACGGCGAAGCTCGATGCGGCCGGCGTGCATCCCGACGACATCCGCTCGCTCGACGACCTCGCGAGGCTGCCGTTCACCACGAAGGAGGATCTGCGCCAGTCGTATCCCTTCGGCATGTTCGCGGTGCCGATGGATGAGGTCGTGCGCATCCACGCCTCCTCCGGGACCACGGGCCGGCCGACCGTCGTCGGCTACACGCAGGGCGACCTCGACAACTGGGCAGAGGTGGTGGCGCGATCGCTGCGCGCCGCGGGTGTGCGCCCCGGCATGAAGGTGCACAACGCCTACGGCTACGGGCTGTTCACGGGCGGCCTCGGCGCCCACTCGGGCATCGAGCGACTGGGTGCGACCGTGATCCCCGTCTCGGGTGGGCAGACCGCCCGGCAGGTGCAGCTCATCCGCGACTTCGAGCCCGACGCGATCATGTGCACGCCGTCCTATCTGCTGACGATCGCGGATGCGTTCGAGGCCGCGGGGCTCGACCCGCGCGAGTTGTCGCTGAAGGTCGCGATCTGCGGCGCCGAGCCGTGGACGAACGAGATGCGGCTCGAGCTCGAGCGTCGGATGGGGCTGGATGCGGTCGACATCTACGGGCTGTCGGAGGTCATGGGGCCGGGCGTCGGCAGCGAGTCGGTCGTCACGAAGGACGGCCCGCACATCTGGGAGGACCACTTCCTGCCGGAGGTGATCGACAGCGAGACCGGCGAGGTGCTGCCCGACGGCGAGATGGGCGAGCTGGTCTTCACGTCGCTGACGAAGACCGCCTTCCCGGTGCTGCGCTACCGCACGCGGGATCTCACCCGGCTGCTGCCCGGCACCGCGCATCCCACGATGCGGCGCATCGAGAAGATCACCGGGCGCAACGACGACATGATCATCCTGCGCGGCGTGAACCTCTTCCCGACGCAGATCGAGGAGATCGCGCTCGAGATCGAGCACCTCACGCCGCACTTCGTGCTCGAGCTCGTCAAGCGGGGGCGGATGGACGGGCTGGTCGTGAAGATCGAGTGCACGCCGGGCGTGAAGCCGGTCGTGTCGACGGCGGCCGCCGAGATCCTGAAGCTGCGCGTGAAGGAGCGGATCGGCACGTCGGTCGACGTGGAGATCGTGCCGGCCGGTTCGCTGCCGCGCAGCGAGGGCAAGTACAAGCGTGTCTACGATTTGCGCGCGGAGGGCTCACGACCGTGAGCCCGGAGCGCGCAAGGTCGAGGAGCGCGCCGGCGAAGCCGGCACGCGTCGCGAGACCCTGGCGCTGCCTGCGGTCTCGTGACGGCGGCGACCCTGCGGGTCGCGGCCTCCTCGACCTGCGGGTGCACTGAGATGATGCTCTGATGACCACCACCGAGCCCGTCGCTTCGGCCGCCCGCCGCGGCCGCCCCGGCTACGACCGCGATTCCATGCTCGAGGTGGTCGTCGAGGCGTTCAACGAGCGCGGCTACGACGCCACCTCGCTCGGCGTCCTGGCCGAGCGGCTGGGGCTGTCGAAGTCTGCGATCTACCACCACTTCGCCTCCAAGGAACAGATGCTCGAGGTCGCGCTCGCGCAGGCGCTCGACGCTCTCGAAGCCGTGTTCGACGCGCCCGAGGCGACGTCCGGACCGGTCGTCGACCGCATCCGCTTCGTGATCCGCGGCGCCGTGCTCGTGCTCTGCGAGCGCAAGCCCTACGTGACGCTGCTGCTGCGGCTGCGCGGCAACACACCGATCGAGCTCGAGGCGATGCGGCGGCGGCGCGCGATCGACCGCAAGCTGCGCGGGCTCTTCGAGGCGTCGCGCGACGAGGGCACGCTGCGACCCGACATGGAGCCGCGCATCGCCGAGCGGCTGACCTTCGGCATGGTCAACTCGATCGTCGAGTGGTACCGGCCGGATGGGCCCATCTCGCCCGAGCAGCTGGCCGATTCGGTGCTGCAGCTCGTGCGCACCGGCCTGCGCGAGCCGTCCTCGCTGTAGTCCGCGAGCCCGCAGGCTCGGCGCCAGATCTCCGGTACCTCCGCGTCGCTCGGAAGGCGAACCGGCAACACATCGGTGCCGGTTTCGGGGCGGTCGGCGTCAAGCCTTAGCGGATAGCGCGCATCGCCCCGCGACGGCATGCCGTGTCTGCACGATTGTTATTCAATCGTGATCTTTGATAGCGTCGGCGGCTTGAACCGCGAAGGACGGCCGTCGAGTCCGCCCCAAGAGTCCTTCGCGTCATCGAAACGATTCGAACCGGTCGGGCGGTCGGATGCGCGCAGTGCGTGCCCGAGACGGGGCTGCGGAGTTCAGAGTGATCAAGAAGCAGACCAACAACGGCGCACGCCGATCGAAGCGATACGTCGGCGGCCTCATGGCCGTCGGCATCGCGACCGTCGCAGGAGCCGTGCTCGTGCCCACCGCGGCGAACGCGGCCGACGGATCCACCTGGGACGCCCTCGCGCAGTGCGAGTCGGGCGGCAACTGGTCGATCAACACCGGCAACGGCTACTACGGCGGCCTGCAGTTCTCGCAGTCGACGTGGGAGGCCTACGGCGGCAGCGGCAACCCGGCCGACGCCTCGCGCGCCGAGCAGATCCGCGTCGCGGAGAACACGCTTGCCGGGCAGGGCTGGGGCGCATGGCCCTCGTGCTCGGCGCAGATCGGCGCGAGCGGTTCGGCCGAGCCGAGCAGCACGCCGGTCGACTCGGGTTCGCAGCAGGCGGCGCCGGCCGAGGCCGCGCCCGCTGAGCAGGCGGCTCCGGCCGAGCAGGCAGCACCCGCGCAGCAGGCCGCGGCCGCACCGGCGGCGCCGAGCTACGAGCTGCCCGACGTCGAGCCCTCCGACGAGTCCGTCACGGTCGAGTCGGGCGACACGCTCTTCGAGATCGCCGAGGCCGAGGGCGTCGAGAGCGGCTGGCTCGGCATCTTCGCCGTCAACCAGGACACCCTCTCGAACCCCGACCTGATCATGGCCGGCCAGGAGCTCATCCTCCCCGCGGAGTAGTCCGCTCCACAGACCGGTACCGAATGGTCGCCACAGAAGCTCATGGCGGCCATTCGGTACCGGTTTGTCGTGCCCACGCGCCGCTTTGGTCGCGCGGGCAGCTCCTAGCCGACGCCGAACGCGCGGCGCCGGGTGTCGACGTCATCGATGACGTCCAGCGCTGCTCGCGCGAGATCCCCGCGGGCCATGCGCATGCTCCGCACGTTCGCCGCCTCGCGCATCCGGTACGAGCCGAGTCCGGGGCCGTCGGTGAGCGCGGGCGGCCGGAGCACGGTCCAGTCGCGGTCGCTGCGGGCCAGCGTCTGCTCCATCTCGCCGAGGTCGGCGTAGACGTTGCGGTACACGACTCGAACGAGCGGCAGCACGCTCGCGCGGAACCACCACGGTTCGCCGGACGCCCCGCGCAGCACTGGCTGCGCGCTCAGGGCCACCACGCGCATCACGCCGGTGTCGGCCATCGTCCGGAGGATGCTGCGCGTCGCGGGCGCGCAGATCGCGGCGGTCCGGTCGCGGCCGGTCGGGCCGAGCGCCGACACCACGGCGTCTGCCCCGGAGATGGAAGGCTCGAGCGTCGTCGGGTCGTTGAGGTCGCCGACCTCGACACGAAGGTTCGCGCGCGCGGGATCGAATCGGACCGGCTGGCGAACGACGGCGGTCACGTCGTGACCGCGGTCGAGCGCCTGGCGCACGATGAGGCGACCGGTTCTTCCGGATGCGCCGAAGATCGTGATCCTCACCGAGTGCCGCCTGCCGGCGCAACGAGCGGCGCCTCGGGGGCGATCCGGCGCAGGCCCACCAGCTCGACCGTCGCGAAGACGGCCACGAGCGCCGCGCCGAAGAGGAGGAAGCCCACTCCTGCCGCGGTGAGGGGGATCCATCCGCTCACGGTCAACAGCGCAAGCCCGATCGCGCTGAGGCCGTTGACCGTCGCGATGACGGCGGCCGCGCGTCGCGTGATCACCGGGTAGCCGGCGGTGAGCAGCACGCATGCTCCTCCGCCGATCATCGCGACGCCGAACGGGATCGACCAGCTCGTCGGAAAGCCGAGCGGGGCGGCCAGGGCGCCCGAGGTGGCGAGCAGCACGACGCCGAACACCGCGGTGCTCCATCCGTCGATGCGCAGAGACCTGCGGAGGCGATGCTGCGAGTGAGGCGGGCTCGATGCTGCGGAGTGATGGTCCATGGGACTGGTCGATGTGGTCATGAGTCCACCCTCGACGCCGGAGGTTAGCGAATCAATAACCTCACAGGTCATGGTCTCGACGTGCCGTCCGGCTAGCGTGGGACGATGCCGAATCGAGCAGCACGTGCAGGGGCGGATGCGTCTACCGTCGGCGAGCTCCTGCGTGCGGCGCGCTCCCGTCGCCGCCTGAGCCAGCTCGACCTCGCGAGCACTGCCGACGTCTCGACCCGGCATCTGTCCTATCTCGAGACCGGCCGCGCGCAGCCGAGTCGCGAGATGCTCGCGCGGCTCGCCGAGGTGCTCGAGCTGACGCTGCGTGAGCGGAATCGGATGCTGATCGCCGCCGGCTACGCGCCGGCCTACCGCGAGACGCCGTTGTCCGAGCCGAGCATGTCTGCCATTCGGGAGGCCGTGGACGTCATGCTCACGGCCCACGAGCCGTTTCCCGCCGTCGCGATCGACCGTTCGTGGAACATCGTCGCCGCCAACCGGGGCATGCGGGTGCTGATGTCGGACAGCCCGCCTGCGCTGAGCTCGCCCGTGCCGAACGTGTTCCGTCTCGTGCTCCACCCCGACGGGCTGCTCCCATCGCTGACGAACGCCGACCAGGTGCGAGCTGCCATGCTCGACCAGCTTCGACGCCAGCTCGAGGCCACCGACGACGAGGAGCTGCGGCGCATCTACGAAGAGGTCGAGGCATACCCTGCGCCGGCACGGGGCATGCAGGAATCCGAGCATCTGCCCGAGAGCCCGATCCAGGTGCCGCTCCGGATCCGCACGCCGCACGGAGATCTGACCCTGTTCAGCACGATGACGACCTTCGGAACTCCCGCCGACGTGACCGTCGCCGAGCTCGCGCTCGAGTTCTTCTACCCGCTCGACGCATCCAGCGACCGGATCCTTCGGGGGCTCGCCGACGCTGCACCTGCGGGCGACGACATCGTGCCCGACCCTGCGGACGCGCGGACTACGAGCAGGAAGTAGTGCTTTGAGCACGACCCCCGAAGCGCCCGCGCACTGCTCGGTCGCGTAGGCACGTGCGCTGTCGTTCTGCTCCGTGCTTCGCCGCGCCTGAGAAGCCGGGTCAGGCCGCCTGCGTCTTCGCGACGTAGGTCAGCAGGTCGTACTGCGCGACCGTCTCGTCGCGCTGGTTCGTGAGCACCGCATCCCACCGCACCTCGCCGTACTCGTCGGTCTCGCGCGGCGTGATCTGCTTGGCCGTGAGCGTGACCCGCAGGCTGTCGCCGGGGGAGACCGGCGTCATGAAGCGCAGGTTGTCGAGGCCGGTGTTCGCCAGCACGGGGCCCGGCGCCGGCTCGACGAACAGCCCCGCCGCGAACGACAGCAGCAGGTAGCCGTGCGCGACGCGCCCCGGGAAGAACGGGTTCGCCTCGGCCGCCGCCTGATCCATGTGGGCATAGAAGGTGTCGCCGGTGAACTCGGCGAAGTGCTCGATGTCGTCGAGGGTGATCTCGCGCCGCTCCGAGACCACCCGATCACCGATCTGCAGCTCGGCCAAGGACTTCCGGAACGGATGCGGGGGCTCGGTCGACGCCGGAGCCCCGGTGTGCCACACCCCGGTGACCGCCGTCAGCATCGCGGGCGATCCCTGCACGGCCGTGCGCTGCATGTGGTGCAGCACCGAGCGGATGCCGCCCAGCTCCTCGCCGCCCCCGGCGCGACCGGGGCCGCCGTGCACGAGCATCGGCAGCGGCGAGCCGTGACCGGTGGAGGCGCGCGCGTCGTCGCGGTCGAGCAGCAGGATGCGGCCGTTGTGCGGCGCGATGCGGCGCGTGAGCTCTGCCACGAAGGCCGCGTCGTGCGAGGCGACCGAGGTGACGAGGGATCCGCCGCCACGAGCGACGAGCTCGGCGGCCTGCTCGGGCGAGCCGTACTCGACCAGCGACGAGACCGGGCCGAACGCCTCGATCGTGTGCAGCGCATCCGCCTCTGGATCCTTGAACGCCAGCAGCGTCGGCGCCAGGAAGGCACCGTCCTCTGCCAGCCCCATCGAGCCGTCGGCCAGCCGCACCTCGCCGGCGTCGCCGCCGACCACGATCTGCCCGCCGCCCTCGCGCAGCTTCATGACCTGCTGCAGCACCTCGTCGCGCTGCTCGGTGGAGGCGAGCGGCCCCATCGTGACGCCCTCGCCCCGCGGGTCGCCGACGACCACCTTCGCGGCGATGCGCTCGCGCACGGCCGTTGCCACCGCATCCGTCATGCCCGTCGGCACGATCGCGCGCCGGATCGCGGTGCACTTCTGGCCGGCCTTCGAGGTCATCTCGGTGACGAGGCCGCGCACGAAGGCGTCGAACTCGGGGGTGCCTTCGGTCGCGTCGGGGCCGAGCACGGAAGCGTTGATCGAGTCGGTCTCGGCGGTGAAGCGCACGCCGCGGGCCTGCACCGCGTCGTGGCGGCGCAGCGAGTCGGCGGTGGAGGCGCTGCCGGTGAAGCCGACCGTGTCGCCGAGCCGCAGGTGGTCCATCAGGTCGCGGGCGGAGCCGTTGACGATCTGGATCGCGCCAGCGGGCAGCAGGCCGGACTCGGCGAGGATGCGCACCATGTGCTCGGCGACGAAGCCGGTGGGTGTCGCGGGCTTGATGAGCGTGGGCATGCCGGCGAGGAACGCCGGCGCGAGCTTCTCGAGCGAGCCCCAGACCGGGAAGTTGAAGGCGTTGATCTGCACCGCGACGCCCGGCAGGGTCGTGCAGATGTGGCGGGCGAGGAAGGAGCCGTCCTTTGACAGGACTTCGACCGCGCCGTCGAGGTAGATCGTCGACTGGGGCATCTCGCGCCGGCCCTTCGACGAGTAGGTGAAGAGCACGCCGATGCCGCCGTCGATGTCGACCCAGGCGTCGTTCGCGGTGGCGCCGGCCTGGAAGCTGAGGCCGTAGAGCTCCTGCTTGCGCTCGGTGAGCGCGAGCGCGAACTGCTTCAGCAGGATCGCGCGCTCGTGGAAGGTGAGGGGCGCCAGGCTGTGCTGGCCGACGATGCGGGCGTGGTCGAGCGCGGCGGCGGTGTCGAGACCGGTGGCGCTGACGCGCACGACCTCATCACCCGTGGATGCGTCGCGTACGACGGTCGCGTCGGTCGCGTCGGTGGGCTCCCACCAGGAGTCCTGGATGTAGCTGGGCAGCAGTCGGGTCATCGTCGGCTCCTCGTCTCGGCGGACCCCGATGCACAACGCAAGCCGGATCGGCTCGAACCGGGGCGGAACTCGCCGATCGCCCCGCGGGGGCGCGACACGGCGGATGCGGGCTTGCGTTGTGCGGGGCGGGGGTGGGTCACGGTGCAGTCCAGTCGTAGAAGCCGCGGCCGGCCTTCTTGCCGAGGCGGCCCTCGGCGACCATGTCGCGCAGCAGCTGCGGGGGTGCGAAGCGCTCGCCCAGATCGCGGTGCAGCTGCTCGGCGATGCCGAGCCGCACGTCGAGCCCCACGATGTCGGTGGTGCGCAGCGGCCCGGCCGGGTGCTTGTAGCCGAGCTCCATGGCCGCGTCGATGTCGCCGGGGCTCGCCACGCCCTCCTCGACCATGCGGATCGCCTCCAGGCCCAGCGCGACACCGAGTCGTGAGCTCGCGAAGCCCGGCGCATCGTGCACGGTCACGGGCGTCTTGCCGAGCGCCTCCACCCAGGCACGCGCGTCGTTCGCGAGCGCCGGGGCGGAGGCGTCGCCCAGCACGATCTCCACCAGCGCGGATGCGGGCACCGGGTTGAAGAAGTGCAGCCCTAGGAAGCGCTCGGGGCGGGTCAGCCTCGCCGCCAGCCGATCGATGGAGATGGAGGAGGTGTTGCTCGCCAGCGCCGCGCGGTCGGCCAGGACCGCCTCGACGCGCGCCAGCGCATCCGCCTTCAGCCCCTCATCCTCGGGCACGGCCTCGATCACGAGGCCGCTGTCGGTGAAGGCGTCGACGTCGAGGGCGACCGTGATGCGGCCCTCGAGCTCGACCAGCGGCTCGGACCAGCCGCGCTCGACGCTCGCGCGCAGGCTCTCGGTCACGCGGCCGCGGGCGGCGTCGGCCGCGGCGGCGTCGCGCTCGACGATGATCACCTGGCTGCCGGCCAGCACGAAGGCGTGCGCGATGCCGGCACCCATGCGGCCGCCGCCCAACACCCCGACGCGCTCGGGCGCGCCTGCGCCGACCACGGCATCCGTGTCGTCGATCTGCTGCTCGGTCATCGCCGCGCCTTCCCCTCGGTGGCGGCCCCGGTCGATCGGCTGCGCCGCTCGAGGAACGCCGTCATGCGGCGCTGCTTCTCGTCGCTCTCGAACAGCACGGCCTGCTCCTGCAGCTCGATGGCGGGATGCGCGCTCGCGGGGGCGAGCAGCGTGCGCTTCGTCGCCTGCGTAGCGGCGGGGTCGAGCTTCGCGATGCGCTCGGCGATCTCGGTGGCGCGGGCGAGCGCGGCCTCGGGTTCGAGCACAGCGCTCACGAGGCCCGCGGTGAGCGCCTCGCCGGCGCTGAGCAGCCGGCCGGTCAGGAGCATCTCGCTCGCGACCGCGTCGCCGACGATCTGCGGCAGCCGCCAGGTGGCGCCGGCGGCGGCGATGATGCCGAGGCCCGTCTCGGGGTTGCCGATCTGCAGCGTCGGCGTGCCGATGCGGATGTCGGCGGCGTAGGCGAGCTCTGCGCCGCCGCCGAGCGCGTAGCCCTCGAGCACGGCGATCACCGGCATCGGCAGGGCGCGGATGCGCTGGAAGCAGCGGGTGTTGATGCCCGCGAGCGCGTCGGGGGCGCGGCGCTCGCGCAGCTGCGCGATGTCGGCGCCGGCCGCGAAGTCGCCGCCGCTGCCGGCGAGCACGAGCGTGCGCCGCTCGACCTCGAGCCGGGCGCAGAGCGCGTGCAGCGCGTCGACGAGCTCCTGGTCGATGGCGTTGCGCTTCTCGGGTCGGTCGAGGGTGGCGAGCAGGTGGCTGCCGCGATCCTCGATGCGGAGGCTGGTGCTCATGCGGCGCCCTCGGCCGACTGTCCCGGCAAGGCCGGCCACTCAACCGGTGCAGATCGGCGACGACGCGATAATCCCGTCGCGTGCGCTCTACACCGGTTGACGGACCGGGCCGTCGTGGCGGTGCGCATGGTCACACCCGCTCCAGGATGATCGCGGTGCCCTGGCCGACGCCGACGCACATGGTGGCGAGGCCTCGGTCGGCGCCCTCGCGCTCCATCCGGCCGAGCAGCGTCACGACCAGCCGCGAGCCCGACGAGCCCAACGGGTGGCCGAGCGCGATCGCACCGCCGTCGGCGTTCACGATGCTGTCGTCGAGCCCCAGCCGCCGGATCGTGCCGATCGACTGCGTCGCGAAGGCCTCGTTCAGCTCGACGGCGCCCAGGTCGCCGATCGACAGCCCCGTGCGGGCGAGCAGCTTCTCGGTCGCGGGCACGGGCCCGAGCCCCATGATCTCTGGCGCGATGCCCGCGCTCGCGCCGCCCACCACGCGAGCGCGCGCGGCAAGGCCCAGCCGCTCGACCGCTGCATCAGAGGCGACGACGATCGCCGACGCACCGTCGTTGAGGCTGGACGCGTTGCCTGCGGTGACCACGGAGCCACCGGTGACGACGGGCCTCAGGCGCGCCAGCGCATCCTTCGTCGTCTCCCGTCGCGGCCCCTCGTCGACCGTCACGTCGCCGGCCTTCGTCGGCACCGCCACGATCTCGTCGGCGAAGCGGCCGGCGTCGATCGCGGCGATGGCGCGCTCGTGGGAGCAGAGCGCGAAGGCGTCGGCCTGCTCGCGCGTGATGCCGTCGACGCGAGCGACCTCCTCGGCCGTCTCGGGCATCGAGAAGGTGGCCTTGTCGCGGGCCGCGAGCCGCGGGTTCGTGAAGCGCCAGCCGATCGAGGTGTCGAAGGCCTCGCCGGGCTTGGCCCACGGGCGCTCGGGCTTGGCCTGCACCCAGGGCGCGCGCGTCATCGACTCGACGCCGCCGGCGATCACGATGTCGGCGTCGCCGGCGCGGATCATCTGCGAGGCCATGATGATCGCCGACATGCCGGAGGAGCACAGGCGGTTGACGGTCATGCCCGGGATCTCATCGGGCAGCCCCGCCAGCAGCGTGGCCATGCGGGCGACGTTGCGGTTGTCCTCACCGGCCTGGTTGGCGCCGCCGAGGATCACCTCGTCGATCGTCGCCGGGTCGAGGCCGGCGCGACGCACCGCCTCGCCGACCACGAGCGCAGCCAGGTCGTCGGGGCGGATGCTCGCGAGCGCGCCGCCGTAGCGGCCGACGGGAGTGCGCACACCTCCGACGAGAAGGGCCTCGGGCATGGGACTCCTGACTCCATCGTCGTGATCACCGAGCGGGCGATGCGCACCGCTCCACGAATTAGTGACCGATCGTTCAGGAATACAGTATGCCCCGCCGGATGCGCTCGCAAGCGCGGGCCCACGGTCTGCGTCAGCGCGCGCGGCGGCGGTTGCCCGCGAAGGAGGCGGTGCCGACGATGAGGCCGCCGATGGCGACCACCGTGATGGTGGCGATGCCGAGCGCCACGAGCGCGGCCTCGGCGGCGGTGAAGAGCAGTGAGAACATCTCCATGATGCGGTTCCTTTCGTCTGCTTCGACGGTAGGAAGAAGGAGTGCCGTGCCGCGTCCCTCCTGGGTCTCGGCGGCCTCATCCTCCGGGATGATGTCTGGCGATGGCATGCTGGCTGCATGCCGATCGAGCCCGACACCAAGGACTGGACCTGGGTCCTCCACGAGCGCTGCGCCGAGTGCGGGTTCGACCCGCTGGCGGTCGACCGCGACGACCTCGGCCGACGCATCCGCCATGCCGCCGCCGCGATGCACCAGCGGCTCCACGGCGATGCGGTGAGCGAGCGCCCCGACGACGCGACCTGGTCGCCGCTGGAGTACGCGGCGCACGTGCGCGACGTCTGCGGCGTCATGCAGACGCGCCTCGAGCAGCTGCTGGGAGCGCCCGACCCCGAGTTCGCCAACTGGGATCAGGATCAGGCGGCGATCGACGGCGACTACGCGAGCCTCGAGCCCGAGCACGTGGCCGCCGAGCTCGACCTGGCTGCCGCGTCGCTCGCAGGCGCGGCGGATGGGGTGCCGTCAGACGCGTGGGAGCGGCCCGGCAGGCGCTCCAACGGCTCGGTCTTCACCGTCGAGACGCTGCTCGTCTACGCGCTGCACGACCTCGAGCACCACGCGGTCGACGTGACTCGGGCCTGATCCGGCGTCCGCCGGTCAGTGGACGGTATAGCCGCCGTCGGCGACGAGCGTGTGACCGGTGATGAGGGAGGCGGCGTCGCTGAGCAAGAAGGCGACCGCATCGGCGACCTCGTCAGCCGTGCCGAATCGGCCCAGCGGTATGCGGGCGAGCAGGCGCTCGGCGACCACCGGTTCGGAGAGCGTCGATGCGGTCAGCTCCGTCGGCACGAAGGTCGGTGCCACGGCGTTCACGCGAATGCCGTGCTGCCCCCATTCGAAGGCGAGCTGGCGCGTGAGCTGAGCGATCGCCGCCTTGCTGGAACCATATGCGGCGCGATCCTCGATCGCGACGATCCCCGCCTGCGATCCGATCGTCACCACCGCGCCTGGCGCGCCACGCGAGACCCAGTGGCGCGCGAGCGCCTGCGTGACGAAGAAGGTGCCCTTCACGTTGACGTCGTGCACCGCATCCCAGTCGTCCTCTCGCAGCTGCAGCGCGGGGACAGGCACGTTGACGCCGGCGTTGTTGACGAGCAGATCGATGCCGCCCGCAGCGTCGGTCGCGTGCTGGATCGCTGGCTCGATCGACGCGATCTCCGTGAGGTCGAGCACACAGGGGCGGGTGCCGTAGCGGTCGCCGATGCGCTGCGCCTCCTCTGTTGAGCGGCTGGTGCCGAGCACCGTCGCGCCACCGGCTGCGAGCCGATCGGCGATCGCTGCGCCAAGGCCCCTGCCGGCGCCTGTGACCAACGCAACACGCCCCTGGAAGCGACCCGAAGCATCCGTCTGCATGATGCGTGCCTCTCGCTCTGGCAGCAGCCGACCCGAGGGCCGGCCGCCGCAGCCACTCACCGCTGGAACGTGTGCTCGGTCCAGGGCAGCTCGGCACCGCCGTACTTCGCAGCGCGGATGTCGCCTGAACGGGCGTGACCCTCGAAGCGTTCGACGCGTGCCGCGCGACCGCACAGCTCGCCCAGGAACGCGCTCGACTCCTCGTTGACGACCTCCTGGTACGTGACGGTGCGCAGATACTTGCCGACCCACAAGCCACCCGTGTAGCGAGCGGCGCCGCGGGTGGGGAGCACGTGGTTGGTGCCGATGACCTTGTCGCCGTATGAGACGCAGGTGCCCTCGCCGAGGAAGAGCGCGCCGTAGTCGTGCATCTTCTCGAGCGCCTCGCGCGGCTGCTGCGTGAGGATCTGGACGTGCTCGGATGCGTAGCGGTCGGCGAGCGCGTAGGCGTCGTCGAGCGTCGTCACGACATGCACGGCGCCCCAGTCGCGCCACGCGGCCTCGGCGAAGTCGCGCGTCGACATGCCCGGCAGGAGCGCATCGATGTGCTCGATGACCGTGCGGCCGAGGTCCTCGCTGGTCGTGATGAGGATCGCGGGCGAGTCGGGCCCGTGCTCGGCCTGCGAGAGCAGATCGACCGCGACGACGAACGGGTCGGCGTGCTCATCGGCGACGATGAGCACTTCGGTGGGGCCCGCGAACAGGTCGATGCCGACCTCGCCGAAGAGCTGCCGCTTCGCCTCGGCCACGAAGGCGTTGCCGGGGCCGGCCAGCATGTTCACGGGAGCGATGGTCTCGGTGCCGACGGCCATG
Organism: Agrococcus sp. ARC_14; assembly: GCF_022436485.1. Lineage (NCBI taxonomy): Bacteria > Bacillati > Actinomycetota > Actinomycetes > Micrococcales > Microbacteriaceae > Agrococcus > Agrococcus sp. ARC_14. The sequence goes on from NZ_JAKUDO010000001.1 coordinate 466,644, forward strand.
GCGGCGACAGCCTGGATGCCGCCGAGCAGGTAGATCTCGTCTGCACCTGCCAAACGCATGGCGGCGACGGTCGCGTCGGGCACCTCGCCCTTGATCAGCGGCGTGCAGGCCGCGACGCGCTCGACGCCGGCGACCTTGGCGGTGACGATCGTCATGTGGGCGCTGGCGAGCAACGGGTACTTGCCGCCGGGGACGTAGGCGCCTGCGGCCTGGATCGGCACGTGCTTCTGCCCTAGCAGCACCCCTGGCAGGGTCTCGATCTCGAAGTCGCTCAGCGACTCGAGCTGCTTCTGCGCCATGTGGCGCACCTGCTCCTGCACGAAGCGGATGTCCTCGAGCACCTGCTCGGGAACTCGCGCGACGATCTCGTCGAGCTGCTCCTCCGAGAGCAGGAAGGAGTCGGGCGCGTAGTCGTCGAACTTCTTCGAGTACTCGCGCACGGCTTCGTCGCCCCGCTCGCGGATGTCGGAGATGACGCCCTCCACGATCTGACGGACGTCGGCGGTGCTGCCGCGCTCTGCGGCGTCGCCCGAGGGCAGCTTGAGGTCGATCGTCGAGATCGGCTGGTCGGTCACGATGGTCATGATGGTTCTCCTTCGCGGTTGGTGGGTTCAGACTGCGGCGGGCACGCGCCCGGCGTCCGCCCGGTCGGCGGGCAGCTGACCGATCTCGTTCAGCTCGAGGTGACGGTTGTCCGGTGCGAACCAGACGGCGACCGCGGCGATCAGGGTGCAGACGATCGCGAACGCGATCACCGGCCAGATCGAACCGTCGCTCCACAGCACCATCGCGCTGGCGAGCGCGGGGGTGAAGCTCGCGAGCAGGATCGAGGCCATCTGGTAGCCGACGGAGATGCCGGAGTAGCGGACCTTCGTGGGGAACAGCTCGCAGTACAGCGCAGGCATCGGGGCGTAGACCATGCCGTGGCCGAGCCCGAGGAACAGCAGCACGCCGAGGATGATCGCCCAGGCCTCCCCGCTCTGCACGAGCAGGAATGTCGGTGCCGACACCGCGATGATGAGCGCGGCACCGATCAAGAAGGTGCGCCGCCGGCCGATGCGATCAGAGAGTGCGCCGTAGATCGGGATCATCACGATGTTGGCGGCCGCGCCCACCATGGAGGCGGTCAGACCGACCCAGCTGTCGACGCCGAGGTTCACCGCGACGTAGCTGAGCACGAAGGTCGTGAAGAGGTAGTAGTTGCCCGCCTCGGCGAAGCGACCGAAGATCGCGATCAGCAGCGAGCGACGGTGGTGCTTGAAGAGCACGGGCAGCGGCGCCTTCTGCTCCTCCTGCTCGGCCTCCATGCGCGCCTTCTCCTCGAGGAACGCGGGGCTCTCGGTCGCCCGCAGGCGAATGTAGAAGCCGACCGCGGCGAGGAGGATGCTGAGCAGGAACGGCACGCGCCATCCCCACTCGGCGAAGGCATCGCCGGAGACCCAGGCGACGAGGCTCACCACGGCCGTGCCGAGCAGCAGCCCGGCGGAGACGCCGATCTGCGGCCAGGAGCCGAAGAAGCCGCGGCGTTCGCGCGGCGCGTTCTCGACCGCGATGATCGCTGCGCCGCCCCACTCTCCGCCGACCGCGAACCCCTGCGCGAGGCGCAGCACGCACAGCAGCAGGGGTGCAGCGATGCCGATCTGCGCGTGCCCGGGCAACAGGCCGATCGCTGCGGTCGAGACCGTCATGATCGAGAACGTCAGGATCAGCGTCGACTTGCGACCGATCACGTCACCGAGGTGACCGGCGACGAAGGCGCCGATCGGGCGGGCGAGGAAGCCGACGCCGAACGTCGCGAGCGAGACGATCTGACCGATCGCGGGTTCGAGATCCGGAAAGAAGACGTGGCCGAACACGAGGGCTGAGGCCAGGCCGTAGATCGTGTACTCGTACCACTCGACGATGGCGCCGATGGTGCCGGACTGGAGCGAGAGCCGGGCGCTCTTGCGGCGGGCTGATGCAGTGTCGTTGCTCATGAGATGTCTCCTTTGACAGACAAGGAGAGCCTGCTGTGCATACGTATGAAACTCAACGCACGACGGCTGCCTTCGCTGCAGCGTGCGTCTGACGGGCGACGACCTCGACCTCGATCGTGCGCGACCCATCGACGGTGAGCCCTCGAACGAGGCGTGTGAGCATGTCGACGGCCTCTGCGGCGAGCGCCTCGAGATCGCATCGCACCGTGGTGAGCGCGAAGCGATCCCAGCCCGCGATCGCGATGTCGTCGAATCCGACGACCGACACGTCGCCCGGGACGTCCAGCTCGAGCGATGTGGCAGCGTTCAAGGCACCGAGCGCGAGCACATCGTTGAGGCAGAAGAGCACGCTGGCGCGCTGTGGCTGCGCCAACAGCTCGAGCGCTGCACGGTGTCCGCTGTCGGCGCCGAACTCGACGTGCTTCGTGCGGCGGTCTGGGATCCACAGCCCGGCCTCGTCGAGCGCCGTTCGCAGCCCGCGTTCGCGACGCGCGCTCGTGGAGTACTGCTCAGGGCCGGCGATGAGGGCGAAGTCGGTGTGGCCGAGCTCGATGAGCAAGCCGGCCAGTCGTGCGGCGCCGGCCTCGTCGTCGAACGTGCATGACAGCTCATCGGGGTCGTCGGTCATGCGATTGACGAGCACGCACGGCAGGCCCGCTTCGGCCATGGCGCGAGGCAGTCGAGATGTGCGGCTCGCGGTCGTGTCGATGACGCCGTCGTACGAGCCATCGGAGAGCGCCGCGACGGTCAGCGCGTCGTCCTCGTGATCGCCGATGAGCACCGTCTGGTAGCCCTGATCGGCAAGACGTTGGCGAAGTGGCTCCAGCAGCTGCGGGTAGAACGGATTCGTGAGCGCCTCCGAGACGACCGCGATGCGGCCGGTGATCCGCGTGGAGAGCGAGCGACCAGACTGCAGCGGCACATAGCGCAGCTCTGTCGCGGCCCGCGCGACCTTCGCTCGCGTGGCGGGCGTGATGTTGGGCAGGTTGCGGAGCGCGCGGGAGACGGTGGACTGCGAGACGCCGGCCAGGCGGGCGACGTCGAAGCTGGTGACTCGGCGGGTCATGCCTCTAGCGTCTCGCGCTTCGCATGCGCATGCAGCGCAGAAGTCGTCACGCTCTGCGACGATGGTGCTGTGAAGACTGCACCCGACCTCGCTGCCGACGTGCCGCCGTTCGACGTTCCCGCTGATCTCGACATCCGTCTCGTGGTGTGCGACATGGACGGCACGCTGCTCGACGCCGACGGCCGCGTGCCCGACGCGTTCTGGCCGTTGCTGACGCGCATGCAGGCAGCCGGCATCGCCTTCGCGCCCGCGAGCGGCCGCCAGCTGGCCACCCTCGAGCACCTCTTCGCGCGAGCCGGCACATTCTCGTGCATCGCTGAGAACGGCGCCATCGCCACCCACGACGGCGAAGTCATCGGCACCACGACGGTCGACCCGGATGCGGTGCGGCAGATCGTGCACACGGTGCGGGAGTCGGACGGTGAGCTGGACCTCGTCGCGAGCCGCCGCGAGATCGCCTCGATCGAGTCGACCGACCCCGTCTTCGTCGCGGAGGCGCAGCAGTATCACGTGGCGTTCGAGGTGGTTGAGGATCTGCTCGACCGCACCGACGACGTGCTGAAGCTCGCGGTGTATGCGGCGAGCGGCTCTGCGGCCGCCGCCGAGCGGTGGCTCACGCCCGGGCCCGCGGGGCACCGCGTCATGATCGGCTCGCCGAACTGGGCCGACGTCATCCACGACAGCGTCGACAAGCGGCTCGGCGTCGAGGCGCTGCAGCGCGAGCTGGGCGTGACCCCGGCGCAGACGGTGGTCTTCGGCGACTATCTCAACGATCTCGGCATGCTCGCCGACGCCGACTGGACCTTCGCGATGGCGAACGCCCATCCCGACGTGCTCGCGACGGCCCGCTACCGCGCCCCGAGCAACGTCGAGCACGGCGTGGTGCAAGTGCTGGAGCGGCTGCTGGTCTGAGGCGGGATCGGTCGGCTGCCCCGCCTCACCCTGCTGCGGCCGATCACGGCCAGGTCTCTATGACGGCTGCCTGCTCCGGGCCACCGGCGAACTTCCGGTCATCCGTGAGCAGCGGCATCCCGAGCGACTCTGCGAGGGCGACGTACAACGCGTCGTAGGCGGTGAAGTTGTGTCGCAGCGCCAAGACTCGCCGCTGGAAGGGTTGCATCGGGTAGCGCACGAGCGGCAGATCCGCGAAGTCGTCGAGCATCTGCTGCGCGCGCTCTTGGGTGATCTGGATGGCGGGCTTCGAGGTCAGCAACAGCCCGCGGATCGCTGACGCGACCTCTGCTGCGATGAGCTCCGGTGCATGGAACTCGCGTTGTCGACCGAAGCGCTCGCGAAGCGCTGCGTCGCCGCGGCGGTTCTGCAGCAGTCGCACGACGATCGACGCATCGACGACGGTCATCTCAACGTCGATCGGCGTCGATGAACGACTGGATCTCTGCGGCACCGGCCTCGATGCTGTCGCGCGAAGCGATGCGCGCCACGACGTCTGCCATCAGGGGGCGAGACGCGTCGTCGTGGATGAGCTCGCGGAGATAGCTGGACAACGACATGTTCCGTGCGCGTGCGCGTGCGCGCAGGGCTCGCGCATCCTCGGAGGGGACGTCGCGGACCTGGATGATCTCGCTGCTCATGGTCCGAGTCTATTGCAGCTGCATGAAACCTGCATGCAGGCAATTGTGCTCCGCGCGCTTGCTCGATCTGCGCGAGAGGCCGGGAACGTCACCCCCGGAACGCCGCTAGCCCCGTTAGCGCCTGCCCGATCACGAGCGTGTGCACCTCGTCGGTGCCTTCGTAGGTGCGCACGCTCTCGAGGTTCGCCGCGTGCCGCATGGGCGAGTGCTCGAGCGAGATGCCGTTGCCGCCCAGCAGCGCCCGCGCCTCACGGCAGATCGTGATCGCCGTGCGGCAGGAGGCGAGCTTGCCCATCGAGATCTCGTGCGGGCGCAGCAGGCCGGCGTCCTTGCGGCGCCCCAGGTGCAGCGCCAGCAGCTGCGCCTGCTGCAGCGAGAGCACCATCTCGGCCAGCCGCGCCTGCGTCAGCTGCATGCCGGCGAGCGGTCGCCCGAACACCTCGCGCTCGCCCGCGTAGGCGAGCGCGGTCTCGAGTGCATCCCGCCCAGCGCCCAGCGCCCCCCACGCGATGCCGAAGCGCGCCTCGTTGAGGCACTCGAACGGCCCGCGCAGTCCGCGCGCCCCGGGGAGTCGAGCAGACTCCGGCACCCGCACACCCTCGAGCGCGATGTCGCACTGGATCGACGCCCGCATCGACAGCTTCGGCTCGATCGCGGTCGCCGTGAAGCCCGGCGTCGAGGTCTCCACCAGGAACCCGCGCACGCCCTCCTCGGTCTGCGCCCAGATGACCGCCACATCCGCGATCGACGCGAGCCCGATCCAGCGCTTGGCGCCGTCGATCACCCAGTCGTCGCCGTCGCGCCGCGCGAAGGTCTGCATCGCGCCCGGGTCGCTGCCCGCGTTCGGCTCCGTCAGCCCGAAGCATCCGATCGCCTCGCCCGCGGCCATCCGCGGGAGCCACGCCTGCTTCTGCTCCTCCGAGCCGTGCTTCGCGATCGCCGACATCGCGAGCGAGCCCTGCACCGACACGAAGGTGCGGATGCCGCTGTCGCCCGCCTCGAGCTCCTGCATCGCGATGCCGTACTCCACGGCCGAGCGCCCCGCGCATCCGTAGCCCGTGATGTGCATGCCCAGCAGCCCCTCGGCGGCGAGCTTCGGCACGAGATCGAGCGGGAAGTGCGCGCGCTCGAACCAGTCGGCGATGTGCGGCCGGATCTCGCGGTCGACGAGCGCCCGCACCCGCGCCCGCACCGCGCGCTCCTCGTCGGTCAGCAGCGACTCGAGATCGAGCAGGTCGGTGGTCATGGGGCTCCTCGGTGGGGTGCGCGTGCGGCGGATGCGGGTGCAGGGGATGCGGTGGGTGGCGGCTGCGAGAGCCAGGCTCGCACGGAAGCGTCGTGCTCGCCGAGCAGGGGAGGCGCGGTCGAGGCCGTGCGGGCGTCGCGATCGATGCGGATCGGCGACGCCAGCTGGCGGCCGACGCCGGCTGCGCCGCGCACCTCACGGAAGGGGTCGAGCCCGACCGCCGCCGCGAGCTCGAGGCCCTCGCCGATGGTGCGCACGCGGCTGGCGACGAGGCCGGCGGCGAGCATCCGCTCCTCCCAGGCAACCGCGCCGTCGGCGGCGAGCGCGGTCTCGAGCAGCGGCACGAGCGCCTCGCGATGCGCGACGCGCTGCCGGTTGGTGGCGAAGCGGGGGTCGTCGGCGAGTGTCGGCACGCCCAGCAGCGCGGCGAAGGCGCGGAACTGCCCGTCGGTGCCGACCGCGACCGCGAGCGGCCCGTCGGCGGTGGCGAGCAGCTGGTAGGGCACGATCGACGGATGCGCGCTGCCGGCACGGCGGGGCTCGGCGGCGTCGGCGTTCGGGGGAGTGCCCTCTGGGGTGATCGGCCCGAGCACCGCCTGCAGCTGGTTGACGAGCGCCGCTTGGATGCTCGAGAGCAGCGCCACCTCGACCAGCCCGCCGCGGCCGGTGCGGCCGCGGCGCAGCAGCGCGGCCAGGATGCCTGCGAGCGCATCCTTGGCGGTGAGCACGTCGACGAGCGCGACGCCCGCCTTCGTCGGCGGTCCGTCGGCGTCGCCGGTGATGTGCATGAGGCCGCTGGCTGCCTGCAGCACGAAGTCGTAGCCCGCGCGATCGGCCCCGCCCGCCTGCGTGCCGTAGCCGGTGATCGAGCACCAGACGAGGCCGGGGTGCTCGGCGAGCAGCGCATCGCGGTCGAGCCCGAGCCTCGTGGCTGCGCCCGGGCGGAAGTTCTCGATCACGACATCGGCTCGCGCGACGAGCTCGCGAGCGAGAACGAGATCGGCGGGCTCGGCCAGGTCGAGCACCACCGATTCCTTGCCGCGATTGGCGCTGTCGAAGTAGGTCGAGCCGGTGGCGGATGCCGGAGGAGACCATGCGCGGGTGCCGTCGCCGGTGCCAGGCTGCTCGACCTTGATGACCCGTGCGCCGAGGTCGGCGAGCGTTGCCCCGACGAGCGGCCCGGCCAGCACGCGCGAGAGGTCGGCGACGACGAGGCCGCTCAGCGTGGCGTCGTCGGCGGCTGCTCCTGGCTGCATTGCACCAGCATGCCGGATCGTTCCGTCATCGGGCAATCCCTGGCCGCAGAGACCCAGTGAGCGACGCCCGTCACAACGGGTGCACAGAGCGCGCTGGTTGCATCCCGAACACGTGGTCCTCCCACGCGCGGATGAGGCGGTGCATGTCGCCGCCATCCATGGCTCGCCGCAGCTCGTCCATGAGCCGCGTGTGGTTGGTGAGCAGGCGAGCATCCCGCCCCCACGTCTCCATCTCGCTCGCGAGCAGCATCAGTCGAATCTGGTCGACGAGCCCTGAGTAGCGTTCGACGAGGCGAGGGAAGCCCGCGAGGCGGACGACCGCGGCGTGGAACGCCGCATCGGCGGCCGCGCCCTTCGCCGGATCGGCTCCCGCGTCGTCGATCTCTTGGATCGCGGCCTCGAGAGAGTCGAGCGGAAGGCGCTGCGAGACGATGACTCGGATCGCGAGCACCTCGTCTGCTGCGCGCAAGGCGGCCAGCTCTTCGAAGTCCTCGGCGGCAAAGGTTGGAATCCTGTACGAGCGGTTGGCCGTCTTCTCGACGAGGCCGGACTGTTCGAGGAGGCGAAGCGCTTCTCGAACCGGAGAGCGGCTGATGCCCATCTGCTCGGCGAGCACCGAATCCTTGAGGCGCTCTCCCGGTCGGATGCTGCCGGCCAGTATGCTCCGCCGAATCTGACGCCGCGCTTCGTTGACGAGCGACCCCGCCTCGATGCGCTCGAACTGCATCGCGTCAGTCGTTGTCTGGGCCATGGACCGACTCTATCACTTTGCATTCTGTGGATTGTCGACAGAATGCGAAATGCTTGCTAGCGTTGCGCTCGACCTCGGCCACGGGCGCCGAAGGCCGTCCACCGCACATCGAGCAAAGGAGCTCACCGTGACCACCACCGCATCTGGAGCCGCCGCGACAGACCCCGACACCGACGGCAAGCCGGCCGCCGAAGGTGTCGTGCAGCCCACGACGCGGCAGGCTGCCCGCGCCGCCGTCGCAGCCGGCATCGGGACCGCGATCGAGTGGTACGAGTACGGCCTCTACGGCATCGTCGCCGGCCTTGTCATCGCACCCCTGTTCTTCCCGGATGCGACCGGTGCCGTCGGTGTCCTTGCGACGTTCGCGACCTTCGCGGTCGGCTTCGTGGCCCGCCCCATCGGAGGCATCGTGCTGGGCGCCGCGAGCGACCGCTTCGGCCGTCGCCCCGTGCTCGTCTTCTCGTTGCTGCTCATCGGCGTCGCCACGACCGGGATCGGCCTCCTGCCCGGCTACGCGCAGATCGGCATCTGGGCACCCATCCTGCTCGTCGTCCTGCGCCTCGCGCAGGGGTTCGGGGCCGGCGCAGAGCTCGCGGGTGCCATCACGATCATCAACGAGTCGGCGACCCGCAAGCACAAGGCTGCCTTCTCCGCCCTCGCCATGGCGGGCGGCGGCATCGGAGGCATCGCAGCATCGCTCCTGTTCACGCTCATCAGCGCCACCGTCTCGGGCGACGCGTTCCTCGAGTGGGGCTGGCGCATCCCCTTCCTGCTCGGCGCCGTCTTCACCGTCATCGGCCTGATCTTGCGTCGCAGGATGCACGAATCGCCCGAGTTCGAGAAGGTCAAGGCCGAGCGTGCCGTCGGTGAGATCTCCGCGGCCCGCCGCAACCCGTTCGCGGCCATGGCGGAGGCCATCAAGGCCAGTCCTCGCAACTGGATCGCGGGCTTCCTCGTGCCCTCCAGCCTCAACACCACCGGCTTCGTCGTCACCGCGTTCGGCATCAGCTACCTGGCGGGTGAGCTCGGCCTTGAGCGCAACGAAACCCTCGTGATGTCGCTGGCCGTCACCGTCTGCATGGTCGTCGCACTCGTGTTCTTCGGTCGACTCGGCGACCGCATCGGGTCGAAGAGGGTCATGTGGATCGGCATCATCGGCGGCGCGCTCTTCGCCTTCCCCTACGTCGCGATCCTCACGACAGCGCAGATCGTCCCGATCGTCTTCGCGAGCGTTGTGATGGTCATCCTCGGTTGGAGCGCAGCCTCGGCAGCCCACACGGTCGTCATGCCCGCGCTCTTCAAGGCGGAGTACCGCTCGTCGGGGCTCTTCTCCTCGCGAGAGCTGCAAGGTGCGCTGGTCGCCGGCCCCGCCCCGCTGATCGCCACGGCGCTCGTCGCGGCATCTGGTGGATCCCCGTGGCTGGTCGGCGTGCTGCTCGTCGTCACCCACGTCATGACCCTCGTCGGCGTCGTGATCGCCCGCCCATTCCTCACGGAGGAAGAGCTCGACACCACGCCTGCCCTGCGCGGCTGGCAGCCCCGCGACTGACGCACGCCCGCACACCATCTGAAACCGAGTAGGAGCACATCCATGCCATTCCACGGACTCCGCGATCGCGTTCGCGACGACGTCGTCGTCGCCACGTGCGCCATGATCCCCTCGCCGACCGTCATCGAGGCGCTGAGCCATACCGGCTTCCACGCCGTGCTCATCGATGCGGAGCACTCGCCGATCGCGATCGACACCCTCGAGCACCTGGTGCGAGCCGCCGATGTCGCGCCGATCCCCGCGATCGTGCGCGTGCCCGAAGTCGGCTCGTACATCGCTCGTGCGCTCGACCTCGGCGCTGCGGGCCTCATCGTGCCGCGCATCGAGACCGTCGAGGAGGCGCGCGAGGTCGTCGACCGTGCCCGCTATGCCCCCGAGGGTCGCCGGGGCACGGGGCCCGGTCGCGGCTCGGCCTATGGCGCCGCGATGGTCGATCACGTCGCACGCGCCAACGGGGAGATCCTCGTCGGCATCCAGATCGAGACCGCGCTCGGGCTCGCGAACGCCGACGACATCCTTGCGGTGCCCGGCATCGACGTCGTCGTGATCGGGCCCTTCGACCTTGCGACGTCGCTCGGTGTCGCGATGGGCTCGCCAGAGCACCTCGCCGCGATCGGCACGATCCGTGACACCGCACGGCGCCACGGCGTCGCCTACGGGGCGTTCACGATCGCCGACTCGGAGGTCGAGGGCTACCTCGCCGACGGCGCGACGCTGCTCATGGTCGGCGCCGACATCATGTCTGTCGTCGGAGGAGCGCAGCAGGCCTGGGCGGGCGTCGCCGCGCAGCTCGACGCGCGTGCCACGCGCGAGGACGTGGTTGCCCGATGAAGATCGTCGCCACCAACACCATGATCCCGCTGCGCGCCGAGGTGCTCGATGCATTCGGGCCCGACGTCGAGTACGTGGAGATCGATGGCAGCTCCGAGGAGGCGCTGCTGGCGGGCACTGCCGACGCGGATGCGCTGCTGGTCCTTGGCGAGCACATCACGCGCCGTGTCGTCGAGGGCCTCACGCGCTGCCGCTCGATCGTGCGGTTCGGCATCGGGTACGACACCCTGGACGTCGCCGCCGCGACCGAGCACGGCATCTGGGTCTCGAACGTGCCCGACGCGAACTTCCGCGAGGTCGCCGTGCACGCAATCGCCCTCGCCCTCGCCGTGCAGCGCAGACTGCCGGCATTGGATGCGGGCATGCGGGCGGACGGTTGGGCCTCATCATTCGCCCCGGGAGTGCACCGCCCCGACGACCAGGTGTTCGGCCTGTGGGGCATCGGTCGCATCGGCCGTCGCGTCGCCGTCATGGCGAAGGCCATCGGCTATCACGTGATCGCCCACGACCCCGCGCTCACGACCGCGATCGCCGAGGAGCTCGGCGTCGAGTCGGTCGACCGCGATGCGCTGCTCGCCCGCTCGGACATCCTGTCGCTGCACGTGCCGCTGCTGGAATCGACCAAGGGCATCTTGGACAGCGATTCGATCGCGGCGATGAAGCCAGGCTCGATCCTCGTCAATGTGTCCCGCGGCGGCCTGATCGATGAGCACGCGCTCGCCGAGGCGCTGCAGTCGGGCCACCTCTTCGGTGCCGGCATCGACGCGTTCCTGCACGAGCCGACCGAGCCAGGCAACCCCCTGCTCGCCTGTGAGACTGCGATCCTCACCCCGCACGCGGCGCACTGGAGCGAGGAATCGCTCGCCGAGACGAAGCGCAAGGTCGTCGAGGAAGCCGCTCGCATCCTCCGCGGTGAGGCTCCGCGCAGTGCGGTGAACCACGTCGAACGGCATCGCGCGGCGTAGGCACGGGGTGGTCGCGCGGCGCTCGCCAGCCAGTCAGCGCTCTGGCCGGCGAGCGCCCCCGATGCCGAGCAGCGCGATCGCCGCCTGCGCAGGCACCGAGACGTCGAGGCCGGTCGCGGCACGGAACGCGGCCACCCGGTTCACGATCGTGTTGCGGTGCACGAACTGCGCGGCCGCGGTCTCCTTGACCGATCCCGTCGCGCACAGGCTGCGCACGGTGGCGATGACGCGCTCGCGCTCGCCGGCCGGCAGCGCCTCGAGCGCGGTGCGCACGCCCGCGACGCTCGGCAGCACCGGCGCGAGCCGGGTGTGGGCGATCGCGAGCCAGGTGTCCTGCTCGGTCGCCAGGCCGCTCGCCGCTCCCGCATGGGCTGCGATCTCGCGCGCGAGCTCTGCTGCCGCGGGCACTCCCGCGAGCGAGCGCACCCCCGGCACGTGCCCGCCCGGGATCCCCTCGAGCGCGGCAGCGAGCGCGCCGCCCGTTCCCTCGCGCACGACCACGACGCCCGCGTCGGCATCCCAGGTGATGGTCGCGGCGCCGCCCGCTCGCGCGATCGACCGCCGAGCTCGTTCGGCGGCGGCCGCCAGCACGAAGGCGACCTCGAAGGTGCCGTCGAGCGGCAGCTGCAGCCGCGCCGCCTCCGCGTCGGCGACCTGCGGCGCCGCTGCCCCCGCGCCCAGCAGCCGGCCGAGCGCCCTCGCTCGATCGATGCGGGTGTCCTGCGCGAGCGCTGACTGCTCGTCGAGGAACGCGACCTGCACGTCGCCGATGTAGCGCTCGACGACCTCGAGCACCTCCTCCGCGTGCAGCACGAGCAGGTCTGCCGGCGCATCGCCGAGGGCCCGCAGCAGGCCAGACCAGAGCACCCGGAAGTCGAGGCGCACGGCCTCCAGCAGGCTCTCTCGATCCACGCCCTGGCGGGCACGGCGGGCGCCGAGTCGCGCCGGGAGCGCCCGCAGCTCCTCGCTGAGCGGGGCACCCGCGAGCCGCGCGATGAGCATGTCCATCGTCTCGCCGGCCGTGCGGCGCAGGTCGTCCTCCGAGACCAGGCGCGCGTCGTAGCTGCCGAGCCCGCGCAGTCGTTCGATGAAGTCGTCGACGAGCGCGTCGTGGTCGAGCGCGAGGCGCTCGAGCAGCCGACCCCATGCCGCCGTGGTCTCCAGCCGCTCCATCGCATCCTCCTCGTCTGGACGTCTGCACAGGCTATCGCCGTGCCCGCGGGTGCGGATGGGAACTGCGATGCCGCAGGTCACCTATGTTTCGCGCGGGTTACGGGCGGGTTCCCATCGCTCGCGTCCGCGCTTCGACAGCCCTGAAATTGTGCATACGCACAGAATCCGGCGCCAGGCGTGGGCGATTGACGCTTGCCGCAGCGCGCGCTCGGGGCGCAGGCTGTTCACCAATCCGACCCAGCAGCAGGGAGCACGACTATGGCAGTCACTGATCCGTCGACGACCGCGTCAGCGCGACTCGACCGCACCAAGATGCGGAAGATCGCCACGGCGAGCGTCATCGGCACCACCGTCGAGTGGTACGACCTCTTCCTGTTCGGCACCGCATCCGCACTCGTCTTCAACGAGATCTTCTTCCCCGACGTGCCGCCCGCGCTCGGCACGATCCTGGCGTTCCTGACGTTCGCCTCCGCCTACCTCGCCCGCATCATCGGCGCCGTCGCCTTCGGTCACTTCGGCGACAGGATCGGCCGCAAGTCGATGCTGCTGATCTCCCTCATCACGATGGGCGCAGCAACGCTCGGCATCGGCCTGATCCCGGACGCGAACACGATCGGCATCGCCGCGCCGTTCCTGCTGCTGACGCTGCGCGTCATCCAGGGCCTCGCGCTCGGCGGCGAGTGGGGCGGCGCCGTGCTCATGACCGTCGAGCACGCTCCCGCGCACCGCCGCGGCTGGTACGGATCGCTCGTGCAGGTGGGCGTGCCCGCCGGCACGCTGATCGCCAACCTCGTCTTCCTGGTCGTCGTCTCGTCGATCGACCGCGAGGCATTGCTCACGTGGGGCTGGCGCGTGCCCTTCATCGCATCGATCGTGCTCGTCGCCGTCGGCATCTACATCCGCCTGAACATCGAGGAGACCCCCTCGTTCCAGCAGGTGCGCGAGCAGGGCGCCAAGGCGAAGATCCCCTTCGCCTACCTGATGAAGAAGTACTGGAAGCAGGTCATCCTCGGCGGCGTGGCGACGCTCTCGACCGGCTCCACCTTCACGCTGCTGGTCGCCTCCGGTGTCTCCTACGGCACCTCCGAGCAAGGGCACTCCGACTCCGTGATGCTCTGGGCGGTGCTTGTCGCCTGCCTCGTCGCGCTCGTCGGCATCCCGTTCTTCGGCCGCCTCTCCGATCGCATCGGCCGCAAGAAGATCATCGCCGCAGGCATCGCGGGCGAGGTGCTGCTGGCCTTCCCGTTCTTCTGGCTGATGGACACCGGCACCGTCTGGGGCGTCTTCGTCGCCTACTCGCTGATGATGCTCGCGTTCTCGGCCAACTACGGCCCCATCGCGACCTTCCTGGCAGAGCTCTTCGGCAGCAAGATCCGCTACTCGGGCCTCTCGGTCGCCTACATGCTCTCCGGCCTGCTGGGCTCGGCCATCACGCCGGCCATCACCGTCTGGCTGCTCGACCTCACCGGTCAGTCGTCGTCGATCGCCTGGTACGTGGGCATCGCCGCCCTGCTCTCGCTCGTCGCGCTGTGGCTGCTGGCCGAGAACAGGCTCGCGAGCATCGACACGGTGGATGCGCGGCAGGTCGATCCCGAGGCGGATGGCGCGGTGCCGGATGCGCAGGCTCGCGTCGAGCAGGCGGGCCAGGCGTGACGATCCGACGCATCGGGACGGTCGACGGGCTCGCTGCGCCCGTCGGCCCGTTCTCGCACGCCGTGGTCGCCGATGGCCTCGTCTTCACGAGCGGTCAGCTGCCCGTCGACGCCGACGGCACCCAGCCGCAGGGTTTCGAGGAGCAGGTGCAGGCGGCCATCGACAATCTGCGCCGCGTGCTCGAGGAGGCCGGCAGCGGCATCGAGCAGGTGCTGAGCGTGCGCACCTTCCTCACCGATCCCGCGCAGCTCGAGCCCTACAACCGCGTCTACCAGCGCACCTTCGGCGAGCATCCGCCCACCCGCACCACGGTGTGCGCCACGCTCTGGGGCGTCTCGCTCGAGATCGACTGCATCGCGCGCGTGCGCGGCGAGGTGCGCTGATGGAGGCCGCAGCGCTGGTGGCGGCGCTCGCGCACGTCGAGCTGCCCACCCTCGGCCACACGCTCGAGGAGGGCTTCTGCGGCCCGGGCGTCCGCCCCGTCGGCGAGGTGCGCCGCACGGCGGGCATCGCCCGCACCCTCGACCTCGTGGAGCCGGATGCGCTCGCGGTCAACGAGGCGCTGCTCGCGCTGCAGCCCGGCGAGATGCTCGTCATCGCCGTCGGCTCCGGCGTGCACGCGCCGGTCGGGGCGGTCACATCCGCCGCGGCCCGCGCCCGCGGCGCCGCTGGCATCGTGGTCGGCGGGCCGGTGACCGATGTGCGTGCGCTCGCCGAGGCATCCGCCGACCTGCCCGTCTGGTCGACCGGCGCGACCGCCCGCACCACCAAGCGACTGGGCGCGCCCGTGCGGCTCGATGTGCCAGTGCGGATCGGCGACGCCGAGGTGCATCCCGGCGACGTCGTCGCGGGCGACGAGCACGGCGTGCTCGTGCTGCGACCGGCCGCGATCGAGCAGCGACTCCTCGACGACGCCCGCGCCTCCGACGAGGCGGAGCCCGCCCTGCTCGCATCGCTCGCCGCTGGTGAGCCGCTCGAGAACCTGCTCGCCCGCGCTCCCCAGGAGGAAGCATGACCGACACCGACCGATCCGCCGGCCACCTCGTGGTCGCCCAGCTCGAGCGCGAGGGCGTCGAGCGCGTCTACTGCGTGCCGGGCGAGTCCTACCTCGATGTGCTCGACGGCCTCCACGACTCCTCGATCGACACGATCGTCACGCGCCACGAGGGCGGTGCCGGCTTCATGGCGCTCGCCGAGGGCCGCCTCACCGGCCGGGCCGGCGTGGCGCTCGTCACCCGCGGGCCCGGCGCAGCCAACGCATTCATCGCGGTGCACACCGCGCACCAGGACGCCACGCCGCTCGTGCTGCTGATCGGCCTCATCCCGATCGCCGATCGCGGCAGGGAGTCCTTCCAGGAGTTCGACATCACCGGCTGGTTCGGCAGGACCGCCAAGCAGGTCGTGACGCTCGACGACCCCACCGCTGCGGCGAGAGTGGTGGCGGATGCGATGCGCATCGCCGCGAGCGGACGTCCCGGTCCCGTCGTCATCGGCCTGCCGGAGGACGTCATCCGCGCTCGGCCGAGGGCGCCGACGTGCTCGAGCCGCGTCCTGCCGCAGCCGTCGAGCCCTCGGCGAGCGCGATGGCCGAGCTCGACGAGCGCCTCGGGCGCGCCGAGCGGCCGCTCGTGGTCGTGGGCGGCGAGGGCTGGACGGCCGAGGCCGGCCGCGCGCTGGTCGACTGGGCAGCGGCGCAGGGCGTGCCGGTCGCCGCGGACTTCCGGGCCTGGGACGCGGTGCCGCACGACAGCGCCGCCTACGTCGGCGCACTCGGCTACGGGCGCGCCGATGCGCTCGCCGCCCTCGTCGAGGACGCCGACCTGATCGTGCACATCGGCGCCCCGCGCACGGACGTGCTGAGCGACGGCTACCGGCTGGCGCAGCAGACCGAGACCGTCGTGATCATGACGGGCGAGCCGCTCGGGCACTCCGGCAGGCTCGACCAGCTCGTGGAGGCGGATCCTCGTGGCCTCGCCCGTGCGCTGCCCGACCCCCGTCATGGCTTCGATCCCGCCCGGCTGCAGGCGGCGCGCGAGGCGCAGCTGCGCTTCTCGACACCGGTCGCGAGCGCCGAGGAGGGCGAGTACGTCGATTTGACGGCCGTCATGGCGGTGCTGCGCGAAGAGCTGACCGAGGATGCCGTGGTCACCTTCGGCGCCGGCAATCACGCCATCTGGCCCGCCCGCTACCTGCCGCACCACGTGCCGGGCACGCTGCTCGCGCCCCGCAACGGCGCGATGGGGATGGGCATCCCCGCGGCCGTCGCCGCCGCACTGGTCGACCGCGAGCGCGAGGTCGTCTCGGTCGCCGGCGACGGCTGCTTCCTGATGAACGGCCAGGAGATCGCCACCGCCGTCGGCACGGGCGCCCGCTTCGTCGCGATCGTCGTCGACAACGGCGTCTACGCGACCATCCGCGAGCATCAGGAGCACCAGTACCCGGGGCGGCCATCCGGCACCCAGCTGACGAACCCCGACTTCGCGGCCTTCGCGCGCGCGTTCGGGGGCTTCGGCGCCACCGTCACCAACGCGGACGGCTTCCGCGAGGCCTACCGCGCCGCGCGGGCGAGCGGGCTGCCCGCCGTCCTGCACCTGCGCCAGGACCCATCCGTCCGCGCCCCGCGGACCGACGCGTGAACCGATCGAACACCGAGGAGACGAGATGACCACGCAGGATGCTCGCCCATCGAACGCACCGGGGCACGGGCTCGACGCCGGTCGGGCCGAGGCGTTCCTCGCCGACTTCGCCACCATGAGCGCGTTCGGCGCCACCGGCAACGGCGGCGTCGACCGGCAGGCCGCGACGCCGGCCGACATCGAGCAGCGCCGCTGGCTGCAGTCGTTGCTCGAGCAGCACGGCCTGCGCGTGGAGTACGACCGCATCGGCAACCAGTTCGGCCTGCTCGAGCTCGTGCCGGGCGCGCCCTACGTCGTCGTCGGCTCGCACATGGACTCCCAGCCGACCGCCGGCCGCTACGACGGCGCCTACGGTGTGCTCGCCGCGACGCACGCGATCGTCCGCATCGCCGAAGAGCTGCGCGAGACCGGCGAGCTGCCGCAGCACAACCTCGCGGTCGTCAACTGGTTCAACGAGGAGGGCTCGCGCTTCGTGCCCTCGATGATGGGTTCCTCGGTGTACACGGGCCTCATGCCGCTCGAGGCGGCGCTCGCGGTCACCGATCACGACGGCGTGAGCGTGCAGCAGGCGCTCGAGCCGACCGGATTCCTCGGCGACGGCGACGGCCCGGTCGCCGCCTGCTGCGCAGAGATCCACATCGAGCAGGGTCGCCTGCTCGAGGATTCCGGCACGACCATCGGGCTCGTCACCGCCAGCTGGGCGGCGAGCAAGTACGTCGTCACGGTCGAGGGCGAGCAGTCGCACTCGGGGGCGACGGTCATGCCCGATCGCCGCGACGCGCTGCTGGGCGCCTCGATGCTCGTGGTGTTCGCGCGCGAGCTGGCCGATCGCTTCCCGGGCGTGCTGCACACCGCGGTCGGGCAGCTCGACGTCTATCCGAACTCACCCGTCGTCGTCGCCTCGCGCGTGCGGCTGCTGCTCGACCTGCGCTGCGCCGACGAGGCGGTGCTGGCCGAGGCGAACGAGCTGCTGGCCGCCGAGATCGCACGCATCGAGGAGCGCGCCTCGGTGCGCCTCGAGCTGGAGCGCTCGCACGAGTGGGGCATCAACCCCTACCAGCCGGAGGGCGTCGCGCTCGCGCGCTCGATCGCCGAGCAGCTCGGCTACCCGCACGACGAGATCCTCACGGTGGCGGGCCACGACTCCATCAACATGAAGGAGATCGTGCCGACCGTCATGCTCTTCGTGCCCTCCATCCAGGGCATCTCGCACAACGAGGGCGAGGAGACGCGCGACGACGATGCGCTCGCGGGGCTCGACGTGCTCACCGGCGTCGTGCGCCAGCTGGCGATGGGCGGGCTCGGCGCGAGCACCCGGTAGCCGGGCGGCCGCCGCGGAGCCCCACCCCGCGGCGGCCGCTGCCCGCCGGATCGTTCCGTCACGCGGGAATCCGGCGTATCGTTCCCTCCGTCCCTAGCCCCCGTCCGTAGCCCCCGTCCGCAGACCTCCGAGGAGACCCATGGCCTACCGCTCCATCGACCCCAGCACGGGCGAGCTCATCGCCGAGCACGCCGACGCGACCGACGCCGAGATCGAGACCGTCCTGCAGGCCGCCGCCGACGCATCCGCCGCCCTGCCGAGCCTCGAGCAGCGCATTGCGGCGATGCGCGCGATCGCGCAGGCGTTCCGCGATCGCGAGGCCGAGCTGGCCGAGACGATCGCCCGCGAGATGGGCAAGCCGCTGCCCGAGGGTGTCGGCGAGGTGCGGCTGTCGGCGGCGATCTGGGAGTGGTACGCCGACCGGCCGGAGCTGCTCGGAAGCCGCGACATCGAGACCACCTGGCGCGGCCGCGAGGCACGTGTCGAGCTGCGCCCGATCGGGCCGCTCATCGGGGTCATGCCCTGGAACTTCCCGTACTACCAGGTGGCCCGCCTCGCGGCACCCAACCTGCTGCTCGGCAACCCCGTGATCATCAAGCACGCCGGCAGCTGCACGGGCGCGGCGCTCGCGATGCAGGAGATCGCGGATGCGGCTGGCCTGCAGGCGGGTGTCTACCAGACGGTGCTGGCCACCAACGAGCAGATCGCGGGCATGATCGAGGATCCGCGGGTGCAGGGCGTCTCGCTCACCGGCAGCGAGCGGGCCGGTGCGGCCGTCGCGGAGGTCGCCGGCCGCGCGCTCAAGCGCTGCGTGCTCGAGCTGGGTGGCTCCGACCCCTTCATCGTGCTCGGCACCGACGACCTCGACACACTCGTCGCGACGGCCATCGCGGCCCGCACCCGCAACGCCGGTCAGGCGTGCACCGCAGCCAAGCGCTTCATCGTGCACGAGTCGCTGCACGACGCCTTCGTCGAGAAGCTCGTCGTCGGCATGGCGGCGCTGCGCATCGGCTCGCCCCTCGAGGAGGGCGTCGAGATGGGCCCGCTCTCGAGCGAGGCCGCCGCGGCACAGCTCGTCGGCCAGGTCGAGTCGGCCGTCGCCGAGGGCGCGACGCTCGTGGCGGGCGGGCGTCGCATCGACCGGCCGGGCGCGTTCGTCGAGCCCGGCGTGCTGACGGGCGTCGACCGGCGGATGCGCGTCTGGCACGAGGAGCTCTTCGGTCCGGTCGCGATCGTGGTGCCGGTGCGCGACGCGGCGGAGGCGGTCGAGGTGGCGAACGACTCGCCCTTCGGGCTGGGCGCGAACGTGTTCGACACCGATGAGGCGCAAGCCGAATGGGTGGCGCAGCGGCTCGAGGTCGGGATGGTCTCGATCGGCGCATTCGGCGTCTCGCGGCCCGAGCTGCCGTTCGGCGGCGTGAAGCGCAGCGGCTTCGGCCGCGAGCTCGGCCCCGACGCGGTGCTGGAGTTCGCGAACCGTCGGCTGGTGACGCAGCCGACCTCGTAGATCGAGGAGCGCGCGGCGAAGCCGCTCGCGTCACGAGATCGGAGGGGCGAAGCGCTGACGCCTGCGGTCTCGTGACGCGCGCGTGCTGCGCACGCGCGCTCCTCGACCTACGGGGCGAGGCTCACCGCCCGAGCGTCGACGCCCGGTAGCGCACCTCGATCGGCAGCGGCACGGATGCGTTCGGCTCGGCCTCGCCGCGGATGATCTGCACGAGCAGCTGCACGCACAGCGCCCCGGCCGCGCGCGGCGCGAGGTCGACTGCCGTCACCGGCGGGTCGGTGTAGGCGAGCGCCGGGCTGTCGACCATCGCGGCCACGAGCACGTCGTCGCCGACGACGCGCCCGGCATCCTGCAGCACGTCGGCCACCACGATGGCCGAGCCGTCCGGGCCGCACAGGAAGGCATCCGTCTCCGGCCGCGCCGTGAGCACCTCGCGCGCCGCCTCGGCGTAGGCCGCGGAGTCGGAGCCGAAGGGCCGCTCCACGAGGGTCGGCGCGATCCCGTGCTCGCCGCACCACGCGCGGTAGACCTCCTGCGCGCGGGTGCCCCAGTCGGTGACGGCGGGGGAGGCGAGGAAGGCCGGCGCGGTGCTGCCGCGTGCGGCGAGGTGATCGAGCAGCGCGCGGATCGCGCCCTCGTGGTCGGCCGAGACGACACCGGTCGCCGCATCCCCGAGCGCCCGCTCGAGCGTGACGATCGGCAGGTCGAGCGCGAGCAGCCGGGTCGCCACCGGATCGTCGGCCAGCGGGTCGAGCAGGATCACGCCGTCGACGCTCGGCGGCGCCTGATCGCCTGCGAGCCGTCGTGAGGTGATGACGGTCACGTCGACCTCGTCGAAGCCGGCCTGCTCGAGCGCGCCGTAGACGGTCTGCAGGTAGTAGTCGATGCGCGTCATGGCCTCCGGCAGGTGGAGACCGATCGTGCCGGTGGTCGCCGCCCGCAGCGATCGCGCCGCGGAGTTCGGGCGATAGCCGAGCTCGGCCGCGGCCTGCTCGACGGCCACGCGCGTGACCTCCGAGACCCGCCCGTGCCCGCGCAGCGCATCCGACGCCGTGGTGCGCGCCACGCCCGCGCGCTTGGCGACGTCGACGATGGTCGCGGCTCTCCTGCTCATCCCCGTTGTCTACCACGCCGCGCCCTGCATGGGCGGATCGATCCGGCATCCCTGCCCGCGCGGAATGTCACGATCGTGTGAAGTTCGGGCGGATGCGCGCCGTCGGCCTTGACCCGGATGCTCGGGCCGCGTAGATTCCGGGACATGCCGGAACGATCCGGCACGATCCGGAGATCGATGAGGCTCGACGGATCAGACCGAGACGCAGGAGGCATCCCCGTGCGCACCACCTCAAGGATCACCGTCGCGGCCGCTGCCATCGCGGCGCTCGCCCTCACCGCCTGCACCGGGCCAGGATCGCCCGGAGGCACCGGGCAGCCCGAGGACCCGGGTCTGCCGGAGGGCTTCGCGGCGGTCGCCGACGAGTCGGTCGAGAGCGCGGGGGGCCCGCTGCACGTGCAGGTCGACTACGACACCGCAGAGGCGCAGGGGCTCGACCCCGCGTTCGCCGAGATCGCGCGCTCGTGGTCGATCATGGGACTCGTGGTCGAGTCGCTCGTCTCCGTCGGCCCAGGCTTCGAGATCGAGCCGGAGCTGGCCGCCTCGTGGGAGCAGCCCGACGACACCACCTACGTCTTCGACCTGCAGCCCGACGCAGTCTTCTCGAACGGCCGTGCCGTGTCGGCCGCCGACGTCGTCGGCTCGCTCAACCGTCTCAGGGAGTCGGGCTCGGTGTGGTCCGGCCAGCTGGGCCCGATCGCCGAGATCGCCGACACCTCCTCCGGCGACGCGCAGCAGGTCACCATCACGCTCGAGAGCCCGTTCACCCCGCTGCTCGCGGCGCTCGCCAACACGCCAGCCGGCATCCTGCCGATGCAGGAGATCGAGGCGGGCGAGCTCGATCCGACCGCAGAGCTGCTGGGCTCCGGCGCCTTCATCGTCGCCGATCACCGGCAGGACGAGTCGTGGTCGTTCGAGGCCAATCCCGAGTGGTGGAACGCCGAGCAGCTGGGCATCGACTCGCTCGAGCTGACGATCGCCGGCGACGACCAGACGCGCCTCGCGGGGCTCCGCGACGGCTCGACGCAGCTGGCGAACTTCTCCAACCCCGACGCGCTCGCCCTGCTCGGCAGCGCCCAGGGCGTGACGGCCGTGAGCCAGACGCAGAGCGACTTCTTCTACGCGATGCTCAACTCCGTCAACCCCGACTCGCCCTTCGTCGACGAGGAGCTGCGCCAGACGGTGAACGCGGTGCTCGACCGCCAGGGGATCGTCGATCTCGCCCTCGCCGGCGCGGCGATGCCGACCGCGGTCACGCCCGCCAACCTGCCAGACGCGTGCACCGCCGACTCCGTGCCCTCCGCATCCGCGACGCCCGCGGCCGACGCGCTCGCGGGCCAGAGCATCTCGCTGCTGATCTACAACGACGACCCCTCGCTCACCGCGCTCGCGCAGGTCGTGCAGCAGCAGCTGCAGGGCGCAGGCGCTGAGGTCACGCTCGACAGCGTCGACTACGGCACCTACGCCGAGCGCGTCTACGTGGCGCAGCCGGGCGACTTCCAGATGGCGCTCGGCTGGTTCGCCGGCTACGGCGACCCCTCGATGGTGACGAACTGGTGGAACCCCGAGACCGCGTTCTTCAACGTGGGCTTCGTGCAGCCGCACGAGGATCTCTCTGCCGCCATCGCCGAGGCGCAGACGATGCCGGCGGGCGCCGAGCGCGCTGAGGCGCTGCAGACGGTCTGCGATCTCGCGGACACCTACTCCGAGATGGTGCCGCTCGCGACCCGCCCGCAGGTCGTCGGCATCCGCAGCGACCAGCTCTCGGCGTCGGTGCTCTCGGATGAGGGCTACGGCGACTTCCTGCGGCTGATCGCCGAGTTCAAGACGATCGAGGGCTGATGCTGACGCTGCGGTGGGTGGGCCGCCGGCTCCTGACGGGGCTGGTGACGCTCCTCGGCATCGCGCTGCTCGTCTTCTTCGCGGCGCGGCTGGTGCCGGGGCAGGCTGCCTCGGTGCTGCTGGGCCCGTTGGCGACCCAGGAGCAGCGCGATGCGCTCACCGCAGAGCTCGGCCTCGATCGCGACCTGTTCACGCAGTTCGGGATCTGGATGGGCCAGATCGTCACCGGCGACTTCGGCGACTCGATCATCTCGGGCCAGCCGGTGCTCGACGAGATCGCGCTGCGGCTGCCGGTCACGGCGACCGTGGCGCTGCTGGCGCTCGGCATCGCGCTGCTGGTCGGCGTGCCGCTCGGCATCCTGCAGGCCGTGCGGTCGCGCCGACGCGGCGGTGCCGTGGTCTCGCGCATGATCAGCGGGCTCGGCATCTCGGTGCCGGAGTTCGTGCTCGGCGCGCTCGTGGTGCTGCTGTTCTCGACGGTGCCGCTCGGCATCACGATCGGCGCGTTCACGGCCGTCACCGACGACGTGTGGCTCGGGCTCGTCTCGAGCCTGCTGCCGGCGCTCGTGCTGTCGGTCTTCTGCGCCGCGGCGACCGCGCGCACCACCCGCGACGCCGTGCTCGGCGTGCTGGTCGAGCCGTGGATACAGGCGGCGGTCGGCCGGGGTGAGCGGCCGTGGTCGATCGTGCGGCACCACGTGCTGCGCAACGCATCCATCCCCATCCTCACGCTCGCGGCGACCCTGCTCGCCTACCTGCTGGGCGGCGCGGTGATCGTGGAGGGGCTCTTCAACGTGCCGGGCGTCGGTTCCTACATGCTGCTGGCGATGGATCGCCGCGACTACGCCGTGATCCAGGCGGCCGTCATGCTCGCCGCGGTGGTCTTCGTGGTGATGAGCGTGCTCGTCGAGCTCGCCTCCAGCCTCGTCGACCCGCGCGTCTCGACGATCGGAGCGACGCGGTGACCGGCACCGCCGCCGCGCTCGCCGGCACGCCGGGCCGGCTTCGCAGCCTCCGCACGAGCGACCCCGTCATGACGATCGCGATCGTCATCCTCGGTCTGCTCGTGGCCGCGAGCCTCGCCGGGCGGCTCATCCCCGGCCTCAACGACGGCACCTCCACGGTCGGCGGCCGCTTCGAGGCGCCGAGCCTCGCGCATCCGCTCGGCACCGACAGCCTCGGCCGCAGCCTGCTCGCTCGACTGCTCGAGGGCATCGGCACGACCTTCCTGCTCTCGGCGGTCGCGGTGCTCTGCACCGCCGTCATCGCCACGGCGCTCGGCATCGTCGCCGCCTATGCCGGCGGCTGGGTGCGCGAGCTCGTGCAGCGGCTCGGCGACGTGCTCTACGCCTTCCCCGCCATCCTGCTGGCGCTGCTGGTCGCGGCCGCGATCGGCCCCGGCAGCACGGCGGCGCTCGCGAGCATCGTGCTCGTCACGGTGCCGCTCATGACCCGCATGGTGACCGCCGCGGCCGCCGACGTCGCTCGCCGCGACTTCGTCACGAGCGCCAGGATCTCGGGCGTCGCCGCGCCCGTCATCATGGTGCGGCACCTGCTCACCTGTGTGAGCGGCACCGTGGTGGTGCAGGGCACGTACGCGCTCTCGGTCGCGATCCTGGTCGAGGGCGGGCTCTCCTTCCTCGGCTACGGCGTGCAGCTGCCCGCCTCCTCGCTCGGGCTGCTCGTGAGCGAGGGCAACGTCTACCTGCTCACCGCACCCTGGATCCTCATCGCCGCGGGCAGCACGATGGTGCTCGCCATCCTTGCGGTGACCCTCGTCGGCGACGCCCTGCGCGACCGGCTCGAGCCCAGAGAGGCGGTGGATCTCACGTGAGCCTCATCGAGATCGACCGGCTGGTGGTCGAGTTCCGCACGCCGCGCGGGATCGTGCGCGCGCTCGACGGCGCGAGCCTGACCGCCGAGGCGGGCGAGCGCCTCGCCATCGTCGGCGAGTCCGGCAGCGGCAAGTCGACCGTGGGCGCCGCGATCGGCGCGCTGCTGCCCGCCAACGGCCGGTTCGGCGACGGCACCGTGCGCGTCGACGGCGTCGACGTCGGCGCCCTCGACCGGCCGGGACTGCGCAGGCTGCGCCGCGAGACGCTCGGCTTCATCCCGCAGGATCCGATCGCGACGCTCAACCCCACGATGCGCGTCGGCAGGCAGCTCGCGCTCGTCGTGCGCGATCTCGGCGGCGACACCTCCGGCGCGGCGCTCGCGCAGCTGCTCGAAGAGGTGCAGATCACCGATCCCGCCGACGTGCTGCGCCGCTTCCCGCACCAGCTCTCCGGCGGCATGGCGCAGCGCGTCGCGATCGCCATCGCGATGGTCCGCCGCCCGCGCATCCTCATCGCCGACGAGCCCACCGCGGCCCTCGACGCCAACGTGCGCCGCGAGGTGCTGAAGCTCGTCTTCGAGGCCGCGGAGCACAGCGGCGCCACCGTCGTCTGGCTCAGTCATGACCTGGATGCGGTGGCCAAGTGGTGCACGCGGGTCGCCGTGATGTATCGCGGCCAGATCGTCGAGGACGGACCGACGGCCGACGTGCTCGAGGACCCGACCCATCCGTACACCCGGTCGCTGCTCGCGGCGATGCCCTCGCGGCTGCAGCGCGGCGTCGAGGTGCGCACCTACACCGAGCTGCTCGCCGCGCAGCAGGTCGGCCGCGCGGCAGACGAGGAGTCGATCGCATGAGCCTGCTCGAGCTCGACGCCGTCACGGTGCGCTTCGGCCACGGCGCCCGCACCGTGCACGCCCTGCGCGAGGTGAGCCTCGCGGTCGAGGAGGGGCAGACGCTCGGCCTGGTCGGGGAGTCCGGCTCCGGCAAGTCGACCGCCGCCGCGGTCGCCCTGGGCCTGCGCGCGCCCGACGGCGGCGAGGTGCGCTTCGCCGGCGAGCCGCTGCGCCGTCGCCGCACCGCCGGCGAGATGCAGGCGGTGCTGCAGCACCCCATGTGGGCGCTGAACCCCCGCATGACGGTCGCGGCCTCCATCGCCGAGCCGCTCGCCGTGCGCACCCGGGATCGCACGGAGGTGCGCCGACGGGTCGCCGAGCTGCTCGAGCAGGTCTCGCTCGAGCCGGCCATCGCCGATCGCCGCCCGCACGAGCTCTCCGGCGGGCAGCGACAGCGCGTCGCCATCGCCCGCGCGCTCATCACGAGGCCGCGCTTCATCGTCTTCGACGAGGCGGTCAGCGCGCTCGACGTCTCGGTGCAGGCGCAGGTGCTGCAGCTCGTGCGACGGCTGCAGGCCGAGCACGGCTTCGGCGCCCTCTTCATCTCGCACGACCTCGCCGTCGTCCGCTACGTCGCCGACCGCATCTGCGTGATGCGGGCTGGCGAGGTGGTGGAGGACGCCCCGACCGACGCCTTCGTGGCCGGCCCCGCGCATCCGTACTCCCGATCCCTCTTGGAGGAGCTATGACCGCCTTCGCACCGCAGACGACCTGGGACGCCGAGCCGCGCCGCACGCCGCGCTCGAGCTTCGCCGGGCTGGCCGTCAACGCCGACGCGCCGCTGGAGCCCGTGCCGGGCACGGCCCGCGCGCAGGTCGCGTTCGACTTCCCGGGCGTCACGATCGGCACCGCCGAGTATGCCGAGGGGCCGACGGGCGTCACCGTCATCGAGGTCGCGGGCGGCGCCCGCACGGCGATCGACGACCGCGGCGGCGCCGTCGGCATCGTCGGGCGCTACCCCTTCAACCACGCGATCGCGCTCGCGGGCGGCTCGGTGCACGGGCTCGCCGCCGCGAGCGGCGTGACGGATGCGCTCATGGAGCGCGAGGGCCGCAAGACCGGCTTCGCCGATCTGCAGGTCGTCTCGGGCGCCTGCATCTACGACTTCGCGGTGCGCGACAACGCGATCACGCCCGACAACGCGCTCGGCCGCGCCGCGCTGGCGGCCGCGGTCACCGGCACCGCCCCCGTCGGCCGGGTCGGCGCCGGCGTGGGCGGCAGCTGCGGCAAGACGCGCCCCGACGCCACCGAGTGGGCGGGGCAGGGCGTCGCCTTCCGGCAGGTGGGCGAGCTCAAGGTGCTCGCGCTCGTGGTCGTCAACGCGGTCGGCGCCGTCTTCGACCGCGACGGCAGCGTGCTGCGCGGCAACCTGCAGACCGACGGCACCCGACGGCATCCGGTCATCGACGGCGACGAGGCCTTCGGCGCGGCCGGGGGTGCCGAGCAGCCGGGCCCGGCCAAGGGCAACACCACGCTCTCGGTCGTGGTCACGAACGCGAGGCTGGCAGAGATCGACCTGCAGCAGCTGGCGACGCAGATCCACTCGTCGATGCACCGCGGCATCCAGCCCTTCCACACCTCGCTCGACGGCGACACGCTCTTCCTGCTCACCACCGACGAGGTCGACCTGCCGGTCTACGACCCGCGCCAGGGGCTCGGCCCGAGCATCGCATCGTTCGGCGCGATCGCCTCCGAGACGATGTGGGACGCCATCATCGAGAGCGTGCGCTGAGGTGCACACCTATCCCAGCTATCACGCGCCGGACGGCCGGGCGATCGTCGACTTCGTCGCGCGCACGCCGTTCGCGCTGGCCGTGACCTCGCAGGCAGGCGCGCCGATCGCGACGCACGTGCCGGTGGTGATCCCGCCGGCGCTCGACACCGCATCCGTCGACACCCTCGTCGGCACCACGCTCTGGTCGCACATGGGGCACGCCAACCGCCACTGGCGGCTGATGGAGGAGCAGCCGGAGGTGCTGCTCATCCACACCTCCTCGCACGGCTACGTCTCGCCGACGCTCTACCGCAAGGACCCATCGGTGCCGACGGTCGACTACACCGCCGTGCACCTCACGGGCACCGTGCGCCTCATGGACACCGACGACGAGGCGCTCGGGGTGGTCGAGCAGACCGTCCGCCAGCTCGAGGCCACGCGCGACCCGCAGTGGCAGATGGCGACCTCGCGCGAGGTCTTCCGCGCGATCATCCGCGGCGTCACCGCCTTCGCGATCGACATCACCAGCGAGCAGGCCGTCTTCAAGCTCAGCCAGGACAAGCCCGCCGACATCCGCGCCCGCGTCCGCGACGAGTTCGCGGGGGAGTCGTCGGCCGCCGGTGCGATCGGCGGCTGCCCGCATGCCGACCTGGCAGAGATCATGGATGCACTGCCCGTCGATCACGTGCGGCGTGGCCACTACCCACCGCTGGAGGATGCATGAGAGTCACAGAGCTGCGACTGACGGATGCCTCGGCGCACGCCCGCGGCGTCGCCTACGGCGCCGCGCTCGGCGGCGAGGTGCGGCACACGATCGGCCTCTACCGCGAGGCCTACGAGCTGATGGGGGTGCCCGCCGACGTGATCGACGAGGTCGTCGCCGGCTCGCTCGATGCCGTGCGCGACTGGGCACCGACGCAGTGGGAGGAGCTCACCGGGCTCGCGGAGGGCACCGGCGTGCGCCTCGACGAGCTGATGCTGCTGACCGCCCGCACCGAGATCCTGGCCCACGCGCCCGTCGACGTGCTCGAGTGCTCGACGGTGGTGGCGCTGCACGAGGATCGTCGCCCGCAGACGATGCAGACCTGGGACTGGCACGGCGAGCTGGCACCCACCGGCGTGCTGCTCGAGCTGCACCTGCCGGGGGCCGATGGTGCCGGCCGGGTCGTGCGCACCTTCGCCGAGACCGGCATGGTCGGCAAGATCGGCGTGACCGCTGGCGCCGACGGCTCCGGCGGCCTGGGCGTGCACTTCAACATCCTCCATCACGCCTCCGACCGCACCGCGGTCGGTGTGCCCGTGCACGTCGTGATGCGGCGCATCCTCGACGAGGCAAGCAGCGTCGACGGAGCGATCGCGCTCGCCCGCTCGGCGACCGTCGGCGCCTCCACCGTGCTCACCGTCGTGCAGGGCGCGAGCGCGGGCGCCCCTGCGCGTGCCGCGAGCCTCGAGCTGGCACCGGCAGGCGTCGCCGTGGTCGAGGCGAAGGAGGGCTTCCTCGCCCACACGAACCACTTCCTCGACCCGCAGCTGGCC
Organism: Agrococcus sp. ARC_14; assembly: GCF_022436485.1. Classification (NCBI taxonomy): domain Bacteria; kingdom Bacillati; phylum Actinomycetota; class Actinomycetes; order Micrococcales; family Microbacteriaceae; genus Agrococcus; species Agrococcus sp. ARC_14. The sequence goes on from NZ_JAKUDO010000001.1 coordinate 495,102, forward strand.
GAGGGCGAGGCCACGCTCGACTCCTCGACCACCGGCCCGCGCTTCGAGCACACGGTCGCGCAGCGTGCGTCGATCGAGGGCGCCACCGACGCGGTCTCCATGGCGGCGGCGATGTGCGGCGAAGCGGGGGCGGATGCGCCGGTGTGTGTGCGCGTGCGGCCGGCGGCCTCGCTCGCGGAGCGCTGGGAGACGCTGCTCACCGCGTCGCTCGACGTCGAGGCGGCCGCGATCGACTGGTTCGCCGGGCCGCCGAGCGGGCTCGACGCGAGCACCGTGCGCCGGTTCGGCTGAGGCGGCCGCTCATGGACCGGCTCGACTGATGCGGGTGCTCGAGATCGCCGGCGCGACGCCGCGCGATCGCGGCATCGATCGCGGCAGGCAGGTGGCCGCGGTCGTGCGCGAGCACTGGCCCGTGCACCTCGGGCTGTTCGCGCTCGCGGGCTGGAGCGAGCAGGAGGTGCGCGAGCATGCACTGGCCTCGCTCGACGCGCTCGGTGCTTGGTGGCCCGATGGCCGCGACGAGATCCTGGGCGTCGCGGAGGGCGCAGGCGTCGAGCCCTGGATCGCCGCCGCCCTCGGCGCGCGCACCGAGCTGCTGGTGGCGAAGGGCGGTCCCGACGCGCACGCCGCCCGCGAGTGCACGATCCTGGCGACCGTCGCGCCCGCCGCTGCCGCGCAGGTGTGGGACTGGCATCGCGAGCTCGCCGACGCCTGGCACGCGCAGCAGGTGCGCGGTGGGCCGCTGGCGTTCGCTGGCATCACCGAGCACGGCATCGGCGCCAAGGTCGGCATGAACGAGGCGGGCGTCGGCGTGCTGCTGGCGATCCTGTCGCACACCGACGACCGACCGGGCGGCGTGCCCGTGCACTCGGTGCTGCACCGGGTGCTTGCGGAGGCGGAGACGGCGGATGCGGCGGTCGCGATCGCGGCGTCGGCGCCGGTGACGTCGTCGAGCGTGCTGACGATCGTGGGGCCGACGGCCGCCGGCGGCCGCACGGTCGTCGCGATCGAGCTGAGCCCCGCGGGCAGCGAGCGGGTGTCGCCAGAGCCCGACCGCGCCGGGCAGCAGTGGCTCCCGCGCACGAACCACTTCCTCTCGGAGCGGCTGGCTGCGGGTTCGCGCACCTTCCGCGGCGACCCCGACTCCGACGACCGGCTGCGGCTGCTGCGGGAACGCATCGACGCCCGTGCGGGCCTCGATCCGGTGCGTGCCGCATCCGACCTCGTGCCGATGCTGCGCACCGCGCCCGGCGCCGAGCTCGGCGACATCTGCTGCGTCGCCCGCCCCGAGCAGCCCTTCGGACGCGCGTGGCAGACGCTCGCGACCGTCGCGATCGACGAGCGCGGCCTCACGATCACCGAGGGCTCGCCGCTGGAGCGCCCGCGCCCCGCGCTGCACGTGCCCCTGCCGCGCTGATCGAGTAGGCGGCGCAGCCGCCCCCTCCCGCTCGCTGATCGAGTAGGCGGCGCAGCCGCCGTATCGAGATCCGCCCCGGTCGTCGTCTCGATACGGCCCTGCGGGCCTGCTCGACTACCAAGGGGGCGCGCGCTCCTCGACCTACGGGGCCGGGCTCAGATCGCCGATCGCTTTGTCGGGGCGCAAGCCCCGCCAGACCGGGTGCCGCAGCGCACCCGACGCCGTCTGCTCCGTGTGCTCCACCTCGGCGACGGCCGCCCGCACCCAGTGCGCCGCATCCGCCACGTCTGCCGGCAGCTCGTCGACCGTCGGCGCCGTCTTCCGCGGGCGCAGCTCGTCGCGCAGCCGATCGCGCTGCGCATCCGTGAAGCCCGTGCCCACCCGACCCGCGTAGCGCATCCGGCCGCCCTCCCCGGGCAGCGCCAGCACGAGCGAGCCGACCGTGCCGGCCAACGCGCCCTTGCCCTCGAGCCAGCCGATCACCACGACCTCGCGCGTGAGCACGTGCTTGAGCTTCAACCAGTCGGTCGAGCGCGCGCCCGAGCGATAGCGACCGTCGATGCGCTTGGCCATCACCCCTTCCAGGCCGCGCTCGGCGGTCGCCTCGAGGATGTGCTCGAGCTCTCCGTGCAGCGGCTTCGACAGCTGCACGCGCGCGCTCTGCTGCACCAGCGTGGCCAGCTGCGCCTGCCGCTCGTCGAGCCGCAGGTCGACCAGTCGCCGGCCGTCGACCTCGAGCGCGTCGAACAGCATGAGCGTCGCAGGTGCCCGCTCCGCCGCCTTCGCCGCCGGTCGCCCGTCGAGCCCGCCGCGATCCTGCAGCGCCGCGAAGCTCGCCGTGCCGGCCGCGGAACCCGAGCGCCTCAGCACCACGATCTCGCCGTCGAGCACCGCCTCCTCCGCGTCGATCGCGGCCGGCACCGCCGCGACCAGCTCCGGGAACGCATCCGTGTACTCCTTGCCGTTCCTGCTGATGAGCCGCACCTCGTCGCCGCTCACCTGCACGATCGCCCGCCAGCCATCCCACTTCAGCTCGAACGACCACTCGTCGCGCTCGTCGATGTCGGATGCGCTGCCGGCCGTCGCGAGCATCGGCCGCAGCGTCGTCTTCGGCTCGGCCGGTGCCCGAGAGCCGCGGGCGCGCGCTCCGGCGGCCCGCCCGGCCGACGCGCTGCCCTCGACTGGCACCGCCGCGCGGGCGGCCGGCGGCGCATAGCCCTTCTTGCGGGCATCGCGCACCGGATCCTGCTCCTTCATCCGGTGCAGCAGCCACTGGCGCGCGTCGGCATCGGTGCGGATGAGCGCGAAGCGGTAGGGCTCGCCGCCCAGACCACCGTCGGGGCGGCCGCGCAGCGTGCCGATCACCTCGTCGTCACGGAACTTCTCGAGCTCGACCTCGCCGGCATCCCAGATGGCGATCTTCCCGGCGCCGTACTCGCCCTTCGGGATGGTGCCCTCGAAGCCGCCGTATTCCAGCGGGTGATCCTCGGTCTGCACCGCGAGCCGGTTGCCGTCGGAGGCGGCCGGCAGCCCCTTCGGCACCGCCCACGAGACGAGCACGCCGTCCTGCTCGAGCCGCAGGTCGTAGTGCAGCCGCCGCGCGTGGTGCTCGTGCACCACCCACGAGTTGCCTTCGCCCAGCGGCACAGGCCCCGGCCCGGGCACCGGCTCCGGCGTGCGATCGGCCCGCCGCAGCCCGCGATACTTCGCCAGCCGGTCGGCCGGCGGGTCGAGCGCCGCGATCAGGTCGCCGTCGCGCTCCAGCCGCTCGAGCACCTCGCCCATCTCGAGCTGCCGCAGCCCACCCGCCTCCACCTCGTCCCAGGTGCGCGGCGCGGCCACGGTCGGCCGCATCCGCCCCCGCAGCGAATACGGCGCGACGGTCGTCTTCGAGGCCGAGTTCTGGCTCCAGTCGATGAGCACCTTGCCCACCCGCTTCGCCTTCTTCATATCGCTGACCACCAGGTCTGGGTGCAGCTCCTCGAGCGAGCGCGCCAGCTGGTGCGCCACCTCGCTCGCCTGCTCGCTCGTCACCGTGCCGTCGAGCCGGGCATAGAGGTGGATGCCCTTCGAGCCGCTCGTGAGCGGCACCGGGTCGAGCCCGATGTCGACGAGCAGCTCGCGCACCCACACGGCCACGCGCGCGCAGTCGTCGAGGTCGGCGCCGTCGCCGGGGTCGAGGTCGAGCACCAGCCGGTCGGGGTTCCAGCGCTCGCCGTCGACCACCCGCCACTGCGGCACGTGCAGCTCGAGCGCGCCCAGCTGCACCATCCATGCCAGCACCGCCGGCTCGCTCACGACCGGGTACAGCTTCTTGCCGGTCGAGTGCTGCTGCTCGATCGTCGGGATCCACTCGGGCGCGCCCCGCTCGAGCCCCTTCTGGAAGAACAGCTCGCCCGGTGCCTCCTCCGTGCCGACGCCGTCCGGCCAGCGCTTGCGCGTGACAGGCCGCCCCACTGCGTGCGCCATGAGGGGTGCGGATGCGCGCAGCACGTACTCGAGCACCTCCTGCTTGGTCGTTCCGGTGGCCGGGTACAGCACCTTGTCGGGATGCGTGAAGCGCAGCGTGCGCCCACCGACGCGGATGCGCTCCCGATCGGCCACGTCAGGCGGACTTCGACTTCTTGGTGCGCTTCGCGGGCTTCTTGTCGGCCTTGTCTGCCGTGTCGGCCGCCTCGTCGCCGTCGCCCTTCGACGCGGCGTCGCCCGCCGCATCCGCACCCTTGCCCTGCTTCTTCGCCACCGAGCGCTGCAGCGCCTCGAGCAGGTCGATGACCTCCGCGCCCTCGTCCTCGGCCTTGCCGAAGGTGGCGGCGGTGTCGAGCGCCTCGCCCTGGTCGAGCTTGGCCTCGACGAGCGTGCGCAGCTGCTGCTGGTAGACGTCGACGTACTGCTCTGGCTCGAAGTCGGCCTCGAGCTCCGAGACGATCGAGCGCGCCAGCTTCATCTCGCGCTCGCCCACCGTGATGTCGGCGTCGAGGCTCTCGAACTCGGCGGCCCGCACCTCGTCAGCCCAGCGCAGCGTCTGCACCATCAGCACGCCGTCGCGCACCCGCAGCGATGCCAGCCGGGTGCGCTGCCGCAGCGAGAACTGCACCACGGCCGTGCGCTCGGTCTCCTCGAGCACCCGCAGCAGCAGCACGTAGGCCTTGGGGCTCTTGGAGTCGGGCTCGAGGTAGTAGCTGCGCTCGAACAGGATCGGATCGATCTGCTCGTTCGGCACGAACTCGAGCACCTCGATCTCGCGGCTCTTCTCCGCCGGCAGCGCGCTGAAGTCGTCCTTGGTGAGCACCACCGTCTGCTCGCCGTCGTCGTATGCCTTGTCGATGTGCGCATACTCGACCTTCTTGCCGCACACCTCGCACTTGCGCTCGTACCGGATGCGCCCGCCGTCGGCGTCGTGCACCTGATGCAGCTCGACGTCGTGCTCCTCCGTGGCGGCATAGAGCTTCACCGGCACGTTCACGAGCCCGAATGTGATCGAGCCCTTCCAGATCGCTCGCATGCGCCCACTGTTCCCCACGCGTGCGTCGCGCGCCACCCCCGTTCCGGGTGCGGCTTGCAGTTCGGCGAGAGGGTGGGGCGGATGCGGCCGGTCGCGGTGGCGGGACCGGGTGCGGTTGGGGGACAATCCGAGGGTGACCATCACTCGGCCGACTCGGCGCTCACCCCGCACCTTCGGCGTGGAGGAGGAGGTGATCCTGCTGGAGCCGGGCACGCTCGCTCCCGTCGACGTCGCCGAGGAGGTGATCGCCGAGATCGCCGATCTCGAGGCCTCGGTCGGCTGGGTCGGCCGCGAGTTCCTCAAGGCGCAGGTGGAGTTCTCCTCGCCCGTGCTCGCCGACGGCGACGCCGCCGAGCGGGTCGTGCGCGAGTTCCGGCGCGCGCTCGGCGCCGCAGCCGACCGGCGCGAGCTCATCGCGGCGAGCGTCGGCACGCCCTGCGGGAGCGGTGCCTCGTCGGTCGCGGCGGGGGAGCGGTACGAGCGCTTCGTCGACGAGCTCGGCGCGATCCACCCCGATCACCGCATCCAGGGGCTGCACGTGCACGTCTCGGTGGGCTCGAGCGACGAGGGCATCGTGGCGATGAACGCGCTGCGCCCGTGGCTCGCACCGCTCGTCGCGCTCACGGCGAACTCCCCGTGCTTCGCCGGCGCCGACACGGGCTTCGCCAGCTGGCGCACCATCGTGGGCCGCCGCTTCACGACCGCCTCCGTGCCGCCCGTCTTCGCCGACGCCCACGACTACCGCAGCCGCATCCGCGCCCTGGTCGGCATCGGCACGACGCTCGACACCGGCTCGCTCGCCTGGATGATGCGGCTCGCCGAGCGCTACCCGACGCTCGAGCTGCGGGTGTTCGACGCGCAGCTGTCTGCCGACGAGACGGTCGCGACGGCGCTGCTCACGCGGGCACTGGTGGAGGTTGCGGCGGCGGGGGAGCTGCCGCACGCAGTCGCCGCCGGGCATCCCGAGCACGTCGACGCGGCGGTCTGGCACGCGGCCAGGCACGGGCTCGACGGCAGTCTGGTCGACCCGGTCACGGCTGCGCTCGCCCCCGCGTGGGTCGTGATCGAGCGGATGCTCGACGCGGCCAGGCCGGCGCTGGCGGCGGCGGGAGATGAGGAGCGGGTGGATGCGCTCGTGGCGCGCGCTCGCTCGGAGGGCAACGGCGCGGCGCGGCAGCGAGCGGCGCTCGCGGACGGCAGGGCGACGCTCGGCCGCCTGCTGCGCGCGACGTTCGTCGCGTAGCCCCCGCCTCATCGAGGAGGCGCGCAGCGCGTGCCCGCTGATCGAGGAGCGGCCGGAGGCCGCGTCACGAGATCGAGGGCAGCGACCGGTCTCGTGACGCGAGCACCTACGGCGCGCGCTCCTCGACCTGCGGCGCGCGCTCCTCGACCAACGGCGGCGCGCCCCTCGGCCTACTGCTCCAGATGCCCCCGCAGGAACGCGACCGTCGTCTCCCACGCCGCCGCCGACGCATCCGCATCGAACCGCCGCTCGATCTGCGCGTTCTGGAACCCGTGCACCGCGCCCGCGTGGTGCCGGATCTCGACCTCGTCGAAGCCCTCGGCCGCGAGCCGCGAGCGGTAGTCCTCCGGCGCCTCTCGCCGGCTCCAGTCATCCGACTCCGCCACCTGGAACAGCACCGGCGTGCGCGGCCCGGCCTCGATGCCGGGCAGCGCGGCGCCGTAGTAGGCGACGACCGCGTCGAGCGCACCCTGCGCGGCGTAGCCGAGCGCGAGCGTCGATCCCATCGAGAACCCCACGACCGCCGCGCGCTCGCTGCCACCCGCGCGGGCCTCGCCGATCGTCTCGCTCAGGATGCGGAAGGCGCCGTCGAGATCCTCGGAGCGCTCGCGCAGCAGCGCGGCGGCCTCCTCGTCGTCGGTGCTCGTGCGCCCCGCGTGGAAGTCGGGCACCGCGACCCGGAAGCTCGCACCCGCGAGGCTCACCGCGAGCTCTTCGATCCACGGCAGCCGGCCGTTCCAGTCGTGCGCGAGCACGACCACCGGGTCGCCCTCGGTGCCGTGCCAGCGGGTCGCGGTGTCGTCGCTCGTCCTGATCGCCATGCTGCTCCTTCGCTCGTCGCGGCCACGCTAGTCGACGCCGATCTGCGCGGCACGGGCGCCGCGTCGTAGCGTTGCCCCATGAACAGCTCTGAGCGCGCCTCGCGCGCCGCGTCGAAGGCGTCGGATGCGGCCGGTCGCGCGACCGACAAGGCCCAGGGCGCCGCGGCGCAGGCCGAGCGCCACCCGGCGGCCGACTGGGTCGAGGGCGTCGGGCAGGCCGCCAACGGCGTCGTGCACATCCTCATCGGTGTGCTGGCGCTGGGCGTCGCGATGGGCGCAGGCGGCTCCGCCGACCAGTCGGGAGCCATGCGCGCGATCCAGCAGACGCCGCTCGGCGGCGTCGCGCTCTGGGCGGTGGGCATCGCGCTGATCGCGCTCGCCCTGCACGCGGCCGTCACCGCGATCGCGGCCTCGCGGCGCGACGCGAAGGATGCGCTGAAGGCGGCCGGTCGCGGCATCGCCTACGCGGTGGTCGGCTCGACGGCGCTCGTCTACGCGACGGGCGGCAGCTCCGATGGCGAGGAGGACACCGAGTCGTTCTCCGCCGAGCTGATGGCGAACCCGTGGGGGCTCTGGCTGCTGGGGCTGATCGGTGTCGTCGTCGCGGCCGTCGGCGTCTCCTTCGTCGTGAAGGGTGTGCGGCGCACGTTCCGCGAGGATGTCGCACCGCCCGCCCGCTTCCGCCGGCTCGTCGACGTGCTGGGCGTCAGCGGCTACGTCGCGAAGGGGCTCGCCGTGGTGATCGTGGGCGGCCTGTTCGTCGTCGCAGCGTTCACGGCCGATGCCGAGCAGGCGGGCGGCCTCGACGGTGCGCTGCAGTCGCTCACCACCGTGCCGGGCGGGGTCTTCGCGCTCGTCGCCATCGGTGTCGGCCTGCTGCTCTACGGCCTCTACTGCTTCGCGCGCGGAGCCTGGTCGCGCTGAGGCGCGCGTTCGCGCTGAGGCCGGGCCGCGCCTTCGCGCTGAGCCCGCGCCTCGCCTACGTGCGGCGGCCGCGCCGCGGGTGGGGCAGGATCGGGTTCCGCAGCCGCGCGAGCTGCTTGGCGAGCTCTGCGGGCGTCAGGTTCGCACGCTCCTTCGCGGGCAGGTCGCCGAGCGTCGACTCGGGGTTCTGCTCGACCTCTGGCTCCTCAGCGGGCATCGCGTCCTCCGTCGGTGCGGCATCCTCTGGCGACTCGGGCACGTGCGGATGCTGCTCCACGTGTCCGGCGCGCAGCCGAGCGTCGAGCGAGGTGAGGTCGGCGCTCGTCGACTGCAGGTCGCGTCCCATGGTGCGCAGCACCCGCACGACCGCCTCGTAGTCCTCGTCGCTCACCGAGTCCTCGACGCGCTTGGCGACCTCGTCGTTCCCGATCGAGCGGCGGGCGCGCTCGACGGCCGCCGCGGCCAGCTCGACCCAGTCTTCGAGCCGGCGATCACGCTTCCCGTCCATCACGCACCTCCCACGCATCCATCGTCCTCTGTTCTGCTGTGAAGTGCGCCACCGCATCCGCCTGTCGGCGCTTTCCTCTCGAGGGTCGCCCACGCTCTCCGCCGGGCGCCGCAGTCGGCAACCGCCGGGCGATACGCTCGGCGTCGTGCTGCTCAGCGATCGCGACATCCGTGCCCGGCTCGACTCCGGCTCCCTCGGCCTCGACCCGCTCGACCCCTCGATGCTGCAGCCCTCGAGCGTCGACGTGCGGCTCGATCGCGGCTTCCGGCTCTTCGACAACCACAAATACCCGTTCATCGACCCAGCCGAGGATCAGCCCGAGCTCACGCGGCTCATCGAGGTGGCACCCGATGAGCCATTCATCCTGCACCCCGGGGAGTTCGTGCTCGGCGCCACCTACGAGCGCATCACGCTGCCCGACGACGTCGCCGCGCGCCTCGAGGGCAAGTCGTCGCTCGGCCGCCTCGGGCTCCTCACGCACTCGACCGCCGGCTTCATCGACCCCGGATTCTCGGGCCACGTGACGCTCGAGCTCTCGAACGTCTCGACGCTGCCGATCAAGCTCTGGCCGGGCATGAAGATCGGGCAGGTCTGCTATTTCCAGCTCTCCTCGCCGTCCGAGAACCCCTACGGCCAGGGCCCGAACCTCAATCGCTACCAGGGGCAGCGCGGGCCGACGGCCTCGCGCTCCTTCCAGAGCTTCCACCGCACGGTGATCCCCGCCACCGAGCCGGTGCTCGATGGCGAGTCGACCTCCGAGGTGCCGGCCGTGCCGAGCGAGGTCGAGCAGGCCGAGCCGTGATCCGGCGCCCCTGATGGCGGGCCCGCTGCGCGTCGAGCACGATGCTGCGAGCGCGCGGTGGCTGCAGGACGCGCTCGCGGACGACGGCTCGGTCGCGACCCTCGTGCCGCCCGTCTTCGCGGCCTACGCGCGCATCCTGCATCCCGCGACGCTCGAGACGCCGTCGGGGAGGACGGATGCGTGGGGCACGCCCGAGTACACCCCGCGCGAGATCAGCTGGGCCGAATCCGCCGCACTGCTCGGCGATCGCGAGCACTCGGGCGACCGCTTCACCGCCTGGGAGGCCCGCTTCGGCGACACCGACGCCGACCTGCCCGACGGCCGCCGCATCCTGCCGCCGCACGGCCTCGACATCCCGGTTCCGCTGTTGGCGACGCTCGCCGAGGTGCTGCTCGACGAGCACGGCGACGCCGAGGTGCTGGCTGCCGTGTGGGAGGGAAGCGGGCTCGACCCGCGCGGTTCGAGCGTCTTCGCTGCCTTCCCCGAGCGCACGAGCTGGTGGGTGCGGCGGCGCGAGACGCGGCGGTTGCAGGCCGAGCACCGGGCCGAGCAGGTCGCCGCGGTCGACCCGGAGGTGCTGGCCGCCATGCGGGCGGAGCGGGTGCTCGGGCTCCCCCGCGAGGGGCAGGGCCGCGGCCACGTGCTGCTGCGCGGGCGGCTCCGCGCCTTCGCCGACCCCGTGTGGGTCGAGACGGCTGGACTCGGCTGGCGGCATGATCGACCCCTCGAATGCCGCACGCCCAACGCGACCTGGCCGACCGAGCCGCACGGCGCGCCAGCATGGTTCATCGCCACCGACCTCGACCTCGACATCACGCACGTCGGCGGCAGCGCCCATCTCATCGGCCGCCTGCTCGCGCATCCCGCGATCGAGGCCGAGCGCATCCGGCCCACCGACCCGATCGTCTAGCCGCAACGCAGAAGCGCGCCCCTGTTGGTGCAGGGACGCGCTCTGTGGTGGTGGTGGTGGTGGCTCAGCGCTCGGGGTGACCCGGTGCGGTGGTGCCGCGGTCGGTGGAGCCGTGCTCGGTGTTGTCTCGCTCGGTGTTGCCGTGCTCGGTGTTGCCGCGCTCAGTACGCAGCTCCATGCCGATGCGCCGCAGGGTGCGCATCGTGGTCATGTAGTCGGCGTGGCTGACGGTCGCCGCGATGCGGCGGTGCAGCTGCTCTGGCGTGAGGCCCGACCGACGGATGCGTCGGGCCGACTTCATGATGCTGCGCCCGAGGGTGGGGCGTCGGTGGGCGCCGCCGTGCGGCTGCTCGCCGGGCTGCCCGTCGCCGCGACCGTGAGCCTGGTGAGCCTGGTGGCCCTGGTGGCTCCGCCCCTCGTGGACCCAGTGGCTCCGGCCCTCGTAGCCCTGGTGGCACGGGTGCCCCTGGTCGCTCCGGCCCTCGTGCGCCTGGTGCTGCTCGCAGCGGGGGCCGTGGTCAGCGTGGTCGTGGCCGAAGCCAGCCTCGCGGTGGAGGCCCGGGCCGAAGCCCTGGCCGCGGTGACCGGGGCCGAAGCCCCTGCCGCCGCCGCGGTGGAAGCGGCCGTGGCCGCGCGGGTGGCGGTCCTGCTCGGGCTGCTCGCCCTCGCGGCTCTCGGGGTGGTCGATGTTCTCGTCGAAGTGGTTGGGGTATCGCATCGCGATGGTCCTTTCGTCTGTGGGGCAGCTGGTCCGCTGCCTACGCTGACCCCTCGGCCAGCGATTCATGTCACTCGACATATCCATGTCAAGAAGCATGTACATGTAGAATGACATGCATGACCGACTCTCGTCAAGTCCCAGATCCTGAGATCGCTCAGATCGCGGCGTCGCTCGACCGCATCGGCATGCGGCGACCGCCGGGCGGGAGCCGTCCGCGGAGGCCCGGCGATGGCGGCCCGCAGGGCTTCGACCCGGGCGCTCCGCACGGCTTCGGCCATGGCGGGCCCCACGGACGCGGCCCCGGATGGGGTGGTCACGGCGGTCCCTTCGGCGCCGCGCCCGACGACGAGGGTGCCGACCGCGACGGCGAACGCCCTGAGCGCGGGGGCGCTCCTCGCGGCCGACGCAGCGCCATGGGTGCGCGCCGGATGCTGCACGCGATCGTGCATGCGGAGGGACCGCGCTCGATCACCGACCTGGGCCACGCCATCGGCGTCGATCAGCCGCGCGCATCCCGCCTCGTGCAGGCCCTCGCCGACGCCGGGCTCGTGCGACGCATCCCGGATCCCTCCGACGGTCGCCGGGTCGTGATCGAGGCCACGAAGGCCGGCCGCTCTCGATTCGAAGCGCACGCAGAAGCGCGGGCCGCGGAGGTCGCCGCCGCCGCCGAGTCGCTCACCCCTGCCGAGCGAGCCACGCTCGCGCGCCTGCTCGCCAAGCTCGCGGACGCCTGGCAGGAGGGGCCGCGACGATGACCGCCGACGCAGCCGACGCGACCAGCGGCGCGCGATCTGATCAGGCGCACCTCGCTCGCGCGGTCGCCATCGCGACCGCGAACGCAGCGGAGGGCGGCGGCCCCTTCGGCGCCGTCATCGTCACCGCCGACGGCCGCAGCTTCGAGGGCGTCAACCGGGTCACCGCCCTGAGCGACCCGACCGCGCACGCCGAGGTCACCGCCATCCGTGCCGCGTGCGCGACCCTGGGCACTTTCGACCTCCACGGCGCCGTGCTCTACACGAGCTGCGAGCCGTGCCCGATGTGCCTCGGTGCCGCGCTCTGGGCGCGCGTCGACCGCGTCGTGTTCGCCGCGGACCGCCACGATGCCGCCGACGCGGGCTTCGACGACGCCGCCTTCTACGCCTACTTCGCCTCGACTGACCGCGCCCTCATGCCCGTGCAGCAGCATCCGACCGATGCCCGCACCGCCCCCTTCCACGCCTGGCGAACCAACCCCGCCCGCACCGCCTACTGACCTTGCCCCCCCCCGCAAACCGGTACCAAGTGTCCGCGCCAGGGGCGATTCGCGGCCATTTGGTACCGGTTTGCAGGGGGAAGGGGCAGGGACTGGGGAGTGAGGGCGAGGGCAGCGGGCAGCGGGCAGCGGGCAGGGGCAGGAGCAGGGGCAGGGGCAGGGGCAGGGTCAGGAGCCGCGTGGTTGAAGGGCGCGGGGCGACGTCTTCAGGCGGCGTTCGCTCGCCGCGCGATCGCCGCGTCGAGGCGACGGATCATCTCTCGGCCCCCATGCTTGAGGTCGCCCTTCGTGACGCGGATGACGATCCAGCCCAGCGACTCCAGCAGCTCCTGGCGGAGGATGTCCTTCGCCCATTGCGCTGCATCCGTCAGATGGTGCTCGCCCTCGTACTCGATCGCGATCATGAGCTGCGGGTAGGCGAGATCGATGATCGCGCGGAGGACGCCGGCGACCCAGACCTCGTGCTGCATGACGGGCTCCGGATGCCCTGCGGCCACGATGCAGAGCCGGCTCAGCGTCTCGCGCTTCGACTCGGCGCCGGCGCGAACGTCGACCAAGGCCGCGCGGAGCGCTTCGACGCCTCGCAGGCCCCCGCAGCGATCGGCGAAGGCAGTGAGCTCTGCGATCGTGGTGTGTGGGCGACCGGGCCAGCGCAGCCCGCGGTAGTGCTTCGACGGCGTCACGAGCGCGTCGAGCAATGCGACCAGATCGTCGTGCGACTGCGCACCCGCGATGGTGAGCACCGTGGATGTCGGCGTCAGGATGGGCAGGCCATCGAGCTTGGTGGTCTCGAGACGGGTGGGGTCGAACTCGCGCGTGAGCACGCCCTTCGCGCGCGTGCGACCCGTGCCTGCAGGGACTCCGACGACAAGGTGCTCGGCTGGCGCCCACCAGCTTGAGACGGGCAGCCCCCACAGCCGAGCGGCGGTGATGCCGGCGAAGACGAGGCCGGCGCGCATGCGCAGGGCGAAGGCGGACGCCTGTGCCTGCACGTCCAGGGGCGGCTCGTGCGCCCGCACTCCGTGGAATGGCCGCAGCAGGTCAGGCTCGCGCAGCCGCCGCCGGCTCACGCCACCGGCGAGCGCGTCCGCCGTCGAGAAGGAAGCAGCAGCGAACGGCTCGGGCAGCGGTTTCGGGGCATCCATGCGCGCATCTTGAGCGAACCCGCCCTGCCGGTGTCGCCCATCCGCCCGCGGCTGTGGAAGAACCGGTACCAATTGGTCACGATCTGGGCTCGCAGCGACCACTTGGTACCGGTTCGGCGCGCGAACGAAGTCGCGACCGGCCCGCGTCAGTCGGCGTCGTCGATCTTCGTGGGCTTCGGGGTGATGGGGAGCACGAGCAGCAGGCCGGCGGCGAGGACGATCACGATGCCGAGGATGCCGAAGCGGGTGTCGCCCGTCAGGCCGACGAAGGCACCGAAGAGCGTCGCGGTGAGGAACGAGACCGAGCGGCCGGTGGTGGCATAGAGGCCGAACATCTCGCCCTCGCGGCCCTCGGGCGTGATGCGCGCCATGAACGAGCGCGACGCCGACTGCACCGGCCCGACGAAGGTCGCCAGCGCCAGGCCGCAGAGCCAGAACATCCCCTTGCCATCGACGAACATGACCGCGGTGCCCGAGGCGACGAGCACCACGAGCGAGACGATGATGACCGCCTTGGGGCCGAAGCGGTCGTCGGCCCAGCCGCCCACGAAGGTGCCGATGCCGGCCGTGACGTTCGCGGCGATCGCGAACAGCATGACCTCGAGGAACTCGAAGCCGAACACCTGCCCCGCGATGATGGCGCCGAAGGTGAACACGCCCGAGAGCCCGTCGCGGAAGACCGCGGAGGCGACCAGGAACAGCAGCGTCTTCGGCGCGCGGCGGCCGATGCGGGCGATGGTGCGGAAGAGGATGCGGTACGACTCGACGACGCTGACGCGCACGGGTGCGGTGCCGGTGGGCGGCAGCTCGGGCACCCGGAGCATGAGCGGGAGCGCGAAGACGAGGAACCACACGGCGCTCGCGAGCACCGCGAGGCGTGTGTCCAGCCCGCCGCCGTCGAGGCCGAACGGCACGTTCAGCACGCCGTGGCCGTCGCCTCCCAGGGGGAGGATGAACAGCACCAGCAGCAGGCCGAGCAGCACGATGCCGCCGACGTAGCCCATGCCCCAGCCGAAGCCCGAGGTGCGGCCCAGCGACTCCTTCGTCGAGACCTGGTGCAGCATCGCGTTGTAGTTGACGCTCGCGAACTCGAAGAACAGGTTGCCCGCCGCCAGCAGCATCGCGCCGAGCCAGAGGTAGCCGGGCACGGGCGCCACGAAGAACATCCCGAACATCGCGATGATCGTCACCGCCGTGTTCACCGCGACCCACAGCTTGCGGCGGCCGCCGCCATCCGAGCGCTGGCCGACGATCGGTGCGATGAGCGCCACGAGGACGCCCGCGATCGCGATCGCCCACGCGACGACGGCCGCGTTGTCGGCGAGCGCGCGGGTGAGCGCTGGCGAGCCCGCCTCGCCGGCGGCGTCGACGATGGCCGGGTCGACGAACAGGTCGGAGGCCAGGTAGGTGCTGAAGATGAAGGTCGTCACGACCGCGTTGAAGGAGGCGGAGCCCCAATCCCACATCGCCCACGCTCGAGCGCGGCGGCCGAGTTCGCGGCGCGTGATCGGCTCGACGCCCACCTGCGCGGGCTGCACCAGTTCGTCGGGGGACGGCTTGGCGGTGACGGATGCCTCGTGCGGCTCCTGAGGGACGCTCATGGCTTGAGCGTAGGCCGCAAATGCGAACGGGAGGTGACCTGCGGGGGAGCGGCGTCGGCGCGCCCTCGCCGGGCGCCAGCGGACGTCAGACCGTCAGCGTGATGAGGAGCGACGCGAAGACCGCGATGATGACGGTGCTGTAGGCGAAGCCCACGATCGACTGCACGCTGGCGAGGCTGCGGGCCGGGCGGTTCGTGAGGGCCACGTCGGAGGTCGAGAAGGTGGTCGAGAGCTGGATCGAGAGGTAGACGAAGTCGCTGAAGGCGCGGTCCTCGTCGCCCGGGAACGCGAGTCCGTCGTGCTCGGCCCAGCTGCGCATGTGCTCGACGGCGAAGACCGCGACCAGCAGCACCCAGGAGCCCGCGACGCCGAACACGCAGGTGGCGACGAGCCAGACGTCGATGCTGTTGCCGCGGGTGGCCAGCAGGACCACGGAGATGACGCCGACGAAGACGATGAACATCGCCCACGACTTCGGGCCGCCCACGTAGAGGAAGCGCACGAAGCCGTTCTGCTCCTCCGAGCGGCGCAGCCGAGCGCGAAGCTGGTCACCCGTGAGGCCGGTGAACGCGAGGTGCGAGAGCCACAGGAACGCGGGCCCGTAGGCGCCGAAGGCGAGCGTGAGCGCGGCGACGGCGGAGCCGTCCACCGTGAGCTGCCCGCTCACCAGGAGGCTGGTGGCGAGGATGACCGCGAGGGCGAAGGCGCCAGAGATGAGGGATGCGAGGGTGTGGCGGATGACCTCTCGGTGCAGCCGACGGTTGCCTTTGGCCATGCGGTCAACGCTAATGGGCCGGGCGACGCATTCTCAGCCGATCCACAGCGCGCAAACTTGACTCCCCTCGACTCAAGGTGAGAAAGTTGAGCCATCGCGACTCAAGTCGTGCGCCCACCCGGGCGCCGGTCGCGGCCACGGTTCCGGGGGACGAGCCCACCGCCAGGCGCAGACCCGTTCGGGTCTGCATGGGGGCTGTCGGTGGTCTCCTCCACCGGAATCAGGCAGACCAGAGCGCAGCACAGCTGCGAACAGGAGGCAAGAGAATATGGCACGAGCAGTCGGCATCGACCTCGGCACCACCAACTCCGTCGTCGCGTTCCTCGACGGCGGCGAGCCCACCGTCATCGCGAACGCCGAAGGATTCCGCACGACCCCCTCGGTCGTCGCATTCGTCAAGGAGGGGGAGACCCTCGTGGGCGAGCCGGCCAAGCGCCAGGCCGTCACGAACGTCGACCGCACCATCTCCTCGGTCAAGCGCCACATGGGCACCGACTGGAAGCAGGAGATCGACGGCAAGCAGCTCACGCCGCAGGAGATCTCGGCGCGCATCCTCGGCAAGCTGAAGCGCGACGCCGAGACGTACCTCGGCGAGAAGGTGACGGATGCGGTCATCACCGTGCCCGCGTACTTCAACGACGCCGAGCGCCAGGCCACGAAGGAGGCCGGCGAGATCTCCGGCCTCAACGTGCTGCGCATCATCAACGAGCCCACCGCGGCGGCCCTCGCATACGGCCTCGACAAGGGCAAGGAGGACGAGCTCATCCTCGTCTTCGACCTCGGTGGCGGCACGTTCGACGTCTCGCTGCTCGAAGTGGGCAAGGACGACGACTTCTCCACCATCCAGGTGCGCTCGACCGCGGGAGACAACCGCCTCGGCGGCGACGACTGGGATGACCGCGTCGTCGAGTGGCTGAAGAAGCGCTTCCAGGAGCAGTCGGGCGTCGACGTCTCGAAGGACAAGATCGCGATGCGCCGCCTGAAGGAGGCCGCCGAGCAGGCCAAGAAGGAGCTCTCGGCCTCGTCGAGCACCAGCATCCAGCTTCCCTACTTCTCGCTCACCGAGGCCGGCCCCGCCAACCTCGAGGAGACGCTCACGCGCGCCCAGTTCGAGAACATGACCAAGGATCTGCTCGAGCGCACCCGCAAGCCGTTCGAGGACGTCATCCGCGAGGCAGGCATCAAGGTCGACGAGATCGCTCACGTGGTGCTCGTCGGCGGCTCGACCCGCATGCCCGCCGTCACCGAGCTCGTCAAGGAGCTCACCGGCGGCAAGGAGCCCAACAAGTCGGTCAACCCCGACGAGGTCGTCGCCGTCGGCGCCGCGCTGCAGGCCGGCGTGCTGAAGGGCGAGCGCAAGGACGTCCTGCTCATCGACGTCACCCCGCTCTCGCTCGGCATCGAGACCAAGGGCGGCATGATGACGAAGCTCATCGACCGCAACACGGCGATCCCGACGAAGCGCTCCGAGACCTTCACGACGGCCGAGGACAACCAGCCCTCGGTCGCCATCCAGGTCTTCCAGGGCGAGCGCGACTTCACGCGCGACAACAAGCCGCTCGGCACGTTCGAGCTCACCGGCATCGCGCCGGCCCCGCGCGGCATCCCGCAGGTCGAGGTGACCTTCGACATCGACGCCAACGGCATCGTGCACGTGTCCGCCAAGGACAAGGGCACCGGCACCGAGCAGTCGATGACCATCACGGGCGGCTCGAGCCTCTCGAAGGAGGACATCGACCGGATGGTGAAGGAGGCCGAGGAGAACGCGGCAGCCGACCACGCCCGCCGCGAGGCGGCCGAGCTGCGCAACACCGGCGAGACGCTCACCTACTCTGTCGAGAAGGTGCTCGTCGACAACGCCGAGCAGCTGCCGGAGGACGTCAAGAACGAGGTCCAGGCGGATGTCGACGCCGTCAAGGCCGCGCTCGCAGGCGACGACGACGAGGCCGTGAAGACCTCGGTCGAGAAGCTGCAGCAGTCGCAGTCGAAGCTGGGCGAGGCGATCTACCAGCAGGCGCAGGCCCAGAGCGAGCAGGCAGAGAGCGAGCAGACGGCCGGCGACGCCGAGGAGCCGCAGGCCGACTCGAGCGCTGACGACGACGTCGTCGACGCCGAGGTCGTGGACGACGAGGACGAGAGCGAGAAGAAGTAATCGTGACGAACCACCCTTCGACAGGCTCAGGGCAGGGCGACGAGCAGCAGGGCGACGAGCAGCCCAACGTCACGGACAAGCGGAAGATCGACCCCGTCACGGGTGAGCCCCGCGAGCCGGCTCCTTCGGCAGGCGAGGACGAGCCTGCTGAGGGCACCGCGACGATCGGCGCATCGGGCCACGTGGCCTTCGGTGGCCAGGCGGTGCCGGCGGATGCGTCCACGTCGTCCGCGGGATCCGTCGGCGAGGACGAGCCGTCGGCATCCGACGGGCTCACCGACGAGGATCGCGCCCTGCTCGAGGGCGAGGCTGCGGCGATCGAGGCAGAGCGTGCCGCGTTTGAGGCGAAGTCGGCGGCGCAGCTCGACGAGCTGCAGCGGCTGAGGGCCGAGTACGTCAACTTCCGCAACCGCACCGAGCGGGAGCGGGCGGCCGACCGCGAGTCGACCACCGCATCCGTCATCACCTCGCTGCTGCCGGCGCTCGACGACCTCGACCTGGCCGACAAGCACGGCGATCTGGCCGATGGTCCGCTCGCGATCGTGGCTGCGAAGCTGCGCGGCTCGTTCGAGGCGCTCGGCGTCGTCAAGCTCGGCGAGCTCGGCGAGGTCTTCGACATCGACAAGCACGAGGCCGTCGCCCAGCTGCCGAACCCGGAGGTGACCGAGATGGTGGTCGCCGATGTGATCCAGCCGGGCTATCGCGTTGGCGATCGCTTGCTGCGGGTCGCCAAGGTCGCGGTCTTCGTTCCGGCAGAGTGAGCCCGAGCGGGATGGGCCCGGCGAGGCTCATGGGCGCGACGACGAGGCAGAAGGAGGTGACGCATGGCCAGCAATGACTGGTTCGACAAGGACTTCTACGCGGTGCTCGGCGTCACCAAGGATGTCTCGGCTGCCGACCTGAAGAAGCAGTACCGCAAGCTCGCGCGGCAGTTCCACCCGGATTCCAACCCCGGGGATGCGGCCGCGGAGGCGCGCTTCAAGGAGATCTCCGAGGCACACTCGGTGCTCTCCGACGCGAAGCAGCGCCAGGAGTATGACGCGGTGCGCGCGATGGCCGGTGGCCGTCCGCGCTTCGCACCTGGTGGTTCCGGAGGCTTCGAGGATGTCTTCGGCGGCTTCGGGGGCGGCCCACGGGTGCAGTACTCGCAGGGCGACTTCGAGGATCTGCTGGGCGGCATGTTCGGCGGCAGCACCGGCGGCTTCGGCAACCGGCGGCCGGCGAAGGGCCGCGACGTCACGGCGCGCGCTGCGCTCGACTTCACGTCTGCGGTGCAGGGCGACACACTCAAGCTCACCGTCGGCGGCCGGACGATGACCGTCAAGATCCCCGCAGGCGTGCACGACGGCCAGAAGATCAAGCTGGCTGGCAAGGGCGATGCCTCAGGCTCTGGCGGCGACCCGGGCGACCTCATCCTCACGGTGCAGGTGCGGCCGCATCCGGTCTTCACGATGGATGGCCTCAACCTGCGCGTCGACGTGCCGGTGACGTTCGCCGAGGCGACGCTCGGCGCCACGATCGAGGTGCCGACGCTGGGCGGCAGCCCGGTGCGGCTCAAGGTCGCGCCCGGCACGCCGTCTGGCCGCGTGCTGCGCGTCAAGGGCCGCGGCGTCGCCGGCAAGAAGGGCACGGGCGACCTGCTCGCCACCATCCAGGTGGCGGTGCCCGGCCACCTCACGAAGGCGCAGGTCGAGCACCTCGAGGCATTCGTCGAGGCGGGCCCGAACGAGTCGCCGCGCGATGAGCTGCTGACGAAGGCGAAGGCGAGCTGATGCTGGGCAAGCCCGCGGGCCTCGACGAGTCGTCGCCGATCTTCTCGATCGCGGCGGCCGCCGAGCTCGCGGGCCTGCACGCGCAGACGCTGCGCCAGTACGACCGGCTCGGCCTGGTCGAGCCCGCCCGCACGGCGGGCAACACCCGCCGCTATTCGATGCGTGACATCGGGCGGCTCAAGCAGGTGCAGCTGCTCTCTGGCGAGGGCGTCTCGCTCGAGGGCATTCGCCGCATCCTCGAGATGAGCGACGAGAACCTCGCGCTGCGGAGTCGCGTCCGCGAGCTCGAGGGGGCACTGGCGGATGCGGTGATGCAGCAGTCGGGCCGTCGCGTGTTCGCGGCGGGGAACGCGGGCATCACGTCGATCCGCGCGGGCGCGCGCCCGGCGAAACCCGGCCAAGTCGTGCTGTGGCATCCGCAGCGGCACCACTGACGCCCTTCGACACGCCCTTCGACACGGTGTGCGCCTTCGGCGCGCACCGGCTCAGGGACCGAGTGTCTGCTCCCTGAGCCGGTCCACGCGCGCAACGCGCTGAGCGAGTCGAAGGGTCCAGCCCCCTCCAGCCTGTGGTGTCACAATGTGCCCGTGGAAGAGACTCCCAGCCCCAAGCCCGTGCCGCGCGACGCATCCGCGCCCATCCCGCTGCCCGTGGACGACGGCGAGGCGCGGCCCAGGCGCGCGACCGCGTCGACGCCGGCTCCGAGCTCTCCGACGCCTGTCGCTGAGCGCCCGGTGGCCGAGACGGCGACGCTGCCGGCGTCGGCCGATGCCGACGCGACACCCACCGAGGTCGTCTCGGATCGAGACCGGCGTGCGGCGGCCGTGGAGCGCATCCGCACCGGCCCCGTCGAGGTCGAGCGGGTGCAGGTGCAGCGCCCGGGCCTGACGAAGCGGGAGCGCCGCGGCGCCGTGATCGCCGGGGCTCTCGGCCTGCCGCTCGTGACGCTCGGCCTCATCACGCTCGCCGTGCCGATCGGTGCCTGGTACGTCACGAGCGTCTTCAAGTCGGTGATCATGGCCTTCGCCGCGCTGTTCGCGACCGAGGCGCAGGTGGAGGAGCTCGACCAGTCCATCACGGCCGTCGACCCGACCTCGTTCGGCAACGTGTCCTTCTGGCTCATCATCTCCGGCGTCGTGCTGCTCATCGGTGGTCTGCTGCTGTCGTGGCTGGTGCTGCGAGCGCACGGCGTCTTCCATCCCCTGCTCGTGACGATCACCGCGGTGCCGATGGCGCTGGGGCTCTCGGCGATCCTGCAGGCGGGCTCGGGCGCGCTCGCAGGGCTCGTCTTCCAGACGGGCAACGGCGGCGTCTCCGCCGTGATCGCGAACGCGATCTTCGCGCTGCTGCTGTTCCTGGTCGCGTCGGTGGTCATCGCCATCGTGATCGGCATCCTGGTGTGGCTGTGGATGGCCAGGGTCTTCCGGGCGACCGTCGTGACCGGCGTGCCGGACGCCACAGTCTGATCCGCCGCCGTGACCGATCCACGCGACCCCGTCGACGCCTCGGGCGCGCCGCCGCCCCCGGGCGCTGACACGCCAGTGCCCGCGGATGCCGCGGCGCGGGCTGCGGCCGCGGGGCGTGCTCGGCAGCTGGCGGAGCCCTCTGCGCCGCGGCCGGACGGCCTTGTGCCGTCGACGGCGATCGAGAACCGCGCGCAGGATCGAGCGCGGGCGCGCAAGGCGCGGCTCGGGCTGGGTGGCGCGCGGCCCCAGCAGGTCGAGAACCCCGGCGTCGGCATGCCGGGCCAGATCCTGCCGCCCGGGCTCATGCCGGCCATGGCGGAGTCGATGCCGCAGCGCTTCGTGCCGGCCGGCTGGCAGGTGCAGAACCCTGCTGCAGCGCCGCAGCCGCAGCCGTACGGCGCGGCCCCCTACGGCGCGGCTCCCTACGGCGCGGCTCCCTACGGCGCGGCTCCCTACGGCCAGGCTCCGTACGGCGCGGCTCCCTACGGCGCCGCTCCCTACGGGACGGCTCCCTACGGCCAGGCTCCCTACGGCCAGGCTCCCTACGGCCAGGCTCCCTACGGCCAGGCTCCCTACGGCCCCGCACCATACGGAGCACTCCCCTACGGGGCCGTCTCATACGGTGCGGCGCCCTACCAGCCGCAGGCGCCGATGCTGCCGCCCCGCATCCCATGGACGGGCAGGCAGCGCTCCGCCGCGGTCCTCAGCTCGTGGCTGGGGCAGACGGTGATGGCGCTCGCCACGCACCTGCTGACCGCGTTCTTCCTCATCCTCAGCTTCGCGCTGCTGCTGCATCTCTCCGGCGACGCGGGCGACTTCGAAGCCGACTCCTTCACCTCCATCCTCGCCCGCTGGTCGATGCCCGACCGCGTCTGGGCGACCGCGCTCATCGGGCTGCTCATCGGCGGCGGCATGCTCGCCGGGGGATGGCTGCTGCACGCGCTCTGGGCGAAGACGGTCGGGCTCGCCAAGCCGCATCGCTCCACCTGGCTCGCCTGGCTGTGCACGACCGCCGCGACCGGCATCGTCGGCATGGCACTGTGGCCGTTCGCGCTGATCGGCGGGTTCGTCGTGGTGCTGGCCGCGTCGGATGCCTCACTCACCACCGGCACGATGTGGGAGGTGCTGTTCTGGGAGCTCGGCGTCGCGGCGCTGCTGACCGGCGGGGTGGGGCTGCTGTTCGGCTGGCTCTTCCTCTCGCAGGCGCGACTGCGGGTCGACTACCGGGCGCTCGCCGAGGCCGAGGAGGCCGCAGCGCGCGCCCGTGACGAGGCAGAGCTCACCCAGGTGCGGCTGCGCGGCGAGGCATCGAGCAGCACGATGCGTCCTCAGGGCGGTGCAGCCGCCGGCGACGCGACCGCGAGCGGTCGATGAGCCCCCGGCGCACCCGTCCGGAGCGGCAAGACCCGCTTGACCCGCAGCAGAAGGCCGCCGTGCAGTCCGCGGGCGGCATCGGCCTGGCGCTGGTCGCCGCCGGCGCGAGCCTCGGCTGGGGACTGCTCGTCGCTGCGCTCGTGCTGTTGCTCATCCGCTCGGTCGTGATCGACCTGTTCGATGACGTCGACTGGGGGCGCGGCATCGTCGCGTGGGTCGAGCAGCTCGACCCCTCGTGGCTGGTGCCGCTCGTGCTGGTGCTCGTGCTGCTCGCGGTCGGGGCGATCGCCCTCGGCTGCTGGCTGAGCACACGGCGGATGCGTCGGGCTGGCGTCGTGGGCGCCTCGGCCGTCACGTTCAGGGGCGCGGCGCTCGGCACCGGCCTGCAGGCGGTGCTTTCGACGCTGTCGAGCTGGCTGCTCGGTCTGCTCGTGCTGCTGACGGGCGTGGTCGGCTTCTGGATCGTCGCAGCGATCTGGGTCGTGCTGTCGATCGTCGTCTCCGCGCTGATCGGCTGGCTGGCGGGCCCGCGCACGTGGCTCGCCATCGCGCGGCGCGAGGCGAGGCGGGCCACCGGCGCCCTGCGTGCAGCCGCGTGAGGCTCGGCAGCGGCGAGCACTACGGCTGGGCGCAGCCGCGCACCGTGGAGCTCGTCGAGGTCGTCGACGGCGCAGGCGAGCACGCGCACGGGCTCGCGGGGGAGTTCGCCCGGCTGCACGTGCCCGTTGGCGTGCAGGGCGGTCCGCTCACCGTGATGGTGCGCCCCCGAACCGGCCGCGCCGAAGCGTGGCGCGCACCGGCGCCGGGCACGCGCATCGAGGTGCAGGCGTGGCAGCTGAGCGACGCGGCGGCGCACCGGCTCGACGCCTCGGCCGAGCGCGGCGAGACGGAGCCCTGGTCGCCGCCGCAGCGCAACCCGCACCTCTGGCTCTGGGTCGAGGGCTGACCGGCGGTCGACCGCGATCTGGTCTCTTGCCGCATCCACAGGCCAGGAGCATGCTCGGCCGTGCCGAGGTGCGCACCCAGGAGCGCACCCCGGGCTCGGCGGGGCACGGCGACGGAGGAGGAGCGATGCGACTGGTCGCACACGAGTTCATGACCCTCGACGGCGTCATGCAGGGCCCCGGCGGCGCCGAGGAGGACACCACCGGCGGCTTCCGCTGGGGCGGCTGGGGCGCCACGATCTTCGACGACGTGGTCGCCGAGACGGTCGACGGCTGGTTCCAGCACACCGACGCGCTGCTCTTCGGCCGCACCACCTACGACATGATGGCCGCCTACTGGCCGCAGGTCACCGACCCCGATGACACCGTCGCGGCACGGCTCAACGCCGCCCCCAAGCACGTCGTCACGACGACCCTCGACCCGGCCGACGGGCCGTGGGCATCCACCACATCCGTCATCGCCGACGACGTGCCCGCGCGCATCCGCCGCCTCAAGCAGCAGGGCGACGGCGAGCTGCAGGTGCACGGCTCGTCGCGGCTGCTGCAGACCCTCATCGCCGAGCGGCTGCTCGACGAGCTGCGGCTCATCGTCGTGCCGACGGTCATCGGCTCGGGCAAGCGCGTCTTCGCCGAGGCGACGCCGAGCGGCTTCGAGGTGACGGATGCGCGCGTCGCCACGAACGGGTGCGTCGCGATGACGCTCGTGCCCGCGCCGTTCCGCACGGCGACCTTCGAGGTCGTCGACGGCAAGGAGCGGATGGTCGACGAGCGCTCCGAGGGATAGGGCGCGGAAACCCCGGGGAGAACCCTCCGGTCATCCCCCTGCCCCGCGACCAGGGGAGCGAGGAGGCTCAAGGTGCTGCCGCAGATGCAGCGCCCACCACCTCATGGGGAGAGACCATGCCCGATCTCGTGCTCGACGCATCCGACATCCAGAAGTCCTACGGCCGCGGCGCCGGCCGCTTCGATGCGCTCAAGGGGGTGACGCTGCAGGTGACGCGGGGCGAGTCGATCGCCATCGTCGGCAAGAGCGGCTCCGGCAAGTCGACCCTCATGCACATCCTCGCGCTGCTCGACGCACCCGACGCGGGCACGCTGCGCATCGCCGGCGCGGATGCCGCGACGCTCGGGCAGGGTGAGATCCACCGCCTGCGCAACGCGGAGTTCGGCTTCGTCTTCCAGCAGTTCTTCCTCGTGCCCGACGCCACCGTGCTCGAGAACGTGGTGATGCCGCTGAAGATCGCGGGCATCGGCCGCCGCGAGCGCACCGAGCGCGGCATGGCGGCGCTGCGGGCGCTTGAGCTCGACGACAAGGCCAAGAACCGGGCGACCGCGCTCTCCGGCGGCCAGAAGCAGCGCGCCGTGATCGCTCGCGCGCTCGTCAACGACCCGAGCGTGATCTTCGCCGACGAGCCCACCGGCAACCTCGACACGGTCACCGGCGGCAACGTCGAGGACACCCTCTTCGCACTCAACCGCGATCAGGGCATCACGCTCGTGATCGTGACGCACGACGTCGAGCTCGCCGCCCGCTGCGACCGGCAGATCCACCTGCGCGACGGCCTCGAGGTCTCGCCCGAGCTGGCAGGGGCTGCAGCATGAGGGCCGGCGACGTCATCGCCTCGGCGGTGCACAACACCTTCCGCAGCAAGCTGCGCACCTCCCTCACGGTGATCGCGATCTTCATCGGCGCCTTCACCCTCACGATCACGAGTGCCATCGGCGCCGGCATCACGAACTTCATCGACAGCCAGGTCGGCGCGATCGGTGCGCCCGGCGTGCTCGCCGTCTCGCCCGCGCCCGACACCGACGCGGCAGCCGAGGGCCCGCCGGTCTACGACCCCGATCGCGCGACGGGCGGTGCGAGCGTCGACGGCCCTCCCGGCTCCACCATCGTCGGGCTCAACCAGGACGACCTCGACGCCATCGCCGAGATCGACGGCATCACCGGCGTCACGCCGATGGTCTCGCTCGCGGTCGACTTCATCGAGGCCGGTGGCTCCGAGCAGTACGAGCTGCCGCTCGACCTGGCATCCGGCGCCTTCGTGCCCGACCTCGCGGCGGGCGCGGCGGTCGCCGACGTGACCGAGCGCCAGCTGCAGATCCCCGCCGACTACGTCGAGCCGCTGGGCTTCGCCGACGCGCAGGCCGCCATCGGCCAGTCGGTCACCCTCGGGGTGACGGATGGGGTGGGCGGCCACCACGAGGTCGGCGCCGTCGTCGTCGGGGTCAGCAACCAAGGACTGCTCAACCTGGGCGCCGAGGCAAACGAGGCGCTCGCGGACGCGCTGATCGAGGCCCAGCGCACGGGCGCCGTGGGCGAGGCGACCCCGGTCTATCTGGCCACGAACGCATACATCGACCCCGCATCCACCCCAGAGCAGATCGATGCGATCAAGGCCGCGCTGCTCGATGCGGGCTTCCAGGGGTCGACGACGGCTGACCAGATCGGCGCGTTCAAGACCGTCATCGACGTCGTGACGACCGTGCTCAACGCGTTCGCGGTGATCGCGCTGCTCGCCGCGGGCTTCGGCATCGTCAACACGCTGCTCATGAGCGTGCAGGAGCGCACCCGTGAGATCGGCCTCATGAAGGCGATGGGCATGCGCTCGGGGAAGGTCTTCGGGCTGTTCTCGATGGAGGCCGTCTTCATCGGCTTCCTCGGCAGCGCGCTCGGCGCGGGCGTGGCGATCCTGCTGGGGCTGATCGCGGCGCCGCTGCTCGCGGAGAGCCTGCTGGCGGGGCTGCCGGGCCTCGAGATCGTGCGCTTCGAGCCGCTCTCGGTCGCGGTCATCGTGCTCGCGGTGATGGCGATCGCGTTCCTCGCCGGCACGCTGCCCGCGCGCCGCGCCGCGCGCCAGCACCCGATCGAGGCGCTCCGCTACGAGTAGCGGGCGGTCCGGCCTCCTCCCTCCCCGTGCACCCCCCGTGCACAACGCAAGCCCGCTGGCCGTAACCAGCGGCGGATTCGGCGCCCTGCCCGATTCCGCCGCGGAGCGCGCGGCGCGAGCTTGCGTTGTGCTCGAGGGAGGGGGCCGCGGGCGCGAGGCGCTCGGTGGCGGCCGCTACCCGCGCTGCGCGAGCATGCGCATGGCCGCACGGATGCGCATGGGGCGACACCCCGCATCCGTCAGCCTCGCCACGATCGCGGGCTCGCGGCGCGCGAGGATGATGCCCCGCTTGAGCAGGAACGCCGGCGGCTTGCGGTGCTCGCGCAGGTCGCGGGCAAACCGCAGGCCCATCGTCACCCAGCGCGAGCGGTGCACGACGATCGCGTCGGCCAGGATGCCGCGCCGCCGGGCCTCGGCCACGACCTCGCCGACGAAGACGCCCTCCGCCACGAAGCAGCGCGCGCCGTCGAGCGTGACCTCGTGGCTGCCCGCGGATGCGCTGCGGGAGATGTCGTAGACCGGGGCGCTCGTGCGGCCGGTGCGGGCGAGCTCCTCGAGCGCGTCGATCGCGCGGTCGCGGTGCCAGGAGCCCGGGTGATCCCAGTCGACCTCGCCGGACTCGAGCCGCGGGAGCACCGGGTCGTCGCCCTCGCGGTAGTAGTCGTCGAGGCGCAGCACCGGCAACCCGCTGCGCTCGGCGATGCGTGACTTGCCGGAGCCGGATGCACCGCCGATGAGCATGACGCGCGCGAAGGGCTCGTGCGATTCGGGCATAGGGACGATTCTGCCGGATCCGCGGGTCTCGCTGCGCCAGTCGCGGCCCCCGGCGCGACCCGTGCACGCCCGGCGGTCGGCCCGCGCACGCCGGAGGCTCGGCCGATCAGGCCCGGCGCGCGACGCGGCGGCTGATGAGGTCGACGACCAGGCCGAGTGCGAGCATCACGACGACGCCGAGCGCTGCCGACCAGAGCGGGTCGCCCAGCCACGCGGCGGAGGCGCTCGCGATCGCCAGGCACATGCACGCCCAGAGGCTGCCCGCGACCGCCGCCAGCCCGAGGAAGCGCGGGAAGGGGAGCCCGGATGCGCCGGCCATGCCGTTGACGGCGACGCGGCCGACGGGGATGTAGCGGCCGACGAGCACGAGCGTCGCAGGGGAGGTGCGCAGCCGTTCGGCGATCCAGCCGAGCATCCGCCGCGCCCTGGGCCGACGCATCCACCGGAACCGATCGACGCCGACGCGCCTGCCGACCCAGAACGCCAGGCTGTCGCCCAGCACCGCACCGGCGGCAGCCGCCAGGACGATCGCGATCGCCCAGGTGCCGTCGACCCCTGCCGCGATGCCGGCGGCGAGGGCGGCGACCACCGTCGTCTCGCTCGGCACCGGCGGGAAGATGCCGTCGATCGCGCAGGCTGCGAGCACGATCAGCAGCAGCCATGGCGAGGTGAGGAGGGGCAGGAGGAGGTCGACCGAGAGGGGCACGTCCTGACGGTAGGTCGGAGCAGCGCACCCACGCGTCACGCTGGAGGACGAACCGACCCCCTACCGCAGAGGGACGTGTGGCGTGGGGCCGGTAGCGTCATCGGAGTGAGCGACAACCCCAGGACCCCGATCCTCCGCGGTGCGAACCCGGCCGTGCAGCTGTTCGATGGCGACGAGGTGGTGGCGCTGGCCTCGGTCTGGCGCGTCGACGAGTCGCCGATGGGGTCGGGCACCGCGCTGATCCTCTGGCATGCGGGGCGGGTGCGGGTGATCGGCGTCGACCCTGGCCTCAGCTCGTGGCTCTCCGGCCGCTTCGTGCGGCACTTCCCCGAGGCCGAGGGGCTCGAGTGGTCGCAGGTCGAGGTGCGCACCGAAGACGTCGAGATCGAGCTCGACCTCGAGACCGGTCTCGTCGCACGGGCCGGCAGCATCGAGGTGCGCATCGACGGGCCGATGGGGGAGCGCGAGTTCACCACGGATGCGTTCACGCTCGACGGCGTGGATCACGGGCTGTCGCTGCGGCTGGTGCCGTGCCGCCGAGGCAGCATCTCGTTCGGCGGCGCTCCGCTGACGGGTGAGCCCCGCGTCGAGGAGGACGCCGAGCGGCCGCAGTCGACGGCGTTCCTCGCGGTCGACGAGGTGTGGAGCCGCTAGGCCCCGCGCTCAGCCTCGGCGTCGAGGAAGCGCTCGAGCAGCGCCGTCACGACAGCGGGCTGCGCCGAGTGCACCCAGTGGCCAGCGCCCTTGACCGTGACGCGCCGCACCTGCGGGAACCGCGCCTCCATCGCATCGCGGAACTCGTCGCGCACGTAGCCGGAGTCGGCGCCCGCGATCCATAGCACCGGCCCCTCATAGACCGCGTCGGTCTCGGGAAAGCCGCGCAGCGCATCCAGGTCTCGGCGCAGCACCTCGAGGTTGGGCAGCCAGGCCCAGGCGTCGCCATCGCGCCGCAAGTTCTGCAGCAGGAAGCCACGGATGCCCGGGTCGGGCACGGCGGCGGAGAGCGCGGCGTCGGCGTCGGCGCGGGAGCCGAGCGAGCCGAGGTCGATGCCGAGCATGGCGTCGATGAACCCGCGGAACTCGTCGGCCGAGCGGTAGGCGACCGGCGAGACGTCGACGACGACGAGCCGCGCGACCTTCTCCGGATGCCGCAGCGCGGCGAGCATGGCGGCCTTGCCGCCCATCGAGTGGCCGACGAGCGTGACGGGCTCGTCGGAGAGGTCGGCGATCGCGTCGGCCATCTCGACGTAGTCGATGCGCTCCGTCCAGTCGGAGCGACCGTGGTTCGGCATGTCGACGAGCGTCACCCGATGGCGGTCGGCGAGGGCCTTGCCGATCTGCGTCCAGTTCCTGCCCTGGCCGAACAGGCCGTGGCAGAAAACGACGGGAGACCCCTGCTCGCCGAGGTGGGTGGTGTGGAGCGCGCTCATGATCCTCCGAGTCTGCCGGATGCGCGGCAGGGCGTGGGCAGGCGGGTGCCGGGCCGCACCCGCCGCGGCGCCCTCAGCTCGTACGTGTCCGCCGCCAGCGGGCGTACGCGATGAGGGCGAGCCCACCGAGGACCACGGTCACCGCGACGATGACGCACATGATCGCGACGCCGCCGAAGCCGTTCTCGAAGTTGGCGGGATTCAGGAACGGGTAGGGGTACCAGGCGTCCGCGCCGGTGGTGTAGTTGGGTGTGATCGGTGCCCGCAGCAGCGTGTAGCCGAGCCACACGACCGGGAAGATCGCGACGATCCAGAGGTCGGAGAACCGCACCTGGCGCTTGCTGGAGGTCAGCAGCCAATCGAGCAGCATCCACAGCGGTGCGATGAGGTGGAGAATCTCGTTCGACCAGCCCAGCGTGGTGCCCTGCGGCAGCTCGATGCCTCGCAGCATCGTGTTGTAGACGATGCCGGTCACGACCATGTAGGTGGTCGCGCACAGCAGCAGCACGTCGAATCGGCGCCCGATGCGAGGGTGGCCGAGCTGCGCGACACCGAGCAGAGCGAGCACGATCATGGCCAGGATGTTCGACTCGATCGTGAAGAACGAGAAGAAGTTGGTGACGTTGACGGCCATCGACGGGTCGCCGCGCTCCGTCCAGACGGCGAGACTCGTGAGCAGCTGGCCGATGATCGCCGCGAAGATCGCGACAGCGATGATGGCCCTGCCGACCAGCAGGATGCGTCGCCGGATGTCTGCGACGGGCGCCGCTTCGGGAGGTGCGCTCATGAGGCCGCGATGCGGAGATGGAACAGACGGGTCATGCGGTCTCCGGATCCTGAGCGTCGACGGTCATCTGTACGCTATCCGCGTTCATGAACAGCGACAAGCAACCGACGCCGCGAATTGACCGAGCCGCTCGCATTCAGGCGGCGGGGCACGCCTCGGCGGCCGCCTCCGGGCACGGCACCGCGCGCCGCGTGCCGCGCGCACGCAGGTGCGCGACCGCATCCGGGATCAGGGTCGCGAGGCTGGCGAGCGCGAAGAGCGCGCCGATCCAGAGCGGTGCGAGGATGCCGAGCGGCGAGTCGACCACGACGGCGCCGAGCGAGGTGCCCAGCAGGATGCCGCCGGTGACGACGGTCGGCATCATCGACATGATCGCCGGGTGGGCCCCGCCGACGGCGATGGTGCGTGCCGTGTGCGCGGCGTTGAGCGAGACGCCCGAGACGCCGATGGCGAGCATCGCCACGATGACGACGGGCAGCGAATCCGGCGCCGCCCAGAACGCCAGCAGCCCGGCCGCCAGGATCGCGAGGCCGACCCCCAGCACACGGGCGGCGCCGAAGGAGGTGAGGCGGCCGACGGCCCAGTTGCCGACCACGGAGGCGGCACCGTAGAGCGCGAGCAGCCACGGCACGACCGCCTCGGCGACGCCGGTGCGCTCCTGCAGGATGGCGCTGAAGAAGCCGAAGCCCAGCAGCGTGCCGCCGATGGCCAGGCCCGCCGTCGCGAAGGTGAGCCAGAGCCTGCCGCTGGCGAGCGGCTGCAGCATGTCGCGCAGCGGCATCGACGGCGCGCCGGCGATCTTCGGCAGCGTGAAGACGATCGCGCCGGCGGCGAGCAGCACCAGGATCGTGTCGAGGTGGAAGGCCCACTGCCAGGCCATCGCGGTGCCGGCGAAGGTCGCGAGCGGCAGGCCGAGCGTGGTGCCGACCGTGACGCCGGTGAAGATGGCGGCGGTCGCGCGCGGCTGCGCTGCGCCGGTGACGAGTCGGGTGGCCGTGCCGAGGGCGATCGAGAAGTAGGCAGACATCAGGAGGCCCGAGACCACGCGCATCGCGAGCATCACGGGCCAGGGCGAGAGGACGCCGACGGTCTGCACGATGGCGAACGTGATGAGCAGGGCGGCGAGGATCGGGCGCGGTCCGAAGCGCGAGAGCGGCATGCCGAGCAGCCAGGCGCCGGCGACCTGGCCGAGCGCGAAGCCCGAGATGAGCATCGCGGCAGCGCCGAGCGTGACGCCCGAGTCGGCGGCGATCGCCGGCAGCAGGCCCGCGGCCATGAACTCGCTCGTCACCATCGCGAAGATGCCGCCCGCGACCAGCCAGATGGCGCCCGGGACGCGTTCGAGGGGCTGGGCGGCTGCGCTGGATGCGGCGGATGTCGTGGGTGCGGTCGTGGGTGGTGCTGCGGTCTCAGGCATGGCGTCTCCGGATTCGCGACGGGCGGGCGGCACGGGCGACGATGACCGTGCGGGAGGCAACCGGCGTTCGGGAGCGGCTATTCCCGCCGCGCCTGCCGTGCCCGATGCCGCCGTACCGCCGAGCGATTCGCGCAGCGCACCGAGCAGTAGCGCTGGCGGCCGTTGCGCGTGACGTCGACCACGACGTTGCGGCAGCTGTCGTCTGGGGCGTCGCCCGCCGCACAGCGAGCGAGCCGATGCATGCCGCGGGTGGTGAGGTGCAGCGCGGTGCCGACGCTGAAGACGGCGGCGAGCACGTGCGGCAGCGACTGCTGCGCATCGCGGTAGTGCAAGTGCCAGCCCTCATCATCGTGATCGGTCATGCGCGGGTAGGCCGCCGTCGACGCCATCGCCCGGTTGAGCAGGTCGGCACGCTGCTGCGGCGCCTCCGCATCGACGACCGTGAGCCAGTCGTCGATGACCGCGCGGGTGCGCTCGTGATCGGTCGGGTCGGCGGGGAAGCGCATCGTCATGCCGTGCTCGCGCACGCGGGCGATGATCGCGCTGCGCGACGCCGGCCACTCATTGGCGAGCGAGGCGGCCAGCAGCACGGCATACTCGCCGTAAGGGTTGAGATGCATAGCGGCATTACATCAGCATGAGTCCATGGCAGCAACCCAGACGCAGACGGCGACCGTCGAGCACGAGCACGAGCACGGTTGGGGTCTCGAATCGGCGCACGCGACGTCGCAGGGGCGCCTGCTCTACACGCGCTGCATGGCGTGCGGGGCGCGCCGGGTCGAGCTCGAGCCCGTACCGACGATGCCTCCGGCGCCGCTGAGCGTCGTCGTGTGATGCGAGCGCGCGCTCGCCTTCCCGTTCGTCAGCGACGCGGGCGCCCGCGCCAGCGGGCATACGCGAGCTGCGCTGCGGCCACCGCGATCAGCGTGGTGGCGATCGCCAGGCACATGCCCGCGACGCCGAGGTAGCCGCTGTCGTAGCTCGCGGGGTCGAGCTGCGGGTACCAGTACGGGTTCGTGCTCGCCTCCACGTCGGTCTTCGGCGCCCGCAGCAGCGTGTAGCCGAGCCAGGCGAGCGGGAAGATCGCGACGGTGCCGAGGTCACGCCACTGCAGGTCGCGCTCGCGAGCGCCGGCGAGCCATTCGAGCAGCATCCACACCGGCGCGACGACGTGCAGCACCTCGTTCGACCAGTCGAGGGTGGCGCCCTGCGGCAGCTCGATGCCGCGCATCTGCGTGTTGTAGATGATGCCGGTCACGACCATGTAGCTCGTCGTCGCCAGCTGCAGCACGTGGAGGCGTCGCCCCAGCGGACGGCCGACGAGCGGCGCGCTGACAAGGATCCCGAGCACGACGAGCGAGAGCAGATTCGACTGCACGGTGAAGAAGGAGAAGTAGCCGACGATGTTGCGGGCGGTGTCGTCGAACCCGCGCGCGCCCCAGAAGCTCAGGCTCGTGAGCAGCTGGCCGACGATCGCGGCGATGATCACCGCGATGAAGAAAAGGCGGCCGATCAGGAGCGCGCGAACGAGTGAGCCGCCCCGCACAACGCTGTGGGCCCCGACCAGTTGGACCATCCTTCGACCCTAGGCTCACTCGCAGCTCGCCCCGCACCAGATCGGCAGGGCTTGAGGCGTTCCTCGGGTTCACGCCAGCGGTGTGCGCAGCCGCGAGCGCTCGCACCGTCCGCACGTCTAGCGAACTCCCAGCATCCGGAGTAAACTTGAGTCAACAGCACTCAAGTTTGAATCGCGGATGCGTCGGGGAGACGCGACACAGGATCCAGGGGGATGCATGGCACGGATGGGCGGCATGATGCCGGATCAGGAAGACCAGAAGTCGGCGCTCGAGCAGTTCGGCACCGACCTCACCGCGATCGCGCGCGCGGGCAAGCTCGACCCGGTCATCGGGCGCGACAGCGAGATCCGGCGCATCAGCCAGGTGCTCTCGCGCCGCACCAAGAACAACCCGGTGCTCATCGGCGAGCCCGGCGTCGGCAAGACCGCCGTGGTCGAGGGCCTCGCGCAGCGCATCGTCGCCGGCGACGTGCCCGAGAGCCTCAAGGGCAAGCGCCTCGTCTCGCTCGACGTGAATGCCATGGTCGCGGGCAGCAAGTACCGTGGCGACTTCGAGGAGCGCATGAAGAACGTGCTCGGCGAGATCGCGAAGGCCGAGGGGCAGATCGTCACGTTCATCGACGAGCTGCACGTCATCATGGGCGCCGGTGCCGCAGAGGGCAGCCAGGGCGCCTCCAACATGCTCAAGCCCATGCTCGCGCGCGGCGAGCTGCGCCTCATCGGCGCCACCACGCTCGACGAGTACCGCGAGTTCGTCGAGAAGGATGCGGCCATGGAGCGCCGCTTCCAGCAGGTCTACGTGGGCGAGCCCTCCGTCGAGGACACCGTCGCGATCCTGCGCGGGCTCAAGGAGCGCTACGAGGCGCACCACAAGGTCACGATCGCCGACAGCGCGCTGGTCGCGGCCGCATCCCTCTCCAACCGCTACATCACGGCCCGCCAGCTGCCCGACAAGGCGATCGACCTGATCGATGAGGCCGCGAGCCGCCTGCGCATGGAGATCGACTCGGCACCGACCGAGATCGACCAGCTGCGCCGGACGGTCGACCGCATGGAGATCGAGCGGCTGGCGCTCAAGCGCGAGCGCGACGACGCCTCGAAGGAGCGTCTCGAGGCGCTCGAGGAGAGCCTCACGGGGCTGCGCGCGCAGTTGGGCGAGCTCGACGAGCGCTGGCAGGCGGAGCGCTCGAGCCTCAACCACATCGGCTCGCTGCGCGAGTCGCTCGACGAGCTGCGCAACCGCGCCGAGCGTGCGCAGCGCGACGGTGACCTCGAGCGTGCCTCGCGGCTGCTCTACGGCGAGATCCCGCAGATCGAGAAGCAGCTGGGGCAGGCAGAGGCGACTGCCGCAGAGGCCGGTGCGCGCATGGTCGGCGACCAGGTGACGAGCGACGACATCGCCTCGGTCGTCGCCGCCTGGACGGGCATCCCCGTCGGTCGGCTGCTGCAGGGCGAGACCGAGAAGCTGCTCGCCCTCGAGGATGAGCTCGCGCACCGCGTCGTCGGTCAGCGCCAGGCGGTCGGAGCGGTGGCGGATGCGGTGCGACGCACCCGCGCGGGCGTCTCCGACCCCGACAAGCCCACCGGTTCGTTCCTCTTCCTCGGCCCCACCGGCGTCGGCAAGACCGAGCTGGCGAAGGCGCTCGCCGAGCTGCTCTTCGACGACGAGAAGGCGCTCGTGCGCATCGACATGTCGGAGTACGGCGAGAAGCACTCGGTGGCGCGGCTCGTCGGCGCCCCTCCCGGCTACGTCGGCTATGAGCAGGGCGGGCAGCTCACCGAGGCGGTGCGCCGCCGCCCCTACTCGGTGATCCTCATGGATGAGGTCGAGAAGGCCCACCCCGAGGTCTTCGACCTGCTGCTGCAGGTGCTCGACGACGGCCGCCTCACCGACGGCCAGGGCCGCACGGTCGACTTCCGCAACACCATCCTCATCCTCACCTCCAACCTCGGCTCGGCGTTCCTCACCGATCCGACGGTGCCGCAGGCGCAGGCTCACGAGCAGGTGATGGGCGCCGTGCGCGCAGCCTTCAAGCCCGAGTTCGTCAACCGGCTCGACGACATCGTCATCTTCGATGCGCTGAGCCCTGCGGAGCTCGGCTCGATCGTCGAGATCCAGGTAGGCGGACTCGACCGCCGGCTGCGCGACCGGCGGCTCACGGTCGAGGTGACGGATGCCGCCAGGCAGTGGCTGGGGGAGCGCGGCTACGACCCCATGTACGGCGCGCGACCGCTGCGCAGGCTCATGCAGCGCGAGATCGACGATCGGCTGGCGCGGGCGCTGCTGGCCGGCGAGGTGCGCGATGGCGACAGGGTCGTGGTCGACGTGGCACCGGGTGGCTCGGGCCTCTGGGTCGGCCCGGCTGGCGCCGAGCGGCCCGCGCAGTGGTCGTTCGATGCGGAGCCCCGCCCGGGGACCGGCCGGGACGCATCCGCCCCCCAGGATCCCGAACCGCTCGACGACCTCTGACCCGCCCGCGCGTCTCGCACAACGCAAGCCCGCCCGCCCGATGCCGCGAAGGATCCGACCGCCCTGCTGCCCGGCCGCGAGATCGGTGCAGCGAGCTTGCGTTGTGCGCCGAGTCGAGCCGAGCCGACCTGCGGCGGCACGCCGGCGGACCCGTCAGGCGGGCGTCGCGATCCGCTCGGCGGCGCTGATCTCGGCCCACACCGCATCGAGCGAGAGGCCGAGCGCGTCGGCGATCGCCGCGATGGTCGGGAACGCCGGGGTGGCGACGCGACCGGTCTCGATCTTGCGCAGCGTCTCGGGCGAGATGCCGGCCGCGAGCGCGGTCTCCAGCATCGACCGCTCGCCGCGGGCGCGGCGCAGCAGGGCGCCGAGGCGCGCTCCGCGCTCGAGCTCCTCGGGGGTGTGCGGCAGTCTGACCATGCCTCCGATTGTAGTACCGGTATAGTTATCGGCATGATTGAGATCCTGAGCCCAGCTGAAGTGGAGCGAGGCCGAGCCACCGGCGCGCTCGTGGGCGACATCCTGCACAGCCTCAAGGGCCGCAGCGCGGTCGGCACGAACCTGCTCGACATCGATCGCTGGGCGAAGGCGATGATCGCCGAGGCCGGTGCGGAGTCCTGCTACGTCGACTACGCACCCTCCTTCGGGCGCGGGCCCTTCGGCCATTACATCTGCACGGGCGTCAACGACGCGGTGCTGCACGGCCGCCCGCACGACTACCGGCTCGCCGACGGCGACCTGCTGACCCTCGACCTCGCCGTCTCGCTGCGCGGGGTCGCGGCCGACGCCGCCATCAGCTTCATCGTCGGCGACGCGCGGCCCGCCGAGAGCGTCGCGCTCATCGAGATCACCGAGCGCGCGCTCGCCGCCGGCATCGCCGCTGCCGTGCCGGGCGCCCGCATCGGCGACCTCTCGCACGCCATCGGCACGGTGCTCGGCGACGCCGGCTACGCGATCAACCTCGATTTCGGCGGCCACGGCATCGGCTCGACGATGCACCAGGATCCGCACATCCCGAACGACGGCCGCCCCGGCCGCGGCTTCCCGCTGCGCCCCGGCATGCTGCTGGCCCTCGAGCCGTGGATCATGACCGACACCGACGTGCTGGTGACGGATGCCGACGGCTGGACGCTGCGCAGCAAGACCGGGAGCCGCACGGCCCACACCGAGCACACGATCGCCATCACCGAGGATGGCGCGGAGATCCTGACGCTGCCGACGCGGGCGTAGGCGAGCGCCCGCGGTTCGCTAGACCTCGCCGCCGATGTTCATGGTGGCGGCGGGCGAGCTGGAGACGTGCACGCCCGGCAGCGACGGCCCGTCGTCGGTGATGCGCCGGTAGCCGATCGCGCCGAGCACGATGCCGATGGGGATCAGCGCGATGAGGGCGATGACCAGCACCAGCTCGCCCACGGAGCCGGCGGTGCCCATGAAGTACACGGCGACGGGATCGAGATCGGTGTCGCGCACCGCGACAGCCGTCGGACCCACCCGAGTGCCGAGACCGATGACGCCGGCGGCGACCGCAGCGATGCCGACGACGAGCATCGCGATCCCTGCGACGATGCGCCCACGCGAGGCGTCATGGGCCACGGCCCGGCCGACCACCATGGGCGCCACCTCCGGCGCGGTGCGATGCATGATCGGCTCGCGCTCGCGGGAGTTCGCCCGCTCGCTTGGGGTGACATCATGCAGCGGCTTCGGCATGTCGACCTCCCTGTCGTGCCGCTCACGATAGCCGCGGCGCCTGCGAGCCCGCCGAGTGACCGCAGCGGCGCGCGATGCAGGGCATGATCGATCGGGTGCGAACTCGCACGAGAACCGGAGGATCGATGGCCCTCGCTACGCCCGTCGGCGCCGACGCAGCGCTGCCGCCGCTCTCGACCGGCCCGCATCGCGCACGCCTCGGCGTCATCTCGATCGTCGCGTGCTTCGGCGGCCTGCTGTTCGGCTACGACACCGGCGTGATCAACGGCGCGCTGCACCCGATGAGCGAGGAGCTCGGGCTCGACGCGCTCTCCGAGGGCATCGTCACGAGCTCGCTCGTGTTCGCCGCGGCGCTGGGCGCGCTCGTCGGGGGGCGGTTGTCGGATGCGTTCGGCAGGCGGAGGACGCTCGTCGCGCTCGCCGTGCTGTTCTTCGTCGGCACGCTCGTGCTCGTGCTCGCTCCTGGCTTCTCGGTGCTCGTGGTCGGCCGCGTGCTGCTCGGGCTCGCGGTCGGTGGCGCCTCGACGGTCGTGCCCGTCTATCTCGCAGAGCTCGCGCCCTACGAGATCCGCGGCTCCATCTCGGGCCGCAACGAGGTCGCGATCGTGTCGGGCCAGCTCGCCGCCTTCATCGTGAACGCGATCCTCGGCAGCGCGCTCGGCCACCTCGACGGCGTGTGGCGCATCATGTTCGCCGTCTGCGCGCTGCCGGCGATCGCACTCTTCGTCGGCATGCTGAGGATGCCGGAGTCGCCGCGCTGGCTCGCCGAGCACGGCAGGCGCGAGGAGGCGCTCACCGTGCTGCGAACGGTCCGCTCCGACGAGCGCGCCGAGGCCGAGCTCGCCCAGATCGAGCAGACCCGGTCGGCGGCCCCTGCCGATCGCCGTGCGCGCACCGGCCTGCGAGCCGTGCTGCGCAGCAGATGGCTGCGCCGCATCCTGCTCGTCGGCATCGGGGTGGGTGTCGCCCAGCAGCTCACGGGCATCAACTCGATCATGTACTACGGCCAGACGGTGCTGG
Source organism: Agrococcus sp. ARC_14 (assembly GCF_022436485.1). Classification (NCBI taxonomy): domain Bacteria; kingdom Bacillati; phylum Actinomycetota; class Actinomycetes; order Micrococcales; family Microbacteriaceae; genus Agrococcus; species Agrococcus sp. ARC_14. The sequence goes on from NZ_JAKUDO010000001.1 coordinate 533,212, forward strand.
TGGAGTCGGGGTTCTCCGAGCAGGCGGCGCTCATCGCGAACATCGCGCCGGGTCTCATCGCCGTCGTCGGCGGCTTCATCGCGCTCGCGATGATGGATCGCCTCGACCGCCGCGCGACGCTCCTGATCGGCTTCAGCCTCACGACGGCGTGCCATGTGCTCATCGGCATCGCGTCGAGCGCGCTCGAGCCCGGGAACCCCATCCGCCCCTTCGTGATCCTGGCGCTCGTCGTCGCGTTCGTCGGCTCGATGCAGACGTTCCTCAACGTCGCGACCTGGGTCTACCTGTCGGAGGTCTTCCCGCTGCACATGCGCGGGCTCGGCATCGGCATCGCCGTGTTCGCGCACTGGCTCGCCAACGGCGCGCTCGCGCTGGCGTTCCCCTCGCTCATCGAGGCGGTCGGCATCACCGGCACCTTCTTCCTGTTCGCCGCCGTCGGTGCAGTCGCGCTCGCCTTCATCGCGACGCAGGTGCCCGAGACGCGTGGCCGCTCGCTCGAGGCGCTCGAGGCCGACATCCACACGGGCAGGATCTTCGCGCGCTGAGCTCAGTGGAAGGGGCACCTCGGTGTGGCGGACGGGGCGGATGCGCTGCGCACGACGCCGCCGGAGGCGGGCTTGGTGGGGAGCCGACGGCGGTTCACCTCGAGGCCCGCGTCGAGGATCGCCACCCGCGGATCGCTCAGCACCGCGACCGCGGCGGCGAGCCCGGCGATGGCGATCTTCTCGCCGGGGCAGCGGTGGCCGGTGGTGGGGTGCCCGCCGCCGTGCGGCACGAACGTCGCGATCGACTCCCAGTCGTCGCGACCGACGAAGCGCTCGGGGTCGAATGCGTTCGCGCGCTCCCAGGACTCCGCATCCGTGTTCGTGCCGAGGATGTCGAGCAGCACCCGGCCGCCAGCCGGCAGGCGCTCGCCGTCGATCTCGATGTCGGCGATCGCCTGCGCGGGCAGCATCGGCACGAAGGGGGCGGTGCGGCGCACCTCCTGCGCGAACGCGCTCGCGAGCTCGCCGCCCGTGAGTCGACCGCGCTCGGTCGTCTCGGCCGCGATGCGCTCGCGCCACTCGGGTCGGTCGTGCAGCTCCTTGGCGGCGAACGCGACGAAGCGCGCCACCGCGATCGTCGGCCGCAGCACGTTCTGCAGCTCGACGCCCGCGAGCTTCGCCTCCAGCAGCTCGCCGTCGGGGCCGCGGTGCGACGCCCACGCGTGCAGCGCGGTGCCCTCCGCGGCTTCGAGCGTGCCGGCGCGCACTGCCTCGATGAGCTCCTTCGCGTGCCGGTCGCACCACAGCCGGTTGAGCCCCGCGAGCAGGAACTCGGGCGAATAGGGCACCCCGAAGCCGTCGACGATCTGCGCCTCGCGCGCCGCCCAGCGGGTCTTCGCCTCGGCGGTGCCGGGCAGCCCGGCCCAGCGCATGATGGCGCGGCCGAGCGCGCCGACCCCTGCGTCGTAGGCCGAGCGCTCGCCCCCGCCGACCCAGTCGTCGAGCTCTGCCTGCCACTCGCGCTCGAGGTGCGGCAGCAGCCGGGTCACCTGTGCATCCTCGTAGGCGACGTTGAGGAACGTCGCCTTGCGGTGGCGGTGCTCGTCGCCGTCGAGGCTGTGCACCGAGCCGTGCCCGAAGAGCGTCTCCTGGATGAACGACGGCATCGCACCGTGCCGACGCATCCGACGCTCGTCATAGAACAGCTCAACGCCCTCGGCGCCGCGCACGAGCAGCGAGTCGCCGCCGAGCAGCCGCAGCGGCACGGCGCGAGCGACCGAGCCGCGGGCGCGCCGCCAGATGTGGCGGCCGAAGCCGTAGCCCCTGCTGATGAAGGCGAGTGTGTCGTCGGATGCGGATGCGTCGGATGCGGTGGCCGGGGCAGCGTGCGAGTGCGTCATGGGGTGCGTCCTTCCGTCGCGCCCGACGGTAGTCCCCGCGCCTGACCGCGAGTGGTGCGCCGCCGCCGGCCGCCGCCGGCCGCCGCCCGGCCGCCGCCCGGCCGCCGCCTCTCACCTCGCCCGGTGCGCCGCGACGCGTGCACAACGCAAGCCCGCCGGCCCGAACCGGGGGCCCCAACTGCCTGGGCGCCGGGATCCGCCGCGCTCCCGCTGCGCGGGGCTTGCGTTGTGTAGACGGCCCAAGGCCCGCCGCTAGTGGCGGGCCCAACCTTCGAGGTCGACGTGCCGCGGAGGAATCGTCGAGCGGGCCACGACGACGGAGTCGTCCGCCGACGTGATCAGGCGATAGCCGCAGCGCGTGCACACCGCGCCGACCGCGCCGAGCACGATCCATGCGACGACGATCGCCAGCTCGCTGAACGATGTGCCGCGCTCGCCGAAGAAGTAGGCGCTCGCGAAGGTCATCTCGTCGGCGCGGGCGGATGCGGCCGCGGGGAACACCCGCGCGCCGAGCAAGAAGAACGCGAGGTAGGCCAGCGCGAGCCCGGCGAGGAAGAGGCCGAGCCCGAGGAGGTCGTGTCGGCGCATCTCGGTCCTCAGGTCATGAAGCCGTCAGGCTAGCGGTGCAGCGTGAGAATCGCCCGGTCAGCGCAGCCCGCGCACGAACGCGCGCAGGTCGGCGATCACCGTCTCCGGCTCCTCCATGGCGCCGAAGTGCCCGCCGCGGTCGGCGATGTCGGTCCAGCGCACGATCGTGTGCTCCTGCTCGGCCTTGGCGCGGATGCCCACGTCGTGGGCGAACTGGATCGCCGCGGTCGGCACGCCGGAGGGCGCCTCCTGCTCACCCCACGCGGTGTTCTGCGCGTAGCCGACGAAGGCGGCCGAGCCGCCCGAGCGCGTGAACCAGTAGATCGAGGCGTTCGCCAGCACCCACTCGAGGCCCAGGATCTCGGTGGCCTCACGCTCGGCGGGCCAGGTCCAGCTCTGCAGCTTGTCGTACATCCACGCGAGCTGCGCGACGGGGGAGTCGGCGAGCATCGTGCCGACCAGCGATGGCCGGGTGCCCTGGATCGCGATGTAGCCGAACTCCCGCTCCATGAACCCGCCGACGCGGGCGACGCGATCCTGCTCGAGCTCGCTCAGCTGCATCTCCGCTGCCTCGTCGGGGCTCAGGAACGAGCCGAGCGTGCCCGAGATGTGCACGCCGATCACGCGCTCCGGCGCGAGCCTGGCGATCTCCGGCGCGATGCCCGCCCCCAGGTCGCCGCCGTGCGCGACGAAGCGCTCGTAGCCCAGCCGCGTCATGAGCTCGAGCCACATCGCCGCGGTGCCCTTGTCGGTGACGTCGGCGCCCTCGGCGATGGGGGTCGAGAACCCGATGCCCGGCACCGACGTGATCACGACGTGGAACGCATCCGCCGCATCCCCGCCGTGCAGCTCAGGCTGCGTGAGCGGCTCGATGAGGTGCAGGTGCTCGAGGAACGAGGCGGGCCAGCCGTGCGTGAGGATGATCGGCGTCGCGTCGGCGTGCGGCGAGCGGGCGTGCACGGCGTGCACCGTCTGGCCGTCGATGACGGTCGTGATGTGCTCGAGCGCGTTGAGCCGCGACTCGCAGGCGCGCCAGTCGAAGGCCTGCCACGCCTCGACCAGTCGCCGCAGTGTCGCCTGCGGCACGCCCTGCTGCCATGAGTCGCCGGGCAGCGGTGTGGCCCAGCGAGTGTGGGCGAGGCGCTCGTGCAGGTCGTCGATGTCGGCCTGCGGGATGTCGATGGTGAACGGGCGGATGCGCTGGTCGATGTCCATGCGTCCAGTCAAGCGATGAATGCGGACAGCTTCTGTCCTGTTGTGGCACGCTCGTGGCATGGCCGATCCGACCGCGCGCGTGCTCGAGCTGCTGGCGCAGCTGCAGGTCGGCGGCATGCGCTCGGCACCGGAGCTCGCACGCCGGATGGGAGTCACCGAGCGCACCGTGCGGCGCGATGTGCAGCGGCTGCGCGAGCTGGGCTACGGGGTGGATGCGGTGCAGGGCGCCGCCGGCGGCTACCGCTTGGGCGCGGGAGCGGCGGTGCCGCCGCTCGTGCTCGCGCCCGACGAGGCGGTCGCGATCGCGGTGGGCCTGCGCGGTGCAGCGATCGGCGCCGTCGGCGGGCTCGGCGAGGCAGCGCTCAGCGCGCTCGCGAAGCTCGAGCACTCGCTCTCGAACGAGGCGCGCGAGCGCATCGCCGGGCTGTCGCAGTCGATGGTGGGCCTCGGCGGCGCCTCGTCGGTCGATCTCGAGGCCGTGGTGCTCGTCGCCCGCGCGATCCGCGAGCGGCGACGACTGCGCATCCGCTACCGCCGGCACGACGGCAGCGAGGTGCAGCGCGAGGTCGAGCCGCACCGCATCGTGCACACCGCCGAGCGCTGGTACCTCGTGGCGCATGTGCCCGAGCAGCACGCGTGGCGCACCTTCCGGCTCGACCGCCTCGAGCCGCGGCTGCCGCTGGGCGCCCCGTTCCCCGAGCGCGCGATCCCCGACGAGGCGACGGCGCGGTTCGTCGGCAGCGCGATCGCCACCGCGCCCTACCCGGTGCGCTGCCGAGTGGTCATGCGCGCGAGCCTCGCCCAGGTGCGGCAGCGCTTCGGCCCGCAGATCGTCGAGGCGGCGGAGCGCGACGACGGCACGACGCTCGTGGTCTTCGGCACCGACGACCTCGACGCATCCGCCGTCTACCTCGGCAGCGCCGGCTTCGACTTCACCGTGCTCGAGCCGCCAGAGCTGCGCGACGCGCTCGAGCGCATGGGTGAGCGGATGCTGGCGGCCGCCCGCGCGTGATGCCGCGCGGTCGATCGGGCTGAGCGCGACACCGAGCCCCCCATGCGCGCCGACCCCTCGCTCAGCCCGATCGAACGCGCCGGCGTGCCCGGCAAGACCTTTCACGGGTGAGCGCGAACCCGTGCTCGTCGACGGCTGAGGGATGCGGGGCCCGACGTCCTAGGCGATGTCAGACCCCGCCTGCTAGAGTGGGGGCACTGCGCGAGTTCGGCATCGAAGTCGGCTCGCCAGATGGGTACACACCCAGCGTCGTTGAACGCTCCTCTCTCCGTTCGGAATCTCCGGACGTCGATGAACCTTCCACGGCGAACGATCGCGGCCACCGCCGCGCTCGCCGAAATTGCGTCGACGCACCCACCCAAGAAGAACGCCTGCACCCGCGTGCAGCCGCCAGGGTGCGCACGCACGCTCACAGAAAGAGCACCCATTGACCGACACCATCACCACGCCGAAGGCCACCACGACCTTCGCCGAGCTCGGCGTTCCCGCCAAGCTCGTCACCGCCCTCAAGGGCATGGATCGCGAGCACCCCTTCCCGATCCAGGCAGACACGCTGCCCGACACGCTCGCAGGTCGCGACGTGCTCGGCCGCGGCAAGACCGGCTCGGGCAAGACGCTCGCGTTCTCCATCCCGCTGATCGCGCGCCTCTCCGGCGAGCTCGCCGGCGGCGGCCGCCGCAAGGGCCTGCCGCTGGGCCTGGTGCTCGCACCGACCCGCGAGCTCGCCACCCAGATCGCGACCGAGATGGCACCGCTCGCCAAGGCGGCCGGCCTCACGGTCACGACCATCTTCGGCGGCGTCTCGCAGCGCCCGCAGGAGACCGCACTGCGTAACGGCGTCGACATCATCGTCGCCTGCCCCGGCCGCCTCGAGGACCTCATGAAGCAGGGCGTCGCCTCGCTGCAGGCGATCGAGATGACCGTCATCGACGAGGCCGACCACATGGCCGACCTCGGCTTCCTGCCGGTCGTCACGAAGATCCTCGACAAGACGCCGCAGTCGGGCCAGCGCCTGCTGTTCTCGGCAACGCTCGACAACGGCGTTGACAAGCTCGTCAAGCGCTTCCTCACCAACGAGGTCATGCACTCGGTCGACGAGGCCAACTCGCCCGTCACGGCGATGACGCACCACCTGTTCGAGGTCTCGGCCGACGACAAGAACCTGCTCGTCCGCCGCCTCGCCTCGGGCGAGGGGCGCCGCATCCTCTTCACCCGCACCAAGCACCAGGCGAAGAAGCTCGCGAAGCACCTCACGGCATCCGGCATCCCGGCCGTCGACCTGCACGGCAACCTGTCGCAGAACGCTCGCGACCGCAACCTGGCGCAGTTCTCCGATGGCACCGTGCGCGTGCTGGTGGCGACGGATGTCGCCGCTCGCGGCGTGCACGTCGACAACGTCGAGCTCGTGGTGCACGTCGACCCGCCCATGGAGCACAAGGCCTACCTGCACCGCTCGGGCCGCACGGCGCGCGCGGGCTCGGCCGGGGATGTCGCAACGGTGATGATCGCTGCACAGCGCAGCGACACGATGTCGCTGCTGCGCAAGGCCGGCATCAAGGTGCAGGCGCAGATCGTCACCTCGTCCTCGGATGCGGTGGATGTGCTGGTCGGCCCGTACGCCCCGCACGTGGCGCCGGTCCCCGGTGGCCCCGGCTCGGGCAACGAGATCCAGCAGCAGCAGGGTGCCGGCCGCTCGCGCGGCGGCAGCGGCCGCGGCCGTGGATCCGCTCGCGACGGCGTCGCAGGCTCTGGCGCGCACGGCGCCGGCGCCGGCGCAGCTCGCGCAGAGCGCCCGCGCAAGGATCGCTCGGGTCGCCCCGAGTCGCAGGGTCGCCCGCAGCAGGCAGGCACCGGCGCTGGCGGCCGTGGCGGTCGCGGTGGTCAGGCTGCCGGTGGCGGTCGTGGCGGCCAGGGCGCTCGCTCGGGCAAGCCCGCAGGCCAGGGCGGCCGTGGCGGCGGCTCGTCGGTCGCGTGGTCGTCCGGTGGTGGCGGCAGCATGCAGTCGGGCGAGCAGCGCGGAGGCGGCGACCGCCGCTCCCCGCGCCGCGCGCAGGGCTGACCCCTCGCTTCATGACGAAACGGCTGCGTCCCTCAGGGGTCGCAGCCGTTTCGTCGTCTACCTCGGAGGTCGAGGAGGCCGCGGCCCGCAGGGCCGCTGCCGTCACGAGACCGGATGCCCCCCGCACGACGCGCACGCAGCATCCGCACCGCGCGTCCGCACCGCGCATCCGCGCGCCCACTTCCGGTACCGATGTGCTGCCAGAGCGCGCTTCCGGCACCACATCGGTACCGGAACTCGGCTCGGCGCCAGGGGCCGGTGCTGCTACGGGGAGAACCGGTACCGAATGACCGCAAAACGCGCGTCTGCCGATCAATTGGTACCGGTTTGCGTGGATGCGTGGCGCGTGGCGCGTGGCGCGCGGCGCGCAAGGGAGCCTACGAGGCCAGCACCGCCGCACCGATCGCCGCCGCGTGCCCGCCGAGCTGCGCCAGCACGAGCCTGCGCGGCTGCGGCACGCCCTGCAGCGGCGCGTGCTGGGCGAGCTCACGCTCGATCACGGGCAGCAGCAGGTCGGCGCACGTGAGCATCACGGTGCCGCCGAGCACGACCACCTCGGGGTCGAAGGCCGGCAGCATCCGCCGCAGTCCGGCCGCGACGGCCTTCGCGGCACCCTCCATCACGGCGATCGCCTGCGCGTCACCCGCACGCGCCGCGGCCGCGAGGTGCTCGGCCGTCGGCACGCCATCGGGTGCGAGCGTGACCGCCGCGGGCACGTGCGCCGCCTCGCGCCTGAGCGCGTTGCCACCCGCGAACGACTCCAGGCAGCCGTGCGCGTCGCACGAGCAGCGCGGCCCCGACTCGTCGATCGTCACGTGCCCGAGCTCCGCGCCCATGCCGTTGGCGCCGATGAACGGCCGCCCGTCGACCACGTGCGCGCCGCCCACCCCAGTGCCGAGCGCGACCAGGATCGACGACGACGCATCCGCCGCCGCACCCATGGCGGCCTCGCCCACCAGGTAGCCGTTGGCGTCGTTCTCGAGCACGATCGGCAGGTCGAGACGCTGCTCCAGCAGGGCCTTCACCGGGGCATCGCGCACGAGCAGATGGGCCGCCCAGAGCACGAGCGCTCGGTCGCGCGTCATCCATGCGGCGAGCGAGAGTCCCACCGCCGCGATCGGCGGATGCCCCGCGGCCGCCAGCCGATCGTCGAGCTCGCGCACGCAGGCCTCGACCGCGTCGATGAGGGCCTCCAGGCTGCGGATGCTGTGGGCGCGGTAGGTGCGCACGAGCACGTCGGCAGGCGTGCGGTCGAGCGAGCCGCGCGCGCGTGCGGCGAGCGCGACCGCGGCGATCTTGGATCCGCCGATGTCGATGCCTGCGACTGTCATCCGACCATCTTGCCGCGCTGTGCCGGCGCCGAGAGCCATTGCTGCCGACCATCCGGTGCAGGATGGAGTGCATGAAGATCCTCGTGACGGGCTTCGAGCCCTTCGGCAGCGACTCCGAGAACGCAAGCCTCGAGGCGGTGCGGCGGCTCGCCGATGCCCTCGCCGCCGACCCGCAGGCGGGCGTCGACCTCGTCACCGGCACGCTGCCGGTGGCGTTCGCCACAGCAGGCCCCGCGTTGCTGGCGCTCGTCGAGGAGCACGCTCCGGATGCGGTGCTGGCGGTCGGCGAGGCCGGTGGCCGCAGGGCGATCACCCCGGAGCGCTGGGGTGTCAACGAGGATGACGCGCGCATCCCCGACAACGCCGGCGAGCAGCCGCGCGGCACCGCGATCGACTCGTCCGGCCCCGCCAGGCGAGCCTCCGGCTTCGACGCCGACACGCTCGCCAGCGCCATCCTGAGCGTCGGGCTGCCTGCCGTCGCGAGCGACGACGCCGGCCGCTTCCTCTGCAACCACGTCGCCTACCTGGCCGCCGGCCTGCCGATGCCGGGCGGCTTCGTGCACGTGCCCGCGGTGCGCTCGCGCGGCGCCGCCACCGTCGGGGCCGAGACCGATCCGGATGCGCCGACCGACGCATCCGCCCTCACCCACGACGGCGAGGCGCTCACCTTCGACGACCTCGCGCTGGGGCTCGCCGCCGCGGTGCGGGCGATCGCCCGCGGCGACGCGAACCGGGCGTCGACACGCGAGACCAGCAGGGTCGATCGGGCGTCGACGGTGATCGAGGCACGCGCGAGCGAGATCTATCGGGCGCTGATCGACGCCGAGGCGCTCGCCGTCTGGCTGCCGCCGGAGGGCGCGACCGGTGAGATCGAGCAGTTGGATGCGCGCGAGGGCGGCGGTTTCCGGGCCACGCTGCGCTTCGAGGACCCGGTGGACGCCAAGACGACCGTCGACACCGACGTGTCGCAGGTCACCTTCACCGAGCTCGTGCCGGGGCGGCGGGTGGTGCAGCGCATCGCGTTCGAGTCGAGCGAGCAGCGCTTCGAGGGTGACATGCGCATGACCTGGACGCTCGAGACCGTCGCGGCCGGCACCCGCGTGACGGTGGCAGCGACGGATGTGCCCGCCGGCATCTCGCAGGCCGACCACGAGCTGGGGTTCGGGTCGTCGCTCGCGAATCTGGCGCGGTACTTCGCGGCCTAGGCGGGCTTCGCCCCGTAGGTCGAGGAGCGCGCGACCGCAGGTCGCACGCGTCACGAGACCGCTTGCGGTCGCTCGCAGGTCGAGGAGCGCGCGACCGCAGGCCGCACGCGTCACGAGACCGGTTGTGGCCCGCTTCGGTCTCGTCTACAGAGCGGGGCTGGCTGCGGCCGCTGCCGCCGCCCGCTCCACCCACCTCGGGGTGTCGCCGTAGCGCTGCGGCGGGATGAGCCGCCCTGCCGCCGAGTCGTCGGCGAGCTGCCTCGCCCGCTGCTCGCGAGTCGCCTCGCGCTTGGCGCCGAGCACCCAGGCGATGGCTGCCCTGCGGTAGCTGGCGGTCGCCTCGGCAAGGAACGCCAGCGCGGCCGGCGACGCGTCGACGTGCAGCTGCAGCTCGGGCGGCAGCGCCGTGGGCGCGGTCTCGTACGAGTAGCCCGAGCCGGTGCCGGCGGGCCGCGCCTCGTACGCGGCCAGGCCGGCCGGGCGCATCCGCCCCTCCGCCGTCAATCGCTCGACGTGGGCGACGTTGACCGCCGACCAGACCGAGGTGCGCTTGCGCGGGCTCCATCGCTGGCGCCGGGAGTCGTCGTCGACCTTCTGCGAGAGGGAGTCGATCCAGCCGAAGCAGAGCGCTTCGGGCACCGCTTCGGCCCAGGTGAGGCCGCGTGGGTCGACGTGCTTGGCGTTGAGGCCCATCCAGAGGTCGGGCGCCGTCTCGTGGTTGGCCTCGAGCCAGGCGCGGAACTCCGCGGCGTCGCGGAAGAACACCGCCGGGCGCTCGTCGGTGCCGCCGGGCGTGCCGATCTGCTGGGACATGGCCACAGCATGCCACCGCCCGCCCACACGCCGCGCGCACAATGCAAGCTCGCGAGCCGGGACCAGCGGCGCCCCAGCTCGAACCCCACTCGTGCCCGCAGCATCGTGCCAACGGGCTTGCGTTGTGCACACGGGTGCCGCTCGCCGCCCTCAGCGGCGCGCATCTGCCGGCAGCAGATGCGGCTCGCCATCCTGCCCTCGTCCTCGCAGGCTGGATCCATGAGCGAAGACAACGGCCCCAGACTGTTCGACGAACGAGCCAGGCGCGAGCTGCTGGAGCAGCGCGTGCTCGTGCTCGACGGCGCCCTCGACGACGACAACGGCACGCTGCTGATGACCCAGCTGCTGTCGCTCGCCGCCGAGAGCCCGACCGCCGACATCGACCTGTGGATCCACTCGCCGGGCGGCTCCGTGCCGGCGATGCTGGCGATCCGCGATGTGATGCGGCTGATCCCCAACGAGGTGTCGACGCTCGCGTTCGGCATCGCGTGCAGCGCGGGCCAGTTCCTGCTCTCGGCCGGCACCCCCGGCCGCAGGCGCGCGCTGCCGCACTCCCGCATCCTCATGCACCAGGGCTCCGCGGGCATCGGCGGCACCGCGGTCGACGTCGAGCTGCAGGCCAACGACCTGCGCCACACCCGCGACACCGTGCTCGGCCTCATCGCCGACGACACCGGCCAGAGCCTCGAGCGCATCTTCGAGGACTCCCTGCACGACCGCTGGTACTCGGCGCAGCAGGCGCTCGACTACGGCTTCGTCGACGAGATCGTCACCGACTTCGCCGCCATCGCCCCGCGCGGCCGCAAGCCGCTCGGCTTCGGCGCCTCGCCCGGCAGCGGCACCGCCGCGGTGCTCGAGGTCGACTCCACCACCGACATCCAGGAGGGTCCCCGATGAGCAGCTACACCATCCCCAATGTCATCGCGCAGTCGTCGCGGGGCGAGCGCGTCATGGACGTCTACTCGCATCTGCTCGCCGAGCGCATCGTCTACCTCGGCACCGCGATCGACGCGGGCGTGGCCAACGCGCTCGTCGCCCAGCTGCTGCACCTCGAGACCGACAACCCCGATCGTGACGTGCAGCTCTACATCAACTGCGAGGGCGGCGACCCCAGTGCCATGCTCGCCATCCACGACACCATGCGCTACATCCGACCGAAGGTCGCGACCACGGTCGTCGGCCAGGCGATCGGCGTCGGCGCCGTGCTGCTGGCCGCCGGCGAGCCCGGCAAGCGAGCCGCGCTGCCGCACGCGCGGGTCGTGCTGCACCAGCCGGCCGCGCAGGGCAGGGGAGCGATCCCCGACCTCATCCTGCAGGCCGACGAGGTGGTGCGGGTCCGCAGCGACATCGAGCAGATCCTCGCGACCGCGACCGGCCAGAGCCTCGAGACGCTGCGCGCCGACACCGATCACGACCGCGTGTTCACCGCATCCGCTGCCCGTGACTACGGGCTGGTCGACCAGGTGATGGTGCGGGATGCCGACTATGCGGCAAGTGCGTAGGTCGCCGAGGTCGCCGCTCGCGTGGGCGTGGGCGCGAGCGAGCGCACGGACGCGAGCAGGTGAGCGGATGCGGGAGCCAGCAGGCGGGCGGGCGCGAGCCGGTGCACGCCTGCGGGCGCCGCGATCGCCGCCGTGAGCTCCCACGCGATGGCGGAGGTGAGGTCGAGCAGCGAGGTGCCGAGCGCGCCGGCGATCGCGGCGACCATCTCGCTCGAGGGCTCCTTGATGCCGCGCTCGATCTCGCTCAGGTACTGCGGCGAGACGCCGGCCCGCCTGGCGGTCTCGGCGAGCGTCTCGCCTCGCTGCAGCCGCAGCCAGCGCAGCCGGCGGCCAAGCAGCTCGCGCCACAGCGGCTCTGGTGCATCGGGGAGATCGTCGTCTCGACCGTCATCGGTGCGGGGGCCTGCGGGCTGCGTCGTCGCCATGCCTCACGGTAGATCGCGGGGCAGCGTGGCCGCGACCGGTTCTGCTGACAGCAGAGCGCCGCTCATCCCGGCAGAGCGAGCGTCCAGCCGCGCATTGCGGTCGAGCTGCCGCTGTCGCGGGAGGAGCGTCACGGCCGCTCCGCCGAGCAACCGGAGCAGCGACCGGCTCTGCTGACACCAACGCGACGATCATCCCGGCAGAGCGAGCACCCAGGTGCGCATTGCAGTCGAGCTGCCGCTGTCGCGGGACGACCGCCGCGGCACCCGGGTGCTCGATCGGGCTGAGCGAGCCCCCGAGCTCGCATGCGAGTTGGCCCACCGCTCAGCCCGATCGAGCACCCCGGTCAGCCGGCGACGGCCTCCCGCACGGCGGCCGCGAACGCATCCACGTCGTCCTCCGTGGTGTCCCAGGTGCACATCCAGCGCACTTCGCGGGCGGCGGCATCCCAGTCGTAGAAGAAGAACGCGTCGCGCACGCGGTCGGCGACGCCCTCCGGCAGCCGCGCGAAGACGCCGTTCGACTGCGTCGGGTAGGCGAACTCGACACCCGGCAGCGACTCGACCGCGGCGCGCAGCCGGGCGGCCATGGCGTTGGCGTGGGCGGCGTTGCGCTGCCACAGCTCGCCCTCGAACAGCGCGATCAGCTGCGCCGCGATGAAGCGCATCTTCGACGCCAGCTGCATGTTGAGCTTGCGCAGGTAGACGAGGCCCTCGCCCGCCCCTTCGGAGAGCACGACGACGGCCTCGGCACCCATGGCGCCGTTCTTCGTGCCGCCGAGCGAGAGGATGTCGACCCCGGCATCCGTCGTGAACGCCCGCAGCGGCTGCCCGAGCGACACCGCGGCGTTCGACAGTCGCGCGCCGTCGACGTGCAGCAGCATGCCGTGGCTGTGCGCGTGGTCGGCGATCGCACGGATCTCGTCGGCCGTGTAGAGCGTGCCGAGCTCGGTCGACTGCGTGATCGAGACCGCGAGCGGCTGCGCGCGGTGCTCGTCGCCCCAGCCCCAAGCCTCCTGGTCGATGAGCTCGGGCGTGAGCTTGCCGTCGGGCGTCGCGACGGTGAGCAGCTTCATGCCACCGACGCGCTCCGGCGCCCCGCCCTCGTCGACGTTGATGTGCGCGCTCTTCGCGGCGATCACCGCGCCCCAGCGCGGCAGCAGCGACTGCAGCGCGAGCACGTTCGCCCCGGTCCCGTTGAAGACGGGAAACGCCTCCGCCTGCTCGCCGAAGTGCCCGCGCACGACCTGCTGCAGTCGCGCCGTGTAGTCGTCGGCGCCATAGGCGGTCTGGTGACCGCCGTTCGCCGCGGCGATGGCGTCGAGCACCTCAGGATGCACGCCGGAGTAGTTGTCGGATGCGAAGCCGCGGAGGGCGGTGTCGTGAAGCGTCTGCACGGGTCGATCCTCGCAGACGAACTGCGGGGTACAAGTGCAGCGCAGTCCGCGCCACAATGCCAGCAGGGGAGACCCCGCGGAGCCTCAGCGCCGCCCGGCGCGACCGCATCAGGATCGGAGCAGCAGATGAGCGACACCTCGCAGTTCGACGGCCGCCCGCAGCACGGCGAGCACGAGACGCCGGTGCCCGAAGGCGCCAGGCCTGTGCATCCCGACGGCGAGGTCGACGCGCCGCTGGGCGACGAGAGCCCGCAGCACGGCAGCACGACCGGCGCCGAGCACGACGGAGGCGCCGAGCAGATCGCGGCGGAGTCGCAGGACGGCACGGCACCGCTCGACGGCCGCTCGCCCCAGGGCGCGACGGAGCCGCTGCACGGCACCGTCGACGGCATCGGCGGCGCGGGCGCCCCGACGCAGGACGCCGGCTCACCGGCCGAAGGCACGGGTGCCAGCGATGGATACGGCACGCAGGACGCGAGCTCGCCGGTCGACGGCACTGGCGCCGGCGCAGCAGGGGAGGGCGCGCCCGTGCAGGAGCCGGGCTCACCCGTCTATGGCCTGGGAGCCTCGTCGACGGGCGAGGGCTCGCCGACCCAGGAGGCGGAATCCCCCGCCCAGGGCCTGGGGGCGCCGACCGAAGACGTCGAGTCGGGGCACAGCACCGGCTACGCCTCCGAGCACGCCACCGAGCACGCGTCCGAGCACACCACCGAGCACGGCACCGAGCGCACCACCGGCTACGCCGCAGAGCAGGGCGGCACCGAGTACGTGACCGACGAGCATCCTGAGCAGGCCGACCCGCTCGGCTGAGCCACTCCACGCAGAAGGCCCGCCCCGCTGCTGCGGGACGGGCCTTCGTGCTCGATGGACGAGCGGGCGGATGGGCTACCGGGCTTGCGCGCGCCGCACCAGTCCGAGCCACACGGCCGCGCCGATGGCGCCGACGACGGCGACCACGAGCATCCATGGCCCCCACCCCATCGCGGCGACGTCGGTCGCAAGACCGCGGAAGCCCTCCGAGACGATCAGGCCGCCCGCGAACGCGACCACCACGACGGCGAGCGTGAGCCAGAAGGTCCAGAGGAACGACTGGCCCCAGCGGTGGAACGCGGTCGTGATCGCCGCACCCACCAGCATCACCGAGAGGATCAGCAGGAACGTCTGGATGAGCGTCTGCCACCACTCGCCGACGCCGGTGTAGACGACGTCGAAGAAGCGTGCGCTGAGGCCGAACCCGCCGGTGGCGACCTCGATGACCTTGCCGATCGTGACGATGATGGCGTAGAAGGCCGCGTTGCCGGCGAAGACGAGCGCGGTGCCGGCGGCGAACTCGCGACGGGTGAGGCCGAGGCCGAGCGCGAGCGGGAAGTACTGCCCCATCGCGGTGAACCCGAAGCCGATGAGCGGGCCGAGCAGCGCGAAGATCGCGCCGTTCCACATCATGCCCGTGTTCATGCCCTCGAGGGCCTCGGGCCCGCCGACACCCCCGACGAGCGCGGCGATCACGAGCACGATCGCGAGCGAGAAGCCCATGATGATCAGCGGCCAGCCGAAGGCCTGCAGCTTGTTGACGGTGTGGAGCTGGACGACATTGCGGATGCGCATGACGACTCCTCTCAGACGGTCGCGCGGTCGGCGCGGGCGGCGGCCGAAGCCGCGTTGGCGGTGGTCAGGTGCACGAAGAGCGCCTGCAGGGAGACCTGGTTGATGTCCAGGCCTGCCTCGCGGGCGGCGAGCTCGTCGCCGTCGCGGGGCGTGAAGGTGGCGGTGGCCAGCGTGCCGAGCGCCTTGCGCTCGAGCACCTCTCGGCCTGCCAGGAACGCATCCACCGTGTCTGCCCTGCCCGAGACGGTGATCGCCGCGTCGTGCAGGTCGTCGGTGTCGGCCTCGAGCAGCACCTTGCCCTGATCGAGGATCACGATGTGCTCGAGCAGGTTCGCGACCTCGTCGATGTGGTGGGTCGAGAGCACGATGGTGCGGGGGTGCTCGGTGTAGTCGGCGAGCAGGTCGTCGAAGAACATCTGCCGAGCGACCGCGTCGAGGCCCAGGTAGGGCTCGTCGAAGAAGGTCAGCGGTGCGCGTGCGGCGAGGCCGATGACGATGCCGATGGCCGAGAGCTGGCCGCGGGAGAGCTTCTTGATCGCCCGCTTGACCGGCAGTCGGTACTGCTCGACCAGCCGGTCTGCGTATGGCTGATCCCAGTTCGGGTAGGCGCCGGCGGCGATCCGCAGCACGTCGAGCGCGCGGAACGTGTCGGGGTACTTCTGGCTCTCCTGGATGAAGACGGTCTGCGAGAGGATCTCGATGCTCTCGACCGGCGTGCCGCCCAGCACCTGCATGTCGCCCGCGGTCGCGAAGACCTGGCCGGTGAGCAGCTGCATGAGGGTGGTCTTGCCGGCGCCGTTGCGGCCCAGCAGGCCGTGGATGCGGTTCTCCTCCAAGCGGATGGAGACGCCGTCGAGTGCGGCGACCTCCGGGTAGCGCTTGGTGAGGTCGGTCGTGACGATGGCGGTCATCGTGCTTCCTCTTTCGTGATCATGCCCGCGAGCTCCTCGGCGGTGATGCCGAGCTGTGCTGCCTCGCGGAGCAACGGTGCGATGTACTGGTCCTGGAACGCGAACTTGCGGCGCTGGCGAAGTGCCTCGCGGGCGCCTGGAGCGACGAACATGCCGATCCCTCTCCTCTTGGTGAGCACATCCGCATCGACGAGGAGCCCGAGGCCCTTGCCGGCGGTGGCGGGGTTGATGCGGAGGAAGGCGGCCAGCTCGTTGGTCGAGGGGACCTGGCTGTCTTCCGGATAGCTGCCGTCGAGGATGCCGTCCTCGATCTGCTCGGCGACTGCCTGGAAGAGCGGCTTGCTCTCATCGAGCATGTCTGCCTCCTGTGGGGTTGGGAGCGAGTCGTGCATCTCACCCCTTTGGTTCGTTACTCGACTAATGAACCACTGAACCCACCAACCTGTCAAGTCCGATCGCGAGATCTGTTCGGATCAGCCGATGCGCCGATGCTCGTGCCAGAGCTCTGCCCAGTCGGATGGCCCGAGATCTCGCGGCAGACCGCCTGCGGTGTGCGAGCGCTCCCGCAGCCAGCGCTTGGCGGCAGCGGGCGGCAGCACCCGTGCGGCGGGCAGGATGCGGGCCAGCCCGGCGCCGGGGCTCTGGAAGACGCGCGCGACCATCGCGCGATAGACGCGCTGCTCCGACCTGGGCACGAGCGGCGCCGCCCGCCGGTGCACGGTGAACAGGCCGCCGTCGACCTGCGGCATCGGGCGGTAGGCCTGCCGCGGGATGCGCCGGCAGAGCGCGAACTCGAACCAGGGCGCCGCCTGCGCGGTCAGTTGCGTGGCGCCGCCCACGCCCGCCCGACGGCGGGCGACCTCCCACTGGGCGATGAGCACCGCATCCGTCCACCCCGGAGCATCGAGCAGGTGCCGCAGCAGTGCGGTCGTGATGTGGAACGGCAGGTTCGAGACCACGACGTGCGGGCTGGGCTCGAAGCGGTGCGCGAGCGCGTCGGCGTGCTCGACGCGCGTGCCGCGGGGAGCGCGCTGGGCGAGCGCGGCCGCTCTGCGCGGGTCGGTCTCCAGGGCGCGGATGGGTCGGCCGAGGCGAGCGAGCGGCAACGTCAGGGCGCCGTCGCCGGGGCCGATCTCGAGGATCGGGCCGCGGGTGGCGGCTACGCGCTCGACGACCTCGGCGATGACGCGGCGGTCGACGAGGAAGTTCTGGCCGAGCTCGTGGCGGCCGGGGGCGTGCTGCGGGGAGTTGGTGCGCGCCTGGGCGCGGCGATGGGTCGTGCGAGGCATGGGTGCTCCGGTTCGCGATTCGAGCCGGGCAGCGTGAACGGCGCCGCGCCGGCAGAGGGCGAACGGCGAGCTGCAGCGTTCAGAGGTGTGTGATCACTGAGCGGATGCCCGTGGCCGCGACGTGCGTCGGGGTCGGAACAAGGTGGCTCAGCGGATCCGGGAGCAGCGCGCCGTCAGCGGCGGCGCAGCCGGATGCTGGCGATCATGCCAGCGCAGCCCGCCGTGATGGCGGTGCTGCTGCACAGGGTTCCCATGTCATGCAGGGTAGCGCGCGAGCGCTGTGCGTGCGAGCGCGCGCGGCGAGCCGTCGCTGTACAGCGCAAGCCCGCCACCCGGATGCTGCGGCGATCCGACCTGCTGACCGAGATCGTGCGCGACTTCCGGGCGACGGGCTTGCGTTGTGCGGCGCGCTACGCCTTCAGCGCGTCCTTCCACTTCACCATCGAGCCGGTCTTCAGCAGCGACCGCTCGTAGACGCGTGCGGCGAAGCCGATCACCAGCAGCGTGAAGGCGACCAGGATCGCGAGCGAGAGGTAGGGCTCCCACCATTCCTGCGACTGCAGGTACACGCGCATCGGCACGGCCACCGGTGCCGAGAACGGCACGTACGACATGATCTGCAGCGCCAGCGGGTTGTTGTTGAAGATGATCACCGCGATGTAGGGGAGCATCACGAGCATCATCAGCGGGCTCGTCGCGGTGCCCAGATCCTCGGCCCGCGAGACGAGCGCGGCGGCAGCGGCATAGAGCGAGGCGAGCATCACGAAGCCGACGGTGAACAGCACCACGAACCAGACGATCGGCATGCCCAGGCCGTCGAGCAGCAACTGGGAGCCGGTGATGGCACCGCCCAGCAGCACCACGGCCGCGATCAGGATGATCTGCCCGAAGGCGAGCACCGAGTTGCCGATCACCTTGCCGGAGAGGATCGCGCGGGCCGGCACGGCGGCGAGCATGATCTCGACGATGCGCGACTGCTTCTCCTCCACGACCGACTGCGCGATCGTCTGGCCGAACGTGATCGCCGACGAGAAGAACACGATGCCGAAGGCGATGCCGATGAAGTAGGTGAGCATCGGGTTGGGCGCGTTCGGGTCGAGCAGCTCGACCTCCGGCGTGATGCTCAGCATCTGCACGATCGTCGAGGGCGTCTCGCGGTCGCCGATCACGAGCAGGCCGCTGGGCCCGGATCCGGGGATGAGCCCGGCGTCGACCGAGCCCGCCTGCACGGCCTGCCGCACCGCATCCGCGCTGCCCAGGGTCTCGACGACGATGCCGTCCAAGCCCTGCAGCGCCGGCGCGGCGGCTGCGACCGCCGCGACGGTGGTGTCCTCGTCGAACAGCGCAGGGCCGACGGACGAGAAGATCACGCCGGCCAGGATGAGCGCGAGCATGATGGCGCTCGAGATGATGAACGACTTCGAGCGCACGCGCACGAGGATCTCGCGCTGGGCGACGATGCCGGTGGCCTGCCAGAAGCCGGTGCGACCGCGGTGGTTGGCGGATGCGGTGGTGGCGGGGGCGCTGCTGGCGCTCATCGGACGACCTCCTGGAAGATCTCGTTCAGCGGGCGGATGGAGGGGGCGAAGCTGCGCACGCTGCCGCGCTCGATGGCGTCGCGGAGGACGCGGTCGGCGGCGTCGGGGCTGTCGGCGGAGAAGCGCACATGGCCGCCGTCGAACTCGATCACCTCGACGCCCGAGATGCCGCGCACGAAGCCGGCGTCGTCGGTCTCGAGGATCCACTCCGGGCGGGTGTGTGCGGCGCGGATCTCGGCGCGGGTTCCGGCCGCGCGCACCTCACCGTTGGCGAGGATGACGAGCGAGTCGCAGAGGCGCTCGACGACGTCGAGCTGGTGGCTCGAGAAGAGCACCGGGGCGCCGGCGCTGGCGACGTCGCGCAGCACGTCGAGGGTGGTCTCGACCGCCATCGGGTCGAGGCCCGAGAAGGGCTCGTCGAGCACGAGCGCCGTAGGGTCGTGCACGAGCGCTGCCGCGATCTGCGCGCGCTGCTGGTTGCCGAGGCTGAGCGACTCGAGCGTGTCGTGCTTGCGCTCGCCGAGGCCCAGGCGCTCGAGCAGGTCATCGGCGCGCTTGCCGGCGTCGGCCGAGGTCATGCCGTGCAGGCGGGCCAGGTAGACCAGCTGCTCGTGGATCTTCATCTTGGGGTAGAGGCCCCGCTCCTCCGGCATGTAGCCGAACTGCGCGCGGTCGTCTGCCGTGATGGGACGCCCGTCGACCCGCACCTCGCCGCTGTCGGGAGCGAGCACGCCGAGGATGATGCGCATCGCGGTGGTCTTGCCGGCCCCGTTCGCGCCGACGAAGCCGGTGATGAGACCGTCCCGCACCTCGAAGGAGACGTCCTTGAGCGCCTGGTGCCCCTTGAAGGAGCGATGGATCGCATGGATGGAGAGCATGCCTCGACGGTATGCGCGCCCGCGGCCGCGCGCCTCCGTCGCCCGGCTGGCCTGCGGCATCCGTCGTCCTCCCCCTCGTGGGGGAGAAGCGGGTCGGATGCGTGAGGCTGGCGCTCGGCGCGGCCGCGCGGCAGGGTGGTGGGCATGGAGTTCGCCGACCGGGATGAGCCGATCCCCGAGATCCCCACGCTCGATGCGGTCGGGGCCGAGTTCCCCGTGCGTCTCGCGACGCTCGTGCCGCAGCCGGGCATCCGGGAGACCGGGGTGAACACGATCTCCTCGAGCGTGAACGACGGGCCCTTCTGCCTCGAGGCCGCGGCGATCACCTACGCGATCCTCTGGAACCCGGATGACCTCGACGACCCGGTCAACCACGTCGAGCTGCATCCCGACATCGCCGCCGCGATCGCCGACCCTTCGCCGAAGCTGCCCGCTGTCGCGGTGGAGATGCTGCAGTGGGCTCGGTTCCCCTCCGCTTACGAGGCCGTGCAGACGCACGTGCTCGATGAGGATGAGTCGGTGGCCGATCGGCTCGCGCTCCACATGCGCAACGTGATCGGCAACACCTTCCGCGAGCAGCGCGACCCGACGCCCCAGCTGCCGTGGAGCTTCATCGACCCGCCCGTCGAGCGCGACGCGGTTGACGCATCCGTCGTCGTCGATGGGGTCGAGCTGCCGGCCGTCTCGATCGACGACGAGCACGTGACGGGCGTCGGGGTCGAGCTCGACGACGCCGTCGCGACGGTCGTGCTCGCGAAGCACCTGCTGCCGCTCGTGCGGCTGGAGTTGACGCGGCGACCGCGGCCGGCGGAGGGGAAGGGCTAGACCGTTCGGCCGACCAACTGGCTCCTGCGCCTCATCGCGGCGCGACTGCGTAGTCGCTGACGAGGTGGCCCGAGGGGAGCGCCGTCGCCGACTCGAGCCGCAGCACCTGCTGGCCGATGCCAGCCGGCGTGAACCGCAGCCCCTCGCCGATCAGCACCGGGCAGGTGCGCAGCCGCAGCCGCGTGACGAGGCCCGCCTCGAACAGGGCGTTCGCCAGCTGCAGCGAGCCCCAGACGATGATCGAGCCGAAGCGGCCCTCGAGGCCGCGCACCGCATCCGTGGCGCTCGGCTCGGGGCGGAGGATCTCGATCTCGGTGTCGCCCCACGGCGCCCGCTCGAGCGTCGATGAGACGACGAGCTTCGGCAGTCGGTTGATGATCGGGGCGACGCGCTCGACCACCGGGTCGGCGGTCGGCCAGTAGCCCGCGAACATCTCGTAGGTGCGGCGGCCGAACAGGATCGCCTCGACCGAGGCGAGCATCTCCAGCTGCGCCTCATCGGTGAGATCGTCGCCCGGCGTGGTGGCATCCACGAACCGCATGCCGCCATCCGGCTCGGCCGCGAAGCCGTCGGCGGAGACGATCTGCTCGACCGTGATCATGCGCGCGCCAGCGTCTGGTCGAGCTCCTCGAAGGCCTCGGTCCAGCCCAGGAAGACCCCGTGATCGCTCGGGCGGTCGTCGCCCATGCCCAGCAGGTGGAAGGTCATCTCGCACTGCCCGTCGGGCAGCTCGGCGAGGTCGATCGTGATGATCGGCGACTCGCGCTCGTCGTCACCGGGGTCGGTCCACGTGAACCGCAGCCGCTCCGGCTCGCGCACCTCGAGGTACTCACCGCCCGTCGGGTACTCCGTGCCGTCGGGGATCACCATCGTGTAGGCATAGCTGCCGCCCTCGCGCAGGTCGATGGCGACCGTGCCATCCTTCGTCACCACCTCGTGCGGGTGCCACCACTGCGCGGCGATCGCCGGGTCGGTCCAGGCGCGCCAGACGGCCTCCCGCGGCGCATCGAACGTGCGCGTGATCGTGAACTGCTTGGTCTCCATCACTCCTCCTCCTGTTCACCGACGGATGTGTCGGCCTGGTTCCTGGCATCGGTTGCGGTTGCGGTTGCGGGGTCGCCGACGAGCGCGGCAAGCGTCGCGTCGAGGCGGTCGAAGCGCGACTGCCACGCGGCGCGATGCTCGGTGACCCACTGCTCGGCGTCGTCGAGGCCCTCGGGGCGCAGCGTGCAGCTGCGCCACTGACCCTGGCGTGTGCGTTCGATGAGGCCCGCGTGCTCGAGCACGCCGAGGTGCTGCGAAACGGCCGGGCGGCTCATGGCGAAGGGTTCGGCCAGCTCTCCGACCGTCGCGGCGCCCGCCGCGAGCCGGTCGAGCATCGCACGCCGCGTCGGGTCGGCGAGCGCGAAGAAGATGCGGCTGAGGGGATCGGTCGCGATCGGCATGTCGGCACTTCCTTACGTAAGCAACTGCCTACATGATGCGCCCGCGCATCCGCCGTGTCAACCCCATCACTCGCTGCAGCACTCGCCTCTTTCGCCCGGCCCATGAGAGGGGAGGGGAGGAGGCGGGGCGCTTGCTCAGCGAGCCGCGCGGCGGCGCAGCGCCAGCTCTCGCAGCCCCAGGAACAGCGGGAAGGTGAACGCGACCGCCACCGCGAAGCTCAGCACCACGAGCACCCACGCCCACCGTGCCCATCCCAGCCGCGCGCCCTCGACGAGCATGAAGACCGAAGCTGCGACGGCGACGACGATGATGTCGACCGCCGCCGACGAGCTCGCCGCGTTGGCGAACCAGCCCTCGAGGTAGCCGAACTCTGGACCCGAGCCGAAGAAGGCGATGTTGAACCACCAGGTGCCGACGAGCCCGACGCCGGCGAGCGCGAACCAGATGATGGCGAACGTCAGGCTGCGCGGCGCTGTGGGCATCGCCCGCGGTGCGGCCTGCACTCCGCCCACAGGCGGCACCTCGACCTCGAGCTCCATGCGCCGACCATAGCGACGGCCGCCCACGCGCTCCGGTCAGCCGCGCGGTGCGACCACCCCGTGCTCGTACGCCCAGATCACCGCGTGGATGCGGTCGCGGATCCCCAGCTTCAGCAGCACGTTCGACACGTGCGTCTTCACGGTCGCCTCGCCGACGAAGAGCTCCTTGGCGATCTCGGCGTTCGAGCGTCCCTTCGCGAGCAGCAGCAGCGTCTGGTGCTCGCGCTCGGTGAGCTGCTCGAGCTCAGGTGCGGGGGCGGATGGGTGGGGCTCGGTCGGGGCGGACGGGTCACGGGGTCTCGTGACGCCGCCTTCGGCGGCTCCTCGACCGGCGGGGCCGCCGGCGGGAGTCGCGAACCGCTCGATCACCCGCCGCGTCACCTCCGGCGAGAGCAGCGCGTCGCCGCGGGCGAGCGCGTGCACCGCGTCGATCAGGTGCTCGGGCTCCGCGGTCTTCAGCAGGAAGCCCGAGGCGCCGGCCGAGAGTGCCTCGAACAGGAAATCCTCGCGGTCGAAGGTCGTCAGCATGAGCACGGCCGCGTGCGACGGGCCAGCGATGATCTGCCTGGTCGCCTCGAGCCCATCCATCACCGGCATCTGCACGTCCATGCAGATCACGTCGGGCTGCAGCTCGGCGGCGAGCCGCTCGCCCTCGGCACCGTCCTTCGCCTGGCCGACGACCTCGAAGCCCGGCTCGCTCGAGAGGATCGTCTCGAAGCCCGCGCGCACGAGCGCCTGATCGTCCACCAGCAGCACGCGCGTCACGGCTGCCACGCTATCCGGCGCCGTCACGACGGCTTGCCGCTGGTGCGCTCGGGCGACGGCAAGCCGGCGCTCGGCGGCGAGGGCACCCGCGCCCGCACCAGCCACCCGCCGCGCGAGCGTGGACCCACCTCGAGCGCCCCGCCGAGCGCGCCGATGCGCTCCCGCATGCCCAGCACGCCGGCGCCCGCGCCGTGCTCACCGCTGCCGCCGCCGCGGCCGTCATCGGCGATCTCGACCTCGAGCTCGCCGGGCAGGAACCGCACCCGCACATCCACCTGCGCCGTCGCCCCGGCGTGCTTGCGCGCGTTCGTGAGCGCCTCCTGCACGACGCGGAACGCCGTCAGCCCCACCATCGGCGGCACTGCCCGCGGTGTGCCGATCTCGACCAGCGTCACCTGCTGCCCGGCGACCCGCGCTGCCTCGAGGAGCTCCGGGAGCCCGTCGAGGCCGGGGGCGGATGCGGTGCCGTCGTCATCGGATCGGAGCGTCACCACGAGCGACCGCAGCTCGCCGATCGCGTCGCGCGCCGACTGCTCGACGTGCCGCAGCGCATCCGATGCACGCTCCGGGTCCGAGCCGAGCACGCGCCTGGCCGCACCTGCCTGCACCCCCATCGCCGACACGTGGTGCGCCACCACGTCGTGCAGCTCGCGTGCGATGCGCACGCGCTCGAGCGAGACGGCCTGCTCGGCCAGCTGCGCCTGCTGCGCCTGGATCTCGGCGTGCGCATCGGCCAGCCGCTGCTGCTCGACGGCGCTCGCCCAGGCGCGGTCGCCGAAGAGCCAGGCGGCGCCGAAGTAGGCGATGTTGATGATGATCTGGATGATCAGAATGGCGAAGTAGGCCGAGACGCCGCGCTCGCCGGTCTCCGGGTGGAAGAACCCGCGCACGGCCGACGACGCGAGCCAGGCGGCCATCCCGATCGCGATCAGCGTGCGCGACCACAGTGCGACCTTGCGGTTCGCCTCCCACGCGCCGATCGAGTAGAAGCCCATGAACAGCGCCACCTGCGACGCATAGAGCTCGATGGAGCCGAGCTCGACCGCGGTGACGTAGATCGCGATCTGCGCGATCGCGGCGGGCAGCGGCCACCGCCGGCGAGCGAGCAGCGGCAGTGCCAGCAGGGTGGCGAACAGCATCGCGACCCAGATCGGCACGCCGATCATCTGCAGCCCGGTCTGGGCGCTCAGCACCACCAGCACACAGCCGGCGAGCGCCAGCACGCCCGCCAGCAGGATGTCGGCGCGCAGCGAGCTCGCGTCGGGGTCGGGGCGCACGGGCATGCGCACCAGCGTAGGTGCGCGGCGTCGGCGGGCGCCTCCGCCGTGGGGCGGGCGGATGCGTCGGGCCGACTCCGCCGTGCGGGGGAGTGCGGGCTGCGTGCTCCAAACTCCCTCTTGCGCTCGCGGTACTCAGCGCTACTATGTACCAGTAGTCAATAACACTGAGTAGCAGACACCGAGCACCGAAGGCGGGACCGCATGGGCAGACAGATGACCGAGATGCTGAAGGGCACGCTCGAAGGCATCATCCTCGCGATCCTCGCCGTGCGCCCGGCATACGGCTACGAGATCACCGCCCGCCTCCGCGAGGAGGGCTTCACCGAGATCGCGGAGGGCACCATCTATGCTCTGCTGCTGCGCATCGAGCAGCGCGGGCTCGTGGATGTCGAGCGGGTGCCCTCGGAGAAGGGCCCCCCGCGCAAGGTCTTCTCCCTCAACAGCCAGGGTCGCGAGGCCCTCGAAGAGTTCTGGGGAACGTGGAGCTTCCTGGCAGGGCGCATCGCACAGCTCCACGACGACGCAGCGCCCGGGCGCGAGCCCAGGGACACCGCCGGGCACACCGCCGGGCAAGAAGAAGGAGCATGACCATGGCCAAGAACTGGCTGGAGATCGTCACCGGATCCCTCGAGGAGAAGAAGCGCTGGCGGCAGTACGTGGCGCAGAAGAAGCAGCTGCCGAAGGCCTACCGCACCGCCATCGACGGAATCGAGCGCTACCTCATGTACTCGGGCTCGATCGTCAAGGGCGACGTGCTCATGCGGATGAACGAAGACCTCCTCGAGCTCTTCGAGACCGCTGCCGCCGATGGCACGCCCATCCGCGACATCGTCGGCGACGACCCCGTCGAGTTCGCCGACACCTTCATGCAGAACTACGCAGATGGCCAGTGGATCGCCAAGGAGCGCAAGCGCCTCACCGACGCGATCGACGACGCCACCCAGACCGACTGAGCGTCGGAGAGACAGAGACCACCATGACCACCACGCTTCGCGAACCCGCCATCCGGGTCGCCGGCATCGAGAAGTCGTTCAAGGACGTGCACGTGCTGCGCGGCGTCGACTTCGAGGTCGAGCCAGGCAGCATCTTCGCGCTGCTGGGCTCCAACGGCGCGGGCAAGACCACGCTCGTGAAGATCCTCTCGACCCTGCTGCGAGCGGATGCGGGGCACGCGAGCGTGCACGGATTCGACGTCGCAGAGGCGGCCGAGCAGGTGCGCGAGTCGATCAGCCTGACGGGCCAGTTCGCCGCCGTCGACGAGCGGCTGAGCGGCCGCGAGAACCTCGTGCTGATCGCCCGACTGCGGCACATGCCGCAGCCCGGCGCCATCGCCGACGCGCTGCTCGAGCGATTCCTGCTGACCGAGGCGGGTGCCCGCATGGCGGCGACCTATTCGGGCGGGATGCGTCGCAGGCTCGACATCGCGATGAGCCTCATCGGCGACCCGCCCGTCATCTTCCTCGACGAGCCGACCACGGGCCTCGACCCGCAGTCCCGCATCGAGGTGTGGGACACCATCCGCAGCCTGTCCGCAGGTGGCACCACCGTGCTGCTCACCACGCAGTACCTCGACGAGGCCGAGCAGCTGGCCGACCGCATCGCGATCCTGCACGAAGGCAGGATCATCCAGAACGGCACGCTGGCAGAGCTGAAGCGGCTGCTGCCCGCGGCGAAGGTCGAGTACGTCGAGAAGCAGCCCTCGCTCGAGGAAGTGTTCCTCGCGCTCGTCGGCGGCGGCCAGCGGGCCGCGGCCGGCACCACCGATGCTGCGGACGACACCGCAGCCGCACCGACGCATCCCCGAGAGGAATCGCGATGACCACCCACGCCGTCACCACCCGACCCCGGTCCGGTGCGCATCTGCTCGCCGACACCGGCGTGCTGACCGGCCGCTCGCTGCGGCACATCCTGCGCAGCCCCGACACGATCATCACGACCGCGGTCACGCCGATCGCGCTGATGCTGCTGTTCGTGTTCGTCTTCGGCGGTGCGATCGACACCGGCTCCACCGGCTCCTACATCGACTACATGCTGCCGGGCATCCTGCTGATCACGGTCGCATCCGGCGTCGCCTACACCGTCTACCGGCTCTTCCTCGACATGCAGGGCGGCGTCTTCGAGCGCTTCCAGTCGATGCCGATCGCGCGCTCGAGCGTGCTCTGGGCGCACGTGCTCACGTCGCTGGTGGCAAACCTGGTCGCCGTCGCGATCGTGATCGGTGTCGCGCTGCTGGTGGGCTTCCGCACCGGGGCGGGGCTGGGCGCGTGGCTCGCCATCGCCGGGATCCTGATCCTGTTCACGCTGGCCCTGACCTGGCTCGCGGTGATGGCGGGGCTGTCTGCCAAGACGATCGACGGGGCGAGCGCCTTCAGCTACCCGCTCATCTTCCTGCCGTTCATCTCGTCGGCCTTCGTGCCCACCGAGACGATGCCGGGGCCGGTCGCCTGGTTCGCCGAGCATCAGCCGGTGACGGCGATCGTGGATGCGCTGCGTGCGCTGTTCGCGCAGCAGCCGGTCGGCGGCGACCTCTGGGTCGCGCTCGCCTGGCTGGTGGGCATCCTGGTGGTCGTCTACGCGCTCGCGATCGGCGTCTATCGGCGCAAGCTGCGGTAGCCGCAGCTGCGGCAGGCGCGTGCTGCGGCCGTCCCAGCCGCTGCACGCGCGCCTTCCGCTTCGCTGCCGTGCGCGGCATCCTCGGAGGATGCGCAACGAATCCGACGCCACCGGCACACCTGGCACCCGCGCCGTCTTCACAACCACGCTCGCCGTGCTCGCCGCCGGCCTCATCGTGATGCTGGCCCTGCCGCTGCTGGGGAGGTGAGACTGATGCGCAAGCACGCACTGACGATCGCCTTCGGCATCCTCTTCCTGCTGGCGCTCATCGGGCAATCGGTCGCGGGCTTCATCGAGTTCAACCAGGGGCAGGAAGC
Source organism: Agrococcus sp. ARC_14 (assembly GCF_022436485.1). Taxonomy (NCBI): domain Bacteria; kingdom Bacillati; phylum Actinomycetota; class Actinomycetes; order Micrococcales; family Microbacteriaceae; genus Agrococcus; species Agrococcus sp. ARC_14. The sequence continues at coordinate 560,647 of NZ_JAKUDO010000001.1, forward strand.
GCACGGCGAGGCGCCGGTGGACTTCCTCGACTTCGTGACCTCATCGGGGTTCATCGTCGATGTGGCCGAGAACTGGCAGTCGGAATACCTGCAGTTCTTCCTCTTCATCTTCGCGACCATCTGGCTCGTGCAGGTGGGCTCGCCCGAGTCGAAGCAGCCGGGGGAGGAGGGCCCGGGCACCGACGAGGAGCAGCTCGTGCACGAGCACGCGAAGCCCACCTCTCCCGCATGGGCGAAGGTGCGCGGCTGGCGGCACACGATCTTCTCGAACTCGCTGCTGCTGACGATGGGCGCGGTCTTCCTGCTCTCGTGGCTCGCGCAGTCCATCGCCGGCACCACCGTCTACAACGACGAGCAGCTGCAGCATGGGCAGCGGGCGGTCACCTGGCTCGAGTACATCGCCTCCGCAGACTTCTGGAACCGCACGCTGCAGAACTGGCAGTCGGAGTTCCTCGCGGTCGGCAGCATGATCGCCCTCTCGATCTACCTGCGCCAGCGCGGCTCGCCAGAGTCGAAGCCCGTCGGCGCTCCGCACGGCACGACGCACGAGAGCGGGTAGCGCCGAGGCTGCGACACCGCACGATGCCTCGGCGGAGTGCCGGCGCTTGACCCTGTGCCAGGAACAGGGGCTGGGATGGATGCATGATCACCGATCGCGCGCCCTCGCCGCCCGCCACTGACGCCCTCCCTCGCCGGCCGCTCCCGATCATCCGCGCCAACCTGCGCGTCACCCTCATCGCGAACGCCGTCACCTACGGCCTCTTCCTCGTCGGCTTCGCCCTCGGGCTGCTCTTCCCCGAGCTGACGCGGGCGCAGGCGGCGGGGCTCGAGCAGGACGGCACGGGCGAGCTGGTGCGATCGCTGATCAGCAGCCCCTGGCTGTTCGCCCTCACCATCCTCGGCGTCAACGTGCTGCGCCTCAGTCTCGCGACGATCGTGCTGCCGTCGATGATCGTGCCGTTCGCGGGCATCGCGCTCTTCCTCTGGTGGGTGCTCACCACCGGCATCACCCTGGTGCCCGGGGTGGAGATCGGATGGGTCGCCCTGATCCCGCACTCCCTCACGGTCGTCATCGAGCTGCAGGCCTACATCCTGCTCGCGCTCGGCGCCTACCTCCTCGGCAGGTCCTGGCTGCTGCCGAGCACGGTCGGCGCGCACAATCGCAGACAGGGCTACCTGCGCGGCCTGGGGCAGCTCGGCTGGCTGAGCCTGCCGGCGCTCGCGCTGCTGGTCGTCGGTGCGATCTGGGAGGCATTCTCGCTCGCCTACCTCGTGCATCCGCTCGCCACCTGGCTGCTGTGAGCGCGACGCGGGCCGCGCATCCGCCACTGAAACATTCCGGGCCGGTAACGATCCGCCCGGGAGGGATGTAACCACCAGGCGCGACCCGGACAATCCAGGCTGTGGACCTCGCGCAGACCGACGAGCAGCTCTGGCGTGCCGTCGTGCGCGGAGACGGAGTCGCGTTCGCAGCGGTCTTCGATCGACACGGCGACCGCGTGTGGCGACACGCATGGAGATTGATGCAGCACAGGCAGGACACGGAGGACGTCGTGGCGGCCGCGTTCGCGGAGGCATGGCGCCGTCGGGCGCGCGTGCGCATCGTCGACGAGTCGGTGCTGCCCTGGCTGCTGGTGACGACGACCAACTGCGCCCGCAATGCCCGCAGGAGCGTGCGCCGCAACGAGCGCCTCATCGCGCACATCCCGCTCGGCCCCGACGCGCCCGACACGGCAGACGTGGCCGCCGATCGGCTCGAGCGGCTCGACGCCGGCACCGCGGTCGCGCAGGCGCTGCGCCAGCTGCCTGAGAAGGATGCCCGGCTGATCGCACTCGTGCTGCTCGAAGAGATGCCGCTCGCCGACGCCGCCACCGCGATCGGCGTCAGCTACGGCGCCGCGAAGACCCGCATCCACCGCGCGAAGCTCAAGCTGCGCGCGCAGCTCGAAGCCGCAGGCGTCGACGAGCTCGAGGAGGTGGTGTCCGCATGAACGACGAGCAGATGAGCGACGAGTTCAAGTCTCGGATGCGTCAGGGCCTCTCGAGCATGGCGGTGCGGGAGCGCATGCGCGAGCGCAGCCGAAACCGCGCCATCGCAGGCGGCGCGCTCGCGGCCGTCGTCGTCGCGACGGTGGCGGTCTTCGGCGCGCAGGCGCTCGGTGGGGTCGCGGAGCGCGACCAGGCGGCACCGTCGAGCCCAACGCCGACAGTGGTCGAGACGCCGACGCCCGGCGAGACCACCGCGCCGACGCCCGCGCCGACGGAGTCGCCCGAGCCAGAGCCGACAGCGCCTCCGGGACTCGAGGGCGTCGCGGCCGGCGAGCCGCTGGTCGTGGGCGTCGAGACCTGTGCGGATGGCTGCGGCGATGCCGGCGCTGCAGGTCCGGAGCCGATCGTCGAGCGCATCTTCGACATCTACCTCGTCTGTGAGGGGCGTGGCACCGTCTTCTTCGGCAGCGAGGCATGGATCGACTGCAGCGCGCAGCAGGTGGGCAGCGGCTTCGTGCAGCTCGACCAGCGTGATGTGGTCGGCGATGGCGACCTGGAGTTCACCAGCTCGGAGGACTTCAACGGTGCGCTCACGCTCGTCGACGCCGGCCAGCCGCCGGTCGGCACGATCGAGGGCGACAGCGCGACCGTCTGGGTGACGTGCTCCGACCAGAGCAGCACCATCACGGTCGGCGGCGTAGCGTTCGACTGCTCGGCCGCAGAGGCGCCAGCCGACGATTTCTTCCGCAGTGCGACGCTCGCGGCCTGGGGCGTGCCGATCCTGCCGGGAGAGATCGCGCCGCGCATCGAGCGCGATCAGGGCACCGGCTCCGTCAGCTTCGTGGTGGAGCGATGAGCCGGGCGCGCGCGGTGGCCGCCGCGATCCTCGTGCTGGTCGCGGTGACCGGCTGCGGCCCGACCGGGGCCCTGGCGCCCAGCGAACCGCTCGTCACTGCCCAGCCCACCACCACCCAGTCCACCGAGCGGCAATCCACCGAGCCGTCGACCATCCGCTCGACCGAGCGTCCGGCCTCGCCCGAGCCCGTCGCGACGACCGAGCCGCCCCTCGCGTCAGCTGCGCCCCCGGCCACGGAGCCGCCGGTCACTGAACTGCCGCACTGGGAAGCACAGACTCTGGACGCCGTCTCCGTCGGCGGCGCGCCAGTCGAGCCAGGGGCCATGTTCGACCTGGCGATGGCCTGCGATCCTGCCTACCCGACGTGGTTGCACGAGCCCGGCAGCACGCCCACCCCGAGGACGACCGATGGTCGCTCGTTCTGGTGCGAGGAGGGCATAGCCGTCGTCATGGCGGCCGGAGTGCCGGGCGAGACAGCGCAGCCGTTCGCGATGCTCGAGGATGACCTGGCTGCGCCGGTGATCGAGCGTGTGCCCGCCGGCAGCGGGTTCGGGTCGGATGCGGTGCAGCGGCTGACAGATCGGCTCGGCGTCCCGACGGTGCGGGTGAGCGCGAGCTGCGGTGTGGTGGGACCTCAGCTGAGCCTCGGCGACCAGACGCTCTCGTGCGTCGAGCAGTACTCCGAGGTGTCCTTCGAGCCGGTGCCGCTCGACGAAGCGCTGCGTGCGTTGGTGCTGCCGGCCGGGTTCGCGGGCACTGTCTGGATGCGTCCGGTCGAGTAGGTCTGCTGACCAGGGTGTCGACATTGGTCCGAGCGTGACCAGATCGTGACCTCCGCCTGTAACCCTCGCTCCCACACTGGACATGTCAGGGCGCACGGGGATGGACCCCGACAGAGAGGACACCGCGATGCGCCCATCGATCACCCGCCGTGCGGGTGCGACCCTGGCCATCCTGACGACGGCCGCGCTGCTCGCGGCATGTGCGCAGGCCGCCCCTCAGGCGCCGGCCGCACCGACGCCGACCGCCGCCGAGCAGACACCGAGCGCCGAGCAGACGCCGACGCCGAGCGCGACGGCCGAGCCGACGGCGGCGCCACCCGCCGACGACGAGTCCGTCACGGTGACCCCACCGGCGAGCGACCCGGCGGATGCGGGGGAGAGCGACGAGGTCGTCACTCCCGAGCCGCCGACGATGCTCATCGAGGACGAGCCGTGGGTCTTCGAGACCCAGAACGGCACGATGCGCATCGACGTGCCCGCCGAGTGGACGGTCACCGACTCCAGCGCCGAGGTCGTCAACCACGACGGCCGCGTGCAGTGGGACAACGGGCTGCGGCTCGAGTCGCCGGAGGGGCTGGCGCTGCACTACTACGACGGCTACGGCAGCGATGTCGGCGTCGTGAGCGAGTGGAGCATCGTCGACCGCATCGAGGTTGCGGAGGGCATCGAGGTCATCGCCTGGTGGGACCAGTGGGATGCGGAGGTGGGTGCCGTGCTGGCGCTCGCGAGCACCACGGAGGACGGAAGGCCCTATCCGCACGCCCAGCTCGACGGCGTCAACCGCAACCACCAGGCATGGCTGATCGACAGCGAACTCGGTCCACACATGCGGTTCGATTCGACGGCGGAAGCCGAGGCGTTCCTGCGCGGCGACCGCGCACAGGAGGCGATGCAGGTGCTGAGCACGATCGAGTTGCTCCCGGTCGACCAGTACGCGATGCCCTGACACCATCCATCAGACCCCGACGGCCTTGCGGAACACCGCGGGGCCGTCGTGCTGCCGGGCTATGCCCGTTCCCGCTCCGCCCGCTGCTGCAGCAGCTCCTCGACGGCGCTCGGCAGCGTGGTCTCGAAGTCGATCAGCTTCGCCCAGGTGGGTGTCACGACGATCCGCACCATGCCGTCGGCGTAGAGCGAGCGGATCTCGCGATCCCACTCGACTCGCTGCTCGGGTGTCATCTCGTAGGTGGTGTTCGCCTCGACGTACTCGTCGGGGATGCCGTCGACGTAGTCGAGCGCTGCGGTGCCGCGGATGAGCAGGATCATCGGCGGATGCACCTCGGTGTCGATCGTCAGCGCGACCGCCGGGTGCCGCTGCAGGGCAGGCAGCTTCTGCGAGTTATTGGGCGTGCACATGACGATCGTCGAGCCGTTCCAGCTGAACCCGATCGGGATGGCGCGGGGCGTGCCGTCCTCGGCGACGTAGGCGAGGCGGGTGATGTCGCGCGCGAGCAGCGCTTGGCTGATCGGCTTGGCGAGCACTGCGGTGACGTCCTGCGGCTGCACGATGAGTCCTCTCGTCGGATGCGGGATCAGGCTACGCATGCGCCGTCGGCACCACCACCCACTCCTCACCCGCACGAGTGAGGTCACCCGCCCGTGCGGAGGAGGCCGCGCGGGCAGCAGCGCAGCACGCTCGAGGCATGAGCCAACAGCAGCACTCCTTGCCCTTCGGCGCATCCGCCCAGGTCGACCGCATCCGCCCCGCCGACATTGGGCACAACAGCCCGGCGCTGCACCGCGAGGCCCGCCGCACGAGCCGCCTGACGGTCGCCGCCGGCGTCGCGCTGCTCGTGATCATGGCGCTGCACTCAGCAGTCTTCGCACCCCACGAGTGGTGGGACGCCTGGCTGGCAGGGCCATTCCGTGCCGGGCAGCCGCCGCTCGAGGCGACCGTGCTGTTCTGGGCGCTGCCGGGCGGCTTCGTGGTGCCGGGCGCGCTGCTCGGGCTGCTCCTGGTGCGGGAGGGCCGTCGCGGCGGCACGATGCCGCTCTGGGTGCCCATCGTGCTGGGTGCCTGGGCGATCGGATGCGTCTGGATCGTCGGCCCGAGCGGCTTCCTCACGCTGTCGGTGCCGGTGGTGCTGCTGCTGATCGCGGGCGCCCGGGCTGCGCGTGCCCGCCGAGCAGCGCCCGACTCAGTCGCCCGGTGAAACGGTCATAGACGCGGGCCCGCGCACCGCACGCACGAAGGCTGCCCCGCGAGTTCCGCGGGGCAGCCCCCAGTGTCAGTCAGCCGTTCGTCAGTTCTCCACCGGCACGATCAACCCGCCCCAGGTGTCGAGGATGTACTGCTGCGTCTCCTCAGAGGTGAGCAGGTCGCGCAGCGCGGTCACGCGCGGGTCGTTCTCCAGTTCGGGCGTGGTCGCGAGGATGTTGAAGTAGTTCGAGTCGGTGCCCTCGGTGAGGATCGCCTGCTCCTGCGTCAGCCCCGCGGGGATCGCGAACGACGAGGTGACGAAGACCGCGTCGTTGTCGGGGATCGCCAGCGGCAGCGTGGCGTTCTCGACCTCGGTGAACGCGAAGTTCTGCGGGTTGGCGGTGATGCCGTCGAGGTTGGTGGTGCCATCGGCGATCTCGATCAGGCCCTCGGCCGCGAGGATCTCGAGCGCGCGGCCCTCGTTCGTCGGGTCGTTGGGGATGGCGATCGAGGCGCCGTCGGGCAGCTCGTCGATCGACGTGATCGACTCCGAGTAATAGGCGGCCGCCGGCAGGTAGATCTCGCCGACCGAGACGAGCGAGCCGCCGGCCTGCGAGTTGTAGGTCTCCATGAACGTCGAGTTCTGGAAGAGGTTGGCTTCGGTCGAGCCGTCGGTGAGGGCCGGGTTGGGCGTGTTGTAGTCGGTGAACTCGACCCATTCGATGTCGAGGCCCGCCTCCTCGGCGAGGTTCTCGTCGACCCAGGTGAGCATGTCGCCGGCCGGCACCGGCAGGGCGCCGACGCGGATGGTGCCGAGCGTGCCGTCCTCGGGTGCCTCGGTCTGGCCGCCGGTCGAGCAGGCGGCGAGTGCCACGACGGCGACGCCGGCGGCGATGGTGGTCGCGAGGCGACGCTTGGTGCTGAAGTGCATGGTGCTTCCTTCGGTGGTGAGGGGTCGGATGCGCGGTGGCGGCTACGCGCCCCGCGGCACGTTTCGGTCGATCTCGCCCTGGGCATCCCGCGCGACGTCTGCATCGAGGTGCGCCTGCGCATCCGCGACGCCCTTCTGCGCACCGCGCTTGGTGACGGGTGCGCCGAGCCGCTTGGCGAGCGCGGTCAGCGCCCACTGGATGACCTGCACGAGCAGGAACAGGATGATGACGACGCCCACGATGTGGATCCAGCTGTAGCGCTGCATGCCGTAGGTGAGGGCCACGTTGCCGAGGCCGCCGCCGCCGACCACGCCGACCATCGCCGAGAAGTTGATGATGGAGGTGATGGTGGTGGCGGTGCCGAGCAGGATCGCCGGGGTCGCCTGCGGCAGCAGCACGCGGCGCACGAGCAGCCAGCGGGAGGCGCCGAGCGAGTCGGCCGCCTCGAACAGGCCCGGGTCGACCTCGCGCACGGCGATCTCGACCACGCGCACGAAGAAGGGGATCGCCACGAGCGTGAGCGGCACGATCGCGGGGCCGGTGCCGATGAACGAGCCGAGCAGCCAGCGGGTGAGCGGGATGAGCGCGATCATCAGCACGATGAACGGCACCGAGCGGCCCAGGTTCACGATGAAGCCGAGCACCGCGTTGAGCACGCGGCCGAGCGCGCGCGAGCCGAGCGGCGCCTCGAGGAAGCGCCCCTGCTCGGTGCCGACCAGGATGATGCCGAGCGGCAGGCCGACGACGAACGTGATCGCCATGGCGATCGCCGTCATGTAGACGGTCTCCCAGGTGCCTTCGAGCAGCACCTGGATGAGGTTCGACCAGAAGTCGGGTGCGGTGGGGTCGATCATGCGAGCACCTCCCAGGCGGTGACGCCCTGCGCGGTGAGCGAGTCGATGACGCGGAGGGCGACGGATGCGTCACCGGGCACGGCGAGGCGGGTGCGGCCGGCCTGGTGGCCGCCGATGGTCTCGAGCGCGGCGCCGAGGATGGAGACGTCGAGGCCGAACTCGCGGCTCAGCTGCGCGATGATCGGGCGGTCGGCGCTCAGGCCCGTGTAGGTGATGTCGATGATGCGGTGGTTGGGCATGTAGTGCGCCTCGCCGACCGGGAAGAGCTCGGCGGCGACGCGGCTGCCCGGGGTGCGGATGAGCTCGTCGAGGCTGCCCTGCTCGATCACCCTGCCCGTCTCCATCAGGGCGGCGGCGTCGCAGATGCGCTTGACGACCTCCATCTCGTGCGTGATGAGCAGCACGGTGAGGCCGAGCTCGCGGCTGAGTCGACGGATGAGCTCGAGGATCGAGCGGGTCGTCTCGGGGTCGAGGGCGCTGGTGGCTTCGTCGCTGAGCAGCACGTCGGGGCCGGAGGCGAGCGAGCGGGCGATGCCGACGCGCTGCCGCTGGCCACCGGAGAGCTGAGCGGGGCGGTCGTCGGCGCGGTGGGCGAGACCGACGAGGTCAAGCATCTCGAGCGCCTTGGGGCGGCGATCCTTCTTGGCCGTGCCGACCGCCTCGAGCGCGAACTCGACGTTCTGCGCCACCGTGCGGTTGCCGACCAGGTTGAAGTGCTGGAAGACCATGCCGATCTTGTGGCGGGCGTTGAGCAGCGCCTTGCCCTCGAGCGCGGTCACCTCGAGCCCGTCGACGACGACGCGCCCGCTGTCGGGACGCTCGAGCGCGTTGACGGTTCTGAGGAGCGTCGACTTGCCGGCGCCCGACTGCCCGACGACGCCGAAGATCGAGCCGCGCGGCACCTCGATGCTGACGTCGGCGAGCGCGACAACGGCGTCAGGCCCGTCGCCGAAGCGGCGGCTGACGTGCTCGATCGAGATCATGGGGCTCCCCGGGTGCCTTGGCGGGCGGATGCGTGGGTCACCCTCCAGTCTCTCACGCTGTCAGATAGCGGGGCGAGATGTGACGATCTGTGACGCCCGCCTCGGTGGTCGAGTAGCCGCGCAACGCGCGGCGTATCGAGACCACGCCAGTTCTCCCGCTTAGGCTGGTCAGCAACCGGGGGAGGCGTCCGTGAAGAAGCAGATCAACGTCGTCGGTGCAGTGATCGTCAAGGATGGCGAGATCCTGTGCGCGCAACGTGGTGAGGGCGGGTCGCTCGCCGGCATGTGGGAGTTCCCGGGCGGGAAGATCGAGCCGGGCGAGACCCCGCAGGAAGCACTGCAGCGCGAGATCGATGAAGAGTTGCTGTGTGAAGTGCGCGTTGGCGACCACGTCGAGACCACCGCGTATGACTACGACTTCGGCGTCGTGACGCTGACGACCTACTACTGCGAGTTGGTCTCCGGCACGCCATCGCTGACTGAGCACGCGGCCGTTCTTTGGCTGGCGCCCTCAGACCTCGACCAGCTCGATTGGGCGCCTGCAGACGTCCCCGCGGTCGATCGCATCCGGTCAAAATTCGCAGTCAATGCCGCCTGAGCCGGGCGGGAGCTCAGACCTCGAACTCGACGTCAACTACGGCTACCTCGCACGCGGGGTCCGCGCTCCTCGCAAGGCGCATCCGCAGGTCATTTTCAACAGCGATGGCGCATCGATGCTGCGCGCGCTGCGCGAGGAATTGAAGCGGAGCTCGTCCTTCACCTTCTCTGTCGCTTTCGTCTCGGCGCGAGCAATCGCCCTGCTGAAGCAGGAGCTCGCCGAGTTCGAGGGCAAGGGGCGGATCATCACGTCCGACTACCTCGGGTTCAACTCGCCCGCCGCCTTCGGTGAACTGCTCAACCTCGCACACCGAGGCTTCGACATTCGCTTGCACGATCAGTCCGCGTTTCACCCGAAGGGCTATGTCTTCGAGCACGCCGATCACATGACGGCGATCGTCGGCAGCTCGAATCTCACGGCTGGCGCTCTGGTCTCGAATCTGGAGTGGAATCTCCGTGTCTCGTCGACGCACGAGAGCGACCTGACGGATCAGTTCGGTGCGCTCATCGCTCGGCAGCTTGAAGATTCCGTGCCGTTGACGCGCGAGTGGGTCGATCGCTACGCGGAGCAGTACATGGCTCCGCCAAGTCGACCGTCGTCTCCCGTCGAGCGCCAGCTTCGCCGTCGATTTGACGCGGGCATCGCACCGTCGATTGGCGAGTCGCTCGTTCTGCACCAGAGCGGTGGAGCGACACCTGAGGTCGAAAGGATTGTGCCGAACGCGATGCAGCAGGAAGCTCTGCTTGCGATCGAGTCGATGAGGCGCGATGGCAAGCAACGTGCCGTCGTGATCTCGGCGACCGGCACAGGCAAGACCATCTTGTCTGCGCTCGACGTGCGATCCGTTGCCCCCAAGCGGATGCTGTTTGTGGTGCATCGTGAGCAGATCCTCGATCGCGCGATCCAGGAGTTCCAGCGCGTGCTCGGTGCTCCCTCTGAGGACTTCGGCAAGCTCAGCGGTGGCTCAAAGGAGTCGGATCGCCGATACGTGTTCGCGACGATCCAGACTCTGTCGCGGCCAGACACGCTCGCGGGTATTGCACCCGACGCGTTCGACTACATCCTCGTGGACGAGGTGCATCGTGCGGGTGCTTCCTCCTATGCGAAGGTGCTCGAGCACTTCAAGCCTGCGTTCTTGCTCGGAATGACGGCGACGCCCGAGCGCAGCGATGGGTTCAATGTCTTCGAGCTATTCGACTTCAACGTGCCCTACGAGATCCGGCTCAACAAGGCTCTCGAGTCCAACATGCTGGCGCCGTTCCACTATTACGGCGTGACCGACGTGGAGTTTGACGACGGGACAACGATTGATGAGCTCTCGAGTGTCTCGAGGCTTGCCTCCACGCTTCGAGTCGACCACATCGTCGACGCCATCACGACCTACGGCCACGCAGGGGTGCCGGTGCGCGGCCTCATGTTCTGCAGCCGCAAAGAAGAGGCGCACGCGCTTTCGGCCGCGCTGAACGAGCAGGTCATCTACGGGCATCGACTGCGCACGGTCGCATTGACCGGAGACGACTCGATCGAGAGGCGCGAGCACGTCGTCCAGCAGCTCGAGGCGGGCCTGCTCGACTACATCCTGACGGTCGACATCTTCAACGAGGGCGTCGACATCCCCTCGGTCAACCAGGTCGTGATGCTCCGCCAGACGCAGTCCGCGATCGTCTTCGTGCAGCAACTCGGACGCGGCCTTCGCAAGGCGCCGGGCAAGGATTATCTGGTCGTCATCGACTTCATCGGCAACTACTCCAACAACTTCCTGATCCCCGTCGCGCTCTTTGGAGACGACTCGCTCAATCGGGAGTCCGTCCGACAGCACCTGATCTCCGCGGAGGAGGTCGGCGTCATCGCAGGCCTGTCGAGCGTCCGATTCGACCGGATCGCGCAGGAGCGAGTACTGCGGTCGCTAGCCATGACACAGCTCGACAGCATGCAGCGGCTGAAGCAAGCAGTCGAAACCCTTCAGAACAGACTCGGCCGCCTACCCTCACTCCATGACTTCCTCCGGTTCGAGAGTGCTGACCCCGTGGTCTTGGCCACACACTCCGGCAACTATCCGGCGCTGCTTGAGCGCCTGACTAAGACGCACACAGGGCTGCGCCCGAGCGAGCTTCGGGCCCTTACGTTCCTGTCGATTGAAGCCCTAGCTGCGAAGCGGGTCGACGAGCTGCTGATTCTTCGCACCTTGCTCAATGAGGGCGAAGTGCCGAAGGAGCGGCTAGCAGAGGCGCTGGCCCCGGACAGCTACACCTCGCCCGGCAGCCACGTCGAGAGCGCCCTTCGCGTTCTCTCTCTCGAGTTCGCGACCGAGATGGAGCAGAAGAAGTACTTGGCTGGAGTGGTGGAGAGAGGCGGGGAGGACAAGGTCAGACTGGCCTCCTCGTTCGCTGACTCCTATCGTGACTCGCCCGCGTTTCGGCGCGCAGTCGACGACCTGATTCTGACGGGTATCGAACTCGTGCAGGCCCACTATCAGCGCGGAGCCCCCTTCACTCCTGGTCGGCAGTACTCCCGCAAGGATGCGGTGCGCCTGCTCCACTGGCCTAAGAACTCATCCTCGACCGTCTACGGGCAGCGCATCGATGCCACGACGAGGACTTGCCTGATTTTTGTGACGCTTCAGAAGTCGAGCGAGGTTGAGGCGAGCACCGCATACGAGGACAAGCTGCTCGACACTCTGACCATGCGCTGGTATACCCAAAGCCGAAAGACTCTCGCGAGCCGTGACGTCGCGCAAATTGTGGGGAATGAGCTCGACCTGCACGTGTTCGTGAAGAAAAGCGATGTCGACGGTGCGCAGCATTACTACTTGGGTAGCCCCCGTGTGGACAAAACTGAGCAGTCCACAATGGTCGGCAAGAGCGGTGCTCAGTTACCGGTTGTTCGGACGCGCCTCCGTTTCGAGAAGCCGATAGACGCTGGCTTGTTCGACTACTTCGAGCCCACGCTCAGCGAGTAGCCTCATCTGACCACCCTTACCAAGCCGGCTTCAAGACCAAAGCGGCGCTCTTACCCCAACTCGGTACCGGCACGCAGTCCGCGCGCAGCACCTGGCTCCACTCTCGTCTCTTGATAGCCCCGTCTTGGAAGGGCGTGGTACCCGGCAGATTGCGCAGCGCCCCGTCGAAGTGAGCCAAGGGCCGGCGGAAGCCCGCTGCAGAGGGATTCCGGAGTCTGCCTCAAGGGCGACTACAACAACGCGACTGTAGTCCCTATGATGAGGGCCAAAATGCAGCCGAGAGCACACCAAAACACGATCCTCGCATCACTAGTGCCAACGACATCGCGTCGAGCCATTGAAATCGGCGTTCCAGTCGCGAGGCCCACAGTTCTGCCACTGTCATCCACGCGACGCCCCACATCGGCGACTAGAAGCAACAGCCCAGATGCGAATAAGAGGATCCACGACGAGAGCTCACTTGAGTCGCTTGACACACGTGAGCCAAGGATTCCAATCGCGATCGAAGCCACCACCAGCAAAAACCGGTGAAACGTTGAAAGCCAAGCAGCGATCGACTTCATCGGTCGAGACCGGATTTGGTTGGGGGCCCATTCAAAATTAGAGCCTCAACTTCTGAAACTTCATTCACGAGGGATTCGGCGCCCAAAATATCCAGCCGACGAGAAATATCATCGCCCCAAGCGTCGATACTACGATACTCAGCGTCGAAGCCGTTCTTATAGCGGTCCCCAGCATCGCCCTCCATGCTGGCGATTATCGTGGCAGACTGCCCGTACCTCGCATCGATATCAGTGCGAGCCAGCTCGATCTTGCGCTCCATGTCGCGTCGCATGCGCGTGAGCTGAACCTCGAGCGCATCCTCGAGCGTCCGTGGGGAAGTCTCTGAATAGTCAACGACTATCTCAAAAACGCCTTCGCTCGTCAGCCTGAGCAGCCCGCATCCGGATTGTTTGCACGAATCGACAAGTTGCGGCGTGTGGTCCGCGGCGACGATGTATACATGGCCTGCAGGCGCTGCATGAGAAGCTCTTGCAAGATTGGCTATCCATTTTGGCACGGCGAGATCACGTACTGGGCGCAGATAATAGAAGGTCCGAACCCCATCGGCGTCCACGCTCTGGAGATCTCCGAGCAGCGAGCCTCCGATTCTCGAATCGCTGGGAAGCGCGATGCGCTCAGGAACACCGACCAAATCGAACCCGGCCTGATCAATGGCGATCTCTGCTAAGGCGCGCATGCGAGTCTTCCTTGGGTCCTCGTACGGTACATTCATCGAGGCCCTCCAAGGATGCGATTCAAGAGATCGTAAAGTAGCCTGAGCTCTACTGTCAGCGTCTGCGATAGCGCGCCGCTCTCCATCAGCTGCTGGAGGTCTCCTGTTAGCACCTCCGTCTTCTTCGCGATTGTTTGCTGCCGATATCCCTCAGCTGCGAAGCTATCGAATACTTCCTGGGGGGTAACTTCAACGTCGGTAACAAGCTCATCAAGCGCGTAGTCGACGAGGTCGCCCTCGATGGCGTCGGACTCCAGCGCTTTTGAGAGCCTCGCCAGTAGCCGGAAGTCCGTTACTGCACGGAGTGTCTTTGCTTCCGCCTTTGCGGCGAATGCACGAATAATTTCGGCGCGAGTGTGCCGTGCCGCAAAGTTAGGTGCCGCCGACCGTAGTACAGACTCAGCTGCTTCGATCTCGAGGTACAGGTCCTCGCGGTGCACCTGCTCACTTCGAGCCAAGTGTGCTTCATTGCGAATCAGATCGATCTCTGCTTCAGGTAGCGAGAGGAGTCTGCGGGCGCGCCTCACAGACGATCGGGTAACCCCAGTCATCTCTGACAGTCGTTTCTCACCAGTCTCGCCAGAGATCTTCATGACCTCACGTAGTGACAGCGCAACGCTAATTAGCGGCCAATCTTCACGCACGTTGTGGATGTTGAACATCCGAAGGAGGTTATCTAAAGGATTCGGGGCGGGTATCACGTTGACCGGCACGCGCTCCAAGCCGAGGTCAGCCGAGCAGCGCCACCTTCTCTCGCCGTCCATCAGGACGTAGTTGGAGGGCGATTCAGGGTCCTGGTAGACAATAAGCGGGACGAGGATGCCGACTTCTTGGATTGAGGTCCGCAGCAGATCCAGCCGCTCTTCATTGAAATAGCGTCGTGGATTATCTGGGTTTGGACGTATCCAATTCGGATCGATTTCGTCGAGATGACTCTGGGAAAGCAGGTCGGGAGGTTGATTCACGAGACCAACAGACTCTCGGCCACGGGGCGTCGAAGTTTTACGTTTGCGGCCAAAGAGCTACGTCGCACTAAGGCAAACTCGCGAAACTTTGGGTAGAGTTCCTTAATCGCCGAGTTATACGCATTCGTCACAATAACGTGTGCACCTCGAGAGCGAAGTCGGTCCGCGCATTTAGCTAGGCGAACCTGATCTTCCCAAGTAAACAGCTTTTCGTTGTAGTCGACAAAGCCCTCGCGTTTTTTGCTGGAAGCGTACGGTGGATCGAGAAATACAAGATCTCCCTCGGCGACAGTGGCGAGGGATTGTTCGAAGTCTCCGGATTGTATTAGCGTTCCGGCCCGTCGTAGTTGCTTGGACGCTCCCGCCAGATGCGACCAGTCGATAATAGTTCGCGACCGGGGGCTGCCGTAGGGAACGTTGAATGCTCCGCTCGAGTTGACGCGGTAAAGGCCGTTCCACGAGCCTCGATTCAGATAAATGAATCTAGCGGCGGCTTCGATCGGATCCGTTTTTGTGGAGCTGCGAATCATGTAATAGTATTCTCGGTCGAGAAGATCCATATCTTCGAACTGGGCGAAGACTGCTTGAGGATGCGCAGCAATCGTTCTGTACATATCGATCAACGGCTCGCACGAATCGTTGATAACGGCTCGTTCTGGTTCCAGCAAGAAATACATTGATCCGGCGCCAAAGAACGGCTCATGATAGGTTCGAAACTTGGCAGGCAAATGCTCAACTATCTGAGATAGAAGTCGCTGTTTCGAGCCAGCCCATCTAATAAACGGACGCGGGTTGGTACTAAGCGTCGCTGCCGCTCGCTCTTCGAGGCGGTTTCGATCCAGTCTCGTCCAAGGTGTCGCTTCAGGTTCGGCTTCAACCTCGTCTGTCGAGAGGTGATCGATCGTGCGCATATTTCTCCTGCCACCGGCGTCTGTCGGAAGGTTACAGCAGCGTGTCGAGCGTTGTGTGTTTCGACGTGGCGACTCTGCGGAGGTCAGATGGGCGCTTGCAGTTTGAAGATCGCCTCTTCACGCGTTCTGGGTGGTGGTCGTTCGAACAGTGGGATGGGGTCTGCAGGGCGAATTGGGTGGAGCCGGTGAGGCGATGTCGGGTTGAATTGCTCGAGGGGGCGGCGGCCCGGGGCCTGCGCGTTGGCAGGTGAGCGTCCTGTGGGCTCGTCGTGTAGAGGCTCGTCGTGGCGGTCCTTGTCGGAGTGGGTTACGTGCCGTGGCGTCGCATGCCGACGATGGTCGCCATCAGACGGGATGCGTCGAGGTTGGGCCGGGTGAGCTTTGCGTTCGCGGGCACGCCGAATTCGTGGTGCGCTAGCAAGTCGCTACCGCGGATCAGGAGTCACACGGCCTGCGACGTCGCTGAGGGCGTGATGCAGGCCTTGCGTTCGATCGGCTGGCTCTACAGGTGGCTCGTGGTGCCACGACTTGGTCCTAGCGAGAACGGGCCCTCGTCTACTGGCTGCTATGGCCACAGGCGGCCGGCCCCCACCGCAGCGCGGTCTTTCGGCTTTACTCCGCCGCGAGCATTCCCTCTCCGGCAGCGACGATGACGAAGTTGGCCTCGCCCTCCTCGGCTGCGTGGTGGCGGGTGGCAGCTCCGGCCATACGAGCCAGCCGTCGGTGGTGGGGCGGTTGCGGAGCGCCTCAAAGGCCTTGGCTTTGAGGGCTGTGGCGTCAGGCCGGATGACGCTGCGGATCATCGTGTCCTTGGGGGCCTATTCGGTGGGTGCGACGACCCAGTGTGCTGTGAGTACCGCTGCGACTGTCCAGGGTTTTGGCCGACTCGCATTGACATCGAGGCGAGCTGACGCTTAACCTGCAGGCCTGCGCAGGCGTGCAGGTTCACGAAGACGTGGAGGCCAGCAATGGGGATCGCCGACTCAGCCCGACGCATGGGAGGCAGCCTGTCCGAGACCGGACGGCGTGCTCTCGACCACCTGTTGAGCGACCCGCAGGCGATGTCGCAGCTCACGGCCGCGCAGGTCGCCGCACAGCTCGGCGTCCATGAGACGACGCTGATCCGGCTCGCCTCGCAGCTCGGCTACCCGGGCTATCGGCAGTTCCGCACGAGCCTCGCCGAGGAGGGCCTCGAGCCCGTCACGAGCGCCGGCCGCATGATGAGCCGGCCTGACGACGCCTACACGCTCGCCGCGCTGGTGGACGACGAGGCCGCCGCCATGCAGCGCCTCGCGCGCTCCGTCGCCCAGGAGGAGGTCGACGAGCTTGCGCAGCGCATCCTCGACGCTCGCGCCGTCTACCTCTTCGGCCCGCCCTACGCCGCCGGCTCGCTCGATCTGCTCGCCCGACGCGTGCGCCGCGTCGGGATCATGCCCGTGGTGCTCCCCACCAGCGGCCGGCTGATCGCCGAGCACCTGACCTCCCTCACCGGCGACGACCTCCTGCTGTCGTTCGTGTTCCGTCGTCCAGACCCGCGTCTGGCTCGCATCAACGCGCACGCGCAGAGCGTCGGCGCCGCGACCGCCGTCATCGCCGACGAGGCTGGCCTCGGCCTGCAGCCCAGCCCGGACCAGCTGCTCGTCGCGCCGCGCGGCCCGCGCTCGAATCAGCGATCGCTGGTCGTGCCCGCCGTGCTGATCTATGCGCTGCAGTTCTCGGTCTTCCACCTCGCGAGGCAGCGGACGAGCGAGGCTCTGCTCCTCCTCGACGACCTCGCGCGAACGGTGGGTGACGATGAGCCTTCGCACTGGGGTTGAGATGACCCACGAAGAGCAGCCGAAGGCGGCCGTCGCAGAGCTCGCATGGACGCCCCTCACGTTCCGCATCGCGAACATCGTCGGCGCCGTCCTCGCGATCGCGCTCGCCGCCACGATCCTGTTGGCGTCCGGCGACTTCGCGTTCCGAGTGCGCGATCTGCCGGGCCCAGCCTTCTTCCCCGTGGTCATCGGTGTCGCGCTGCTGGCCTGCTCCGTCGCTTGGCTCGTGCTCGCGATCATCGGTCGGCTGCGGCCGGATGACGACACCGAGCCGCCGCCGGACCGGCAGGCGCTCCTCCGCGCCGGCGCCGCGCTGGCTGTCGTCGGTGTCAGCGCCTTCGTGCTGCAGCCGCTCGGATATCCGCTCACGGTGGCGATCGCCGTGACCGTGCTCGTGCTGCTGGCCCGCGGTCGCTTGCGCGCAGCCATCCCCACGGGCGTTGGGTTCGCCGTGGCGAGCTTCCTGCTCGTCACCACCGCGCTCGGCGTGCAGCTTCCAACCGGGGTGCTCCGGCCGCTGCTCGTCGGTCTCCTCTAGCCCCCGAACGCCCACCGACCTCAGACGAAAGGCGATGTCAACGTGGACATCTTCGCTCAACTCCTCGCTGGGTTCCAGGAGGTGCTCAGCCCCATCAACCTCCTGTTCGCGCTCGCAGGATGCGTGCTCGGCATGGTCGTCGGCATCCTGCCCGGCTTCGGTCCGCCCGCCGCGATGGCGCTGCTGCTGCCCGTGACCTTCGTCGTCGGGCCTATCCCCGGCATCATCATGATCGCCGCGATCCTGTACGGCTCGATGTACGGCGGCACGATCACCGCGGTGCTGCTCAACGTGCCCGGCGAGCCGTCGTCGGTCGCGACCACGCTCGAGGGCTACACGCTCGCGAAGCAGGGGAGAGGCGGCCCGGCGCTCGTCATCGCCGCCGTCGGCTCGTTCGTCGGCGCGACCGTCGGCATCATCGGGATGGTGCTCTTCGCGCCGCTCGCGGTCGCCGTGCTCGGGCTCGGTGCCCGCGACTACTTCGCGATCGGCATCCTCGGACTCTCGCTCGTCGTCGGCCTCTCAGGCCGCAACGTCGTCAAGGGGCTCGTGTGCGCCTTCATCGGCCTCGCGATCGGCCTCGTCGGCCTCGACCCCGTGCTCGGCACCCCGCGATTCACCGGCGGCATCCCCGAGCTCTTCGACGGCATCGACCTCGTCGCCGTCGTCATGGGACTCTTCGGCCTCAGCGAGATGCTCATCGGCCTCGAGCAGCGGGCGTCGACGGGGCGCATCGCCAAGATCGGGAAGATCGCCCCCACGAAGGAGGACTGGAAGCGCTCGGCAGGCCCCATGGCACGAGGCAGCATCATCGGCTTCTTCATCGGTCTGCTGCCTGGCTCACCCGGCACGGCAGCCACCTTCTTCTCCTACGCGCTCGAGCGTCGTGTCTCGAAGGGGCGAGCGCAGTTCGGCAAGGGTGCCATCGAGGGCGTCGCCGGCCCTGAGACCGCCAACAACTCGCTCGGCATCGCGACCATGGTGCCGATGTTCACCCTGGGCATCCCCTCCTCGGTGACCATGGCGATCATGATGGGCGCCTTCATCGTTCACGGGCTCACGCCCGGCCCGCTGCTCTTCCGCGACCACCCCGACGTGGCGTGGGCGATCATCGCCAGCCTCTTCGTCGGCAACGTGATCCTGCTCATCCTCAACGTGCCGCTCATCCGCGTCTGGCTCTACATCCTCAAGATCCCCTACGCGATCCTGTTCGCGCTGGTCGTCGGGCTGATGATCCTCGGGGCCTTCCTCGTCACGGGCGCGGCCTTCAACATCCTCGTGCTGCTCGCCTCCGGCGTGCTCGGCTACGTGCTGCGAAAGCTGGATGTGCCGCTGGCGCCCATCGCGCTCACCATGGTGCTCGGCTCGATCCTCGAGGAGAACCTCGTGCGCGCGCTACTGCTCTCAGACGGCGACGTCACGACGCTCGTCGGCAGCCCGTTCTCGGCGATCCTGCTCACCGCCGCGGTGCTCGTGCTCTGCAGCGCCCCGTTCCTCGGGATCGTGCGCAAGCGACTCGAACGTCGCCGGGCGCGGCTCATGGCCGAGCCCAGCCGCGCCGGCGAGACCGCCGTGCTCCCCACCACCACGTCACGAACATCCACCACCCCATTCGAAGGAGAATGACCATGAAGCGACACCTCGCAGTCGCCGCAATCGCGGCGCTCGCCATCCCCGCAGCACTCTCGGGCTGCTCTTCGCTGTCTGCCGGCAGCGACCCCGGCGCGAGCGCCGACTTCCCCGGCTCCGAGCCGATCACGCTCGTGATGCCGTTCAGCGCAGGCGGGTCGACCGACCTCATGCTGCGGGGCCTCGTCCCGTTCCTCGAGGAGGAGCTCGGCACGTCGGTCATCGTCGAGAACACCGTCGGTGCCGGCGGCCAGGTCGCGCTCACCGCGATCGCAGGCGCGGCACCAGACGGCCACACGATCGGCGTCACGAACCTTCCCTCGACGCTTGCCTACGTCAACGAAGACCGCCAGGCGACCTACGAGCAGGCCAGCTTCGAGCCGCTCGCGACGGTCAACCGCTTCCGCGGCATCATCGCCACCTCCGCGTCCGGCGAATGGTCGACCCTCGAGCAGGTCGTGGAGGCCGCTCAGGCAGAGCCGGGTTCGATCACCGTCGGAGTCGATGGCCTCGGTGGCGACGACCACATCTTCGTCACGGCCTTCGAAGAGGCAGCCGACGTCGAGTTCACCGTCGTGCCCTTCGATGACGGCTCCGAGAAGATGACGGCCCTGATCGGCAACCAGATCGACCTCTCGTTCGGCTCGGTGCCGACGTTCATGGCCCAGATCGACTCCGGCAACGCGGTGGCGCTCGCCGCCCTCGACGCCGAGCCGATCGTCGGGCTCGAGGACGTCCCGACGACGTCGAGCTTCGGCTACGACGTGCAGTGGGAGTCGTACAACGTGCTCTCCGTGCCCGCCGGCACGGCGCCCGAGGTGCGCACCGTGCTCGAAGACGCGATCGAGGCGGCATCCGCTGCCGCTGCGGCAGACGCCGACTTCACCACCCAGATGGAGAACGGCGGGTACGAGTTCGGCTTCCAGGACTCCGCATGGACCGTCGAGCGCTGGACCGAGCTCGACGCCCGCTGGCGCGAGCTCGTGCCGATCGCGATCTCGGGCGAATAGCAAGACCTCGAAGCACCAGCTGACGAACCAGGAGCGACCATGACAGAGACACAGACACCCACGGATGCACGGCTCGGCCGCCTGCTCGAGCTCGGCACGAGCACGGTGTACGAAGGCACGGGCGCGGACTGGTGGGTCGACCCCGCCATCCGACCCGCATGGAGCGGAGCGAAGGTGGTCGGCCCCGCCTACCCCGTCCGCGCTGCGCTCGGCGACAACCTCGCGCTGCAGCGCGGCGTGCGCGAGGCACCGGCCGGATCGGTGCTGGTGGTCGAGGCCGAGGGCGGTGCCTTCGGGCACTGGGGCGGCATCCTCACCGAGATCGCGCTGCTGCGCGGCGTGCTCGGCCTCGTCATCCACGGCACCGTGCGCGACATCGATGAGGTCGAGGGCCTCGGCTTCCCGATCTTCGCCACCGGCATCGCCATGCGGCACGCCGAGAAGGTCGACGAAGGCATCATCGGCGAGCCGATCGAGCTGGCCGGCCGCACGGTGCGCGTCGGCGACGTGGTCATCGCCGATGCCGACGGCGTGGTCATCGTGCCCAGCGAGCGGGTCGACGAGGCGCTGTCGAACGGCGTTGCACGCTTCGAGGGCGAGCGCGAGCGGATCGCGACGATCCGCTCGGGTGAGGTGCCCGCGATGAAGGTCGAGACACCTGCCAATGGCTGAGGCGGCGGACGCGCGCGAAGGCTGGCTCGTCGGCGCGTACGCCGCCGCGCCCAGTCGGGTGGCGTGGGATCCGCAGGTGGAGCAGGCGTTCTTCGACGGGATCTGGGCGCTGCCCGGAGTCGTCGGGCTCGAGCTGCCGTGGAAGGCGGGCGCCTTCCACTCGCGTGACGAGCGCTGGCTGCTCGAGCATCTCCGTGACGACGCCCAGATCGTCGTGACGACCGCGCCCGACACGTCAGACCGACACAGGGCATCCGCATCATTCGGGCTCGCGGCGACCGACCGCGCGGGCCGTCAGTCGGCGATCGATGCCACCCGCGCACTGCATGAGGCGCTGCCGCGGCTGCGGGAGGCGACTCCCGACGGGCGTGTCATCGCGGTCGAGCTCCACGCGGCTCCGCGCCCCGAGCATGGCGCGGCATCGGCGGACGCCCTGCGCGCCAGCCTCGAGGAGCTCGCCTCCTGGGACTGGGGCGACACGAGGCTGGTCGTCGAGCACTGCGACGCGTGGGTCGCGGGGCAGGCGCCCGCCAAGGGGTATCTGCCGATCGAGGACGAGCTCCTGGTCGTGGACGACCTGCGCCGACAGGGTGCGCAGATCGGCATGGCGATCAACTGGGGCCGATCCGTCATCGAGCGCCGCGACGCCGACGCCGGTCGCGCCCATGCTGCGCTCGCCGCTGACGCAGGCGTGCTCGACGGCGTCGTGCTCTCGGGGGCCTCGCCGGAGGTCACGCCGGTCGGCGGGGCATGGGCCGATGCGCATGCGCCGTTCGCAGACGTCGGGCAGTTCTCGTCGTCGTTGCTGACGGCGGCGCGCGCCGCCGCGACGCTCGAGGCTGCCGGGTCGTTGCGCTTCCGGGGCGTGAAGGTCGGCGCTCCGGCGACCTTCACCCTCGAGGAGCGACTCGAGATCATCGCTCGAGCGCTCGGCGCCGTGCAGGCGGTCACGCCCATCGCACCGTGAGCACGGCACGGCCGTCGCGAGACGAGCCTCGCTGGCGCGTCTCGCTCGCCGCGCAGATGCTCGTGATCCAGATCTCCTGGGTCGGTGTGCGCATCATGCTCGGGTATCGCGCGATCGAGCTCGGCGCCGATGCGACGTTCGTGGCGCTGCTCGCGAGCGCGTTCGCCGCACCCGCGCTCGCGGGCTCCGTCGTCGTCGGGCGCCTCGCGGATCGCTTCGGCGGCGCCATCGTCACGCTGCTCGGCTCGGCGCTCATGGCTCTCGGATGCATCGCGCCGCTCGCGGCTCAAGAGCAATGGCTGCTGCTGGTCTCGGCCGGCGCCGCGGGCCTCGGCAGCGTGGGCGTGTTCGTCGGCCAGCAGGCGTTCATCGCGCATCGAACCCGCGGTCTCTCGAGCGATGGCGAGTTCGGAAACCTGGCGACGGCAGCATCGATCGGGCAGCTCATCGCGCCGCCGCTCATCACGGCGCTTGCCGTCATGGTCGCATCGCCCACTCGGCCCGACACCTCGCTCGGGCTCGTGCTGTGCGGTGTCGCCGCGGCGCTCGCGATCCCCACCGCAGTCATGCTGCGGAAGGTCGATCGCGAGTCCCCGAGCATCCAGCACGCAGAGGCCGCGCGAAGCCCCCTCGGCGTGCTGCGCACACCCGGCCTCTGGCGTGCGATCGCAGTGAGCAGCGCCATGCTCGTCACGATGGACCTGCTCTACACGTTCATCCCGCTCTGGGCCGCAGAGCGCGACATCGACGCCACCGTCGTCGGCTGGCTCCTCGCCTTGCGGGCGCTGGTCTCGGTCGCCAGCCGGCTGGGGCTGGGGCGGCTGGTGGCCCGCTTCGGGCGCAAGGCACCCCTCGTGCTCTCGATGGCATGCGGCGTCGTCGCCCTCGGGGTGCTCCCGGTCTCGGATGCGCTCGGCGCGATCGCCGTGATGGTCGCGCTGGGCGTGTGCCTGGGAGTGCCGCAGCCCCTCACGCTCGCATGGGTCGTGGAGATCGTCGCCGTGCGCGACCACGGTGCGGCGCTCGGCCTCCGGATGGCGGGCAACCGGCTCGCCCAGACCGTCATCCCGCTGGGGATGACCCTCGTCGCCGCACCGCTCGGCGTCGCAGGCGTCATCTGGGCGAACGCGTTCGTGCTCGCGCTCGCGTCGGGCTTGGCGGTGGCATCCAGCCCCGGCGGCCCGGGCCCGAAAGCCCGGGAGCGGAACTGACCGCGCACTTTCGGTGGGTGCGCATGCGCGTTACTATGTGAGAGTGCAGTCTTAGTTAAGAGTTGAGGGCGCGTACCGACGAAGGCGTCAGCCGGGTCGGGTCCTCCGAGGAGAAGGAAGCAGGACATGAACACTCAGACCTACGCCCAGGCCGCAGCGGCCGGCATCTGGTCGAGCGGCGCGGAGCACGTCGGGTACATCCCCTCGGTCACAGTCGCCCCCGTCATCCATGCGCTCGTCGAGACCGATGGTGGTCGCGACGGCGTCTCCGAGCACGTCACCCCGCTGTCACGCGAGGAGGAGGCGATCGGCGTGCTCGGTGCTCTGCCGCTCGCGGGCAGCTTCGGCGCGGTGGTCATGCAGGACAACGGGTTCGGCAACAACCTCACCGCGCTCACGACGTTCTCGCTGTCGTACCACCTGCCGCTGCTCATCGTGGCGAACACCCGCGGCAGCCTGGGGGAGTACAACTCGATGATCCACTCGATCAGCCAGCACGTGCCGACGATCCTCACGACGCTCGGCATCCCCACGCTCGAGCTCGATCGTCGTTCCTCGACGGACGACTGGCACGACGTGATCGCCGAGGCCGGGAACCACGCCAAGATGACCTACCGGCCGGTCGTCGTCCTCGCATCCTTCTGGAACACGGACGGGAAGGTGGCATGACCATGCGCCGCATCGAAGCACTCACGCACCTCGTCGAGCTCACCGAGCACGACCCGCTCGTCGTCACCTGCGCGGCGACCAGCCGGGAGCTCGCGTCGGTCGCCGACCGCGACAACCACCTCTACCTCCTCGACTCGATGGGCCTGGTCGGATCGGTCGCCACGGGTCTCGCGATCGCGGCCAAGGGCAGCGATGTGCGCAAGGTCATCGGCATCGAGGGCGACGGCTCGCTGCTCATGAACCCGAACGTGCTGCCGACCGGCGGCTATCTCGCCCCGGAGAAGCTCTTCATCGTGCTGCTCGACAACAAGGTCTACGGCTCGACCGCGGGCCTGCCCACGTATGCCGACCGGGTCGACCTCGGCGCGGTCGCCGCCGCATCGGGCTGGACCACGGGCACGGCGGATGATGAGGCGAGCCTCCGCGAGGAGTTCGCGCGTCTCGTGGCGGCGCCGGGACCCACGCTGCTGCACGTGCGGATCGAAGCGGGGAACGCCGCCGACATCGCGAAGCTGCTCGTCGACCCCGTGTCGATCACGCTCCGCTTCACCGCCTGGATGACGGCGAGGCTCGCGAAGCAGTGATCCGCGCTGCCGGCGCCTGATCGACGGCGGGGTCGATCGTCTGCGATGACCTGGGAGGATGCAGGAGTGACCACCGCAGGCGACGTGAGCGAGACCGAGGCCGGTGTCGCGACCACGCGTGAGGGTCGACCCCGTCAACGGGCGCCGAGGCAGGACGCGATCCGCAACGAGCGAGCGCTGATCGAGGCCGTCGGTCAGCTGCTGGAGGAGTCGCCGGAGGAGGCGACGATGCCGACGGTCGCCGAGCGCGCCGGCCTCTCGCTTGCGACGGCATACCGCTACTTCCCGACGCTCGATCAGCTGCACCGACGCTTCATGCTCAGCGTCGTCGAGCGCGCCCACGCCACGACCTCCACATATGAGGAGCGCGGTCGTGCCCTGTTCGAGCGCATCCTCGACCACTGGATCGACGTCATCGAGGTGTACGGCCCGGCGATGGTGCTGGTGCGCTCGCGCGAGGGCTTCCTCACGCGGTTCAGCGAGGGCGAGGGTCAGGCGATGGCGCTCGATGGCATGTGGGGACGCGCGATTCGCGATCTCATGGCTGAGGCGGGCGTCGGTGAGGAGCGCTACCCGCTCGCGTTGGCGCTCTACAACACGCTGCTGAACTCGCGCGAGATCCTCGATCTGCGAGCGGGCGGCCGCATGGAGAAGCCCGAGCTCGTCGCCCATCTCTCCCGGGTCTACCGGGCGGCGCTCGGCGGCCTCGCGGCTTGACGCCTCGTCAGCGGCTCGCGCCGTTGACGAGGCCCGCCTTCAGGTCGATCTCGTAGGCCGCCTGCTGCTCGACGCGCGGCAGCAGCTCGGCGATCGCGTCGACGGGCAGCACGATGAGGCCGTCGGCATCACCGACGATGACGTCGCCGGGATTGCACACGACGTTGCCGCACGCCACGGGCATGCCCACGGAGCCCGGCCCGTGCTTGTACGGCCCGGCGGGGCTCACGGCACGTGCGTAGACGGGCAGCCCGAGCTCTTCGAACTCCTCGACATCGCGCAGCGCACCATCGATGACGACGCCCGCGATGCCGCGTGCGACGCATCCGGCACCGAGCAGTCCGCCGAAGACGGCACGATCGGTGTAGCCCTGCGCGTTGACGACGAGCACGTCGCCCTCCTGGGCCTCGTCGAGTGCGCGGTGGATGGCCAGGTTGTCGCCCTCGCGGACGAGGATCGGCAGGATCGAGCCGGCGATCGGCCCGAGGGACGTGCGGGGCCGGATCGCAGCACTGAGCATGCCCATGCGCTGGACGGCGTCGCCGATGAGCGCGACGGGGTGCTGCGCCAATGCGCGCACGATCTGCTTGTCGGCTCGTCGTTCGAACGGGGCGACTGCGATCGAGCTGGCGTCAACGGTGAGGAACATGCGCGGGCCTCCAGACCTGGGCCACGCCATCGCGGCCTCACTAAATGATAACAGAGTCGCATTTAACAAAGGAGTCGTCGCGAGCGAGGTGCTTGACCGGACGCCGGCGGGTGTCTGGCGTCTCGCTCCCTGAACGACGCCGTCGGGCCGCAGAGCGCCACCGCCCCTGCATGGGTTGACAGTCCTGCAAGGAACCTGCAAGAGTGTTGTTGCTTGCAAGAATGTTTCGATTTGCGTTGGATCTGCAAGGGGTTCGCACGACGCTCGCAACGGTCTGCTCAATGAGGAGAGACACATGAAGAAGGCACTTCCCGCCGCTGCCGCGCTGGCAGCCGCGACCTTGGCAATCACCGGCTGTGCTCCTGGGCCGAGCACCACGGAGACCACCGGGAGCTTCCCGGAGTCCGGCGAAGTCGTCACGCTTGTCGTGCCGTTCGATGCCGGCGGCATCACCGACGTCTTCGCTCGGCTGTTCGCGCCCGAGCTGGAGAGCGCGCTCGGCACGAGCGTCGTCATCGAGAACCGCCCGGGCGCCGGCGGACAGGTGGGCATCACCTCGATGCTCGCGGCCCCCGCCGACGGCTACACGATCGGCTTCACCAACCTCCCCTCGACCCTGGCCTACCTCGACCCGGCTCGCGGCGCGACCTACGACGAGAGCAGCTTCTCGCTGCTCGGCGGCATCGGCCTCAGCCCGACCGCCATCGCGGTCTCGTCGAGCGGCCCCTACGAGACCCTCGACGACCTCATCGCCGCAGCCGAGGCCGCCCCGGGCGAGATCACGCTCGCCACCGGCGGCAGCGGCGCGAGCGACGACTTCCTCGCCTCAGTCGAGCTCGAGGAGACGGCCGGCATCGACCTCAACCTCGTCACATTCGAGGGCGGCTCCGCCGACAAGGTGACCGCACTGCTCGGCGGCGACATCGACGCCGTCATGGGCAGCGTCGGGGGAGTGCTCGCGCAGGTCGCCAGCGGCGACATGCGGCTCATCGGCACCGCCACCCCCGAGCGCAGCACGCTGACAGAGGATGTGCCGACCTTCACCGAGGCGGGCTACGACGTGACCATCTCCGGCACGTTGAACATCGCCGCCCCGGCCGGTGTCCCCGACGACGTCGCTGCCGCACTGTCGGCGGCGATCGAGGAGGCCACGAGCTCCCCGGAGTTCATCGAGGCCTCGGCGGTCGCCGGCTTCGAGGTGGCGTTCACGACCCCCGAGGACTTCGCCGCCGACTGGGCCGCGCAGCAGGACCTCATCGCCCCGCTCTTCGAGTGACCGCGGCGCCCAGCGCGCCCACCCCATCCGCCCTGCACACCCCGCTGCCATCGAGCAGCTGCCCGACGAGGAGAACCGCACGTGCTGACACGCATCGACCACATCGACCTGAAGGTGCCCGACCTGGAGGCGACCGTCGTCTTCCTGCAGACGCTCGGCATGCAAGAGGTGCGCCGCACCGCGCCCGAGCGCGGCACCGTCGAGATCGCCTTCCCCGGCGACGGTCAGGTCGTGATCGAGCTGCGCGAAGACCGCTCGCTGTCCGCGACGACGCTCAACCACATCGCCGTCAGCTCTGACGCGCTCGATGCCGACACGGATGCGCTGCACGGCGCTGGGGTGCCGGTGCTGAAGCGCTCGTCCTTCATCCGCGACACCGGGCGCACCGTCGCCAACATCTCCGACCCCGCCGGCTCCGCCTGGCAGCTCACCGACTGAGGGGCTCACATGCGCATCGACACTCACGGCCACTTCACCACCGCACCGCCGAAGCTCGAGGCCTTCCGCGGCCGCCAGCTCGCATCGCTGAACCGCCCGAGCAAGGGCACGATCGCCATCAGCGACGACGAGATCCGCGAGGGGCTGCAGCGGCAGCTGCGCGAGATGCAGGCGTCGGGCACCGACAAGCTGATCTTCTCGCCGCGCGCCTCGGGCATGGGGCACGAGGTCGGCGACGAGCGCGTCAGCACGTATTGGACGCAGCACAGCAACGACCTCATCCACCGGGCGAGCCAGCTCTACCCCGGAACCTTCTACCCGGCGGCGCAACTGCCGCAGTCGCCTGGCGTGAGCCCGGCCAATTGCATCCCCGAGCTGCGCCGCGTGGTCGAAGAGCTCGGCTTCGTCGGCGTGAACGTCAACCCCGACGTCGCCGGCGGCGGCCAGCCCTTCACGCCCGCGATCAGCGACCCGTGGTGGTACCCGCTGTGGGAGGCGGTCGTCGAGCTCGACGTGCCCGTGCTGCTGCACGCGACATCCACCGTGAACCCTGCGCTGCACCTCAACGGCTCGCACTACATCAACTCCGACACAGCCGTCACGTTCGAGCTGGCCTGGTCGGACCTGTTCGAGCGGTTCCCCGAGCTGAAGATCATCGTGCCGCACGGCGGAGGATCGATGGCCTACCAGTTCAACCGCCACCGCGCGCTGCACATCCAGGCCGGGCGCCCGCCCTTCGAGGAGCGCGTGCGCAACTTCTACTTCGACACCGCGCTCTACGACCGCGACTCGATCGAGATGCTGATCCGCAAGGTCGGCGCCGACAACGTGCTCTTCGCCGCCGAGATCGTCGGGACGGCGAAGGTCATCGACCCCGAGACCGGGAAGCAGTTCGACGACACCGCCTCGTTCATCGAGGACATCGAGTGGCTGAGTGCCGAAGACAAGGCGAAGGTCTTCTCCGGCAACGCCCGCAAGCTCTACTCCCGTGCTTCCTTCTGACCGACTGCCCCACGAAAGAGGAGTCCTCATGACCCCAGGGTTCAGAGTCCTGACCCGCACGCGAGCGGTCTCGCCCGAGATCGCCGCCGCCTACCTCGAGGTTCCCGTTGCCACGGTGAGCGACTCGATGCGCAGGCTGACCGCTGGCGGCAGCACCATCCGCCCCATGCACAGCGGCTCGACGCTCTCGGGCCCTGCGTTCACCGTGCGCACCCGCCCCGGCGACAACCTGATGGTGCATCTCGCCCTCGACCTCGCGGCGCCTGGCGACATCATCGTGGTGGACGCCGGCGGCGACCTCACGAACGCCATCATGGGCGAGCTGATGGTGCTGCACGCCGCGCAGCGCGGCATCGGCGGCGTCGTCATCAACGGCGCCATCCGCGACAGCGCTGAGCTCGCCCAGCAGTCGCTGCCCGTCTTCGCGGCCGGGGTCACGCATCGCGGCCCCTACAAGGACGGGCCCGGCGAGATCAACGTGCCGATCGCCATAGACGGCATGACCATCGAGCCCGGCGACCTCATCATCGGCGACGCAGATGGGATCCTGGCAGTGCCGTTCGACCACGCCGAGTCGGTGCTCACCGCAGCGCGGGCGAAGCTCGCATCCGAGGAGCGCTCAGCAGAGCAGTTCCGCAACGGCACCAGCGCGCGCGACCACATCCGTGACCGTGCGATCGCGCTCGGCGCCGTCTTCGAATAGGACTGGATGATGCAACACGAGACGTCGGCGCACAACGAAGTCGCCGAGGAGATTGTCGACGAGTTCGTCGAGGTCGAGACCGATCTGCCGGTGACCACCGGCTACCGGATCGCGAATCAGGTCGCGGCGGCGCTCGCCGTGCTGATCGGCGCGTGGATGGCGTGGAGCGCGCTCGAGCTCGGCCTCGTCGCGCCCAACGGCACTCCGGGTGCTGGAGTGTTCCCGCTCGCGATCGGCACGCTGTTCGGCGTGCTCGGGCTGGCGTGGTTCGTGCTCGCTTCGCTCGGCAGGCTCGACCGCAGCGCCGACACGCAGTTCCCCGACCGCGCGGGCATCCGCCGCATCCTCATCACCGCGGTCGCGACCGGCGTCTTCCTCTGGGCGCTGCTGTGGATCGGCTACCTGCTGGCGATGGCGCTGTACACGCTCGCGCTGCTCGTGCTCGTCGGCGATCGCAAGTGGTGGTCGAGCGCGATCATCGCGGCGGTCTTCAGCGCCGGCTCGTACTACGCGTTCACCGTGGGCCTGAACCTCTCACTGCCGCGCTCGGCGTTCGCCTTCATCTCGCAGTTCGGCATCTGACATGAGCACCCTCGACCAACTGCTCAACGGCTTCGTCACCGTCTTCACGGGCGAGAACCTGCTGCTCGCCCTCGTCGGCTGCGTGCTCGGCATGCTCGTCGGCATCCTGCCGGGCTTCGGCCCCGCGGCCGCCGTGGCGATCCTGCTCCCCGTCACCTTCACGCTGGGCCCGATCCCGGCGATCATCATGCTCGCGGCCATCCTCTACGGCGCCAGCTACGGCGGCACGATCACCGCCGTGCTGCTCAACGTGCCGGGCGAGACATCCTCGGTGGCGACCACGCTCGATGGCTACCAGATGGCCAAGCGCGGCCGTGCCGGCGCCGCGCTGACCATCGCCGCGATCGGCTCGTTCATCGGCTGCATCGTGGGCCTCGCCGGATTCGTCGTCGCAGCACCGCTCAGCCGCTTCGCGCTGGAGTTCGGCGCGGCCGAGTTCTTCGCGCTCACGATCCTGGGGCTGAGCCTCGTCATCGGGCTGGCGGGGAAGTCGATGATCAAGGCGATGATCAGCGCCATGATTGGCCTGGCCGTCGGCCTCGTCGGCATCGATCCGCTGCAGGGGGTGCCGCGCTTCACCTTCGGGCAGGCGCCGCTGCTCGACGGGCTCAACTTCATCGCCGTCGTGATGGGCATCTTCGGAGTCTCCGAGCTGCTCTCGACCGTCGACCACTCGAGCCGCTTCGGCCGCGTGATGCCCGTCGGCCGCATCTGGCCGACCAAGCAGGACTTCCGCCGCTCCGTCGGACCGATCCTGCGTGGCGCACCCCTGGGCTTCTTCTTCGGCCTCCTCCCCGGCTCGCCGGGCGCCGCGACCTCGTTCGCCTCCTACGCCATCGAGAAGGCCGTGTCGAAGCGCAAGAGCGAGTTCGGGAAGGGCGCCATCGAGGGCGTCGCAGGCCCCGAGACCGCGAACAACTCGCTCGCGATCGCCGGCATGATCCCGCTCTTCACGCTCGGCATCCCGACGTCGGCGACCACGGCCATCCTCATGGGTGCCTTCATCATCAACGGTCTGCTGCCGGGCCCGCTGCTGTTCCAGGATCACCCCGAGGTGCCGTGGGCGATCATCGCCAGCATGTTCATCGGCAACGTCATCCTGCTGATCCTGAACATCCCGCTGGTGCGGGTCTGGATCCTCTTCCTGAAGACGCCGTTCCCGGTGCTCTACGCGATCGTGTTCGGCTTCATGATCCTGGGCGCCTACACGCTCGACAACAACGTCTTCAACATCGGCGTGCTGCTCGCCTTCGGCGTGCTCGGCTACCTGCTGCGCAAGCTCGACGTGCCGCTCGCGCCGATGGCGCTAACGATCGTGCTGGGGCCGCTGATGGAGAGCAACCTGCGGCGTGCGCTCTCGATCTCGCGCGGCGACCTGTCGGTGTTCGTGACGAGCCCGATCGCGCTGTCGCTCATCATCGCGGCGGTGCTGGCGATCGGCGGCACCCTCGCCTTCCGGTTCTGGAGCCGGCGGAGGGCTAGCCTCGCTGCTTCAGCTGCAGCATGAGCGAGTAGTCGAGCGCGTAGGCCACTGCCGAGAGTGCGACGAACACGCCGTGGTTGAGATCCGAGCGAGGCACCGCCAGCAGGAAGTCCGCCTCGGGCTTGTGCGTGTGGATGGGCTGGTCGGTGATGAGGATCAGGGTCGCGCCGCGCTCGCGGATCGAGTCGAAGACGGCTCGGTTCGCGGCGTACTCGGTCGACAGTGTGAACGCCGTCACGACGTCGCCGGGGCGCACCATCGCGAGCTGCACGACGAGCTCGACACCGGACTGCCGCACGACGGACACGGGGAGGCCGAGGATGGCGACCTTGCGGCCGAAGAACTCCGCGACCGGCCCGACGAGGCCGTCCCCGAGCACGTAGTGGTGGCCGCCGGCGAGCACGGCCGCCATCGCGCCGTCGACCTCGGCCTGCGGCACGTTCTCCTCGAGGCGCTCGAGCACCTCGGTCTGCGCGCGCACCACGCGGGCGAGGGAGGCCTCCTCGCCGCTGGGCTGCGGGCGGCGACGCGGCCCGTTGGAGGTGTCGGATGCGAGATCGAGTCGCAGGGCGATGTAGCCGGCGTACCCGAGCTTCTGGGCGAAGCGCACGACGGTCGACTCATGCACGTCCGCCTGCTTGGCGAGCTGGGCCGCCGTGAGTAGCGGGGCGCTCTGGCTGTCGTTCAGGAGCACCGTGCCGATGCGGCGCTCCGCGTCGGTGAGCCGGGTCTGCGAAGCCTGCAACGATTCGCGAAACGACACGTGGTCATCCTTCCGGTAGCCAAGGCGCCATCATCGGCGCCGCTCTTCTCTTGACAGCATTGCAGGTTTCCTGCAGACTTACCTGAGTTCGCAAGAAACATCCATCGTCTCGACGTCGAGCATCAACGCTGACTTTTCGACCGAGACTCCGAGGAGATTCGATGAAGAAGCTCACCAGCATCCTGGCACCTGCGGCGGGAGTCGTCCTGCTCCTGTCTGCGTGCGCGCCGACTCCGGCGGCGACGCCGACCGAGACCGTCGAGTTCCCGGAAGCGGGCTCGAACGTCACGGTCGTCGTGCCCTACAGCGCAGGCGGCACGACAGACGTCACCGCCCGCGCGTTCACCGCGGCGCTCGCGGAGGAGCTCGGCGTCAACGTCGAGGTGCTCAACACTCCGGGCGCCGGCGGGCAGCTCGGCCTGACCGAGCTGGCCGGGGCCGACCCCGACGGCTACACGATCGGGTTCACCAACATCCCCTCGACCATCCCGACCTACGTCATCGCCGACCGGGGTGCGACCTACACGCGCGAGAGCTTCGAGCCGATCGCCGCGCTCACGCGCACGACCAACTACATGGCCGTCAGTGCGAGCAGCCCCTACGAGACGCTCGACGATCTGCTCGAGGCGGCTGCGGATGCGCCTGGCGCGATCACGGTCGGCACGGCGAGCGAAGACGAGACGCTGGGTGTCGAGGCCGCTGCGGAGAGCGCGGGCGTCGAGTTCAACGTCGTGCCGTACGACGGCGGACCCGAGAAGACGACCGCGCTGCTGGGCGGCCAGGTCGACGCCATCATCGGCGGCGGCACCACGATCGTGCCGGGCGTGACGAACGGCGACTTCCGGGCCCTCGGCATCTTCGGTGGCGAGCAGGATCCATTCCTGCCCGAGATCCCGACCTTCTCGTCGCTGGGCATCGACCTCGACATCAATGGCTTCCTGATCGTCTCGGCACCCGCGGGCACGCCTCCGGAGATCGTCGACATCTTTGAGGCTGCCGCCGAGCAGGCCGTCGCCGACACGACGTTCCAGACGACGGTGGAGGCCAGCTTCCAGGAGCCGATGTACGTCGGCTCTGAGGAGATCGCCGGCATCTGGGCCGACCAGGAGGCCCTGTTCACCGAGCGATTCGGCGACTGACACGACTGCGTCGACCACGCGGCTGCGGTCGCGTGGTCGACGCAGTCTCGCGTGCATGAGGAGGCGCCGTGATCTACGTCCAGGCGGTCCTGCTGCACACCGCCTGGGCGGGCGCTCGGCTGATGGTCGGCCTCGCGGCGAGCGCGATGACGACGGATGCGGCGCTGCTGGCGGTGATCGGGGCCGGTTTCGCGCTCCCCGCAGTCATCTTCGCCCTGCCCTCGGGTGCACTCATGGATCGCCATGGTCCGCGACTGCTCGTGCTCGTCGGGATCGCCATTGCTCTCGCGGGCCTTGTCGTCATCGCGACCGCGCCGAGCGTCGGGGCGCTGATCGCCTCGAACGCGCTGCTCGGGCTCGGGCAGCTGCTGTGCATGATCGGGCAGCAGGGCTTCGTCGCTGATCGGGCGACCGATCAGGGGCTGGACGGGGCCGTCGGCACGCTCACGTCGGCGATGGCCATCGGGCAGGTCCTCGGTCCCGTGCTGGCGACATCCGCCGGCACGGTGCTGTTCTCGCTGGGTGCGCCGACGGTCGAGCTCGGCGGTCTGCTGCTCGCCGGGCTTTGCCTACTCGTCGGGATACCGCTCGCGATGCAGATGCGGGCTCGGGCTTCGCGCAGCCAGTCGGACCACGATGCTGCGGGGCAGCCGAGGGCGCGAGTGCTCGCACCCGGCATGTGGCGGGCGCTGCTCGTCAGCGGCATCGTGCTCGCATCCGTCGACCTGCTCTACGTCTTCCTCCCCGCCTGGGCGCAGGGGGCAGGAGTGTCGGCGATCGTCGTCGGCTGGATGCTGAGCCTGCGTGCCGCGGTCACTGTCGTCTGCCGCTTCGGGCTCGACAGGCTCGTCCGGCGGTTCTCTCGTGCCGGAGTGCTTGCCGCATCGCTCGGCTTCGGCATCGTCGGGTTCGTGCTGCTGGTCTTCGGCTCACAGCCTGCTGCAGTGGCGGCCATGGTGCTGTTGGGCGTGGGTCTGGGGATCCCGCAGCCGCTGACGCTGAGCTGGGTGATGCGCCTCGCCGACCCGACCGTGCGAGGCCGCGCGCTCGGCATGCGTGTCACCTCCAACCGGGTCGTCCAGGTCGTGCTGCCGATCGGCGTCGGC
The DNA here is from genome assembly GCF_022436485.1 of Agrococcus sp. ARC_14. Lineage (NCBI taxonomy): Bacteria > Bacillati > Actinomycetota > Actinomycetes > Micrococcales > Microbacteriaceae > Agrococcus > Agrococcus sp. ARC_14. Next base: position 594,847 of record NZ_JAKUDO010000001.1, read on the forward strand.
CTGGTGGCCACACCCGCGGGGCCGGCGGGCGTGTTCATCGGCTCAGCGATCGCGCTGTGCGCGGCTGCGACCGTGAGCATCGCGTCCAGGCGGCACCTGGATGCGCCCGGCGGCCCCTGAGTGTCGAGCCGGGCGACCGACACTGGACGCAGTCAATGGCGGGGCGGGCCCCGCCGATCCGCTCGAGCCGTCAGCTCGAGTGCAGCGATCGCGTCGTACATCTGCTGGCTGCTGCGCTGTGCGTCACGGTGAGGAAGGCAGCGGGAGTGCTCAGACCAACACGGGCGCGCCGATCATGCCGTAGAGATCCTTCGGGTCCTCCGGCTCGGTGATGAGGTCGATCGGCTCGGAGAAGCGGGTCGCCGCCGTCGCCTTCTGTACGTAGCGGAGCGCGGTGAAATCCTCGATCGCGAAGCCGACGGAGTCGAAGACCGTGACCTCGTCGGACGAGGCGCGTCCCGCATCCGCCCCGGTGATCACTCGCCACAGCTCCGTGACCGGCGAGTCCGCCGGCAGCAGCTGGATCTCGCCCTCGATGCGCGTCTGCGGCTCGTGCTCGACGAAGACGCGGTGCCGCCGCACGATCTCGAGCTCGAGCTCGGTCTTCCCGGGGCAGTCGCCGCCGATGGCGTTGATGTGCGCGCCCGCGGGCACCTCGTCGGCGCGCAGCACGGTCGCGTTTGTCTTGTCGGCAGTGCACGTGGTGATGATGTCCGCGCCGCGGACGGCCGCCGCTGCCGAGCTCTCGACCGACACGTCGAACCCCAGGGTGCGCAGGTGCCTGCTGGCCGTCTCTGCAGTGGCGGCATCGACGTCGAACAGCCGCAGTCGCGTGACACCCGGTCGCTGTGACCGCACCGCGAGCGCCTGGAAGACCGCCTGCGAACCCGCCCCGATCATCCCCATCACCGTGCTGTCTTCACGAGCCAGATGCCGGGTGGCGAGCCCCGACACCGCTGCGGTGCGCAGTGCTGTGAGGATCGTCATCTCCGACAGGAACGTCGGGTATCCGGTCATCACGTCGGCGAGCACGCCGAACGCGGTGACGGTCTGGAACCCGCGCGACGGGTTCGAAGGGTGCCCGTTGACGTACTTGAACCCGTAGGCAACGCCGTCGCTGGTGGGCATCAGCTCGATGACGCCCAGGGATGAGTGGCTGGCGATGCGCGGCTCGCGCTCGAAGTCTGTCCACCGTCGGAAGTCGGTCTCGAGTTCGTTGACGAGATCGGTGATGATGTGCTCTGACCCGGTGGTCCGGATCCAGTCGCGCATGTTGGCGACACTGACGAAGCGCATGCTTCGCTCCTCTCGGCTTGTGCCCTGCGGGGGCTGGTCTCAGGCGCGCGGTTCGATGACCGTCAGCTCGTGCGGCAAGGTGTGCAGCAGCTCGGCACCATGGTCGCGGATGACGACCAGATCCTCGATCATGATCGCGCCGACATCCGGTGTGTACGTCGGCACCTCGACGGCGAGGACCATGCCGGGCTCGACGCGGACGTCGCACGCCGGGCCGATGAACGGAGGCTCCTCGTGGAAGGTGTCGATGCCGACCGAGTGGCCGACATGGCCGCGGTTGAACGTGGGGTAGCCGTGGCTGTGCACGTGCCCGATGGCGTTGAAGAACGCGTCGCCGACGCGAGCGCCGGGCACGAGCGAGTCGCGGGCGATGCGCTGCGCCTCGGCGAGCACGTCGTAGAGTCGCTGCGCCTCGCTGCTGGGCTGGCCGAAGGCGAACGTGCGGCCGCCGTCGCTGCGGTAGCCGTGCACGGTGGTGCCGCAGTCGAACTTCACGAGGTCGCCGGCGCGCAGGCCGCTGGCCGTGCTGCCGTAGCCCGCGGACGTCGTGCCGCCGACGGTGGGGAGCACCCAGTTGTCGGTGTACCCGGCGAAGCGTGGCTCCCCGATCGCGGCCGTCGCGACCGAGATCTGGTAGGCGGCGCGGATGTCGGATGCCGTCATGCCCTCGCGAGCGATCTGCATTGCGCCGACCATGCCGCGCTCGGAGAGCTCGACCGCCGTGCGCAGCCGTTCGATCTCCCACTCCTGCTTGATGAGGCGCACCTCATAGATGTCATCGGTGAAGTCGACCCACTCGACGTCCGGCGCCGAGCGGCGCAGCCGGTGCCAGGTGTCGAGCGTCACGTGCGGGAGGTCGGTCGCAATCCGGCCGCTGGCCATGCCGAGCGAGTGGAGCGCGTCCGCGGCGATGCGGTCGAGCTCGGCCGCATCCCATTGCTCCGGCCGACCCGGCTCGGGCGCCGACGGCAGCTCCATCTGCTCAGCGGTCGAGAGGTCGACCCAGAGCGGGTACGTGGCGAGCTCAACCTCCGGGGCCGCCGCTCGGGCGGTCTTCTCCTCGAAGTCGCCGAGCATGAGCGTCACGGGCAGGCTCTCGTCGGCCGGCACGAACGCGAGCACCGTGCCGTGCAGTCGCCACCACTCGGAGACGAAGTAGCTGCGGAAGCCGGTGACGTAGAAGAGGTTCGACGGTGTGAAGGCGACATAGCCGGCGAGGCCGCGGGCCTTGAGGCGCGCGCGGATCTGCGCGATACCGAGGTCGGTGGATGCCGTGGTGGCGATGGTCATGCGAGGTCCTTTCTCATCGTCTCGCGCGCGAGCAGCGACGCGACGACGGCGATGATGGCGGTGATGGCGACGTAGACGCTGACGGCGAAGGTGGAGCTGAACGTCTGCGTCAGCAGCGCGGCGAGGAAGGGGGCGAGCGCGCCGCCCAGGATGCCGGCGACCTGGTAGCCGAAGCCGGCACCCGTCGAGCGCACCTTGGTCGGGAACATCTCGGTGATGAACGCCGCCATCGGGCCGTACATGATGCCCTGCGCGGCGATCCCGGTCGCGATGGCGATGACGGCGAGCACCGGGTTCGCAGTGTCGATCAACGGCCAGGCGATGAAGGCCCAGATGCCGACGGCGATCGCGCCGGCCATGTAGACGGGGCGGCGGCCCACGCGGTCGGAGATGTGCGCGCTGATCGGGATGATGAGGAACTGCGCGATGCATCCGACGATCACGCCCGTGAGGCCGACGCTCGCGGACATCTCCAGATTCGAGGTGATGTAGGAGAGCGCGAAGACGGCGAACACATAGTAGGAGACGTCGCTCGCGATGCGCAGGCCGATCGTCAGCAGTACCTGCCGCCAGTATCCGCGGAGCATCGTGCGCAGCGGGGTAGCCTCCCGCTCCTCGACCTTGAAGAGCGGAGACTCCGCGACCGTCGCGCGGATCCAGAAGCTCAGCAGTACCAGGAGGGCGCTGGCGAGGAACGGCACGCGCCAGCCCCAGGAGGTGAACGCCTCCGGCGAGAGCGTGGCCTCCATGACGAACAGCGCCCCGACGGCGAGCAGGTTGCCAGCGGGAACGCCGAGCTGCATCCAGGAGGCGATGAGGCCTCGGCCCTTCGCTCGACCGGCGCCGTCAGCGTGCTCGGCCGAGAGCGTGGCCGCGCTGCCCCACTCGCCGCCGAGTCCGAGCCCCTGCACGATGCGCAGCAGCACCAGCAGCGCCGGTGCCCAGAAGCCGATGGTGTCGAAGCCCGGGATGCAGCCGATGAGGAACGTGCCGACGCCCATCACGAGCAGCGTTGCGATCAGCACGTTCTTGCGGCCGATCACGTCGCCGAGAGCGCCGAAGACGATACCGCCCAGCGGCCGGACGACGAAGGCGACGCCGTAGGTCATGAAGGAGAGCAACAGGCCGATGCCGGGCTCGGACTCGGGGAAGAAGACGCGCGGGAAGACGAGTGCGGCTGCTGACCCGAAGAGGAAGAAGTCGTACCACTCGATGGTCGTGCCGGCGAAGGTGGACAGCAGGACGCGGCGGAGAGGTGCCGGCGTCGTGCGCTCGGTCGTGGTGCTCACGGGAGGCCTTTCGTCCGATGGAAGGTGGGTGCGACGCTACCGAGCGTCGATGATCACCGTCCAATATCGAAACGAGGCAACATGATGCCGTTTGGGAATCAAGCGGGCGCCTCTGAGTCGGCGCGCGTCAGCGAATGATCGGTACGCCTGGCAGGTGCTCGAGGACCCGTCGGGCGGCGAGCGGCACCATGCCCGGATTGCTCGCCACCGCGAGCGGCAACGAGATGGGATGCTCGAGCCGCACGTAAGAGACGCCCGGAATCGCGACCCGCTCGGCGGATGCCGGCACGATGCTGACGCCGATGCCGAGCGCCACCTGCCCGAGGATCGTCGTCACGTGCGCGGCGCTCTCGATCGGCTCGAATTCGATGCCAGCTTCCTGGAACAGCGCCGCAACCCGATCCCAGTAGCCGGTGCCCGCCGACCTTGGGAAGAGCACGACGGGGTGCTCGCTGAGGTCGGCCACGGCGACAGTCTCATGCTGCGCCAGGGGGCTCGTGTCCGGCACGGCGGCTACGAACTGCTCCGACCAGACTGGCTCGACCCGGAAGCCGCTCGCGATCGGCGGCCGTACGAAGCCGAGCTGCACCTCTCCCACGCGCAATGCGTCGACCAGCTCGGGCGTCTCGAGCTCATCGACTTGAAGTGCAACGTCAGGCAGCGCGGCTCGAACTGGCGCGAGCAGGCGCGGCAGCGCCTCGTAGAACGCCGAGCCGACCGCCCCGATGCGCACGACGCCCCTTGCCCCAGCGCGCAGCTGCTCGGCGGCGCGCTGCATCGCCCGCCAGCCGCCGAGCATCGTACGCGCGTGCCCCAGGAGCTCTTGCCCGGCGGTCGTCAATGCGACGCCGCCGGAGCCGCGGACGAACAGCTCGATGCCGAGCTCCGCCTCGATCTTCTGCACTCGCTTCGACAGGGCGGGCTGTGCGATGCCGAGCCGGAGGGCGGCGCGATGGAAGTGCAATTCCTCGGCCAGCACCGCGAGGCATTCGAGATCGCGCACATCGAGCATGCGCCCAGTCTGGCGTGCGCCGCGCGGTCGGGCGGGGCCTGTCCGCGACTCAGGGCGAACGATCCGCGGCGAGCCCTGACTCGTTGATCTCCTGCGCCTCGAGATCGGTTTCGACGTTCGGCGCCGACCCGAGCAGCGGCTTCCGGGCAGATTCGGCCAGGAACACCACCGCAAGCATGCCGACGACCGACATGCCGATCAGGTAGTAGGCGGCGGCGAGGTCGTCGCCGCTCCACCGGATGAGGCTGTCGATCACCAGCGGCGCCGTGCCGCCGAACACGGCGATCGAGATGTTGTAGGCGAAGCCCAGGCTCGTGCTCCTCGAGCGGGTCGGGAACAGCGCCGGGTAGGTCGACGCCAGGGTGCCCATGTAGAGCGCGACGGGCGCGCCCACGAGCGCGAGTCCCAACAGCACCCCGAGGGTCGAGCCGCTGCCGATGAGGAGGAAGGCGGGAATTCCCAGCACGATGACCCAGCCAGATGCGATGAAGAGCACTGGCTTGCGACCGATGCGGTCAGAGAGCATGCCGACGAATGGCATCGAGCACGCCATGAGCAGGAGCAGCGGGACCGTCAGCAAGTTGCTCTGCACCGCGTCGTACTGCTCGACCGTCGCAAGGTAGGTGGGCATGTACGAGGTGAAGGCATAGCCGGCGCTGTTCGCGGCGGCTACCAGCACGATCACCATGACGATGCCGCGCCAGTTCTCGGCCAACGACCGCAGCGGTCGCACCCGCAGGTGCTCGCGACCCGTCTCTCCGACACCGGCAAGGGCGAGCTCGGCGGTGAACTGCGGCGACTCAGTGACCTTGAGGCGGATGTAGATCGCGACGACCGCCAACGGGCCCGCCAGCAGGAACGGCACGCGCCATAACCCATCTTCAAGCGCCTGCTGCCCGAAGCCCACCTGCAGCGCGGTGACGAGCACCGCACCAAGCGCGAAGCCGAGATAGCTGCCGCCGTCGAGGAATGCCGCGTAGAAGCCTCGCTTGCGGTCTGGCGAGGACTCCGTGATATAGGTGAGAGCACCCGTGAACTCGCCGCCTGCCGAGAAGCCTTGCAGCACCTTCAGCAGCACCAGCAGCACGGGAGCGGAGACACCGATCATCCCGTAATCGGGCAGCAGCCCGATGAGGAAGGTCGCCGCGGCAACGAGGGTCAGTGTCAGGAACAGCACGCGCTTGCGCCCGATGCGGTCGCCCAGCCATCCGAAGAACATGCCGCCGAGCGGACGGAACAGGTAGGTCGCCGCGAAGGTGCCGAGCAGGAAGATGACCTGCGTGGACGGGTCGGCGTCCGGCAGGAAGATCGGGCCGAGTGTGACGATCAAGTAGCCGAACGCACCGACGTCGTACCACTCCATCACGTTACCGACGAAGGTCCCGCGCACCGCTCGGCCCAGCTCGGGTTTGCGGATCACGTTGACGGTGCCCGTCTCTAGGAGTTCCGACTGTTGCGTCTCGGGGCCGGTGGAGTGCGTCGTCATGGTGTGGCTGCTCTCTCGATGGTGGTCAGTGCCGGGGCGCCGGCTGTTCCTGGCCGTAGAAGGCGAAGTAGTAGACCAGGTACGCCGCCAGGTTCGAGGTCATGTCCTGGTGATCCTTCAAGGGGTTGACCTCTGTGACGGCGAACGAGTCGCAGTGGGGTGCGATGGCGGTGATCACGTCGAGCGCCTGCCGGGAGGTGAGCCCGCCAGGCTCGTAGCCGCCGCAGCCCGGTGCGAAGGCGAGGTCGATTGCGTCGATGTCGAAGCTGCAGTGCACGTGATCTGCGCCATCGATCCTCGCCAGGATCCGGTCGACTGCCGCATCTGTGCCCATGCGATCGAATGCTCGTGCCGTGATCTGCGCGGGACCCTCCTCGACCACATAGCGTCTCGACGACGGGAAGTTGAAATGACGCAGGCCCACCTGGATGCTGTGGTCGCGACTCGTCCGAGCCAGCTCGAGCGATCGCCGCATACCGCTGGACTGGCTGTGCCTGCCCTGCTGCTCGTTCTCATCCATCACGTCGAGGTGAGCGTCGAAGTGCACGATCGCGACCGACCCGTCGACCGCGTCGTGCAGCCCCTTGGTGCCCGCGTACAACAGGCAGTCGTCGCCGCCGAGCAGAATCGGCACGTGACCGGCGTGCACCGCGTCGGAGATCCGCGCAGCGGTGCGCTCCAGGGTGGTCTCGAGGTCGTGCGCCACGATGGATGCATCTCCGCCGTCCTCGATGACGGGCGCGGCGTGTAGCTCGCCAGTCTCCAGCGAGTACACCTGGCCGTCCTCGACGCGCATCGTGATCCATTCCAATGCCTCGCGGATGCGCGCTGGGGCGTACCGGGAGCCGGGGAAGCCGAGTGTCGAGGCGCCATCGTAGGGCGCGCCGATCAGCTCGAAGGCTCTGCGGGCGGTGTCTGTGCTGGGCTGGTCCATTCCCCGATTGTGCGTGCGGATCGTGACCTGCCGTAGTGTCGCTCCTGTCGAACACCGACGTGTGCATTCACGGCCATGTCGAGTCCGTTAGGCCTGGGCTGCAGGGGGTGCACATGCGTGTCACGGTGGCCGACCTCGTGGAGTCGGTGGTGGGGCTCACCTGTGTCGCAGGTCATTCCGGTCTGAGCGCTCCCGTGCACTGGGTGCATGTCTTCGAGACCAATGACCCGACCCCGTGGCTGACCGGCGGCGAGTTCCTGCTCACCGTCGACCTGGGCCGACGTGACGACAGCGACGTCGCCGAGCTCTGCGAGCGGCTGGCGCGCCGCGGTGTCGCCGGGCTGGGGTTCGGCGTTGGCGTGACGAGCGATGCGGTGCCTGCCGCGTGGATCCGGGAGAGCGAACGGCACGGCATCCCGTTGCTCGAGGTGCCGTTCGACGTGCCGTTCATCGGCATCTCTCGATTCGTGTCGGATCGTGACCTGCAGGAGCAGGCTCGCCGGTCCGAGGCAATGCTGCGACAGCAGAGCGAGTTCGCAGGGTTCGCCCTGTCGCCGATGAGCGCGGCGGGAATCGTGGAGCGGCTCGCGGACCAACTAGAAGCAGACGCCGCGGTGTACCTGCCGGCGGAGGACAGGTTCGAGCGACTGCGGGTGACCGCCCCGCTGGCAGGGCAGCCGGGCGAAGGCGCGCCGTTCGCCCCCGAGCTCCTGCGTGCCCAAGTGCAGCGACTGCTCGAAGGCGAGCAGACGGCTGCGATCGTGGCGGCGTCGGGCTGGTACGTGCACGCTGCGCGATTCGCAGAGCCTGGCGCAGAGGGCGTCGGATTGATCGCGCGCAGGGAGCGATTCTCGGCGCTGGAGTCGATGTTCATCGGCTCGTCGATGGCGATCGCCGAGCTCGGGGCGCGGAGTCGGGCCGCAACGGAGGAGCGCCTCGCCGGTCTGCGGTCGAGCGCGCTCGCCCAGGTCTGGAAGACGGATTCCGAAGGGCTGCGCGACGCGCTGCTGCGATGGCTGCTCGGCCGGAGCACCGACTTCGTCCTGGCCGTGCTCGTCGAGCAGCCGCAGAGCGGCGGAGCGGCTAGGCCCACGGCGCCACCGCACCTCCCCGGCATGATCGCTGCGGCCGTCAGCGATGACGGGGTCGTCGCGCTGCTCCCTGCTGACGCACTCGACCTGCGCTGGACACCACCGGCGCGTTGGAGCGTGGGGGTCAGCGGCGTCGTCGACGTCCGGGGATTCCTCACCGCGAAGTCAGAGGCCGTCCTCGCCTCGCGAGCGGCTGCACGCGCATCAGCCCCGCGTCTCGATGCGGCAGCACTCCTGCCCGCGCAACGGACCGCTGCGATCGTCGACCACGACCAGGCCAATAGCCTGCTGACGGTGATCCGGGGTCGTCTCTCTGAAGTCGACGCAGCGCATTCGGTCGAGCTCGAGCGCGCACTGACAGCGTTCCTGCGCCGCAACGGTCGCATCGAGTCCGCGGCGGCCGATCTCGGCGTGCACCGGCAGACGCTGGCGACGCGGCTGCGTCGCGCGGAGCGCATCCTCGCTCTCGATCTTGACGACCCCGACGATCGCGCCACGCTGTGGTTGGCGCTCCGTGGCGCCGCGCCTTAGCCGCAGTCGATCGACGGCTGCGAGCGATCTCCTGGGACGCCTCAACCGCTGCGTCAGACAGCCACCCCCGCCCGCCGGAACCCCGCACCCTTGTGGTCGGCCGGCAGCTGCGGGCCGGCGCCGCTGAGCGCCTCGCGCAGCGTCGCACCAGCGGGCAGCGCCGATGCCTCTGGCAGCAGCCCGCGCCGCCGCAGCTCGGGCGTCACGAGCGCGGCGAAGCGCTCGAAGTCGGCCGGTCGCACCGCCGCCGCGATGTTGAAGCCGTCGACACCCGACTCCTCGCGCCAGCGCTCCAGCTCGTCGACCACCGTCGCGGGCGAGCCCACGATCACGGGACCCCGGCCGCCGATCGCGACGAACTCGGCCAGGTCGCGCACCGTCCAGGTGCGATCGGGCGACAGCGTCGTGAACGACGCGAGCGCCGAGTGGTTCGCCTCCGTCTGCACGTGCTCGAGCGTCGCATCCGGGTCCAGCCCTGAGAGGTCGACGCCGGTCCAGCCGCCGAAGAGCGCGAGCGCGCCCTCGATGTCGACGTGGTCGCGGTAGGTCGCCAGTCGCGCCTCGGCCTCCTCATCCGTGTCGGCGACGACGATCGTCGCGAGCGACAGGATGCGCACCGCATCCGCCGCCCTGCCGCGCTCCACGAGCCCATTCCGCACGCCGTCGACCCAGCGGCGCACGAGCTGCGGCGTGCTGCCCGAGAAGAAGATCGCCTCGGCGTGGTCGAGCGAGAAGTCCTGCCCGCGCTTCGAGGCACCGGCCTGGAACAGGAACGGCGTGCCCTGCGGCCCCGGGTGCGCGAGCGCGTGCCCGGGCACCGAGAACCACTCGCCGCGGTGCTCGATCGGATGCACCCGCTCGGGGTCGAGGTAGACGCCCCTGTCTGCGTCGTTCACCACCGCATCCGCCTCGAACGAGCCCTCGAAGAGCTTGTACATGACGTCCATGTACTCGTCGGCGCGGTCGTAGCGCACGTCGTGGGGCAGCTGCCGCTCGTAGCCGAGGTTGCGGGCCGCGGAATCCTGATAGGAGGTGACGATGTTCCACGCCACCCGGCCGCCCGTGAAGTGGTCGAGCGTCGAGAGCGTGCGTGCCAGCAGGTAGGGCGACTCGTAGGTGACCGAGGCGGTGACGCCGAAGCCGAGCCGCTCGGTGACCGCCGCCATCGCGGGCACCGCCACCAGCGGATCGAGCACCGGGTACTGCACGCCGCCGCGCGCGGTCGCCTCGATGCCGTCGCCGTAGACGTCGTAGACGCCGGGGATGTCGGCGAGGAAGAGCGCCGAGAAGCCGCCCTCCTCGAGGGTGCGGGCGAGGGCCGTCCAGTAGCCGAGCTCGTCGAAGCGGGTCGCCTGCGACTCGGGGTGCCGCCAGAGCCCGGGCGACTGGTGGTTGGGAACGATCATGTCGAAGGCGCTGAGCAGCAGGGGGCGTGTCATCGGGTGGTCCTCTCGGGCGTGGTGGCGGCGAGCGCGAGTTCGGGCTGTGAGCCGCGGTTGCCGTGGTCGGTGTCGGCATCGGTGGTGGTGCCGTCGGGCTCATCTATGTCATCGGTGCGGATGCGCGTGGGCGCGTCATGCAGGTCTGCCAGCTCGATGCCGGGTCGGTCGCGCGCGGGATCCTTGGCGAGCAGGGCGGCGACCACCGAGAGTGCGGCGAGCACCGACAGGTAGCCGGCGATCAGCCACGGCGAGTTGCCGCCGGCCGCGAACAGCAGCGCGGCGATCATCGGCATCAGCCCGCCGCCCAGCACCGAGCCGACCTGGTAGCCGAGGCTCACACCCGAGTACCGCACCTGCACCGGGAACTGCTCTGCGAACCACGCAGCCTGCGGGCCGTAGACCGAGTCGTGCGCGAGGTTGACGCCCAGGATCACGATGAGCGGCAGCAGCGCCAGCGGCCCGGTGTCGAGGAAGGCGAAGAGCACCCAGCCGAAGACGCCGATCGCGAGGTAGCCGCCGATCGAGACGATGCGCCTGCCGATGCGGTCGGAGAGCCAGCTCCACAGCGGGGTGGAGACCAGGCCGATGGCGGAGGCGATCATCACCGCCGTGACGCCGGCAGTGGTGTCGCCGCGCACGTCGCTGAGGTAGCTGAGCATGTAGACGGTGACGAGGAAGTAGATGGCGTTCTGCCCCAGCCGCAGACCGATCGTGATCAGCAGCGGCCGCCGGTGGTGGCGCAGCAGCTCGGCGAGGGGTGCGCGCGGCACGCCGCCCGAGGCGCGGTGCTCGACGAACTCCGGCGCATCCTCGACCCCCAGTCGGATCCACAGCCCCACGCCGACGAGCGCGGCGGAGGCGAGGAACGGGATGCGCCAGCCGAAGTCGGCGAACTGCTCGTCGGTCAGGGTGGCCTGCACGATGAAGAAGGCGCCGGTGGCCAGCAGCATGCCGGCCGACGAGCCCACCTGCGTGAACGAGCCGAACAGCCCGCGGTGCCTGGCGGGGGAGTGCTCGACGCTCAGCAGCGCGGAGCCGCCCCACTCGGCGCCGGCCGAGAGCCCCTGCAGCACGCGCAGCAGCACGAGCGCGACGACCGCCCACCAGCCGATCGTGGCGAAGGTCGGCAGCAGGCCGATGATCGCGGTCGCCACACCCATCAGCAGCAGCGAGGCGACCAGCAGCGACTTGCGGCCAATCCGGTCGCCCAGGTGCCCGGCGATGATGCCGCCCAGCGGCCGCACCACGATGCCGACCGCGAGGGTGGCGAAGGAGGCGACCGTGCCCGCAAGCGCGCTGCCCTGCGGGAAGAACTGGGTGCTGAAGATGAGGGCGGATGCCGTGCCGTAGAGATAGAAGTCGTACCACTCGATGGTGGTGCCGACGAAGGCGGAGGCGAGCACGCGCCGCTTGCCGGCGAGCGGCGTGGGGCGGCGCGGTGGCGCAGCCTGGTCGGTGTCGGTCATGCGGGCGTCCTCTCGGTTGCACGCCGGATCACCGCGGCAGCGCACGCCCGGAGAGATCGGGCGAGGCTGGCGGCAGGGCTGCGCTGGATGGTGTGCGGCCACGCTAGTGACGCGACCACGACATGCGCACGGGGTCAGCGTCACGGGCGGTAACACTGCTGGTGGTGGGGCCGATAGCCTCGCAGCATGGACGAGACGATCACGCCGGTAGAGCTGTCGCGCGAGCTGGGCATGGACCGCAAGGGCAAGCAGATCCGTGGCTTCCTGCGGAACCCCGCCGATGGCGGTGGCCCGTTCGAGGGGCACGAGATCGGCACCGAGTGGCACCTGACGCCCGAGCAGGCGGAGCGGATCCGGGCGCACTTCAAGAAGGCTTGAACGTGGCCGCGCGAGGAATCGGCTGCAGCTGATGACGACGATCGCCGACCACGACGCCTACATCGCTGCGGCTCCCCAGGCCTTCCGGCCCTCGCTCGAGCGTCTGCGTGTGCTGCTGGCCCGCGCACTGCCGGAGGCGGAGGAGATCGTCGCCTACGGCATGCCGGGGTTCAGCATCGACGGCTCGGTCGTCGCGAGCTACGCGGCGTTCAGCAAGCAGTGCGGGCTGTACCTGCTCGCGGGCGCCATCGCCGAGCATGCCGATGCGATCGCGGCGGCCGGTCTGAAGGCGACCAAGACCGGCATCACCTTCTCGCCGAAGAAGCCCATCCCGGATGACCTCGTCGAACGACTGGTACTGGCGTCGCGCAGGGCTGCCAGGACTGACGGCTAGGCCCGACGCGCTCCAAGCAGCGGTGCCGCGGCGGGTGCGTCTCAGCGCGCAGTGCGGCGGGCGCTGATGTCGCGGTCGTGCCCAGGCTCGAGCAGCACGCCGCCGGTGCCCTCGGCGCGCAGCTCGTCGTCGGGGTTGGAGAGCGCGCACGCCCGCAGGCTCAGGCAGCGAGAGCTGTCGCGCGAGCCGCAAGGGCAAGCAGATCCGTGGCTTCCTGCGGAAACTGGCCGATGGCGGTTGCCCGTTCGAGGGGCACGAGATCGGCACGGAGTGGCACTTGACGGCCGAGCAGGCGATCCGGGCGCACTTCAAGCTGATCCGGGAGGAAGCTGAGTCAGCGCCGGCTTTCGCCTCCCGCGGCATGCATCCGCCGCTACCGCGCTGGGGCCTTCACTCCGTGCGTCGCCGCCGAGTTGAAGCGATGCAATGCGAAGCGCTCCAACGACTCGTGCCGACCTCCGCCTGTTACTTCGTCGGCCACGACCGTGGCCAAGTGCGCAGAGAGAGTGACCCCGCTGTGGGTACCGATCGCGTAGATCCGATTCGCGGGATCGATCCAGTCGGCGATCGTGAGCCCGTCCTCAGGGAGGACTCGTTTGCCGAGACTCACTGACTCGGTCGACGCCTCGCGGAGCGACGGATACAGGCGTCGAACCCGCTCAAGCAGCAGGTTCGGTACGGACCAGATTTCTGGATCGTTGATCCCCCACATTCCGCCGGTCGGATGATCCGCGAAGGTCACGCCGCCGTTGCGGGCAGGGCGCACGGCGATGCCGGTTGCCCTCACGAAATGCCGGGGTCCGAAGGCAACTGGTCCGGTGCTGCTGATGATGCCGACGGAGGCCCCAGGGCTTCCAGCGGCGTCTGCGTTTCCTTCCGGATCGATCAGAGGGAAATCGAGGCCGGCTGAACGGGCGATGGAGGGTGTGCCGTTGCCCGCAGCGATGATGACGGCGTTCGCCGTGTGGGAGCGTTCGGTGCCGTCGGCGGCGACGGTGCGCACGATGCTGCCGTCGAGCCCGACGACTTTCTCGAACGGGAAGTACTGGGCACCTCGTGCAATTGAGTGTTCCAGCAGGCTGGCGCACATCGTCGGCACGTCAAGCCAGCCTTCGCGCGGGTAGACGGCCCCTGCGACCACGACGTCGGGGTCAATTCCGGGCTCCAGTTCGAGCACCTCGCTTCGCGTCAGCATCCTGGCGCCGTACGCAGGCAACGCAGCGTTGCTGACGTTGCGCTCCAGTTGGGATGCTTCGTCGCCAGAGGCCGCGACTTGCAGCATTCCTGTCTGGTGGAACCAGCGGGCACCCAGCGCGCTTGCCCGCTCGTGGGCCTGCAGGCCGAGATAGTTGAGTTGGCGGTACTCGTCCGGCGACTTGCTGTTCGCGTTGATCCAGGCGAACGTCGCCGCGCTGGTGCCTGAGGCGGCCTCGCCGGCGTCGATCAGCGCTACCGCGTGCCCACGCCGGCTGAGCTCGTCCGCCAGTGAGCAGCCGATGACGCCCGCGCCCACGACGATGAAACTACTTCTGCTTGACATCCGGTGACTCCTACAGGGTTCCAACGGAAGCGAAGAACTTCCTCGCACGGGGCGTGGTGGGGTTGTGCAGCAGGTCCGACGGGGCGCCTGTCTCGATCACGCGGCCGGCGTCCATCATCACGATCTCGTCTGCGACCTCTTCCGCGAATCGCATCTCGTGAGTGACGACGAGCATCGTGGATCCAGCGTCTGCCAGCCCACGCATGACCGTCAGCACCTCGTTGACCAGCTCGGGATCGAGCGCGCTCGTCGGCTCATCGAAGAGAAGGATCTGTGGCTCCATTGCCAGGGCCCTCGCGATCGCGACTCGCTGCTGCTGGCCACCGGACAGCTCGCTCGGGTAGTGGTCCGCACGGTCGCCAAGGCCCACTTGGTCCAGATGCCGGCGCGCAGCCGCATGCGCGTCCTTCTTCCCCGCCCGCCGGACGAGCATCGGCCCGATGGCGACGTTCTCGAGCGCCGTGTAGTTGGGGAAGAGGTTGAAGTGCTGGAAGACCATGCCGAAGTTCAGCGTCTGCCGCCGTGCGACCGATCCGCTGACTGGCACACGGTGACCGCCTTTGATCTCGTGGCCGATCATCGCTCCTTTAAGGAAGATCGCGCCGCCATCGAGCGCCTCCATCATGTTGATCGTTCGCAACAGCGTGCTCTTGCCGGAGCCGGAGGGCCCGACGATGCAGGTGACCGATCCGGCTTCGATGTCGAGACTCACGTCGTCGACGGCCTTCAGCTCACCAAAGTGCTTGCTGACATGCAGCAGTCGGAGGAGCGGCTCGGAGTCAGAGGACGGCATTGTTGGCTCCTGTGGCGGTGGCAGGCTGGTTCTTCTTCGCTTTGGCGGGGGTGCGGCGGATGTAGCCGCGACCAAAGTGCTTCTCGAGCTGGGACTGCCCGACCATGGCGAGGCTGGTGAGGACGAGGTACCAGATCACCGCGACGGTGAGCAGAGGGATCGTCTCGAAGTTGCGGGCATAGATCGTCTGCACCGTCGTCAGCAGCTCTGTGTAGCCGATCACGGAGACCAGGGATGTGCTCTTGAAGATGGTGATGACCTCGTTCGCCATCGACGGGGTGATGACTCGGATCAGCTGAGGCCCGAGGATCTTCTGGTAGGCGAGCACCGGCGGCAGTCCCAGCGCCTTGCACGCCTCAAACTGGCCCGAGTGCAGCGCAAGCACTCCGCCACGGATGATCTCCGCAGAGTAGGCGCCCAGATAGATCGCGAGGCCGATGATGGCGGCGCTGAATCTCGAGACGAGCTCGTTCGTCGGCACCTCGAAGATGCTCGGCCCGAACGGTATGCCGATGCCGAAGGTCGGCACCAGGGCGCCCCAGAAGAACACCAGGAGCAGCATCACGAGCGGGGGCATGGCCCGCATGAGCCAGATGTAGAGCACAGCAAAGGTTCTGAGCACGACGAGGTCGGACATTCGGCACCAGGCGGTGAGCACGCCGAGGACTAGCCCGAGAGCCGTGGTGAGGACGGTCAGAACGATCGTGTTCAGGAGCCCTGTCAGCACCACCTGGCTGAAGAGATAGGCGAAAACCAAGTCCCAGTTCCAGTTCGCGTTGAACACGAACAGCTCGACGAGGACGACTCCGATGTAGACGGCGAGCACGACGGTCACCCAGTGCCCGATGCCGACTCGCGGCTTGATCGGCAAGCTGGCGAGAGACTGCGGCGAGCGGGCGTCCAACCGAAGCCCGAGCGTCGTTGGAGTGGAGCTCACGATCAGCGCTCGATGGAGATGTCGCTGTTGATGGCCATCTCGGGCAGCGCCAGCTCCTGGAGGCCCCACCGTTGGAGCAGGGCGTCGTAGGTGCCGTCCTCAACGAGATGGAGCAGCGCGGCCTGCAGGGCGTCCCGCAACTCTGGGTTGTCCTTGTGGATGCCGATGCCGAGGATGCTCGTGTGTTCCTCATAGACAACCTGGAACGCATCCGGGTTGACTTGCGCGTTGTATGCGACCTGGGGGTAGTCGCCCCAGAATGCATCGGCTTCACCGCTCTGCACCGAGAGGATGCCGGCGGCGGAGTCGTTGTATCCGTTCACCGAGATCGCCGGCTCACCCGCTGTCTCGCAGTCGGCGGAGACCGTCTCGAGGCTCACCTGCTGCGACGTGCCGCGCGCGAAGCCCACACTGAGGCCGCAGAGATCTTCCAGCGTGATCTCCTCGGCTTCGAACGTTGTGCTCGTGATGATGCCGGTGCCGTTGTGCAGGTAGTCGATGAAGTCGATGTGCGTCTGGCGTTCGACGAAGTCGGCGACCGATGCGATCGCGTCGAATCGCTGCGCTTCGAGGCCCGGCACCATCGCGTCGAACGTGCCCTCCTGGAACTCCGGCTGGAGGTCGAGCACGCGCGCGGCGGCGCGCAAGAGGTCAGGATTGAAGCCTGCGATGTTGCCTTCGTCGTCAACGAATTTGATGGGTTCCACGTCGGCATTGATGGAGATGGTGAATCCGCCACGCTCGCGATATTCGGCGGGCACCATCGCGGCGATCTCCTCCACCGTCTGCACCGCAGCGACGATGTCGTCCTCTGCGGCAGGGCCACTCGCTCCGTCTATCGATGGATTGGCACATCCGCCAAGCAGGCCGACGAGGGCGAGTCCTGCGATGGCCCCTGCGAATTTACGCTTCATTGAGTTCCTCCATGGGGTCTGAATCAGTTGGTGGTTCGTGCGACTTCGAGCGGGCAAGATCAACTCGGCTGGCTCTCGGGGTCCGAGTACTCGATGTAGAACTCCATTGCGCCGGGCCGCAGATAGTAGGCAGCAGACTCCGCAATGCGGCCGTCTGACTGCCACATCATGCGGCGGCGCTTCAAGACACAGATGCCTGGCTCGATGTCGAGCAGAGACGCGATCGGCCCTTCCAGCAGAACCGGGTCGAAGTACATTCGCGAACGCGCGATCGCCACGCCTTGGTCGGCGAAGTACTGCCGCACGGAGACGTCCTCAAGCGCTTCGTCGAGCAGCTCCGGCGTGAGCCGGAACGGGAGCACGGCGATCTCGACGACCAACGGCTCGTCGGTCTGCACGTCGTGACGCACGCGGATGAGTTCGATCACCGGTTCGTTCGTGTCGACGCCGGGCAGCTCGGCGTGGGCCTTGCCCGCCGGCATCACCGAGGCGGACACGACCCGCATCCGCCCGGGAATCTCCGTCGCGCCGATGCGCGGATCGACGGACCGCATGACGTTGATCTGTCGGGCCCCCTCAGCGACATGCGTCCCGACACGCTTCCGTCGTGTGACGAGGCCGGCGAGCGCGAGCTCATTGAGCACGCGTTGAGCGACGGAGCGGCTCACCCCATGCTGTTCCTGCAACTCCGCTTCGGTTGGCAGCTTCGCGCCGGGCGCGAGCTCGCCCGAGGCGATCTGGGCCTCGAGGTTGGCTCTGATCTGCAGGTAGCGTGGCGTCGACATGCAATGACCGTACATTCATGCAATTGACCGGTCAATAGGTGTTACCGGATCGTGACCGTCGCCACACTGACCCGGTTGGCCCACGGCTGACGGCCCGCTTTGCTGCAGCGGATCGGCCAAGGGCCGCGCTGATCGCTTCGCGTCGGCCGGCCGAATCGACGTTCTCCACAGGCGCCGCTCACGCGCCTTCGCGTGTGGGCGGCACCTGGTTCACTGCATGCATGTCGACGGATGCGGTGCAGCAGCCGGGCGCGGAGAGCGGCCCGGAGTGGCTGCGTGGGCCGCGGCCGGCAGAGCTCGCAGCCGCGCTCGAGTCGACCGAGCCGGAGGCGGCTCCCGCGCCGGTGACGGCCCGTGCGGTCGCGGAGACCGCGATCCGCGCGCTGGTGGAGGTCGATGCGGCGATCGCATCCCTGCAGGCGATGCGCACGCAGCTGCTGGCCGGCATCGGTCATGTGGCGATCGACGATGCACTCGCCGAGCGGCTGGATCCGGCGGTCGGGCTGCGGGATGACGCGTGCGAGATCGGGCTGCTGCAGCGGCGCTCCGACCGCACGGTCGAGGGCGAGCTGACGCAGTCGATGCTGCAGATGGAGCGCTGGCCTGCCACGATCGCCGCCTGGGGTCGGGCGAGCATCCACCGCGGCCACGTGCGCGTGATCGAAGACATCGGAGCGCCGCTGCGAGATGCGGCAGAGCGGGCCGCCTTTGAGGCGGCGCTTATCCCGCAGGCCGAGCAGACCACGCCCGGTCGGCTGCGGATGCTCGCCCGACGCGAGCTCGAGCAGTACCTGACCGAGCCGCTCGCGGCCCGGCATGCAGAGGCGCGCACGCAGCGCGATGTGACGGTGACCGACCTCGACCACGGCATGAGCATGGTGCGGGGGCTGCTGCCGACGGTGCTCGCCCACGGCATCGTCGACCGGCTCACGCAGATGGCGCGAGCGACAGGTGCCGACGACCCGCGGTCGTTCGCCGAGCTGCGTGCCGACCTGTTCGCCGATCTGCTGCTGACGGCCGACCCGAATGGCGCGGCGATCGCGGGCATCACGGCGCTCGTCTCGGTGGTGATCCCGACCAACGTGCTGCTCGGCGACGACCAGCAGACGGGTGACGACGCGGTGGCGCGGCTGTCGAACGGCGCACCGATCGATCCTGAGACCGCCAGGCTGCTCGCCGGCCGCACGAAGCTGTGGACGCGGCTGTTCACCGACCCGCTGCGCGGGCACGTGGTCGCCGTCGACAGCTACAAGCCGTCGCGCCGGCTGCGGGCACTGCTCAGAGCGCGCGATCAGCACTGCAGATGGCCCGGCTGCACCGCGAAGGCGGTGCGGTGCGACATCGATCACACCGTCCCCTGGGCCGCGGAGGGCAAGACCGAGCACGGCAACCTCGCCCACCTCTGCCGCCGGCACCACGTGCTCAAGGGCGCGCAGCTCTCCGGCGCTCGCCGGTGGAAGGTGGAGCAGGTCACGCCCGGCGTGCTCGCCTTCACCTCACCGACGGGCGAGGTCTACATCGACCAGCCGCCGCAGGTGGGGCCCGTGTTCGGTGAGCGTGCACCCGAAGCTGCGCCCGAGCCGGCATGGGGTGCAGTCGTCGCTGGTGCCCAGCGGGTCGACCTGCCCTTCTGAGGCCGCGCTCGCTCGGCCCATGAGCCTGCGGTCACCCGGCCTGCGGTCGCCCGGTCTGCGACGCCAGAGTCGCTTGACCTACGAGCCTGCGTCGGCGGTGCCCGGCTCGATGCGCCGCAGGAACTCGTCCGCCGCCGCGAGCTGTCCGGCGAGCTTCTCGCGGCGCTCGTGCGATTCCGTGCGGAAGTAGTCGGCGCGGTCCGCAGCCATGCCATCCAGCGGCGCCTCGGGTGAGACATCGAGCGCTCGCGCGAGCTCGCCCATCTCCTCGAGCGAGAAGCCGAGCGGCTTCATGCGCATGATCAGCCGCACCCGCTGCTCGTCGTCACCGGTGTAGAGCCGGAAGCCGCCCTCGGTGCGACCGGATGCGTGCACGAGGCCGACCTCGTCCCAGTGCCGCAGCGTGCGCAGCGACAGACCGGTGCGCTCCGCCAGCTCGCCGATGTGCATGATCGCTCCCGCCATTCCACAGTCCTGCCTCAACTCTACCGTCACGTTAGGGTAGAGTCGTGCCGGTCGCACTCGCGACCACGCCATCCATTCTCGCCTGTCAGCTGGATGTGCACCGCGCGACGACGCGCCCCACACTTCCCCGCAGCGGCATGCCGCGCGATCCTCCAAGGAGTCCCATGACCATCGCCACCCGCGAGCGCACTCGCTACCGCGACAACCCATCCGTCCTCACCGTCTTCAAGAGCCCGCGCCTGCTCACACGCGAAGCCCTCGCAGGCCTCGTCGTGGCGCTCGCGCTCATCCCCGAGGCCATCTCGTTCTCGATCATCGCCGGCGTCGACCCGGCCGTCGGCCTGTTCTCCTCGGCCGTCATGGCGATGTCGATCGCCTTCCTCGGCGGTCGCCCTGCCATGATCACCGCCGCCACCGGCGCGGTCGCACTCGTCATCGCGCCGATCATGCGCGAGCACGGCTTCGACTACTTCATCGCCACCGTGCTGCTCGCGGGACTGCTGCAGATCGTGCTGGGGCTGCTGGGCGTGGCGAAGCTCATGCGCTTCATCCCTCGCAGCGTCATGGTCGGCTTCGTCAATGCGCTCGCCATCCTCATCTTCCTGGCGCAGATCCCGCAGCTCGTCGGCGTGCCGTGGCTCGTCTACCCCCTGGTCGTCGTCGGGCTGCTGATCCTGGTGCTCATGCCGAGGCTCACGAAGGTGGTGCCGGCGCCGCTGTTCGCGATCGTGCTCATCACGGGCGCGGTGCTGCTGTTCAGCTGGCAGGTGCCGAACGTCGGCGACCAGGGCCAGCTGCCCACCAGCCTGCCCGCGCTCTTCTTCCCCGACGTGCCGTTCACGCTCGAGACGCTCGGCATCATCGGGCCGACCGCGATCGCGATGGCACTCGTCGGGCTGATGGAGTCGCTCATGACCGCCAAGCTCGTCGACGACGTCACCGACACCCACAGCGACAAGACGCGCGAATCGTGGGCGCAGGGCGTCGCAAACGTGCTCTCCGGCGTCTTCGGCGGCATGGGCGGCTGCGCCATGATCGGCCAGACCATGATCAACGTGAAGGCCTCCGGCGCCCGCTCGCGCATCTCGACCTTCCTCGCCGGCGCCTTCCTGCTGGTGCTCGTCGTGGCGCTCGGCGACATCGTCGGGCTCATCCCCATGGCGGCGCTCGTGGCCGTGATGATCATGGTGTCGGTCGGCACCTTCGATTGGCACAGCATCCGCCCCTCGACGCTGCGACGGATGCCCGTGTCAGAGACGCTCGTGATGGTCGTGACCGTCGTGGTCGTCGTCGCCACGCACAACCTCGCGATCGGCGTGATCGTCGGTGTCCTCGTCGCCATGGTGCTGTTCGCGCGGCGGGTGGCGCACTTCGCGTCGGTGACGCGTTCGGTGACGGATGCGGAGTCGGATGCCGAGGGACACGGCGCCGTCGCGCACTACACGGTGGAGGGCGAGCTGTTCTTCGCCTCCTCGAACGACCTCACGACCCAGTTCGAGTACACCGATGACCCCGACCACGTGGTGATCGACCTCTCGCGCTCTCACATCTGGGATGCCTCCACCGTGGCGGCGCTCGACGCGATCGAGACGAAGTATGGGCGGCTCGAGAAGACCGTCGAGCTGCGCGGGCTGAACGCCGCGTCGGTGTCGATGCGCGAGCGGATGTCGGGGCAGCTGGGCGGCGAGGCCTGAGCGGTTCGAGCCCCGGGTCGAGCGAGCGCGGAAGCCGCCGCCGCCGCGCCCGCTCGGCCGCCAGCCCTACGAGCGCGGCAGCACCGCCGCCGCGACGACCACATTGCTCACGATCGTCGCCGTCATGGTGCGGGCGACGGCCGCCGCCGCAGCACCCGCGCCCCAGTCGCCCTGCTCGAGCTCCTTCGCGCGCGCGATCACGGGTGAGGTCCACGGGATCTCGCGGTAGAACTGCGGCATCGTGCCGCTGCCCGAGAACAGTGCAGCGAGCGCCGCGATCCGCGGGCTCGGCTCCGCGCCGTCGACGAGCACCGCGCGCACCTGCGCCATGAGCGTCGCACGGCGCTCGCCGCCGTCGCCCTCGAGCACGGTCGTCTGGAACAGGCCCAGCGTCTTGCGTGTGCCCTCGCGGATGTCGCCGCGCTCGATGAGGCGCGCGAGCACCGGCGTGCGCAGCGTCGGTCCGATCGCCGCCAGCACCGTCTGCACGCCGCGCGGCTTCTGAGCGATGTAGTCCCAGGCCGAGCGCAGCAGGGGGTCGGCCGGCGCGATCTCGGTCGTCTCGACGCGTGCGGCTCGTGCGCCGTCATCGGTGCGCACGTGGCCGCCGAGCGCGAGCTCGGTCAGCACGGCACCGCCGAGCACGTAGAAGAGGATGTTCTCGCCGGCGATCGCGCCGACGCCCTGCTGCAGGCCAGCATCAGGCTGGAAGAGCAGCAGCATGAGGTCTTCCGCGAGCATCGGCTCTCGCTGCTGCGGTGCGGGGTCGGATGGGTCGGGCTCGGCGCCGGGCGTCGGCTCCTGCGGTTCGGTGGTCATGGTGTCCAGTAGGCACCGTGTTCCTGGCACAGGGTCAAGCGTCGGCGGATGCGTCCCCGTCGTCGGTCACAGGCGGCTCGTCTCGCGCGTCCGCCTCACGCGCCGCCAGCTGTTCGTGCGCGAGCAGGCTCGCTCGCACCATCACGTCGAGCTGCGCAGGGTTGTAGAGCTCGACCACTGCCTCGACGAAGGTAGCCTGCGTGACGTGCTCGCTCTTCGACAGATGCGCGGCAGGGTCGCGCAGCCACGGGTAGTCGATGAAGTGCTGCGCGAGCCGCGGCGCGAGCTGCTCGGCGATCAGCGAGCGGGCCTGCTCGTCGGCGTCGGGCGCGAGCGCGTTGAATGCGGCGTCCTCGTCGACGTCGTCTTCGACCATCTGCCGCAGGTCGTCGAGCGCGTCACGATCGTAGAGCTGTGAGTAGAGATGGATGATCGAGGAGTCCGCCTCCGACAGCTGCGACGCGACCGCCTCGAACCCGCGCGGGGAGTCGGCCGGCGCGCGGCCCTCGAGGATCGCCACGATGTCGGCGCGCGCCTGCTGCAGGTGCTCGATGCGTGCGGCGAGCTCGGCGTCGACGGCGCGCAGCGCGTCGCCGGTGCTGTCGCCCCCGTCGCGCATCTCGCCGATCTGCGAGAGCGGCACACCCAGGTCGACGAGGCGACGGATGCGCAGCAGCCGCACGAGGTCGCTCACGCCGTACTGCTTGTAGCCGTTGACCCTGCGTTCGGGCACCTCGAGCAGTCCTAGCCGGTGGTAGTGCCGCACGGTGTTCACCGTGGTGCCTGCCAGCTCGGCGAGCTCACGCGTGCTCCAGGCCATCGGCAGCTCCCTCTCGTGGTGCGGATGCAGGTTCGACCCTACGCAACCGGTGCCTTGCCTGGCTGGGCTCGGCCGTGCCGTCATCGGGCGTCGATACGCTGGCGACGCGTGGCCGCGCACGGCCCCGTGCACGCCGAACGGGAGGACTGCATCCGATGCAGGCATGGACCGAGATCGCCCACCACTTCTCGACCCAGAGCGTCGCCCACCTCGCGACGCTCGAGGCCGATGGCTCGCCCCAGGTCGTGCCGCTGTGGATCGATCGGCACGGCGAGGAGGAGCTGGTCTTCTTCACGACCGCCGGCTCGCGCAAGGATCGCAACGTGACCCGCGATCCGCGCGTCGCCGTCTCGATCACGGCGCCCGAGGATGCGTACGTCATGGCGACGGTGCGAGGCGAGGTCGTCGCGCGCATCGACGGCGACGAGGGCATGGCGATCGTCGATCGGCTCTCGCAGCAGTACACGGGTACGCCATACCCGGTGCGCGAGGGCTTCGTCGCGTTCGTGATCCGACCGAAGAAGTGGTGGTCGCGCGACTTCGGAGCGGACGAGGCCAGCCCGAGCTGACCGCGAGGGGCCGAGCCGACAAGCGCACGTGAGCATGCTGTTGGCGCCCCGGTGTCGGCGGCGCAGGAGATGATGGCGTCATGGATCTCGCCGGCCCTCTCGTGCAGGGCTTCGCCGCTGTCATCACGCCGCATCTGTGGTGGCTGATCCCGCTGCTGCTCGTCGTGATCGTCATGCGGTTTCCCATGCTGGGTCGCGGGCCGAACTCGTCGCGCCGGGATCCGTGGCGCGGCTTCAAGTTCGCTGCCCGCACCGCGGTGATGGATCGAGCAGGTCGACGCTGCGAGGCGGGCGCGCTCCTCGCCTGGGGCCGCTGCGGCGACCCGGCCGTCGAGGTCGACCACGTCATCCCCTGGTCGCGCGGCGGGCCCACGGTCGTCAGCAACGGCCAAGCACTGTGCAAGGCGCACAACCGCTCGAAGGGGTCGTGGGTGCCGCCGTGGTGGTACATCCTCGGCCTCGAGCGCCGCCGCCGCGGCTACGTCCCGGCGGGGTCGGGCGTGCGGGTGCTGGCCGTGATGAACGACGACGAGCGGGCGGCGCGAGAGCGCTGGGCGCAGCAGCGCACCGCTCGACCCTAGGCCGCTGCCCGCCTACCGCGCCGTGTAGCCGCCGTCGACGGCGATGCTCGCGCCCGTGACATACGCCGCCTCGGGGGAGGCGAGGTAGGAGACGGCCGCGGCCACGTCGTCCGGCGTCGCCAGCCTGCCGAGCGGGATGCCGCCCAGCGTGTCTGCCAGCGCCTGCTCTGGGTCGGCCTGGTCGCCCAGCCAGTCCTCGATGAGCGGGGTGCGCGCCATGCCGGGCGCGACGGCATTGACGCGGATGTTGTGGGGCGCGAGCTCGACGGCGGCACTGCGGGTGTGCGCGGCGAGCGCGCCCTTCGACGCCGAGTAGGCGCTCAGCGTCGGCACGCCAGAGCTCGCGAGCCTCGAGAGCATGTTGATGATCCCGCCCTCCCGTCGCGGGATCATCGCTCTCGCCGCCGCAGCCGTCATCGTCATCGCTGCGATCGTGTTCAGCGCGAAGACCTCGGCGAGCTCCTCCGGCGGCGTGTCCACGATGAGGCCCGCGTGCCTGCGCCCCGCGTTGTTGACGAGCACGTCGAGCCGGCCGAAGGCATCCATCACCGCGCCCACGATGCGGTCGGGCGCGCCCGGCTCGGTCAGGTCGCCCGGCACGAAGAGCGCATCGCCGAGCGAGGCGGCGACCTCGGGAGGGGGCGCGTTGCGGCCCGTGACCGCCACGCGCAGGCCGTCTGCCTGGAGGCGCACGGCGATCGCTGCTCCGAGCCCCGAGGTGCCGCCGGTGACGAGTGCGACGCGGCGGGTGTCGCCGGTTGTGTCGGTCATGGGATGCCTTTCATGGCGAGGGGGATGCGGGAGTCGGGCGCTACCCGACGTCGGCGTCGCGATGCGTGAAGGCGCCGCCTGCGAGCGTGGCGCGCACCGGGATCGCGTGGATGTCGGACACGGCGACCTCGCGCGGGTGGGCGTCGAGCAGCACCATGTCGGCGAGCTGACCGGGAGCCAGCCGGCCCTTGCGCGCCTGCTGACCCGTGACCTCGCTCGAGCCGACGGTGGCGGCGTGCACCGCCTCATCCACCGAGATGCGCTCGTGCGCGCCGTAGTCGAGACCCTCCTCGCTGCGCCGCTCGACGAACGACTGGATGCCCAGCAGGGGAGCGCCGGGCGCCACCGGGCGGTCGGAGGAGAAGGCGAGCGGCAGGCCGGCGTCGAGCTGGCTGCGCGCGCGGATCGACCACTCGCCGCGCTGCTGCCCGACGGGGCCGCGGATGCCCTCGCCGAAGGAGGGGATGAAGCTCGGCTGCACCACGCAGGCGACCTGCAGCGCCGCGAGCCGCTCGAGCTGGTCGGGTCGCACGACCATGCCGTGCTCGACGCGGTTCGGCACCGACGGGGTGCCGTTCGCCCGAATGGCCTCCTCGATCGCGTCGAGCGCGAAGTCGAGGGCCGCGTCGCCGACGGCGTGCAGCGCGAGCGACCAGCCGGCCGCGGCCGCTTCGAGGACGCGCGTGCGCATGATCTCCGGATCGTCCTGCAGGTAGCCGTGGTAGCCGGGGCAGCCCTCGTAGTCCTCGCGCATCTGCGCGGTGCGGCCGAGGATCGAGCCGTCGGTGAACACCTTCACCGGGCCCAGCTGCAGCCAGTCGTCGCCCCAGCCGGTGCGCATGCCGGCGCCGAAGCCGCGCCGCGCCGCCTCGTCGGCGTGCCCCGGGATCGCCTGCAGCGCGTCCATCACGGGCATCACCTGCATGCGGGTGCGCAGCAGGCCGGCATCCCGCGCCGACTGGTAGGCGGCCAGCTCTGCGGGGGCGTGACCGATCCAGCCGCCCGCGACCCCCGCATCCGTCACGCTCGTCAGCCCTTCGCGGGCGTAGTGCTCGGTGGCGAGCGCGAGCGCGCGTTCGATCGTGGCCAGCGGGTAGGGGAGCAGGATGTCCTGCACGAGCGTCATCGCGCGCTCCTCGAGCACGCCGGTGGGCCTGCCGGCGTCGTCGACGCGGATGACGCCACCCTCGAGGGCGGGCACGTCGCGGTCGTCGACGCCCGCGAGCGCGAGCCCGGCGGTGCTCGCCTGGCCGGAGTGGCCCGAGGCGTGCTTGATCCAGACCGGGCGACCGCCGCTCGCGGCGTCGAGGCGGTCGCGGTCGGGGTGGGTGCTGCCGAGCAGCACCGGGTTGTAGCCGGCGGCGACAACCCACGCGCCCGCCTCCGTCGTCTGCGCCTGCGCCTCGATCACGCGGTAGATGTCGTCGAGCGAGGTCACGGCCGAGAGATCGGCGTCCATCAGCGTGGTGCCGAACCAGACGCTGTGCGCGTGCACGTCGTTGAAGCCCGGCAGCAGCGCCAGGCCGCCGGCGTCGATCGTCTCGCGGGCCTCGAGCCCGTCGAGCTGCTCATCGAGCGCCACCACGCGGCCGTCGAGCACGGCAAGCGCGCTCGCCTCCGGCCGCTCGGCATCGCGGGTGTCGATGCGCGCGTTCCGCACGATCAGGTCGACGATCATCGGCTGGCTCCTTCGAACGGATGCGCAGTCCGGTCGGCCACAGGATCGTTCTGGACCCGAAACGCGCGCGTCACAAACATCATATGTACTATCTACACCACGGCAACGAAGCCGAACCCGTGGCACCCCTGCCCGTCCCCTCGGAGATGCACCCTATGGCAACCAGCACAGCACCCAGTTCCCCGTCCGCGGCCCAGGCGAACGTCAAGCGCCTGCGCCGTGTCGCGATGACCTCCTTCATGGGCACCGCGATGGAGTGGTACGACTACTTCATCTACGGACTGCTCGCCGCGCTCGTGTTCGACGAGCTCTTCTTCCCGAGCTTCGACCCGGCCGTCGGCACCGTGCTCGCCCTGCTGAGCTTCGGCATCGGCTTCGTCGCCCGCCCGGTGGGCGCGGTCATCTTCGGCCACCTCGGTGACCGCATCGGCCGCAAGAAGACGCTCATCATCACGTTGCTGGTGATCGGTCTCTCCACCGGAATCATCGGCCTGCTGCCGACCTTCGACGCCATCGGCTTCGCGGCTCCCATCATCCTCACCGCGCTGCGCTTCATCCAGGGCCTCTCGCTCGGCGGCGAGTGGAGCGGCGCGGTGCTGCTCGCGGTCGAGCACGCCCCGGCCAAGCAGCGCGCGTTCTACGGCGCGATGCCGCA
The DNA here is from genome assembly GCF_022436485.1 of Agrococcus sp. ARC_14. Classification (NCBI taxonomy): domain Bacteria; kingdom Bacillati; phylum Actinomycetota; class Actinomycetes; order Micrococcales; family Microbacteriaceae; genus Agrococcus; species Agrococcus sp. ARC_14. The sequence goes on from NZ_JAKUDO010000001.1 coordinate 622,111, forward strand.
GTACGGCTCGCCGGTCGGCACCCTCGTGTCGTCGGGTGTCGTCGCAGCCGTGACGCTGCTGCCCCACGATCAGCTGCTCGCCTGGGGCTGGCGCATCCCGTTCCTGCTCTCGTTCGTCTTCCTGGCCGTCGCGCTCTACATGCGCCTGCGCGTCGAGGAGTCGCCGGTGTTCACCGATGTCGTGCAGGTGCAGGTCGCCGAGAAGATCGCGCAGGAGCACCGCAAGCCGCTGCCGCTCGTCGAGGTCTTCCGCCACGCGGGCGGCAGGGTGCTGATCGTCATCGCCACGGTGCTGTTCGCCTCCGGCGGCTTCTTCCTCATGACCACCTACGCGGTGAGCTTCGGCACCGGGGAGCTCGGCATGGAGCCGTGGCAGCTGCTCACCGCCACGATGATCGGTGCGGTGCTCGAAGCCGTCGGCATCTACATCGGCGCGAGGCTCGGCGATCGCTGGGGCGCCTGGAAGACCGTCGCCTACGGCGGCATCCTCGCGGTCGTGCTCGTCGTGCCCATCGCCTTCATGCTGGGCTCGGGCGTCGAGGTGCTGGTGATCGCCGCGATCGCGATCGGCATCGGCATGCTCGGCATCCCCTACGGCCCCCTCGGCACGATGCTGTCCGAGCTGTTCCCTGCCCGCTACCGCTATTCGGGCGTCGCCGTCTCGTACAACATCGGCGGCATGATCGGTGGCTTCGTGCCCTCGATCGCCGGGGCCTTCGCCCTTGTCGTCGGCAGTGCTGTCGTCGTCATCCCGGTGCTGCTCGGCATCATCATGCTGCTGTGCGTGATCGGCGGTTTCATCGCCGGCCACGTGCTCTCGCGCCAGCAGGAGACGATCGAAGCCTGACGCCCCGTGCTGCTGCACCGCCGCGACGGCGGTGCAGCAGCCTCGGCATCCGCAGCGCGTCGATACGATGGATCGCCGCATCGAGAAGGAGAGCCCCATGACGGTCAGCTCGGCGGTGCGCGATGCGTGGTCGGGCGCGGCGAGCGCGGTCGGCGATCTGAAGAGCGATCGGGTGCGTGCCGTGCTCGAGCAGCAGATCCTGAGCGGCGAGCTCGCCACGGGCACCCTGCTGCCGCCCGAGCCCGAGCTCAGCGAGGCGCTGGGCGTCAGTCGCACGGTGCTGCGCGACGCCGTGCGCGCGCTCGTCGCCCGCGGGCTGCTGACCGTGCGGCAGGGGAGGGGCACCATCGTCGCCGAGCCCAGCGACGCCGCCCTGGCCAGCGCCATGGTCGCGCTGCTGGCGCGCTCGACGGTCACGGTCGGTGATGTGATGGATGCGCGCATCACGATCGAGACGATGCTCGCGCGGCTCGCGGCCGAGTCGGGCACGCAGGACGACTGGGATGCGCTGGCCGCCCACGAGCAGGCGCTCATGGGCGCGATCAGGGCAGGGGACGACGTCGCGGCGCACCAGGCGCACGCGGCGTTCCACGCCGGCATCCTGCACGCGACGCACCAGCCGGCGCTCGCCCTGATGCTGCACCCGATGAACAAGGTCGCGCTGCTCACGGGCGCAGCGTCGGTGCGCCGCGGCGCGATGGAGGACTGGGATCTCGAGGCGCACCGGGCGATCCTGGATGCGCTGCGGCTCGGCGATGCCGATGCCGCAGCGGAGGCCATGCGCAGGCACTTCGCCGACCTGGCGAAGTCGCCGCTCTACCTCGAGCTGCTCGGCCGCCCCTTCGCCGAGGCGTACTTCAGCGCCCCGTAGGACCGGCTAGGGACGACTCGCGATCGTCACCTGCTGCGGCGTCGCAGGAGCCGCGCAGCAGCCGCCCGCGTCATCGAAGCTGCCGCTGCCGCCGCACACGCCGGTCGCCGGGAGCACGAGCTCGTTCCGTGCCGCCGCGGCATGGTCGCCTGCGAGGTGGGCGACCACGCTGCGGACCTGCTCATAGCCCGTGAGCGCGAGGAAGGTGGGGGCACGCCCATAGCTCTTCGCCCCGATGACGAAGAAGTCCGGCTCGGGCTGGGCGAGCTCGGCCACCCCGGTCGCGGCGACGGTGCCGCACGAGTGCACGTTGGGATCGATCTCGGCCGCGAGCGCCGCCACCGAGTCGAGCGACGGGTCGATCGCGACGCGCAGCTCGGTGAGGATCGAGAGATCTGGGCGGAAGCCCGTGAGCGCGAACAGCCGATCCACCGGGCCGACCGCACGGCCGTCATCGGCCAGGATCTCGATGCCCTCCCGGCCATCGCGGATCTCCGTCACGCGGAACCCCGTGACGACCTCCACCGCGCCGCGCTCGATCGCCCTGCCCGCGCGGACGCCGAGCGCCGCGCGGTGCGGCAGGGCGTCGGCCTCTCCGCCGCCGAGCGCAGCGGTGGCGCTGCCGCGGCGGAGCAACCACGTCACGCGCGTGCCGGGCGCCCGGTCTGCGAGCTCTGCCAGCCGCAGGACGGTGTGCACGGCGGAGTGCCCGGCCCCGACGACCGCGACGTGCCTGCCCGCGAGCTCCGACACATCCGCCGGGATCCGGTAGTCGACCCTGGCCGCCGCGGTGATCTCGCCCATCGCCGGGAGGCCGTCAGAGCCGGCGGGGCCCGGCGTGCTCCAGGTGCCCGAGGCGTCGAGCACGGCGCGTGCCAGCAGTCGCTGCTCGTTGCCTTCGGCATCGACGACCCTGACGGCGAACGGCTGCTCGGCACGGCCGCTGTCGATCACCTTGTCGCGACCCAGGCGGGTGATGCCGGTGACCTCGTGGCGGGTGCGAACGCGATCGCCGAGGGCCGCAGCGAGGGGATGGAGGTAGTCGCGCACCCAGGCGGAGGCCTTGGGGTAGCCGCTGCTCGGGATCGGGTGGCCGGTCGCCTCCAGCCGTCGGCGGCTCGCGCTGTCGACGAGCTCGTCCCAGGCGGAGAACAGGCGCACGTGACCCCACTCGGCGACGGCGGCGCCGGCGATCTCTCCGCGCTCGAGCACCAGCGGCTCGAGCCCTCGCTCCAGCAGATGCGCTGCTGCGGCGAGGCCCTGCGGGCCGGCGCCGATGACGATCACGGGAAGTTCGGCCACGATGGGCTCCTCACATCGAAAGGTGTCGATGGGACGAGCATGTGTGACGCATCGACGTTTGTCAATGCGTGTGGCACACTGAGCGCATGACCGCGACCTCCGTGACCGCTCCGTCGTCATGCTGCGCACCGGCCGAGGGGGCGGGACTCAGCATCGACGAGGCGCAGCCGCTCGCGAGCGTGTGGAAGGCGCTCGGCGACCCGACGCGCGTGCGCCTGCTGTCGCTCATCGCTGCGGGCGAGGGTGGCGAAGCATGCATCTGCGACCTCCAGGAGCCCGTCGGGCTCTCGCAGGGCACCGTGTCGCACCACATGCGCATCCTCGTGGAGGCAGGGCTGGTAGAGCGAGAGCAGCGAGGCAAGTGGGCGTACTACTCGGTCGTCCGTCCTGCGCTCGACGATGCGGCCGCGGCGCTGCGAGCGCTCTGACGTCTGCCGCATGCCTTCCCGCTCGGCCGCCGCGACGACCGCATCGCTGCGCTCGCGTGGCGACGGGCGACTCGCTGCGCTCGCGGTCGGGCAGGTCATCAGCTGGGGCATCCTCTACTACGCGCTGATCGTCGCCGCCCCCGCGATCGCCGTGGACACGGGCTGGTCGCTCGTGGAGATCACGGTGAGCTTCTCCATCGGCCTCGTGGCATCGGCGATCGCGGGGATCGTCGTCGGCCGACTCCTCGACGCCGGCAGCCCGCGCATCGTCATGACGCTCGGCAGCGTGGTCGGCGCGGCCGGGCTGGTGGTCGTCAGCACGGCTGGCGACCTGCTGGGCTTCACCGCAGGCTGGATCATCGTGGGCGTCGGGCAATCGGCGGTGCTCTATCAGGCGGCGTTCACCGTGATCGCGCGGCGGTCTCGCGATCGGCGCCGCCGCACGATGACGATCGTCACCCTGGCGGGCGGGCTCGCCTCCACGGTCTTCGCCCCGATCGTCGCCGGCCTGCTCTCGGTGCTGGACTGGCGCGCCACGCTGCTGCTGCTCGCCGTGCTGCTGTGTGCGACCACGACGCCGCTCCACTGGCTGAGCCTCGAGCGCCGCTGGCCACCGAGCGCGCCCGCGGCTCCCCACGATGCAGACCACAGCCTCGGCGAGGTGCTGCGCACGCGTCGGTTCTGGATGCTCGAGCTCGCGATGATCGCGCTGACGGCGTCGCTCTACGGCGTCACGCTCGCCGTCATCCCGCTCTTCGAGGAGAAGGGCATCACCTATGTGCTCGCGGCCTGGGCGCTCGGGCTGCTCGGTGCTGGGCAGGTGATCGGGCGTCTCCTCTATGCCGTGGTGCCGCACGGAACCGCGCTCTGGGTGCCGCTCGCCGTGACGGCCGGGAGCGCGGCGGTCGTGCTCGCGCTGCTGGCCATCGTGCCCGGCCCGCCGTGGCTCCTGCTCGTGCTCGGCATCCTCGCCGGTGCGGTGCGCGGCGCCTCGACGCTCGTGCAGGGGTCGGCGGTGGCCGACCGATGGGGGACCAGGAACTACGGTGCGATCAATGGCGTCTTCGCCGCGCCGATCACCGCCGTCGCCGCGGCCGGGCCGGCACTCGGCCCGCTGATCGCGACGGCCACGGGCTCCTACGCGGCGATGGGTGTCGCTGCTGCGGGCCTCGCGCTCGTCGCGCTCGCCATGGCGCGCTTCGCATGAGCGCCGCGCCGTAGGCTACGGCTGTGCTCGACCTCCATCGCCTGGTGCTGCTGCGGGCCGTCGCGATGCACGGCAGCATCACTGCTGCGGCTCGCGAGCTCGCCTACAGCCACTCGGCGATCTCGCAGCAGCTCTCGCTGCTCGAGCGCGAGACCGGCGCGGTGCTGCTCGAGCGGGTGGGCCGCACCTCGCGACTGACGCCGGTGGGGCTCGAGCTCGTGCACAACACCGAGGCCGTGCTCGCCGCCATGGAGCGCGCCGAGACCGAGCTCGCCGCATCCCACGACCAGCCGCGCGGCGTCGTGACGGTGGCCGTGTTCACCTCCATCGGCCGCATCGTGATGCCCGCCGCGCTGCAGCGGCTGGCCGAGACGCACCCGGGTCTGGATGTGCGGCTGCGCCGATCCGACCCGCAGGACTCCGTGCAGCGGCTCGTCTCGCGCCACGTCGATGCGGTCATCACCGACACCTTCCCCGGCACGCAGCTCTCGCCGGTCGGCGGCGTGCACGCATCCGTGATCGGCAGCGATCCGGTGCGCGGCTACCTGCCGGAGGCGCTGGCCGGCGCGCCCCTCGACCGCATCCCGTGGGTGATGGAGCCACCCGAGGCCGCCTCGACCCAGTGGGCGCTGCGCGTGTGCCGCGAGCGCGGCTTCGAGCCCCGCATCGCGCACGAATCCTCCGACATGCTCTTCCACCTGCGGCTGGTCGAAGCGGGCCTCGCCGCCGCCTTCCTGCCCGACCTCGTCGTGCGCGAGGCAGGCAGCGCTCTGGTGGCGAGCCCGCTCCTGCCTGCCAACGAGCACCGCGAGATCCTGGTGCTGACCCGCATCGGCGCCGAAGCGCATCCGGCATTCCTCGCCGTGCGTGAAGCGGTCGCGGACGCGCTGGCCGCATATGTCATCGAAACCGACTGATACCGGTCATCAACCGTCGCTTTACGTAACCGTTCGAGAGCCCTAGCGTTGCCGGTGGCCAGCCATGTCGAGCTGGTCACGCCAAGATTCTCGAGACGAGGAGAAGCGATGACGCTCACCGACCCCACCACCGGCACCCAGCCAGGCACCGTGCTCGACGGGCCTGCGCTCTGGTCTGCCCAGGCGCACATCCCCTCGGTGCTGGGACGCCAGCTCGTCATCGAGCGCGGCGAGGGCTCCTACGTCTTCACCACAGATGGGCAGCGGCTGTTCGACGGCACGGCGGGCCTGTGGCACGCCAACGTGGGTCACTCGCACCCCGAGATCGCCAAGGCCGCGCACGACCAGATGCTGCGGCTCGAGACCTATCACGTGTTCCAGCGCTATGCGAACGACCGCGCGATCGAGCTGAGCGAGCGCCTCGCGCAGATCTCGCCGATCGACCGCCCGAAGGTGGTGCTGAACTCCGGCGGCTCCGACGCGATCGACGTGGCCTGCAAGCTCGCCCGCCGCCACTGGCAGCGCGAGGGCCGCGGCAGCAAGCAGATCATCCTGAGCCGCGAGCACAGCTACCACGGCCTGCACGCCTACGGCACCTCGATCGCCGGCCTCGACTTCAACCGCGAGGGCTTCGGCACCGACTCGCTCGTGCCCGAGACCGCCCGCGTCTCCTTCGACGACATCGCCGCGGTCGAGGCGCAGATCGAGCAGATCGGCGCCGACAACATCGCCGCCATCTTCACCGAGCCCATCCAGGGCACCGGCGGCGTGAACCCGCCAGCACCGGGCTACCTCGAGGGCCTGCAGCGCCTCTGCCGCGAGCACGACATCCTGCTCGTCGTCGACGAGGTCATCACCGGCTTCGGTCGCACGGGCGAGTGGTTCGCTGCGCAGCGCTACGAGCTCGAGGCCGACATGGTGACCTTCGCCAAGGGCGTCACCAGCGGCTACGCCCCGCTCGGCGGCGTGCTCGTCGCGCCCCGCATCTGGGAGCCCTTCTACGTCGACTCGCCGGACACGCCGATCTTCCGCCACGGCGCCACCTACGCGGGACACGCCACGGCGGCAGCGGTCGCCATCGCCAACCTCGACATCATCGAGCGCGACGGCCTGGTGCCGCGCGTGGCCGAGCTCGAGCTGGTGCTGCGTCGCGAGCTCGAGGCGCTGCAGCAGCGCCAGGAGGCGGTCGTCGACGTGCGCGTCGCCGGCTTCCTCGGCGGCATCAGCCTCGACGAGCGAGTCGTGAACGACCGCGTGCTCGACCACGCGCTCGAGCTCGGCGTCATCACCCGCTCGCTGCGCGGCAACACGCTGCAGCTGAGCCCGCCATTCATCGTCAGCGATGCAGAGGTCGTCGACTTCGTCGCGGCGATCGAGCAGGCCATCACCAAGGAGGCTTCCCGATGACCACCACCGACCTGCACACCACCGCCGCGCTTATCGCCGCGGACGCATCCGCCGTCGCCCACGCCGATCGGGTGATCGCCGGCCTCGGCCTGCCGACCGATGGCATCGCTGTCGGTGACCCCGCGACGGGCGAGCAGATCGCCCAGATCGCAGACATCGACGTCGACGGCGCCCTGCAGGCGGTCGCGACGGCGGATGCGGCGGGTCGCGCATGGGCGCGCACGACGCCGCGCCAGCGCGCCGACGTGCTGCACGCCTGGCACGCGCTGCTCGTCGAGCACACTGAGGATCTCGCGCACCTCATCACGCGTGAGATGGGCAAGCCGCTCGCCGAGTCCCGCGCCGAGGTGAAGTACGGCAGCGACTTCGTGCGCTGGTACGCCGAGGAGGCAGTGCGCCCCGCCGGCAGCTTCCGCGAGGCCCCGGACGGCGGCGCGAACATCCTCGTGCGTCGTGCGCCCGTCGGGCTCGCGGTGCTCATCACGCCCTGGAACTTCCCGCTCGCGATGGCGACCCGCAAGATCGCACCGGCCATCGCCGCCGGCTGCGCATCCGTCGTGAAGCCCGCGTCGCTGACGCCGCTCACCACGATCTACGCCGTGCAGCTGGCGCTCCAGGCGGGTGTGCCGGCCGATCTCGTGCAGGTCGTCACGACCTCGAGCTCGTCGAAGTTCAGCGAGGCTGTGCTGCGCGACTCGCGCGTGCGCAAGGTCTCCTTCACCGGCTCCACCGAGGTCGGGCGCACGCTCATGCGGCTCGCTTCCGACACCGTGCTGCGCTCGTCGATGGAGCTGGGCGGCAATGCGCCGTTCCTGGTCTTCGACGACGCCGACCTCGAGCGCGCCATCGACGGCGCATTCGCGGCGAAGCTGCGCAACAGCGGCCAGTCGTGCATCGGCGCCAACCGCTACTACGTGCAGGAGGGCATCGCGGACGCCTTCGCGGAGGGGCTCGCCGAGCGCTTCCGCCAGGTCGCCGTCGGCGCGGGCCTCGGCACCGGCACCACGCTCGGGCCGCTGATCGACGACCGTGCCGTGCGGCAGATGCGCGCGCTCACCGACGACGCCGTCGCGCGCGGCGCCGATCTGCTCGCGGGCGGCACCGAGCTGGGCGACGCCGGCCACTTCTTCGCGCCGACCGTGCTCGACAACGTGCCCGCCGACTCCGACATCGCCGGCACCGAGATCTTCGGGCCGATCGCCGCGATCCAGCGCTTCACCACCGAGGCCGAGGCCATCGAGCGCGCCAACGCGACCGAGTTCGGCCTCGCCGGCTACGTCTTCAGCGAGAGCCTCGACCGGGCGCTCAACGTGGCCGATCGGCTCGAGACCGGCATCCTCGGCATCAACCAGGGGGTGCCGTCGAACGCGGCAGCGCCCTTCGGCGGCGTGAAGCAGTCGGGCCTGGGCCGCGAGGGCAGCGCGGAGGGCCTCGAGGAGTACCAGTCGGTGCGCTTCTACAACATCGCCCGTCGCGAGACGCGCTGAGTGGAGGCCGAGCAGCGGGTCGCGCTCGTCACCGGCGCCACCTCCGGCATCGGCGTCGAGATCGCTCGGACGCTGGTGGCGGATGGGCTGCGCGTCGTCGTGAGCGGACGCTCGGCCGAGCGGGGCGCGGCCGTGGCCGAGCAGCTCGGCGACGGCGCGGCCTTCCTGCCGGCTGACCTCACCGAGCCCGGGGCGGCGGAGGCGCTGGTCGAGGCGATCCTCGGCAGTCACGGCCGCCTCGACGTGCTCGTCAACAATGCCGCGATCGACCACACGGGGCCGCTGCTCGACACCCCGGCCGGCGAGATCCGCGACACCTTCGAGACCAACGTGTTCGCTGCGATCGCCTGCCTGCAGGCGGCCGGCCGCGCCATGCGCGACGGCGGCCGCGGGGGATCCATCATCAACGTCACCTCGCGGCTCGCGAGCATCGGCGTGCCGAGCATGGCGGTCTACAGCGCCAGCAAGGGCGCGATGCTCGCCCTCACCACGGCCGCCGCCGTCGAGCTCGCGCCGTGGGACATCCGCGTCAACGCGGTCGCGCCCGGCATGACGCGCACGCCGCTGTTCGAGGCGTGGGTCGGCGAGCAGGCCGACCCGGCAGCGACCGAGCGGCAGGTCGCCGCGGCCATCCCGCTGCAGCGCATCGCCGCGCCCGGCGACGTCGCGGCAGCCGTCGCCTTCCTGGCCAGCCCCGGCGCGGCCTACATCACCGGCACCTCGATCCCGGTCGACGGCGGCTATCTCGCGCAGTGACCGCATCCCACCCCCAGACGCAGAAGGAACCCGCATGAGCACGACCTACACCGTGGATGTCATCGCCGGCGACGGCATCGGCCTCGAGGTGGTGCCCGCGGCGATCGCCTGCGTCGACCTGCTGGCGGCCGGCGGCGGCTTCAGCGTCGAGTGGCGGCACCGCCCGTGGGGCTCGGAGCACTACCGGCAGCACGGGGCGATGATGCCCGAGGACGGCATCGAGCAGCTGCGCAGCGGCGACGCGGTCTTCCTCGGCGCCGTCGGCACCCCCGGCATCCCCGACGACGTGACGCTCTGGGGTCTGCTGATCCCCATCCGCCGCGCGTTCCAGCAGTACGTCAACCTGCGCCCGGTCAAGACCATCCCCGGGCGCCCCGGCACCGAGCTCGACATGCTCATCGTGCGCGAGAACGTCGAGGGCGAGTACTCCGAGATCGGCGGGCGCTTCGGGCGCGGCACGCCCGAGGAGATGGCGATCCAGGAGTCGATCTTCACCCGCCGCGGCATCGAGCGCGTGACGCGCTTCGCTGCAGCGCGGGCTGCAGAGCGCGGCGGCACCATCATCTCGGCGACGAAGTCGAACGGCATCATCCACACGATGCCGTTCTGGGACGAGGTCGTCGCAGAGGTGGCAGCGGATGCGGGGGTGGCGGTCGACAGCGTGCTGATCGATGCGCTCGCTGCCCGCTTCGTGCTCAAGCCGGCCTCGATCGACGTGGTGGTCGCCTCCAACCTCTTCGGCGACATCCTCTCCGACCTGGGCGCCGCGATCGCGGGCTCGATCGGCATCGCCCCGAGCGCCAACCTCAACCCCGAGCGCGAGTTCCCGTCGCTGTTCGAGCCCGTGCACGGCTCGGCGCCGGACATCGCAGGCAAGGGCATCGCCAACCCCGTGGCGGCGATCTGGTCGGCGTCGATGATGCTCGAGCACCTCGGCGAGCAGCAGGCAGCGCAGGCCATGCACGACGCCTGCTTCGGCGCTCTCGCCGATGGCATCGCCACCGGCGACCTCGGCGGCAGCGCGACGACCGAGGAGTTCACCGCCGCAGTGCTCGAGCGGCTGGAGCGCACCGGCGCGGATGCATAAGCACAGCTGACCGTTTGCGGTCTGCAACCGTAATCGTTCGACCGCGATCAGATCCGTACGATCGACAAGTCGCGGCACTGGCGCTCGCGACGCAGACCCAGAAGGAGCGTCCGGCGTGGCACGCAAGCACCTGACTCCGAAGTCGCGGTTCGACCGGCCGGTGTCGCCGGCGACATCCGCTGGCATCAACCTCGCATCGCCCACCCCGGGCAAGAAGCTGCGCTCACGGCACGTGACGATGATCACCCTCGGCGGCATCATCGGCGCGAGCCTGTTCGTCGGCTCGGCAAACATCATCCGCGAGGCCGGCCCGGCCGCGACGCTCTCGTATCTCGCCGGCGGACTGCTGGTCTTCCTGGCGATGCGGATGCTCGGAGAGATGGCCGCGGTGCGCCCGACGGTCGGCTCCTTCATGGAGTACGCCCGCGTCGGTCTCGGCAACTGGGCCGCCTACATCGTCGGCTGGCTCTACTGGTACTTCTGGGTCGGCGTGATCGCCTACGAGGCGGTCGTCGGCGGCGGCATGATCAACGGCTGGTTCCCGATGATCCCTGCGTGGGTGGGCTCGCTCGCGCTGCTGGCGATCTTCGTCACCACCAACCTCATCTCGCTGCGCTCCTTCGGCGAGACCGAGTTCTGGCTCGCGAGCATCAAGGTGGTCGCGATCGTCGTCTTCCTCGCTGCGGGCGTGCTCTTCGCGCTCGGCCTCTGGCCCGACACCTCGTTCTCGGTCTCCAACCTGTGGGACCACGGCGGCTTCATGCCGAACGGCTTCGGCGTCGTCGTCTCGTCGGTCGCGCTGGTGCTGTTCTCCTACTTCGGCACCGAGATCGCGGTCATGGCAGCTGCCGAGTCGGAGGATCCCTCGAAGGGCATCCGCCAGGCCGCCAACACGGTCATCTGGCGCGTCATGCTCTTCTACGTCGGCGCCGTGCTGGTCATCGTCACGCTCGTCCCCTGGAACGAGCTGCCCTCGCCCGACATCATCGCTCCGTTCACGCACGTCTTCCAGATGTTCGGGATCCCGGGCGCCGAGACGATCATGAGCCTGGTCATCTTCACCGCGGTGATCTCGGTGCTGAACTCGGGCACCTACTCCGCATCGCGCATGTTCGCGGCGCTCGCCGAGAAGGGGCTCGCCCCCGCCGTCGTCGCGAAGCGCAACAGGCACGGCGTCCCCGTGCTCGCGGTCATCGCATCGACGGTCGGCGGATTGATCGCGACCGTCGTGAACTTCATCGCACCCGGCTCGGGCATCTACGACTTCATCATGAACTCCACAGGGCTCGTGGCGCTGTTCGTCTACGTCTTCATCGCGGTCACCCAGTGGCGCCTGCGCTCGCGGATGACGGAGGAGGAGAAGGCCAACCTGAAGCTCAAGGTGTGGATGGTGCCGTGGCTCAACATCCTGGTGATCCTGGGCGCGATCGGCATCGTCGCCATCATGCTGACGACCGAGGGCGGCCGCACGCAGGTGCTGACGAGCTTCATCGCCGCGGGTGCGCTGGTGCTGTTCTGGCCGATCGTGCGGCGCAAGCTGCGGAACGGGGCGGGGGCGGATGCCGGCACTGGCGAGCCCAGCGGTGCCGAGCCCAGCGCTGCCGAGCCCGACGCAGTCCAGGCCGGCCTCGACGAGCCTGAGGACGAATCCGACCGCGTCCCGGAGGGGCAGCCCAGCCGCTAGTCGAGGAGCTCGCCCTCGGCGCGCGTTCGGGGAACTCGACCTCGGCGCGCGTTCGGGGAACTCGACCTCGGCGCGCGTTCGAGGCGACGGCGCGGAGACACCCGTTGACGACCTCGGAGTGAACTCGTACTCTGCTGTTCAAGAACCGGCGGCTCGAGGATGAGCCAGTCGGGATCGGAGGGCGACCGATGCAACCGCTGACCGTGGACTTCATCTGCTCGCTGGACGGCTATGGCTCCGCCAAGGGCTGGCCGGGCTGGTGGGGCATGGAGAGCTCCGAGTACCTCCGGTGGCTCGAGGAGCTGCCGGAGCAGAATCACCCGATCCTCATGGGGGCGACGACCTACCGGCTGATGTCGGCGCTCGCCGCCTCGGGCGAGCCGGGCACCGACGAGCTGGCAGGGTTGCCGAAGGTGCTGTTCTCCTCGACCATGACCGAGCCGCTCGCCTGGCCGAACACCACGCTCGTGCGCGGCGACGCGGTCGAGGCGGTGCGGAAGCTGAAGGCGGAGTCGGAGCAGCCGCTGCGCACGCTCGGCAGCGTCTCGCTCTGCCGCTCGCTGCTCGCCGCCGGTCTCGTCGACCGCTACCGCGTGGTCGTCTTCCCGGTGATCACGGGCGCGACCGGTGGCGACGGCATCTTCGACGGCTACCCGGATGTGCGGCTCGAGCTGACGACGAGTCGCACGTTCGAGGGCGGCCTGCAGCTGCTGGAGTACGTGCCGACGGTGCTCGAGGGGCCGCCGGGAGGTGGACCGGAGCTGTGACGCTTGCCCGGCCCGCATCCCTCAGCGCACCGTGCCGGTCGTCAGCAGGTACTCGAGCCGCAGCAGGTCGCCGTCGCGGTGCCGGTCGCCGAGATCGGCGAGCGCGGCATCCAGCTCCGCCACCCTCGCCGGGTCGTCGGCGATGCCCCGATAGGCGACGATCGTCGGGCCGTAGGTCGCCTTGAAGAAGTCGCGGAAGGCGGCGCCGTCGGCGAAGGCGCGCACATCGAGCAGCTCCCTCTGGAACGACAGCTCGACCCGGTCGCCCAGCAGCTCCCGCACGTGCTCGACCGAACCCCACAGCACCGCAGGCTGCGCACCGGCGGGCGGCGCCGGCGCGAACGGCTGCATGATCCGGAACATCTCTCCGATGAAGCCCTCCGGGGTCCACGCGATGAGCCCGATCCGCCCGCCAGGGCGCACGACGCGCGTCAGCTCGGCAGCCACCGGCTCGTGGAAGGGAGCGAACATCAGCCCGACGCATGAGATAGCGACGTCGAACGACCCGTCCGCGTACGGCAGGGCCTCGGCATCCGCCGCCTCCCAGGTCAGGTCGAGCGACGCATCCGCCGTCTTCCTCCGACCGGCCTCCAGCAGCTCGGGCGTGAGGTCGCTCGCGACGACGCGCGCGCCTCGTTTCGCGGCGGGGATGGCGGCGTTGCCGTCGCCCGCGGCGATGTCGAGCACGCGCTCGCCCGGCTCGATGCCGACCGCGTCGACGAGCCGCGGACCGAGCGCGGGGATGACCTCGCGCGCCACCGCGGGGTAGTCGCCCAGCGCCCACATGCGTGCGTGCTTCGCCTTGATCTCGGGTGCGGCCGTGGTGACCGCTGCAGCGATGGTGTTCATGGTGTTCCCTTCTCTCGCTGCTTGTGAGGGTGCTCGCGCTTGTGCCGCGCATCCAGTCACCGATCTGCACCGACCGCAGTACTGAATCTGTACTTCCGCAGCGGCCCGCACAGGCGTACACCTGGCGGTGGAGGCGAACGATGTCTGGATACGGTCAGTTCTGCCCCGTCGCCAAGGCGATGGAGCTGCTCGACGAGCGGTGGACCCTGCTGGTGATCCGCGAGCTGCTCGCGGGCTCGAGCCGCTTCAACGATCTGCGCCGCGGCGTGCCGCACATGTCGCCGGCGCTGCTGTCGAAGCGGCTGCAGCGGCTCGAGCACGCGGGGCTGGTGCGCAAGCGCGTCGACGGCAGCCACACGTCCTACCGGCTGACGCAGTCGGGTGAGGAGCTGCGGCCGGTCGTCGAGGCGCTCGCGGGCTGGGGCGTGCGCTGGATCGGCGATCTCGGCCAGGCCGACCTCGATCCGCACCTGCTGCTGTGGGACATGCGCCGCACCATCGACGTCGATGGCTGGCCGCGTCGCCGCACGGTGGTGGCGCTGCGCTTCACCGACGTGCCGCCGGGCGCCGCGCACTGGTGGCTGGTGTGCCATGACGGCGATGTCGACCTGTGCGACTTCGACCCGGGGTTCGAGGTCGCGGCTCGGCTGACGACGACGCTGCGTGCGCTGACGCTCGTGTGGCGGGGCGATCGCTCCTGGGCGGTCGCGCTGGGATCTGGCACGGTCGCGATCGACGGCGGGGCGGATGCGGTGGCTCGCGTGCCGGCGTGGATCGGCCAGGCGCCGTGGGCGGTCGTCCCGCGCCCCTCCGACGCCGAGGTCGCGGCGCTGCGGGAGCCCGCGCTCGCCTGACGCGGCGACGTAGGCTGGTGCGACGCGATCGAGGAGGTGGCGATGGCCGAGACGACGACCGGCAGACCGACCGAGACGGTGCCCGCCCTGCTGGCCGAGCTGGCGGCGCTCGACGACCCGCGCATGCGCGAGGTCAACGAGCGCAACGGCGACGATCACGGCGTGAACCTCACCAAACTGCGCGCGATCGCGAAGCGCCTGAAGACGAACCACGGGCTCGCGCTCGAGCTGTGGGCGACCGGCGTGACCGCCGCGCGCCTGCTCGCACTGCTCACCTGCCGACCGAAGGCGTTCACTGCCGGAGAGCTCGACACCATGCTGCGCGAGGCGCGCGCGCCCAAGGTGCACGACTGGCTCGTCAACTACGTCGTGAAGAAGTCGCCGCACGTCGAGGCGCTGCGCCTGCAGTGGTTCGACGACGCGGATGCCGTGGTCGCCAGCGCCGGCTGGGCGCTGACAGTCGACCGGGTGGCGAGCAGCCGGATGGGATCGATCTGCCGGAGCTGCTCGACACGATCGAGGCGGAGATGGTCGCGGCACCCGACCGCAAGCAGTGGGCGATGAACCACACGCTCGCGCAGATCGGCATCTCGCACCCGGATCTGCGCGGCAGGGCGCTCGACATCGGCGAGCGCCTGGAGGTGCTGAAGGACTACCCGACCTCGCCGGGCTGCACCTCGCCCTTCGCGCCTACCTGGATCGCCGAGATCGTGCGTCGGCAGCAAGCGGGCTGATCGGTCGGCTCACGCCTCCGCGACGCGCGCCGCGATGATCGCCGCCGTCGCGGGCGGGTCGATCGCGTGATTGCGCGACTCGGGCACCCGCACGAGCTCGGCCGACGGCATCCGCTCGACCAGCATCGGCGCGGCCCGCTCCAGCACCGGCATGGTCTCGACGCCCACGAGCACGGTGGTCGGCACCGACACCGCCAGCAGCCGCTCGCTCGGCGTCGAGGTGGCGGCGGCGATCGTCGCGTCGTAGACGGTCGACTGCGCGAGCCTCGCGAGGTGCTCGAACAGCGGCGATGCCTTGATCTCCTCCACCATGGGCCGCGGCAGCCCGACGCCCTCGAGCTGGAAGAGCGTGACGGCCTCGCCGCCGCGACCCTCGTCGACGAGCGCCTGCAGCCGCTGTGGCAGATCGGCGCCCGGCTCGTCCTCGCCGAAGCGCATCGGCGGCTCCGAGAGGAACAGGTGCTCGATCGGCGCGCCGTCGTCTTGGGCCCCGTGCGCGGCAGCCAGCAGGGCGAGCAGCGCCCCGGAGGAGTGGCCGAGCACGATCGCGCTGCCGCCGACCGCCTCGATGACGGCAGCGACATCCTCGGCCTCGCGCTCGGGCGCGAACGGCTTCGTGTCGCCGCTGTCGCCGCGCGCTCGGCGGTCGAACCGGACGGCCTCGAAGCCCTGCGCGACGAGCGCCTCGGCGAGGGCGGATGCGTCGGGTGCCGTCGAGAAGGCACCGCCCACGATCACGACGGGTCGACCGGATCCGCTGCGGTGCACGGCGATGGCCGTGCCGTCTGCTGAGGCCACGTGTTCCATGCTCGCCAGCCAAGCAGCGACCGCCCACGGCGTCGAGGGGTGGATCCATCAGCCCAGCGGCGCGGCCGCGCGCGGTTCGGCATCGGGCGCGGCTTCGGGCGCGGCCTTGGCCTTGGCATCGGCTTCGGTCGCGGGCGCGGTGACCGCCTCGGTGCCGTCGGCCGGCGTGCCCGGGCCCGGGACGGCATCCGCACGCCGCCCGAAGGGCTTCGTCACCGCCACCCAGAGCGCGGCGGCGCCCAGCGTGTACGCCGCCAGCAGCACGACCCAGGCGATGACGGGGGTGTGCACGGCATCCCACGCGGCGGGGAACGGCATGACGACCCACACGACGAGCGCCATCGACACCGCGAACGCGGCCACCCACAGCAGCCGGCTGCGCTGCCAGATCGCCGTGCCGGGCAGCTCGCCGACCGGGCTCAGCAGCAGCGGCAGGGCCATCAGGCAGCCGATCGTGAGGCCCGCGAGCGTCTCGACGACGAGGAGCCCGAGGGGCCCGGTCGGGGCAGCGCTGCTCTGGATCGCGCTGTAGACGAGCCAGGCGACGATGCCGATCGCGGCGAGATAGCCGAGCTCGATGAGGGCGCCGAGCCGCTCGTGCTTGGGTGACGGGCGCAGGAAGACCAGGGCCACCACGACGCCGAACACGAAGCCCGGCTCGAAGCCGACGACGCGCGTCACGACGATCGCACCCAGCACGATCAGCAGCGACACCGGCCGGAACCGCACCCCCACGTTCGCCCCGTCGCGGCGCAGCATCCAGGCGACGGCGACCAGGCACAGCAGGCCCTCGATCGCGTAGCCGAGGGTGGCGGATGCGGCGAGTCGCAGGGTGCCGAGGGTCGCGCCGGCGCGCGGGTCGATGAGCGCGGTGAGCGCTCCGGCGGCGATCAGGCCGATGGCGATGCCCGCGACCGGGTGCAGCGAGCGCTCGATGCGACGCAGCAGGCGGCGGATGCGTTCGGCCGGGCTGAGCGAGCCGGTGCCGCCGCCGGGGCGGCGGCGGGCGCGATCGGCGAGCGTGCCGGTGGTCAGGTCGACGAGCCGGTTGGGGATGGCGACCAGGGCGGCGAGCACGAGCGCGGTGCCGGCGGTGGAGGCGACGCTCGCGACGGTGACGGGTGCCGCGCCAGCAGGGACGAGGCCGCTCAGTACGCTCGGCTCGTCGGCGGTGAGCGGCGGCGCGGGCTCCTCCGTCGGCAGTGGCGAGGGCGTCTGCGCGGCTGGGGCTGGCGTCGCGGTCGGCACGGGCGGCAGCGCGAGCAGCACGCGGTCGCGCAGCGCGTCGGCGTCGGCGGGTGTCGCGTCGATGATGAACGCGCCGCCGCTGCCGATGCTCAGCTGCCGCACGACGAACCAGTGGTCGTCAGCGAACAGATGCTGGCCGTCGAGCGGCTGCGCCTGCTCGACGGCCGGGTGCGAGAAGCGCACGCCTTCGGGAGTGTCGGCGCGCGTCAGCCCCAAGGCAGTGAGATCGGCCGTCGCCGTCGCCTGCGCCTCGTCGTCGACGGGGGCGTAGGCGAAGGTGACCCAGGCGAGCGCCTGGCCGACCATCCAGGTGCAGGTGGTGCCGCCGAGGCCGGTGAAGCGCTGCGCATCGAAGCCCAGGTCGTCGGCCTGCAGGGTGAGCGTGTCGTCGATGTCGCGCAGCGAGGGGTCGATCACGTCGAGCACGGCCTGCGGGCCGAGCTCGTCGCAGCTCAGCGGGTCGCCGGCCGCGCCGGGCTGGGCAGGCGGAGCTGCCTGCGCCGCTGCGGTGCTCGCGCCGACCGCCTCCAGCACGCGCGTGCGCACGCCGTCGGACGCCTCGCCGGTGCCGGGCACGATGAAGGCGCCGTCGCCGGTGATGGTGAGCACCTGCACCGCGTACCAGTGCCCGTCGGCGAAGAGGTGCTCGCCTCCGAGCGGCGAGGCCTGGATGGCGTTACGGCTGAGGAATCGCACGCCCTCTGGCGAGTCGACGCGGGTGAGGCCGGCAGTCTCGAGGTCGGCCATGGCCGCGGCCTGCTGCGCTGCGTCGACCGGCGCATAGGCGAGCACGAACTCCTGGCCGACGTCGATCCAGCTGCAGACGAGCCCGCCGAGCGCGTCGAGGCGCGGCTGGTCGAAGACGGATGCCGCGTCGGCGCGGGCAAGTGGCACCGGCTCCCAGAGGATCTCGTCGCACGTCATCGACGTGGCGCTCGCGGTGGTGGTGACGGCGGCGCTCGCGGCGGGCTCGCCGCCGAGCTGCGCGATCGGCAGGCCCAGCGCCAGACCCAGCGCGACGCCGAGCGTCATCGCGGTCGCGAGCCGTCGCGGGCTGGGCATGCAGCACCCCCTGGGCGCCTCCCGAAGCGTGCAGAGGCGATTCAGAGAACTGTAACGGCGTTTCGCACTGCCTTGCCCGGCCCTGCCGAAGCCGTGAGCCGAGCCTGAGCGTCAGCCCGGCTGCGGCATCAGCCCAGCGGTCAGCGCATGGCGCGCTTGATCTGCTCGCGCTCCTTCTCGAGCTTGCGCACGCGGCGGCTCAGCTTGAACAGCCGCACGGAGCCCAGCAGTGCCGTGACGAGCACACCGGCGATGGCGGCGAACAGCATCGCGATGCCCAGCGGCAGCGCGAAGGTCCAGCCGAAGTAGGAGAACTCGGCGCCGACGTTGTTCTGCAGGATGAAGATCAGCAGCAGGATGAGGATGAGGGTGCCGAGGATCAGGGCGATCCACGTGCCGCCCGTCACACCCTGGCGCTGATGCTGGTCGAGCGACGGGTCGGTCACCACGACGCGGGGGCGCTCCTCGGCCGATGGCGAGGCCGGCGGGGCAGCGGCATGGTCGCGGGTCGCGGGCTCGGGGGTGGAGGTGCCGGGGGCGGAGGTGCGCTCGGTCGCCGGGTCGTACGCCGCGGTGCCGGATGTTGCCGGGTCGGATGCTGCACGGTCGGATGCTGCCGGGTCGTATGCCGCGGGATCGCGAGGCTGTCGGTCGTCGGCGGTCGGGTCTCGGTCCATGACGGTGCTCCTTCGCTCGCGGATGTGCGTGTCGGCTGAGCGTATCCCCGCACGCCTGGAGTCGGCCCGAACCCGGGTCGCTACCGCGGGCGCGGCGCCGGAGGCGGCGGCACCCGCTTCGCCGCGACGATGTCGCTGATGGCGATCACCACTTCGCCGCGGCGCGTGGCGATGGTGCACGAGACGGCACCGACCCGCACGAGCTCGCCCAGGGCATCCGTCGCCCCGTGCTGCTCGCCATGCAGCCGGTAGCGCACGACGAGCCGGGTGCCGAGCGGCAGTGCGCGCAGCTCTGCGGGCGTCATGGCCTCGAGCCGCGTGCGCCCTGGGCGCGCGCACCTCGACCGACGGGGATGCTCACCACGCGCCCTTGTCGTAGTCCTTCAGGAAGACGCCGAAGAGATCCTCGCCTGCCTCGCCGCGCACGATCGGGTCGTAGACGCGGGCGGCGCCGTCGACGAGGTCGAGGGGTGCGTGGAAGCCCTCCTCGGCGAGCCGCACCTTCGTGAAGTGCGGGCGCTCGTCGGTGATCCAGCCGGTGTCGACGGCGGTCATCAGGATGCGGTCGGCCTCGAACATCTCGCGCGCGCTCGTGCGGGTGAGCATGTTGAGCGCGGCCTTCGCCATGTTGGTGTGCGGGTGGCCCGGGCCCTTGTAGCCGCGGCCGAAGACACCCTCCATCGCCGAGACGTTGACGATGTACTTGCGGTGCGCCTGCGACGCGGCGAGCGCCGGCCGCAGCTTCGACACCAGCAGGAACGGCGCCGTCATGTTGGCCAGCTGCACCTCGAGCATCTCGAGCGGTTCGACCTGGTCGACGTGCTGCGTCCAGGAGTTGACGTGCTCCTCGTCGGGCAGCAGGCCGCCAGCGTCGATCGCCGTGCCGGCCGCCAGGCGCTCGAGCGAGCTGCTGCCGGCCGCCATCGCCTGCTCCGTGAGCACCTCAGCGGTGCTGGCGGCGCTCGCCAGGATCGGGTGTGCGGCGACCGAGGCGGCGAGGGCGAGCGGATGCGCGTCGTTCGTGTGCCCGAAGGTCACGAGCTCGGGCATGGGGCCGCCGTGCGGCGAGCGCTCCGGGAGCGGCGCGAGCTCGGCGTCGACGAGCGGCGCGTAGGCGCCGGGGGAGCGGCGCACCGTCTGGGCGGCGTTGTTGATGAGGATGTCGAGTGGGCCGGCCGCCGCGACGTCGTCGGCGAGCGCCACGACCTGCGCGGGGTCGCGCAGGTCGATGCCGACCACCTTGAGGCGGTCGAGCCACTCGCTCGAGTCCTCCAGCGACGAGAAGCGACGCACCGCATCCCGCGGGAACCGCGTCGTGATCGTGGTGTGCGCGCCGTCGCGCAGCAGCCGCAGCGCGATGTGCATGCCGATCTTCGCCCGGCCGCCGGTGAGCAGCGCGCGGCGGCCCGTGAGGTCCGTGCGGGCGTCGCGCTTGGCGTGGCTGATCGCTGCGCAGTCGGGGCAGAGCTGGTGGTAGAACGCGTCGACGAGCGTGTACTGCTGCTTGCAGATGTAGCAGCCGCGCGAGCGGATGAGCTCGCCGGCGGTGGGCGCAGCGGCACGAGTGGCAAGCGGGATGCCGCGGGTCTCGTCGTCGATGCGGTCGGGGGCGCCTGTCGCGGTCGCCGCGATCACCGCCCTGTCGGCGGCCTGGATGCGCGCGTGCTTCGCCTTGCGGCTCGCGAGCTTGACCTCCTTGAACATGTTCGCGGTGGCCTGGCGCACGGCGAGGTAGTGCGGGTCGTCACGATCCATCTCGTGCAGCGTCGCGAGCACGCGCAGCGTCGTCGCGACGTCGGCGGGCGAGAGCGTCGAAGGCTCGCCGGCGGGCGCGTCGGATGGATCGGATGGGTGGGGGAGCACAGGAGATTCTACCGCCCGCCGGTCGTCTCAGTGGGCGACGTGAGGCACTGGCTCGGGCAGGCCGGCCTCCGCGCGCACCCGGCGAGCGAAGCCCTCGGTCGCCCGGAGCGCCGCGACGACGTCCGCCGCGCGCACCTCGAACGGCATCGCGTGGATCGTCTCGCCCGGCACGGTCGCCGCGGCGGCGACCGCCTCGAGCTCGGTGTCGTCGTCGACGCTCAGACCCACCTCGGTGAGGGTGGTCGGCAGTCCGACACGGGTCGTGAACTCCACGAAGTCGCGGATCTCCGCGGTCGGCGCGCCTTCCAGGATGAGCTGCGCGACCGAGCCCAGATTCACCTTCTGGCCGTGCGCGAGACCGTGGGTCTGCGGAGCCGCGGTGAGTCCGTTGTGGATGGCGTGCGCCGCGGCGAGGCCTCCGGACTCGAACCCGAGGCCGGAGAGCAGCGTGTTCGCCTCGATGACCTTCTCGACCGCGGGCGTCAGCACGTGATCGCGGGCGGCGTCGAGCGCTGGCAGGGCGTTGTCCCACAGCACATCCCAGCTCAGCCGCGCGAGCGCCGTGCCCGCCGCGGTCGGCTGCCCGCCCGCCATCGTCGTCGAGCCGGACTGCAGCGTCGCGCGCGCCTCGAGCCAGGTGGCGAGCGCGTCGCCGACGCCCGCGGCGAGGAAGCTCGCGGGCGCGCGCACGACCAGCTGCGAGTCGACGAGCACGAGGTCGGGGTTGCGCGGGAAGAAGCGGTACTCCTCGAACGCGCCATCCTCGGTGTAGACGACCGAGAGCGCGGAGGTCGGGGCGTCGGTCGATGCCACCGAGGGCACGGTGACCCAGCGGATGCCTGCCAGAAAGCCAGCGGCCTTCACCGCGTCGATCGTGCTCCCGCCGCCGACGGCGACCACGACATCCGCCCCCGCCTCCTGGATCACCGTCACGAGCCGGTCGATCTCCTTGGCGGAGGGGATGCCGCCGAAGGGCTCGCGGCGCACCGGCAGTGATGCCGCGGCCAGGGATGCCTGGACGTCGTGCCCCGCGAAGCCCCACACCACGTCGTCGGCAACCACGAGCGGGGTCGAGCCGATCTGCGAGACGAACTCACCGAGGCGGGTGATCGCGCCGGGACCTTGCACGTACCGTGCCGGGCTGATGATGGTGCGGATGGGTGCTGCTGCGGCCATGGCGGTCTCCTCGACGTCGTCGTCGTGCGCTCCGACGGATGCCGGGCGGCTGCTAGGAGGGTAGGTCGACGGCGGCGCGGGCGGGATCCCGATTCTCGATGTGCGAGAACGTTCGGGCCGATCGCTTGGCGGATCAGCGGGCCTGGTGCACCATCGGAGCATGGCCACCGACGACGATGGCGACCGCGCGCGCGGTCGGACCGGTTCTCGCGATGCGAGCGTGCAGACCGTCGAGAAGACTCTCGCGATCCTCGAGCATGTCGCCCATCGCGGCGGCGCGACGGCACGAGATGTCTCCGAGGCGCTCGGGTATCCGCTCCCGACGGCATACCGGCTCATGCAGGCGCTGGTGCAGAGCGACTACCTCGTGCACCTGCGGGCCGAGCACCGCTTCGAGCTCGGCTACAAGCTCGATCGGCTCGGTCTCTCGCTGCACCGACAGGTGGGCGTGCCCCGACCCGTGCGCCAGGAGGTCGCGCGGCTCCACGAGCAGGCGGATGCGGCGGCCTACTTCGCCGTCTACCGGGGCGCCGACGTCGTGGTCGCCCACGTCGTCGACAGCCCCGCCCGCCCGCGGCTGACGCCTCTCAGCTTTGGCTTCCACGAGGCGGCGCACGCGACGGCCTTCGGCAAGATCATGCTGGCGGGCATGACGCCCGAGAGCGTCGACCAGTACCTCGACGTGCACGGCATGCACCGCCTCACCGACTCGACGATGACCTCGCGCGATGAGCTCGACGCGCACTTGGCGATGGTCGCGCAGCGCGGCATCGCCTGGGAGCACGAGGAGTTCGTGCCCGGCATGACGTGCGCCGCCGCGGGTGTGCGCAACCAGGCGGGGATGATCGTGGGCGCGGTGGCGATCAGCGCGCCCTCCGAGTCGGTCGACGCGGCGCGCGAGCGCCGGCTGGCGCACCAGCTGCGCGACGCCTCGAACCAGGTCTCGCGCTACTACCGCTCGGGTCGCGTGCGCGGCACGGCAGCCTGACGCACGGCGAGGGCCCCGGTCGACGCGACCGGGGCCCTGCTTGCATCGGTCGACTCAGCTGGCCTCGAAGGTGCCCGTGATGACGGCGCGCGCCAGCGTGTGGCCGGAGAGGTTGAAGCCCAGGAAGGCGGGCGTCGCGCCGGCATCGAGCCCGAGCGACTCGACGTCGACGGCGTGCACGGCGATGAAGTACGTGTGCTCGCCGTGGCCCGCCGGCGGGGCGGCGCCGAGGTAGTGCGCCAGGCTGCCGTCGTTGCGCAGCTGCAGCGCTCCTTCCGGGAGGCCGGCGCCCTCGGCATCGCCCGCCCCGCTCGCAAGCGAGGTGGTGGATGCGGGGATGTCGGCGACCGCCCAGTGCCAGAAGCCGCTGCCGGTGGGCGCGTCGGGGTCGTAGACGGTCACGACGAAGCTCTTCGTCTCCGGCGGGAAGCCGCTCCACGACAGCTGCGGGCTGACGTCCTGCCCGCCGGCGCCGAAGATGCCGCTCACCTGCGGCGTCTGCAGGGTGCCGCCGTCGGCCACGTCGGTGCTCGTGAGCTCGAAGGCCGGGACCTCGGCGATCTGCGTGTAGGGGTCCGTGGTGGTGGTGTTCGTCATACGCTGTCTCCTTCGTCGGATGGTTGCGGTCGGTGGATGGTCGGGGTCGGGGTGCGTCGGCTCAGATGCTTCCGACGGTCAGCTCGTCGGCGATGTACTCCGCCTGGCGGATCGCCAGCGCCACGATCGTGAGCGTCGGGTTCGCAGCCGCGCCGGTCGTGAACTGCGAGCCGTCGGAGACGAAGAGATTGGGCACGTCGTGCGCGCGACCCCAGCGGTCGACCACGCCGTCCTCCGGCCGGGCGCTCATGCGCGCCGTGCCGAGGTTGTGCGTCGACGGGTAGGGCGGCGTGCGCTGCGATCCCAGTGCGCCGACCGCGTCGTACAGCGCCTCTGCCCGCTGGTAGCCGTGCTCGCGCAGGGCGACATCGTTGGCGTGGTCGTCGAAGTGGACGTTCGGCACAGGGAGGCCGTTCGGGTCGGTGACGCTGGTGTTGAGCGTGATGCGGTTCGACTCCTGGGGCATGTCCTCGCCCACGATCCAGAGTCCCGCGGTGTTGGCATACGCATCCATCACCTCGGTGAACCGCCTGCCCCAGGCGCCCGGGTCGACGAAGCTCGCCAGGAACGCGGGCCCGAGGGAGACCGTCTCGAGGTAGTAGCCGCCGGCGAAGCCTCGGTCGGCGTCGTGCCGAGACTCGTCGGCGATGACGCCCGCCATCGTCTCGCCGCGGTACATGCGCACCGGCTGGTCGAAGCGCGCGTAGACCGAGCCGGTGGTGTGGCGCATGTAGTTGCGGCCCACCTGGCCGGAGGAGTTCGCGAGCCCGTCGGGAAACATCGGACTCGCCGACTGCAGCAGCAGGCGTGGCGTCTCGATAGCGTTGCAGGCGACCGCGACGACCTTCGCCGCCTGCCGCTGCAGGTTGCCCTCGGCATCCAGGTAGAGCACGGCGTCGGCGCGGCCGCTCGCGTCGTGGGTGATCTGCACGACGTGGCTCTCGGGGCGCAGATCGAGCAGCCCGGTCGCGAGGGCGCGCGGGATCTCGCGCACGAGCGTCGACCACTTCGAGCCGTTCTTGTCGCCCTGGAAGTTGAAGCCGTCCTGGATGGATGCGGGCCGGCCGTCGTACTCCTCGGCGTTCGTCGCGTAGGGCCCGGTCGCGTAGTGCTTGTAGCCCACGCGCTCGGCCCCGTTCGCGAACACCTTGTAGTTGTTGTTCGCCGGCAGCGGCTTGCGGCCGTGCGTGTGCGTCGAGCCCATCGCGATCTCGGCGCGGTCATAGAAGGGTGCGAGCTCGTCCAGCGTGATCGGCCAGTCGAGCAGG
Source organism: Agrococcus sp. ARC_14 (assembly GCF_022436485.1). Lineage (NCBI taxonomy): Bacteria > Bacillati > Actinomycetota > Actinomycetes > Micrococcales > Microbacteriaceae > Agrococcus > Agrococcus sp. ARC_14. The sequence continues at coordinate 646,994 of NZ_JAKUDO010000001.1, forward strand.
TTCGCGCCGTCGACGCGACCGTACGTCGAGCGCGCGGCGAACTCGTGCGCCTTGAAGCGCGGCGTCGCGCCCGACCAGTGCGTGGTCGTGCCGCCGACGGCCTTCACGATCCACGCCGGCAGGTTCGGGAAGTCGCGGGCGACCCGCCACGAACCAGAGGTGGTGCGCGGGTCGAGCCAGGCCATCTGGTTGAAGGCCTGCCACTCGTCGTTGTGGTAGTCCTCGTTGCGCAGGTAGGGGCCGGCCTCCAGCACGACGACGGGCAGCCCGCGCTGCGTCAGCTCGTAGGCGAGCGTGCCGCCGCCGGCACCGGAGCCGATGATGACGATCGCCTCCTGGTCGTGCTCGATGGCGGTCATCGCTGCACCTCCGCCATCGTGGCGTCGCTGCGGCCGGGGTGGGTGCTGGTGTCGGGGGCTCCGGATGCCGTGGGCACGGCGAGCGGGCCGCGCGAGACCTCGACGAGCTCCTCGGGGTGCTCGTAACTCTCGATGCGCGGCTCCGGCAGCCAGTCGAGGTCTGCGAAGCCGCGGTCGACGTAGCCGCCGAGGTCGAAGCTCGGTCCCTCGTATCCGAGCGCTTCCCAGACATCGGCGTCGTCGTAGAGGTTGAGCACGGTCGTGCGCCGCACGAATCCGAAGAACTCGGTTGCCTCGATGCGTCGCAGCACCGCCGTCGCCTCCTCGTCATCGAGCTCGCGGAAGTCGCCGCCGGCGAGGTGGCTGAGCGTCAGCAGGCCCTGGGTGAGCGCCACGCGGAACCAGGTCGAGGCCTCCGCCTCGGTGAGGATCGTGTCGGCGGTGCGCTCGTAGGGGGCATCCGGGAACGACGGATGCGGGAAGGCGACGCGGATGACCCGCACGAGCACGCCGCGCGCCTCGTCGGTCAGCGCCGTCGCGTTGAGCTGCGGATACTTCGCTGGAAACGCCATGTTCTGCTCCTTTGCAGATGCGGCCCGGCCAGGCCGGGATCGTGGGGGATGTGCGAGGTCAGGGGACGAGGATGCCGCGGCCGACGAGCCGACCGGCCTCGAGGTCGTGGATCGCGTCGATGGCGGCGTCGAGCGGGTAGACGGCCGTGTGCAGCTGCACGCGGCCCTGCGCGGTCAGGGTCATGAGCTCGACGAGGTCGTTGTACGTGCCGACGAGGTTGCCGATCACGTTGATCTCGCGGGAGATGATCTCGATCGTCGGGATCCGCACGGCACCGCCGTAGCCGATCACGTAGTGCGAGCCGCGGTTGCGCAGCAGCCGGGTGGCGAGCAGCTCGGCGCCGCTCTCGCCGACGAAGTCGAACAGCACGTGCGCGCCGCCGCCGGTGATCTCGAGCACGGCCCGCTCGACCGCCTCGTCATCGGTCGCCAGCACCGTGTGGTGGGCTCCCAGCTGCCCGGCGAGCTCGAGGGCCTGCTCGCTGCGGTCGACGACGGTGATCTCGGCGCTCGTGATGGCGGCGAGCGTCTGGATGCCGATGTGTCCGAGGCCCCCGGCGCCGACCACGACCGCATGCGTGCCCGGGAAGAGCCCATCCGCGGCCTTCCGCACGGCGTGATAGGCGGTGAGCCCAGCATCGGCGAGCGCCGCGACGTCCTTCGGGTCGACGCCGGCGTCGAGCTTCACGACAGCCCGGGCGTTCGTGCGCAGCTGCTGCGCCATGCCGCCGTCGACGTTGATGCCGGGGAAGGTGGCGTTCTCGCAGTGCGAGTCCTGGCCGATGCGGCAGGCGGGGCAGAGCCCGCAGCTCGTGAGCGGGTGCATGATCACCGTGTCGCCCGACTGCACCGTGTGCACGGCACTGCCGACCTCGCGCACGGTGCCGGCGTTCTCGTGGCCGAGGATGTAGGGCAGGCTCGGGTGCTGGATCGGGTCCCACTGCCCCTCGATGATGTGCAGATCGGTGCGGCAGAGCCCCGCGGCGCCGACATCGACGATCACGTCCCAGGGGCCGACGATCTGCGGCTCTGGCACCTCCTCCACGGTCGGGTTCGTGCCGTACGAGTGGAGACGAACTGCCTTCACGGGAACCTCCTCATCGAGGTCGACCGTCCTGGTCGACGTGGTGCCGACGACACTCCTACGACTGCCACGGGCTCGCCACGGCCGCTCTCGCAGAGTGAGAAGCGACGCGCATCGCCGGGGTACGACAGACTCGAGGGGATGACCCTCCTCGACCACGCCACCGCTCTCCGGGATGCCGAGCGCTGGGAACCCGACGCCGCCTTCGACGCCTTCGAGGCGTGGGCGGCCGAGCGCGGGCTGACGCTCTACCCCGCGCAGGAGGAGGCGCTGCTCGAGATCGTCACGGGCGCGAACGTGATCCTCTCGACGCCCACCGGCACCGGCAAGTCGCTCGTCGCGACCGGCGCGCACTTCGCCGCGCTCGCACAGGGGAAGCGCACCTTCTACACCGCGCCCATCAAGGCGCTCGTGAGCGAGAAGTTCTTCGCCCTCGTCGAGGTCTTCGGGGCCGAGCAGGTCGGCATGGTCACGGGAGACTCATCCGTCAACGGCGACGCCCCGATCATCTGCTGCACCGCAGAGATCCTCGCCAACCTGGCCCTCCGCAACGGCGAGGCGACCGAGGTCGGCCAGGTCGTGATGGATGAGTTCCACTACTACGCCGACCCGCAGCGCGGCTGGGCCTGGCAGGTGCCGCTGCTGACGCTGCCGCACGTGCAGTTCATCCTCATGTCGGCGACGCTCGGCGACACCACGGCGATCGCCGACGACCTCAGCCGCCGCACCGGCCGCGAGACCGCGGTCGTCACCGGCGTCGAGCGCCCCGTGCCGCTGTCGTACTCCTACGCGATGACGCCGGTGCACGAGACCATCGAGGAGCTGCTGGCCACCAACCAGGCGCCCGTCTACATCGTGCACTTCGCGCAGGCGGCCGCGCTCGAGCGGGCACAGGCGCTCGCCTCGGTGAAGATCATCACCCGCGAGCAGCGCGACGAGATCGCGGCCGCGATCGGCGAGTTCCGCTTCACCACCACGTTCGGCAAGACGCTCTCGCGGCTCGTGCGCAGCGGCATCGGCGTGCACCACGCGGGCATGCTGCCGAAGTACCGGCGTCTCGTCGAGCAGCTCGCGCAGCAGGGGCTGCTGCGCGTGATCTGCGGCACCGACACCCTCGGGGTCGGCATCAACGTGCCCATCCGCACCGTGCTGCTGACGGGGCTCACGAAGTTCGACGGCACACGGATGCGTCAGCTCAGCGCCCGGGAGTTCCACCAGATCGCGGGGCGTGCGGGCAGGGCCGGCTACGACACCGCCGGCACGGTGGTGGTGCAGGCGCCCGAGCACGAGGCGGAGAACGCCAAGATGCTCGCGAAGGCCGGCGACGACCCGAAGCAGCGACGCAAGCTCGTGCGCAAGAAGGCACCGGAGGGCTTCGTCTCGTGGGGCAAGCCCTCGTTCGAGAAGCTCATCGAGGCCGAGCCGGAGCCGCTCGTCTCCAGCATGCAGATCAGCCACTCGATGCTGCTCAACGTGATCGGGCGCGAAGGTGACGCCTTCACCGAGGTGCGCGACCTCATCGCCTCGTCGCACGAGCCGTGGCGCCGCAAGCTCGCGCTCGAGCGGCGGGCGCTCGCGATCTACCGCACGCTGCGCACCGCCGGCGTTGTGGAGCAGCATCCGGACCCGTCCATGCCCGGTGGCCAGCGCATCCGCCTCACCGTCGACCTGCAGCCCAACTTCGCGCTCAATCAGCCGCTCTCCCCGTTCGCGCTCGAGGTCATCGACGTGCTCGACCCGGCCGACCCCACGCATCCGCTCGACGTCATCTCGGTCATCGAGTCGACGCTCGACGACCCGCGGCCGATCCTGTCGCAGCAGCAGTTCCTCGCTCGCGGCGAGGCGGTCGCGGCGATGAAGGCGGAGCGCATCGAGTACGACGAGCGCATGGAGCTGCTCGAGCACGTCACGCACCCGAAGCCGCTCGAGGAGCTGCTGACCGAGGCGCTCGCGGTCTTCGCCTCCTCGCAGCCGTGGGTGTCGGATTTCGCGCTGTCGCCGAAGTCGGTCGTGCGCGACATGTGGGAGCGGGCGATGACCTTCGCCGACTACACGCAGCACTACTCGCTGGCGCGCTCTGAGGGGCTCGTGCTGCGCTACCTCTCGGATGCGTACAGGGCGATTCGGCAGACGGTGCCCGAGGAGGCGAAGAGCGAGGATCTGCTCGACATCATCGAGTGGCTGGGCGAGCTCGTGCGGCAGGTCGACTCGAGCCTGCTCGACGAGTGGGAGGAGCTCATGCACCCCACCGCGCCCGGCGAGACGCCGATCGCGCCGCCCCCGCCGCCGAGCGTGGTGGCGAACCCGCGGGCGTTCCGGACGCTGGTGCGCAACGAGCTCTTCCGGCGCGTGCAGCTCGCGGCGCTCGATCGCCACGAGGCGCTCGGCGAGCTCGACGCGGCCGCGGGCTTCGACGCGACCGCGTGGGGCGATGCGCTCGACGCCTACTACGACGAGCACGAGACGATCGGCACGGGGGCGGATGCGCGCTCGTCGCGCATGCTCGTCATCGACGAGGGGCCCGCTGTGTGGGAAGCGCAGCAGATCCTCGCCGACCCGGCCGGTGACCACGACTGGCGCATCTGGGCCTCGATCGATCTGGCGGCGTCGGCGGATGCGGGCGTCGCGGTTGTGCGGGTGACGCGCGTCGGGCGCCTCTAAGCGGAATGCGTGCCTGTGCGGCCGCGTTGGTCGAGGAGCGCTCGGCCGAAGGCCGACCGCGTCACGAGACCCAGGCCGCACGTCGACAGAGCGAGACCGACGGCGAGTAGCGTCGACAGCATCCGATTCATCTGAACGCAGAGGAGCACGCATGCCGCTTGAGGGCGAGTACGAACCGAGCACATCCGAGTGGGCGCGCACGCAGGCGGAGGCGTTCGAGGCGTCGAACGGCGCCGAGGCGAACACGCTGCGCGGGATGCCGATCATCCTGCTGACCAGCGTCGGCGCCAAGAGCGGCAAGCTGCGCAAGACGGCGCTCATGCGCGTCGAGCACGAGGGTGTGTACGCCGTGGTCGCATCGCTCGGCGGTGCCCCGAAGCACCCCGTCTGGTACTACAACCTGAAGGCGCAGCCGCACGTCGAGCTGCAGGATGGCGCCGAGAGGCACGACTACCTCGCGCGAGAGATCTCCGGCGACGAGCGCGCGCTGTGGTGGGAGCGGGCCGTGGCGGCCTACCCCGACTATGCCGACTATCAGCAGAAGACCGATCGCCTGATCCCGGTCTTCGTGCTGGAGCGCATGCCCGCCTGAGGCGGCGATCTGCCCAGCGGGCGCGGCTCGCCCGCTTGTCAACCGGTGACGGGAGCCTCCGACGGGACTATCCCGTCGAGGCCGCTCCTCACCGGTTGACGGTCGGATGATCGGCGCTCGCCGGCCGTCCGGGCTGGCGGCTGCGACAGCTCAGTCGAAGCCGGGGCTGGCCGCGAACTCCGCGGCCAGCTCGGCCGCCAGCGCCGCGACGTCGGTGGCGCCCGCGAACGCGCGCTCCGGCTGCGCCGCCCGGTCGGCATCCGACACGAGCGCCTTCACCCGCTTGACGACCGTGCGCGCCGGCGTCTCCCGCAGCGCGTGGCCGACCGCGGCGAGCCACGCCTCGGCCGCCGCCTTGAGCGCCACGTAGTTCGCGTTGCCCGCCGTAGGGCGCTCGAGACCGGTGGTCGAGACGATCGCGACGACCCCCGCATCTGATCGCCCGATGGCATCGGCGAAGGCTCGCGACGTGTTGCGCAGCGTGCCGACGACGCGCGCCTCGAGCCAGGCCCAGTCCTCGTCGGACTGCCCCGCGAGCCCGCCGCCGCCGCGCCAGCCGCCCACCAGGTGCAACAGGCCGTCGAGCTCGCCGACCTCTGCGGCCAGCGCCTCGACCGCCTCGAGATCGGTCAGGTCGCACTCGAAGCGCTCGCTCGCGTCGACGAGTCCGAGCCGATCGGCGTTCGAGCCGACCGCGATGACGTGGTGCCCGGCGTCCAGCAGAGCGGATGCGGTGGCGTGGCCGAGCGCGCTCGTGGCGCCGGCGATGAGGATGCGCATGCAGACAGTCTGCCCGGCCGGGCGGGGCCCGGGGTGTGCGACCGCGGAGACTCGCCTACCGGCGCTCGCGGAACGGCAAATGCGAGGGCGCGCCTACCGGCGCTCGCGGAACGGCGACGGCACCGCATCCGTCGTCAGCCGGAACAGTCGCACCGTGCGCCCGGCGTCGCGCTCGTACTGCCGGTAGCCGGGCCACTGCGCCTCGATGCGCGCCCACGCGGCGTCCCGCTCAGCCTCCGGGATGCGCGTCGCGTGCACGGGGTAGCGCAGCCCACGCACGACCGCCTCGGCGTCGGGGTGGGCGGCGAGATTGGCCGTCCAGCCGGGGTGCGCCGAGCGGGCGAAGCTCGTGCCCGCGACGATCGCGCCGCCGTCGCCATCGGGCGTGAACATCAGCTCGGACGCCCGCGGATGCCCGCTCTTCGCGCCGGTGGTGTGCAGCACGAGCGACGGCACGAGGATGCCAGAGACGACCAGTCGCCCGCCCGTCAGCCTCGTCGCGATGCGCTCGGCGACGGGCATCGCCTTCGGCCCGATGCGGCGGAACGCGCGGGTGCGGCTCACGGGCGCGAGCACCCGCCGCAGCAGACGACGGATGGGGTGGGTCACGCGACGATCGTCGCACGCCGGGCGTCGGCGCAGGTCAGCGGGCTGAGGCTCGCTGTCGCCGGGTCGCCGGCAAACCGGTACCGAATGGTCAGGATCGCCGCATCCGGCGGCCACTTGGTACCGGTCTGGCCGGGATGGGCTGCTCAGTAGGCGAAGGAGACGTGCGCGCGGCGGTGCGTGTCCTGCTCGATCGCGTCGACGATCGCGATGGCGAAGTCGGCGCCAGAGATCGCAGAGTTGCCCTCGGCGTCGAGCACCGGGGTGTCGCCGCCCGTGCGGTACTCGCCGCGGCGGACCTGGTCGGGGATGTAGCTGCCGAAGGCACCGGCGGGGGAGACGTAGGTCCAGTCGACGCCCTCGATCGCGCTGACGCGCTCGTAGGCAGCGAACAGCTCGCGCGCCTCCGGCTTGTAGGCGGGCTCGAACGCGTCAGTCTCGACGATGCGCTCGCCGTCGGCGTTCTTCAGCGAGCCGAAGCCGCCGATGATCATGAAGCGCGTCGAGGTGCCCGCGAGCCTGCCCGCGATCTCGGCGTACGCATCCGCGACCTTCCCCTCCATGTCCCCGCGCGGGGAGAGCGCACCGATCACGACGTCGGCGCCGTCGATCGCCTGCGCGAGCACGTCGCCGTCGAGCACCGAGCCCTGGATGACGCGGGCGCCGGCGGGTGCATCCAGCGGCGTCGAGCGCGACACCAGGGTCAGCTCGTGGCCGCGCTCGGCGGCCTCCTTGGCGATGTTGCCGCCTGCGAACCCGGTCGCGCCGAGCACAGTGATCTTGGCCATGTGGTGTGTCCTCTCATCGGAAGTCTCTGCAGTCAGACAACGGCTCGGGCGTGGGCGGCATTCCGCCTGAGAGCGGTCACCTGCCGCCGCGCGCCGACTGCAGCGCCAGCTGCTCCTCGATGAGGTCGGCGGCTCGTGGCGCGCCACCCGCCGCGGCGAGGCCGGCGGCGACCGCCGCGACGCCCGCGCGCATGCCGCTCGCGCGACGCACCGCATGGCGCAGCCGCTCGGGCGTGAGGCGGCTGCGCGGCAGCCGGAGCCCGGCACCCGCGTGCTGCACGCGCGCGGCCACCTCCAGCTGATCGCGGCCGTAGGGCACGGCAACCACGGGCACGCCGTGCGAGAGCGCCTGCTGCGTCACGCCTAGGCCGCCGTGGGTGATCGCCACGCTCGCGCGCACGAGCAGCTGGCTGTGCGGCACGAACCGCTCGATGCGCGCGTTCGGCGGCACCGGGATGCCGAGCCTCGCGCCGTGCGCCATCGTGGCCACCACCGTCACCGGCTCGTCGGCCAGCGCGAGCAGCGCCGTCCGCACGATGTCGGTGTCTCCCTGGTAGTCGGTGGCGGTGGCGACCAGCACGATCGGGCCCTCGATCTCGGCGAGCCACGTGGGCGGGGCGGCCGGCGGCTCCCACGTGGTCGGACCCACCAGCTGCAGGTCGGGCGCCCAGTCGTCGTGCCGGTACTCGAGCGGCTCGGCGGTCGTGACGAGCGTCAGCGGTGCGCGCCGCACCATCGCGTCATAGTCGGCGATCGGCGGCAGCCCGGCGACATCGGCACGCATCGCGTTCAGCATCGGCGTGGTCGTGCGCATCGCCGGGTCGTAGATCGTGCGGGTGATGATCGCGTCTCTGGCGCGCCCCGCGGGGCCGGTCGCCGGCGGCAGCCCCGGCCCGTACGGCGGGCAGCCGTGGGAGCGCATCGCGGGAGGGTAGGTGGCGAGCGACACCCACGGCAGGCCGCAGCCCTCGGCAACCGCCGCCGCGCCCCAGGTGTTCACGTCCGTGAGCACCAGATCCGGCTGAGACGCATCGATGAGCGAGCGCAGATCTGGCCCCTCGCGCCTGCCGCGCTCGCAGAAGATCTCGCACATGCGGCGGTAGGCGTCGAGCATCCTGCGCGCCCGCCAGTCGTCGAACTCGACGGCCGAGACGGTCGGATCGACCGCGTCGGCGTCGAAGCCGAGCCCGCGCATCCGCCCCACCTCGCTCGCGAGGGTGCGGAGACGGATGCGGTGGCCGCGCCGCTGCAGCTCGAGCAGCACGCCGGCGAAGGGGAGCACGTGTCCGAGCGACGGGCTCGTGTAGGCCGCGATCGTCGCCATGGCGTGACTCCAGACGGGCGGCAGCGCGCGCGGCGGCCGCCGTGCTGCTCACTGTACGGCGGCGCGAGCTCCCGCACGAGGGTCATGCCGGAGGTCGACATCTCGCGCTGGTGCCGGCCGCCTTCGAGCCGTACCGTAACAGTGTGATCCAAGCACTCGCACCGACGGGCACCCCTCGAAGGGCACCCCATCCCGTCGCCATCACCGGCTCCCGTGCCCTCGCGGCCGTCGCGCTCCACGCGCTCCTGCTCGCAGCGATCGTCTGGGCGAGCGATCCGGTCATCTCCGAGACGCCCGGCTGGGGCTGGCCGAGCGCGGCGCTGGTCTCGCAGTACGGCCTGCTCTGGGTGCAGACGGCCATCGTGCCCGCGCTCGTCTGGGGCGCGTTCGTGGTCGCCCGCGCCGCATCCCGACGGCGCGTCGAGGGCACCGCCTTCGTGCTCTCGGCGATCGTGGTCGCGATCGTCGCATTCGCGGCCGCGGTGCCGCTCATCGTGCTGCAGGTGCCGGTGCAGGCTCCGGGCATCGCGATCTCGGCCTGGCTGCTCGCGGGCTGCGCCGGCGTCGTGGTCGTCGCCGCGCAGGTCGCCCGCGACCGCCGCGCGGCTCGTCGCACCGCGTGATCCGGCAGGCGCAGCGAGCGCCGTGCCGGATCCCGCCGTGCCGGATCCCGCCGTGCCGGATCCGGTCAGGCCCTAGGCGGTCTCGCCCGTGATGCCCTCGGTCGATGCGATGACGGCGCGCATCTTCTTCTCGAAGGCCTCGTAGAACATCGACAGCGGGAACTCGTCGTCCATCACCAGATCGGTCAGCTGGCGGGGCGTGCCGTCGAGCGGCAGCGTCCCGGCCTTCCAGGCGGATGCCGGGTGCGGCTCGACCACGGAGGAGACCAGCTCGTAGGCCGCCAGCCAGTGCGCGACCTTCGGCCGGTCGATCGACTTCCAGTAGAGCAGCTCGATGGCCTCGCCCAGCTTGTTCACGACGTCGGGCACCTCGTCCCAGTCGAAGGCGAGCTGCGTGTCGGTCCAGTGCAGCACGCGGTGCTGGTGCAGCCACGCGAAGAGCAGCTGGCCGCCGAGGCCGTCGTAGTTGCGGGTGCGCGAGCCGGTGATCGCGAAGCGGAAGATGCGGTCGAAGATGACCGCGTACTGCACGTGCTTCGCGTGCTTCGCAAGGTCTCGGTCGGCATCCGTCGCCTTCTCGTCCGCGGCGATGCGGCGCTCGATCGCGACCGACTCGCGGAACGCGGTGAGGTCGCAGCGCAGCTCCTCGAGCGAGTAGAGGAAGAACGGCATGCGCTGCTTGATCATGAACGGGTCGAAGGGCAGGTCGCCGCGCATGTGGGTGCGGTCGTGGATGAGATCCCACATGACGAAGGTCTCCTCCGCCGTGCGCTGGTCGGCGACGAGTGCAGCGGCATCCGCCGGCAGCGAGAGCTTCGTGACCTCGCACGCGGCCTCGACGACGCGGCGGAAGCGCGCGGCCTCGCGGTCCTGGAAGATCGCACCCCAGGTGAACGCCGGGATCTCGCGCATCGCCACGGTCTCGGGGAAGAGCACGGCCGAGTTCGTGTCGTAGCCGGCGGTGAAGTCGATGAAGCGCAGCGGCACGAACAGCGCGTTGGAGTAGTCGCCGGCCTCGAGCTCGGCGATGAACTCGGGCCAGATGACCTCCACGAGCACGGCCTCGACGAGCCGGTTCGGCGAGCCGTTCTGCGTGTACATGGGGAAGATCACGAGGTGCTTCAGGCCGTCGACGCGGTGCTGCTGGGGCTGGAACTGCAGCAGCGCATCGAAGAAGTCGGGCTCGCCGAATGCGCCGTCGGCCCAGCGCTCGAAGTCGAGAGCGGCCTGCTCGAGGTAGGCGGCATCGTGCGGGAACTCGGGGGCCATGGTGCGGATGCCCGCGGTCAGCTCGGCGACGTGGGTGCGGGCGGCGTCGTGGTGCGCGGCATCCTCGATGGAGCCGTTCTTCGACTGCAGCGGCTGCAGTGCTGTCGCGGCTGCCTTGATCTGGAGCCAAGCGCGGTGCTGGCGGAGGTCGGCGGCGGTGGCCTGGGTCATCGTCATGGGAGCCTCCTGGCGAGGTCGAAGGGCGGTCGATCGTGGCGCCATTGCGCTCGATCAGTGCGTGTTTCCAGCGTAAAGCGGCCTTCGCGCACGTATCTTGCGCTCAGCCTCGCCTTTCCTGCCAGTTCTGAGCGTGGCGACGGAGGTCGCCGTCGCCCGCAACGGAATTGCGTCAGCCGCCCGCCGGAGGATCGGGCGAGCGTCCGCCGCACCCCCAGCCCGGCGCGCGCACGGCAGCACTGGCGCGCCTCCACCGGCTGGCCTACGCTCATCGACTGGAGCGCACGCATGGATCCCACCCCCGGCAGATCGATGCTCGCCACCGGCATGCCGGTCGCGGTCGTCGTGCTGTTGCACGCCATCGTCTCGACGGTGGTGATCGCGATCGTCGAGCCTGACGTGCCCGACCTGGTGCCCTACTGGCTGATGTCGGTCACCGGCCCCTCGCTGACCTGGGCGGTGCTCGTGCTCGGCCGCGCCGCCGTCTGGCGCCAGCCGTCCACCTTCTGGCTCGGCGCATCCGCCGGCATCGTCGTGGTGCTCTCGTTCTGCGTCGCGCTGTTCCTGTATGTCTCGCCGGTGTCCGTTCGCGGCGTGCCGCTCGCGCTCGTCTACTCGTCGTGGGTGCTGCTCGCCTGCGCGACGGTGGTCGCGCTCGTGCTGCGCGCACTCGGCCGCCACGATGCGCCGGTGGATGCCGAGCTCGAGCCGCGCGCTGCGAGCCTGCAGACGGCGGATCCGGCCTAGCTGCGCCAGTCGGCGGTCAGACCATCGCCTGCGCGACGAAGAACGCGATCCAGCAGACGGCGGCGGCCAGCAGCGGCGGCACGATCGCCCAGCGCCGCTTCGTGGCTGCGGCCGCTGCCCCGATCGCGTTGCCGACCAAGGTGGCGACGAGCACCGTGACCCAGTAGGTGAGGCGAGCGGGGCCGTCGTCGGTGCCCGCTGCCTCGGCGGCCTGCACGAGGCCGCCGTCGCCCACCGGCGCGAGCATCAGCACGCCGAGCAGGTTGGCGAACACCAGCACCCACGCGGCCAGCCGCCACCGATCGGCGGCCGTCCACACGCGCTGCGGCTCGAGCTCCTCCCAGTCCTCGGCACCCTGGGAGTCGCGCCCCGACCCATCCGTCATCAGAAGATCATCGGCCGATCGTCGTCGAGCTCGGTGTCGAGATCGAGGTCGACGACCACCGGCACATGGTCGCTCGGGGCGTCGCCGCTGCGCTCGTCGCGGTCGATCGACGCGCGGCCGACGAGCGCTGCCAGCTCGGGGCTGCCGAGCACGAAGTCGATCCGCATGCCCTCGTCCTTGTTCCAGCGGCCCGCCTTGTAGTCCCAGTAGGTGTAGCCGGGCGCCCGGTCGCGCACGACGTCGACGAGGCCGGCGTCGAGGAACGCCTGGAACGCATCCCGCTCCGGCTGCGAGACGTGCGTGAGCCCCTCGAAGAAGCCGATGTCCCACACGTCGGTGTCGCGCGGCGCGATGTTGAAGTCGCCCATGAGCGCGAGCGGGTGGCCGCGCCACTCATCGAGCAGGCCGGTGAGCACGCGCAGCCACTCGAGCTTGTAGCCGTAGTGCGCGTGCGTGAGCTCGCGGCCGTTGGGCACGTAGAGGCTCCACAGCCGCACGCCCTCGACGGTCGCGGCCATGGCGCGCGCCTCGACGACCGGGTCGCCGCTGTTCGCATAGCCGGGCTGGCCGGGGAAGTCGCGCTCGACCTCGCTCATCGGCAGCCGCGAGGCGATCGCGACGCCGTTCCACTGGTTGTGGCCGTGCGCCTGCACCTCATAGCCGGCGGCCTCGAAGGCCTCGTAGGGGAACTGCTCGGTCTTGCACTTGATCTCCTGCATGGCGAGCACGTCGACGTCGCTGCGCTCGAGCCAGTCGACGATGCGGGCCGAGCGAGCCCGCACGGAGTTCACGTTCCAGGTGGCGATGCGCATGCATCGAGCCTAGGGGCGCGGATGCGTCGGGAGGGCCAACCGGGGCTCACACGCATGCGGGTGCAGAATGGACGGATGGGCACCGCGCGCGAACGCTACCTGCAGGCTCTCGACCTCTTCTCTGCCGAGGCTCGCTCCGCCGCCGATCGGCTCGGGCTGCCGTCGGCGTGCAGCGAGTGGTCGATCGCCGACGTCATCCGCCACACCACCGGTGTGCAATCGGAGTACGGAGGCTCTGCGCTGCTGGGGCGAGCGCTGGGCGAGAACGACCTGACGGCCGAGCACCAGTCGGTGACGACGAGCTCGACCGACTGGGAGGCCGTCGAGGTGTGGGAGCAGCTCGCCACCCAGCTGCGCACGGCCGCGCACGAGGCGGGCGAGGAGGCCTTCCAGCCGCTGCCGCTCGCGACGCTCGACATGGCGATGCACGCGTGGGACATCCGCTGGGGCGCCGTGCGCGTCGGGCTCGCGGCCAACCTCGAGTTCCCCTCCGGCCTGCTGGCGTGGATGGAGGACTACCGCGAGCGCGCGAACGAGGAGACCATCCGCGGGCCCGGCATCTTCGAGCCCGCCGTCGAGCCGCCCGCCGACGCGACTCGCTCCGAGCGCTTCGCCGCCTGGACGGGGCGGCAGCCGCGGGTCGCCTATGTGCCGCTGCCCGACCATCCGGTCACACCGAGCGCGGCGAGCGCAGTGAGCGCATCGACCGACCCGGCGTGAGTAGCCTGGTGGCGTGACCGCGCGCGACCAGCTCATCCAGCTCATCCGTGACGAGGCCGTCTTCCACGGCGACTTCGTCCTCACCAGCGGCAAGCGCGCCAGCTACTACATCGATCTGCGCAAGCTCTCGCTCGACCACCGCGCGGCGCCGCTCATCGGTGACGTGCTGCTCGACCTGATCGCCGACATCCCCGACGTCGCGGCCGTCGGCGGCCTCACCATGGGCGCCGACCCGCTCGCGAACGCCGTGCTGCACCGCAGCCTCGCGCGCGATCAGACGGTCGATGCGTTCGTGGTGCGCAAGGAGCCGAAGGACCACGGCCGCGGCCGCCAGGTGGAGGGGCCAGAGCTCGACGGCAAGCGCGTCGTCGTGGTCGAGGACACCTCCACGACCGGCGGCAGCCCACTCGCGGCCATCGAGGCGCTGCGCAAGGTCGGCGCCGAGGTGGTTGCGGTCGCCGTGATCGTCGACCGTGCGACCGGTGCGCAGGCGGCGATCGAGGCAGCGGGCGTCGAGTACCGCGCGGCGATCACGCTGGACGACCTCGGCCTCACCCCGCAGTAGATTGGCTATCTGACAACCTGACGGGGAGGTGGCATGGGCGGAGTGCTCATCGGGTTCGCCATCATCGGCTTCGTCATCCTCGTCGGCTGGCTGCTCGCCCGCTTCGGCATCGTCTCGCAGGAGGGCCGCCTGGTCCTCAACCAGACCTCCTTCTTCGCCGCCAGCCCCGCGCTGCTGTTCACGGTGCTCGCGAAGGCCGATGTCGGGCTGCTGTTCTCGAGCGTGCTGGCCGTGGCCCTCATCACCTTCGCCATCGTCGCGGTGATCTACGGCGTCGTCGCCCGCATCTGGTTCACGAAGGACCCGAGCCGCATCGCCCTCGCCGCCACCGCATCCGGCTACAGCAACGTCAACAACATCGGCCTGCCGGTGGCGATCTACGTCATCGGCGACGCGAGCTTCATCGGCCCGATGCTGCTGCTGCAGCTGCTCATCCTCGCCCCGCTGCTGCTCGCGACGCTCGACATCCTCACCGCGGGCCGCGCATCCTTCGTCGGCATCCTCACGCAGCCGCTGCGCAACCCGATGCTGATCGGTGCCATGCTCGGCGCGGTCGTCGCCGCCTTCGACATCCAGCTGCCCGACCCGGTGCTGGCGCCGCTCGAGATCCTCGGCGGTGCGGCGGTGCCGCTCATGCTGCTGGCCTTCGGCATCTCGCTCGGCGGTGACAAGCCGCTGCAGCCGGGCACGGGCCGGCGCGAGGTGGTGCTCGCGGTGGCGCTCAAGAATCTCGTGATGCCGGTCGCCGCCTTCCTGCTGGCGAAGTTCGCCTTCGGCATGGACGATCACCTGGTCTACGCCTGCACGGTGATGGCGGCGCTGCCGAGCGCGCAGAACATGTATCAATATGCGCTGCGCTACGACCGCGCCACCGTCATCACGCGCGACATCGTGCTGCTGACGACCGTGATGGCGCTGCCGGTGATGCTCGTGATCGCCTGGCTGCTGAAGCCCGCCTGACCCTCAATCGCGCGCCGGCCACTCCGTGATCGGAGGCGCCGGACGCAGCCTGCCCGTCTCCGGCACCGGCACCTCCCAGAAGCGCGCGCTCGTCGTGACGTCGCCGAAGTCATCGAGCTTCACCCGGATCCGTGCCGGCGTCACCTCGACGACCCGCACCCGCACATCCGCCCCGTCGACCTCCAGCATCCAGGGCTGGTCGATCCAGGCGATCGTGTGCGCGTCGAGCGTCTCCTCGGCCGCGAGCCACTCGCCGGCAGCGGCGAGCGGCCGACCGAACAGATCCATCGGCTGGAAGCCCTCGCCCGCTGCTCGCACGAAGCCGACCGTCTCGCCGTCGGCGCGGCGGTGGGGCATCCAGTCGGCGGGGATCATGCCCTCGACGATACGGCGCACGACGACCGACGGATGCGTCAGACCGCGTTCAGCGGGCACGCATAGGTTGAGCGCATGACGCACCCGCAGCCCACGCCCGACGCCGGCGCACAGTACGCGTCGCCGGCCCAGCACGCACCGCAGGCTCAGCACGCGCAGGTGCACTACGCACCTCACTCCCCGCAGCAGCCCGCAGGCAAGCCGGGCGGGCGGGGCAAGCCGCTCGCGATCGTGGCGCTGGTGCTGGCGGGCCTGGGCACCGTGGCGGGGGCGAGCATCGGCTTCGTGACCTTCGGGTTCGTCCGCGAAGGCGGCAACTACAACGTGGTCGGCGTCATCGGCGCGGTCGGGGCCGTCGTCAGCGGACTCCTCGCGCTCGGCGCGCTCGGCTTCGGCATCGCATCGCTGCTGCGCCGCGAGCCGGCGCGCGTGCTCGCCGGCGTCGCGATCGGCATCAGCATCGCCGGCCTGCTCGGCCTGCTCCTGAGCGGCGCCCAGCAGCTGCTCTACCTGACGCTCTGATCCGCTGGCGCCGCGCGGGGAAGAAACGGCCCCGTTCCCCGGTTCTCCATATCGTTGAGTTTTGAACGATGAGGAGAGTGAGCGGGCGATGACCGAGTCGAGCGCAGCGGCCGAGCGCAGCGCCTCCATCGTCGTGATCGGCGCCGGTCAGGCCGGCCTCTCCGCCGGCTTCCACCTGCAGCAGCGCGGCTACGCCAGCGCGCTCGAGCAGCCGGAGGCCGAGCGCAGCTTCGTCATGCTCGATGCGGATGCCGCGTCGGGCGGTGCCTGGCAGCACCGCTGGGAGTCGCTGCGCATGCGCACGGTCAACGGCATCTTCGACCTGCCGGGCTTCGCGCAGCCGCCCGCCGACCCCGAGGAGCCGAGTCGCACGGCCGTGCCGCGCTACTTCGCTGCCTTCGAGCGCGCGATGCGGCTGCCGATCCTGCGCCCGGTCGCGGTGGCGAGCGTCACGCGCGCCGACCCTGACCCCGGAGGCGCCCTGCTCGTCACCTCGAGCGCAGGCGCCTGGCGCACCCGCGCGATCATCAACGCCACCGGCACCTGGAACAACCCGCGGCTGCCGGAGTACCCGGGGGCGGATGCGTTCCAGGGCCGTCAGCTGCACACGCGCGACTACGCGGCGGCGTCGGCCTTCGCCGGGCAGCGGGTGGCGGTCGTGGGCGGCGGCATCTCGGCCGTGCAGCTGCTGGAGGAGCTCTCGGCGGTCGCCGACACCCGCTGGTACACCCGCCGCGAGCCCGTCTTCCTCGAGGGCGACTTCGAGCCTGAGATCAACGGCCGCGACGTGATCGAGCGCGTGACCGCCGATGCCGAGGCGGGCCGTCCGACCGGCAGCGTCGTCTCCTACACGGGCCTGCTCTGGACTGACTACGCGCTGCGCGCCAAGGCCCGTGGCGCGCTCGAGCGGCGCCCGATGTTCGTCGCCATCGAGCCGCACGGCGTGCGCGAGGCCGACGGCAGCTTCACGAGCGTCGACACCATCCTGTGGACGACGGGCTTCACGGCGTCGCTCTCGCACCTCGACCCGCTCGCGCTGCGCAATGAGCTGGGCGCCGTGCAGGTGCGGGGCACGCGCGTCGTCGCCGAGCCGCGCGTGCACCTGATCGGCTTCGGCCCCAGCCAGTCGACGGTCGGTGCCAACCGCGCGGGCCGCGCGGCCGTTCGCGAGCTCGACAGGCTGCTCGATCGCACCGACGCAGCGCTCGCGGGGGCGGCGTAGCGTTGCAGCCATGAGCTGGTCGGCGCGCTTCTTCAGGACGCCGCCGCTCATCGTCACCGGTGATCGCTTCACCGCCTGGCTCGGCCTGCTGACCGCGTGGTCGGCGGTGGGCTTCGGCACCAGCGCGGCATCGAGCGCAGCTGGCCTCCTCATCTCCTTCGACGACGGCGCCTGCGGCGCGCACTCCGAGAGCATCTGCCAGGTCGCCGGCTGGGGCGGACTGATGCTGGGGCTCGTGGCGCTGGCGGGTGGCACCGCGCTGTGGCTGCTGGTCGCGCGCGGCTTCGGCCCGCCCGTCACCTGGTGGGTGCTGCCGATCGCACTGGCGGCGCTGGCGCTGGCGCCCTTCAGCGCCGCAGAGGGGGCGAGCCTGTCACTGCTGTGGCTCGTGCTCGTGCTCGCCGCCGGGGTGCTCGCGATCGTGCTCGTCGTGCTCGCCGCGCACCGCGGGAAGGCTGCTCGCTACGGCTGGATCCGCCTCGATGGGCTCGACGCACGCGAGGTCGCGCACCGCCCCGTCGAGAAGGCGGTGCTGCCGCTCGCCGCGATCGCTGCTGCGCTCGCCGGCGGTGCCTTCGGAGCCCACGTCATCCGCCTGCTCGCGGAGGCCTGACCGCCTGAGCGGGCGACCGCATCCGCCCGTCAGATGTCCGCGTGCGGCTCGTCGAGGTCGGACTCCACGGGCTTCTCGTCGACCAGCTGGTACACGCCGTCGAGGATCTCGTCGGGACGGAACGGGTAGGTCTCGACGCTCGCGGGGTCGGAGATGCCGGTCATCACGAGCACGGTGTGCAGGCCTGCCTCCATGCCGGCGATGATGTCGGTGTCCATGCGGTCGCCGATCATGCCGGTGTTCTCGCTGTGCGCGCCGATCTTGTTGAGCGCCGAGCGGAACATCATGGGGTTGGGCTTGCCGACGATGTAGGGCGTGCGGCCGGTGGCCGTCGTGATCAGCGCGTTGATGGCGCCGGTGGCGGGCAGGATGCCGTCGGCGCTCGGGCCCGTCGCGTCGGGGTTGGTGGAGATGAAGCGCGCGCCCTTGGCGATCAGTCGGATCGCCTTGGTGATCGCCTCGAAGGAGTAGGAGCGGGTCTCGCCGATGACCACGAAGTCGGGGTCGGTGTCGGTCATCGTGAAGCCGATCTCGTGCAGCGCGGTGATGATGCCCGCCTCGCCGATCACGTAGGCAGAGCCGCCGGGCGCCTGATCGAGCAGGAAGTCGGCCGTCGCGAGCGCGCTGGTCCAGATGCGCTCCTCGGGCACATTGAGGCCGGATGCGCGCAGTCGCGCCGCGAGGTCGCGGGGCGTGAAGATCGAGTTGTTCGTGAGCACGAGGAACTCGGTGCCGGCGTCCTGCCACTGCTGCAGGAGCTCCTTGGCACCGGGGAGGGGCCGCGACTCATGGACGAGCACGCCATCCATGTCGGTGAGCCAGCATTCGATGTCGGCGCGGGTGCGAGGTGTGGACATGGGGCCAGGCTACGCGTGGCGCGTGTCCGTCGTGTGAACGGTTCGGCATCCCGATCTTGAGCAGACGCGAAGCGAAATTGAGGAAACCTCTACCCGAACAGTGTTCTGGCTTTTCCGGAGTTGAATCTCTCTCAGATTCCTGAGTCTGTTTTGGGGGCTACGCCCATTCATCCTGAGGTTCGCTCAATAGGTTCGAGGCGAAGCACGGCATGCCCGAGACCACCGTGGGTTCTCCCACGAAGCGCCGGCACCTGCTCCTCACACACCTCCAGGGAGGAACCTCCATGCTCACGCGCCTTGCTGCACGTCGCCGCTCCTCTCGAGCGACGGCCATTGTGGTTGCGGCCGTGATCGGCCTGCCCTTCAGCCAGCTCGCGGCGCTGCCGGCGGCCTCGGCGGCATCGCCCGCCAACAGCTCGACCGCCAGCGAGCCCGCGATGCCGGCGCCGGCTCCCACGGAGACGGTTGCTCCTGCACCCACTCCTAGCGCGTCTGCTGCAGCGACGCCCGCCCCGACCGCTGCGCCGCTGCCATCCGCGACGCCGGCTCCGGAGGCGACGCAGCAAGCGGCACCGCAGCTGCTGGCCGCGCCGTCGATCGGCACCATGGCGGTCAACGCGCCAGAGCCCACGGTCGCGGCCCCCTACCTCCACTGGCGGCTCTCGCCGGCGCAGGCGGGCGCGACGTTCGAGATCGAGTACCGCGCACGGACGGGCACCCAGCTGCTCTGGTTCATCTCGTGGGGCAGCTGGAGCGCGTGGGGCAACCGTGCGACGGTCGCTGACTGCACGATCACGGCCTGCGCGGCGCCGGGGGACCTGGATCCTGATCGCGGTGAGTTCCAGATCACCCACGTGGGGGCTCACCGCATCGCGTCCAACAGCACGACCGCCGAGTACGAGTATCGCGTTCGCCCCGCTTCGGCGCCCGCTGGCTACTCTTGGACGGCGACCGAGTGGCGCACGTCGACGCAGGCGGATCGGACCAACGGGGTCGACGACCTCGGCGGGTTCGAGCTCGGCTCGAACCCGCCAGCGCTGTGCGTCTCCGGCACCTTCTACTCGCTCGCCACCAACGGTGTCGTCAGCCAGGTCGTGCGCACCGGCACGACCTCGTCCATCAGCCAGTTCGGCCGGTTCACCGGCGTCGCCAGCACTGCGCAGATGAACGCCTTCGGCATCGGGCTCGGTGGCACCGTCATGTTCGCAGCCGAGCGAGCCAGCGGCACCGCGACCGGCCTGGCGGCGGTCCACCGCTACTCCGTCGCTGGCGGCTGGCAGCGCACCGCCGTGACGAACGTCGCCACCGACACGAGCGTGGTGCTCGGCGCCGTCAGCCTCTCGGATGGCCGCTACTACTTCGGCGGCTACCGCGCGGTAGGCGGCGTCACCACCTTCCAGCTCTTCGTCTACAACCCGGCGAATGCTGCGGTCACCGCGGTGGGCAGCTTCGCCACGAGCATGACCGGCACGAGCAACGGAGACATGGCCTTCGATGCGCTCGGCAACCTCTACGTGGTGCAGAGCGCGACCGATGGCGACACCCGCATCTACACCGTCACGGCCGCGGCGATCGCGGCAGGCGGCACCATGCCGGTCAGCTCGACGCCCCCGTTCGTGGGTCTGAGCGGGACGAACGGTGCGGCCTTCGAGGGCGACGGCACCGTCTACCTCGGCACGGGCACGACCGTGCGCATCTACGATCCCTCGACCGGCGCGCTCCGCGCCGGCAGCGTCACGACGTCGCTCTCTGCCAGCGGCGACCTCGCCAGCTGCCTCTCGCCGGCGACGCTGACGATCCGCAAGGACGTCGTCGGCCGCGTCGCGAGCGCTGACCAGTTCACGCTGTCTGCCCTGCGGGGCACCACGACGCTCGGCACAGCCACCACCACCGGGGCAGCCTCGGGCATCCAGCCGGTGCAGCTCGGGCCGCTGGCCGCGCTCGCGGGCCAGACTTACACGATCCAGGAGACGATCTCCGCGAACGGGTCCAGCTACACCTCGAGCTACACCTGCGTCGACGAGGACGGAGCGACGATCGCCTCCGGCAGCGCACGCTCGGGGTCGGTGACGATCCCGAACCGCGCAGGAGCCAGCGTGGTCTGCACCTTCCGCAACGCGCCGCTCGTCACCAGTGTCATCGTGCGCAAGGTCGTCGAGGACACCGCTGGCGCCAACCCGACACCCGGGGTCGGCTGGCGCGTCACCGCCGCAGCGCAGGCCACCACGGGCACCGTGACCTCGACGCCGTCCGCGTCGACGCAGACGACCGATGCGCAGGGCGAGGCCCGCTGGAACCTGCAGTACGGCAGCGCGAGCGCTCGAGCGAGCATCGCAGTGTCGGAGGCGCAGCAGAGGGGCTTCGCGTTCGTCGCAGGCGAGTGCCACGTCACGACCGTCGAGGGCGCGACCTCGACCGTCGCCCTGCCGAACGCGCAGGGCGCGACACTCACGGGGATCACCCCGGGCTCGAGCGTCGAGTGCACGATCGTCAACAGAGCCCTCCCCACTACCCTCACGCTCGTCAAGACGGTGCCCTTCGGCACGGCCGCGGCGACCAGCTGGCAGCTGCGCGCTACGGGTCCCCAGGGCGCGCGCACCGGCCCCTCGGGAACCACCGGTTCGACGCAGGCGACGGGCGAGATCACGCCCGGCGTCGCCTACCGCCTCACCGAGAGCGGCGGACCTGCGACCTATGTGCAGACCGGTGCCTGGCGCTGCGTCGACGAGCTCGGCGCGACCGTAGCGGTCAGCGCGGCAGGGGATGTCACAGTCGCCCGATCGGGTGCCAGCGTCACCTGCACCGTGACGAACCAGACCGCGCGGCTGACGCTGCTGAAGGTCGTCGTGAACGACAACGGCGGCACCATCGGGCCGGAGGTGTTCGCGCTGCGTGCCACGCCTGCGACCCTCGCGGGTCTCAGCGCGACGACCGTCACCGGCACGAGCGCGGTCACGGCGGCCAACACGCTCGAGGTGCGACCGGGCCACGCCTACGCGCTGAGCGAGGACATGGGCTCCTACGCCTACCTCGGCCAGGCGCTCCAGCGGTACACCGGTCCAGTCAGCGCGACGCCCGCGCAGCTCTCGGAGGCGGCGAACTGGCAGACGCTCACGGACACACAGGCTGCCTCGGTGACGGTGACTGCCGGTCAGCACGCGATCTATCGCTTCGTCAACGATGACGCGCCAGCGCTCACGCTGCCGCTCACCGGCGGCATCGGCGCCGACACCTATCTCTTCGGCGGCGCAGGCGTGCTCCTGCTCGGTCTGCTCGTCGCCGCAGCCCTCCTCGTCAGGACGAGGATCCGCTCCAGTCGCTCGGCAAGGCCGTGACATGAGCCCCATCAGACCCACCCAACCCTCTGCATCACCCACCCCGGAAGGAACTGCCGCCATGGCAACCAACAAGAAGAGCGTGACGGCGCGCGTCGCCGCCGGCCTCGGCGCAGCCGCGGTCGCGACGTTCGCCGTCCTCGGCGGCGCGCTGCCCGCATCCGCCGCCCCCAGCAACATCGACCCGGCCGCGGTCGGCTCGATCTCCGTGCACAAGTTCGCCGAGCCCGCCGACGCGACGGGTCTGCCGAACAACGGCACCGTCGTCGACACCACGGGCCTCACGCCGCTGGTCGGCGTCGAGTTCACTGTCGAGCGCGTCACGGGCATCGACCTGACGACCAACGCCGGGTGGGACGCCGCTGCAGCCCTGACCCCGGCGACGGCCGGCCCCCTCGCGGCCGTCGACGCCATCACGACCGACGCCACCGGCACGGCCGTCTTCGACGAGCTGCCGCTCGGTGTCTACCTCGTCACCGAGACCGCGCCGGGTGCGAACCAGATCGCAATCGAGACCGCGCCGTTCCTCGTGACCGTGCCGCTGCCGCAGAACAACACCTGGCTCTACGACGTGCACGTCTACCCGAAGAACTCGCTCACCGCGATCGACAAGATCGTCGACGACAGCGCCGCACGCGGCCTGGGCGACGAGATCTCGTGGACCATCACCGCCGACGTGCCCGAGATCGCCGCCGACGACACGCTCAGCTCGTTCGTCATCGCCGACTCGCTCGACGCCCGCCTCGGCTACGTCAGCGCGACGGTCACCGGCGTCAACGTCTCGCTCGTCGCCGCCGACTACCAGCTGGTGCAGAGCGGTCAGGATGTCTCGGTCACCTTCACGACTGCCGGACTGACGAAGCTCGCTGCAGCGAACGCCGCCTCGGTCGAGGTCGAGATCCTCACGACCGTCGACGTGCTCGGCGACGGCGTCATCGAGAACGACGCGAGCCTGACGGTCAACGACAACACCTTCGACGCGACCGCTGCCAGCACCGAGTGGGGCACGATCGCCATCCTCAAGCACGAGACCGGCGACCAGGCCGCCGTGCTCGCCGGCGCCGAGTTCCAGGTGTTCGCATCCGAGGCCGCCGCGGTCGCCGGCACCGACCCGATCGTGGTCGACGGCGTCGACACGTTCGTCTCCGGTGACAACGGCATCGCGTTCGTGCCCGGTCTGCGCGCGGGCGTCGAGTACTGGATCGTCGAGACGAAGGCACCGGTCGGCTACCAGATCACCGCAACGCCGATCCCGGCCTACACGGTCGTCGCAGGCGATGTGTCGGCGACCTCGGTCGACGTGACCGTCGCCAACCCGCAGGTCCCGGCCTACGCGCTGCCCATCACGGGCGGCAGCGGCCAGGTCGCGTTCATGATCGGTGGCGCAGGCCTCATCCTCGGCGCCGTGGGCTTCGCGCTCATCCGCCGCCGCAAGGCCAAGGCTCAGGCCTAGGCCCCTCCCGACCGCCCCGCGGCAGAGGCTCATCCCTCCTCTGTCGCGGGGCTCCCCTTCTCGCCGCAGACCTTCACAGGAGCCGCCATGACCGCAGTCGTCGCACTCGCACCGGAGACCCCGGTCGCCGCGTCGAGCTCGCGCGGTCGCCGCGGCACCGTCTCCTCGATGCTCATCGCCGTCATGGTGATGGTCGGGGTCAGCATCCTGCTCTACCCGACGGCAGCGGGCTGGTTCAGTCAGCTCGAGCAGTCACAGCGCGTCGATGACTACGACGACGTCATGACCGAGCTCGGCCCCGAGGGCCGCGAAGCCGAGCTCGCGGCAGCTGCTGCCTACAACCAGACGCTCACCGGCGGTGCCCTCATCGACCCCTACGGCCAGACGCCGCTCAGCGACCAGCGAGCGATCGTCGCTGCCTACGAGGAGCAGCTGAACCTCGGCCCCGCAGCGGTGATGGCGCGCATCCGCATCCCCGCCATCGGCGTCGACCTGCCGATCTACCACGGCACCGACGAGGAGACCCTGCGGCAGGGCATCGGGCACCTGCTCGGCTCCGCCATGCCCGTCGGCGGCGCCGGCACCCACAGCGTGCTCACCGGCCACCGCGGCCTGCCGGAGTCGGTGCTCTTCAGCGAGCTCGACCAGGTGCAGACCGGCGACGTGTTCGAGCTCGACGTCTACGGCGAGATCCTCACCTACGAGGTCGGCGAGGTGCAGGTCATCGAGCCCGGCGACACCGACATCCTCATGCCCGAATCCGGCCGCGATCTCGTCACCCTCGTCACCTGCACGCCGCTGGGCATCAACAGCCACCGCATCATCGTCACCGGTGAGCGCATCCCCACCCCGGCCGCCGACAGCCCGGAGGTCGCGATGCCGGACATCCCCGGCGACCCGTGGTGGGCGGTCGGGCTCGCCGGCGGCTTCGCGTTCGCGGCCGCCTACCGCTCGATGACGTCGCGCCCGCGCCTCGTCGCACCAGCACGCGCGGGCGGCCCGACCACCGGCATCATCGGCTGACGCCTAGCCTGGAGTCATGCCCACTGACGACGACGAGCCGCAGCTTCCGGTCGGCGTCGGCCCGTGGCCGGGCTACGAGCAGGGGGAGCGGCCCGCCGACGAGCACCTCCATCCCGCACGCTACGACCCCGAGCTGCTCGAGCACGGCGACCGCCGCAACGTCGTCGACGCCTATCGCTACTGGAGCCTCGAGGCGATCGTCGCCGACCTCGAGACCCGCCGGCACCCCTTCCACGTCGCGATCGAGAACTGGCAGCACGATCTCAACATCGGGTCGATCGTGCGCACTGCCAACGCCTTCACCGCATCCGCCGTGCACATCATCGGCAAGCGCCGCTGGAACCGTCGTGGCGCGATGGTGACCGACCGCTACCAGCGCATCGTGCATCACGAGACGACGGATGCGTTCACCCGCTGGGCGCACGAGGCCGGTCTGGTCGTCGTGGCCGTCGACAACACCGCGGGCAGCGTGCCCGTCGATGCCGCGCCGCTGCCGGAGCGCTGCGTGCTGCTGTTCGGGCAGGAGGGGCCGGGGCTGACGGACGAGGCGATCGACGCGGCCGATGCGCACGTGGCGATCCGGCAGTTCGGCTCGACGCGCTCGATCAACGCTGCGGCGGCCGCCGCGATCGTGATGCACGAGTGGGTCAGGGTGCACGCGCGCCGGAGCTGAGAGCGGGGGCGCTTTCGCGCCGCCGCTGCGACGCCAGCGCCGACGCCCGTCTCGGGCGTCGGTCCGTGCCCTTGCGCACCGTCAGTCGCCGATGCGCGGCTGCGGGGCGTCTCGCACGCCATCCTCGTTCATGTCGGCAGCCCGCGCCCTGCGCGCATCCCAGCGCAGCATCGGTGCGGCCAGGAGCGCAGCGAGCGCCGAGCCGATCAGCACGGCGAGCTTCGCAGCATCCGTGCGAGCGGCGTCGTCGAAGGAGAGCTCGGTGATGAGCAGGGAGACCGTGAAGCCGATGCCCGTCAGCAGCGCCACCGGCAGCAGGTCACGGATGCCGATGCCGTCCGGCAGTCGCAGCGGCGTGGCGCGGGTGACGAGCGCCGCGACGCCGAGCACGCCGGCCAGCTTGCCGAGCACGAGGCCAGCCACCACGGCCAGCAGCACCGGCTGCGTGAGCAGCTCGGCGATGCCACCGCCGCCGATGACCGAGACCCCCGCCGCGCAGAAGGCGAAGATCGGCAGGGCGATCGCCGTCGACCACGGTCGCACGGCCGCTTCGAAGCGGTGGGTGCGAGGCTCGGGCTCGCCGTGCATCGGCCTCGCCGGCACCGCCGCGCCGAGCAGCACGCCGGCGATCGTGGCGTGCACGCCCGACTCATGCATGAGCCACCAGGCCACGAGCGCGATCGGCACGAGCAGCCACCAGCGCGCCCAGCGCGAGCGCACCACGAGCGCGAAGGCCACGATCGCCAGCAGTGCGCCGGCAAGCGCCAGCAGATGCACGGTCGCCGTGTAGAAGATCGCGATCACGACGATGGCCAGCAGGTCGTCGACGACCGCGAGCGTCAGCAGGAACGTGCGCAGCCCGATCGGCAGGCCGCGGCCGAAGATCGCCAGCACCGCCAGGGCGAAGGCGATGTCGGTGGCTGCCGGGATCGCCCAGCCGCTGAGCGCCGCAGCGTCGCCGCCGAGGAGCACGATCGCGACGAACACGAGCGCGGGCAGCGCCATGCCGCCGATCGCGGCGAGCACCGGCACCGCTGCCTGACGAGGGTTGCGCAGGCTGCCGGCCACCAGCTCATGCTTGAGCTCGACGCCGACGACGAAGAAGAAGACGGCGAGCAGCCCGTCCGCTGCCCACGCGGCGACGGTCAGATCGAGGTGCAGCGCGGCCGGCCCGATCCGTGCATCCATGAGGGCGCCGTAGCCGTCGCGCCACGGCGAGTTCGCCCAGACGAGCGCGATCGCCGCCGCGAGCAGCAGCAGGGCGCCACCGATGGTCTCCTGGCGCAGCGCGTGCGCGATGCGGGCACGTCGGCCGGCGATGGGGGTGTGCTCCACGGGTCTCCTCTCGACCGCCGCCGCGCAAGGTCGCGGCGGCACGCCGACCAGACTTCCCGGCACACCGAGACCAGTCTATCGGCCCCAGCCCCCGCACCCGGCCCCGCTCCCAGCCCCGCCAGGGCACGGATGCGGGCCTGCGTCTGCGAGCCCGCATCCGTGCGACGTGCAGTGCTACTTCTTGTCGCCGAAGAGATCCTTCGCGGCGTCCTTGACGTGCTCGCCGGCCTGCTTCGCGTTGGCAGCGGCCTGGTCGGCGCGGCCCTCGGCGCGCAGCTCGTCATTGCCGGTCGCCGCGCCGAGCGACTCCTTGGCCTTGCCGCCGAGCTCCTCTGCCTTGTTGCTGACCTTGTCTCCGAAAGCCATGGTTGGCCCCTTCCCTCGTGGTGCGGTTCGCCGGCCGAATGCCGGTCCTGACTCTGAGACGTCACGACTCCGGCCTTCGTCACACACGAGTTCGCCGCCACCGGCGCGAAGCCCACGGTCGCCCTGCCTGTTGCGGCGCGAGACGGTCGCCTACGCTGGCGACATGGCCCTTGAGCTCGCCGCGGTGTACCGCGATCTGCACGCCCACCCCGAGCTCTCGTTCCAGGAGCATCGCACCGCCGGCATCGTCGCCGACCACCTCGGCTCGCTCGGCTACGCCGTCACCACGGGCATCGGCATCACCGGCGTCGTCGGGGTGCTCGCGAACGGCGACGGCCCGACCGTGCTGCTGCGCGCCGACATGGATGCGCTGCCGGTGCTCGAGGAGACCGGACTCGACTACGCCAGCACCGCTCGAGGCGTCGACGCAGACGGCAACGACGTGCCGCTCATGCACGCCTGCGGCCACGATGTGCACGTGACATGCCTGCTGGGCGCCGCCGAGGCCCTCGCGGATGCGTCGGGGGAGTGGGCAGGCACGCTCGTCGTGCTGTTCCAGCCGGCCGAGGAGTGGGGTGGCGGCGCCGAACGCATGGTCGAAGACGGTCTCTACGACCGCATCCCGAAGCCCGATGTGGTGCTGGGTCAGCACGTCGCGCCCTTCCCCGCGGGCTTCGCAGGGCTGCACGCGGGTGTGGCGATGGCCGCCGCCGACTCCATCGACATCACGCTGCACGGCTCCGGCGGGCACGGCTCGCGCCCCGAGACCACCGTCGATCCGGTCTATCTCGCTGCCAACGTCGTGGCGAGGCTGCAGGGCATCGTGGCGCGCGAGATCGCGCCGGCCGACAGCGCCGTCGTCACCGTCGGACAGCTGCACGCCGGCACGAAGAACAACATCATCCCGCCCTCGGCGAAGCTGGGGCTCAGCGTGCGCACGCTCGACGACGCGGTGCGCGACGCGGTGATCGCCGGCATCGAGCGCATCACGCGGGCCGAGGCCACCGCATCCGATGCTCCCAAGGAGCCCGAGTTCGACTACGTCGAGCGCTTCCCGTTGACGGTCAACGAGCCCGCCGCCACCGCTCGCACGTTCGCGGCGCTGCAGGCGGCGCTGGGCGAGGGCCGCGTGATCGACCCGGGCTCGGTCTCCGGCAGCGAGGATGTCGGAGTGCTGGCCACCGCGGCCGGTGCGCCGCTCGTCTACTGGTTCCTGGGCGGGTTCGACCCGACACTCTTCCCGGATCTGCTGCGGACGGGCCGGATGCCCGAGGACGTGCCGTCGAACCACTCCCCGCACTTCGCGCCGATGATCGAGCCGACGCTCACGTCGGGCGTGCGCGCGCTCGTCGCGGCGGCGCGGGAGTGGCTGGCGTAGTCGGCTAGTCCGTGCCGAGGTCCATCGCCGCGCGGTCGTTCCACTGCTCGACGGCCTCGGGGTCGTCCTCGGGGCTGACCATGATCTCGCTCGCGCGGCCCGCCTCGAGCGCACCCAGCAGCTTGGCGGTCTCGCCCTGCACGAGCCCGGCGGCCGCGTAGCCCTCCAGGCGCGAGCGCGAGTCGGCGATGTCGAGGTTGCGCATGGTCAGCTGGCCGATGCGGTCCTCCGGCCCGAAGGCGGCGTCGCCGACGCGCTCCATCGAGAGCTTGTCCGGGTGGTAGGAGAATCCCTCGCCGCGAGTGTCGACGATCGAGTAGTCCTCGCCGCGACGCAGGCGCAGCACGACCTCGCCCGACACCGACGAGCCGACCCAGCGCTGGATCGACTCGCGCAGCATGAGCGACTGCGGGTCGAGCCAGCGGCCCTCGTACATCAGGCGCCCGAGCCGGCGACCCTGCTCGTGGTAGGTCGCGATGGTGTCCTCGTTGTGGATCGCGTTCAGCAGCCGCTCGTAGGCGATGTGCAGCAGCGCCATGCCCGGAGCCTCATAGATGCCGCGGCTCTTCGCCTCGATGATGCGATTCTCGATCTGGTCGCTCATGCCCAGCCCGTGACGACCGCCGATCGTGTTCGCCTCCATCACCAGCGCCACCGCATCCGTGAACTCGACGCCGTTGATCGCCACCGGCCGACCGGCCTCGAACCGCACGGTGATGTCCTCCGTCGGGATCTCGACCGAGGCATCCCAGAACTTCACGCCCATGATGGGCTGCACGATCTCGAGCGACTCGTTCAGGTGCTCGAGCGTCTTCGCCTCGTGCGTCGCGCCCCAGATGTTCGCGTCGGTCGAGTAGGCCTTCTCGGCCGAGTCGCGGTAGGGGTAGCCGTTGGCGACGAGCCACTCCGACATCTCCTTGCGGCCGCCGAGCTCGGTCACGAAGCGGGCGTCGAGCCACGGCTTGTAGATGCGCAGGCCGGGGTTGGCCATCAGGCCGTAGCGGTAGAACCGCTCGATGTCGTTGCCCTTGTAGGTGGAGCCGTCGCCCCAGATCTCGACGTCGTCCTCCTTCATGGCGCGCACCAGCAGCATGCCGGTGACGGCGCGGCCCAGCGGCGTGGTGTTGAAGTAGGTGCGGCCGCCGGAGCGGATGTGGAACGCGCCCGTCGCCAGCGCCACGAGGCCCTCCTCGACCAGCGCGGCCTTCGCATCCACGAGTCGCGAGCCCTCCGCGCCGTACTCGGTCGCCCGGCCGGGCACCGCGTCGATGTCGGGCTCGTCGTACTGCCCGATGTCTGCGGTGTAGGTGAAGGGCACGGCACCGTTGTGGCGCATCCACGCGACGGCGCACGACGTGTCGAGGCCGCCGGAGAAGGCGATGCCGACACGCTCGCCGACGGGGAGGGAGGAGAGGACCTTGGACATGCCTCCAAGTCTACTTATCCGGGCGGATGCGTCGGGTTCCGCCCGCAGCCGAGCGAACCTCAGGGACACGCTGTTGCCCGCCGAGGTGAGGCATGCGACGATGCTGAAGGGGTACAGCGCGGGCACCCCGCTCAGCTTCCGGTCGCGGTTGGGGGTTGCATGTTGCAGGTCGACGATCGATTCGAGGTCGCAGCGTCGCGCGATGCCGTCTTCGAGCTCTGGACGGCGTTCGCATCCTTTCCCTCCTTCATGACCGGCGTCGAGTCGGTGCACCTGGAGACCGAGGTGCGGATGCGCTGGCGCGTCTCGATAGCGGGCGTCGAGTCGACCTTCTATGCGCTGATCACCGAGCAGGTGCCGGGCGAGCGCATCGCCTGGTCGAGCGTCGACCAGACGACGATGGGCTGGTGGGTCGACCTCGAGCCGGCCGGAGCCGAGCGGCACGGCCAGCCGCGCACCCGCGTGACGGTGCGAGTGATCTGGGCGCCTCGCGGTGATGCGCCCCATCTCGCCGGCGCCCTCGAACTCGACGAGCGCACCATCCGGCTCGACCTGCAGCGGTTCCGCGCGCTCGCCGAGCAGGCTGTCGCGCGGGCCGCGTAGCCGCCGGTCATCGGCGCTGCATGGGTCGCGGGCGTAGCGTCGAGCCATGAGCATCCAGCACTGGAGCACGATCGAGGCGCCGATCGAGGCGGTCTTCGGCTGGCACGAGCGGCGCGGTGCGCTGCAGCGGCTGATGCCGCCGTGGATGCCGGGCAGAGTGCGTCGCGAGGCCGGTTCGCTCGCCGACGGCAGGGCTGAGCTCGCGCTCCCGGGCGGCCAGCTCTGGGTCGGGCAGCACGACCCGGCAGGCTACGTCGACGGCCGCGCGTTCGTCGATGAGCGGGTCGACGACGGCCTCGCCTCCGCGGCGCTCGCCGCCGTGCGCTGGCGCCACGAGCACCGCTTCGATCCCGTGGCGACGCCCTCCGGCGAGGGCACGCGCGTGCACGACGCCGTCGACACGCTGGTGGGCTCGCACCTGCTGCGTCCCATGTTCGTCTACCGCCATCGTCAGCTGGCCGACGACCTCGCGCGGCAGCGCGAGCTGCACGCCGAGCCGATGACGATCGCCATCACGGGCGCCGGTGGCCTGGTCGGCACCGAGCTCTCGGCATTCCTCACGACCGCGGGCCACGAGGTCGTGCGGCTCGTGCGCCGGGATGCGCAGGAGGGAGAGCGGCGGTGGGACCCGAACGCCCCCGCATCCGACCTCCTCGATGGCATCGACGCCGTCGTGCACCTCGCCGGGGCATCGATCTTCGGCCGCTTCGACGACGAGCACCGGCACCGCATCCGCTCCAGTCGCATCGGACCGACTCGACTGCTCGCCGAGCTCGCGGCGGCGAGCGGCGTGCGCGCCTTCGTCAGCGCATCCGCCATCGGCCGCTTCGGCGCCGATCGCGGCGACGAGCCGCTGATCGAGTCGAGCGCCGCGGGCGAGGGCTTCCTTGCGGAGGTCGTCGCCGAGTGGGAGGCGGAGGCCGCGTCGGCCGCAGCGGGCGGCATGCGCTCGGTGCAGGTGCGCACCGGGCTGGTGCAGTCGCCCCGCGGCGGCATGCTGCAGGTGCTGCGACCGATCTACGCCGCCGGCCTCGGCGGCCCGCTCGCGGGTGGCGAGCACTGGCAGTCGTGGATCGATCTCGACGACCTGGTCGACATCTATGCGCGAGCGCTCGTCGACGAGCGGCTCGACGGTCCCGTGAACGCCGTCGCGCCCGACGCCGTGCGGCAGGAGGAGTTCGCCGCTGAGCTGGCAGGGGTGCTGCACCGGCCCGCGCTGCTGCGCACGCCGTCGCTCGGCCCGCGCGTGCTGCTCGGTCACCAGGGCATGCGCGAGCTCGCGCTCGCCAACCAGCGCGTCGTGCCCGCCAGGCTCACCGAGCTCGGCCACCGCTTCCGGCGGCCGCGGCTCGAGGATGCCCTGCGACACCAGCTCGGGCGACAGCGCGAGGCGGGCAGGTAGGGGTAGCAATGACGATGGGGAGGGGCTGTGCCCCTCCCCATCGTCATGCGTGCGTGATCACGCGCGCGTGCCCGGGATCATGAAGGAGCCCGCGCGGCGTCCTGTGCGGATGTTCACCGACTTGGTCTCAAGGAACTCCTCGAAGCCGGCCTCGCCCATCTCGCGACCGATGCCGCTGGCCTTGAAGCCACCGATCGGCATCTGCGGAGGGCCATCGATCGCCGTGTTCGCGTAGACCGTGCCGCTGCGAATCTCCTTCGCGGCAGTGAGGACGCGGTCGATGTTCTTCGACCAGACGCTGTTCGACAGACCGTACGACACGCGGTTCGCGAGCGAGATGCCTTCCGCGTCATCGCCGAATCGCGTCACGGTGAGCACGGGGCCGAAGATCTCCTGCGAAAAGACCTCCAGCCCGGGTCGAACCCCGTCGATGATGGTGGCCTCAACGAACTGCCCGTCGCCGAGCTCGCCGCCCTGTAGCGCGCCGCCGCCGAGCGTGATCTCGGCACCCGCCGCTCCGGCACCAGCGACGAGGTCGAGCACCTTCTCGCGGTGCTGGGCGTGGATCATCGCGCCGACGTCGGTCGCTTCGTCGAGCGGCTGTCCGACGCGCACCTGGCGCATGCGCTCTGCGACACCCGCCAGCAGCTCGTCGGCGATGCCGTCCTGCACGATCAGGCGAGCCTGCGAGACGCAGCACTCGCCGTTGTTGAAGGTGACGCCGAAGGTGACGCCGGCAATGGCGTCCTCGAGGTCTGCGTCGTCGAAGACGACGGATGCGGCCTTGCCGCCGAGCTCAAGCGACAGCTTCTTCATCGTTCCGGCCGCCGCCTGCATGACCTTCTTGCCCGTCGCGGTCGATCCGGTGAACGACACCATGTCGATCAGCGGCGACTCGTTTAGCAGTTGGCCGACGTCTCCGGCACCGGTCACAACGTTTACCACGCCGTCGGGCACCCCGGCCTCGCTGCACAGGTGGGCGATGTGCATCGCGGATGCGCTCGTGAACTCCGAGGGCTTGATCACGGCAGAGCAGCCCGCAGCGAGCGCGAACGGCAGCTTCTGGCAGAGGATGAGCGCGGGGAAGTTCCACGGGATGACGAGCGAGACGACACCGATCGGCTGCTTCATGATGATGCCGGTGAAGTCAGGGCCGTTATTGGTGTAGCTGTCGCCGTGCTGAGTCAGTGCGAGTGCTGCCGCGTAGCGGCACAGTGATGCTGCTCCGCCAACATCTCCGCGAGCGATGCGGATCGGCTTGCCGCCTTCTTCTGCGTCGAGGCGAGCGAGCAGTTCTGCGTCGCGGTCGATGAGGTCGGCCAGACGGTTGAGTACTGCCGCTCGGTGGAAGCCGGTGGTGTCGGCCCAACGGCCATCGTCGAAGCTCGTTCGAGCGGCGCGGATCGCTCGCTCAACGTCGTGGCGTTCCGTCGCTACGATGTTCGAGACGTGGGCGTTGGTGCCGGGAGCGCGGCGCTCGATGAGCTCACCGTCGCCCGTCACTTCACCGTCGATGTAGGGGCGGATGAGTCGGGGCGCTGTCGTAGTCACTGTGGGGCTCCTTATGGTCAGGCCGCGCGTCGGTACAGCGCGAGAAGGTCGTCGTAGGTGGCTTCGCGCGGGTTGCCCGGCAGGTCGGCCTGCTGCAGCGCGTCACGCGCGAGGTCCTCGAGCCGGTCGTCGGCGATCTCGAGTTCGGAGAGGGTGCGCGGAACACCCGTCTCATCTGCAAGTCGGTGCACAGCCTTGGCTGCGAGCGACGCGGCCTCTGCGTCGCTCAAGCCTGCAGTGTTTTCTCCGAGCGCACGTGCGATGCGCGCGAAGCGCGCCGGAGCCGCAGAGATGTTGTAGTCCATGACGTACGGCAGGAAGAGCGCGTTCGCGGTGCCGTGGTGAACCCCGTAGTGGGCGCCCAGCGTGTTCGCGAGCGCGTGCACGGCACCGAGGCCAGCGTCATGGAATCCGATGCCTGCCATCGACGAGGCCACCAGCATGTCGTAGAGCGCCGCCGCATCTCCACGCGATGCCTTGACCAGGCTGGCGCCGATGAGCTCGATGGCGCCGATGTTGATGGCATCGGTCACAGGGTTTGCACCCTTTGCGACGTAGGCCTCGATCGCGTGCGTGAGCGCATCCATGCCCGTCGTGGCCGCGATGCGGCCGGGTAGCTTCGCCACGACGCGTGGGTCGAGGATCGCGATCGTCGCGAACAAGAGGTCGGAGACGATCACCATCTTGACGTTTGTCTCGTGGTTGGTGATGACGGCGCCCTTGGTCACTTCGGAACCGGATCCGACGGTCGTGGGGATCATAATGATCGGCAGCGGCCGGTGCTGGAAGCGGTCGACGCCTTCGTAGTCGCCGATCTCACCGCCGTTGGTCGCGAGCAGCGCGATCGACTTCGCGACGTCCATGCTCGAGCCGCCGCCGACGGCAACCACGATGTCGGCGCCATCAGCCTGCAGCGCAGCGAATGCAGCGGCGACGGTGGCAACGTCGGGATTTCCGACGACGTCCGTGAAGGTGGCGACGGGAAGACCGCTCATCCGCAAGGGGTCGAGGACCAGCTCGAGGATGCCTGCGGCCACGATGCCGGGGTCGGTCACGATGAGAACGCGAGAGCCGAGCGCGGACAGGTCCGCCGCAGCCGACTCGAGCGCGTCGTCACCCATCAGTAGACGAGGTGGGGAGGAGAAATGTGTGCTCATACTGTTTCCTTCGGGGTGGAGGGCTTCTTGCGGTCGAGGAACGCCTGCACGGCCTCGCGCTGCTCTGGAGTCGTGCAGCACGTGCCGACTCCTCGCGCTTCGACGAGCAGTCCGTGGACGATGCCGTGACGTGCGCCCGCGTAGACGGCCTTGAGTGCTTCATCGACGGCCGTGGGCGCCTTCGCAGCGATCGCCGAAGCGAGCTGATGCGCCGTGGCGACGGGGTCGTCGGTGACTCGGTTGACGAGCCCGATCTGCTCGGCCCGGGCGGCATCCACGAGCTCTCCTGTGAGGATGAGCTCGATGGCCCTGCCCTCGCCTATGAGGCGAGGCAGGCGTTGCGTGCCGCCCCAGCCGGGGATGTTCGCGAGTGTGATCTCAGGCTGCCCGAGACGTGAGGTGGGGGAGGCCACACGGATGTCGCACGCCATCGCGAGTTCGAGGCCTCCGCCGAGCGCGACACCATCGATCGCTGCGATCGTCACCTGGGGGCAGTCTTCGAGCCGCTGGAAGATCTCCTGGCCCCGTAGCATCTGCTGCGTGGCTTCGCTGGCGGAGAGGCCCTGCAAGCTCGTGATGTCATTCCCCGCAGAGAATGCGCGACCGCCTTCGCCCGAGAGCACGACGGCGCGTGCGCCCTCGCCGATCCCCGTGCCTCGCATGAGAGCGTCGGTGAGCACGTCGAACTCCATCAGCATCTGCTGGCTCAACGCATTGGCCTTGTCGGGCCGGTACAACCGAACATCGACAATCGTGTCAGTGCGAGTGACGCGCAGAACGCTCATGCGCCGCCGTCCTTTCCGGGCTGCAGGCGCAGCCCCATGCGGCCGCTTGCATAGACGGCGCGGTCGATCTCGGTGAGATGCTCCGCGATTGGCGGAACGAAGCCCATCTGGTCGAGCACATCTCGCTGGAGGTCGACGCCGGGCGCGATCTCGATAAGCATGGGGCCGGACTCCGTGAGCTTGAACACCGCGCGCTCCGTCACGTAGAGGATCTGGCGGCCGGCGTGGAGCGCCTGTGCTGCAGAGAAGCTGATCTGCTCGACGCGCTCGACGAGCTTCTGCTTGCCGCTCGGCGGCAGACGGATCCCCTCATCGGAGACCTCCCACGGACCCTTGGCGGTGAAGGTGCCGACGAAGACCACGCGTGAGGCGCCTTGGGAGATGTTCACGAAGCCGCCGATGCCCGGAGCTCGCCGGCCGAAGCGACTCACGTTCACATCGCCCTTCACGTCGAGCTCTGCGAACGACAGGACAGCGGTGTCGATGCCGCCGCCGTCGTACCAGTCGAACTGCGATCCTTCGTCGAACGAGGCGTCTGCGTTGCGAGCCAGGCCGAAGTCGGTGCCCCATGCCGGCACACCGCCGATATGGCCCTGCTCAACGGTGAAGGTCACTGCTGCGCCGAGATCCTCTTCAACGAGCACGGCAGCGACGCCGTCCGGCATCCCGAAGCCGAGATTGACGACATCGCCGGTGACGAGCGCTGCCGCCGCGCGACGGGCGATGACCTTGCGCTCGTTCAGGGGCAGCGCAGGGACGGAGAGCGTCTCGGCGCGCTCGCGGCCCTCGAGCACCGCATCTCGCTCGGTCGCGAACGAAAGTCGCTGGGTGGGGTCGACGACGAGAGCGTCGACCAGCACGCCAGGGATCCTGACGTGTCCGGCGACCAGGGTGCCGGGGGGCACGAGCTCGCGCACCTGAGCGATGACGATGCCCCCCGAGTTCTTCGCCGCCTGTGCTGCGGCGAGCGTCTCGGCGTACATCCCCTCGGACTCCATCGTGATGTTGCCGAGCTCATCGGCGGTGCTCCCGCGAACGACTGCAACGTCGATCGGGAGCGACGGAGTGAAGAGGAACTCTTCGCCCCTCAGCGTGATGAGCTCGTTGATCGGCTCGGTGGCGCTGCGGTTCAGGCGGCCGCCCTCGACGCGCGGGTCGACGAAGGTGCCCAGACCCACGCGGCTGATGTTGCCGGGCCTACCGGCGGCGATGTCGCGAAGTAGGTGCGACAGCGTGCCCTGCGGCAGACAATAGGCCTCGACCTGCTCATCCGCCGCCATCTCCTGCAGATTGCGTGACCAACCCCAGTGGCCACCGATGACTCGACGGACCATGCCGACGTGCGCGAAGCGGTCGATGCCGTCACCGTTGGCTGAACCCATGCCAGAGACGTGGAAGAGAGTCAGGTCTCGCGGAGCCGCATGCTCCAGAAATCGGAGCTCGAGTGCGTCGATCACGGCTGCCGGCTCGTTGACGCCTCCCCCGGACCCATCCACCACGATTGTCGCGCCATCAGGCACCATCGCAGCGGCCTGCTCAGGTGTGCAGACGCGCATCTTCACCTCATCGTGTCGTGGGAAACCGAATCGTCATCAAACGTGTTGAGATCCAGCCTCAGCGTACGGGTACGCTGTGCGACAACAAAACGCAGTTAGCGTGCACCTAATGGATTCGGGGAATCACTCATGGTCCGCAGTCTTGAGAACACGAAGCCCGAGAGCGCTGATGACGGCAGGATCGTGCAGTCCGTCGCGCGCGCCATCAGGCTGCTCAAGTACATGGCCACGGTGGGTAAGCCGCTGTCGTTATCACTCCTTGCGAGGAGCGTCGAGATGAGCAAGCCGGCCGCGTTCCACCTGCTTCGGACGCTGCAGCTGCAGGGGATCGTGCACAAGAACGAAGACGCAACGTATGAACTCTCGTGGGGATTGTGGGAGCTCGGGGCGTCTGTGACGCGCAATCTCGACGTCGTGCAGGCGGCTCGGCACCACCTCGATCAGCTCGCCGAGGCGACTGGCGAAGTCGTGCTTCTGAGCATTCGTGACGGATCGTCCGTCATCTACCTCGATCGAACCGAGGCGGGGGCCGGCTTCGGGGCAGTGATGGTCGCGAACTCAGGTCGGCGCTCCTCCTTGCATGCGAATGCGTCCGGAAAGCTGCTCTTGGCGTTTGCGCCGCAGTCCGTGATCGATGACGTGATGTCGCAGCCGCTGCGGCAGTTCTCCTCGGCAACCATCACGGATCCACTCGTGCTCAATAACCAGCTCGGGGAGATCCGGCGTGACAACTTCTCGAGCTGCTGGCAGGAGCAGGAGCTCGGAGTTAGCAGCATCGCCGTGCCGATCCGCGACTACTCCGGTGGAGTCGTCGCGGCCGTCGCTGTTGCTGGGCCCGCGGCGCGTGTCAACAGGCAGGTACTCGCGCGGCTTTCGGCGCCTCTGCTTGCGGCTGGCGCGCATATAAGCCGAGATCTCGGCGCGATCATCCGTTAGCAACCTGCTATCGGCTTTTGCTCCTCCCAATTGCATCGTGCCTATTCGCTGGCTAGCGTTACCTCTGCCGAGCGGATGACAGGCATCTGCTGCGGGATACACGAAGAGGTGAGGTCGATGGCGATCACGACCCCAGTGCGCCAGGCGCCCGACAACAAGCCCAACCAGCAGAAGCCATCGGTGCTTGAGGCGGCACGTGGCCTGATCAGGACGTACGCCATCGGTCTTGTGCTCGTAGCGCTCATCGTCATCGGGTACATTGCGACGCCCGACTTCCTAACGGCGCCCAACGCGGTGATCATTCTGCGTCAGACGGCACTCGTCGGCATTGTCGCAGTTGGTATGACCTTTGTCATTCTGACCTCGGGTATCGATCTCTCGGTCGGCTCAACAGTGGGGCTCGTTGCCGTCGTCACCGGCTTCGTCATCGTGCAAGGGTTCAGCGTGCCGCTCGCGCTGCTTGTGGGCGTGATTGTCGGAGCATGTCTTGGCGCCCTCAACGGACTGGGCGTGACCCTGGCGAAGGTGCCGCCCTTCGTCATGACGCTCGGCATGATGACGGCAGCTCGTGGTCTCGCGCTGACGCTTTCCAATGGGCGCCCGGTTGCCCTCGGCGAGCACGCTGAAACGGTGCGGTGGATCGGGGCTGGAGACGTGCTCGGGGTGCCCGTTCCGGTCGTGATCTTTGCCGTCGTGGTCCTTGCCGCATCATTCGTCCTGCGGTATACCGCGTTCGGTCGCGCTATCTACGCCGTCGGCGATAACCCCGAAGCTGCCCGCCTGTCTGGCATCCGTGTGCAGTCGACCATCTTCTCGGCCTACGTGATTGCGGGTGTGCTCGCGGCCGTCACCGGGATCATCTACATCGCGCGACTCACTGTGGGCGAACCGACTGCAGGCATGGGGCTCGAGCTCGATGCGATCGCCGTCGTGGTCATCGGAGGCACGAGCCTCTTCGGCGGTCAAGGCAAGATCTGGGGAACGGTCCTCGGTGCCTTCATCGTGACCGTGCTGTCCAACATCCTTGACCTGCTCGCAGTCTCGCCGTTCACGCAGCAGATCGTCACAGGTGCGCTCCTCGTTGCTGCCGTCGTCTTCGAGCGACTGCAGCATCGCCGAGATTCGCACTGAACCGTTCTTCCTCTCTACTTCTGTCCCCCATCCATCCCTTACGACCCAGGAGCCAACATGCGCACCAAGAACAAGCGAGCACTGGCGCTCGCAGCAACCGCGACGGTCGTCGCAATCGCACTCACCGGCTGCAACCGAGGCGACGCCCCTGAGCCAGGTGGCACCGACGACGGCACTGCGGCGTCCGATACCTTTACGATCGGCTTCTCACAGGCCACGATGAACCATCCTTTCCGTGTCGCCATGGTCGAGCGCAACGTTGAGTTCGCGGACGAGAACTTCCCGAACGTCACGATCGACGTCCTTGACGCGCAGGACAACGCGGCGACACAGGTGACCAACGTCGAATCGTTGATCGCACAGCAGGTCGATGCCATCATCCTGTCGCCCGTCACCTCTGATGCGCTCAGCCCGGTCGTCCAGCAGGCGATGGAGGCCGGCATCCCCGTCATTACTGTGGACCGCGCAGTCGACACGGAAGTGACGCAGCACATCGGTGCGAACAATCTTGACCTCGCACGCAGTGTTGGCGAGTACGTCATCGAGCTCACCGGTGGTGAGGGCGGCATCCTCGAGATCCAGGGCACGGCTGGCGCATCCGCCTCGATCGAACGCCACGACGGCTTCATCGAAGCCATCGAGGGCTCCAATCTCCAGGTCGTCGCTGAGACCGATGCCAACTACGAGCTGAATCTCGCCACGACGTTCATCGAGAACAACCTGCAACGGTTCCGCGACGGTCAGGTGCAGGTCGTCTACGCACACAACGATGCGATGGCACTCGGCGCGCGACTCGCGCTCGAAGAGGCCGGAGTCGCAGACGGCGTGATCATCATCGGAATCGACGGTGAGAACCAGGCCTTCCAAGCAGTCGCTGATGGCCGGCTCACGGCATCGTTCACGTACCCGTTCGGCGCACCCGAGGCCATCGAGGCCGCAGTTGCCGCAGCCCAGGGCGAGACCTTGGAGCCGGAACTCGTGTTGGATTCGGTGCGCGTCGACTCCGAGAACGTCGCCGAGCACCTCGGCACTGGCTTCTGAGCCCCGTCAGTCAGAACTGAGGAGCACACCATGGAGACGTCGCAAGCACCACTGCTGCAGATGGTTGGGATCACAAAGTCCTTCCCGGGCGTGAAGGCGCTGGACGGCGTCTCCATGGAACTCCGCCAAGGCGAATGCCACGCAATCGTAGGCGAGAACGGCGCAGGGAAGTCGACCCTGATGAAGACCCTGTCGGGCGCCTACACCGCCGACGCAGGCACGATCGCGATCGACGGTGTCGTTGTGCAGCATCCGAGTCCGAAGTCGATGGCTGCACTGGGTGTCGTCGTCATCTACCAGGAACTCACCGTCGCCGCGAACCTCAGCGTCGCGGAGAACGTGTACCTGGGCAGGATGCCGCGCACGAGGATCGGCACCATCGATTGGCGGAAGGCGGAGGCCGACACCGCGGCACTGTTCGAACGGCTCGGCGTCACGATCTCGCCCAAGCAGCAAGCTGGGGATCTCAGCATCGCCCAGATGCAAATGGTCGAGATCGCAAAGGCGCTCAGCCAGCAGGCGCGAGTGCTCGTCCTCGATGAGCCCTCCGCGGTGCTCGGCGACGCAGAGGTCTCGCGGTTGTTCGAGATCATGCGCTCGCTGCA
This sequence comes from Agrococcus sp. ARC_14, assembly GCF_022436485.1. Taxonomy (NCBI): domain Bacteria; kingdom Bacillati; phylum Actinomycetota; class Actinomycetes; order Micrococcales; family Microbacteriaceae; genus Agrococcus; species Agrococcus sp. ARC_14. The sequence goes on from NZ_JAKUDO010000001.1 coordinate 687,363, forward strand.
GAGCGAGGGCGTCTCGTTCTTCTACATCTCGCACCGGCTCAAAGAAGTGTTCGAGATCGGTCAGCGGGTCACTGTGCTGCGCGACGGCAGCAGCATCACCTCCGGTCCAGTCGAGGACTTCACCGTCGACTCGCTCGTTAAGAACATGGTCGGCCGTGAGCTCGCCAACATCTACCCTGAGCGCGACCGCGAGCCCGGAGCCGTCGTCCTCGAGGCGAAGGGCCTCGTTCGGGGCGACCGGGTCCGTGGGGTCGATCTGACCCTCCGCGAGGGCGAGATCGTCGGCATCGCCGGGTTGGCTGGTGCGGGCCGCACCGAAATCCTGAGGCTCCTCGCGGGAGCCGACCAGATGGACGCGGGCACGATCGAGGTCCACGGCAAGCGCCGCGTGTTCCGCGGACCGCGCCAAGCCATCCGCGCCGGTATCGGGCTCCTGCCAGAGGACCGCAAGGGCCAGGGACTCTTCCTGGGCCACTCCATCCGATTCAACATGTCGAGTGGCAACCTCAAGCGATACTCCGCCGGCCCCATCCTGCGGCTGCGCAAGGAGCGCGAGCATGTGCAGCGGTTCTCGGACTCGCTGCGCATCAAGGCGCCCTCCATCGATTCCCAAGTAGGCGGGCTCTCCGGGGGCAACCAGCAGAAGGCCGTCTTCGGTCGGTGGCTGGCAGCCGACGCCAAGGTGCTGCTCGCTGACGAGCCCACGCGCGGCGTCGATGTCGGTGCAAAGCAGGACATCTACCGACTGCTTGATGAGTTCGCTCGCGAAGGACTCGCGGTCGTGTTCGTGTCCTCGGAACTCCCGGAGGTCCTCGGACTCGCAGACCGGATCCTCGTCGTGCGCGAAGGTCGCATCACCGCCGAACTCGAGGGAGCGACTGCAACAGAGGAACTGATCATCCACCATGCCACCGATGCGAGCGGCCGAGCGGTCGCCGAGATCCCAGAAGAGATGACCAAGAGCCGATGACCTCCAACGCCACCACAACCGTGACGCTGCCCTCTATCGATGTCGACCATGCCTTCCAGGTCATCGCAGCCAAGCTTGAGCGACTGACTGAGCAGCATCCGCTCGCCTTCCCCCTCTTTACCGAGGGTGGCAAATGGCAGGTGAGCGGCGAGACCTGGGCACCGGAGTGGACCAGCGGCTTCCTCGCCGGCCAGCTCTGGGCGGTCGCCGATAGGACCGGCGATTCCCGCTGGCGCGAGCGTGCGATTCGGTACACCGAAGCGATCGAGCCCCGCAAACACGACACCGGCACGCACGACATCGGATTCCTCTTCACTCCCAGCTGGCAGCGCTGGCATGCACACGAGTCGTCGGCTCGCATCGAAGAGGTTGTCACCACGGCCGCGCGATCGCTCGCGACAAACTTCAACGAGTCCGGCAACTACCTGCGCACCTGGGTCGACGCCGGCAGCTCCTTCGTCGACATCATGATGAACCTCGACGTGCTGTACTTCGCGGCTGAGGTCAGCGGCGACGTTCGTCTGGCCGAGGTCGCCACCCGCCACGCGCTCACCACTCGTCGGTTCCTCGTGCGCGGCGACGGAACGGTGGCACATGAGGGTTGGTTCGACCCTGACTCCGGGGAGTTCCTGCGCGTCAGCACACATCAGGGTTGGCGAAGCGATTCGAGTTGGGTTCGCGGCCTGACCTGGGCGATCCACGGCTTCACGAGCTGTTGGCTGCGCACCGGCGACGAGCGGTTCATTACCACCGCGCGACAGTGCGCTGATGAGTACATCCGTCGGACCGGTGCTGCGCTCGTGCCGCCCAACGACTGGGACGACCCCGCTCCCGCGCTGCCGTTCGAGGCCTCCGCCGGCTCGGTCGCAGCAGCAGGGATGCTCCAGCTCGGCGAGGAGCTCGGTGACAGCGGTGCTGTGTACGCCAAGTACGGCGCGAGAATCCTGGAGCGTCTCGCTTCCGAAGAATTCCTCGCCAGCGCAGATGAGCCCTACGAGGGAATCATCAAGCACGCGACATATCACTTCAACAACGGCCTGGGCATCGACCAGAGCAACATGTGGGGCGACTATTACTTCGTCGAGGCGCTCGAGCGATATGAGCGGTTGCGCGGCTGAGATCCTTCGGCGCGGATCGATGAGCGCAGCGCGGAGTCTGATTGCGCTGGATGTCGATGGCACGCTTATCGACGCCGCCCATCGCATCGCAGATCGCACGCAGCGCGCGATCGCGGGGGCTCTCGATGCAGGTGTATTCGTGGTCATCGCCTCGGCGCGCGGGCCAGCGCAACTGCACCCGATCTTCGAGCAGGTGCCGCGGCTCGCTGACGGCCACGCCGTGATGTTCCAGGGCGCGTTGGTAGCCAGGCCGGATGGCTCGGCTGCGGTGACTGATGCGCCCATCGATGCCATGACGGCGGAGGCTGTCGCGAGCCGCTGCCGACTTGCCGGTGCGACGCTCAACTGGTTCGCTGGCGAGCATTGGCACGCGGAGCGGCGGGACGCGCTCGTGCGCGCTGAGGAGCAGATTGTCGAGAGCACGTCTACGGTCGGTGTCCCGAGCGGGCTCAGCCCGCACAAGCTGCTGGCGATGATCGCGCCTGCGCGCACTGCAGCATTGGTCGCGGTGCAGCAGCAGCTTCCCGTCGATGTGCATGCGATGCGTTCGCACCCGCACTACCTCGAGATTACGAAGGCGGGCGTTGAGAAGGGAACGGCAGTGCGCCAGCTCGCGTCACTGCTGGCTGTGCCTCCCGAGCGAACTGCCTCTGTCGGCGACGGAGAGAACGACATCTCGATGTTCGCGGCCACGGCGCACTCCTACGCTATGGGCAATGCGGCCGCATCCGTCCGGGCAGCTGCATCGCAGGTGGTGCCATCCAACGAGCAGGACGGCTGCGCCGTCGCGATCGAGTCCTTCATCGCTGAGCTGCATCGGTCGTAGCGCCGAATGCGAGACTGACGCGCGCCGCTACCGCTCGACGGGATCTCGCTCTATCGCCATCGCCTCGATGTCGGCGCGCGTCGCTGCGCCTTCCCAGTCGCCGGGCATGCCGCAGGCGAAGGCACCGGCGGCGGCGCCGATGCGCAAACGCTCCTCGATCGAGCTGCCCGCGACGAACTCGGAGAGGTAGCCGGCGACGAACGCGTCCCCCGCTCCGACCGTGTCGACCACCGTCACGCGCAGCGCAGTTTGGTCGAATCGGTGGCCCGCGTGCAGCGCGAACGCGCCGTCGGCCCCTAGCTTGATCACGACCTGTGAAGGCCCGAGCGCAGCGAGCGCAGCTGCCTGCGCGTCATGCCCATCCTCATCGGTGACCAGTGCTGCCTCGTCGTCGCCCGCGAAGACGATGTCTGCGAGTGCGACGAGCGCTCGATAGGCGGCCGAGGCGCTGTCGCGACCCTGTTCGCCAGCCCACAGTCGCGAACGGTGGTTCACATCGAACGACACCGGCACTCCAGCGTCGCGCGCCAGCTCGACTGCGGCGAGAGTCGTGCGCGCAGAAGAGTGTGAGATAGCCAGATTGATCCCCGAGACGTGCAGCAACGCGGCTTCTCGGATCACCGCGACAGGAAGATCAGCCGGTTCCATGCGGCTTGCTGCGCTGCCCGTCCGGTAGTAGGTGACGCGGCTCGCATCAGGGCGGGGACGGTCCTTGAGCATGATCGCCGTCGGCGCGTCGGAGGCAAGGCGCACGTGGGCTTCGACGCCCTCAGCGCGCAGGGCACGCGTGATGCGCCGCCCCATCGCGTCGTCGCCGAGACGGCCGATCCAGCCCGCGCGCCCGCCCAACCGGGCGACGCCGATCGCCACGTTCGTCTCCGCGCCGCCGAAGGAGACCTCTGCGGCCGATTGCAGGTCGAACCCGCCGGTGCGCGTGCCGACGATGAGCCCCAGGCTCTCGCCCAGCGTCACAATGCCGCTCATGACTCGATGACCGCTCGGGCTTCGGCTGCCGCAGTGGCGATCGCGTCCGTCCCGCGTTCGAGCATCGCCGCGCTCGTCATCCAGCTGCCGCTGACGGCGAACACCGAGGGGTGGCGCAGATGCTCTGCGAGGTTCGCCTGCTGAACGCCACCGCTCGGCATGAACTGCACGTCGCGATAGACCGTTCCAAAGGCGTCGAGCGCCCTCGTGCCGCCGAGGAGCCCCGCAGGGAAGAGCTTCAGTCTGCGCAAGCCCAGGGCGCGCCCTGCCTGGACCTCGCTGGGCGTCATCACGCCCGGCACGATCTCGATGCCGGCGTCGAGCGCGCATCGCACGACCGCTGCATCAAGACCTGGGGTGACGATGAACTGCGCCCCAGCATCGATCGCGGCCTGCGCCTGGTCGGTGTCGAGCACCGTGCCGGCGCCGACGATGACATCGCCTCGGGCAGCGATCCGACGCAGGCCCTCGAGCGCGAAGTCGCCACGAAGCGCCACTTCGACGATCGGCAGGCCTCCGCGCACGAGTCCCTCGGCGAGTAGGTCTGATTGCGCGGCGTCCTCGGGCGTCGCCAGCGGCACGATCCGGTGTTCAGCGAGCACGGTCATCGTCCTAGCCATCCGCCATCGACCGGCAGCACGATGCCGCTCACATAGGCTGCGGCGTCGCTCGCGAGGAACACGGCGGCGCCTCCGAGGTCTGATGCCTCGCCCCAGCGGCCGGCGGGGATGCGCTCGAGGATCGCGTCCGAGCGATCCGCGTCGTTCCGCAGCGCCTCCGTGTTATCGGTGGCGATGTAGCCGGGGGCGATGGCGTTCACTGTCACGCCGCGCCCGACCCACTCGTTGCTGAGTGCGCGTGTCAGGCCCAGAAGTCCCGACTTCGCTGCCGTGTAGCCAGGCACATTGATGCCGCCCTGGAAGCTCAGCAGGCTCGCCGTGAAGATGACGCGGCCGCTGCCGCGTGCGAGCATCCGCTCCCCGACGCGTTGCGTCAGTGCGAACTGGCTCGAGAGGTCGACCTCGATCACTTCGTCCCACCACTCGAGCGGGTGCTCTGCGGCGGGGGAGCGACGGATGAGGCCGGCGTTGTTGACAAGGATGTCGGTGCGCTCGGCAACTGCATCGGCGAAGCGCAGCACAGCCGCCCGGTCGCTGAAGTCGACGGTGTGCGCTTCACAGCTGCGCCCGAGCTCTGCAGCTCTGCGGCCGATCGCTCCACCGTCGGCCTCCTGCTGCGCCGACGCGACAATGAGATCAGCGCCCGCGCTCGCGAGCGCTTCCGCGATCGCGAAACCGATGCCGCGGCGTGCGCCGGTGACGACGGCCGTGCTGCCGGTGAGATCGAATGCAGTGTTCATCGGTTTCTCCTTGAATCGACCAGGACCTTCATCCCGGTGCCGCGCTCCAGCTCGACGAATGCCTCTCGGGCGCGCTCGAGCGGCACGATGCGGGTGATGAGCTCGTCGGCGGGGATGGCACCTGCAGCGAGCAGCGCGATGGCTCGGTCGTAGTCGGCGCGTTCATACACGCGCGCGCCGATGATCTCGAGCTCACGCCAGAACATGCGGAAGAGATTCATTGGAACCGGCTGGTTATGGATCGCGACGATGACCACGCGTCCACGCACCTTGGCGTAGTCGACGCATCCGAGCGCGGTCACCGCGGCACCCGCCACTTCGAAGACGACGTCGGCGCCGGCGCCGTCCGTCGCCTGCTCGACCCATGCCACGGCATCCTCTGTCGTCGGGTCGATGGTCCCGATCCCCCGGTGAGCCGCTGCCTCGCGTCGTGTCTGGTTGGGCTCGACCAGGATCACCCGTGCGCCGGTGGCCCGTGCCACGCTGGCGATGAGCTGACCGATCGGGCCCCCACCGATGACGACGGCGGTCTCGCCCTCGACGAGTCGTGAGCGCGCCACATCATGACAGGCGACAGCAACGGGCTCGACGAGCGCGCCATGCGAGAGCGAGAGGCCTTCGGGCAGCGGCACGATGATCGATGCCGGGACCGTCCAGCGCTCTTGCATGGAGCCGACGCTGTCGATGCCCACGAAGTCCAGACGTTGGCAGATGTGTTGGTTGCCGGCGACGCAAGCGGGGCACTCGCCGCACCAGAGCAGCGGCATGACGGTGACCGGCTGGCCAACCGTGAGCCCCTCGACGCCCTCGCCCAGACGCGCGATCACGCCCGCCATCTCGTGACCGATCGACTGCGGGACCGTGACCCGTTTGTCCATCGTGCCGTGGAAGATGTGGAGGTCGGTGCCGCAGATGCCGGTGTAGGCAACCGCGATCTCAACCTCACCCGGCCCGGGTGCCTCCGGCTGGACGTCGCCAACTTCGATCCGGCCTTCGCCGGCGTACTGCGCTGCCTTCACGCTGCCTCCTTGCATCAGTACGAGTTCCATTCAACGGAACTCTGTTCCAGATTATACGCTAGCCTGTGTAAGTGGGCAACATCGCGCGGATGGGAGAGAGCTTGACGAGGACACCGAGCACCCAGACCGCGACCAGCGTGGGCGAGAAGATGCTCGACGTGCTCTCGGCCGCCGTCGTCGGCGCGCGCTTCGCCGATGTTGTAGCCCAAACCGGCCTTCCGAAGGCAACTGTGCACCGCATCCTCCACCAGCTCGTCGACCTCGACTTCCTGGTGCGCGACCCCTCCGACCGCTTCGCTGCCGGACCCGCCATGCTCGGGCTCGCCGGCCGCACACTCAACAGTCTCGACGTCGCGACCGTCGCGCATCCGGTCGCAGTCGACCTCGCCCGTGAGGTTGACTGCACAATTCACGTCGGGGCCGAGTCTGGCGAAGAGGTCGTATACCTCGTACGCCAAGATGCGTCGAAGCCGTACCGCATGCGCTCACGGGTCGGATCGTCGATGGCGATGCACTCGTCGGGGATGGGCAAAGCGATCCTTGCAACCTGGCCGCGTGAGCGTGTCATCGAGTATGCACACAGCACAGGACTTCCGTCCCGCACCGTACACACGATCACCGATCTGGATTCCCTGCTCGCGGAGCTCGACGAGATCAGTCGGACGGGCTATGCGCTCGACCTCGGTGAGAACGAGGGCGGCACCGTCTGCGTCGCGGTCGGCATCGCCGATACGTTCGGACGGGTCTCGTATGCACTCTCGATCTCGACGATCGAGCTCGAGTACGCCGGCCGCACGATCAGCGAGCTGGCGCCGCATGCGCGTGCCGCTGCCGCCGAGATCGCGCGCAGGCTCGGTCGCTGACGCGGCGAGCTCGTGTTTTGCCGACCCAAACGGAACTTCTCCGCCCTGGCTGGCACACCCGTCCCTTCGCACATAGCCTTCGCAGACGCCCGCTGATCAGACAGGACCGATGCTCGTGCGCCATTCAACACGTCGTGATCGCATCGCGGTCAGCCTGGCGTTCGCCGTCGTCGGCTTCCTTCTTGCCGTTTGGCTCGTGCACATTCCCGCGGTCCAGATCAGCACCGGCATCAGCCACAGTGAGCTCGGGCTCACGCTCTTGGGGCTCGGACTGGGCTCGTTCGTCGCGATGCAATTGGCCGGAGCACTCGTCGCGCGGCTCGGCGCCAGGCGACCGCTGCTGCTCGGCCTGCTGGTGATGGCCCTCTCTCTGCTTGCTCCCGCTATGGCCATAGACGGCTGGACGCTCGGCGTGGCGCTGTTCGCCTTCGGTGTCGGCAATGGCATCTGCGAAGTCTCGATGAATGCCGAAGCCGTCGAGGTCGAACGCGAACACGGGCGGCCCATCATGTCGTCGTTCCATGCGTTCTTCTCGGTAGGCACTGCGCTTGGCGCGGCCTTCGGCGGTGCGTTTTTGGCCGTCGGCATGGGCTCGCTCATCGACTTCGTGCTGGCGGCGATGATCGGTATCGGCGTCGCACTGCTCTCGTTCACGATGCTCACCGACCGTTCCCACGTCGCCGAGGAGGAGATCGAGCTCGATCAGGCAGCGCGCGGGTCCCAGACCGGCAGGGTCGTCCTCCTCGCGGTGCTCGCGTTCGTGCTGATGCTCGCAGAAGGTATCGCCAATGACTGGAGCGTTCTGCACGCGGTCGAACATCGTGAAGCGACGGATGCCTCGGGCGCCGCCGCATACGGCACATTCGCGGTGACCATGACTATCGGCCGGCTGCTGGTCGACCGCGTCGCCGCACGCTTCGGGCCGGTCGCCGTAGTGCGTTGGGGCTCACTGATCGCGGCAGCCGGGCTCCTGCTCGTCATGACGCTTCCGGGACTCGCAGGGGCATTGGTCGGCTGGGCCGTCTTCGCGATCGGCCTCGCCGGGGTCGTGCCACAGATATTCACGGCCGCGGGCAACATGCCGGTGCGGCGCAGGGCCGTGATGATCGCGCGCGTGGTGGGCGCCGGCTACATCGGACTGCTCGCGGGCCCAGCTGTCATCGGGTGGATTGCCGATGCGACAGACCTCAACTCAGCCTTGCTGCTACCGGTGGCACTGTGCCTCTTCGGCGTCATCGGAGCGAGCGCGGTCAAGCCCGATCGCATGCCCGTCGCGTAATCGCCAAGGCACGAGCTGCAAACGACACGTCATGCGTCGATCAGTACTGACCGCTCAGCGTTCCCCAGCCCTGCGACAGGCCCGCGCCGCTCCGCCGCTGCGGCACATCCCAGGGGTTCGCGTCCTGCAGCGGCGGCGGTAGCAGCGCCTCGGGCAGGCTCTGGTAGGCGACGCCGCGCAAGAACCTGCCGATCGCCGCGGTGCCGACACTCGTGTCGTCGTTCGTCGTCGCGGGGTAGGGGCCTCCGTGCTGCATCGAGACCGTCACGGTCACGCCACTCGGCCATCGGCCGTAAAGCACTCGGCCGCTCGTGGCAGCCAGGGTGCGCACGAGCGCAGCGACACCCTCGGCATCGCTCTCGACCGCATGCAGCGTCGAGGTGAGGTTGCCGGGGAACAGCCGCTCGTGCATTGCCGGCAGCTCCGCAAGCGAGCCATAGCGTACGAGCACGCTCAGCGGACCGAACGACTCCTCGACGATGGCGTCAGCTGACGGCGTCGAGCGCGTCAAGGTGGCGCTCGCGGCAGGCGAGCTGCCCGAGCTCGACGGCGCTGCCGGGCTGCGCATCGGCGCGCCCATCGCGCGCCCGACCGCCGTGCTCTGCATCGGCCAGAACTACGCCGCGCACGCCGCCGAGTCGGGCGACGCCCCGCCAGAGGTGCCGATCCTGTTCTTCAAGCACCCGAACACCGTGGTCGGCCCGCAGGACGACGTCGCCATCCCGCCGAACGCGCAGACGGTCGACTGGGAGGTCGAGCTCGGCGTCGTGATCGGCACGCGCGCTCGCTACCTGGCCTCGGATGAGGAGGCGCTCGCGTGCGTCGCCGGCTTCGTCGTCTCGAATGACCTCTCCGAGCGCGACTACCAGACCAAACACTCGGGCGGCCAGTGGTCGAAGGGCAAGTGCGCCGAGACGTTCAACCCGCTCGGCCCCGAGCTGGTGACGGCCGACGAGGTCGAGGTGCATTCGCTGCGCATGTGGTCGAAGGTCAACGGCGAGGGCCGGCAGGATTCGTCGACAGCAGACATGATCTTCCCCGTCGCCGAGATCGTGCGGCATCTGTCGCAGTACCTCGTGCTCGAGCCCGGTGACCTCATCAACACGGGCACGCCGCAGGGCGTCGCCCTGTCCGGCCGGTTCCCGTACCTGGTCGCAGATGATGTGATGGAGATCGGCATCGAGGGACTCGGCACACAGCGGCAGCGCCTCGTCCCCGCCACGATCTGAGCGCACCGCACCCGCCTGCCGAAGCGCACCGCACCGGCCTGAACACACCGGACCTGCCTGAACGCTTCGGAAACTACGGTGGAGACCCGGTGCAGCGCTGAGGCAGCCGGCCGGCGACGCGCCGACACGACGCATCCGCCGCCTGCTCGACGGGTGCCGTGCCGGCCGCGACGCCCTCAGGCGCGCGTGACTGCGTCGACGAAGCTCGCGGCACGCAGCTGCAGCTCGTCGATGCGGCGGACCCTGGCGGCCTCGAGGTCGTAGCCCTCGTAGGCGAGCGGCGGCAGCTTGCGCACGTTCTGCGAGCACTGGAAGCGCTCGCACACGAGCGTGCCGACGGTGTCGCCCTTGCGGCCCGCGGGCCCGGCGAGCTTCGCGCTCATGAAGACGACGTCGTTCGGCAGCCGCACATCCTGGCACCAGGTGCACTGCGCACGCGAGCGGGGTGCGGCCTCAGCCTGCTGGAACAGGATGCCGACCGGGTCGCCGTCGAGCGTGGGGATGACCGCGTAGGCACGGCGCGGCAGCCGCTGATCGCGCCAGCCGAGGAAGTCGAGCGACTCCCAGTCGGTCGCATCCAGCCCATCGGGCACGGTGATGAGGGATGTCTCCTTGCGGCTGGCGTTCACGAACGCGCCACGGATCTGCTGCTCGGTGATGGGGAGCATGGGGTGATGCCTCTCTACAAGCCGGCATGCAGAGGCAAGCCGGCGAATCAGTGATGGGGAAGGAGGGGGAGCAGCGCTCACCTGCCGACGACGGGGTTCCCGCCGCCGACCTCCTCACGCCCGAGGGGCATCACCGAATGACTCACCCCGCCAGGGTACGCGCCCTGCCCCTGCGGCGCATCCGTCATCGTCCAGGTGCGCAGCCTGCGCTCGATAGGCTTGGGTGTACGCGAACCCGTCGAAGGGAAGCTCCATGCCAGGAATCGTCATCGTCGGCGCCCAGTGGGGCGACGAGGGCAAGGGCAAGGCCACCGATCTGCTCGGCAGCCGCACCGACTACGTCGTGAAGTTCAACGGCGGCAACAACGCAGGCCACACCGTCGTGGTCGGCGATGAGAAGTATGCGCTGCACCTGCTGCCCTCCGGCATCCTGACCCCGGGCGTCACGCCCGTGATCGGCAACGGCGTCGTCATCGACCTCGAGGTGCTCTTCGACGAGCTCGAGGCGCTCTCGGCCCGTGGCGTCGACGTGTCGAAGCTGCGCATCTCGGCGAACGCGCACATCATCACCGATTACCACCGCACGCTCGACAAGGTCTCAGAGCGGTTCCTCGGCAAGCGCTCGATCGGTACCACCGGCCGCGGCATCGGCCCGACCTATGCCGACAAGATCAACCGCGTCGGCATCCGCGTGCAGGATCTGTTCGACGAGTCGATCCTCCGCCAGAAGATCGAGGGCGCGCTCGACATCAAGAACCACATCCTCACAAAGGTGTACAACCGTCGCGCGGTCACGTGCGACGAGATCTTCGACGACCTGACGTCCTACGTCGAGCGCATCCGCCCCATGGTCGGCGACACCGGGCTCGAGCTGTCGCAGGCGCTGGATGCCGGCAAGACCGTCGTGTTCGAGGCGGGCCAGGCGACGATGCTCGACATCGACCACGGCACCTACCCCTTCGTGACCTCCTCGACCGCGACCTCTGCGGGCGCCGCGCTGGGCTCGGGCATCGCACCGAACCGGCTCGACCGCGTGATCGGCATCGTGAAGGCCTACACGACGCGTGTCGGCGCTGGCCCCTTCCCCACAGAGCTCTTCGACGAGTGGGGCGAGCTGCTGCGCAAGAACGGCTTCGAGTTCGGCACCACCACCGGACGCCCGCGCCGCTGCGGCTGGAACGACACCGTGATCACGCGCTACGCCTCGCGCATCAACGGGCTCACCGACATCGTGCTGACGAAGCTCGACGTGCTCACCGGCATCGAGCAGATCCCGGTCTGCGTCGCCTACGACGTCGACGGCGAGCGCTTCGACGAGATGCCCATCTCACAGTCCGACTTCCACCACGCGAAGCCGATCTACGAGACGCTGCCGGGCTGGAGCGAAGACATCACGGGCGCTCGCACGTTCTCGGATCTGCCGGCGAACGCGCAGGCCTACGTGCGCTTCCTCGAGGAGCGCTCGGGCTCGCGCATCTCGGCGATCGGCGTCGGGGCCGACCGCGAGGCGATCGTGCAGGTGCACGACCTCGTCGGCTGAGGCGCTCTCTGCCGCGGCCGCCACCGCCCTCAGTGGTGGTGGTGAGCGGATGCCTCCACGGGCGTCGCTCCCGGACGGCTCCACTGCGGCGTCGGGCGGCCATCCGTGATCCAGGCGGCGCCGGTGGCGTCCTGCGGCCAGCCCTCGGGCGCATCCTCCCAGGCCTCCTGCCGCCCGTAGGCGGTCATGTCGGCGAGCGCCATCGAGCTCATCATCGCCTCGACGCCGCGGCCGGTGATCCAGTTGGTCGCGAAGATGCGGTCGCCGCGGCGCAGCAGCGACACGTACGCGCCCTCGGTCTCCGGTCCCAGCAGCGGGTCGTCCGCTTCGCGGTTCGAGAACCACGGATGCGTGTACCCCATGAAGGCGCGGAAGGGCGCGAGCTCCTCCCAGGCCCCGCGGCTGAGCACGGCGAACGAGATGCCGCGGGCGTGGAGGTAGGAGGCGTCCTGGAAGTCCCAGATGCTGGCGGTGCAGCCCTCGCACTGGCCCTCGAAGGGCTGGCCGTCGTGCCACATGTGCTTGTAGACGATCAGCTGCTGGCGACCGTCGAAGAGCTTGAGCAGGGCAGTGGCGCCGTGCTCGCCGACCAGCCCGACATCAGGCACCTCGGCCATCGGCAGCCGGCGGCGGGCCGCGGCGATCGCGTCGCCTTCGTGAGTGTGGGCCTTCTCGCGGTCGAGCAGCTGCTCGCGGGCGGCGAGCCAGGTGTCGCGGTCGACGATCTCGGGCGCGGGCGTGGTGTCATCGATGATCGACATGCGGCGATGTTAACGCTGTTCACATCGTCGCGGAAGGGTGTGTCTGCACCCGTGGGCTCAGCCCGCCGCGTGCTCGAAGCCGACCAGCCACTGCAGGCCGAAGGCATCGACCAGGCGGCCGTCGCTGGCGCCCCAGGGGCGTTCCTGCAGCGGATCGATCACCGTGCCGCCCTCGGCCAGCGCGTCGAACCAGCGCGTGAGCGTGTCGGGCTCTGCCGTGCCCAGCAGCGCGAGGCTGCAGCCGGTCATGGCGATCGACTCCTGCTCGCCGACGGCGTCGCTCGCGTAGAGCGTGACGGGTCCCGAGAGCACGCCGTGCGCGATCGCGTCGCCAGGCCCGTCGGTGCGCCCGAAGTCGGCGAGGGTGTGCAGCTCGAGCTGGCCGCCGAACACCTCCCGGTAGCGCGTCAGTGCGGCGCGGGTCGTGCCCGGGAACCAGGCGTAGAGCGTCATCTCGGTCATGGCGATCCTCTCGGTCGGCACTCGGGGCGCCGTCTGCGCCGGTGCGGATCGCCGCGATGTTAACACCGTTCACTTCAGATCGGCGGGCGCCTCAGATGACGCCCAGCGCGAGCATCGCGTCGGCGACGCGGTTGAAGCCGGCGATGTTCGCACCGGCCACGTAGTCGCCGGGCCGGCCGTACTCCTCCGCCGTCTCGGCGCAGCGGTCGTGGATGCCCTGCATGATCTCGTGCAGGCGCGCATCCGTGTGCTCGAACGTCCAGGAGTCGCGCGAGGCGTTCTGCTGCATCTCGAGGGCGCTGGTCGCGACGCCACCGGCGTTCGCCGCCTTGCCCGGCACGAACGCGACCCCCGCGCTCGCGAACACCCGCGCGGCCGCCTGCGTCGCCGGCATGTTCGCGCCCTCGCCGACCACGGTGCATCCGTGCTGCACGAGCGCGATCGCGTCCTCCTCGTCGAGCTCGTTCTGCGTCGCGCAGGGTACGGCGATGTCGCACGGCACCGACCAGATGCTGCTGCCGTTCGACGAGAAGGAGGCCCGCGGACGCCGTTCGACGTACTCGGCGATGCGGCCGCGCCGCACCTCCTTGATCTCCTTCAGCAGCTCGAGATCGATGCCGTCCTCATCCACCACGTAGCCCGAGGAGTCGCTCGCCGCGATCACCGTGCCGCCCAGCTGCTGCACCTTCTCGATCGCATAGATCGCCACGTTGCCCGAGCCCGAGACCACGACGCGCTTGCCGTCGAACGACTCGCCACGAGCGCGCAGCACCTGCTCGAGGAAGTAGATCGTGCCGTAGCCCGTCGCCTCCTTGCGCACCTGCGAGCCGCCCCAGGTGAGGCCCTTGCCGGTGAGCGCGCCCGACTCGTAGGCGTTCGTGAGCCGCTTGTACTGGCCGAACATGTAGCCGAGCTCGCGCCCGCCCACGCCGATGTCTCCGGCAGGCACGTCGGTGTACTGGCCGATGTGGCTCGAGAGCTCGGTCATGAACGACTGGCAGAAGCGCATGATCTCGGTGTCGGACTTGCCCTTCGGGTCGAAGTCGCTGCCACCCTTGCCGCCGCCGATGGGCAGCCCCGTGAGCGAGTTCTTGAAGATCTGCTCGAAGCCCAGGAACTTGACGATGCCCAGGTAGACGCTGGGGTGGAAGCGCAGGCCGCCCTTGTAGGGGCCGAGCGCCGAGTTGAACTGCACGCGGAAGCCGCGGTTGATCTGCACCACGCCGCGGTCATCGAGCCACGGCACCCGGAAGATGATCTGCCGCTCGGGCTCGACGATGCGGCTGAGGATCTGCGCGTCGACGTAGTCAGGGCGCTTCGCGACCACCGGCCCGAGGCTCTCGAACACCTCGTGCACGGCCTGATGGAACTCGGCCTCGCCGGGGTTGCGGTGCAGCACGTCGTCGAAGACGGGCGCGAGATGGGGGTGCAGAGAGGTCAACAACAGGCTCCTCGTTGGTGTCTGATACCTGCCCGATCCTAGCGGGGCAGGCGCTCCGGTCGTGGCGGGTGCCGCAGCGCACCGCGTCGGCACGAGCACAATGGGCGCATGAGCACCGACCGACCCGGCATCCTCGACCAACCCGTGCTGACGCATCCGCTCGTCACGCTCGAGCCGCTCGCGCGCGCGCACGCGGCTGACCTCGTCGCGGCGGCGGCCGAGGGCGACCTGTGGCAGCGCGCCTGGTACACCTCGGTACCGGAGCCCGACCCGGCGGTGGTCGAGGCAGAGATCGATCGGCGGATGGGGCTGCTCGCGTCGGGCTCGATGGTGCCGTGGGCGATCGTGGTCGGCGGCCGCGCCGTCGGCATGACGACCTACATGCACATCGATGCTGCGACGCCACGGCTCGAGATCGGCTCGACGTGGATGGCCGTCTCGCAGCAGGGCACGGGCGTGAACGCTGCGATGAAGCTGCTGATGCTGGAGCGCGCCTTCGACGAGCTGGGATGCGTCGCGGTCGAGTTCCGCACGCACCTGCACAACCGGCAGTCGCGCGATGCGATCGAGAGGCTGGGTGCCAAGCAGGATGGCGTGCTGCGCAGCCACCTGCTGCACAAGGGCACGCTGCGTGACACGGTCGTCTACTCGATCCTGGCGCTGGAGTGGCCGGCCGTGCGGCTCGGGCTCGAGGCACGACTGGCGGCGCGGCGCGGCGCGGGCACTGCATAGGGTGGAGGCATGAGCACGCCAGAGGAGCAGCTGCAGCGCTACCGGCGCTCCATCGACAACGTCGACGCCATCCTCATCCACACGCTCGCCGAGCGCTTCAAGCTGACGCAGTCGGTGGGCGTGCTGAAGGCCGGGCACGGGATGCCGCCGAGCGATCCGGGCCGCGAGCAGCGGCAGATCGCGCGGCTGCGGCGGCTGGCCGAGGACGCCGAGCTCGACCCCGAGTTCGCCGAGAAGTTCATCACCTTCGTGATCGCCGAGGTCATCCACCACCACGAGCGGCTCGCGGGCGCCGAGTAGGCGGGCAGCACTCCACCTGAGCTCGCCAGCTCGGCTCAGCCGCGCCGGTTGCGCTCGCGCACCATGCCGGCGATGCGGAACAGGTCGGCCACCCACCAGATCGCGGCCGCAGCGGGGACCGCGAGCAGCCAGGCCGGCGCGGTGCCGTCGGTCAGCACGACCGCCGCGGCCGTCGCGGCGAACGACAGCATCATCTGCACGATCCCGGAGCCGAGCCTGCCGAGGTAGTAGCGGTGCGCCCCCAGCAGCCCGAGCGCGATCAGCAGCACTGCGGCGGTCGCGAGCCGCTTGGCGGGCCGACCTCGCTGCTGCTCGGTGGCGGCGCTCTGCCGCGCTCCGGGCCCAGCGCCCGCCGCCGGTCGCGGCAGCGGCCCGGTGCCGTGCTGCGGTCGCCCGGAGCCCTGCGCGCGGCTCGCGCTCCCTGGTGCCGTCGGATCGAAGGTGAGCGAGCGGTCGAGCGTGGGTCGCTCCGGCCGGACTGCTGGCCGCGCGATCTCACCGGGCTCCGACCAGGGTGCGTAGGCGCCCCAGTGCGTGCCGGACCACCAGCGCCGGCGGCCATCGGGGTCGTCGTGCCAACCGGGCTCCGCGGGCGTCATGGGCATGCGTCCAGCCTAGAGAGCGTGAGCGGGCGAGGCCGCCGGTTGAGCGACTCCTGAGGTCAGGCGGCTTGGGCGGCCGCCGCGATGTCGTGGAGGTCCTGCTGCATCGCCTTGCGCATCACCGCGAGTCCGATCCGAGAGGTCAGCGTGCGCAGCACCCGCTGCACCCACGACGGCGAGAGGTAGCTGCCGCCGAAGCGCATCCGCAGCAGCGTCGTCGCGCCCTCGCCGGTCGGCTCGAGGGTGAACTCGGTGCGGTAGGCCAGGCCGTTCGCCTCGGACGCGATCATCGTCGAGCGGCCCTCGTCGATGCCGACGACCTCCATCTCCTCGGTCGACTCCCCGCCGAACATCGTGCGCGTCTCGCGCCAGCGGGTGCCGATGGCGTAGCCGAAGCCCGCGAGCCGCTCGATGCGCGAGACGCCCGACAGCACCGTCTCCCACTGCTCGAGATCCGTGATGACGCGCCACACCGCATCCGTCGGAGCATCGATCGTGCGCTCGAGGGTGAGCGTGATGTCGCTCATGCCGGCGGCCAGACGCCGAGCAGGACGGCCCGGAGCCTGACGTTCGGCAGGGTGAGCTCCATGCCTGCAGCATAGGCGGGCGTGGGTTCCGTCACGCGAAGCGGCGGATCGGGGCCCTGTTGGCCGCGCGCAGCTCGTCGAGCGAGAGCGTCGCGACATCCTGGATCTCGACCGTGCCGCTCGTGGCGTCGGTGACGCCGATGCGCAGCACGGGCACACCGCGCGCCTCGCACATGCCGGTGAACTTCACCTCGTCCTCGCGGGCGACGGCGACGATCGCTCGCGCGCCCGACTCCGAGAACAGTGCGGCGGTGTCGTCGATGCCGTCGCGCTCGGTGAGTCCTGAGAGCCAGATGCGGGCACCGATGCCGAAGCGCAGCGAGCTCTCGACCACGGCCATCGCGAGCCCGCCCTCGGAGAGGTCGTGCGCGGCGGTGGCGAGGCCTTCGAACGCGACGCCGTGCATGAGCCCACCGAGCCGCTTCTCAGCCGCCAGGTCGACCTTCGGCGGCAGCCCGCCCAGGTGCTCGTGGATCACGCCCGACCATGCCGAGCCGTCGAGCTCGTCGCGCGTGGTGCCGAGCAGGAACAGCGCCTGGCCGTCGTCCTGCCAGCCGGAGGGCAGCCGGCGGTCGACGTCGTCGATGATGCCGAGCACGCCGACGACCGGGGTCGGGTGGATCTGCGTCTCGCCCGTCTGGTTGTAGAACGAGACGTTGCCGCCCGTGACCGGGATGCCGAGCTCGACGCAGCCGTCGGCGATGCCGTCGACAGCCTCTGAGAACTGCCACATGACGGCAGGGATCTCGGGGTTGCCGAAGTTCAGGCAGTCGCTCACGCCGACCGGCGTCGCACCCGAGACGGCCACGTTGCGGTACGACTCGGCGAGCGCGGCCTTCGCTCCCTCGCGCGGGTCGAGCTGGCAGTAGCGGCCGTTCGCGTCCACCGAGACCGCGAAGCCGAGGCCGGACTCCTCGTCGATGCGCACCATGCCCGCGTCGTCGGGTGTCGAGAGCGCCGTGTTGCCCAGCACGTAGTCGTCGTACTGGTCGGTGATCCAGGATGCGTCGGCCAGGTTCGGGCTGCCGGTGAGCGCGCGCAGCTGGTCGCCCAGGGCCGAGCCCGTGACCCGCGGCAGCGTCGCGGCGCTGTCGGCCTGCAGGGCGTCCTGCCACATCGGCCGCTCCAGGGGGCGGTCGTAGACGGGGGAGTCGATCGCGACCGTCTTCGGGTCGACGTCGACGATCGTCGCGCCCGTGTGCGTGATGACGAGGCGGCCGTCGCCCGTGACCTCGCCCAGCACGCTCGTCTCGACATCCCACTTCGCCGTGATCGCGAGGAACTCGTCGAGCTTCTCGGGGCTGACGATGCCCATCATGCGCTCCTGCGACTCCGACATGAGGATCTCCTCTGCCGTGAGCGTCGGGTCGCGCAGCAGCACGTGGTCGAGCTCGACCCGCATGCCGGAGTCGCCGTTGGCGGCCAGCTCGCTCGTCGCGCATGAGATGCCAGCGGCGCCGAGATCCTGGATGCCCTCGACCACGCCCGCGGCGTAGAGCTCGAGGCAGCACTCGATCAGCACCTTCTCGGCGAAGGGGTCGCCCACCTGCACTGCGGGGCGCTTCGCGGGGCCCTCGTCGTCGAACGACTCCGAGGCCAGGATCGATGCGCCACCGATGCCGTCGCCGCCGGTGCGGGCGCCGAACAGCACCACCTTGTTGCCCACGCCCGTGGCGTTCGCCAAGTGCAGATCCTCGTGCCGCAGCACGCCGACGGCGAGCGCGTTCACGAGCGGGTTGCCCTGGTAGACGGCGTCGAACACCGTCTCGCCGCCGATGTTCGGCAGGCCGAGGCAGTTGCCGTAGAACGAGATGCCGCCCACCACGCCGTGCACGACCCGCGCCGTGTCGGGGTGGTCGATCGCACCGAACCGCAGCGCATCCATCACCGCGACCGGCCGGGCACCCATCGAGATGATGTCGCGCACGATGCCGCCGACGCCCGTGGCCGCGCCCTGGAAGGGCTCGACGAACGAGGGGTGGTTGTGCGACTCGATCTTGAAGGTGACGGCCCAGCCCTCGCCGACGTCGATGACGCCCGCGTTCTGCCCCATGCCGACCATCAGGCGCTCCCGCATCTCGGGCGTGACCTTCTCGCCGAAGCGGCGCAGATGCGTCTTGGAGGACTTGTAGGAGCAGTGCTCGCTCCACATCACCGAGTACATCGCCAGCTCGGCGCTCGTGGGCCGACGGCCGAGGATCACGCGGATCTGCTCGTACTCGTCGGACTTCAGCCCGAGGGCGGCGAACGGCTGCTCGCGCTCGGGGGTGGCGGCGGCGACCTCGACGGTGTCGCGGGGGGTGGTGCGGGGTGCGCTCACGGCTCTCCTCGGCGTTGATCCCTCAACGTTGACCCCTCATGGGGGCTCTGCTCGGCGGTCTCTCAATCCTACCGAGGTGGCGGATGCGTCGTTCGCCTCCGGCGGGCAGGACGGACACGCCGGTTCACGCTCCGTTCACCGTGGCGCGGTTCGGTGTGCTGTGGGTCGCCTTGCCGCGGCCTGTGAAGGAACCACCGAGCCCTACGCACCAGGAGCAGCCAATGACCTTCCGAGCAGCCCGCGGCATCCCCGCGGGCATCACCGCCCTCGCCGTGGCGGCGGCCCTGTCCGTCGCCACCGCCGTCCCGGCGAACGCCGCCGAGTCGACGGCAGCAGCCGACGACAGCGTCACCGTCGACGCCAACCACTCGATCACCGTCGACGTGCTCGCCAACGACACGGCCCCCGAGGGCACCGTCGTCGACCTGCTCACCGCATCCGGCACTCCGGTCGACCAGATCGTCGACCTCTACGGCACCTGGTCGACCGACGGCACGACCATCACGCACACGCCGCCGGACGGCCGCGCGGGCCCCCGCACGGTCAGCTACCGCATCACCGATGCCGACGGCGACACCGCGACGGCGCAGGTGCGCATGCAGGTCAGCTCCATCAACGCGCCCTACGCGCTGCAGGACTTCGCCACGGTGAGGCTCGACCAGCCCCTCGAGGCGGATGTGCTGGCGAACGACCTGCGCGGATCCTCGCGCACCACGGGCGCGTACTTCGAGCTGCTCCCCGAGACCCTGCGCATCCTCGACGCCGCCGGTGCTCCGCAGACCTCCGTCGAGAACGCTGCCGGCTCCTACAGCGTGGCCGACGGCCGCATCTCCTACCAGCCGACCACCGGCTACTGGGGCAGCGCCAGCATCCGCTACGTGGTGCAGGACGAGGTGCGCCAGTCGACCCGCGCGACCTCGCTCAACATCACCGTCTCGGCGACGCCCGACGCCGTCGACGACGCCGCCGCCACGGAGCCGGGCGCAGCCGTCACGGTCGACGTGCTCGCCAACGACCTCACGCCCGAGGGCACCACCTTCGACACCTGGGGCTTCACCGTGACCCCTGGCATCCGCGTCGGCACGGTCGACCAGCCCGGCGTCGGCGTCTGGACCCGCGACGCCGAGCAGCGTGCCGTCTTCACGCCGGCCGAGGGCTTCACCGGCACCGCGACGGTCGACTACATGCTCATCAACTCGCGCTCCTCCAGTGACGTCGCGTCCATCTCGGTCATCGTCGAAGAGGTCGCGGTCGCCCCGACGCTCACCGCCGACGAGGTCGAGACGCCGTACTTCACGGACGTCGCGGTCGACGTGCTCGCCAACGACTCGGCGCCGGAGGGCACCGAGCTCGACGCGGCTTCGCTGCGACTCGTGGATGGGTCGGGCGAGCTGGTCACCGAGCTCACGACCCAGCGCGGCACGTGGAGCGTGGTCGACGGCGAGCTCGCGTTCGCGCCCGAGGAGGGTGCCTACGGCACCGACAGCGTCACCTACTCGGTCGCCACGATCGACGGTGCG
Organism: Agrococcus sp. ARC_14; assembly: GCF_022436485.1. Taxonomy (NCBI): domain Bacteria; kingdom Bacillati; phylum Actinomycetota; class Actinomycetes; order Micrococcales; family Microbacteriaceae; genus Agrococcus; species Agrococcus sp. ARC_14. The sequence continues at coordinate 707,944 of NZ_JAKUDO010000001.1, forward strand.
GCGGCGACCAGCGCTGCCTCCGTGCTCGTGCGCACGCCGCGCGTGCTTTCGGCAGGCGAGATCATCGAGCACACGTTCACGGCCGAGCAGCCGACGGTGCTGGTGGATGTGCTCGCCAACGACCGCACGGAGGGCAACTCGTCGCTCGACCCGTCGACGCTCGCGATCTCGGACCACAACGGCAGCCCCGTGCAGGAGCGCGTGACCGACGACGGCACCTGGAGCGTCGTCGACGGCCAGGTGCAGTTCGCGCCGGCCGAGGGCTTCGAGGGCCAGACCTCGGTCTACTACATCGTCGAGAACGACGCGGGCTTCACGGGCCGCGCCGTCGTCGCCGTGAACGCGACGTGGGCGGCTGCCGCCCCGACGCTGACCGCCGACGAGGTCGACGTGGAGTACTTCACCGACACCACGGTCGACGTGCTCGCCAACGACTCGGCGCCCGAGGGCACCGAGCTCGACGCGGCGTCGCTGGCGCTCGTCGATGAGGCCGGTGCGCTCGTGTCCGAGCTGACGACCGCCAAGGGCACCTGGAGCGTCGTCGACGGTCAGCTCGCGTTCTCGCCTGCCGAGGGCGCGTACTTCGCCGACGAGGTGACCTACTCGGTCGCCACGACCGAGGGCGGCACCGCGACGACGACCGTGACGGCCACCATCGACTACCCGAACGTGGGCGTGCGCGGAGAGATCGTCGAGCACACGTTCTCAGCCGACGAGCCGAGCGTGCTGGTGGATGTGCTCGCGAACGACACGACCGAGGGCAACACCGTCATCGACGTGTCGACGCTGGCGATCGTCGACCACAACGGCAGCCCCGTGCAGGAGCGCGTGCTGGAGGAGGGCACCTGGAGCATCGCTGATGGGCAGGTGCAGTTCGCGCCGGCCGAGGGCTTCGAGGGCCGGGCGACGGTGTACTACTGGGTCGAGAACAGCGCCGGCGCCGTCGGCCGTGCCACGGTGACGGTCGACGTCACCTGGGAGACCGTCGAAGCATCCGTCGACGCGCAGGATGACGAGGTCTCGATCCCGCGCAAGGGCGAGGTGACGGTGGATGTGCTGGCCAACGACTCCGCCGTGGGCGGCGAGCTCGACCCGAGCACGCTGCGCATCGTGGGCGATGGCGGTGAGCTCGTCGAGAGCCTCACGACGCGTGCGGGCACCTGGACGGTCGTCGACGGCGAGATCCACTTCGACGCGCACTCGCGCCAGAAGGGCGACACCTCGATCGAGTACGTCGTCGGGAACGGCGCGGCCACGGACACGGCGACGCTGACGGTGGATGTCGATCAGCACCAGAGCGGCTCCGGCCCGATCAAGCAGCTGGTCGGCGCGATCATCGGCTGGCTCTTCGGCTGGCTCTTCTAGCCTGCACACAGTGACGGGGAGGGGCTGATGCCCCTCCCCGTTCTGCTTGAGGATGCCCCGTGCCCGCCCTCGCCCTTGCAGGTCAGCACTTGGTGGTGATGGATGCGACGTGCGCGGTGCGCGTGTCGTCGGTGCCGGGCGGATCGGTGCACAGCGTGCGCTGCATGGCCGGCCCCTCGGCCTCCTGTGCCGCGATTGACCCCGCGGCTGGGCTCGTGCTCGCTCCTGCTCGGGCTACCTGCTCCTCAAGACTCGTTGAGCTGCGTCGTCCAGTTCACCTCCTGGATCGCGAGGTCGAGCTCGCGCAGCTCCTTCGCCACCGCCTCCGCCTGCTCGTGCAGGTCGCGCGGCTCGATGGCGGGCAGCAGCCGCAGCTCCTGCGCGCGCATCCGATCGCCCGCAGGGGTGGCCGCGTTCGCGACCTGCCGCAGCGCGCGGTGCGTCGCCCGCAGCGTCTCCCGGCGCGCGAGCGCCGCGGTCATGCTGCGCTCGCCGACGCGGGTGGCCGTGTTCGTGAGGTTGATGCGCACGACGAGCTCCTCGAGCTGCGCGCCGACCCTGGCGTGCTCCTCGAGCAGCGCGGCCACGTCGTCGGTGGGCGTCGAGCCCTCCTGCACCAGGGCGCTGCGCGTGGCGCGCTCCAGGAGCACGTCGCGGCGCGTCGTGAGGTCGGCGCGGTGGGCGAGGGCGGCGGCGAGCTGCATGGCGGCGAGCCTAGCCCGACCACCTGGGTGCATGGATCGAGGAGCGCGCGGCCGTCAGGCCGCTCGCGTCACGAGATCAGCTCAGTCGAACCACTCGTTCGGCGGCCCGGCGTTCAGCAGCACGAAGAACACGACAGCGATGAGCGCGACGACGATGAGCGCCGAGATCCACGCATGGGCGATGCCCCAGCGGTATGCGCGGTCGATCCAGCGCGCGTCGCGAGGGTCGTCGCTCGCCTCGGTGCGCCAGCCGCCCTCGAGCCGTCCGCCGCGCACCAGGCGACGCTCCCAGGGGATGGTCGCGTAGGGGATGACCGCGGTCACGATGCCGAGCAGCACCGTCTTGGCCTTCCACCGCTGGTTGTGACCGACCACGAGCTGCATCGCCGCGTAGGAGACGAAGACGAAGCCGTGGATGGGGCCGGCGATCGGCACGAGCGCGTCGACCTGGAAGCCGTACTTCGCGATCATCGCGATGATCAGCAGCGTCCAGGTGATCGCCTCGGCGACCGCGAGGAAGCGGTAGAGCCGCTTCGGCGTGAGTCCTGTCGCGGTGGTCGTGGCAGCAGCAGTCATGTAGCCAGTCTACATGTCGCGGAGCGGGTGGATCGAGCTCAGCCGCGCAGGTCCTTCCGCAGGATCTTGCCTGCGGCCGACTTCGGGATCGCGTCGATGAACTCCACGGCGCGCACCCGCTTGTAGGGCGAGACGCGCTCGTCGACGAACGCCATCACCGACTCGGGCGTGACCGACTCGCTCGTGCGCACGACGAAGGCCTTCGGGATCTCGCCGGCCCCCTCATCCGGCACCCCGATGACCGCGGCATCCGCCACATCCGGGCTCGTCAGCAGCAGCGCCTCGAGCTCCGCCGGCGCCACCTGGTAGCCCTTGTACTTGATGAGCTCCTTGAGCCGGTCGACGATCATGACGTTGCCGGCCGCGTCCACCCGCGCGATGTCGCCGGTGTGCAGGAAGCCGTCGGTGTCGATCGTCGCGGCGGTGGCCTCCGCGTTGTTCAGGTAGCCGAGCATCACGTTCGGCCCGCGCACCCACAGCTCGCCCGGCTCGGAGACGCCCTCGGCGGGCATCGCGATCTCGGCACCCGTCTCGATGTCGACGAGCTTCGACTGCATGCTGGGGATCGTCGGGCCCGAGGAGGTCAGCGGCAGCCCGCTGCCGCGCGGCGTCACGTGCGTCACCGGGCTCGCCTCGCTCATGCCGTAGCCCTGCAGCACCTCGACGCCGAGCCGGTCGGCGACGGCGAGGCCGAGCGCCTCGTCGAGTGGCGCCGCGCCCGAGAGCACGGTGTGCAGCGCGTCGTGGCGGTACTGGTCGACGAGCGGATGCTTGGCGAGCGCGACGGCGACGGGCGGCGCGATGAACGCGAAGGTGATCGCCTCGTCCTGGATGATGCGCAGGAACTCGGCGAGGTCGAAGCGCGGCATCGTGACGAGCGTCGCGCGCTGCTTGAGCGCGATGTTCAGCAGCACGGTCATGCCGTAGATGTGGAAGAACGGCAGCACGGCGATCACGCGATCCTCTGCGCGCACGTCGATGAGCGAGACGCACTGCGCGACGTTCGCCACCAGGTTGCGGTGCGAGAGCATCACGCCCTTGGGGTTGCCCGTGGTGCCGGAGGAGTAGGGGATGACGGCCACGTGCGTCGCCGGGTCGAATCGGACCTCCGGCGCGGGGTGGCCCTCGCCGAGCAGGTCGGCGAGGCTCGCGTGGCCGTCGAGGCCGTCGAGCACCACGATGCGCTCGGCGGGGATGCCGGTGGCGGCCGCCGCCTCGAGCGCCTGCGGGGCGAGCGGCGAGACGGTCAGCAGCATCGTCGCCTTCGAGTCGGCAAGCTGCTTGCCGATCTCGGCGGCGTTCATGATCGCGTTCACGGTCGTCGCCGAGGCGCCCGAGCGCAGGATGCCGTGGAAGGCGATCGCGAACGCCGGCACGTTGGGGCTGTGCAGCGCGATCACGTCGCCGGGGCCGAAGCCGCGGGCCGCGAGCGCACCGGCGAGCGCCGAGCTGCGGTCGACGAGCTCGCCGTAGGTGATGGCGGCCCCGGATGCGCCGTCGACGAGCGCCGGATGCTCGCGCTCCGCGTCGGTCAGGTCGGCGAACAGCAGATCGAAGACGCTGGTCTCGGGGATCTCGACGGGCGGGTGGGGGCTCTCGAACATGCGGACTCCTTCGTCGGCTGAGCGGCTTCGGGAAGGAGCATAGGGCGCTGGGCTGTGTCAGGCGGCGACGGACTCCAGCGCGCTCTTGAAGATCTCGAGCCCGTCGAGGCCGGCCTTCATGCGCGTGGTGGTCGGTCCGAAGCCCAGCTCGACGGCGTGCTCGGGGTGCGGCATGAGCCCCATGACGTTGCCGGCCGCGTTCGCCAGCCCGGCGATGTCATCGATCGAGCCGTTCGGGTTGTCGCCCAGGTAGCGGAACGCCACGAGGCCCTCGCCCTCGATGCGCGCGACCTCCTCCGGCGTCGCCACGAAGCGGCCCTCGCCGTTCTTCAGCGGGATGACGATCTCCTGACCCTCGTCGAAGCGGTTCGTCCAGGCGGTCGAGGTGCGCTCGACTCGGAGTCGCTGGTCGCGGCGCACGAAGAGGCCGCTCTCGTTGCGCACCAGTCCGCCGGGCAGCAGGCGGGCCTCCGCGAGCATCTGGAAGCCGTTGCAGATGCCGAGCACGGGCATGCCCTTGTTCGCGGCGTCGACAACCTCGGTCATGATCGGCGACAGCGCTGCGATGGCGCCGCAGCGCAGGTAGTCGCCGTAGGAGAAGCCGCCGGGCAGCACCAGAGCGTCGACGCCGTGCAGGTCGTGCTCGCCGTGCCACAGCGCGACCGCCTCATGGCCCGCGAGCCGCACGGCCCGCTGCGCATCCCGGTCGTCGAGCGTGCCGGGGAAGGTGACGACGCCGACCCTCACTGCGCTGCGCCCGCCTGCGCGGCTTCCTCGACGACGGTGACGCCCACGACGTCCTCGATCACGGTGTTCGCGAGCACCTCGGTGGAGACGGTGCGCACCTGCTCGAGCAGGGCATCCGTCACCTCGCCCTCCACGCGCAGCTCGAACCGCTTGCCGACGCGCACGTCGCCGACGGCCTCGTGGCCGAGGCGGGCGAGCGCGCGGGTGACGGCCTTGCCCTGCGGATCGAGGATCTCAGCCTTCGGCATGACGTCGACGACGATGAGGGCCATGGGTCGCTCCCTGGATCGGTGGATGGGGTGGGGTGCTGCTCCAGTCTACGGATGCATGCGGTCGCGGACGCGTCGCGGTCGCACGGATGCTTCTGCATCGGAGCGGGCTAGTGTTCACCCATGACGTTCAGGGGCGACGCGAACTTCGACACCACGACGGTGAGCAAGGGCGGTGGTGGTGGCGGTCCGAGCGGCGGCGCGATCGCCGTCGGCGGAGGCGGCATCGTGACCGTCATCCTGGTGATCATCTCGATGGTCTTCGGCATCGACCTCACCGGCCTCGCACCGAGCGAGCCCATCGACCAGCAGTCGCAGTCGCAGTCGCAGGGCAGCGAGGAAGTGACCGGCTGCACCGGCGACGAGGCGAACGACCCCGCGAACGTCACCTGCCGGATGGAGGGCGGGGCCGACTCGATGTCGCAGTTCTGGACCACCACGATGCAGGCCAGCGGCCTGGAGTACGCCGACCCGAGCGTGCAGCTGTTCGACCGCCAGGTCTCGACCGGCTGCGGTGCGGCCACGAGCGCCGTCGGCCCGTTCTACTGCCCGCCCGATCAGCGCATCTACCTCGACGAGACGTTCTTCGCGCAGATGCGCGATCAGTTCGGGGCCTCGGGCGGCAACCTCGCGCAGCTCTACGTGCTTGCGCATGAGTGGGGCCACCACATCCAGAACGTCACCGGCCAGCTCGACCGCGTGCAGCAGGGCGACACCGGGCCGCAGTCATCGGCGGTGCGCAGCGAGCTGCAGGCCGACTGCTACGCCGGCGCGTGGATCGCGGGAGCCTCGCAGACCGATGACAACGACGGCAGCGCGCCGGTGCTCGAGGCGCCGACGCAGCAGGAGATGAATGACGCGCTGAACGCGGCGGAGGTGATCGGCGACGACAACCTGCAGGAGATGGGCGGTGGCGGCGTGAACCCCGAGGGATGGACGCACGGCTCGAGCGAGCAGCGCCAGACCTGGCTGTCGAACGGCTACAACGGCGGCGTGGCCGCCTGCGACACCTGGAACGCGCCCGAGGTCTGACCCTTCGACCCTCCGTCGGTCGAGGAGCGAGCCGGCGGCGCCGGCTGGTAGCTCCGTCGGTCGAGGAGCGAGCCGGCGGCGCCGGCTGGTAGCTCCGTCGGTCGAGGAGCGCGTCGGCGCAGCCGGCTCGCGTCACGAGACCAGAGGACCCGCGAACGCCTCTCCGGTCTCGTGACGCGAGCGGCCTGGCGGCCGCGCGCTCCTCGACCTACGAGGCGGCTGCAAGCCTCTCGATCAGCTCGCGGTAGCGCGCTGCCGTCCGCTCCACGATCTCCGCAGGCAGCGTCGGCGCCGCACCCGTGCCGTCCCAGCTCGCCGCGAGCCAGTCGCGCACGATCTGCTTGTCGAACGACTCGACCCTGCCTTCGGCCATCGCCGCAGCATCCCAATACCGGGACGAATCCGAGGTGAGCACCTCATCCGCCAGCAGCAGCTCCCCTGTCGTCCGGTCACGACCGAACTCGAACTTCGTGTCGGCCAGCACGAGCCCCGCCTCGGCGGCGACCTCGGCCGCGCGCGCGTAGACCGACAGGCTGATCTCGCGGATCGCGACCGCGTCGGCCTCGCCGACCAGCTCGACCGTGCGCTCGAACGAGACGTTCTCGTCGTGCTCGCCCTGTGGCGCCTTCCAGGCGGGCGTGTAGATCGGCTCGGGCAGCGCGTCGCCGTCGACGAGCCCCGCTGGCAGCGCGACACCCGAGATCGCTCCGACCTGCTGGTACTCCTTGAGGCCAGAGCCCGTCACGCGGCCGCGCACGACGCACTCGATCGGCAGCATGTCGAGCGTGCGCACGAGCATCGCGCGGCCCCGCACCGCCGCCGGCGTGCGCGACTCGGCATCGGGCGCGAGCTGCGTTGGCAGGCCGAGCCGTGCCGTCCACCAGAGGGTGAGCGCCGTCAGCAGCTCGCCCTTGCCGGGGATCGCGGGCTCGAGCACCTGGTCGAAGGCCGAGACGCGGTCGGAGGCGACCATGAGCATCTCCGCGGCCGTTGCGAGCGTCTCGCCGTCGGCGACGTAGAGGTCGCGGACCTTGCCGCTGTAGGCGAGACTCCAGCCGGCCAGCCCGGCCGAGCCCGCCTCGGTCATGCCTTCGCCGCGATGTCGGTGCGCGACTGGCCGCCCAGCAGCTCGATGTGCGAGAGGCCCTCATAGGCGCGCTCGCGCGCCTCGGCGAGCGTCGCGCCGGTGCCGACGACGTTGAGCACGCGGCCGCCCGTGGCGGTGAGTCCCTGCTCGCCCGCGCCCGTCGCGGCGTGCAGCACGCGCACGCCCTCGATCGCCTCGGCCTCGTCGACGCCAGTGATCACGCGGCCCGTGACCGGGTCGCCGGGGTAGCCCTCGCTCGCCAGCACGACCGTGACCGCCGCCGAGTCGCGCCACACCAGTGGCGCGGCGGAGCCGAGGGTGCCGTTCGCGGCCGCCAGCAGCGCATCCGCCAGCCCCGACTCGATGCGAGGCAGCACCACCTGCGTCTCGGGGTCGCCGAAGCGCGCGTTGAACTCGATCACCTTGACGCCCGACTGCGTGACGATCAGCCCGCAGTAGAGCAGGCCGGCGAAGGGCGTGCCCGCGTCGGCCATGGCGCGGATCGTGGGCTTCGCGACGGTCTCGACGACCTCGTCGACGAAGGCCTGCTCGCTCCCGAAGCGCTCGGCGAGCCATGGCAGCGGCGAGTAGGCGCCCATGCCGCCGGTGTTGGGGCCCGCATCGCCGTCGCCGAGCCGCTTGTAGTCCTGCGCGGGGGCGAGCGGCACGACGGCCTCGCCGTCGGTGAGCACGAAGAGGCTGACCTCTGGCCCCGCCAGGAACTCCTCGATGAGGATGGGCCCGTCGGGCAGGAACTGCTCGGCGTGCGCCTCCGCCGCCGCGCGATCCTCGGTCACGATGACGCCCTTGCCGGCTGCCAGGCCGTCGGCCTTCAGCACGTAGGGCGGCGTGGCGGCGTCGAGCGCGGTCCGCACCTCGTCGAGCGTGGTGGCGGTGGTGTCGATGCCGGTCGGCACGCCGGCGCGCGCCATGACGTCCTTCGCGAACGACTTGGAGCCCTCGATCCGCGCGGCGGCCTTGGTCGGGCCGAATGCCGGCACGCCTGCCTTGTGCAGCGCATCCGCGACGCCCGCCACGAGCGGCGCTTCCGGGCCGATCACCACGAGGTCGAACGCGCCGTCGACCGCGAACTCGGTGACGAGCTCCGGCGACTTGATGTCGACGCGCACCGTCTCCACCTCACGCGTGATGCCGGCGTTGCCGGGCGCGGCCGTGATCTCGTGGCCACCCTCCGCCAGGAGTGCCGCGATGATGGCGTGCTCGCGCGCGCCGCTGCCGAGAACCAGGATCCGCACCTGCCCAGTCTACGAAGGTTCTCGGATGCGGCGAGCCGCGGGTCGTGATGGATCGACCCTGAGGGGGCCGGACGTCGCCTCCTCGCGTGCCAGTAGCCTCAGATCGTGGTCAAGCGCATCCCCGATCTCGATGGCATGGACGCCGTGCGCGCCGCGCTGGCGCCCGGCGCCGAGCGCCCCCAGACGGCGCTCGCGGTGCGCTACACGCTGCAGTGCCTGGCCGAGCGCGCGCCGGGCAAGAGCGTCGAGGTGCGGGTGCCGCCCTTCGGTGCGGTGCAGGCGGTCGAGGGGCCCGGCCACACCCGCGGCACGCCGCCGAACGTCATCGAGACCGACGTCGCGACCTGGCTGGCGCTCGCGAGCGGGCGGGAGACGTGGGCGGATGCATTCGGTCGCGGAGTCGTGCACGCCTCGGGCGTGCGGGCGGATGTGTCGGCCTGGCTGCCGCTGGTCAGGGTCGCGGTGCCCTCGGCGATGCCGCTAGAGCAGCTCGGGGATCAGCGCGAGCAGCCAGGAGAAGCCAATCATGACGATGGTCGCGACGGGGAGGATCAGCACCGCTGCCAGGCCTGACCTCGACCCGGTGGAGTGCTCTCCTGGTCCGAGGATCGGGTCGTCCTGCACCCGACCGCCGAGGTAGGCGCGCAGCTGCAGGGCGAAGCCGACGACGAGCAGGCCCGCACCGACGCTCAACGCGGCCAGGACGCCGAGCTCTCCGACCGGCTGACGCAGGAGCACCAGCGCACCGACCATCGCCGCGAGCAGCAGCATCCAGCCGACCCAGCCGCGCATCGGAGGGTTGGTGAGCACTCGCGCGAGTGCGAGTGGTGCGAGCAGGACGAGGGCGAGCGCTGCCGACACGATCGCGAGCACGACGAGGAGGCCGGCGGTGACCTGCAGCGTTGCTGCACCGGAGAACGCAGCCTGTGCACCGAAGGTGCTCGAGAGCATGCCTGCCAGGCCGAGGACGATGCCGAGGGTCCACCCGCGATCGATGCGATCGGAGGAGCGCTCGAGGTGGTCGGGCGCATCGTCCTTCGCATATGACTGCGGCTCGCCGAATGCGGCCAGGGCGCTCTCGCCCGACTCTGCCACGTGGCTCTCCACGAGCGCGAGGGAGTCGCCGATGCGCCTGCCCGATACCCCGAGCAGCCGCTGCTCGAGCACGAATCGCTCGACCCAGGTCTGGTCGACGCTCGGTGCCAGTCGCGTGTACGCGTGCAGGGAGCCGAAGCCCCTCATGCCCTGCTTGTCCATCAGCTGTCCTCCTGGTCGGGTGCGAGCGCGCCGTCGATGAGCGCTCGGGTCGAGGCGCTGAACGCCGCCCAGCGCGCAGCCATGGACTGCGCGTGCGCGCGCCCCTGCTCGGTCAGGGCGAAGTACTTGCGGCCCGGGCCACCCTCTCCCGGGCGCCACTCGACCTCGACGTCGCCGGCCTGCTCCAGGCGTCCAAGCAAGGGGTAGAGCGTGCCGCCCTTGACCTCTCCCAAGCCGGCTTCGGCCAGGCGTTGGGTGATCGCGTACCCGTAGCTCGGACGGTCGAGCAGCACCCGCAGCACGCAGACGCCGAGCGCGCCTCGCAGCCACTCGCTGGGCCACTGCTCGATGGTCATGACTAGATGGTACGTCTAACTAGTCAAGGCTGCAACTAGTGGTCTCGTGCGTCTCCCCGTCGCGGCGGCGGGGATGCCAGCGAGTCGTCGCCACAAGCGCGCAGCGCGCGCCACGAGACACCCACGGCGACCGAGCGACCAACGATCCGTGAACGGCGAGTGAACATGCACGACTTGCGCTCACTGCAAACGGCCTTGCGCCTAGCGTCCAGAACGTGCTCATCACCAGGCTCGCCCAGCTCCACGGCGAGCGACTCACCGAGACCGACCGTCGCATCGTCTCTGCGATGCGCGAACGACCGCACGAGACGGCCTTCGCTCGCGCCGCCGAGCTCACCGGACCGCTCGGGCTGCACGAGTCGGCGGCGACCAGGCTCGCGCAGCGGCTCGGGTTCGACGGCTACCCGCAGCTGCGTGACGCGCTCCGCACCGACTACCTGAACAGCGACGGCCCCTCGCAGCGCGTGCGGCACCGCATCGAGCGCACCGACGAGGGCGCCGACCTGCTCGCGACCTTCCTCGCAGAGGAGATCGAGACGCTCCGCGCGATCAGCATGCACGTGACGCAGGCCGACCTCGACGCCGCAGCGGCCGAGCTGCTGGCGGCCCGCCGCATCCACCTGCACGGCCAGGGCAACGCGGTCGTGCTGGTCGAGCAGCTCGCGCGCCGGCTGACCCGCTTCGGCATGGATGTCGTCGCGCTCACCGGCTCGCGCCGCGACGTCGCGGAGCGCGCGGCCGGCATGGGCGCCGACGACCTGCTGCTCGCCCTCGCATTCCGCCGCGCGCCGGGCACCCTGCTGCCGCTGCTGGCGCTCGCGGCCGGCGCCGGCGCACGCAGCATCCTGCTCACCGACACCCTCGTCTCGCTCTCGCCGCGGCCCGACCGCACGCTCGCGGCGCCCCGCGGTGCCGGCCACGACTTCCACACGCTCACGGTGCCCATGGCGATCTCGAACGCGCTCGTGCTCACCATCGCCCGCTTCGCCCCCGAGCGCACCTCCCGATCCCTCGACCGGGTCGAGCTGCTGCTGGAGCAGCTCGACACCTGACGCCCCCGACTCGCCTCACCTGCCCCACCCCACCCATCCCTCGAAAGGCTTCTCCATGCGCTCCACCCGCCGCGGCGCCCTCGTCGCACTGCCCCTTGCCGGGCTTCTCCTCGCCGGCCGCGCCACAGCATCCGCCGATCCCGACTCCACCGAGGCTGCCGTCGACTACGACGCCCTGAGCCACGAGGAGCTCGTCGAGCTCGCCACCGAAGAGGGCGCCGTCACGGTCTACGCCTTCACCAGCCGCATCGCATCCGTCGAGGAGGCCTTCCAGGCCGAGTACCCCGGCATCGACGTCACGAGCATCGACATCTCGTCGACCGAGATGATCACGAGGCTCGCCACCGAGCACGAGGCCGGCAGCGAGACGGCTGACGTCGCCTACCTCTCCGACGCGCCCGTCGTCATCCCCGAGCTCGTCGAGACCGGCATCTTGCACGCCTACGTGCCGGAGCGCCTCACGGGCGTGCTCGCCGAGGAGCACCAGACGCCGCTGCTCGCGCAGCGCCTGTCGACGAAGATCCTGATGTACAACGAGGAGGCCTACCCGAACGGCACCCCGGTCACGAACCTGTGGCAGCTCACGACCCCCGAGTGGACCGGCCGCGTCGTGCTCGTCGACCCCAACGTGCGCGGCGACTACCTCGACCTCGCGACCGAGATGAGCCTGCGCGCCGACGAGATGGCCGCCGCCTACGAGGAGCTCGTGGGTGAGCCGCTCGTGCTCGACGAGGGCGTCGCCGACGCCGGCCAGCAGTTCATGGCCGACCTGTATGCGAACGACGCGGTGCTGGTCGACGACACGGATGCCGTGAACGCGGCGATCGGCACGACCGGTCAGGAGACGCCCCCGGTGGGCTTCACGAGCTACTCCGACCGCCGCGACAACGAGGAGGAGGGCTGGGCGCTGCAGGCCGCCTCGGGCGTCGCTCCTGCCAACGGCATCGTCTTCCCGGCGCTGCTCGGCATCACCGAGAACGTCGAGCACCCGGCCGCCGCGCGCCTCATGATCGACTTCCTCATGGGCGACGACACCGAGTCGGGCGGCCCCGGCTTCGAGCCCTTCGCCGTCGCCGGCGACTACCCGACCCGCAGCGACGTGGCGGCGCACGAGGACGCACTGCCGCTCGAGGAGCTGGGCGCCTGGTCGATCGATCCGGAGGCCACCGTCGAGCTGCGCGACGACACCGCCGACTTCCTGCTCACCATCCAGTGATCTGCGCCGACTCTTGATCAAGGCCATCACCGCCGCGCTGCGGCGACCCGCGACGCTGCCGGCGCTCATCGCCCTGGCAGCGCTCGCGGTGCTCGTCGCGGGGCCGCTCGCCGGCCTCGTCGCCGCCACGCTCGATGCGGACGGCATCGAGGCCTGGGGCGATGTGCTCGCGAGCCCGCTCTCGACAGCGCTGCTGTGGGAGCCGCTCGGCGGCTCGCTCGTCGTCGGGCTCGGCACCGGCATCGCCTCGGTGGTGCTCGGCTCCTTCCTCGCCTGGGCGGTCGTGCTCACCGACATGCCCTTCCGCCGCACCGTCGGCGTGCTCGCCACCATCCCCTTCGCGATCCCCTCCTTCGCGATCGCGCTCGCCTGGGAGAGCGTCTTCCGCAACGACCGGATCGGCGGCGCCTCGGGCCTGCTCGCAGGCCTCGGCGTGCAGGTGCCGGATGCGCTGGCCTGGGGTGCGCTGCCGGTCACGCTGACGCTGACTGCCCACTACTTCTCGCTCGCCTTCGTGGTGGTCGCGGCGGCGCTCGCGGGCATCGGTGGCGACCTGCTGGCCGCCGCGGAGCTCACCGGCGCCTCCCGCGCCCGCGTCGCGCTGCGGATCGCGCTGCCGGCGGTGGCGCCCGCGATGGGCTCCGGCTTCCTGCTCGCCTTCGCGGAGGGCGTCTCGAACTTCGCCGTGCCGGCGCTGCTCGGTCTGCCGGTGCGCTTCCAGACGCTCAGCACGCGTCTCTACGGCGCCATCTCGACCGGTGACCAGGATCGCGGCTTCGTGCTCTCGATCCTGCTCGTGCTGGTCGCCGCCGTCGTGCTCTGGACGGGCACGCGCGTGACGGCGCGATCGGTCGCGACCGTGACGGGCAAGCCCTCCAGGGCCCGGCGCATCCGTCTCGGTGCCGCGAAGCCCCTCGTGCTCACGGGGGCGCTGGCGATCGTCGTCGCCGCCACGATCCTGCCCGCCATCGTGCTCGCCGCCAGCACGCTGCTGCGACGCACGAACCGCTTCGACGGCGGGCTGACGCTGCACTACTGGGCCGGCTCCTCCGACTCGTCGATCGCGCAGGGGCTGCGCGGCGTGCTCGTCGACCCGCGCATCCTCGAGGCCATGAGCGGCACGGTGCTGCTCGCGGCGACCGTCGCCGTCATCACGATGGCTCTGGGGTTCGTCGCCGCGTGGTCGGCCGCGCGCACGCCGCCGTGGATCGGCGGCACCCTCTCGGCGCTCTCCTACGTGCCGTTCCTGATCCCCGGCGTCGCGCTCGGGGCCGCCGTGATCGCGCAGTTCGGCAGGCCGTTCCTGGGGCTGCCGAGCATCTACGGCACCTTCTGGATCCTGGTCGTCGGCGGCATCGCCGCGAGCATCCCCTTCGCCTTCCAGACCTCGAGGGCGGCGCTCGCGCAGGTCTCGCGCGAGCTCGAGGACGCCGCTGCGATGGCGGGCGCGGGCACCTGGCGCACCCTCGGCCGCATCCTGCTGCCCGTCACCGCCCGCGGCACCGTCGGCGGGGCCGCGCTCGTGTTCGTGACGATGGCGCGGGATCTCTCGCTGGTCGTCATGCTCGTCACGCCCGCGACGCCGCTGCTCGCCGTGACCGCCTACGAGTACGCATCGGAGGGCTTCACGCAGCACGCCAACGCCATCACCCTCATCATCACGGTCGTCTCGGTGACCGTCACCCTGCTCGCCCGTCGCCTGGAAGGGCGGCGCTCACCGTGGATGGACGCATGACACCCGCACCGACCCCCGCCCCGCCAGCTGCCTTCGGGCCCGCCAGCACCGCATCCGACGCCCCCGGCGTGCCCATCGCGCTGCGCGGCCTCGGCAAGCGCTTCGGCACCACAGCAGCCGCCGCGGTCGACGACGTCTCGCTCGAGGTGCCGGCCGGCGCCTTCCTCGTGCTGCTCGGGCCCTCGGGCTGCGGCAAGTCGACGACGCTGCGGATGCTCGCGGGGCTTGAAGAGCCCACGAGCGGCACCATCGCGCTCGGCGACCGCATCGTGGCCGACGGCGACGCCGGCACGCACCTCGCCCCCGGCCGTCGAGGCGTCGGGATGGTCTTCCAGGGCTACGCGCTCTGGCCGCACATGACGGTGCGGCAGAACATCGAGTGGCCGCTGCGGGTCGCCCGCTGGTCGGCCTCCGACCGCCGCGCGCGCGTCGCCGACACGCTGCGGCTCGTCGAGCTCGACGGGCTCGCCGACCGGCTGCCCGCGCAGCTCTCCGGCGGCCAGCAGCAGCGGGTCGCGATCGCGCGCACCATCGCGCCGCGGCCCTCCGTGCTGCTGTTCGACGAGCCGCTCTCGAACCTCGACGCCCGGCTGCGGGTCGACATGCGGGCCGAGCTCGTGCGCGTGCACCGCGAGTCGGGCGCCACGAGCGTCTACGTCACGCACGATCAGAGCGAGGCGCTCGCGATGGCGACACACGTGGCCGTCATGCGCGGCGGCAGGCTCGAGCAGATCGGCACGCCGGATGAGCTGGTGCGGGCTCCGGCGACCGCGTTCGTCGCCGAGTTCCTGGGCACGCCGGCGGCTGTGCTGGTGCCGGGCGAGGGGGAGGGCGCCGCGTTCATGCCGTGGAACGAGGGCACCCGGCTGGCGATGTACCGACCCGAGGAGGTGCGGCTGGCGGCGGCCGACGGCGGGCAGCTCGACGTCGACGTGCTGGAGGCCGCGCCGCTCGCGGGCCGCACGGTCGTCACGGTCCGGCACGGCTCGCGCCGCCTCGCGATCGTCAGCGACGCCGAGGGCGGCGGCGCGGCGACCGCCACGCGGGCCAGGCTGGTGCTGCCCTCCGCGCCCGTGCGGACCTTCGCGCGCGAGGAGGCCGCCCGATGACCACGCTCCTGCTGGTGCGCCACGGCTCGACCGCGTGGAACGCATCCGGCCGACTGCAGGGCACGACCGACATCGCGCTCTCACCGGCGGGGGAGCGGGAGGCGCTGCTGCTGCGCCCGCTCATCGAGCCGTGGGCGCCGGCGGCGGTCGTCGCCTCGCCGCTGCTGCGCGCGGCGACCACGGCGCGGCTGCTCGTCGGGCACGAGGTGGCCACGGATGCGCGGCTCGTCGAGGTCGGGCTCGGCGAGTGGGAGGGGCGCACCCCCGCGGAGATCGGCGACGACGAGCGGGCCTGGCGGCGCGGCGAGCTCGTGCCGCCGGGGGGAGAGGCCGCCGAGGCGGCGACGCGGCGCATCCGGGCGGCCCTCGACGACGCCGTCGGCCTTGGCGACCCGGTGCTGGTCGTGACCCACGGTGGCGTGGTGCGCGCGGCGCTCGCCTCGCTCGTCGGGCTCGCGACGCGGCACATCGCCCCGGTGCCGCCGGCGAGCCTGACCGTGGTCGAGCTCGCGGGCGGGGTGCCGCGACTGCGCAGCCTCGGGGTCGTGCCGCAGGCGGACAGCGCGGGAGCGGTGCGGGGCCGTCGCTGATCTCGTGCCGGCGGATTCCGGGCTGCTGTCGGGCGGAGGGGCCATACTGAGCACATGGCGCAGGTGGTGAGAGCTCAGGGGTGGGTCGGCCCGCTGATCATGTTCGTGCTCGGCATCATCCTGCTGCTGAACGGTGTGCCGGCGCTGATCCAGTGGCTGCCGTGGATCGCGCAGAGCGCGCTGGTGATCGGCGTCGAGTCGGCGCTGGAGACCGCGCTCGTGCCGCTCCTGATCGCGGGCGCTGCCACGTTCATCGGCTTCCTCATGCTGCGCGGCGGCTTCGGCGCGCTGCGCAACCAGGCCCGCGGGGCCACGAACCGCGCGCGCGAGCGGGCGCGCACCGGCGTGCAGCAGGTGCGGCGAGAGGTGTCTGAGCAGACGGGCAGCGTCTCCTCGCAGGCTGAGCACCTCGTGAATCGAGTGCCGCAGTCGTGGCGCGATCGCATCCAGGCGGCAGCGGATGCGGTCGAGCAGGAGCGCGCGAAGCAGGCGGCGGCCGCGCAGGGGCAGGGGCAGGCGCAGCCGCAGCCGCAGCAGCGGTCGGCGCAGCAGTACCAGGGGCAGGGGCACCAGCAGGGCCAGGGCCAGCGCCAGGGCCAGCCCTACCAGGGCCAGGGTCAGCAGCAGGGCCAGGGTCAGCGCATGCAGCAGGCCAGCCAGCAGCTGCCGGGTGGTGAGCGGCTCGCTCGCATCGACCAGCTGCGGCAGCGCGTCGACTCGCGGGTGCAGCAGGCGGCCCAGGGGCAGGACACCGCGAAGCAGGCAGCAGAGCAGGCTCGCCGCGTCGCGAAGGTCGCCTCCGATCGTGCGCAGCAGGTGCTGCCGCAGCACCTCGACGTGGCGACCCAGGCGCTGGTCGGCCGGCTCGACGTCGCCGACGCCGAGCGCATCCGCCGGCGCGGCTCGACGCTGGTCCGCTCATCGCTGACGACCAGTGCGCTGCGCAAGACCTCGCTGAGCACCAACTCGCTCTTCCGCCACCGCTGAGCGCGGCCGTCGGTCAGAGCGACCAGACGAGCAGGATGCCGGCGAACACCAGGCCCGAGGCGATGAGCGTCACGGTCGTGTAGCCCAGGATGTCGCGCATCTTGAGGCCCGCGATGGCCAGCAGCGGCAGCGCCCAGAAGGGCTGGATCATGTTGGTCCACTGGTCGCCGTAGGCCACCGCCATGATCGGGATGGCCGGGTCGACGCCGAGGCGCTCTGCCGCGTCGAGCATGATCGGTGCCTGCACCGCGAACTGTCCGCCGCCGGAGGGGACGAAGAAGTTCACCAGGCCCGCCGACAGCAGCGCGAACAGGCCGAACGTCGTCGGGTTCGAGATGGCGACGAACCCGTCGGAGAACACCTGCACGAGGCCCGAGCCGGTCATGATGCCGAGGATGCCCGCGTAGAGGGGGAACTGCAGCAGGATCTCGCCGACGTTCGATGCGGCCTCCTTCGTGAGGCGGATGATCTCGAACGGGCTGCGCACCAGCAGGAAGATGAGCGCCAGGAACGACCAGTTGACGATGTCGAGCGTGAGCGTGCCGCCCTGCACGAAGTGCACCACCAGGTAGAACACGAGCGCGGCGCCGACGATGAGCGTGATGATGCGGCTGGCGTCGATGCGATCGGCCGGGGTGACGACCTCTTCCTCCTGCTCGACGATCTGCTCGCGGGCGTCGAGCTGCAGCTCGCTGATCGTGTCGCTGCCGCGCGGAGCGACGAGCGCGAGGGCCACCGCGACCGCGATGATCGTGACGACGGCGCCGATCATGTTGGGCAGCGCGAAGGTCGTCTCGGTGATGGGGATGACCTCGCCGCCGAGGTGCTCGGCGATGAACGAGTCGGGCGTCGCCGCGGTCAGCGGGCCGGATCCCGAGTAGCCCATGTGCCAGACGACGAAGCCCGAGAAGCCGGCGGCGACCAGCATCGGGAAGTGCAGCGCGAGCCCGCGCTCCTTGCCGGAGGCCGCGACCTCGCGGGCCAGCAGGCCCCCGACCACGAGCCCGAGGCCCCAGGTGATGAGGGATGCGACGGCTGCGACGACGAACACGAACACGTAGGCCTGCACCGGCGTCTGCGGCAGCGACGCGAGCTTGCGGAGCAGCTTGCGGACCGGCCGCGTGTTCGCGAGCATGTGGCCCAGCAGCAGGATCAGCGCCATCTGGGTCATGAAGGCGAGCAGGCCCGCGAGTCCGTCGCCCCAGTAGGTGACCAGATCGACCGGGTTCGTCTGCGTCACGGTCAGCGCGAGCAGGGCGACGATCAGGGTGAGGATGATCGCGAAGACGAGCGCGGAGGGGATCCACCGCTCGACCACGCTGTTGATCGGCCGCATGGCTCGTGCGAGCGGCGCGCCGGACTGCTTCTTCGGGGCAGGGCTGTTCGACATGGTTCACCTCGTTGTGCATGGAACGTCGGGGGCCGGATGGGCCTCGAGCGACTGTAGCGAAGTCGCGATGTCGGCGGATGCGGTGCGGCAGCCCCGAGCGCGCGGGCGCGAAGTGGGATGATCGCAGGATGGATGAGACGCCCGATCCCGCCGCTGCCCACGGCGAGCACGCTCGCGCGGAGCGCCACCAGGACGTCGAGGTGCGCGTGCGCCGCACGCCGAGGTACTGGCGGTTCATCGCGCTCGGCGCCGTGCTCGGCGCAGTCGCGATGTGGGTGATCGGCGTCAGCGTGCCGCCCGGCCTCGATGCGCAGGGCCAGCGCGTCGACACCTCGCCGGTGATCGGCCTGGGGATCGTGATCGGCTTCGTCGTGGGCGCAGGTCTCGGCGGGCTGGTCGCAGTCATCATCGACAGGGCGCTCGTGCGTCGTGGGCAGACGCTCGTCGCCGAGCAGACCGACATCGAGGAGCCCGAGGCGCCCGACGCTGCTGTCGACGAGTCCGCGGCTGACGCGGGCGAGGCCGCCTTCGAGCCGCTCGAGCCGGCCGAGCCGGCCGCCGACGAGCCGCAGGAGCGCGACCGCCCCAGCGGGGCCTGAGCGTGGCAGCCAGGCGCGCGCGGCTCGGCATCGGGCACGCACTCGCCTGGATCGCCTACGGCCTCGTGGCCGCAGCGGTGATGACGGATGCGGTGGCGCGCGACAGCGCAGCGCTCACGCTCGCGCTCGGCGCGACCTGCGCGGTCGCCGCTGCCGCGATCGGCCTGCTCGCTCCCGTGCGCATCGCGCCGCGCGCGCTGCTGATCGCCGCGGCCGGCGTCGCCGCGGCAGCAGCTGCGGTCGCGGGCGCGCTCGCGCTGCTCGACCAGCCGCCGCACCCGGCCATCGCAGCAGCGCTCGGTCTCGCTGCCGGCGTGCACACCGCGGCCATCCGCGACGCGGTCGTCGCTGACCACCTCCTCGGGCTGTGGGTGCGCCCAGCGCCCACGCTGCTCGCGGCGGCCGCCGGGGTCGCGCTCGTGGCGACCATCGTCGCGGTCCCCGGCTCCTCGCTGTTGCCCGCCATCGCCCTCGTGGTCGCGGCGGGGCTCCAGCTCGTGGCGCTCGGGCTCGTCGTCGCATCCGGGCGCGCTCCGGCGGATCCGGTCGGGTCGAGCGCGTCCGCTCTGCCGGAGAGCGCCGACCGTGAGGCCGCGCCCAGTGCCGCCATGGCGCCGCCTCCTCTGCTCGCGCTGCTGGCGATCGCGGCGGCCGGCGCCGTGGCGATCGTCGCGCTGCGGCCCGGACTGTCGGCGATCGGCACCGATGAGCCGCAGCCGGCCGGTCCGCTCGCGCTCACCCTCGCGCTGGGCGCGCTCCTCGGGCCGCCGCTCGCCGTGCTGGCGGGGCGTTCCGGCGGCAGCGCTGCCACGGTGCTCGCGACGGTCGGCGGTGGCGCTGCGCTGATCGCGCCCATCGCGCGGCCGGGAGTGCTGGACCTCGTGGCCGCGGCCGTGCTCGGCGTGGCGCTGGCCGCATCCATCGCCCTCGCAGAGCTCGCGCGCCGCTCCGGAGTGCGGCTGGCGCGTGGTGCGACGGCGCTGATCGTGCTCGCCGGTGCCGCCGGCGCGGGTGTCGCGGCGCTGCTGCTCGCTGCCGTGCCGCTGCCTGATGTCGTGCTGTGCGCCGCGCTGGCGTGCCTGGTCGCGGGGGTCGGCGTGTGGGCGCCGGGGATGGCGGCGAGGCAGCCGGTGGGCTGAGCTCCACCGTTCAGCTGAGCTGCGTGCGCTCGACCCAGTCGAGGTATTCGTCGGTGACGCCGCCGGTCACGTACTCGCCGGTGAAGCACGACAGCTCGAGCCCCTTGATGTCCGAGCCGTCGAGGATCGCCTTCTGCAGGTCCTCGACCTCCTGGTAGACGAGGAAGTCGCTCGCGAGCGCCTCGTTCACCTGCGGGATGGTGCGCCCGGATGCGATGAGCTCGGCCCGCGACGGCATGTTGATGCCGTAGACGTGCGGGTAGCGCACGGGCGGCGCGGCGGAGGTGAAGGTGACGGAGTTGGTGCCGACCGAGCGCATCATCTCCACGATCTCGCGGCTCGTGGTGCCGCGCACGATCGAGTCGTCGACGACCAGCACGTTCTTGCCGCGGAACTCGCTCTCGAGCGCATTCAGCTTCTGCTTCACCGACTTCTTGCGGGCCGCCTGCCCGGGCATGATGAACGTGCGGCCGACGTAGCGGTTCTTGTAGAAGCCCTCGCGGTACTCGATGCCGAGCCGGCGCGCGACCTCCATCGCGGCAGGGCGCGACGAGTCGGGGATCGGCATGACCACGTCGATGTTGCCTGCCGGTGTGTACTGCGCGATCGTGTCGGCAAGCCGCTCGCCCATGCGCAGCCGCGACTCGTAGACGCTGATGCCGTTCATCACGGAGTCGGGGCGGGCCAGGTAGACGTACTCGAACGCGCAGGGCAGCAGCACGGGGCTGTCGTGCGTCATCTGCGCGATGAGCTCGCCGTCCGGCGCGATGAAGATCGCCTCGCCGGGCTTGACGTCGCGCTCGAGCGTGAAGCCCGAGCCCGTCAGCGCCACCGACTCGCTCGCGACCATCCATTCGGTGCGGCCCTTCGAGCTCTTGCGCGAGCCGAGCACCAGGGGACGGATGCCGAAGGGGTCGCGGAAGGCGAGCAGGCCGTGGCCCGCGATGAGTGCGATCACGCCGTAGGTGCCCTCGACGCGCTCGTGCACGCGCCGCACGGCGGTGAAGACGCGGTCAGCATCGAGGGCGCCGGAGGCGACGAGCGTCTGCAGCTCGGATCCGAGCACGTTCACGAGCATCTCGGTGTCGCTGCCGGTGTTGACGTGACGGTGGTCGACGTTCGCGAGCTCGCGCTCGAGCTCGCGCGAGTTCGTCAGGTTGCCGTTGTGGACGAGCACGATGCCGTAGGGCGCGTTCACGTAGAACGGCTGCGCCTCGAGCTCGTTCTCGGCCTCGCCTCGCGTCGCGTAGCGAACGTGGCCGAGGCCGAGGTCGCCGAGCAGCGCGCGCATGTCGCGGGTGCGGAAGGCCTCACGCACCTGACCCTTGGCCTTCCGGACGTGGATCGAGCGGTCCTGCGCGGTGGCGATGCCGGTGGAGTCCTGCCCGCGGTGCTGCAGGAGGGCCAAGGCGTCGTAGACCTGCTGGTTGACGCTCGAGTCGGAGACGATGCCGACGATGCCGCACACAGGCGAGCTCCTTCTGTCGAGGGGCTTGACGATCCAGCCTATCGAGGCCTCCTATGCGCCGGCGCGCCAGCGCCCGCGCAGATTGTCGGGTCTGAGCCCGATTGTCGCGACAGACGAGCTTCGACTCGACAACCTGACGCTCTCGCAGACAGCGAGGCGGGTTGTTGCAGTTCTGAGCCGCCCGACGCGCAAGCAGCCGCCCCGCTGTGGCTGGCCGGCCAGCGCGGCGGCGGACGCCTCAGGCTGCGACGCGCTCGCGCGCAGCAGCGAAGGCCGCCACTGCGCGGTCCACGTCGGCGTCGGAGTGCGCCGCGGAGAGCTGCACCCGGATGCGGGCCTCACCCCTGGGCACGACCGGGAACGAGAACGCGGTGACGTAGACGCCCTCGGTGAGCATCGCATCCGCCATGTCTGCCGCCAGCCGCGCGTCGTGGAACATGACGGCCGTGATCGGGTGCGAGCCGGGCAGCAGCTCGAAGCCGGCGGCATCCATGCCGGAGCGGAACCGCTCGGTGTTGCGCTGCAGCTGCTCGCGCAGCTCGCCAGCGCCCTCGACCAGGTCGAGCGCCGCGATCGAGCCGGCCACCACCGAGGGGGCGAGGGCGTTCGAGAAGAGGTAGGGCCGCGAGCGCTGGCGCAGCAGCTCGACGATCTCGGCGCGCGCCGCGATGTAGCCGCCGGAGGCGCCGCCGAGCGCCTTGCCGAGCGTGCCCGAGATGATGTCGACGCGATCCTGCACGCCTGCGAGCTCCGGCGTGCCGGCGCCTGTCGGCCCGGTGAAGCCGACCGCGTGCGAGTCGTCGACCATCACCATCGCGTCGTAGCGCTCCGCGAGGTCGCAGATCGCCTCGAGCGGTGCGAGGTAGCCGTCCATCGAGAAGACGCCGTCGGTGACGATCAGGCGACGGCGGGCACCGGCCGCCTCGACCAGGCGCGCCTCGAGCTCTGCCATGTCGCGGTTCGCGTAGCGGTAGCGGGCCGCCTTCGACAGCCGGATGCCGTCGATGATCGATGCGTGGTTGAGCGCGTCGGAGATCACGGCGTCGTCGGCGCTCAGCAGCGTCTCGAACAGACCGCCGTTCGCGTCGAAGCAGGAGGAGTAGAGGATGCATGCCTCCTGGCTCAGGAACGCGGCCAGCCGCGACTCGAGCTCGAGATGCTGGGTCTGGGTGCCGCAGATGAAGCGCACGGAGGCCATGCCGAAGCCCCAGTCGTCGAGCGCGACCTTGGCGGCCTCGACGATCGCCGGGTGGTCGGCGAGACCGAGGTAGTTGTTGGCGCAGAAGTTGAGCACCTGCTGGCCGTTCGCAGTCACGGTCGCCGATTGCGGCGAGTCGATGGCGCGCTCGCGCTTGGTGAGGCCCGCGGCCTCGATCTCGGCGAGCTCGTCGGTGATGGACTCTCGGATGGAGAACACGGGGCTCCTTAGCTGGTGAAGTCGAGGATGACCTTGCCGGCGCTGCCTGCGCGGGCGCGATCGAACGCGCCCTCCCAGTCGGCGAAGGCGAAGCGGTCGGTGATGATGGGGGAGACGTCGAGGCCGGTCTGCGCCATGGCAGACATGGCGTACCAGGTCTCGAACATCTCGCGCCCGTAGATGCCCTGGATGGTCAGCATGTGCGAGACGACCTTGCCGAAGTCGACCTCGATGGGCGCCGAGGGCAGGCCGAGCATGGCGCAGCGGCCGCCGAAGTTGAGGTTCTCGATGATGCCGACGAGTGCCGCGGGCGAGCCCGACATCTCGAGCGCCACGTCGAAGCCCTCGGTCATGCCCAGCTCGCGCTGGACATCCTTGATCTCCTGCTCGCGCGGGTTGAGGGCCCGGAAGCCGAGCGAGCCGGCGAGCTCGAGCCGGGCCTCCGAGAGGTCGGTGACGACGATGTGGCGTGCGCCCGCATGCCGGGCGACCATCGCGGCCATGAGGCCGATGGGGCCGGCGCCGGTGACCAGCACGTCCTCCCCGACGACCGGGAACTTCAGCGCCGTGTGCACCGCGTTGCCGAACGGGTCGTAGATGCCGAAGACATCCAGCTGCTGCTCGGTCGCGCTGTCGGCCGTCACGCCGGGGTGCACCCAGACGTTCGCCGAGGGCAGCACCACGAACTCGGCGAAGCAGCCGTCGCGCTGCACGCCCAGGTTGGAGGTGCGGATGCAGAGGTGACGGCGGCCGGCGCGGCAGTTGCGGCAGTGCCCGCACACGACGTGTCCCTCACCGCTCATCAGCTGCCCGACGGCGAAGTCGGTGACGCCCTCGCCGACCTCGACGATCTCACCGCAGAACTCGTGCCCCACGGTCAGGCCGGGCGTGACCGCCGACTGCGCCCACGCATCCCACCCGTCGATGTGCAGATCGGTGCCGCAGATGCCGGCGCGCAGCACCCGCACCTTGACATGGCCGGGCGGGGTCTCGGGCTCCGGGATCTCGACCAGCTCGAGCCCTGGCTTGCCTCGGGTCACGAGTGCGTGCATGGACGTCTCCATCGACTGTGGTGGGTTGCCCTCATCCTGCCACCTCGGCTGCGTGCACAACGCAAGCCGGATGGGGCCGATCAGCGGTGGATGCGGGAGGCGGGGCGGATGCGCGGCAGGATCCGGAGACCTGACTTGCGTTGTGCGTCGGGCCGATCGGGCGCCGGCGCTCGGTATCCTGGGGGCATGACCGATCCGTATGCGTCCGCCGGCGTCGACACCGAGGCGGGCGACCGCGCCGTCGAGCTCATGAAGGCCGCGGTCTCGCGCACCCACGGCCCGGGCGTGCTGGGCGGAGTCGGCGGCTTCGCGGGCCTGTTCGACCTCTCGGCCGCGGGCGCCTACGCGAAGCCGCTGCTGGCCACCTCCACCGACGGCGTGGGCACGAAGATCGCGCTCGCCCAGGCGATCGACAAGCACGACACCATCGGCCAGGATCTCGTGGGCATGGTCGTCGACGACATCGTCGTGGTGGGCGCGAAGCCGCTGTTCATGACCGACTACATCGCCACCGGCCGCGTCGTGCCCGAGCGCATCGCCGACATCGTGCGCGGCATCGCCCAGGCGTGCGAGGCGACCGGCACCGCACTGGTCGGCGGCGAGACGGCGGAGCACCCGGGCGTCATGGAGCCCGACGACTACGACGTGGCGGGCGCCGCCGTCGGCATCGTCGAGGCGGATGCGGTGCTGAGCGCCGAGCGCGTGCAGTCGGGTGACGTCGTGGTCGCCATGGCCTCCTCCGGCCTGCACTCCAACGGCTTCTCGCTCGTGCGCCACATCCTGGCAGGGCGCGGCATCGCGCTCACCGACCGGGTCGACGAGCTGGGAGGCGTCGCCGCCGAGATGCTGCTCGAGCCCACCAGGCTCTACACGCTGCCGCTGCTCAGCATGCTCGACACCGGCCTCGGCATCCGCTCGATCTCGCACGTCACCGGCGGCGGCATCGCCGCCAACCTCGCGCGCGTGCTCCCGCAGCAGCTCGCGGTCGAGATCGACCGCTCGCTCTGGCCGGTGCCCGAGGTGTTCGACGCGCTCGCCCAGCTTGGCGGCTTCCCGCTCACCGAGGCGGAGGGCACCTGGAACCTGGGCCTCGGCATGCTCGTGGTGGTCGACCCCGCGGATGCGGCAGGCGTCATCGCGCAGAGCGAGCAGTCGGGCATCCCCGCCTGGAGGGTCGGCAGCGTGCAGGCGTCGCCGAGCGACCCGTCCGGCTGGGTGCGCGGAGCGAAGGGCGTCGACGGCGGCGCCGTGCGGCTGGCGGGCGCCTACCGCTGAGCCAGGCTGGGCGCGCTCGGCCTCGGTCGAGCGCAGCGCCTTCGCACCGAGCGTCGCCTCGCGGTGCTCCCAGCCGATGACCCCGCGGTGTGGGGCAAGCGTCCAGGTTGTGTCGATGCGCGCGGCGTAGCGTGGCACACGGCTCGGGCCTCTGCGTGCACGGGCCGCCGCGCGACGACTCTGAAGGGGGTGCCGGATGCCGTCGGATGCCGACCGATTCCGCCCTCACGATCGGTCGATCGCAGAGCAGTCGCCGCCTGCGCAGGAGCCGATCCAGCAGCAGCCACGGCCGCTGCACGCCGCCCAGCAGCCTGCCGTGCCGCAGGCGGCCTCAACACAGCAGCCCACGCCCCGGTACGCGCCGCCGGGCGCCCTGCCCGCCGCTGCGCCCTACGCCGCCTTCGACGGCCGCGATGCCCCGCTCATCCACCCTGCCGCGGCACAGGCCTCGAGCCTGACGCCATACGGCGTGCCCGTCTACCAGGCGCCGGCATACATCTATGCCCCGCTGCCCGCGCGCGGCCTCTCGATCACCGCGCTCGTGCTCGGTGTGTGCTCGTTCCTGTTCGCCTGGACCCTCGTGGTCGTGCCGATCATCGGCATCGTGTTCGGCTTCCTCGCGCTCAAGCGAGAGCCGGCAGGCAGGACGCTGGCGATCGTGGGCATGGTGGCCTCCGCGATCGGCCTGCTGTTCGTGCTGCTGTTCTACCTGCTGCCGTTCGTGGCGTTCTTCGGGGCGCTCCTGATGGCGGCCGCTGCCTGACGCGGCATCCGCCGATCTCAGCCGGTTCCCGGCGTCGGGGCCTAGGCTCTCTGTGGCGCAGCACGCGTCCCCCTGCACTCAGCTCCCATCACGCGAGGATTGTCATGACCTACACGCCCCCTGAGCAGCCCGCTCAGCAGCCCGTTCAGCAGCCCGCCGGCGGCGGCTACCAGGCCTACCAGCCGACCGGCCAGTCGCAGTACGGCTACGCTGCGGCCGCATCGACGAAGAAGACGCTCTCGATGTGGGGCCTCATCCTCGGCATCTCGAGCATCATCATCCCGATCTTCCTCAACGCGATCGCCGGCGGTGTGCTCTCGGGCATCGGCCTCGCCAAGGAGCCCGCGGCCAAGACGATGGCCATCTGGGGCCTCGTGATCTCGATCCTCGGCTTCATCTGGAACATCGTCTTCTGGACCGTGGTCGTCCCGATCATCATCTTCGCGACGATCGCGGCGTCGGTCGGCCAGTACGGCTACTGAGCCACACCGAGCACTCGCACGAAGGGCCCGCCGATCGGCGGGCCCTTCGTCGTCTGCGGTGCGCGCCCTCAGCTCGCCGCGCCGGTCAGCACTCGATGTAGGCCACGGCGAGACCGCCGAGCGCCGTCTCCTTGTACTTGTCGCTCATGTCGGCGCCCGTGCGGCGCATCGTCTCGACGGCGGTGTCGAGCGAGACGTAGTGCGTGCCGTCACCCTGCTTCGCCATGCGCGCCGCGTTGATCGCCTTGACGCTCGCCATCGCGTTGCGCTCGATGCAGGGGATCTGCACGAGGCCCTTGATCGGGTCGCACGTGAGGCCGAGGTTGTGCTCGATGCCGATCTCTGCGGCGTTCTCGATCTGCTCCGGCGTCGCGCCCAGCACCGCCGCGAAGCCGCCGGCAGCCATCGCGCATGCCGAGCCGACCTCGCCCTGGCAGCCGACCTCCGCGCCAGAGATCGAGGCGTTCGACTTGATGATGATGCCGATCGCGCCGGCCACCAGCAGGAAGCGCACCTGCCACGACAGCTCGTCGTCGACGCAGTTCGCAAAGCGGTCGGCGTAGTGCATGACGGCGGGGATGATGCCGGCCGCGCCGTTCGTCGGCGCCGTCACGACACGGGCGCCCGCGGCGTTCTCCTCGTTGACGGCGAGCGCGTAGAGGTTGACCCACTCCATGCCTTCGAGCAGGTCGGGCCTGCCCTGCTTGGGTGCCGCGTCGCGCTCGAGCAGCTTCGCGTGCCACTCCTTCGAGCGCCGCTTCACGTCGAGCCCGCCCGGCAGCACGCCTGGCGTCTCGATGCCGTTGGCGACGCACTCCTGCATGACGACCCAGATGCGCTCGAGTTGCGCGATGGTCTCCTCGCGCGTGCGCCAGGCGGCCTCGTTCTCGAGCATGAGCTCCGCGACAGACAGCCCGGTCTCACGGCACAGCGCGACCAGCTCGTCGCCGTGCGTGAACGGATAGGGCACCGGGTGCAGCTGCTCGGCGGGGGCCGGCACGGGGGCGAGCACGTCACCCTCGTCGTGCCGCATCACGAAGCCGCCGCCGATCGAGTAGTAGCCAGCGCTCGCGATGACGTCGTCGGATGCGTCGTAGGCGGTGATGCGCAGCGCGTTCGGGTGCTCGCGGCGCACGGTGAGGGGCCGGAAGACGAACACCTTCGCCTCGTCGAACGGCACCGTGAGGCGGCCGCCGATCGAGAGCTCGCCGCTGCTGCGGATCGCCTCGAGCGTCGCCGTGATCTGGGGGGTCTCGACGGTGTCGGGCGCGAGGCCGGAGAGCCCGAGCATGATGGCGGTGTCCGTGCCGTGGCCCGAGCCGGTGGCGCCGAGCGAGCCGAGCAGGTCGACGCGCAGCCGCACGATGTCTGCGAACCTGCCGGAGGCATCCGCCTGCCCGATGAAGTCGAGGGCGGCACGCATCGGGCCGATGGTGTGCGACGAGGAGGGGCCGATGCCGACCTTGAACAGGTCGAGCACCGACAGCGATTCGAAGACCGGGGCGGTGGCCGTCGCGTGGCTGCCGATCTCGGTCGCCTCTGCGCCCTGCCCGTTCGTGATCGGCGACTTGCCCTTGGTCATCGCGTGCGAGGTCACGATCGGCTCCTTCGCCTCATGCGCGGCGCCAGGTTCGGCGACGCTGCGCTCGAGGGGCCGAGCGCGTGTCGATCAGAGCACCTGCGTCAGGCGCTGCGGCCGTGCTGGACGTCGTCGGCGAAGTCGTCGCCGTCGGCATCGCCATCGCCGTCGTACTCGGCGTAGTCGGCCCACTTGTCGACGAGCTCGTCGTTCGCGGGTGCGCTCCCCAGCTCTTGCTGCAGCACGGAGTAGTTGATGTTCGGGCTGTAAGCCTTCAACTCGCGCGCGATCTTGGTGTGCTTTGCCTTCTGGCGACCACGACCCATGCTGGACCCCCCTTGCGGACGGCGCCGACGTGCAAGTCGACGAACGGTGTGAGAACTGCGATATAAGTCCAACCTGCATCGTAGCATCGACGGTGCTTGGCGGCTGTGCACCGGCCATGACTGGGGATAGGAGTTCGCTCGCGTCAGGCCGCGACCGCCGGCACGAGCAGGGCCCCCAGCAGGATGCCGAGGGATGCGGCGATCGCGCCGCCCACGAGGGTCACCGCGAGCGTCGCGAAGGCGTGGCCGCCGCGGCGGCGCTCGAGCTGCTCGACCGCCTGCGTCGCGAACGCGGAGTAGGTGGAGAGGCCGCCGCAGAAGCCGGTGACGAGGATGGCCTGCCAGGTGGCGTCGAGCGGCAGCAGGCTCGAGCAGAAGCCGGCGATGAGGCTCGCGACGATGTTGACGGCGATCGTGGCGCGCACGGGCCGGTCGCCAGCGAGCGCGCCGGCGAGGAAGCGCACGACGGCACCCAGGCCGCCTGCGAGCGCGACCCCCAGCAGCTCGAGCGGGCTCATGCGGCCCTGCCCTTCGCGAGCCGGTGACCGAGCGCGAGCCCGGACCACGCCGCGAGCATGCAGGCTCCGAGCATGCCGAGCGCCAGCAGGATGCCCGGCAGCGCGGGGACGATCGTGGCGAAGCCGCCCGTGCTGGCAGACGCGGTCACGCTGGCCACGGCAACCGCGCTGAAGGTGGTGAAGCCGCCGAGGAACCCCGCGCCGATGCCGTGCCGCAGCCAGGCGGGAGCGTCGGCGAGCGCGGCGACCGAGATGCCCAGCACTGCGGAGCCCAGCGCATTGACGGCGAACAGGAGCCACCAGTCGGGGATCGCCTCCTGCAGCAGCGCGCGCGCTGCCGTGCCGAGCGCGCCGCCGACGAGCACGGCGAGCACGGATCGCAGCAGCATTCGCCCAGCGTAGGCCGCCCGCCCGCCCGCCCCCGTCGCTGACTGCTCCGGGGACCCTGTCGCCGAGCGGAGACCCGTTGCAGCAGGTCCCCGCCCGGCGAGCGGGTCCCGGTGACGAGGTCAGGGATGGGTGAGGTCGGCTGTGGAGGAGGGTAGACGGATCTACGAGCGTGGGGGCGGCGAGGGGCGGCGAGGGCGGCGAGGGCCGGCGAGCAGGGTGCGCGGGTCGGTGGTCAGCGCAGCGAGCGGAGCGCGGGCGAGGCGGGACGCAGCCGCGGTACCGCGTGCGCGAGCAGCAGCCGCTCCAGGCGAGCCGGCTGCATGACATCGGCCCAGACCCAGCGCAGCATGTCTGCAGCGAAGCGCAGGTCGTCCTCGCGCGCCTTCTCCACGGCGAGCGCCTGCGCGCCCTTCCGGCCTTCGCGGTCCGCGAGCTCGCCGTACTTCACCATGCCGTCGAACTCGCCGAGCAGCGGGCGGCGCTCGGCGAACTCCCAGCGCATGTCCGGCCGATATCGCTTGCCGCTGCGGCCGGTCACCCACGGCTGCAGCTGCGGCGGCGCGAATCCGAGCTGATGGATGCGCACTCGGCTGTAGGACTCGCCGACCGACTCGGCGGCCGCGTCGGCGAACCCGATCGCCCACGTCGCGGCTGCCCGGCCACGCCGTCCCTGGCGATCGAGCGCCTCGAGCAGCGCCTCCCGCTGCACCGCGCCGGACCGCAGCGCGTTGTCGATCGCGGCGACCGCCACCAGCGGATCGCGACGACGAGCGACGTCGGCGAGCGCATAGGGGAGGGAGCACACCAACAGGCCGCCGACGTGGGTGACGTCCCCGGGATCCAGCTCGCCCCGGGAATGGCTGACGCCCGCCTTCTTGCCGGCAGTTCGAGTGTCGCCCGCGGTGAACACCAGAGCCGGGTCCTCACCGAACGGCACTCCATGGAGCGCGAGCGCTGACTCGAGCGCGAAGGTCGGGTGATCGCGCGCTGCGGCCACCGCGGCGATGCGGGCGCAGTACCTCGATTCCGGCGTCGCCGATTCGAGCCCGCGGGAGTCGACGTAGAAGCCGCGACGGATCCGAGCGAGCCCGTCGTCCCGCTCGGGCACCGACCAGGGATCGGCTGCCAGGATCTCGCTCGTGCGGATCGGACGCAGCCGATCGCCCTGCCCGCCATCGAGATGTTCCATGACCGCACGGTCGCACGGTCTCCCGCGATCGCGCGTCGCGCATCCGCCCGCCTGTGGACGACTGTCAGGGGACCCGCTCGCGAGCCGGGGACCTGCTGCAACGGGTCCCTGGACGGCAAGCGGGTCCCCGGGCCGAAGGCGCCCCAGCGAGAGCAGGGATGCCGGGCTGCGAGGAGAGGCGAAGGGCCGCGAGACAGCGTCGCCGGCGCGTCGCGACGCGAGGCCTTGACATTGACGTTGCGTCAACCTCTAGCGTCGTGGACATGGAGTGGTCGATCCAGCGCATCGCGAAGCTCGCCGGTGTCTCGAGCCGCACGCTGCGGCACTACGACGCCGTCGGGATCCTCGAACCTGCCCGTACCGATGCGGGAGGGATGCGCTGGTACGACGAGGCGTCGCTCGCCCGACTGCAGCGCATCCTGCTGCTGCGCGGGCTGGGCGTGGGGATCCCCGCGATCGCCGACAGCCTCGAGCGCGCATCCGATGAGGAGGCGCTCGCGGCGCACCTCGTCGACCTCGAGCGAGAGGCGACACGCATCCAGCGGCAGATCCGCGCCGTCGAGCAGACGTTGCGGGCACGAGAGAAGGGAACCGCCATGACGGCAGAGGAAGCGCTCGACGGGTTCGATCAGAGCCAGTACGAGCAGGAGGTCACCGAGCGCTGGGGCGCCGACGCGTGGAAGCGAGGCCAGGACTGGTGGAAGCGCATGTCCGATCAGGACAAGCGTGCCCACATGCAGGAGCACCTCGACATCGCCGCCGGCTACGAAGCTGCGAAGAAGGCCGAGGAGCCCGCCGACTCGGATGTGGTGCAGGCGCTCGTCGAGCGTCACTACCGCTGGCTCGGCGCTGGCTGGCAACAGGCCGAGCCCGACCTGGAGTACTTCGTCAACCTCGGCGACATGTACGTCGAGGACGACCGGTTCAGCGCCAACTACGGCGGCCGGGAGGGCGCGGAGTACGTGCGCGACGCCATGCGGGCGTTCGCGGAGCGGCGCCGGCGCTAGGCGACTCATAGAGAAATGAGGGGCGGATGCGAGGTCACCTCCATCCGCCCCTCATCCGCTTGGTGGGAGGATCGGCAGGTGCATCTGCTCTCGCTCGCCAGCATGAAGAACAAGGCGCTCGTCGCCCTCGTCACGATCTGCATCGCCATCTTCGGCGGCGTCGCGCTGTCGAGCCTGAAGACCGAGCTCACGCCAGAGCTCGAGCTGCCTGCGGTCGTCGTCACCACGACGATGCAGGGCGCGAGCCCGGAGATCATCGACGAGGACGTCACGGCGCCCATCGAGCAGGCGGTGCAGTCGGTGCCGGGGCTCGAGGGCACGACCGGCACCTCGTCGACCGGCTCGAGCGTCGTCGTCGCGCAGTTCGAGTACGGCATCAACATCCCGACCACCGAGCAGCGCGTGCAGCAGGCCGTGAACCGCATCGCTGGGCAGCTGCCGGAGGGCGCCGAGTCGACGGTGCTGACGGGCTCGATCGCCGACTTCCCGGTGCTGCAGATCGCCATCAGCGGCGGCGACGACGTCGCCGCGCTCGTCGACCGCATCGAGACGGTCGCGGTGCCACAGCTCGAGCGCACGGAGGGTGTGCGAGCGGTGCAGCTGCAGGGAGCCCCCGGCCAGCGCATCACCATCAGCCCGGACGACACCGCGCTCGCCGCCGCGGGCATGTCGCGGCAGGACATCTCGACCGCCATCGACGAGCACGGCCAGCTGTTGCCCGGCGGCACGGTCGACGACGACGGGCAGACGCTCAGCGTGCAGATCGGCGAGCGGCTCGGCTCCGTCGCCGACGTGCAGGCGCTGCCGCTGAACGGCGAGACCACGATCGGCGACATGGCCGATGTCGCGCTCACCGAAGATCCCGTCTCCTCGATCGCGCTCGTCGACGGCGAGCCCGCGATCATCCTGTCGATCACGAAGACGCAGGCGGCCAACACGGTCGACGTCTCCCACGCCGTGCAGGAGCTGCTGCCGGCGATCCAGGAGGAGCTCGGCGAGGGCACCTCGATCACCACGATCCTCGACCAGGCGCCCTACATCGAGCACTCGATCGAGGCGCTCGCGGTCGAGGGCGTGCTCGGCCTCGTCTTCGCCGTCATCGTCATCCTCATCTTCCTGTGGTCGCTGCGCTCGACCATCGTCACGGCCATCTCCATCCCGATGTCGGTGCTCATGACGTTCATCGGCATGTGGGGCGCCGGCTTCTCGCTCAACGTGCTCACGCTCGGCGCGCTGACGATCTCGATCGGCCGTGTCGTCGACGACTCGATCGTGGTGATCGAGAACATCAAGCGGCACATGGCGTTCCAGGCCTCGAAGACGAAGGCGATCCTGGATGGGGTGCGTGAGGTCGCGGGCGCGATCACGGCGTCGACGGTCACCACGGTCATCGTCTTCCTGCCGCTCGCCTTCGTGAGCGACATCACAGGCGAGCTGTTCCGGCCGTTCGCGCTCACCGTGACGATCGCGCTGCTCGCCTCGCTCGTGATCGCGCTGACGATCGTGCCGGTGCTTGCCTACTGGCTGCTCAAGCGCCCGAAGGAGATCCTCGAGGCCGAGGCCAGGGCGATCGAGCTGGCCGAGTCGGAGGCCGCGGCGGCGACCGCGCAGCCCACCCGTCGCGGCCTCTTCGGCCGCCGCCGCGCATCCGCCGCCCCCGTCGTGCCGGCAGTGCGCGCATCGCAGGCTGCCGACTCCGACGAGGAGCCCGAGGACCTCGAGGAGCGGCCCGACCGCCTGCGGCGCGCCTATCGCCCCGTGCTCATGGCGACGCTGCGCAAGCCGTGGTTCGTGCTCGTCGGCGCCGTCGCGATCCTCGGCGCGAGCGTCGCGGCCGTGCCGCTCATGGCCATCAACTTCCTCGGCGACGACGGCCAGACGACCGTGCAGCTCTCGCAGGAGCTCGAGCCGGGCGCCTCGCTCGACACGCAGCTCGCCGCGGCGGAGGATCTCTCGGCGCAGCTGCAGGGGGTCGAGGGCGTCGACACGGTCTCGGCGACCGTTGCCGGCGGCGGGCAGTTCGCAGCCTTCACCGGCGGGGGTGGCGGCGGCTCGATCTCCTACGGCGTGATCGCCGAGGATGGCACCGACATGGAGGCGCTGCGCGAGCGGATCATCGAGCTCGGCGACGACGCCGTCGGCGAGGTCTCGGTCGGCCAATCGGCTGGCCTGGGCGGCAGCGACATCACGGTCGAGGTGCAGGGGCCGACGCCCGAGGCCGTCGAGGAGGCCACCGCGGCCGTGTCGGAGGCCGTCTCGGGCATCGACGGCGTCGCGCAGGTGACCGACTCGCTCGAGGGCGCCCAGCCGCTCGTGCAGGTGGCGGTCGACCGCGAGGTCGCGGCGGGCCTCGGCCTCAGCGAGGCAGCGGTCTCGGGCCTCGTCGCCCAGGCGATGCAGCCGACGCCGGTGGGCGACATCCAGCTGGACGGCTCGCTCGTGCGCATCTATCTCGACCCGATCGCGCCCGCCGCGACGCTCGCCGAGCTGCGCCAGCTCGAGCTGCCGACCCCCACCGGCCCGCTGCCGCTCTCGGACGTCGCAGAGGTCAGCGAGATCACCGGCCCCGTCTCGATCTCGACGAGCGATGGCAACCGCACCGCGACCGTCACCGTCACGCCGGACGCGGCGGATGTCGGCGGCGTCTCCACCAGTCTGCAGACAGCGCTCGACGAGCTCGACCTCGCTGACGGAGCGACCGCCGAGATCGGCGGCGTCGCCACCCAGATCACGGATGCGTTCACCCAGCTCGGGATCGCTGCGCTGGTCGCGATCCTGCTCGTCTACGTCGTCATGGTCGCGACCTTCAAGAGCCTGCTGCAGCCGTTTCTGCTGCTGGTCTCGGTGCCTTTCGCGGCCACGGGCGCGATCGCGATGCAGCTCATCACCGGGGTGCCGCTGGGGGTGGCGTCGATGGTCGGCGTGCTGATGCTGGTCGGCATCGTGGTGACCAACGCGATCGTGCTCATCGACCTCGTGAACCAATACCGCGACCGCGGCCGCAGCGTGCGCGATGCGCTGGTCGAGGGTGCGGAGCGCCGACTGCGGCCGATCCTGATGACGGCCGCGGCGACGATCTTCGCGCTCGTGCCGATGGCGGCCGGTCTCACGGGGCAGGGCGGCTTCATCTCGCAGCCGCTCGCGATCGTCGTGATCGGCGGCCTCATCTCGTCGACCCTGCTGACGCTCATCGTGCTGCCGGTGCTCTACCTGCTCGTGGAGGGCGCGATCGAGCGCCGTCGCGTGCGGCGCGGCACGGGTACCCGGGCTGAGCGGCGCGGCGAGCTCGCGATGGCCAGCGAGCGCTGACCGGGCTCTCAGCGGATGCGTGGGTGGCGTTGGTTGAATAGGTCGCGTTCGAGGGCGCCCCGTGCAGGGGCGCCCGAGTCGGCCCACGGGCCGTGCGGAGGAGGCTGCCGGTGTCGAGCTTCTTGATCGTCCATTGCGCCCTGCATGACGGCCGGCTGGACGCCTACCGCCAGCCGCCGACCCTCGACATCGCTGGGTCGCGCGCGCCGCTCGACTGGGGCGACATCACGCTGCAGGTGCCCGCCGGCGATCTGCCCGTGACGGTCTCGGTCACGCGCACGAACGGCCAGGTCGAAGGAGCCACGATCCTGCTGCGCACCCCGGCGGGCACCGGCACCCGGCTCACCTTCGTGCCGCCGCTGCAGCCGGGTGGCGGCTCGATGCTGCGCATCGACGGCCAGTGGCCCGCCGACTCGTCGATGCACTACTACGCGGCCCGAGATGCGCGAGTGCTGCAGCAGCCGACGGAGCCCGCCGCACCCACGACGACGATGCGCGAGCCGGGCCAGCCCGGCCAGCCGCGCCAGCAGCGGCGCGCAGACGCGCAGGCCGGTGTGCGCGTCGTCAGTCCCGCAGCCGAGACGCCTGTCGCGCCCACGCCGCCCGTCGGTCCGACGCCGGGCTCCACCGGCTCCGTGCCGCCGCAGCCATCGCCGTTCGGGCGCGAGCAGGGCGCGCGCGTCGACCCCGTGCAGCCCTCGGCCGAGCTGCCCGTGCACCGCGCGCCGCTCGCCCAGCCCCCGCACCTCGGGCCGCGGCCAGGACCGTCGGCTCCGCAGCGGCCCGGCCGAGGAGAGCCCGGCCCGCTCGGGGGCCACCCGACGCATCCCTCGCAGCACCAGCCGCAGCATCCCTCGCAGCCGCCGTCGTTCGGGCAGCGTCCGCAGCGCACCGAGCGCGACGTCTACGGCCGCGAGCATGCGGCCGACGACCGGCAGCCGCCGCCCATCCCGACGCCGGCCGAGTTCCACCGGCTCGAGCAGGAGGCCGCAGAGGCTCAGCGACGCGTCTACGACGCATGGCAGGCGCAGCAGCGAGCGCAGCACGCACAGGCGGGCCCGACGCCCCACGACGGTGTGCCGCAGCCGATCGGCCTCGCCGCCGGCATCGGTCAGGCGCAGCCCAGCTGGTACCCGGATCCCTTCCGGCGGGCGGAGTCCCGCTGGTTCGACGGGCGCCAGTGGACCGCATCCGTGATGCGCGGCGGCGTCCGCGGCACCGACCAGCCGGGCTGAGCTGCGGCAGCTGCCCCTATCGCAGACGAGTCCGGTGCCCTAAGGTTGTCAGGTCGGCTCGGGACAGACGCATGTGCGTCGCAATGGAGTGTCGCCGCGGCCGGAGTTCCCGCGAGCACTCTCGCGGTTGACCAGAATCCCCGCGATGAATGCGGCTTTACCAGCGCGAGCACTCTTCTCGTGCGCACAGAGATGCGAGCAATGGCACGTCAGGAATCGCGCCCTCAGGGCGCCCACCGACCGAACGACCGAGACAGCACCAGCCGACCCGGTGCCCGGAGCAAGGGCCACCGCGGCTTCCGCGAGGAGCAGCCCTCGAAGGGCCGCTGGAACCGCGACGAGCGCGACCGCCGCGATGGCGCCCCGCAGGGCGGACAGGGCCGATCCGCGTCGGCTCGCCCGAACTGGACGCCGCCGGAGGAGCGCAACCGCGACCACCAGCGCGGCCCTTCGTTCCGCACGCGCGGCGGCGCCCAGGGTGGCCGCGACCACCAGGGCGACGACCGCCTGCACCGCGGTGAGCGCCCCCGTGGCTTCGACCGCGCCCGCGACGAGCACAACGGCCGGGGCGGCTACAGCGCCGCTCCCGCACGTGGCGACCGTCGCTCCGACGACCGCGCGCCGCGCCGCGACGACCGCGACCGCGGCGCTGGCGACCGCCGCGAGCAGGGCCAGCGTCGCTTCGACGACCGTGCGCCCCGTCGTGACGACCGCGGCGCCGGCGACCGCCGCGAGCAGGGCGGCCAGCGCCGCTTCGAGGACCGCGCTCCGCGCAGCTTCGATGACCGTGCACCCCGTCGTGATGACCGCGGTGGCGAGCGTCGCTTCGATGACCGTGCACCCCGTCGTGATGACCGCGGTGGCGAGCGTCGCTCTGACGACCGCGCGCCCCGCCGTGACGATCGCGCAGGCCAGCGTCGCTTCGATGACCGTGCTCCGCGCCGTGATGACCGCGGTGGCAGTGCCGGCGACCGCCGCGAGCAGGGCCAGCGTCGCTTCGACGACCGTGCCCCGCGCCGCGACGACAGCGCCCCGCGCCGGGACGACCGTGGCGAGCGTCGCTCCGACGAGCGTCCCCGCCGTGAGGAGCGACGCAGCTTCGATGACCGCCCGCGCCGCGAGGAGCGCCCGCGCCGCGACCGCTTCGACGAGCAGCCGCATCGCGACAGCACCTACTACCCCTCGAAGGAGTCGAATCCGTTCCAGTCGAAGGATGACGTCGTCCTCGATCGCCTCGAGGCCACGTCGATCCGAGCGGAGGACGTCGAGGGCGTCTCGTTCGGTGACCTGGGCATCGGCGAGAGCATCGCCAGCGCGCTGACGAAGATGGGCGCGGTGTCGCCCTTCCCGATCCAGGCAGCCACGATCCCGGACGTGCTCGCGGGTCGCGACGTGCTCGGCCGTGGCCGCACCGGCTCCGGCAAGAGCATCGCCTTCGGCGCGCCGATCGTCGAGATGCTGCTCCGCGGCCGCTCCGAGCGCCGTGAGATCGGCCGTGCGCCGCGCGCGCTCGTGCTCGCTCCGACGCGCGAGCTCGCGCAGCAGCTGAATCACACGATCATGACGATGGGCCGCGAGGTGGGTGTCTTCACCACCGTCATCGTCGGCGGCGTGAAGCAGGACAGCCAGGTCGAGGGGCTGCGCCGTGGGGTCGACATCGTGATCGGCACCCCCGGCCGCATCGAGGATCTCGTCGAGCAGCGCAAGCTGAACCTCGGCGCAGTCGAGATCGCAGTGGTCGACGAGGCCGACCACATGTGCGAGCTGGGCTTCCTCGAGCCCGTGCAGCGCATCCTGCGCCGCACGAAGCCGGGCAGCCAGAAGCTGCTGTTCTCGGCAACGCTCGACGCCGAGGTGCAGACCATCGTCAAGGAGTTCCTGCCCAAGCCGGCCGTCCACGAGGTGGCAGGCGAGGAGCAGTCGACCTCGACGATCGATCACCAGATCCTGGTTGCCGACCGCTACGACAAGGATGCGGTGCTCGAGCAGATCGTGCGCAACCCCGGTCGCATCGTGGTCTTCACCCGCACGCGCGCCTACGCCGATCGGCTCACCGAGCAGTTCAGCGACGCCGGCATCTCAGCCGTCAGCCTGCACGGCGATCTGACGCAGGCCAAGCGCACGCGCTCGCTCGAGAAGCTGCGACGCGGCAAGGTCGACGTGATGGTCGCGACCGACGTCGCCGCTCGCGGCATCCACATCGACGATGTGGCGCTCGTGGTGCAGGCCGACCCGCCGGACGAGTACAAGACCTACCTGCACCGCTCCGGCCGCACCGGCCGCGCGGGCAACGACGGTCGTGTCGTCACCGTGATCGCCCCGGCGCGCCGCAAGCGCACCCAGCAGCTGCTGGACCGGGCCGAGATCGACGCGCCGATGATTCCGGTGCGCCCCGGCGACGACCTGCTCGACACCCTTACGGCACCGCCGGTGCCCGTCGCCGAGCTCGCTCAGGCAGAGCCCACCCAGGCCGAGCCCGCGATCGCCGACTGACCCACCCCATCCGACCGCCCGACCCCGGGCACCGGATGCACAACGCAAGCCCGCTGCGGCAGAGACGGCCCGGATCCACGCGATCCGGGCCGTCGTGCGCGTGTTGGGGCCGCGTGGCTTGCGTTGTGCGCCGGCGGGGTGTGGTGCGGCGGCTTGCGTTGCGCGCCTGCGGGCGTAGCGTTGAGGCATGCGCATCGTCGTGATCGGCGGATCAGGGAACTCGGGCTCGGCCATCGTGCGAGCCCTGGCGCGACGGGGAGCCGACGTGCACCCCGCTTCGCGCTCCGGCAAGGCCATCGCCGGTGCTTCCGGCCTCAAGGCCGACATCGTCTCCGGTGAGGGGCTCGATGCGGCGCTCGAAGGCGCTGAGGTGATCGTCGACGCCTGCAACTCGCGCAACCCGATCGACCCGAAGCCGTTCACGATCGGCGCGCGCAACGTCGTGGCCGCTGCCGAGCGAACGGGCGTGCAGCGAGCCGTCGTGCTCTCGATCCTGGGCGTTGAGCAGTCGAAGCTCTCCTACCACCGCCGCAAGCGCGAGCAGGAGCTCACCTACCTGGACTCGTCGCTCGAGGTCTCGATCGTGCGCGCCGCGCAGTTCCACGAGTGGTCGGTCGATCAGTTCGAGGCGGGCTCCGCGCTCGGCGCGATCCCGGTGGTGCTCGGTGGGCGGATGCAGCCGGTCGCGGTGAGCGAGGTGGCCGATCTGTGCGCCGACGAGGCGCTCGAGCCGAGCGGCAAGCGCTTCGTGGAGATCGCCGGCCCGCAGGTGCGGCTCTCCCGCGACCTGGCGAAGGCCTGGCAGGCGGCGACGGGCGCGCGCGGGCTCATCGTCAACGGGCCGTTCCCGCCCTCGATGCTCGACTACCTGCGCTCGGGCGCCAACTTCACCGAGCAGCACAAGGGCCGCATCACGTTCGAGGGCTGGCTCTCGCGCCGCCGCTGATCGTGGAGGAGCATGCGCAGGTGCAGCGCATCGCCGACCAGGCGGTGCGGATGCACGACGTGCCGGGCGCTGTGGCCGCGATCGCGGGTCGAGACGACGCATCCGTCGCCATCGCGGGCTCGCGGGCGATCGATGGCGCCCCGATGTCGCGCGACACCGTCTTCCGCATCGCCTCGGTCACGAAGCCGATCGTCGCCGCCGCTGCGATGGCGCTGGTGGATCGCGGCGTCCTCCGCCTCGACGCCCCGGTGGCCCCGTGGCCGCCGGAGCTCGCCGAGCCCCGCGTGCTGCGGGACCCCGCCGGTGCCCTCGACGACACGGTACCGGCGACGCGACCCATCCTGGTCGAGCACCTGCTGGCGCTGCGCGGTGGTCTCGGCTTCGCACAGGACTTCTCGACGCCGCTCGCCGTCGCGCTCCGCGAGCGGCTCCGTCAGGGCCCGCCCGACCCGGCGGGGTGGCCGGCGGCAGACGCATGGCTCGCTGAGGCGGCTCGCCTCCCGCTCGTGCACCAGCCGGGCGAGGGCTGGACGTACAACACGGGCCTCGACATCGCGGGCGTGCTGCTGGCGCGCGCGGGCGGAGGCAGCCTTGGCGAGGTGCTCGCCGAGCTCCTGCTCGAGCCGCTCGGCATGCGGCAGACGGGATTCCGGCTGCGCGCGGACCAGATCGCGCGCACCGCGACCTCGTACCGACCCGGTGCTGCCGGGCTCGAGCTCGCCGACCCGCCCGATGGCGCCTGGGCGGGCTCGATCGCGTTCGAGTCGGGCGCCGGCGGGCTGGTGTCGACGGTCGACGACCTGATCGCATTCGGGCGGATGCTCTGCGGCCGCGGGGAGGCGGATGGCGCGCGGGTGCTCAGCAGCCGGGCGGTGGCGCGGCTGCTCGCGCCGGGCGCGCCCTCTGATCCCGGCGACGTGTTCCTGGGCGGGCAGTCGTGGTCGCTCGGCGGCTCCGTCGATGTCGTCGAGCGCCAGCCGTGGGAGGTGCTCGGCCGCTACGGCTGGGTCGGCGGCACGGGCACGGCACTGTACGTCTACCCGCGCACGCGGCGCACGGCAGTGTGGCTGACGCAGCGCGAGCTCGGCGCACCCGACGACGACGCGCGCATCGGGCCGCTGCTGACGCTGGCGGCACAGGCGGAGCGGCGGGCGCGAGCGAGTTGACCGGTCAGCGCCCGAGCGATCCACAACCGCCTGGAGCGCGGCCGCCCGCGTCGGTCGTCGCACCTAGGCTGGATGCCTGACGGCCGCGAAGGGGGACGCGTGACGGACGCGACGCAGGACGGCTGGGCTCCGCCTGGCGACGAGGACGCACCCGAGCCCTGGGGCGACTTCGACGCGCCCGATGACGGCTGGCTGCCACCGGGCGACGACGACGCACCCGTGCTCGCCGGCGCAGGGGGGCAAGGCGCGAGCGCACCGACCCGCACCGCCACCCGACCGCAGGCCGCCCGCGCGCCGGGTGTCGCCGCATCCGCCAAGGCCGCGACCCCGCTCGAGGCGCTCACTCGCGTGTGGGGCTACGACGCGTTCCGCGATCAGCAGGCCGCGATCATCGACGACGTGGTCGCCGGGCGCGACGCGGTGGTGCTCATGCCCACCGGCGGCGGCAAGAGCCTCTGCTACCAGATCCCGTCGCTCGTGCGCGAGGGCACCGGCGTCGTCGTCAGCCCGCTCATCGCGCTCATGCACGACCAGGTCGACGCGCTCGAGCAGCTCGGCGTGCGCGCCGCGTACCTCAACTCCACGCAGTCGATCGACGAGCGGCGCGAGGTCGAGCGGCGTCTGCTGGCGGGCGAGCTCGACATGCTCTACCTCGCGCCAGAGCGGCTGCCGGTGGCGACGAGCCTGCTCGATGCGGCGCCGATCGCGCTGTTCGCGATCGACGAGGCGCACTGCGTGAGCCAGTGGGGCCACGACTTCCGCCCCGACTACCTGCAGCTGTCGGTGCTGGGGGAGCGCTGGCCCGATGTGCCGCGCGTCGCGCTCACCGCGACCGCCACCGCAGAGACGCGCGCAGAGATCGTCGAGCGCTTGGGCCTGCGCGATGCGCAGGTGTACGTCTCGAGCTTCGACCGCCCGAACATCCAGTACCGCATCGCCCCGAAGCAGGATGCGAAGGCGCAGCTGCTGCGCATCATCCGCGACGAGCACCCCGGCGCGACCGGCA
This sequence comes from Agrococcus sp. ARC_14, assembly GCF_022436485.1. NCBI lineage: Bacteria > Bacillati > Actinomycetota > Actinomycetes > Micrococcales > Microbacteriaceae > Agrococcus > Agrococcus sp. ARC_14. The sequence goes on from NZ_JAKUDO010000001.1 coordinate 749,635, forward strand.
TCGTCTACTGCCTCTCGCGCAAGTCCGTCGTGGCCACGGCCGAGTGGCTGCGCGCCCAGGGCGTCGACGCGCTGCCCTACCACGCGGGTCTCGATGCGGCGGTGCGCGGGGCCAACCAGCAGCGGTTCCTGCGCGAGGACGGCGTCGTCATGGTCGCGACCATCGCCTTCGGCATGGGCATCGACAAGCCCGATGTGCGCTTCGTCGCGCACCTCGATCTGCCGAAGTCGATCGAGGGCTACTACCAGGAGACCGGTCGCGCTGGCCGCGACGGCGAGCCCTCGGTCGCCTGGCTCGCCTACGGCCTGCAGGATGTCGTGCAGCAGCGCCGCATGATCGCTGAGGGCGTCGGCGACGCGCAGCGCAAGCGCAACCAGACGATGCACCTCGATGCGATGCTCGCGCTGTGCGAGACGGTCGAGTGCCGGCGCGTGCAGCTGCTCGCCTACTTCGGCGAGTCGAGCGAGCGCTGTGGCAACTGCGACACCTGCCTGAGCCCGCCCGACGCCTACGACGGCACCGTGCCGGCGCAGAAGCTGCTCTCCACCATCGTGCGGCTGCTGCGCGAGCGTCGACAGTCCTACGGCGCCGGGCACCTGGTCGACATCCTCACCGGCGCCGACACCGAGCGCATCCGCCGCTTCGGTCACGATCAGCTCGCCACCTACGGCATCGGCGGCGATCTGCCTGCTACTCAGTGGCGAGGCATCGTGCGGCAGCTGCTCGCGCAGGGTTTGCTGCAGGTGCAGGGCGAATATGGCGTGCTGGCGCTGACGGATGCGTCGGCCGCGGTGCTCGCGGGCGACCGGCAGGTGCGGCTGCGGCACGAGGCGAAGGCGCCGGCGAAGGCTGCGAAGCGCTCGGCATCGACGCTGGAGCTCGACGACGCGCAGCAGGGGATCTTCCAGGCGCTGCGCTCGTGGCGAGCCGCGACCGCCAAGGAGCAGGCCGTGCCTGCCTACGTCGTCTTCAACGACAAGACGCTCGCGGCGATCGCCGAGCGCAAGCCCGCGACGGTCGTCGAGCTCTCGACCATCTCGGGCGTCGGAGAGTCGAAGCTCGAGCGCTACGGCGAGGCCGTGCTGGAGGTGCTGGCCGGGGCATGAGCGATCGCGCGCGCGTCGACGTCTGGATCTGGGCCGTGCGGCTCGTGAAGACGCGAGCGGCAGCCACGGAAGCGTGCCGCGGCGGCCACGTGCGCGTCAACGGCAACCCGGCGAAGGCCTCGCAGCCCGTGCGCATCGGCGACGAGGTGCGCGTGCGCATCCACGGCTTCGACCGCATCGTGATCGCGCGGCAGCTGCTCGCGAAGCGGGTCGGCGCCCCCGCGGCCGCCGCGGCGATCGAGGATCGCTCGCCTCCTCGACCCAGCGCGATCGACTCTGCGCAGGTGCCGCATCGGCCCAGAGGTGCGGGCCGGCCGTCGAGCCGCGAGCGCCGCGAGATCGATCGGCTGAGGGGCCGCTGAGTCGCTGCGCTTCTCGACCGCTGTGCCTCAGCCGAGCCCGGTGATCATCCCTGCCACCAGGAACAGCGACGGCAGCAGCACGACCGAGCCGACGATGAGCAGGCCGACGCCCAGCGCGAGGAACGGCCGAGACGTCGAGTCGTCGTGGCGCCGCAGACCCAGCACCAGCAGCACGATGCCGCCCGCGATGAGCAGCAGCCCGGCGCCGAGCGCGGCGAAGAGCATGAGTGCCGCGATTCCCGAGACCATGGTGGGAGCCTAGACCCGGCGCCGCCGAGTCAGCTCGGCCGGTCCGCAGGAGGAGCAGCTGCCCGGTTAGGCTGAAGCACGTGACCAGCACCGCCATCTCGCCCCTCATCGCCCGCTCCTGGCTGCTCGTGCCTGCCTCGAAGCCGGAGCTCTTCGACATCGCGCAGGAGAGCGAGGCCGACGCGATCATCATCGACATCGAGGATGCCGTCGCCGCCAAGGACAAGGCGCAGGCGCGCGCCGACACGGTCGCGTGGCTCTCGTCCGGCCATCGCGCCTGGGTGCGCATCAACGACGCCGCGAGCGAGTTCTGGAGCACCGACCTCGCCGACCTCAAGGACGCGCCCGGACTCGAGGGCGTCATGCTCGCCAAGACCGAGTCGGCGAGCCACGTCGACGACACCGCCGACCGTCTGCCGGAGGGCATGCCGATCCTCGCCCTCGTCGAGACCGCGCGCGGCGTGCTGCATGTCGAGCGGATCGCCAGCGCCCCCTCGACGTTCCGGCTCGCGTTCGGCACCGGCGACTTCAAGCGCGACACCGCCACCGGCGACGACCCGATCGCACTCGCCTACGCGCGCTCGCAGCTGGTGATCGCGTCGCGAGCCGCTCGGCTGCCCGCGCCGATCGACGGCCCGACGCTGTCGATGGATGCGCTGGCCGAGGGCACGAGGCTGTCCAAGGAGATGGGCATGTCGGGCAAGCTGTGCCTGACGCACACACAGGCGTCCACCATCAACGCGGGCCTCGCTCCGAGCGCTGAGGAGGTCGCGTGGGCACACGGCTTCGTGCGTGCGTTCGAGGAATCGGGCGGAAAGATCACCGACGGCAGCGACCTGCCGCGCCTCGCCCGCGCGCAGAAGATCCAGACGCAGGCGCGCGATTTCGGCATCGAGGCAGACGCGCAGCAGCTGGAGGACCTGAACTACTGACCGAACGAGAGGGGCGGAGCGCTTTCGCGCCCCGCCCCTCATTCGTGCTGAGGATCAGCCCTTGAACGCGTCCTTGACGTCGTTCCCGGCGTCCTTGACGTGCTCGCCAGCCTGCTTCGCGTTCGCGACAGCCTGGTCCTGCACGCCTTCGGCCTGCAGCTTCTCGTTGTCGGTGGCGTCGCCGAGGGCTTCCTTGGCCTTGCCGACAGCTTCCTTGGCTTCGTTCGAGATCTTGTCGCCGAGTCCCATGTCCTCAACCTCCTTGATCGATGGAGCGGTCGCTCCGGGGCACCAAACCTACGCGCGGCCCCTGTGAGCGGCCTCAGGAATCCCGATCCCTCGCCTCTCCTGCGGTCGCCCTGTCGCCGCTGACGACAGGGATCGACGAGGTCGTGACGGGAGGGGCGTACGAGCCCGGTGCCGATGCATCCGCCTCGAGCTGCGCGACGCGAGCGCGCTCCTCCATGGCTTCCTCCATCGCCGACTTCTGCCGCAGCGCCGGCGCCTTGAAGAAGATCGCCAGCACGAAGGCAACAGCGACGACGGCGAGCGCGACCCAGAACGGGGCCATGGTCGCGGTATTGAACCCGTCGAGGAACGGCGCCGCGAGCCGCGGGTCAGCGGTGTTGAGGAACGAGGAGTCCTCGTTGAGGGCACCGCCGATCCGCTCCGGGTTCTCCAGCACGCCGAGGATGCGCTCGTTGCCCGGGTCGGCGAGCACCTCGGGGTCCTGCGCGGCAGCCACGAGATCGGCGCGGAGGTCGGGGCGCGCGAAGGCGTCCTCCAGCGTCTGCGGCAGCCGGGCGTACAGCAGCGAGAAGGCCACGGCCACGCCGGTGGTGCCACCGAGCTGGCGGAAGAAGGTGGATGCGCTGGTCGCGACCCCCATGTCCTTCGGCTCCACAGCGTTCTGCGAGGCGATCGTGAGCGTCTGCATCAGCTGCCCGAGGCCGAGGCCGATGCAGAGCTGCGCGAGCAGCAGCATCCAGAGCGGGCTGTCGAACTGCAGCGTCACGAGCACGCCGTAGCCGACCGCCATGATGCCGAGGCCGATCACGGGGAACAGCCGGTACTTGCCGGTGCGGCCGATGATCTGGCCGGAGCCGATGGAGGCGATCATGAGGCCGAGGATCATCGGCAGCGTCGCGAGGCCAGCCTCCGTCGGGTTCATGCCGTGCACGATCTGCAGCACGAAGGGGATCATCATCATGGCCGCGAACATGCCGAAGCCGGTGAAGACGCCCAGCACGGTCGCCATCGAGAAGGTGCTGCTGCGGAACAGGTGGAGCGGGATGAGCGCCGCGTCGCCCATGCGCGACTCGACCAGCACGAACAGCGCGATGCCGATCGCGCCGACGATGTAGCAGGCGATGGCGGCGGTCGAGGCCCAGCCCCACTCCCTGCCCTGCTCTGCGACGAGCAGCAGCGGCACGACGCCAACGACCAGCAGGGCGGCGCCCCACCAGTCGATCTTCACGCGCTCGTGGTGCGCGGGCAGGTGCAGGTAGCGGAAGACCATCCAGACCGCGGCGGCGCCGATCGGCAGGTTGAACAGGAACACCCAGCGCCAGCCCTCGAGGAAGAGGATCTGGTCGGCACCGGCGAACACGCCGCCGATCAGCGGGCCGAGGATGGACGAGACGCCGAAGACGGCGAGGAAGTAGCCCTGGTACTTGGCGCGCTCCCGCGGGTTGAGCACGTCGGCCATGATCGTCATCGGCAGCGACATGAGACCACCGGCGCCGAGGCCCTGCAGCGCGCGGAAGGCGGCGAGCTGCACCATGTCCTGCGCGAACGAGCAGGCGATCGAGCCGATGAGGAACAGCACGATCGCGATGAGGAACAGCGGCCGACGGCCGAAGATGTCGCTGAGCTTGCCGTAGATGGGCGTCACGATCGTCGAGACGATCAGGAACGCGGTCACGACCCAGACCTGCAGGTCGAGACCGTGGAGGTCGTCGGCGATGGTGCGCATCGACGTGCCGACGACGGTCTGCGAGATCGACGACAGGAACATCGCCATCATCAGGCCGATCAGCACGAGGGTGATCTGGCGTCGGGTCATCAGGGGGGTCGCGTCGGCTTCGGGCGTGGCAGGGCGGGGGTCTTGCGAGGGCATGAGCTCAGTTCTTACGAGGGCGTCACGCCGGGACGGGCCAGATCTCGAGATCGGTAGGTCGTTAGCCCGGCGAATGGTCAGCGGGCCCCATGCTACTCCGATCCGCAGCGTTCGTGCGCGACGGATGCGCGACGCATGCCACGATGGGAGGCATGCGTCGGACTGTTGGACTCGTGCTGGGGACGATCGCCGCAGTCGCGGTCCTGAGCGGATGCGCCGCGCCGGAGCCGGTGCCGAGCGCCTCGCCGACGCCCACGGCGCTCGAGACGCCGACCGCGACGCCGACCGCACAGAGCCCCTCGCCGACGCCGACTCCCACGCCGTCGACGCCCGCCACCGCGGCACCCCCGCAGGCTGCCGAGCCGCCCGCCGCCGGCGACATCGAGTCCGCCACGAGCCTGCAGGTGCTGGTCAACAAGCGCACGCCGCTGCAGCCGGCCGACTATCTGCCGGAGCTGGTGTCGGTGTCGACGGCGCAGGACGGCGACGAGACGGTGCGGCCGGAGGTCGACGCGGCGCTGGTGGCGATGTCGGACGCGATGCGAGTGGACATCGGCGAGGGCATCCACGTCTTCTCCTCCTACCGCAGCTATGCCCGACAGACCGAGCTCTACAACGGCTACGTCGCGAGGAACGGTCAAGCGGTGGCCGACACCACGAGCGCCCGCCCCGGCCACAGTGAGCACCAGACCGGGCTCGCGGTCGACCTGCGGGGCACCGGTGGTGTGTGCGAGCTCGACGTCTGCTTCGGCGACACCGCCGCGGGCCGCTGGGTCGCCGAGCACGGCTGGGAGCACGGCTTCATCGTGCGCTATCCGGATGGGCTCCAGGGCATCACCGGCTACCACTACGAGCCCTGGCACATCCGCTTCGTCGGCGTCGAGGTCTCGACCGCGATGCACGAGCAGGGCGCGCGCACCTACGAGGAGTACCTCGGATCCGGCAGCGCTCCCGACTACGGCTGAGCCGTCGCGGCCCCCGCGGCCGTCACGGCAGCGCGTAGCCGCAGGCGACGATGTGCTCGCTCTCGAGCCCGCCGGTGTCGAACACCCGCACGCGGATGCACGCCTCCAGGCTCGGGTCGCGCGGCATCCCGAACGACCCGTTCGCGGCGGGACGGACCACCGTCCAGCCCGAGGAGCCGTCGTCAAGCACGTACTCGAGCCGGTCGAGCGGGCGGTCGGTGGTGCCGTTCGGCCCGTAGGTGAAGGTCACCGCCCCGGAGGACCCGGTGACGGCCGCGAGCGGCTGCGGCGGCGGCGCGTAGCCTGCGGCCACCGGCCCGATCGTGATGCGCTCGCTGACGTTGCCGTCGACGTCGATCGCCACCGCGGTCATGTGCGCGTTCCAGCCAGGCGAGAGCTCCTGCGCCTGCGAGCCGCTCGTCGGGCTGACGCGCTGCATGTTCGCGCCGTTCTCGTTCTGCGTCCACTCGATGCGGTCGAGCGCGCGTCCGTTGGTGCCGCCCGGTGCCCAGTGGTACGTCACCTGGTGCACCTGCGAGGTGATGCTGATGACCGGCGCGGGCGGGGGCCCGAAGGGCCGCGTCTGACTCGAGGCTCGCACCCAGGCGCTCGCGTAGCTCTGCCCGTCGATCACGGCGACCGCGCGCACCTCCAGCCCGTAGGTCTCGCCGTTGGCCAGGCCCGTGTAGGTGCCGGAGCTGCTGCCGGGGCCGAAGCTCTGCACGGCAGGGCCGCCCTGCACCTGGAAGCTGACCTCCTCGGCGCGCAGCCCGTTGCGCGCGCCCGGCGTCCAGCTCACCTGGGCGGAGCGATCGCCGTCGACGGCGCGCACCCCCGTCGGTGCGTCCGGCGGCAGCACGGCGCGCAGCGGACTGGTCGGGGCAGAGGGCTCGCCGGTGCCGACGTCGTTCTCGGCGACGACCGTGAAGGTGACGTTCGCGCCGTCGGCCGGGACGTTGCCGAAGCTGGCTGCGGTGCCGCTGACACGCTGCGTGAGCCCGGTCGACGAGGTGACGATGTAGGTCAGCACCTGTGAGCCGTTGCCGTTCGCCGCGCTCCAGGTGACGGCCATCTGCACGCGGTCGGGCAGGCTGCGGTCGACGGATGCCGACACGTCGGTCGCGGGGAAGGGCCTGCCGGCGGGCACCTCCGGTGCAGAGAAGGCGGATGGATCGCTCGGGTCGGGCGCGCTGTTGTGCGCCTGGAGCCGGAAGGCGTAGGCGGTGCCGTTGGCCAGCCCCGTCCAGGTGTAGGCGGCGACGTTGCCGAGCGAGACCGCGGTCGTGCCGTCGGGCGCGGCCGGCTGGATCTCGAGCGTGTAGCCGACGACCGGCGAGCCGAGCGACTCCGCGGGCGTCCACGTCAGAGCGAGCTGCGAGTCGCCACGGGTGGCGGTCGGCGGGGAGGGCTGCTCCGGGCGGCGATCGGGCCGCGCGTCGGCGGATGCTGCCGAGGGGTCTGAGTCGCCGACCTCGTTCTGCGCCAGCACCTGGAACCGATACGTGACGTCGTTCTGCAGCCCCTCGATGACACAGGTCGTCGACGGGCACGGCTGCGCGACGGCGCCGTCGCTCGACTGCACGAGGTAGCCGGTGATCGGTGCGCCGTTCGGCGCCGGCGGCGCCCAGGTGAGCGTCACCTGCCGGTCGCCGACAGCGTCGACGTTGGGGCGCGGCGGCGCATCGGGGCGGCCCTTGATCGTCACGGTGATGGCACCGGTGACGCGACGCTCGAGCAGCCCGGTGCCGTCCTCGATCGTGTAGCGCACCGTGAGGGTGCCGGCGAAGTCCTGGCCGGATCGCACGGTCACGTCGCGGTCGCTGAAGGTCGCCCCGCCATCGCCGCCGACCACCTGCGCATCGACCACCCGCAGCGGCACGCCATCACGGGCGAAGGGGTTGACGTCGTTGCCGAGCACGTCGACGACGATCGGCTGCCCCTGCTCGCCCTCTGCCGCATCGGCCACCGCGACCGGCAGCTGTCGATTGGTCGCGACCACCTCGATCAGCACGGTGCCGGTGATGGCGTTGCCGTAGGGGTCGGTGATGCGCACCTGGTAGGCGCCCGTGGTGCCCGGCGCGGTCGTGCGCTCTGCGGTCGCGACGAACGTCGAGCCCTCGAGACCGGCCTGCACCCCCGTCGCTGCGCCGGCCAGCTCGTCGAAGCGCATCGCCTCGAGGTCGCCCGGGTCCGGGTCGGTGGTGGCCGAGCGCAGATCGAAGCGAGTGGCGGACTCGCCGGCGACCACCTGCAATGACGCGCCGGCGAAGCTGGGCGCGATGACGCTCGACGCGGTCACGTCGATCGGCAGCGTCAGCACGGCGGTGCTGCCATCGGGATCCTCCGGGCTGGTGCCGTCGGTGACCTCGAAGGTGATGGATGCGGGGCCGACGTACCCCTGCGGGGAGCGGAAGCGCAGCGTCTCGGTGTCGACGACGAGGCCGGAGTCGTCGTCGTTGACGGCGCTGACGCGATCGCCGGTGGTGAGTCGTGGCGGGTTGTCGGTGGACACCGACACGATGTCGCGCAGCGCGATCTCGCGCTCCTCGCCGGAGGGGATCTGCAGCGGCTCGGAGATCGCGAGCACCGGGCGCGGGTCGCGCACCGGCGGCACGCTCACGAAGGCCTCCGCGCTCTGCCCGTCGATGTCGGTGACGCGGTAGGTGACGACCTGGAACGCCTCGGAGGGGGTCGCCTGCACGCCGCCTGGGACCACCCGCCCCGGACCCGTCACGATCGACACCGTCAGCGCATCCGGGTCGCCGTCGGGATCGAGATCGTTGGCCAGCACCGGCACGTCGATCGGCTCGCCGAGCCGCAGGTCGACGGAGCTCACCGGATCGTCGATCGCCACCGGCGGGCTGAGCTCTGCGTCCTCGGAGACGGTGAGCATCACGAGCCCCGTGGTCGCCATGCCGCGCGCATCCGCCACACCGTAGGTGAACTGGTGCACGCCCGGCTCGGCAGGCGTCACGAGATCGACCGTGCCTCGTTCGACGTTGACCTCCGCGTCGGCGAGCTCCGGCGGCAGGTCGAGCTCGTCGGCGAGCAGCACCAAGGCGTCCTGGTCGGGGTCGGAGTCGTTCGCGAGCACCGGCACGGCGACGGCCCGTCCTGGTCGCACCGTGAGGATGTCGGTCTCCGCGAACGGGGGCTGGTTGATGTCGGCCGCCTGCGCGATGCCGATCGTCACGCTCGCCGTCGCCTCCGCGCCCCAGCGATCGCGCACCCGGTAGGTGAACGCGACGGTGCCGCCGGCGTCGGGGTAGGCCTCGAAGTCGAAGTAATCCGGCCCGGTCTCCTCGATCTCGCCCTGCTCGGGAGCGGTGTCGTAGCCCACCAGCTCCACCCCGTCGCCGTCGGGGTCGATGCCGTCGAGCTCGATCGGGATGCGCACGAGCGAGCCGGCGAGCACGCGGGCGGTGACCGCGCCAGGGGTCGGCCGGTCGTTGCGCTCCGGATCGCGCGGCACGATCTGGATCGAGACGCTCGCCGAGTCGCGGTTGCCCTGCTCGTCGGCCACCTCGTAGGTGACGGTCGCCCTGGACGGCGCATCCTCGAGGGCGTGCACGCGCAGCTCGCCCTCCGCGATGAACGCGACCCCCTCGGCGTCGGAGACGAAGCTCGTGTCGACGATCGTGCGGCTGAGCTCGAACGGGGTGCCGTCCGGGGAGAAGTCGTTGCCGAGCACGTCGATCGACTGGAAGTCGCCCGCGCGCACGGTCGCGACGTCGTCGACCGCCACCGGGGCTCGCGGCTGGGTCGGCGGCGCGACCGGGATCACCTCGACGGTGCCGGTCTCGGTGAAGCGGCCGTTCGAGACCGTGTACTGGAACTGGAAGGGCGCGTCGAGCGCCGTGTCGCGGATGCGCACCAGCCTCCGGTCGATGAGCTCGACCGTGACGGGGGCGGCGCTCTCGACCTCGATCGCCTGCACCACCAGCACGCCGCCCGCCGGGTCGACATCGTTCTGCAGCAGATCGACGAGGGCCTCGCCCTGCATCGGCACGAGCGCGGTGTCGCGCACGGCGATGGGCCGTGCCTCGTCGTCGGCCTGGCGGATGTCGACCCGGATGCGGCCGGTCGACGACGCCGGGCCTCCCGCGGCCACGACGTAGCTGAGGTAGTGCGTGCCGATCGGCCCGTCGACGATGCGCACGACGCCTGTCACCGCATCCCACTCCATCGTGATGCCGGGCGCCTCCTCGACGAGCGCGAGACGCAGCGGCTGGCCGGAGGGGGCGTAGTCGTTCAGGAGCGGCCGCACGCTCACCTCGCGGCCGATGATGGTCGAGACGAAGTCGGCGTTGGCCTGCGGCGGCGCGTCGCCGCGTTCGCGCACGTCGGCCGTCACCTCGCCGGTCGCCTGCTCACGGCCGTCGGAGATCGTCAGCTGCACGCCCTGCAGGCCAGCGTCGCCGGTCGCCGTGTAGACGAGGCGCCCAGACGGGTCGGTCTGGATGGTGTCGCCCGACTCGCTCGTGGCGTCCATGAGGTAGAGGTCGTCGCCGTCGGGGTCGACCCAGTCCTGGAGCACCTGGTACTCCACGGTCGCGCCCTGCTCGACGACGAAGGTGGCGCTGCGCAGCGGCTCGGGCACCGCGTTCTCGGCGTCGCCGCGCACCTCGACCTGCACGGTCGCAGAGGCCGTCTCGCCCCGGCCGTCGTCGACCTCGTACTCGAACGAGAAGTCGTTCGTGACCGACGCGGCCACCTGCACCTGCAGCTTCGAGTCGTTCTCGACCGCCGCGACCGAGACGCCCTCCGGCAGCTCGCCGCGGAGCCTGGCGGTGAGCACGTCGCCATCCTGGTCGGAGTCGTTCCAGAGCACCGGCATGATCGTCGCGCGGCCGGGCCGCGCGCCGAAGGCATCCGGGTTCGCGACCGGCGGGTGGTTCTCCTCGCTCGCGGGAGGCGGCTGGTTCTCGAAGCGGTCCTCGGTGGAGTTGTCCTCTTCCTCGTCGGTCGTCTCCTCCGAGGGCGGGGGCACCAGATCCGTCCAGTTGTCGACCAGCACGAGCTGGTCGGAGAGCAGCCAGGAGGAGCCCTCGGCGACTTGGTTGAGCACCACGGCGTCGCGGTTGACGCGGAACACGACGGGCGAGCCATCCATCGCCTCCACCAGCTCCGAGGTGTCGCGGCCGTCGTCGGCGCAGTCGCGTCGGAACTGCGCCGAGCTCGGCCAGACGGCATACACGCAGCCGCCGAGCTGCACGGGGGCGACGGCCTCAGCGGCGGAGCCCTGCTCGCCCTCGACGGTCGCGGCACCGCCGCTCAGCGGCTGGCGCACCAGCTGCGTGGGGGTCGCCAGCACCACCTCGGCAGCGTCGTCGCCCACCTGCTGCAGCACCGCATCCGCCTCGGTCTGCACCGCACCGCCCGGCAGCAGCAGCGTCTGCGATGCCGCGTCGAGCACCACCGGGGCGCTGCCGACGACCGTGATCGTAGGAGTCGTCATCGAGCGCAGCTCGCCGCGCTCGCGCGTTGCCGCCTCGAATCCCTCGGGGCTGTCGCGCAGGGTGACCTCGGTGCCGGATGCCGGGGAGACCGCGAAGATCGTGCCGTCACGGCCCACCGTCGCGACGGCGCCCTCCTCGAGCTCGAGCGTCGGGTCGGTCGTCGCGGGAGAGAAGCCGGCGAGGTCGTCGAAGCGCATCGCCCACAGCAGGCCCGCCGGATCGGTGATGACGACGGAGCCGCCACCGATGGCGATGCTGCCGCCGGGAGGGAGTGCGACCGGGCTCTCGGTGCGCAGCTGCACGGTGTCGACGACGAGCGCCGTCGAGGAGTCGTGCGCGAGCAGCAGCACGCGCTCGCCGTCCTGCAGCACGTCGAAGCTGGTGGAGGGTGAGGCGACCGCGCCGTCGAGCTCCTGCGCCTGCACGTTCAGGTGGCCGAGCTGCAGCGTCTCGGTCTTCGTCACCCAGACGCTGCCGTCGTGCAGGTCGACGTCGGTGGTGGTGAAGCCGTCGTAGGTGAGCGCGAGCACGCCGAGCGCGACGCTGACTGCGGTGATGAGGCCGGCGGCGGTGCTCGACCTGCGATGGCGCTTCACCCACTGCAGCATCCGGGACCATCCTCCAGCCGAGCTCACGGCGCGAGTGCGCTGAGCGAATTGTTGCAGAGCGCGGCGCACGGATGCCGAGAATCTGCCTGCCTGCGGATGTCACACGGATGGGGCGTTCTGCAGCGACGTGCAGGAGCGCGACGTAGTCTGCTCGACATGGCAAAGATCGGTGGCGGGTCCAGAGGTGGCGGCGGCTTCAAGGGAGGCGGCGGTGGCTTCCGCGGTGGTGGTGGCGGCGGCTCGCGCAGCTTCTTCGGCGGCGGCTCGCGCTCGGGCGGCGGTGGCTTCTTCGGCGGCTCGAGCGGCGGCTCCAGCTCCCGCTCCGGCGGCTCGAGCAGCTGGAACTGGGGCGGCAGCTCACATCGGTCCTCCAGCTCGAGCGACGACGGCAGCGGCGGCAGCGCCCCTCGCACCGCCATGGACTGGGTGCTCACGATCGTGGCGATCGTCGTGCTGCTCATCATCTACGCCGCGATGGCTGCTTCATGACGCGCCGCCGCAGGAGCCTGCAGCTGGGGGTCGCGGCCGCGACGGCCGCGCTGCTGCTGACCGGGTGCCAGCAGGGCTCGCTCGACCCCACGGCCACCGCGACCGAGCCGGCTGCCGAGCCCAGCGCATCCGCCACCCCGACGCCCACGCCGGAGCCGGCGACGGTGTCGGTGAGCGCGATGGGCGACATCCTGCCGCACGACTCGGTGACGGCGGATGCGCTGCAGGCCGACGGCACGTACGAGTACGGGCACTTCTGGGATGCCGCACGGCCCATCTGGGCCGAGAGCGACCTCGTCTACTGCAACCAGGAGGCGCCCAGCGGGGGCGTCGAGCTGGGGCTCACCTACTTCCCGGCGTTCAACGCCCCGGTCGAGTTCGCCGAGGGCATCGCCGACGCCGGCTGCAACACGATCGGCTTGGGCAACAACCACACCTTCGACCGCGGCCAGGAGGGGATCGACCGCACGCGCGCCGTGTGGGACGACCTCGACCCGCTGCTGATCCACGGTGCCTTCCGCTCCGAGGAGGAGCAGGCCGAGGTGCCGACGACCGAGATCGACGGCCTCACGGTCGCGTTCCTCAACTTCGTCGACCTCTCGAACACGCCAACGAACGACCAGGCTGTGACCTGGCTCGACGACCCGCTCGTCGAGCAGCAGCTGGCCGAGGCCGATGAGATCGCCGACGCCACGGTGCTGGCCGTGCACTGGGGCGATGAGTACTCGAGCGTCGTCAACGACCGACAGCGCGAGCAGGCGCAGCGTCTCGCCGAGCTGGGCGCCGACGTGATCCTCGGCACGCATCCGCACGTGCTGCAGGAGGCCGAGTGGCTCGAGCGCGAGGACGGCTCGCGCGCCTTCGTCTACTACTCGCTCGGCAACTCGGTGACCACGCAGATGGCGATCCCGCGGGTCGTGAGCGCCGTCGCGCAGTTCGACCTGGTGGGAGAGCCGGGCGGGGAGATCGAGGTGGTCGATCCGGCGGCTGTGCCGATCTACATGCACTTCGACCTGACGCCGACGCAGTTCGCGACGCAGGACTGGAGCCATCGCCGCAACCTGCAGCTGCATCCGCTCGTCGACGCGGCCGAGCCGATCACGCGGTCGGCCTGGCGCAACGAGCTGACGGTCGAGTCGGGCGTGGAGCTCGTGACGGATGCGCTCGGTCCCGACGTGCGGATCGTCACGGACTCGTTCGCCCCGTAGCCCCGAGCGGCACAGCGCCCGGCTACCCCTCGCCGGCAGGTGCCGCGCGCGCCAGCTCGAGCACCGCAGCCGCCACCTCTGTCGGCGTCTCGAGCGCCGGGAAGTGCCCGCCTCGCTCGAGCACCGAGAACGAGCGCAGGTCGCGGTAGCTGCGCTCGGCGAGCGAGCGCGGGTAGTCGCGCTCGCGGCGCTGCACCCGCACGGCGACCGGCACGTCGACGAGCGGATGCGGTGCCTCCCCGCGGTCGCTGTAGGGCCGGAACGAGGTGCCGATCGAACCGGTCAGCCAGGTGAGCATGACGGTCGTGAGCACGGTGTCGTCGGGCAGCCCGTCGTCGCCTGCCCACTCCAGCAGCTTCTCGCCCACCCAGGCGAGCAGACCGACGGGGGAGTCGAGCAGCGCGGTCGCCGTGGTGTCGGGGCGGCTGCCCTGCTGATGGGCGTAGCCGCCGGCGAGCGGCCCCTCGGCGTCGAAGCGGTCGAAGAAGGCGGCCTCTGCCGCATCGAGCTGCTCGCCGCGATCCCGCACGCCGAACGACGCGTGGGTCGCGACCAGGCCGGCCACCGCGTCCGCGTGCGCGCCCGCGAGCCAGTCGCTGACGCCGGTGCCGACGTCCTCGCCGTAGGTGAGGAAGCGCTCGTAGCCGAGCTCGTCGACCATCAGGCTGCGCCAGCGGCGCGCGACCGCCTTCGAGGTGAACGGTTCGGGCAGCGGCTCCGACCAGCCGAAGCCTGGCAGCGAGGGGATGACCACATCGACCTCGCCGCGCAGCGCCTCAGCGAGCGGCAGCATCTCGGCGAAGGTGTACGGCCAGCCGTGCGTGAGCACGATCGGCACGGCGCCGGGGCGGCCGCCGCGCACGTGCACGAAATGGATGCGGGTGCCCTCGATCGTCGCGACGCGGTGCTCGTAGGACGCCAGGCGCGCTTCGACGGCACGCCAGTCGAAGCCGTCGCGCCAGCGGTCGACCAGGCGCTGCATGGTGGGCATGGGGATGCCGCGCGCGCCCGGCGTCGGCTCGGGCAGCACGACGTCGGCGAGCCTGGCGCGCAGCCGCTCGAGCTGCTCGTCGCTGACACGGAACTCGAAGGGCTCGCTCATGGAGCGATCGTAGGAGCGGCCGCTGACAGCGGCGCGCCTAGACGCCCAGCGCGGCGTCCACGATCGCCTTCGCCTCCGCCTGCACCTGTCGCAGGTGGTCGGCACCCGCGAACGACTCCGCATAGATCTTGTAGACGTCCTCGGTGCCGGAGGGCCGAGCGGCGAACCACGCACGCTCGGTGACGACCTTGAGGCCGCCGATCGCCGCGCCGTTGCCGGGCGCCTCCGTGAGCTTCGCGACGATCGGGTCTCCGGCCAGCTCGGTCGCGGTCACCGCGTCACCGGTCAGCTTCCCGAGCCGCGCCTTCTGCTCCCGCGTCGCCGGCGCATCCACGCGCTCGTACACGGGCGCCCCGAAGCGCGCCGTCAGCGAGGCGTAGAGCTGCGAAGGGCTCTTGCCCGTCACCGCGCGGATCTCCGAGGCCAGCAGGCAGAGCAGGATGCCGTCCTTGTCGGTCGTCCAGACCGTGCCGTCGTGCTGCAGGAAGGAGGCGCCTGCGCTCTCCTCGCCGCCGAAGCCGACCGAGCCGTCCACGAGCCCCGGCACGAACCACTTGAAGCCGACCGGCACCTCCCAGAGCCGCCGGCCGAGGGCATCCGCAACCCGGTCGATCATCGACGAGGAGACGAGCGTCTTGCCGATCGCGGCGTCGGCGCGCCAGCGCGGCCGGTGCGCGAAGAGATACTCGATCGCGACCGCCAGGAAGTGGTTCGGGTTCATGAGCCCGCCGTCGGGCGTGACGATGCCGTGGCGGTCGGCGTCGGCGTCGTTGCCGGTGAGGATGTCGAACTCGTCCTTGCGCGCGAGCACCGAGGCCATCGCATGGGGGCTCGAGCAATCCATCCGGATCTTCTCGTCCCAGTCGAGCGTCATGAACGACCAGGTCGCATCCACCGTCGGGTTGGTCACCGTCAGGTCGATGCCGTAGCGCTCCGCGATGGCGCCGTAGTACTCCACGGCCGCACCGCCGAGCGGGTCGGCACCGATGTGGATGCCTGCCGCCTTGATCGCCTCGAAGTCGATCACGCGGCCGAGCGCGGCGACGTACTCGTCGCGGAAGTCGTAGAGCTCGATCCTGCGATCGCTCGACCCCTCGACCGCCTGCCGCTGCACGCCCTCGAGGCCGGCCGCGATCAGCTCGTTGGCGCGCTTCGCGATCCAGCCCGTCGCGTCGGAGTCCGCCGGCCCGCCGTGCGGCGGGTTGTACTTGAAGCCGCCGTCGCGCGGCGGGTTGTGGCTGGGGGTGACGACGATGCCGTCTGCCAGGTCGGTGTCGGATGCGGTGGCGTTGTACGCGAGGATCGCCCGCGATACCGCGGGGGTCGGCGTGACCGAGCCCCGGGCATCCGCCATCACGCGCACGCCGTTCGCGACGAGCACCTCGAGCGCCGTGCGCTCGGCGGGCAGCGACAGCGCGTGGGTGTCGCGACCGATGAACAGCGGGCCGGTGATGCCCTGCCCGGCGCGGTACTCGACGATCGCCTGCGTGATGGCGAGGATGTGCGCCTCGTTGAACGCCGAGTCGAAGGCGCTGCCGCGGTGGCCGGAGGTGCCGAAGGCGACGGCCTGATCGGGGTTCGTGACGTCCGGCACGAGCTCGAAGTAGGCGCGCTCGAGGGCGCGCGCGTCGATGAGGTCCTGGGGCTGGGCGACGGTGCCGGCTCTGCTCATGGCCCCATCCAAGCACCGTGCGGCACCGGGCGGCAGGGAATGCTCGCCGGCTGGGCACGGTTGCTCGGAGGGGACCGACCGGGAGGCACCATGAGCAGGTTCGTGCAGCAGCAGCGATTCGGAGGACCCGAGCAGCTGGAGGTCGTGGAGCGCGACGCTCCGGATCCGGGGCCCGGCCAGGTGCGCGTGCGCGTGGCGGCGGCAGGCCTCAACCCCGTCGACTGGAAGATCGGGCAGAGCCAGCAGCTGGCGCACGTCTTCGGCGTGACGCTGCCCGGCGGCTTCGGCAACGACTTCGCGGGCACCATCGATGCGCTCGGCGACGGCGTGCTCGACTGGGCGGTCGGTGATCGTGTCTTCGGCGGACGTCGCGGTGCGGCCGTGGCCGACCACGTCGTGGCCGAGGCAGCGTCGCTCACGCGCACGCCGGACGGGCTCGACGACGAGGTCGCGGGTTCGCTGCAGATCGCCGCGCGCACGGCCGATGCCGCCGTGGGCGCCGTCGCGCCGCTGCCGGGCGAGACGGTCGTGATCGGCGGCGCCGCCGGCGGCGTCGGCGTGCTCGCGACCCAGCTCGCGGTCGCGAGCGGGGCGCGCGTGCTGGCCACCGCATCCGAGTCGAACCACGACTTCCTGCGCGAGCTCGGCGCCGAGCCGGTCGCCTACGGCGAGGGACTGGTCGAGCGGCTGCGCGCGGCCGCGCCGGAGGGCCTCGCCGCCGCGGTCGACCTGCATGGCACCACCACGATCGACGCCGCGCTCGAGCTCGGGGTCGCGCCGCAGCGCATCTCGGCGATCGCTGCGGGTGCGGATGCGCCCGCGGGCGTCCGGCGCATCGGCGGCGGCGATGCCTCCGTGGGTGCCCTGGGCCGCATCGCCGCTGCGCTCGCCGACGGGTCGGTGGTGCTGCCGATCGAGCGCTCCTTCCCGATCGAGCGCATCCGCGAGGCGGTCGAGCTGCAGCGGGGCGGCCACGTGCGCGGCAAGGTCGTCGTCTCGATGCGCTGAGCGAACGCGGCGTGCGGAGCGCGCCGCCGTAGGCTGGCAATCATGAGTCAGCCGCGCGTCGTCACCTTCCTCGGCCCTCGCGGCACCTTCACCGAGGCCGCGCTCGAGCAGGTCTCCGGCATCGAGGCCGCGGAGCGCGTGCCGGTCGCGAACGTCGCCGAGGCGCTGACCGCGGTCGCCGATGGCCGCTCCGACGCGGCGATGATCGCGATCGAGAACTCCATCGAAGGTGGCGTGACGGCCGCGCAGGATGCGCTTGCCGCGACCCCCGGGCTGCGCATCGTCTCCGAGCACGTCGTCAGCGTCAACTTCTCGCTCGTGGCCCCCGCAGGCACGCGCCTCGACGACATCCGCGTCATCGCTGCCCACCCTGTCGCGTGGGCGCAGTGCTCGGCCTGGCTGCAGCGTGAGCTGCCGGGCCGCGCGCACCTGCCTGCCGCATCCAACGTCACCGCTGCCGCAGAGCTCGGCACCGGCGCCGCAACGGCTCAGGCGGCCCTCTCGACGCCGACGATCGGCCAGTGGGTCGACGGCCTCGACGTGCTCGCCGACCGCATCGGCGACAACCCCGATGCGGTGACGCGGTTCCTGTTCGTCAGTCGCGCCGGCAGCCCGGGCGAGCCGACGGGCGCCGACAAGACGAGCCTGGTGGTGGAGCTTCCCAGCGACGAGCCCGGCGTGCTGCTCGACATGCTCGAGCAGTTCGCGACCCGTGGCGTGAACCTCTCGCTGATCCAGTCGCGCCCGATCGGCGACCGCCTGGGCCGCTACCGGTTCGTCCTCGACGCCGACGGGCACATCCGAGACGAGCGGGTGGCGGATGCGGTCCTGGGCCTCAAGCGCTTCTCACCGAAGGTGACGTTCCTGGGCTCGTACCCGCGGGCAGACGGGCAGCGCATCGAGGTCGAGCGGCGCTACACCGACAGGTCGTTCGAGGATGCGCGCGACTGGCTGCGCGGCCTGGTGACGGGCGAGCCGGAGCGCTGACCCTCGATCACCACTGCCACTCGGCGCGGTCGAGCGCGGCGGTGAGGGGTTCGACGTGCGACTCGGCGGCGGCCTTCGAGAACCGGGTCGTGCACAGCACCGCGGGGCCCTGCACCGCGTCCGCATCCAGCAGCGCGCTCAGCGAGACCCAGTGCTCAGCGGCGACGCCCCAGCACAGCGCCCGCCCGGCCGGGATCGCGCCAAGCCGCTCGGTCAGCGCTCGCGAGAGCTTCTCGATGGCCGGCGCGGGTGCGCGGAGGGCATAGAGCGCGAGCTCCGACCCGTCGACGTGGGCGGCGTTGTGCAGCGCTTCGACGGCGATCCCGTGATGCTGGATCCAGGGCAGCGGCGGCGGTGGCGAGGCACGGGTGACCTCCCACCCCTCCGGCAGCGGCAGGTGCAGCGTGCGCAGGGCGTCGGTCATCCGGCGTCCACGGTGATGGATTCCGGCTCCTCGGCATCCGCGTCACCCTCGGGAGCGGTCACCGTCGGACGCGGCTGCGTCTCGGGGATCGCCACCGGGTCGTCCTCGCCGGCCTCGGCGGTCGGGATGCGCACAGCCGAATCAGGGTCCTGCGGCGTGGCCTTCGCACGCTCCTCGCTCGTGGGCATCGGTCGGTTGGGCGTGACCTCGACCTCGGGGTTCGTCGCGTCTGCCCTGGGCTGCCACTCGGCGATCGGCTCGGTGTCGAGCTGGATGTCCTCGGGCAGCTTGGGAGCACGACCCGGGTCGATGCCATCTTCGACCACCCCCAGCCCCTTGGTGGCGCCACCGCTGACGGCGGTGATCAGCTCTCGCCATGCGGAGCGCAGCCCAGCCTTCTTCAGCATGGAGTCGATCGGTGCCTGCCGCTGTCCCTCACCGGCCGAGAGCGCCTCGCCCGCGAGCTGGCCCTCCGCGGTGCGGATGGTGCCGTCACGGGAGCCGCTGCCGAGCATGATCAGCTGACCGGCCTCCGCGCCGTCCTCGACGACGCTGACGACCTTCCCTCCCGCGACGCCGATTGCCTGGCCGCCAGGGATGAGCACCACGATGTCGAAGCCGAGCCCGGCCCACGACGCCGCGTCGCCCAGCGTGCCCACGCGCTGGTAGTTGTTCTCAGCGCGGGTGTCGGCGAGCACGCCGAGGATGCCGTCGAGCGCGCGCACGAAGGCATTCGCCTCGGTCTCCCAGGCCTCCACCGCTGCATCCCACGCGGCAAGGTGCTCGTCATTGCGCCGGTGCACGTTGTCGTGGAGGGTCTGGATGCTCGCCTGGTGCGACTCGATCTTCCGCAGCGCCTCGTCGCGGGGGAGGCCGTCGAGCGCGATGCTGTTCGGTTCGTCGTTCAGCGCCCCCTCCTCGTTCAGGACCGAGTACGCGATCATGGAGCCGCCGCTGGCGGTGCCGTCCTCGGGGAGAGCGCGCACGGAGCTCGCCCAACCCTCGTCCTGCTCCCGCTCGGTGACGAGCGCCTGGAGCGAGTTCGAGAGGTTCCCGGTGCGCTCGAACAGGTGCTTGGTCAGGTCGCCCGCGACCCGGCACGCGTCGGCGTAGGCCCATGCCGCCGTCGCGAGCTCGCAGAAGTACTCGCCCAGCGGGCCGAGGCCGTCGCCGACGGTGAGTGCCATGTCGCGCAGCGCGTCGATCGAGATGCCATCCTGCACGTCGATCTGGCCGGCGATAATGCTCGTCATGAACCGGTGCAGCTCGCGGGTCTCCTCACCGGTCTGCTGCAGCTGGGCGGCGCTCTCGCCGATGAGCGCGGAGTCGCAGAGGTACTCCACGATCACCCGGTCGCCGGGGGTGCGGATGGTCAGCTGGTCGCCGCTCATGCCTGGCCACCTGCCGACTCCCACGAGCCGGCGCCGAGCGCGGTGACGCCGGGTGTGCCGGCCCCGAAGTCCCAGCTGCCGTACTCGGCGCCGATCAGATCGGCCTTCTGCGCAGCTTGCATCGCCTGCAGCGCCATGACCGAGCGCACGTAGTCCCAGTCGCCGATCATGTCCTCGACCGCGGTCTGCACGAAGACGGATGCGGTGTCGTCCCACACCTTTCCGGTGGCCTCCGCGATGCTGCCCTCCCACGTGGTGGCGGCAGCGAGGTCGACCGAGAGGTTCTTGAGAGAGCCGGCGATCTGGTTCAGGGTCTGGAAGTCGATCGAGACGTCGGGCATGCGCACCAATCTGGTCACGGGGCGTGCACGAGCGAGCGGTTGCACGCATCGCGAGGGGACGCCTTCGACGCTAACTGAGGTGCCGGGGGTGTGCGACGGGGAGAACTGCCCGTCCATCATGTGTGTACGCCCGATAGCCTCCGGCGCTGAGGGCGCGGAGCGGACGCGCTCGAATGCCGCGACTCAGACGTTCGGCCCCAGCAGCGTGCGCCGCTTCGGCACCCGCACGCGCAGGGCGTCCTCGCGGATCGTCGCCCGCAGCGCGACCGCCTTGCCGACCACGTCGCCGTCGACCTGCACGACCCGCGGCTCCTCCAGCCGGGCGATCGTCGTCTTCGCCTGGCCGTAGCCGAGCGCGGCTCCCGTGCGCTGCTTGCCCTTGCCCTGCTTGCGCCGCAGCTTGCTCACCAGCGTGTTGTTGCGCATGACGTAGCCGGCGACCTGGAACCAGCCGCGCACCCCACGCGGTCGGATGAGCGCGATGTCGAGCATCCCGTCGTCCACCGCGGCGTCCGGCAGCAGCACGAGGCCGTTCTGGATGGTGCCGCAGTTGCCGATCAGCATCGTGTTGACGGTGTGCCGCCCGGTGCGCTGGTCATCGAGCTTGACCTGCACGCGCACCTTGTCGAGGCTCGAGATGACGCGGCCCGCGGCGTCGATGTAGGCGAGCCATCCGACCTTCTTCTTCAGGTCGTCGTCGGTCGCCTCGATCATCTCGGCGTCGAGTCCGAACCCCACCATGACGGCGAAGGCGTGGCGTGAGCGCTCGCCTTCCGGCGACTCCATCTCGAGCTCGCCCAGGTCGATCTCGCGCTCCTCGCCCTCGTATGCGGTGCGTACGGCGTTGCGCAGGCTCGCCACGTCGATGCCGAGGTTGCGCGCCAGCAGGTTGCCGGTGCCGGCCGGGATGATCGCCAACGGCACGCCCGATCCGGTGACCAGGTCTGCGCCGATGCGCACGGTCCCGTCGCCGCCCGCGATGATCAGCAGGTCGATGCCGGCGTCGAGCGCCTCGCGCACGGCCGACTCGCCGCCGTCGTCCGCGCCGGTCTCGAGCCAGAGCGGCTCCGACCAGTCCAATGGCTGCGCGGTCTCGATCTGCGGCGCAAGCTCGTCGCGCGACAGCTTGACCGGATTGAAGACGATGCCTGCTCGCATGTCGGCAAAGGTACCCGCTCCCGCCTGGCCTCCCGCACATCCGCCCGCTCGTAGACTGGTGGGGTGATCGATCCCCAGCTGCTGCGCGAGCAGCCCGACCTCGTGAAGGCCAGCCAGGAGCGCCGCGGCGACCCCGTGTCCTCCGTCGACGAGGCGCTCGCCGCCGAGAGCGCGCGGCGTGCCGCCATCACCGAGTTCGAGGGCTTGCGCGCCGAGCAGAACGCGCAGTCGAAGCTCGTCGGCAAGGCGTCCAAGGAGGAGCGTCCCGCGCTCATCGAGCAGGGCCGCTCGCTGGCTGCCGGCGTGAAGGATGCGCAGGCGCGCGTGACCGACGCCGAGGCCGCCTTCGACGCATCCGTCTCGAAGATCGGCAACCTCGTGCACCCCGACGTGCCCGCGGGCGGCGAGGAGAACTTCGTCACGCTCTCGACGCACGGGCAGGAGCGCTCGTTCGCCTTCGATGCCCGCGACCACGTCGAGCTCGGCGAGAGCCTCAAGGCCTTCGACATCGCGCGCGGCGCCAAGGTTGCGGGCACGCGGTTCTACTACCTGACCGGCATCGGCATGCGGCTCGAGCTGGCGCTCATGCTCATGGGCCTCGACCAGGTGCTCGCCGACGGCTTCACGCCGCTCATGACACCGACGCTCGTGCGGCCCGAGATCATGCAGGGCACCGGCTTCCTGGGCGAGCACGCCGCCGAGGTCTACCACCTGCCTGCCGACGACCTCTATCTCACCGGCACGTCAGAGGTGGCGCTCGCGGGCTTCCACGCCGACGAGATCGTCGACCTCGAGCAGCCGCTGCGCTACGCCGGCTGGTCGACGTGCTACCGCCGCGAGGCGGGCAGCGCCGGCCGCGACACCCGCGGCATCCTGCGGGTGCACCAGTTCAACAAGCTCGAGATGTTCTCGTACGTGAAGCCGGAGGACGCCGAGGCGGAGCACGACCGCCTGCGCGCCCTGCAGGAGCGCATGCTCCAGGCCTGCGAGCTGGACTACCGCGTGATCGACGTCGCCGCCGGCGACCTGGGCTCGAGCGCGGCGCGCAAGTTCGACATCGAGGCGTGGATCCCCTCGCAGCAGCAGTACCGCGAGCTCACCTCCACCTCGAACTGCACGACCTTCCAGTCGCGCCGCCTCGCCACCCGCTATCGCACCGAGAGCGGCAGGACGGCGCCGGTCGCGACGCTCAACGGCACCGCAGCCACGACGCGCTGGCTGGTCGCGCTCCTCGAGACGCACCAGCAGGCCGACGGCTCGGTGCGCGTGCCGGCGGCGCTGCAGCCGTACCTGGGCGGCATCGACGTCATCGAGCCGGTGGCCTGATGCAGCAGCTGCTGATCGGCCTCGACATCGACGGCACGATCGTCCGGGAGGACGACTCGCTCTCGACCAGGGTGGCGGATGCGGTGCGCGCGGTCGTCGACGCCGGTCACGTCGTGGTGCTGGCCACGGGCCGCTCGCAGGCGACGACCGAGTCGACCGCGGTGCGGCTCGGCATCGCGCCGAGCCACCTGGTGGCGGCGAACGGGGCGCTCGTGCTGGCGCGCGCCGACGCCGATGAAGCCTTCTCGCCCATCCACGTGGAGACCTTCGATCCGGCTCCGGCGCTGCGCACGATCGCCCAGGGGCTGCCGACCGGCTCGTTCATGGTGGAGGACGCCGCTGGCCACCGCCGCTACACGAACGGCATGATCGATTGGAACCTCGACGAGGCTGAGCAGGTCGAGTTCGAGGAGCTGCTGCAGACGCCCGCGATGCGCGTCGTCGTCATGAGCCCCGACCACCAGGTCGACGACTTCCTCGAGATCGTGGAGTCGATGGGGCTGCACAAGGTCTCCTACGCGATCGGCTACTCGTCGTGGCTCGACATCGCGCCCGACGGCGTCAACAAGGCCACCGGACTCGAGCGGGTCGCCGAGGAGCTCGGCTTCACCCGCGACCGCATCGTCGTGGTCGGCGACGGTCGCAACGACATCGACATGTTCCAGTGGGTCGTCGCAGGCAACGGCCGCGCGGTCGCCATGGGCCAGGCACCGGATGAGGTCAAGGCGGCCGCGAGCGAGGTCACCGCGGCGGTCGAGGACGACGGGCTGGCGCTCGTGCTCGAGGGGCTGCTGGTCCGGGCCTGACGCTCCCGGGCGGGTGCTGACCGACCCGCCCCACAGCCCACCGCCAGGTTCGGCGTAGGTGATGCATCCGCTCTGGTCGTAGAATCCCTCGAGGCCCACTCGCGTCCCAGCCGCGGTCAGGGCTACTGGAGGGCTGTCCGAGCGGCCGATGGAGCCGGTCTTGAAAACCGGTGGGCAGCGATGCCTCGTGGGTTCGAATCCCACGCCCTCCGCAGCAGGAAGCCATGTCGATCGCAGGAGGAGGTGCCATGAGCAGCCAGCGCGTCCCCGGCGCCGTCGACACCTCGTCGATGGTGCCCCGCCACGGCCGCCTGCGCAGGCACTCCGGCATCGCGCACGTCTTCCGCTGGATCGCGCTCAGCATGGCGGTCGTGCTCGTCGCGGCCATCGGCGTCGTCGGCGTCTCGGTGCTGCGGCTCTCGACCGGTCTGCAGACGGTCGACCTCGGCGGCGAGGTGCCGCAGGCGCAGGGCGGCTTCGCCCCGTATGAGGGCGGCTTCACGATCCTGCTGGTCGGCTCCGATCAGCGCACCGGCCAGGGCGCCGAGTTCGGCGAGAACTCGTACGGCGAGGGCATGCTCAACGACGTGACGATGCTGCTGCACGTCAGCGACGACCACCAGCAGGCACGCGTCGTCTCGTTCCCACGCGACCTCGTGGTGGACTTCCCGGCATGTGAGGATCCCGAGACGGGTGTCACGCAGCCCGCGGCCTCGGGCGTGCAGTTCAATCAGGCGCTCTCGCGCGGCGGCCTCTCCTGCGTGGCGGAGGTGGTCACCGACATGACGGACATCGAGGTGCCCTACGCGGCGATGATCACCTTCCAGGGCGTCATCAGCATGTCGAGCGCCGTGGGCGGCGTCCCCGTGTGCTTCGCTGGCCCGATCGACGACCCCTGGACGGGGCTCGAGATCCCCGAGGCCGGCACCTACGACCTCGAGGGTGAGCAGGCGCTGCAGTTCCTGCGCTCGCGCCACGGCGTGGGCGACGGCTCCGACCTGGCGCGCATCTCCTCGCAGCAGGTGTTCCTCTCGTCGCTCGTGCGCACGCTGCAGTCGGATGCCGTGCTCACCGACTTCACGAAGCTGTACGCGATCTCGCAGGTGGCGCTCGAGAACATGACGCTCTCGAGCGGCCTCGGCGACATCGGAACGATGGTGTCGATGGCCCGCGTGCTCGCCGACATCCCGCTCGAGACCATGCAGTTCGTGCTCTATCCGAACGTGCCGGAGGGCGCCCGCGTGTACCCGGACGAGGAGGCCGCAGACGAGCTGATGCGACGCATCCGCCTCGACCTCCCGATCGATCTCGGCGACGACTCGCTCGGCATCGGCTCGACCGACGAGACGCCGACGCCGACGCCCGGCGCGAGCGAGACACCCGGCGCGACTGAGACGCCGGGCGCGACCGAGACGCCGGGTGCCACCCCAGAGCCGACGGAGTCCGCCGGCCTCGACGGCGTGATCGGCCAGGATGCATCGCAGGAGTCGTGCGTCGTCCCCTACGGCAGCTGAGGCCCACGCCGTCGGCGATCGCTCCACTCGCTGGTCGAGTAGGGCGCGCAACGCCCGTATCGAGACCACACCAGGACTTTGGTAGGCTTGCCGCTGGCCTGCCGACAGTCGGGTCGAGGAGACGTCGCATAGTCCGGCCGAGTGCACCACCCTGCTAAGGTGGAGTCCCCATTAGGGGACCGAGGGTTCAAATCCCTCCGTCTCCACGTCAAGGCCCCGCAGTCCACTGGACGCGGGGCCTTCCTCGTGGGTCACGGACGAGCGAACACTGTTACGGGCATCGGCGCAATAGCGCATGTCTGATCTCATGCTGGCGCGACACGCTGGTGGAGGGTATTCTCGGCTGAGTCACGGCTCAAACACAGAGGATCGTCCCCCATGCGCTCGCGCCCCCTCGCCCTCGCCGTCGCCCTCGTGGCGGCTGTGGGCATCGTCCTCCCGCTCGCTCCCACCCCCGCACCGCAGGCTGCTGCTGCGCCAGCGCCCATCGCGCAGGGCACGATCGTCGACCGCAACGCGGTCGCCGACCTCTCCGCGGTCTTCAACGCGATCAACACCTATCGCAGTGGCCAGGGCCTCCGCCCGCTGCGCTTCATGCCGCAGCTGCACACCATCGCGCAGTCGTGGAGCTATGAGCTCGGCCAGACCGATGCCTTCAAGCACCGCACGGGCTTCACCTCGCTCTATCCCGCTGGCTCGTCGCGTTCCGGCGAGATCATCGCGTGGCGCCGTGACGCAAATGCAGCGGCGCTCGTGACGCAGTGGATCAACTCGCCCGCGCACAAGGCGCAGCTGCTGGGCGACTACACCGCCATGGGCGTCGGCGTCGCCACGGTCGACGGCTACCAGGGCGCCTCACGCGCGAGCCTGGTCGGCACGACGAACTTCGGCCGCTACGTCGGATCGGCGCAGCCCACCACCTACGCCTCCGTCCAGGCCTGGGTGAACGCCGGCGGTCGTGTCGCGCCCGCGCCCGCGCCCGTACCGGATGCGCAGTACGTGCGGATCGCCGCGCGCGACACGATGCAGGCATCCGTCGACATGAGCGTGCAGCGCAACCAGCCGTCGCGGGTGACCGAGGTCTACCTGGCGCCGAGCCACGTCTACTTCGAGGCGCTCTCGGCAGCGCCGGCCGCCGCGCGTGTCGACCGCGCGCTGCTCCTCGTCGAGCCCTCCGGGCCGTCGCAGGCGCTGCTCAACGAGCTCCGCAGGCTGAATCCGGGCACGGTCACGCTCGTGGGAGCGCCGAACGTGCTGCCCGATGCGACGCTCCGAGCCGTGCGCTCGGCGCTCCCCGGCAAGTCTGTGGTGCGCGTCGCGGGCAGCAACGCTCCGGAGATCTCCGCCAACTTCGCCCTGGAGGAGTTCCCCGGCGCCGATCGCGTCTACGTCGCTGCCGAGCGCAACCTCTCCGACGTCATCTCTGCCTCCTCGGCGGCGGCGGCCCTGGGTGTGCCGCTCGTGCTGACGCCGCGGTCGACGACCATCCCGTCGAGCATCACCTCCTACTTCGCTGCCGAGCGCCCCTCGCGCGTCACCGTCGTCGGCGGCAGTCCGCAGCTGGCGAGCGCGCAGGAGCGCGCGATCGAGCGCGCCGGCTCCGGCATCAGCGCGACGCTGGTGCGCGAGCGCGACCGATTCCTCACCAACGCGTCGACGCTGCGCACCGCATGGTCCGGCCCGCAGGACGCCGCCTACCTGGCGTCGGCCCTGCAATTCGGCCACGCATTCGTCGGCTCGGCGATCGCCGCGGGCAATGGACCGGTCGCGCTGACCTCTATCGGCTGCGTGCCACCGGGACCCTTCTCGTTCGTCACCGGCTCGGTCGATCCGCAGCAGGTCGTGGCCCTCGGCATGGAGTGGACCGTGAGCGCGAACGCTGCCGCACTCGGCCGCTGCGCGAGCTGACAGAAAATTTCTCAGCGGAACCCGCTCTTCACCCGCTAGGGTGGGGAGGGCGCAGGGCGGATCTTGCTCTGCGCTTTTGAACGCAGCGCCAAGCTGCATTGCATTGATTGAAGGAAATATGGCAACCGGCACCGTCAAGTGGTTCGACTCCGGCAAGGGCTTCGGCTTCATCGCTCCGGACGACGGCGGCAAGGATCTGTTCGCTCACTACAGCCAGATCGTGTCCAACGGCTTCAAGACCCTCGAAGAGGCTCAGGCAGTCGAGTTCGAAATCGTCGAGGGCACCAAGGGCCCGCAGGCTGCGAACATTCGCCCCCTGTGACCCTGGTCGCGTCCTCGTGACGCGGCTCGATTAGCGCTGACGGCCAGGGATCAGTTAGACTGATCCCTGGCCGTTCGGCCATTGCGCCCGTAGCTCAACGGATAGAGCATCTGACTACGGATCAGAAGGTTGGGGGTTCGAATCCCTCCGGGCGCGCACTGTGTTGAGACAGTAGTGAAGGCCACTTGCGAGAGCAGGTGGCCTTCGTGGTTTCCGGATGTGGCAGTGACCGCCCCTGGAAAGCCGAAGCCGCGGGCCGACTCTGGTGAGTCGACGCCGCGGCCGCGGGTTCATGCTGGTCGTTACATGATGATGTCGTCGTCGCCGGTGATGATCGACATGATGATGTCGTCGTCGCCCGCGATGGTGACCAGCAGGTGGATCGGAAGCTGCTCGAACCTCTTCATTGCACTCCTTCGTGAAGCCGGATTACCCCGTCATCTCTGTTTATAGACTGAAACGCGGGTGGCCGCCACTAGCAACTTTGCGCGATCTGAAATCAGCCCTCGAGCGTGGCGGACTCCAGCGTGATCTCGACGCCCGCGAGCGCCTGCGACACGGGGCAGCCGGCCTTTGCCTGCTCGGCGAAATCTGCGAACTGCGTCTGGTCGATTCCCGGCACGCGGCCGCTGACGGTCAGCGCGCTGCCCGTGATGCCCGTGCCTGCGACGAACGACACCTTCGCAGCGGTGGCGAGCGACTCCGCGGGGTGGCCCGCTTCTGCCAGCGTGTTCGAGAGGGCCATCGAGAAGCAGGATGCGTGCGCACCGGCGATGAGCTCCTCGGGGGTCGAGCCGCCGCCGCTTTCGGCGCGGGCCTTCCAGGACATGTCGAAGCTCGATCCGGATCCCAGCGTGGCGGTTCCGCTGCCGGAGGCGAGGTCGCCGTTCCAGGTCGCGCTGGCGTTCGAGGTGATGGCCATGAGTCCTCCTTGAGTCGCGCCGACGCGGCTCCCGTGTCGGCCCCTCCAGGCTATGGCGAAGCGCAGCCGAGAGAACAGGTGGATACGATCCGTTCATGCACGGTGTGACCACAGAAGTGACCCTCGTGGTCGTCATCGGCATCCTCATCATCGGTGCCGTCGCCACGATCGCGAACCGCATCGGCGTCGCGGCACCCCTGCTGCTCGTGGTGCTGGGCGCGGGGATCTCGCTCGTGCCGGGCGTCCCGGGGATCGAGGTGCCGCCGGAGGTCTTCCTCACGATCATCCTGCCGCCGCTGCTGTACACGGCGGCGCTCAAGGTGCCGGCGGTCGACTTCCGGCGCAACCTGCGCGTGATCGGCTACCTCTCCGTCTTCCTCGTCGCCGTCAGCGCGCTGGCCGTCGCACTCGTGCTGCAGTCGCTCTGGCCGGTCGTCGGCTTCGCCGCGGCGCTCGCGCTCGGCGCTGTCGTGGCGCCGCCCGACGCCGTCGCCGCCACCGCGCTCGGCAAGCGCCTCGGCCTGCCCCCTCGCGTCGTGACGATCCTCGAGGGCGAAGGCCTCATCAACGACGCCACTGCGCTCGTGCTGCTGAGCACCGCCGTCGCCGCGATCACGCGCATCGGCAACTCCGACATCGAGGTCGGCCCGCTGCTCGGCGACTTCGCGCTCGCCGTGGTGGTCGCGCTCGTGGTCGGGGCCCTCGTCGGTGCCGCGACCGTGCGCATCCGCCAGTACGCCTCCGATCGCGCGATCGACACCGCCATCTCGCTCGCGACTCCCTTCCTCTCCTTCCTCGCGGCCGAGTCGCTGCACGGCTCCGGCATCGTCGCGGTCGTGATCACGGGACTCGTGATCGGCAACCGCAGCCAGGTGCGCATCCGCGCCACCCGGCGCGCGCAGGAGTCGGCCACCTGGAGCACGTTCTCGCTCGTCGTCGAGAACGGGGTCTTCCTCACGATGGGCATGCAGCTGCCCGCGGTCCTCTCGGCGGTCGACGAGGGCGAGCGACACCTCGTCGGTGTCGTGCTCGTCGGCCTGCTGCTGTGCCTGGTGCTGCTCGTCGTGCGCTTCGCGTCGATGCCGCCGCTGCTGTGGTGGCTGCGCCGCACCGCGAAGCACCGCAGGCGCGACCACGAGCGGCTGGGGCAGCGGCTCGAGCAGGTGGACACCGAGTCGAAGCGAGGTACGAAGCTGCGCCGAGCCCATGACATGCGGGGCCACGACATCGTCGCGCTGGCGGATCAGCGCCTCGGCTGGCGCGACATGCTGGCGATCGGCTGGGCGGGCATGCGCGGCGTCGTCACCGTCGCGGCGGTGCAGACGCTGCCGGCCGAGACGCCGATGCGGGCTGAGCTCGTGCTCATCGCGTTCGTCGTGGCGATCGTGACGCTGCTCGTGCAGGGAGGCACGCTCGCCTGGCTCGTGCGGCTGCTGCACCTGACGCACGACGGCTCTGAGCGCCACAGGCGCGAGCTCGACGAGCTGCTCGGCGAGACGATCGAGGCGGGCATCGACGCGATGCAGCGCGAAGCCGAGGCGACGGGCATCGACGCGGCGCTCGTCGAGGCTGCGGGCGAGCGGATGCGGTCCCGTCGTGCGTGGGCGGCGCACGTCGCAGAGGTCGATCCGGACGACGCCACCACCGACGTCGCCCAGATCGCGCGGCTCCGCCATCTGGCGGTGGATGCCGAGCGGATCTGGCTCGACCAGGTGCGCAAGAGCGGCCGCTTCGACTCGGCGACCGTGGGGGTGGTGCAGCGCATCATCGACCGCGAGGAGGTCGGGCTGCAGGCCGACGAGGACGAGCACTGAGCCTCGCACGCCACGCGCGGCGCTGCGATCGTGCGAGGATTGACGCATGACTGAGAAGCCTGAGATCGACGCGCCCGAAGGGCCCGCACCCACTGAGCTCGAGATCACCGACATCACCGTCGGCGACGGCGAGGAGGCGGTGACCGGCACGCAGGTCAGCGTCCACTACGTCGGCGTGACCCACTCCGGCGGCGAGGAGTTCGACGCCTCTTACGGCCGCGGCGCACCGCTCGAGTTCCCGCTCGGCGTCGGCATGGTCATCAAGGGCTGGGAGCAGGGCATCGAGGGGATGCGCGTCGGCGGCCGGCGCAAGCTGGTCATCCCGCCGCACCTCGCCTACGGCGAGCGCGGCGCCGGCGGCGTGATCGGCCCGAACGAGACGCTGATCTTCGTCTGCGACCTGGTCGCCGTCAAGTAGCTTTCCGCGTCTCGCTGGTCGAGTAGCGGCCGCAGGCCGCATATCGAGACCGACGGATTCGTCTCGATACGGCGTCTCCGGCGCCTACTCGACGAGCGGGGGTTGCGGCGCCTGCTCGACGCGCGGGGTCTGCGGCTAGAGCGCCTTGCCCGGGTTCAGGATCCCGAGCGGGTCGAACGCCGCCTTCACCGCCTGCTGCAGCGCCAGCTGCCGCTCGCCCAGCTCGTCGACGAGCCAGCGGCGCTTCAGGATGCCGACACCGTGCTCGCCCGTCAGGGTGCCGCCGAGCGCGAGCCCTGCGGCGAACACCTCGTTCGCGCACGCCCAGACCGCCTCGCTCGGCTCCGGCTCGTCGAACACGAAGGTCGGGTGCAGGTTGCCGTCGCCGGCGTGCGCGGTGACGACGAGCCGCACGCCGTGCCGCTGCGCCGCCTCGTGGCAGGCCCGGAACATGTCCGCCATCCGCGAGCGCGGCACCGCGATGTCCTCCACCAGCACGTTCCCGAACGACTCGAGCGCGAAGTGCACCTGCCTGCGCACCTGCACCGGGGCATCCGACTCGCTCAGGTCGTCCGTGCGCTCGACACGGCCGCCGTGGGCGCTGAGGATCTGCGCGACCGTCTCGGAGGTCGCCTCGGCGCCCAGGTCGTCGGTCTGCACGAGCACGAACGCGCCCGTCATGGCGCGGCCGGTGTAGGCCGCGAGCATCGAGACCGCGTCTCGGCCGACGAGCTCCATGATGGCGGGACGGATGCGCGCGGCGGTGATGGCCGTGCAGGCCGCGGCCGCGATGGCCTCGTCGTCGAAGAACGCGCCCACCGTCCAGACTGTGCCGTCGACGAGCGGGCGCAGCTTGAGCGTCGCGCCGACCACGATGCCGAGCGTGCCCTCCGAGCCGATCATGAGCGCGGTCAGATCGAGGCCGGTCACGCCCTTGACGGTGCGATGGCCGGTGGAGATGAGGCTGCCGTCGGCGAGCACGACGTCGAGCGCGAGCACCCATTCGCGCGTCACGCCGTACTTCGCGCACAGGAGGCCACCCGCGTTGGTGGCGATGTTGCCGCCCACGGAGGAGATGGCGCGACTGGCCGGGTCGGGCGGCCACCAGAGGCCGTGGCTGGCGAGCATGTCGTTCAGCTCGGCGTTGCGGATGCCGGGCTCGACCACGCAGGACTGGTCGATGATCGAGACGTCGAGGAGGCGCCGCATGGTGTCCACCGAGACCACGAGCTCGCCGCCGCCCGCGATCGCGCCGCCCGCGAGGCCGGTGCCGGCCGCGCGCGGCACCACCGGCACGCCGTGCTCGCTGGCCCAGCGCATCGCGATCTGCACGTGCTCGGCCGACTCCGCCTCGACGATCGCCAGTGGAGCTGCGGGGGCGCGGTGGCCCGACTTGTCGGCCCGCACCCCGTCGAGCGCTGCCGGGGCGGTGACGACGACGTGCGCGGGCAGCGCCGCGCGCAGCGCATCGAGACTCATCGCAGCACGAGGCCGTCGGTGAGCTTCCAACCGCCGGGTGTGCCGGTGAAGCGCACGGAATGCGCGTTGTCGGGGGTGTCGGTCTCGATGCCCATGACGTGGTCGGCGAAGGCGCGGATGAAGGTGCCGTGCGCCACGATCACGAGTGCGTCGACCGGGTGCGCGGCGGCGACCTCGTCGATCGCGGGGACGGCGCGG
Organism: Agrococcus sp. ARC_14; assembly: GCF_022436485.1. Lineage (NCBI taxonomy): Bacteria > Bacillati > Actinomycetota > Actinomycetes > Micrococcales > Microbacteriaceae > Agrococcus > Agrococcus sp. ARC_14. Next base: position 781,922 of record NZ_JAKUDO010000001.1, read on the forward strand.
CGCTGCAGTTCCTCGAACGACTCCTCACCGGGCCAGTCGTCGCCGAAGCGAGCGACCGCCTCCGCCTTGGTGAGCCCCTCGGCCTCGCCGTAGGCGCGCTCGATCAGGCTCGCGTAGCGGCCGCCGACCTCGAGGCCGAGCTCCGCGGCGATGATGTCGGCGGTGACGGCCGCTCGCTCCAGCGTCGACGACACCACCGCATCCCACACCTCATCGGCGAGCAGCCGCGCTGCCGTGTGCGCCTGCTCGATGCCGGTCTCGTTGAGCGGGATGTCGCTCGAGCCCTGCAGGCGGCCGTCGCGGTTGTAGTCGGTCTGGCCATGTCTGACGAGGGCGATCTCCATGCCTCGAGCCTAGGGCGGCTCCGGCGCCGACAATCCACAACCTCACATCTCGGGCCCCCCGAGCGTTGGCAAGGTATGAGAGGAATTGCAGCATGACGCACACGATCATCGACAGTCCCATCGGCCCGCTCACGCTCGTCCGCGAAGACGCGGGCCTCACGGGTGTCTACATGCCCGGCCATCGACCCGCGCCCGACGAGGCGACGTTCGGCGAGCGCGACGACGACGCCTTCGCGGATGCGGTGCAGCAGTTCGGCGAGTACTGGGCAGGGGAGCGCACCGGCTTCGACCTGCCGATGGCGCCCGTCGGCACCGACTTCCAGCTGCGCATCTGGAACGCGCTCGTCACGATCCCCTACGGCGAGACCCGCACCTACGGCTGGATAGCCGCGCAGATCGGCCATCCGACAGCGGTGCGCGCGGTCGGCCTGGCGAACAGCCGCAATCCACTGTCGATCCTGGTGCCGTGCCACCGCGTGGTGGGTGCGAGCGGAGCCCTCACGGGCTACGCGGGCGGCGTCGAGCGCAAGCGCTTCCTGCTCGACCACGAGGCCGGCTCCGCGCTGGATGTCGCGACCGGGCTAGATTCGGTCGCGTGACCCGTGCGCCCTTCGACTCGATCGTCGCGCAGCACGGCGCGAGGGTGTGGCGGGTGTGCAGGGCGCTGCTCGACGAGCCCGACGCGGACGACGCCTGGAGCGACACGTTCCTGGCTGCGCTCGAGGCCTATCCGGGCCTCGCGCATGACACGAGCATCGAGGGCTGGCTCGTGACGATCGCGCACCGCAAGGCCATCGATGTGCTGCGCCGGCGCTCGGGGCTGACGATCGGCGACGTGCCCGATCGGCCGGCACCAGACTCGACCGTGCCGGGGCGCGCGCGCGACCTCGACCTCGCGCGGGCGCTCGCGCAGCTGCCGCAGCGCCAGCGCGAGACCGTCGTGCTGCACCACCTCGGTGGGCTGCCGTTCACCGAGGTGGCGGCCGTCGTCGGGTCGTCGGCGGATGCGGCGCGGCGCGCCTCGTCAGACGGCGTGCGTCGGCTGCGAGAGCTGCTGGGGGAGCGCGATGCCTGAGCGGTTCGACGAGCCGACACGCTCGCTGGCGGAGCCGGGGCTGGATGCGCTGCCGGGCTCGCTGCCGGCGCCGCCGCTCGACGCGCTGCACGCCCGGCTGATCGAGCGCGCAGCCGCGAACGATCTGCTCGACGTCGCCTACCGTCGGCTCGACACCGGGCTCGGCACACTGCTGCTCGCGGCGACGCCTGCGGGGCTGGTCTCCGTCACCTTCGACGGCGACGATCCGGATGCCACGCTGGAGCGGCTTGCCGCCACGCTCAGCCCTCGGGTGCTCGAGGCGCCCGCCAGGCTCGACGATGCAGCGCGCGCGCTCGAGCGCCTCATCGGCGGCAGCGCCCGCAGCTTCGACGGCGCGCTCGACCTCACGCTCGCGCACGGCTTCGGCCGGCAGGTCGTCGAGCGGCTGCGCGAGATCCCCTACGGCGAGACGCGCAGCTATGCGCAGGTGGCGCAGGCCGTGGGCTCGCCGAAGGCGGTGCGCGCGGTCGGCACGGCCTGCCGCAAGAATCCGCTGCCGATCGCGGTGCCCTGCCACCGCGTCGTGCGCAGCGACGGCGGCATCGGGCAGTACGCGGGGGGTGTGGAGGCGAAGCGGCTGCTGCTCACGATCGAGTCTGCAGCGTAGGCCCGACGCAGTGGGCCCTCACGCTCGTCGAGGAGGCCCGCAGGGTCGTATCGAGACGCGACCCCACTACCGTGGATCCCATGCCCACCACCGCACTCCTCGCCGTCATCGAGCGCGACGGCTTCGTCGAGTCCGAGCACCACGGCGTCGCCGTCCTCATCGATCCCGACGGCGGCGTCATCGAGTCCCACGGCGACATCACCAACGCGTTCCTGGCCCGCAGCAGCCTCAAGCCGCTCTACGCCGCGGCGCTCATCGACGCGGGGCTCATCGAGCTCGAGCCCGCGCACGCGGCGCTCGCGAGCGCGAGCCACTGGGCCGATCAGGAGCACATCGACACGGCAGCGGCGATGGCGGCCGCCCATGGCGTCAAGGAGGACGCCCTGCGCTGCCCGCCCATGCGGGCCCCAGACGGCGCGCAGCGCCGCTTCGCGCACATGTGCGCAGGCAAGCACATCGCGCTCGCCGCCGCGGCCCGCAAGATGGGCGCCTCCGCCGACTACTGGGCAGACGAGCACCCGCTGGCCGCGGTGCTCCGCGACGGCCTCGCCGCCGCGACCGACGAGCCCATCCGCCAGCTCGCGCACGATGGCTGCGGCGCGCTCGTCTTCCCGACCACGCCCGTCGGCCTCGCCCGCGCCTTCCGTCGCCTGGCGCCGGACGGCAGCGGCGCGCACCGGTTCGTCGGCGAAGCCATCCGCGCCCATCCGACCCTCATCGACGGCGCGGGCAGGCCCGACGCCGTCGTGATCGCAGAGACCGGATGCACCACCAAGTTCGGCGCGGAGGGCACGCAGGCGATGGTCGCCCCCGACGGCACCACCGCGGTCGTGAAGACGGCAGACGGTGCGCGGCGCGCGGGCTCGCCGGTCGCGCTCGCGATGCTGGAGCGCGCCGGCGCGCTCCCTGCAGGCACCCTCGATCGGCTCGCCGAGCAGCTCGGCCTGCTGCAGCTGAGCGCCGACGTGCCCGTCGGACGCCTGCGCGTCGCGATCTGACCCGAGCCGAGGCGACTCGACATGGCGCTCGGGCCACGATCCGCTCTCGCAGCGACGACCGTGCTGCTCGTCGCCATGGGGGCCAGCGGCTGCATGCCCTCCGCCTGCACGACGGTCAGTGACACGCACACGCTGACGATCGAGCTGTCGGGATCCGACGCTGCCGTCGTCGAGTTCGCAACCGCTGTGCCGGAGCCCGAGGCGACGCTCCAGCTGCGGCTCTGACGGGTAGGCCGCTGCTTCGATCGGCCTGAGCGGGGGCCGAGGCCACAATGGCGGTCGGTGGTGTGCTCAGGCCGATCGAACGCGCTGGTGCGAGTGGGGCCCTTGCGCACGACTGGTGCTGGCGCGCAGGCCCCGTTCGGGCGCAGCTGCCCCATTCGGACAGGCCGTTCTAGAGCCGCTGCGCGCACGCCTCCGCGAACGCGCCGAAGCCGCGCTCGACGACGCCCAGCAGCGTGGCGTCGGTGGCGAGGTGCGAGCGCCAGCCGGCCACCGCATCCGCAGTCCTGAGCTCCGAGAGCGTCGGGCTCGCGACCGAGTCCCAGAGTCGCATCACGCGGTCATCGGCCTCGAGGTGGAACTGCATGCCGACGGCGGATCCGAAGCGGAAGGCCTCATTCTCGACGTGCTCGCTGCGGGCCAGCAGCGTCGCGCCAGGTGGCAGCGAGACGACATCGCTGTTCCAGCGCATCGCGCCGATGCGACCCACGTGGCTGCCCAGCCACGGGTCAGGCTCGAGCACGTCGATGTCGATGATGCCCACATCGTCGACCGCGCCCTCACGGTGTGTGCCGCCGAGCGCGCGGCCGAGGATCTGGTGGCCGAGGCACAGGCCCAGCACAGGGATCTCGGCGTCGATGGCGCGAAGCGTGAGGTCGGCAGTGCGCTGCAGCGACGGGAACGCGTCGACGTCCGCGGCGCTCATCTGGCCGCCGAGGATGACGACGCCGGCGAGCGCATCGAGCTCGGGAAGCGATTCGGGGAACACCGCCTCGCGCGTCGGCAGGTGCGACAGCAGGCTCGTGGCGTGGCCGCCCGTCTCGTACTCGATGTGCTTGATGAACAGGACGGAACGCGCCAATGCAGGGCCTCTCTCTTTGCGGGCTAGCCTAAGCGAGCGCACCAGACAGCACAGCACGACAGGAGCAGCATGACCGTCTTCGCGATGGCACCCGACGGTGTCAGGATCGCCCTCCACGAGCTCGGCGACCCGGAGGGCAGGCCGGTGCTGATGATCCACGGCTTCTCCTCGAACGCGCGGCGCAACTGGATCGAGAGCGGCTGGGGCGAGAGCCTTGCAGCCGTCGGCCTGCGCGGCATCGCCATGGATCTGCGCGGCCACGGCGACAGCGACCGCCCCTCGATCGGGTACGCGGTGCAGCAGTTCGTCGACGACGTCGATGCGGTGCTCGAGCAGCTCGCTCTCGACGAGGCACCGGGCGCGATCGGCTACTCGATGGGCTCGCGACTGCTGTGGCGGCATGCGGGCACCCGGCCGCAGGCGTTCAGGGCGCTGGTGCTCGGCGGTCTGCCTGCGGGTGACCCGTTCCAGCGCTTCGACGTCGACCTGGCGCACCGAGCGCTCGCGGGCGAGGAGGAGCCGGGCCCGATGGAATCGTTCATCGTCGACCTCGCGGGCATCTTCCCGGAGCATGACGCGTCGACCCTCGTGACGCTCGCGGGCGAGGTGTCGCAGACGCTCTTCGACGCAGAGGAGGCGCCGCCGGTGGTGCCGACGCTGCTCATGACGGGCGACAAGGATCGCCGCGCAGACGACACCGAGACGCTGCTGCCGCTGCTGCAGGACGGCAGGTTCGAGGCGATCCCGGGCCGCAACCACGTGAACGCGCCGACCTCTGGCACCTTCCGGCGCACTGCATCCGCATTCATCGAGGAGCACATGCGGTGAAGGCGGAGCAATCGCGCTCGTGACAAGGTGCAGGGCCGGCTGAGTTCTCTCAGCCGGCCCCAGTCCCTTGCACCAAGCGAGGCGATTGGCCTTCGCTTCCGTTGACCGCCACAGCACTACGATCAACGTGCGTCGAACGTATAACGGATTGGTAACGAGCGCGCCTAGATCTCGCTGTGATTCTGCTGTGGTTCAGAAGCGATCGGGGCTGGGTCCGCTGGCGAGCACCGTGACGTCGGCGTGCCGGTCGAAGCGGTAGCCCTCGCCGCGCACCGTGCGGATGATCTCGGCGTAGGCGCCGAGCTTCGAGCGCAGGCGGCGGATGTGCACGTCGATCGTGCGCTCGTTCGGGCGATCCTCGGCGTCGGCCTGCCACAGGGCGTCGATGATGTCGCAGCGGCCGACCGTCGATCCCTCGCGCAGCACGATGTGCTGCAGCAGCTCGAACTCGCGGTAGGTGAGCGGCGAGACGTCGTCGCCGATCGCGACGCGCTTGCGCGTCAGGTCGATGACGATGCCGAGGTCGACCTCGGGAGCGGGCTGCTGCACCGCGGGGTCGCCGAGCGCTCGCCGCACGACGTCGACGTCGCGGCCACCGGAGCCGGCGGGGGCGAGCGCAACGGCAGCGTGGGTCTGGGCGCTCGGCGCCAGCTTGGAGGTGAGCGCGCGAAGCTCGCCGACGAGGCGTGCGAGCTCGATGCGATCGGCAGTGGCAGCGCCTTCGCCGAGTCCGACGTAGAGCACGAAGCCGCGCGCCTCGGAGCCCTCGGGGACGGCCCGGACCGGGCTCGGCGTCGCGGGCTGCTGCGGCGCGGGGGCCACGGCACGGCGGGCGAGTGCGCTCGTGCCATGCGTGGCGGGGAGCTCGTAGGAGGGGCGGCGGGTGCGGGTGGCCAGCGGGGTGGCAAGAGCGGTGATGGTCATGATGAGCCTTCCGGCGTGCGGTCGGCGGCTGGTCCGTGCCATGTGGGTACGGGTGATGCAGCCGTCGACGCGAGATGTCGATCTGTCGTGTGCGAACCGGATCCGGTTCGGCGACCGCTCCGCGGGGAGGACCCAGCGGGGCTGCTCAAGCCAGAGGTGTGCGACGCGGAAGCGTCAGCGACTCCCCTTCAGGAGCGGTCGGACGGTGCGAGCTGTGCTCAAGCACACATTCGACGCATGGCGACCTTCGGCATCATCATGCCGTTCGTCCTGTTCGTCGCGAGGACGGACTGAGGGCGGAAGGTGGTCGTCATGTCTGCCAGTATCGCTGGTTCGATCGAGCGATGTCAAACAACGCAACAGTGTGACGAAGTGTGACGGAGACCGTGGTCAGTCTCCGACGGTGCCGTAGAGCCGGTCGCCGGCGTCGCCGAGGCCGGGCACGATGAAGCCGCGCTCGTCGAGGCGCTCGTCGAGCGCGCCGAGCACGATCGTGACGTCGTGGCCCTCCATGTCGCGCTCGAGGCGAGCAAGCCCTTCGGGGGTGCCGAGCAGGCAGATCGCGGTGACGTCGACGGCGCCGCGATCGAAGAGGAACTGCATCGCGCCGGAGAGCGAGCCGCCGGTGGCGAGCATCGGATCGAGCACGAAGCACTGCCGGTCGGAGAGGTCGTCGGGCAGCCGCTCCGCGTAGGTGGTCGGCTCGAGCGTGACCTCGTTGCGGGCCATGCCGAGGAACCCGACCTCGGCGGTGGGGACGAGCGCCGTCATGCCCTCGAGCATCCCGAGGCCCGCGCGCAGGATCGGCACCACGAGCGGTCGCGGCTCGGCGATCGCGACGCCAGTGGTCGTCGTGACCGGCGTGCGGATCTCCTTGGGGGTGACGCGCACGTTGCGCGTCGCCTCATAGGCGAGCAGGGTCATCAGCTCGCCGACGAGCGCGCGGAAGGTGGGGGAGGGCGTGGCCTCATCCCGCAGCACGGTCAGCTTGTGGGTGATGAGCGGGTGGTCGGCGACGTGGACTCGCATAGGGTTCAGGCTAGTGGGCGCAGGCACGCGCCCGATGCCAGGTCTGTGCCGCGCAGGCACAGCGCCGGCATGAGGCAGAGAGTGCTGTGAGGGGTTCGGATGCAGTCGGTCGCGCACGACGAGGCGCTCATGCGCCAGGCGCTCGAGCAGGCCAGGGCGGCTGAGACCACGGCCGACGTGCCGGTCGGCGCCCTCGTCGTGGATGCATCCGGCGCCGTCATCGGCCTCGGCCGCAACGAGCGCGAGGCCCGGAACGACCCGACCGCGCACGCCGAGGTCGTCGCGCTGCGCGAGGCCGCTGCGCATCTCGGCTCGTGGAGGCTCGACGGATGCACGCTGGTCGTCACGCTGGAGCCGTGCGTCATGTGCGCGGGGGCGATCCTCGCGAGCCGGATCGAGCGCGTGGTGTTCGGCGCATGGGATGAGAAGGCCGGCGCCGCCGGCAGCGTGGTCGACGTGCTGCGAGAGCGCCGGCTGCCCCACAGGGTCGAGGTGGTCGCCGGCGTGCTCGCCGAGGAGGCTCGGGCGCAGCTGCAGGCCTTCTTCGCGGACCGGCGCTGACAGGACGACGGCGGAGGGGCTTCCTCAGCCAGCCGAACGGACGCGCGCTGGGCGCGGACGGTTCAATCCGTGGCCCGGCTGACGTCGGCGCTCGAGGGGCGCTTCGGCTCCAGCTGCTCGATGCTGTCACCTGCCTCGGCGGCGCGCTCCTCGGCGATGCGCTGCTCGTAGGTCGCGGGCCGCCAGATCTCGTCGAAGACCCCGAGGCCGCCCATGCGACGGGAGCGCTGCACGCTGGCGCTGTGCCAGATGCGAGGGCCGAGCGCGATGATCACGGCCGTGGCGCCGAGCACCAGCACCCATGCCGCGACGTCGACCCAGGGCATCCGCTCAGCTCACTGCCAGAAGACGGCGATCAGCAGGTTGAGCAGCGCGAGCCCGCCGGCGATGTGGAAGAACGTCTTGAGGCGGCGCTCGCCGACCTCGACGTTGCCCACCGAGACGGCCCCGCCCTGCTGCAGCGCTGCCTTCTCCTTGCGGATGGCGGTGGTGCGCAGGAAGCCGATGAGCGCGGCGATGAACACGACCACCGCGATGAGGCCCTTGATGCCGAGCTTCATGTGGTTGGCCTCGCCGTCGCCAGCCATCGCCAGGCCGTAGAGCGCGATGCCCGAGACCAGCTGGATCGAGGCGCCGGTGAGCAGGATCGTGAAGTTGAATCCCGACTTGGCGCGCATCTGCAGGAAGAAGGTGCCGACGAGCAGGGCGAGGCCGACCATGTGAGCGGCGACGAGCAGCGAATGCAGGAAGTCCATGCAGACAGCCTACACAACAGGATCCGGCAGCATCAGTTGCCGGATTGGATCACGATGTGGTCGGTCGACGGCGCGATCTCGGGCTGCTCGATGTAGAGGTCGGGCTCGATGTAGATGACGCGCGCGTGCGCCACCTTGTCGCGCAGCGAGGCCTCGAGGTCGTTGATCGTGGTGGCGATGTGCTCGATGTCGGAGTGCGGCGGGAACGCCACCTTCGCGGCGATCATGAGCTCGTCCGGGCCGAGGTAGAGGGTCTTCATGTGGATGACCGACTCCACGCCCGGGTGCTCGTTGAGCACGCGCTGCACGACGGCGTGATCCTCCTTCGTGGCGCCCTCACCGATGAGCAGCGACTTCATCTCGACTGCGAGGACGGCGGCGACGGCGATCAGCAGCACACCGATGAACAGCGTGCCGATCGCGTCGAAGAGCGGGTTGTGCGTGAGCGCCGAGAGGCCGACGGCGACGAATGCGAAGACGAGGCCGATCAGTGCCGCGAGATCCTCGAGCAGGATGACGGGCAGCTCGGGGCTCTTGGCCTTGCGGATGAACTGCCACCAGCCGGCCTTGCCGCGCACCTGGTTGGCCTCCTTGATCGCCGTCCGGAACGAGAAGCTCTCGAGCACGATCGCGACGCCGAGCACCACCAGCGGCAGCCACACGACGTCAATCTCGTGCGGCTCCTGGATCTTGGAGATGCCCTCGGAGATCGAGAACAGGCCGCCGACCGAGAAGAGCACCAGCGCCACGATGAACGCCCAGACGTAGCGCTCGCGGCCGTAGCCGAAGGGGTGCTCGGTGTCGGCCTTCCGCTTCGCCAGCCTGCCGCCGAGCAGCAGCAGCAGCTGGTTGCCGGCGTCGGCGACCGAGTGGATGGCCTCGGCCAGCATCGACGCGGAGCCCGAGAAGAACCAGGCGATGAACTTCGTGATGGCGATGCCGGTGTTCGCGAGGAATGCCGCGACGACTGCCTTCGTACCGTGGGATGCGCTCACGCGGGAAGTCTACGCGCGCGAGCCTGACGCAGTGCGCAGTCGCAGCTAGCCTGGCGGGCATGACCGAACTCCTCCCTCCCATCGCCATGCTCGGCGTCGGCTCCATGGGCGGCGCCATCCTCCAGGGCCTCGTGCAGCACGGGGCAGAGCGCGTCGTCGTCACCAACCGCACGGCCGAGAAGGCCGCCGCCATCCAGCTCGAAGGCGTCGAGTCCATCGCGCTCGCCGACGAGCCGGAGGGCAACGCGCGCGCCGTCGAGGGCGCGCGGCTCGTGGTGCTGGGCGTCAAGCCGGTCGGGATCGTCGACCTGGCACGGCAGATCTCGCCGCACCTCGCGGATGACGCCGTGGTGGTCTCGATCGCGGCCGGCACCACGACCGCATCCATCGAGGCCGCACTGCCCGCATCCGTCTCGGTCGTGCGGGCGATGCCCAACACGCCGTCCACCGTCGGACTGGGCGTCACGGGCGTCGCGGGCGGCAGCCGGGCGAGCGAGGCGGATGTCGCGCTGGTGGCGCGCGTGTTCGAAGCGGTCGGCGAAGTGATCGTGCTCGACGAGTCGCAGATCGATGCCCTCTCGACGATCTCGGGCTCTGGCCCCGCCTACGTCTTCCTGCTCATCGAGGAGCTCACGAAGACGGCGGAGCGGATGGGCTTCACACCCGAGCAGGCGGCCACGATGGTGCAGGGCACGTTCCGAGGCGCGACCGAGCTGCTCGCCGCCGATGGCTCGGAGCCCGCAGAGCTGCGGCGTCGAGTGACGAGCCCGAAGGGCACGACCGAGCAGGCGATCGGCGTGCTGCAGCAGGCGGCACTCGGTGAGGTCTTCGACCGCGCGACCGCGGCGGCGCTGGCGCGCGCGCAGGAGCTCGCAGGCGGCTGAGCAGCCTCAGATGCTGTCGCCGTCGACGTACTGCCAGCGGGCGTCGCGGCGGAAGCGGCTGAGCTCTCGCATCGATCCTCGCGTGCCCTCTGCGACCCAGTGGCTCTCGAACGAGACGGTGCCCTCGCGGTCGAACGGGCCGCCTCCGGTGGTGGCGAGCACGTCGAGCCGCAGCCAGCGGATGCCGGGGTCGAGCTCGAGCGAGCGCGGTCGGGTGGATGGGTGCCACGAGGTCAGCAGCCAGTCGACGTCGCCGACGGCGAAGGCGGTGAAGCGCGAGCGCATCAGCGCCTCTGCGGTCGCCGCCTCGCGCTCGCCCCGGTGGACGGGGGCGCAGCACTCGCCGAAGGTCAGGCCGGTGCCGCAGGGGCAGCGGGCGGCGTCGTCGATCACGAGCGGGCCCCGGTGAGGCTCACGAACCAAGACCGGCGAAGCGCTCGATGTCGGTCTGCTTGCCGGAGACGATGATCAGGTCATGATTCGAGACGATCGTCTCGGGCGTCGCGTAGGTGAACTCGCCACCCGGGCTCTTCACGCCGACGACCGTCAAGTGGTACTTCGAGCGGATCTTCGACTCGGCGAGGGTGACGCCGCGGATGTGCTTCGGCGGGTACATCTTCACGATCGCGAAGTGGTCGTCGAACTGGATGTAGTCGAGCATGCGCCCCGAGACGAGGTGCGCGACGCGCTCGCCGGCCTCTGCCTCCGGGTAGATCACGTGGTTGGCGCCGATGCGGCTGAGGATCTTGCCGTGCGACTGGCTGATGGCCTTCGCCCAGATCTGCGGGATGCCGAGGTCGACGAGGTTGGCGACGATGAGCACCGACGCCTCGATCGAGGAGCCGACGGCGCAGACCGCGATCGAGAAGTCCTGGGCGCCGAGCTGCCTGAGCGCGTCGATCGAGCGGGCGTCGGCCTGCACCGTGTGCGTCAGGCGCTCCGACCACTTCTGCACCAGGTTGATGTCGTCGTCGATCGCGAGCACCTCGCGGTCGAGGCGCGCGAGCTGGCCGGCGGTGGCGGCGCCGAAGCGCCCCAACCCGATGACGAGCACCGGGGCGTCGTGCGGGATCCTGTCAACCATGCGCTACAGATTAGGCCCCACCGGCTGACCGCGGCTCCACCCCGCTCCGACATCGGCGCTGTCGACGGAAACTGGTAACGGTCCGGCAACAGGGCTGGCTTTCGGCGGAGCAAGGATGCGAATGTGAAGTCATGCATCCCATGAAGCGAACCGCCGCCCTAGCAGTCGCCACCGCGACCATCGCGGCGCTCGCGGCCTGCTCGTCCGCCGACTCCGCTCCGGCCGACAGCCCCGCGCCGACGTCCGCTCCGGTCACCGACGCCGTCGAGTCGCCCGCCCCCGTCCCGGTCGCCGCGTTCGTCGACCAGTTCGGGCCTGGCCCCGACACCGACACCGTGTGGCTCGACGGCGAAGGCGTCGAGGACGAGTTCCACGCCGCCGCGGCCACGTTCCCGCTCGCCCTGCCCGACGGCTACACCTGGCCGACCGCGCTGCCGCGGTCGCTCGGCACCGTCACGGAGTACCAGCGCGGCACCGGCGCGGCCGAGGCGTACCTCTACTGGGAGGCCGCGACCGCGACGGCCGCCTACGCCCACCACCTCAGCGGCGAGCCGGACGACGTCGCTGCCCACCTCGAGGCGCTAGTCGACGGCTACGCCAGCCCCGTCCGCAGCATGTACTTCGACCCTGAGCAGCCCGGCACCGACACGGAGTACTACCGATCCGTGATCGAACCCGCCTTGAACGGCAATTTCGACCCGCTCACCCACGCACAGGTCGCGTCGTTCGTCACCAACGACGAGTACCACGCCATCGCCGCTCAGGCGGGCGACGAGATCCGCGTCGGTACCGAAGGCTTCTCTCGCTCCATCGAGGATCAGCCCGGCCAACCCGGCCACATCGAGGACACCCGCGCCGAGCTGGAGCAGCGCATAGCCGACGGCGAGTAGCCGCTCCCGCCGACCAAGACACCGCGAAGCCAGGGGTGAGCCTTATCGGATCGTGCCCGCGTGGCGGTAGAGCCGGCGCGGGCTTGTCGGTCGCTCTCAACCAACGATCGGCCTCTCCTCGGGGCGCGTGAACAGCTGCGTGCGCTGGCTCGCCGCCAGCGCTGCGGCGAGCGTCACACTACCAATGCGCCCGGCGAACATCGTCAGCGCCAGGATCACCTTGGCGCTGTCCTCCAGCCCCGAGTGCGTGAAGCCCGTCGAGAGCCCCACCGTGCCGAACGCGCTGATGACGTCGAAGAGCACGAACGACAGCGGGGCGCCCGTGATCTCGAGCAGCACGACCGTGACCGTGGCGATGATCGTCGCGCTCCAGAGCGTGACCGAGACCGCGAGGCGCAGCACGTCGGAGGGGATGCGCCGGCCGAAGGCCTCCATCGACTTGCGGCCGCGGGCCTCGGCGATCGCGGCGAGGAAGAGGATCGCGAGCGTCGTCACCTTGATGCCGCCCGCGGTCGACGCGGAGCCGCCGCCCACGAACATCAGCATGTCGGTGACCAGCAGGCTGGAGTTGTGGAGCAGGCCGAGGTCGTCGACCGCGAAGCCTCCGGATCGCGCCATCGACGAGAGGAAGAACGCGTGCAGCACCTGCTGGCCGAACTCGTCGGTGCCCCACGAGTCTGGGTTGCCCCACTCGAGCACGAGGTAGACGAGGCCGCCGGCGAAGAACAGCATGAGCGAGGCCGAGATGGTGAGCTTCACGTGCAGCGACCACTGGCGCGGATGCCCGAGGTGCTTCAGCAGCACGAAGTAGACGGGGAAGCCGAGCGATCCGATGAAGACGCCGAGCATCAGCACGATCAGGAACCACGGGTCGGACGCGAAGGGGTCGAGGCCCTCGACCGTAGGCACGAAGCCCGAGTTCGTGAACGCCATGATCGACCAGTAGGTCGCCTCGTAGAGGGCCGTCAGCGGATCCTTGCCGGCGAGGAGCAGGCGCGGGAACAGCAGCACGATGAGCGCCGCCTCGAACACCAGCACCGAGAGCGCGACCGTGCGCAGCAGCCCGCCGACCTCGCCGAGGCGGATGGCCTGACCCTCCTTCACGACGCCCTTGCGCACGCGCGACGGATTGGAGTCGCTCGCCGCCATCAGGCGCTGGCGCAGCCCGAGTCGGCGCGCCACCGTCATGCCCAGCAGCGAGGCGAGCGTCAACACGCCGATGCCTCCGACCTCGACGCCGATCATCACGACCGCGTTGCCGAATGGGCTCCAGTGGGTGGCCATGTCGACGACCGACAGCCCCGTGACGCAGACGACGCTGACGGCCTGGAAGAAGGCGTCGACCAGCGGCGTCCCCTGTCCGTCCGCCGCAGCGAGCGGCGTCATGAACAGCAGCATGAAGGCGAGGTTCAGGCCCGCGAAGACGAAGATCGCGAAGCGCGCGGGATAGGCGCCGGTGAACGCCTCGATCCGATCGCGCAGACGCACGAGCGTCGACCTCGCGCTTGAGGTCCCAAGCTCTGCCACGTGCTGCGCCTCCGCAGATCTGAGCGCCGCATCTCGGCGCAGAACGGGCCCAGCGTAGCCCCTCGGGGTGGGGTGGTTTGTCGCGCCCGCGCCGCGCTGGCATGCTTTGCGCATGGCCGACATCTTCACCGTGATCGCGGACAGCACGCGACGGGACATCCTCAGCGTGCTCCTCGATCGCCGCGACTCGTCGGGAGAGGCGAGCGTCAGTCAGATCGTCGAGGCGCTCGGCGTGCCGCAGCCGACCGTGTCGAAGCACCTGCGCACGCTGCGCGACGCCGGCCTCGTGACCGTCCGCGAAGACGGCCAGCACCGCTTCTATGCCATCGTGCTCTCGCCCTTCGACGAGATCGACGACTGGCTGATGCCGTTCATCTTCGCCGACAGCGACCAGGAGGAGGCGAGCCTCGGCGCTGCCGCCTTCGCCGCGTGGGCGGGCGTCAATGTGCAGGCACCGCTGCGTGCCGCCGCCGATCAGGCGCGACAGGCCGCCGAGCAGGCACGCGTCGCCGCGGAGGCCGCGCTCGCGCGCGTCTCAGAGCGCGTCGAGCACCCCGCGCCCGTCGGCGCGTCGCTCGGACGCAAGGCAGCGGAAGGCGTCCACGACCTCCAGGACCGCGTCCAGGAGGCAAGGGACCGCATCCAGGACGTGCAGGATCGCCTGCATGATATGCAGTCGCGCGCCTCGCAGCGCCTGGATGGCGTGCGCGACAGGATCCGCAGCCGCGACGAGGTCGAGGCCGGCGATGACCGGCCAGCTCGAGAGGGCGACGACGCCAAGCTCGATTGAGCGCTGGAGCTGTGAGCGGAGACCATTGCTGGGCTCCGCTGCGACGCCAGCTCCTCGGCCCGTCTCGCGCTGGGGCATCCGCTGAACCGCCGAAATGCGGTGCCATGCCGGATTCCGGTACGATGTCCCGAGCGTTTTCCCTGCGCTGATGCCGATCGCCTCGAGGCGTTGGCGATCGCGCAGCGTCGACGAGCAATCTCCAACGGAAGTGAGGAACCTCAATGGGTTCTGTGGTCAAGAAACGCCGCAAGCGCATGTCGAAGAAGAAGCACCGCAAGCAGCTTCGTAAGACGCGCCACCAGCGCCGCAACAAGAAGTAGGCGGTTGCTTCAGAGGCCGGGCCCTGCATCTGCAGGTGCCCGGCCTCTGCGCGTGCCGCTCAGCCTGCTGTGGTGAGATCAGTGGGTGACGATCGAGCTCGCGACCCCTGACACCGAAGGGCTGCACGACGCGGTGCGACACCTTGCCAGCTGGCAGCGCAGCCGCGACCCGCTGCAGCTGCACCCCGGCGACATCGGCTGGTTCTGGCGCCTCGGTGCACAGCGAGCGGCCGATGCGGTGCGCACGTGGCGCCTGGATGGCGAGGTGGCCGCCGTCGGGCTGCTCGACGGTGCCGATCTGCTGCGCGTCACCACCGCGCCCGAGTTGCGACACGACGAGTCGCTCGCGGCCTCGATGATCGACGACCTGGTGCGTCCGGAGCGCGGTGTGCTGCCCGCTGGCCGCGTGAGCGTGGAGGCGCCGACGGGCGCACTGCTGGATGCGCGGCTGGCCGACGCGGGCTGGAGCAGCGGCGAGCCATGGACGCCGCTCGAGCGAGACCTGACGGATGCGGTGGAGGTCGACGAGAGCGAGCGCCCGCTGCGGATCGTGCAGGTCGACGGCTCCGACCCAGCGCTGGTCTCGGCGTGGGCCGCCGTGCAGCGCTCGGCCTTCGACACGGCGGCCGCCGTCGACGAGCGCTGGTACGCGATGGCGGCGGGCTCACCGTTCGAGCACGCTCGCTGCCTGCTCGGGTTCGACGGTGATGACGCTGCTGCAGGCATCATCGTCTGGTCGGCGGGAGAGGGGCGACCCGGACTCGTCGAGCCGATGGGCGTGCACCAGGAGCACCGCGGTCGCGGCCACGCGCGCGCCATCACGCAGGCCGCCGCGGCCGCGCTGCGCGAGCTGGGTGCCTCGAGCGCACAGGTGTGCACCGAGAGCGAGCGCCTCGGGGCTGTCGCCACCTATCGTTCAGCAGGCTTCGTGCCGATGCCGCAGCGGCTCGACCGCACGCGCGGCGCCTAGGCTGGCGCGATGGTCGAGATCACCCTCATCGCCAAGCCCGGCTGCCACCTCTGCGAGGAGGCACGGCCCATCGTCGAGCGTGTCGTCGCAGGCTTCGAGGGCGCGACGCTCACCGAGGTCTCGATCCTCGACGACCCCACGCTCGAGGCGCGATGGGCCGACGACATCCCGGTCGTGCTGATCGACGGGCGCCCGCACTCGTCGTGGCGCGTCGACCCCGCGAAGCTGGCCGACCGCATCCAGGCCCGCCTTACGGCGTGAGCCGCGCCGGCCCGCGGAACAGGAAGGTCGTCTCGCGGATCGAGCCGAGGCCAAGCATGAGCATGACGACGCGGGCCAGGCCCATGCCGAAGCCGCCGTGCGGGGGCACGCCGTAGCGGAAGAAGTCGAGGTACTCCTCGAGCTCCGCGGGGCTCATGCCCTTCTCGACGATCTGCGCCTCGAGCACATCGACGCGGTGCTCGCGCTGCGCGCCGGTGGAGATCTCGACACCGTTGTAGATGAGGTCGTAGGAGTTCGTGACCTCGGGGCGGCCCTCGGGGCGCAGGTGGTAGAACGGTCGCACGCTCGAGGGGAACTCCGTCACGAAGACGAAGTCGTGGCCCAGCTCGTCCTGCACGTGCTGCGAGATCTGGCGCTCTGCCTCGGGGTCGAGGTCGCCGTCGGTGCGCTCGATCGTGTGGCCGCGGGCCTCCACGATCGCCTTGACCTCGGCGTGCGTGATGCGCGGGAACGGCGTCGTCGGCACCTGCAGGTCGATGTCGAAGTGCTCCTTGAGCTCGGCGCCATGCTTCTCGACGACCGCCGTGACCGCCTTCGTCAGCAGCGTCTCGTGCAGTTGCATGACGTCCTCGTGCGAGTCGATCCAGGAGATCTCGCTGTCGACCGAGGTGAACTCGGTCGCGTGGCGGCTCGTGAAGGAGGGATCGGCGCGGAACGCCGGGGCGATCTCGAAGATCTTCCCGAAGCCGGCAGACTGCGCCATCTGCTTGAACAGCTGCGGGGACTGCGCGAGGTAGGCAGTGGTCTCGAAGTAGGGCACCTCGAAGAGCTCGGCGCGCGACTCGGAGGCCGTGGCCATGAGCTTCGGCGTGTGCAGCTCGATGAAGCCCTCGTCGACCCAGTGCTGGCGCATCGCGTGCTCGATGGTGGTCTGCACGCGGAAGATCAGCTGCGCCTCCGGGCGGCGCAGGTCGAGGAAGCGCCAGTCGAGGCGCTTGTCGATCGACGAGTCATCGGCGATGGGGGAGTCCAGGGCCGCCGACTCGACCGTGAGCGAGTGCACCTTCACCTCGAGGCCGCCGAGCTTGACGCGCTCGTCGGCCTTGAGGTCGCCCTCGACGGTGATGAACGAGCCGTGCATGAGCGCGGAGACCTTCGCGGCCGTCTCCGCCGTCTCCTCGTTCACGGGGTTCACGAGCTGGGCCGAGCCCGACTCGTCGCGCAGGATCACGAACTGCACGCGCTTCTGGTCGCGCACCGTCTCCACCCATCCCGCCACCTTCACGGGGCCGTCGGGGAGCGATGCGAGGTCCTTGATGAGAGTCCGCTGAGTCACGGGCTCGATCCTACCGATGCGCTGGCACGCCCCAGCGCGCCAGCCCGATCCAGCCGACGACGAGCGCGACGGCCGAGGCCGTCAGCGCGACCCAGCCCGCCCACGCGGGCACCCCATCCGCAGTCTCCGATGCCACGAGCAGCCACAGGCCCGCCGCGGCGAGCACCGCGACCGCCCCGGCGACCGGCAGCCCGTGCCGCACGTGGGCGATCGAGCCGGCCCACACCCACAGCATCGTGGCGGCGAGCACGACGACGAGCGCGACGAGCAGCGGCACGAGGAGGGGCATGTGCTCCATTCTGTCGCGCCGCTGCCCATAGGTTCCGCCGGTACGATCGGACCCATGCCCGCCCGTCGCCTCCATCTCGTGCGCCACGGCGAGGTGCACAACCCGGAGGGCGTGCTCTACGGGCGGCTGCCGGGCTACACCCTCTCCCAGCGCGGCCACCGCATGGCGCAGCTCGCCGTCGAGCAGCTCTCCAGCGGCGAGACGGCCCGACCGGTGGTGCGGCTCGCGGCCAGCCCGCTCGAGCGTGCGCAGCAGTCGGCGCAGCCGTGGTCGGATGCCTTCGGCCTCGAGATCCGCACCGAGCACCGCATCATCGAGCCGACGAACCGGTTCGAGGGCAAGACCTTCGAGGCGAGCGGCGCGCTCACGCATCCCTCGTCGTGGCCGCTGCTGCGCAATCCCTTCCGCCCGTCGTGGGGCGAGCCGTACAAGGCGATCGCCCAGCGGATGCGCGCGGCGATGGAGGATGCCTGGGACGAGCTCGAGGAATCCGGCGACGACGGCGACATCGTGATGGTCAGCCACCAGTCGCCGATCTGGATGGCGCACCTCGACATCGCGGGCAGGCACCTCTGGCACGACCCGCGCTCGCGCCGTTGCCAGCTCTCATCGATCACGAGCTTCGCGCGCATGGACGGCCGCTTCGCCGAGGTCGACTACGTCGAGCCGGCCGCCGCGGTCGACGCGATCGACACGGGGGCGGTGTGATGCGGCGTCGGATGCGCGTGGCCGGCATCGCGCTCGCTGCGCTCGCGCTCGCGGGCTGTGCTTCGGCCGACGGCGTGGCGGGCCAGGTCGGCGACGCCGGGTACATCGCCGGCGACGGCTTCGTCACGGAGTTCGCGCCCGAGGATCGCACGGCGCCGGAGCCGTTCTCGGGCCCGCTCGCGGAGGGCGGCGAGTTCGACTCGGCCGAGCTCGACGGCGTCTCGCTCGTCAACTTCTGGTACGCCGCCTGCCCGCCGTGCAGGGTCGAGGCACCGGTGCTCGCCGAGCTGCACGCTGAGCTCGGCGACGAGGTCGACTTCATCGGTGTGAACGTGCGCGACGGCGCCGCGCAGGCCGCGACCTTCGAGGAGCAGTTCGGCATCGAGTACCCCTCGGTGCTCGACGACGAATCCGCCGAGGCGCAGCTCGCGTTCACCGGCATCGTCGCCCCGAACGCCGTGCCCTCGACGATCATCCTTGACGCCGAGGGCCGCGTGGCCGCCCGCATCTCCGGCGCCGTGACCGACACCAGCATCCTCTCGACGCTGCTGCGGGAGGAGCTCGAGCGGTGACCTTCGCCGTCCCCTTCGCCGCGGCTTCGCTCGCGCCCCTTACCGCCTTCGACGTGGCCGCGTTCGACCCTGCGGGCGCCGTGCTGAGCGGGCAGCTGCTCGTCTCGGTGCCGATCGCGCTGCTCGCCGGGCTCGTCTCGTTCGCGAGCCCGTGCATCCTGCCGCTCGTGCCCGGCTATCTGGGCCTGGTCGGCTCGCTCGTCGGCGACAAGGAGGGTGGCCGCGGCCGCCTCATCGCGGGCGTCGCGCTGTTCATCGCCGGCTTCACGCTCGTGTTCGTGCTCGGCAACGCCATCGTCGGGGCGGCCAGCTCGTTCCTGCTGCAGTACGCCGATCTGCTCGTGCGCATCCTCGGCGTGGTGCTCATCCTCCTCGGGCTCGTCTTCGTCGGGCAGTTCTCCTTCCTGCAGCGCATCTGGAAGCCGCAGCAGGTGAAGTCGGGCGGCATGTGGGCCGCGCCGGTCGTCGGCGTGGTCTTCGCGCTCGGCTGGACCCCCTGCTCGGGCCCGACCCTCGCCGCGATCAGCGCGCTCACGGTCACGACCGGCAGCGCCTGGCAGGGCGCGATCCTCGGCCTCGCCTACGCGCTCGGCCTGGGGATCCCGTTCCTGCTCATCGCGCTCGGGCTCGGCTGGGCGGGCGGTGCCGTCGCGTGGCTGCGTCGACACATCCGCCTCGTCAACATCGTCGGCGGTGCCATGCTCATGGCCATCGGCCTGCTCATGGTCACCGGCGCGTGGAACGCCATCATGCAATCGCTCCAGGGTTGGATCGCCTCCGTTGTCACCATCATCTAGCTCCGACCCGCTGCGCCCGGGCGACCACATCGACTCGGCCGAGCCCGCCGAGAGCGCGCCCGGCAGCGGGCCGAGGCTCGGCGTGGTCGGCTGGCTGCGCTTCCTGTGGCGGCAGCTCACGTCGATGCGCACGGCGATCGTGCTGCTGCTGCTGCTCGCGGTCGGCGCGATCCCCGGCAGTCTCGTGCCGCAGCGCTCGAGCGACCCGAACGGCGTCATCCAGGTGCGCGCCGACAATCCCGATCTGGTGTGGCTCTACGACGCGCTGTCGCTCCACGACGTCTACTCGAGCCCATGGTTCTCGGCCATCTACATCCTGCTGTTCACCTCCCTGGTCGGCTGCGTCATCCCGCGCCTCATGCACCACTGGAAGGCCATGCGCGCGCTGCCGCCGCGCACCCCCGCCCGCCTGTCTCGCCTCGTCGGCTTCCAGACCGTGGCGGGCGACGCATCCGACCTCGACCGTGCGGATGGGGTGCTCAAGAGGCTCGGGTACCGCACGACGCGCTACGGCGACTCGGTCTCTGCCGAGCGCGGCTACCTGCGCGAGACGGGCAACCTGCTGTTCCACATCTCGCTGCTGGCGATGATCCTGGTGGTGGGCCTCGGCTCGGGCTTCGGCTACAACGGGCAGCGGCTCGTGGTCGAGGGGCGCGGCTTCGCGAACACGCTGTCGAGCTATGACACGTTCACGGCGGGGCAGTGGTTCGACGACGCGGCGCTGGATCCGTTCTCGGTGCAGCTCGACGACCTCGACGTGGTCTACGAGACCGAGAACCCGAACGCCGTCGGCGCACCGCTCGACTTCACCGCGCACGTGTCGGTCACCGAGCATGGCGCGGAGCGCGACGCGCAGATCAAGGTGAACGAGCCGCTCAACGTCGCGGGCGCCGACCTCTACCTGATCTCGAACGGCTACGCGCCCCGCATCTCGGTGCGCGACGCCGAGGGCGATCTCGTCTACGACGAGTACACGCCGTTCCTCGCCCAGGACGACCAGATGACGAGCCTGGGCGTGATGAAGCTGCCGGATGGCCTCGGGGAGCAGCTGGGCCTACGCGGCTTCTTCTACCCGACGGCCGTGCCGCTCGACACCGGCGCCCTCGCATCCGCCTACCCAGACCTCGCGAACCCGGTGCTGTCGCTGCAGGCGTTCACGGGGGATCTGGGCCTCGACGCCGGGGTCCCGCGCTCGGTGTATGCGCTCGAGACCGACGAGATGACGCAGATCGCGGGCGGGGAATCGGGCACCGATGCGCTGACGATCGCACCGGGGCAGACGGTCGACATTCCGGGCGGGCTCGGCACGATCACGTTCGAGGATGTGCGGCGCTACGGGGTGATCGACGTGCATGTGGATCACACGCAGACGCCGGTGTTCTGGATCGCGGTGGTGCTGATGGTCTCGCTGCTCGGCTCGCTGCTCATCCCGCGGCGCCGCCTGTGGGTGAAGGCCGTGGGCGGCAGGCTCGAGCTCGCCGGACTCGCGCGTGGCGAGGACCCGACGCTCGAGCGCGCGGTCGACGATCTGGCGAAGCGGCTCGGGGGCGGGGCCGAGCCCGCTGTCGCGGAGCACGCTGGCGATGCCGAGCCCGAGCCCGGCAGCCGTCGCGAGGGTACGATCGACTCGTGACCCCGGCCGACTTCGACTCCTACTCGCTGACGCTTGTCTACTCGGCGATGGCCGTGTACACGCTCGCGTTCATCGCCTACGCGGTCGACGTCGCACGCCGCTCGGCGGCGAAGCCGGTGCCTGCCGAGGCGCGCGAGCTGGTCGGCGCGGGTGCGCTCGCCGGCGCCGACGCACCTGCCCGCCCCGACGCACCTGCCCGCCCCGACGCATCCGCCCCCCTCACGACCGCAAGTCGCGGCGCTCGGATCGGCTTCGCGCTCACGGTGCTCGCGTGGGCGCTGCACCTCGGCGGCGCGCTGCTGCGAGGCCTCGCGGCCGGGCGCGTGCCCTGGTCGAACATGTACGAGTTCGCGCTCACCGGCGTCGCCGTGATCGTCGGCGTCTTCGTGCTGTCGCGGCTGTGGAAGGACCTGAACTTCCTCGGCGTGTTCATCACCGGCCTCGCGACCGTGTTCCTGGGCGTCGCGACCGTGAACTACTACGTCGAGGTCACGCCGCTGCCGCCGGCGCTGCAGTCGTACTGGCTCGTCATCCACGTCTTCGTGGCGACGCTCGCGACCGGATTCATGGGCCTCGGCACCGGCCTGAGCATCCTGCAGCTCATCAAGGAGAAGCGCGACAACGGCTTCCTGCGGTCGCTGCCGAGCCCGGTGCAGCTCGAGGATCTCGCCTACCGCGTCGGCGTGATCGGCTTCATCTTCTGGACCTTCACGCTGATGGCCGGCGCGATCTGGGCGGAGCACGCCTGGGGCCGCTACTGGGGCTGGGACACGAAGGAGGTCTGGACCTTCGTGATCTGGGTCATCTACGCGGGCTACGTCCATGCGCGCGCGACCCGGGGCTGGCGCGGCTCTCGCTCTGCCTGGCTGCAGATCATCGGCTTCACCGCGATCATCTTCAACTTCACGATCGTGAACCAGTTCTTCGCGGGCCTGCACGCCTACTCCGGCCTCTGAGCCGGGCTGCTGCGCTGCCCGAGCAGGACGCACCACCGCCACCGTCATCGGCAGCTGGTCGCTGACGCTCAACCGGCCAGAAGCGGCTGCGCCGCGATAATCACGTCGAAGCCGGTTCTCACCGGTTGACGGTCACGCGTCTCGGGTGATCGGTGCCCGCCTGTGGACATTGCGTCGCACCAGGTCGAGCACGATCGCCATCACGGCCTGTGGCTCGAACATCACCTGCTCGTAGGTGAAGCGGAGCACGCGGTAGCCGAGCATCGTGAGCGCGGCGTCTCGCCTGCGATCATTCGCCATCTGCTTGCGCGAGCCGTGCCACTCGAGTGAGTCGACCTCGACGACCAGCGACTTGCCGATCAGGAAGTCGCAGAACTCGCCGGGCAGCAGTTCGGGCTGCTGGGTGAATGCGATCTGCGCGCGGTGCAGCATCGCGGCGAACGTCGACTCCGACCCGGACCCCGACTGCTCGGAGGCGCGCTCGAGCGAGCGACGGAGCGCCTTGGGCAGCTGTCGCGTGAGGTCGTGGAGCTCGTCGCGGTGCAGCTTCTTGGCGCGCAGCGCGCTGTCTGCGGCGGCGATCAGGTCGACCTCTGCAACGCACCCTGCTGCCACCGCGAGCGAGGTGGGGATCGAGTCGGTGCCGTCCCACGGCCGGCGTTCCGGGAGGTGTCGGAGCAGTGTGTGCACCCGCATGCCGTCAGCCCGCGATGCGCGCGCGAGGCGCGCGCTGTGGGTCTCGCGATGCACGCGGATGTGGAGGTCGCGGTCGCCATGCGGCGTCCAGAGTCCCAGGCTGCGGAACGCGCTGACGCAGCTGACGACACCGCCGAGCCCCAAGGCCCGCGTGACGTCGTTGTCGACGCCGTCGAGAGCGACCCAGCCTCGGAGCGGCACCCGGAGCGCACCCCGGCGACGGAGCTCTCGCAGCTCGCGCTCGCTGATGTGCTCGCTCGCGATAGCCGTCGTGCAGACGCCGCCCGCGGTGGCGAGCCAGTGCAGGAAGTCCATCGCGGCATCGTCGTGCACTCGGGAGCGTCCCGCTGCGGCGAAGGCCGCGGGTGTGGAGAGCGGCCCGCACCGTCGACCGGTGAGCACCGGGCCGCCGCGATAGTCCCGCCCGAGGCGGTGCGCACCGGTTGGCGCGACGGGGCCGGCCAGGCCGGCGCAGGATGCGCGGCGCGCAGAAGCGCGCAGCCGCGGCGCGCAGAGGCGCGCAGTCGGCCCTCGCGTCAGAGGTGCGGGATGCAGGCGGCGAGGCGCGCGCGCCAGTGCTCCAGCCGCTCGGGGGCAGCGGCGTGGGCAGCGAGGAGTGCCGGGTCGGGGGAGACGCGGCCCGCGGGGATCGTGCCCCCGACGGGCAGCAGCGGCGTCGACGCGACGTCGGCGGCCAGCAGCGCTCCGGTGCCGAGCCCGCAGTCGTAGGGCAGCGAGGGGAGCGCGCCGGCCAGCGCCGCGCCGAGCGACAGCCCCACGGACGAGTCGAGCGCGCTCGAGACGACTGCGGGCAACCCTGCCTCCTCGACGATGGCGAGCGCCGCGCGGATGCCGCCCAGCGGCTGCGCCTTCACCACGATCACGTCGGCGGCACCGGCGCGAGCGACGAGCAGCGGATCCTCGGCCTTGCGCACCGACTCGTCGGCCGCGATCGGGATCGCCAGCCGATGCAGTCGCGTGCGCAGCTCGGCCAGCTCGGGCACGCTCGCGCACGGCTGCTCCACGTACTCCAGGTCGAAGTGCTCGAGCGCCCGCACCGCGGTCTCTGCCTCGTCGACGCTCCAACCGCCGTTCGCATCCACCCGGATGCGCGCGTCAGGCAACAGCGCCCGCACCTCCGCGACCCGCGCGACATCCTCGTCCAGCCACTGCCCGCGCTCCGCGACCTTCACCTTCACGGTGCGGCACCCGTCATAGCGCGCCAGCAAACCCGCAACGGCATCCGGCCCCACCGCAGGCAGCGTCGCGTTCACCGGGATGCGCTCGCGCACGACCGCAGGCCGCTCGAGCTCGGCGTCCTCGAGCGCGGCCCGCAGCCACCGCGCGGCCTCCTCGGGCTCGTACTCCAGGAACGGGCTCCACTCGCCCCAGCCGGCAGCCCCGGAGAACAGCGCGACCTCGCGATGCTCGACGCCGCGGAAGCGCGTCGCAAGGGGCAGCGACACGACGTGCATGCGGTCGGCGAGCCGTTCGAAGGCGAGGTCCACGCGCTCATGCTCGCACGCCTGGCACAATCGACGAGTGACCGAGCTGCCATGGGTGATCGAGACCCGCGCCACGACCCGACGCCGCAATCCCATCTGGGGAGTGCTCGCGCTCGTCGCATCCGCGCTCTGCGGTGCCAGCTTCCTGGTCGGCATGGGCATCGCGTGGGTCGACCTCGACGGCCTGGTCTTCTGGCTGCTGCCGGTCTGGGGCATCGTCACGCTGCTCGCGATCGCCTTCGCGATCACCGCCTTCGTCAAGCGCGGCAGCGCCAACATCACCATGGCGGCGATCTCCGGCGGCCTGCTCGTCATCTCGAACCCGGTGGTCTTCCTCATCGTCGCGCTGGGCCTCGGCCTGCTGCAGTAGCGGAGGCGGTGGCGCGCCTCCGCGCGCACATCGCATCGGGTTCGTAGCATCACGGTGTGATCGAAGAACTGATGCTCGCCGACGAGGCGCCCCGACGTGCACAGGCGCGCTCTCCGCACGAGCGCCGCCGCGCCCGCCTGGGCCCGATCTCGCTCTGGCTGCTGCTGCTCGCGGTCGTGCTGCAGGTCGTCTCGCTCGCGCAGCAGTTCAGCTACCTCTTCGCGCCTCGGCCCGGTGCGTTCCCGCTGCTGCTGACGGTCGTGATCCTCGCCTCGCTGGTCTCCTTCGTCGGTGTGGTCTGCGGCATCATGGGCGCGACCACGACGGATGGGCGACGCACGGGCGTGTTCGGAGCAGCACTGGGCATCGCGTTCGTCGTGCTCTTCGCCGCAGCGACCTCGTTCGGCTGGGGCTTCCTCGAGGCGCTCTCCGCCCCGGTCTGAGCCGCTCAGCAGCAGGCGTCCGATCACTCGAGGGCAACTGGCCCCTTCCCCCGCCGCCGCACCAGCGCGAGAATGATGCTGTGTCGACGGCGATGCCGGAGTTCGAGATGCCGCCACAGGCGGAGGCTGCCGCTCGGCCCGAAGCACGTCCCGCCGCCCCTGCGGATGCCGCAACGCTCGACGACCCCCTCAGTCCGGGCACGGCACCACGGCTCACGCGCCTCTTCGGCTGGCGGCAGCTGGTGATCGCCGGACTCGTCGGCGCGCTCGTCGGCGGCGCCATCCCCGCGGCGATGCAGGCCCTCGATCATTCGGCGGCCGCGACCCAGGCTGAGCACCTGCGCTCGGTGGCGCTCGAGTACCTCACCGCCATCGCGTCCGGCCGCGCTGGCGTTGCGAGCGAGCTGGTGCCGGTGCAGAGCGGCCGGGTGGCTCCGGATGCGGTGCTGCAGTCGGCACAGCCGATCACCGACTACGCGGTGCAGCTCGTGCAGGTCGACGGCGCCGACGGGTCTGCGGATGTGCGCTACCGGATCGGCGGCACCGAGGTGTTCCGGGCGCTGGAGGCCGAGCTCGTCGAGGGGGAGTGGCGGCTCACGACCTCGCTCGCAGAGGTCGCAGACGTGACCTTCACCGATCCGATCGCGCGGGTGCAGGTGGCCGGCGTGCCGCTCGACGGCGGCACGCCCGTGCTGCTCTATCCGGGCAGCTACACGATCGACGCGTTCTCAGGCCCGTTCTTCCTCTCCGGAGGCGATCGCTTCGTCGTCGACGGCGACCTGCGCACCCCCACCGTGCCGTACGTGACCGCTGGCGTCGTGCCGCGCATCCGCGACCTCGCCACCGAGCTCGCGCTCGACACCGTCGCCGACTGCCAGATGCGCGCCCGCTGCCCCGTGCCCCACGGGCTGCAGCTGCTGCCGGTCGGCGAGCCCTACCCGGTCGATGTCGACGAGGCGGCGGGAGCCATCGAGCTGTCGGTGCCGATCATGGCGATCGACGGCGCCGACACGCAGTGGTTCGACGTGCGCCTGCGCGCGATCCTCGACGACGACGGCGCGCCGACCGAGTGGCGGTGCGGCGAGCCGGGCGAGAGCGAAGCGCTCTACGCCTGCAGGCTCTGATCGGCGGCGATTGTGCCGCCGCTCGGCGCCCACACTGAACGAAGCGTGCGCTCTCAGCAGGTTCGCGCCATGATGAGCGGGTGTCGCCGCCGATGCCCGAGTTCGAGATGCCAGCGGTCGTCGACGTGCCCGCTCCGCCCGATCAGCACACCGCGCCGCCCACCACGCTGCGCCCCGACCACACGGCCGAGGCCGACGCATCCGACGACCTCGGGCCGCGTCGCGCGGGCAGGGGCGGACGCCAGCTGCTGATCGCGGGCGTCATCGGCGCGATCATCGGTGCCGCGATCCCCGGCGGCATCCAGCTGGCCGAGCGCGCGGCGGCCGACGGCGACGCCGACAGCCTGCGCACGGTCGCGATGGACTACCTGACGGCCATCGCCGAGGGCCGCGCGGCCGACGCGACGGCGATCGTGCCGCTGTCGTCGTCGGCGACGGTGGCATCGGATGCCGTGCTGCAGTCGGCGGAGCGCATCACGGAGCCCGAGGTGCGGCTCGTCCACATCGACGGCGACGCCGCCACGGTCGAGGTGGGCTTCCAGGTCGTGCGCAGCGACATCGCGCACGACCTCGACGCCGAGCGGGTCGACGGCGAATGGCGCATCAGCACCTCACTGGCCGAGCCGCTGCAGTTGTTCGAATACGGGGCGCGATTCCCGCTGCAGATCGCGGGCGAGGACGTCAGGGCGACAGGGGACTTGACGAACACCTCGCTCTACCCGGGGCGCTACGAGTTCGACACGGGCACGAATCAGGTCTTTTCCACGAGCGCGCCGCCGATCACCGTCGATGGCGATCCCCGCACCCCCATCGACGCCTACATGCAGCCGGAGCTGGAGCCCGAGATCGCGCGGTACGCGACCGATCTGGGGCTGCGACTTGCGCTCGAGTGCCAAGCGGCGCAGTCGTGTGCGATCCCTGCCGACGTCGAACTGCGCGCGACGGATCAGGCCTACATGCGGAACATCGTCGGCGACTCCGTGGACATCGGCGTGCCGGTGATGTTGGGCTCGAACTCGGGCGGGGAATGGTACGACGTCTCGCTCCGACTCATCCTCGACGAGACCGGCGCACCCTCGGAGTGGCTCTGCGCCGAGCCGGCCTCGGCCCAGAGCCCGACCGACCCCTGCCCGGCGCCCGAATGAGCCGATCGAGCCTCCCGCCGGACGTCGCGATCGCTAGGCTGGCCAGGTGACCATCTCGCCGCTGTTCGACCCCGCCGAATGGGCCGACGCAGCGCCCGGGTACGACGACATCACCGTGCACCGCTCGCGCGACGGCCGCATCATCCGCATCGCCTTCGACCGGCCTGAGGTGCGCAACGCCTTCCGCCCGCACACGGTCGACGAGCTCTACCGCGCGCTCGACGACGCGCGGCAGGACAGCCGCATCGGCGTCGTGCTGCTGACCGGCAACGGGCCGAGCGAGAAGGACGGCGGCTGGGCGTTCTGCTCCGGCGGCGACCAGCGCATCCGCGGGCGCGACGGCTACAAGTACGCCGACGGCGACACGGCGGGCACGATCGACCCAGCGCGCAGCGGCCGGCTCCACATCCTCGAGGTGCAGCGCCTCATCCGCTTCATGCCGAAGGTCGTCATCGCGGTCGTGCCCGGCTGGGCGGCGGGCGGTGGCCACTCGCTGCACGTCGTCTGCGACCTCACGATCGCCAGCCGAGAGCACGGGCGCTTCAAGCAGACGGATGCGGATGTCGGCTCGTTCGACGCCGGCTACGGCTCGGCCTACATGGCGCGGCAGACGGGCCAGAAGTTCGCGCGCGAGGTGTTCTTCCTCGCTCGCGAGTACAGCGCAGACCGTGCCCTGCAGGCCGGCGCGATCAACGCATCCGTTCCCCATGACGAGCTCGAGCACGTCGCACTCGACTGGGCGCGTGAGATCCTCACGAAGAGCCCGACGGCCATCCGCATGCTGAAGTTCGCCTTCAACGCGGTGGACGACGGGCTCGTGGGGCAGCAGATCTTCGCCGGCGAGGCGACGCGGCTGGCCTACGGCACCGACGAGGCGGTCGAGGGGCGCGATGCGTTCCTCGAGAAGCGGGAGCCGGACTGGTCGCCCTACCCGTACCACTACTGATCGGGCAGGACCGCAGCAGGAGCAGGAGCGCAGAGCGCACAGGAGGTGCATCGTGGGAGTCGTCGTCGAGACGAGTGGATCCAGCGGCGTGCCCAAGCGCGTGCTGCTCTCTGACGAGGCGATCCAGGCGTCGACGGACGCCGCGATCGACCGGCTCGGTGCGCCGGGGCAGTGGGTGCTGGCACTGCCCGACCACTACATCGCAGGCATGAATGTGATCTGGCGCAACGAGGCGAGCGGGGCGCCCCTCGTCCGCACCGCCGGCGCTTTCACCGCCGAGGCCTTCGTCGAGGCCGTGCAGAGCCTCGAGCACGACCGCAAGTACACATCGCTCGTGCCGACGCAGCTTGCCAGGCTCGTCGACGCCGCGCAGCTCGACCGTTCGTTCATCGGGCCGATCGCTCGGCTCGACCGCATCCTGCTCGGCGGCCAGCGCGCGCCGCTCGGCCTCATCGAGCGCGCCGCGCGGCTCGGCTGGCGCATCACGCGCACGTACGGCGCGACCGAGACGGTCGGCGGATGCGTCTGGGACGGCATCCCGCTCCGTGACGTGAAGGTGCGCCTCACCGACCAGATCGAGATCTCGGGCCCGCAGCTCGCCGACGGCTACCATGACCCCGCGCTCACCGAGCAGCGCTTCCACACCGACGGCACGGGCACCCGCTGGTACAAGACCGGCGACGCGGGCTCGCTGATCGGCGGCACGCTGCAGGTCTCCGGCCGCATCGATGACGTCATCAACTCGGGCGGCATCAAGATCTCGCTGGCCGCCGTCGAGCACGTCGTGCAGGTGTTCGCGCCCGACGCGGTCGTCGTCGCGGCTCCGCATCCGGAGTGGGGAGAGGTGCCTGCGGTCGTCACGACCCTCAAGCCATCGCTCGCCGAGATCCGCTCGGCGGTCGCGAACGCGCTCGGCAAGCCCGCCCGCCCCAACCACCTGGTCACGGTGTCGGTGCTGCCGACCACCGCATCCGGCAAGCCCGACCGCAAGCGCCTGCAGCGCCTTGTCGCGAGCCGCACGCAGGAGCGCCGGCGCCGCGGCATCTTCGGCTAGCGCAACACCAGGATCGACGCGACCAGCCGGTCGAAGCGCTCGGCGTCGGGTCCGGTCGCTGCGACGAGCACGGTCGCGCCGTCGAGCTCGAGCAGGGCGAGCTCGCGCGGCCAGGAGCGGCAGAAGTTGGTGCACTCGGTGTAGTCGAGCGCGAATCGGTGCGCGCGCTGCACGCCGGGCACCGCGACCTCGACGGCGCTGGCCGGCAGCTCGGCAGCGGAGGCCCAGCTCGGGAAACGGCCGTTCAATGGCTGGTCATCTGGGCATGCGGTCGCGGCCGAGGTGGTCGCGAACGAGATGATGCCGCGGTCGATGAAGGGCAGCTCCCATGCCTCCGCATCGTCGACGCAGCCGGAGACTGCCACGGGGCCGCTGTTCGACGCGCCGCCGGGGATGGTCGCCTCGAGCTCCAGGAGCTGGCCGTCTGCCGTCTCGAGCGACACCGTCACCGTCTCATCCTGCGGCGGTGCGAGCATGCAGCCCGTGAGCGCCGCGATGGCAGTCACCGCAACGATGGCGAGGGGCGCGCGCAGCTTCATCGCTCAACCCTAGGTGCGACACCTGCGAGCCTGGCCAGCGCGGCTAGCATCGTGGGGATGGCCTCTCCTCGATCCGGCAACCCCGCCAAGCGCGCGCAGCTCGCCGGCACCGCTCCGAGCCCCGCGACCCCCCGCGACTGGATCGCCGCAGCCCGACCCCGCACGCTCGGCATGGCGATCGCGCCGGTCGCGCTCGGCACCGCGGCGGCGTTCAACGCCGAGGGCTACCACCTCGGCATCGCGCTCGCCTGCCTCGCGCTGGCGGTCTTCCTGCAGATCGGCGTGAACTTCGCCAACGACTACTCCGATGGCGTCAAGGGCACGGATGCGGTGCGCGTCGGGCCGGGCAGGCTCGTCGGTGCGGGCAAGGCGGCGCCGACCACCGTGCGCAACGTCGCGATCGGCTTCCTCGCCGCCGGTGCCCTGGCGGGCATCCTCGTCGTGCTCGTCTCGGGTCGCTGGTGGCTGCTGCTCGTCGGCGTCGTCTGCATCATCGCCGCATGGACCTACACCGGCGGCAAGCGTCCCTACGGCTACTACGCGCTCGGCGAGCTGATGGCGTTCCTCTTCTTCGGCCCGGTCGCGGTGATGGGCACGACCTACGCGATCCTCGGCCGCATCACCGAGGACTCCGTCGCGCTGGGCATCGCGATCGGCGCCATCTCGGCGGCCCTCATGCTGTGCAACAACCTGCGCGACATCGAGACCGACCGCGCCGCGGGCAAGCGCAGCCTCGCGACCCTCATCGGCCGACGCGCCTCCAAGGTGCTCTTCGTCGTGCTGATGCTCGTGCCGCTCGTGATCCTGGGCATCTTCGCCTACGCGCTCGCCTACGGCATCGCCGTCTTCGCCGTGCTGCTGCTCGCAGGCCCCGCGATGGTGATCGTGGCGATGGCGCGCACCCCGCGCGACCTCATCACGGCGCTCGGCCTCACCGGGCTGACGGCGCTGCTCTACGGCGTCGGCTTGGCGATCGCCATCTGGGGTGGCCCGGCAGGCTTCGTCAGCGCCGTCTGAGTCGCCGGCTCAGGGGCGGCCGGATGCGTCGGGCTCGGCGCCGTCGCCCGTGCCGTCGGCAGGGCGGTCGCCCGCAACGCGCTCGTCGACCTCGTCGACCTGGTCGACCTCGTCGGCCGTCCCCTCAGCCTCGAGGTCGGCATCCCGATCCTCCACCGCGGCATCCTCGATGTCGGCATCGTCGGGGCCGGCACCGTCGCGCTTGCGGCCGGCGCGCAACCGCTGCAGGTCGGTTGCGGCTGCGTCGCGGAGCTTGCCGAAGAAGACGATCGACGCCGCGAAGGCGAACGCGAGCGACACCAGCAGCGAGAGCCACCACGGCACTTGGGCGATCATCAGCACGGTGAACGGCACCACGAACAGCAGCGCGCGCACGACGAGGTAGCGCATCGAGGGGGACATGCACCAAGTCTATGAGCGCCCCACAGCGAAGGGGCCTACCCTGGGGGCATGCGCTGGCTCATCATTGGCGGGATCCTGGCCCTCGTGGTCACGGTCTACGCGCTCGTCGACCTCACGGTCACCGACGACCGCCGAGTGCGCCGCCTGAACCGTGTGCTGTGGGTCGTGCTGATCGTGGTGCTGCCCGTGTTCGGCGCGATCGGCTGGCTCGCCTGGGGCAAGGGCGCTCGCGCCGACGCCCGACCGATGGCGCCAGACGACGATCCCTCGTTCTCCCGCTCCTCGGATGTCACCGACGAGGAGGCCGACATCCGCATCGCCGAGCTCGAGGCGCAGCTCGCCGCGCTCGACGACGAGGACTTCGAGGGGGGACCAGCTGCCTCGGGCCCGGTGCTGGGTCCCGAGCCGAAGCCGGAGCCGCCGGCGAAGCCGGAGCCCAAGGCCACGGAGCCCAAGGCCACACCGAAGCCACGGTCGAAGCCGAAGGCGGATGCCCCGGAGGGCACCCAGGACGACGTCGACGGTCAGGGCCATCGTGCGCCCGGCGACGGTGGCGACTCCGCACGTGCCTGAGGCACTGCCGGCCGCTGCATACGCCGACCGCTTGGTCGCCGCCCTCGCAGCAGCCGGTGTGACCGATCTCGTCGTCTGCCCGGGCTCGCGCTCGCAGGCGATCGCGCTCGCCGCCGCGCGCGCGGCCCGCGAGGGTCTGCTCGACCTGCACGTGCGCATCGACGAGCGCACCGCGGCCTTCCTGGCGCTCGGGCTCGCACGCGAGAGCGGCAGCCCGGCGGCGATCGTCGTCACGAGCGGCACCGCGCTCGCGAACCTGCACCCTGCGCTGCTCGAGGCGCACCACAGCGACGTGCCGCTCATCGCCGTCACCGCCGACCGCCCCGCAGAGCTGCAGGGCATGCGCGCGAACCAGACGACGCGGCAGCCCGGCATCTTCGGTGAGGCCGCCCGCGTCGTGCTCGATGTGGGGGCGGATGCGCTGCACGACCCGGAGGGCGACGCGGTCGCCGCCGTGCGAGCAGCCCTCGGCTGGCGCAAGCCCGAGGGCGCGGAGCGTGCGCACGCGAAGCCCGAGCACGCCGCGGCTGTGCATACGGAGCCGGGCCCCGTGCAGCTCAACATCTCGTTCCGCGAACCGCTCTCGGGCGGCGCTCCCGCCGTCTCGCTGCCCGTCGAGCGCGTCGCGCGGCCCCCGTTGCCGGCTTCGGTGCTGTGGCCGGCGGCCGGCACGGTCGTGATCGCCGGCGCTGACGCAGGCGCCGTGGCCGTCGACCTGGCTGAGGCCATCGGCGCGCCCCTCATCGCCGAGCCCACCTCCGGTGCGCGCTTCGGTCCGGTGCTCGTGCAGCACGCACGCGAGGTGCTCGCGCAGCTGGGCGACGAGGTGCGCCGCGTCGTCGTGCTGGGCCATCCGACGCTCTCGCGAGCGGTGACCGCGCTCATCCGCCGGCCCGACGTCGAGGTCGTCGTGCTCGGCCGGGAGGGGCAGGACAATGTGCGCGGCTCCGGCACCACCACGGTGCTGACCGGCCGCATTCGCGTCGAGGAGGCCGAAGCAGAGAGCGCGCTCCTGGGTCGCACCTGGATCGATCGATGGGTCGACGCCGGCCGCGGCCTCGCTGCCGAGCGCGACGCCGACTCAGCCCCCGACTCGGAGCTCTCCCGTGCCGCCTACGCCCGCGCCGAGCTCGCCGAGGGCCGCACCCCGATCACGCGGAGCGAGCTCGCGACGCAGGTGTGGGAGCGCACGTGGCCGCACGACCGGCTGGTCGTCGCCGCATCCCGCCTGATCCGCGTGCTCGACGACGTCGCCGGCCCCAAGGCGGTGACGGCCCGCGCCAACCGCGGCCTCGCCGGCATCGACGGCACCGTCAGCACCGCATCCGGCATCGCCATCGCGCACGCACGCTCGGGCGCGCCCGGCTTCACGCGCCTGCTCATCGGCGACCTGGCGCTGCTGCACGATGCCGGCGGCCTGCACGTGCCGCCCGGCGAGGAGCGCCCGCGACTGCAGATCGTGGTCGGCAACGATCGCGGCGGCAGCCTGTTCGCACTGCTCGAGGTCGCAGGCAGCGCCGACCCGGGCGACTTCGAGCGCGTGCAGCGCACACCCCACGACATCGACCTCGAGCACCTCGCCGCGGCCTACGGCTGGCCGTTCGAGCGCGTCACCGATCGCGCGGGGCTTCGCCGGGCGCTTTCGCAGTCCCGACCGGGCATCATCGAAGCCGTACTGGAGGAGGAGTCGGATGCGCAGCAGCTCTGATCGGATCGGTGCCGGCACGCGCATCGTCATCACAGGAGGCGGCAGCGGCATCGGCAGGCTGGTCGCGCTCGGCGCGGCCCGCAAGGGCGCGCACGTCATCGTCTGGGACCGCGACGAGGCCGCCGCCCGGCTGGTCGCGCACGAAGCGGTCGAGGCGGGCGGGCGCGGCAACGCCGTGGTGGTCGACCTGGTCGACGCCGACGCGATCGAGCTCGCGGCGGCAGAGACGCTCATGTTCGGCCCCGTCGACGTGCTCATCAACAACGCGGGCGTGGTCTCCGGCAAGCCGCTCACCGAGCTGACCGCCGCCCAGATCGAGCTGACGATGCGCGTCAACGCCATCGCGCCGATGCTCGTCACGCGCGCATTCCTGCCCGCCATGCGCGACGCCGGCCGCGGTCGCGTGGTCACCGTCGCGAGCGCCGCGGGCTTCATCGGCGTCGCCGGTCAGACCGACTACGCCGCGAGCAAGTTCGCCGCCGTCGGCTTCATGGAGTCGCTGCGCGCCGAGCTGCGCAAGGAGCGCTCGCCCATCACGGCGCTCACCGTCGCGCCGTTCTACATCGACACCGGCATGTTCGAGGGCGTGCAGAGCAAGGTGCCCGCACTGCTGCCGATCCTGTCGCAGGCGCACGTCACGACCCGGATCCTCGGCGCCATCGAGTCGCGCGCGACGCTGCTCGCACTGCCGCCGCTGGTGCGCATCGTGCCGGCGATCAAGCTGCTGCCGACGGCCGTCGGCGACTGGGTGGCGGATGCGCTCGGCCTCAACGAGGGCATGGACGGCTTCACGGGCCGACCGTCCGAGGCCGCCGGGGACACCGCCGACCGGGCGGGAAGCCGCTGATGCGCTGGCCGTGGCAGAAGAAGCAGCAGCCGGTGCCGCCGGTGCCGCAGCTGTCGGAGGCAGCGCAGCAGCGGTGGATGCTGCCGCGCACCCTCATCGTGCTGCTCTCGATCATCGCGGTCTTCGCGGTGCTCATCCTGCTGAGCCAGGTCGCGACCTTCGTCACGCCCATCTTCCTCGGCATCAATCTCGTGATCGCGGTGATGCCGCTGCAGCAGTGGCTGCTGCGGATCGGCACGCCGAAGGTGCTGGCGGCGCTCGCGGCGCTGCTGACGATCTATGCCTTCCTCGTCGCCCTGTTCTGGTCGATCTACTGGTCGGTGCAGTCGCTGGTGACCGAGCTGCCCGGCTACTCGGCCGAGTTCAACACCATGTACCGCGATCTGCTGGCTTGGCTCGAATCCCTCGGCATCTCGCAGGACGAGGCGTTGGAGCAGCTGCAGAACGCGTTCAGCCCGAGCGCGATCGCGAGCGGCATCGGCGCGATCGCCTCCGACGCCGGCACAGCGCTCGCGTTCCTCGCGACGCTGTTCGTGGTGATCTTCTTCCTCGCCTGGGACTCCATGGGGCTGCCGCAGCGGATCAAGAGCATCGCGGCGACCAACCCCGGCATCGTGCAGGGCATCGACCGCTTCGCTGCAGGGGTGCAGCGCTACTGGGTGGTCGCGACGGTCTTCGGCCTCGTCGTCTCCGCGCTCGACTTCGTCGCGCTCTCGGCGCTCGGGGTCCCGCTCGCGCTCGTGTGGGCGGTGTTCGCGTTCGTCACCAACTACATCCCGAACGTCGGCTTCGTGCTCGGCGCGGTCCCGCCGACGCTCATGGCGCTGCTCGCCAACGGGCCGATCAACGCGCTCCTGACCGCGATCCTGTTCAGCGTCATCAACTTCGTGATGCAGTCGCTCATCCAGCCGAAGGTCGCTGGCGATGCGGTGGGCGTGACGCCCGCCACCTCCTTCCTCTCGCTGCTGGTCTGGGCGTTCGCGCTCGGCCCCGTCGGCGCGCTGCTCGCGCTGCCCGCGACGCTCGCGGTGAAGACGCTGCTCATCGACCCGGATCCCAAGCTCGCGTGGGTCAGCACGGTCATCGCGAACAAGATCGACCATCCGCGCGAGGGCAAGATCGGCAGGGCCATCGGCCCCGGCGTGCAGGGCCGGGCACCGGTGAAGCCGCCGCCGGGCTGATCTGGGCAGTAGTGTCGGCGCATGACCGAGATCACCGACGCTCTCCGCATCACCCGTTCCGTGCGCCTCGCAGAGGTGGATCCCGCATCCACGCCGGGCTTCGCCGGCGACAAGGCCGGCGGTGCAGCGGCGCTCGTCGCCGGCGCCGAGCGTCTCGCCGAGCTGCAGGAGCGCCTGTTCGCAGCCAGCAAGGCAGGCAGTGATCGCTCGGTGCTGCTGATGGTGCAGGGCATGGACACCTCCGGCAAGGGCGGCATCATGCGCCACGTGATCGGACAGGTTGACCCGCAGGGCGTGCGGATCACCGCGTTCAAGGCCCCGACGGCCGAGGAGCGCAAGCACGACTTCCTGTGGCGCATCGAGCGGGCGCTGCCGACGCCGGGCACGATCGGCGTCTTCGACCGCTCGCACTACGAGGATGTGCTGATCCACCGGGTGCAGGAGCTCTCGCCCGCCGATGAGATCCAGGAGCGCTACGGCAAGATCGTCGAGTTCGAGCGATCGATCGCCGAGCGCGGCATCCGGCTCGTGAAGGTCATGCTGCACATCTCGCCGGAGGAGCAGGGCGCGCGGCTGCTCGAGCGGCTCGACCGACCCGACAAGCACTGGAAGTACAACCCGGGCGACGTCGACGAGCGCGAGCACTGGGATGAGTACATGGAGGCCTACCAGGTCGCCATCAACCGCACGGCGCGCGCCGCCGCCCCGTGGCACGTCGTGCCGGCGGATCGCAAGTGGTACGCCCGCCTCGCGGTGGGAGAGCTGCTGCTCGAGGCGCTCGACGAGATCGACCCGCAGTGGCCGGCCGCCGAGTTCGACGTCGCGGTCGAGCGCGAGCGGCTGCTGGCGACGGGCAGGATGCCGGCGCCGGAGCCGGAGCCGGAGCCGGAGGTCGAGGTGCCGCGCAAGGCCCACAAGAAGTCCGGCAAGAAGTCCGGCAAGAAGGACAAGCAGAAGTCGAAGAAGCAGGCGAAGAAGAGGTCGTAGGTCGAGGAGCGCGCGCCGAAGGCGCACGCGTCACGAGACCGGAGTCGCCGCCCCGTCGCTACTGGTGGCCGGGCACGCGCGTGGCGGGTGCCGGCGTCTCGGGCCGGGCCGCAGGCAGCGGATCGGCCAGCGCGTCGGTGATCGGCCGCAGCTTCACGGCGGTCTCGGCGAGCTCCGCCTCGGGGTCCGAGCCAGCGACGATCCCGGCGCCCGCGAACGCGCGGATCGAGCCGTCCGCCGCGATGTCGGCGCCGCGCAGCGCGATCACCCACTCGCCGCCGCCCTCGCCGTCGATCCAGCCGACCGGCCCCGCGTAGCGGCCGCGGTCGATGCCCTCGAGCTCGCGGATGATCGCGAGCGCTGCGGCGCGCGGGGTGCCGGCGACCGCGGCGGTCGGGTGCAGCAGCGCGACCACCTCGAGCGTCGAGCGGTGGCCGAGCGTGCCGGTGATGTCGGTCGCCAGGTGCCACAGGTTGGGCAGTCGCAGCGGGAACGGCTCTGAGGCCCGCGCATCTGGTGCGAGCTCGCGCAGCACCTCGAACGCCGACTCGGCGGCGAAGCGGTGCTCCCGCAGGTCCTTGTCGCCAGCCGCGAGCGACTCGGCGATGTCGGCGTCGAGCGCCGGCGTCGCACCGCGTGCAGCGGTGCCGGCCAGCACGCGGGAGAAGAAGTGGCCGCGATGCGCGGCGATGAGCGTCTCCGGGCTCGCGCCGATCAGCCCGTCGACGGCGTACGTCACCGCATCCGGGTACCGCTGCACCAGCCCGACAGCCACCGATCGCACGTCACCGTCCTGCGGCAGCTGCCCGACCCGGTCGCGCGCCACCACGACCTTCTCGGCATCGCCGGCACGGATGCGCTCCGTCGCCTCCGCGACGACGGAGCGGTAGCGCTCGGCGTCGATGGCGCCGTCGGTCAGCTCCACGCGCACCTCGTCGACCGCGGTCGGGTGCAGCTTGCCCTCTTCGCCGATCCAGGTGACCCACTCGTCATCGCCGCGGCGGCCGACGACCACCTGCGGCACGATCAGCACGCTCGTGGCAGCGGAGGCGTCGTCGAACGCGAAGGCGCCGAAGGCGATCAGGCCGGTGCCCGGCACGCCGACCGCGTCGTCGACGTCGGCCGCCTGCGCGACGTCGCGCCACGCATCCGCCGCCTCGGTGAAGCGCCCCGCGCCGTGGAACTCGAGCCGCAGCGCCTCGCCGCGGCCGACGATGCCGTCGGCGCCGCGTCGGACGGCCAGTGGGGAGCGCGGGTCGGCGTGCTCCAGCAGGCGCCCGAGCTCCGCGCGCTCGGTGCGCACCCGCAGGCCTGGCATGCAGCCAGCATATTGGTGCCGTGCACGTCCGTCGCTCACCTGTGCGCCTGCCGATCAGGCGGCACGTGCGGGAGCCTAGGATGGAGAGGTGAGCCGAGCAGACATGCAGAAGGACCCGGAAGAGGTCGCGGGCATGTTCGACGCGACGGCGAAGCGCTACGACCTGCTCAACTCGCTGCTCTCCGGCGGCAATGACAAGCTCTGGCGCATCCACATGCAGCGCGCCGTCCGCCCGCAGCCGGGTGAGCGCATCCTCGATGTCGCCGCAGGCACGGGCGCCTCGGCCGCACCGATGGCGAAGGCCGGCGCCCTCGTCACCGCGCTCGACATCAGCGACGGCATGCTCGAAGAGGGCCGCAAGCGCCACGCCGACGTCGAGTTCGTGCTCGGCTCCGCAGAGGAGCTGCCCTTCGACAGCGACAGCTTCGATGCCGTCACCATCTCGTTCGGCCTGCGCAACGTGCAGCACCCCCGTGTGGCCCTCAGCGAGTTCTTCCGGGTGCTCAAGCCCGGTGGCCGCGTCGTCATCTGCGAGTTCTCGCAGCCGCCCGTCAACGTGGTGCGCAAGAGCTACGAGCTCTACCTGCGCACGATGCTGCCCGGCATGGCACGGGCCGTGAGCAGCAACCCAGAGGCTTACCGCTACCTGGTGGAGTCGATCTCGTCGTGGCCCGACCAGCAGACGCTCTCGCAGTGGATCCGCACGACCGGCTTCACGCGGGTCGCGCACCGCAACCTCACCCTCGGCGTCGTCGCCCTGCACCGCGGTCGCAAGCCCACGGAGATCACGAGCGCCATGCGCCTGGCCCGCCACGCCCAGTCGGAGGAGCAGGACGCCTGATGGCTTCGGTCACCTCGGCCTTCGGGCTCCGCGGGCCGCGCTTCGCATCGCCCGCCGACAAGCGCACCATCGACGCTGTCGAGACCGGTCTCGAGCGGCTCGAGGCGGCGCTCGACGAGCACCTGCGCATCGCCGACCCGGTAGCGGATGCGGTGGCCCGCTACCTGAAGGAGGCCGGCGGCAAGCGCGCACGGCCGTTGCTGCTGATGCTCGCCGCGCACCTCGGGAAGGGCATCGACGGCGACGTGCTCGCGGCCGCAGAGGTGGTCGAGATCACGCACCTCGCGAGCCTGTACCACGACGATGTGATGGACGAGGCGGACACCCGCCGAGGCGTGCCGGCCGCCCACGTCGTCTGGAGCAACTCCGTCGCGATCCTCGCCGGCGACCTGCTGTTCGCCAGGG
Source organism: Agrococcus sp. ARC_14 (assembly GCF_022436485.1). Lineage (NCBI taxonomy): Bacteria > Bacillati > Actinomycetota > Actinomycetes > Micrococcales > Microbacteriaceae > Agrococcus > Agrococcus sp. ARC_14. The sequence goes on from NZ_JAKUDO010000001.1 coordinate 821,222, forward strand.
CCGGAGCCGTCGCGGCCCCGCTCGGCGCCGAGGTCGCCAAGCTGCAGGCCCGCACCTTCGAGCGCCTGTGCCTGGGCCAGCTGCACGAGACGCTGGGCGCAGGCGACACCGACCCGGTCGAGCACTACCTGCAGGTGCTGGGCGACAAGACGGGCTCGCTCATCGCCGCCGCCGCCGAGCTCGGCGTGCTGGTGAGCGGTGCAGAGGCCGCCTACCGGCAGCCGCTGCGCGAGTTCGGCGAGCGCATCGGCGTCGCGTTCCAGCTGGTCGATGACGTGATCGATCTCTCTGCAGACCCCGCAACCGGCAAGGATCAGGGCAACGACGTGCGCGCCGGCGTCGCGACGCTGCCCGTGCTGCTGCTGGCCAAGCGCGACGACGCGGCCTCTCTGGCGCTGCGGGCTCGCCTCGCGTCGCCCGCCGACGACGCCGACCTGGCAGCCGCGATCGCCGAGCTCGCCGAGCATCCCGTCGTCGACGAGTCGGTCGCCGCCGCCGAGCACTGGCAGCGCAGCGCTCTCGACGCGCTGCGGGAGCTGCCGGGCGGCACCGTCCGGCGCGCGCTCGAGGCCTTCGCAGAGCACGTCGTCTCGCGCACCCGCTGATTACCGGCGGCGCAGCCGCCCCGCACGCTGAAGGAGAACCGTGAGCGCACCGCTCCGCATCGCCGTGATCGGCGCCGGCCCCGCCGGCATCTACGCCGCCGACATCCTGAAAAGGTCCGCTGCCGAGCAGGGGCGCGACGTCTTCATCGACCTCTTCGAGCACCTGCCTGCGCCCTACGGGCTCGTCCGCTACGGCGTCGCGCCCGACCACCCGCGCATCAAGGGCATCATCGCCGCGCTCCGCGAGGTCCTCCAGGCGGGCGTCGTTCGGCTGTTCGGCAACGTGCGCTTCGGCGAGGACATCACGCTCGATGACCTCGAGCGGCACTACCACGGCGTGATCTTCGCCACCGGTGCCACGAGGGACGCCCCGCTCGAGATCCCCGGCATCGAGCTGCACGGCTCCTACGGCGCAGCCGACTTCGTCTCCTGGTACGACGGCCACCCCGACGTGCCGCGCGAGTGGCCGCTCGAGGCCAAGGAGATCGCCGTGATCGGCAACGGCAACGTCGCGCTCGACGTCGCCCGCATGCTGGTGAAGCATCCAGAGGACCTGCTGCCCACCGAGGTGCCGCCCAACGTCGTCGACGGCCTCGAGGCATCCCCCGTCACCGATGTGCACGTGTTCGGCCGCCGCGGCCCCCTGAACGTGAAGTTCACGCCGCTCGAGCTGCGCGAGCTCGGCGAGCTGCGGGATGTCGACATGATCCTCCACGACGACGACTTCGGCGTCGACCCCGATGAGGAGTCGCTGAAGCAGAACAAGCAGATCCTGGTGATCTCGCGCGTGCTCGAGCAGTGGCGGCAGCGCGAGACGGGCACCGCCAGCCGGCGACTGCACCTGCACTTCTGGTCGAGGCCGGATGCGGTGCTGGGCGAGGATGGCGTCGAGGCACTGCGCATCGAGCGCACCCGGCCGACGGAGCAGGGCCTGGAGGGCACGGGGGAGTTCCGCGAGATCCCCGTGCAGGCGGTCTACCGCGCGGTCGGCTACTTCTCCTCCCCGCTGCAGGACGTGCCGTTCGACGAGCGCCGCGGCGTCATCCCGAACATCGCCGGCCGCGTGCACGACGGCTCGCGCCCGCTGCCCGGCATGTATGCGACGGGCTGGATCAAGCGCGGCCCCGTCGGCCTCATCGGCCACACGAAGTCGGATGCCAAGGAGACGGTCGAGCAGCTGCTCGGCGACGAGCACTCCTGGTGGACGCCGGAGGCGTACGACGAGCAGGCGGTGCCGCAGCTGCTCGCCGAGCGCGGCGTGGCCTGGACGGACATCGCGGGCTGGATCCGCCTCGACGAGCACGAGATCGGCCTGGGCGAGCCGCATGGCCGAGCACGGGTGAAGGTCGTGCCCCGCGACGAGATGATCGCGGTCTCGCGCGACGAGCGCTGACTTGGAGCCCGGCGGCTTCCTGCTGATCGCGCTCGCCTCGATGGGTGCCGGGGCGATCAATGCGGCGGCCGGCGGCGGCACGCTCATCACCTTCCCGGCGATGCTCGCGGCCGGCATGACGCCGCTGGCGGCGAACATCACCTCGTCGGTCGGGCTGCTGGCCGGCAGCCTGGGTGGCGCCTGGTCCTACCGCGCGGAGCTGCGCAGCCGGAGGCGCCGCTTCCTCGCCAACGCGCCCTTCGCGGCGGTCGGCGGGCTGGTGGGCGCGGCGCTGCTGCTGCTCACGCCCTCCGACTCGTTCACGGCGATCGTGCCGTGGCTGGTGCTCACCGCCGCCTGCCTGTTCGCCCTGCAGCCGCTCGTGACCCGCATCGTGCGCCGCAACGCCGAGGGGGAGCCCGATCCCGAGGCGACGGGCGGCTGGCCGGTGCGGCTCGCGTTCCTCGCGATCGGCGTCTACGGCTCCTACTTCGGGGCGGGCATCGGCGTCATGATGCTCGCGGTGCTCGGCGTCGTGATCCACGACTCGCTGCAGCACCACAATGCGCTGAAGAACCTCACCGCCCTGGTGGTCAACGGCTCCGGCGTGCTCATCCTCGCCTTCTCGCCGCTCGTGCACTGGGGCGTGGTCGCGATCATGCTCGCTGGCTCCCTGGTGGGTGGCGTCGCGGGCGGCTGGCTCTCGCGGCGGGTGCCGTCGTGGGCGCTGCGCGCGCTCGTGATCGGCTTCGCCCTCTGGGTGGGGCTCTCGATGCTGCTGGGCTGACCGGGCTGCGGCAGGCGCAGCGCTACTGCAGCGCGGAGGTCAGGCGGGCGATGCTGTCGAACGCCTGCGTGATGCGAGGGCGGGCCATCCACGACTCCAGCGTGAGCGTCGTCGACTGCCGACGGTACCCATCCGCCGTCGCCTGCAGCTGGTCGACCATCGACGCGCCCTCGATGAGCATCGACACCTCGAAGTTGAGGCCGAACGAGCGCATGTCGATGTTCGACGAGCCGATCACCGAGACGCGGTCGTCGAAGGTCATGAACTTCGAGTGCAGCACGGTGGGCTTGGCGAACAGCGTGATCTTGACGCCGGCGCGCAGCAGCTCCTCGTAGTAGGAGCGCTGCGCGTGGTAGGTCCAGAACTGGTCGCCGACCTCGCTCGCGAACAGCTCGACATCGATGCCGCGCATGGCAGCAGAGGTGATCGCGTAGCGCATGGCCTCGTCGGGCACGAAGTAGGGGCTGACGATCGTGATGCGCTCCTCGGCGGCGTGCACGAGCTCGAGGAAGATGCGCAGGTTGATCTCGCCCTCGAAGCCGGGGCCGGAGGGCACGACGGATGCGTTGAGGTCGCCGTCGGCCGGCGGGGGGTCGCTGGCGAGCTCCACGAGCTCGTTCGTCTCTGCCCACCAGTCCGACCAGAAGAGCACGTCGAGGGCGACGACGGAGGGGCCCTCCAGCTCGACCCAGGAGTCGCGCCACTGCAGCCCGCGGCGCAGGTTGCGCTTCCAGAGGTAGGAGGGGTCGATGAGGTTGAGCGAGCCGGTGAAGCCGACATCGCCGTCGATCACGACGAGCTTGCGGTGATTGCGCAGGTCGGGGCGCTGCCAGTCGCCCTTCCAGGGCCGCAGCGGCAGCATGTCGCGCAGCTCTGCCCCCATGCGCTCGAGCCGCGCGACCGTCTCGGTGCGCCGCGGGTAGCGCACGCTCGTGAGGTGGTCGACGAGCACCCGCACGGTCACGCCGCGCGCTGCCGCCCGCTCGAGCGCGGCGAAGAACACCTCGGTGCGCTCGGAGGCCACGATGAGGTAGAACTCGACGTGCACGAAGCGGCTCGCCTGATCGATGCGGCGGGCCATGGCTTCGAGCTGGTCGTCGAACTCATCCCACACGCGGGCCTTCGTGTCGCCCACGTGCGGCATCGACGAGAGCTGGCGATTGAGCTCGATGACGCCGGGCAGCCAGCTGGGCCTGCCGGGCAGGGCCTCGGCATCGCCGATGTCGATCGTGCTCTCGCCGATCAGCTCTTGAATGGCCGCCATCTTCTTGCGGCGGCCGGCGGGCAGCCGGGTGTTGCCGAGCAGCCCGAAGATGATCCAGCCCGCGATCGGCTGGATCATGATGATCAGCAGCCAGGCGATGGCGGATGCGGGCCTGCGGTTGTAGGGCACGACCACGAGCGCCAGCAGTCGCAGCGCCACGTCGACCGTGACGTAGAGCGCGGTGAGCGCCTGGGTGAACGTCAGCTCCACAGGATCGCCTTCACGGCAGCGGCGATCGCACGGCGGCGGGGTGCCGGCGTCAGCGGAAGTTGACGAACTGGAGGTCGAACTCGAAGTCGGCGCCCTTGAGCAGCTGGATGGCCGCCTGCAGATCGTCGCGGCTCTTGGAGCTCACGCGCACCTCTTCGCCCTGGATCTGGCTCTTGATCGACTTCGGGCCCTGCTCCCGCAGCAGCTTCGTGACCTTCTTGCCGTCCTCGGTCGAGATGCCGTCCTTCAGGGCGATCTCGATGCGGAACTCCTTGCCAGAGGGGTAGGGGTCGCCCTGCTCGAGCATCTTGAGGTCGATGCCGCGCTTGATGAACTTCGTCTGCACGACGTCGAGCACCGCCTTGACGCGCTCCTCGGAGGAGGCCTTCAGCAGCAGCTTCTCGCCGCTCCAGGCCACGTCGGCACCGACGCCCTTGAAGTCGTAGCGCTGCTCGACCTCCTTGCGCGCCTGGTTGACGGCGTTGTCGGCCTCCATCTTGTCGACCTTGCTGACCACATCGAACGAGGAATCTGCCATGCCCCGATCCTACGCACCCGATGCGGGCATCGCAGAGGGCGCTCGGGCCCCGCGGCTCCACAGGCTCGAGCGCTCGTTGCAAGAAGCGCTCGCGCGGTTGGCGCATTCATGTACCATTGGTAACTAATACCGCAAGTAACGAAATGTGGAGCCCATGGACGAAGCGCAGAATGTGCAGCTGGTGCGAGATGCGCTCGCTGCCGCTGACCGCGGAGACGCGCTGGCCTGTGAGGCGGCAATGCATCCCGACCTGGTCGTGACGATGGCCGGCGTCCCAGAGGCGATCGCAGGACGAGATGCGTGGATGGGCGGTGTCTTGGAGATGTCGACCGCCTTCCCGGATCTCCGCACCTCCGTGCTCGACGCCGTTGCGTCTGACGATCGTGTCGCGGTGCGGAGCGTCATCACTGGCACGCACCGCGGCTCCTTCACTGGCATCGAGGCGAGCGGGCGCTCCATAGAGGTCATGAGCCACGACTTCTACCGGATCGAGGCGGGGCGGATCGTCGAGGCGTGGATCGTCACCGACATCGGCACCCTCTTCTCGCAGATCTCATGAGCACCGACATCCTGAACCAGCTGCTCGCCATCAGCGACCTGTTGCGGCGCGACATGGCACGGGCCTTCGACGGGACGCCCCTGACGGAATCGCGTGCTGCCGTGCTCTGGACGTTGCAGACGCAGGGCCCTTCCACGCAGCGCGAGGTCGCAGCCGCGCTCGAGATCAGTGCCAAGCACGTGTCGACGCTCGTCGATGCTCTGGAGCAGAGCGGCTACGTCACCCGATCGCCGCATCCCTCCGATCGCAGAGCGGTCTTGCTCGAGCTGACCGAGGGCGCGGCGACGACGATGGCTGCGATGGAGCGCGAGCACCGGGAGCTCACCGCCACGCTCGTCGACGCTGTCGAGCCAGGTGATCTGCCGGCAGTGGAGCGAGCGCTGGCGGCCGTCCACGAACGGCTGCGAACGCTGACCGAGGCTGAGGAGACGGCGACGTGAGCGGCCCTGTCGCCCGCGCGGCCGCCGGTGAGAGAGCGCGCTCGCCGGTCTGGGCGCTCGTCACGCGCATGGCGGCCCTCGAGAAGCTCATCTACGGCAGCATCGGTCGTGCGGTGCTGCGTCGGCCGGCCGTGCCGGTCGGGGCGAACGGATTCGGCTATCACAGCCAGTCGATCACGGTGCTCGTCATCTTCATCGTGCTCTCCGCCTTCGAGATCGTCATCGTCGATCTGATCGTGCACCAGTGGCTCATCCCACGCCTCGTGCTGCTGATCGTCGGCATCTGGGGTGTGGTGTGGATGACGGGGCTGCTCTGCGCGCATGTCATGCGGCCCCACACCGTGGGGCCCGACGGCGTGCGCGTGCGAGACGGGCTCGACCTCGACGTGCACGTCCCCTGGAGTGACGTCTACTCCGTGACGATCGGGACCGTCACGGACGAGCCGAAGTCTCCGCGTCTCGTCGACGACGCCACGACGCTCGCCGTGCGGGTGTCGGACGCCACCAACATCTCGATCGTGCTGGAGGGCGCGACGCGGGTGGTGCTGCCGGGCTCGAACCCCAAGGGCGGCGAGCAGCAGATCTCGACGGTGCGGCTCTGGGCCGACGACCCGAAGGCCTTTCTCGCCGCCGTGGGCGAGCACATCTAGAGCTCGGCTGCCGACTCCTGCTGCGCACGAGCGCCTGTGTCCATCGCAGCAGGCGTCACGGGGTTGCTGTGGCGGCTGACGCAACGCAGAAGCCCCGTCGCATGGACGGGGCTTCGGAACGTGGCGAGTGAGGGATTCGAACCCCCGAAGGCTGAGCCGTCTGATTTACAGTCAGATCCCTTTGGCCGCTAGGGTAACTCGCCGTGGCCGATCAAGGCCGCCGTCCAGCATACATGGCTCACAGGGCCGTCGACGACCTCCGCGGCGCCTCGTCAGACGGCGATAGGTTCGACCCATGAGCGAGCTCCACGACCTGCTCGTCGGCCTCGCCGTCGACGCCGCGATCCTCGCCCGCAGCCGCCGTGCGGCGGGCGTCACGATCGCCGCGAGCAAGTCGAGCCTCGTCGACATCGTGACCGAGGCCGACCGCGAGGTCGAGCGCCTGGTCGTCGACCGCATCCGCGCCGCCCGGCCAGACGACGGCATCCTCGGCGAGGAGGGCACGAGCATCGCCGGCACCTCGGGCCTGACCTGGGTGATCGATCCGATCGACGGCACCGTCAACTACCTCTACGACATCCCGGCCTACGCCGTCTCGATCGCGCTGGTCGAGGGTGAGCCCGATCCGACCACGTGGCGCGCGATCTCTGCGGCCGTCGTCAACGCCGCCACCGGCGAGGTCTTCGAGGCGCAGCGCGGCGGCGGGGCCCGGCATGACGGCCGTGCGATCAGGGTGGCGGATGCGGTGCCCGCCGAGATCGCGCTGGTCGGCACCGGGTTCGGGTACGACGCGCAGCGCAGGCAGCGGCAGGCCGCGGTGGTGCAGGGGCTCATCGGCTCCGTGCGCGACATTCGCCGCATCGGCTCCGCCGCGCTCGACCTCGCCTTCGTCGCGAGCGGCCGGCTGAACGCCTACTTCGAGCGCGGGCTGCAGCCGTGGGACATGGCTGCCGGCGCCCTGCTCGTCGAGGAGGCGGGCGGCGCTGTGACCGGCTGGAACGGCGAGCCTGCGAGCACCGAATTCCTGCTGGCGGCAGCGCCGGCGCTCGCCGACGAGCTCATGGCACTACTGGCCCCGTTGCGGCCCGACGAGGTGTGAGCCTTGCCAGGCCGTTATCAATCCGTTACATTAGAGCGTTGGAGAACGTGAAGCGTGTGTCATCGGCATGCCTTTGCACCCGAGAGCCGGTTCATGCGACGATCGATGCCGGCAGGGCCGCCCGTCGCTCAGTTGAGCGCAGCGCGACCTGTGACCCCAGAGACCTGTAGGACGGCCAAAGCGTGACGCACCCCACCCGACGAGCACTGCGCTCGTCAGCTGTGGACGCTGCGCGACCCGACTCCGACCGGCCCGTCACCCGCCGCGAGATGCGCGATCTCGAGCGTGCATCCGAGTCGATCGCGATGACGGCGAACGAGGCCCGCGCCGCTGAGCGTGTCACCGTCGTCCAGGGCTCAGCCCCGCTCTACACCAGCCGCCGTGCCATGCGCGAGGCCGCGACCCGCGTCGCGCAGGATCTCTCCGTCAGCATCGCCGAGTCGACCTACACCGCGCCGATCATCACGGTCGACGCGCCGTCGCTCGGCAACGGCGGCGAGACGGTCCCCGGGGTGCGCGCACGGCCGTTCACGCCTCGCGTCGTGCGTCAGGCGCCCGTCGCACCGCCGTCGCGGCCCGCACGCAGCGCCCGCCGCATCGCGCAGAAGATCTCCGCGGGCGGCGCGCTGCTGTTCATCGGCTCGCTGGTCGTCGTGACCTCGCTGCCCGCGCAGGCGGTGCAGACGGCGAACGGCATCGACCCCGAGGTCGCGCAGATCCACGACGTGCAGACCATCGAGAGCGTCACCGCTGAAGCCACCACCTACTTCGCGCGCGACAACGTCACGGTGAACGACCAGGTCGCCGCCGCGCGCATGTCCGAGGGCGAGCGCGCCGCCTATCAGGCCGTCGCCGACGGCGAGACGCCCGGCCCGTCCTACACGGGCGACCCGGCGTTCCCGCAGGTGTGGGACATGCTCGACACCGGCGTCGTGCAGACGCCCTTCCCGAACCTGGACCAGGTGCCGATGTCGAGCCAGTTCGGCTACCGGCCCGGCGGCTTCCACGGCGGCAGCGACCTCACCCCGGGCATCGGCACCGAGATCCGCCCGATCGCGAACGGCGTGGTCTCTGCGGTCTGGCAGGGCAACAATCCCGGTGGCGGTGGCTACGCGGTCTTCATCGATCACAAGATCGACGGCGAGTTCGTGCAGTCCTGGTACGCGCACATGATGCCCGGCTCGATCACCGTCGAGGTCGGCCAGGTCGTCGACATCACCGACGTCCTCGGCCAGGTCGGCAGCTCCGGTCGGTCGACCGGCCCGCACCTGCACCTCGAGCTCAAGAACGCCGACTACGTCTCGTTCGACCCGATGCTGTGGCTGCAGTCGCGCGAGATGAATCTCGAGAACCGCTAGCGCTCACCCGTCGTAGGTCGAGGAGCGCGAGCCCGTCGTAGGTCGAGGAGCGCGAGCCCGTCGTAGGTCGAGGAGCGCGAGCCCGTCGTAGGTCGAGGAGCGCGCGGCCCGAAGGGCCGCTCGCGTCACGAGACCGGAGCCAGCGCTCGATCTCGTGACGCGTGCCGGGCTGCGCCCGACGCGCTCCCCGATCCACGAGGCACCGACGCGCTCCTCGATCTACGAGACAGAGGGCTTCGAAGTGCGCACCCAGACGACCTCGTCGGCCCACACCGACGCCGAGTCGAGCTTCGATGAGGTCAGCAGGATCTCGCCGCGCGGCACGTCGACCGCGTCGTGGCCGAAGTTCGCCACCACCGTCACCGATCCGTTGCGGAAGGCCAGTGCGGTCGGACCCACGTCGAGCCACTCGAGCGCACCCGTGCCGAGCGCGAGCTCGCGACGCAGCTGCAGCGCCCGGCGGTAGAGCTCGAGCGTCGAGCCCTCCACCCCTGCCTGCGCATCGCGCGCCAGCGCCGCCCACTCCGCGGGCTGCGGCAGCCAGCTCTCGCCGGTCGTGTTGAAGCCGTAGCCCGGCGCATCCGCCTCCCAGGGGATCGGCACACGGCATCCGTCTCGACCCCACAGCTCGCCGCCCGTGCGCGCGAAGGTCGGGTCCTGGCGCTCAGCGGGCTCGATGGCCGTGACCTCTGGCAGTCCGAGCTCCTCGCCCTGGTAGAGATAGGCGCCTCCCGGCAGGGCGAGCATCAGCGTCGTGGCAGCCCGGCCTCGTCGGAGCGAGACGGTCGGGTCGGCCTTCGAGACCGACGTCGGCCCGATGCCGGCGCCATGAGGCGGCGGGGGCACGAGCGCCAGCCGCGTGCGGTGCCGGATCGTGTCGTGGTTCGAGAGCACCCAGGTCGGTGGCGCGCCGACGGCGCCGAACGCCTCGATCGAGTCATCGATCACGGCGCGCAGGCGCTTCGCGTCCCAGGGCGTCTCGAGGTAGACGAAGTTGAAGGCCTGGTGCATCTCATCCGGCCGCACGAAGCGGGCCATCTTCTCGAGCGGCTGCACCCACGCCTCGGCGCACAGCACGCGATCGCCCTCGTACTCCTCCAGCACCTCGTGCCAGCGGCGGTAGATCTCGTGCACGTGCTCCTGACCGAAGTACGGCGACTCCATGGAGCCCGCAGCCAGCAGCACCTCGTCGACGTCGGGGAGCCCCGGAGCCTTCGCGTTCCCATGGGCCACGTCGACGCGGAATCCGTCGACGCCGCGGTCGAGCCAGAAGCGCAGCACGTCGACGAACATGTCGCCGACCTCGGGGTTGTCCCAGTCGAAGTCGGGCTGCGAGGTGTCGAACAGGTGCAGGTACCACTGGCCGTCCGGCACCCTCGTCCATGCCGGTCCGCCGAACACGCTCTGCCAGTTGTTCGGGGGCAGCTCGCCCTGCTCGCCGTCGCCGTCGCGGAAGATGTAGCGCCGCCGCGCCTCGCTGCCGACCCCTGCTGCCAGCGCCTCCTGGAACCATGCGTGCTGGTCCGAGGAGTGGTTCGGCACCAGGTCGACGATCACCCGCAGGCCGAGCCCGTGGGCCGTCTCGCGCATCCGGTCGAAGTCGTCGAGCGTGCCGAAGATCGGGTCGACGTCGCGATAGTCGGCGACGTCGTAGCCCGCATCCTTCTGCGGTGAGCGATAGAACGGGCTCAGCCAGATGGCGTCGACGCCCAGCTCAGCGATCTGCGGCAGCCGCGAGGTGATGCCAGGCAGATCGCCGACGCCGTCGCCGGATGCATCGGCGAACGAGCGCGGATAGATCTGGTAGATGACGGCGGAGCGCCACCACTCGGCACCGGGGGCGCTTGCGGTGTCTTGCACGACGGGCTGCGACGAGGCTTCGGTCATGTGTCCCAGGCTATGCGGATGCGTGCCGCGCGGGGAAGCGGCGGCGGGATTGTCACGACTTGCCAACGATTGCGCGGCGGGCCGACCGCCGGCTTGCGGTGCGCGCACCGCTACGGCCACCATGAGCCGGGCAGTGACGCCGACGCTCGTCGGGGGAGTGCCCCTGACAGCTGAGAGAAGGCACCATGAAGCACAGCAGCCTCATGAAGGCGGCCGGAGTCGGCGCACTCGCGCTGACGCTGGCGGCCTGCGCGGGCGGAGGCACGCCCGCACCCACCAGCAGCGGCGAGTCCGAGGCCCCGCAGGGCGGCGGCGAGCTCGTCATCTGGATGGACGAGAACCGCGCGACGGCCCTCGAGGGCGTCATCGCAGCCTTCGAGGAGGAGACCGGCACCACCGTCGAGGTGGTCGTGAAGGACTTCGGCGCCATCCGCGACGACCTCACCACCCAGGCGCCGTCCGGCGAGGGCCCCGATGTCGTCCTCGGCGCCCATGACTGGATCGGCAAGCTGGTGCAGAACGGTGTCATCTCGCCGGTCGAGCTCGGCGATCTCGCCGGCGACTTCGAGGACGTCTCGATCCAGGCCATGACCTACGACGGCTCGGTCTACGGCGTTCCGGTCTCGATCGAGAATCTCGCGCTCGTGCGCAACACCGATCTCGCTCCCGACGCGCCCGCCACCTGGGATGACCTCGTCTCCACCGGTCAGGCCGCTGTCGAGTCCGGCGAGGCGGAGTTCCCGCTGCTCGTCGGCATCGACCCGAACAACTCCGACCCGTTCCACCTGTACCCGATGCAGGCCTCGTTCGGCGGCCCGGTGTTCGGGCTGAACGACGATGGCTCCTACAACCCCGACGACCTGCAGCTCGGCAACGAGGGCAACGTGGCCTTCGCCGGCGCGCTCGCGGAGTGGGGCCAGTCCGGCCTCATCAACCTGAACATCTCGCAGGACATCGCCAAGGAGCAGTTCGCGAACGGCGCCTCGCCGTACACGATCACCGGTCCGTGGAACCTCACCGCCTTCCAGGAGGCCGGTGTGAACTACGCGATCAGCGAGATCCCTTCGGCGGGCGGCCAGCCTGCCACGCCGTTCGTGGGCGTGCAGGGCTTCTTCGTCTCCGAGTACGCGAACAACCCGATCGTCGCCGCGCAGTTCCTCACCGAGTACGTCGCCGGTGAGGAGGCCCAGTCGGCCATCTTCGAGTCCGGCCAGCGCGCTCCGGCGCTCTCCAGCGCCTTCGAGGCTGCGCAGTCGAACGAGGATGTCGCAGCCTTCGGCGCTGTCGGCGCCACGGGCGTGCCGATGCCGAACATCCCCGAGATGGATGCGCTGTGGGCAGACTGGGGCACCACCGAGGCGCAGATCATCAGCGGTGACGCTGCGGATCCTGCCGCCGCCTGGACGGCGATGGCCGACAAGATCCAGAGCACGCTCGACGGCTGATCCCTGTGACGCGGCGGTCGGCTCCTCGCGGGGCCGACCGCCGCATCCGCCGCATGACACCCCGCCTGCAACGCAGGCAATCCCGCATCGCCCGCCAGGAGCCCGAGTGACGACGACGTCGACCCCAGAGCGCAGGATCGCCCCGAAGCGGGGCATCATGCACCAGCCGCCCAGCGCGCGATCGATGCTGGTGAAGATCGCCCTGCTCGCGATCGTCGACGCGATCGCCGTGTTCGCGATGACCATCCTGTTCTTCCAGGAGAGCTGGCTGGTGCTGGTGATCCTGGGAGCGGTGACGCTGCTGGTCAACGTCATCTACCTCTCGCCAGGGCTGCTGCCCGCGAAGTACCTCACACCCGGCCTGATCTTCCTGGCCGTGTTCCAGATCTTCGTCGTCCTCTACTCCTGCTACATCGCCTTCACCAACTACGGCGACGGCCACAACTCCACCAAGGACGACGCGATCTCGGCGCTGGTGTCGCAGAACACCCAGCGCATCGAGGGCTCGCCCGTCTACCAGGTGCAGGTCGTCGAGGGTGCTGGCGGTCTCGGTCTGCTCGCCACCTCGCCAGAGGGCGAGGTGCTCGTCGGCACCGCCGAGGATGCACTCGCACCGGTCGACCCGGGGGCGGTCACGCAGGACGGCCCGCGCGCGACGGCCCTCGAGGGCTGGACGAGCCTGTCGATGCAGGATGTGCTGCAGCGGCAGCAGGAGATCACCGCGCTGCAGGTGCCGCTCGAGGACGATCTCTCTGCCGGGTTCCTGCGCACCTCGAACGCGATCCAGGCATTCGTGTTCCAGTCGAACTTCGTCTACGACGAGGCCGCGGACACCATGACCGACACGGAGGCGGGCACCGTCTACCGCGATCTCGGCAACGGGCAGTTCGAGACGGAGGACGGCGAGGTGCTCGGCACCGGCTGGCAGATCCTCGTCGGCTTCGAGAACTTCCTCTACCCGTTCCAGAACCCGAAGTACGGCGAGGCGCTGCTGGGGGTCACGCTCTGGACCTTCGCGTTCGCGATCCTCTCGGTCGGTCTCGCGTTCGTGCTCGGCCTGTTCCTCGCGCTCACCCTGAACGATCCGAGGATGCGATCGCGCAAGGTCTACCGAACGCTGTCGATCCTGCCGTACGCGTTCCCGTCGTTCCTGTCGGCGCTCGTCTGGCTCGGCCTGCTGAACACCGAGTTCGGCTTCGTGAACGAGGCGCTGTTCGGCTCGGCGAACATCCCATGGCTCACCGACCCCTGGCTGGCGAAGGTGTCGGTGCTGATCGTCAACGTCTGGCTCGGCTTCCCCTACATGTTCCTCATCTGCATGGGCGCCCTGCAGTCGATCCCCGAGGAGCTCACGGAGGCGGCGACGGTCGATGGCGCCAGCCCGTGGCAGGTGTTCGGCAGCATCAAGTTCCCGCTGCTGCTCGTGTCGACGGCGCCGCTGCTGATCTCCTCGTTCGCCTTCAACTTCAACAACTTCAACACGATCTACCTGCTGACGCGAGGCGGGCCCAGGATCGCAGGGGTCGATGAGAACGTCGGCCACACCGACCTGCTCATCACGCTCGTCTACAAGACCGCGTTCGAGGCGGGCACCCGTGACTACGGCCTCGCCTCGGCGCTGTCGATCCTGATCTTCCTGATCGTCGCGACTGTCTCGGCGGTCGCGTTCTCGCGGACCAAGGCGCTAGAGGAGCTCAACTGATGAGCACGGAGATCGATCCCATGGCGATCCACCCGGAGTCCGTCGGCAAGCCGGGCAAGCCGGCTGTCGCCCGGCAGCCCCGGATGCGCTTCGGCAAGTGGCTGCGCGTGCTCGGCTGGCGGCACCTCGTCGGCATCGCGATCGTGATCTTCGCGATCTTCCCGCTCGTCTACGTGCTGAGCGCATCGCTGAACCCCGGCGGCACGCTCACCGGCTCCAACCAGCTGTTCCGCGCCTTCTCGATCGACAACTACGTGCAGCTGCTGAGCGACTCGCGCCGCCCCTACGGCGCCTGGTTCGGCAACACGCTGATCGTCGGCATCGTGACCTCGCTCGGCACCGTGCTGCTCGGCGCGCTCGCCGCCTACGCGTTCTCGCGGATGCGGTTCACCGGTCGCAGGCAGGGTCTCTTCGGCCTGATCCTGGTGCAGATGTTCCCGCAGCTGCTGGCCGTCGTGGCGATCTACGCGCTCATGCGGGGCATCAGCGAGGTCTTCCCCGCTGTCGGCCTCGACACCCTCATCGGCCTGATCATGATCTACCTCGGCGGCGCCCTGGGCGTGAACACCTACCTGATGTACGGCTTCTTCAACACGGTGCCCGCCTCGATCGACGAGGCGGCGAAGATCGACGGCGCGGGGCACGCCCGCATCTTCTTCACCATCATCCTGCCGCTGGTGGCGCCCATCCTCGCCGTCATCGGGCTGCTGTCGTTCATCGGCACGACCAACGACTTCCTGCTCGCGTCGGTCATCCTCAGCAGTCCAGACAAGCTGACGCTCGCGGTCGGCCTGTTCCGCTACGTCTCCGAGGAGACGAACACGAACTACCCGGTCTTCGCGGCTGGGGCCGTGCTCGCAGCCATCCCCGTCATGGCCCTGTTCCTCTATCTGCAGAAGTACATCGTCAGCGGGCTGACGGCCGGCGCCGTCAAGTAGCGCCTCTCCAGCAGCACGCTGGCTGTGGCAGGGTGGGGCCGTCCTCGATTGCACCGGCGCGACCGGAGGAAGGCCCGCCATGACCGTCTCCAAGGCACCCATCGACCGCGGTCGGTTCTCGAACAAGACCGTGTTCATCATGGCCGCGATCGGCTCGGCGGTCGGGCTCGGCAACATCTGGCGCTTCCCCTACGTCGCCTATGAGGGCGGCGGCGGCGCGTTCATCCTGCCCTACCTCATCGCGCTGCTCGTCGCCGGCATCCCGCTGCTGCTGCTCGACTATGCGGTCGGGCATTCGCAGCGCGGCTCCGCGCCGCTCTCGTTCGCGCGGCTGTCGCGCAAGCTCGAGTTCATCGGATGGTGGCAGGTCTCGATCTGCGTCGTGATCGCCGTCTACTACGCGGCGATCCTCGCGTGGTCGTCGCAGTACATCGGCTTCTCGTTCACACAGGCATGGGGCGACGACCCCGAGGCGTTCTTCTTCGGCGAGTTCCTGCGCGCCGCCGACAACACCATCACGCTCGACTTCGTGCCCGCCGTGCTCATCCCCATGGTCATCATCTGGCTCGTCACGATCGTGGTGATGGCCCTCGGGGTGCAGCGCGGCATCGGCGCGACCGCGGTCATCTTCATCCCGGTGCTGCTCGTCGCCTTCGGTGTGCTCGTCGTGCAGGCGCTCACGCTCCCGGGAGCGATCGACGGCCTGCAGACGCTGTTCGCGCCCAACTGGGCGGCACTCGCCGACCCGGCCGTCTGGGCGAGCGCCTTCGGGCAGATCTTCTTCTCGCTCTCGGTGGGCTTCGGCATCATGATCACCTACGCCTCCTATGTCGGCAGGAAGATCGACATGACGGGCTCGGCCTTCGTGGTCGGCTTCGCCAACTCCGGCTTCGAGCTGCTCGCGGGCATCGGCGTCTTCAGCGCACTCGGCTTCCTCGCGCAGGCCTCTGGCGCAGCGGTCGCCGACGTCGTCGCAGGCGGCATCGGGCTCGCGTTCGTCGCCTTCCCTGCGATCATCTCGCAAGCGCCCTTCGGCGCCCTGCTGGGCGTGCTGTTCTTCACCTCGCTCGTGCTCGCCGGCTTCACGTCGCTCGTGAGCATCCTCGAGGTGGTGATCTCGGCTGTGCGCGACAAGCTCGAGCTCGGGCGCTTGCGGGCGACGCTGATCGTGACCGTGCCGCTCGCGACGATGAGCATCCTGTTGTTCTCCACCACCAGCGGCATCCTGGTGCTCGACATCGCCGACTACTTCATCAACCGCTTCGGCATCCTGCTGGCCGCATTCGTCGCGATGCTCGCCGTCGGCTGGGGCGTCCGTCGCGTGCCCGCGTTCGCCGAGCACATGAGTCGCTTCGGATCGATCAGGCTGGGCCGCTGGTGGGTCGTGCTCATCATGGTGATCACGCCGGTGCTGCTGCTGCTCATGCTGGTGCTCGAGATGATCACCGCGATCTCGACGCCCTACGAGGGCTACCCGACGTGGATGCTCGGCATCTTCGGCTGGGGTGTGGCGGGCGCGGCGCTCGCCGCCGGGGTGCTGCTGTCGATCCCGAAGTGGAAGGCGACGACGCCCCTCGAGGCGCCGGAGCACGATGAGGAGGTGGTCCGATGACGGGCGGAGCGATTGCGATGATGGTCGTCGCCATGGTCGTCCTGTGGGGCGGGCTCGCGGCGGCGATCGTGAGCCTCGTGCGATTCAAGGGGCAGGAGCCGAGCGAGTCGATGCGCGACCTCTGACTCCGGCGGATGTCGCACTGAGGAAATCCTGAGTCCGCGCTGAGGATGCGGATAGGATCGCGACACTTCAACGTTGAAGCAGGCGCGACATGAGCGTCTGGGAATGGGAGTGCACCACATGCCGGATTCCACCTCAGTCGCCGAGCACAGCATCGCGATGCAGCGCTCGCCGGAGTTCCAGCGGCTCCGACGAACGTTCATGACCTTCATCCTCCCGATGACGATCGTCTTCCTCGCCTGGTATCTCGCCTACGTGCTCATCGCGAGCTTCGCGCCCGACTTCTTCGCGACCCGGCTGGGGCAGAGCTACTTCACCGTCGGGCTGCTGTTCGGCCTCGGCCAGTTCGTCTCGACCTTCGCACTCACGATGCTCTACAGCCGCTGGGCCAATCGCGTCTACGACCCCGCCGCAGATCCGCTCGCCGCCCAGATGGAGCGCGCGACGGGGGGTGCGCTCTGATGCCTCAGGAGATCAATCCAGTCATCAACATGATCGTGTTCGCGGCCTTCGTCGCGCTCACGCTCGTGATCGTCTTCCGCGTCTCGCGCAGGAAGGCCACCGAGAACGAGTTCTATGCCGCCGGCCGATCCTTCTCCGGCAGGCAGAACGGCATCGCCATCGCGGGCGACTACCTCTCGGCAGCGAGCTTCCTCGGCATCTGCGGGGCGATCGCGGTGGCCGGCTACGACGGGTTCCTCTACTCGATCGGCTTCCTGGTCGCCTGGCTCGTCGCCCTGCTGCTGGTCGCCGAGCTGCTGCGCAACACGGGCCGCTTCACCATGGCCGACGTGCTGAGCTTCCGTCTCAAGCAGCGCCCCGTGCGCATGGCTGCGGCGCTCGCGACGCTCGCGGTGTGCTTCTTCTACCTGGTCGCGCAGATGGCCGGGGCAGGCGGCCTCGTCGCGCTGCTCATGGGCTTCGACGACCCGGCCGCGACATCGATCACCATCGCCGTCGTCGGTGTGCTGATGATCGTGTACGTCATCTTCGGCGGCATGAAGGGCACCACCTGGGTGCAGATCATCAAGGCTGTGCTCCTCATCGCGGGCGCGGCCATCATGACCCTGATGGTGCTGATCGTCGTGCGCTTCGACTTCAACGAGCTGCTGCGGCTGGCCGTGGAGGCCTCGCCGGAGGGCGAGGCGATCCTGGCTCCCGGGCTGCGCTACACGAACCCGATCGACTTCATCTCGCTCGGGCTCGCGCTCGTGCTCGGCACCGCAGGCCTGCCGCATGTGCTGATGCGCTTCTACACGGTGCCATCGGCGAAGGAGGCCCGTCGCAGCGTGGTCTGGGCGATCTGGCTGATCGGCATCTTCTACCTGTTCACGCTCGTGCTGGGCTTCGGCGCAGGTGCGCTGGTCGGCCCGGAGGTGCTCGCCAACGCCCCCGGCGGCGAGAACGCTGCCGCACCGCTGCTCGCGCTCGCGCTCGGCGGGCCGATCCTGATGGCGATCATCTCGGCGGTCGCCTTCGCGACCATCCTGGCGGTCGTCGCCGGGCTCGCGATCACGGCGGCGACCTCGTTCGCGCACGACATCTACGGCTCCATCATCAAGAAGGGCGACACGAAGCCAGGCGCAGAGGTGAAGGTGGCGCGCTACACGGTGGTCGTGATCGGCGTCATCGCCATCCTCGGCGGCATCGTCGCGCAGAACCAGAACGTCGCCTTCCTGGTGGCGCTCGCGTTCGCCGTGGCCGCCAGCGCCAACCTGCCGACCATCCTCTACTCGCTGTTCTGGCGGCGGTTCAACTCCGGCGGCGCGCTGTGGTCGATGTATGGCGGGCTCATCTCGTGCGTCGTGCTCATCATCTTCTCGCCGGCCGTCTCTGGCGGCCCGAAGTCGATGTTCCCGGATGCCGACTGGTCGATCTTCCCGCTCGCGAACCCCGGGATCGTCTCGATCCCGCTCGCGTTCATCCTGGGCATCATCGGCACCTACGTGTCGAAGCCCGAGGCCGACCATGACGCGAAGCAGGCCGAGATGGAGGTGCGCTCCTTCACCGGCGCCGGCTCGGAGAAGGCCACCGAGCACTGACGCCGCGGCGGCGCCCTGGCGCGCCCCGAGAGCACCCCCTGACGCCGAGCTTCCCGAGCGCGTGCGGATCGCCCGAGATCCGCACCGTTTCGGGAAGCTCGGCGTCGTGACTTAGCGTTGTCGCGTGCTCCAGCCTCACCACGACGGTTCTGCCCTCCACGTCTCCACCCTGTCGCCTGCGCTGGGTGAGACTGTCAAGGTGCGCCTGCGCATCCCCGTCGCCCACGATGCCCCGCTCGAGGTGCTCGTGCGCTCGAACCCCGATCGCGAGCCGTTCTTCAACAAGGCGCTGCACATCGGCACGGCCGGCGCCTACCACTGGTGGGAGGCCGAGATCCGGGTGGCGAACCCCGTGCATCGCTACCGCTGGCTCGTGCACTACGCCTCCGGCCACACCGATTGGATCAACCAGGAGGGCGTGCACCCGATCGAGACCCGCGATGACGCCGACTTCGCGCTCGTGGCGCATCCGGCGCCGCCGGCGTGGGCGACGGATGCGGTGCTCTACCAGGTGTTCCCGGACAGGTTCGCGCGGTCGGAGCAGGCCGATCTGCACCCGACGCCGGCGTGGGCTCATGCGAGCGCGTGGGACGAGCCCGTGATCGGCTCGGGCGACGGCGTCTCGTCCCAGCTCTACGGCGGTGACCTGCCGGGCGTCGAGGCACATCTGGATCACCTCGTCGACCTGGGGGCCACGGTGCTCTACCTGACCCCCGTCTTCCCGGGGGCGTCGAACCACCGGTACAACGCATCCACCTTCGACGTCGTCGATCCGCTGCTCGGCGGCGACGAGGCGCTCATCTCCCTCGTCGAGGCGGCGCATGCGCGCGGCTTGAAGGTGATGGGGGATCTGACCAGCAACCACACCGGCGACACCCACGCCTGGTTCCAGGCGGCGCAGGCGTCCGAGGCAGCGCCGGAGCGCGCGTTCTACTACTTCCACGACGGCGGCACCTACGCCTCGTGGCTCGGGCACGGCTCGTTGCCGAAGCTCAACTGGAACTCGCAGGAGCTGCGCGATCGCTTCATCGAGGGCCCGGACTCGGTGGTCGGCCGGTGGCTTCGCCCGCCCTTCTCGTTCGACGGCTGGCGCATCGACGTGGCCAACATGACCGGCCGCTACGAGACCGACGACCTGAACGCCGAGGTGCGCCAGATCATCCGCAGGACGATGATCGACATCAACCCCGACACGCTGCTGCTGGGGGAGTCGACGAACGACGCGACGGATGACTTCCAGGGCGACGCGTGGCACGGCGCGATGACCTACGCGAACTTCACGCGGCCGGTGTGGGGCTGGCTGTCCGTGCCGGGCTCTGCGGCCTTCGGCGGCCTCGGCATGGCGCGCTCGGTCATTCCCTCCTACTCGGGTGTCGAGCTGCACGCGCAGCACCAGCGCTTCATCGCCGGCATCCCGTGGCGCACGCGGCTGCACAACATGAACGCGCTCGACACGCACGACACCCCGCGCTTCCTCACCAACGCGCTGCCGGGCGCGGTGCCGGTCGCGCTCGGCATGGCCGTGTCGCTGCCGGGCATCCCGGTGGTGTGGTCGGGCGACGAGCTCGGCCTCACGGGCGTGAACGGCGAGGACTCCCGCACGCCCATGCCGTGGGACACCCTCGACGAGCACGCCGACTCCATCGCGCTGCACCGCGAGCTGCTCGCGCTGCGTGCGGAGCAGCCCGCGCTCCGGGGCGGTGGGATGCGCTGGCTCCACGTGGGCGAGGAGGTGCTCGTCTGGGTGCGCGAGGCCAAGGCGTCGAGCGTGCTGTGCGTGGCGGCCCGCGGCTTCTACGACGTGGTGATCGAGGAGGGCGACCTGTGGCGCATCGGTGAGCCGCAGCGGCTCTTCGGCGATGGCGGCGTCGAGGTCTTCGGCGAGACCGGGCTGCGGCTGACCGGCTCAGGGCCGGCCTTCGCCGCGTGGTCGCTGCCCGGCATCGAGGCGCCGCGCGCCGACCGCGACGAGGAGCTCGAGCAGCGAACGCTGCTTGATGAGAACGCCTCGCAGGATGCCGCGCTCGCGCACGGCGAGGCGGTCGCCCCGACGCTCACGGCCGCATGGAGCAAGGACACGCTCGAGGGGTGAGCTCCACGGTGATCGAGCAGGCGGCAGAGCCGCCGTATCGAGATCCTGGCGCTACGCCGCCTCGATACGTGCCCGCGGGCGCTACTCGACGGGCGCCCGAAGCCGCGCCCAGATCGCCCGCAGCGCCCAGTCGAGCCGCGGATGCTGGAAGGCGAAGCCGGTCTGCAAGAGCTTCCCGGGCGACACCCAGCGGCTCTTGAGCACCAGCTCGCTCTCGGTGCGCAGCGCCCACATCGCAGGCTCCAGCACGAAGCGCGGCGCCGGCAGTCCGAACGGCATGCCCACCGTCTGCCGCAGCAGCGCCATCAGCTGCCGATTCGTCACCGCCTGCGGGGCGGCGAGGTTGACCGGCCCGACGAGCTCGGGCGTTGCCTCGATGTGCCGCACCGCGCCGACCGCGTCATCGATGTGGATCCAGGAGAAGCGCTGCCGGCCGTGCGTCGCCCGCCCGGTGCTGGGCGCCGCAGCCTCTGCCGTGCCGCGATCGGCAGCGAGCCCGCGGTAGCGCTCGTGCTTGAACCACGGCCCGTCGAGCTGCGGGCCGCCCAGTCCCAGTCGCGCGAGCCGGAACAGCAGCTGCGTCGCCTCGCCGTCGTGCCCCAGCGTGATCGTGGTGCGCAGCGCCACCCTGCGGGTCGCGGGGGTGTCGGCCGCCTCGAGCTCGCGCTCCCACGCTCGCGCGACGTCCTCCGAGAAGCCCTGCTGGCTCGTCGGATCCGACTCCGTGTGGGCGCGCTCCGTGGAGTGCGCGTAGGCCGTCGCGGTCGATGCGTTCAGCCACACGGGCGGTGGCGTGGCCACCCGCGCGAGCGCCGTGCCCAGCTCGCGCGTCGTCTCCACGCGCGAGCGCAGGATCTCTGCCCGAGTGGCGTCGCCGTAGCGGGCGTGCACCGGCTTGCCTGCCAGGTTGATGACGAGCCCTGCACCGTCGACCAGCCGTGCGATGCCGTCGGTGTCGCCCCACGCCGCATCTGCCGAGGGCCCTCGACCGACGGTGCGCACGGTGCGCCCGTCGCGTCGCATGGCGGCGGTGAGGTGCCGGCCCATGAAACCGCTTGCTCCTGCGATCACGACGTCTGTCACGGTGACCTCCCGGAAGTGCGTTGGCGGCACCGACGATCCGCGATCGCCGGGCTGCCTGCACGCTACCGTCCCGATCTCGGCGCGACATGGCGGGTGCTCACGGTGCGTGCGCGGTGTGCGGCTCGACCTCCGCAGCCGCGCGGCCCCGCATCGCCGGCAGCGCGCCGGAGCCGAGCAGCACGCCCAGCACCACGGTCACGGCGCCCGCGATCTCGACACCGTCGAGCGTCTCGCCGAGCACGACCCATGCCGCCAGCAGGCCGACGACCGGCACGAGCATCGAGAAGGGCGCCACCCGCGCTGCCGGATGCCGGCTGAGCAGCCAGGTCCAGATGCCGCTGCCGACGACGGTGCCGAGCAGGATCGTGTAGGCGAGCCCGCCGATGGCCAGCAGGCCCGTCGGCGTCGCGAGGCCGACGAACGACTGCGCGATGCGCGCGGGCCCCTCGACCCAGAGCGAGACCACGAGCATCGGGAGCACCGGCACCACCGACATCCACAGTGCCAGGTGCAGCGGCTTCGAGGGCTTGGCAAGGCGGCTCGAGAGGTTGCCGAGCGCCCAGCCGAGCGCGCCGAGCAGCGTGAGCAGGAAGGGGCCGAGCGCGGCGGTGCCGAGCTGCTGCACGCCGATCACGGTGAGGCCCGCGACGGCGAGCAGGATGCCTGCCACCTGTCCGCGGTCGAGCCGCTCGCGCAGGAGCGTCGAGCCGAGCACCACCGTGAACGGAGCCGATGCCTGGAGCACGAGCGACGCGAGCCCGGTCGGCATGCCGGTCGCCATCGCCCAGTAGAGGAAGAGGAACTGCAGCGTGCCGAACCCGAGCCCATAGCCGATCAGCCAGCGCAGCGGCACGTCGGGCCGTGGCACCAGCAGCATCGTCGGCACCGCGATGAGCGCGAAGCGCAGCGCGACCAGGAAGAACGGCGGAAACTGCTCGAGCGAGAGATGGATGGCCAGGAAGTTCAGGCCCCACAGGACGGCCACCAGCACGCCCAGCAGTCGCTCACGAGTCGTCATGCCACGAGACGAGCACCGCGGCATCGTGCAGCACAAGCGATCAATCGTGGAGGCACTGTGTAGCGTTGCTGCATGGAGCTCCGCGACCTCGCGCTGCTGCGCGAGCTGGACGAGCGCGGCAGCCTCGCCGCCGTGGCGCGTGCGAGCCACGTGACGCCCTCCGCGGTGTCACAGCGCATCCGCCTGCTCGAGCGATCAGTGGGTCTCGCGCTGACGGAGCCCGTCGGTCGCGGTGTGCGACTCACGGAGGCGGGGCGGATGCTGGCGGCCGGTGCCATCGAGGTGGCTGCGGTCGTGGCGCAGGTCGAAGCGCGGCTGGGGGCCTTCCGCGACGGCGTCAGCGGCAGGATCGACATCGCGGTCCTCCCGAGCGCGGGTGTCGTGCTGCTTCCCGCGCTCATCGCCGAGCTCGACGGAGCCGTGGAGCTGCGCGTGCACGACCACGACGTGCCAGAGGCCGACTACGCGTCACTCGCCCGCGACCATGACCTCGTGATCGGCCACCGGATGACCCCGTCGCCGCCACCCGGCTGGCGCGGCCTGCGCGTCGTCGACCTGCTGCGAGAGCCGATCGACATCGCTGTGCCTGCTGCGCATCCGCTCGCCGCTGCCTCCGCGGTGCGCCCGGCGGACATCGCAGGGCTCCGCTGGATCGGCGTGCCGGAGGGCTTCCCCTTCGACGACCTGCGGATCGCCGTCGAGGCGGCAGCGGGGGAGCCGTTCGTGATCATGCAGCGCGTGCGCGACAACCGGCTCGTCGAGGCGCTCGTCGCTGCGGGTCACGGCATCGGCATGCTGCCGCGCCTCAGCACGCGGCCCGGCGGCGGCATCGCCCTGCTGCCGCTCGCCGGAGTGCCGACCGGCCGCACCGTGAGCGCGCTCGCCCGCCGCGACGTCGCCGAGCGCGCCGTCGTGCGCCACACGATCGAGGCGCTGGAGCGGTGCGCCGCGGCCATCGCCGGTGCCGATCCGCTCGGCGGATGAGGGGTCGCGAGCAGGGCCCCGCGCGGTGGTACGATATTTCGGTTGCCTGCAGGGCATCGCCCCGATAGCTCAGCGGTAGAGCACTTCCATGGTAAGGAAGGGGTCGCGAGTTCGATCCTCGCTCGGGGCTCGCGTTCGCTTGATGCTTCGTGCTTGGGCGAGCGTTCTGGCGGGGTAGCTCAGTTGGTGAGAGCGCACGACTCATAATCGTGAGGTCGCGGGTTCGAACCCCGCCCTCGCTACCGTCAGGAGAGGCCCGGTCCCAGACCGGGCCTCTTGTCGTTCCCGGGCTCGGCCGCGTCCCTCGCTAGGCTGAGCGGGTGCCAGTGAATCCCGAGCTGCAGGGCAGGCAGTACCCGCCCACGGCCCCCTACCTCGTCGGCCGCGAGAAGGTGCGCGAGTTCGCCCGCGCGGTACAGGCGACGCACGCAGAGCACCACGACGTCGAAGCTGCGCGCGCCGCCGGCCACGCCGACCTCGTCGCGCCGCCCACCTTCCCGATCGTCGTCCAGGAGCTCACGCTGCAGCAGCTGCTCGGCGACGAGAGCGCCGGCGTCGACTTCACGCGGGTCGTGCACGGCGACCAGCGGTTCACGGCCACCCGCCCCATCGTGGCGGGCGACGAGCTCACCGCGCAGCTGACGGTCACGAGCGTCAAGTCGCTCGGCGGCAACGCCATGGTCACGAGCGAGAGCGTCATCACGGATGCGTCGGGCGGCCACGTCGTCACGGCCACGTCGACGCTCGTGGTGCGAGGAGACGTCTGATGAGCGCACAGCTGAGCAGCCTCGAGGTCGGGCAGGTCGTCGCAGAGCGCGACCTCACCTTCACGCGCGATTCGCTCGTGCGGTACGCCGGCGCGTCCGGCGACTTCAACCCCATCCACTATCGCGACGACATCGCCGCCTCCGTCGGACTGCCGGGCGTGCTCGCGCACGGCATGCTCACGATGGGCGCCGCCGTGCAGCCGGTCGTCGACTGGGCAGGGCCCTCGCGAATCCTCGACTACCAGGTGCGCTTCACACGCCCCGTCGTGGTCGACCCCGAGGCCGGCGCTGCGCTGCACGTCGTCGCGAAGGTCGGTCTGCTCGGCGAAGGCACTGCGCGCATCGACCTCACCGTCTCCGTCGACGAGCGCACCGTGCTGGGCAAGGCGCAGGTCATCGTCGCGACCGACCGGTGAGCGCGGAGCAGTCGGTGGGTGCAGCGCAGCCGGTGAGCGCCGAGCAGCTGGGCCCGCGAACGCTTGCCGAGGCGACCACCATGCGCGTCGGTGGCGAGGTCGCGACCTGGGTCGAGGCGACCACGCGCGAGCAGATCGCCGCCGCCTATGCCGAGGCGATCGCCGACGACTTCACGCCGCTCCTGCTGCTGGGCGGCGGCTCCAACACGGTCGCGGCGAGCGCGCCATTCGACGGCACCGTCCTGCACATCGCGACCCGCGGCATCCGCGCCCTGCCCATCGCTGCGCGACCCCACCGCCCCGCCGGCGAGGAGCCGCCCAGCGACGACTCGGTGGTGCTGCGCGTCGAGGCCGGCGAGGGGTGGGATGCGCTGGTCGCCCAGACCGTCGCCGACGGCCTGGCGGGACTCGAGGCGCTCAGCGGCATCCCGGGCTCCGTCGGGGCGGCGCCGATCCAGAACATCGGCGCCTATGGCCAGGAGGTCGCCGCCACGCTGCTGGGCGTCGAGCTGCTCGAGCAGGACACGCTCGAGGTGCGGCAGGTGCCCGCCTCGGAGCTGCGGCTGGGGTATCGCGACTCGGCGATCAAGCGCGGCCTGCTCTCCGGGGTGGTGCTCTCGGTCGACCTGCGGCTGCGGCGCTCGACGGATGGGCGCAGCCAGCCGGTGGCCTACCAGCAGCTCGCGACCGCGCTCGGGGTGGATCTCGGCACCCGCGTGCCGCTCGAGGACGTGCGCGCCACGGTGCTCGAGCTGCGGCGCTCGAAGGGCATGGTGCTCTCGGCCGACCCCGACTCGGTGAGCGCCGGATCGTTCTTCACGAACCCGATGGTCTCCGCCCGCTTCGCCAAGCAGCTGCCGCAGGAGGCGCCGCGCTGGTCGGTGTCGCCGCAGCTCTCGGCGACCGTGCTGCCGCTCGACGCCGACACTCCCGCGATCGACGCCGTGCCCTCGCTCGACCGGCCGGTGCCGCAGGTGAAGCTCTCTGCTGCGTGGCTCATCGAGCAGGCCGGCATCGAGCGCGGCTTCGCCCTGCCAGGCTCGCGCGCGGCGATCTCGTCCAAGCACACGCTCGCGATCACGAACCGCGGCGGCGCGACGGGCGAGCAGGTCGCCGAGCTCGCCCGCTTCGTGCAGGCGCGCGTCGAGAACCAGTTCGGCGTGCACCTGGTGCCGGAGCCCGTGCTGGTCGGCCTGCCGCTCTAGCCTCGCTGGCCCGCGCCCGCTGCCCGATACGCGGCAGCCACTGCGCACAACGCAAGCCCTGAGGCGCCGATCCGTGACCGCGGGGCCGGAGTCGCCGCATCCGCCCACCACCTGCGTCGGTGGGCTTGCGTTGTGCGCCGGGAATCGCCGGTGCCGCGCCCGCGTTGCCGAGACCATGGCAGATGCACCGAAGCAGCTCAGGCTCGTCGTCGAGGTCGACGACATCGACGCGGCGCTCGCGTTCTACCGCGACGCGCTCGGGCTCCCGGAGGTCGCCGCCTTCGAGGGCGAGGGCGATGCGCGCGTCGCGATCCTCGAGGCAGGGCGCGCCACCCTCGAGCTCGCGAACCCCGCGCAGAAGCGCATGATCGACCGGGTGGAGGCGGGCGGCCAGCCGAGCCCGCGCATCCGCATCGCCTTCGAGGTCGACGACGCTGCGGGCGTCACACAGCGGCTCGAGGCGGCCGGCGCCACGCTCGTGGCGGCGCCGATCGAGACGCCGTGGCGCTCGCTCAACTCGCGGCTCGACGCTCCCGCCGAGCTGCAGCTGACGATCTTCCAGGAGCTCGACGGCGAGGAGCGCTTCGTCGGCGGAACCGCGTCCGCCGGCGGTTGATCGCCAGCGGCGCGCATGGGAGAGTCGTCTCTTGGGGGACACCATGGATGAGCACGACACCGCACAGGCTGGCACCGACGAGACTGCGCCGATCGAGCACGAGCTCGACATCGCCGTGAGCCGTGCCCGCGCCTGGGACGCCTACGTGCACGGCATGAGCGAGTGGTGGCACCCCGGCTGGACCAGCTTCGGCACCGGCCTCGACCGCATCGAGGTCGAGCCGCATCCTGGCGGCCGCATCCTCGAGCATCACCGGGATGGCGACGAGCACGTGTGGGGCGAGGTGGTGGATGCCGTGCCGGGCGAGCGCTTCTCCCACACGTTCCGGCTCTCCCACGGCGGCGACGCCACGATCGTGACGCTCGAGTTCGACGATCTGCCGCACGGCGGCACGCGCGTGCGCTTCTCGCACTCCGGCTGGAACGAGTCGAACGCGGAGGGGCGCCGCAAGCACGCCGACTGGCCCATGCTGCTCGAGCGCTACCGCACCTACGCCCAGCACGTGTGAGTCCGGAGGGGGCAATGCGCGCAGCGCGTTGACGCCGGAGGACTCAAGGTCGCGCGCTGGAGCTCATGCGCAGGCCCTTTCGGGCCTGCGCGCGACGCCAGCGCCGTGGCCCGTCTCGGGTCACGGACGGCCGATTGCCGCTCGAAGGCCTCACACCAGCCCCCGCTCCAGCGCCACCGCCACCGCGCTCGTCCGATCGCGCACTCCCAGCTTCGCGAAGATCGCCTGCACGTGCGACTTCACGGTGGCCTCGCCGATGAACAGCGCCCTGCCGATCGCCGCGTTGGTCGAGCCCTGCCTCATCAGCGCGAGCACCTCCCGCTCCCGCGCTGACAGCGCGATCGCCGGGGTCCGCTGCCGCCCGGCCAGCGCCCGCGCGACGCTCGGCGCCATCGCGCGCTCGCCCCGCGCCGCCGCGCGGATGGCCGCGAAGATCTCGAGCGGCGGTGCCGCCTTCAGGAGGTAGCCGGTCGCGCCGGCCTCAGTCGCGGCGAGGATGTCGGCGTCGGTGTCGTAGGTCGTGAGGATGAGCACGTGCGTGCCCTCGAGCGCTGCGAGGATGCGTCGCGTCGCCTCGGCGCCGCCGACACCAGGCATGCGCAGGTCCGTGAGCACGACATCCGGCCGCTCTTCAAGCGCGAGGAGCACGAGTGCCTCGCCGTCTGCCGCCTGACCGACGACCTCGATGTCGCTCGCCTCGGCCAGCAGCGCCACGAGTCCGCCCCGGACCACGGGGTGGTCGTCGGCCACCACGACCCGGATCATGCCGCGCCCGCCTCGGCGAGCCGCGCCGTCACCGTCGTGCCCGCCGGGGAGGAGTCGATCTGCAGGCTGCCGCCCGCGAGGGCCATCCGCTCGTCGAGCCCCTGGAGGCCGAGGCCGCGGGTGAGCGATGCCCGGTCGAAGCCGCGCCCGTCGTCGGCGACGCGCAGGACGACGCCCGACGCATCCGTCGTCATCGTCACCGTCGCGCCGGTGGCCGCCGCGTGCTTGCGCACGTTGGCGAGCGCCTCCTGCGCGGTGCGCAGCAGCGCCACCTCGACGTCGACGGGCAGCTCGACCGGCGCCGCCGACACCGTGACCGCGATGCCCGTCTCGGCCTGGAAGCGGGCGCCGAGGCGCTCGAGCGCGACCGGCAGGCCGGCATCGAGTCCCACGCCGCCGTGCGCGGCGACCAGGCCGCGCACCTCGGCGAGCGCGCCCTGCGCGAGCTGCTCGATCGCTCGCAGGCTGTCGAGGTCGGGCTTGCCCCGCTGCGCGAGCATGGCGATGCCCGCGAGGTCCTGCGCGATCGTGTCGTGCAGGTCGCGGGCGATGCGGGCGCGCTCTGCGGCCGTCGCGTGCTCGCCGCTCAGCCGCGCGATCGACGCCTGCGCCTGCTCGAGCGCGACGATGAGGCGCTCGCGCTCCGTGTTGGCGCGGGCGAGGCCCGAGATCCAGATGCCGATGAGCATGCTGAATCCGAACCCCAGCACCTGCACCGTGACGAGCAGCCAGACCGACCCGCCATCCGCGACGAAGGCGGCGAGCACTGCGGCGAACAGGCCGAGGTTCGCGATCACCGCGCGGCGGAAGCTCGTGACCGATGCGAGCCAGATGAGCGGTGCCGCGAGCCCCTGCGCCGCGCCCAGCGGACCGAAGCCGTAGGCCGCGATGGCCGCCCCGGTGATCGCCACGAGCTGGAAGGCGACGCTCGGCTGCTCCGTGCGCAGCACTCGCCGGCCGAAGGCGAGGTAGGCGCCGGAGATGAGCAGCACGCCGGTGACGCCGAGCGCGATCCCCATCGGATCGCCCGCGAAGCACGCGATGACCAGCAGCACGACCGTGCCGACGGTGACGATCGCGTCCCAGATGCGGGGGTCGTCGGTGGGCGGGGGCCGGAGCGGCGCATCCGTCATCGTCGCCCCTCCCGCGTCGGTCAACCGCGCTTGATCCAGCGGAACGTCACCGCTGCCACCACGCTACCCACGACCGCCCAGATGCCCAGCACGATCGCGACCATCGGCAGGTTCCAGGCCTCGCCGACCTCGAGGTGGCGCGCGATGTCGGGCAGCAGCGCGGCGCGGAAGCCGTGCCCGACCCAGGCGAGCGGGAAGACGTTCGCGATCGACTGCAGCCATTCGGGCAGGATCGTGAACGGCAGGAAGATGCCCGAGATGAACTGCAGCGCGAGCGCCACCGGGATGACGACGGCGGAGGCGGAGTTCACGGAGCGCGGCAGCTGCGCGATCACGACGCCCAGCACTGCGAAGCAGACGAGCGCGGCGAAGAACACCCACGCGAGCGTCAGCCAGCGCGCGGGCTCGCTCGGCAGCTCGATGCCGAAGGCGAAGCGTGCGACGAGCAGCAGCAGCGCCGCCTGCACGAGCGAGGTGATGATCAGCTGCCCGAGCTTGCCGATGAAGTAGGCGAGCACCGGCAGCGGCGTGGCAGCGAGCCGCTGCAGCGTGCCGTCGTTGCGCTCCACCGCGATCTCGATGCCGAGGTTCTGCACGCCAGAGAGGAAGACGCCGGCGGCGAGCATCGCGGGCAGGTAGAGGTGCGGCTGCGTGACCGTCTGTCCGTCGATCTCGAGCAGCGGGTCGAGGGCGCTGAAGGCGCTCGCGAAGATCACGAACAGCAGCACCGGGAACAGGAACGTGAAGACCATCGCGTCGCTGCGCCGCACGTACTGCAGCAGCTCGACGCGGATGCGGTCGATGGCGCAGCGCACGGTGTGACCCGAGCGGATGCCCTGGCGCGCGACCGCGGGAGGGGTGGCGTGGGCGGTCATGCTGCGACCTCCTCGGTCTCGGTGCTGCGTCGGGGCTGCTCGTCGCGCCCGCCGTCAGGCGGCTCGGCCTCCGCCGCGCCGATCAGCTCGAGGTAGACGTCCTCGAGGGAGGGGCGCACGATCTCGAGGTCCTCGGGCTCGCCGGTCAGCTCCCGCACCACAGACGCGGGCTCGAGCGTGCGCACCTCGTGGCGACCCGAGGCATCCGACCACCGCACGATCGGCGTGCGCGCCTCGGCGCCGCCGATCGCCCCGACGCGGTCGAGCGCCAGCAGCCGACCGCCCGCGATGATGCCCGCGCGGTCGGCGAGCTGCTCGGCCTCGTCGAGGTAGTGCGTGGTGAGCAGGATGGTCGTGCCGTCGTCCGCGACGTCGCGGATGAGCTGCCAGAACTGCCGGCGCGCCTGCGGGTCGAAGCCGGTGGTGGGCTCGTCCAGGAAGAGCACCTCGGGGCGGCCGATGATGCCGAGCGCGACGTCGACGCGGCGCTGCTGGCCGCCGGAGAGCTTGCCGACGCGCCGCTTCGCGTGCTCGGTGAGGCCGACTGCTGCGATCGTCTCGTCGACGTCGCGAGCGTTGGGGAAGATGCGGGCGAAGTGCGTGAGGATCTCGCGCACGGTGAGCATGCCTGCCTGCCCGGTGGACTGCAGCACGACGCCGATGCGGCTGCGCCAGGCGCGGTCGCCCTTGCGGGGATCGATGCCGAGGACGCGGGCGCTGCCGCCGGTGGGGGTGCGGAAGCCCTCGAGCATCTCGACGGTCGTCGACTTGCCGGCACCGTTCGGGCCGAGCAGCGCGAAGGTCTCGCCGCGCTCGATCTCGAACGAGACGTCGTCGACGACGGTGCGATCGCCGTAGCGCTTGCTGAGGCCGTCGACGACGACCGCCGGTGCTGTGCTCATGCCCCCAGGCTGGCCCGCCCCGGACCCGCCCGCATCCACCGATCGGTGGGGAGGCTCAGGCCGCGAAGAGCCGCTGCAGCCGCTGCACGCCCTCGAGCAGCGCGTCGTCGGCGAGCGCGTACGAGAAGCGCAGGTAGCCGGATGGGCCGAAGGCCTCGCCGGGCACCGCCGCGACCTCGGCCTGCTCCAGCATGAGGTCGGCGAGCTCGAGGCTCGACGTGGGCGTCACCCCGCCCCACTCCTTGCCCAGCAGCCCCGACACATCCGCATAGACGTAGAAGGCGCCCTTCGGCGTCGGCACCGAGAAGCCGGGGATCTTCGAGAGCTCGCCGATGATCGTCTGGCGGCGGCGGTCGAAAGCCGTGAGCATCTCGCCGACGGCATCCTGCGGCCCGTTGAGCGCCTCGACGGCGCCCAGTTGCGCCACATTGTTCACGTTGCTCGTCAGATGCGACTGCAGGTTGCTCGCGGCCTTGATGACATCGGCCGGCCCGACCATCCAGCCCACGCGCCAGCCCGTCATCGCGTAGGTCTTCGCGACACCGTTCACGAGGATGGTGCGGTCGGCGATCGCCGGCAATGCCTCGACGATCGAGGTGGCGCGCTCGCCGTCGTAGACGAGGTTCTGATAGATCTCATCGGCGATCACCCACAGGCCGTTCGCCTCGGCCCACTCCGCGATCTCACGGACGTGCTCGGCCGGGTAGACGGCGCCCGTCGGGTTCGAGGGGCTCACCATCAGCAGCACCTTGGTGCGCGCGGTCCGGGCGGCCTCGAGCTGGTCGACCGTGACGAGGTAGCCCTGGTCGGCGCCGGCGAAGACGTCGACCTGCCTCGCACCGGTGAGCGCGATCGCCTCCGGGTAGGTGGTCCAGTAGGGCGTCGGCACGAGCACCTCGTCGCCCGGGTCGAGGATCGTCTGGAACGCCTGGTAGACCGACTGCTTGCCGCCATTGGTGACGAGCACCTGGCTCGGCTCGACCGCGAGGCCCGAGTCGCGCAGCGTCTTCGCGGCGACCGCCTCGCGCAGCTCCGGCAGCCCCGCCGCAGGCGTGTATCGGTAGTTCTTCGGGTCGGTGAGCGCGCGCTGCGCGGCCTCAACGATGTTCGCTGGAGTGGCGAAGTTCGGCTCGCCCGCGGCGTACGAGATGACGTCGCGCCCGGCAGCCTTGAGAGCCTTGGCCTTCCCATCGACCTTGAGGGTGGCGGATTCGTTGATCGCGGCGATGCGCGCGGAGATGCGGTTCACGGCACCAAGCCTACGGCGGCCCGGATGCGCCGCGCAGGGTGTGATCAGCGCTCGACGAGCACCCCGTCCTCTTCCGCCCAGAGCCCTGCACCTGCGCGGACTGCGACGCCGCCGTCGATCACGAGCAGCTGCGTCTCGAGCGACTGCAGCTCGTCGCCACGCCCGTCCTACAGGTCAGCGGTGCTGGTCATGATGCAACGGTCGCGATCGACGCGCCGTGCGGCCCGGTGGTGAAGTGGACAGGGGCGTGCGAGTCGAAGTATGCTGTCTCCTTGGTGGTTGACGACTGCCATGCTGTCGCGTGCCCTCGGGCTCACGATCGTATGGGGCACCACCAGCCCAGGGCGGTGGCTCAATTGGTAGAGCAGCGGTCTCCAAAACCGCAGGTTGCAGGTTCGAGTCCTGTCCGCCCTGCTCGAGGCTCCTGCATGGGAGCCTGACGGGCTCCGGCACTCGCCGGGCCGATATGACGAAGGGTCACCGTGGCTGAGAACGCGATCGAGGAGGCACCCCGCTCACGCGAGGGAGCCTCTCGCAACCCGTTCGCGCGTCTGGTCGCCTTCCTCAAGGAAGTGCTGGTCGAGCTCCGCAAGGTCGTCACACCGACGCGCAAGGAGTTGATCCGCTACACGCTCGTCGTGCTCGTGTTCGTCGTGTTCATGATGCTCCTCGTGTCGGGTCTCGACCTCCTGTTCGGCTCCTTCGTCGGCTGGATGTTCGGCGACCTGCCGCTCTTCGGCCTCGTCGGCTGAGCCCGATCCAAGACGTGAAGGAGAAGGTGGACTGTGTCTGACGTCAATGACCTCGACATCGAGCTGAACAAGGCGCTCGACGACCTCGTCCCTGCCGACGAGCAGCCGGCAGAGCCGACGGAAGATCCCTACGAGGACTTCAAGCGCGAGCTGCGCATGAAGCCGGGCCGCTGGTTCGTCATCCACTCGTACGCGGGCTACGAGAAGAAGGTCAAGGCCAACATCGCCTCGCGTGCCGAGAACATGCAGGTCGACGGCATCTACGAGATCCAGGTCCCCACCGAGGATGTCCTGGAGACGAAGAACGGCCAGGCCAAGCGCGTCAATCGCGTGCGCGTCCCCGGCTACGTGCTCGTCCGCATGGAGCTCGACGAGGACACCTGGTCGATCGTGCGTCACACGCCCGGCGTCACCGGCTTCGTCGGCAACGCCCACAACCCCGCGCCGCTGCGCTTCGACGAGGCCTTCACGATGCTGAAGCCCATCGCCGACGAGCAGCTCGCCGAGCAGCAGAAGGCGATGCCAGACCACAAGCCCGCGCAGCTCACGGTGGAGGTCGACTTCGAGGTCGGCGAGACCATCACGATCACCGAGGGCTCGTTCGCGGGCTTCCCCGGCACGATCTCCGAGATCCAGCCGGCGAGCCGCAAGCTCACCGTGCTCGTCAGCCTGTTCGAGCGCGAGACTCCTGTGGAGCTCGGCTTTGGCCAGGTCAGCAAGCTCTAGCCCCCACGTGGGCTGGATGCGGTCCAGGGCTCCACACGTGAGCCCGCGACCGCGATACACCAAGAAGGAAGAGACATGGCACCCAAGAAGAAGGTCACGGGTCTGATCAAGCTGCAGATCCAGGCCGGCGCCGCCAACCCCGCTCCGCCGGTCGGTCCGGCGCTCGGTCAGCACGGCGTCAACATCATGGAGTTCTGCAAGGCGTACAACGCTGCCACCGAGAACCAGCGCGGCAACGTCGTCCCGGTCGAGATCACTGTCTACGAGGACCGCTCGTTCGACTTCGTGCTCAAGACCCCGCCTGCTGCTGAGCTCATCAAGAAGGCAGCTGGCGTCAAGAAGGGCTCCGGCGTTCCTCACACGACGAAGGTCGGCAAGCTGACGCAGGCGCAGGTCGAGGAGATCGCGCAGCAGAAGATGCCCGACCTCAACGCCAACGACCTCGCAGGCGCTGCGAAGATCGTCGCCGGCACTGCCCGTTCCATGGGCATCACCGTCGAGGGCTGACCTCGACGCTGCGTTCGCGCAGACCCGAGCCGCACGGCTCACCAGTGGAAGCGCCGGCCAGGCGCGCACCGCGCACTCTGAACAAGGAGACACACATGGCACAGAAGTCCAAGGCCTACAAGGCCGCAGCGGCGAAGATCGACGCTGACAAGTCCTACACGGCCGTCGACGCGGTCGCGCTCGCTCGCGAGACGGGTTCGGCGAAGACCGACTCGACCGTCGAGGTCGCGCTCAAGCTCGGCGTCGACCCGCGCAAGGCAGACCAGATGGTCCGCGGTACCGTTTCTCTTCCTCACGGCACCGGCAAGACCGCTCGCGTCATCGTCTTCGCGCAGGGCCCCGCTGCTGAGGCAGCCATCGCCGCAGGCGCCGACGAGGTGGGCTCCGACGAGCTCATCGAGAAGGTGGCAGGCGGCTGGACGAACTTCGACGCAGCCGTCGCGAGCCCTGAGCTCATGGGCAAGGTCGGCCGTCTCGGCAAGGTGCTCGGCCCGCGCGGCCTGATGCCGAACCCGAAGACCGGCACCGTCACCCCGAACGTCGCGCAGGCCGTGACCGACATCAAGGGCGGCCGCATCGAGTTCCGCGTCGACAAGCACTCGAACGTGCACTTCATCGTCGGCAAGGCCTCGTTCTCGGCCGAGCAGCTCGGTGACAACGTCACGGCCGCGCTTGACGAGATCGTGCGCCTCAAGCCGTCCTCGTCCAAGGGCCGCTACGTGCTGAAGGCCACGGTCTCGACCACCTTCGGCCCCGGCATCCCGGTGGACGTCACCACCATCGGCTGAGATCCGTCTCGCTCGAATGCCCCGCTTCGGCGGGGCATTCGTCGTTTCACCAGATGTTCACCTGCTCTCGCTTGACCAGTGCGCAAAGTTCCGATTGGCTCAGACGCGGTGCTCCCAGCGCGCCGGTCCCCGCACCATCGAGAGAGGCACCCATGCCCAACCGCACCCGCCTGGCGATCACCGCAGCCGCCGCAGCAGCAGCCCTGGCGATCGCTCCCGCGACTGCCGCCGTGGCGGCGCCCGGCGACCCGATCGACCTGACGCTGCTGTCCACGACCGACAACCACGGCCACGCGGTCAACTGGGACTACTTCACGAACGCGCCGTACCCGGCGGGAGAAGAGCTCGGCCTGGCGCGCGCCGGCACGCTGATCGAGCAGGTGCGCGCAGAGCGGGGCGACGAGTCGGTGCTGCTGTTCGACAACGGCGATGCCATCCAGGGCACGCCGCTGACCTACCTGACCGGCATGCTCGAGCCCGTCACCGAGACCGGTGACACGCATCCGATGGCCGCCGCCTTCAACGAGCTCGACTACGACGCGCAGGTGGTCGGCAACCACGAGTACAACTACGGCCTCGACCTGCTCGACACCTACGACGCGCAGCTCGATGCTCCGCTGCTGGGCGCGAACGCGGTCGACGCGAGCACGGGCGAGCCGACGCTGCCGCCCACCACGATGGTCGAGCGCACGATCGACGGCCAGACCGTGCAGGTCGGCGTCATCGGTGTCGTCACCCCTGGCGTGCGGGTCTGGGATCGCGCGATCGTCGAGGGAGTCGTCGAGTTCGAGGACCAGGTCGAGACCGTCGAGCGCTACGTGCCGGAGCTCGAGGCCGCAGGTGCTGACCTCGTCGTGGTGCTGGCGCACACTGGCTTCGACCCCGAGTCGCAGACCTACGACCCTGCGGCCCTGCAGGAGAACCTCGCGACCACCGTCGCCGGTGTGCAGGGCGTCGACGTGGTCGTCGCGGGCCACTCGCACCAGGACAACCCGCAGACGATCGTCGAGCAGGCTGACGGCGGCCAGGCCCTCGTCACGCAGCCGGTCTACTGGGGCGGCAGCGTCTCGCGCGTCGACCTGCAGCTCGTGCCGGCCGGCGACGGCTTCGAGGTCAACTGGGCGGATGCCGCTCCCACCGGCGAGCAGCTGTACACGTCGGGTGACGTGGCTGAGCACGCGGGCGTCGTCGCGGCGGTGCAGGCGCAGCACGATGCGACCGTCGAGTACGTGAACACCGAGATCGCAACGCTCACCGAGACGATGTCGGGCGCCACGAGCCGCTACGAGGACACCGCGCTGATCGACTTCGTCAACGAGGTGCAGACCGAGACGGTGCGCGACGCGCTCGTCGGCACGGACTATGAGGGCTCCACGGTGATCTCGCAGGCCTCGCCGTTCAACCGCGACGTCGTGGTCGAGGCGGGATCCATGACGGTGCGCGACATGGCTGCGCTCTACATCTACGAGAACACGCTGATGGCCGTCGAGCTGAGCGGTGCGGAGCTGCGCGACTACCTCGAGTGGTCGGCGCGCTACTTCGTCGAGCAGGAGGTCGGTGCCGAGATCACTGCCGACGTCGCAGGTGCCTACGACGAGGCCGACGGCCGTCCGTTCCCCGACTACAGCTACGACGTCGTCGATGGCATCGACTACACGTTCGACATCTCGCAGCCGGTGGGGGAGCGCCTCGTGCAGTTCGAGCACCAGGACGGCACCGTCATCGCCGACGACGACGTGTTCGTGATGGGCATCAACAACTACCGGCAGTCGGGCGGCTCCGGCTACCCGCACGTCGTCGACGCGCCCGTGGTCTACAACGGCCTGCTCGAGCTGCGCCAGCTGCTCATCGACTACGCCACCGACCGCGGCACGATCGATCCGGCCGAGTTCGCCGACGTCAACTGGGCGCTCACGACGACGCCGCTCGTCGACGAGACGCCCGCGCCGACCGATCCGGTGGAGACCGAGCCCGCCCCGACGGATCCCGCCGAGACGGAGCCTGCAGCGACCGAGCCGGCTGAGACGGCCGCGCCGGGCGACGACCAGTCCGGTGGGGAGCTGCCTCGCACGGCGGTCGAGCCGTCGATGCTGGTGCTGCTCTTCGGCGGCCTGCTCGTCGCCGCGGGAGCGCTGCTGGCGCTGAGGTCGCGGAAGGGCTGATCGGCTGACCCGTAGATCGAGGAGCGCGCGTGCGGAGCGCGCTCGCGTCACGAGATCGGAGCAGCGTGCTGCGCTCCACTTCGGTCTCGTGACGGCTGCGAGCGACGCCCGCGGCCTCCTCGACCTACGGCACGGCGAACGGGCTCACACCTCGATCAGCCGATGCTCGTAGGCCAGCGCGATCAGCTGCACACGGCTCGCGACGCCCAGCTTCGTGAGGATCGCGCGCATGTGCGTCTTCACGGTGGTCTCCGCCACCCACAGCTGCTTCGCCATCTCGGCGTTCGACATGCCGCGAGCGGCGAGCGCGAACAGCTCGCGCTCCCGCGCGGTGAGGCCGGCGAGGATCGACGCGTCCGGGGCGGGCCGCACGGGTGCGAACGCCCGCAGCAGGTCGAACGTCTCCGCCGGCGCGATCACCTGCTGGCCGTCGACCACCGCCCGGATCGACTGCACGAGGAACTCGGGCCTGGCGTCCTTGAGCAGGAACCCGCTCGCTCCGGCGCGCAGCGCATCCACCACCGCCTTGTCCTGGCGGATGGTGGTGAGGACGATCACGTGCGGCGGCGGTTCCGGCGACTCGCGCCGGATCGCCGCGGTGGCGCTGACGCCGTCGAGCACCGGCATGCGGATGTCCATGAGCACGACGTCGGGCTGCAGCTCGCGGGTGCGCGCGATCGCCTGCTCGCCGTCGAGCGCGGTGCCGACCACCTCGATGCCGTCCTGGCTCTCGAGGATCATCGAGATCCCCTGCAGGAAGAGCTCCTGGTCGTCGACCAGCAGCAGCCGGATCACGCCCGCTCCGGGCCCAGCGGCCTGCCGTCGGTCGGCCGCGGCGCAGCGTTCGGGCCGGCGGGGTTCGGGATGCGGCCGTCCGGCAGGGGCGCGGGCGTCAGATCGACGGCGGTCGCCTCCGACCAGTTCTCGGGCAGCGGCTTCGTCGGGTGCTGCCCCGACTGGTGCTGAGCCTGCTCGGGGTGTCGCAGCCTGTGCAGCCTCGTCGCCTCGACGATCCATGGCGCAACGACATCCTCAGGCCGCTGCTGCCGCGGCACGGGGAGCGTGAAGAGCTGCTCCTCGGTGAGCGGCGCGGTGGGGGCGTCGCTCACCGGCTCATAGGGCAGGTGGGCGCTCACCACGAAGCGGTCGCCGTCCGCATCGATCTCGACGGTGCCTCCGGCGAGCCTGGCGCGCTCGTGCATGCCGGCGATGCCGCGACCGGCGGGCTTCAAGGCTGCGCGGTCGGGGATGGGGGAGGAGACCACGAAGGTCAGGCCCGGCCCCGTCCAGGTCAGGCTCACGAGGATGTCGCTGTCGCTGCCGCCGTGGCGGAGCGCGTTCGTGAGACTCTCCTGCACGATGCGGTAGGCGGCGATGTCGCCCAACCGAGAGAGATGCCCGTGGGCGCCCACGTCGAGCATGGTGACGGTGGGCCCGGTGGAGCGCATCTGCGCGACGAGGCCGGGGATGTCGGCGCTGGTCGGCTGCGGACGGCGGGCGTCGTCGTCGACGCGCTCGAGCAGCTGCCGCACCTCCACGAGCGCGAGCCGCGCGGTGTCGCTGATGGTGGTGAGCACGGGGTCGATGCGCTCCGGATGCGCGTGGTGGCTCAGGCGCAGCCCCTCGGCCTGGGCGGCGAGCACAGCGAGCGAGTGCGCCATCACGTCGTGGAAGTCGTGCGTGAGGTCGGCGCGCAGCCGCTCGTCGCGCAGCTCCGACTCGACGACGGTGGTGCGGGCGACGGCGGTCTCCCTCGCCTGCTCGGCGCGCAGCGCGTCGGCGAGGGCGCGGATCCCGAGCGCTGCGGCCCAGACCAGCATGCACAGCACCCATGCGAGCAGGCCTTCGTTGTTGGTGAGCCCGCCATAGCCGGTCGCCTCTTGCACTGTCGTCTGCGTCGCCAGGGCGATGGCGGCGAGGGCGCCGACCGGGATGCCCAGCAGGGCGCGGGTGCGCAGCGGCCCGATGCACCAAGTGATGATGCAGGCGATACCCAGCGCGCCGTAGAGCATGAAGACGCCGATCGAAGGGTGCGAACCAGCAGCAAGCAGCGTCGCAGCAGCTCCTGCGGCGAACGCGATGCGCGGGAAGGCGACCGAGATGCTCAGCACTCCGCAGATGGCGACGAGCGCGATCAAGTCGAGCGGGCCGGTGAACCGCCACGTGATCGTGTTGGCCAGCAGCACGATCACGGCGATCAGCGCTGGCCACCACGTTGCGGCAAGCCCGGTGAGACGCGTGAGTGTCATGCGCACAGGCTAGGCCGCCGCTTCCTACCGGTGCACGGCATCCGCCTCCATCTCGTCCCGAAGGACGA
This sequence comes from Agrococcus sp. ARC_14, assembly GCF_022436485.1. Taxonomy (NCBI): domain Bacteria; kingdom Bacillati; phylum Actinomycetota; class Actinomycetes; order Micrococcales; family Microbacteriaceae; genus Agrococcus; species Agrococcus sp. ARC_14. The sequence continues at coordinate 860,718 of NZ_JAKUDO010000001.1, forward strand.
GGCGCATGCGCGCGGAGAGCAGGGTCGTTGCGCGATTGTGACTGTCTGGACACGATGTTTGCGCTGTGCGCGGGCTAGGTTGGAGCACACGCACGCTCGGCGCTGAGCGCGGACGCGTGCGAACAGTCCCTTCAGGAAAGGTCCAGCACCGTGATCCCATCCGCAAAGCGACGCCTCCTCGTGGGCCTCGCCGGTGGCGCAGCCATGACGCTCGTGCTCACCGGTTGCGTCCAGAGCCAGCGCGACGACGAGGGCGGCGACTCCGCCGCACCGAGCGATGTCAACTCCACGTTCGTGTTCGCAGGATCGTCGGACCCCTCGGGCCTCGACCCCGCGTTCGCCAACGACGGCGAGTCGTTCCGCATCTCGCGCAACATCTTCGAGGGCCTCATCGGCGTCGAGCCCGGCACGGCAGAGGCGGCTCCGCTGCTCGCCGAGACCTGGGAGACCACCGAGGACGGCCTGTCGACGACCTTCAACCTGAAGGCCGACGTCACGTTCCACGATGGCACCGAGTTCAACGCGGAGGCCGTCTGCACGAACTTCGAGCGCTGGTACAACTGGACCGGGATCGCCGCGACCGAGAGCCTGTCGTACTACTACGGCTCGCTCTTCGGCGGCTTCGCCGGCGACGAGAACGCGCTCTACGAGTCGTGCTCCGCCGACGACGAGCTGACCGCGACCATCAACCTGACCCGCCCGTTCTCGGGCTTCATCGCCTCGCTCTCGCTGCCGTCGTTCGCGATGCAGAGCCCGGCCGCGATGGAGGAGTTCGGTGCGGATGACGTCGGCGGCTCCGAGGAGGCACCGGAGTACAGCGAGTACGCCGAGGCGCACCCGACCGGCACCGGTCCGTTCACGTTCGAATCCTGGAACCCGGGCAGCGAAGTGGTGCTGCAGGCCTACCCCGACTACTGGGGCGAGCAGGGCCAGGTGCAGGAGGTCGTCTTCCGCGTCATCGACGACCCGACCGCACGCCGTCAGGCGCTCGAGGCCGGCGAGATCGACGGCTACGACCTCGTCGCTCCCGCCGACACCGCCGCCCTCGACGAGGCCGGCTTCAACGTCATGCAGCGCGACCCGTTCACGGTGCTCTACCTCGGCTTCAACCAGACCGTCGAAGAGCTGCAGGACCCGCTCGTGCGCGAGGCCATCGCCCACGCGATCGACCGCGATGCGCTCGTGACCCAGGTGCTGCCCGAGGGCACGGAGGCGGCGACGCAGTTCATCCCGCCGGTCGTGAACGGCTACAACGAAGACGTCACGACCTACGACTACGACCCCGAGCGTGCGCAGGAGCTGCTGGCCGAGGCCGGCTACGAGGACGGCCTCGAGCTGACCTTCAACTACCCGGTGAACATCTCGCGGCCGTACATGCCGAACCCGGAGGAGATCTTCGTGGCCCTCTCGGGTCAGCTGGAGCAGGTCGGCATCACGGTCAACCCCGTGGCAGACGAGTGGGTCGACTACCTCGACCGCATTCAGGGCACCGCCGACCACGGCATCCACCTGCTCGGCTGGACCGGCGACTACAACGACACCGACAACTTCGTCGGCGTCTTCTTCGGTGCGCAGGGCAACGAGTGGGGCTTCGACAACCAGGAGCTGTTCGACGCGCTCGGCGAGGCGCGGCAGATCCCGGATCCGGAGGAGGCCGCTGTGGCCTACCAGGCGATCAACGAGCAGATCGCACAGTTCCAGCCCGGTGTGCCGCTCGCACACCCGGCGCCGTCGCTGGCGTTCAGCCCGCGCGTGACGAACTACCCGGCGAGCCCCGTCAACGACGAGGTGTACAACCTGATCGAGCTGAGCGAGTAGTCTCGATCGGTCATCCGGATGCCGTGGGGCGGGTTCGTCCCACGGCATCCGGCACGACCGGCCGGTGCTTGCATCATGAGCGCCGACCGGTCGATCTGAGCCCGCCCCCGACGGAGAGACCACGTGCTTCGAACCATCGGCAGACGCCTGCTGCTGCTGATCCCCACCCTGTTCGGTCTGACCGTGCTGCTGTTCTTCTGGGTGCGGGCGCTGCCGGGCGGGCCAGCGGCCGCGCTGCTCGGCGAGCGCGCGACACCCGAGGCGATCGAGCGGATCAACGAGGCATATGGCTTCAACCGTCCGCTGCCCGAGCAGTACCTCACCTGGCTCGGCCGCCTCGCGCAGGGCGACTTCGGCAACTCGATCGAGACCCGCAGGCCGGTGCTCGAGGAGTTCGCGAACCGCTTCCCCGCCACACTCGAGCTCTCTGTGCTCGCGCTCATCATCGCGGTCGGCATCGGCATCCCGCTCGGCTACTGGGCTGCGCGCAATCATGGCAAGCTGTTCGACCACCTCTCGGTCGGCGCGAGCCTGCTGGGCATCACGATCCCGGTGTTCTTCCTCGCGTTCATGCTCAAGTGGCTGTTCGCGGTGCAGCTCGGCTGGCTCCCCACGACGGGCAGGCAGGATCGGTCGATCGATGCCACGCATGCGACAGGCTTCTACGTGCTCGACGGCCTGCTCACGGGTGAGTTCGACGCGGCGTTCAACGCCTTCACGCACCTGCTGCTGCCCGCGATGGCGCTCGCGACCATCCCGCTCGCGATCATCGTGCGCATCACCCGCGCATCCGTGCTCGAGGTCGTCAACGCCGACTACGTGCGCACCGGCCGCGCGAAGGGCGTCTCGAAGCAGATCATCCGCAACCGGTTCGTGCTGCGGAATGCGATGCTGCCGGTCGTCACCACCATCGGTCTCCAGGCAGGCCTACTGATCTCCGGCGCGGTGCTCACCGAGACCGTGTTCGCCTTCCCGGGCATCGGCGCCTTCCTGGCGAACGCCATCTTCGCCAGAGACTTCCCGGTGCTGCAGGGCTTCGTGCTCTTCATCGCCATCGCATACGCACTCATCAACCTGATCGTCGATGTCTCCTACAGCTTCATCGACCCGAGAGTGAGGATCCAGTGAGCGCCGCAGACGTCCTCCCGGCCGCATCGGGGCCGGAGCCCGGCCCCGCGGGGGCGCCGCGTCACAGCGGCAGCTTCTGGGGCGATGTGCTCCGCCGCGTGCGCAAGAACCCTGCGGCCTGGGTCGGAGCAGTCATCGTGCTGCTGTTCATCCTGGTCTCGATCCTCGCGCCCCTGCTCGCGCCGTACGCCGAGCTCGAGACCCCCGGCCGCGAGCACCTGCGCCCGACCTCGCTGCCCGGGATCGGCGAGGTGCCGGAGTTCCCGCTCGGCGTCGACCGCTTCGGCGGCGACGTGGTCTCGAAGCTCATCTGGGGCGCGCAGGCATCGCTCATGATCGGCGTCGTGTCGACGTTCTTCGGCCTCCTGGGCGGCATGGTGCTCGGCGCCCTCGCCGGTGCCTTCGGCGGATGGGTCGACACCGTCATCATGCGGGTGGTCGACATCCTGCTCTCGGTGCCGCACCTGCTGCTCGCCGTCTCGATCGCCGCGATCCTGGGCCGCACCCCGCTCGCGATCATGATCGCCATCGGTGTCGCGCAGGTGCCGATCTTCGCGCGCCTGCTGCGATCGTCCATGCTGGGCCAGCGCGGCTCCGACTACGTGCTCGCCGCGCGCACGCTCGGCCTCGGCACCGGTCGCATCACCATGACGCACCTGCTGCCCAACTCGGTCGGCCCGGTGATCGTGCAGGCGACCCTGACGCTCGCGACGGCCGTCATCGATGCCGCGGCGCTCTCGTTCCTCGGCCTCGGCGGCGGGCGACCTGAGACAGCGGAGTGGGGCCGCATGCTCACCTACGCGCAGGCGGAGCTCGCGATCGCGCCATCGCTGGCGTTCCTGCCCGGCATCTGCATCATGATCACGGCGCTGGGCTTCACGCTGCTCGGCGAGTCGCTGCGCGAGGCGATGGACCCGCGCACGCGGAAGCGGTAGGGCGAAGGGTCAGCTCGCGATCTTCAGCTCGTTGCCTGGGATCGACGCGAGCAGCGCGCGCGTGTAGGGGTGGCGCGGGTTGGTGAAGATCTCCTCAGAGGTCGCCGCCTCGACGAGCTTGCCGTGCTGCATCACGGCGACCTCGTCGCTGATGAGCCGCACCACCGCGAGGTCATGCGAGATGAACAGGTAGCTCAAGCCCAGCTCGCGCTGCAGGTCGCCCAGCAGCCGCAGGATCTGATCCTGCACGAGCACGTCGAGCGCCGAGACCGGTTCGTCGCAGACGATCACGTCGGGCTTGAGCGCGAGCGCCCTGGCGATCGCGATGCGCTGGCGCTGGCCGCCGGAGAGCTCCGAGGGGTAGCGCCGGGCCATGGTGCTCGGCAGCGCCACCTGGTCGAGCAGCTCGAGCACGCGCTTCTGGCGCTCCGAGCGCGAGCCCTTGCCATAGAACGACAGCGGCTCCTCGATGATCTTCTCGATCGTGAACATCGGGTTGAGCGACGAATAGGGGTCCTGGAACACCGGCTGCACCCTCTGCCGGAACTCTCGCTGCTCCTCTCGCGAGAGCGAGAAGACATCCTTGCCCTCGAACCGGATGGTGCCGCTCGTCGGAGCGAAGGCCTTGAGCAGCATGCGCGCGGTGGTGGTCTTGCCCGAGCCCGACTCTCCCACGATCGAGACGGTCGTGCCGCGCGGCACCGACAGCGAGACATCGTCCACGGCCTTGAACGGCTCGCGGCTGCCCCGCACGGGGAACTCCTTGGAGACGTGCTCGAACTCGATGATCGTGTCGGGCTTCGCCGACGCGGCCAGAGCCGACGGATCCGTCTCCGAGGCATCCGCACCCACGGCCTTCACCGAGAAGTCGGCAGGGCGCATGCGGGCCATCGCCACGGACGGCGCCGCCTTGACGAGCGACTGCGTGTAGGGGTGCTGGGGGTTCTCGAGGATCTGCTTCGCGGGGCCCTGCTCCACGACGCGGCCGCGATGCATGACGACGACGTGCTTCGCGCGCTCCGCGGCGAGGCCGAGGTCGTGCGTGATGAGCAGCACCGAGGTGCCGAGCTCCTTCGTCATCGTCTCGAGCTGGTCGAGGATGGTGCGCTGCACCGTGACGTCGAGCGCGCTCGTCGGCTCGTCGGCGATGAGCAGCTGCGGCCGGCAGGCGAGGCCGATGGCGATGAGCGCGCGCTGCCGCATGCCGCCGGAGAACTCGTGCGGATACTGCTTCGCGCGCGCCGCGGCGTCGGGCAGGCCGGCGGCCTCCAGCGTCTCGATGACCTTCTGGTCGACGTCCTTGCGCGTGGCGAGGCCGTGCGCCAGCAGCGTCTCGGCGACCTGCGTGCCGATCTTCGCGACCGGGTTGAGGTTCGACATCGGATCCTGCGGCACGAGGCCGATGCGACGACCGCGGATCGTGCGCAGCTTCGACTCGCTCGCGCCCACCAGCTCCTCGCCGGCAAAGCGGATGCTGCCCGCCTCCACCCGTCCATTGCCGGACAGCAGGCCGATCACCGCCATCGCGGTCGTGGACTTGCCGGAGCCCGACTCTCCCACGATCGCGATGGTCTCGCCCTCGCCGATCGACAGGCTCGCCTCATGGACCGCGGTCACCACTCCGTCCTGGGTGGTGAACTCGATCTTGAGGCCGGAGACCTCCAGCAGCGGCTTCTTCGCGTCGCTCATGCGACCATCCTGCCCTGCCGAGCGCGACTTCGCCGACTCAGCGCACCTTCAGCACGAGCTTGCCGCGCACGTGGCCGCCCTGCAGCGTCGCGAACGCGTCGTGCACCTGCCCGAGCTGGTAGACCTTCTGCACTTCAACGCGCACGTCGCCAGCGTCGATGAGCCGAGCAATGATTCCGAGGTTCGAGCCGTCTGACTCGACCTTTATCGCCGACGCGCGCAGGCCGCGCTCGGCGGCGACGGATGCGTAGTCCGGCCAGGAGCCGGTGGGCACGTTGAGGTAGAGGCCGCCGTGCTTGAGCACGTCGAGCGAGCGGGTGCCGGTGTCGTCTGCCACGTTGCCGATCAGGTCGACGACCACGTCGACCTTCTGCAGCACATCCTCGAACCGATCCTTGCCGTAGTCGACGACCTCGTCGGCGCCCAGCGAGCGCACGAAGTCGACGTTGCGCTCTGAGACGGTCGTGGCGACCTGCGCGCCGAAGTACTTGGCGAACTGCACCGCGAAGTGGCCGACGCCGCCAGCGCCGGCGTGGATCAGGATGCGCTGCCCCGCGCGGGCCTTGGCGACGCGCACGACGGCGTCCCAGGCGGTGAGCGCAGCGCAGGGCACGGCCGCGGCTTCCTCGAAGCTGAGCGATTCGGGCTTGGGCGCCAGCGCGAGGCTGGGCACGGCCACCTGCTCCGCGAACGAACCGCGGGTGCGCCAATGATTCGCGATGCCGTAGACGGCGTCGCCCGGCTGCAGGTCGTGTGCCTCGTAGGGAGCCGCCGCGACGATGCCGGCGACGTCGCCGCCCGGGACCCAGGGCAGCAGCGGCTCGACAGCCTTCGCTGCGCCCTTGCCGGTCACCGTCTTGAAGTCGATCGGGTTCATGCCTGCCGCATGGACATCGACGATGACCTCGGTGCCGAGCTTCATCGGCGCCTCGATCTCACCGATCTCGACACCATCGGTCGGGCCGAAATCCCGAACCAGCACTGCACGCATCGCACTTCCTCCTGGGTCTCTTCGACGGTAGCGCACGCGTGTGACGGCCAGATGTCCGGATGACGACGCGTGACGCCCAGCGACGCGCGGCTACAGTGCACGTGTGCTCCACCGCCCCAGGCTCGATGGCGTCGCCATCCTCGACATCGTCGTCGCCGCGCTCGCGACCGCGTGCCTGGTCGCGGGTGCGGTCGTCATCGGACAGGCGCGCGCATCGCTCGGCATCTTCCTCTACATCTCGGAGCTCGGCGCGCTCACGATGCCGACCGCTGCGCAGTTCCAGCTGGGATTCGTGCTCGTGATCGCCGGCATCCTGCTGGTCGCGGTCGTGCTGCGCGACGTGCGCACACGGCTGCCCGTGCTGCGCCGCTGGGCGCCCGCCGCCGCGCTCGTCCTCGCGGGCGCGCTGTTCCTGGTCGCGGCGGCAGTGCCCTGCTCTGCGGGCTGCCCGTCGCTGCTCACATCCGAGGCGCAGTGGCGCGACTGGGTGCACATCGTTGCCGCCGTGCTCGGCTTCGCAGCCGGCTGCCTCGCGATGCTGCAGTTCGCCACCGCGCGCGACCGCTGGGTGGCGCGCCTGTCGATCGCGGGCGGTCTCGCTGTCGGCATCATCGCCGCGACGGGCGGCATCATCTCGCTCGCCCGCGGCAACACCGACCTCGGCTCGACCCTCGAGTACGTCGCGGCCGGGATCGGCGTCCTGTGGATGATCGCGATGGTCGTCGTGCACGCGCTGCCCGACCGCGCGGTGGCAGCCGAGCCGAGCCGCGCGCGCGTGCCGGTCGGCTCGACGCTCCGCTGAGTGCCCCGCTGGGTCTCGCCACGCGTCGCGCTGCGTGCGGCGCTCCTCGACCTTGATCACCGCACGGTGAGCGGGCTCAGCTGCCGACCAGGAAGCTCCCCAGCTGCTGCTGGAACCACCGCAGCATCGCCTCCTCGCCGTCGTCCCGCGCGGGTGAGACGAGCATCCGGCATCCCAGCTCGTCACGCCACGCCTCGGCGATGTGCAGCGGATGCACGGGATCGCGGGGGCTCGCCAGCACCACCGTCGGTGCAGCGATCCGCAGCTCGCCGGGCACGTAGGCGGCGTTGCGGGGAATCTCGGTGAGGCGGATGCGTCGCTCGACCGCGCCGGGCTGGGTCACCTGAGCCTCGATCGCGCGGGCATGCGCGGGCGACTCGTGCGCGATGGCGCGCCATGCGCCCGATGCGCGCAGGTGGTCGAGCGCCCGCTGCTGCCGGTGCTCGCCCAGCAGTCGCCCGAGGAGCGGGAAGATCGCGAGGTTCGGCGGCAGCGGCTGGGGCGTGAACGCCGGGCGCACGAGTGCGACGCGGTCGATCGGGAAGCGACCTGAGCGGGCGATGATCGTGGCGAGCGCTGCGCCGAGCGAGACCCCCACGATCGACACGGGCGAGCCGTCGCCGACGCGCACGAGCTCGTCGGCCACCTCGCCGGCCAAGGCCTCGAGCGAGAAGTCGTCGGGCTCGCCGATGAGCGGGCTCGCGCCGTGCGCGCGCAGGTCGGGGGCGAGCACCTGCACGCCTGCAGGCACGGCGCCGGCCAGGTAGCCACGCATGGCGCTCGAGTCTGATCCGAGCCCGTGGATGGCCAGCAGCATCAGCGGCGCAGCAGCTCGAGCAGCCGGTCGGCGCGGTCGACGAGCGCGGCGATCTCATCCTCGTCGCGCTCGACCCAGTGGTGCTTGGGCGGGCCGACGGGCACGAACTCCTGGTGCTGCTCCCAGACGAAGAGCGTGCGCTCGGCGCCCAGCACGTACTGCTGCCACCAGATCTGCCGAAGGTACGACTTCGGGATGCGGTCGAACGGCTTCGAGGTCGTCTTGATCTCGGCGAGCACGGTGCCGTCGTCGCTGATGCAGTCGGGCGTCGCGAGGTGACGGCGCTCCGGCACCGAGTGGAACAGCGCATCAGAGGGCGAGAGCGAGAAGTGGTCGTGCACCCAGCTGGCGATGTGCGGCTCTCGCGCACGCCCGTGATCGGTGAAGGCGTTGCCGGTGAAGCCGCGCAGGCTGAACTTCTCGCGCGCGACGGTCTCGATCGAGCGCGGCGTCGAGAGCTTCGCCGCGTCGGTGGCGGTCACGCCCTGCGAGCGGGCGCGAAGCCACGCCACGCGATTGCTCGAGTGGGCGACGATGCGATGCACGTGCGCGGCGATGACGATGCGGGTCGCGGATGCGGTGCTCGGCACCGCGGTGCCGTCGCCCTCGGGCTCGATCACCTCGGCGAGATCGCCGAAGATGTCGAGCTGCGCGTCCATTCAGCCATCGTCCCACGCCGCACCGACGCGGCGGGCCCGGCTCGCCTGCGCAGCGCGGGCGAGTCACATGATGGGATGTCGCAATGGCGAGCGGATACGACGACCTGACCGAGGCCGAGCAGGTCGAGGCGCTGCGACCCGTCGCGATGCGCGCCGCCGAGGCGTTCGGGCTCGACGTCGCGCGGCTCGAGGTGCTGCTGCACGCCTACAACACGACCTTCGAGCTCGAGCAGCCGGATGGCCGGCGCTTCGCGCTGCGCCTCGGCACGAACTCGCACAGCACCGTCGAGCACGCGATCGCGCAGCAGGCGTGGATCGCCGCCATCGGCGAGCAGACCGAGGTGCGCGTGCCGGAGCCGCTGCGCACGCCCGACGGGCGCTGGTGCGTGGAGGTCGCTGCCCCCGAGCTCGGCCGCTCGCTGCTCGTGACGATCGCCGGCTGGCTCGACGGCGACGACGCCGACGTGCTCGACATCGTGTCGGCACGGGCGCTCGGGCGCACGATGGCCACGCTGCACGCGCAGGCCGATGGCTGGGCGCTGCCGGCGGGCGGCTCGCTGCCGCGGTTCGACGAGCCGCTGTTCGGCGACGAGGATCTGCTGGCGGCCGCACCCGGGCTGAGTGCGGGCGATCGCGCGGTGCTCGACGAGGCGCGGGCTCGCGCCGACGAGGTCTTCGAGCGGCTCTTCTCCGACGCCCGGTTGCGGCCGCTGCACGCCGACCTGCACGGCGGCAACCTCAAGTGGCACGAAGGGCGGCTCGCGGTGTTCGACTTCGACGACGCCGGCCTCGGGCTGCCGGCGCTGGATCTCGCGATCTCCGCCTTCTACCTGCGCGGGGAGGATCCGGCGCTCGAGGCCGCGATGCGCGCTGGCTATGCAGAGCTCGCGCCGCTGCCGGAGGTCGCGCACACCGACTTCGAGACCATCGTGGCGTCGCGGCAGCTGCTGCTCGCGAACGCCTTGCTCGCCAGCAACACCGCCGACCTGCGCGCGCAGGCCGCCGACTACCTGCGCACCTCGGTGCAGCGCATCCGCCACTGGCTCGAGACCGGCAGCTTCACGCGCACTCCCGCCTGAGCGCTCGGTTCCGTTCGCTCAGCGCTGAAAGCAGACGCACAGGAAGCGCATAGCCTGGATTCGGACGCACACATAGGAGACTCTGGCGAAATGGATGGCATGACCGATACCGCTCAGCAGCAGCTGCGAGCCCAGCCCCGCCTCACCCGCCAGGACGGCTCGCCCATCCGCGTGGTCGTCGTCGACGACGAGCAGAGCCTCGCCGACCTCGTCGCCATGGGACTCAAGTACGAGGGGTGGGATGTGAAGACCGCCGCCAACGGCCAGCAGGCGCTGCAGGCCGTGCGCGAGTTCCGCCCCGACGCCCTCGTGCTCGACATCATGCTCCCCGACATCGACGGGCTCACCGTCCTCCAGCGGCTCCGCTCCGCCGGCTTCGACGTGCCGGTGCTCTTCCTCACCGCGAAGGACTCGCTCGACGACCGCGTCGCAGGCCTCACCGCCGGCGGCGACGACTACGTCACCAAGCCATTCGGCCTCGAGGAGGTCGTCGCGCGACTCCGTGGCCTGATCCGCCGCACCGCGACCGCCGCCGAGGAGTCGAGCGTACTCTGGGTCGGCGACCTGATGATGGACGAGGATTCCTACGAGGTGCGCCGAGGCGGTCAGCAGGTCGACCTCACCGCCACGGAGTTCGAGCTGCTGCGCTACCTCATGCGCAACCCGCGCCGCGTGCTCTCGAAGGCGCAGATCCTCGACCGCGTGTGGTCCTACGACTTCGGCGGCCGCGCGAGCGTCGTCGAGCTCTACATCTCCTACCTGCGCAAGAAGATCGACACGCTCGGGCCGGCCATGATCCACACCGTCCGCGGCGTCGGCTACCAGCTGCGCGCCGCAGAGTGATCGGCAGGAGCCTCCGAGCGTGACCCAGGCAGCGGCGTCCGCCGCCCAGCTGGGCCGACGCATCCAGAATCCGTCGTCGTGGTCGTTGCGACGGCGGCTTCTGGTCGTGGTGGTGGCGCTGTTCGCGCTGCTCACCGCGGCCGTCGCGATCGCGAGCGTCATGACGATGCGCGTGGTGCTCGAGACGCGCGTCGACGAGCAGCTCGTCGAGCTCGCCAGTCGCACCGCCATCGACGTCGACCGCAACGGGGAGGCGCTCGTCGACCCCAACAGCGCGGCGGGAGCGATGTTCGCGATCCAGTCGGGCGACGGGCTCGGCACGAACTTCGTGCTCAACCGCCTCGGACAGAAGCTCGGACTGTCGTCAGGTGATCAGCAGGCCGTGATGGAGGCGCAGACGGATGCTGTGACGACCGTGTCATTGCCGACCTACGGCTCCTACCGGGTCATCGCCCACCAGGTGGGCGATGTCCGCGTGATCGTGGGCATGTCCCTGTCCGACACGAACCAGACGCTCGCCGCGCTCGGGTTCGTCATCGCCGTCTCCGCCATCGCCGCCGTCACGATCGTGCTGCTGCTGGGCGACTGGATCATCCGACGCGCGCTGCGACCACTCACCTCCGTCATCGCGACGACCGAGCGCATCTCGCAGCTGCCGCTCGCCTCCGGAGACGCGCAGCTGACCAACCGGGTGCGTATCGAGGAGCCGGCGAGCGAGGTCGGCCGTGTGCAGGAGTCGATGAACCGGATGCTCAAGCACATCGAGGAGGCCTTCGACGCGCGCGCGCTCAGCGAGCGACGCGTGCGGCAGTTCGTCGCCGATGCGTCGCACGAGCTGCGCACGCCGCTCGCCGCCGTGCGCGGCTACGCCGAGATCACCCGCAAGCACGACGAGGAGCTGAGCGAGGACACCCGCGCTTCGCTCGAGCGCATCGAGGCGGCCGCGCACCGCATGCAGGCGCTCGTCGACGACCTGCTGCTGCTCGCCAGGCTCGACGAGGGCCGCGAGCTCGTGCGCGGCGAGGTCGACCTCTCGCTCATGGTCGTCGAGGCCGTCGCCGACGCGCAGGCCGCCGGCCGCGAGCATCCGATCTCGCTCGAGCTGCCAGAGGAGCCCGTCGTCGTCGGAGGAGACCAGCTGCGGCTGCAGCAGATCGTCGCGAACCTGCTCGCGAACGCCCGTGTGCACACGCCCGACGGCACCACGATCGACGTGCGGCTGCGCTCCGAAGGCGACGACGCGGTCGTCGAGATCGTCGACGCGGGCCCCGGCATCCCCGAGGCCCTGCTGCACACCGTCTTCGAGCGCTTCGCGCGCGGCGATTCGAGCCGCTCGCGCGCGACCGGCTCCTCTGGCCTGGGGCTCGCGATCGTGCAGGCGCTGGTCGATGCCCACCACGGCTCGATCAGCCTGGAGAGCGAGCCGGGTCGCACTGCCTTCACCGTGCGGCTGCCGCTGTGGCCGACGCCGGATGGCGAGGTCGCAGCGGTCGACGGCGCCGCGGAGGCCGGAGCGGTCGACGGCTCGGTGCCGGTGCCGCCGTCGGCGTCGGCGCCCCCGTCGTGAGCTAGCCGCGTCGCGTGTCGCCGGCGGTGATGAGACCCGACTCGTAGGCGTACACGACCGCCTGCGCGCGGTCGCGCAGCCCGAGCTTCGTGAAGATGCGGCTCACGTGGCTCTTCGTCGTCTGCTCCGAGATGAACAGCCCGCCTGAGATCTCGGCGTTCGAGAGCCCCTGCGCGACGAGCACGAGCACCTCGCGCTCGCGGTCGGTGAGCGCGTTGAGCCGGGGGTCTGGGGCTCGCCTGCGGGGCGCGGCGGAGACGTACTCGGCGATCAGCGAGCGTGTCACGCCGGGGGAGAGCAGGCTGTCGCCTGCGTGCACCGCTCGCACCGCGGCGACCAGCTCTGCCGGCGAGGCGTCCTTCAGCAGGAAGCCGCTCGCCCCGGCTCGCAGCGCGGCGAAGATGTAGTCGTCGACGTCGAAGGTCGTCAGCATCACGATGCGCGGCCGATGGCCGGAGATCTCGTCGGCGAGGATCGCGCTGGTCGCCTCGATGCCGTTGAGCTCGGGCATCCGCACGTCCATGAGCACGACATCCGGCTGCAGCGAACGCACCCGCGCGACTGCCTCGCGCCCATCGGAGGCCTCCCCGGCGACGACGATGTCGGGCTGTGCCGCGAGGATCGAGGCGAGCCCGAGCCGGAACATCTCCTGGTCGTCGACGACCAGCACTCGGATCGTCATGCGCGCTCACCGCCGGCGGCCGGGCGTGCGGGGATCCTCGCGTCCACGATGAAGCCTTCCTGTCCGTCCGTGCCGATCTCCGCCGCGCCGATCTCGACCGTGCCGCCCACGGAGGCGACCCGTTCACGCATGCCGCGGACGCCGTGGCCGTCGATGCGCCCGCCCTCGCGCGCGGCACCGTCGACCAGGTCGTTGCGCACACGCAGCGCGATGTCGGCTCCATCCTGCCGCAGCGAGATCTCGATCGGCGCGTGCGGCGCGTGGCGCAGGGCGTTGCTCACCGACTCCTGCGCGACGCGGAACAGCACCAGCTGCGTCGCTCGCGACGGCGAGGGCTCGATCGGCTCGACGCGCAGCTCGACGGTCGCACCCGCCGAGCGGGCGGAGGCGACGAGCGCGTCGAGCCGCTCGAGGCCGGGCTGCGGCGCCGTGAGCACGTCGTCGGGGTCGCGCAGCACCCGCAGCAGCCCGCGCATCTCCTGCATGGCGGCGCGGGCGTCGTCGGCGATCAGCCCGAACTCCGCGGTCGCGGCCTCGTCGAGCGCGTCGAGCCGGTAGGCCGCCGAGGTGGCGCGCATGTGCACGAGCGACATGCTGTGCGCGACGACATCGTGCATCTCGCGCGCGATGCGTGCGCGCTCCTGCGCCCAGAGCACCTGCGCGCGCTCCGCATCCGTCTCCTCCCGCGCCTCCGCGACCTCCCGCCGAGCGCGCCGCAGCTGCCGCGCGATGACGACGACGGCCAGCGCCAAGCCGCTGACGCCGCCCGCGATGACGAGGTTCACGCTCCAGCCGCTGCCAGCCCCGAGCACGAGCTCGGCGACCAGCCCGATGGCACCGGTCGTCACGAGTGCCGCCGCCCAGGTGGCCATGCCCAGCTGCCATGCAGAGCGCAGCGCCACCACGATCAGCACGGCGGTGAGCGTGATCATGCCGATCACCGTGATCGGCCACGGCCCAGCCGCCGGCGTCGTCGAGAGGGCGATGCCGAGGATCGCGGCGAGCTGCGCGAGCGCGCCCGCCCACGGCACGATCGCCGCGAGCAGCACGCTGCCGCCCTGCAGCAGGCCGAGCACGAAGGCGATCGGCAGCGCGACCAGATGCACCGAGGCGTGCAGCGAGACGCTGAGGGTCGCGAGCACGATCGCGAGCGCCGGCCAGACGATCCACTCGGCGACCGACAGCGACCGCGCCTCACCCGCTCGCACCATCCGCATGACATCCATGCTGCGACGCTACGGCCAGCCGGCGCTCGCGGCATCACCCTGCAGGGTGCACCGCACCCCTACTCGAGGGTCATGCGGCTCGACACTCGCGGGCGATGCCGTCGCCCTGCGCTCCCCGCGACGATCCCTGCATCGAGCCCGAGGCGCGGGCAGGAGCGGAGACGACGAGATGACCACGATGCTGGAGCGGGCGACGACCACGACCAGAGCGGATGCGGTCTCGCGCGGCCGCAGGGACGCATCCGTCGACCTCGTGCGAGCGCTCTGCCTGCTCGTGGTCGTGGGTCTGCACGCGATGATGGTCGGCGTCAGCGTCGTCGACGGCGCCCCGGTGATCGAGAACGCGATGGATCGCTGGGAGGGCTTCCCGCTCGCGAGCTGGGTCGTGCAGGTGATGCCGCTGTTCTTCGTGCTGGGCGGCTTCTCGGCGCACCGGCAGTGGACGGGCATGCGCGCTCGCGACCGCACCGCCGCCGACTACCTGGCGACGCGGCTGCGCCGACTGCTGCCTCCCGTCATCGGTGCCGTCGCCGTCACGGCGCTCTCGCTCGCCGCGCTGGTGGCCGCCGGGGTGCCGGCGGAGCTCGTCGGCGAGGCCGGCTTCCGCCTCAGCCAGCCGCTGTGGTTCATGGGCGTCTACCTGCTGTGCACGCTGCTCGTGCCGGTGATGGTGCGGATGCACGAGGTCGTCCGGGTGCGGACGACGCTCGCCCTCGCGGGGGCCGCACTGGGCATCGACGTGCTGCGGGCAGCGACGGGGGTCGACGCGATCGGCTTCGCGAATCTGCTGCTCGTCTGGCTCAGCGCGCAGCAGCTGGGGTTCTGGATCGCCGACGGCAGCGTCGATCGGTGGTCGCGCGCCGTGCTGCTGCGGCTCGGTGCCGGAGCGCTGGCGCTGGCCATCGCGGTGTGCGCGGCGGGGCTCTCGACGCCCGACCTCTTCCAGGCGCTCAACCCGCCGTCGGTCGTGCTGGTGCTGCTGGGCGTCGCGCAGGCCGCGGCGATGGTGATGGTGCGCGACCGCCTGCGCCGCATCGCCGGTGCGCGCGTCGTCGCGAGGGCCGTTGGAGCGATCAACGCGCGCGCCATGACGATCTACTCCTGGCACATGCTGGTGCTGATCGGGCTCGCGGGGGCCAGCCTGGTCAGCCCGGCGCTGCTGCCCGAACCGCTCAGCGACGCCTGGTGGCAGTCGCGTCCGCTGTGGCTGCTGGCCGTCGGCGTGGCCACGATCGCGGTCGTGCGCATGGCGGGCGTGCTCGAGACCGGAGCGCTCGCTGCCCGCATCGCAGCGACCGTCGAGGGCGCGGCGCCGCGCGCAGCGGGGATGGTCGCTGCCTATCTCTTCGGGGCCGCCGGCGTGCTCGCCGTGCTGGTCTTCGGCAGCCTGCCTGCAGTGTGGGCGGTGGCCGCGCTGGTGCTGGGGGCGAGCCTCATGGTCGCGCGGGGCGCGCAGCTCCAGCGCGCGAGCTTGCGCCGCGCATCCGTCGTGCCGTAGTCTTGCGACATACCAAAGACCGCTGGTCGTTGGCGCGTGCTCGAAAGGTGCGCGACAACCGAAGGCTTGCTCGTGAGAGCGAAGGCCCGCGCAGGTGCGAATGTCCCGTCGAGGACCGAGCTCCAGCGCATGCGCCGGAGCTCTTTTTCATGTGTGAGCCAGGGAAGCCGGCAACGATGCAAGGAGCACCATGGCGAACAAGGAAGCTGCGGTCGCCGAGCTCTCGAACCTCTTCGAGACCTCGAACGCCGTTCTGCTGACCGAGTACCGCGGTCTCACCGTCGGCCAGCTGAAGACGCTGCGCCGTGCGATCAGTGAGCACGCAACGTACGCCGTGGTGAAGAACACGCTCACCAAGATCGCAGCCAACAACGCCGGCATCTCGGCGTTCGACGAGTCGCTTGCCGGCCCGTCTGCGATCGCATTCGTGCACGGCGACCCTGTCGCCGTCGCGAAGGAGCTGCGTGCCTTCGCCAAGGCGAACCCGGCGCTCGTGGTCAAGAACGGTTTCTTCGACGGGAACCCGCTCACGGCCGACGACGTCAACAAGCTCGCCGACCTCGAGTCTCGGGAGGTGCTGCTGGCCAAGCTGGCAGGTGCCTTCAAGGCCTCGCTGTTCGGCGCTGCCTACATGTTCAACGCACCGCTCGCCCAGGCCGTTCGCACGGTCGAGGCACTGCGGGTCAAGCAGGAGTCCGCGGCCGAATAGGCCACGGTCAGTACTAGAAACAAGGAGATGACGATGGCAAAGCTGTCGACTGACGAGCTGCTCGAGCAGTTCAAGGAGCTCACGCTCATCGAGCTCAGCGAGTTCGTGAAGGCATTCGAGGAGACCTTCGAGGTCACCGCTGCGGCCCCCGCCGCGGTCGCTGCGGCCCCCGCCGCCGGCGGTGCTGCTGCTGAGGAGGTCGAGGAGCAGACGGAGTTCGACGTCGTCCTCGAGGCTGCCGGCTCGGCGAAGATCCAGGTCATCAAGGTCGTCCGTTCGCTGACGTCCCTCGGTCTCGGCGAGGCCAAGGCTCTCGTCGACGGTGCTCCCGCCAACGTGCTCGAGGGCGCGAAGAAGGAAGACGCCGAGAAGGCCAAGGCTGACCTCGAAGAGGCCGGCGCGACGGTCGTGATCAAGTAATCACGCTCTCGTGAACATGAGGGGCCGCATCCGAGAGGGTGCGGCCCTTCGTCATTCCCTGTCGGTCAGTGCCGAACGCGGATGCGGCGCAGGGCCCTGCGGGCGATGACGTGCGATGCCGGCACCCAGGCGCCGAGCACCATCGCGACGGCGGTCGCGGCCGGATGCATGGGCACCCGCCGCTCGAACAGCTCGGCGGCGGCAGCGATCGAGAAGCCCGCGACGAGCACGGGGGAGGTGGCCACGCCGGGTGTGTAGGAGCGCGACGCGATGGTGCCGCCGATGTGCGAGATGGCGTGCAAGCCGTAGCCGAGCAGGGCGCCCTGGTAGAGCGCGCTGCGGCCCGCAGTGCGCGCGCCTGCCGCGGCGGCAAGGGCGAACGGCACACCGACGAGGCCGATCGCCGTCCACACCTCTGCACGCGAGCGACGCACGGCCTGGCCGACGACCGCGAGCCCGCGGCGGTCGAGGTCGTCGGCCACGCGGTGCGTCCACGCCGACATGGTGAGGGCCTCCTCGAGGTCGTGCAGCGTCCAGGATCCGAGCAGTCCCCAGGTGGCCCAGCGGGCAGGCGGTCGTGTCACGCCTCGAGCCTCGCAGAACGCGCCTGGCGAGCACCAGGGCCGGGCCGGATTCCTCGGAGGCGCGGCCCTTCCGGCATGGCACGCTGGTGGCCATGAGCACCCGCGACACCCCGGAGCAGATCGGCGACCTGCCCAAGATCGGCCGTCCCGCCACCAGCGCGCTGCTGGCGATCGGCGTCACGACGCTCGAGCAGGTCGCCGCGATGGGCGAGGCAGCGCTGCTGGCCCTGCACGGCGTCGGGCCGAAGGCGGTGCGGATCCTGCGGGTGGCGCTCGAGCAGCAGGGCAGGCGACTGGGTGTCTGAGGCCGCTGCGCGCAGGGAGGCAGCGGCGGTGCTCCTGCCGGTCGCGTCGGGCGTCGACCGCTGGGTGATGCCCGAGGCAGCCATGAACGCCGTGGTGATCGCCGATGGGGGAGAGGCGCTCGTCGTCGATCCCGGCACGCTGCCCGAGCGCGCCGCCGAGCTGCGGGCAGCGATCGAGCTGCGAGGCGATCGCGTCATCGGCGTCGTCATCACGCACGCGCACTGGGACCACTGCTTCGCGCTCTCGACCTTCGCCGATGTGGCGTCGTACGCGCATCCCGCCGTCATCGCCGAGCTCGCGGCGCACGGAGAGCAGCAGCGCGACGCCGTGCTCGGCTTCGCGAGCGACGAGACGGCGGATGCCCTGCGGGCGCTGCCGATCGTCGCCCCGACGACGCCGGTGGAGAGTCCGCACCGCCTGCGCGTCGGCGCGCTGGAGGTGGCGCTCGAGCCGATCGGCAGCGCCCACACCGGCGGTGACCTGGTCGTGCACGTGCCAGGGGCCGGGGTCACCGTCGCCGGCGACCTGGTCGAGACCGCCGACGACGCGCAGCTCGACGACTCGACCGACGTGCCCGGATGGCTGCGCGCCCTCGACCGCCTGGCAGCCCACGCGCAGCCGCTGCTCGTGCCCGGCCACGGTGAGCCGTGCGGCCACGAGCGCCTCGAGCACCACCGCGCGCTGCTCGCCGCCCGCCGCCGCTGCTGAGCGGCCGGCGCAACGCCCGAAAGCCCCGCGAGAGCGCCGGCTCGCGCGCACAGTGCAGCCGAGTCGCGGTTGTCGCGGTGGGTCGTTGCGACGAGTGCGACGCCGAGCACGATGCGGGTCGCCGCACCGCCCAGCCTCAGCGCCCGTCAGCGCTGGCGGGGCACCCAGGCGTCAGAGCCGAACACGACCGCGATCGCGTGCAGCGGCGCGTAGCGCTCGGTGTTCGACGTCCCCGAGTACGCCGATGCCGGCGGACCGCTCATGCTCCAGCGCTGTCCGTACGCGATCGGCCTGCCCTCGGCATCGAGCCACTGCCGCACGGGGATCGTCGGCATCAGGAAGGGCTCCGGCTCGCTCACGGTGCCATGCTCGCACGCGGCGCTACGGTTGCCCCATGAGCATGGGCATGGGTGGCCGCGGTGGGCGAGTCGGGATGCGCGACGAGTCCGCCCAGCGCGAGGCGAACGCGACCGCACCCCGCGTGCCCGACCTGGGCAAGCGCATCCTCGGCCTCTTCAAGCCCCACCGCAACGCGATCATCCTCACGATCGTGCTCGTGGTGGTGGTCGCGGCCATCTCGGTCTTTCCGCCGCTGCTGACGCAGCGCGTGTTCGACGAGGCGCTCTTCCCGCCAGAGGGCGGCCCTGATCTGCGCCTGCTGTGGACCCTGGTCGGCATCATGGTGGTGCTGTGGGTCTCCACGAGCCTGCTGGGCATCTGGCAGACCTGGCTCACCTCCAAGGTGGGCAACCGCGTCATGGGCGAACTGCGCAACAGCCTCTTCGACCGGTTGCAGGGCATGGAGCTGGCGTTCTTCACCCGCACGAAGACCGGCGTCATCCAGTCGCGCCTGCAGAACGACGTCGGCGGCGTCGCGAACGTGCTCTCCAACACGGTCTCGTCGGTGGTCGGCAACACCGTCACGGTGCTCTCGAGCCTGGTGACGATGCTGATCCTGTCGTGGGAGCTCACGATCGCCGCCGTGCTGCTGACACCGCTGCTGATCATCCTGCAGCGCCGCGTCGGCCAGGTGCGCGCCCGCATCGCGACGCAGACGCAGGAGTCGCTCAGCGAGATGACCGCCATCACGCAGGAGTCGCTGTCGGTCTCCGGCATCCTGCTCGCCAAGGCGTTCGGTCGCCAGACCGACGAGTCGCGCAGGTACCGCAGCGAGAACGACCGCCAGATCGGTCTGCAGGTGCGCCTGACGATGAGCGGGCAGACCTTCTTCGCGATCGTCTCGATCTTCATCTCGATCCTGCCGGCCGTGATCTACGTGATCGCCGGCTTCCTGATCACGGGTGGGGATGTGGGGGTCACGGCGGGCACGCTCGTCGCCTTCACGACGGTGCAGTCGCGCCTTCTGATGCCGCTCATGGGCCTGCTGCGCGTCGCGCTCGACCTGCAGACCTCGTCGGCGCTATTCGCCCGCATCTTCGAGTACCTCGACCTCAAGCCCACGATCGTGCCGGCCGCAGACCCTGTGCCGGTGGACGCATCGCGTCTCGGCGAGGTCGAGTTCGACGCCGTGGAGTTCCGCTACCCGGATGCGCGCGAGAGCGAGCCGAACACGCTCGACGGCGTCTCGTTCACGCTCGAGCCCGGCACCTTCGCCGCCTTCGTCGGGCCGTCCGGTGCCGGCAAGACGACCATCGGCTACCTGCTCCCGCGCCTCCACGAGGTCACGGGGGGAGCGGTGCGCTTCGCGGGCGTCGACGTGCGCGAGATCGACCCGTCCGCGCTCACCGACCACATCGGCATCGTGAGCCAGGAGCCCTATCTGTTCCACGCATCCATCGCCGAGAACCTGCGCTACGCCAAGCCGGATGCGACCGACGCAGAGCTCGACGCCGCCGCGCGGGCGGCCAGCATCTACGACACGATCCACCGCTTCCCCGACGGCTACGACACCATCGTCGGCGAGCGGGGCTACCGGCTCTCCGGCGGCGAGAAGCAGCGCATCGCCATCGCCCGCGTGCTGCTCAAGGACCCTGCGGTCCTCGTGCTCGACGAGGCCACCAGCGCGCTCGACACCGTCTCCGAGCGCGTCGTGCAGGCGGCGCTCGACGAGGCGGCGCGTGGGCGCACGACGCTGGCGATCGCCCACCGGCTCTCGACCATCCGCGACGCGGACGTGATCTTCGTCATCGACGCCGGGCGCATCGTCGAGCGCGGCACCCACGCCCAACTGCTCGAGCAGGAGGGCACCTACGCGACGCTCTTCGCCCAGCAGGCGGTGAGCTGAGGCGCGCGGGCGCCAACTGATCACCAGACAGGCGACTTCTGTGTTCATTTCTTGACAGCAAGCCCGACTCTCGCCACCATGGCTCAATGGCACAGCGACGCAGCCCCGGATCTCAGGGCGCTCTGCGCGCCGCGAACGAGGCGCGCATCGTGCAGGCGCTGCGGGGAGCGCCGGCCACGCAGTCCGAGATCGCCGAGCGCACGGGCCTCGCGCACGCGACCGTGTCGAACATCGTGCGCGACCTGCGGGAGCGCGGCTCCGTCTCGACGGAGCCCACCGTGCACCAGGGCAGGCGCGCGAGCCTCGTGACGCTCGAGCGCGCCGAGGGGCCGACGGTCGTCGGCATCGACTTCGGCAGGCAGCACGTGCGCATCGCCGTCGCGGCCGACGATCCGATCGTGCTCGTCGAGGACGAGGTGGTGCTGCCTGTCGGGCATCGGGCCGAGGAGAGCCTCGCGGTCGCCGCAGAGCTGCTGGATCGGCTGCTGCGCGAGGCGGACGTGTCCCGCAAGAACGTCGCGGCGATCTGCGTGGGCGTGCCGTGCCCGATCGATCTGCGCACCGGCACGATCCTGGGCCACTCGATCCTGCCGGAGTGGGACGGCGTGACGCGCGATCGCATCGGCGAGGCCTTCGGGATGGCCGTGGAGGTCGCCAACGACTCCGACCTGGGGGCGATTGCCGAGCGCGCATTCGGGCCGTACAGCGACGTCGACGACCTCATCTTCGTGAAGATCGGCACCGGCATCGGCAGCGGTCTCGTGATCGGCGGCAAGCTGCATCGCGGCTCCTTCGGGATCGCGGGCGAGCTGGGCCACGTGCAGGTGGACCCGAACGGCACGCTGTGCGTGTGCGGCAGCCGTGGCTGCCTCGAGACGCTGGCCTCCGTGCGGGTCATGGCACAGTCGCTCTCCGCCGCCTTCGGCAGGCCCGTCACGACCAGCGACATCGTGCACCAAGCCATCGATGGCGACCCCGCCACCCGGCGCGTGGTGGCGGATGCCGGTGTCGCGATCGGGCGCACCATCGCCAACGCATGCAACATCCTTGCGCCCTCGGTGGTGGTGGTCGGCGGGCCGCTCGCCGAGGTCGGCGACCTGCTGCTGCACCCCGTGCGCGACGGCTTCCGCCGCTTCGCGCTGCACCCCCTCGCGACCTCGACGCAGATCGTCGGCGCCTCGCTGGGACCTCGTGCCGAGGTGCTCGGCGCCGTGACGCTCGCGCGCCAGACGGCACGCACGGCCGCGTTCATGTGAAGATAACGATTTGGACACTTGCGTTCATGACTTGACGCAACGTTCCGGCGCGCGTAGGTTGATCCGCGATCCCGCCGACGACGGCGGGCACGTATGAGGGGGCCAAGGGTGGCAGAGCCGGTGATCCTGTCGATGGAGCACATCACGAAGGAGTTTCCCGGCGTGCGTGCCCTCGACGACGTGAGCATCGAGGTGCGCAAGGGCACGATCCATGCCATCTGCGGCGAGAACGGCGCAGGCAAGTCGACGCTCATGAAGGTGCTCTCCGGGGTCTACCCGCACGGCACCTTCGACGGCCGGATCGTCTACCAGAGCGCGCCCGTCGCGTTCGGCAGCATCAACGAGTCCGAGCGCGCCGGCATCGTCATCATCCATCAGGAGCTCGCGCTCGTGCCGGAGCTGTCGATCGCCGAGAACATCTTCCTCGGCAACGAGCCGCGCCGCGGCATCGCGATCGACTGGGACACCGTGCGCCTGCGTGCCACAGAGCTGCTCGCGCGCGTCGGCCTCGCCGAGGATCCCGACACGCCCATCAAGCACATCGGCGTTGGCAAGCAGCAGCTGGTCGAGATCGCCAAGGCGCTCGAGAAGGACGTCAGGCTGCTGATCCTCGACGAGCCCACCGCGGCGCTCAACGAGTCTGACTCGCAGCACCTGCTCGACCTCATCGTCGGCCTCAAGGCCAAGGGCGTGACGTCGATCATGATCTCCCACAAGCTCAACGAGATCGAGCAGATCTCCGACGCCATCACGATCATCCGCGACGGCAAGATGATCGAGACGCTCGACATCGCCGACGGCGCCGTCGACGAGGACCGCATCATCCGAGGGATGGTGGGCCGCACGCTCGGCCAGCGGTTCCCCGAGCGCGCCCACACCGTGGGTGAGGTCTTCTTCGAGGTGCGCGACTGGACGGTGCAGCATCCGCTCTCCGCAGAGCGACTGGTCGCGAAGAGCTCGAGCTTCACCGTGCGCAGGGGCGAGATCGTCGGCTTCGCCGGCCTCATGGGCGCGGGCCGCACAGAGCTCGCGATGAGCGTCTTCGGCCGCCAGTACGGCACCTGGCTCGGCGGCACCATCCACAAGGACGGCAAGGAGATCAAGCTGCGCTCCGTGTCTGACGCGATCGGCCACGGGCTCGCCTACGTGAGCGAGGATCGCAAGGCGCTCGGCCTCAACCTGCTCGACACCATCAAGCGCTCCATCGTCTCTGCGAAGCTCTCGAAGATCGCTCCGAGAGGCGTGGTCGACTCGCTCAAGGAGTCGCAGGTCTCCGAGGAGTACCGCACGGCGCTGCGCATCAAGTCGCCGAGCGTCGAGCAGGGCGTCGACACGCTCTCCGGCGGCAACCAGCAGAAGGTCGTGCTGGCGAAGTGGATGTTCACCGACCCCGACCTGCTGATCCTGGACGAGCCGACGCGCGGCATCGACGTCGGCGCCAAGAGCGAGATCTACCAGATCGTGCGCGAGCTGGCAGACGCCGGCAAGGGCGTCATCCTCATCTCCTCCGAGCTGCCAGAGCTGCTCGGCCTGGCAGACCGCATCTACACGATCTTCGAGGGTCGCATCACGGGCGAGCTGCGTGCCGCCGATGCCGACCAGGAGATGCTCATGCGCCGGATGGCGCCGACGAAGGGTGACCACGAATGACCGATCGCGTGAACGAGCGCCGCGGCTTCCTTGCGGAGTTCAGCATGCTCTTCGGCAAGCAGGGCTCGCTGAAGGAGTTCGGCATCCTGGGCGCGCTCATCGTGATCGTGCTGGCGTTCCAGTTCGCCACGAGCGGCACCACGCTGGCGCCGGGCAACGTCATCAACCTCGTGCAGTCGCAGTCGTACATCCTGCTCCTCGCGATCGGCATGGTGATGGTGATCATCGCCGGGCACATCGACCTCTCGGTGGGCTCGGTCGCCGCGTTCGCGAGCGTGGTCGTCGCGATCTCGATGAACGACTGGGGGCTTCCCTGGGGCGTCAGCGTCCTGATCGGCCTGGGCCTCGGCCTCCTGATCGGCGCCTGGCAGGGCTTCTGGGTGGCCTTCGTGGGCGTGCCGGCGTTCATCGTGACGCTCGCGGGCATGCTCATGTTCCGCGGGCTCAACCAGCTCGTCGGCCAGTCGCGCGGCATCGGCGTCGACCCCGGCTTCGTCGAGGCGCTCGCCGGCTACCTGCCGGAGATCGGGCCAGACACCGGGTACAACAACCTCACGCTGCTGCTCGGCCTCGCCGCGATCATCGCGGTCGTGGTCTTCGAGCTGCGCGGCCGCGCGCGCCGCCAGCGGCTCGGCGCCGACGTCGCACCGATGTGGGTGCTCATCACCCGCCTCGCGCTGGTCTCCGGCGTGATCGTCGCCACCGCGCTGCTGTTCGCCAGCGGCCGCCCGGGCACGAGCTTCCCGCTGTCGGGCGTCCTGCTCGTCGCCTTCGTGCTCGGCTACGGCTTCCTGACCCAGCGCACGACGCTCGGCCGCCACGTCTACGCCGTGGGCGGCAACCGACGCGCTGCGGAGCTCTCGGGCGTGCGCTCGCGCTGGATCGACTTCTTCGTGATGGCCAACATGTCGGTGCTCGCCTCGGTCGCGGGCATGATGTGGATCGCCCGCTCGCAGGCAGCCGGCCCCGCTGACGGCAACGGCTGGGAGCTCGACGCCATCGCCGCTGTCTTCATCGGCGGCGCCGCGGTCGCGGGTGGCATCGGCACGGTGGCGGGCAGCATCATCGGCGGTCTCGTCATGGCCGTGCTCTCGAACGGCCTGTTCGCGATCGGCACCGGCTCCGACTGGATCCAGGTCATCAAGGGCCTCGTGCTGCTGATCGCCGTCGCGATCGACGTGCTCAACAAGCGGCAGGGCCGCTTCTCGATCATCGCGCTGCTGCAGCGCGGACTCACACGTGGGCGCGACAGGGACTCCCTGCCCACCGCATCCTGACCCATCCCAACCATCGAACAACAGGAGTACTGATGAGGAAGTCCACCTTCGTGGCGCTGGCCGGCATCGCCGCCGTCAGCGTCGCACTGACCGGCTGCGGCCGCGCAGACACCGGCACCGACCCCGAGGGCGAGGGCGCCGCACCCGAGGCCGGGTTCGCCGCTGACGCCACGATCGGCGTTGCCCTGCCCGACCGCACCAGCGAGAACTGGGTGCTGGCCGGCGACCTGTTCACCAACGGGCTCGAGGAGGCTGGCTTCACCGGCAACGTGCAGTACGCCGGCTCGTCGAACTCGGTTGGTGATCAGCAGCAGCAGATCCAGAGCATGATCTCCGCCGGTGCAGAGGTCATCATCGTGGGCGCCTCGGACACCAACCAGCTGGCGACCCAGCTCGAGGCCGCCGACGCCGCCGACATCACGGTGATCGCCTACGACCGCCTGATCCAGAACAGCGAGCTGGTCGACTTCTACGTCGCCTTCGACAACTTCCACGTCGGCGAGCTGCAGGCGCAGTCGCTGCTCGACGGGCTTGCGGAGCGCTACGGCGACCAGGAGGCCTGGAACATCGAGCTCTTCTCGGGCTCGGCTGACGACTCCAACTCGGCTGTCTTCTTCGACGGCGCCATGAGCGTGCTGCAGCCGAAGATCGACGACGGCACCCTGACGGTCGTCACCGACCAGACCACGGTGCAGCAGACGGCGACCGAGGACTGGGCGGCAGAGAACGCGCAGAACCGCATGGACACCATCCTGCAGAGCTCGTACCAGGGCCAGGACCTGCACGGCGTGCTGTCGCCGAACGACAACCTCGCTCGCGCGATCCTCACCTCGGTGCAGAACGACGGCCGCGACGTGCCGGTCGTGACGGGCCAGGACTCCGAGGTCGAGTCGGTCCAGTCGATCGTCGCCGGCGCGCAGTACTCCACCATCTACAAGGACACGCGTGCGCTCGTCGCCGCGGCCATCGAGATGGCGCAGGCGCTGCAGGCGGGCGAGGAGCCGACGACCACCGGCACCTCGGACAACGGTGCGATGGAGGTTCCCGCGAACCTGCTCGAGCCGGTCATCGTGACGCAGACGAACGCCGCTGAGGCCTACGCCGACAACGAGGATCTCGCGCCGCTCACCGAGCAGTAGCGGGCACCCTGCTGCAGGAAGCATCCTGCAGCAGGAAGCACCGCACGACCGCACATCGCCGACGGGCGGCTTCCTCACGGGGCCGCCCGTCGGTCATGTCTGCGGCCGATCGGATGCGTCGGATGCGCGAGGGTCGTCGGTGCCGTCGGCCTCCGGCCCCGACAGGTCGCGGGTCGCCTCGAGCCACCGCAGCTCGAGCTCGCCCATGTCGGCGGCGTAGTCGGCGTAGCGGCAGCCGAGCCCGTTGGGCTTGACGCGGATGCCCTCCTCGCGCCAGTGGGGGCGGGCGCGCTCGAGCAGGTCGCCGGCGAAGTCGCCCGCGTGGTTGGTGACGCGCCACCAGGGCAGCCCATCCGACCAGTGCCGCATGATCGAGCCGACCTCGCGCGGGCCGATGCCGCAGATCGCGGCGATCGCCCCGTAGGAGGCGACGCGCCCCTCGGGCACCAGCTCGACGCAGCGCAGCACCCGCTCGATCACCAGCTCTCTGCGCGCATCCACCCCCACATCCTGCACTGACCCGAACCCCTCGTGCACAACGCAAGCCCCCGCGACGAATCGCTGCGTGCTGCGGGAACCGTCGCCGCTGAACGCGCGAGAGCCGCGCTGCAGGCTTGCGTTGTGCGCCGGGGGCGCCGGGGGAGGCGACGGCGACCCGGCGCTAGGCTCGTTCGGCAGGCAGGAGGGCCCATGCGCTACGCAGAGTCGATCGTCGACACGATCGGTGACACCCCGCTCGTGAAGCTGACGAAGGTCACGGAGGGCATCGCCGCGACCGTGCTCGCCAAGGTCGAGTACCTCAACCCCGGCGGCTCCGTGAAGGACCGCATCGCGAGCGCGATGATCGACGACGCCGAGGCCAAGGGCCTGCTCGGCCCTGGCGGCACGATCGTCGAGCCGACCAGCGGCAACACCGGCGTCGGCCTCGCGCTCGTCGCGCAGCAGAAGGGCTACCGCTGCGTGTTCGTCTGCCCCGACAAGGTCTCGGAGGACAAGCTGGCGACGCTGCGCGCCTATGGGGCCGAGGTGGTCGTCACCCCGACCTCCGTCGCCCCCGACAGCCCCGAGAGCTACTACGGCGTCGCCAACCGCCTCACCGAAGAGATCGCGGGCGCCTACCAGCCCAACCAGTTCTTCAACCCGGCTGCGCCCGCCGCGCACGAGGCCACCACCGGCCCCGAGATCTGGCGCGACACCGACGGCCTGCTCACGCACTTCGTCGCAGGCATCGGCACCGGCGGCACGATCACCGGCACCGCCCGCTTCCTGAAGCGCGCATCCGAGGGCCGCGTCACCGTCATCGGCGCCGACCCCGAGGGCTCCATCTACTCCGGCGGCACCGGCCGCCCCTACCTCGTCGAGGGCGTCGGCGAGGACATGTGGCCGGGCAACTACGACCCGAGCGTCGTCGACGTGGTCTCTGCCGTCAACGACGCGGCGTCGTTCGCCATGACCCGCAGGCTCGCCCGCGAGGAGGGGCTGCTGGTCGGCGGCTCGAGCGGCATGGCCGTCGTCGCCGCGCTGCGTGCCGCGCAGCAGCTGCCCGCCGATGCCGTCGTCGTGGTGCTGCTGCCCGACTCCGGCCGCGGCTACCTGCAGAAGGTCTACTCCGACGCCTGGATGCGCTCCTACGGCTTCGCCGCGCCCGACAGCGAGACGACCGTGCGCGACGTGCTGACCGGCAAGCTCGCGCCCGGCACTGCCGGGGCCATGCCCGATCTCGTGCACGCGCATCCGACCGACACCGTGCACGACGCGATCGAGATCATGCGCGAGTACGGCGTCAGCCAGCTGCCGGTGCTCACCGCCGAGCCGCCCGTCGTCGTCGGCGAGGTCGCCGGCGCCGTCGACGAGCGCTCGCTGCTCGACGCGGTGTTCGCCGAGCGCGCGCAGCTCGCCGACCCCATCTCGAAGCACCTGCTGCCGAGGCTCCCGCAGATCGGCATCACGGAGTCGGTGGATGCGCTGCTCGCGGCACTGCGGGATCACGACGCGATGCTCGTGCTCGAGGACGCCAAGCCGGTCGGCGTCATCACGCGCACCGACCTGCTCACCCACCTGTCGAAGGAGGCATGACATGACCGACCCCACCGGCGCATCCGCGGACGGCTTCGCCACCAGGGCGATCCACGACGGCCAGCACTTCGACCCGCGCACGGGCGCCGTCATCCCGCCGATCTTCATGAGCTCGACGTTCGTTCAGGACGGCGTCGGCGGCTTCCGCGACGGCTACGAGTACTCGCGCGGCGGCAATCCCAGCCGCGACGCCCTGCAGCAGCAGCTCGCGAGCCTGGAGGGCGGCACCCACGCGTTCACCTTCGGCTCCGGCCTGGCCGGCGAGGACGCCCTGCTGCGCGCCGTGCTGCAGCCCGGCGACCACGTGCTGATGGGCAACGACGTCTACGGTGGCACGCACCGCCTGGTCTCGCAGATCCACGCGCGGTGGGGTGTCGAGCTCTCGACGGCTGACGCCTCCGACCTCGACGCCGTGCGCGCGGCCATCCGCCCGAACACGAAGATCCTGTGGGTCGAGACGCCCTCGAATCCCCTCATGAAGGTGGCCGACATCCCGGGGCTCGTCGAGATCGGCCACGCGGCCGGTGCGATCGTCGTCGCCGACAACACCTTCGCGACGCCCTACCTGCAGCAGCCGCTCACGCTCGGTGCCGACGTGGTCGTGCACTCCACCACCAAGTACATCGGCGGGCACTCCGACCTCGTCGGCGGTGCCGTGGTGACGGCGGATGCGGCGCTCGCCGAGCGAGTCGGGTTCCAGCAGTTCGCGGTGGGCGCCGTGAACAGCCCGTTCGACGCCTGGCTCACCACCCGCTCGCTCAAGACGCTCGCCGTGCGAGTCGAGCGGCACTGCACCAATGCGCAGGCGGTCGCGGAGTCGCTCGTCGGCCACCCGGCGATCACCGCCGTGCACTATCCGGGCCTGCCCGACCACCCGCAGCACGCGCTGGCCGGGCGGCAGATGCGCGGCTTCGGAGGCATGGTCTCGATCCAGCTCGCGGGCGGTGTGCCCGCTGTGCACGAGCTGGTGGGGCGCACGCGACTGTTCCAGCTGGCGGAGTCGCTCGGCGGCATCGAGTCGCTCGTCTGCTACCCCTCGGAGATGACGCACGCATCCGTCAAGGGCACAGAGCTCGCCGTGCCGGAGGACCTGCTGCGGCTCTCGGTGGGCCTTGAGGACGCCGCCGACCTGGTGGCGGATCTGCGTCAGGCGCTCGACTCGCTCAAGCCCTGAGCCGCCGCTCGCACAACGCAAGCCCGCGCGAGCCCGATCGCGGCCCGCCACCGCATCGCGGCGTCGATGCCGCTGCGCTCGCCCTTCGGGCTTGCGTTGTGCGGAGGGCGGCGACGGCAGCCATGGCGGCGGGTGCTAGTCGAGCGGCTTGCCCCGCTGCTCGGGAAGCGTCCATGCCGCGACGGCGGCGATCGCGAAGGCTGCTGCGAAGACGCCGAACAGCAGGACCGAGCCACCGCCGGCGATCAGGAAGGGCACCGCGAGCGGCGCGAGGATCGACGCGATGCGGCCGAAGCCGGCGGCCGCGCCTGTGCCGGTGCCGCGCACGTTCGTCGGGTAGAGCTCCGGCCCGATGGCATAGAGCGCGCCCCAGGCGCCGAGGTTGCAGAACGAGAGCGCGCAGCCTGCCGCGATGATCATCGCCTCGGTCGAGGCGGTGCCGTACCAGGCAGCCGCGAGCGCGGAGCCGACGAGGAACACGGTGAGCGTCGGCCGCCTGCCCCACTTCTCGATCAGGAACGCGGAGAGCGCGTAGCCGGGCAGCTGCGCCACGGTGATGATGAGCGTGAACTCGAACGACCGCACGAGATCGAAGCCCTGGGCGACCAGCAGCGACGGGATCCAGATGAAGGCGCCGTAGTACGAGAAGTTGATGCAGAACCAGACCGTCCAGAGCGCGAGGGTACGGCGGCGGAGCGCTGGCGACCAGATCGAGACCCGGGGCCCCGTCGGCGCCGGCACCGCCGCATCCGACGACGCGGTCTCTGGTGCGGGCACGCCGGCGGCCTCCTCGAACGAGCGCACGGTGCGCTCGGCCTCCGAGACGCGACCCTTGCTCATCAGGTACCGCACCGACTCCGGCATGCCCCAGCGCACCACGATCGAGAAGATCGCGGGCGCCATGCCGATCGCGAGACCCCAGCGCCAGCCGTCGTCTGAGGTGCCGACGACGAAGGTGCCGATCACGGCGGCGGCGATCCAGCCCACCGCCCAGAACGCCTCGAGCCAGACGACCACGCGGCCGCGGATCCGCTTGGGCGCGAACTCGCTGATGAGGGTCGAGGCCACCGGAAGCTCGGCGCCCAGGCCGAGCCCCACCACGAAGCGCAGCACCAGCAGCGCTGCGATCGAGCCGACGAGGGCGGATGCGCCGGTCGCGATGCCGTAGACGAGCAGCGTGAGCGCGAAGACGCTGCGGCGGCCGATGCGGTCGGCGAGCAGTCCGCCGACGGTCGCGCCGATCGCCATGCCGACGAAGCCGATCGAGGCGATCCAGCTGGTCTCGATGCTCGTCAGCTGCCACTGCTGCGCGAGTGCGGCGATGACGAAGGAGATGAGCCCGACGTCCATGGCGTCGAGCGCCCACCCGATGCCGGCGGTGCCGAGCAGGCGGCCGTGCTTGCGCGTGAAGGGGAGCCGGTCGAGCCGCTCTGAGCGGGTCGCGGCGGCGGCGTCGGGGAGGGCAGACATGGGAGGGCCTCTCGTCGTGGGCGCTGATCGCCGGACGCCACAACGATAGTGCGGGGCGCATCGCGCACGGATAGCGTTGCGGCATGAGCGAGCGCATCGAGATCCCGGAAGAGGTGGAGCGCACCTCGGTCGAGGGCTTCGTCATGGCGTCGGCGGATGCGGTGTGGCAGCTGTGGACGACGGTCGACGGCCTCGAGCAGTGGTGGTGGCCGATGTTCGACGACGCCAGCTACGACGTGGACGCGCGGGACGACGGCCTGTACCGCTTCACTGCGTCGAGCGGCGGCGTCGGCGTGCAGGGGCGATACCTCCAGCTCGACGAGGGCAAGCGGATGGTGCTCAGCTGGGACTGGATGAGTGGCTACGAGGACGGGGAGCGCCGCGAGGATCTCGTGGTGGTCGACTTCTCCGAGCTCGGGGACGGCACGCACGTGCGCGTCACGCTCACCGGCCCGCTCGACGAGCTCGAGAACATGCGTGACGGCTGGCAGGACACGCTGACGCGGCTCGAGGAGCTGCTCGACGACTGAGGGGCCTCAGGGCGTCTGCATCCTGGTGCCGAAGATGCCGCTGACGGTGTGCCCCAAGCCGGCCAGCAGCAGGCCCAGCGGCAAGGCGATCCTCATCGCATCGGCGAGCGCAGCGATGTCGGCGGTGCCTGCAGCCAGGGTCAGCAGCTGCCCGCCCGCGACCAGGAACCACGACCAGCGATCGAAGCCCTGCACCGGCCAGGAGGCGGCGATCACGCACGCCGCGGCGAAGCCGATGCCGGGCCAGAGGTAGAGGCCGAGCGCCGCGTCGACGATCGGCTGCTGCTGCGCGGCGTCCAGCCAGCTGAGGCCGTGCACGATCAGCAGCGTCATGCCGGCCAGGACGGCGCCCTTCGAGCCTGCGCGGGTGCCGAGCGCGACGGCCAGCAGCAGCGCGGCGACCAGCAGCAGCATGGGCGGCAGCTGCGCCGCCGTCGAGGACTCGGCCAGGGTCTCGAGCTGGGGCGACAGCGGCAGGCGGCGCGCGAAGGAGTCCTCTGTCAGCAGTGCGAATCCGCCGCCGAGCAGCGCGGCGAGCCCACCCGCCAGCTGCATCGGGCGGATCGGCCGGCGCGTCTCGAGCGCGCGCTGGCGAGATGCCTGTCGAGGCTGACGCGTGATCGTCATGTGCGCTCCATCTGCAGCGGCCATCCGGATGCTCTGATCCTGGGCGGTGCCGCTGAAGATTGCGGACGGCGTTTGCGCAAGGTTCCGGATGCTCTCGCGCACGAGCAGCAGCGCAGCTCCGCACGGAGTGCGTGATGGCGCGGAGTCGCAGGCGGTGCGGCCTCGGCCTGCCGTGCGAATCCGGTGCCCGAGCGTTCGATCGGGCTGAGCGGGGCGCGAGCCCGCAGTGGCGGCTGGTGCTGCGCTGTGCCCGATCGAAGGCACGGCCACCCTTGTGGCCGAGCCCCGCATCCGCCTACACTTCACCACATGGTGAAGTCAACGGTCGACGGCGTCGCGCACGCGATCGCCTCGGCGCCGCGCCGGCGGCTCGTCGGCCGCCTCGCCGAGGGTCCGGCGACCATGAGCGAGCTCGCCGAGGTGCTCGGCATCACGCTGCCGGCCATCGACAAGCACGTGCGGGTGCTCGAGGCCGCCGGCCTCGCCCGCAAGCGCAGGGTCGGCAGGCAGGCGATCGTCACGCTCGAAGCTGGCGGGCTCGACCTGCTCGCCGACTGGGCGACAGGCATGCGCGCGATGTGGCGTGCTCGCCTCAGCGACTTCGCCGACCACCTGCAGGAGGAGCAGCCATGACGGAGACCACCATCGAGCTCTCGCAGCACGTTCAGGCATCCCGCGAGCTGGCGTGGGCGGCATGGACCGAGCAGGATCGCCTCGCCCGCTGGTGGTGGCGGCAGGTGCCCGGCACGACCATCCGTGCTGACGCGCGGGTCGGTGGCGCCTACCGGTTCGAGAACGTCGATGCGGGCTTCGGCGTGACGGGGGAGTACCTCGAGGTCCTGCCGCTCGAGCGGCTCGTCTTCAGCTGGCGCTGGATCGACGGCGGCTCCGTGGGCGAGGCCGTCGACACGGTCACGGTGACCTTCACCGAGGAGGCCGACGGCACGCGCGTCACGATCGAGCATGTGACGGATGCGGCGGGGGTCGCCGACTACGAGCTCGGCTGGCGCGACACGGTCGCGCACCTCGAGGCAGCGCTCGCCTGATCGTGCCGCTGGGTCGTTCGTCGGGCTAACCAGGCGTAGGCTGGAGTGCCGCTGTCTGACAGGAAGAGGACCCATGCTGATCGCCATCGTCAACGCCCGTGTCGTCCCTGTCGTGGGTGACGAGTTCGAGGGCACGATCCTCGTGCGCGACGGCCGCATCGCCGAGCTGGGCACCGACGTGGCCGTGCCCGCCGACGCCACCGTGCTCGATGTCGAGGGAGCGCAGGTGACGCCCGGCCTCGTCGACGCGCACGTGCACCTCGGCGTGCACCCCGAGGGCGACGGGGCCGGCGCGAGCGACACGAACGAGATGACCAACCCCAACACCGCCGGCGTGCGCACGCTCGACGCGATCGACCCCTTCGACGAGGGCTTCGATCTGGCGCTCGCGGGCGGCGTGACGACCGTCAACGTCAACCCCGGCTCCGGCAACCCGATCGGCGGCCAGGCCACCACGCTCCACACACACGGGCGCATCGTCGACCACATGGTGCTGCGCGAGCCCGCCGGCGTGAAGAGCGCCCTCGGCGAGAACCCCAAGCGCGTCTACGGCGACAAGAAGGTCACGCCCTCGACCCGCCTCGGCACGGCGAAGATCATTCGCGACGCCTTCGTCGCCGCGCAGAACTACCAGCGCCGCCACGCAGACCCCGACAACGACAAGCGCCACGAGGTCGACCTCACGCTCGAGGCGCTCGGCAAGGTCCTGAATCGCGAGATCCCGTGGCGCCAGCACGCCCACCGCGCCGACGACATCGTGACGGCCCTGCGCATCCAGGCCGAGTTCGGCTACGACCTCGTCATCGACCATGGCACCGAGGCGCACCTCGTCGCAGACCTGCTCGCCGAGCGCGGCGTGCCGGTGCTGATCGGTCCGCTCTTCACCACCAAGTCGAAGATGGAGCTGCGCGGCCGGTCGATCGCCAATCCCGGCAAGCTCGCCAGGGCGGGCGTCGAGATCTCGATCATCACCGACCACCCGGTGATCCCGATCTCGTTCCTCGTGCACCAGGCATCCCTCGCCGTGCGCGAGGGCCTCGACCGCGAGACGGCGCTGCGCGCCATCACCATCAACCCGGCGAAGGTGCTGGGCGTCGCCGAGCAGGTCGGCTCGCTCGAGGTCGGCAAGCGCGCCGACATCGTGGTGTGGAGCGGCGACTGGATGGACCCGATGGCGCGCCCGCGCACGGTGCTGATCGACGGCAGCGTGGTCTTCGAGCACGACGCGACGACCGGCGAGGAGCGCGTCGCATCGCGCGTCGACGTGCCCCTCGCACTCGCCCAGGGGTGAGCGCCGCCCCCGGAGCCGAGTTCAGCAGGCGCCACCGCGTCTCGACGCTGATCGTGCTCGGCCTGCTCGCCGGGCTCGGGCCGTTCACCATCGACCTCTACCTGCCGGCCTTCCCCGCGTTGAAGGCCGACTTCGGAACGTCGGATGCGGCCGTGCAGCTGACGCTGTCGGCCACGACCCTGGGATTCGCGTTCGGGCAGCTCGTGGTGGGGCCGCTCTCCGACCGGATCGGCCGCCGCAGGCCGCTGCTGATCGCCACGAGCGTGCACGTGCTCGCGAGCGTCGCCGTCGCGATGGCGCCCGACATCGTGACGCTCATGCTCATGCGCGTCGTGCAGGGCTTCGGTGCCGCCGCGGGCACGGTGGTCGCGATGGCCATGGTGCGCGACCTGTTCGGCGGCAAGCAGCTGACCACGGCGCTGTCACGGCTGGCGCTCGTGATCGGCATCGCACCGATCGCTGCGCCCGTGCTCGGCTCCTGGCTGGTCGGGTTCCTGCACTGGCGCGGCCTCTTCTGGATCCTGGCGGGCTATGCGGTGCTCGTGATCGTGCTGCAGCTGGTGTTCCTGCGCGAGACGCTGCCGCCGCACCTGCGGCACTCGTCCGGCCACTCCACGCTCGGCCAGCGCTATCGGGCGGTGCTGACCGACCGCGTCTTCATCGGCGTCGCTGTCATCGGCGCGAGCATCTTCGGCGGCATGTTCGCCTACATCTCCACGGCGTCCCTGCTGCTGCAGCAGGTCTACGGCTTCACCCCAGGCGAGTTCGGCCTGATCTTCGCGATCTGCTCGGTGGGCGTGCTCATCGGGACGCAGACCGCTGGCCGCGCGGCCAATCGCTTCGGCCCGCAGTGGGTGCTGGCGGTCTCCACCGCGCTGCTCGTGCTCTCGGCATCCGGCATCATCGTGCTCGACGCCGCCGGGCTCGGCGTCGCAGGCATGGTGCCACCGCTGGTGGTGTTCGCCTTCGCGTTCGGGCTGTCGATGCCGTGCGTGCAGACGCTGGCGCTCGCGAGCCATCCGCGCGAGGCGGGCACGGCGGCGTCCCTGCTGGGCGCGCTCAACATGTCGATCGCCGGCCTCGTCAGCCCGATCGTCGGGCTGTTCACGATCTCGAACGCGATCCCGATGGGCTCGATCATGCTCATCTGCGGCGTGCTGGCGGCCTGCTCGCTCTGGTTCGTCGTACGACCGAGGACCGTGCCGCCGATCGAGTGATGCCGGCGTCGCGGCAGAGGCACGAAAGGGCCTCTGCTCCAAGCCTCAGCGCGGACCGCTGCCCGAGACGGGCATCGGCACTGGCGTCGCGGCAGCGGCCCGAAAGGGCCGCTGCTCTGAGCTCCAGCGTGCAAGGATGGCGCCATGACGGACGAGCTCGCGAAGGCCCAGGCAGAACTCGAGGCGGCCAGGCAGGCGCAGCTCGAAGCGGAGGCGAGGCTGGCAGAGCTGCACGCCGGTGCGGAGCGGGCGAAGGTGGACGCCCCGCCGAGCCCCGCCGACGAGGAGACGCCTGAGCAGGCCCCGCCCGTCGCGGAGAGCTTCGAGGAGGCACCGGTCTCGGCGCCCACCCCCCTCGACCCCGAGCAGCCCGCCGAGCCGGGCGCACCGGTCGAGGAGCGCGACCTCGCCGGGCCACTCGGCGCCGACGCCGTCGCCGCCATCCGCACCGGCTACGCCTTCGACGGCACCGCCCTGGAGATGGGCGCGCTCGTCAATGGCGAGCCCGACTCCGAGACGCAGGTGCGCATCCCGCTGTCGATGGTGAACCGCCACGGCCTCATCGCGGGGGCGACCGGCACCGGCAAGACCAAGACGCTGCAGGTGCTCGCGGAGCAGCTCTCCGCTGCGGGCGTGCCGGTCTTCGCGGCCGACATCAAGGGCGACCTCTCCGGCGTCGCGACGGCAGGCGCATCCGACGACAAGCTGCTCGCGCGCACTGCAGGCATCGGCCAGCCGTGGGAGCCTCGTGCAGCGCCGGTCGAGTACTTCGCGCTCGGCGGCGTCGGCAACGGCGTCCCGATCCGAGCGACGGTGCTCGACTTCGGTCCGACGCTGCTGGCGAAGGTGCTCGGGCTCAACGACACCCAGGAGTCGAGCCTCGGCATCGTCTACGCGTACGCCGACGCCCAGCAGCTGCCGCTCGTCGACCTCAAGGACCTCCGCGAGCTGCTGCTGTGGCTCACGAGCGATGAGGGCAAGGAGGATCTGCGGCGGCTCGGCGGCATCTCGTCGCAGACCGCCGGCGTCATCCTGCGCGAGATCACGGCGTTCAGCGAGCAGGGCGCGGATGTGTTCTTCGGCGAGCCGGACATCGACACCCGTGAGTTCCTGCGCACGACGCAGGACGGGCGCGGCGTCATCAGCCTGCTCGAGGTGCCGGGCGTCGCCGACCAGCCGGCGCTCTTCTCGACCTTCCTCATGTGGCTGCTGGCCGACCTGTTCGAGGATCTGCCGGAGGTCGGCGACGTCGACAAGCCCAAGCTGGTGTTCTTCTTCGACGAGGCGCACCTGCTGTTCAAGGATGCGTCGAAGGACTTCCTCGGGGCGATCGTGCAGACCGTGCGGCTCATCCGCTCGAAGGGCGTCGGCATCTTCTTCGTGACCCAGACGCCCAAGGACGTGCCCGACGACGTGCTCGCACAGCTCGGCTCGCGCGTGCAGCACCAGCTGCGGGCGCACACCCCTGACGCCGAGAAGGCGCTGCGGGCGACGGTGCGCACCTATCCCAAGAGCGACTACGACCTCGGAGAGGTGCTCACGAGCCTCGGCATCGGCGAGGCGATCGTGACGGTCATGAACGAGAAGGGCGCGCCGACGCCCGTCGCCTGGACGCGCCTGCGCGCGCCCCAGGGCTCGATGGATCCGACGCCGGAGGCCGAGATCCAGCGCGCCGTGCAGGCCTCTCCGCTGCTGCCGAAGTACGGGCAGGCCGTCGACCGCGAGAGCGCCTTCGAGATCCTGCAGGCGAAGCTCCAGTCGGCGCAGAAGGCCGAGCAGGACGACGCAGCGCGAACGGCAGCGGAAGAGGAGGCGAAGCGCCTCGAGCAGGAGGCCAAGCGCAACCGCGCGGGGGGCTCCGCAGGGCGCTCCGGCGGCTCCTCGAGGTCTGGCGGCGGCAACGTCGTCACCGAGTTCCTCGGCTCGCGCTCGGGCCAGGCGATGGTCCGAGACATCGTGCGCGGCATCTTCGGCAACCGACGAAGGTGACCCGCCCCCGGCAGCTCGACGGCGACATCCGTCCGCGGGTGATTGGCGCGTTGAGGCTGGGATGGGTGCAGGCGATCCTGGCGATCATGGTCGCCATGGTGCTCGTCGTGCTCACGCTCGTCGATGCCGACAGCTGGCACGCGCCCTGGCTGTGGATCGCGACGGTCGGCATGGGGCTCGCCACCGTCCTCGCGCTCGCGACGCGCAAGGCAGTCGGCCCGACGCTGCGGTTCATCGTGCCGACCCTCGACCTGATCGCGCTCGCTGCCCTCATCGCCGATCCGCAGGCCCCGCGCATCGTGGCGATCCTGGCGGTCATGCCGGCCTTCTGGCTGGGAGTCACCGCCCGCACGCGCGGCATCGCGCTGGTGGGTGCGGCCAGCGCCGTGCTGCTCGCGGTGATGGCGATGCGCATCGCCGACTCGAGCGGCGTGACGCTCACGGCCAACGCCGTCGGCGTGGTGCTCGTGCCGATCGCGCTGGTCGCCACGGCATGGTTCGCCTCCAACTACACGCGCACGATCGAGCGGCAGCAGCTCGCCATCCTGCATCGCGAGCGCGAGAAGCTCGCCATCGCCAAGCAGAGCCAGGCAGACGCCAATCTGCTCGACGCGATCTTCGAGACCGCCCGCGTCGGGCTCGCACTGCTCGATCCCGAGGGTCGGGTGGTGCGAGTGAACTCGACGCTCGCCGACCATCCGGGTCTCGCGGGCACGACGGTGGCCGAGGCGCTCGGAGATCTGCGTTTCCTCGAGCTGGAGTCGCGGCGCCCCATCCCAGAGGCGGAGACGCCGTTCGTGCGAGCCGCCAGCGGAGAGGCCTTCGACAACGTCATCTGCTGGATCCATCGACCAGGGCTCGAGCCGGTCGCCGCCACCATCTCGTCTCGGCCGCTGCTGCTCGACGGCGACTTCCGCGGCTCCATCACCTCGGTCGACGACGTCACGAACTACATGCGGATGGTGGAGGATCGCGATGACTTCGTCGCGCTCGTCTCCCACGAGCTGCGCACGCCATTGACGTCGATCACCGGCTTCCTCGAGCTCGCGCTGGACGAGGAGGTGCCGGCGTCGCTGCGCGGCTGGCTGCAGATCGTGCAGCGCAACGCCGACCGGCTGCGCGCGCTGGTCGAGGATCTGCTCATCGTGGGCGAGATGAGCAGGGGCGATGTGCACCTCGCGACACGCAGGCTCGACCTGCGCGCGCTCGCCGTCGAGGCCGTCGCCACGCTCGAGCATCGCGCCGATCGGCGCGGGGTCGCGCTCACGCTCGCCGATGGGCCGGCGATCGAGGTCGACGCCGACGAGCGCCGCATCACGCAGGTGATCGAGAACCTGATCTCCAACGGCATCAAGTACACACGCGACGCCGGCAGCGTCCACGTGCGCGTCGAGGTCGACGGTGCGGATGCGCGGCTGGTCGTGGTGGACGACGGCGCCGGCGTGATGCCCACCGAGGCCGCGCGCGTCTTCGAGCGCTTCTACCGCTCGTCGAGCGCTCGCGCATCCGGGGTCCAGGGGGCGGGCCTCGGCCTGTGGATCTGCCGCATGATCATCGATCAGCATGGCGGCTCGATCGACTTCGCGAGCGAGGTCGGCCGCGGCTCGACCGCGACGTTCAGCCTTCCCCTGGCGGTCTGACGCCGTCGCCCTTGGCCGCCCCTCGCGACCTGTTCAGCCGATCGCTGCGGCGACGCGGGCCAGCAGCGCCCTGGGGCTGAACGGCTTCGTGATGTAGTCGTCGGCACCGGCGGCGATGCCGGCCTCGATGTCCCTCTCCTGGCCGCGCGCGGTGAGCAGGATGATCGGGGTCGTGTCGCCACGCGCTCGCAGGATGCGCAGCACCTCGATGCCGGTCATGCCCGGCATCATGACGTCGAGGACGAGCACCGACCAATCGCCCTCGAGCGCCGCCTCGAGCGCCTGCTCGCCGTTCTCGCGAGTGGCGACGACATGCCCGGCGGAGGCGAGCTTGATCGACACGAGATCGCGGATGTCGCGGTCGTCGTCGACGACGAGGATGCGAGCGCTCACGGGACTGCTTCCGCGCATCCGTGCTCCTCGTGACGAAGCTGCATGGTGGTGGCGCTCGTCGCGGAGCGACGGACTGCTGGCGGAGGATAGGGGATTCGAACCCCTGAGGGCTTGCACCCAACACGCTTTCCAAGCGTGCGCCATAGGCCACTAGGCGAATCCTCCGTGCCGACCTCGAAAGGTCAACCCTGCGATTCTAGCCCGAGAAGAAAGGGGACGGAGACCGCAGCCTCCGCCCCCTTGTCTCTCGTGCCTGCGCTACGGCAGCTGGCCGCGGCCCGTCGAGGGTCCGGGGGCCGACTCCGCGTAGACGTAGGTGCGGTCCGTCGAGCCCGCGAGCTCGTACAGGACGACGCCCAGGTACTGCTCGTTGGCGCCGAGGCCGTTCCACGTGACCTCGAGCTCGAACGCGTCGCCGGTCGACACCTGCTGGCTGGAGGGGCTCACCGTGAGCTTGCCCTTCCCGCCGTTGGGCGAGACCGCTGCGTGCTCGAGGATGAACGGCGTCTCGGCGCCGCCCGCCGCCGAGTACACGTGCACGAGCGCCAGGTAGTCACCCGCCTGCGGGTTCTCGAGCAGCACCGCCTCATCGGCCGATGCCGTGCCTCCGACCCATTCCTCGACAGCCTGCCCCTGCTCGTTCAGGCGGTAGATGTAGAGGTCGAGGTCGGCGACCGTCTCGTCTCCGTTGAGCACGAAGTCGTGCGCGAGCTCGCCGTCGCGGATCGTCACCGGATAGACGAACTGCTCGCCAGCGACACCGCTCTCGTTCGCGATGCCCTGGTAGGGCGCGAACCCGGCCGTGGTGGCCGTGAGCTCGCCATCGGTGCCAGCGAGGCCGTCGATCGCGATCGTGTCACGCCGGCCCTCACCCTCGACCCACTCGGGGGCGACGATCGCGAGCGGACGCACCGCCACCGGCGAAC
Source organism: Agrococcus sp. ARC_14 (assembly GCF_022436485.1). Taxonomy (NCBI): domain Bacteria; kingdom Bacillati; phylum Actinomycetota; class Actinomycetes; order Micrococcales; family Microbacteriaceae; genus Agrococcus; species Agrococcus sp. ARC_14. Next base: position 901,125 of record NZ_JAKUDO010000001.1, read on the forward strand.
GGACCGCGTTGGTCTCGTTCGACCAGGTCAGGAAGCCCGACGTCCACTGCTCCGGCGCTGCCGATGTGGTCGTGAAGGTGACCTCGTAGGACAGCTCCTGCCCGACCTCGGTGAAGTCGAGCACCTGCGGCGAGACCTCGACGTCGACGCCGGCGACACCCTCGACCGACACCTCGTAGCTGCCGGGCTCGAGCGCGGTCAGCGTGCGGGTGACGGTCTGCGTGCCCGCGAGCGAGCCGATGCCGATGGACGGGATGTTGAGGTCGCTCGGGTCGATCGCCTCGCCCACCCATGCGTCGGGCAGGCCGTAGCCCAGCCCGCGCAGGTAGCCGTACCAGTCTTCGGTGCCGTTCTGGTAGATCAGGCCCGGGTTCAGGAACGAGGGCGAGTCGACCATGCCGGCGCCCTGCGAGAACGGATCCGTCTCACGGGTGCCGTCGGCGAGGAAGGTGTCCTCCGCGCTCGTCATGAGCGCGCTCTTCACCTCTGCGGGCGTCGCGAGCGGATGCTCGGACAGGTAGACCGCTGCCAGACCCGCGATATGCGGGGCTGCCATCGACGTGCCGGAGAGGAACGCGTAGCGGTCCTCGCCCCCGGGTGCCTGGTAGGAGGCGGCGATGATGCCGACACCGGGTGCGGCGACGTCGGGCTTGATCACGTCGGAGCCATCGGCGAGCGCCGGCCCCCGCGAGGAGAAGCCCGCCACGACCGGAGCGACGGTGTCGACTCCCGAGGTGTTGCCGGGGCTCAGCGTGACCGTCTCGCGCGCAGCCGCGGCGGCGGAGACCGCCTCGTAGTGCACCGCGTCGACATGCACCGTCGGGATCGCGTGGTCGTCGAGGTCGACCGAGCCCGGCGTCGGGTTGGCGACGATGGCGCCGATGGCACCGGCAGCTGCCGCCACCTCCGACTTCTCGACCCGGGCGTTGCCGCCGCGGTCGCAGAGCACGATCATGCCGGCAGCGGCTGCCGGGTCGATGGAGCCGGGCATGCAGAGCGCCGCGTTGGTGACGCCCTCCGCGCTCGTGTCGGTCGGGATGTCACCCGCGTAGACGAGCGTGCCGGTGACCTCGCCGTCGAACGGCACCGTGATGGAGCCGCCCGCGACCGCGGAGCCGTCGGCGAACGTGACGGTCGCCTCGTAGTTCGGGACGGTTGCCGCGGCGACGGTCGTGTACCACGGCGCTGCATGGTCCAGCGTCGAGGCGCCCGGGCCCGCGTTGCCTGCGGAGGCCGACACGAAGACACCGGCAGCAGCTGCGCCGAGGAACGAGACGTCGGTCGCGGTGGCCACCGAGGTCGCCGCGCCGCCGCCGATCGAGTAGTTGATCACGTCGACGCCGTCGATGACGGCCTGGTCGATGGCCTGCACCAGGTCGGTCGAGGCGCAGCCGTCATCCTCGTCGTCGGCCGGGTCGGGGCCGGACCAGCACGCCTTGTACACGGAGATGCGCGCCTCGGGCGCGACGCCCGACATGGTGCCGAGGTCGGCACCGCCGACGGAGTGGATCGCGACATCCGCGTTGCCCGCTGCCGTCGAGGCGGTGTGCGAGCCGTGGCCGTCGCCGTCGCGCGGCGAGGCGTACTCGCCGGGCACCTGGGTCTCCGTGCCGATGCTGCCTGCGCCGAAGCCGTCGAGGTAGTAGCGCGCGCCCACGATCTTCGTGGAGCAGTCGTCGGCCGTGAAGCCCGCGCCGGTCTCGCAGAGGCCGGTGAACGTCTGGCCGTCCGACTTCAGGTAGGTGATGACGTCGCCGTCGAGGTAGGGCTCGTCGCCGGCGACAGTGCCGAGCGCCTCGCCCTCGAAGAAGGGGTTCTCGGGCGCGATGCCCGTGTCGATGACACCCACGACCACGCCAGCGCCGGCGTCAGCCATGCCGCCGACCTGGTTCCAGAGCTCGCCGAGCTCGAGATAGTCGTTCGCGGGGGAGCTCTGCAGCTGCAGGATCTCGTTCGCCTCGACCGAGCGGACGCCCGCCGTGCGCGAGAGGTCCTCCGCCTGCTCAGCGGTGAGGTCGGCGACGAAGCCGTTCAACGATGCGGTCAGATCCGCGTCGATCGTCGCACCCACCGACGACGCCACGTCTTCGTGACGGTCGTTGAGGTGCGCCGTGTAGGCGCGAGCCGCATGGGAGGTGGTGTCGAGGTCGCTGCCGCGCTGCGGTGCAGTCGCGGCGAGACCGGAGGTGCCGCCCTCATAGGTGGCGAGGGCATCCTCTGCGAGGACGACGATGTAGCGCCCGTCCTCGAATCCGAGCGTGGAAGCAGGCGCTGCTGCCGCATTCGCCGTCGTCGCGCTCAGGACTGCAACGCTCGCGCCGAGCGCGACCGCCGTCCCGATCGCGACCGCGCGCCGCAGCGCTGTCCGCGCTGAGTTGGGTGAAGTCACGGTGATCCCTTCAATGACGTGCCGTCGTCGGCACTGCGACCCATACTGAACCTGTGCCAAAGATATGCTCAGGCTAGGAGCGAACCGTTACCGTTTCGTAACCTTCCAGGCGCACTAGCCTGGGTGCGTGCCGACCCGAATCGTCATCGCCTCTCCCGAAGGCCACGCTGGCAAGTCGATCGTGGCCCTGGGGCTCGTCGAGGCGCTGAGCCGCCGCGTCGGCAGCGTCGGCGTCTTCCGACCGATCGCCCGCTCCGAGCAGGAGCGGGATCGCGTGCTCGAGCTGCTGCTCGCCCACGAGGCGGTCGATCTCTCCTACGACGAGGCGATCGGCACGACCTACGCCGCGGTGCACGACGATGCCGAGGCCGCCCTCGCGACGATCGTCGACCGCTACCACCGCATCGACGAGCGCTTCGACGCGATCGTCATCGTCGGCTCCGACTACACCGACGTCGGCAGCCCGACCGAGCTGGGCTTCAACGCCCGTGTCGCGGCCAACCTCGGCGCCTCCATGCTGCTCGTGCTCGGCGGCCGCGACCCCGAGACCGATGTGCCCCGCACCGCCGACCAGCTGCGGCAGCTCGCCGACGTCACGACCGCAGAGCTGGCGCAGGCCCACGCATCCATCGCCGGCATCATCGTCAACCGCGCGGAGCCCAGCGCCATCGAGGGCATTCCAGGGGCGCTGGCGGATGCGGTGCCCGCGGGCGTGCCGATCTGGTCGATCCCGGAGGATGCGCTGCTGAGCGCGCCGAGCGTCGGCACGCTCTTCGCGGCGACCGATGCCGAGCTGCTGCGCGGCGACGCCGGGCTGCTCACCCGGGAGTCGCTCGGCACCGTTGTGGCCGGCATGTCGATGGAGCACGTGCTCGAGCGCCTCATCGAGGGCGGCATCCTGGTCATGCCCGGCGACCGCTCCGACGTGGTCGTCGGCACGCTGCTCGCCCAGCAGTCGGAGACCTTCCCGTCGATCGCGGGCATCATCCTCAACGGCGGCTTCGAGCTGCACCCCGCCGTGCAGCGGCTGCTCGACGGCCTCGACCTCGCGCTGCCGATCGGCATCAGCCCGCACGGCACCTACGAGACAGCCCGCCGCATCGCCACCACGCGCGGCTCGCTCATCGACGGCACGCAGCGCAAGCGCGACTCCGCGCTCGCGCTCTTCGAGCAGCACGTCGATGCCGATGCGCTGCTCGAGCGGCTCGAGGTGACCACCACCGAGGTGGTGACCCCGCTCATCTTCGAGCACAGCCTCGTCGAGCGCGCGCGCCAGCAGGTGCGCCACATCGTGCTGCCGGAGGGCGATGACGACCGCATCCTGCAGGCGGCGTCCACGGTGCTGGCTCGCGGCATCGCGCAGCTCACGATCCTCGGCGACGAGGCCTCGATCCGGCAGCGCGCCGCGGGTCTGGGCCTCGACATCGCCGATGCGCGCGTCGTCGCGACCGACGACGGCGAGCTGCGCCCGAGGTACGCCGCCGAGTACCAGCGGCTGCGCGCCCACAAGGGGGTCACGATCGAGCAGGCCATGGAGCGCCTGCTCGACGTGAGCTACTTCGGCACGCTCATGGTGCACACGGGCGACGCCGACGGCATGGTCTCCGGCGCCGCGCACACGACAGCGCACACGATCAAGCCCTCGTTTGAGACGATCAAGACCAAGCCGGGCGTCTCGGTGGTCTCGAGCGTGTTCCTCATGGCGCTCGCCGACCGAGTGCTCGTCTACGGCGATTGCGCCGTCATCCCGGAGCCGACCGTCGAGGAGCTGGCCGACATCGCCGTCTCCTCGGCGCAGACCGCAAGAGACTTCGGCATCGACCCGCGTGTGGCGATGCTCTCCTACTCGACGGGCGAGTCGGGCACGGGCGCAGAGGTCGACCGTGTGCGCGCCGCCACCGAGCTCGTGCGCCAGCGGGCGCCGGAGCTGCCGGTGGAGGGCCCGATCCAGTACGACGCGGCGGCGGATGCTGCGGTGGCGCAGAAGAAGATGCCGGGCTCGCAGGTGGCGGGCAGGGCGACCGTGTTCGTCTTCCCCGACCTCAACACCGGCAACAACACCTACAAGGCGGTGCAGCGCTCCGCGGGCGCGCTCGCCATCGGGCCGGTGCTGCAGGGCCTCAACAAGCCTGTCAACGACCTCTCCCGCGGCGCGCTCGTGAGCGACATCGTGAACACGATCGCGATCACCGCGATCCAGGCCCAGGAGCCCGCAGCGGCGGCAGCGGGGGAGCAGGCATGAGCCGCTCGGTCTTCGTCATCAACGCGGGCTCCTCGAGCCTGAAGTACCAGCTGGTCGACGTCGACTCCGGCGATGCGCTCGCGAGCGGCCTCATCGAGCGGATCGGCGAGACCACCGGCGTCGCGACGCACGAGGTCCCCGGTCAGCCGGACATCGTCGAGCAGCGCGTCATCTCCGACCACGAGCACGCCTTCGGCTGGGTGCTGCGGCAGCTCGACGCGCACGGCCCCGACCTCGATGCGGTGCAGCTGCTCGGCATCGGGCACCGCGTCGTGCAGGGCGGTGCGCGCTTCGACCGGGCCGTGCTGATCGACGACGACGTCGTGCAGCAGATCGACGACCTGGCCCCGCTCGCGCCGCTCCACAACCCCGCGAACCTGCAGGGCATCCGCTCGGCCCTTGCGACCTTCCCCGGCTTCCCGCACGTCGCGGTCTTCGACACTGCCTTCCACCTGACCATCCCGCCTGCGGCGCACCGCTACGCGATCGAGGGGCGGGTCGCTGCCGAGCACCGCATCCGCAAGTACGGCTTCCACGGCACGAGCCACCAGTACGTCTCGCGGCGGATGGCCGAGCTGCTCGGCAAGCCGCTCGAGGCGGTCAACACGATCGTGCTGCACCTCGGCAACGGCGCGTCGGCGACCGCGGTGCGCGGCGGCAGGAGCGTCGAGACGTCGATGGGCATGACGCCGCTCGCAGGCCTGGTGATGGGGACCCGCTCCGGCGACATCGACCCCGGCGTGATCTTCCATCTGCACCGTGTGGCAGGCATGTCGATCGACGAGATCGACACGCTGCTCAACAAGCGCTCCGGGCTGCTGGGCATGACGGGCACGGGCGACATGCGTGACGTGCAGCAGGCGGCGGATGCGGGGATCGAGCGGGCGTCGGAGGCGCTCGACATAGTCGCCCATCGGCTGCGCGGCACCGTCGGCGCCTACCTCGCGCACCTTGGCCGCACCGACGCGATCGCGTTCACGGCCGGGATCGGCGAGAACTCGGCACCGGTGCGCGCCGCGGCGCTCGCGGGCCTCGAGTCGCTCGGCATCGTGCTCGACCCGGTGCGCAACGCCGGTCGCGGCGAGCGCCGCATCTCGGCAGACGAGTCGGCCATCGAGGTGTGGGTCGTGCCGACCGCCGAGGAGCTCGAGATCGCGCGACAGGTGGCGGCGCTCGTCGCGCCGCCCTCGGTCGAGTAGCCCCGTCCTCGGTCGTCGAGCAGCCCCGCAGGGGCGTATCGAGACGACGCCCGACCTCAGCGCTCGGCGAGCGTGCCGATCGCGAACTGGGTGAGCTGCTCGGTCGGGAGCGCCTGGCCCTCGTGCTGCGCGCCGAAGGCATCGGTCGCGTTCGTGCCGCAGATGCCGAGGATGCGGTCGGGTCCGCCGGGATGCTGCGTGATCCAGGCGGTCACGTCGTAGACGGTGCCCTCGATCGCCACCCAGCAGGAGGCGGAGTCGTCGTGCTGGGCGACCTCCGCAAGCCCGATCTCGTCGCCCGGCTCGCCGGTCGGCGCCGTCGAGGGCGTCGCGCCCGGCTCTGCGCTCGCGGGGGAGGCGATGCGGTCCTCCCACACGAGGGTCGCGCCCGTGTGCCCGGTGAGCACCGCGACGATCACCGCGCCGATCGCGAGGGTCGCGAGCACGGTGCCGGCGAGCAGCCCCATGACGCCGGTCGAGCGGTTGCGCCGGTCGGCCTTGCCCTGCCACAGCCACCAGGCGAGCGTCGCCGCGAACAGGATCGCCGCCATGGCGAGCACCCAGTTGCCGAGCTGCTCGTGCTGCCCTGGCGAGCCGACGCGCGCCGCGAGCGCCTCGCCGGAGAGCTTGGCGATGAGCGCCCCGATCGTCGCGATGCCGAGCACCGCGATCACCGGCCAGCCGAGCGATGCACGCCAGCGCGGCACGATGAGGGCAAGCAGCACCCCGATCGCACCGAGCGGCAGGAGCACGACGGGCACATGCACGGCGAGCGGGTGCAGCGGCAGGCCGAAGGCGAGGTCGAATGGGCTGGCCGGGTCGGCGAGCAAGAGCATGTGGCAACGCTACAGGCGCTCGCTTCGCGAGCAGCCCTCTGGTTGGGTACGATGGATGCGGCTCCCCGCGTGGCGCCATCCAGGCCAACTCCCCCAGGTCGGAGACGAAGCAAGGGCAACCGGGCTCTGGCGGGTGCGCGGGGGGTCCCTTTTTGTCTCGGGAGCCTGCGCTACGGACGCGGCTGCGCGCCGTTCGTGAACGGGCACCGGGAGTTGAGCCCCAGGACGAGCTGTGGATGCGTCGGCGAGCGTCACCGGTGCCAAGTAGCCTGGGGCACATGGTCGCCGCCCTCTACCGCCGTTACCGGCCGGAGTCGTTCTCCGAGCTCATCGGGCAGGCGCACGTCACCGATCCGCTGCGCACCGCGCTGCGCGCCGACCGCGTCAACCACGCCTACCTCTTCTCCGGCCCGCGCGGCTGCGGCAAGACCACCAGCGCGCGCATCCTCGCCCGCTGCCTCAACTGCGCAGAGGGCCCCACGCCCGATCCCTGCGGCGTCTGCGACTCCTGCGTCGAGCTCGGCCGCGACGGCAGCGGCTCGCTCGACGTGGTCGAGATCGACGCGGCCAGCCACGGCGGCGTCGACGACGCCCGCGACCTCCGCGAGCGCGCCACCTTCGCGCCCAGCCGCGACCGCTACAAGGTCTTCATCATCGACGAGGCGCACATGGTGACCTCTGGCGGCTTCAACGCGCTGCTGAAGATCGTCGAGGAGCCACCGGAGCACATCAAGTTCATCTTCGCCACGACCGAGCCCGAGAAGGTCATCGGCACCATCCGCTCGCGCACGCACCACTACCCGTTCCGCCTCATCGCGCCCGCACCGATGCTCGAGTACGTGCAGCAGCTCTGCGGCCAGGAGGGCGTCGAGGTCGCACCCGGCGTGCTGCCGCTCGTCGTGCGCGCCGGCGGCGGCTCAGCCCGCGACACGCTCAGCCTGCTCGACCAGCTCATCGCCGGCTCCGAGGCGAAGGTCACGTATGAGAGCGCCGTCGCGCTGCTCGGCTTCACGCACGGCGAGCTGCTCGACGAGATCATCGGCGCGCTGTCGGCAGCGGATGCGCCCAAGCTGTTCGCGTCGATCGATCGCGTCGTGCAGACGGGCCAGGATCCGCGCCGCTTCGTGGAGGACCTGCTCGAGCGACTGCGCGACCTGATCGTCGCGCGCGCTGCGAGCGATCCCGCCGCGATCCTGCACGGCGTGCCGGAGGACGAGCTGGCGACCCTCGTGGAGCAGGCTGGCGGCTTCGGCGCCGCCGAGCTCTCGCGCTCGGCCGACATCGTCGCGAAGGCGCTCACCGACATGGCCGGCGCCACGAGCCCGCGCCTGCACCTCGAGCTCATGGCCGCGCGCCTGCTGGTGCCCGAGACCGGCGAGCCCGAGGTCGGCACGCTCGCGCGCGTCGAGCGGCTCGAGCAGCGACTCGATGGCGGCGCGGTCGTCGGTGGGCCGACCGCCGCGCCCGCCCCGGCTGCGGCGCCCGAGCCTGCCGCCGGCGCTGCGCCTGCTGCCGGCTCGCCTGCCGCTGCTGCGCCTGCTGCCGGCGCTGCGCCTGCTGCCGGCGCTGCGCCTGCTGCCGGCTCGCCTGCCGCTGCTGCGCCTGCTGCCGGCGCTGCGCCTGCTGCCGGCTCGCCTGCCGCTGCTGCGCCTGCTGCCGGCGCTGCGCCTGCTGCCGGCTCGCCTGCCGCTGCTGCGCCTGCTGCCGCCTCTGCGCCCGCTGCCGGCTCGCCTGCCGCTGCCACCGCGCCCACTGCTGCGGAGGCCCCCGCGCCCGAAGCCGACCCAGTTCGCCGAAACGGACCCGGTGCACCGGGTCCCGATCGGCGAAACGGGTCCGCGAAGGCTGCCGATGCGGCGCCTGCCGCTGCGGCGCCCGCCGAACCGGTCGTCGCGGCGCCTGCCGACGCGAAGCCTGCCGAGGCGGCGCCCGCCGAGCCGGTCGTCGCAGCGCCGGCCGAGCCGATCACGTTCGGGCAGCTGCGCGACGCCTGGGACGAGGTGCTGCAGCAGCTCGCCGACGAGCACCGCACCGCCTGGATGCTGGTCTCGAACACCACGCCGATCGACTTCAAGGACGGCGACGTCCTGCTGCTGGGCTTCCAGTCCGATGCAGACGTGCAGCGCTTCCGCGAGTCGCAGGGTGGCAAGCCGAGCGTCGCCGACCTGCTGCGCACCGCGATCAAGGGCCTCCTCGGCATCGACGTGAAGTACGTCCCGCGCACCCGGCAGGCGGGTCGCGCGCAGAGCACGGCCGGTGGGCAGCCGGCAGCCGCCGGCGACGACGAGCACCGAGCCGATCCGGCACCGGACGCAGCCCCGGCCCAGACGACACCCCCGCCGCAGGTCGCGGCTCCGTCGCCGGCCACATCGCCAACGCGGACCGCATCGCCCAAGCCGGCCGGCGCATCCGACCCCGCCGCCGTCGCAGAGCGCTCCGCACCGGCGGCCGATGGCGCTGCGACCGCTGCCGCAAGCACCGCCCCGGTCACCGGCTGGGTGGTCGCGGCCATCCCGAGCGACGCCGAGGCGCCGCCTGAGGATCTGCCGGAGCAGTCGCTGCCCGAGCAGCCGGAGCCCGACCCCTTCTCGTTCGTCTCCGCGCCCGACGCGCCCGCCGTCGCCGAGCCGCCCCGCGGCGAGGCCGCCAAGCCGGTCGCCGCGGCCCGCCCGACTGGGCCGACGCTCGACGAGCTCGCCCAGGCGGCACCGGCGCCAGAGCCGAAGCTGTCGGCGACGCAGGCGGCCCGCTACGGCGAGGCCGTGGTGCGCGAGGAGTTCGGCGCCGAGCTGATCGAGGAGCGCCCGCGGGTGCGGGGGGAGCGCTGACATGTACGACGGCATCGTGCAGGACCTGATCGACGAGCTCGGCAGGCTGCCCGGCGTGGGTCCGAAGTCGGCCCAGCGCATCGCGTTCCACATCATCCAGACCGAGACCTTCGACGTCGACCGGCTGGCGACCATCCTCCAGACCGTTCGCCAGCGGGTGCGCTTCTGCGTCATCTGCGGCAACATCGGCGAGCAGGAGCGCTGCGCCATCTGCCGCGACCCGCGTCGCGTGCCGACGACCATCTGCGTCGTCGAGGAGGCGAAGGATGTCGTGGCCATCGAGCGGACGCGCGAGTACCGCGGGCTCTACCACGTGCTCGGCGGCGCGCTGAATCCCATGCAGGGCGTCGGCCCCGATCAGCTGCGAGTCGCATCGCTCATGACTCGCCTGCAGGATGCCGCGATCGACGAGGTCATCATCGCCACCGACCCCAACGTCGAGGGCGAGGCCACCGCGACCTACCTCATCCGTTCGCTGCTGCCCATGGGCGTGAAGATCTCGCGGCTCGCGAGCGGGCTGCCGGTCGGCGGCGATCTCGAGTTCGCCGACGAGATGACGCTGGGGCGGGCCTTCGAGGGGCGGCGGGCGGTCGAGAGGTAGCCGGTCTCGCTGATCGAGGGGGCGGCGGATGCGGCACCCAGGGAAGCCTAGACTTGGAAGTTCCAGGGGGTAGAGGAGCGACGTGAGCCTCATCGTGCAGAAGTACGGCGGGTCCAGTGTGGCTGACGCCGAGAGCATCAAGCGCGTCGCCAAGCGGATCGTCGAGTCGCGCAAGCGCGGCGACTCGATCGTGGTCGTGGTCTCTGCGATGGGCGACACCACCGACGAGCTGCTCGACCTCGCGCACCAGGTGGTGCCGAGCCTGCCATCCGGCGGGCGCGAGCTCGACATGCTGCTGACCGCGGGCGAGCGCATCTCGATGGCGCTGCTCGCCATGGCGATCAAGTCGCAGGGCGCCGAGGCCGTCTCGTTCACGGGCAGCCAGGCCGGCATGCTCACCGACGACAAGCACGGCTCCGCCCGCATCGTCTCCGTCACGCCAGGCCGCGTGCGCGACGCCCTCGACAAGGGCCAGATCGCGATCGTGCAGGGCTTCGCCGGCTTCAACAAGGTCACCGGCGACATCACGACGCTCGGTCGCGGCGGCTCCGACACGTCTGCCGTCGCGCTCGCGGCGGCGCTGCAGGCCGATGTCTGCGAGATCTACACCGACGTCGACGGGGTCTTCAGCGCTGATCCCCGCGTCGTCCCCAGGGCCAGGCGCATCCCCCGTGTCACCAGCGAGGAGATGCTCGAGCTCGCAGCCGGTGGCGCGAAGGTGCTGCACATCCGCAGCGTGGAGTACGCGCGGCGCCACGGCGTCACGCTCCACGTGCGATCCTCATTCACGAACGACGATGGAACCATCGTCTACGACCCAGAGAGAGCGGGGTCCACCATGGAGGAGCCGATGATCGTGGGCGTTGCCCACGACCTGTCAGAGGCCAAGGTCACCGTCGTCGGCACGCCCGACGTGCCGGGCACGGCGGCACGCATCTTCACGATCGTCGCCGAGACCGGCGCGAACATCGACATGATCGTGCAGAACGTCTCGGAGGCCTCCACCGGCCGCACCGACATCTCGTTCACCTTGCCGAAGGAGGAGGCCGGCGGGGTGCTCGACGCCCTCGAGGCGCACCGCGAGTCGGTCGGCTTCGAGCAGCTGCACTACGACGACCAGATCGGCAAGCTCGCGCTCGTCGGCGCCGGCATGCGCACCAACGCGGGCGTCTCGGCGCGGCTGTTCAAGGCACTGTCGGATGCGGACATCAACATCGAGATGATCTCGACGTCCGAGATCCGCATCTCGGTCGTGACGCGCGCCGATCAGCTCATCGACGCCGTGCGCGTCGTGCACTCGGCGTTCGAGCTCGACGCTGAGGAGGACGCTGTCGTCCACGGCGGGAGCGGACGATGATCCGCGCGCTGACCGAGGAGCCCGGTCAGGCTCGCCCGGTGCGCATCGGCGTGGTCGGGGCCACCGGGCAGGTCGGCGGCGTCGTGCTGCGGCTGCTGGCGGAGCGCGACGTGGCCATCGAGGAGCTGCGGATGTTCGCCTCGGCGCGCTCCGCTGGCACGACGATCGACTTCAAGGGCGGCGCGGTCACCGTCGAGGATGCCGAGACCGCCGACCCGAGCGGCCTCGACATCGCGATCTTCTCGGCCGGCGGTGCGACCTCGCGCCTGCTGGCGCCGAAGTTCGCCGAGGCGGGCGTCATCGTGATCGACAACTCCTCGGCCTGGCGGATGGATCCCGAGGTGCCGCTGGTCGTCTCGGAGGTCAATCCGCACGCCATCACCGGCGCGGTCAAGGGCATCATCGCGAACCCCAACTGCACCACGATGGCTGCGATGCCGGTGCTGAAGCCGCTCGATGTCGCCTCCGGTCTCGTGCGCCTCGTCATCGCCACCTACCAGGCGGTCTCGGGCTCCGGCCTGTCGGGCGTGGAGGAGCTTCGCGGCCAGCTCGAGCAGGCGTCGACGCAGCACCCGGAGCGCCTCACCCACGACGGCTCGTCGATCGCCTTCGATGCGCCCGCTGTCTACACGCAGCCCATCGCGCACAACGTGCTGCCGCTGGCAGGCTCGATCGTCGACGACGGCTCCGGCGAGACCGACGAGGAGCAGAAGCTGCGCAATGAGTCGCGCAAGATCCTGCAGCGCCCGGAGCTGCGCGTCGCGGGCACCTGTGTGCGCGTGCCCGTGTTCACCGGCCACTCGCTCGCGATCCACGCGGAGTTCGAGCGCGACCTGAGCCCCGAGCAGGCGCGCGAGCTGCTCGGGAGCGCTCCGGGGGTCCAGCTCGTCGACGTGCCGACCCCGCAGCAGGCCGCAGGTGCAGACCCCTCGTTGGTCGGCCGCATCCGCGCCGATCAGTCTGCGGAGCCAGGCAGGGGCCTGGTGCTCTTCGTCACGAACGACAACCTGCGCAAGGGCGCAGCCCTCAACGCGGTGCAGCTGGCAGAGCTGGTCGCGCAGCGGCTCGGCTGAGCGCTGGAGCTTGGAGCGGAGACCCGTTCGGGTCTCCGCCGCGAGCCAGCTCCCCGGCCCGTCCCGGGCCGGGGTCGGAACGCAAGAAGGGCGGGACCGCGGTCCCGCCCTTCTTCGCGTGCGCTCGGCTACGCCGGCTTGTCGCCCTCGGCCTCGGTGTCCGCGGCGGGGTCCGCGTCTGCGTCGGCCGACGCATCCACCCACTCGCTCGCGAACTCGCCGCCGCCGCCCGTGCGCTCGACCGCTGCGTCGTCGTCAGCGGGGCTGCCGACGCGCGACTCGACCCAGTGCTTGGCGTCGGCCGCCTTCTCGCCGATCGTCTGGCCGGCGTCCTGCGCCTGGTCGCCGATCTGCTCGGCTCGGTCCTTGACCCAGCCGGCTGCGTCGCCCAGCTTGTCCTTCGCGTCATCCAGGATTCCCATGACTGGCTCCTCTCGTCATTGCCGACCGTCTCGGTGCCGACGCGCCAATGGTAGGCCCAGCAGGCTTGGGTGCGACCCCAGTGCCCGGTCGTCGGTTCTCGAGCCTTGTTCTAGAATCGGGGATGTGACCAAGACGATCGACGTGGCCCTCATCGGCGGAGGGATCATGAGCGCGACGCTCGGTGCCCTCCTGCACCGGCTGGAGCCGTCGTGGTCCATCCACGTGTTCGAGCGGCTGTCGCAGGTCGGGCAGGAGTCGTCGAATCCGTGGAACAACGCCGGCACCGGCCACGCCGCGCTCTGCGAGCTCAACTACATGCCCGAGGCACCGGACGGCTCGATGACGACCGCGAAGGCAGTCGACATCAACGAGCAGTTCCAGCTCTCGCGCCAGCTGTGGTCGTCGTTCGTCGAGGACGGCACGCTGCCGGACCCGAAGGGCTTCATCTCGCCGACCCCGCACATGACCTTCGTGTGGGGCGAGGACAACGTCGACTACCTGCGCCGCCGCTGGGAGCTGCTGAAGGACGAGCCGCTCTTCGCTGGCATCGAGTATTCGGAGGACGCCGAGGTCATCCGGGGCTGGGCGCCGACGCTCATCCCCGGCCGCAAGCGGTCCCAGCCGATCGCCGCGACGCGCGCGACCGACGGCACCGACGTCGACTTCGGCGCACTGACGCGGATGCTGTTCGGAAGGCTCGAGCAGGAGGGCACGATCATCAACACCGACGTGACCGTCACCGGGCTCAAGCGCCTCTCCGACGGCGACTGGCGCCTGCGCCTGCGCCGCGAGGTCGGCCAGGCGACGTTCGAGGTGAAGGCGCGCTTCGTGTTCGTCGGCGCCGGCGGCGGCGCGCTGAAGCTGCTGCAGCAGTCGCGCATCCCGGAGGCCAAGGGCTTCGCGGGCTTCCCGATCTCTGGCGCGTTCCTGCGCACCGACAACCCCGAGATCGTCGCCCGGCACACGGCGAAGGTCTACGGCAAGGCGAGCGTCGGCGCGCCCCCCATGTCGGTGCCGCACCTCGACACCCGCGTGGTCGACGGCGAGACGAGCCTGCTGTTCGGCCCCTACGCGGGCTGGAGCCCGAAGTACCTGAAGTCCGGCAGCTACACCGACATGTTCGAGACCATCAAGGCCCACAACATCTGGCCCATGATGCGTGCCGGGCTCGCCAACCTCGGCCTCGTCAACTACCTTGTCGGCGAGGTGTTCGCCTCCCGCAAGCAGCGGCTCGACGCGCTGCGCGAGTTCATGCCGGAGGCGAAGGATGAGGATTGGCGCCTCATCGTCGCCGGCCAGCGCGTGCAGGTGATGAAGAAGGATGCGGAGAAGGGCGGCGTGCTGCAGTTCGGCACCGAGCTCGTGACGGGCGCCGACGGCACCATCGCGGGCCTCCTCGGCGCGTCACCCGGCGCATCCACCGCAGTGCACGTGATGCTGACGCTCTTCGAGCGCTGCTTCCCGGAGCGCATGCCCGCGTGGCGCGAGACGCTCCGTGAGCTCATCCCCAGCTACGGCACGAAGTTGAACGCGGATCCGGATGCGGCGCGCGAGACGCTTGCGCGCACCGCGCGCGTGCTGCAGCTGACCGACGCCGAGACGCCGGACTCCGGCGGCGCCAGCGTCCCTGCAGCCACGACCGCCTAGGCTGCTTCGGATGACCCTCACCGACACCGAGGTCGACGCTCCACGCTCGGTCAGCATCGTGGCGACCGGCACGCTGAGCGCCGCGCTGCGCGAGGCGATCGATGCCGACCCGGGGCTGCGCCTGAGCGCCGTCGCGCCGCGGTTCACAGACCTGGTCGTCGACGCCGGCTTTCCCGGCGACGTCGTGGTGCTGGCAGAGGAGCCCGGCAGGGCACTGCTCGCGCACGCGGTGACAGCGGTGGCCGCCGGTGCGCTCGTGGTCGTGCATGCCGACGTCGACGACGAGCTGCGCGATCGGCTGGAGGATTCCGGTGCTGTCGTCGTGCCGCTCGCGGCCTCCGTCGCGGCTGTCGTCGCCCGCTCCGCCACCGCGCGTCACACGCGTCGCAGGGGCCCGCGCGTCGTGACCGAGGAGGCACAGCGCCGGCCTCGCCTCTCACCCGGCGAGCGGCGCGCATTGGCCCACTACGTGCAGGGGCTCACGACCGTCCAGGTCGCGGCAGCGATGGGCGTCGGCTACGAGACCGCGAAGACGTTCCTGCGTCGGGTGCGCGCGAAGTACACCGCGGTCGACCGCTCGGCCGGCAAGCGCGCGCAGCTCATCCTGCGCGCCGAAGAGGACGGCATCCTGTAGCCGTGGCAAAGCTCTACTTCCGCTACGGCGCGATGAACTCCGGCAAGTCGACGGGCCTGCTGCAGGCCGCGTTCAACTATGAGGAGCGCGGCCAGCGCGTGCTGCTCGGCAAGCCCTCGACCGACACGAAGGGCGAGCGTGAGATCGTCTCGCGCCTGGGCGTGACGAGAGCGGTCGACTTCCTGGTCGGCCGTGATGAGTCGGTCGCCGAGGTGTTCGAGGCCGCGGCAGCGCGCAGCGACGAGTCGGTCGCCTGCCTGCTCGTCGACGAGGCCCAGTTCTTCACGCCCGCGCAGGTCGACGAGCTGCTGCGTCTCGCGGTCGAGCGCGGTGTGCCCGTGCTCGCCTACGGCATCCGCACCGACTTCCTCACGCACGCCTTCCCGGGCTCCGCGCGGCTGCTCGAGCTCGCACATTCGCTCGAGGAGCTCAAGACCATCTGCCGCTGCGGCCGCAAGGCCATGTTCAACGGCCGGAAGATCGGCGACGGATTCGTCTTCGACGGCGACCAGGTCGCCATCGACGGCGAGGCGGTCACCTACGAGTCGCTGTGCGCCACCTGCTATCTGCAGGAGTCGGGCGGCCGGCTGGGGTAGCCGCCCGCCCATCCCGAGCGCAGGTCAGCTGATCATCTCGGTCGTGCAGACGATGATGTGGCTGAGGTCCTTGCCGGTCGCATGCTCGTAGGTCGAGCCCTCGACGGGCCAGGCGATCACATCGTTCGCGCTGCTGCCGGAGCCCGCCTTGAGCACCAGCAGCGTGTACTGCAGGCCCCACGGCAGCTCGGGGAGCGTGTAGCTGCCGACGCCGTCCGGGAGATCGATCTTGTCGCAGTCGCCGTAGCCCTGCGCCTCCCAGTAGTCGGTGTGGTTCATGGCGGCTCCGGGCGGTGGCGCGGCCTGTGCCGGGGCCGCGAGGCCCACGATGGCGAGCCCGGCGACCGCGGTCGCGGCGAGCAGCTGCTTCTTCATGGTGACTCCTGTCGGATCGAAGCGGTGCTCTGCACCATGGGACCTCGACGACACTGTCGAGCGCAGGCGTCCGCTTTACGTAACAGTGTTCGGCAACTGCACTCCGGGCGCAAGGGGCGGGGCCAGCCCTGCGGCTCTGCTGAGGGAACGACGAAGCCCCTCCCGAGGGAGGGGCTCTGTCACAAGTGTCGGGGTGACAGGATTTGAACCTGCGACCTCGTCGTCCCGAACGACGCGCGCTACCAAGCTGCGCCACACCCCGATGCTGCCTCGGCCGAGCCTCAGCCCCGCTGGCAACCGCACCAGTCTACCCGATGTCGCGCGGCCGCAGCGACACGACGACGGCCTCTGGGGGAGTGCCGAGCCGGAACGGCGCCCAGATCGAGGCGCCGATGCCCTGCGACACGTTGAGGGGCGCCGCACGTCCGTCGTGCACCCAGGTGCTGAGCCCGGAGGCCTGCGCGCGCGGGATGTCGCAGTTGGTGACGATCGCGTGCCCACCCGGCACCCGCACCTGGCCGCCGTGCGTGTGACCGGCGAGGATCGCATCCGCCCCCAGGTCGACGAAGGCGTTGAGGATGCGCTGGTAGGGCGCGTGCGTGACGCCGAGCGTCACCCGCGGCTCATCGCCGAGCGCCTTGCGCATGCGTGAGATCGCCGCCTCGGTCTCGTCGAGCCGATCCCAGTGGCGGTGCGGGTCGGAGACGCCGAAGGCGGCGACCGTCGTGCCGCGCACCTCGATCGCGCGCGCCGAGTTGTTGAGGTCGAGCCAGCCGAGCGACTCGAAGGCGCGCTCGAGGCCGGCGGTGTCGAGCCGCTGCTTGTGCGACTCGCCCGCGAGCGTGGAGGGGCCGGCGAAGTAGCGCAGCGGGTTCTTG
The DNA here is from genome assembly GCF_022436485.1 of Agrococcus sp. ARC_14. Lineage (NCBI taxonomy): Bacteria > Bacillati > Actinomycetota > Actinomycetes > Micrococcales > Microbacteriaceae > Agrococcus > Agrococcus sp. ARC_14. The sequence continues at coordinate 918,203 of NZ_JAKUDO010000001.1, forward strand.
AACTCGGGCCCGTACACGTCGTTCGACCCGTGGACGAAGAATCCGGGCACGCCTTGGAACACCCGCAGCGCATCCGCCAGCACCGGCAGCGCGGCCGCGTGGCCGAGGCTGTCGCCCGTGTTGACGATCAGGTCGGGCTCGAGGGTCGTGAGGCTCTCGAGCCAGTCGAGCTTGTCCTCCTGCCACGGAGCCAGGTGGATGTCGGCCAGGTGCAGCACCGTGATGGGGCGCGCCCCGGCGGGCAGCACGCGCAGCACCTCTGAGCGGATGCGGAAGGCACGCGGCTCGATCGCGGTCGCGTAGGCCGCGACTGCGGCGCCGGCGGCGATGATGCCGCCGGCGACCGCGCCGAGCGCTCTGGGGCTAGCAGCCAGGGTCGCCACCGGCGGCGTTCGTGCCGACGACCACCGAGATCGGGTCGCCCGCGGAGCCGGGGGAGCCGGCGAGCGGGTTCTGCGCCAGCACGCTGCAGAGGTTGGCCTCGCCGTGATCCTGCCAGGTGACCTGCATCAGGCCGGGGTCGAAGCCTCTGCCCTGCAGGGTCGATCTGGCATCGGACAGCGACTGCGAGACCAGGTCGGGCCAGGTGGCGCCGGCCTCGTCGGGAGCCTCGGTGTCCGCGGGCTGCTCGGCCTCGGGAGCGAGCTCGCCGTTCGAGGGGTAGATGATGATCGGCGTCTGCGTCGTGACGAGTGAGCCGGCGCCCGGCGCCGTGTACTCGACGTTGCCGCTCGACTGGATGCCCTGGATCGGGTCGGCCACCTGCACCTCGAAGCCGGCCGCCGTGAGCGCGTTCTGTGCCGCTGCGAGCGACTGACCCGTCACATCCGGCAGCTCGCTCGCGTCGCCCTGCACGGTCTCCTGGTCGGGGGAGAGGAACTGGCCACCGGGATAGCGGTCGATCGCGGCGCCCATCGCATCGCGGAAGATCGCGGAGCGGTCGTTCCACTGGCCCACGTCTGCGAGGTTCTGGCCGCCCACGATGTTGCCGACCCACACCGACGTGGCAACGGTCGGGCTCGCGCCGTTCACCCATGTCTGCAGGACGCGGTTGCTGGTTCCGGTCTTCGAGATGACCGGGGTCGTGCCGGCGGGGTTGTTGAGGGGGTTGCGCTCAGTGACCTCGGTGAGCACGAGCTGCATCACCGACGCGACCTCGGGCGTGAGTGCCTGGTTGCAATCCTGCCCGGGGGGCGCGACCTCGGTGCCATCGCGGGCCACGATGCGGTCGATCGCGATCGGCTCGCAGTGGATGCCGCCGTTCGCGATCGTCGCGAAGGCCTCGGCCATGCCCATCGGTGTCACGTTCCAGGCGCCGCCGATCACGCCAGACGGCATCGGCACCAGGTCGTTCTCGATGACCTCGCCGTTCCGCGCATCGACCGAGCCGACCTCGGCGCGATCGATGCCCATCGCATGCGCGGTCGCCATCACGTCGCAGAGGTCGAGCTCGCTCGCCATGCGGATCGTGCCCGTGTTGATCGAGTTCACCATGATCTCGGTGGGCGTCATGCGGGAGTACTCGTTGCCCTCGTTGTTCTGCGGGTTCCAGCCCTCGGCGGCGAGCCCCGTGGCGCCCGGGTTGCAGGAAGCGGTGAAGTCCCCGGTGTTCCAGGTCTCGCGGGTGGCATCCACCTGCTGGTTCACCGAGCGACCGCTGTTGATCCACTCCGCCAGCGTGAAGATCTTGAAGCCTGAACCGGGCTGGAAGCCGGTGGATCTGCCGTGCTGGTAGTCCGCGTTGAAGTTGACGCTCGTGGCCGTCGGCGGAGCGTTCTCAGAACCGGAGTAATCCTTGTTCTGCACCATCGTGAGGATGCGCCCGGTGCTCACCTCGAGCTGGGTCACCGCTGCACCCGACTGCCAGCGGTTCTCCGTGTTCGGCGTCGTGGCATCGACAGCGGCTTGCACCGCGTCGTTGAGGTCGAGGTCGATCGACGTGTAGATGCGGTAGCCGCCCTGGTCGAGCGCCGCGCGGTTGTCCTCATAGGTGGCGCCGAGGATGTAGTTGTCGTCGAACGTGTCGTTGTTCAGCACGCGCGTGACGTAGTCGCAGAAGAAGCGCGCCGAGTCGTAGGCGGTCGTGCAGCCGTTGTTGGGTGCTTGCAGGTCGACGAACTCCTCATCCACCGGGATGGCGAGGGAGGCGTCGCGCTCCTCGGTGGTGATGAGCCCCTCTGCGGCCATCCGGTTGATGATGAAGTCGCGCCGCTCCTGGTTGCGCGGCCAGTTGTCCGGATTGTCGAGTCGCCGGATCGACGGGTTCTGCACCGTCGCGATGAGCGCGGCCGACTCGGCGATGGTGAGCTCGGAGGCGGGCTTGTTGAAGAGTCGCTGCGCGCCAGACTCGATGCCGTAGATGTTGCCGCCGAAGTTGGCGATGTTGAGGTATGCCAGCACGATCTCGTTCTTCGTGTAGGCCTGCTCGAGCCCGATCGCGAGCCGCATCTCGGCGAGCTTGCGCTGGTAGCTCTCCTCGTACTGCTGCGCGTAGGTCTCGTCGTCGCCGCGGATGAAGGCATCCATGGCGATCTGCTGGCGCACCAGCTGCATGGTGAGCGTCGAGGCGCCCGAGTCGCCGCCGATCCCGAGCTGCGACATGCCCGCGCGGACCACCGAGGGGGCGTCGACGCCGCCGTGCTGGTAGTAACGGCGGTCCTCGCCGGCCACGAGCGCGTTGACGGCGTTCGTGGGCACGTCCGCCCAGGCCAGCACCTGGCGGTCCTGGGCGTAGAACTGCGCGATCTCGACGGGCTGGCCGTCGCGCAGGCCGTAGATGCGGTTGCGCTCCGCCTGCTGGTTGATCTGGGCGTACGAGGGGAGGCTCTCGAAGAGGTCGAGGCCGCTGTTCGCGGTGCTGGAAGCGACGGCGAGGGCGGGGGTGAGCGTCGCGGAGACGAGGATCCCGGCGATCGCAGAGAACCCGATGAGCCCGAGGAGCGAGCCGAGCAGGCTTCCTGGCTTGTGACGTGTTGCGGCCATAGCATACGAGGGTACGCGAACAACCTATGAGAGCAGGGACGACAGACGATGTCGAAGACGACTTGGGAGTACGCGACGACGCCGCTGCTCATCCACCGCGAGACCGCCATCCTGAACACCTGGGGCGGCGACGGCTGGGAGCTCGTGCACGTCGCGAACGGCCCTGAGGGTGGCATGGTCGCGTTCCTGAAGCGCCCGATCGAGACGGCGGGCGAGGCGTGAGCGTCGCGGAGCGGCTCGCCGCGCTCGGCATCACGCTGCCGGCGGTCGTGCCCCCGGTGGCCTCCTACGTGCCGGCGGTCTCGACCGGCGGCTTCGTCTACACCTCCGGCCAGCTGCCGATGATCGATGGCGCCATGCCCCGCACCGGCAAGGTCGGCGCCGAGGTGAGCGCCGAGGACGCCAAGGCCGACGCGCGCCAGTGCGCCCTCAACGGGCTCGCGGCGATCGAGGCCGAGATCGGCTCGCTCGACCGCATCACCCGCATCGTCAAGGTGGTCGGATTCGTCGCCTCGGCCGAGGGCTTCCAGGGCCAGCCGGGCGTCATCAACGGCGCGAGCGACGTGCTGGGCGAGATCTTCGGCGACGCGGGTCGCCACGCACGCAGCGCCGTTGGCGTGGCCGAGCTGCCGCTGGGCGCGCCGGTCGAGGTGGAGCTGGTCGTCGCCTTCGCGTGAGGCCTTCGTAGGTTGAGGAGGCCGCGGCGCGGAGCGTCGCTGCCGTCACGAAACCGCAGGGGCAGCGGTGCGCTGCTCCGGTCTCGTGACGCCAGCGACCTGCGGCCGCGGGCTCCTCGACCTACGGAGGTGCGGCTACCGCAGCTGCGACTGGATCGCGTCGACCACCGACTGGTCGGCGAGCGTCGTGGTGTCGCCGATCTCGCGACGCTCAGCGAGGTCGCGCAGCAGGCGCCGCATGATCTTGCCCGAGCGCGTCTTCGGCAGGTCCGGCACGATGAACACCTGCCGCGGCCTGGCGATCGCGCCGATGTCTGTCGCGACGTGCTTCCGCAGCATCTGCTCGGCCTCCTCGATGGAGTGCTCCTTCGATGCCGACTGCTTCAGGATCACGAATGCCACGACCGCCTGGCCCGTGGTCGCATCCGACGCCCCCACCACCGCCGACTCGGCGACACCGGCGTGCGCGACGAGCGACGACTCGATCTCGGCCGTCGAGAGGCGGTGGCCCGAGACGTTCATGACGTCGTCGACGCGGCCGAGCAGCCAGATCTCGCCGTCCTCGTCCTTGCGGGCGCCGTCACCGGCGAAGTAGCGGTCGCCGAACTTCTCCCAGTAGGTCTCGCGGTAGCGGTCGTCGTCGCCCCAGATCGTGCGCAGCATCGACGGCCACGGCTCTGACACGACCAGCAGGCCACCATCGCCGTTGGCGACCGGCGTGCCCGACTCGTCGAACACATCCACCTCGATGCCGGGGATCGGCACCTGCGCGCTGCCGGGCTTGAGCGTCGTCACCGAGGCGAGCGCCGAGATCATGATGGCGCCGGTCTCGGTCTGCCACCATGTGTCGACGACCGGCGTCGTGCCGCCGCCGACGACGTCGCGGTACCAGATCCACGCCTCGGGGTTGATGGGCTCGCCCACCGAGCCGAGCACGCGCAGGCTCGACAGGTCGCTCGACTGCGTGTGCTGCCGGCCGAGCTTCATGAAGGTGCGGATGGCCGTCGGCGCCGTGTAGAAGATGGTGACGCCGTAGCGCTCGATGATCTGCCAGGGGCGCTCGGGCGTCGGGGTGTCGAAGGTGCCCTCGTGCATGACCTGCGTGGTGCCGTTGGCCATCGGTCCGTAGACGATGTAGCTGTGGCCGGTGACCCAGCCGATGTCGGCGGTGCACCAGTAGACATCCGACTCGGGCTTCAGGTCGAACACGTGCCGGTGCGTGAAGGCGGTCTGCGTGAGGTAGCCGGCGCTCGTGTGCAGGATGCCCTTCGGCTTCCCTGTGGTGCCGGACGTGTAGAGGATGAAGAGCGGGTGCTCTGCGGGGAAGGCCTGCGCCTCGTGCTCTGCCGGAGCCGCCTCCATCGCCTCGTGGTACCAGACGTCGCGGCCGTCGACCCAGTCGATCTCGTTCTCGCCGCGCTTGACGACGAGCACGTTCGTGACGCCGTGGCCCGGCTCGCGCAGCGCTTCGTCGACCGTGGGCTTGAGCGCGAAGACCTTGCCCTTGCGCCAGGCGCCGTCGGTGGTGATGACGAGGGTGGCGCCGGCGTCGTCGATGCGGCCGCGCAGGTTCGATGGGCTGAAGCCGCCGAAGACGGCCGTGTGGACGGCGCCGATGCGGGCGCACGCGAGCATCGCGGCGACGGCCTCCGGCAGCATCGGCAGGTAGATGGCGACCCGGTCGCCGGCCTTGACGCCGAGCGACTCGAGCACGTTGGCGAGCCGCTTGACCTCTGCGGTCATGTCGGCGTAGGTGAGGGTGCGCGTGTCGCCCGGCTCGCCTTCCCAGTGGAAGGCCACGCGGTCGCCGTTGCCGGCGTCGAGGTGTCGGTCGAGGCAGTTGACCGCCACGTTGAGCGTGCCGTCCTGGAACCACTTCGCGTGTGGCGGCTGCCAGTCGAGCACCTGGGTGAACGGGGTCTCCCACTGCAGCTCGCGCGCTTGCTCAGCCCAGAACCCGAGCCTGTCCTCGCTCGCCCGCTGATAGAGCTCGGCAGACGTGGCGGATGCACCCGCAAGCGCCTCCGGCGGTGCGAAGCGGCGGTTCTCGGTGAGCAGGTGATCGATGCGATCGGACACGGCGGTTCCTCCAGACGTCGTCGTCGTGGCGAGCCTACCCGGCGACTCCGAGCGCGTCGTCGCACCGTGTTGCATGGCGTCATCTGACGCGTTGGTGCTTAGCATGGTCTCCGTCGGCACTGCCGACGTGAGCAGGTGCACGGCGGATCCCCCATTCGCCTTTCCTGCGGCGGCGCCCCCTCCCCCCAGGTGGGCGCCGCCTTCCTGCGTCGGGTTCGGCTGGATGCGCTGTGCCGACAGTCCGCCGACTTCTCCACACGCGGACGTATCGGCGGCGCGAGCGGCACGGCTGCGGTCCTACGGTGCGGTCATGTCTGCAGGATCTGTGCCGCCCACGGGCAAGGGCACGGGCATCCCGTTCGTCGCCGGCTCGACTCGCGCGGTCGCGACGGGGCCCACGCGCACAGGTGCCGGCGGCGGTGCGCTGCGGGAGTTCGGTGAGCTCGCGCCGCTGGTCGCCGAGCCTGCGGTGACGGATGTGTTCGTGACGGCGGGGCAGGTCTGGGTGGACCGGGGCGCGGGCCCGGAGCGCGCACCGCTGCTGCTCGATGCCGCTCGGGCTCGTGCCCTCGCGGTGGCGCTCGTGGCCGCGGGCGGCCGGCACGTCGATGAGGCCACGCCGTGCGTCGACGTGCGGCTGCACGACGGCATCCGGGTGCACGCCGTGCTGCCGCCGGTCGCGGTCGCTGGCGCACAGCTGTCGATCCGGCTGCCGCGGGTGGCGGCGCTGTCGCTCGCCGAGCTGCAGGCGGGCGGCGCCTTCGCGCGCGTGCCGCTCGCGCGAGTGCGCGAGCTCGTCGGCCGGCGTGCGAACGTGCTGGTGACGGGCGCGGGCGGCTCTGGGAAGACGACGCTGCTGGGCGCGATGCTCTCCGAGGCCCCGGCCACCGAGCGCATCGTGACGATCGAGGACGTCGCCGAGCTGCGCATCCGCCACCCCCACGTGGTCGCGCTCGAGGCGAGGCAGGCGAACGCAGAGGGCGCGGGTGGGATCGGGCTCGAGCAGCTCGTGCGCGAGGCGTTGCGCATGCGGCCCGACCGGCTGGTGCTGGGCGAGTGTCGCGGGGCGGAGGTGCGCGAGCTGCTCTCGGCCCTCAACACCGGCCACGACGGCGGCGCCGGAACCCTGCACGCGAACTCGCTCGACGACGTGCCCGCCAGGCTCGAGGCGCTCGGCGCGCTCGCGGGGCTGACCCCTGCGGCGCTGGCAAGGCAGGCGGTGAGCGCCATCGACGCGGTGCTGCACGTCGAGCGGAGCGAGGGCGGTCGTCTGGTGGCGGCGATCGGATCGCTGATGCTCGACGGCGAGCGGCTGGCGGTGCGGGCGACATGAAGCACGCCGATGATGAGGCTGCGGCCACCGTGCACCGGGTGGCGGCGCTGGTCGCCGGTGGGCTGTCGCTCGAGCGGGCATGGGCGGTGCTGGGCACGGATGCCGCTGCGCTCGGCGCGCAGACCGGGGGCGGCGGGGCTGGCGGCCGCACGGGCGGCGGGCTTGCGGTGGCGGTGCTTGCGGTCGCGCAGGAGACGGGTGCGCCGATGGCGCCGACCCTCGAGCGGCTCGCAGGGCTGCTGCGGGAGCAGGCGGCGCAGCGGCGTGCGCTCGAGGCTGCGCTCGCGGGGCCGCGAGCGACGGCGAAGCTCGTGATGGTGCTGCCGATCGTGGGGCTCGGGTTCGGGCTGGCGCTGGGGCTCGATGTGCTGGGCGCTGCCGCCGGCGGGGGCATCGGCACCTGGTCGGTGCTCGCGGGCGCAGCGCTGCTGGTCGCCGCGTGGGTGTGGTCGCGGGCGATCGTGCGGCGGGCGGCTCGGGGCGATCCTGCGCCCGGGCTCGCCCTCGACCTCGTGGCGGTGGCGCTCGCGGGTGGAGGCGCGGCCGACCGAGCCCGGGAGGTCGCGGCGACTGCGCTCGAGGATGCGGGGGTGCGTGCGAGCGGCTGGGATGCCGTGGACGAGGCACTTCATCTCGCGCGCCGCGCCGGTGTGCCGGTGCGCGGCCTGCTGCTGGCGGAGGCGTCGGCCGCGCGCACGCGCGCCAGGCTCGACGGCGAGGCGCGTGCGCAGCGGGCCGCGGTGCAGCTGGCACTGCCACTGGGCGCCTGCGTGCTGCCGGCGTTCTCTCTGCTGGTGATCGTGCCGCTCGTGGTCTCGATGCTGGAGGGCGCGCTGACGCCGCTCGCGTAGCGCGGGCCGGAGCGCGCCGCCCGCGCTGGCGGGGCGCGTCGCGCTGCGCGCGCCGCTGCCGCCGCCGCTGCCGCCGCCGCCGCCCACAGGGTGTCGGGTTGGTGCACGAATGTCGCGACACTCGTGCACCAACCCGACAATCTGTGCGGTGCCCGGCCGATAGCGTGCGGGCATGCGGAACCTCTTCAGCACCGTCGTCAACTGGTTCGCCGCCCTCTTCGCGGCGAACGGCGGCGCGCCGCATCCGATCGTCGCGACCGACGACCCGCGTCCGCCCAGGCGCCGCCGCTGGCGCCGCTGACGCAGCGAGCTCGGAGCGCTCCCTCCACAGGCAGCGCTGACGGCCGCACACGGCCGCGCCACCCTGCCGCACCCTTGGGGCTCCCAAGGGAAGGAGGCGAGCATGAGGATGCTCGAGAGGCTGGTGCACGAGGAGGCCGGCGCGGCGACCGCCGAGTACGTCATCGCGACGATGGCGGCGGTCGGCTTCGCAGGTCTGCTGGTGGTGATCCTGCGCTCGGATGAGGTGCGCGGGATCCTCACCGACATGGTGCAGCGCGCGCTGACGGTGCAGTAGCCGATGGCAGTGCGGGAGGCGGCCCGGCGCAGGGCGCAAGCCCTCGCGGGTCGTCGCCTGCGCGGCGACGGCGAGCTCGGTGCAGTGACGGCCGAGCTCGCCGCGGCGCTGCCCGCTGCCGTGCTGGCGATCGCGATCGCCGTCGGGGCGGTCGCCGCGACCGCCGCGCAGGTGAGCCTGGAGCAGTCGGCGGGCGCCGCGGCGCGGGCGGCCGGGCGCGGTGATGATCCTGCGCTGTATGGCGACGGTGCGGCGCTGCGGATCGAGCAGCAGGGCGAGCTGGTCTGCGCGGTGCTCAGTCGGGAGGCTCTCGGTGGGGCGCTGGAGCTGACGGCGCGCAGCTGTGCGCATGGGGGAGGGCGGTGACAGCCCGGTCTCGTGACGCCTGTCGGCCTGCGGCCGACGGGCTCCTCGACCTGCGGAGGTGGGCCGACGGGCTCCTCGACCTGCGGAGGTGGGCCGACGGGCTCCTCGACCTGCGGAGGTGGGGCGAGGGGCAGCTCGACGCACGAGGGTGGGGCGACGAGCGCGGGGCGGGTGCCGCACTGGCGCTCGCCGTTGCCACCGCGGCGCTGCTGCTTGCGATGCTGATCGTCGGGGCCGGCACCGCCGCCATCGCGCAGGCGCGCGCCGCCTCGGCAGCCGATGCCGCGGCGCTGGCCGCGGCGGACGCGCTCTCCGGCTTCGTCGACGGCAGCCCGTGCGCGCTCGCGCAGGCCGTCGCCGCGGCCAGCGGCGCGCGGCTCGACGAATGCCGCATCGACGGGCTCGACGCGCGCGTGACGGCCAGCGTCCCGGTCGGGCCGCTGCACGCATCCGTCACCGCACTGGCGGGGCCGCCACGGTGACCGCGCGGCGCTCGCGATCGCCTCCGCCGCCAGCGAACGTGCCGCACGGCGGGAGGAGAGCGCAGCGACACCGTGTGTATTGTGTCGATCCGTGGCCTAGTCGGGCCCGGCAACCCCAAGAAGCAGTGAGCGTGAGCATGGGCAAGAAGCTCGTCATCGTCGAGTCCCCGGCCAAGGGCAAGACGATCGAGCGGTACCTGGGTGAGGGATACCAGGTGCTGGCATCGGTCGGACACATCCGCGACCTCGTGAGCCCGCGTGACCTGCCCGCCGAGCTGAAGAAGGGGCCGTACGGCAAGTTCGCGGTCGATGTCGAGAACGGCTTCACTCCTTACTACGTGGTGAGCGACGAGAAGAAGAAGACCGTCGCCGAGCTCAAGAAGGCGCTCAAGGACGCCGACGAGCTCATCCTCGCGACGGATGAGGACCGCGAGGGCGAGGCCATCGCGTGGCACCTGCTCGAGGTGCTGAAGCCCAAGGTGCCGGTGAAGCGGATGGTGTTCCACGAGATCACCGAGGAGGCGATCCAGCAGGCGAAGGACCAGATGCGCGAGCTGAACATGCCGCTCGTCGACGCGCAGGAGACTCGCCGCATCCTCGACCGCCTGTACGGCTATGAGGTCAGCCCCGTGCTGTGGCGCAAGGTGCGGCAGGGCCTCAGCGCCGGCCGCGTGCAGTCGCCCACCGCACGCCTCATCGTCGACCGCGAGCGCGAGCGCATGGCGTTCATCGCCGCCGACTACTGGAGCCTCACCGCGCAGTTCGAGGCGCCGTCCTCGGAGGCGTCGAGCAGCCGCTTCGGTGCCCGCCTGGTGCGCCTCGACGGCGCCCGCGTCGCCACCGGCAGCGACTTCGACGACCGCGGTCAGATCAAGGGCGTGCGCACGATCCTCGACGCGCCCGCGGCCGAGTCGCTCGCGGCAGAGCTCGAGCAGACGAGCTTCAAGGTCGCTGGCGTCGAGTCGAAGCCCTACCGCCGCCGCCCCTCCGCACCGTTCACGACGTCCACGCTCCAGCAGGAGGCCGGCCGCAAGCTCAAGCTGTCGGCGAAGCAGGCGATGTCGGTCGCCCAGTCGCTCTACGAGCAGGGCTACATCACCTATATGCGCACCGACTCGCCTGCGCTCTCGAAGCAGGCGATCAATGCAGCGCGCTCACAGGCGACCGCGCTCTACGGCGCGGGCTCGATCCCGGCGGCCGCCCGCCACTACGTGGGCAAGTCGAAGTCGGCGCAGGAGGCGCACGAGGCGATCCGGCCCTCAGGCGAGACCTTCCGCACTCCGAACGAGGTGCGCAGCTCGCTGACCCCGAACGAGCAGCGCCTCTACGAGCTGATCTGGAAGCGCACCGTCGCCAGCCAGATGATCGACGCGACCGGCCAGACGGCGACCATCACCATCGCGAGCGACAAGACCAGCCGCGGCGTCGCCGAGTTCACCGCATCCGGCACCGTCATCACCGAGCCGGGATTCCTGCAGGCCTACGAGGAGTCGAAGGATGTGGGCCGCTATGCCGATGAGGCACAGGCGAGCGCCTCGGCGGATGAGTCGAGGCTGCCGGACGTCAAGGAGGGCGCCGGGGTCGACCTGGCGGAGCTGGAGCGCAAGGATCACGCCACGACCCCGCCGCCGCGCTACACCGAGGCGAGCCTCGTCAAGGCGCTCGAGGAGCTCGAGATCGGCCGCCCATCGACCTACGCGTCGATCATCGACACGATCGTGCGTCGCGGCTTCGTCACGCAGCGCGGCGGTGCGCTCGTGCCGAACTGGATCGCCTTCTCGACCATCAAGCTGCTCGAGGACAATCTGGGCGACTACGTCGACTACGACTTCACCGCCGAGATGCTCGCCGACCTCGACCGCATCGCCGACGGCGAGCTCGACCGCCAGGACTGGCTGCAGCGCTTCTACTTCGGCAGCGAGGTGCGACCAGGCCTGAAGTCGACGGTCGAGAACCTGGGCGACATCGACGCCCGCGCCATCAACTCGATCCCGGTCGCCGAGGGCGTCACGCTGCGCGTCGGGCAGTACGGCCCGTACCTCGAGGGCGTCGGGGCCGACGGCGAGGTCAAGCGCGCGAACATCCCAGAGGACCTCACCCCCGATCAGCTCACGCCCGAGAAGGCGCAGGAGCTCTTCGCCGCAGAGCCCGTGCAGGACCGCGTGCTCGGCACGCACCCCGAGACCGGGCTCGACGTGGTCGTGAAGAACGGCCGGTTCGGGCCGTACATCGAGGAGTCGCTGCCGGTCGAGCTCGACGACGAGGGCAAGCCCGTCGTGCCCAAGAAGGGCAAGACCGCGCTCAAGCCGCGTCGGGCATCCCTGTTCAAGGCCATGGAGCCGGAGAGCGTCGACATCGAGACCGCGCTGCAGCTGCTGAGCCTGCCGCGCGTCGTGGGCGTCGACCCGGAGTCGGGCACCGAGATCACCGCGCGCCCAGGCCGCTACGGCCCGTTCCTGTCGAAGGGCGAGGACACCCGCTCGCTCGACGAGGAGGACCAGATCTTCTCGATCACGCTCGAGCAGGCGGTCGAGAAGTTCGCGCAGCCGAAGTACGGCGCGCGAAAGGCGGCCTCGGCGCTCAAGGAGTTCGACGCAGACCCGGTCAGCGGCAAGGCCATCAAGCTGCGCGACGGCCGCTTCGGGCCATATGTGACCGACGGCGAGACGAACGCGACGATCCCGCGCGGCGAGGATGTCGCGGCCGTCACCTTCGAGCGCGCGGTCGAGCTGCTGCAGATCAAGCGCGACAAGGGCCCGACCAAGAAGCCCGTGCGCCGCACTGCCGCCAAGAAGCCGGCTGCGAAGAAGCCTGCCGCCAAGAAGCCGGCTGCGAAGAAGCCCGCGGCGAAGAAGCCAGCCGCCAAGAAGACCCCGCCCGCCGAGTGATGTCCGGCGCGTTCATCACGCTCGAGGGCGGCGACGGCTCGGGCAAGACGACACAGGCCGGGCTGCTGCAGGCCTGGCTCGAGGAGCAGGGCCGCACGGTGGTGCGCACGCGCGAGCCGGGCGGCACCGAGCTCGGCATCGAGATCCGCAGGCTCGTGCAGCACACCGAGGGGCACGTCGCACCGCGTGCCGAGGCGCTGCTCTACGCCGCCGATCGCGCGCAGCACGTGGCGACGCTCGTGCGCCCCGCGCTCGAGCGCGGCGAGGTCGTGCTGCAGGATCGCTACCTCGACTCGTCCGTCGCCTACCAGGGCGCGGGTCGCGAGCTCGACGGCACGCAGATCCGCGACCTGTCGCTGTGGGCGACCGACGGGCTGCTGCCGCATCTGACGATCCTCCTCGACATCGATCCGGCGGCCGGCCGAGAGCGGATGGCGGGCCGTGCGGATGCGCCGTACGACCGGCTCGAGGACACCGGGCTCGACTTCGCCGAGCGCGTGCGCGACGCCTACCTGGCTCTCGCCGAGGCCGAGCCGACGCGCTTCGCCGTCGTCGAGGCATCCGGGAGTCCCGACGAGGTCCACGCGCGCGTGGTGTCGCCTGTGCGTGCGATGCTCGACACGCGGCGCTGAGAGCGCGGCTGACGTGGGGGAGCGCGCATGACAGGCGGATGGAGCGAGATCGTCGGCCAGGCCGGCGCCGTCGCGCAGCTGCAGCGCGCGGCGGGCGACGACGGCGGTGCCGAGTCCAGCGGTGCGATGACGCACGCCTGGCTGCTCACCGGGCCGCCGGGATCCGGGCGCTCGAACCTCGCTTATGCGTTCGCGACCGCGCTGCTCTCGCCGCCCGGCGGCATCGATCCCGAGGTGGCGACGCTCGTCGCGGCGCGCACGCACCCCGACCTGGTGACGCTCTCGACCGAGGGCGTGCTCATCACCATCGCGCAGGCACGTGCCGTCGTGCGGCGGGCGTCACTCGCGCCATCGGCCGCCCGCTATCGCGTCGTGGTGGTCGAGGATGCCGACCGGATGGCCGAGCGCACCTCGAACGCGCTGCTCAAGGCGCTCGAGGAGCCGCCGCCGGAGACGGTCTGGATCCTCTGCGCGCCCAGCGAGGCCGACCTGCTGCCCACCATCCGCTCGCGGGTGCGCACGCTCACGCTGCAGGTGCCAGACCCTGCAGAGGTCGCGAGGCTGCTCGTCGAGCGCGACGGGGTCGACCCCGCGATCGCCGACCGTGCGGCTCGCGAGGCCCAGAGCCACATCGGCATGGCGCGCAGGCTCGCCACGAGCGAGGAGGCCCGCGCCCGGCGGGCGGAGACGCTGGAGATCGCGATGCGGGTCTCGACCGCGGCATCCGCCGTGCTCGCCGCCGCCCGCTACGTCGAGATCGCCACCGCCGACGCCGACGCGCTCTCCGCCGAGCGCGACGAGGCCGAACGTGCCCAGGCGCTGCACCAACTGGGCATCGAGCCGGGCGGCACGGTGCCGCCGCAGCTGCGTCGCCAGCTGAAGGAGCTCGAGGAGGCGCAGAAGCAGCGCGCCAAGCGCGGCATGCGCGACGGCGTCGACCGCATCCTCGTCGACCTGCTCTCGCTCTACCGCGACATCCTCATGACCCAGCTCGGCGTCGGCCGCGAGCTCGTCAACGCGGCGATGCAGCCGACCGTGCATGCCGCTGCCGACTACCTCGCTCGCGCCGCCGTGATCGATGTGCTCGACGCCATCCGCCTCGCCCGCGAACGCATCGAAGCGAACGTGCCGCCGCTGCTCGCCCTCGAAGCGATGCTCGTGCAGGCCGCCCGCGCGGCGCAGCGCCGCTGACGCTAAGGTCCCGCGCGGCTGCGCGCAATAGCGTTGAGGCATGCATCGCACCCGTCGCGGCCTGGCCGCTCTCGCCGCAGTTGCCGTGACCACCCTCGCGCTGACCGGCTGCATCCTGCCGCCGCCGATGCCTGGCCCGGTCGCCGACCCGACGGGGGGTGAGCCGCAGTGGAGCCCGACGGGCGAGACGGTCGCCACAGAGCTCCAGCCGTTCTACGGCCAGGAGGTCGCGTGGGATGACTGCGGCACCCTCTGGTGCGGCACCGTGACCGCGCCCATGGACTGGAACGACCCATCCGCCGACACCATCGAGCTCTCGGTGAACGTCGCGCCCGCCACGGGGGAGCGGCACGGCGCGATCCTCTACAACCCCGGCGGCCCTGGTGCATCCGGCGTGGAGTACGTGCGCGACTACGGCGACTACCTGCTGCACGCGGACGTGCGCGAGCACTACGACCTGGTGGGCTTCGACCCCCGCGGCGTCGGCGGTTCGACGCCGATCTCCTGCTACGACGACCCGGCCGAGCTCTACGACTGGCTGTGGGAGATCCCGGAGGGCCCGGCGCCGGAACCGCTCAGCGACGCCGACCTCCAGGAGCAGCTCGAGTCGGCGCAGTGGTTCGGGGAGGCCTGCCTCGAGCACACCGGTCCCTACCTCGAGTTCGTCGGCACCGAGCAGGTGGCGAGCGACATGGATCTGCTGCGCGCGCTCTTCGGGCAGGAGAAGCTCAACTACCTCGGCGTCTCCTACGGCACGCTGATCGGCTCGACCTACGCCGACCTGTTCCCCGACAACGTGGGTCGCATGGTGCTCGACGCCGCGGTCGCGCCCGACGCCACCGACTTCGAGGGCACGCTCTTCCAGGCGGCGGGCTTCGAGCTCGCCTACGGCAACTTCGTGGCCGACTGCCTGCAGCAGCAGGACTGCCCGTTCCAGGGCGATGAGGCGGATGCGCTGGCGCAGACCCGCGAGCTCATCGAGCAGCTCGATGCGAGCCCCATCCCGATGGCGGACGGCAGGCAGCTCGGCTCCAGCGCGTTCTTCATCGCGATCGCCGCGAACCTCTATGCCGACTTCCAGTGGCCCACCCTGCGGCAGATCATCACGGATGCGATGGCTGGGGACGGTGAGAGCGCCTTCGCCGCCGCGGATGAGTACTACGGCGTGAACCCTGACGGCACGTTCGTCGACAACTCGCTCGAGTCGCTCATCGCCGTCAACTGCATCGACGGGCCCGCGGTCACCGACTTCGACGAGGTGCGCGCGAACGCAGAGCAGATCATGGCGGCGGCGCCGACCCTCGGCCCGGACTTCGTCGGCGTCGGCTCGTGCGCGGCGTGGCCGTTCGAGGCGACCCGCGAGCCGCACGAGATCACCGCGCCGGGCGCCGAGCCGATCATCGTGGTCGGCGGCCTCAACGACCCCGCGACCTCCTACCAGCAGGCGGTC
Source organism: Agrococcus sp. ARC_14 (assembly GCF_022436485.1). Classification (NCBI taxonomy): domain Bacteria; kingdom Bacillati; phylum Actinomycetota; class Actinomycetes; order Micrococcales; family Microbacteriaceae; genus Agrococcus; species Agrococcus sp. ARC_14. The sequence continues at coordinate 933,711 of NZ_JAKUDO010000001.1, forward strand.
GACCTGGCCGAGATGCTCGAGTCGGGCGTGCTCATCTCGGTCGATGCCGAGGGTCACGGGCAGTACAACAACGGCAATAGCTGCGTCGACCGCCCGGTGAACGACTACTTCCTGAACGGCACGGCGCCGACGGCTGATCTCGATTGCTGAGCGCTGCTTCGCTGGGCGCGGAGCTGATGACGTGGGCGCCTCATGACCACTCGATGCGCTATGATCGTTGATCGTGCCTCGGCACGCCGCCTTAGCTCAGTCGGCAGAGCGATTCACTCGTAATGAATAGGTCCGGAGTTCGATTCTCCGAGGCGGCACCAGCGCGAAAGGCCCCGCAGACGCGGGGCCTTCGTCGTCTCCGCGGCCTATCCTGCAGGCATGAGTGAGCCCGTCGTCGTCCGCCGCTTCGTCGAGGCGGATCGGGCGGAGCTGCTGGCGCTCTTCGCCCGCGCCGGCGAGGGCGCGCCCGGCGGCGAGCTCTGGGGACACGTGCCGTCGGTGCGCGACATCTACCTGACCGCCTACATCGACCTCGAGCCCGAGTCGCTGTTCGTCGCCGAGCTCGGCGGGCGACTGGTCGGCTACCTCGCAGGCTGCCTCGACAGCGCATCCTTCCCGAGCGAGGACGAGCGGCTGTCGCAGGCGATCCGTCAGCACCGCCTGTGGCTGCGGCCCAGGGCGCTCGCCTTCTTCGCCCGCGACAGGCTCGCGGCGGCGGCGGCGCGCCTGCGTGGGCAGTCGACCGACCTGAGCGAGCTCGTAGACCCGCGATGGCCCGCGCACCTGCACATCGATGTCGCCGCCGAGGGTCGCGGCACGGGTGCCGCCCAGGAGCTCATGCGGCAATGGCTGGCACACGTCGACACCGCTGGCGTGCCCGGCTGCTTCCTGCAGACGCTCGCCGAGAACACCCGAGCCGTGCGCTTCTTCGAGCGGATGGGCTTCCACGCCCACGGGGAGCAGGTGGCGATCCCGGGTGGTCGGCACGAGGGTCGGCAGCTCCATCAGCTCACGATGGTGCACCCCGGGCCGTGACCGACGCGTAGCCTGGGCGCATGAGCGCAGGCATCCTCATCGTCGACGTGCAGAACGACTTCACCGAGGGCGGCGCCCTCGGCACGCAGGGCGGCGGCGCCGTGGCTGCGGCCATCACCGAGCACCTCCGCACGCACCGCTATGACCTGGTCGCTGCCAGCCGCGACTGGCACGACGCCGAGAACGACAACGGCGGCCACTTCGCCGACGGCGAGCCCGACTTCGTCGACACCTGGCCGGTGCACTGCGTCGCGGGCACCGCCGGTGCCGAGTACCACCCGGCGCTCGACGCGCTCGCGATCGACGTGCACATCAAGAAGGGGCAGGGGCGGCCCGCCTACTCGGCGTTCGAGGGCACGACTGACGACGAGGAGGCGCTGGCCGAGGTGCTCGAGGAGCAGGGCATCGACCGCCTCGACGTCGTCGGCATCGCGACCGACTACTGCGTGAAGGCATCCGCGCTCGACGCCGCGGCGGCCGGGCTGCAGGTGCGGGTGATCGACGGTCTCACCTCTGCCGTGTCGCCGGAGACCCGCGCGAGCGCGCTCGACGAGCTGCGCGCCGCGGGCGTCGAGGTCGTGGCGCGAGCGTGAACGACGACCAATTTTGCTTAGCCAACGATAAGTAGTCGCACAACCTGTAGTCTGTCTGCATGACCTCGACGAGCACGCCCCCGACTCGCTCACGCGCCACCACCTGGCTGCGCGTCCTCATCCCCGCCATGCTGCTGATCGCCTGGCTCGCGGTGATGGCCCTCGGCGGCCCGCTCTTCGGGCGCATCTCCGAGGTCTCCACGAACGAGCAGACGAGCTTCCTGCCCGCCACCGCCGAGTCGACGCAGGTGCAGGAGCAGCTGGGCGGCTTCCTCGGCGACGACGAGACGCCCGCGATCGTGGTCGCGGCCGCCGACAGCGCGCTCACCGCCGACCAGACCGCCGCGATCGAGTCGCTCGGCGCCGATCTCGCCGAGCTCGACGGCGTGCTGCAGGTCTCGCCCGCGATCCCGAGCGACGACGGACGCGCGATCCAGCTCCTGGCGCTCGTGGACGCATCCGACTCCGCACCGGAGGTCGGCGACACCGTCGAGGTGCTGCGCGCCGCGATCGCGGACGCCGGCATCGACGGCGTCGACATCGCCGTCACCGGCCCCGCGGGCTTCAGCGCCGACATCGTCGAGGCGTTCAGCGGCATCGACGGAATCCTGCTGCTGGTGGCGCTCGCCGCGGTCTTCGTCATCCTGATCGTCGTCTACCGCTCGCCGCTGCTGCCGGTGCTGGTGCTGGGCACCTCGGTGGCGGCGCTGAGCGCGGCCATCCTGGTGGTCTTCTCGCTCGCGCAGGCCGAGGTGCTGACCCTGAGCGGCCAGACCCAGGGCATCCTCTTCATCCTGGTCGTGGGTGCAGCGACCGACTACGGCCTGCTCTACACCGCGCGCTTCCGCGAGGCGCTCGGCGAGACCCGCAGCGCCTGGCAGGCCACGAAGCTGGCGATGCGCGGCGCCTTCGAGCCGATCGTCGCCTCGGGCGGCACGGTCATCGCCGGTCTGCTCTGCCTGCTGCTCAGCGACCTGGTCTCCAACCAGCAGCTGGGCCCGGTCGCGGCGATCGGCATCGTCGCCGCCATGGTCGCGGGACTCACCCTGCTGCCGGCGCTGCTGCTGGCGTTCGGCAAGACGGCGTTCTGGCCGTTCATGCCCACTCCCGAGAACCCGCGCCGCAAGGCCGAGGGCACGGGCGTCTGGGCGGCGATCGCCGGCCTCGTCGGCCGACGCGCCCGGGTCGTCTGGATCGTCACCGCGCTGGTGCTGGGCATCGGCGCCGTCGGCCTCACGCAGCTGCGCGCCGAGGGCGTGCCCGCGAGCGACTTCGTGGTGGGGGAGTCCGAGGCGCGCGACGGCCAGGCGCTGCTGAGCGATCATTTCCCCGGCGGGTCCGGCACGCCCGCCTACGTCGTCGTAGACGAAGCCGGGACGGATGCGATGGCCGACGCCGTCGCGCAGGTCACGGGCGTCGACGCGGTCGCCGTCACCAGCGACGATTCGCCCTCCGGCACCATCCCGCATCCGGCACCCGAGGGCGGCCCGCTCGCCGAGGCATCCGCCACCATCGTGGACGGCTCGGTGCTGCTGCAGGCGACGCTCACGGATGCGCCCGACTCCGACCCGGCGCAGGCGACCGTGCGCGAGCTGCGCGAGACGGTGCACGCGGTCGACGCCGATGCGCTCGTCGGCGGGCGCACCGCCGCAGCCATCGACACGAACGATGCCTCGACGCATGACCGCACGCTCATCATCCCGATCGTGCTCGCCGTGATCGCGCTCATCCTCATGCTGCTGCTGCGCTCGATCGTGGCCGCGCTGCTGCTGCTCGTGACGACCGTGCTCTCGTATGCGACCGCGCTCGGCGTCGGCGCGTGGATCCTGGAGGCGATGGGGATCCCGGACATGGACCCATCGGTGCCGCTGTTCGCCTTCGTCTTCCTGGTCGCGCTGGGCGTCGACTACAACATCTTCCTCATGACGCGCGTGCGCGAGGAGGTCGCCAGGCACGGCCACCGCGAGGGCGTGCTGCGCGGTCTGCGCGTGACGGGCGGGGTGATCACCTCTGCCGGCGTCGTGCTCGCGGCGACCTTCGCGGCCCTGGGCGTGATCCCGGTGCTGTTCCTGCTGCAGATCGCGATCATCGTGGCGCTCGGCGTGCTCATCGACACGACGCTCGTGCGGTCGCTGCTCGTGCCGGCGCTCGCGCTCGAGCTGGGGCCGAAGACGTGGTGGCCGTCGAAGCTGGCGCGCGAGAGGCGCTGAACTGCTATGGGGAGGGTCGGGGCGGATGCCTCGGCCCTCTTTTGCGCGAGAGGTTGCGCCCGAGCGTATTACCGTAATACGGTCATACCGACAAGGAGGTCGTCATCATGTTGGAACGACGTGCAGCCCCGTTGCGAGAGCAGGCCGTGGAGGAGATCCGCGCCTGGATCGTGCGCGGTGAGCTCGAGCCCGGATCGCGGATCACCGAGAAAGTGATCGAGCAGCGGCTCGGCGTCAGTCGCACGGTCGTCCGCGAAGCGCTCCGCCAGCTCGAGAGCGAGCGGCTCATCCGCATCCAACCTGGTGCCGGTCCCGTCGTCGCCGAGCTCACGCAGGACGAGGCGCGGCAACTCTATGAAGTGCGCGCCGCGCTTGAGGCAACGGCCGCCAGGCTCGCCGCCCGACACGGCGACGAACACCGGATCCGCGCGGTCGAGGCAGCCTTCGCCCAGATCGGCGAGCAACCTCCGACCACGCTCGAGGAACTGCTGGCGATCAAGAACGACTTCTACGCTGCTCTCATCGAGGCGAGCCGCAACCACATCATCGGCGAGCAGCTCGCCAACGTGCAGGCACGCATCAGCCAGCTCCGCGCGGTGACGCTCTCTGCGCCCGATCGCCATCAGGCGATGCGCGCCGAGCTCGGCGCAGTGGTCGACGCCATCGTGCGTGGCGACGGGGATGCCGCCTACGAACTCTCCGTGGCCCACGTGATGGCGGCATCCGCCATTGCACTCGACCACCTCAACGACCGCACGGACGCGCTGATCTGAGTGCGCTTGCTGCTGGCGGTTCAGCGCACACGAACATCACTACGGACGAAGGGCAGGCACGATGACAGGCATCGACCCGCAGGAGTACATCGACGAAATGGCACGCAAGCGCGGCTATGTGCTCGACTATCACAAGGTCATGGCCAAGCAGGATTTCCCCGTGCTGCAGGCGGCGAACCACTTGGTCTCCGCCGCTTACCTCGACCAGCGCACGCTCGACCGCAAGACGAAGGAGCTCATCTTCATCGTCTCGCTCACCGTCATGCGCGCCTCGAAGGGCCACATCCAGTCGCACATCCGCGTCGCCCTTGACCTCGGGCTGACGCCGACCGAGATTCTCGAGGCGATCGAGATCTCGCTGCCCGAGGCCGGCATCGTCGCCTTCCAGTCCGGCTTCGAGGCCTGGCGCGAGGTCGTCGGTGCCGACGGCATCGAACCGACTGTCGCTGTGCACGAGGGCGGCTCCGGCGCCGGACAGTAGCGGCGCAGGCAGGGCCGTCGATCGGCCAAGCAGTTCCGCCCCCGGTGCTGCAACACCGAGGGCGGAACAGGGCCTCGGCCCTAGGCGGGAGCAACACAGAGAGGTGACACTTCCCATGACCAGTATCAATGCAATTGGAGCTTCGGCGGTGCAGCCCGTCCCCCTGACCGAGGCGGCGCGTGATCGACTGCTCGCTGACCCGCGGTTGAGTGAACTCTCCCGGGGCGCGAACGTCGCCTTCGAGCTCGCAGCACCTGCTGGAGCGACGGTCGTCGCTGTCCGTGCGGGTCAGGTCGGCTTCAAAGGAGAGCCGACGTTCGGCGTCCGCGCTGCATCCGACGTCTGGGCACGGCTGCTTGCTTCCGAGCCGAAGGCCGGTGATCAGAACGTTCATGCGCTGGCCCTGGCGGGTGAGGTCGAGCTGTGGGGCGACTCGCTGACGATTGCGCAACACCTTCATCTGCTCCACAGAGTCTTGGAGATCGCCCGGTCGTCGTATCCCTCGGTGCAGGCTGACGCGTTCGCACACCGTCCTCTTGGGTTCCGTGGCGAGTATGTCCGGGTCGACGTGCCCAACCTCGGGCTCTGCGACATCTACGTGGAACGCGCCGGCGCGGGAACGCCACTGCTCTGCCTGCCGACCGCGGGCAGCGACACGAAGCAGTACCACGGGCTGATCACTGAGACCGACCTCACCGACCGATACGAGGTCATCGCCTTCGACCTGCCGTGGCACGGGAAATCCAATCCTGCATGGGGCCGTCGATCCAGCTCCTACCGGCTCGACTCCGCCGCGTACGTGGGCGCGATCGTGGCAGTGACTCGAGCGCTCGCACTATCGAAACCGCCGGTACTGCTCGGAGTCTCGATGGCCGGTGCTGCGGTCGTGGAGGCGATCGCGAACCATCCCGATCTGTTCGCCGGCGCGGTCGCTTGCCAGGCTGGCCCACGAGTCGCCGGACGCCGCACGGAGTGGCTGCGGAACGCAGCGATCAACCAAGCGCTGCACATCCCGGAATGGACCGGCGTGCTGATGGCACCGCAGTCGCCGGCCGAGATGCGCGATCGAGTGTGGTGGGGCTACTCGCAGGGCGGATTCGGTGCCTACGACGCCGATATCGGCTACTACTCCGAGAGCTGGGACGTAGACAACGTGTCCGCGCTACTCGATCAGCGCAGTCCCCTGATCGTGGTGCTCTCTGGTGCATACGACACGAGCGTTCCCACCGCAGCGAGCCGAGAACTCGCCGAGACCATCCCGAATTCTAAGTTCCGCACCATGCCGGAACTCGGCCACTTCCCGCACGCGGAGAACCCGGCCGTGTTCGTCGAGCACCTCGAATGGGCGCTCCACAAGATCCTCGACTGATCGGATCGCGGCCGCGGCCGAACCCACACCATGCACACCAGAGAAGGAGCACCATGCCTATCCGTTCAGGCACTCGTCGTCACCGGATCGCCATCATCGACGGGCCTAACATGACCAACCTCGGCGCGCGCAACAAGCGCGTCTACGGGGCCATCAGTTCGATCGAGGATCTGCAGCAGTACTCGAAGAACTTCGGCGCAGAGCTCGGTGTGGAGATCGACACGTTCGTCTCCAACTTCGAGGGCGAGATCCTCGAGTACATCCATGCCGCCGCGAACCGCGTCGACGCGTTCATCATCAACCCCGCGGGGCTGACGGAGATCGGAATCCCAACGAAGCATGCGCTGAGTGAAACGGGACGGCCGGTAATCGAAGTGCACTTCGCGAACGTCGTCGCTCCTCCCACTGCGCCGCGTGGTCTGCCGATTGGCCCATGGGAGTCGGTCTTCACACCGAGTGTGACCGGCACCACGATGGGGCTGCGTCAGTACAGCTACGCGCAAGCCATCCTCGGACTGACGCTCGCGCTCGATGACAGCACCTTCCTGGGGGCAGACGTGGAGCAGAGGGCATGAGCGGCTTCGCCGGTCGTCGAATCCTCATCACAGGAGGGTCCTCGGGCGTCGGTCGCGCTTGTGTCGAGCACTTCCTCGACCTCGGTGCCCATGTCGGCAATCTGGACCTCGTCCCGACCACTGACCACGGCGCATCGCTGCACGCGCAGGCGATCGCTGACGTCAGGGACACGGCGGCGGTGCAAGGGGCAGTCACCTCGATCGCTGAGGACCTCGGTGGGCTCGACGTCGTGGTCAACAACGCGGGAGTGAGCTTCATCGGTGGGGTCGAGGATGGCGATGCAGACGACTGGGCGCGCATCCTCGACGTGAATCTCGGAGGGTACGTGCGGACGATCCGCGCCGCGCTTCCGCATCTGCGACGGTCTGCCGCGGCATCCATCGTCAACGTCTCGTCGACGACCGCGACTTCAGGCTTCCGGCGTCGCGCGCTGTACTCGGCATCGAAGGGCGCGATTGAAGCGATGACTCGATCGATCGCCGCAGACCTCCTCGCCGAATCGATCACGGTGAACGCTGTGAACCCGGGCACGGTGGACACCCCGTTCATGGACGAACTCGCTGCTCGGAGCGCGGATCCCGCTGCCACCCGAGCCGCGTTCGACAATCGGCAGCCAACCGGCCGGATGGTCCGACCTGAAGAGGTGGCCCGAGCCGTCGCGTACTGCGCTGACCCCATCAACCGCTCGCTGGTGGGCAGCACCGTCGTCGTCGATGGCGGGATCCTCGCCTGCCACATCACCGAAGCCTGACACCAGACACCTCCATTCCAGGAAAGCGAAGGATCACGATGCGACTCAAGGGAAAGACGGCCATCATCACGGGGGCCGCACAGGGGATCGGACGACAGATCGCGGCTCGATTTGCCGCAGAAGGCTCGAACGTTGTCGTTGCCGACCAGAACGGGGAGCTGGCGGAGCGGAGTGCGCGAGAGATCAAAGCTGCTGGGGGCCGCGCCGCGGCGATCACCGTCGACGTCGCTGACGCGGCCTCGGTGCAGGCACTTGCCGCTGGCACGATCGAAGTCTTCGGGGGTATCGATGTCCTCGTGAACAATGCGGCGATCTTCTCGTCGCTGACGATGCGACCGTTCGAGGAGATCAGCCCTGAGGAGTGGGACACGCTGTTCGCGGTAAACGCAAAGGGAGTCTTCCTTGCGTGCCAGGCCGTCAGTCCGGCCATGCGCGCCAACGGCGCGGGCAGCATCATCAACATCTCCTCCAGCGTGGTCGTCACGGGGCGCCCCAACTATGCGCACTACATCGCTTCGAAGGGAGCGGTCTGGGCGCTGACGCACGCTCTGGCGACTGAGCTCGGCAGCGACAACGTCCGGGTCAACTGCATCAGCCCGCATGGCATCGTCACCGAAGTGCCTCGGGCGACGATCTCGGAAGACGGCTGGCGGCAGAACCTCGCCGAGCAGGCGCTGAAGCGCAAGGGCGCTCCTGACGATCTGCTCGGGGCGTTCGTCTTCCTCGCCAGTGATGAGAGCGCCTATATGACCGGCCAGACGCTCTCGCTAGACGCGGGTCTCCGCTTCACCTGAGCCCGAGCCGACCACTCAAGAAACGGAACACGACGAAAGGAACTACGAGTGCAGCCGAAAACTCTGTCGACGAAGGAGTCGACGCGACGGCGCGTGGTGCGCAAGGTTAGCGTCCGCCTGATGCCGATCATCTTCCTGCTCTACCTGGTCAATTACATCGACCGGACCGCGCTGGGAATCGCCAATGTCAACGGAATGTCCGAGGAACTATCGCTGACCGCGACGATGTTCGGCTTGGCATCCGGCATCTTCTTTGTCGGATACATCCTGCTCGAGGTTCCGAGTGCCGTCATCGCTCAGCGGCTGGGCGCTCGTCGTTGGATCGCCAGAATCGCTATCAGCTGGGGGGTGGTGGCGTCACTGACTGCCTTCGTCCCGAACTTCGAGTGGCTGGTCGGCGCACGATTCCTTTTGGGCGTCGCAGAGGCGGGATTCGCTCCGACCGTGCTTCTCTATCTCACGATCTGGTACTCGAACCGCGAACGCCCGAAGGCATTCTCGATCTACCTGCTCGGCATTCCACTCTCGTCTGTTGTGGCAGGGCCGCTCGCCACGTGGCTCACGCAGGTCGGTGACGGCGTCTTCGGCCTCGAGGGCTGGCGTTTCATGACGCTTGCGTCCGGCGTCCCAGCAGTGCTGCTCGGAGTGGTCGTCTTGTTCGTCCTCGTCGATCGTCCGGAGCAGGCGCGCTGGCTGTCCCAAGAAGAGCAGGCTGTGCTCGAGGACGACATCGCGGAGTCCTCGACCGCGGATTCCGACAACCACCGGGGCGGCATGCTCTCTTCAATGCGTTCGGGGAAGACCTGGGTGCTCGGTGTCGCGTACTTCGGCGTCGTCTACGGGCTGTATGGCATCGGCTTCTTCCTGCCGAGCGTCATCGCCGGCTTCGAGGCGGCCAACGGTGAGCCGCTTGCGCCCCTGCAGCAGGGGCTGCTGATCGCCGTGCCGTACGCGTTCGCTGCGATCGCTCTGATCCTGTGGCCACGAGACGCGGCGCGGAGGAACGAGTTGGGATGGCACACGCTCATCTCGACCGGGGTCGGCGCAACCGGAATTCTGATCGCCGCGTTCGCGCAGCATCCGGTTTTGATCATGGTCGGCGTGACGCTGTGCGCTACCGGCGTGATCTCCAGCATGCCGCTGGTGTACAGCCTCAGCGCTCGCCTGCTGCCGGCCATCGCCGTTGGCGCCGGTCTCGCGCTGGTCAACACCATCGGCAACGTCGGCGGATTCGCAGGGCCATTCATCACGGGTTGGCTGTCGGATCTCTTCGGCAACACCCAGATCGCGTTCGTCGTTCTCGCCGGGATCCTGGTCTCGGCTGGCGTCATCTCGGTCATCGTCCAGCGCACCTCCAAGGTCGGAGTGCCGAACGGTGATGAGTTCGCCGACACGGCTTCAGCACCGGACGCAGTCGAGCAGCGGTAGAGGAAGAAGTCCATCTCGAGCGGAACGCGCTGGGAAGGGCAGCCATGCAAGGCGCTGCTGTTCCCAGCCGTGGGCTGCGCCACACTCGTCGGTCCTAGATCCGCATACACGCTCGCTCACCCGACGAACTACGGTTTGTTGAGAACAACGCAACAGCATCCGCCCGGCCGCACGGGTAATTCGTATGCGATTGTGATCAATCCAGAGTAAGGAGTCCACTATGAGCGCGACCACCGAGACCCAGGTGCTCGACGGCGTCCACGGCCAGCTGTTCATCGGCGGCGAATGGATCGACGGCGAGCAGGGCACGATCGACGTGCGCGACCCGGCGACGGGCGACGTCATCAAGCAGATCGCTGACGGATCGGTCGCCGACGGTGTGCGCGCGCTCGACGCCGCGGTCGCTGCGCAGGAGGCGTGGGGCCGCACCCCGGCGCGCGTGCGCGGCGAGATCCTGCGCAAGGCCTTCGATCTGCTGCAGGAGCGCAAGGAGGAGTTCGCGCTGCTCATGACGCTCGAGATGGGCAAGCCGCTCGCCGAGGCGCGCGGGGAGGTCGCCTACGGCGGCGAGTTCCTGCGCTGGTTCGCCGAGGAGGCCGTGCGCATCGACGGCCGCTACACGATGACGCCCGAGGGCACCGGCCAGATGATCGTCACGCACCGACCGGTCGGCCCGTGCTTCCTCATCACGCCCTGGAACTTCCCGCTCGCGATGGCGACCCGCAAGCTCGGGCCCGCGCTCGCCGCCGGCTGCACGGCAGTCGTCAAGCCCGCGACCCTGACCCCGCTCACGACGCTCGCGCTGGTCGCGCTGCTCGAGGAGGCCGGGCTGCCCAAGGGCGTCGTCAACGTCATCACGACGAAGTCCACCGGTGCGCTCTCCGAGAAGCTGCTCGCCGACCCGCGGCTGCGCAAGGTCTCGTTCACGGGCTCGACGCCGGTGGGCGTGCAGCTGCTGAAGCAGGCGGCGGAGAACGTGCTGAAGGCGTCGATGGAGCTCGGCGGCAACGCCCCCTTCGTCGTCTTCGAGGATGCAGACCTCGACAAGGCCGTCGAGGGCGCGCTGCTGGCGAAGTTCCGCAACATCGGCCAGGCATGCACGGCGGCCAACCGCTTCATCGTGCACGAGTCGATCGCGGATGAGTTCGCGACGCGCGTCGGGGATGCGGTCAAGGCCATGAAGATCGGCCGCGGCACCGAGGAGGGCGTCACGATCGGCCCGCTCGTCGAGGACAAGGCCGTGGCCAATGCGGTGCGGCTGGTCGAGTCGGCCGTCGCCGCCGGCGCCACGCTCGTCACCGGTGGCAAGGCGATCGAGGGCGCCGGCTCGTTCTTCGAGCCGACGGTGCTCGACGGCGTCAACGCGACGATGGCGGTCTCGATCGAGGAGATCTTCGGGCCGGTCGTCGCGATCCAGCGCTTCCGCAGCGAGGAGGAGGCCGTGCGGCTCGCGAACGCGACCGAGTACGGCCTGGTCGGCTATGTCTTCACCGAGGACACCAAGCGCGGGCAGCGCATGATCGAGCTGATCGACACCGGCATGATGGGCCTCAACGTGGGCGTGGTCTCCAACGCGGCCGGCCCCTTCGGCGGCGTGAAGCAGTCGGGCCTGGGCCGCGAGGGCGGCGCCGAGGGCATCCACGAGTACCTCGAGACGAAGTACACGCTGATGCCGAACCCGTTCGCCTAAGCTGCCCCTCCTCGTAGGTCGAGGAGGCCGCGGGCGTAGCCCGCCGCCGTCGCGAGACCGGTCTCGCGACGCGCGCCGGCTGCGCCGCCGCGCTCCTCGACCTACGGTTCGGGTCAGGCCAGGTCGAGGATCAGCTTCCCGCGCACGTGCCCGCCCATGAGCTGCTCGTAGGCTTCGCGGAAGCGCTCGAGCGGAGCGCGCGCCTCGACGGAGACGACGAGCTCACCGGATGCGGCCAGTCGCGCGAGGTCGTCCAGCGCGCCGGTCTGGGCCAGGTCGGAGGCGACGCCGCGTGCGCCGTGCGCGCCCTTCGCCGCGATCGTGATGCAGCGCTCGATCGGCACGCCGACCTCGAGCGCCGCGGCGACGCCATCGGCACCGGCGCAGTCGAAGCACGCATCGATCGGCAGCATCTGCTCGAGCCGTGCTGCCAGCCCCTCGCCGTAGGCGACCGGCTCGGCCCCCAGCGAGCGCAGCAGCTCGAAGTTGCGCTCGCTTGCCGAGCCGATCACGCGGGCGCCCTTGCGCTCGGCCAGCTGCACGGCGAGCTGGCCGACGCCGCCGGCCGCGCCGTTGATGAAGATGGTCTCGCCGCCGCGCTCGATCAGCTGCTCGACGCCGTCCCAGGCGGTGCGGCCCGCGACGACGAGGCTCGCGGCCAGGCCGGCGTCGAGCCCCTCGGGGATGCGCGCGAGCCGCTCCTGAGCAGGGTCGACCACCGTGAGGTCCTGCAGCGCCCGTGTGCGTGCCGAGCCGAACACTCGGTCGCCGGCGACCCATCCGCCTGCACCGCCCTCGCCGACCTCGTCGATCGTGCCCGCGATGTCGTTGCCGACGCCGAGCGGCGGCTGTAGGCCCCGCGAGGCAGCGGCGGGGCCGCCGGCGAAGATCTTCCAGTCGACCGGGTTGAGGGCGGCAGCCTCGACACGGATGCGCACCTCGCCGGGCCCGGCGTGCGGCTCCTCGACCTCGCGCAGCTCGAGCACCTCTGGGCCGCCGAAGCGGTCATGCATGACGCGTCGCATGGGCTCCACGCTACTGAGTCGGCGGGCTTCGACACGCGCAGCGCTGCGCGCGGAGCGGCTCAGCCGGCAGGGGTGCGGACGGCTACTCGACGGTCGTGGTCGGGGCGGGCGCGAGCAGCTGGTGCGTGGCGAGCTCGCGATAGAGCGGCGACGACTCCAGCAGCTCGGCGTGCGTGCCGGTGGCGAGCACCTGCCCGCCGTCGAGCACCACGATCTGGTCGGCATCGACGACCGTCGCGAGCCGGTGCGCGATCACGAGCGTCGTGCGGCCCTCGCTCGCCACATCGAGCGCCACCTTCAGCGCGGCCTCGTTGCGGGCGTCGAGGTTGGCAGTCGACTCGTCGAGCAGCAGGATCGGCGTCGATGCCAGCAGCGCGCGGGCGATCGCCAGGCGCTGCCGCTCGCCGCCGGAGAGCAGCACGCCGCCTTCGCCGACCTCCGCGCCGAGCCCCTTCGCCGCCCGGCTCACGAGCCCGCCCAGGTTCACCGAGTCGAGCGCGGTGAGCAGTTGCTCGTCGCTCGCATCGGAGGCGCCGAGGCGCAGGTTGTCGCGCAGCGTACCCGCGAGCACCGGGGCGTCCTGCTCGACGTAGCCGATGCGTGCCCGCAGGCTGTCGCGGTCGACGTCGCGCACGTCGACGCCGCCCACGCGCACGCTGCCGCCCGTCACGTCGTAGAACCGCTCGACGAGCGCGAACGTCGTCGACTTGCCGGCGCCGGATGGGCCGACGAGGGCTGTGCGGGATCCGGCCGGCACCGAGAAGGAGACATCCTCGAGCACCACGCGTTCGTCGTCGGCCGCCGGGTAGGCGAAGGTGACGCCCTCGAACGCGACCATGGGCGCGCCCACCTGCGGTGCCAGCGCGACGTCCGCATCCGCATCCGCCTCGCTCGGCAGCCGCACGATCTCCTGGATGCGGCCGAGCGCGCCGAGGGCGACGCTCACGGCCGCGATGGCGCCGGCGAGCTGGCCGAGCGGCATCACCATCAGGAACAGGAACAGGAGGAAGCCGACCAGCTGCGAGATATCGAGCTCGCCCGTGGCCACGCGCAGCCCGCCGACGCCCAGCACGACGAGGAACGACAGGTTCACGGCGACACCGAGGATCGGCACGACGAACGCCGAGATCTTCGCGACCCGCACGCCCGCGCGGAACGCATCACCCGCACGCTCGCCGACGCCATCGACCTCGCGCTCGGTCGCGCCGGCCGCGCGCACCGTGCGCACCGCGCTGATCGCCCGCTCGAGCGCGCTCGTCAGGTGACCGACCTCCTCCTGCGCCTTGCCGGAGGCACGCGTGAGCAGCGGCATCACGACGAGCATCGCCGCGATCGCGACTGCGAGCACCAGCACGGTCAGTCCCAGCAGCAGCGGGTCGATGATGAGCATGGCGACGACGGCCCCCACGAGCGTCAGCAGGCCGCCGATCGACTCGACCAGGCCCTGCGTCAGCACAGCCCGCAGCAGCGTCGTGTCGCTGCCGACGCGGCTCACGAGGTCGCCGACCCGCCGGGCGTCGAACTCGGGGATCGGCAGCCGCAGCATGCGACCCACCAGCGTGCGGCGCGTGCGCAGCACCACGTGCTCACCGAGCAGCTGCAGCAGGAAGTGCTGGAAGCCGTCGCTGACCGCGCCGATCACCACGACCAGCACGAGCACGAGCGGCAGCCACTCGAGCGGCTGCGTGTCCTCGACGCGCGCGATGACCTCCTGCACCAGCACCGGCTGGGCGAGTGCGAACGCGGCGCCGAAGACCGACAGCACGATCGCGCCGGTCAGCAGCCCCTTCTTGGGGAAGAGGTAGGGCAGCAGCTCCTTGACGCCGGCCCGCGGCCCGTCGTCGCCGGCCCGTCGTCGGCCGAACAGGCCTCGTCGTTCGCTCATCGTCCGCTCTCCGCTACCGCTTGCCGTGCTTCTTGTGGACCGCCTGTCGCGAGACCCCGAGCGCATCGGCGATCGCCTGCCAGGCAAACCCCTCCATTCTTGCGCGTCGCACGAGCGCCGACTCCTCGCGCTCGATCTCGCGACGCGATTCGGCCGAGCGGGCGAGCTGCTCGAGCACGCCGAGAGGCCGCTCGCTCGATGCCGTGATGCGCTCCATGTGTCAATCTTGGTTGACGAATGCGGATGTGTCAACTCTGGTTGACATCGGCGGCTCGGCCACCGTGTCGGCGGCAGGCGGTAGCGTGATGGATCGTGCCAGCACCTGTCATCGAGGCCACGGGCCTGACCAAGCGCTACGGCGACTTCACGGCCGTCGACGGCATCGACTTCGCGATCCAGCCAGGGGAGGCGTTCGGCTTCCTCGGCCCCAACGGCGCGGGCAAGTCGACGACGATGCGCATGATCGCCGCCACCTCCACCCGCACCGCGGGCGACCTCACGGTGCTCGGCTTCGACCCGGAGAGCCACGGGCCGGAGATCCGCGCGCAGCTGGGCATCGTGCCGCAAGCCGACCAGCTCGACGAAGAGCTGCGGGTGATCGACAACCTCATCGTCTACGGCCGCTACTTCGGGCTGCCGCTGCCCTACGTGAAGCGCCGCGCTGAGGAGCTGCTGGAGTTCGCGCAGCTCACCGACAAGCGCAAGTCGCGCGTCGACGGGCTCTCCGGCGGCATGAAGCGCCGCCTCACCATCGCCCGCGGCCTCATCAACAGCCCGAAGGCGATGCTGCTCGACGAGCCGACCACGGGCCTCGATCCGCAGGCTCGGCACGTGCTCTGGGATCGGCTCTTCCGGCTCAAGGAGGAGGGCACGACGCTCGTGCTCACGACGCACTACATGGACGAGGCAGAGCAGCTCTGCGACCGGCTCGTCGTCGTCGACAAGGGCACGATCGTCGCGGAGGGCAGCCCCTCGGCGCTCATCCGTCAGTACTCCACCCGCGAGGTGCTCGAGGTGCGCTTCGGCTCCGCCCACAACGAGGCGGCGGCGAAGACGATCGAGGGCATCGGCGACCGCATCGAGGTGCTGCCCGATCGCGTGCTCATCTACGACAACGACGGCGAGGCCGCGATGGCGGCGGTGCACGAGCGCGGCCTCAGCCCCATCACGTCGCTCGTGCGCCGCTCGAGCCTCGAGGACGTCTTCCTGCGGCTCACGGGAAGGTCGCTGATCGAATGAGCGAGCACGTCGCTGCGCGCCCCGGCACGATGGATGCCGGTGGTGTCGATCACGCCGTCGTCGCCCGTCGTGCGAGGGCCTGGGGCTGGTGGTTCGTCGCCGAGCACCGCATCCGCGCCATGCGCTCCTACGTCGCCTCGTGGATCGCGATCGGCATCGGCTCGCCGTTCCTGTACCTCATGGGCCTGGGCCTCGGCCTCGGCCTGCTGGTGGATGCGAACCAGGGTGCGCAAGGCGTCGACGGCGTGCCATACCTGACCTTCATCGCGCCCGCGCTCGCCATGGCGACGGCCATGCAGACGGCCGCGCAGGAGAACACCTACGGCGTCTTCGGCGGCTTCAAGTGGTTCCCGATGTTCTTCGCGATGAACGGCACCCCCATCAGCCCTGCCCACATCGTGGTCGGCTTCCAGGTCTCGGTGCTCGTGCGCGTGATGCTGCCGCTGATCGCCTTCTCGGCCGTGATGGTGCTGTTCGACATCGGCGACCCGTTCGGCGCCCTGCTGCTGCTGCCGATCGGCCTGCTGCTCGCGACCGCCGTCGGCTTCGCCGTGATGGCCTGGGTGGCGACGCAGACGGAGGACCGCGGGCAGCTCTCCTTCGTCGAGCGGTTCGTGGTCGTGCCGCTCACGCTCTTCTCCGGCACCTACTTCCCGCTCGAGACGCTGCCGGTCTTCCTGCACTGGGTCGGTTGGATCTCGCCCCTCTGGCACGCGGCAGAGCTGGGGCGCGCAGCGCTCTACGGCGCGCCGCTGACGCCGCTCATGCTGCTCGTCCATCTCGGCTACCTCGTGCTGCTGGCGGCCGTCACATGCTGGCTCTCGATCCGCACCTTCCGACGGAGGCTCGACAAGTGACCGAGCTGCACCCATCCGAGCTGATCGAGGCGCCCGCCCCCTCCATCCGCGGCCCGTTGCGCGGCCTCTATGCCGGCAACACCCGCTCGGTGGTGATGCGCGGCCTGCAGGTGATGGCGCGCACCAACTGGGTGGTCGTGCTCACCGGCTTCTTCGAGCCGGTCTTCTACCTGCTCTCCATGGGCGTCGGGCTCGGCGCGCTCATCGGCTCGGTGGAGTTCTACGGCACCGATGTGCCCTACGCCGCCTACATCGCGCCGGCGCTGATGGCGGTCAGCGCCATGAACGGCGCCGTCTACGACTCGACGATGAACGTCTTCTTCAAGATGAACTTCGCCAAGCTCTACCAGCAGATGCTCTCGACCTCGCTCGGCCCGCTCGACGTCGCGCTCGGCGAGATCCTGCTGGCGCTGTTCCGCGGCCTGCTGTACGCCTGCGGCTTCATGGTCGTGACCACGCTCATGGGCCTCAACCTCTCCTGGACGGCGGTGCTGGCGATCCCGGCCGCGCTCGTCGTGGCGTTCGGGTTCGCCTCGTTCGGCATGGCCATCACGAGCTACATGAAGACGTTCCAGCACCTCGACTACGTCTACTTCTTCATGATGCCGATGTTCTTGCTCTCGGCCACGTTCTTCCCGATCGAGGTCTACCCGCAGGGCGTGCAGTGGGTCATCCAGGCGATGCCGCTGTGGCACGGCGTCGACATGATCCGGCAGCTGACCACGGGCATCATCCAGCCCTCGCTGGGCATCCACCTGCTCTACTTCGCCGTGATGATCGTCGCCGGGCTGTGGTTCACGACCGCCCGCCTGCGTGCGCTCTTCCTGCGCTGACGCACAGTCGCCGAGCCTAGGGTGAGCGCATGGCACGCGTGCTCGTCTTCGCCCCGGCACCCATCCTCACCATCACGGTCGAGGCGCATCGCGGAGAGCCCGAGGTGCATCTGCACGTGGGCGGGCAGGGAGTCTGGCAGGCGCGGATGCTCGTCGCGCTCGGCGCCGACGTGGTGCTGGTGTGCAGCGTGGCGGGAGAGGCGGGGACCGTCGCCCGGCACCTGCTCGCCGACGAGGGCTTCCGAGTGGTCGCGATCGAGCGCGAGGGGGTCAGCCCCGCCTACATCCACGACCGGCGCGGCGGTGAGCGACAGCCCATCGTGGAGGCGCAGGGCGAGCCGCTCTCGCGCCATGAGCTCGACGCGCTCTACTCTGCGACGCTGCGGGAATCGGCGGATGCAGACCTCGTCATCCTCTCCGGGCCCGAGGGCGACGACATGCTGGAGGCCGACGTCTACCGGCGGCTCGCGAGCGACATGCGCGAGCTCGGTCGTACGGTGCTCGTCGACCTCGCGGGCGATCGGCTGGAGGCGGCGCTCGAGGGCGGCGTCGACGTGCTCAAGGTCAGTCACGAAGAGCTCGTCGCCGACGGCCGCGTCGCCGACGGAGACGACGAGGCCCAGCTGCTCGCGGCTGCCAGGGAGATCGCCGCGGGCGGTGTCGGCCTCGTCGCGGTCACTCGCGCAGCAGCCGGCTCGATCGTGGTCGGTCAGGAGGGCACCTGGCGCGTCGTCGCCCCTGAGCTCGAGCCGGTCGACACGCGCGGCGCCGGCGACTCCTACACCGCGGGGCTGGCGTCGGTGCTGGCCGCAGGCGGCAGCCACGCCGATGCCGTGCGCACGGGTGCCGCCGCCGGCGCGGTGAACGCCACGCGGCGCGGGCTCGGCACCGGCGACGCCGAGGCGATCCGGGCGATCGCCGCGCGGGTCGAGCTCCAGGCTCTCGACGACGAGGCGGCGCGCTGATGCGGGCGCTCATCACGAACGACGACGGCATCGACTCGCCAGGACTGCTGGCACTGGCGCGAGTCGCGATCGAGGCGGGCATGGATGTGGTGGTCGCGGCGCCCGCGCACGAGCACTCCGGTGCCAGCGCATCCATCATCGCCACGCAGGGCGCCGCCGTGACTGCGGCCGGCGGCAAGGGCACGGTGCGCTCGGAGCGCCGCGCCCTGCCCGGCCTGGACGCGGATGCCTACGCGGTGCACGCCGCACCGGCGCTCATCACGCTGCTGGCGCTGCACGGCTCCTTCGGCGGAGCGCCCGACGTCGTGCTCAGCGGCATCAACCGCGGTGCGAACGTCGGCGGCGCCATCATGCACTCCGGCACGGTGGGCGCCGCGCTCACGGCCGGGCAGGGCGGCGTGCGGTCGCTCGCGGTCTCGCTCCACGTCGGGCTCGCCGAGGACGGCGAGCAGCACTGGGCCACTGCGGCAGCGCTGAGCGCCCGTGCGCTCGCCCGGCTGGTCGGCGAGCCCGCCGGCACAGTGCTCAACCTCAACGTGCCCAACGTCGCAGACGCGACCGGCCTCGAGCTCGTCGAGGCGCCGCTGGCCCGGTTCGGCATCGTGCAGACGACCCTGACCGAGGTGGCGGGCGACGAGGTGCGGCTCTCCATCCGTGAGCACAGCGCCGCCGACGCGCCCGGCAGCGACATGGAGCGGCTGGCTTCCGGGTTCGCCACGATCACCGTCGTGCAGACGATCGCCGAACGTCGAGCCTGACGTTCGGCCGATACGGCGACGGCCGGCCGCCCTCCTCGGGCAGCCGGCCGCATCCGTCGTCGAGCGCGCAGCGCTCTGTGTCGGCTCGAGCGCTCAGCGCTCCATGTCGACGTCCTTGGTCTCCTTCGACACCAGCAGCGCGATGAGCGTGAGCACGCCCGCGCCCGAGAGGTAGACGCCCACCCAGAAGGGGCTGCCGCCGCCTGCCGTCCACAGCGCGACCGCGATGAACGGGGCGAGCGCGGCGCCGAGGATCGACGAGACGTTGTAGCTCACGCCCGAGCCTGTGTAGCGCACGTTGGTCGGGAAGAGCTCCGGCAGCAGCGCGCCCATCGGGCCGAAGGTGAAGCCCATGAGCGACATGCCGAGGATGAGCCACAGCATGACGCCGAACGTGCCGCCACCGGTCAGCGGCACCCAGAGCAGGCCGAACGCGATGATCGCGAGCGTCACCCAGATGAGCAGCTTGCGACGGCCGAAGCGGTCAGCGAGCGGCCCGGACACCAGCGTGAAGATGCCGAAGAACACCACGCCGACGATGAGCATCAGCACGAAGGTGTTGTACGAGTAGCCCAGCCCCGGCACGTCGGCGTCCACGGGCGCGCGGCCGTACGTGAGCGAGAACGCCGTCATCAGGTAGAAGAGCACGTAGGTCGCGAGCATGAAGAAGGTGCCGAGCAGCAGCTCCTTCCAGTGGTCGCGGAACACGGTCGCGAGCGGCAGGCGCTGGATCGTGCCCGTCGACTTCGCCTTCTCGAACGAGGTCGACTCGACGAGCTTCAGCCGCACCCAGAGGCCGACGATCACCATCACGGCCGAGAACAGGAAGGGGATGCGCCAGCCCCACTCGAGGAAGGCCTCGGACGGCATCGAGGGGTCGTCGCTCGGCAGCACCGCGGCGATGAGGAGGAACAGGCCGTTGGCGATGATGAACCCGATCGGGGCGCCCAGCTGCGGGAACGTGCCGTACCAGGCGCGCTTGCCCGCCGGGGCGTTCTCGGTCGCGACGAGCGCAGCGCCCGACCACTCGCCGCCGAGGGCGAAGCCCTGCGCGAGGCGCATCAGCACGAGCAGGGCCGCGGCGAACCAGCCGATCTGGCCGTACGTCGGCAGCACGCCGATGAGGAAGGTGGCGATGCCCATGGTGAGCAGCGCGCCGACGAGGGTGAGCTTGCGCCCGTGCTTGTCGCCGAGGTGGCCGAACACGACCGATCCGATCGGGCGCGCCACCATCGCGGCGCCGAATGCGGCGAACGATGCGAGCAGGGCCGTGGTGTCATCCCCGGTGGGGAAGAACAGGTGCGGGAACACCAGCACGGCGGCGGTCGCGTAGACGTAGAAGTCGTAGAACTCGATCGTCGTGCCGATGAGGCTTGCGAAGATGACGCGGCCGCGGGAGTTGGCCGGCTGCTGCTGTGACGACTCGGCGGTCGCCTGGCTTGCGGAGAGGGACATGCTGCTTCCTGGATGGGTTCACGCGCGGGGACGGTGCGGGTGTGCGATGCGCGTGTGGAGAGCGGTCCGCTTGTGACGGTCCGGTCGTGTCGGAGACACCCTTGGCTCCGCTTGGACGACGATCCAGTGTAACGAGCAGGGGGGCCTTCGCCCGCACTCCGACGAGGGCCAGGTGCGGGCTACGGGGCGGTGGCGAAGTCGCCGCTCGTGCGCCACTCCGATGCGAGGTCGGTGACTGCCTCGTCGAACTCGGTCGGCTCGCATGTGCGGATCTCGAGGGTGTGCGTCGCACCGGCGGAGACGTAGGCGATGTCGGTGGTGATGGAGCCGGGGCACGCGTCGCCGCTGGATCGGTAGTCGCCGAGGATGCCCGCGTCGGTCAGCAGGATCTCGAGGCGATCGAGCTCCGCCGCATCCTCGATGACGTAGGTCGCAGTGTCGAAGTCTGGGATCGCCTGCGCCTGCGACGCCTCTGCGCGGCTGATGTCTGCCACGGGCGTCACGCTGCAGCGCGGATGCAGCGCAGCGCACGGCATGTCGGGGTCATCCAGGTGGGGCGGCAGGACGCAGCCGGTGGCGGCGAGGCCGACGACCGCCGCGACGCCTGCCGCGGCCACCCAGCGAGCAGCGGTACGCATGCGCTCACCGTAGGCGACGCCGCTGGGTGCCGTCTGCGGGGCGCCGGCGTCAGTGCTCCAGCGAGCGCAGCGCCAGCGCCGCCTCGACGACGGCCTCCGCCGCCTCGCGGCCCTTGTCCTCCTTGGAGCCGGGCAGGCCCGCGCGGTCGATGCCCTGCTGCTCGTCGTCGAGGGTGAGCACGCCGAAGCCGATCGGCTTGCCCGTGCGCAGGGCCGCGTGGGTGAGGCCGATCGTCGCGGCCTCCGAGACGTACTCGAAGTGGGGCGTGCCGCCGCGGATGATGACGCCGAGCGCCACCGCGCCGTCGAAGCCGGCCTCGAGCGCGGCCTGCGCCACGACCGGCAGCTCGAACGAGCCCGGGACCGGCAGCTCTGTCACCTCCGCGCCCATCTCGGCGAGCGCGCGGCGCGCACCCTCGAGCAGCCCGGTCGCGATCTGCTCGTGCCAGCGGCCGTGCACGATCACGATCCGCAGCCCGCTCGCGTCGAGACCCGTGCCATCCGCTGTTGTGCTCTCGGGGCGTCCTTCTCCAGCCATGGCTCAGCCTTCTCCCTGCTCGTCGTTCTGTGCGATCACGGCCGGCAGGCGGTGACCCATGCGGTCGCGCTTGGCCTCGAGGTAGTGCTCGTTGAAGGCGCCCACGCCCACCAGCAGCGGCACCAGCTCCTCCACGGCGACGCCGTGCTGCTCGAGCGCGTCGCGCTTGAGTGGATTGTTCGACAGCAGGCGGATGGACTCCACGCCCTGCAGCCGGATGATCGCCGCGGCCGCACCGTACTCGCGGGCGTCGGCGGGCAGGCCGAGTGCGAGGTTGGCATCGAGCGTGTCGAGGCCGTCCTCCTGCAGCCGGTAGGCGCGCAGCTTGTTGATGAGGCCGATGCCGCGCCCCTCCTGGCCGCGCAGGTAGACCACCATGCCGTTGCCGGCCTCCTGGATCTGCTGCATCGCCGCGTCGAGCTGCGGCCCGCACTCGCACTTCAGCGAGTGCAGCGCCTCGCCCGTGAGGCATTCGGAGTGCACCCGCACGAGCGCGCCATCGGCGAGCGCGTCACCGGCGATGATCGCCAGGTGGTCTGCGCCGGTCTGCCGGTCGCGGTAGGCCGCGATGCGGAAGGTGCCGAACTGCGTCGGCACGTTCGTCTCGACCTCGAAGGAGACGCGTGCCGACTCCTCGTTGGCTCCGCCGCACGCGGTGGGCAGACCGCCGGCGTCGAGGTAGTCGATGAGGTCCGCGATCGTGATGAGCGGCAGGTCGTGCTCCTCGCCGAAGGCGATGAGCGACGGCAGCCGGCGCATCTCGCCGGCATCCTCGACGAGCTCGCCGATGACGCCGACGGGGGACAGGCCCGCGAGCTGGGTGAGCTCGACGGCAGCCTCGGTGTGCCCTGCGCGAGCGCGCACGCCGCCCTCGACAGCCCGCAGCGGCACGATGTGGCCGGGGCGGCGCAGGCTCGTCGCATCCGACGTCGGGTCGGCGAGCACCCGCAGCGTGTGCGCGCGGTCGTCGGCCGAGATGCCGGTGGAGGAGCGATCGGCCGCGTCGATCGTGATCGTGTAGGCCGTGCCGCGCTCATCCTCGTTCTCGAGCACCATGAGCGGCAGGCCCAGGTCGTCGGCGCGATCCGCGGTGAGCGGCGCGCACAGGTAGCCGGAGGTGTGGCGCACCATGAAGGCGATCCACTCCGCGGTCGCGAGCTGCGCCGACATGATGAGGTCGCCCTCGTTCTCGCGGCCCTCGTCGTCGACGACGATCACGGGCTTGCCCTCCTTGAGGGCGCGCAGCGCGACGTCGATGGTGGTGATGCTCATCGCCTGGCCTCCAGCTGCAGCATGCGCTCGACGTGGCGGGCGACGATGTCGGTCTCGATGTTGACGCGCTCGCCGACCTCGCGGAAGCCGAGCGTCGTGGTCGCGAGCGTCTCGGGGATGAGCGAGACCTCGAACCACTGCGCGGCCTCGTCGGGTGCGCTGATGCCCGAGACCGTGAGCGAGATGCCGTCGATCGCGATCGAGCCCTTCGTGGTCACGAGGTGGGCGTGCTCGGGATCGAGCGAGAAGCGCACGGTGCGCTGCCCGTCGCCCTCGGTGATCAGGAGCACCTCGGCCGTGCCGTCGATGTGGCCCTGCACGATGTGGCCGCCCAGCCGGTCGCCGACCGCGGCCGCGCGCTCCAGGTTCACGCGGTCACCCGCCGTGCGGTCGCCCAGCGTGGACATGTCGACCGAGACCTGCATGACGTCGGCCGTGAACGCATCCGCCGTCTGCTCCACGACCGTCAGGCACAGCCCGTTGACGGCGATCGAGTCGCCGTGGGATGCGTCGCTGACCGCAAGGGGTCCGCGCACGGTGAGGCGCCACGCCTGGCCGCTGCGCTCGAACGAGATGACCTCGCCGAGCTCTTCGATGATGCCGGTGAACATCACTGCTCGCTCTCTGTCGTGGCCTCGACCAGGAGGTCGTTGCCAAGCTGCTCGAGCCGTGTCACCGTGAGGCGGCGCTGCTCGTCGATCGTCTCGACGCCGAGGTCGTCGAGAGCCGTGCGCGGGCCCCCGATCAGGGTCGGCGCGAGGTAGACGGTGAGGCGGTCGGCGAGCCCTGCGCGGATGAACGCGCTCGCGAGGGTCGGCCCGCCCTCCACGTAGAGGGTCTGGATGCCGGAGGCGGCGAGGGCGAAGAGCTCGCGCTCGAGCTCGTGGCCGGCCGTGCGCAGCTCGCGCGGGTGCTGCCGGACGGCAGCGTCGGCGGGGATGGCGCGCTCGCCGAAGACGATCGGGATCGGCTGCGGGACGTCGTCGACGCCCTCGATGCGTGCGGTCAGTCGAGGGTCGTCGGCGAGCACCGTGCCCGTGCCGACGGCGATCGCGTCGTGGGCGCTGCGCTCGCGGTGCACGTCGGCGCGGGCCTGGGGGCCGGTGATCCACTGACTGGTGCCGTCAGCGGCGGCGGCGCGGCCGTCGAGGGACTGCGCCCACTTCACGGTCACGCGCGGGCGCCCGGTGCGCTGCACGAACAGCCAGTCGGCGATCAGGGCATCGGCCTCGTGCTCGCCGTGGCGGTGGACGTCGACGCCGCCCTCAGCCAGGCGCGTGCTGCCGCCGCTCGAGGCTTCCCCGGGGTCGGCGGCGCCGTAGACGACGCGGCCGATGCCGGCGCTCAGCAGCGCGGCGGCACAAGGGCCGGTGCGGCCGGTGTGGTTGCAGGGCTCGAGGGTGACGACGGCCGTCGCGCCGCGCGCCTGCGCGGGATTCACGCGCGAGAGCGCATCGACCTCGGCGTGCGCGGTGCCGGCACCGCGGTGCCAGCCCTCTGCCAGCATCCGGCCATCGGCAGCGAGGATGACGGCGCCCACCTGCGGGTTGATGCCGCGCGGACCGCGCAGTGCGAGCTCGCGAGCGCGCGCCATCGCGGCGCGCTCTGCGGCGGTGATCCCGGACATCCGTTCCTCTCCGAACGCGCGCGGGGATCCGAGGGGTCGCAAGCGACCCCGCGTGCGCCTCCCCTCCGGACTCTCACCGTCGGTGCTGGAATTCCACCAGCTCAACCGGGCGAGCGCTCATCGTGACGCGTTCGCTCGGGTCGCGGACTCTCACCGCCGGTTCAGACTTGCACTGACCCCGGGCACGTTGCTCTCACACCCTACAACTCGGCTGCAGCCGCGCTCATTCCCGCCGTCATGCGGCGACCCCGCGGTCCCGCGGCCCCGCTGCCGCCGCGCCGTCCTGCACAACGCAAGCCCGAGCGCCAAAGAGTGCAGTCCCTGTGGATCGTGGCCGCTGTGTCAGGCGAAGAGCGGTGCGGGAGGCTTGCGTTGTGCAGTCCAGAGGGCGACGAGTTGTGCACAGGTGCGGAGATCGACCCTGCCGGGTCTCGGGAACTGGCGCATCCTGGCGCGCATGTCTACGCTCCGGCCGCTGCCGCAAGGGGAGACCCGAGTCGATGAATACCGGGAGCTTCTGGCGCAGGGCAGCTCGCGCGCGGCGATCGACGAGGGCCTGCGGCTCGGGCTGATCATGCGTGCGCGCCGCGACGTCTATGTCTGGCAGCCCGCCTCCGAGCAACTGATGCAGGCGCTCAGGATCGGTGGACGTCTGGCTTGCGCATCCGCGGCTGAGGCGCTGGGGCTCTGGGTGCCACGAGACGGTCGGCTGCACGTGCACCTCTGGGATGGCTCGACGCGACTTCGAGACCCACGGGATGCCAAGCGTCGGCTCCAGCGCCGCGACGGGATCGTGCTGCACTGGGCGGACCTTGACGAGAATGACGGCACTCGCTGCTCGACCTCGGCCGGTGCGGCTGTGCGCTGCATCGCGCGCTGCCTCGGCGTGCAGGAGGCGATCCGCGTGGCTGACTCCGCGCTGCAGCGAGGGCTCGCAAGTCTCGCCGAGATGAGAGCGGCGCTCGAGGGATTCGATTGGCTTGAGGAGCCGGCCATCAGCGCCGTCGATGCCCTCTGCGGCTCCGGCTACGAGACTGACGCCAAACTTCTCCTCCGTGCTGCCGGATTGGACTTCAGCCAGCAGGTGCGCATCCCTCGTGTCGGGATCGTCGACTTCGTCGTCGGTGGCTGCGTCATCGTCGAGATCGATGGCCGAGAGACGCACGCAGACACGTTTGAGGGGGATAGGGCCCGCGACACAGAGGCTCTGCTCCAGGGCTACGTCACGGTTCGGCTCTCAGCCGCTTGGCTGGACCGCAACGCGCACCGCTTCGTCGCCGTGGTCCGTGCTGCGTTGGCGCTACACCCTCGCGGCTGAGCCCCAGGGGCCTCGGCGTCCCGGCACAACGCAAGCAGACGCGAGGCAACTCGCGGCAGCCCGTGGACCACGGCGCATGCCCCGCGCGATCAGTGGCTAGGGCTTGCGTTATGCACGCGGACGATTGCGCAAGAGGATGGATGCAGGGGTGCAGGGGTGCAGGGGTGCAGGGGTGCAGGCGTGCTGGGGTGCAGGCCGGCAGGCGCCCCGGCGGCGGGCTCAGTCGAGTCGCGGCCAGGGGCGCGCGCCGGCAGGCGCGCCGCCAGCGACTCGCACCGCGAAGTGCTGCGTGACCGGCTCGCCCCGCTGCGTGCCCTCTCGGGTGCCGAGATAGGTGAAGCCTGCGGCCTTGGCGACCCGCATCGAACCCAGGTTGCCGTCGAAACAGCTCCAGATGACCTCGGGCCACGTCAAGCAGCCCTCCGCGTGCCCGACCAACGTGCGCAGCGCATCCGCCATCAGGCCCTTGCCCTGCGCGGACGGGTGCAGCCAGAAGCCCACCTCGCCCTCATCCGTGCGGAGGCCGATGACGCCCGCCAGCGGCCCGCGCAGCGACTCGCGGATCGCCCACACCCGCTCATCGTGCTCGCCGCGCCAGCCGGCGGGCACGAAGCCACGCACGAACTCCTCGGCGTCGGTGCGCCCGTAGGGCACGGGAACCTCGAGGAAGCGCTCCGCCTGTTCGGTCGAGCACGCTTCGACGACGCGGTCGACGTCCTCCTCGCGGAGGGCCGTCAGCACGACCTTGCCGCCCATGATCGGCAGCATGGGCCCGGCCAGGGCGGTCACTGCGAGCTCTGCGCGGTCATCGCAGCCCCATCGCCCCCATGGCGCGAGCCAGCGTCGCATCGGCGACCTCGGCGGCGCGGTCGGCGTTCGCAGCCAGCAGCCGGTCGAGCTCGGCGGGGTCGGCGAGCAGCTCGAGCGTGCGCTCGCGCACCGGTGCCAGCTCGGCCACCACCGCGTCGGCGACCTCGGTCTTGAAGACACCGTAGCCCTGGCCGTCGAAGTGCGCCTCGAGGTCAGCGACCGGTGTGCCGGTCATGGCGCTGAGGATGTCGAGCAGGTTCGTGACGCCCGGCTTCGACTCCTTGTCGGCGCGGATCGCACCGTCGGTGTCGGTGACCGCCGAGCGGATCTTCTTCGCCGTCTTCGCCGGGTCGTCGAGCAGCCAGACGATGCCCTTGTCGTTGTCTGCCGACTTCGACATCTTCGCCTTCGGGTCCTGCAGGTCGTAGATGCGGGCGCCGTCGGCCAGGATCCGCGGCTTCGGGATGGTGAAGGTCGGACCGAACCGCTTGTTGAAGCGCTCGGCCAGATCGCGCGTGAGCTCGACGTGCTGCTTCTGGTCGTCGCCGACCGGCACGATCTCGGCGTCGTAGAGCAGGATGTCGGCCGCCATCAGGATCGGGTAGGTGAACAGGCCGACCGAGGCCGCCTCCTGCCCGCCGCGGGCCGTCTTGTCCTTGAACTGCGTCATCCGGCTCGCCTCGCCGAAGCCCGTGATGGTGCCCAGCAGCCAGGCGAGCTGCGCGTGCGCGGCGACGTGCGACTGCACGTAGAGGCACGCGCGGTCGGGGTCGATGCCGCCCGCGATGTACTGCGCGGCGAGCGTGCGCACCTGCTCGCGCAGCACATCCGGAGCCTGCGGCACGGTGATCGCGTGCAGGTCGACGATCGAGAAGAAGGCATCGTGATCCTGCTGCAGGCCGCGCCACTGCTGCAGCGCGCCGATGTAGTTGCCGAGGTGGAGCGAGCCCGAGGAGGGCTGCATCCCCGAGTAGAGCCGGGGGTGTGCCATGGGGATCCCTAGAGGTTGTAGTCGACGACGACGGGGGCGTGGTCGGACCAGCGCGTGTCGTAGGAGGGGTAGCGGTCGACGCGGTAGTCGGTGGCGACGGCCGCGAGCGCGGGGGAGGCGAGCTGGTAGTCGATGCGCCAGCCGGTGTCCGTGTCGAACGCCTTGCCGCGCTGCGACCACCAGGTGTAGGGCCCGTCGACGTCAGGATGCGCGGCACGGCCGACGTCGACCCATCCGTGGCCGCGGCCGCGCACGCCGTCGACGCCGGTCACCATGCCGGTGCCGAGGAAGCGATCGAAGTAGGAGCGCTCCTGGGGCAGGAAGCCGGCGCTCTTCTGATTGCCGCGCCAGTTCTTGATGTCGAGCGGTGTGTGGCCGACGTTGAGGTCGCCCATCACGACGACGTGCTCGGTGTGCGCACGCAGCTGCGGCAGGCGCTTGGCCATCGCGTCGAGGAAGCGGTACTTCGCGACCTGCTTGGGCGTGTTCACCTCGCCGGAGTGGACGTAGGTCGAGACGACGGTGAGCGGCGTCTCGCCGATCAGGAAGTCGGCCTCGAGCCAGCGCCCCTTCGTGTCGAAGGTCTTCAGGCCGATGTCGGTGCGGTGCGCGATCGAGGGCTCGCGGGAGAGCACGGCGACGCCGGCGCGGCCCTTCGCGGTCGCGGGGTCGTGCAGCATGTGCCAGCCGGGCACGAGCGGGAGGAGGTCTTCATCCTGCGCCCGCACCTCCTGCAGCGCGACGATGTCGAAGCCGCCGGCTTCGAGCCAGTCGCCCATGCCCTTGCGGAACGCGGCGCGGACGCCGTTGACGTTGACGGAGGCGATTCGGACCATGCCCTCGAGCCTACCGAGCCCCGCTGACGTGGCGCGTCCCGAGTGGGGCGAGGACAGCGGATGCTTCGAGGGCCGCGGAAACCTTTCCGAGTGTCTCAGCGCAACCGCTTCGCGAGCCGCTTGTGCGCGCGCACGGCGTTGAGGCTGGGACGCCTGCCCTCCTCGATCTCGGTCAGCAGCGCTTTCGCCTGCGCCGGCGTGAGCGTCGCGTCGATGCCGCCCGCCTCGACGAGCCGGGTATAGGCGCGGCCGACCGGCGTGACCGCGACGAACGCCAGCGCCAGCAGCAGGATCTGCATGATGAACCCGAACCAGATCAGGATGATCACGGGGGCGGCGACACCGCCGAGCAGCGGATTGTTGTCGACGGCGCCGAAGAGCATCGAGGCGACCTGCTTGAGGCCGAAGAAGGCGATCGCGCAGGCGATCGCGGCGGGCACGATGACCTTGGCGGGCAGCCGCAGCCGGCCGCCGAAGCGATAGAGCAGCAGCACGATCGTGGTGTCGAGCACCAGCTGCACGGCGATGGCCAGCAACCAGGTCGCCCAGCCGAGGCCGAGTGCCTCGGCGAAGCCCTCGGTCACGATCAGCACGCCCGCCGACACGACCACCAGCAGCCCGATGCCGACCGCGACGCCCAGGTCGCCGAGCTTCAGCAGCACGAAGTTCGAGGGCGGCGAGCCGAGGTCGAACATGGCGCGAAAGCCCTCGCGGCTCACGGCGATCCAGGCGATCGCTGTGAACAGGATGGCAACGGCACCGATCGCGCCCGCCCAGCCCGCGATGCGGGTGCTCAGCAGCAGCTCGACGTCGACCGCACCGCCCTCACCGAACAGCCCCGGGATCGATGCGGAGATCGAGTCGATCACGGCGCTGCGCAGCTCCGGGTTGCCGCTCAGCACCGAGGAGAAGACCGCGAACGCGACGAACAGCGCGGCGAACAGCGACAGGAATGCCTGCAGCGTCATGCCCTGCGCCAGCACCGGCCCGCGCATGTCGCCGAATCGCTGCCACGCCCGCACGGGCCATGACCGCATGATGCGCTCGATCAGCTGCTTCATCCCAACCTTCCGGCTCTCGCGGCAGCCAGCTCCGGATCGCGTGGCGGCCCTCCGACGGCTCAGCGTAGTGTTGCCATCATGAGTGTGCTCTCAGGGGTCGGAGTCGGTCGGGGCGTCGCTGCCGCGAAGGTGCTGAAGATGCCGGAGCCGCTCGCACCGCCGAGCGACGAGCCGCTCGCAGCGCCGGTCGATGGCGAGCACCAGCGGGTGCAGGCGGCGCTGCAGGAGGTCGCCGCAGATCTCAACGCGCGCGCTGCGGCCGCGGGCGGCGACGCCCAGCAGGTGCTCGAGGCGGCAGCGCTCATGGCGCAGGATCCGGCCATCCTCGACGACGTGAAGGCGCGCCTCGAGGGCGGCGCCAACGCCGAGAAGGCGTCGTGGGATGCGTACGCGGCGTTCCGCGAGATGCTCACGGCGATGGGCGGCTACATGGCAGAGCGAGCCACCGACCTCGACGACGTCGCCCAGCGCGTCGTGGCGCGCCTGCGCGGCGTCGCTGCCCCCGGCGTACCGGTCTCGGACGAGCCGTTCATCCTGATCGCGCGCGACCTCGCGCCCGCCGACACCGCGACGCTCGACCTCGAGAAGACGCTCGCCCTCGTGACGCAGGACGGCGGCCCCACCTCGCACACCGCGATCCTCGCGCGCTCGAAGTCGCTGCCAGCCATCGTCGGCGTCGTCGGCGTGCTCGATGCGCTCGTCGACGGGCAGCTCGTGATCGTGGACGCCAAGGCCGGCACCGTCGTGATCGACCCTGACGAGGCATCCGTCACCGCCGCCGCCGCAGAGCGCGAGACGCGCTTGGCTGCGGCCTCCGCGCCCATCACCGAAGGCGCGCTCGCAGACGGCACGAAGGTGCCGCTGCTGGCCAACGTGGGATCGGCGAAGGATGTGCCGAACGCGGTGGAGCTGGGGGCGGAGGGCGTCGGACTGTTCCGCACCGAGTTCCTCTTCCTCGGCGCCTCCTCGGCCCCCACGGTCGAGGAGCAGACGGCGGCCTACACCGCGGTGCTGGAGTCGTTCCCCGGCAAGAAGGTGGTCGTGCGGGTGCTCGACGCCGGCGCCGACAAGCCGCTGGCGTTCCTCAACGACGCGCACGAGGAGAACCCCGCACTGGGACTGCGCGGCATCCGCGCGCTGCGGGCGAGCGAGCAGATCCTGCGCGACCAGCTGACGGCGCTCGCGAACGCGCAGGCGGCCACCGAGGCAGAGCTGCACGTGATGGCGCCGATGATCGCCGACCACGAGGAGACGACCTACTTCGTCGGTCTCGGCAAGGAGCTGGGGCTGGCGAGCGTCGGCGCGATGGCGGAGGTGCCGTCGATCGCGGTGCTCGCCGATCAGGTGTTCGAGGTGGCCGACTTCGTCTCGATCGGCACCAACGACCTCACGCAGTACACGATGGCTGCCGACCGGCAGCTGGGCTCCGTCGCAGCGCTCCAGGATCCGTGGCACCCGGCGGTGCTGCGGCTCGTGAAGCTCATCGGCGAGGCAGGCACCGCGGCGGGCAAGCCCGTCAGCGTCTGCGGCGAGGCGGCAGCCGACCCCGCGCTGGCGGTCGTGCTCGTGGGCCTGGGCGCGACGAGCCTCTCGATGAGCGCCACGGCGCTCGCCGATGTGCGCGCAGAGCTGCTGACCGTCACGCTCGACGAGGCGAAGGCGCGTGCCGAGCGCGCCCTCGGCGCCCGCTCGCCGGCCGAGGCCCGCCAGGCCGCCGCCTCGTAGGTCGATGCCGCGCAGCGAGCCGCCGCCTCGTAGGTCGAGGAGCGCCGCGCGCAGCGCGACGCGTCACGAGACCGGAACCGCTACCGCTTGCGCCCCGACGCCCGCGCGACCGCCACCGCGAACTCGCGAGCCCGCTCGCGCTCACCCTCGATCGGCAGCACGATCGATGCGTGTGCGACAGCGCTGACCTGCTTGCGCAGCCGCCGGCGCGCCCGCGATCGTCGGGCGGCACCGATGGCGCCGCCCACGAGCGCGCCGATGATGCCCAGCACGATGCCCAGCAGCACGCCGCCGATGAGGCCGACGAGCGGGATCGGCCAGCCGTCGAGCCAGCTCTCGGTGCCCTCGACCTGCGGGATGACGGGCGCGACCATGCTCCACAGCGGCAGCAGGATCGGCAGCAGCAGCCAGATGCCGCCGATCACGGCGACCACGAGCGCGAGCCACTGGAGGGCTGCGAGCAGCGGCCACCACCAGGAGCCGCGCGCGCCCAGGTCGGTGCGTGCGACCGCCCGGTCGAGCTCCGACGGCAGCGACTCCAGCGCATCCGCTGCATGCTCGTGGATCGCCGCCGTCCATCCCTCGCCGAGCCCTGCGGCCGCGGCGTCTGCGTAGCTGCGCACCGCCAGGCCGGCCTGCGCGCGCTGTGCCGCATTCATGGGAGGCATGCCCGTGCGGTTGACCTCGGCGCGGTGCTGCCCGGCGTCGCGCCGGTCGCGACCGAACGACAGGTGCAGGCGCCGCAGCGGGTCGGGCGCCAGCCGCAGCAGCCAGGCCGTGAGGGGCCAGCCGGTGATCTGCCCGGCGCGCTTGCGATAGCTGCTCGCGACCGCCTGCGCGACGGCGTCGACATTCGCGGCCGTCCCGAGCCCGCGCTCGAGCGCCTGCGCATCGGCGGTTCGCAGCTTGCCGGGCACACCGGCGGCCTCGAGGCGCGCTGCCGCGCCCCGCACATCGGCGGCGAGGCGCTGCGAGGCGGCCTTCCGCTCGGATGCGAAGCGCGCGATCAGGCGCCGCAGGTCGTCGATGCCGGTGCCCTGCGTCGCCGAGACCGGCAGCACCTGCACGCGTTCGAGCCCGTCGCCCCGCAGCAGCCCGCGCAGCGAGTCGACGACCCGGCCGACCTCGTGCTCGGGCAGCCGGTCGACCTGGTTGAGCACCGCGGCGGTGACAGATGCGTGGGTCGCCAGCGGCGCGATGAAGTCGCGATGGATGACGGCGTCGGCGTACTTCTGCGGGTCGACGACCCACACCAGCACGTCCACCTGGCCGGCCAGTCGCTCGGCGATGGCGCGGTGCTCGAGCGCGACCGAGTCGAAGTCGGGCAGGTCGATGAGGATGAGCGAGAGATCCTGCCCGCGACCGTCGCGATCGGCGGCGAACGGCCGATCCATGATGCGCCGATCGCTCACCTGCAGCCAGTCGAGCAGGTCGGATGCGCCGCGCGGGTTCCACACGGCGGCGAGCGGCACCGAGGTGGTCGGCCTGCGCACGTGCGTGCGCGCCACCGACTCACCCGCGAGCGCGTTCATGAGCGACGACTTGCCGGATCCGGTGGCACCGAAGAAGCCCACGACGGTGTGCTCCGACGAGAGCGCGCGCCGCTCGCTCGCGCGGCCGGCGATGCGGCGCACGGTCTCGAGCTCGCCCTCCGGCACGCGGCCCGCGCCGAGCTCTGCCGCCTCCGAGAGCGCGCTGAGCAGCTGGTCGACGGTTGGCTCGCTCACCGGCTCGTCTCCTGCTCGCCCGAACGGTGCCCATCCGCCGACGGCTCGTCGTGCTCGATCGCGGGCAGCGGCCCGGTGCCGCGCTCCAGCTCCCGCACCTCGTCGGCCTCGGCCTCGAGCGGCGACTCGGCCGCGTCATCCATCGCCTCGCCCTCCACCACATCGATCGGCAGCAGCGCGCGATGCTCCGCCGTGGCAGACGGGCGCCCGACGAGCGCCATCGCGCGCTCGAGCTCGGCGGCCGCGTCGCGCAGCGCAGCACCGTCGGCACCGGCCTCGACGGGGTCGAGCAGCGCATCCCAGCGGGCGGCCTGCTCGTGCATCAGCGCATGCACGCGCGTCTCGAGATCTTCGCGCGCCTGCGCGGCAAGGCGACGTACCGCATCCTCGCCGAAGATCGTCTCGAGCAGCTTCTGACCGACGACGGCCGAGCCGCCCGCGATGGCGATCTCGCCGCCCGTGAGGCCGCCGGTGGAGGCGAATACGACCACCATGAGCGCCACGGTGATGACGTTGAGGCCGAGCGACATGACCCGCGCCTTCGTGCGCTTGCCCGCCGCCTGGTCGGTGATGAGCTCGATCAGTCCCTGCTGCCAGTCGCGCACGAGCTGCGAGGCGCGCGAGGGCAGGTCGGCAGACGGATGCGCGAGGTCGGCGCCGCTGGTCAGCTGCCTGCCGACGGCGCTCTGTCGCACGCGCGTCCAGGCGTCGGAGGCCGCGCGGCCCGCCTCGTCGACCATCACCGCGTGCAGGCCCGACTCGATCTCGTGCTCGACCTCGATGGCCGGGGCCGGCTTGCCCTGGAACCAGGCCGTGACCTTGTCTCGGGTGCGGGAGAACCAGGACTCGAGGGTGCGGAAGACATCGGAGGTGCCCACGAAGTCCTGCCAGCGGGCGAGCACCTCGCCGCGCAGCAGCACGCCGTCGCGCGTCGCGTCTCCGACCCGCTCGGCCGCGTCGGTGTGCACGGTGGCGACGGTCTCGCGCAGGTCGTTCGCGACGACCACCTGCTCGTCACGGGCATCGGCGACGGTGCGGGCGGTGACGGCGAGGCGCGAGACCGTGCCCGCGAGGGTGCGGCCGGCGATCCGGGCGCGCTCGGCTCGGTCGCCGGCGATGCCGGTGAGCCAGCCGCGGATGGCCCCGACGGCGCTGGCGGGCAGCATGCCGCGGTCGTCGAGCTGCGACTCGCCGACGACGAACACGGGCGCGGTGCCCAGGCCTCGCTCGCCCAGCATCTGCCGCAGGTCTGCCTCGACCTCTGCCTCCGCGCCCGGGGGCACCCGGTTGAGCACCACGCCGACGGTGATGTCGCGGGCGGCGGCGTCGTCGAGCAGCTTCCACGGCACAGCGTCGGCGTAGCGGTTGGCGGTGGTGGCGAACAGCCACAGGTCGGCGGCCGCGAGCAGCTGCGCTGCGAGCTCGCGGTTCTCGTCGGCGATCGAGTCGACGTCGGGGGCGTCGAGGATGGCCAGATCCCTCGGCACGCGCTCGTCGGCCACGAGCACCACCGAGCCGATCTGCGCGGCGTCGGGCTCCTCGCCCGCCTCGCTCGCGGGGGCGTCGCGCACCACGCCCGTCACGCGCGCCAGTCCGGGCAGGATGCGCGACGATGCGAACCAGCCAGCATCGACGGGGGAGTGGAGCAGGATGGGCTGCCGCGTCGTGGGGCGGATGACGCCCGTGCGGGTGACGGGCAGGCCGATGAGGGCGTTCACGAGCGTGGACTTGCCGGCGCCGGTGGAGCCGCCGACGACGGCGAGCAGGGGCGCCTCGAGGTTGCTGAGCCGCGGCTGGATGTAGTCGTCGATCTGCCGCACCGCCGAACGCCGGCCGTCTCGGGCGGTGTCGGAGCCGGCGATCGAGAGCGGCAGGGCGACGCCGTCGAGCGCGGAGCGCAGGGCGTCGAGCCGGTCGAGTGCGGCGATGGTGGCGTCGGTCACGCGGCTAGTCTGCCCCACCCGGCGGCAGGCGCCCTGCCGCCGCGGCTCAGCGCAGCGAGAGCAGCTCCACCCCGCCCGTCGCCAGCAGGCCGAAGGCCACGCCCCAGACGACGATCGAGATGCACTGCCAGAGGATCACCGCGTTGCGCGAGGCGCCGAAGGAGACCATCGCCCCAGAGGTGATCTGGCTCGGCAGCAGCGTCTGACCCAGCAGGCTCACGCCCGGCACGCCGAAGCGGTCGAACATCCGCTTGAGGCGCTGCCGGCGCGGGGAGAGCTCCTCGAGCGTCTCGCGTCGATCCAGCACCTTCTTCCGCGCCGCATCCGCCGCGAACACGAAGCCGAGCATCGAGATCGCATTGCCGACGATCGCCGCGACGATGGCGACGGCGGGGTGCAGGCCCACCAGGATGCCGATCACGGCGCCGAAGTAGCTCTCGACGAACGGGATGGCGCTGATCGCCATGATCCCGAGCCACTGGGCCCACGCCGGCAGGCCTGCGGTGAAGTCAGAAAGGGCTTCGAGCACGAGTGGATCCTCCGATTCGGGGCGACTCATCCGGTGACAAGTCTGCTTGACATGACAAGTCTGCTTGTCACCGACGGATGTGTCAAGTACGCTTTCCACATGCAGAGTCGTGTCCGCGAGCTCAGGCTGCAGCAGGAGCTGTCGCAGCAAGCGCTCGCGCAGGCGATGGCTGTCTCGCGACAGACGATCAACGCGATCGAGACCGGCCGCTACGATCCGTCACTGACGCTCGCCGTGCACCTGGCGCGGCACTTCCACACGACCGTCGAGGAGCTGTTCCATGTCGACGCATAAGGCGCTGCGGATGTCGTGGTGGAACGCCGTGATCGCTGCGGGCGCGCTCCTCACCGCCGTCGTGCTCGCCATCCTGGGCGACTGGTTCGCGGCCGGTCTCATGACGCTCGCGGCGATCGCGTTCGTGCTGAGCGCGCTCTACGCGCGCTCCGGCCGGGCGAGCGACATCACGCGACTCAACGCCGTCGAGTACATCGACGAGCGCGACCGCGCGATCGGCGCCTACGCGTTCGCGATCGTCGGCGTCGTCGCGCTGCTGCTCTCGCTCGGCGTGTTCGTCGTGGTCGCGGTCTCGACCGGCGGCGAGGGGGCGGTGTTCTGGCTCGCGCTGGGCCAGGTGCTCTTCCTCATGGCGGCCTGGGCGGTCGCGAACGTCATCGCCGTGCGCCGCTCCTGATCGTGCCGACGACGAGAGGGCCGGCACCCTCGCGGATGCCGGCCCTCTCGTCGTACGGTCAGATCAGAGCTTGACGCCCGTCATCATGGCCTGCTTGACCTCTGCGATCGCCTTGGTGACCTGGATCCCGCGAGGGCAGGCATCCGTGCAGTTGAAGGTCGTGCGGCAGCGCCAGACGCCCTCCTGGTCGTTCAGGATGTCGAGGCGCACCTGGCTCGCCTCGTCGCGCGAGTCGAAGATGAAGCGGTGCGCGTTCACGATCGCGGCGGGGCCGAAGTACTGGCCGTCGGTCCAGAACACGGGGCACGAGGTCGTGCACGCAGCGCACAGGATGCACTTGGTGGTGTCGTCGAAGCGCTCGCGCTGCGCGATCGTCTGGTGGCGCTCCTTCTCGGGCTTGGAGCTCGCCTGCAGGAAGGGCTGGATCTCACGGAACGAGTCGAAGAACGGCTCCATGTTGACGATCAGGTCCTTCTCGAGCGGCAGGCCCTTGATCGCCTCGACGTAGATCGGCTTCGAGGTGTCGAAGTCCTTCACGAGCGCCTTGCAGGCGAGACGGTTCTTGCCGTTGATGCGCATGGCGTCCGAGCCGCACACGCCGTGTGCGCAGGAGCGACGGAAGGCGAGCGAGGGATCCTGCTCCCACTTGATGCGGTGCAGGGCGTCGAGGATACGCTCGGTGGCGAACATCTGCACGTCGTAGTCGACCCAGCGGGGCTCGTCATCCACCTCGGGGTCGAAGCGGCGGACGATGACCGTCACCGGGAAGCTCTGGGGCTCCTCGACCACCTCGGCGGCCTGCTCGAGCGGGCGGTCGTGGCCCGCCTGCGCGGAGTCGACCTCCTGGGGAGCCGTGCCACCCTCGGTGGCGGCAGCCTGCGCGGCGGTGTCCTCGCCGGGCGTCTCGCTGATCTGCGTCGCAGCCATCAGTACTTCCTCTCCTGCGGCTCGTAGTGCGTCACGCGCACGGGCTTCCAGTCCAGTCGGATCTCCTGCGGCACGCCCACGTCGCCCGCCGTCCGGTAGGCCATGGTGTGCTGCATGTAGTTCACGTCGTCGCGCGTCGGGAAGTCGTCGCGCATGTGGGCGCCGCGCGACTCCTTGCGGTTGATCGCCGCGACCACGACGATCTCGGCCAGGTCGAGCAGGAAGCCCAGCTCGACGGCCTCGAGCAGGTCGGTGTTGAACCGGCGGCCGCGGTCGTGGATGCGCACGTTGGGGTAGCGCTGGCGCAGCACCGCGATGTCGGCAAGCGCGGTCTGCAGCGTCTCGTCGGTGCGGAACACCTGGGCGTTGCGGTCCATCGTCTCCTGGAGCGCCTTGCGGATCTCGGACACGTTCTCGGAGCCGCTGCCCTCCCGCAGCAGGGCGAGCAGCTTCACGACGCCGTCCGCCGCATCCGACGGCAGGTCGACGAAGTCGGCGGTCTGCGCGTACGTGACGGCATTGTTGCCGGCCCGCTTGCCGAACACGTTGATGTCGAGCAGCGAGTTGGTGCCGAGGCGGTTGGCGCCGTGCACCGAGACGCAGGCGCACTCGCCGGCGGCGTAGAGACCCGGGATGACGGTGTCGTTGTCGGCGAGCACCTCGGCGTCATTGTTCGTCGGGATGCCGCCCATCGCGTAGTGCGCCGTCGGGTAGACGGGCACGCGCTCGGTGACCGGGTCGACGCCCAGGTAGGTGCGGGCGAACTCGGTGATGTCGGGCAGCTTCGTCTCGAGCACCTCGGCGCCCAGGTGGGTGCAGTCGAGGTAGACGTAGTCCTTGTGCGGGCCGGCGCCGCGGCCGTCGAGCACCTCCTGCACCATGGAGCGGGCGACGATGTCGCGCGGCGCCAGGTCCTTGATGGTGGGGGCGTAGCGCTCCATGAAGCGCTCGCCGGAGGCGTTGCGCAGGATCGCGCCCTCGCCGCGGGCCCCCTCGGTGAGGAGGATGCCGAGGCCGGCCAGGCCCGTCGGGTGGAACTGGTAGAACTCCATGTCCTCGAGCGGCAGACCCTTGCGCCAGATGATGCCGACGCCGTCGCCCGTGAGGGTGTGGGCGTTCGAGGTGGTCTTGTAGATCTTGCCGAAGCCGCCGGTCGCGAAGATGACCGACTTGCCCTGGAAGACGTGGATCTCGCCTGTCGCGAGCTCGTAGGCGACGACGCCGGAGACGCGCTTGACGCCGTCGATCTCGGCCATCACGAGGTCGAGCACGTAGAACTCGTTGAAGAACTCGACGCCGTGCTTGACGCAGTTCTGGTAGAGCGTCTGCAGGATCATGTGGCCGGTGCGGTCGGCCGCGTAGCAGGCGCGGCGCACGGGAGCCTTGCCGTGGTCGCGCGTGTGGCCGCCGAAGCGGCGCTGGTCGATCTTGCCGTCCTCGGTGCGGTTGAACGGCAGGCCCATGTTCTCGAGGTCGTAGACCGCCTCGATCGCCTCGCGGGTCAGGATCTCAGCGGAGTCCTGGTCGGTGAGGTAGTCGCCGCCCTTGACGGTGTCGTACGTGTGCCACTCGTTGCTGTCCTCCTCGACGTTGGCGAGCGCGGCGGCCATGCCGCCCTGCGCCGCGCCCGTGTGGGATCGCGTCGGGTAGAGCTTCGTGATGACGGCCGTCGAGGCCTTGGGGGCCGACTCGATCGCCGCGCGCATACCGGCGCCGCCGGCTCCCACGATGACGACATCGTGCTGGTGGTAGTGGATGCCGTCCGTGACGGAACTCTGATCAGCCATGTACCTGAGGGTCTCCGAATCTTGCTTAGAGGTCTGCGCAGAACGACGGCAGCAGTGAGGGGTCCGCGTTCGGCGGGCAGGGGTCGAACGTGAAGGTGATGAGCGTGCCCAGGATGATCAGGATCGCCGCGGCGATGCCGATCGCCCAGATCGCCACCGCGCGGGTCCGCGGCTTGTGCACGTAGTCGTTGACGATGGTGCGCATGCCGTTCGAGCCGTGCAGCAGCGCCAGCCACAGCATCAGCACATCCCACCACTGCCAGAACGGGTTCGCGAGCTTGCCGCCGACGAAGCCGAAGTCGATCGCGTGGATGCCGCCAGGCGTCCAGATCAGGTTGTAGGCGAGGTGGCCGAAGATCAGCACGATGAGCACGACGCCGGAGGCGCGCATGAAGATCCAGCCGGCCTTCTCGAGGTTCGGGCCGCGACGGCCCTTCGAGCGCGCCGGGTAGGCGTAGTTCGGGTTCTCGATCGTGGTGGTCATCAGTGGCCCTCCGCGATCGGCGCGAACACGTTCATGAGGTGGTTCGGCACGAAGTAGCCCATCAGCACCACGACGAGACCGATGACGATCCAGAACAGCAGCCGCTGGTGCTTCGTGGCCCACGGCCAGGCGTCGACGAGGATGATGCGCAGCCCGTTCATGGCGTGCAGCACGACCGCGCCGACGAGGGCGACCTCGCCCAGGCCCATGATCGGGTTCTTGTACGTCGCCATCACTGCGTTGTACGCCTCGGGACTCACGCGGATGAGCGCGGTGTCGAGCACGTGCACGAGCAGGAAGAAGTAGATCGCCACACCGGTGATGCGGTGGAGCACCCACGACCACATGCCCTCGTTGCCGCGATACAGCGTGCCGCTGAACGTGGTCTTCCGGGGCTTGGGGTCGGGGAGGGTGAGGCTGCTCGATGTCTCAGACACGCGCGTTCCCTCCGTTGTTCGACCGGGCAAGGTACGACCATCCTATGCCTCTGGCGAACAGCCGACGGCCCCGGCGGCGTCAGGCGTCGACGAGGCCGTCCACACCGCGGAGCGCGCGGCGCGCCGCGTGCTCGTAATGGCCGAGCAGCTGATCGGTCACTGCAGACCATGACCGGCCGAGCACGCGACGGCGCCCGGCCTCGCCCATCCGTGCCCGCATCCCCGGGTCGCTGACGAGCTGCGCGACGGCGGTGTGCAGCTCGGATGCGTCGTCGGGCTCGAAGAGGAATCCGGTGGCGCCGTGGTCCACGAGATCGATCGGACCGCCGGCGCGCGGCGCGATCACGGGCAGCCCGCTCGCGGCCGCCTCCTGCAGGGTCTGGCCGAAGGTCTCCTCGGCGCCGGTGTGCACGAAGACGTCCATCGCGGCGTAGGCGGCGCGCAGCGCGCTGCCTGCGAGCTGGCCGAGGAAGATCGGCTTGAGATCGGCGAGCTGCCTGCGCGTGTCGGCCATGCCGGGGCCGTCGCCGACGATGGCGAGGCGGATGCCGGGTATGCCGCCGAGTGCGCGCAGCCGGTCGAGGCCCTTCTCGGGCGCGACCCGGCCGACGTAGCCGACGATCGTCTCGCCCTCGGGGGCGATGCGACGGCGGAGGTTGGCGGCCGCCGGGCCCTGCCGGTTGTCGGGATGGAAGCCGTCGAGGTCGACGCCGCGGGTCCAGCGGTGCACGCGCTTGACGCCCGCGCCCTCCAGGTCGGCGATCGCGGCGCTCGAGGGCGCGAGCGTGCGGTCGGCCGTGTTGTGGATGAGGCGGATGACCTGCCAGGCGAAGGCGGAGCCCGCACCCAGCCGGTTGCGGCGCGCGAAGCCGGCGACATCGGTCTGGTAGATCGCGACGCTCGGGAGGCCGATGCGCGCCGCCTCGGCGATCGCCTGGCCGCCGAGCATGAAGGGGCTCGCGGCGTGCAGCACGTCTGGCTGGAAGCGCGCGAGCAGCGCAGCGACCTGCGGGCTGGGCAGGCCGACGGGGAACTGTCGATAGGCGAAGGAGGGCATCTCGTGCACGGGCACGCCTCGGTAGTGCACCGGGGCGCCGCAGCGCGGCGTGATGACGATGGCCTCGCGGCCGGTCTCGACGAGGTGGTCGAGCACACGGCAGACGGAGGTGGTCACTCCGTTGACGGTCGGTAGGAAGCTCTCGGTCACGATGGCAACTCGCTCGATGCTCACGGCTCCACGGTAGGACTGGCCGGTGGCGGGGGCGGGGAGCACGCGGTGAACGGGATGTGAACGTCCCGTGGGGATCTGCTGGGAGTGGATGACTAGGCTCGCCTCGTGGCCACGATCGACGACTTCTACAGCATCATCCC
Organism: Agrococcus sp. ARC_14; assembly: GCF_022436485.1. Taxonomy (NCBI): domain Bacteria; kingdom Bacillati; phylum Actinomycetota; class Actinomycetes; order Micrococcales; family Microbacteriaceae; genus Agrococcus; species Agrococcus sp. ARC_14. Next base: position 975,131 of record NZ_JAKUDO010000001.1, read on the forward strand.
GGCAGGCGGCGTGGGCTCTCGGCTCTGGCCGCTCTCGCGGGCGGACGCTCCCAAGTTCCTGCACGACCTGACGGGCAGCGGCAAGACGCTGCTGCGCGCCACCTACGACCGGCTGACGCCGCTCACGGGGACGGGACGGACGATGGTGGTCACCGGCCGCGCGCACCGTGCAGCGGTCGAGGCGCAGATCCCGGAGCTCGAGGACGCCAACATCGTGCTCGAGGCCGACCCGCGCGACTCCACCGTCGCCGTGGCGCTCGCGGCGGCGATCCTGCGCAGGCGCGAGCCTGACGTGATCGTCGGCTCGTTCGCGGCCGACCACGTGATCGACGACGAGCGCGCCTTCCGGCGCGTGACGGCAGAGGCCGTCGCGGCGGCGCGCGCCGGCTACATCGCGACCATCGGCATCACGCCCACCGAGCCAGCGATCGCCTTCGGCTACATCCGCGCCGGCAACAACCTCGGCGTCGACGGTGCCCCGCACGCCGCGGTCGTCGACGAGTTCGTCGAGAAGCCCTCTGCGGAGGTCGCCCGCGGCTACGTCGAGGACGGCGACTACCTCTGGAACGCTGGCATGTTCATCGCCCGCGCCGACGTGCTGCTCGAGGAGCTCGCGCAGGAGGAGCCGGAGCTCGCCGCGCAGATCGAGGAGCTCGCCGAGGCGTGGGACGAGCCTGCTCGCCGCGGCCCAGCCGTCGACCGCCTCTGGCCGCAGCTGAAGAAGATCGCCATCGACTACTCGATCGCGGAGCCCGCCGCCGCACGAGGACGCATGGTCGTCGTGCCCGGCGACTTCGACTGGGATGACGTCGGCGACTTCTCCGCCGTGGCGAAGCTGCACAACAACGGCCGCCGCGGCCGGCTGGCGATCCTGGGCTCCGAGGGCACCGTGCTCGCCGACTCCGCGAGCGGCATCGTCGTCTCGCAGTCGAAGCGCATCGTCTCGGTGATCGGCATCCACGACGTCGTGGTCGTCGACACCCCGGATGCGCTGCTGGTGACGACCACGGACAACGCGCAGCGCGTGAAGCAGATCGTCGACGCGGTGCGTCGCAGCGGCAACACCGACGCGCTCTGAGGCGACGGCCGCTGTGATGCGACTGCCGCTGTGACGCGCTCCGACGCGACTGCCGCACCGAATCCCCGCGAGAGCGCAGCAGCGGTCGCGCTCTGCGGCTGAAGGTTCGCTCTCGCGGGGCTTGCGTCGCGGCCAGCGATGGTCGCCGCGCCGGATGACCGCAAGGATGTCGCGCTCGACGGCCGGCCAGTCGTCGTGGATCTGCTGCCAGGTGAGCCGGATCACCAGATACCCCTGCGCCAGATGCATGCGGTCGTAGCGGCGATCGCGCTGATAGGCCTCGAGATCGGTGTGATGGGCGACCGAATCGCATTCGATGATGAGTCGGTCGCCGACGAGGATGTCGACCCGACGCCCGCGCCACATCCGCACCTGGATCTCCAGAGCCACGCCCAGTGCGCGCAGCCGCAGCCGCACCATCGACTCCGTGCCAGACTCGGCCTCGCCGCGCACGAGGTCGAGCCAGCGGCGGCCGCTGCTCGGAGCGTCTGCCGCCCAGGAGCGCAGCTGCTCGAGCGTGGCGAGCCTCCGGTAGACGAGTGAGTCCGCGATTGCGACGAGCTGCTCTCGATCGGCGCACCGCAGCGCGCAGCGGAACGAGGTCTCCAGGTCATCGAGCACCGCAGCCACCGGCGGGTTCACGCCATACGGGCGGCATCGCGGGTGCCTGCCCGGGCGAGGGCGCTGCGTGTCGACTCGCGTTCGGCCGCGCGAACCCCGATCGCGGCGGCGCTCCTCGCTGACTCGAACATGCTCGCGCTGGTCTCGGGGGTGCCACGCGCCGTGATGCTGGAGAGCATCCATGCAGCTGACGCAGCCGCCCAGCGCGATCGCGCGGATCGCATCCGGGTGCGCCTGCTGCCCGTACCAGCCCCGGCGCAGCCGCTGCACGCCATCGGCAGCGAGACGTCTCCTGATCTCGGCGTGGGTGATGCCGGCGCGCAGCAGCTGCGCGGTGGAGAGCACGCCGAGAGAGGCGCGGAAGAGCTCGATGTGGTCCATCCGCGGATGGTGACGGATGGGCTCGCGCGGCGTTGGCGCTTGCGTGCCGCATGTGGAGAGACGCTCGCGAGCGAAGAGCGACGCGCGGCTCGCGAGCGTTGGCGCTGCTCGTGGCGCACTGCCGACGCGGGCAGCAGGGCAGGCGGCTCGCGAGCGTTGGCGCTGCTCGTGGCGCACTGCCGACGCGGGCAGCAGGGCAGGTGCGCGCAAGCCGAAGGCCGGAGTTCCCGGCAGGGCGGCCCCTCGACTGCGCTGTGCGGTCGAACCTCGGATCTCGCGGGGTCTTCGGCGCGACGCCCCGCTGATCGACGGTGCATCGTGCGGCGCGCGTACATGACGCCGGTTACGATTGCGCCACCGCACGAAGGAGTCGCCCTTGTCTCGCACGCTCGCTGTCCCCGCGCTCGCCGCACTCATCCTGCTCGCCGGCTGCGCCACGCCGCCCGCCGAGTCCGACGCCCCGACCGACCCCGCAGCGCAGTCGCTCGAGTGCGCGCAGATGGTCACGAACTCCGGCGGCCTCAACGACCGCTCCTTCAACGAGACCAGCTGGGCGGGCATGGAGCGCGCCCAGCAGGAGCTCGGCGTCGAGGTCAACGCGCTCGTCTCCACCACCGAGAGCGACCTGGCGCCCAACGTGCAGGCGGCCGTCGACACCGGCTGCGGCTTCGTGCTGACGGTCGGCTACGAGCTCGTCGCCGCGACGGAAGCGCAGGCCGGGGCCAACCCGGATGTCCAGTTCGCGATCGTCGACGAGATCGTCGACGGCGACAACGTGCGCTCGATCGTCTTCGACACGGCCCAGGCGTCCTACCTCGCCGGCTACACCGCCGCATCCGTCTCGGAGACCGGCATCGTCGCCACCTTCGGCGGTGGCAACCAGCCCCCCGTCACCCTCTTCATGGACGGCTTCGCGGCCGGCATCGACGCCTACAACGAGGCGAAGGGCGCCGACGTGCAGCTGCTGGGCTGGGACCCGGAGTCGCAGGACGGCACCTTCACGGGTGACTTCGAGAACGTCGGCCTCGGCCAGACGCAGACGCAGGCCTTCCTCGCGCAGGGCGCCGACGTGATCCTGCCGGTCGCCGGCCAGGTCGGCGAGGGCGCCTTCCGCGCATCGCTCGACGCCGGCGGCGAGGCGCTCGTGATCTGGGTCGACAACGACGGCTACGACACGCTGCCCGCCGAGTTCCGGCCGCTGCTGCTCACGAGCATCCTCAAGAACACGGAGGATGCGGTGGTCACCGCCGTCGGCGACGCGGCGGACGGCACGATCTCGGCGGAGCCGATCATCGGCACGCTCGAGAACGGCGGGGTCGACATCGCCCCGTTCCACGATCTCGAGAGCCGGGTGAGCGACGAGACGAAGGCAGAGCTCGAGGCGCTGCGGGAGCAGATCATCGCAGGCGAGATCACGATCGAGTCGCCCTCCAGCCCCTGACCTGAGGGGCGATTGCAACGATTGGGTTGCAGTGCACCGGCAGCGGCTCGGGGCCGGCTTTCGCGGCCCTATGCTCAATCCAACATGCGCTCGGCCGCGTCGCGGCGAGCATCCTTTGCACTGGAGGATCCCTTGAGGAAGTTCACCCGTTCCGCCGCGCGCGGCGGCGCCATCGCCATCGGCGCTGCGCTGCTGCTCGCAGGCTGCGCCGCCGCCCCCGAGGCCCCGACCGACAGCGACCCCGCTGCGGAGGAGCCCACCGTCGACATCCAGCCCTGCATCGTCTCCGACGAGGGCGGCTTCGACGACCGCTCGTTCAACCAGCTCGGTGCAGAGGGTCTCCGTGCCGCTGCCGAGGGCCTGGGCGTCGAGCCCATCGAGGTCGAGTCCTCGTCGGCATCCGACTACGCACCGAACCTGGCCAGCGTCATCGACCAGGGCTGCAACATGGTCGTCTCGGTCGGCTTCTCGCTCGCCGAGGCCACCGGCGCCGCTGCCACCGCGAACCCCGACGTCAACTTCGCGATCATCGACGACAACTCCGTCGTCGCCGACAACGTGCAGCCGATCGTCTACGACACGGCGCAGGCAGCGTTCCTCGCCGGCTACGCCGCCGCCTCGTACTCCGAGACGGGCATCATCGCCACCTGGGGCGGCATCCAGATCCCGCCGGTGACGATCTTCATGGACGGCTTCGTCGAGGGCGCCGAGTACTTCAACGAGCAGAACGACGCCGACGTGCAGGTGCTCGGCTGGGATGCTGAGGGGCAGACCGGCTCGTTCACCGGTGCGTTCGCCGCCGGTGTCGAGGCGAAGGCCATGGCTGAGACCTTCATCGGCCAGAACGCCGATGTGCTCATGCCGGTCGGTGGCCCGATCTTCCTCTCGGCCGTCGAGGCCATCCGCGATGCGGGCGACGATTCGGGCATCACGATGGTCGGCGTCGACGCCGACCTGGTCGAGACCTCCCCGGAGAACGCCGACATCTTCCTCACCTCGGTGCTCAAGGGCATGTCGACGGGCGTCCAGACGGTCGTCGAGGAGGCAGCCGCAGGCGAGTTCTCGAACGCGCCGTACGTCGGCACGCTCGAGAACGATGGCGTCGGCCTCGCGCCGTTCCACGAGTTCGAGGATGCGGTCGACCCCGAGCTGCAGTCCCAGCTCGACGAGATCCGCGCCGGCATCATCGCCGGTGAGATCGAGGTCGTCTCGCCCGCCAGCCCCGAGTAGGGCACGGCATGCATGCGTGGGGGTCGGCTCCGGTCGGCCCCCACGCGTGTGACCGGACATCGGTCCGCGAGCGAGCAATGCTCGATTGCGACTAGATTCGCATGCGTCTTCAGCGTCGTCGGAGGAAGGGCCTATGAGCGAGCACGTGTCACTCGAGCTTCGTGGCATCACGAAGCGCTTCGGAGCGCTCACCGCGAACGATCACATCGATCTCGAGGTCAAGGCTGGCGAGATCCACTGCCTGCTCGGTGAGAACGGCGCTGGCAAGTCCACGCTCATGAACGTGCTCTACGGCTTGTACCGGGCAGAGGAGGGCGAGATCCTCCTCGACGGCGAGGTGCAGCACTTCGCGGGCCCGGGCGACGCCATGCGCGCCGGCATCGGCATGGTGCATCAGCACTTCATGCTGATCCCCGTCTTCACGGTGGCAGAGAACGTGCTGCTCGGCCACGAGCGCGCGCTCGGCGGCCTCAGCGGCGCGAAGCAGAAGGTGCGCGAGATCTCGCAGCGCTTCGGCTTCCACGTCGACCCGGATGCGAAGATCGAGGACCTCCCGGTGGGGGTGCAGCAGCGCGTCGAGATCATCAAGGCGCTCTCGCAGGACGCCAAGGTGCTGGTCTTCGACGAGCCCACCGCTGTGCTCACGCCGCAGGAGACCGACGAGCTGATGGCGATCATGCAGCAGCTGCGCGACGAGGGCACCGCGATCGTCTTCATCACCCACAAGCTCCGCGAGGTCCGCGCGATCGCCGACCGCATCACGGTCATCCGCCTCGGCAAGGTCGTCGGCGAGGCGAGCCCGGAGTCGTCGAGCACCGAGCTCGCCTCCATGATGGTCGGCCGCCCCGTCGAGCTCACCGTGCAGAAGCGCCCGCCGGTGCTCACCGACAACACGCTCGAGGTCACGGGCCTGACCGTGCTCGACGGGATCGGGCAGAAGGTCGTCAACGACGTCTCGTTCACGGTGCGCGGCGGCGAGGTGCTCTGCATCGCCGGCGTGCAGGGCAACGGGCAGACCGAGCTCACCGAGGCGATCCTGGGCCTGCAGCCCAAGTCCATCGGCTCGATCAGCCTCAACGGCCGTGAGCTGCTCGGCAAGTCGGTGCGCGAAGTGCTCGACTCCGGGGTCGGATTCGTGCCGGAGGACCGCAAGGTCGATGGCCTGGTCGGCGAGTACTCGATCGCGGAGAACCTCATGCTCGACCGCTACCGGGGTGCGCCGTTCGTGTCGGCGGGCACCGTCGACCGCGCTGCGCGCGACGAGTTCGCCACCGAGAAGCTCGGCGCCTTCGACATCCGTGCCCAGGGCATCCACACCCACGTCGGCACGCTCTCCGGCGGCAATCAGCAGAAGGTCGTGCTCGCGCGCGAGCTCGGGCGCCCGCTCGCGCTGTTCGTCGCCTCGCAGCCGACCCGCGGCCTGGACGTCGGATCGATCGAGTTCGTGCACAGCCAGATCATCGCCACACGCGATGCGGGCATCCCCGTGATCGTCGTCTCCACAGAGCTCGACGAGGTCGTCGGGCTGTCCGATCGCATCGCGGTCATGTACCGCGGTGGCGTCGTCGGCATCGTGCCGGCGGACACCAGTCGCGACACGCTGGGTCTCATGATGGCCGGCGAGCGCCAAGCCGCGACCCCGGAAGGAGCCGCAGCGTGAACGACAAGCCCCGCGACGCCGACGACCCGATCGAGCCCGGCGCGCAGCCTCGCGTCGGCGGGCCGCCCGACTCCGGCGAGACCCCCACCGTGGTCCACGCCCCCGAGGCGGCGAAGGTCGAGGCCCCGGTCATCACGGCCCCGACCGACGACCGTCGGGTCGACGACGAGGATCCCTGGAACAGCGCCTTCCAGCGCATCATGGGCGGCAACCTGGTCATGGCGCTGCTCGCGATCGTCACGTCCCTGATCGTCGGCGGCATCCTCATCGCCTTCACCGACGAGCGGGTGCAGGAGACCAGCGGCTACTTCTTCGCGCGCCCCATGGACATGCTGGCCGCGACCTGGGACGCCGTCTTCGGCGCCTACTCGGCCCTCTTCCAGGGGTCGATCCTCAACATCTCGCGCGCCGATGCCGGCTTCGCGCAGCTCATCAAGCCGCTCACCGACACGCTCAACTTCGCCACCCCGCTCATCGCTGCGGGCCTCGGCGTCGCGATCGCGTTCCGCGTCGGCCTGTTCAACATCGGCGGTCGCGGCCAGATGCTGTGGGCCGCTGCCGCTGCCGGCTGGGTCGGCTTCTCCTTCCAGCTCCCGCCCGTGCTGCACGTGCTCGTCGCGATCGCGGTCGGCATCGTGGCCGGCGCGCTCTGGGGCGCCCTGGCCGGTGTGCTGAAGGCCTACACGGGCGCGCACGAGGTGATCGTGACGATCATGCTGAACTTCGTCGCGCTCTGGTTCATCACCTGGATGCTGCGCACGCCGGGCCTGCTGCAGAACTCGGGCAGCAACAACCCGATCTCGCCGCCGATGCCCGACACCGCGGTGCTGCCCTCGATCTTCGGCCCACCGTTCACGCTGCACTGGGGCTTCGTGCTCTCGGTCGCCGCCGTCATCTTCTGCTCGTGGCTCATCAACCGCTCGAACCTGGGCTTCCAGTTCCGTGCGGTCGGCTACAACCCGGCCGCAGCGCTCAACGCCGGCATGGACGTCAAGCGCATCACGATGCTGGCGATGGCCTTCGCAGGCGGCTTCATGGGCCTCGCCGGCGCCCAGCAGGTGACGGGCTCGGTCACCACCGGCTTCACCTCCGGCATCGACGCGGGCATCGGCTTCGACGCCATCACGGTCGCGCTGCTCGGCGGCTCGACCCCCTGGGGCACCTTCTTCGCCGGGCTGCTCTTCGGCGCGTTCAAGGCCGGGGGCTTCCGCATGCAGGCCGCCGAGGGTGTGCCGATCGACATCATCCTGGTCGTGCAGTCGTTCATCGTGCTGTTCATCGCAGCGCCACCGCTCGTGCGCGCGATGTTCGGCCTGCCGCAGGCGGGCAAGAAGTCGCGCAGGCAGCGCCGCGATGAGGCAGCGCTCAAGGCCATGACCGAGCAGAAGGGAGCGCAGGCATGACCGCCCAGCAGCCCGTCGGCGCGCAGGCGCCCTCTCCCGTCGAGACGATCGAGCTCGAGCGGGCCGTCGTCAAGCACTGGAAGGCACCGATCTCCTACGCGGTGCTCACGGTCGTGGCGCTCATCCTGATGGTGCTGCTCGGCCGCGACGGCGACGCCACCCTGCGCCTCGCGTCCCGCGGCGACTTCTTCGCGCTCCCCGACGCCGTGCTGCCCGCGCGGCCGACCGGCATCGTCGTCGTCGTCCTGCTCGCCGCGCTCACCGCCCTGTCGTTCTGGGCGGCCGCCACGGCGCGCAAGGTGGGCATGTGGCTGCCCATCGTGTTCGGCGTGCTCTTCGTGGTGGGCTTCCTCACCTGGGCGGGCGCGGGCGCCATGATCCCGATCGCCGGTCTGCTGTTCGCGACCGTCGGCCTCTCGGTGCCGCTGATCTTCGGTGCGATGGGCGGGGTGATCTCCGAGCGCGCCGGCGTCGTCAACATCGCCATCGAGGCGCAGCTGCTCTGCGGCGCCTTCACCGGTGCCGTCGTCGCCTCGACCACCGGCGTCACGATGCTCGGCGTGCTGGCCGCGATGCTCGCCGCCGTGCTGGTGTCGATGGTGCTCGCGGTCTTCGCGATCCGCTACTTCGTCGAGCAGGTCATCGTCGGCGTCGTGCTCAACGTGCTGGTCACAGGGCTCACGAACTTCTTCTACTCCTCGGTGCTCACCGACAACCCTGCGCTCAACAGCCCCGAGCGCCTGCCGAAGATCCCCATCCCGCTGCTCGAGGGCATCCCGCTCCTGGGCCCGGCGCTGTTCAAGCAGTCGATCATCGTCTACGCGATGTACATCGTGGTGCCGCTCATCGCCTGGGGCCTGTTCAAGACCACCTGGGGCCTGCGCCTGCGTGCGACCGGCGAGCACCCGCTCGCGGCCGACACCGTCGGCATCAAGGTCACGAAGGTGCGGTTCTGGAACGTCTCGCTCGCCGGTGCGGTCGCGGGCCTCGGCGGCGCCTACTTCACGCTCGACTCGAACGGCGCCTTCACGCGAGAGATGACGGCGGGCCTGGGCTACATCGCGCTCGCGGCGGTCATCTTCGGCCAGTGGCACCCGATCAAGGCGACCCTGGCAGCGCTGCTGTTCGGCTTCGCCTCCGCCCTGCAGCAGACGCTGGGCGCGATCGGCTCGCCGGTGCCGAGCGAGTTCATGCTCATGCTCCCGTACATCATCACGATCCTCGCGGTGGCCGGCTTCATCGGGCAGTCGCGGGCGCCGGCGGCCAGCGGCAAGCCATACATCAAGCAATAGGGGCCGCGATGATCGAGATCGACTGGCAGGTGCTGCACGCGCGCGCCATCGAGGCGACAGCCAGCGCCTATGCGCCCTACTCGGGCTTCCCCGTCGGCGCGGCCGCGCTGGTCGACGACGGTCGCATCGTCGCCGGCGCCAACATCGAGAACGCCGCCTACGGCGTGACGCTCTGCGCCGAGTGCTCGCTCGTGAGCGAGATGATCATGGGCGGCGGCGGCAGGATCGTGGCCTTCGCGTGCGTCAACGGCGACGGCGACCGCCTGATGCCGTGCGGCCGCTGCAGGCAGCTGCTCTCCGAGCACGCGGCGCCCGGCATGCTGCTCGACACCGTCAGCGGCATCCGGACCATGGACGAGGTGCTGCCGGATGCCTTCGGCCCGGCAGCGCTGGACGACTACGCACAGCAGCAGAGGAGCGAACCCCGTGGCTGAGGCCTTCGACGCCGTCGACATCATCCGCACGAAGCGCGACAAGGGCGCGCTCTCGACCGAGCAGATCGACTGGCTCATCGACGCCTACACGCGCGGCTACGTCGACGACCCGCAGATGGCGGCGCTCGCGATGGCCATCCTGCTCAACGGCATGGAGCGGCGCGAGATCCACGACCTGACCTTGGCGATGATCGCGTCCGGCGAGCGGATGGACTTCTCCTCGCTCGACGCGCCGACGGTCGACAAGCACTCCACCGGCGGCGTCGGCGACAAGATCACGCTGCCCCTCATGCCGCTCGTGGCGGCCTTCGGCGCCGCTGTGCCGCAGCTCTCCGGCCGCGGTCTCGGCCACACCGGCGGCACGCTCGACAAGCTGGAGTCGATCCCCGGCTGGCGCGCCGACCTGACGAACGAGGCGATGCTCGAGCAGCTCCGCACGGTGGGCGGCGTCGTCTGCGCGGCCGGTTCCGGTCTCGCTCCCGCCGACAAGCGGCTCTATGCCCTCCGCGACATCACCGGCACGGTCGAGGCCATCCCGCTCATCGCATCCTCGATCATGTCGAAGAAGATCGCTGAGGGCACCGGCGCCCTCGTGCTCGACGTGAAGTTCGGCTCTGGCGCCTTCATGCAGGAGTTCGAGCGGGCGCGCGAGCTGGCGCTCACGATGGTCGAGCTCGGCCGCGACTCCGGCGTCGAGACGCGCGCGCTGCTCACGACCATGGACACCCCGCTCGGCCTCACGATCGGCAACGCCAACGAGGTGCGCGAGTCGGTCGAGGTGCTCGCGGGCGGCGGCCCGGCCGACGTCGTCGAGCTCACGGTCGCGCTGGCGCGCGAGATGCTGGATGCGGTGGGAAAGCCGGATGCGGACGTCGAGGCGGCGCTCGCCGACGGACGGGCGATGGATGTGTGGCGCCGGTTCGTCCTCGCGCAGGGCGGCGACCCCGACGCGGCGCTGCCCACCCCCAACGAGACGCACACGGTGGTGGCGGAGTCCGACGGCGTGCTGGCGCGCCAGGAGGCGCTGCCCTTCGGCATCGCCGCGTGGCGCCTGGGCGCTGGGCGCGCGCGGGCGAGCGACCCGGTCGTGCACGCCGCGGGCATCGACCTGCATGTCAAGCCCGGCGACGCCGTGCGCGCGGGCGATCCGCTCTGGACGATCTCGGCCGACGACGCATCCCGCATCCCTCGGGCGCTCGAAGCGCTCGAGGGCGCCTGGGAGCTCGTTGCCCCCGGCACCGTCGTCGAGGTGCCGCCGATCGTGCGCGAGCGCATCGCCTAGCGCGCTGGAGCTGAAAGCGTCGACCCTTTCGGGTCGACGCCGCGACGCCAGCGCCGAGGCCCGTCCCGGGCCGAGGTTGAGCGTGCGCCCAGCAGGTGTCCAGCCGACCGCTGGCGATCGGTGCTTGGCTGAGGCTCCCGGAATCGAAGGAGTCCGTCATGACCCAGAGCCCGAACCCCGCCACGCCGTCGGCAGTCCAGCCCGGCGGCTACGCGCCCGCCGAGCCGAAGACCCTCAGCATCGTCAGCCTCGTGCTGGGCCTTGCATCCGTCTTCCTCGGCCTGACGTTCCTGGTGCCGATCGCCGGCATCGTCACCGGCGCGATGGCGCGGAAGCGGGAGCCCGCCGGTCGCACGATCGCCCTGTGGGGCATCTGGCTCTCGATCGTCATGCTCGTGGTCGGCATCCTGCTCTGGATCCTCGTGGGCGGCTTCATCCTGGCCGCGCTGGGCATCGCGGCGGCATCCGGAGCCTGATCCGCGCCATGGTGCCGTGTCGCGTGTCGCGGCCAGATACGATCGAAGCCCCAGGCACCCGGACGATGGAGGCGGAATGAGCCGGTACGAGGTCGATGGCGTCGACATCCAGACGCTGCCAAAGGTCAGCCTCCACGACCACCTCGATGGCGGGCTGCGGCCGCAGACCATCCTCGAGCTCGGTGACGAGATCGGGCTCGAGCTGCCCGCGAGCGACGCTGCGTCGCTCGGCGAGTGGTTCGCCACGCAGTCGAACTCCGGCTCGCTGCCGGAGTACCTGAAGACGTTCGACATCACGACGGCGGTCATGCAGACCGAGCACGGCCTGCACCGCGTCGCGAAGGAGTTCGTGCTCGACCTCGCCGAGGACGGCGTGATCTACGGCGAGATCCGCTGGGCACCCGAGCAGCACCTGCAGCGCGGCCTCTCGCTCGACGCAGCCGTCGAGGCCGTGCAGGCCGGCATCGAGGAGGCCATCGGTCTCGTCGCCAGCCACGGCGGGCGCATCCGCGTCGGCCAGCTCGTGAGCGCCATGCGCCACCTCGACCGCGCAGACGAGATCGCAGAGCTCGCGCTCCGGCACCGCGGCAAGGGCGCCGTCGGCTTCGACATCGCGGGGCCGGAGGACGGCTTCCCGGCCTCGCGCCTGCAGTCCGCGTTCGACATCCTCGCGAAGGCGCACTTCCCGGCCACCGTGCACGCGGGCGAGGGTGCAGGGATCGACTCGATCACCGACGCGCTCTTCTCCGGTCGTGCGCTGCGGCTCGGCCACGGCACGCGCATCGCCGAGGACATCGTGGTCGAGGAGGAGTCCGACGAGGCGATCGTCGTGCGCCTCGGCGAGGTCGCAGAGTGGGTCAAGGATCGCCAGATCGCGCTGGAGGTCAGCCCTTCCTCCAACCTGCAGACCGGCACGATCGCACAGTGGGGCGAGTCGCTCGCCGATCACCCGATCGATCTGCTGCACCAGCTGGGCTTCTGCGTCACGGTCAACACCGACAACCGCCTGCAGTCGAGCACGACGCTGACGCGCGAGCTCGGGCTGCTGGTCGAGACCTTCGAGTGGGATCTCGACGACCTCGAGCAGGTGGCGCAGAACGCCGCGGCCAGCGCCTTCTGCACCTTCGAGGAGAGCGAGCAGCTCGCCGACGAGATCTCCGACGGGTTCGACGACCTCCGATGACCCTGCCGCTCGATCGGGCGACCTTCTCGCCGGGGGTCCACGCCGCCGATTGGCGTGCCGCCGTGCGCGCCGCGGGCGTCGATCTGGTGACCGCCGGCGCGGTCGGGCGCGCCTACGTCGAGGAGCTCGTGCAGCAGATCGAGCAGTCCGGCCCCTTCTGCGTGGTGGCGCCGGGCGTCGCCGTGCCGCACGCGAAGGCCAGCGCCGTCGTGCGCCGCGACGCGCTCGCGATCGTCGTGCTCGACGAGCCGGTCGCCTTCGGGCACCCGCACCACGACCCGGTGCAGGTCGTGATCGGGCTCGCCGCGACGAGCCCCAAGCGCCATCTGCGCATGCTCTCAGAGCTCGCCAACGCCCTGGACGCATCCGGGGTCATCGACCGCCTGGGTGCCGCAGCGTCGCGCGACGAGGCGATCGCAGCGCTGCAGGGCTGACGCCGCCCGCGGGGCGCTGGGGCGTCGGAGCGATCAGTCGGCCAGCGAGCGCGCCGCCGTCCGCAGGCCACTGCCCTCGGGCGCATGGCCGGGATCGGTGCCGAGCTCGACGACGCGATTGGCGTCGTCGACGAAGACGACCGACGGCGAGAACGTGCGCGCCTCGGCGTCGTCGAGCTGTGCGTAGGCGATCACGATCACGGTGTCGCCGACGTGCACGAGGCGCGCCGCGGCGCCGTTGATGCAGAGGATGCCGCTGCCGCGCTCGCCGGGGAGGGCGTAGGTCGTCAGCCGCGAGCCGTTGTCGACGTCGACGACGTCGACCTGCTGGCCGGGGAGGATGTCTGCGGCGTCGAGCAGATCCTGGTCGATCGTGATCGAGCCGACGTAGTGCAGCTCGGCCTGCGTGACTGTCGCCCGGTGGATCTTGCCCTGCAGCATCGTGCGCAGCATCCGCATCCCTCTCTACGCGCCTCGCTCCGACAGCGACGCGACGAAGTCGTGGATCGATCTGCGCAGGTCGTGCTCGGTGGACCATCCGGTCTCTGAGATCAGACGGGATGCGTCGCCGGTCACGGAGGACTGATCGAGTGCGCGGCGCTGCTGGATCTGCACCGGTGGCTCGTCGATCCCGAGCACCGCGCAGATCGTGCGCAGGACCTCCCAGCCACTGGCGGACGCACCGCTCGCGACGTTGTAGACCGGCGATGCGAGCTGCTCGGCCTCGAGCAGCAGTCGGTATGCCCGGACGACGTCACGGACGTCGGTGTAGTCGCGACGGCCATCGAGGCTGCCGGCCTGCAGCGGCTCACCCGGCCCGAGCGCCTGCAGCTTCGAGACGAGATCCGGCACGATGAAGCCGCGCCGCTGCCCGGGGCCGATGTGGTTGAAGGGCCGCACCACCACGGTGTCGAGACCTCGCTTGCGGTAGTAGGCCGCCTGGCTCTCGACGAGCACCTTCGAGACGGCGTAGGGCGAGTCGTACCCGAACGGCGCCGACTCGGTGGTCGGCGACTCGGCCTGCGCGTCGTACACCGAGCCGCTGCTGACGACCAGGATTCGGCTCTGGCTCTGGCTCGCCAGCAGCGGTTCGCACAGGTTCGTCATCATCGCGCTGTTCGACTCGATGTAGCGCTGCGGGTCGTCGAACGAGGGGCCGACCGCAGCCAGCGCAGCGAGATGCACGATGGCGTCGTAGTCGCTCGTGGGCAGCGGCTCCGCGGTCAGATCGTGCGAGAAGTAGTCGGTCAGGCCGACCGTGTGCGAGGCATCGCCGGCCGAGGTTCCGTAGACCGCATGGCCAGCAGCCACGAGCTCCTGCGTCAGTGCGATGCCCACGAACCCGCTCGCGCCGGTGACGAGCACGCGACCAGACCTCATCCTGCCCTCGGCGCTCTCGTCGGTGCGCGACGTCAGGATGAGCGGTTGCCGTCGAGGAGGCTGATGTCGTGCGCCACCATCCGGCTCACGAGCCCTGCGAAGTCGACCTCGCGCTTCCAGCCGAGCACATCCTCGGCCTTCGCGGGGTTGCCCAGCAGGATGTCGACCTCTGCCGGGCGGGTGAAGGCCTCGTTGCGGCGGACGTAGGGGTGCCAGTCGTCGACGCCGATCGCGTTGAACGCCTGCGAGAGGAAGTCCTCGATGGAGTGCGTCTCACCGGTGGCGAGCACGAAGTCGTCGGGCTCGCTGTGCTGCATCATCTGCCACATGCCGCGCACGTAGTCGCCCGCGTAGCCCCAGTCGCGCTTCGGCCAGAGGTCGCCGAGCTCGACGTGGTCCTGGAGGCCGAGCGAGATCCGCGCGACCGCGTTCGAGATCTTGCGCGTGACGAACTCGAGCCCGCGTCGCTCGCCCTCGTGGTTGAACAGGATGCCGCACGAGGCGAACATGCCGTAGCTCTCACGGAAGTTCTTCGTGATCCAGTGCCCGTAGAGCTTCGCGACGCCGTAAGGGCTGCGGGGATGGAACGGCGAGTGCTCGTCGTATCCCAGTCCGGGACGGTTGTAGTCGAGCCCGCCGTACATCTCCGACGTGGAGGCCTGGTAGAAGCGAGTCGACGATCCTCGACCGGTGAGGCGGATGGCCTCGAGGCAGTTCAGCACGCCACCGGCGGTCGTGTCGAGCGTCAAGGTGGGGTTCTTGAACGAGTATCCGACGTGGCTGATCGCGGCGAGGTTGTAGAACTCGTCCGGGTCGGCCTGCTCGACCGCGCGGATGATCGACGCGGAGTCCAGCAGGTCAGCCTCGATCAGCGTGACGTTCGGGTACTCGTCGAGGAACTCGCTCTTCTTGACGTTGCTCTGGCCCCGGATGACACCGAAGACCTGGTAGTCCTGCTCCAGCAGCAGCTGCGCGAGGTGCCCGCCGTCCTGCCCCGTGATACCGGTGATGAGCGCCGACCTCTGGCCCAAGATGACCTCCTGCGTGCTTGGCTGAGTAGTGGCGCCAGTATGCCACAGGCGCCGGCTGCGGCCCGTCCCGGCTCAGCCCTCGAGCAGCGGCCGCGCGGCCTCCGAGAGCGCCGCGACGCGCGCACGGGCGGTGCGGATGCGCTGCGCCGGAGGGCCCTCGGTGCTCGTCGCGTCGATGTAGACCTTGACCTTCGGCTCGGTGCCGCTCGGGCGCACCATGAGGCGCGAGCCGTCGTCGAGCGTGAAGCGCAGGATGTCGCCGATCGCACCGTGCTCGGGCAGCGAGAGGTCGTCCGCCGCGAGCACCGCGGCGCCCGCGAGCTCGGTCGGCGGCTCGGCGCGCAGCGCGGCCATGGTGGCGGGGATGCGCGCCAGGTCGGTGACGCGCACGCTCACCTGGCCCGACTCGAAGGCGCCGAACTCACCGGCGAGGGCCAGCAGCTCCTCCGACAGGGACGAGCCGCGCTCGTGCAGCTCGCTCGCGAGGGTCAGCACGCGCACCAGCGCCGATATGCCGTCCTTGTCGCGCACCGTGCCGGGGTTCACGAGGTAGCCGAGCGCCTCCTCGTAGCCGTAGCTCAGGCCCGGCACGCGCGAGACCCACTTGAAGCCCGTGAGCGTCTGCACGAACTCCAGCCCGTGCGCCTCGGCGATCACGCCCAGCCCGGGGGAGGAGACGATGGACGCGGCGAGCACGCCGTGCCCGCGGGCGGAGCGTGCGGCATCCCAGCCGAGCAGCAGGCCCACCTCGTTGCCGGTGAGCATGCGCCAGCCGGTCGGCCCGTCATCGGGCACGGCCACCGCGAGCCGGTCGGCGTCGGGGTCGTTCGCGACGATGAGCTCTGCGCCCTCCGCGGTCGCGAGCGCCATGGCGAGGTCGAGTGCGCCCGGCTCCTCGGGGTTGGGGAAGTCGACGGTGGGGAAGGCGCCGTCGGGCTGCGCCTGCTCGGGCACCGGGATGACGGCGGGGAAGCCCGCGACCGCCAGCACGGCCTCGACCGTCTCGAGCCCCACGCCGTGCAGGGGCGTGTAGACGACCTTCGGGCCCGTGGAGCCCGGCATGCCCTGGTCGGGCTGCCCGATCGCCGCGGTGGCCTCGACGTAGGCGCGCCAGACACCCTCGCCAGCGATCTCGACCTCACCGCGCGGGTAGTCGGAGACCGGCGTCGCGGCGGCCTCCTCGATGCGCGCGGCGATCTCGCCGTCGACCGGCGGCACGATCTGGCTGCCCTCGTCTGCGCCGCCCAGGTAGACCTTGTAGCCGTTGTCGGCAGGCGGGTTGTGGCTCGCCGTCACCATCACGCCGGCGCTCGTGCCCAGGTGCCGCACGGCGAAGGCGGCGACGGGTGTCGGCAGCAGTCGCGGCAGCAGGATCGCGCGCACCCCGGCGCCCGCGAAGACCTCTGCGGCATCGCGCGCGAACTGCTCGGAGCCGCGCCGGCCGTCCCAGCCGATGACGATCGAGGGATGCGGCTCACGGCCCACGAGGAAGGCGGCGAGTCCGGCGGATGCCTGCTGCACGACGACGCGGTTCATGCGGTTCGGGCCGGGCGCGATCCGACCGCGCAGCCCGGCCGTGCCGAACTGCAGGCGGCCCGTGAACGCATCCGTCACCTCTGCCAGCGCGACCTCGTCGCCAGCCTCAGCGGCGGCGATCGACGCCTCGAGCTCGGCGCGCGTCTCGGCGTCGGGGTCGCCCGCGAGCCAGGCGCGGGCCGCGGTGAGGGCCTCGGCGCTCATGCCGCGTTGCCGATCGCCGCGACGACGTCGGCCAGCAGGCGTCCGAGGCGGCCCTCGGCCTCGCGGCCCGCCTCGATGACCTCCTGGTGCGAGAGCGGCGTCGACTGGATGCCGGCGGCCAGGTTGGTGATGAGGCTGAGCCCCAGCACCTCCATGCCGGCCTCGCGGGCCGCGATCGCCTCGAGGGCGGTCGACATGCCGCAGATGTGACCGCCGATCGCCTTCGCCATCTGCACCTCGGCGGGCGTCTCGTAGTGCGGGCCGCGGAACTGCACGTAGACGCCCTCGTCGAGGCTCGCGTCGACGGTGCGCGCGACATCGCGCAGCCGCGGGGAGTAGAGGTCGGTGAGGTCGACGAAGGTGGCCCCCTCGAGCGGCGAGTCGGCCGTCAGGTTGAGGTGGTCGCTGATGAGCACGGGCTGGCCGGGCGTCCAGTCGGGCTTGATGCCGCCCGCGCCGTTGGTCAGCACCATGATCGACGCGCCCGTCGCGGCCGCGGTGCGCACCGAGTGCACCACCCTGCGCACGCCGTGGCCCTCGTAGTAGTGGGTGCGGGCGCCGATCACGAGCGCCCGGCGGCCGTCGTCGGTGAGCACGGAGCGGATGGTGCCCACGTGCCCCTCGAGCGCGGGCTTCGAGAAGCCGGTCACCTCGGTGGCGGGGATCGTGTGGGTTGTCTCGCCGATGAGATCGGCGGCCTTCGCCCAGCCGGAGCCCAGCGTGAGGGCGATGTCATGCTGGTCGACGCCGGTGATGCGGCGGATGTCGTCGGCGGCCTTCTGGGCGACGTCACGAGGGTCTGCTGGGGGGTCGAGCGGGTGCGTCATGGCGCCCACTCTAGAGCGGGCAGCCGCTTCGCCCGTGCTGCGCGCACCTAGGCTTGACCACCATGGCCAGCGGCGCGACGATCCACACCTTCGAGGTGCAGCTCTCTGATGTCGACCGCGGGGTGTACGAGCAGCTGACGCTCAAGGTCGCGCAGCACCCCTCAGAGACCGTGCAGTTCATGACGACGCGGGTGCTCGCCCTGTGCCTCGAGCACGAGGAGGGCATCGCGTTCGGCGGCGGCATCTCCGGTGGCGACGAGCCCGCCGTGCTGGTGCGCGACCGCACCGGGGCGCTCGTCGCATGGATCGAGGTGGGCGCGCCCGATGCCGAGCGCGTGCACCGCGGCAGCATGGCAGCAGAGCGCACCGCCGTCTACACGCATCGCGATCCGGAGCGCGTCGCGGCACGGTGGTCGGGCAAGCGCATCCACCGCGCGGAGGACGTGCGGCTCGTCTGGTTCGATGCCGGATTCGTCGACGCGGTCGCCGAGGCCATCACACGGCGGACGGCGATGTCGGTGTCCGTGACGGAGGGTGAGCTCTACCTCGAGGTGAACGGCACGACACTCTCGTCGAGCATCCACGAGCGCCGCGCGGGCTGAGCCCGCCCGGCAGCGCTCAGCGGCCGAGCACGAACGCTCGCCTGCCCTCGTGGTCGCCGTAGAACCATCCGAGCCACGCCACCGCGGCGGCCAGCAGCACCGCGCCGGCCGCGCACCAGCCGAGGCCCGCGGCGAAGAGCACGACGGCCCAGCCCAGCTGCAGCGTGATGAAGCCGAGCTCCGCGAGCACCGCGGGCCAGTGGATGCGCACGCTCTGCCTCGCCGTCCCGTCGCCGGCCTTGGGGGTGCGCTCGAACTCCGAGTGCATCGGCCCGTGGAGCCCCTCGATGAACGCCATCAGCTGGTGCGGCAGCATGCCGGCGTTGAGCGCGACGTAGGGCACGACTCGCGCCAGCCGTCTCAGCAGTCCACGCGCGGTCGGCCTGGCGTCGTCGAGGCGCATGCCCTCGACGCTCGCGAGCACCGTCGAGAGCAGCAGCCAGCCGAGCGTCGGCAGCAGGTAGACCGCCAGACCCGCGCCGAGGTCGAGCGCGCCGACCCACAGCCCAGTCGAGATCAGGAACGGCAACGTGCACACCCACAGCGCCCAGAGCGGCCACTGCCAGGCGATCGTCATGTGGTAGATCAGCTGCAGTCTGCGGCCCGAGCGCTCGCGGTGCTCGCCCAGCAGCGTGCCGAGGTGCAGGCGCTGCAGCTGCACCCACCCCGCCGTCCATCGCTTCTGCTGCGCCTTGTAGGCCGTGACGGTCGCAGGCAGCTCGCTCGGCACCACGATCTCCTTCACGGCAGTCGTGCGCCAGCCGCCGAACAGGTGGCGGAAGCTCAGCTCGCAGTCCTCCACCAGGCTCGCCGCCCGCCAGCCGCCCGCCGCCTCGATCGCGTCCGCCCGCCAGATGCCGGCGGTGCCGGTGAAGTTCACGAACTGCCACCTCGCTGAGCGGTAGGACTTCTGCACGATGTGATGGTCGTCCACCCACAGCGACTGCGCGCGCGTCAACCACGAGGCATCCGCGTTCAGATGCCCCCAGCGTGCCTGCACGAGCGCACGGTCGGGCAGCAGCTGCCCGTGCTCGTCAGTGAAGTGGCGCATCGCAGCCAGGAGGAACTCGGGGCGCGGCACGAAGTCGGCGTCGAGGATGACGAAGAAGTCGGCGTCGACGAGCTTCCTGCCTGCCTCGAGCGCCCCGGCCTTGTATCCGGTGCGCAGGCCGCGCCGGATGAGGCGCACGTCGGCGCCGTGGTCGCGGGCATCGTCGACGGCCTCGTTCACGATGCGCCGGGCCGTGGCATCCGTCGAGTCGTCGAGCACCTGGATGCAGAGCTGCCCGGCCGGCCAGCGCAGCGCGGCGGAGGCGAGGATCGCGCGGCGGGCGACGGCCGGCTCGTTGAACATCGGCAGCTGCACCACGATCTTCGGCGGCACGGCCGGCAGCGTGCCACCCGTGGCGGCCGCGCGCCCATGCCAGAGGTAGCCGACGCGCTCGATGAGCCCACCGACCAGGAAGGCGAGGATCGCCAGGAACGGCAGGTGCCCGATCAGCAGCTGCAGCCACCAGGTGAGCGAGCCGGTCGGGGCGGTCTCGACCACGTCGAAGCCCGCGAGCACGAGCATGCCGCAGAGCACGAGCGCGAGCGGCACGACCGGCAGCCACCAGGGGAGCGGCTCGGTGGCCGAGGTGCGGTCAGGGGTGGATGCACGGGGCGGCAGAGGAGGCGCGCTCACGTGCGGTGCGCCGTGCGGGGAGAGGGCGGGTCGGGTGACGGGCGCTGGCTGGATGACGGACATGGCGGCTCCTGATGCTGCGTGGCGAGGCGATGCGCTCGCGCTGCGATCAGTCTCGGCAGGGTCGATGAGGCGCAGCAGAGCGGCTGGATGAGAGGTCCCTCACTCGGCGGCGGGCGGCGGGGCGAGGATGCGGGATGATGGAGCGCGTGAGTGCATTCGAGCGCAAGCAGCGCGTAGTGATCATCGGTGGCGGTCCCGGCGGCTACGAGGCCG
Organism: Agrococcus sp. ARC_14; assembly: GCF_022436485.1. Lineage (NCBI taxonomy): Bacteria > Bacillati > Actinomycetota > Actinomycetes > Micrococcales > Microbacteriaceae > Agrococcus > Agrococcus sp. ARC_14. Next base: position 995,586 of record NZ_JAKUDO010000001.1, read on the forward strand.
CGCTGGCGGGCGCGCAGCTCGGGGCGCGCGTCACGCTCATCGAGCGCACCGGAGTGGGCGGCAGCGCCATCCTCACGGACGTCGTGCCCTCCAAGTCGCTCATCGCGACTGCGGAGTCGGCCGCTGCGATCCGCGACGCCAACCAGCTGGGCGTGCAGTTCTCGGTGCGCGGCGAGTCCGGCAGGCCGCAGAAGCCCGAGGTCGTCGTCAACCTGCGCGCCGTCAACCGCCGCCTGCTCTCGCTCGCGGCGAAGCAGTCGCTCGACATGAAGGCCGACCTCGAGAAGGCGGGCGTGACGATCGTGCAGGGCGAGGGTCGCCTGGACGGACCCGGCAGAGTGGTGGTCTCGACCGGGAGGCAGGGCGACGACTTCGACGAGTTCGAGGCCGACACGATCGTCGTCTCGGTCGGTGCGACTCCCCGCCAGCTGCCGTCGGCGATGCCCGACGGCGAGCGCATCCTCACCTGGACCCAGCTGTACTCGCTCGACGAGGTGCCCGAGCACCTCATCGTCGTCGGCTCGGGCGTCACCGGCGCCGAGTTCGCGAGCGCCTACAGCCACATCGGTGCCGAGGTCTCGCTCGTCTCGAGTCGCGAGCAGGTGCTGCCGGGCGAGGACGCCGACGCTGCGGGCGTCATCGAGGAGGTCTTCCGCCGCCAGGGCATGCACGTGCTCTCGAAGTCGCGCGCCGAGAAGGTCGAGCGCACCGAGCGCGGCGTCATCGTGACCCTCACCGACGGGCGCACCGTCGAGGGCTCGCACTGCCTCATGGCGGTCGGGTCGATCCCCAACACCACCGGCATCGGCCTCGAGGAGGCCGGCATCGAGATGGCCGAGTCGGGCCACATCCTCGTCAACCGCGTCGCTCGCACCAACCTGCCGAACATCTACGCGGTCGGCGACTGCGCCGACGCCATGCCCCTCGCATCCGTCGCCTCCATGCAGGGCCGCACGGCGATGTTCCACGCGCTCGGCGATGCCGTGCACCCGATCTCGATGCGCACGGTCGCGTCGAACATCTTCACGCAGCCCGAGATCGCGACGGTCGGCTGGACGCAGAAGCAGATCGAGGAGGGCGTCGCGCAGGGCGAGGTCTACCGGATCGACCTCTCGACCAATGCGCGCGCGAAGATGATGGGCATCGAGGTGGGCTTCGTGAAGCTCTTCGCCCGCACCGGCTCGGGCACGATCATCGGTGGCGTCATCGTCGCGCCCAAGGCCTCCGAGCTCATCTTCCCGGTGACGATGGCGATGGAGCACCGGCTCACGGTCGACCAGCTTGCGCGGGTGTTCCCGGTCTTCCCGTCGCTGACCGGCTCGATCACCGACGCCGCTCGCGCGATGCACCACGTCGACGCGGGCTGAGCAGCGCGCTCCAGGCGGGGCAGTCGGCCCCTGAGCCGCTCCGCGCCCGAAGGGCGCTGATCGTGTCGAAGGGCTACGCGTCTGGGGTGATCGTCACCAGCGGGTGACCCGAGGGGACCGTCTTGCCGACGGGGGCGTCGATCGCAGCGACCGTGCCGTCGATGGGGGAGGAGAGGGGCTGCTCCATCTTCATCGCCTCGAGCACGACCAGCAGGTCGCCGGCCACGACGCGGTCGCCCACGACCACGGCCGCCTTCACGACGGTCGCCTGCATCGGCGAGACGATCGAGCCCGAGCCCGCACCGCCCTCGAGCGCGCGGCGCGTGCGACGCGGGGCCGGGCCCTTCGCATCCCTGACGTCAGAGAAGAGCCGCTTCGGCATCGACACCGCGATGCGCTTGCCGTCGCTCTCGACGACCACGGTGCGGCGCGCCTCGGGCCCGTCGATCGCACCGGGCTCGCCGCCCCACGGGGGGATGTCGTTCTCGAACTCGGTCTCGATCCAGGAGGTGTAGATCGAGAACGGGGTGTCGCCCTCCGGAGCGAAGGCGGGGTCGTCGACGACCGCGCGGTGGAACGGCAGCACGGTCGGCAGGCCGTCGACCTCGAACTCGGCGAGCGCCCGACGCGAGCGCTCGAGCGCCTCGGCGCGGTCGCGCCCGGTGACGATGAGCTTCGCGAGCATCGAGTCGAAGTTGCCGCCGATGACGTCGCCGGCGACGACGCCGGAGTCGATTCGCACGCCGGGGCCGGAGGGCGTGCGGAAGATGCGCACAGGGCCGGGCTGCGGCATGAAGCCTGCGCCGGCATCCTCGCCGTTGATGCGGAACTCGATCGAGTGGCCGCGCACCTCGGGGTCGTCGTAGCCGAGCGCCTCGCCCTCGGCGATGCGGAACTGCTCGCGCACGAGGTCGATGCCGGTGACCTCCTCGGAGACCGGATGCTCGACCTGCAGCCGGGTGTTCACCTCGAGGAACGAGATGGTGCCGTCTGCGCCGATCAGGAACTCGCACGTGCCGGCGCCGACGTACTTCGCGGCGCGCAGGATCTCCTTCGACGCCCTCCGCAGCTCGGCTTCCTGCTCTGCGGTGACGAAGGGCGCGGGCGCCTCCTCGATGAGCTTCTGGTGGCGGCGCTGCAACGAGCAGTCGCGGGTGGAGACGACCACCACGGTGCCGTGCGCGTCGGCGAGGCACTGGGTCTCGACGTGCCGCGGCTTGTCGAGGTACTTCTCGACGAAGCACTCGCCGCGCCCGAACGCCGCGACCGCCTCGCGGGTGGCGGAGTCGAACTGCTGCTCGACCTCCTCGCGCGTGAACGCGACCTTGAGGCCGCGGCCGCCGCCGCCGAACGCCGCCTTGATCGCGACCGGCAGCCCGTGCACGTCGACGAACTCGAGCACCTCCGCGGCACCCGAGACAGGTTCGATCGTGCCCGGTGCGAGCGGTGCACCGACCGACTCCGCGATGTGGCGCGCTGAGACCTTGTCGCCCAGCTGCTCGATGGCCTCCGGGCTCGGGCCGATCCAGATGAGACCCGCCTCGATCACCGCGCGGGCGAAGTCGGCGTTCTCTGCCAGGAACCCGTAGCCCGGGTGCACCGCATCCGCCCCAGACCGCCTGGCGACCGAGAGGATCTTGTCGATCACGAGGTAGCTCTCAGCGCTGGTCGATCCGTTGAGCGCGTAGGCCTCGTCGGCCAGCTGCGCATGCTGCGCGTCGCGGTCGGGGTCGGCGTAGACGGCGACCGAGCCGATGCCTGCGTCACGCGCTGCGCGGATGATGCGGACGGCGATCTCACCGCGGTTGGCGATCAGGACCTTCGTGATGCGGGGCATGGTTCCTCAGCCTAGGTGGCGGAGCATGACGGATGCGTGCACTCGGCACACAGAACACGGGCGTTCCGTTGCCGAATCCCACAGTGGTGGTCGCCCGCGAGCGGGAGCGCAACCGCTCGCTCGCCCAGCCAGGCGGCCTAGCATGCAGGTGTGGAACCCGTGCTGCTGCTCGCTGCCGAGTGGTGGTGGGTCGCGCCTGCCGGTGCCGGAGCGGGAGCGCTCGGCTGGGTCGGGCTCCGTCGTCGACGGCGTTCGGGGCGACTGCTCGAGCTCACTGCGGCGAGGCAGGACGTGCGCGACGCGCATCGGCAGGTGACGCGCACGCGCGCGGAGCTCAAGGTCGCGCAGGCCGAGCTGCTGCGAGCGCGCGCGGAGCAGCCCGCAGCCGGCGGGGCGTTCGGGGTGGGCCACGAGGCGAAGCGACGCCTCCAGGCGGCGGAGCGCGCGGCCAAGGCCGCCGTCGCCGAGCTGCGCGTGCGACGCGCCTCGGTGCAGGTCGCGCGCGCGATGATGCCCCCGAGCGGTGCTCCGCTCGAGGCGATGCCGCTCGTCCGGCTGCGATCGGAGCACGACGCGCTGACGGCGCGCTGGATCGCGTACGAGACCGATCCCGCGCTGGCGATCGACTTCCCGGCGATGAGCGACGCCTCGTCGCCTGCGCTGCAGGCGTTCCTGCGCGCCCAGCAGGACGCGATGCGACTGCGGCCCGCCAGCCGCGACGCGCGCATGGCTCCGCAGGAGTTCGCGGCGTATCGCGATGCGGTGCGGCAGGCGACACAGGCGTTCGAGGAGGCGGAGCGCCAGGCCCGACGCGGTGCCGGGCGCGGCGAGCCGATCGGCGAGCGCTCCGACTGGAGCGCGCTCGCGCAGGGGCTGCTCGACACGGCGCAGCAGGCGCTCGAGCGGTCGGCGCAGGCGTGGGAGCGCGCGGACCGCGACCGCCGGCGCAGGCGCCGCGGACGCTGAGCGCGGCGGCGACGCGCCGCGCACCCCGAGTTTGGTAAGTGAGCGCTCACTCACCTAGCATCGAGTCTGTGAACGCCATCCCCCGCCTCAGCGGCGACGACCGTCGAGCCCAGATCATCGAGGCGGTGACGCCCGCGGTGCTCGAGCACGGGGCCGCGATCACGAGCCGCCAGCTCGCCGAGGCCGCCGGGGTCGCCGAGGGCACGCTGTTCAAGGCCTTCGGCGACAAGGAGTCGCTGCTCGTCGCGCTCGCCGAGCACCACATGACCGACGACGACGCGATCGCGGAGTTCACGAGCGACTCGCTCGAGGAGCTCGTCGCCACGCTCGTGGTCGTGCTGGTCGAGCGGATGCGGTTCATGTTCCAGCTCGTCGTGGCGCTCGGTCCGATCGCACAGCGCGTTGCCGAAGAGCACCGCGAGGTCTTCGATCGGTCCAAGCTCTGGCTCGCCGCTCACTTCGAGCCGTTCGGCGCTGAGCTGCGAGTGCCGCCCCTGGTGGCGGCAGAGGTGCTCCGTACGCTAGCCTGGTCGGCTGCCTCCGGCTGGGGCGAGCACAGCCCCGTGTCATCGGTCGATGACATCCTGCAGGTGCTCCTGCACGGCATCGTCCGATCCGAGGCGGCAGCAGCTCCTGCCGCTCCTTCCCCCGCCGGCGTCCCGGCATCCGCATCCGAGAACCAGAAGGCCTGAATCATGCTCTGGAAGCTCATCGTCCGCTACGTGAAGCCGTCCTGGCTTCCCCTCATCCTCGTGGTCCTGTTCCAGTTCGCGCAGTCGGTGCTGTCGCTCATGCTGCCGACCATCAACGCCGACATCATCAACGACGGCGTCCTCGCCGGTGACACCGAGCTCATCTGGCGGCTCGGCTTCGTCATGCTCGGCCTGAGCCTCGGCCAGGTCGCCGCCAACATCCTCGCGATCCTGTTCGGCGCCCGCCTCGCGATGCGCGCCGGCCGCAACCTGCGCGCCGACATCTTCCGCAAGGTCGGCGACTACAGCGAGCAGGACGTGCAGCGCTTCGGTGCCGCGAGCCTCATCACCCGCAACACCAACGACGTGCAGCAGGTGCAGATGCTCATCCTGATGAGCTGCACGATGCTGCTGTCGGCGCCCATGCTCGCGATCGGCGGCGTCATCATGGCGATCCGTGCGGACCCGACGCTGTCGTGGCTGATCGCCATCGCGGTGCCGCTCATGCTCGTCGTGCTCGGCATCATCGTCTCCCGCATGGTGCCGATCTTCCGTCAGCTGCAGGAGCGCATCGACGCCATCAACAAGGTGCTGCGCGAACAGCTCACCGGCATCCGCGTGATCCGCGCCTTCGTGCAGGAGAAGCGCGAGAAGCAGCGCTTCGCCGTCGCCAACGACAATGTCACCGATGCGATGCTGCGCACCGGCAACCTGTTCGTGCTGATGTTCCCGATCATCATGCTGATCGTCGAGGTCTCGTCGATCTCCGTGATCTGGTTCGGCGCCGGGCTGGTCGAGACGGGCGAGCTCGAGGTCGGCACCATGATGGCGTTCCTGCAGTACCTCATGCAGATCCTGATGGGCATCCTGATGGTGACCTTCATGACGATCATGATCCCCAGGGCCGCCGTCTCGGCAAACCGCATCGGCGAGGTGCTCGAGACCGAGGCCTCGGTCGTGCAGGTCGCGCCGGGCCAGGGCGCGCCGATGCCGACGCCTGGCACGGTCGAGCTGCAGGATGTCGTCTTCCGGTACCCGGGCGCTGACACGCCGGTGCTCGACGGTGTCTCGCTCAAGGCGGCCCCCGGCGAGACGCTGGCGATCATCGGCTCGACCGGCGCCGGCAAGACGACGCTGGTGAACCTCATCCCGCGCCTGTTCGACGCCACCGGCGGCCGTGTGCTCGTCGGCGGTGCCGACGTCACGGCGGTCGACGCCGAGACGCTCTGGCGCGGCATCGCGATCGTGCCGCAGCGGCCCTACCTGTTCGGCGGCACCGTCGCATCCAATCTCCGCTACGGCAACGAGGCGGCGACCGACGAGGAGCTCTGGCGAGCGCTCGAGATCGCGCAGGCCGCCGGCTTCGTGCAGCAGATGGATGGGCAGCTCGACGCGCGAATCGCGCAGGGCGGCACGAACGTCTCCGGTGGTCAGCGCCAGCGGCTCTCGATCGCGCGAGCGCTCGTCGCCGAGCCTGACGTGCTCGTCTTCGACGACTCGTTCTCGGCGCTCGATCTGACGACGGATGCGCGCCTGCGGGCCGCGCTGACCGAGGCGGTCGGGCAGACCACGCAGATCGTGGTCGCCCAGCGAGTGTCGACGATCGTCGACGCCGACCGCATCGTGGTGCTCGAGGCCGGCAAGGTCATCGGCACCGGGACCCATGAGGAGCTGCTCGAGAGCAGCGAGACGTATCGCGAGATCGTCGAGTCGCAGATGGCTGTGGAGGCCTGAGATGGCACGCAACGAGAATGCAGGCGCCGCGCAGGATGGCGCCGCGAAGGATGACGTCGTGAAGCAGAAGCTCACCCGCGAGGAGAAGATCGCAGCGCGCAAGGCGCGGTTCGCGAAGCCGGAGCGGGAGCTGACCGAGGAGGAGCGCCTCGAGGAGGAGCTCGCCGAGGCCGCGCGCCTGGGGGCCGGCGACTGGGAGCCGCCGCCCGGAAAGGCCAAGTCGTTCTGGTCCTCCGGCCGGCGACTCATCGGCCTCATGCACCCCTACCGCTGGTGGCTCGCACTGGTGTTCACGCTCGGCGCGATCGGCGTCGTGCTCGTCGTGCTCGGCCCCAGGCTCCTGGGCGAGGCGACGAACGTCATCGTGCAGGGATTCATCCAGCGCTCGCTGCCGGCCGGTGCCACACAGGCGCAGGTCGTGGAAGGGCTGCGGCAGCAGGGCCAGGGCGACTTCGCCAACATGATCGAGCGCATGCCCGATCTGCAGCCCGGCCAGGGCATCGACTTCGAGGCGCTCGGCGGCATCCTGCTGCTGGTGCTCGGCGTCTACCTCATCGGCGCCCTCTTCCAGTGGCTGCAGGGCTACGTCATCAACCGCGTCGTGCAGCGCACCGTCCAGGGCCTGCGCCGCGACGTCGAGCACAAGATCCACCGCCTGCCGCTGTCGTACTACGACCGCACGCAGCGCGGCGAGCTGCTCTCGCGCGTCACGAACGACCTCGACAACGTCTCGCAGTCGGTGTCGCAGACGATGTCGCAGATCGTCACCGGTCTGCTGACGGTGGTCGGCGTGCTCGTCATGATGCTGTCGATCAACGTCTGGCTGGCGCTCATCGCGCTCATCGCCGTGCCGCTGACCGGCATCATCCTGGGCGTCGTGATGGGGCCGGCGCAGGGGCTGTTCAAGGAGCAGTGGAAGCGCACGGGCAAGCTCAACGCCATCGTCGAGGAGGCCTTCACCGGCCACGCCCTCGTGAAGGTCTTCGGCCGCGAAGAGGCCGTCCGGGCACGCTTCGCGGAGGAGAACGACGGCGTCTTCGCCGCCTCCTTCAAGGCACAGTTCATCTCTGGCCTGGTGTTCCCGCTCATGACCTTCGTCGGCAACATCGGCTACGTGCTCGTCGCGGTCGCTGGTGGGCTCTTCGTCGCCGCAGGCCAGATCCTGGTCGGCGACGTGCAGGCGTTCATCCAGTACTCGCAGCAGTTCTCGCAGAACCTCGGCCAGATCGGTCAGACGATCACGATGGTGCAGTCGGGCGTCGCGAGCGCAGAGCGCGTCTTCGAGCTGCTTGACGCAGAGGACGAGTCTTCGGATGCAGGCGGCACGACGCCCGCAGCGGGCTCCGGCCGCGTCACCTTCGAGCACGTGCGCTTCTCGTACTCTCCCGAGCGGCAGCTCATCGAGGATCTCTCGCTCGAGGTCGAGCCAGGCCAGACGGTCGCGATCGTCGGCCCGACGGGCGCGGGCAAGACCACGCTCGTGAACCTGCTGATGCGCTTCTACGAGCTCGACGGCGGCCGCATCACGCTCGACGGCGTCGACACCTCGACGATGACGCGGGATGCGCTGCGCGCGCAGACGGGGATGGTGCTGCAGGACACGTGGCTGTTCGGCGGCACGATCCGCGAGAACATCGCCTATGCCAGGCCCGACGCGAGCGAGGAGCAGATCCGCGAGGCCGCCGAGGCCACCTACGTCGACCGCTTCGTGCACTCGCTGCCCGATGGCTACGACACCGTCATCGATGAGGAGGCATCCAACCTCTCCGCAGGCGAGAAGCAGCTGATCACGATCGCCCGCGCCTTCCTGGCGCAACCGAGCGTGCTCATCCTCGACGAGGCGACCTCCTCGGTCGACACCCGCACCGAGCTGCTGCTGCAGCACGCGATGGCGGCGCTGCGCACCGACCGCACCTCGTTCGTGATCGCGCACCGGCTCTCGACGATCCGCGACGCCGACCTCATCCTGGTGATGGAGGCGGGTCGCATCGTCGAGCAGGGCTCGCACGAGCACCTGGTCGAGCAGCGGGGCGCCTACTGGCGACTGCTCAACGCGCAGTTCGAGCAGGCGGCGAACGATCTCGACCTCGAGGACGAGCTGGCGGAGACGGGCACGATCCCCACGCAGCAGACGACGTAGCGCAGCCCCACCCCGGCCGGGCCTCCGCTGATCGAGGAGCGCCCGGCCGCAGACCGGACGCGTCTCGAGATCACGCCGCCCCAATCAGCTCGTCAGCGCCGGCCACCCCACCCCGAGCTCCCGCGCGAGCCGCCGCACGGCGGGGATGCTCATGCCGACGACCGTCGAGGGATCGCCGTCGATGCGGTCGATGAAGGCTGCGCCCCTGCCGTCGATCGTGAAGGCGCCGGCGACCTCGAGCGGTTCACCGGTGGCGACGTAGGCGTCGATCTCGGCCTCGTCGATGTCGGCGGAGAAGTCGATGTGGGTCGCGGTCGTGGTGCCCGCGGAATCCTGGATCCGCCCCTCGCGCACGTGCAGCATCCAGTGCCCCGAATGCAGCGTCGCGGAGCGTCCACGCTGTGCGAGCCAGCGTGCCCGGGCGCGCTCGGGTGTGTGCGGCTTGCCGAGCATCGCGCCGTCCAGCTCGAGCGACGAGTCGCCGCCCAGCACCAGGCCGTCGAAGCCCGTGAGCGGATCCTGGTCGAGCAGCGCCTCGGCCTTCGCGCGCGCGAGCAGCAGCACGTAGTCGGCGGGGGAGAGCGGCCCGTGCTCGGCCTCGTGCGACTCGATCAGCAGCTCCTCATCGAGGTCGGTCGGCCGCACGAGCGGTTCGATGCCCGCCTGCCGCAGCAGCGCGAGGCGGGCGGGGGAGGCGGAGGCGAGGATGAGCTGCACGCGTCGATCCTCGCATCCGCTCTGCTGTGGAAGGAACGTCAGCGCTCGGCGACGGCCGCTGGCACGTGCTGGGCGAGCCCGGCGAGCATGCTGAGCACCGACTCGAGATCGGCGCGGGAGGCCACCGTCGAGGCGCTCGCGCCGATCAGCACCAGCAGCGGCACGAGCGCCGCCGTGCGGGCATCCGCTGCGGGCACGGCCCGCCGCCACAGCGCCTCGAGCGCCGCGAGCCTGCCGCCGTCGATGCGCGCCTGCACGCTCGCGGCCGCCTCGTCGGTCGCGGCCCACGCCCGCACAGCCCGCTCGAGCCCGTCGTCGGGCACCCGCGCGACGAGCGCACCGAGCCGAGCGATGGCGTCGGATGCCTCGAGGCCGTCGACCTCGGCGGTGACGGCCTCGACCAGCTCGGCCTGCGACCGCTCGTGCGCCTCGAGCACTGCCTCGCGCAGCGCGCCGGCGCCGCGGAAGTGGTGGTGGAAGGATCCCTTCGTCACGCCGAGCGCCGCCGCGAGCGGGTCGACGCGGATGGTCTGCTCGCCGCCGTCGGCCAGGGCGCGCAGCCCCGCCTGGATCCAGTCGTCCCTGCTCGGCATCGTCGCTCCCGTCGTCGTCGCCCGCGTGTGCCGGCCCCATCCATCCGCCATACCGTACCGTATGGTACGGTCACTGCATGACGCTCATCCTCCCCGAGCCGATCTGGCCGGTCGTCGTGCTCGCCGTGATCAGCCTCGGCGACGCAGCCATCAGCTGGAAGCCGGTGCCGTTCGTGGCGCAGTGCTGGGAGGACGTGCGGTTCCCGAAGCGCTACTGGCGGGTGCTCGCGTGGCTGAAGATCGCCGCGGGCGTCGGCCTCATCGCAGGGCTCTGGATCCCGTTCCTCGGCCTGCTCACCACGGCGTGCCTGGTCGCCTACTTCGTCGTCGCGATCGCCTTCCACATCCGAGCGCGCGACTTCAGCCGCAACCTGTTCGTCAACGCCACCGGCATGCTCGTCCTCTGCGTCGCGGTGCTGCTCTGGAGCTTCCTGCTCTGACTGCCGCTCGCGCGCGGCGCATGCGGGAGGATGGGTGCATGCCTGCAACGAACGACTCCATCGAGCCCGGTCAGATCGTCGAGCTCACCATCGACAACGTCGCCCACGGCGGCCGCTTCGTCGGCCGATACGGTGCCAGCGAGAGTGAGCGCGGCCGCGTGGTCTTCGTGCCGGACACCATGCCCGGCGAGACCGTGCGGGCGCAGATCGTCGAGGTGAAGAAGTCGTTCGCCACCGCCGTCGCGATCGAGGTGGTCACGGCATCCGAGGATCGCGTTCCGCACATCTGGCCAGAGGCCGCGATCGACCGCACGCCTGCCGAGCGCGCCGGCGGCGCCGAGTTCGGCCACATCCGGCTCGCCCGACAGCGCGAGCTCAAGCAGCGCGTCCTCGAGGACGCCCTGCAGCGCACCGGCGGCATCACCCGCGAAGTGCACGTGCAGGCGGCGCCCGGCGACGACAAGCGCGGCGGTCTCGGCTGGCGCACGCGCGTGCGCCTGCGCGTCGACGATCGCGGCAACCAGGGCCCGTTCGCGCCCCGCAGCCACGAGGTCGTGCCGGTCACGAGCCTGCCGCTGGCGACCGAGGGCATCCAGCGCTCCGCGCAGCTCGACCAGCGCCTGCCGGGCGTGACCGCCGTCGACTACGTCGAGTGGGGCGACGGCGAGGTCGACGTCATCGCGATGGAGGGCGAGCCGGAGCGCGGCCGCACCGACACCATCGTCGAGACGGTCGGCGAGCGCGAGTTCCAGGTCGATCGCTCGGGCTTCTGGCAGGTGCACCGCGAGGCTGCGGGCGTGCTGACGGATGCCGTGCGTCGCGTCATCGACGTCGCTCGCGTCGATCCCGCGGGCTGGTCGCTCGACCTCTATGGCGGCGTCGGCCTGTTCGCGGCCACCATCGCCGAGTCGCTGGGGGAGCGCACCCGCCTGACGAGCGTCGAGGGCGACGAGGTCGCCACCGACCACGCGGGCGAGAATCTCGCGGAGTGGTTGGGGGCGTCCGCAGAGACCGGCCGCGTCGACCGCTGGCTGCGCGAGCTCGTCGGGCGCGCCAGCGCGCAGGAGCGCGAGCGCCTCTCGAACGGCGTGGTCGTGCTCGACCCGCCGCGCGCGGGCGCGGGGCGCGAGGTGATCGAGCGGCTCGTCGAGATCGAGCCGGCGCAGATCATCTATGTTGCATGCGACCCTGTGGCACTCGCGCGCGACGCGAAGCTGCTCGGCGAGCAGGGCTGGAGCATCGACTCGCTGGAGGCGTTCGACCTGTTCCCGCACACGCACCACGTCGAGGCGGTGGCGGCCTTCCGCCGCAGCTGATCCCGCGAGCCGGCGCGTCGCGCACAACGCAAGCCCTCTGGCTCCATTCCGCTGGTCGTCCTCGCCGGACCCTGGTGCGCCCCCGGTTCCGACGCGCGAGCTTGCGTTGTGCCCCGCTGCCGCCTGAACCGGCGACGGCCGCGAGGAGTTCGGGCGTGACATTCGTCCTGCTCGAGACAGGACACCCCGCCCTGGGCTGAGGCCGCCCCGGTTCCTAGCGTCGAAGTCGACCCATTGGAAAAGTCTCAGGGAGGCACCATGTCCACCGACTTCGACACCACCGCCGAGACCGCGGGAGACGTCTTCGCGGCGCAGTCCGCAACGCGCAGCCGCCGGCTGTGGCGGCTCGGCACCATCGCGGCTGCCGTGCTGCTGGCCACGGCCGTCTGGGCCCTCGCCGTGCCGATCGCGGGCCTCGAGCTCGCCGTCGGCACCGGCCCGAGCACGCAGGTCATCGGGCCCGACGGCGTCGCGGTCTCCTCGCTCCTGCTGGGCCTCGCGGCATGGGCGCTGCTCGTACTGCTCGAGAAGCTGGGCGAGCGCGGCCGGCGCTTCTGGCAGGCGGCGGGCTGGATCGTGCTGGTGCTCTCGCTCGCCGGCCCGATCGCGATGGGCGGCGCGCCGGCCGTGCTGCTCACCCTGCTCGCCATGCACCTCGTCGTGGGTGTCACCGTGATCCTCGGCCTCGCGCACCCCCGAGCTGGTGCGTAGCGTGGGCGCGACGGAGGTGCCCATGCCGCACGACGCAACCCGCGTCCTGCCCCACCGGGAGCACGTCCCCGGCCTCGAGCGCATCGCTCGCTGGCCGGGGGCGTGGTTCCCGCTGCTCTGGCTGCCGATCCTGCTCGCCGGGCCTGTGATCCAGGCGGCCATCGACCTCGACTGGCTGCGCGGCCTCGCCCTGCTGGTCTTCGGCGCTGCCTTCGCAGGCACGGTGCAGCTGCCCTTCCGCGCAGGGCGGCGCTGGCACGCAGAGCTCGCCTTCGCTGGGCTGATCGTGCTGTTCGTGGTCTACTTCGCGCTCTGGCAGCGCGACAGCGCCTTCCTCCACCCGCTGATGGCGATCGGCGCCGCCGTCGCCGTGCGCCCGCGCCTCGCGCTCGGCGTCGTCGTCGGCCTCACGATCAGCGGCGCCACCGCGCTCGGCATCGAGCGCGGCTCGCTCGAGGACGCCATGCTGCTGGGCTTCGCCACGCTCATGGCGGGCGGCACGAGCTTCCTGGTGCAGCGCCTCGTGCAGCAGAACCGCGCGCTGCGCCGGCTGCAGCGACAGCTGGCGCAGGCTGCCGTCGCCGAGGAGCGCCAGCGCTTCTCCCGCGACCTCCACGATCTGCTCGGCCACACGCTGTCGGTCATCGTCGTCAAGGCGGAGGCCGTGCGCCGCCTGGCGGAGCGCGACCCTCGCGCCGCGGCCGCCCACGCCGCCGAGATCGAGACCGTCGGCCGCCACGCGCTCGCCGAGGTGCGGCAGGTGGTCTCCGGCTACCGCGCCGCGAGCCTGGCCGACGCGATCGAGGCCGCGCGATCCGCGCTTGCGCCCCGCGGCATCGCGCTGCGGGCGAACCTGCCTGAGCAGCCGCTGGAGGAGGAGACGGATGCGCTGCTCGGCTGGATCGTGCGGGAGGGCACCACGAACGTCCTGCGTCATGCCCGCGGCGCGGCCACATGCCGTGTCACGGTCGCCGTCCACGGGGACACGGTGCGCATCGAGGTGCGAGACGACGGCGGCGCCGACCCGGTCGACGCGCACGCTGACGGCAGCGGCCTCGCCGGCCTGCGGGAGCGCGTCGACCGCTTCGGCGGCGTGCTCACCGCCGGTGCGAGCCCGGACGGCTACCGCCTGGCCGCCACCGTGCCCCTCCGCGACTTGCCCGCGGGGACCGGCCCGACGCATCCGGAGCGCACCTCGTGACCGCGCCGATCTCGATCCTCATCGCCGAGGACCAGGGCATGATGCGCTCGGCGCTCGCCAGCCTGCTCGAGCTCGAGGACGACCTGCGGGTCGTCGAGCAGGTCGCGCGCGGAGACGAGGTGCTCGCCGCCGTCGAGCGCACCGTGCCCGATGTGGTGCTGCTCGACATCGAGCTGCCCGGTCGCAACGGGCTCGATCTCATCGCGGAGCTGCTGCAGGCGGCGCCGGGGATGCGCGTCGTGATCGTGACGACCTTCGGCAGGCCCGGCTACCTGCGCCGCGCCATGGCGGCCGGCGCGAGCGGCTTCCTCGTGAAGGATGACCCGGTCGAGCAGCTGGCGCGCGCGATCCGGGAGGTGTGCGCCGGCGGCATCGTCGTCGACCCGGCGCTCTCGGCGCAGGCGCTGCGCGCCGGCCCCGACCCGCTGAGCGAGCGAGAGCGCGAGGTGCTGGTGGCCTCCGCCGACGGCGCGACGATCGCGGATGTCGCGATCGGGCTGCACCTCTCGGAGAGCACGGTGCGCAACTACCTCTCGGCCGCGATCGGCAAGCTCGGGGCGCGCAATCGGGGCGAGGCGCTCAGCATCGCCCGCCGCAGCGGCTGGGTCTAGTCAGCGTTTCGTGACGCCGCCCGCCGCCCGCGCGACGAGGTGCGCGACGCCCGGGAGCGCGGTGGCCTTCAGCACCGCGCGCTGCGCTTCGAGCTCGAAGCGGGTGTGCGGCGCGAAGGTGCCGGCCGCCGCCCGCCCGCGCGCCTGCTCGCGCTCGATCACCGGCCGCCAGTCGCGCTCGTAGGTGGCCAGGCCGGCCGTGACGTCGCTCGGATGCTTGGCGAAGGCGAGCTCCTCGGCGAGCCGCTCCGCCCCGGCGATCGCGAGCGACGCACCCTGGCCGGCGAGCAGCGAGACGGCCGCGCAGGCATCGCCGAGCAGCACCATCCTGCCGCGCACCCACGGCTCGACCACTGTCTGCGCGACGTCGTCGATGTAGGGCTCGCGGATCGCGCGCACGGCGCGGCGGCCGAGCACGCCGATGCCGGCGATGGCCTGCCTCGCATCCGCCGGCGCCACGCCGCCCAGCACCGCGAAGCCCGTCACGCGGCCGTCGCCGAGCGGGGCGACCACGAGCTGCCGGTCGAGCTCGGTCTGCATGGCGACCTTGCCGTCGAGGTCGGCGGCGAAGCCGGCATCCTCGCCCAACCAGGCGGCGAACAGCAGCCGCTCGATCGGGCGCACGAACCGCTCGTGGCGACCCCAGCCGAGCTGGCGCACCCGCGAGCCGACGCCGTCGGCGCCCACCAGCAGGTCGGTCTGCACGCGCTCGCCGTCCGAGAGCAGCAGCTGCACGTGGGTGCCGTCGTCATGCGCCGTCTCGACCTGCACGCCCCAGCGGATGCGCACCGATGCGGGCAGCTGCGCGTGCAGCGCGTCGACGACCTGCTGGCGCAGGATGGTCATGTACCGCCCGCCCACGGCATCGCCCACGAGCCTGATCGGCAAGGTCGCGCGGACCCGCCCCGACGCATCCACCGACCGCAGCTCGTCGAACGACTCGGCGCGCTGCGTGAGTGCCGGCAGCAGCCCGAGCCGGTCTGCCGCCTCGTAGCCGGGCCCGAAGAAGTCGATCAGGTACCCGGATGCACGGGGTGCGGAGGCGCGCTCGACGACCTCGACGGTCCATCCGTCGAGCGCCAGCCGGCCGGCCAGCGCGAGGCCGGCGACACCGGCGCCCGAGACGATCGCATGCATACCCGCGACGCTACTCGCCTGCAGCGCGGCAGTCTTCGGGCGGACTCACCGAAGCAGCGCCAGCAGGGCGCGCTCCCTCGACCCCTGCAGCCCGATCGTCGTGCCGGCCTCGAAGCGCTCGAAGACCTCCGGGTCGATGTAGCTCGAGCGCGCCACCGCCGGCGTGTTCCCGAGCGCCTCGGCGACCTCCTCGACGGCTGCCCGCACCGCCCGGCGTCGCGCCGCCTGCGTGCCGACCTCGCGCGCCCTCGCGAGCGAGACCGCCGCGACGATGGTGCCGTGCAGGGTGCGGAAGTCCTTCGCCGTGAACTCGCCGCCGGTCGCCTCGCGCACGGCGTCGTTGAGGTCGGCGTCACGCAGCGGATGCGCGCCGCTCTCGTCGCGCCAGGCGAGCAGACGCGACGCCCCCGAGCGCCCGTCGCGCAGCGCCGCGAGGCAGGCGGCCAGCGCGCCGTCCGTGATCGTGACGTCGAACCGCTGACCCGACTTGGCGGGGAACCGCAGCCGCACCTCGTCGCCGTCGACGCGCGCGTGCCTGCAGAGCAGCGTCATGAGCCCGCGCGAGCCGTTCGACTCGGCGTAGGCATCGCCGCCCGCGCGCACCGCGACTGCGTCGAGCATGCGCAGCGCCGCCGCCAGCACCCGCTCGCGCTGCAGCCCGTCGAGCGCGAGATCCCTGGTGACGCGGCGCCGCATGGCCGGCAGCGCCTCGGCCAGATCGAGCGCCCGCTCGTGCTTGACGCGGTCGCGCCGCTCCCGCCAATCGGGGTGATAGCGGTACTGCATGCGGCCGGCGTCGTCGATGCCCGTCGCCTGGATGTGCGCGAGCGGGTCCGCGGCGATCCACACCTCGGTCCAGGCCGGCGGCACCGCGAGCGCCTCGGCCCGCTCGCGATCCGCCCCTGACGCCCGCCGACCGCTGTCGTGCGTGTACGCCCAGCCGCGCCCCGACCTGCGGCGCCGGATGCCCGCATCCGACCCCGGGTGCGCGCGGCGCAGCCTCGTCATGGCCCGATGCTAGCCCTGCGGCTGCTCAGTCCTGCTTCCAGCGGAATCCGGTGGCCGTGCGCGACTTCGCCTGCCACTCGCTCTCGGCGTCGAGCACCGTGCGGTGCTTCGTCTCGGCCCACTCCTCGGCGAGCCCGACGAGCACGGCCTCGACCGCGGCGCGCTCCTCCGCGGTCGGCGAGCCCGCGACGACGCGCATGATGGGCTCGGATGCGTCGGCGTGTGCCGGACGGTGCGGGGCAGGCTGCTGCGGTTCGGTCATCGTCGGCTCGATCACATCGGGATGTTGCCGTGCTTGCGCTCCGGGCGCTGGACGCGCTTCGTGCGCAGGGCGCGGAACGCACGGGTGATCATGACGCGGGTCTCGGCCGGCTCGATGATGCCGTCGAGCTCGCCGCGCTCCGCCGCGAGGAACGGCGAGGCGACGTTGTAGGTGTACTCGCTCGCGAGGCGCTGGCGCACGGCCGCGACGTCCTCGCCGTTCGCCTCCGCCGCCTTGATCTCGTTGCGGTAGAGGATGTTGACGGCGCCCTGGCCGCCCATCACCGCGATCTCGGCCGACGGCCAGGCGATGTTGATGTCGGCGCCGAGCTGCTTCGATCCCATCACGATGTATGCGCCGCCGTAGGCCTTGCGGGTGATGACCGTCACCATCGGCACCGTCGCCTCGGCGTAGGCGTAGAGCAGCTTCGCGCCGCGGCGGATGACGCCCGACCACTCCTGATCGGTGCCGGGCAGGTAGCCGGGCACGTCGACGACGGTGAGGATGGGGATCGAGAACGCGTCGCAGAACCGCACGAAGCGCGCGGCCTTCTCGCCGGCCTCGATGTTGAGCGTGCCGGCCATGGCGTTGGGCTGGTTGGCGATCACGCCGATCGTGCGGCCCTCGAGGCGGCCGAAGCCGATCACGATGTTGGGCGCGTAGAGCGGCTGCACCTCGAGGAACTCGCGGTCGTCCACGAGCGTCTCGATGATCGCGAGCACGTCGTACGGCTGGTTCGGCGAGTCGGGGATGATCGTGTTGAGGCGGCGGTCGGCGTCGCTCACGACACGCTCGGCCGTGTGGTCGTAGGCCGGCACCTCCGACTGGTTGTTGTCGGGCAGGAAGGCGAGCAGCGCGCGCACGTAGTCGAGCGCGTCGTCCTCGTCGGCGGCCAGGTAGTGGCTGACTCCGGAGACGGTGTTGTGCGCGCGCCCGCCGCCGAGCTCCTCGAAGCCGACCTCCTCGCCCGTGACCGTCTTGATGACATCCGGCCCGGTGACGAACATGTGGCTCGACTTGTCGACCATGATGACGAAGTCGGTGAGCGCGGGGGAGTAGACGGCGCCGCCGGCTGCCGGGCCCATGATGATCGAGATCTGCGGGATCACGCCGGAGGCGGCGGTGTTGTTGCGGAAGATCTCGCCGTACTTGCCGAGCGCGACGACGCCCTCCTGGATGCGCGCGCCGCCCGAGTCGAGCATGCCGACGATGGGCACGCCCACCTTCATCGCGTACTCCTGGATCTTGGTGATCTTCTCGCCCGCGACCTCGCCGAGCGAGCCGCCGAAGGTCGTGAAGTCCTGCGAGTAGACGGCCACGCGCCGGCCGTGCACCGTGCCGATGCCGGTCACCACGGAGTCGCCGTACGGCCGGTTCTTCTCCATGCCGAACGCGGTGGTGCGGTGGCGCACGTAGGCGTCGAACTCGACGAACGAGCCCTGATCGACGAACTGCTCGATGCGCTCGCGTGCGGTCTTCTTGCCCTTGGCGCCCTGGCGCTCCTTCGCGCGCGACTCCTTGTCGGTCACCGCCTCGCGGTGGCGCACCCGCAGATCGGCGATGCGGTCGGCGGTGGTGGAGAGGCGGGCGGCGGTGCTCTCGTCGGTCACTGGTTCACTCGTCACTGGGCCATCGGTCGCGGTGTCGTCGGTCACGGATGCAACTCTAGAGGTCGCCGCATGCGCGGCCTTTGTGGACTCCCACAGCGTCCGGCGGCAGATCGGTGGCGATCCTCTCCATCTCATGCGCACGTCGCAGCGCGGTGCGGCCTAGCCTGGACGCATGCTGTTCCCCGGCGCTGCGCGCATCGCAAGGGTCGTCGAGCTCGACACCATCGGCTCGACCTTCGATGCCGTCGACGAGCGCGCCGACCACCTCACCACCTGGGCGACGCTCGATCAGCGCGCCGGGCGCGGCCGGCTCGGGCGCGAGTGGGTCAGCCCCGCAGGCAAGTGCCTGTCGGCGACCGTGCTCGTGCACACGCGGCGGATGCGCGAGGACGCCGTTGCATGGATGCCCCTGGCGGCAGGGCTGGCGCTGGCCGATGCGCTCGACACGCTCGTGGGCGACCGCGCCGGCCTCAAATGGCCGAACGACGTGCTGATCGACGGCAAGAAGATCGCCGGGGTGCTCTGCGAGCGCCGCAAGGGCGCGGTGGCGGTGGGCTTCGGCGTGAACCTGACGCTCGAGCGCGACGAGCTGCCGACCCCGCACGCCACCTCGCTGACGCTCGAGGGCGCGGAGGGCACCCCCGCGGTGCTCGCCGATGCCGTGCTGTGGCACATGCTGCGCTCGCTCGATGCGCTGCTGCCGGCGCTGGGCGGCGAGGGCCTGCACGCTGCCGTGACCGCCGCGCTCACCACGATCGGCCGCGACGTGCGTGTCGAGCTGCCCGACGGAGAGCTGCTCGGACGTGCCGTCGGGCTCGGCCCCGCTGGCGAGCTGCAGGTCGACAGCGGCGACGGAATCGTCGACGTGCGGGCCGGTGACGTCGTGCACGTGCGCTGATGCGAGAGAATCGTCGGGTGCCAGCCGGCGAGGAGCGAGTCATCGCGCGCATGCGACCGCATGGGCGTGCCCTTGTCGTGCCCGTGCTCGTGCTCTGGCTGAGCGTCGGGCTGGCCGTGCTGCTGCTCGATCGGGTCGAGTGGGCGCTCTGGAACATCTCGGTGCTGACGGTCGCGGCGGTCGTCGTCGTGCTGCTCACCGTCGTCCCGACGCTCGCGTGGCTCTCGCGCGGCTTCACCTTCACCACCGAGCGGGTCATCATCCGCACCGGCTTCGGTGGCACCAGGCGCGAGACGATGCTCTCGCGCGTCCACGACGTGACCGTGCGGCGGCGCGGGCTGCAGGCGCTCTTCGGCGCCGGCGACGTGCTGCTGTCGACTGGCGGCGACCGCGCGGTCATCCTGTCCGACGTGCCCGTCGCCTCGCTCGTGCAGCGCATGCTGTCCGAGCAGCTGGGCTCGCGTGGCATCGTGACCCCTGACGTCGGCGACGCCGGCTGAGACTGCACACTGACCACCACCCGCGCCTTCGGCGCAAGGCAAAGAGGAGCTCACATGAAGATCGCCGTGATCGGATGCGGTTACCTGGGCGCAGTGCACGCTGCCGCGATGGCGTCGCTCGGCTACGAGACCGTGGGCGTGGACGTCGACGCGTCGAAGATCGAGCGGCTGCGCCGCGGCGAGCCGCCCTTCTACGAGCCCGGCCTGCCGGAGCTGCTGCGGGCAGGCGTCGACGCAGGAACGCTGCGCTTCACGACCGACGTCGCAGAGGTCGCGGGCAGCGACGTCATCTTCATCGCCGTCGGCACGCCGCAGCGCGCCGGCTCCGACGCGGCAGACCTCACCTATGTCGACGCCTCGATCGAGTCGCTGCTGCCGCACATCGGCGAGGGCTCGCTCGTCGCCGGCAAGTCGACCGTGCCGGTCGGCACCGCGCAGCGGCTCGCCGAGGTGCTGGCGCCCAGCGGCGCACGGCTCGCCTGGAACCCCGAGTTCCTGCGGGAGGGCTTCGCCGTCGAGGACACCCTCGCCCCCGACCGCCTGGTCTACGGCGTCGCCGACGGTGACGACGCATCCGTCGCCAAGCTCGACGAGGTCTACGCCGGCATCCTGGCGCGTGGCACCGACCGCCTGGTGGTCAACTTCGCCACCGCAGAGCTCGTCAAGGTGAGCGCCAACGCCTTCCTCGCCACGAAGATCTCGTTCATCAACGCGATGGCGGAGCTGTCGGAGACGGTGGGCGCCGACGTCACGCAGCTCGCCGACGCGATCGGCCTCGACGCCCGCATCGGCCGCCGCTTCCTGAACGCCGGCCTCGGCTTCGGCGGCGGCTGCCTGCCCAAGGACATCCGTGCCTTCCAGGCGCGCGCCGAAGAGCTCGGGCACGGCCAGACCCTCGGCTTCCTGCGCGAGGTCGACCAGATCAACCTGCGCCGCCGCGACCGCATGGTCGAGCTCATCGAGGGCGAGCTGGCCCGCGTGGGCGGCGACCGGGTGGCCATGCTGGGCCTGGCGTTCAAGCCCAACAGCGACGACGTGCGCGACTCGCCCGCGCTCGACGTCTCCCGCATGCTGCAGGAGGGCGGCCGCGTCGTCAAGGCCTATGACCCCGAGGCCTCCGAGACCGCCGGCCGCTCCGTGCCGACGCTCGACATCGTCGGCTCGATCGACGAGGCGATCCAGAATGCCGACGTCATCGCGCTCGGCACCGAGTGGCAGCAGTTCCGCGACCTCGACCCCGCGGAGGTCGCCACGAAGACCGAGGCGCGCGTCGTCGTCGACGGCCGCAACACGCTCGACGCCAAGGCATGGGCGGCGGCGGGCTTCAAGGTGATCGGGCTGGGCCGCCCGGACACCGCTGCCGCAGCATGATCGTCGGCGTCGTGGGCGGCGGGCAGCTCGCCCGCATGATGATCCCCGCGGCCGTCGCGCTGGGCGTCGAGCTGCGCGTGCTGGCCGAGGCGGAGGGCATGTCTGCCTCGCTCGCCGCCACCGCCGTCGGCGACTACCGGGACGCATCCGCCGTGCTCGCCTTCGCGGAGGGCGTCGACGTCATCACCTTCGACCACGAGCACGTGCCGCAGGAGGTGCTGCGCGCGCTGGTCGACGCGGGTGTCGCGGTGCACCCGGGGCCCGACGCGCTGCGCTTCGCGCAGGACAAGCGCGAGATGCGCACGCGCATGGCCGAGCTCGGCGTGCCGCAGCCCGACTGGGCGGCGGTGGATGCGCCGGAGGACCTCGAGCGGTTCCTGGCCGATCACGGCGGCGTCGGGGTCGTGAAGACCGCGACGGGCGGCTACGACGGCAAGGGCGTGCGCGTCGTGCGGAGCGTCTCGGAGGCGAGCGACTGGCTCGATGGCGCCGCGAGCGGCGGGCCGCGGCTGCTGGTCGAGGAGCTCGTGCCGTTCCGACGCGAGCTCGCGCAGCTGATCGCGCGCCGGCCCTCCGGCGAGGCGATGGTGTGGCCGCTCGTGCAGACGGTGCAGGAGGGCGGCATCTGCGTCGAGGTGCTCGCGCCCGCGCCGCACGCCTCCGGCATCCAGCCGGTCGTCGACGACGTGGCGCGGAAGGTGGCGGACGGCGTCGGCGCGACCGGCGTGCTGGCGATCGAGATGTTCGAGACCAGCGACGGCCGCGTGCTCGTGAACGAACTGGCGATGCGCCCGCACAACTCGGGCCACTGGACGATCGACGGCTCGGTGACCAGCCAGTTCGAGCAGCACCTGCGCGCGGTGCTCGACCTGCCGCTGGGCGCGACGGCCATCGTGGCGCCGGCGAGCGTGATGGTGAACGTGATCGGCGGGCCCTCCTCAGGTGCGATGACCGACCGCTACGCCGCTGCGCTCGCGGCGCACCCGGATGTGAAGGTGCACTCGTACGCGAAGGCCACCAGGCCCGGCCGCAAGGTCGGCCACGTCACGGCCGTCGGCGACGAGCTCGACGAGGTCGCCTACCGCGCCCGCGCCGCCGCCGCGCACTTCGACGCCTGAGCGGCGCCCCGCGCCCCGCTGCCCGTCGCCCGTCGCCCGCTGCCCGCTGCCCGCCGCCTGCTGCCCGCTGCCCGCTGCCCGCCGCCCGTCGCCCGCTGCCCGCCGCCTGTCGTCGCTCCGTCGCCGTCGTGCCGCTCAGCGTCCCTCGCGTGCCGACCCGTTGCACCGAGCGCGACCTGGTGCACCGGGTCGGTTTCGGTGGAACGGGTCGGCCGAAGCAAGCGAGGGCGGCCAACCGGGCGGATGCGGGGCACGGGGAGGCGCGAGGCACGCGGAGGCACGCGGCGAGGCGCGGTCGGGCGGCGGCGCGAGCACGCGTACCCTTGTCCCCATGCCTGCGCAGGTCAGCATCATCATGGGATCAGACTCCGATTGGCGGGTCATGGAGGCGGCGAAGGCCGTGCTCGATGAGCTCGGCGTGCCATCGGAGGTCGACGTCGTCTCGGCGCACCGCACACCGCAGAAGATGGTCGACTTCGCCCACGGCGCTGCCGACCGCGGCGTGCGCGTGATCATCGCGGGCGCCGGCGGCGCCGCGCACCTGCCGGGCATGGTCGCATCCATGACCCGTCTGCCGGTCATCGGCGTGCCCGTGCCGCTCGGCCAGCTCGACGGGCTCGACAGCCTGCTCTCGATCGTGCAGATGCCCGCCGGCATCCCGGTCGCCACGGTCTCGATCGGCGGGGCCAAGAACGCCGGCATCCTCGCCGCCCGCATCCTGGGCGCCTTCGACGCCGAGCTGGCGACGCGCCTCGACGCCTACGCCGCAGAGCTCGAGCGCCAGGTGGGCGACAAGGCGCAGGCGCTGCGCGACCGCGTGGAAGCTGGCGCATGAGCCTGCTGCAGGCCGGCACGCCGCTGCGCACTCCGGATGCGCGTCACCCGGAGGTCATGCAGCGTCGCGGCTGGTGGCTGGTCGCGGTCGGCTTCCTGCTGCCCGGCAGCGCCCAGGTGCTCGCTGGCAGCAAGCGGCTCGGCCGCTTCGGCCTGGCCGCCACG
Source organism: Agrococcus sp. ARC_14 (assembly GCF_022436485.1). Lineage (NCBI taxonomy): Bacteria > Bacillati > Actinomycetota > Actinomycetes > Micrococcales > Microbacteriaceae > Agrococcus > Agrococcus sp. ARC_14. Next base: position 1,018,814 of record NZ_JAKUDO010000001.1, read on the forward strand.
ATCACCCTGCTCGTGCTGCTCGTGATCGCCGCGATCATGTGGTTCGCGTGGCGCGGCGCGCTGCTCACGCTGCTCGGCAACTCCATCGGCCTGCTGGTCGTCGAGGTGCTGCTCATCGCCTACGCGGTGCTCTGGCTGGTGCTGGGGCTCGACACCCTGCGGCTCGCGCGGCTGCCGAAGATCCAGGGCAGGGCGCGCGCAGCGATCGCGATCGTCTCGGTGCTCGTCACGGTCGCGCCCGTGGCGCTCGCGGGCTACGGCGCCACGCTGGTCGACGCCACCCGCGGCCTGGTCGGCAGCATCTTCGACTTCGCCCGCCCCGCCGTCGAGCCGATCGACGGCCGCTACACGTTCCTGCTGCTGGGCGGCGACGCCGGCGACGACCGCGTCGGCCTGCGCGCCGACTCGATGACCGCCGTCACCGTCAACGCCGAGACGGGCGCCGCGACGATGATCGGCGTGCCCCGCAACATGCGCAACGCGCCCTTCTCGGAGGGCTCGCCCATGTGGGGGCCGTGGCCGAACGGCTTCAACTGCGAGTCGAGCGACTGCCTGCTCAACGGCACCTACACCTACGGCGAGGCGAACCCCGAGCTGTACCCGGATGCGGAGGCGAACGGCTCGAGCCCCGGCATCGAGGCCACCCGCGACGCGGTCGAGGGCGTCACCGGCCTCGAGATGCAGTTCTACGTGCTCGTCGACATGCACGGCTTCGAGGATCTCGTCGACGCGCTCGGCGGCCTCGAGCTCGAGGTCACGCAGCGGGTGCCGATCGCGATCGAGGGCGAGCCCGTGCGCGAGTGGATCGAGCCTGGCACGCAGACGCTCGACGGCCACGACGCGCTCTGGTACGCCCGCAGCCGCGCCGGCACGAGCGACTACGACCGGATGGCGCGGCAGCGTGAGGTGCAGGAGGCGATCATCCGCCAGTTCACGCCGCAGACGCTGCTCACGAAGTACACGGAACTCTCGCGCGCGGGGCAGGACATGGTGCAGTCGGATGTGCCGCAGGCGATGATCGGCTCGCTCTCCGAGCTCGCGCTCGAGACCCGCCAGCTGCCGATCACGAACCTCGAGCTCGTGCCCGACTCCGGGGTGAACACGGGCGCCCCCGACTTCGAGCAGATCCACGCCATGGTGCAGCAGGCGCTCGCCGAGGCGGACGCGATCGTGCCGCCGACGGAGACGCCGACGCCGTAGCGCGCTGGAGCTTGGAGCGGCGGCCCTTTCGGGCCGCCGCCGCGACGCCAGCGTCGAGGCCCGTCTCGGGCCGAGGTCGTCTGCTTCCGGAGGCTACAGCTCCGCGTGGAGCTGCCACACTTGGTGGGCCGCAGCCTCCCAGGTGAACGACTGCGCGCGGTCCTGCGCATGCATGCCGAGGCGGGCGCGCTCGGCGTCGTCTCCGAGCAGCTGCGCGAGCGCCGCCGCGAGCTCATGCGCGCCGCCCGCGACCGGCACGCTCGCGTCGCCCGCGATCTCGTCGAGCGAGCGGGTCGATGGGTGCACGGTCGGAGTGCCGAGCAGCGCGGCGTCCAGCAGCGACAGCCCGAGGGCATCCTGCTCCCAGACGTGCAGGTGCGCGAGCGCGCGGCGGTAGGCGACCGCCAGATCGGCGTCCGAGAGCTCGCCCAGCATCACGAGCCGTCCGGCGGGCAGCCCGGCCTCGACCGCGAGCCCCGCGAGCCGAGCCTCGCCCCAGCCGACCGGCCCCGCGACGACGACCCGCACATCCGGCATCTGCGAGCTCGCGACGGTCTCCACCAGGCGCTCCGCCTGGCCGATGCTGCCCGGCTGCGTGAGCGCGAGCACGTACTCGTCGGGCAGGCTGAGCTCCCGCGCGGGCGGGGTGGCGGATGCGAGCCGCAGCGATGCGGACGGCGCGGGCGGCACGACGCGCACCCGACCCTCGACGTCGTCGAGCAGCGCGAGATCCTCGGCGACCGCAGCGGTCGGCACGATGATGCCGTGGGCGCGCGCGAGCGCGCGCTTGAGCGCCCGGTCGAACCAGCGCTGCTTGCGCTCGGAGCGGTCGGAGAACGACTGCAGGCCGTGCACGGTGACCGTCACCTGGTCGCCGGGCTCCGGCTCGCGCACGAGCGGCGCCATCAGGCTCGTGGCGTGCACGAGGCCGCGCACGGGGATCGTCGTGATGGTGTGCAGCCAGGCCTCGCGCAGCTCTCGCGCGGGCACGGCGGTCTGCTTCAGCTCGGCGAGCCCGGGCACCTGCTCGCGCAGCCGCGCCTCGCGCGACTCCGAGATCTTCGCCGACAGCGCGCCGATCTCGAAGCCCTCCGGCGCGGTCTCGACGAGCCCGCGCGTGAGCTCGGCCGAGTAGCGGCCCACCATCGTCCGCGAGCGCTCCGCGACCTCGTCGAGCACCACCGTGAGCCGGTCGTTCATGCTGCCGTCACCTCTCCTCGTGCGAATGCGTCGTGCAGGGCCTCGCGCCAGTCGCGCATCGGCGTCATGTCGGCCGCCGCCCAGCCGTCGTGGCCGAGCACCGACCACGCGGGTCGGGGAGCGGGGCGCACGAAGCCGGCGGAGTCGGTCGGCCGAACGCGCTCGGGGTCGAGCCCTGCCTCGGCGAAGACCGCGCGCGCGAAGTCGAACCAGGTGGCCTGCCCCTCGTTCGTGCCGTGGAAGACGCCGCTGCGCACATCCGCCTCGAGCAGCGCTCGCAGTTGTGCCGCGAGATCGCGCGTCCAGGTGGGCTGGCCGCGCTGGTCGTCGACGACCGTGAGCGTCTCGCGCTCGCCGGCCAGGCGCAGCATGGTGCGCGGGAAGCTCGGGCCACCCGCGCCATACAGCCACGCGGTGCGCACGACGATCGTGTCTGGGTTGGCCTCGCGCGCCAGGCGCTCGCCCTCCGCCTTCGTGCGGCCGTAGGCAGAGACCGGGGCGACCGGCGCATCTTCGGCGTAGGGGGCGGATGCGTCGCCGTCGAAGACGTAGTCGGTCGAGACCTGCAGGAGCACGGCGCCCACCGCGCGCGCCGCGGCCGCCAGGTTGGCGGGCCCGAGCGCGTTGAGCGCGAAGGCGGCCCCCTCATCGGATTCGGCGTCGTCGACGCGCGTGTAGGCAGCGCAGTTCACGATCGCGTCGACCGGGGCGCCGCCGTGGTCGGTCGCTGCCCGCATGCACGCCTCGGCGTCGCGGATGTCGAGCTCGGCAGAGCCCACCGCGCGCACGTCGTGGCCGGCGAGGGCATCGACGACGTCGACGCCCAGCATGCCTGTCCCGCCCGTGACGAGGATGCGCATCCGCCCCACCATCTAGAGCGCCGCGCGTTCCTTGAGCGGCTCCCACCAGGAGCGGTGGTCGCGGTACCACTGCACGACGTCGGCGAGGCCCTGCTCGAACGGCACCTGCGGCGCGTAGCCGAGCTCGGCGGAGATCTTCGAGATGTCGACCGAGTAGCGCAGGTCGTGGCCCTTGCGATCCTCGACCTGGCGCACCGCGGACCAGTCGCGACCGGTCGCCTCGAGCAGCTGCTCGGTGAGCTCGCGGTTCGTCAGCTCGGTGCCGCCGCCGATGTTGTAGACCTCGCCCGGCCGGCCGCCGGTGAGCACGAGCGAGATGCCGCGGCAGTGGTCGTCGACGTGCAGCCAGTCGCGCACGTTCCTGCCGTCGCCGTAGAGCGGCACGTCGAGGCCGTCGATGAGGTTCGTGACGAACAGCGGGATGAGCTTCTCGGGGAAGTGGTACGGCCCGTAGTTGTTCGAGCAGCGCGTGATGCGCACGTCGAGCCCGTGCGTGCGGTGGTAGCTGCGGGCCAGCAGGTCGCTGCCGGCCTTCGACGCCGAGTAGGGGCTGTTGGGCTCGAGCGGGCGATCCTCGGCCCACGAGCCCTCCTCGATGGAGCCGTAGACCTCGTCGGTCGAGACATGCACGAAGCGGCGCACGTCGTGGCGCAGGGCGGCGTCGAGCAGCCGCTGCGTGCCGACCACGTTGGTCTCGACGAAGATGGATGCGTCGCGCACCGAGCGGTCGACGTGGCTCTCGGCCGCGAAGTGCACGATGGCGTCGATCTCGGGCAGCAGCCGGTCGAGCAGGCCGGTGTCGCGGATGTCGCCGTGCACGAAGCTGTAGTGCGGGTGCTCGGCGACGGACGCGAGGTTGGCGAGGTTGCCGGAGTAGGTGAGGGCGTCGAGCACGGTGACCGAGGCGCCCTCCAGCCCTGGCAGGCGGTCGTCGAGCGCCATCCGGACGAAGTTCGAGCCGATGAAGCCGGCGCCGCCGGTCACGAGGATCTGCACGCGTCGTTCCCTTCCTGGCGCCGGCTCGCCGGCGCGTGAAGCCACAGTCTACGGGCGCGCGCCCAGGGGCCGGCCTGCCTCACCGGCCCGTCGCCGCACCGTAGACTCGCGGCTGACGAGAGGGGTCCGGATGCGCGGCATCATCCTGGCGGGCGGGTCTGGCACGAGGCTGTGGCCGATCACGCGCGGCATCTCGAAGCAGCTCGTGCCGATCTTCGACAAGCCGATGATCTACTACCCGCTGTCGACGCTCATGATGGCCGGCATCCGCGAGGTGCTCGTGATCACGACGCCGGAGCACGCCGAGCAGTTCCAGCGGCTGCTGGGCGACGGCAGCGAGCTCGGCATGCGCATCGAGTATGCGCAGCAGGAGAGGCCCGAGGGCCTCGCGCAGGCCTTCCTGATCGGCGAGGAGTTCATCGGCGACCAGCCCGTGGCGCTCGTGCTGGGCGACAACATCTTCCACGGCTCGGGCCTTGGGTCGAGCCTGCGACAGCACCACGAGGTCGACGGCGGGCTGATCTTCGCCTACCGGGTCTCGAACCCGCGCGCCTACGGCGTGGTCGAGTTCGACGAGGCGGGGATCGCCGTCTCCATCGAGGAGAAGCCCGAGGAGCCGAAGTCGTCGTACGCGGTGCCCGGCCTCTACTTCTATGAGGCGGGCGTCGTCGACGTCGCCCGCGGCATCCGCCCCTCCGCCCGCGGCGAGCTCGAGATCACCGCCGTCAACGAGCACTACCTGCGCGAGGGGCGCCTGCAGGTGCAGACGCTCGATCGCGGCGTCGCATGGCTCGACACCGGCACCTTCGAGTCGATGATGGCCGCGAGCGAGTACGTGCGGGTGATCGAGCACCGACAGGGCACGAAGATCGGCTGCATCGAGGAGATCGCCTGGCGGGCCGGCTGGATCGACGACGTGCAGCTGGCGACGCTCGCGGAGCCGCTGGTGAAGAGCGGCTACGGGGAGTACCTGCAGCGGCTGCCGCAGATGGCGTAGCGGCCGCTCACCAGAGCCCGAGCCGCAGCACCAGGTCGAGCCAGCGGCGCTCAGCCGGCTCGCGGCGAAGCTCGGGCACCAGCCTGCGCAGGGCCGCGCGGGAGCCGCGGTCGCTGCGCTCGAACAGCGGTGCGATGCGCTCGAGCCGCGCACCCGTCTCACCGGTGGCGAGCGCGGCCGCGAGCCTCGCGACCGAGGCGCACTGGCGCCGGTAGTCGCCGCTCGCGAGCCTGCGCGCGCGAGAGATCGCGGCGGTGAGGCCCATGTTGGCGCCGGTCGCGTTGGCGCCGTGCTGGCGGTAGTCGATCGTCGGGGTCGGGTCGATGCGCCACCGGCGGTCGGTCGCGCGCGCGATGGCGTAGACGATCCAGTCGTGCGGCACGGTCTCGTCGACCAGCGGGTGCGCCTCGATGACCTCGCGCACGAACTGGAAGCTCGCGGCGGTCAGCACGAAGGTGCAGCCGGGGCCCGCCGACTCGAGCAGGTAGTCGAGCTCGGTCTGCGGCTGCGACTTCTCGAGATACTCGCTGCGCTCGCTGCCGTCGGGCTGCGGCCAGAACGCGGTGACGCTCGAGGAGATCGCGTCGAGCTCGTGCTCGGCGATCAGCGCCAGCTGCCGCTGGAAGCGGTCGAGGTGCCAGCGGTCGTCCTGGTCGGCGAGCGCGACGGCGGTGGCGCCGGCCACGTCGGCGTCGCGGATGAGCCGCAGGAAGTTGGACTGCGGCGTGCCGAACCTGCCGGGCTCCAGGATGACGACCCGCTCGTCGCCGAGCCCGCGCAGGATCTCGAGGGTCGCATCCGTCGACCCGTCGTCCGAGACGATCAGGCGCACGTCGACGCCCTGCTGATCGAGGATCGTGCGCGCCTGCTCCTCGACGAACTCGGCACCGTTGTGGGTCGCCATGAGCACGGCGACGAGGGGCAGCGCGGTGGCGCTCTCGGCGTGCTCGTCAGTCATCGGGATGCCCTCCGTGGCGTTCGGCGCGCGGGGCGCGATCCGAGGCCCAAGCGTACCGCCGGATCGGTCGGTGCCGCCTCGGCGGATCCTCTGAGACGGCCATGGGCGCGGGTCGCTAGCCTTGGCCCGATGACTGCTGCGCCGCTGAGACTCGCCATCGTCGCCCACCGGGATCCCCGCGGCGAGGTGGGCGAGCGCGTCGACCTGCTGGTCGAGGGCCTGCGCACGATCGTCGACCGCGTCGTGCTGGTCGCGGATGGGCTGCATGCAGTCGGACGGGAGCGGGCCGACGCGCTCGCAGACCGGGTCGTGGAGGCACCGGCGAGGTCGGCGATCGCGCTGCTCGCGGCGGGGCTCGCGGCCGTCGACGACGAGGTGCGGGCGGCGGCGTCGGTGCTCGTGACGGACACCGAGCGGTATGGGCCTGTCCGCGGCGAGTTCACGCTCTCTGAGGAAGTCGTGAGACGTGCGCCTGCGTCGGGCGCGTGGACCTGGGTCGAGACGGCGCCGAGACAGGCGCTCGAGCCATCGCCGTGGCTCTGGGCCGACCGAGAAACCCTCGCTGCGGAAACCTGGCGCGCATGGTGGAGGTCGTCCCGCGACGACACGGGATCGCTCGGTTTGCACGACCTCGTGCTCGCCCTGCGCGATGCGAGCATCGATGTGGTGCCGCTCGTCAGCCACTCCGACTCGAGAATCCAGCGGCTCACGCTGGAGGAGCCCTGGATGCCGGTGCCGTTCCTGGAACGGCTGCTCTTCACTGCCGACCCGCTAGCGCTCGAGGAGCACGCGCTGCGCAGTGCGTCTGCCATGCATCGCCTGCGTCGCGAGGCGTATGCGATGGATCTGGTCGCGCGTGATCTCCGACGCGTGACGACCCCCCGGCAGGCCATGACCAATCTGCAGGCGCTGACCATCCTCGAGCGCGTCCAGCATCCGCCCTTCCAGCCGCTGCGCATCGCCGTCGTCACGCACCTCTACTACTCGGATGCATTCGTCGCCATGCAGCTGTGGCTCCAGGACCTGCCGAAGGACACTACCTGGATCATCACTACGGGCAGCGAGGAGTCGAGAGCGCGCCTCGAGCAGCTCGTCGCCGACAACTCCTTCATCCCCGGCCCGAAGGCGATCGAGATCCGGGTCGTCGAGTCCAATCGCGGGCGTGACGTCACGGCGTTCCTGCTGACGTGCGCTGACGTGCTGCGCCCCGGGCCAGACGGCGAATATGCGCACGACCTCATCGTGAAGCTGCACTCGAAGCGTTCTCCGCAGGACCCCTACCCGCGGGCGAATCGATTCAGCGAGCACCTGATGCGAAGCCTGATGAGCCGGTTCGACGCGGTCGCATCGCTCTTCATCGACGAGCCAGAGCTCGGCATGGCGATGCCGCCGCAGATCCACGTCGGCTACCCGACCCTCGGCCGCGCCTGGTTCGGCAACCGGCCGCTCGCCGAGCAGCTCGCGAGCCGCCTCGGCATCGACGTGCCCTTCGACGAGGGCTCGCCGCTCGCGCCCTTCGGCTCGATGTTCGCCGCTCGCCCCGAAGCGCTGCGGCCGCTCGTCGACGCCTTCGGCTGGCAGGACTTCCCCGACGAGTCTGGCTACAAGGACGGCGGCACGGCGCACGCCGTCGAGCGACTGTTCGCCTACGCGGCGATCAGCGAGGGCTACACGGTGCGCACCGTGACGACGCCCGAGATCGCCGCAGAGTCGCACCAGATGCTCGAGTGGAAGCTGCAGGAGATCCTGCAGGACGTGCCCGGCACCTCGCGCCAGCAGGTGCAGCTCGCGAAGGCAGCGACGCGCGCCGCAGCCGTCTCAGCCGGCGCGGTCGTGCGCACCGCACGCGAGGCCGGCAGGCTCGGCGGCCGGGCCGTGCAGGGCGCGAAGGGCGCGCTCGGACGCCTCCGCCGGAGCCGGTGAGCCGCCCGATGCGCATCGTCGTCTTCCCCGCCTACCGCGAGAACCCGTTCCTCGGCATGCTGCTGGGCGCCGCAGAGCGGGCCGGCGCTGAGATCGTCGACACCCGCACCCTCGACGAGCTCGAGGCGGCGCTCGCCGTGCGCCCGGCCGAGACCGTCCTGCATGCCCACTGGACCAATCCGATCGCCCAGTCGACGAACAACCCGATCGTCGCCGCTCGCAACGCGCACCGCTTCCGCCGCATGGTCGAGCGCGCGCAGCGGCAGGGGGCGCGCGTGGTCTGGACCGTCCACAACGTGCTGCCGCACAACGCCAAGCACGCGCGCGTCGAGCGCGGCATCCACCGCTTCCTCGCGGGGGCGGCCGACCGCATCCACGTCATGCACCCCGACACGGCGGCGCTCGCGGCTGGCGAGTACACGCTGCCTACCGAGCGCGTGCGCCACATCCCGCACCCGAGCTACATCGACGCGGTGCCGCCCGCGGCCGATCGGGCGGCCGCGCGCGCTCGCCTCGGCATCAGCGACGGTGCGCTCGCGGTGCTCTTCCTCGGCCAGATGCGCGCCTACAAGGGCGTGCTCGAGCTCATCGAGGCCGCGGGGCAGGCAGCCGGTGGCCGCGAGCTCGTGCTGCTGCTCGCGGGCAACGCGACCGCCGACGAGACGGTGGCGATCGACGCCGCGCTCGCCGCGCATCCGCAGCTCACCGCTGTGCGCCACCTCGACTTCGTCGCCGATGCCGAGCTGCCGGGATGGTTCGCAGCCGCCGACGTGGTCGCGCTGCCCTACCGGCACATCCTGAACTCGGGCAGCCTGCTACTCGCGGCGACCTACGGCGTGCCGGTGCTGCTGCCCGCGGTGCCGCACCTGGTGCGCGAGCACGGCGATGCCGCGTGGGTCACGCTCTTCGACGGTGCGGATGGGCTGCGTCGCGCCCTCGAGGAGGCTCGCGTCGACGACGGCGCGGCCAGGGCCGCAGCCCTCGCAGCCGCGGCCGCGTGGACGGCCGCAGACGCATCCGACGCCTTCCTCGCGCTGCTGGAAGAGCTCGATCACCCGCGCTGACGCGCGTGTGCGGCCCGGTGAGGCTCAGCGCGTCGCGTCGGCACCCCGAGCCGCGATCTCCTCGACCTCGGCGAGCAGCTCGACGAATCCGCGAGCCATCGCGTGCGGCGAACGCTCCTGCGCGTACTCGAGCGCTGCAGAGCGCACGGCCGGGTCCCGGTACCAGTCGTCGCGCAGCAGCGCCGCGATCGATGCCTGGGCGTCCTCCGGGTCGTAGAACCGGATCCAGCTCTGGTCGCCGAAGTCGGCGGTGATCGTGTGCTCGTCAGGGAGCACGACCGGCAGTCCGTAGGTCGCTGCCAGCTGCATCGAGCTCGAGTTCAGGATGCGCCGGTACGGGAACACCGCGACGTCGGCCGCCGAGAACCAGTCGGCGACCTCGTCGTCCTCGATGAAGCGCGGCGCGCTCGTGACGGCGACGTCGGTGGCCTCGAGCTCCTCGATCTGCGCGCGCACGTCGGGCGTCGGGTTTCCGGCCAGCAGCAGCTCCACCGGAGCGCTGGCCTGGAGCTCGACAGCGGCACCGAACAGGTGCTCGAGGCCCTTGTAGGGCCGCATCTGCCCGAAGAAGAGCACCTGCGTGGTGTCGGCGCCCGAGCCGAGCGCGGCACGCGCATCCGACCGAGGGATGCGGGCGCCGTAGATGCCGGCGTAGGACGAGTGGGGCAGCACGCGCAGCTTCTCCGGCGGCAGCCGGTACAGGTCGCCGATCGCCTCCTGGGCGGTCGTGCCCAAGATGTGGATCAGGTGCGACAGGTCGGCGATGCCCTGATGCAGCCGGATCGCAGCCTCTGGGGAGCGCGTGTCGTGCGGCAGCACGTTGTGCACCGTCCACAGGATCGGGCGTCCCGCGGCGCGGGCATGCTCCAGCGCCGCGAGCACCTCGTCGACGAGCGCCTCGACCTCGGCGGCGTCACGGGCCTTCTCGGTGATCGGGCTCGTCCACTGCACGTGCACGATGCCATCGCGGCCGCTGCGCAGCTCTGCCAGGAGCGCGCGCGCATCCTGGGTGCCGTCGAACCGTCGACCCTGCGCACGAGCGCCGATCTGCAGCATCGTGACGTAGGGGTTCGACATCCAGTCGGGGAAGGTGAAGACGCGGCCCTTGGCGGGCAGCTCGGCGGCGGGGGCGGATGGGCCGGAGCCCGCGCGCCGCTCGATCCGCAGCGTCACGGGGGACGTCGACTCGAAGGTCAATCGCACGGCCACCGCGCCGTCGTGGCGCAGCGTGGGCGCCTCGCTCGCCACGAGCGGCACCTCGATCGGGCCGCGCCCGCGCCGCTGACGTCGCAGCGCCACAGCGATGGTCCGATCCGAAGCCATCGACTGCAGCGGGACACGAGCGCTCCACGTGCTGGTGGTGCCGTCCGTCGCGCGCGCCCAGCTGGGCGTGACGTGCTGATGGCGTCCGTCGGCCGACCGCAGCGCCACGGAGAGCTCGTCCTCGTCGGTGAGTCCGGCGGGCAGCTCGAGCTCGCCCCTGAGGACGAGGTGGTCGGCCTCGAAGCGCACCGTGGTGAGCCTGCCGTGCCGCAGCGGCAGTGCGTCGATCGCAGACCACGCAGCGCGCGCGAGCTCGGTCCGAACGCGTCGCAGGGGAGCGCTCGGCAGCGCGACCGCTGCGTACGCCGACCCGGGCACCGCCGCGAGCGCGACCTGGATGCGGTCGAGCAGCTCGACGGCGTCGTCATCGTCGATGAAGCCGTGCGCGATGGGCACCAAGGATCTGCAGACCAGCAGCTCGGCTGCCAGCCGCGCCTCGACGGGCGCATCGAGGTCGAGCAGCGATGCCGCCTCCAGCGCTGCCTCGGCCACCACCCGGCCCGTGCGCGGCGTCGGCGCGACCAGCGGGCTGACCACAACATCGGCCGATCGCGCATCCCATGACCTGCGCGACGACGAGCCCAACCGCGTCAGCGATGCCGCGAGGCCCGACCACCTTCGGCTCGCGCCAGACTCGGCGAAGAATCGCAGCGCGGCGGCACGAACCGGGTCGAGGTCGTCGAGGTCGTCGCCGAGCACCTCCACCATCCTGGCGGCGAGCAGCTCGATCCCTTCGACCAGCGCGCCGTCCTCCACGAGCGGCATGAGCTCGGCTCGCGTCCACCACTGGCCGAGCATGTGCATGCCGACGTAGTGGACGACCGCGGCGCGATCGCCGTGCGCGACCACCTCCTCGAGGCTCGCGGTCGCCTGCCCGAGCCAGTCGCCGAGCGTGTTCGGGCGCAGGTAGTCGGCGCTGATGGTCTGCTCGTGGCGGCGGTGCAGGTAGATCTCGACGGGCACGACCGCGATCTCGCGAGCGGCGAGCTGCAGCCGAAGCATCGGGTGGATGTCCTCGCACTGGACGCCCTCGGGGAATCGCAGTCCGATCCGCTCGAGCAGGTCTCGGCGGAAGAGCTTCGCCCACACGACGTGGTCTTCCAGCAGCGAGGGCATCTGGGACAGCTCGTAGGTCGCCCAGGTGCGCCGGAACTGCTTGCCGCGCATCGTCCAGTAGCGAGAGCGGCGCTTGCGGGTGCCGGGGAAGAAGTCGACGCCGATCGCCGTCGCCATGTCGGCGCGCGACGACTGCAGCGCCGCGACGAGCACCTGCAGGCCGTCAGGCTCGAGGATGTCGTCCGAGTCGCAGAATGCGATGAGCTCGCCTCGTGCGGCGTCGAGACCGAGATTGCGTGCACGACCGATGCCGCCGTTGGGCACCTCGATCACCCGGAACCTCGCGTCACGCTCCGCGTATCGCCGAGCGACGCCCGCAGCATCATCGGGTGAGCCGTCGATGACGAGCACCGCCTCCCACGACTCCCAGGACTGCGCGATGAACGAGTCGAGCAGCTCCGGCAGCACGGCCTCTGTGCCGTACACGGGTACGATGATCGACACCAGTGCCTGGTCGTGCCGCAGTTCGGTCGGCGAGGTTGCCACCATGTGCTCCTGTTCGTCGGGATGCACAGCAAGTCTAGGGAGCCGAGGGTGAGTCCAGCACGCGAAGCCACGCGAGCGACGGGCGCAGCCGCTCCCGCCGTGAGCGTCGTCGTGCCCATGCGGGATGTGGGCGAATGGGTGTCGCAGACCGTCGATTCGCTGCGCGACCAGACGCTCGAGCGCATCGAGATCCTGCTCGTCGACGACGGATCGAGCGACGACACCGTCGCGCGCGCCGAGGCCGCGATCGCCGGGGACCCGCGCTTCCAGATCCTGCAGGGCGAAGGCCGCGGAGCTGCCAGCGCACGCAACCTCGGCATCAGCCACGCTCGTGGCGAGTACCTCGCCTTCGCCGACGGCGACGACGTCGTCCCCGCCGACGCCTATCGCATCCTCTACGAGCAGGCCGCGAGCACGGGCGCAGAGATGGTGGTGGGCAACTACCTGGTCGTGGAGCCTCAGCGCGTCACGACCCGAGCGCAGAGCCTGCCGGTCTACGACCGACTGCGCACCGGCATCACGATCGTGGACGAGCCCAAGTTCCTGCGCGATCGCATCTGCTGGAACCGCGTCATCCGTCGTGCCAGCTGGGTCGCGACGGGCATGGAGTTCGCCGACTCGCGCCGGTCGAACGACATCCAGGCCATGACGCACGCCTACTGCGCCTTCGCCTTCGACGTGGTGCCACAGCCGGTCTACGCCTACCGGCGCCGCGTCGGCTCCACCTCGATGACATCGTCCAAGCAGCAGCCCGGGCCGCTCCGCGACCACTTCACGCAGGAGATCGCCTGCCGCGACGCGGTCGCGCGGCTGAGAGATCGAGCCCTGATCGAGCGCTACTACGCCGGCATCCTCGAGTTCGACATCTGGGCGCACGGCATCGCGGCCGTGCTCGACGACTCGCCGGAGTTCGACGAGGCGCGCAACCTGCTGGTGGAGCTCGTCGCGGCTGCGCCGTCATCGTCGTTCGCGGCGCTCGACCCGATCCGCCGCCTCGCCTACGGTCTCATCGCTCGCCGCTCCTGGGAGCTCGCCAGAGCGGTCGTCGCGGGCCACGAAGGCACCCTCGAGGCGTTCGCGGCCCGGGATCTCGACGCTCAGATCGCGGCCGCGGTGCTCGCCGACCGCGAGGCGCACCGGTCGCTGGCCATCGTCCTCCGATCCGAGCTCATCGTGCCGATGACCGACGTGACGACGCCCGACGACGAGGTCGTGCGCCTGCACCGGCTGCTGCAGTCCGTGGCGCGCGCGGGGGTCTCGCCGGCGGCGCTCACGCGGCACACGCGCACGCTCGTCGATCTGCCCCCTGAGTCGTCGCCGACCACGATCCGGGCGGCCGCCGAGCGCGCGGTCGAGGTGGGGTCGCTCGGCACGAGCGCGCGGAAGCTGCGCGACATCGCCGCAGCCGCTGCACGGGGCGACGTCCGCCGCAGCGTGCGCGCGGCTCGCGACGTCCGGCCCCACGATCTCGTGACGATCGCGCAGCAGACGCGCCCCCGGCACGTGCGGCTCGCCGTGCGGCTCGCCGCGCAGCGACTCGCCGCGAAGGCACGACGATGACGACGAGGCGCTCGGGCCGGGCAGGATCGGCCGCATGAGCGACGCGGTGCCCATGCGCATCGTGATCTTCCCCGCGTGGCAGGACAATCCCTACCTCAACCTGCTGCACCTGGCGACCGGCGCCGACGGCTACTGGCTCGACCGCGTGAAGACGCTCGAGGACATGCTCGAGTCGATCGCCGAGGATCCGGCCAGAACGATCCTGCACATGAACTGGACGTCGCCGATCTGCCAGCACACGCCCGATCCCCAGGAGGCACGCGAACGCGTCGACCTGTTCCTGGGTGCGCTGGAGGATGGCGTGCGGGCCGGGCTCAAGATCATCTGGACGGTGCACAACGCACTGCCCCATGACGCCATCCACCGCGACCTGGAGATCGAGCTGCACCGGGTGCTCGCACGGCTCGCGCACGCGGTGCACATCATCAACCCGAGCACAGCGGAGATCGTGTCGGAGCACTACGAGCTGCCGGCGGACCGCACGCGCTGCATCCGCCTCTCAAGCTATCAGGGTGTGTACGGCTCGCCGATCGAGCGTGCGCGGGCTCGCCGTCGCTTCGGGCTCGCGCCCGATGAGCTCGCCGTGGTGTTCCTCGGTCATCTGCGACCGTACAAGGGTGTGCTCGACCTGCTGCGATCGGCGAGCGCGGCCCAGCGGCTGCGAGGCGGCCGCGTCGTGCTCATGCTCGCTGGCAAGGTGCGACCGGAGGACGTCGCGCCGCTCGACGCTGCGATGCCACTGGACGTGCGGATCATCCGCCACTTCGGCTTCGTCCCGGATGCGGAGACACCGTGGTGGTTCGCCGCCGCCGATCTGGTCGCGCTGCCGTACCGGAAGATCCTGAACTCGAGCAGCATCCTGCTCGCACAGACCTTCGGCGCGCCAGTGCTGGTGCCGGACGAGCAGCACCTCGTCGCGCACTACGGCGACGAGCGATGGGTGCGGCTGTACGACAGGACGCGCCCGGTCGACGCGCTCGCCGAGGCGATCGCAGCGGCACCGGTGAACGACGTCGAGGCGCAGCGTGCAGCGCTCGATGCCGCCCGCACGTGGAGCCCGTATCCGATGTCGCAGGCATTCCTCGAGCTGGTGCGCGATGTCGAGGCAGGGCGGGGCGTGGTGGAGCGCGAGCTCAATCCGGCATGAGCCGCATGGTGCCGGTCGCCACGCTCTCGCCGATCCGCAGCGACTCGAAGCCCGACGGCAGGTAGAGGGTGCCACCGCTGGTGCTGTGGTCGCCGCGGTCGACCGTGAACCTGGCAGCGCCGCGCACGTTGTCGGACGGCACCTCCGCACCCTTGGTGCGCACGTCTGCGATCAGGCTGTAGCCGCCTGCGCGCACGGGCAGCGACGACATGTGGATCTCGACCGAGCCGTGGCCGGGCTCGAGACGCTCGGGGATCCAGTCGCGGTCCTGGCCCGAGATCACGAAGACGTTGACCCGCTGCGAGTCGCGGATCGAGACCGCGAAGTTCGGGCGCTCGACCGCCGTCTCGGCGAAGAACGACAGCCGCACGACGATGGGCCTCGTGGGGTCGACGGACTCGAGGTGGCGACCATCGGGGCTCAGCACCTCGATGTCGGTGAAGCGCACCTCGCCGGACCCGAAGCGCTTGATGCCGCCCTCGAGCTCGAGGATCTCGAGCCCGCTGCCGGTGTAGCGATCGACCACCTGGCTGGCCGGCCCGACCGCCTGCAGCTCGCCGTCCTCGAGCCAGGCGACCTGGTCGCAGAACGTGCGCATGGTGCCCATCGAGTGCGAGACGACGACGACGGTCTTGCCTTCGGACTTCAAGTCGTCGAACTTCGCGAGGCACTTCGCCTGGAAGTCCTTGTCCCCGACCGAGAGCACCTCATCGACCAGCATGAGGTCTGGCTCCGTGTGGATGGCGACCGAGAACCCGAGCCGCACATACATGCCGCTCGAGTAGTTCTTGACGGGATGATCGATGAACCGCTCGACACCGGCGAAGTCGATGATGGCGTCGAGCTTGCGGTCGATCTCGCTGTCGGACATGCCGAGGATGGCGCCGTTGAGGTAGATGTTCTCGCGGCCGGAGAGCTCTGGGTGGAAGCCCGAGCCGACCTCGAGCATCGCGGCCATGCGACCGCGGGTCGTGATCGACCCCGCGTTCGGCTTGAGGATGCCCGCGATGCACTTCAGCAGCGTCGACTTGCCAGAGCCGTTGAGCCCGAGCAGCCCGAAGGTCTCGCCCTTCGGCACATCGAGCGAGACGTCGCGCAGCGCCCAGAACTCCTCGTACTTCGCGCGCCCGCCCTTGAGCACGGTGGCCTTGATGGACTGGTTCCGGTCGTGATAGACGCGGAAGGTCTTCGAGACGTCTCGCACCTCGACGGCGTTCTCGCTCATCAGAGCTCCTCCACGATCCTGGCCTGGTAGCGGGTGTAGACGAACAGCCCGACGATCAGCGTGCCGGCCGACCACAGCGTCAGCGACAGCAGCAGCTGCCACTCGGGGAAGGCGAAGTCGTACAGCACCCTGCGGTATGCCGTCAGGAACTGGTAGACCGGGTTCGCCTCGAACAGCTGCAGCAGCGGCACAGGCCCGCCCAGGAAGGTGTAGCCGCCCGCGTTCAGCGTCTCGACCTGCACCGTCTCGATCGTGCTGCGGGGGATCATGATGCCGGATGCGTAGAAGAAGACCTGGGTGAGGATGCCCCAGAAGTGCTCGATGTCGCGGAAGTAGACGATGCCGATCGCCAGCACCAGGCCGATGCCGTAGACGAACACGGTCGTGAGCGCGATGAGCGGCACGAGCATCCAGATGCGCAGGATGATCTCCCAGCCGCCGATGATGCCGCAGATGACCGCGACCACGGCGATCTCCGTCAGGTAGGTGATCGCGCGCGCGAGCACCTTGGATGCGGGGAGCGTCCAGCGCGGGAGCGACACCTTCTTCAGCAGGCCCTGGTAGCCCAGGAACGACTGCATGGCCTCGCGGATGCCGATGTTGATGAAGCCCCACGTGACGATGCCGATGCCGAGCCAGAGGGCGAAGATGTTGATGCCGGAGTTGATGCCGGGATCGGGCTGCGCTCGGAACAGCAGCCCGAAGACGATGCCGTAGATGGTGATCTGGGCCAGCGGGTTGATGAGCGACCAGGCACGGCCGAGTGCGGTGCGCTTGTACTCCGAGCGAACTTCACGGAGCGTCAGGTTCTTGAGCAGGTTCAGCGTGATCCTGCGGGACCGCGATCGTGCAGGTTCAGCGGTCGCCGACATGCTCCTCCACTCGCCCGGCCCGAACCGGGCAATTTGACAGCCTTGACGATACCACCGGGCTCACAGCCCGGCCGCGTTCCGGATGCGCTCCACGAGCTCCGGACCGAAGGACGTCATGTAGGTGCCGGTGGTGTGGCTGACGGCGTCGCGGTAGACGATCACGCCGCCGATGACACCCGGGCAGCCATCCGCCGTGCAGAACCGGTCGACGACCTCGACGAGACCGGCTCGCGGCTCGAGCGCGGCCGCTTCGACGAGCGGGTCGACGGGCTCCGATGCCTCGGCGAGCGGCGTGACGCACTCGGCCGGGTCGCCGCTCACGCGCTGGATGCAGGTGAGCGTCTCCTCCGAGACCGTCGGCACGTCGGCGACCGCGACCACCGCCGTGCCGGCATCGATCGCTCTCGTCCATGACGAGGCGAAGCCCTCCGCCGCGTTGCCGCCCGCAGCCCAGCGGGCCGAGCCGGTGATGATCAGGTCGTAGTCACCGCTCGTGAGTCGCTCGTCGATCCCGGTCATGACCTCGGCGCAGTCGCTCGCCCCGCCGGTGTCGCGCCACTGGCAGCCGTAGCCGAGGTAGGTGTCGAGCTGCCAGTTCTGCTCCTCGAGCTGTGGCAGGAGCCCGGGCATGAGCATCGCCGCGTGGCTGTCGCCGACGATGGCGACGCGCGTCGCATCGGCCTCCTCGCTGCCGTAGGTGCAGGTCTGCAGCTCGCCGCCCTGCACGGTCCAGCAGTCGTATGCGCCGGCGGTGTCCTCCGCCATCACATCCACGGCCGGTGCGATCTCGCCGGTGAGGTCGTCGGGCGAGCAGTCGTTGGCGAAGTATGCGGCGCCGAAGCAGTCGACGTCTGCGACCTCCTCGGGCGCGACGGCCTCCGCCGGTCGCGTCAGCTCGTTCGTGACGGCGATGCCGCCCCCCAGCACGACGGCCGCGGCCGCCACCCAGCCCACCACGACGCGCGGCCGCCAGCGCCAGCGGTCGGTGAGCCACGCCGACTTGCGAGCGGGGTCCTCGACCCAGCGGAACGACGCCCACGACAGCAGCAGCGTGGTCAGCAGCGCGGCCCCGTAGAGCGCGATGGAGTCCGTCGGCAGCAGCGCCTGGCCGAAGATGATGACCGGGAAGTGCCACAGGTACAGCGAGTAGGAGATGTCGCCGAGGAACTGCGATGCGCGGTTCGTGAGCACGACGTTGACCCGCTCGTAGACCCTGCCGCCCTCGACGCCCGCCCAGATGACGAGCGCGGTCGACAGCACGGGCAGCAGGCCGCTCGGGGCGGGGAAGCCCGGCATCGGGAGCACGACGAAGCAGCTGAGCACGATGCCCGCGGTGCCCGCCAGTCCCGCCCACGGCGCCAGTCGCGCAGGGATGCGCACCTTCGTCGTCTGCACCACGATCGCGACGATCGCGCCGACTCCGAGCTCCCAGGCGCGCGAGAGGGTCGAGAAGTAGGCGATGTCAGGCGCGGTCGCCGTCTCGTGCATCGCCCAGGCGAACGAGGCGACCGAGATGAGCGCTGCCGAGCCGAACAGCACCCGGCGACGTCCCTTCGACTCGCCGGCGATGCGCGCGGCCAGCCACAGCACGATGACCATGATGATCGGCCAGACGATGTAGAACTGCTCCTCGACCGACAGCGACCAGTAGTGCTGCACCGGCGACGGAGCCTGGCCGGCGGCGAAGTAGTCGGTGCCGACGGCCGCCAGCCGCCAGTTGACGGTGAACAGCGCGGCGAAGGCCGAGTCGATCGCCGCGGAGATCGCGCGCGGCTGCGGCAGCAGGAAGGCTGCGGCGGCCACCGTCACCGCGAGCACCAGCAGCGCAGCCGGCATCAGGCGCTTGATGCGGCGCCGATAGAAGTCGAGGAACGAGATGCGGCCGTTGCGCTCGTGCTCACGGATCAGCAGACCGGTGATCAGGAAGCCCGAGATCACGAAGAAGACGTCGACGCCGACGAAGCCGCCGATCGGCCAGCCGGCGAGATGGTTGGCGATGACGGCGACGACCGCGATCATCCGCAGTCCCTGGATGTCCCTGCGCTGGACGCGGGTGGCGGTGGTACCGGAGATGATGGCCTCTTGGTCGATGTCGGTGGGGAGCCCGATCCCTATACTCGGTGATCATGACCGATGCCGATGGCGAGTCGCTCCAGGGAGCGAACAGCGGATCGATCGTCGGCGTCGAGATCCTCACGGGTGTGCGCATCGATGGTACCGGTCGCGCACAGACCGCCATCGCGCGCCTGGCTGCCGCGCTGCGCGCCGCGATCGTCGAGGCGCTCGTCCCCCCGGGTGCAGGGAATGCGCTGTCGCACACGCGAGGCCGTCTGCTGGTCGGCGCCGGCGCGCTCCCCGAGGCCGAGCCGGGCGACATCGTCTGGGGCGGCGGTCTGGGCGGAGCGCTCGAGCAGCGACTCGTCGCGACTGCCGGCGTCGAGCATCGCGGGGCGGCGGGCCCGCTCGCCGCACGGGCGATCCGGGAGGCGAGCGGCGATGACGGCATCGAGTCCACCGGCGACCCGCTGCTGATGCTGGGGGCGCTCTTCCCCGAGCTCCGCACGGCGCCGGAGGTGCGCTCCGGCGTCGGTGTGCTCGCCGACGTCGACCCCGCCGCGCTCGCCGCGCTGGAAGGCGTGCGGGCGATCGTGCTCGATCCCGACCCCTTCCGCGCCGTCGCGCAGCTCGCGGCCTGCGAGTCGCTCATCGTCGCCGACGCGGAGTCGCTCGCGATCGCCGACGCGCTCGGGATCCCTGTGCGGCTCGTGCGAGACCCGGCCACCCTGCGCGCGCACATCGACGACCACGCGCTCGCGACCGGCCGCCAGCGGCCCGACCTCGCCGCATCCGTCGCCGAGGCGCTCGAGGGCGAGCCCCTGCCAGCCCCTCGGATCGAGATCGAGGCGCTGCGCACCGCCTTCCCGGCAGAGCTGTGGCGCGCGCCCGCGGTCTCGGTCGTGGTGCCGACCTCGAACGTCGCCACCTGGATCGACGAGTGTCTGCACTCGCTGCTCACGCAAGAGCTCGACGACCTCGAAGTGATCGTCGTCGACGACCGATCCTCCGACGGCACCGTCGAGCGCGCACGCGCCGTCGCCAGACGGGATCGGCGGGTGCGGGTGATCGCGGGCGCCGTCACCGGCGGCGGCAGCGCCCGCAACCTGGGCGTCGAGCTCGCCCGCGGCACCTATCTCGCCTTCGCCGACGGCGACGACCTCGTGCCCGCCGGCGCCTACCGTGCGCTCATGGACGCGGGGGAGCGCAGCGGCAGCGACCTCGTGCTCGGCCGCTTCCTCAAGTTCTCGGCCTCGAGCACCTGGGATCCGACGCGAGCCTGGGCGGTCTTCCGCGAGGAGCGCTCGGGGGTCGACCTCGTCAGCCAGCCGTCGATCATCCGCGGTCGCGCCTGCTGGAACAAGCTCTACCGCGCCGAGTTCTTCCGCGGCGCCCAGATCACCTTCCCGGATGTGCCGCGCTCCAACGACATCGTGCCCGTCGTCACGGCATATGTGCGCGCGAAGACGATCGATGTGGTGCGCGACCGCGTCTACCTCTACCGCGACCGCCCCGGCGGCACTTCGATGACGGCGAAGGCGGGCCAGCTTCGTGGGCTGCGCAGCTATCTGACGCAGGAGTGCCTGTGCCTCGAGCTCGTCAGGGAGACGGGCGACGCCGCGCTGCTGGCCGAGTACACGCGCATGATCGTGCAGTCGGATGGCTGGGTGCTCATCACGCGCGTGCTCGAGACGCTCATCGAGTCGTCGGCCGAGGATGAGGCCGCGATCGCCGACCGCATGCGCGTGCTGCTGGCCGGCCTCTCGCCGCACGCGATCGCGTCCATGCCGCTCGAGCGCGCCATCGTCTTCGCGCTGATCGCCGCCGGTGACCTGCGCGGCGCCGCCGCGGCACTGGGAGAGCAGACGCTGCTCGACGCCGCTCGCGCGATCGGCGGCCTTGACCGGCTGGTGGAAGCCTCAGACGCGCTCGCGACCGGCTCGGCCGACACCGCGCTCCACAACGCGCTCGCGCTCGCCTCCGCCCGCGTCGCGCTCGCCGCGGTCGACAACGGCGAGCGCGACGCCGCCAGCGCCGCCGCTGCCGTCGCCCGCATCGCAGGGCGCGCACCGGCGGACGGGCCGTCGCAGGATCCGCGCATCGGCGTGATCGTCGCTGCGAGCCTGTCAGGCAAGCACCCGGTGCTCGAGCATCTGAGCGCGCTCGGCAGCGGCAGCATCGTCGTGCAGCTCGCGCGCCGCACGGCCGGCGGCCTCCGCATCGAGGGCGCTGCGCCGCTGCGGGCGGTCGGCGCTCGGCTGCGGGTGATGGCGGAGCCCGACGCGGGCGGTGCCGCGCAGTCGCTGGCAGAGATCGCCATCGAACGCTCGGGCGATGGCGCCGCGTGGTCGTTCGTCGTCGAGCCCGGCGGCCTGCCGGACGGTGTCTGGCGGCTGCTGGTGAGGTTGGCGGATGCCGAGGGCCCCGAAGCAGAGTTCGTCTCGCGCCTGCGGTGGTCGGCCGAGGCCTTCGCGGAGCCATCGTCGAAGGCCGACCGCGTCACTGTGCACGGCCGCGTCGGCGAGCGCTACGAGGTCAAGCTGCACGCCTTCGCGACCACCCGCCGCCGCGTTGCGCGCGCGGTCGCCCGTCGGTTCGATCCGCGCCTGCAGCGCGTCGTGGCGAGTGCGATCGGCGGCGCGAAGCGCGTCGTCCGCGGCGCTCAGCCGAGCAACGCCAACGAGGCGAAGCGCGCAGGGGACTGACCCGCGAACATCAGCGGCAGCGCGCGCTCCTCGGCCCGCCAGCTCGCGTTCTCGAGCACCTCGAGGTAGCGCTCGCGAACCGGCGATGCCTGCAGCCGGTCGATGCCGCGCCTGCCGAGCGCCTCGACGGCCTCGAACGTGAAGTCGCCTGGCGCCTCGGCAGCGGCGAGTCGCCGCGCGAGCGAGCTCGGGCCGAGCGGCACGGATGCGGGTGAGCCGTGCACGGCGAACGCGCTGCCGACGACGTCGACGGGGCCGCCGAGCGTGCTGAGGCGCTGCTCCACGAGCGCGGCGTCGACGCCCACGTCGCGCTCGTAGGCATGCGCTGCGGCCTCCGGGTGCAGGAGCGCGGCGAGGTCGGCGACCATGAGCGGATGCCCGACGTGTCGTCGCTCCGGGCCGGGGATCTGCGGGTCGTCGCTCCAGGGGGTGCGGCCCAGTCGCACGAGGTCTGCGCGCTGGAGCGGGTTCGCCGTCAGTGGGGAGAGGCCGACGTATCCGGCACCGCAGTGCACGCCGGCGCGGTGCGCGAGGTAGTGGCTCTCTGTGGCGTCGTCCTGCGATGGCTGCACGCCGATCGCTGCGAGGCCGCGGTCAGTCTGCTCGAGGAAGGCGAGCTCGAGCTGCAGCGGCAGGTCGAGATCCTGGCGCAGCTGCCACCAGCTGCGCCATCCGAAGTTGCCCTTGTAGGTCTCCGCGCCGATGCCGCTGATGCCGAAGACGCCATCGACCTGCGCGTCGGCGTCGATGCCGAAGCCGTCGTAGGTGCCGGCGAGCGTCGCCAGCCACAGCTCCAGCTGCCCCGCGTAGTCGACGTCGATGGGACGCATCGTCTGCAGCTCGAGTCCGAACCGGCGCGCGAGCGACGCGGCGACCTTCGCATCCTCGCGATGCGTCTCGGCTTGATCCTGCACGACGAGCTGCGGCAGCTCGGACCGCCCGAGCGCGAGGGCGGCGGCGAGCACGACCCGTGAGTCTTGACCGCCTGAGATGCGCAGTCGCGGCGTCGTGGCGTCGAGCGACAGGATCGCGCCGATCTCTCCGGCGATGCCCTCGGCCGCGGCGCGGACGGTGGATCGGTAGTCGCCGGCGCGCTGCTGCAGCACCGCGGTGACCGGTCGGCCGACCGTGGTGGCGCCGTGCGCATCCAGCCTGACGGAGCAGCCGTTCGGCACGAACGCGATCTGTTGGAGCGAGGTGCCAGCTCCGAACGCGGTCTGGGCGATGCCCGAGAGTGCGGTGCGCGCGAGCAGCTCCCGCTCGTCGGGAGTCGACGGCTCGCCGAGCGCGTCGCGCAGCCGACGCAGCACGAGCATCGAGTCGCAGGCGGCAGACCACCCCGCGCCATCGGTGCGCAGCATCGTCTGGTTGCCCCAGAGGTCACGGCTGACATCGACCGCTCCCTCGTGCCAGCGCACCATCGCGAAAGTGCCGCCGAGCGACCACGGGTCGTCGCGCAGCGCCGCAGGGGCGTCGAGCCAGCCGTCTGCACCGATCGCGATCGTGGCGCGCTCCGTGTCGACCGCGAAGCCGCGGAAGAGCACCGACTGCTCGCGGCGGAGCGAGCGCTCCACCCCTGCGCTGACGAGGAAGAGGCGGGCGCCTGCGCCGAGCTCGACGACGGCGACGTCGGTCGCGTCTGCCTGCTGGCCGAGCCACGCCTCGACTGCCGCTGCCCGGTTGCTGTCGGCTCGCACGGCGAGGAGATTGGACATCCCTGACCTCCTCATCCCGGTGCGTGATGCTGCCTCCAACATAGTCGGCCGCCGCAGCCAGCTGTCGGGCCCGCGACGCGCGGAGCAGATTAACCTTCGACGAAGCATCGAAGGTTCGCTACCCTCTCCTTGTCCCCCTTGTCACGACACATTGGATGCCGTCCATGCGCCTCCTCCGCCGCAGCCTCGCCGTCGCACTCGCGCTCGCGCTGGCCGCAGGGTTCCTCGTCGCCACGCCAGACGAGCCTGCAGAGGCCGCAGAGGCGTCGGCGTTCAACGCCGGGAACATCATCAGCGATGAGAACTTCTTCGACGGTCGGGCCATGTCGGCGACCGAGGTGCAGTCCTTCCTCAATCAGCAGGTGCCGCGGTGCGACACCGGCTACACCTGCCTGAAGGACTACCGGCAGAACGCGCCGGCGATGCCGGCGAACGCCTACTGCGCCTCGATGCCCGCGCGGGCGAACGACACCGCCGCCTCGATCATCACGCGCGTCTCGGTCGCCTGCGACATCAGCCCCCGCGTGCTGCTCGTGCTGCTGCAGAAGGAGCAGAGCCTCGTCTCGCTCACGCGTCCGACCCAGATCCGCTACGACCGCGCGACCGGCTTCGCCTGCCCCGACACGGCCCCGTGCGACTCGAGCTACGGCAGCTTCTTCTACCAGATCTACTACGCCGCAAGGCAGTTCCAGCGCTACGCGGAGCATCCCACCAGCTACAACCACCGCGCCGGTCAGACCAACCGCGTGCTCTGGCACCCCAATGCGGCGTGCGGCTCGAGCAGCGTCATGATCCAGAACCAGGCCACCGCGGGCCTCTACAACTACACGCCGTACCAGCCGAACGCCGCGGCGCTCGGCAACCTCTACGGCACGGGCGACTCCTGCTCCTCGTACGGCAACCGCAACTTCTGGCGCATGTGGACCGACTGGTTCGGCAACCCGACCAGCGAGGTCAACCGGCTGATCGTGCGCGAGCAGGGCTCCTCGACGACCTATCTCGTCAACGGCACCTGGATCCATCCGTTCACCAGCACTACGGTGCTGAACGAGTACGGCCGAGCCCTGGGCGCGACGCAGATCGTCGCGAGCGGCTCGCTCCGTCAGTTCACCATCGGTCAAGCGGTCACCCGCTGGCTGCGCGACGGCAGCGGCGGCAACTACTTCGTCGACGACGGCAACCGGTACCGCTTCGCCGACTGCAACCAGGTGGGCGAGTGGGGCCGCTCCTGCGGCTACGGCATCGGGGTGACTGCCGAGGTGATGGCCGCGCTGCGCGACGGCGGCCAGCTGCGCAACATCGTCGGCTGGCAGGGTGAGTGGTGGTACGTGCAGGACGGCCGCCGCCACCCGATCGGCGACACCGCCAACATCGGTGCGCGCAACATGTCCTACGCGAACAGCTGGATGTCTCCGGGCGCGCTCGACGAGCTCGGCGTCGGCATCCCGTTCCTGGCAGAGGGCTACGGTGCCCGCAACTACGGTGGCACGCAGGCGGTCATGCGCACCGGCGGCGGGCTGGTGTGGCTCGACCAGAAGCAGATGCAGCTCTCGGCCTTCGCTGACTTCGGCCGCGTCTCCTGGCTCGCCTTCAGCCCCGCCAGAGCGGCCGCGACCGACCTGCCGAACCGCATCCACTACGGCACAGCGGCCTACCTGCTCACCGATCGCGGGCTGCTGCAGGTGCAGACCGCGGAGTTCGGCGGCCCGAGCTTCTTCACCAAGGTGCCGAGCCCGCGCCTGCGCGGGATCCCGATCGCCGGCCGCGCCTTCGGCCCGCACTACCAGGCAGAGCTGGGCTCCTCGACGGTGTGGCTGATGCGCGACGGCATGCGCCAGCCGGTGCCGCAGGCCGATCGGGCTGCAGCAGGCACCTCGGTGCCGTCGACGATCCATCGCGGCGTCGCCGGCTACCTCAACTGGGTGCCGGAGCGATCGAGCTTCGCGGCTGGCACGCTGCTGCGCGACTCCTCGAACGGCGAGCTGCTGCTCACCTCGGCGTCGACCACGCTGCGCGTGACGGATGCACGGGTGCTCACGCAGCTCGGGCTCGACGACTCGCCGACCTCGATCTCGCGCTCGGTGCGCAACGGCCTGCCGCGCGTCGGGGTCACGATCGACGCCGACTACGGCGTGCGCTGCGGCGTCGACGGGGTCGCCTTCTGGGGCGGTCTGCACCCGTACCGCAACGCCACGGCGCGCGCGGAGTGGGCGCTGACCCACGAGCAGCTGCCTGCGGATGTCTGCGCGCAGGTCACGCGCGCCGGTGCGGTGGATCGCGTGGCGGTCGACAGCGACGGCAGCCTCTGGCTGATCGACAACGGCACGCGCAGGGCGATCGACACCCAGCGCACGGCGTCGTACCACGGCCTGGGCTCCGTGCCGCAGGTGCGCGTGAGCGGCTATGCGCTCCATGCCCGCCCCGTGGGCACGCCGATGCGCCCGTACTACTTCTCGGGCACCATCGTGACGTCGACGACGAACGGTCAGCAGTACCTGGTGGACAACCACCGCCTGCTGCGGATCAACGCGACGATCGTGCGCGAGCTCGAGTCGCCGCTGTCCGTGCGAGTCTCGGACGCCGTCATCCGCACCTTCCCCTCCGGTGGAGCGCTGACGACGACGCTGCTCGAGCACAACGGCATCCGCTACGCGCTGATCGACGGTGAGCTGGTGCGCTTCCCGTGGCAGGACGCCGTGCAGTTCGGCACCGGCAACTTCACGACGATCTCGGGCACGCTGTTCAACAAGCTGACGGTCTCCGGCTGGATGTCGCGGTGGGTCAGGGACGCCGACGGTCGTGTCTGGTACGTCACCAACGGCACGCGCAACCTCGTGGACACGGCAGCAGAGCGCGCCGCCGCACAGGGCCAGCGCATCCTCACGGTCGACGCCACGGTGCTGAACCAGCTGACCATCCGCTGACGCTGCCGCTGCGCGAAGAGGCCCGGGTGCATCCCGGGCCTCTTCGCGCTTGGCAGGTCAGCCGACGATCGTCATGGCCTCCGTGCGCGGTGCCCGCGGCGCGATCTGCTTGCGCAGCGGCCCGATCGCGAAGATGACCAGCAGCATCATGCCGAACTCGATCCAGGGGCGGGACTCCGCGAGCCCCTGCACGAACAGCGCGACCCACAGCAGCAGCGGGATGGCGTTGAGCGCGCGCTGGCCGACCGGGGCGCGATAGAGCGTGCCGAGGCTGTTCGCCACCGCGCGGTACTGCACCGCGCCCCACACCAGCACGCCCACGATGCCCAGCTGCATGAAGACATCGAGCCAGACGTTGTGGGCCTGCAGGTAGACCATGCCGTGCATCTCGCCGAGCGAGTCGAAGGGCGGCACCCATGGCAGCCAGTAACCGAGATAGCCGACGCCCACCACGGGGCTGGTGAGGCCGAGGTCGATGACCCGACCCCAGATGTCGAAGCGGCCGGTCATGTCTGCATCGCGGCCGAGGAAGTCGGTCACGAGCGCCCAGTTCGCGACCAGCAGCCCGATGCAGAGGAGGCCGACGGCGACCGCGATGCCGAAGATCCGATAGAAGATCGCGCCGCGCCAGCGCACCCAGCAGACCACCAGCAGCGTCAGCACGGCGACCATCGCGGTCGCGAAGAGCACCGTGGCGCTGCGTGTGACGACGTGGGCGAGCACCGGCAGCGCGACCCAGATGGGCCACCAGCGGTCAAGGCCGGCAGCGGCGCGGCAGCCGGCGATCACGAGCGCGATGAGCGCCACCATGCCCAGCAGGTTCGCGTTGCCCATGATGCCCTGCACCCTGCCGCCCTCGAACAGCAGCCCGCTCGACCAGTGCAGCTCGCCGCTGGCGTCCGGCGGGTAGTCGGACCAGAGCGGGAAGAGCGGATGCCGCAGCACGAGGGCCACGAGGGACTCGAACAGGAAGGATGCGATGAGCAGGCCCTGCAGGGTCCAGTGCGTGACGTCGAGGATCACCCGGTAGGGCAGCGACGCGATGAGCAGCGCGCTGGCGATGGTGCCGATCAGGATGAAGGAGCCGACGAGCGACCAGGCCGGCGAGATCGCCCAGATGGCCGAGACGAGCGCCATCGCGGCGAAGGCGACCACCGGCACCGGCATCCGCAGCAGCCGCACGCGCAGCAGCACCAGCTCGATCCCGACCCACAGGAAGGTGGCGACCGCCATGGCTGCCCATGCGGGGTAGCCGATGACATTGCGCACGGCGTCGCCGCAGGCGGCGTTGGCGACGATCCACGTCGCGAGGAACGTCCTCCTGCTCTGCCCTGGCACCGCACCATCGTGCCACGCCGCGGCCGTGAGCGAACCGGTCGCTCGCCCAGCGGCATCGCCGCGACGGTGTGCGAGGATTGCTCGCCCTCACCGTTCATCGAACCGGAGCCACATGCGCGTCGTCGTCCTCGTGCCGACCTACAACGAGCTCGAGGCGCTGCCGGTGACGATGGACCACCTGCTGCAGGCGGCACCGGAGGTCGAGGTGCTCGTCGTCGACGACAGCAGTCCAGACGGCACGGGCGAGCTCGCCGACCGCATGGCTGCGGCCGATCCGCGCGTCGACGTGCTGCACCGCAGCGCGAAGGAAGGACTCGGCGCCGCATACCTCCACGGCATGCGCGTCGCGCTGGAGCGGGGGGCGGATGTCGTGGTCGAGTTCGACGCCGATGGCTCGCACCCCGCAGAGGCCGTGCCGCGCATGCTCGCTGCGCTGCGCAGGGCGGACGGCAGCGGCGCCGACCTCGTGATCGGCTCGCGCTGGGTGCCGGGCGGCGGCATCGTCGACTGGCCGTGGCACCGGCAGGCGATCTCGCGGCTCGGCAACCTCTACGCCAGGGTGCTGCTCGGCTCGCCGGTGCAGGACATGACGGCCGGCTGCCGCGCCTACACGGCCGAGCTGCTGCGACGCATCCCGCTCGACCAGGTGCGCAGCCAGGGCTACTGCTTCCAGATCGACATGACGCGCAGGGCGCACGAGGTCGGCGCGACGGTCGCTGAGGTGCCGATCCTGTTCCGTGAGCGGGAGCTCGGCAGCTCGAAGATGACGCCCGGCATCGTGCGCGAGGCGCTCACGAGCGTGACCGGCTGGGCGGTCGGAAGGGCGCTGCGCGCCACACGGGACCTGACCCGCCGGTCCGTCCTGTAGATCGAGGAGCGCGCGTGCGGAGCACGCCCGCGTCACGAGATCGACAGGCGCGCACGGCTCGCCGACCCTCCGGTTTCGTGACGGCTGCGGGCTGCGCCCGCGGCCTCCTCAACCTACGGGGCTGCCCTCAGACGAACGCCGACTGCCCGGTGATCGCACGGCCGACGATGAGCGAGTTCATCTGCGCGGTGCCCTCGTAGGTGTAGAGCGCCTCCGCGTCGGCGAAGAAGCGCGCCACGTCATAGTCGGTGACGATGCCGTTGCCGCCGCACACCTCGCGGCACCACGACACGACCTCGCGCATCCGCGTCGTCGCGTAGGCCTTCGCGAGCGCCGAGTGGGCATCCTCCTGCCGACCCTCGTCGAGCATCCGGGACACCTGCACGCACAGCGCGATCGAGGCGGTGATGTGCCCGAGCGACTTCGCGAGCAGGTCCTGCACGAGCTGGTGCCCGGCGATTGGCGTGCCGAACTGCACGCGCTCGGTCGTGTAGCGCACGGCGGCCTCGTAGGCGCCGACCATCACGCCGACGGCGCTCCAGGCGACCTCCGCGCGCGTCAGGCGCAGCACGCGCGCCGTGTCGCGGAAGCTGGTGGCGCCCTGCAGTCGCAACGACTCCGGCACGCGCACGCCCTCGAGCACGATGTCGGCGTTCTGCACCATGCGGAGCGAGATCTTGCGCTCGATCTTGGTGGCTGTGAAGCCCTCGGTGTCGGTCGGCACGATGAAGCCCTTGACCTGGCCGTCCGCGGCATCCTTCGCCCAGATGACGACGATGTCGGCGTGCGTGGCGTTGCCGATCCAGCGCTTCGCGCCGTCGATGACCCACTCGTCCCCCTCGCGCCGGGCGGTGGTGCGCAGGCCCTGCGCGGAGTCCGAGCCCGAGAGCGGCTCGGTGAGACCGAAGCCGCCGACCACCGAGCAGTCGGCGAGCTTCGGCAGCCACTCTGCGCGCTGCTCGTCGCTGCCTCCGACGCCGATGGAGCCGGCGACGAGGCCGTTCTGCACGCCCACGAAGGTCGAGACGGATGCGTCGATGCGGCTCATCTCGAGCGCCACCCAGCCGCGGTAGACGGCGGAGTTCTCGAACCGGGCGGTCTCTGCCCAGCCCGGCCCGACGACGCCGAGGGCGGCGATGCCCGGGATGAGGTCCATCGGGAACGCGTCGCG
Source organism: Agrococcus sp. ARC_14 (assembly GCF_022436485.1). Classification (NCBI taxonomy): domain Bacteria; kingdom Bacillati; phylum Actinomycetota; class Actinomycetes; order Micrococcales; family Microbacteriaceae; genus Agrococcus; species Agrococcus sp. ARC_14. Next base: position 1,048,517 of record NZ_JAKUDO010000001.1, read on the forward strand.
GTGCCAGTGGTCGTCGATGACGGGTCGCACCTGCTCCTCCATGAACGTGCGGATCTCGGCCAGCGATGCCTGCTCGGCCTCGGTGAGATCGGCGGCGAAGCCGTAGAAGTCGCTCGTGAGCGGCGTGAACGTCATTGCTCCTCGGTTCCTGTCGATGGGCGGCCGAAGCCGCGGTGCTCGCGGCCGACGGCCGTCGACGTCAGGCTACGTCGCAGGCGCGTCTGCCGACGCTCGGTTGGTACGCTCGTGCCAATCTGCCCGAAGGAGACCGCCGCGTGTTTGTGCCGATCGCCAACGAGCCGAGGGACTACGCGTGGGGCAGCGACCGGCTGCTCGCCGACTACCTCGGACGAACCCCCTCCGGAGGGCCGGAGGCGGAGCTCTGGCTCGGCGCGCATCCCGGATGCCCCTCGACGGTCACCACCGGCGCGCACGCGGGCCTCGACCTGGGCGCTGCGATCGACGCCGAGGACGGCCGGCCGCCAGCCATGCTGCTGAAGGTGCTGGCCGCGGCGGAGCCGCTCTCGCTGCAGGCGCACCCGGATGCGGCGCGTGCCAGAGAGGGCTTCGAGCGTGAGGATGCCGCGGGCATCCCGCGCGACGCCCCGCACCGCAACTACCGGGACCCGTTCCCGAAGCCGGAGCTGATCGTCGCGGTGACGCCCTTCGAGGCGCTCAGCGGGTTCCGGCCGGCCGAGCAGGCCGCCGAGGTGCTCGACGCGCTCGCCGCCGTCGACGCGCGCGTCGTGCCGGCAGCGGAGCGCGTGCGCGCGGGCGCGGCCCTCGAGTGGCTGCTCGGCGGAGACGCGGCGGTGGCCCCCGCGGTGGCCGGCGCCGTCGCCGCAGCAGCGGCGCTCGCCGATCGGCTGCCCGTCGAGGCCGACACCGTCGCCCGGCTGCATGCCGCGCACCCCGGTGACCCCGGCATCCTCGTCGGCCTGCTGCTCAACCGCGTCTCGCTCAAGCCGGGCGAGGCGCTCTCGCTGCCTGCCGGCAACCTGCACGCCTATCTCGAGGGCCTCGGCATCGAGCTCATGGGGGCGAGCGACAACGTGCTGCGCGGTGGGCTGACGCCCAAGCACGTGGACGTGCCGGAGCTGCTGGCGGTCGTCGACGCGACGCCGCTGATCGAGCCGCGGCTGCCCGCGCAGGAGCTCGACGGCGCGCTCGCCTACCGCCCGGCTGCGCCGTTCGAGCTGCGCCGCGTCGAGGGCGTCCACGCGGTCGGGGCGGGCAGGGCGCTGCTGCTCGCGGTCTCGCCCGCGACCATCGACGTGGACGGCGAGCGCCACGTGCTCTCTGCAGCGGAGGCGGCCTGGATCGACACCGCAGCACCCTTCACCGTCGACTCGGCGGAGGCCTGGCTGGCGCTCGAGCGCGACACGCCGTAGCGGCGGCCTCCGCGCCGGGAGCCCGCGACACTCCTAGAATCCCCGACTTGACGCGGGGCGAACTACACCGGTGTAATTGGTCCAACGCGAGCCCGGCCGGGGTCTCGCAGGAATCGGGGGAAGCCATGCGAGAGGGAGTGCAGCGCAGCACGACGGCAGCGCGAGGCATCGACGATGGCGGGCTGCATCGCGGCGTGCCCGGCGACTGGTTCGTCGATCCGGTCATGCTCGGGGTCCCGGGCGTCCGCAACGAGGCGGACGACCACCCACTGGGCTGGCAGGCAGACGCACTGTGCGCCGAGACCGACCCAGAGGCATTCTTCCCCGAGAAGGGCGGCTCGACGCGCGACGCGAAGCGCATCTGCGACACCTGCGAGGTGCGGCAGCAGTGCCTCGAGTACGCGCTCGAGAACGACGAGCGCTTCGGCATCTGGGGCGGCCTGTCCGAGCGCGAGCGGCGCAAGCTGCGCAAGCTCGCCTGAGCGGCGGCAGCCCGGTGAGGGTCGTCCTCACGATGATGGTCCGCGATGAGGCGGATGTCATCGCAGCCACGATCGAGCACCATCTTGCCGAGGGTGTCGACCGCATCCTCGTGACCGACAACGCATCCGTCGACGGCACGCGCGAGATCCTCGCCGACTATGCGCGGGCGGCACCGGTGACCGTCTTCGACGATCCGGAGCACCGCAAGCAGCAGGCGGAGGTCGTCACGCGGATGGCCCGGCTCGCGGCGACCGAGCACGCTGCCGACTGGGTCATCAACGGCGACGCCGACGAGTTCGTGCTGGCGGGGGAGCGCACGGTCGCCGAGGCGCTTGCGCTGGCGCCCGCGACGCTCGGCTCCTTCCCCGTGCCGGTGCGCAACCTCGTCGGGCCGACAGCGCGCAGCGGCGCAGGGCTCGCGACCCGCATGCACTGGCGCGACGAGCGCTCAGCGCAGCAGCTCGCCGCCGCAGGCGTGCAGGCGCATCCGACTCCGAACGCGATCCATGTCGGCGACCCGCACGTCGAGGTCGCGCAGGGCAACCACGCCGTCTCGACGCCGCAGCGCGGTGCGGTGCCGGATGCGCTCGGGCTCGAGGTGCTGCACGTGCCGTGGCGCTCCTGGGAGCAGTTCGAGCGCAAGACCATCAGCATGGGACGCGGCTACGAGGCGTCGCCGTCGCTCGATCCGAGCCCGAACCATCACGGCATGCGCGACTGGCGCCGCTGGAAGGCCGGCATCCTGCTGCCGTTCTATCTGGCGAGGACGCCCGTCGACGAGGCCGACTTCGGCGAGGGCTTCGTGCGCGACGACCGGCTGGCGACGCGGCTCGCGGCACTCGAGGCGGTGCTGCCCGCGCGGCTCGCCGAGGCGGTCGACCCGGCGCGCGATGCACCCTTCGACCCCGAAGAGGTGCGTGCGCTGCTGTCGAGGGAGCGCGACCTGCACGCGCTCGACGAGGCGTTCCATGCGGAGGTCGCCACCGAGATCGCGCGCAGGCAGGCGCTCGAGCGGCGTGCGATCACGCCGGAGCGGCTCGTGCGCGGTGCGAAGCGCGTCGTGCGCGGTGCCGGGGCGAGGATCCGCCGCATCCGTCGCTGAGGCGATCGGCGGCACACCGACCGCAACCGCAGGTGACGGCACCGTTGGCACCTAGCCTTGCCAAGTGCATCAGAGGGTCTTCGCCGTGCTCGCGGCCAGCAACGGCGCCGCGTATCTGCCGGCGACGCTCGCCGCCGTCGATGCGCAGACCGTCGCACCCGAGCGACTCGTCGCCGTCGACGGCGCCTCGAAGGATGACACACGCGCGATGCTGGAGGCGTCGAGCGCGCGCAGCGTCGTCGCCGCGCAGCGGCTGCCCTACGGCCAGCTGATCGCCAAGGGCGTCGCGTCGCTGCCCCCGGGCGAGGACGGCGATTGGCTCTGGCTGCTGGCGCACGACGCCTCGCCGCACCCGCGCGCGCTGCAGGCACTGCTCGCGCACGTCGAATCGCACCCGAGCGTGCGCGTCGTCGGGCCGAAGGTCATGCGGGCAGACGCTCCCGATCGGTTCGCGGAGTTCGGCCAGACGGTCACGCCGTTCGGCAGGAGCCTGCTGCTGCACGAGGGCGAGCTCGACCAGGGCCAGCACGACGACGACAGCGACCGCCTGGGCGTGGCGGAGTCCGGCATGCTCGTGCGGCGCGACGTCTTCGAGGCGCTGGGCGGCTTCGACCCGGCGCTGCGCTCGATCGACGCGGGCCTCGACGTGGGCGTTCGCGCACGGCTGGCGGGCCACCGCGTCGCCGTCGAGCCGCGCGCCAAGGTGCGCCGCGCCGGCGGCCCAGAGCACTTCGCGGCGCGCTCGGTGAGCGATGCGCAGCGCGTGGCGACCGCTCGTCGCGCGCAGCTCCACAGGCGGCTCGCCTACGCGAACCCGATCGCGTCGGTGCTCCAGTGGCTCCTGCTGGTGCCGTTCGGTCTCGTGCGCACCGTCGCGCACCTGCTGGCGAAGCGCCCGGCCGCCGTCGTCGCCGAGTGGCAGGCGACGCTCGCGACGCTCGTCGCCTTCCCGGCGACCGCGCGGGCGCGTCGGCGGATCGTGGCGGCGCGCACGACCGGATGGAGCTCGCTGCGGCCGCTGCGCGCGTCGTGGCGCACGGTGCGATCGCAGCGGCGGGCGCTCGGCGACCCCGAGCGGATGCAGACGGTGGTCGACGAGCGCGTCGGCTTCGTCGAGGGCGCAGGGCTCTGGGTCACGGCGCTCGCGATCGTCGTCGGCATCGTGCTCACCCCGCAGCTGATCGGCGCGGGTGCGGCGACCGGCGGTGCGCTGCTGCCGCTCACGGGCTCGCTGGCGGAGCTCTGGTCGCACACGCTCGCCGGCACGCGCGACGCGCTGGGCGAGCTCACGGGGCCGGCTGATCCCTTCGTGCTGCTGCTGGCGCTGCTGGGCTCGCTGACCCCGTGGCAGCCATCGACCGCCATCGTCCTGCTGCTGTTCCTGGCACCGGCGATCGCCTCGCTGACCGGGTTCTTCGCGGTGCGGCGGATGACGACCTCACGCTGGGCGCCGGCGGTCGCGGCCGCGCTGTGGTCGCTCTCGCCGCTGCTGCTCGCTGCCATCGTCGAGGGCCGGCTCGGCGCGGTGCTCGCCCATCTCGCGCTGCCGCTCGCGATCGTCGGCGTCCTGCGCGCCGCGGAGTCGTGGCGCGCGGCGGGCGCTGCGGCCATCCCGGTGGCCGTCGTCGTGGCAGGCGCACCGGTGCTGCTGCCGGCGATGCTGCTGCTCGTGCTGCTCGCGATCGCGACGAGCTGGCGAACGCCGCTGCGCCCGCTCGCGGCGCTCCTGCCTGCCGCCGTGCTCTTCGCGCCGATCGCGATCGCCCGTTGGGTCGACGGTTCGCCGCTCGCGGCGCTCGCCGACCCCGGCGTGCCGATGCCCTCGACGCCGCCGACCGCCGTCGAGGCGGCGCTGCTCTCGCCCGACGGCACGCTCGCGTCGCTCGAGGGCGTGATCGCGTGGCTGGCTCCGGGCGCCGATCCCGCGTGGTTCGCGCTCGGGCTGCTGGCACCGCTGGCGCTCTGCGCCCTCACGGGCATCGTGCTGCGCCCGACCCGGTCATGGCAGTGGGTGGTGCTGCTGCTGGCCGGCTATGCCACCGCGATCGTCTCCGCACGGCTGGCAGTCACGAGCCTGGACGGCGAGCCCGTCACGGTCTGGGCGGGTTCTGGCGCATCGCTGACCCTCGCGGCACTCATCGCGCTCGCCGTCGTCGCCGTCGACCTCGACGACCGCCGGGGCGCCATCCCGGGCGGCCTCGTCACGCTGGCGGCGGTCGCCGCTGCGGTGCCGATCATCGCGACCTCGTTCCTCATGCCTGCGACCGTGATCGCTGCACCCGAGCGCCGCATGCCCGCGTTCGTCGATGCGGCTGCGGAGGGCGACCCCGAGATCGGCACGCTCGTGCTGCATCCGCTCGCACCCGGCGTGCTGGGCGTCGACATCGAGCGCGGCCGCGGCACGACGCTCGACAGCGTCTCCACGGGTGAGCTCGTGCGCGACGAGGCAGGCGAGATCGAGGCGGAGCTCGCGCAGGTCGCCGTCGACATGGCCGCCGGCGGCGACGTCGACGTGGCAGCCCTGCTGGATGCGCAGGGCGTGCAGTTCGTGCTGCTCGAGCAGGAGCGCGAGGGCGCCGCCGCCGAGCACGACCGGGCGCAGCGCTCGCTCGACGCCCGCGGCGACCTGCAGGCCATCGGCCAGACCGAGGCAGGGCTGCTGTGGCAGCGCGACGACGTGCCGAGCAGCCCGCAGCCCGACCGGCCCACGTGGGCGGGTTGGCTGCTGCTCGCGCAGCTCGTGGCGCTCGGCGGGGCAGTCGTCGCCGCGCTGCCGTCGCTGCGCCGAGGTGCGCGCGTGCGCACACGACGACTCGAGGGAACGGGGGAGTGGCAGTGACCGATCGCGACCGTGAGGTAGAGCCGCTCGATGACTCGCAGGAGTTCGACGACCCCTCGCCCATCGAGGACGAGGTGCCGCGCGGGCACCGCCCCGCGCCCGAGGAGCTCGCCGTCGAGGCAGGGGCCGAGCCGACCGGCGACATCGCGAGCGACGTCGCACTGACCGATCGCGAGGCTGCGGCGAACGACCGCGCAGAGTCGAAGCGCATGGAGCGCCGCGACGTCGCGCGCTGGAGCGCACGCGCAGCCGCCGGCCTCGTCGCCGCGGCCCTCGGCGTCGGCGCGGTGCTGGGCGCGAACGCCATGCCGCAGGACACGCGCATCCAGTCCGCGGCCCCGGCGACGACCGTGCAGCCCGCGTCGCCGCTGCAGTCGCGCGTCTGCGCCGGGCCAGCGCTGCGCGTCGGCTCCTCCGACGGCGACAACGCCCTCGCCGTCGCCGGCATCGGCGACCCCTCCGTCGCGATCGGCAGCCTCGGCGGCGACGTCGAGCAGACGACGCTGAGCGTCGCAGGCCCCGAGGAGGTGGACGGCGGCGACTCCGTCGTGCAGCGCAACGAGGCCACGACGCTCTCAGCTGCCCAGAGCCTCGGGCTCGAGCTCGACGGCGTGCGCGGCTTCGCGGCCAGCGAGTGCGCGGAGACGAGTCTCGACCAGTGGCTCGTCGGCGGATCGACGCGCACCGGCAGGCAGACGGTCCTGACGGTCGCCAACGCGGCAGAGGTGGGCGCGAGCGTCGACGTCACCGTCTACGGTCCGGACGGGCCGATCGAATCGGTCGGCTCGACCGGCATCGCCGTCGCACCCGGCACCCAAGCGGTGCTCGACCTCGCCGCGATCGCGCCGGGCGTCGCCGACGCCGTCGTGCACGTCGCATCCACCGGTGCCCCCGTCGTCGCCCATCTGCAGCAGACCACCACTCGCGGACTCGAGCGCGGCGGCTTCGACGTCATCGACCCCGCTGCGGCGCTCACGAGCGCTGTGCTGCCCGGCGTCGAGGTGTCGGCTGCGACGGGGCTCGAGACCCAGGACGGCTATGACGACATCGTGCCGGTGCTGCGGCTGCTCTCGCCCGACGGCGGCGACGTGCGCCTCGTGTTCCAGACGGCGGACGACGAGTCGATCGAGTCGCAGGGCACCCTCGAGGCCGGCATCGTCACGGACTTCCCGCTCGAGGAGCTGCCGGTGGGCGTGATGGCGATCAGGGTGGAGTCGGATGCGCCGGTCGTCGCGGGCGCGAGGGCGCTTGCCACCTCGGGCGAGGGGCTCGACTTCGACTGGATCGCCGGCGGTCAGGCGCGCTCGGGCAGCGCTGCGATCGCCGTGCCTGCCGGGCCGGGCGCCACGCTGCACATCGTGAGCACGGCGGGCGCCGACCAGGAGATCACGGTCGACGGCGAGGCCGTGCCGCTCGCGGCCGGCGGGGCGCTCGCTCGACCGGTCGGCGAAGGCACCGTGGAGGTGACGGGCGAGGATCTCGTGATGTCGGTCTCCTACCGGAGCGACAGGGAGATCGGCAGCTTCACCGCGAGCCCGCAGGGGCCGGCGGCGCAGGGCGTGCAGGTCTTGCACTAGCGCTGTTCCGCTGGTCGAGGAGCGCGCCCGCGGAGCGGGCACGCGTCACGAGACCGGGGCGTGTTGTTCCGCTGGTCGAGGAGCGCGCCCGCGGAGCGGGCACGCGTCACGAGACCCGGGGAGCGGCGAGGTCTCGCGACGCCTGCGGCCTGCGGCCGCGGGCTCCTCGACCTTGAGCCCTCCGGACGCAACGTCGCTTCGCGACGTTGCGTCCTCCGGGCTCAATGGTGCCGCCAGCGATCCGGCGCGACCTCCCAGGGGTCGCGACCGATGAGCTCTGCCGCCGCGCGGAACACCGCGCCCTCGATGGCCACCTGGCGGTGCCACGGGTCGTCGATGTGCACGCGCGGCAGCCGCTGCAGCGGCAGTCGGTAGATCGTGATCGTCCGCCGCTGCGGGTCGATCGCCCACTCCGGCACCTCGTCGAGGTGATCGGCGAGCGCCTTCGGCGGCATGTCGGCCCAGCGGAACCGCACGTCGCCGAGCTCGGCGGGCCACAGCGACAGCACGTAGTCGGCAGCATCCGCCGCGATGTCCTCGAAGCGCGTCTCGCGCGAGGAGAGGAAGGGGAGCACGGGGCCGGCGACGGACGAACGGACCTCGCGGCCGTGGCGCGATCCGCGGGAGTGCTGGCGCGCAGGCATGGCGACATCCTACGTGTCGCGCGGCAGTGGGCCGCGGCGCCGCTACCCTTGGGCGGATGGATGACAGGATGTGCTCGCGGCCCGGGTGCCGCCGGTACGCCGACCGCAGCGTGACGGTCGACTACGCGGAGCAGCTCCTCGTCGTCGGCCCCCTGCAGCCCGCCAGCAGGCGCGGCGCGATCGAGGGCAGCTACGACCTGTGCGAGCCCCACGCCGATCGTCACGCGGGACCGACCGGGTGGCAGGTCGTCCGCTACGAGCCTGCCGCCGACACCAGATTCGACGAACGATAGAGGAACCATGGCGCTGACGGACATCGTGAAGGCCTATGACGTGCGAGGCCTCGTCGACGGGCAGCTCACCGAGCAGGTCGTGCGGGCGCTCGGCGCCGCCTTCGCCGACGAGGTGGGCACGGCGAAGCCGATCGTCATCGGGCACGACATGCGCCCCTCCTCGCCCGCGCTCGCCGCAGCTGCGGCCGATGGCGTGCGGGCGCGCGGCGCCGACGTGGTGCTCATCGGGCTGTGCTCCACCGACGGCACCTACTTCGCCTCCGGTGACCTCGACGCCCCCGCGATGATGTTCACCGCATCCCACAACCCCGCCGCCTACAACGGCATCAAGTTCTCGCGCGCGGGCGCGCGCGGCGTGAGCCTCGACACCGGCCTCGCCAGCATCCGCGACGGCGCGCAGCGCTACCTCGACGAGGGGCTGACCGAGGTCGCCGAGCACGGTGAGCTCACCGAGCGCGACGTGCTCGCCGACTACGCGGCGCACCTGCGCTCGCTCGTCGACCTGCGCGGCATCCGGCCCCTGAAGGTCGTCGTGGATGCGGCGAACGGCATGGGCGGGATGACGGTGCCTGCGGTGCTCGGCGAGGCTGCGGGGCTGCCGGGCCTGCCGCTGGAGATCGTGCCGATGTACTTCGAGCTCGACGGCACCTTCCCGAACCACGAGGCGAACCCGCTGGAGCCGAAGAACCTGGTCGATCTGCAGGCCGCCGTGGTGGAGCACGGTGCCGACATCGGCCTCGCCTTCGACGGCGACGCCGACCGCTGCTTCGTCATCGACGAGCTCGGCGGCGCGGTGTCACCCTCTGCGGTCGCCGCGATCGTCGCCGAGCGCGAGATCCGGCGGGTGCAGGCGGAGGGGGAGCGCGATGTCGTCGTGATCCACAACCTCATCACCAGCCGCGTCGTGCCGGAGGTGATCGCCGATGCCGGCGCCACGCCCGTGCGCACTCGCGTCGGCCACTCGCTCATCAAGGACGAGATGGCGCGCACCGGTGCCGTCTTCGGCGGCGAGCACTCGGCGCACTACTACTTCCGCGACTTCTGGGGCGCTGACAACGGCATGCTGGCCGCGATGCACGTGCTCGCGACGCTCGGCTCGAACGACGAGCCGATGTCCGCGCTCGCCGGGCGCTACACGCCCTACTGCTCCTCCGGCGAGATCAACTCCACCGTCGCCGACGTGCCTGCCGCCTACACGCGGGTGGTCGAGGCGTTCTCGGGCCGCGGCGAGTTCGACGAGCTCGACGGCCTCACCGTCACCTCGCCCGACGGTGCCTGGTGGTTCTCGGTGCGCCCGTCGAACACCGAGCCGCTGCTGCGGCTGAACGCCGAGGCCGAGACTGAGGCGACCATGGTGCAGATCCGTGACGAGGTGCTGGCGCTCATCCGCGCCTGACGGCAGATCTCCGCCTACCGTTGTGCCAACGCCGCCAGTCGCGGTGCAGCAGTGAGCCCGAGCCGAAGTAGCCTGTTCCTCATGCCGCATTCCGTCACCAAGGCCGTGATCCCTTCTGCTGGGCTGGGCACGAGGTTCTTGCCCGCGACGAAGGCGCTCCCGAAGGAGATGCTCCCGGTCGTCGACAAGCCCGTCATCCAGTACGTCGTGGAGGAGGCGGTGCGCGCCGGCCTCGAGGACGTGCTGTTCGTCACCGGCCGCAACAAGAACGCGCTGGAGAACCACTTCGACCGGGCGACCGAGCTCGAGGCGATCCTGCGGAACAAGGGTGACGAGCAGAAGCTCCAGCGGGTCGCGGAGTCGACGGATCTCGCGAACGTGCACTACGTGCGTCAGGGCGACCCGAAGGGCCTGGGCCACGCGGTGCTGCGCTCGAAGGCGCATGTGGGCGACGACTCGTTCGCGGTGCTGCTGGGCGACGACATCATCGACGGCCGCGATCACCTGCTCGAGCGGATGCTCGAGGTGCACGATCAGCGCGACACGTGCGTGGTGGCGCTGATGGAGGTCGAGCCCTCGCAGGCGCACCTCTACGGCATCGCGACGGTCGAGGCGACGGATGAGGACGACGTGGTGCGGGTGCGTGGGCTGGTGGAGAAGCCGGAGCCCGGCACGGCGCCGTCGAACCTGGCGGTCGTGGGCCGCTATGTGCTCAAGCCCGAGATCTATCCGGTGCTGGAGCGCACAGGTCCCGGGCGAGGCGGTGAGATCCAGCTGACGGATGCGCTGCTGACGATGGCAGACGACGACACGGTGGGCGGCGTGCACGGTGTCGTGTTCCGTGGTCGCCGCTACGACACCGGCGACCGGCTCGACTACATCAAGGCCAACGTGCAGCTCGCCGTCGAGCGCGAGGATCTCGGTCCCGGGCTGCGCAGCTGGCTCAAGGAGTTCGTCGCCACGTTCGACGACGCCTGATCAGGCCACGCCGCTCCGGTGGTGGGAGGATGGTCGGCATGACCGACACCGCCCCCCGCATCCTCGAGCACCACGTGCGCGACCTCGGCCTCGCCGAGGCCGGCCGCCACCAGATCCGCCTCGCCGAGCACGAGATGCCCGGCCTGATGGAGCTGCGCCGCCGCTACGCCGACGCGCAGCCGCTCGCCGGCCAGCGCATCGCAGGCAGCCTGCACATGACCGTGCAGACGGCCGTGCTCATCGAGACGCTCGTGGCGCTCGGCGCCGAGGTGCGCTGGGCGAGCTGCAACATCTTCTCCACGCAGGATGAGGCGGCCGCGGCGATCGCCGTCGGCTCCGGCACGCCCGAGGCGCCCGCGGGCGTGCCCGTCTTCGCCTGGAAGGGCGAGACGCTCGAGGAGTACTGGGCCTGCACCACCCGCATCTTCGACTTCGAGGGCGGCCCGACGCTCATCCTCGACGACGGCGGCGACGCGACCATGCTCGTGCACAGGGGTCGGGATGCCGAGCTCGCGGGCAGCGCGCCGGTCACGCCGGCGGGCGCCCCCGATGAGCTGCACGTGATCGATGCGCTCATCGCTCGCACGCTCGCCGACGACCCGCAGCGCTGGACGCGCATCGCCGAGCAGCTGCGCGGCGTCACCGAGGAGACCACCACCGGCGTGCACCGCCTCGAGCAGCTCTTCGCCGAAGGGCGTCTGCTCTTCCCGGCGATCAACGTGAACGACTCGGTCACGAAGTCGAAGTTCGACAACCGCTACGGCATCCGCCACTCGCTGCCCGACGGCATCAATCGCGCGACCGACGTGCTCATCGGCGGCAAGACGGCCTTCGTGGTCGGATACGGCGATGTCGGGAAGGGCGCTGCGGAGGCGCTGCGCGGCCAGGGCGCGCGCGTCATCGTGAGCGAGGTCGACCCGATCTGCGCGCTGCAGGCTGCGATGGACGGCTTCCAGGTCGCGCGCGTCGAGGATGCGATCGACACGGCCGACATCTGGGTCACGACGACCGGCAACGAGCACGTCATCACGCTCGAGCACCTGCAGTCGATGAAGCACCTCGCGATCGTCGCCAACGTCGGGCACTTCGACAACGAGATCGACATCGCGGGCCTCGAGCGATCGGGGGCCGAGCGCATCGAGATCAAGCCGCAGGTGCACGAGTGGCGCTTCGCCTCGGGCCGCGCGATCCTGGTGCTCTCCGAGGGCCGCCTGATGAACCTCGGCAACGCCACCGGGCATCCCTCGTTCGTCATGTCGAACTCCTTCTCCAACCAGGTGCTGGCGCAGATCGAGCTGGCGACGAAGGAGTACGAGCTGGGCGTGTTCCGGCTGCCGAAGGTGCTCGACGAGGAGGTCGCCCGCCTCCACCTCGACGCGCTCGGCGCGCGCCTCACGACGCTCAGCCCCGAGCAGGCGGCCTACATCGGCGTGCCCGTCGAGGGGCCCTTCAAGCCCGAGCACTACCGCTACTGACGTGCGCGAGCTGCGGCTGCGGGGACGGCCACCGCTGCTCTACGTCTTCTTGGGCCTCACGACTGCCGCGATGGCGCTGCTGATGATCGGCACGCCCGTGTGGCTGCTGGCGCTGCCGCTGGGCGCGCTGGCCGTCGTCTGCGGGCTGCTCGCCGTGCGCGCCGGCACCACCCGCTTCGCGCTGGAGCCCTCGCCGGAGCCCACGCTCGAGCTGGGCAGCGCATTCGGCCGTGCGCGCGTGCCGCTGGCGGCGATCGCGCTGGTGCGGCGACGGCTGGTGCTGGCGAGCCGAGGATCGAGCTATGAGGTGTGGGAGGTGCTCGGGCACGACGGGGCAAGGCTCGCCAAGGCTGCCGATCTCGGCCTGTCCGTGGCTGGCACCCGGGAGCTCGAGACCGAGCTGCGGCTCGCGAGGGTGCCGCTCGATCCGGCCTGAGCCGATCCCGCCTGAGCCAGGAGGCTCAGAGCATCGCGTCGGCGAGCACGCGCAGCAGCTCTGCCAGCCGGGCCTGGTCGTCGGCGGGGATGTCTCGCAGCAGTCGGCGCTCGGCTTCGAGCAGCGCATCGAGCGCCACGTCGACCCGGTCGATGCCCTCGTCGGTGAGCGCCACGAGCCGCACGCGCCGGTCACTGGAGCCGTCGACGCGCTCGACGAGTCCGGATGCGACCAGGTTGTCGATGCGGTTCGTCATCGTGCCGCTCGTGACCATGGTCTGCGCGATGAGGTCCTTCGGGCTGAGCGCACCGTCCTGACGGCGGAGCGCCGCCAGCACATCCCATTGCCAGGACTCGAGCCCGGCAAGCTGGAAGGCCTCGGCGCGCACTCGGCCGAGCTGGCGCGAGATGCGGGTCATGCGGCTGAGCACGTCGAGCGGCGAGACGTCGGCGTCCGGCCGCACGCGCATCCACTGCTCCATGATGCGATCGACGTCATCGCGGTGCGCGGCCATGGCGTCAGTCTCGCACGCCACGACCCTCGACCTTCATCCCGCCAGAGCGGGCGGCCGAGTGCACATTGCGGCTGGGCGGCCGGTGTCGCGGGTTCTGCGTTGCGCTCCGTCGCTCCCTGCGGTCGCGACTTGCTCCGCCACCAGGATTCGAACCTGGACAAACGGCTCCAAAGGCCGCTGTGCTGCCGTTACACCATGGCGGATCGCGGCTACCAGGCTAGCCGCCCCACGTGGATCCGGCAGACTGGTGCGCATGCCATCGACCGCTGCAGACGTCGTCGCCGTCGCCGTCACCTACCGGCCGGACGATGGCGCCATCGCTGACGTGCTCGAGCGCGCGGCAGCGCAGGTCGGCACCCTGGTCGTGCTCGACAACGACAGCCCCGAGGTCGACGGCGCCCACTGGAGCGCCCGCGTCGCGCTGCCCGCGGGCGTCGAGCTCGAGCGCAGCCGGGCGAACGTCGGCCTCGGCGCCGCCTACAACCGCGCAGCCGCCATCGCGCGCGAGCGCGGCGCCCGCTTCGTGCTGCTGCTCGACCAGGATTCCCAGCTCGACGCCGGCTGCGTCGACGCGCTGCTGCTGCACGCCGATCGCCGCGAGGCCCGCGGCCCGCTCGGCGCCGTCGGCCCCACCTTCATCGATGCCCGCAGCGGCGAGCGCGCGCCGTTCGTGCGCTTCGGCTTCCCGCTCAATCACAAGCTCCACGCGCCCGCAGGCGGCGACGTCGACGCCGACTTCCTCATCTCCTCCGGCTCGCTCATCCCGCTCACCGCGCTCGAGCAGGCCGGCTCGTTCGACGAGGGCCTCTTCATCGACAGCGTCGACATGGAGTGGTGCTTCCGCGCCAAGGCCGCCGGCCTGCAGCTCGTCGGGGTCGCCGACGCCCGCATGCTGCACACCATCGGCGACGAGCTCGTGCGGCTGCCCGGCGGCGGCTCGATGTTCGTGCACTCGCCGCTGCGGCTCTACATGATGACGCGCAACCGCGTGGCGCTCTGGCGCCGCCCCGGCACCCCGCGCGTGTGGACGGCGCAGGATGTGCCGCGCATGCTCTTCAAGCTCGGCCGCATGACCGCCTTCGCCGCTCCGCGCATCCCCAACGCCCGGGCGATGCTGCGCGGGATGCGCGACGGCTGGGGCGGCAGGCAGGGACCGCCGCCCTCCCAGCGCAGGTAGCCTGAGTCCGAACCGTACGCATCCGATGGGAGAGTCCGTGCCCCAGGTCGCCGTGATCGTGCTCGCCGCTGGCGCGGGCACCCGCATGAAGAGCCGCACGCCGAAGCCGCTGCACCCTTTGGCGGGCAGGCCGCTCATCGCCCACGTGCTCAGCACCGCCGGTGAGCTGCACCCCACCTCGATCGTGGCGGTCGTGCGCCACGAGCGCGAGCGCATGGCCGCAGCCGTGCTCGAGTTCGCGCCGCACGTGCTCATCGCCGACCAGGACGACGTGCCCGGCACCGGCCGCGCCGTCGAGCAGGGCCTCGAGGCGATCGCCGACTTCGAGGGGCATGTGGTCGTGCTCTCCGGCGACGTGCCGCTCATCGACGCCGACACCCTCGGCCGCCTCATCGAGCGCCACGAGCGCGAGGCCAACCAGCTCACGCTGCTCTCCGCCCACCTGGCCGACCCGACCGGCCTCGGCCGCATCGTGCGCGACGAGGCAGGCACCTTCGTGCGCATCGTCGAGCAGAAGGACGCGAGCGAGGCAGAGCGCGCCATCGACGAGGTCAACGGCGGCATCTACGTCTTCGATGCCGCGGCACTGCGCGCGGCGCTCGGCACCATCGACCGCGACAACGCGCAGGGCGAGATGTACCTGACGGATGCGGCGGTGCGGATCCAGGCGTCCGGCGGCCGCATCCAGGCCGTGCCCGCCTCCGACAGCTGGGCGATCTGGGGCATCAACGACCGCGTGCAGCTCGCCGCCGCGGCGCACGAGCTCAACGACCGCATCATCCGCCGCTGGCAGCGCGCCGGCGTCACCGTCGTCGACCCCGCATCCACCTGGATCGACGTCGACGTCACGCTCGGCGAGGACGTCACGATCCTGCCTGGCTCGCAGCTGCACGGCGCGAGCGTCGTCGCGGCAGGGGCCACGATCGGCCCCGACACCACGCTCGTCGACACCGAGGTGGGGGAGGACGCGGTCGTGAAGCGCACCGACGCGACCCTGTCGGTGATCGGGGCCCGCGCATCCGTCGGTCCGTGGGCCTACCTGCGCCCGAACTCGGTCATCGGCGACGGCGGCAAGGTCGGCACCTTCGTCGAGCTGAAGAACGCACAGCTCGGAGCCGGCAGCAAGGTGCCGCACCTGTCGTACATCGGCGACGCGACGATTGGCGAGGGCGTGAACGTCGGCGGCGGCGCCATCACCGCCAACTACGACGGCGTGAGCAAGCACCGCACGGTCATCGACGACCAGGTGCAGACGGGCGTCCACAACAGCTTCGTCGCCCCGGTTAGGATTGGTGCGGGTGCGAAGACCGGAGCCGGCGCCGTCGTCCGCAAGGATGTCGAGCCGGGTGCGCTGGCGATCTCGGTCGCACCGCAGCGCAACATGACGGGCTGGGTCGAGGCGCATCGACCCGGGTCGAAGGCAGCCGACGCAGCCGCGGCGGCCAAGCATGATGCACCTGAGGCCTAGGAGGCACCCGAGTGGGATCGATCGTCGCGAAGAACCGCAAGCACCTCGTGCTGGCGACCGGAAGGTCGCACCCGGAGCTGGCGAGCGCCGTGGCAGCCGAGATCGGCACCGACCTGATGGATGTCGACAGCCGCACCTTCGCGAACGGCGAGATCTACGCGCGCTTCGAGGGCTCGGTGCGCGGCGCCGACGTCTTCATCATGCAGTCGTACTGCAAGCCGGTGAACGAGTGGCTCATGGAGCAGCTCATCATGGTCGACGCGCTCAAGCGCGCCTCGGCCAAGCGCATCACCGTCGTCATGCCCTACTACCCGTACTCGCGGCAGGACAAGAAGGGCCGCGGGCGCGAGCCGATCTCCGCGCGCCTGGTCGCTGACCTGTTCAAGAAGGCCGGCGCCGACCGCATCATGTCGATCGACATCCACGCGGCGCAGATCCAGGGCTTCTTCGACGGCCCCTTCGACCACCTGTTCGCGATGCCCGTGCTGCTCGAGCACTTCCGGCACACGGTTGACGCCGACACCCTCACCGTGGTCTCGCCCGACATGGGCCGCGTGCGCGTCGCCGACGTCTGGAGCGACAAGCTCGGCGCCCCGCTCGCGATCATCCACAAGCGCCGCGACCCGCTGGTGCCGAACCAGGTCTCGGTGCACGAGATCGTCGGCAAGGTCGAGGGCCGCACGTGCCTGCTCGTCGACGACATGATCGACACCGGCCGCACCATCGTGAAGGCCGCGGAGGCGCTGAAGGCTGCGGGAGCGACGAACGTGATCGTCGCCGCGACCCACGCGATCTTCTCCGACCCGGCGAGCGAGATCCTGAACGCCGACGTCATCGACAAGGTCGTCGTCACCGACACGCTGCCGCTGTCCGAGGATCAGAGGTTCGAGAAGCTCCAGGTGCTCTCGATCGCGCCGCTGCTCGCCCGCGCCATCACCGAGGTCTTCGAGGACGGCTCGGTCACGAGCCTGTTCGACGGCGCCGCCTGATCAGGTTCCCATGATCGCGGCCGGCGAGCTGCAGTGCGCCTACTTCGACGCCTGGCGCTGCCGCTCCTGCACCCTGCTCGAGACGCCCTACGCGCGGCAGCTCGCCGAGCAGCAGTCGCGCATCGAGGCGCTGCTGCCCGCGATGCCGTGGGATGCGCCGCACGCGAGCGCCGTCGGCGGGTTCCGCAACAAGGCCAAGATGGCCGTCGCAGGCAGCCTCGCCGAGCCCACGATCGGCATCCTCGCCATCGATGGCACCGGCATCGACCTGCAGGCGTGCCCGCTGCACGAGCAGCCGATCGTCGACGCCATGCCGGTGCTCGAGCAGCTCATCCGCGATGCCCGCATCACGCCGTACGACGTGCCGGGCAGGCGTGGCGAGCTCAAGCACCTCATCCTCACCTCCTCACCCGACGGCGAGCTGGCGCTGCGCATCGTGCTGCGATCGAGCGAGGCGCTGCCGCGCATCCGCAAGCACCTGCCGCTGCTGGACGGCCTGCCGCTCGCGAGCGTCTCCGCCAACCTGCAGCCGGAGCACAAGGCCGTGCTCGAGGGCGATGAGGAGGTGCTGCTGGCGGGCGCAGGCGTGCTCGTGATGCGCATCAACGGCATCGGTCTGCGGCTGCGCCCGCGCAGCTTCTTCCAGACCAACACCGCCGTCGCATCCGCCCTCTACCGGCAGGCGACCGAGTGGATCGACGAGGCCGACCCGGCGAGCATGCTCGACCTCTACTGCGGCGTCGGCGGCTTCGCGCTGCACGCCGCGCGGGCTGGCCGCTCGGTCGCGGGTGTCGAGGTGACGACCGAGGCGATCGATGCGGCGCGCGAGACCGCTGCGGACATGGGGGCGGATGCGTCGTTCACGGTCGGCGACGCCCTGCAGGTCGGCGCGCATGGCGTCGACCTCGAGGGCGCGCGGGCGCCGGAGCTCGTGGTGGTGAACCCGCCACGCCGGGGCATCGGCCCGCTCGCCTCGCGACTGGACGCATCCGCCGTCAGTCGTGTCGTCTACTCGAGCTGCAACCCCGTCTCGCTCGCACGCGACCTCGCCGCGATGCCGGGCTTCGAGCCCGTGCGGGGGCGGGTGTTCGACATGTTTCCGCACACCGAGCACGCCGAGGTGCTCGTCGAGCTCCAGCGGCGCTGAGCGGCCCTCGAAGCGCAGCCTGCGAGCCTCTCGATTCGCCATGGGCGGGCTTTGCTGCGACAGTGAAGGGACTGGCCCGTGGTCAGCACCGACGCTTGGATGCCTCGCTCGGGTCGTATGAAGGCACATCGCAGACCCGCGTGAGCAGGGTCGGTGGAGCCCCGCGGGCAGTGCCCGCGAGATCGAGCCAGGCTCGATGCGAACCGTCAGCGCGGCAGGACGTCCGGCGTGCCCGCCGATCGATCCTCGCCGCCGAAGGAGAGGAACTGGATGCCGCCTGCGCAGGAGCTCGTACAGCTGGGAATCGTCGCCGTCGCGGTGCTGCTCGTGGTGTTCTACGGCGGCACGCTGCTGATGACACTGGGCATCGGCCGCAAGCAGGAGAACGCCGACGGCTACATGACCGCCGGCAACAAGATCGGCTTCGGCATCTCGGCCGCATCGATGACCGCCACCTGGATCTGGGCGTCCTCGATGTACGCCTCCGCCACGGCGGGCTACACCTACGGCATCTCCGGCCCCATCCACTACGGGCTGTGGGGCGCGCTGATGATCCTGTTCATCTACCCCTTCGGCAAGCGGATCCGCAAGGTGGCACCGCGAGCGCACACCCTCGCCGAGGTCATGTACGCGCGCCACGGCCGCTCCTCGCAGCTCATGCTCGCCGGCTCCAACGTGCTCGGCTCGCTCATCTCGCTCACGTCGAACTTCATCGCCGGCGGCGCGCTGATCGCCATGCTGTCGCCGCTGAGCTTCGGTGCCGGCATCCTCATCATCGCCGCCGGAGTGCTGCTCTACACGCTCTGGTCGGGCTTCCGCGCATCGGTGCTCACCGACTTCGCACAGGTCGTGTGCATGCTGGGCGCCGCTGTCGTGGTGATCCCGGTCATCTTCTTCGCCGCGGGTGGTCCCGCGATGTTCGAGGCCGGCGTGGCCGCGGGCAACGTCACGCCCGAACAGCAGGACTTCCTGTCGTCGGATGCGTTCATGAACCAGGGCGCGCCCTACATCGCCGCGGTGCTCGCCTATGCGATCGGCAACCAGACCATCGCCCAGCGGCTGTTCGCGGTGCGTGAGGATCTCATCAAGCCGACCTTCATCACCGCCACCATCGGCTACGGGGCCACCGTGATCGGCATCGGCATGCTCGGCGTCATGGCGCTCTACCTGGGCATCCAGCCGATCGACGGCGACGTCAACAACCTCATCCCGCAGATGGCCGCGACCTACCTGCCGTGGATCCTGCTCGCGCTCGCGTTCCTGATGATCATCGGCGCGCTGTCCTCGACCGCCGACTCCGATCTGGCGGCGCTGTCATCGATCGTCATGACGGATGTCTACGGCCAATCGGTCGGCAAGGACAAGGCCAACCCGAAGACGATGCTGCTCGTCGGGCGACTGACGATGATCGTCGCGACCGGCGCGGCGCTGTTCTTCGCGACCAGCCAGTTCAACATCCTGGATCTGCTGGTGTTCGTCGGCGCGCTCTGGGGCTGCCTGGTGTTCCCGGTGATCGCCTCGTTCTACTGGAAGAAGGTCACCAATCTCGCGTTCACGGCGTCGGTGATCGCCGCGCTCGTGGTGTTCATCCCGGTGCGCTTCGAGTGGATCTCGCTCACGGGCGTGCTCGCGCTGCCCTTCGAGGTGCTCTCGACGATCGGCATCGGTGTGGTGCTCGGCATCATGGCATTCGGATTCTTCGGCCTGCGCACGGGCGTCATCGTCGGCATCGTGGGTGCGCTCGCTGCCGCACCGATCACGCTGTTCTACCTGCGCGACTACACGGTGCTGTCGGCCTCCCTCCTCGCCTATGCGGTCTCCTACCTGGTGTGCTCCCTGATGTCGTTCCGCTCGAAGCAGCGATTCGACTTCTCGACCATCAAGGACGTGACGGGCGACTTCGACCCCGTGACGCCGCAGGCGGGCCAGGCCGAGACCGAGACCGATGGTCTCGACGACCAGGGCGGCGCTGCCGCCGCTGCAGCCCGAGCACGAGACTGACACGAGGAGCTTCCATGACCATCGCCTTGACCATCTACTTCCTCGTCTGGCCCGTGATCGTCGCGGGCGTGCTGTTCGTCATCTGCCGCGCATTCTTCCGTGAGATGCGTGAGGCCAAGCGAGAGGGCAGGCCGATCATCTGATCGGCAGCGCACGCAGGCGCGGCGCGACAGCGGGTGTTCATGCTGCCCGGATAGCGTCGTGCGCATGACCCAGCTCGAGCGCCGCATCGGCGTGCCCGGCGCGATCGCGATCGGGCTCGGCGCCATGATCGGCGCTGGCCTGTTCTTCGTCTGGGCGCCGGCTGCGGCGCTCGCCGGGCCGTGGTTGCCGGCATCCATCGCGCTCGCCGCCGCCATCGCCGTGCTCAACGCCCTCTCCACCGCGCAGCTTGCGATGGAGCACCCGGTCTCGGGCGGTGCCTACGCCTACGGCCGCGCCGAGGTGGGGGAGCGCGTCGGCTTCGCGGCCGGCTGGATGTTCCTGACCGGCAAGACCGCTTCGGCCGCCGCGATCGCCGTCATCGCAGGCCAGCACCTGTGGCCGGAGCATGCCTCCTGGGTCGCCGCGGCCGCGGTGGCAGCGCTCGCGGGGCTGAACATGCTCGGCGTCCGCGTGACCGCGTGGGTGTCCACCGGCATCGTCGCGATCGTGCTCGTCGTCGTGCTCGCCGTGCTCGGCTGGGTCGCCCTCGGGCTGCCGTTCGCGCCGGGTGCCGGCGACTTCGCCTACATCGGTGGGGCGGAGGGCACACCGGGCTCCGGCGGCCCGCTGGGCTGGCTCACCGCCGCGGGCATGCTCTTCTTCGCGTTCGCCGGCTACGCCCGCATGGCTACGCTCGGCGAGGAGGTGCGCGACCCCCGCCGCACGCTGCCGATCGCGATCGTGCTGGGCCTGGCGGTCGTGCTGGCGCTCTACGTGGCCGTCGGCTGGGCGACCAGCGCCCGGCTCGGTCCGGCGCTCCCGAGCTCGACCACCCCGCTGGCCGATCTCGTCGGCAACCCCGTGCTGCACGCGATCGTGCTCGGTGCGGGCGCGCTCGCGTGCCTCGGCTCGCTCATGGGCATCCTCGCGGGCCTGAGCCGCACGAGCCTCGCGATGGCCCGACACCGCGACCTGCCCGGCCCGCTCTCGCACGTCGCCGCGCGCACTCGCACGCCCGTGATCGCCGAGGCCGCCGTGGCGCTCGTCGCGATCGTGGCCGCGCTGCTGCTGCCAGCCGGCAGCCTGGTCGCCTTCTCCTCGACGTGCGTGCTCGCCTACTACGCCGTCGCCCATCTGTCGGCGATCCGGATGCGCGCCACGAGCCGGGCCGGCATGTGGCTGCCCGCCTGGATCCCGTGGCTCGGGGCCTTCGCGTGCCTGGTCGTCGTGCTCACCCTGCCTTGGCAGGGCGTGCTCGGTGCCGCCGCCTGGCTGATGCTCGGTCTCGCCGCGCGAGCGGTCCTGCGCGGCCGCGGCTGACGGCTCCCAGCGACCGGGCATACGCTCCCCACGTGCGCACCCGATCCGCCCGCTTCGCGACCGCTGTCCTGCTGCTCGGCAGCGCGCTGGGCCTCGCAGCCTGCCAGACGCCGCCCGTGCCGGAGCTCACGCCACGCAGCATCGAGCAGCTCGAACCCTTCGTCGGCGAGTGCGGCAAGGCGGTCCCCGCGGCGACCGGCGACACCTCGTTCACGGCCGAGCTCAGCATGACCGACGCGTCGGGCATGCGCCTCGCGATCGCCGTCGAGGCGGCGGGCGGCGAGCACGGCGAGCACGAGCTCGGTCGCACGAGCCTGCGCGTGGTCGACGGCGCTGGCAGGGTCGTCGGCATCGTGATGGCGGATGCCTGGCGCGACCTCTCGGGGCTGCGCGGCACGCTCGCGGCCGAGCTGGGCTCGTGCCCTGGGGAGTCGGGCGATGTCGGCGCGCCGCTGGACGATGGGGCGTACAGCATCGTCGCCTCCGGCGGCATCAGACCGATCGACCACGTGCACGCTCAGGAGGAGGTGTGGCTCGCCGAGCCGCTCGCTGTCGACGTGGTGGGCGGGGCGATCGTCGCCGACTGACGAGAGCGGGCCCGAGCCCCGCGGATGCGGAGCCCGGGCCCTAGGTCGTGGCTCTCGTCACCGGCGCTCGATGCGCTCCACCGCATCCGTCGTGCGTCGATCCCGCTCGGCGTCGAGCGCGCCGCGCTCGATCGGCTCGGCCTCGATCGCGGCCGGGCCCTCATCGCCGGGCAGCGCACCGTGCTCGTCGGCGAGCATCGTGCGCTCGTCGAAGGGCCGCTCGCCCGCGAGCACGCCGCGCACCTGGTCCATGTCGATCTGCTTCGTCCAGGTGCCGATCAGCAGCGTCGCGACGGCATTGCCGGTGAAGTTCGTGAGCGCACGCGCCTCCGACATGAAGCGGTCGATGCCCACGATCACGCCGACGCCGTCGACGAGGTCCGGCCGGTAGGTCTGCAGGCCGCCAGCAAGCGTCGCCAGGCCCGCGCCCGTGACGCCCGCCGCGCCCTTCGAGGCGATGATCATGAACACCAGCAGGCCGATCTGCTCGGGGATCGACATCGGCATGCCCATCGCGGTCGAGATGAACAGCGACGCCATCGTCAGGTAGATCGCCGTGCCGTCGAGGTTGAACGAGTATCCCGTCGGCACGGTGATGCCGACCACGGGCTTCGAGACGCCGGCGTGCTCCATCTTGGCGATCAGCCGGGGCAGTGCGGACTCGGACGACGAGGTGCCGACGATCAGCAGGTACTCGCGGCCCAGGTACCGCATGAGGCGGAAGATGTTGACGCCCGTCACCACCCGCAGCAGCGTGCCGAGCACGACCACGATAAAGACGATGCAGGTGGCGTAGAAGCCCAGCATGAGGGTCGCGAGCGCGACGACCGCACCCCATCCGGTCGAGCCGACGACACCGGCGATGGCGCCGAACGCGCCGATCGGGGCGACCCAGAGGATCATCGTCAGCACGCGGAAGACGAGCGTCTGCAGCTGCTTGACGACGTTGAGGATCGGCTTGCCGCGCTCACCCATCGCCTGCACGGCGAAGCCCACCAGCAGCGCCACGAAGAGCGTCTGCAGCACCGACTCGCCCGTCAGCGGCGAGAAGAGCGTCGTGGGGATGATGCCGAGCAGGAAGTCGGTCGTCGACTCGGCCTCGCCCTCGGTCTCGTAGGTGGCGCCCGCGATGTTCAGGCCCTCGCCGGGGTGCACGAAGTTGCCGACCACGAGGCCGATCGCCAGTGCGAAGGTCGACATGACGAGGAAGTAGATGAGGGCCAGGCCGCCGACCTTGCCGACCGTCGCGGCCTTCGCGATCGATCCGATGCCGACCACGATGGTGCAGAAGATCACCGGCGCGATCATCATCTTGATGAGCGCCACGAAGCCCTTGCCGATCGGCGCGAGCGACTCGCCGACCTCTGGTGCGACGAGCCCGATGATCGTGCCGAGCACCACCGCGATGATGACCGCGATGTAGAGCCAGTGGGTCTTGTCCATCCTGCGGAGTCGGCCGAGTCGTCGGCCGTCGGTGCTGGGCGTCGTTGCCATGCTGTGCTCCTCGCATCGGGCGTCGCCACTGCGCGACGCTTCCGAGCAGTCAGCCTGGGCCCCGACCCGCGAGCGGAGCGTGTTTCGTGCATAGTGTTCACAGCGCGAGCGGGACCGGTGCGAGCGGATGGGGCCGACGGGGCCGAGCGGATGGGGCGGTGCGATGCGACGGTGGTGGCGGTCGGCGAGCATCGCCACGCGCGTCTTCGTGCAGACCGCGGCACTGCTGGCGGCGGCGGCGATCGCCGCGTTCGCGCTGCTCGCGCTCGACGCCCAGCGTGAGCAGGAGCACGAGGCGGCGCTCGCGAGCGAGGAGCTCGCGCTCGCCATGGCGGCGACGCCCACCGTGCGGCAGGCGGTCGCCTCGGCCTTCGAGGCCTACCCCGACGACCGCGAGGGTGCGATCGCCGCCGCGTCGGCAGCGATGCAGCACTACGTGGAGGATGTGCGGGCGGCGACGCGGCTCGACTTCGTCACCGTCATGCACGTCGACGGCACGCGCTACACGCATCCGGACCCTGACGAGATCGGGCACGAGTTCCTCGGCACGACCGCGCCGGCGCTCGCGGGAGAGACCTTCACGGAGGTCTTCGAGGGCACGCTCGGCCCGTCGATGCGCGCCGTGACGCCGATCGTCGAGGACGGCCGGGTGGTCGGGCTGGTCGCGGCTGGCGTCACGATCGAGCGCGTCGGCTCGCTGGTCGTCGCGCGCCTGCTGGTGGTCGGCGCGCTGCTGGTGGGTGCGCTGCTGCTGGCGGCGCTGGGCGCTTGGCTGCTCGCGCGCAGGCTCGAGCGGGCCACCGGCGGCAAGGCGCCGGAAGAGCTCGCACGGCTCTTCGCCGCGCACGAGGCGGCGCTGCACTCTGTCGACGATGGGCTCGTGCTGATCGAGGGCGACAGCGTGGTGCTGGCGAACGACCGTGCGCGCTCGCTGCTCGGCGTCGGGGAGATCGCGACGCCGATCGGTCCGGATGCGCCGCTGCCGCCCGGTGTGCGTGCTGTGCTGGAGGGCGAGGGCCAGGTGCGCGTCGGCGACCGCTGGCTCGTCGTCGAGCGGCACGCGGCAGCCCAGCCGGCCACCACCACCCTCACGATCCGCGACCGCACCGAGCTGCAGCAGATGACGGGAGAGCTGGATGCGGTGCGCACCCTCGCGAGCGCGCTCCGGGCGCAGACGCACGAGTTCGGCAACCGGATGCACACGGTCGCGACCCTCATCGAGCTCGACGAGCCGCAGCGGGCGCTCGAGGTGGCGACAGCGGGGCGCGACCTCGGCCAGCGGCTTGCCGATCGCGTCGTCAGCGATCAGGAGGAGCCGGTGATCGCCGCGCTGCTGCTCGGGAAGGCCGCGCAGGCGCACGAGCGCGGCGTCGAGATGCACGTCGAGACGCACCTGGCCCCCGGCACCCACGGCATCGACCCGGTCGACTTCGTGACGGTGCTCGGCAACCTCGTCGACAACGCGATCGACGCGGCCGCGGATCGGGCCGCGCGGGCGCCGGCGGGCGGCGGGCAGGCATGGGTCGAGGTCTACCTCGACGAGGTCGACGAGTCGATCGTGCTGCAGGTGAGCGACAGCGGTGCGGGCCTGCCGGCCGAGCAGCGCGAGCGAGCCTTCGCGCCGGGCTGGTCGACGAAGCCGGCGGGCGCGCACGGCCGCGGCTTCGGGCTGAGCATCGTGCGCGAGACGCTCGAGCGGCTCGGCGGCACCATCGAGTTCGACGCGGGCGCGGATGGCGCCAGCGCGGACGGCGCGGGCGAGCTCGGCGCGGGCGCGGTCGGGGCCGGGGCCGGCGCAGTCGTCACGGCGACGCTGCCGCGCCCGGGCGGTGCCTCATGATCCGGGTGCTGATCGTCGAGGACGAGCGCGGCACGGCTGCGGCGCACGTCGCCTACGTGCAACGCGTCGAGGGCTTCGAGGTGGCCGCGGTGGCGCACACCGCGGCCGCGGCGCTCGTCGCCATGCGCGAGGCCGCCGCCGCGGGCGCGCCCATGCAGCTCGTGCTGCTCGACATGCAGCTGCCCGACGGCCACGGCCTGGACGTCTGCAGGCGGATGCGCGCTGAGGGCCATTTGGTCGACGTCATCGCCGTGACGGCCGAGCGGGGCCTGGAGACGGTGCGGGACGCGATCGCCGTCGGGGTCGTGCAGTACCTCATCAAGCCGTTCGCTTTCTCGGCGCTGGCCGAGCGGTTGCAGCGCTTCCGCGCGTATCACGAGCGGGTCGACGGCACCGGCAGGGTCACGCAGCAGGAGGTCGACCAGGCGATCGCTGCGCTGCGCACGACGAACGCGCCGGGGCTCGCGAAGGGACTCTCCGCCGAGACGCTCGACGCGGTCGCGGCGCTGCTCGCCGACGGCGTCGCGCGCTCCGCGGCGGAGGTGGCCGCCGACCTCGGGCTCTCGCGCGTGACCGCTCGCCGCTACCTGGAGCACCTGGCCGCGACGGGCGACGCCGAGCGCGCGCCACGCTACGGCGCCCGCGGCCGCCCTGAGCTCGAGTACGCCCGCCCCGCCTGACGTCCTCTGCGCGCCAGCGCAGAATGTCAGGTCTGTGCAGGATCGTCGCGACAATCGAGCACAGACCTGACAATCTGGCGTGCGCCAGCGGCGTGCAGCGCGGCGCGGCGAATGCCCGCGCGTCAGTGCGTGTCGACAGCCTCGATCTCGGTGCGGTCGCTCGACCACTGCGTGTGGAAGGTGCCCTCGCGGTCGATGCGGCGGTAGGTGTGGGCGCCGAAGAAGTCGCGCTGGCCCTGCACGAGTGCCGCGGGCAGGCGGTCGGCGCGCAGGCCGTCGTAGTAGGCCAGCGACGACGAGAACGCGGGCGAGGGGATGCCCGCCCGCGCTGCCGCGACGACCACGCGGCGCCAGGCCTCCTGCGTCGCGGCCATCACCTCGCGGAAGTACGGCGCGAGGATGAGGGCAGGCAGCTCGGGCGTTGCGGCGTAGGCGTCGGTGATGTCGTTCAGGAAGCGCGCGCGGATGATGCAGCCGGCGCGCCAGATGCGCGCGACCTCGCCCTTCTGGATGTCCCAGTCGTGCTCCTGGGCGGCGGCGACGATCTCGTCGAAGCCCTGTGAGTACGCGACGATCTTCGACGCGAACAGGGCCCGCCGCACGTCCTCGATGAACGCATCCGCGTCGTCGACCTGCCATGCCTCTGCCGGTCCGGGCAGGTCGGTGGCGGCGGCGCGCTGGTCGAGCTTCGACGACAGTGAGCGGGCGAAGACGGCCTCGGCGATGCCGGAGACGGGCACGCCCAGGTCGAGCGCGGTCTGCACCGTCCAGGCACCGGTGCCCTTCGCGCCCGCGGCGTCGAGGATCACGTCGACGAGCGGCGTGCCGGTGGCGGCGTCGACCTGCCGCAGCACCTGCGCGGTGATCTCGATCAGGTAGGACTCGAGCTCGCCCGTGTTCCACTCGTCGAACACGTCGGCGATCTCGGCCGGGGACTTGCCGGTGCCGCGGCGGATGAGGTCGTAGGCCTCGGCGATGAGCTGCATGTCGGCGTACTCGATGCCGTTGTGCACCATCTTCACGAAGTGGCCGGCGCCGTCGGTGCCGATGTGGGTCACGCACGGCTCGCCCTCGGCGACCGCGGCGATCGAGCGCAGGATCGGGCCGAGCGTCTCGTACGACTCGACCGTGCCGCCGGGCATGAGCGAGGGGCCGTTGAGCGCGCCCTCCTCGCCGCCGGAGATGCCGCAGCCGACGAAGTGGATGCCCGTCTCGCGCACCGCGGCCTCGCGGCGGATGGTGTCGGTGAACAGCGCGTTGCCGCCGTCGACGATGATGTCGCCGGGCTCGAAGACCGAGGCGAGCTCATCGATCACGGCATCGGTGGCCGTGCCGGCCTTCACCATGATGATCGCGGTGCGAGGCGCCTGCAGCGAGTCGGCGAGCTCCTGCATCGTCGCCGCCTTGACGAATCCGGCCTCGGGATGCGCGGCGAGCAGGTCGTCGGTCTTGGAGGTCGTGCGGTTGTAGACCGCGACCGTGTTGCCCTCGCGGCTGGCGAGGTTGCGGGCGAGGTTCGAGCCCATCACGGCGAGGCCGACGACGGCGATGTTGGCGGTGGTCACGGGCTGTCCTCCTGGACGTCGGGGTCTGATGCCAAGGCTACCGAGCGGCGGATGCGTCGGGCGGGCGGGCGGGTCAACGCTCGGCGATGACGCGGCGAGCGACGGTGATGTCGCGCTCGCCGTGGCCGCGCTCGACGATCTCGTCGAAGAAGGCGCGCAGCGTCGGCAGCAGCGCGGGGCTTGTGCCTGTCGCCGCGGCGATGTCGGCTGCGAAGCCGAGGTCCTTGATCATGTAGCGCGCGATGCCCGAGGGGGAGTCGTCGCCGGCGACGAGCTTGTCGCGCCGGCTCGCCAGCAGGTTGGAGCCCGCGTAGCCGCCGCCGAGCAGCGTCCAGAGCGCGTCGAGGTCGAGCCCGGATCGGTCGGCCAGCACGGTCGCCTCGCCCAGCGCCGTGATGGTCGCCGCGACGACGAGCTGGTTGCAGGCCTTCGCCACCTCGCCGGCACCGATCGGCCCGAGGTGCACGGGCGTGCCGCAGGGCGCGAGCAGCGCAGCAGCCCGCGCGGAGTCATCCGCTCGGCCGCCCAGCATGATCGAGAGCGTGCCGGCGATCGCGCCGTCGACGCCGCCGGAGACCGGGCAGTCCACCACGCGCACGCGGCCTGCGGTCTCGTCGCCCAGACGCTCCGCCAACGCGCGCACGGCGGGTGCCGAGGAGGTCGAGCCGACGAGCAGCAGCAGCTCGTCGTCGTCAGCGAGGCCAGCGAGCAGGCCGTCCGGTCCGCCCAGCGCCTCCTCCAGCTGCGGCAGGTCGGGCAGCATCGACAGCACCGCGCTCGCACCTGTCGCGAGCTCGCGGGGCGTCTGGCCCCAGGTGGCACCTGCCGTGACGAGCGCGGGCCTGGGGGAGCGACCCGTGATGACGACCGCGCGCTGCTCGGCGAGCAGCCGTCGCACCATCGGCTCGCCCATCGCGCCGAGGCCGATCACGCCGATGGTCTCTGCGCGCATTCCGTGCTGGATCTGGGTGCTCATGGCGGCAGGCTAGCGCAGGGCCAGCATGTCGAACAGTGTCCAGGCGGTTGGATGCGACGTAGGGTGGTGGCGCATCGACCTCGACCGCGAAGGAGCGGCCATGACTGACACCACCTCGACTGCGAAGGGCGACCGCGATCCGGCACCCGCGGTCTCACGCGCGCTGCGCATCCTCTCCCTCCTCGCCGAGGCGGAGGGCGTGCCGATGACGCTGAGCGACATCGCCAGAGCGCTCGGGATCGCAAAGTCGTCCACCGCCAATCTGTGCGCCGCCCTCGAGGACGGCGCGGTGATCGAGCGGGAGGCGGGCGGCTACCGGCTGGGGCGTCGCACGGCAGAGCTCGGCGGCGCCTATGCGCAGCAGTTCAACCAGGTGCGGGAGTTCTACCGCGTCGTCGCAGCCTCGCCGGAGCTGCACCGCGAGGTCGTGCAGATCGCGATGCTCGATGGCGAGGATGCCCTCTACCTCGCCCGCCACGAGGGACGCTCGCCCTACCGGCTCGGCACGCCGCTGGGCTCCCGGCTGCCGGCGGCGCTCAGCGCAACGGGCGTCGCGCTGCTGGCGCGCATGGACGACGACGCCGTGCGGTCGCTGCTGCAGGACGCCGCGCCCTTCCCGCGGCTGACCCCCGAGAGCATCACGACGGTGGACGAGCTGCTGCTGCAGCTGGCCGAGGCACGCGAGCGGGGCTACGCAGTCGACCGCGGCGGCTCGTTCGGGGGCATCGTCGGGGTCGCTGTGGCACTCGACCCCTGGGCGCCCGCCGATCCGCCGCTCGCCCTGGGCGCGGCACTGCCGGCCGAGCACGTCGACGACGCGCGCATCGTCGAGGTCGCCGCGGGGCTGCAGGCGGTCGTGCTGGCGCTCACGAACCCGCTCGGCGGTCGGAGCGGCTGAGCCGCGCCCCACGGGACACGCCGCACGCATCGTTCAGTGGGTTGTACGGTGTCCAACCGGCTGATACCTTCGCCAGAAGCAACGAAGCCAGCAGGACTGTCGAAGGAGATGGACCGTGAGCCAGACCACCCCGCAGCACCCCGCGCACACCGATGATCCGGAGTACGCGGCCAACCTCCGCCGCGCGACCCTCGCGTCGAGCGTGGGCAGCGCCCTCGAGTATTTCGACTTCGCCCTCTACGGGCTGGCGTCGGCGCTCATCTTCAACGGGCTCTTCTTCTCCTACCTGCCGCCGGAGCTCGGCGTCGTGGCGGCACTCGCCTCGTTCGGCGTGGGCTTCCTCGCTCGTCCGCTCGGCGGCCTCTTCTTCGGCACCCTCGGCGACCGCCTCGGCCGCAAGTGGGTGCTGGTCGTCACGATCCTGCTGATGGGTGGCGCGACGACGCTCATCGGCCTGCTGCCCACGTTCGAGACGATCGGCATCTGGGCGCCCATCCTGCTGACCCTGCTGCGCCTGCTGCAGGGCTTCGGCGCCGGCGCGGAGCAGGCGGGCGCGACCGTGCTGATGGCCGAGTACTCGCCCGTCAAGCGCCGCGGCTTCTTCACCTCGCTGCCGTTCATCGGCATCCAGCTCGGCACCCTGATGGCTGCACTGGTCTTCTCGCTGCTGTCCTCGCTGCCCGACGAGGTGTTCCTCGGCTGGGCATGGCGCGTGCCGTTCCTCGCCTCGTTCGTGCTCATCCTGGTCGCGCTCTTCATCCGGCTCCGGCTGCGCGAGACGCCGACCTTCGTCGAGCTCGAGAAGCACGAGCAGATCGCCGAGCGCCCGATCCGCGAGATCTTCACCAGGGGTCTGCCCGGGGTCGTCGTCGGCATCGGCCTGCGGATGGCCGAGAACGGCGGCTCCTACATGTTCCAGACGCTCGCGCTCTCGTTCGCGACGACCACCGCCGCCGTGACGGTCGACGGCTCGCTGGCCGCCTGGGGCGTGACGATCGGCTCGCTGATCGGCATGGGCACGATCCCGCTGACCGGCCACCTCTCCGACCGCTTCGGCCGCCGTGCCGTCTACCGCTTCGGCGCGCTGTTCATGCTCGTCTACGCCTTCCCGGCGTGGTGGGCGCTGCAGCTCGGCAGCGCGCCGCTGGTCATCGCGGTGGTCGCGATCGGCATCGGCGTCGGCGTCAACTCCATGCTCGGCCCGCAGTGCGCGATGCTGCCCGAGCTCTTCGGCAACCGCCACCGCTACCTCGGCGTCGCGATGGCGCGCGAGATCTCGGCGGTGCTCGCCGGCGGCC
Source organism: Agrococcus sp. ARC_14 (assembly GCF_022436485.1). Classification (NCBI taxonomy): domain Bacteria; kingdom Bacillati; phylum Actinomycetota; class Actinomycetes; order Micrococcales; family Microbacteriaceae; genus Agrococcus; species Agrococcus sp. ARC_14. The sequence continues at coordinate 1,079,229 of NZ_JAKUDO010000001.1, forward strand.
TCGCGGGCGTGCTCGGCGCCTACCTGCTCGCGGTCTCCGACGGCGACTGGCTGCTGCCGGCCATCTACATGGCGACCCTGGCCCTCATCACCACGGCCTCGACCTTCCTGGTGCCAGAGACCCGCGGTCGTGACCTGCTGCGCTACGAGGACGCCGTGCGCATCTCGGGCGACGAGACCGGCGACGCGCACACGAAGCCCGAGCCGGCGCGCGTCTGATGCGCATCGCGAGGGCCGTGGTGGGCGGCGAGCCGCAGCACGTGCGGGTCGATGCGGATGCGTTGGTGCCGATCGAGGATCCCTACGTCGCGCTCGCAGCGGGTCGGGACCCTGCCGACCTGGGCACGCCGATCGCCGCGACCGACAGGGTGCTGCTGCCGCCCGCCGTGCCCACCGTGCTCGTCGGCATCGCGCAGAACCGCGGCGCCTCCGATCATCCCTCGCCCGTGCAGGCATGGTTGAAGAGCCCGCGCACCGTCGTGGCGCACGGTGAGCCGGTGCGGGTGCGCCGGGACGCCGGGCGCCTCGTGGTGGAGGCCGAGATCGCGGTGGTCATCGGCCGCGACACCGGCGACCCCACGGCACCCGTCGTGACCGAGGCGAATGCCCACGAGTTCATGCTGGGCGTCACCGCGGTGAACGACATCTCGTATCCCGACCGCGCCGTGCTCGACCCGCGCAACTTCGAGTCGAAGGGCGGAGAGGGATCGACGCCGCTCGGCCCGTGGATCGACACCGACGCATCCATCGACGACCTGGAGCTCGCCCTCGAGCTCGACGGCGAGCGCGTGCGTGACACGAGCGCGCAGGCGATGCCCGTGCCCGTGCGCGAGGCGATCGCCTACGTCGCCCGGTGGGTGCGACTCGGCCCCGGCGACGTCATCATGGCCGGAGCACCGCTCTCGAACCACGAGGCCTCCGCGGGCCAGACTGCCGTGGTCGTCGTCGGTGCGATGCGCCTCGAGACCCCGCTGCGCTGAACACGCCACAGCGGCATCCCGCCGCTCGATAGCCTTGACCAGTCAGGAGATGCCCATGTCTGAGCCCACCCTCAAGGTCGCCGTCGCGGTGAGCCTCGACGACGCGTCCGCCGAGCGGATCGTCACGCTCGAGCCCCGCATCGAGCTGCTGCGCGATCCCGCGCTCACTCGCCCGTGGCGGTGGACGGGCGACTGGGAGGGCGACCCCGCCTGGCAGCGCAGCCCAGAGCAGCAGGAAGCCTTCGACACGATGATCGACGGGGCGGATGCGCTGTTCGGCCTTCCGGACGTCTCACCGGCCGCGCTCGCCCGCACCGTGCGTGCCAACCCGAGCCTGCGCTGGCTGCACACCACGGCCGCGGGCGGCGGCGGCCAGGTCAAGAACGCCCAGCTGACCGAGCAGGAGCTCGAGCGCGTGGTCGTCACCACCAGTGCGGGCATGCACGCCTCGACGCTCGCCGAGTGGGCCGTCTTCGGTGTGCTTGCGGGGGCCAAGGGTCTGCGTCGGCTCGAGGCCGACCAGGCCTCTCGCACCTGGGGCGACGGGCGCCGGCTGATGCGCCACGTCAGCGAGATGACCGTGCTGGTCGTCGGCCTCGGCGGCATCGGCGCCGTCGTCGCCGAGCGCTTCTCGGCGCTCGGCGCGACCGTCTGGGGCACCACCCGCAGCGGCAAGCCCGTGGAGCACGTCGACCGCCTCGTCCCCATGGACGAGCTGGTCGAGGCGGCGGCGCAGGTCGATGCGATCGTCACGACCCTGCCCGGCACCACGCACACCACCGGCCTCATCGGCGAGGCAGTGCTCGGCGCCGTGCAGCCCGACACCATCCTCGTCAACGTCGGCCGTGGCGCCGTGGTCGACGAGCCGGCGCTGCTCGACGCGCTCGACGACGGCCGCATCGGCTTCGCGGCGCTCGACGTCACCGCCGTCGAGCCGCTGCCGACCGACAGCCGCATCTGGGAGCACCCGAGCGTGCTGCTGAGCCCCCACACGGCAGCGCTCTCGGTGCAGGAGCCGCGCCGCATCGCCGAGCTCTTCGCCGCCAACGCGACCCGCCTGCTCGACGGCCAGCCGCTGCACAACGTCATGAGCACCAAGGAGTTCTACTGATGGCCGCCGACACCGCTCGCACGGGCAGCGCCCTGTTCGACCTCACCGGCAGGGTCGCGCTGGTCACGGGCTCGAGCCAGGGCATCGGCCGCGCGCTCGCGCAGGGGCTCGCCGAGGCGGGCGCCACGGTCGTGGTGCACGGCCGCGACCGCGCCAAGGCCGAGCGCGCCGCTGCCGAGATCGCCGACTCGACCGGCCGCGAGACGCACGTGGCGATCTTCGACGTGACGGATGCCTCGGCGGTCGACTCGGGGCTGGCCGACGTCGAGGCGCGGCTCGGCACGCCCGACATCCTCGTCAACAACGCCGGCATCCAGCGCCGCAACCCCATCGCCGAGTTCTCGGACGACGACTGGCACGACCTGCTCGCGACCAACCTCACCAGCGCGTTCCTGCTCTCGCGCCGCGTCGCGAAGGGCATGATCGAGCGCGGCTCCGGTCGCATCGTCTCGATCGGCTCGGTGCAGTCGCAGCTCGCCCGCCCGTCCATCGCGCCCTACAGCGCCACCAAGGGCGCGATCGTGATGCTCACGAAGGGCCTGTGCGCCGATCTGGCGCCGCACGGCATCAGCGTCAATGCGCTCGCTCCCGGCTACTTCGCCACCGAGCTCACCCAGAAGCTCGTCGACGACGCCGAGTTCTCGGCCTGGGTCGCGCAGCGCACCCCGGCGGGCCGCTGGGGCGCCGTCGAGGATCTCGTCGGCACGCTCGTCTTCCTCGCCAGCGACGCGAGCGCATTCGTCAACGGCCAGACGATCTACGTCGACGGCGGCATGACCGCGGTCGTCTGACCGGCCGCAGACAGGAGCAGAGATGACCGAGGACGTTGCCGGCAACTGGGCGCTCGTCGCCCACGCCAAGGAGGATGTGCGGGTCGAGGCGCTGCCCGAGCCCGTGCCCGCGGCCGATGAGGCGGTCGTCGCGATCGCCTACGGCGGCATCTGCGGCTCTGACCTGCACTACTGGCTGCACGGCGCCGCCGGGCAGTCGATCCTGCGTGAGCCCATGGTGCTCGGTCACGAGATCGTCGGCACGGTGCTGACGGCGGCGGTCGACGGCAGCGGGCCGACGGTCGGCTCTCGCGTCGCGGTGCACCCGGCGACGCCCGTCGACGACGGCTCCGCGCCCTTCCCCGCCGACCGCCCGAACCTCAGCCCCGCTGGCACCTACCTCGGCTCCGCGGCACGCATGCCGCACACCCACGGAGCCTTCGCCAGCCGCGTCGCCCTGCCTGCCCGCATGCTCCGCGTCATCCCCGAGGGCCTCGATCTCCGCCTCGCGGCGCTCGCCGAGCCTGCCGCTGTCGCGTGGCACGGCGTCGGACAGGCGGGCGAGATCGCGGGCCGACGCGTGCTCGTCATCGGCACCGGCCCCATCGGCGCGCTCGCGATCGCGGTCGCGAAGCACCACGGCGCGAGCGAGATCGTCGCGACCGACCTGCACGAGCACCCGCGCGCGCTCGCAGAGCGCCTGGGCGCCCGCGCGGTCGACGCCACGGATGCGGAGGGGATCGCGGCCGTGCACGCCGACGTCGTCATCGAGTCGTCGGGCACCGTGCCGGGCCTCGCCGCAGCGATCAGCGGCGCGCGCCGCGGCGGCACGGTCGTCATGCTCGGCCTGCAGCGCGCCGGCGACATCGCCGTGCCGATGGCGAGCGCCATCACGCGCGAGCTCACCCTGGTCGGCTCGTTCCGCTTCAACGACGAGATCGACGAGGTGCTGGTGGCGCTCGCGGACGGCTCGCTCGACGCCGCGGCGGTCATCAGCCACGAGCTGCCGATCGCCGAGGGGCTGCGCGCCCTCGACCTCGCGCGCGATGCATCCGTATCCTCGAAGGTGCTGCTGACGTTCCCAGCGGCGGACGGCGAAGGAGCTGGGCGATGAGCGAGACGCGATATCCGTCGATGATCATCATGGGCGTGCAGGGATCCGGCAAGTCGACGATCGGCTCGGCCCTCGCCGAGCGACTGAACATCGACTTCATCGACGGCGACGACCTGCACCCGAAGGCCAACAAGGACAAGATGGCCAGCGGCACGCCGCTCACCGATGAGGATCGCGTGCCCTGGCTCAAGATCATCGGCCAGACCATCGCCGACGGGTCGGCCAAGGGCCGGGTCACCATCGTCGCCTGCTCGGCGCTCAAGCGCTGGTACCGCGAGCTGCTGCGCTCGAGCGACGCGTCGCTCGTGTTCGTGCACCTCGTCGGCGACAAGGATCTGCTTGCCGACCGCCTTGCCCATCGCGACCACGAGTACATGCCGAGCACATTGCTCGACAGCCAGATCGACACCCTCGAGCCGCTGGCCGAGTGGGAGCGCGGCATCGCGATCTCCATCGAGCAGCCTCCCGCCGCGATCGTCGACGAGGTGACCCGCATCCTCATGGGTCGCGCCGCCGGGCGCCCTGTCGAGCCTTCCGAGAGCGCTACGATCACCGGCACGATCGACGTCCAACCGGCCTGACCTGCCGTCGCGCACCGCGACACCACCGTCGCGCACCGCGACACCCCTCCGCACCGCACACGCACACTCTGGAGACATCCATGGAAGACCTCGTCCTGAACTGGGATCTCGGCACGGGAGGTCTGCTGCTGCTCGCGGCAGCATCGATCGCGCTCCTGCTCGTGCTCATCATGGCGTTCAAGATCCACGCGTTCCTCGCGCTGATGATCACGAGCCTGCTGACCGCGGTCGCGGCCGGCATCCCCTTCGACCAGCTGATCGCCGCGATCGCCTTCGGCTTCAACCCGACGCTCGGCAACGTGATGCTGCTCGTGGCGCTCGGTGCGATGCTCGGCCGCATGATCGAGACCTCCGGCGGCGCGAGAGTGCTGACCGACAAGCTCATCTCGGTGTTCGGCGAGCAGCGCGCCGCGATGGCCGTCGGCATCGCGAGCCTGCTGATGGGCTTCCCGATCTTCTTCGACGCGGGCCTGGTCGTCATGATGCCGATCATCTATGCCGTCGCACGCCGGCTCGGCGGATCGCTGCTGACCGTCGCGTTCCCCGCGGCGCTGGCCTTCAGCTCCATGCACATCTTCGTGCCGCCGCACCCGGGCCCGGTCTCGGCATCCGCCATCCTCGGCGCCGACGTCGGCCTGGTGCTGATCCTCGGCCTCGTGGTCGCCCTCCCCGTCTGGTACCTCGTGGGCGTGCTGTTCGGCGGCTACGTCGGCCGCAAGTACGACATCGCGGTGCCCACGATCCTCGACGGCACGCCCGATGAGGATCGCGAGATGGAGTCGAACCCCTCGTTCGGCAAGATCATCGCGCTGCTCGTGCTGCCGCTCGTGCTCATCCTGCTGAACACCGGCCTCAACATGTTCGCCGCCACGACCGAGGACCCGGACGCGTTCAAGGCTCAGCCGGTCATCGCGCTGCTGCGCGTGCTCGGCGAGACCCCGATCGCCCTGCTCATCACCGTGATCGTCTCGATGTGGCTGCTCGGCTGGGGGATGGGCAAGTCCGGCTCCCTCATCGAGAAGGTCGCCGACAGCGCGCTCGGCCCGATCTGCGCCGTCGTGCTCGTCACCGGCGCCGGCGGCATGTTCGGCGGCGTGCTGCGCGTCACCGGCATCGGCGACGCGATCGCCGAGTCGCTCAACTCGATCGGCATGCCGGTGATCGTGGCGGCCTTCCTCATCGCGCTCATCGTGCGCATCGCCCAGGGCTCGGCCACCGTCGCGCTCACCACCGCGGCGTCGCTGATGGCGGGCGTCGTCGTCGACGGCGGCTTCAACCCGGTCGAGGTGGCCGCCATCGTGCTCGCGACCGCAGCGGGCTCCGTGGGCTTCAGCCACGTGAACGACTCGGGCTTCTGGCTCGTCAGCAAGTTCTTCGGCCTCGACGTCAAGACGACGCTGAAGACCTGGACGGTGGCGCAGGGCCTCATGGCGATCGTCGGCTTCGTGCTCTCGTTCGCGATCTACCTGATCGCAGGCCTGTTCGGCTGACACGCCCAGCGGTCATCGAGTAGGCGGCGCAGCCGTCGTATCGAGATGGGGACGATCTCGATACGCGGCCTGCGGCCGCTGCTCGATCGCCGTTGCGCTAGAGTAAGAGGCTGAACTTCGGCGAGGGATGCACGAGCATCCGTGATCGACGCGGTGGGAGCAGCAGACCTGGTCCTCACGCATGAGCGTTCGAGTCGACAAGACGACGGGCTGCGGCCCACAAGGAGCACTTCCATGGCTACTGAGTACGACAAGCTCGAGACCGACATCCGCGAATCCTTCGGCAAGGGCGCTGCCCGCAAGCTGCGCGCCGTCGGCAAGGTCCCCGCGGTCCTCTACGGTCACGGCACCGAGCCGCAGCACCTGACGGTCGACGCACACGCGCTCTACCTCCTCGTGCGCCGCTCGAACGCCATCATCGACCTGCAGATCGCCGGCAAGTCGCAGCTCGCCCTCGTGAAGGACGTGCAGCGCAACCCGGTGCTCCAGGGCATGCCCGCCATCGAGCACATCGACCTCGTGATCGTCAAGCGCGGCGAGAAGGTCACCGTCGACGTGCCCGTGCATCTCGAGGGCGAGTCGGCCCCCGGCACCATCTCCAACCACGAGTCGACCTCGCTGTCGATCGAGGTCGAGGCGCTCCACATCCCCAACTCCATCACGGTCTCGATCGAGGGCCTCGAGGAGGGCGCGCACATCGTCGCCAGCGCCATCGAGCTCCCCAAGGGTGCAGTGCTCCTCACCGACCCCGACACGCTCGTCGTCGGCATCGTGGTCCCCGCCGCGCCTCAGCTCGAGGACGAGGACGCCGCGGCCGCAGAGGGCGAGACGGCAGCGGCAGCCGAGGAGGCCGCCGAGGAGTCCACCGAGGGCGCCTCGGAGTAGTCCTCCATCGACGGAGCCGGCATGGCGCAGACGTGGCTCGTGGTCGGGCTCGGGAATCCCGGGCCCGACTACGCGCGCACGCGCCACAACATCGGCCAGCTGGTCGCCGCAGAGCTCGAACGGCGAGCAGGCGCGAACCCGAAGAAGCACGGCCGCGCGGATGCACTGGTGGCAGAGTCGCGCGTCGTCGGGGGTCCGAAGGTCGTGACGGCCTTCCCGCTCTCGTACATGAACCGCTCGGGCGGCCCGGTCGCGAAGCTGATGGACTGGTACGGCGTCGACGTGGAGCACGTGATCGTGCTCCACGACGAGCTCGACCTGCCGCTGGGGGAGATCCGGCTCAAGCAGGGCGGCGGGCACGGCGGCCACAACGGCATGCGCGACATCATCGCTGCGCGCGGGCCCGAGGTGCTGCGCGTGCGCCTCGGCATCGGCCGACCGCCCGGCAGGCAGGACGCCGCCGACTTCGTGCTGAAGCCCTTCGCGAAGGCAGAGCAGCCCGAGGCGGAGCTGCTGGTGCAGCTCGGCGCCGACGCCGTCGAGCGCATCATCGCCGACGGATTCCTGGCCGCGCAGCAGAGCGTCCACTCCCCGTCCTAGCTCTCGGATGAGCGCCGCTAGCATGAAGTGCCGATCGAAAGAAGGTCCCGTGCGTCGTATCGCCACCACTGCCGCCGCTGTCATCGCGGTGACGCTGGCGCTCGTCGGATGCGCCCCCGCCGACAGCGAGACCCGTGCACCCGAGGGCCCGAACGGCTACACGCTGTCTGCCTCCTTCGACGGGCACGAGCTGTGGTGGGACCGCAGCACGGAGTCGGGCATGACCGACCTCATCGTCGAGGACGCGGATGGCTTCCGCGTCGGCACCTGCCTGAGCGCCGAGCCGATCTACTGCCTCTCGGGCGAGAACGAGGCGAAGGTCGTGCTCGTGATCGGCCCCGAGGGCGCTGAGCGGGCCGTGATGCACTGGTTCGGCGAGGATGTCGAGCTCGTCAGGGGCGAGGCGTCCGGAGAGGGCGCACCACCGGTGTTCGGCGCGATCATGCCGCCCATCGCCGACGAGTCCGCCGGCTTCCAGCTCGAGGTCCTCGACGGCGCAGGTGCAGTCGTCTTCACCTCGTGAGCCTCCAGCCACTGCTCGAGCTGCTGCAGCGCAGCGCGCTCGAGCCGGTCGTCGAGGCCAGCGTCGGCGGTGCCCTCACCGGCATCGAGGCGATGCGCGCGCCGGTCGTCGCGACGCTCGCCAGCACGCACGAGCGCCCGCTGCTCGTCGTCACCGCCACCAGGCGTGAGGCCGAGGCGGTGCGCGACGACCTGCGCGCGTGGCTGCCGGAGGCGCAGATCCTCGACCTGCCGGCTTGGGAGACGCTGCCGCACGAACGGCTGAGCCCCTCGGCCGAGACCGTCGGGCAGCGCGGCGCGACGCTGCGCGCCGTCGCCGAGCGCGACCCATCCAGGCCGACCGTCATCATCGCCTCGGTGCGCGCTGCGCTGCAGCCCGTCGCCGACAACCTGCTCGACGTCGCGCCCGTCGAGCTCGTCGCCGGTGCCCGCGGTGTCGACCTGACGGCGCTCTCCAGGCAGCTCGTCGACCTCGCGTACGCGCGCGTCGACATGGTCACCAGGCGCGGCGAGTTCGCCGTGCGCGGCGGCATCGTCGACGTGTTCAGCCCGGCAGAGGACCACCCCGTCCGCATCGAGCTGTTCGGCGACGAGGTCGACCAGATGCGCTGGTTCCACGTCGCCGACCAGCGCTCCGACCCCGACCCCGTCGAGCGCATCGTGCTGCCACCCAGCCGGGAGCTGCTGCTGACGGAGGCGGTGCGCACGCGTGCGCGCCAGCTGGCGCCCGAGTTCCCCGGCATCCGGCAGATGCTGGAGAAGATCGCAGAGGGCATGCCCGTCGAGGGCATGGAGTCGCTCGCCCCCGCCCTGCTCGAGCGGCTCGTGCCCATCACGCACTACCTGCCGGGCGCCGGCGTCGTGGTGCTCGGGCCGGAGCGCATCCGCGACCGGGTCGCGAGCCTCAACGAGACGAACCAGGAGTTCCTCGAGGCCTCCTGGAGCGCAGCGACGGCAGGCGGGCTGGCGCCCGTCGACCTCTCGAGCGGCTTCCTGAGCCTCGACGAGCTGCGCGCAGCGGTCGACGCGCCCTGGTGGACCTTCTCGGTGCTCGCGGCCGACGAGACGGTCACGGCAGTCGAGGGGCAGCCGGTGCCGAGCTTCACGGGCGTCGCCGACGGCGCCGTCGCGCACCTGCGCGAGCATGCTCGCGAGGGCTGGCGCATCGTCGTCACCGCTGCCGGCCACGGCCTGGTGGATCGCGCGGCGCAGGTGCTCGGCGAGCACGAGGTGGGTGCCAGGGTCGTCGACGCCCTCCCCGTCGAGCTCGAGCCCGGTGTCGTGCACGTGACGCAGGCCTCGGTCGAGCACGGCTTCCTGCTGCCAGATGAGCGCATCGAGCTGGTGAGCGAGGCCGAGTTCTTCGGCCGCGCCGTCGGCGTCGACGCCCGCCAGCCGCACAAGCTCGCCGGCCGCCGCCGCTCGGTCGTCGACCCCCTGCAGCTCAAGGCCGGCGACTACGTCGTGCACGAGACGCACGGCGTCGGCCGCTTCGTCGAGCTGACCCAGCGCACGGTCTCCTCCGGCGGCCGCAACCCGGTGAAGACCACTCGCGAGTACCTCGTGATCGAGTACTCCGCATCCAAGCGCGGCCACCCCGGCGACCGCCTCTCCGTGCCGACCGATCAGCTCGACCAGCTCAACCGCTACGTCGGCGGCGAGGCACCGCAGCTGTCGAAGATGGGCGGCAGCGACTGGCAGCAGTCGAAGGCGAAGGCACGCAAGGCCGTGCGCGAGATCGCGGTCGAGCTCGTGCAGCTCTACTCGAAGCGCATGGCGTCGAAGGGTCGGCGCTTCGGGCCCGACAGCCCCTGGCAGCGCGAGCTCGAGGATGCCTTCCCCTACGCGGAGACGCCGGATCAGCTCACGACCATCGACGAGGTGAAGCGCGACATGGAGCGCGAGGTCCCGATGGATCGCCTGCTCTCCGGAGACGTCGGCTACGGCAAGACCGAGGTCGCCGTGCGCGCCGCCTTCAAGGCCGTGCAGGATGGCACGCAGGTCGCGGTGCTCGTGCCGACGACGCTGCTGGTGCGCCAGCACTTCGAGACCTTCGCGGCCCGCTTCGCCGGCTTCCCCGTGCAGGTGCGCGCGCTCAGCCGCTTCCAGTCCGACAAGGAGGTGCGCGAGACGATCGCGGGGATCACCGACGGCACCGTCGACGTCGTCATCGGTACCCACCGCATCCTCTCGGAGAACGTGCACTTCAAGGAGCTCGGCCTCGTGATCATCGACGAGGAGCAGCGCTTCGGCGTCGAGCACAAGGAGCGGCTCAAGTCGTTGAAGACCAACGTCGATGTGCTCTCGATGTCAGCGACGCCCATCCCACGCACGCTCGAGATGGCGGTGACCGGCATCCGCGAGATGTCGACGCTCGCGACGCCGCCGGAGGCGCGGCACCCGGTGCTCACCTTCGTCGGCGCCTACAACGAGCAGCAGGTGGCCGCCGCGATCCGTCGTGAGCTGCTGCGCGAGGGCCAGATCTTCTTCGTGCACAACCGCGTCTCGTCGATCAACCGGGTGGCGGCCCAGCTGGCGGAGCTCGTGCCGGAGGCCCGCATCGGCGTCGCGCACGGCAAGATGCACGAGACGGCGCTCGAGCGCGTCATCGTCGACTTCTGGGAGAAGCAGTACGACGTGCTCGTCTCCACCACGATCGTCGAGACCGGCCTCGACATCCCCAATGCGAACACGCTCATCGTCGACCACGCCGAGCGCTACGGCCTCAGTCAGCTGCACCAGCTGCGCGGCCGCGTCGGCCGTGGTCGCGAGCGCGCATACGCCTACTTCCTCTACGACGGCGAGAAGCCGCTGTCGGAGACGGCGCACGACCGGCTCGAGACCATCGCGGTGCACAACGAGCTCGGCGCCGGCATGCAGGTGGCGCTGAAGGACCTCGAGATCCGCGGAGCAGGCAACCTGCTGGGCGGCGAGCAGTCCGGCCACATCGCCGGCGTCGGCTTCGACCTCTACCTGCGGATGGTCGGGGAGGCCGTCGCGGTCTTCCGCGGGGAGAAGGACGAGGGGCCACGCGAGCTCCGCCTCGAGCTGCCCGTCGACGCGGTGATCCCCGAGGACTACGTCGACTCCGAGCGCCTGCGCCTGGAGGCCTACCAGAAGCTCTCGGCCGCGGCCTCGGCGCGCGACGACGGCGCGATCGACCACGTGCTCGACGAGCTGCGCGACCGCTACGGCGAGCCGCCGTCGCAGGTCGCCGCGCTCATCGCGATCGCCCGGCTGCGCCGCAAGGCGCAGGCTGCGCGGCTCTCGGAGGTCATCACCGTCGGCCCGAACCTGCGGGTCGGCCCCGCCGAGCTCGCCGACTCGGTGCAGCTGCGGCTGCGTCGCATGTACCCGGATGCCAAGCTCAACGCGACCGCCAAGACGATCGTCGTGCCGATCCCCACCGCAGGCGGCGGCAGGCTGGCCGGCACGCAGGCCGATGCGCTGCCCGACGCCGAGCTCATCGAGTGGGTCGACGCCCTGCTGACGGCGATCTTCCCGCCACCGAAGCCGGTGGCCGAGCCCGAGGAGCAGAGCGCGTGAGCGCGCTCGACGATCTCGTCGCCGTGATGGCGCGGCTGCGTGGCCCCGGCGGCTGCCCGTGGGACGCGGAGCAGACGCACGTCTCGCTCGCGCCCTATGCGATCGAGGAGGCCCACGAGCTCGCAGAGGCCATCGAGAGCGGCGATGACGCGCACCTGCGCGAGGAGCTCGGCGACGTGCTGCTGCAGGTCGTCTTCCACGCCGACATCGCGCGCGCCGATGGCCGCTTCGACCTCGACGACATCGCCGCCACCCTCACTGAGAAGCTGCGCCGCCGGCATCCGCACGTCTTCGCCGACACCGCGGTCGACGGCGTGGCCGAGGTGGTCGCGAACTGGGATGCCATCAAGCGCGCCGAGAAGCCGGAGCGCGACAGCGCGCTCGACGGCATCCCGGTGAGCCTGCCCGCGCTCGCGAGGGCCGAGAAGGTGCTGCGCCGCGCGCAGCGCGCCGGTCTCGAGCCGACGACCGAGACGTCGGCGGATGGGTCGGCGCCGGACACCGAGGAGGCCCTCGGCGCCGCGCTGCTCGGCGTGGTCCGCGGCGCGGCAGCTCGCGGGCTCGACGCCGAGCGGGCGCTCCGCGGCGCGATCCGCCAGCTCGACGGCGAGCTGCGCGCGCGGGAGACGGCGCGGGACGCCGCCCATCATCCCGCCGGGCCGCGCACCTAGGGTGATGGCTATGGCGACGGAGGCGATGCGGGCGAGCGCGCTGGCGCGCCGCCAGCGCGCGCTCGCGGCCTCGCTCGTCGTCTCGGCCGCCACCACCGTCGTCACCGGCCTCGCGCACTCGCTCGGCGGGGGAGCAGCGCCCGACCCGCTGCTGCTCGCGACCGCGTTCGTCGTCACGCTGCTCGTGCTGGCACCGGTGCTGGGCACTCGCGGCTCGTTCGCCCGTCAGGCCGTCGCCGTCACCGCCGCGCAGCTGGTGCAGCACGGCCTGTACTCGCTGCCGCAGGCCGCGGGCTCCGCAGCGCACGGCGCCCACGCGCACGGCTCCCACGCGCACGACGCTGCCGTCGCCCTCCAGCCAGTCGCCCTCCACGAGCACGCGGGCATGCCGCTCGCGCACGTCGTCGCCGGTGCCGTCACGCTCGCGCTGCTGCGGCTCGTGCCGCGCGCCGTCGAGGCCTGTCTCGATGCCATGTCGCTGCGACGCGTCGTCGCCGTGCTCGTCTGGACCGCCGCACCTGCGCGCCGCCGCGCATCCGTCACCGCCGTCCGTCCCGCATTCCGCCGCGCGCTCGATGTGCTCCGCTGCGCGCACGGCACCCGCGGCCCGCCGCTCCTGGTCGTCTGACCCCATCCGGATGCCTTCGGCATCCGAACTACTCTGGCGACCGCTCATGCGGCCAGCCCTTCACACGACTGCGCGGCCCACGCGCCGCGCACCAGCAGCAGGAGCTTGCAATGCACACGTCCACCACACCCACACGATCCACTCCCACGCGCACCCGCACTCGCGTCGTCGCCGGCATCGCAGCCGGCATCGGCGCAGCCGCACTCGTGCTCGTCGCGCCCGTCGCCGCGAACGCGCACGTGCACGTCACGCCCACCTCGACTGAGGCTGGGGCCGACTCGGAGCTCGCGTTCTCGTTCAGCCACGGCTGCGACGGCTCGCCGACGACTGCCGTCGAGGTGACGATCCCCGAGGAGGTCACCTCCGTCGCCCTGATCGCCAATCCCGGCTGGGATGTCGCCTCGGCGCTGCAGGATGGCGCCCGCACCGTGGTCTTCACCGCGGACGAGCCGATGCCCGACGGCGTGCGCGAGACGCTCGAGGTCGAGGTGACCCTGCCGGAGGGCGCGGCCGACGGCACCGTGCTCGCGTTCCCGGCGCTGCAGGTCTGCGAGACGGGCGAGACGCTGTGGGGCGACGCCGATCCCGAGGCGGAGCTGCCGGCACCGGTGATCACGATCGGCGAGACGGCGGATGCGCACGGGGAGGCCGGGCACGGCGAGGCCGCGGCCGAGGCTGGGACCGAGGGCGACCACGCCGCAGAGGGCCACGCGGAGGGTGCTGCCGCTGACGATGCGACCGCGTCGGCACCGGCGGAGGATGCCGGCATGAGCGCCGCAGTGCCGCTCTCGATCGCCGCCGTCGTGCTGGCGGCACTTGCCGCTGTGCTCGCCGTGGTGTCGCTGCGCCGGCAGGCGCACGGGCGATGACCGCGACCGGCTCCCGATCCGCAGAGGCGCCGCCAGAGCGGCCTCCGGCCGATCGGCCGGGAGGCGAGCCTGCGCCCGGTCGATCCGGGCCGTGGCTCACGCCGCTGCTGCGCCGGCTGCACTGGCTCGCCGGCGTGCTGGTCGGGCCGTTCATCCTGGTCGCCGCGCTCTCCGGCGCGGCCTATGCGCTGGCGCCTTCCGCCGAGCAGGTGCTCTACAGCGAGGCGCTCACGGCGCCGACCGAGGGCGAGCCGCTGCCGCTCGCCGAGCAGGTGCGGCTCGCGCAGCAGGAGGCGGGGGATGCCTCGCTGTCGGCGCTGCGCCCGGCACCGGAGGCCGGCGCCACGACCCGGGTGCTGTTCGCCGAAGACGGGCTGGTCGACAGCGAGAGCCGCGCGATCTTCGTCGATCCGGTGAGCGGTGCGATCCGCGGCGACATGACGGTCTACGGCACCAGCGGATCGCTGCCGCTGCGCACGGCCATCGACCACTTCCATCGCGGTCTGGGGCTCGGCGACGTCGGCCGGCTCTACTCCGAGCTCGCGGCGAGCTGGCTCGGCATCGTGGTGCTCGCGGGTGTCGGCCTCTGGATCGGCAGGTGGCGCACCGGCCGTCGCAGGCGTGACCTCGTGCGGCCGGACCTCGGCGCGACCGGGGTCCGCCGGCTGCACACGTGGCACGCCTCGCTGGGCATCTGGCTCGCGCTCGGCGCGCTCTTCCTCTCGATGACGGGCATCACCTGGTCGCAGCTCGCCGGTGCCAACGTCACCGAGCTGCGATCCGCGCTGGGCTGGTCGACGCCGACGGTGTCGACCGCGCTCGCGGGCGCCGAGGGCGACGCGGATCCGCACTCGGACCACGGGGCCGCGACCGCCGCCGCCGAGGTCGATCCGGCGCGATTCGACGAGGTGCTCGCGGTTGCCCGCACCGAGAACGTGAACGTCGGGCTCGTCGAGATCCGGCCGCCAGCCGACGCGCAGTCTGCGTGGGTTGTGCAGGAGATCCAGCGGTCGTTCCCGACGGAGGTCGACACCGTCTCGGTCGACGGTGCGACGCTCGAGGTGGTCGACCGCGTCGACTTCGCCGACTTCGGGCTGATCTCGAAGCTCGCGCGCTGGGGCATCGACCTGCACATGGGATCGATGTTCGGGCTGCCGAACCAGCTGGTGCTCGCGGCGCTGGCGCTCGGCATCGCCACGATGGTCGCGCTGGGCATGCGGATGTGGTGGCGCCGGGGCCCGTACGGCAGGCCGGGCGCTCCGCCGAAGGCAGGCGCGCTCGCCCGCGCGCCGTGGTGGGGGATCGTGGCGGTCGTGGCGGTCGGTGCCGCCGTCGGACTGCTGCTGCCGCTCGTCGGGTGGGGCCTGCTCGGCTTCGTCGTCATCGACAGAGTGCTGGTCGCGGCGCGCACCCGCAGCCGCGTGTGAGCGGCCGGGTCGCGGCTGCCGTGCCCTCGGCGCCATGAGCAGCCGCGGCAGCTGCGGCAGCTGCCGCAGCTGCCGCACAACGCAAGCCCGTCAGGCACGACTGGCACCCGCGCGGACTCCCGCCGCCTGCGGGCACTGGCTCGTCTGCGCGGGCTTGCGTTGTGCTCGGTGCCGGGTGGCGCCTACGGCCGCACGACCACGTTGCCGACCTTGTGGCCCGAGTCGACGATCTCGTAGGCGCGCGCGATCTCGTCGAGCGACATCGACTCCTGGATCACCGGGTCGAGCTCGCCGCGCTCGAGCAGTGGCATCAGCCGCTCCACGAGGGCAGCGCCGCCGGGCGCGGTGCCCGCCGTGACCGGGCCTCGCGCGCTGAGCATCTGCCGCAGGTCGGCGGCCGCCAGCACGGCGGTGCCGCCCTCGCGCACGAGCGCCCTGGCGGTCTGCGGCGTCAAGGTGCCAGCCGCATCGAGGATGACGTCGAATCGACGACCGAGCGCTGCGGGATCGCTGTTCGTGTAGTCGACGATCTCGTCGGCCCCGAGCCGCCGCACGAGCTCGGCGTTGCGGCCGCTCGTGACTCCCGTCACGGTCGCACCGGCGAGGGCCGCGAGCTGCACCGCGCTGGTGCCGACCGCGCCCGAGGCGCCGACGACGAGCACGTCCTGTCCCGCGCGCAGCCGCGCGACGTCGTGCAGGAAATGCGCTGCCGTCGTGCCGCCGAAGATCGCAGCGGCGGCCGCGTCGGGCGAGACTCCCGCGGGCTTGTGCACCAGCCGCGAGGCCTCGATCGCAAGCAGCTCGGCGTGGGCGCCCATCCGCGCACCGGCCATGCCGGCGACCTCGTCGCCGATGGCGAAGCCCGTCACATCGGCACCGAGCGCCTCCACGGTGCCGGAGGCGACCATGCCGAGCACGCGGTTGCGCGGCCCGCGCAGCCCGAGCGCGAGCCTGCCGGGCACGCCCATGCCTGCCGGGAATCGGGCGGCTCGGATGCGCGCGTCGCCTGCGGTGACCGCGGCGGAGACGACACGCACGAGCACCTGCCCGGCGCGCGGCTCCGGTGCGGGAAGGTCGCTGATCCGAGCGACGCTTGGGGGGCCATACTGCTCGACGACGACGGCACGCATGGAAACTCCTTACGGGTGTAAGACTGGGGCATCGAGAGCGTACCCTTACACTCGTAAGTCCCACAAGGGTCATGGCGAGGTCGGAGGAGGCGAGGATGCCGAAGGCGGCAGTCAAGCAGTCGCTCAGCGCAGACCGCATCGTGGTCGCCGCAGCCGCCGTCGCGGATCGTGACGGTCTGGTCGGCGTCAGCATGCGCAGCGTCGGGCGCGAGCTCGGCGTCGAGGCCATGTCGCTCTACCACCACGTCGCGGGCAAGGAGGCGCTGCTCGACCTCCTCGCCGACTGGTTGATGGCGCAGATCGAGGCCCCGACCGCCGACGGCGACTGGCGCGCCGGTCTGCACGCCAGGGCGCACTCCTCCCGCGCGGCCCTTGGCGCGCATCCGTGGGGCCTCTCGCTGCTCGAGTCGCGCCGCTCGCCAGGCCTCGCCCTGCTCAGGGGTCACGAGGCGGTGCAGGCCGCGCTGCGGGCCGGCGGCTTCTCGGTGCGGCTGGCCGCGCACGCCTTCTCGGTGCTCGACGCCTACGTCTCCGGCTTCGTGGGCGCCGAGCAGCAGCTCCCGTTCGAGCCGGGCGGTGCCGACGAGATGATCGAGGAGATGCAGCTGCCCGCCGAGCAGTTCCCGGCCCTCGCCGAGCTCGTGGCCGAGCTCGTGACCGGCAAGGACTACCGCTACGCCGACGAGTTCGAGTGGGGACTCGAGCTCGTGCTCGACGGCTTCGCCACCAAGCTCGCCGAGGAGCGCGCCGCCGACTCCCGGTAGCGCAGCCTGCCGATCCCGGCCACCAGGAGGATGCCGACCAGGAAGGCGAGCAGCACCTGTCCCGTCGGCCACGCCAGGCCAGCCCATCCGCCGTGCTCGCCCGGGTCGAGGAACGGGTACGGGTACCAGCCGTCGACGAGGGCGCCCCGCAGCCACGAGCAGACCAGGTAGGCGATCGGGTAGAGCATCCACCAGATGCCGCGCCCGAAGCGGATCCGGCCGGCTGTCGGCACCAGCAGCCAGTCGAGCCCGACCAGCCACGGGATGATCCGATGCTGCGCCGCATTCGTGAACTCGATCGACCACGACCACACCTCGTCGGGCTGAGCCAGCAGCACCGCGTAGACGAGCCCGGTCAGCACGATGTAGGCCGTCGCCGCGCCGCGCAGGTGATCGAACCACCCGGGCCTGCGCGCCTGCGGCACCAGCAGCATCCAGAGCATCACGACGATCACGAGTAGGTTCGCCTGCACCGTGAAGTACGCGAAGTGCTCGCTCGCCCGCTCGCCCGAGGCGAGCATGTTCTTGATGTTCCAGGCCTCGGCGAGCACGGCCATCAGCACGATCGCGATGCGCCAGGAGACCACGGGCACCGCGCGGTCGTGGAAGGGCCACCGTCGTCGCACGATCCTCATGGTGCCAGGCGGATGCCGGATGCGTGCGGATGCGGGGTCGGCAGATCACGCGCGTCTCGTGCGCGAGAATGGTGCCATGGCAACCCAGGTGAACCCGCCGCGCGGCATGCGCGACTTCCTGCCGGCCGAGAAGCGCGTGCGCGAGCGGGTGCTGCGCGTGATCCGGCAGGCCTACGAGCACCACGGGTTCGAGGAGATCGAGACGCCGGTGGTCGAGGACGCCGCGCGCCTGCACGCCGGCCTCGGCGGCGACAACGAGAAGCTCGCCTTCGCCGTCATGCGTCGTGGCCTCACGACCGACGACCTGCGCGCGGCCGAAGCGCCGCTCGACCTGGCAGACCTGGGCCTGCGGTTCGACCTCACGGTGCCGCTCGCGCGATTCATCGCCTCCCACCGCGCGAGCCTGCCGCCCGTGTTCCGCGCCATCCAGATCGCGCCCGTCTGGCGTGCCGAGCGCCCGCAGCGGGGCCGCTTCCGCCAGTTCATGCAGTGCGACATCGACATCGCGGGCGAGCCCGGCATCGCGGCGGAGCTCGAGGTGCTGGCGGCGACGGGGGATGCGCTCACCAGGCTCGGGATCCCCGACGCGTTCATCCGCATCAATGACCGCCGCATCCTGCTCGCCGCGCTCGAGCACGCAGGCGTGCCCGCCGACCAGCACGATGGCGCGCTCATCACGGTCGACAAGCTCGACAAGCTCGGTCGTGAGGGCGTGAGCGACGAGCTCGGCACCCGCGGTCTCGACGGCGGTCGGCTGCTCGAGACCCTCGACGCCATCAGCGATCTCGTGGCAGATCGGCCGGAGGTCGCCGATGCAGCTGCCCCAGAACCCGGCGCGACGCCGCTCGAGGGCTTCGACGTCGCCCTGCTCGAGCCCGTGCGGGAGCTGTTGGCGGCCAATGTCGGCATCCGGCTCGAGTTCGATGCCACGCTCGTGCGCGGCATGGGCTACTACACGGGCCCGATCTTCGAGATCGCGCACCCGGAGCTGCCCTTCTCGATCGGCGGCGGCGGCCGCTACGACGGCATGGTCGGCCGTTTCCTGGGTCAGGAGCTGCCGGCGGTCGGCATCTCCCTCGGCTTCGAGCGCCTCGTCGACCTCGTGAGCCTGCCGGAGGAGCAGGGCGGCGAGACCGTCGCGCTGCTGCTCGACAAGTCCGTGGAGCCCTCGGAGGCGCTCGCGATCAAGCGCGAGCTCGTGGCGGCAGGCCAGACGGTGCGCATGCAGCGCCGCACGAAGAACGTGACGGGCCTGCTGGAGCAGCTGGCCGCATCCGGAGCCACGCACTTCGCATTCGTGCGCCCCGGCGACACCGCCGCGGCGCTCGAGATCAAGCCCATCGCCTGACCCCTCCCGTCCCGATCCATGGGCACTGCCGCATTGGCGTGCTCGCTCGAACCAGCGAGTGGCGCCCTGCGGGATCGAGTGGCGCCTCGCGCCATCGAGTGGCGCCCTGCGGGATCGAGTGGCGCCCTGCGGGATCGAATGGCGCCCTGCGGGATCGAATGGCGGAGTGTGCGACCGCCCCCGATGTGATGCCGGAAGCCGCCAATGGATGCCGGAAGCCGCCAATGTATGCCGGAAGCCGCCAATGTATGCCGGAAGCCGCCAATGGATGCCGGAAGCCGCCAATGTATGCCGGAAGCCGCCAATGGATGCCGGAAGTCGCCAATGGATGCCGGAAGTCGCCAATGGATGCGGGGAGCCGCCAATGGATGCGGGGAGCCGCCAATCGATGTTGGGAGGCGCCAACGGATGACCAGAGCGGGGCGTCGGGCGAACGGCCGGTGAACGCCGGTGTGGCACGGATGCGCTGAGGGCTAGGCTCGAATCGGCCGACCACCGCGACCGCGTTCACTCAACACAAGGAGCACCCGTGGCACTCATCGACACCCTGCAGGCGCGCGAGATCCTCGACTCCCGCGGCAACCCGACCGTCGAGGTCGAGGTGCTGCTCTCCGACGGCGCCGTTGGTCGCGCCGCCGTCCCCTCTGGCGCCTCGACCGGCGCCTTCGAGGCCTACGAGCTGCGCGACGGCGACAGCGCCCGCTACCTCGGCAAGGGCGTGCAGCAGGCCGTCGACGCCGTCAACGAGGAGATCGCCGAGGCGATCGAGGGCATGGTCGCCGACGACCAGCGGCTCATCGACTCGGCCCTCATCGAGCTCGACGGCAGCGACAACAAGAAGAACCTCGGCGCCAACGCCATCCTGGGCGTCTCGCTCGCGGTCGCGAAGGCAGCCGCCGACTCATCGCAGCTGCCGCTGTTCCGCTACCTGGGCGGGCCGAACGCCTTCCTGCTGCCGGTGCCGATGATGAACGTCATCAACGGCGGCGCCCACGCCGACACGGGCGTCGACGTGCAGGAGTTCATGATCCTGCCGATCGGCGCGGAGTCGTTCCGCGAGGGGCTGCGCTGGGGCGCAGAGACCTACCACACGCTGAAGGCCATCCTGAAGGAGCAGGGCCTGGCGACGGGCCTCGGCGACGAGGGCGGTTTCGCCCCCGACCTGCCCAGCAACCGCCAGGCGCTCGACCTGCTCGTGCAGGCGATCGAGAAGGCTGGCTTCACGCCCGGCACCGACATCGCCCTCGGCATGGACGTCGCCGCGAGCGAGTTCTTCGAGAACGGCGTCTACCGCTTCGAGGGCCAGGACCGCACGAGCGCCGAGCTGACCGACTACTTCGCAGACCTCGTCGACTCCTACCCGCTCGTGACCATCGAAGATCCGCTCGATGAGGACGACTGGGACGGCTGGGCAGCGCTCACCGAGCGCCTCGACGACCGCGTGCAGCTGGTCGGCGACGACCTGTTCGTCACCAACCCCGAGCGCCTGGTCGATGGCATCGAGCGCGGCGCCGCCAACGCGCTGCTCGTCAAGGTCAACCAGATCGGCACGCTCTCCGAGACCTTCGACGCGATCCGCATCGCGACGCAGGCCGGCTACGGCTCGGTGATCTCGCACCGCTCCGGAGAGACCGAGGACACCACGATCGCCGACATCGCGGTCGCCGTGAACTGCGGCCAGATCAAGACCGGCGCCCCTGCCCGCAGCGAGCGCGTCGCGAAGTACAACCAGCTGCTGCGCATCGAGGAGGACCTCGGCGACGCGGCGGAGTACGCCGGCGCCGGCGTCTACCCGCGCTTCGAGGGCTGAGGCGCTCGCCGCATCAGCGCATGACAGGCGGTTCGACCGTCGCAGGAGGGCACTCGCCGGTAGCATCGGCGGGTGCCCTCCTCGTCTGACGTCGCCCTCGGGCAGCTGCGCGTCTCGTGGCTGCTGCTGATCGTCGTCGGCCTCGTGGTGGCAGGAGCCGTCGTGCTCGCACCCACCGTCGGCCTGCTGCTCGAGCAGCGCCGAGACATCGCCGCGCTCGAGGCGCAGGTCGCCGATCAGCAGGCGAACCTCGAGTCGCTCGAAACCGAGTCGGCCCGCTGGGAGGATCCCGCCTACATCGAGGCGCAGGCCCGCGACCGGCTCTTCTTCGTGTACCCGGATGAGACGAGCTTCGTGCTGCTCGACAACCGCTCCGCGCTCGAGACCGCGTCGAGCGAGGTGCCCTCCGCGACGCTCGAGGCACCCAGCAGCGACTGGACGGCTGCCGCGGCCAACTCGTTCCTGCTCGCAGGGCTCACCAATCAGGCGCCGACCTCCATCGGCACCGCCCCGGAGCCGCAGTGAGCGCAGCGATCGACCCCGCAACGGAGCGTGACCTCGAGATCATGGCGCTGCAGCTGGGGCGCACCATGCGCGGCGTGCTCGGCATCGGCGCACGCTGCGCCTGCGGCGCCCCCACCGTCGTGGTGACGAGCCCGCGGCTGCCCGACGGCACCCCGTTCCCGACCTTCTACTACCTCACCCATCCGGGAGCCACCGCATCCGCGTCTCGCCTCGAGGCCGACGGCACGATGGCCGAGCTGCAGCTGCGGCTCGAGGAGCCGGGGGTGGCGGATGCGTATGCCGCGGCACATGCGGCGTACCTCGCCGACCGTGAGGCGCACGGGCACGTCGAGGAGATCGCCGGCATCAGCGCTGGCGGCATGCCGACACGGGTGAAGTGCCTGCACGCGGTGCTGGCGCAGTCCCTCGCGGCCGGGGAGGGCGTGAACCCGATCGGCGACCTGGCCCTCGAGCTGGGCGACTGGTCGCCGTCGGTGTGCGCGTGCCCGCAGGATCAGCGCGGCAGCCGGCTGGGCGCTGGGGATGCCGCCGGGGTCACCCGCGCGGGCGAGCCGTCGGAATCCTAGGCCGCGATAGAATCCCGGTATCCACATCTGATACCGGGGAAGAAGTGCGTCTGTGAACAAGATCCTGATCGTTGGAGGCGGCTACGCCGGCCTGTACACCGCCCGAGGGCTCGAGCGTCAGCTCGGCGGCTCCGAGGCGGAGATCACCATCGTCGACCCGCTGCCCTACATGACCTACCTGCCGTTCCTGCCGGAGGTCGCGGCAGGCTCGATCGAGCCCCGCCACATCGTCGTGCCGCTGCGCCGCCACCTCAAGCGCACGCGCATCGTGCAGGCGAAGGTGACGAACGTCGACCACGCGAACAAGGTCGCGACGATCCAGCCGGAGCTCGGCGAGGAGTCGACGCTCGACTACGACGTCATCGTCGTGACCGCCGGCTCCGTCTCGCGCACGTTCCCGATCCCGGGCGTCGCCGACGAGGCGATCGGCATGAAGACCATCGAGGAGGCCGCCGCCGTGCGCGACCGCCTGATCTCGAACTTCGCGAAGGCCGCGGCGCTCCCCGAGGGCCCGGAGCGCGACCGCCTGCTGACGGTCACGGTCGTCGGCGGTGGCTTCGCCGGCATCGAGACGATCGCCGAGCTGCGCGACTTCGCCACGCACCTGCTCTCGCGCTACCGCGAGATCACCTTCGACGAGGTCAGTTTCCACCTCGTCGAGGCCATGGGCCGCATCATGCCCGAGGTCAGCGAGCAGACCGCGCTCTGGGTCGTCGAGGATCTGCGCAAGCGCGGCGTCGACGTGCACCTCGAGACGCAGCTGCAGGGCGCCGTCGATGGCGTCGTCGAGCTCTCGACGGGCGAGCGCTTCGGCTCCGACCTCATCATCTGGACTGCAGGCGTGATGGCCAACCCGGTCGTGCGTGCGACCGACCTGCCGCTGGACGACCGCGGCCGCATCACCGCGCTCGCGACGCTCCAGGTCGCGAAGGACGGCGAGGTCGTGCCGGATGCCTGGACGGCAGGCGACGTCTCGGCCGTTCCCGACAAGTCCAAGACGCCCGGCCCGGGCGGGTTCTGCGTGCCGAACGCGCAGCACGCCGTGCGCCAGGCGAAGCTGCTGGCGAAGAACATCGTCGCCGTGCTGCGCGGCGAGGCTCCGCGCGAGTACATCCACGACAACCAGGGCGCCGTCGCGGGCCTCGGGCTCTGGAACGGCGTGTTCCAGAAGGGCAAGCTCGCCATCAAGGGTCCGATCGCCTGGGTCGCTCACCGCGGCTACCACGGCCTCGCGATGCCGATGTGGGAGCGCAAGCTGCGCGTCTTCGGCGACTGGTGGAACCAGTTCTGGCTGGGCCGCGACATCGTCGAGATCTCGGATCGCGAGCGCCCGCGCGTCGCGTTCGAGACCTTCGCGTCGCGCCCGAAGCCCAAGGTCGACGCGTAGCCGCAGCACGCACCGATCGCCTCGACAGCGCCGCGCCCTCCTCGGATGGGGCGCGGCGCTGTCGTATGGTGAACACGGACGATCGTCCAAGTTCGATGAGGATCGGAGCGCGTGTGGCGCGGAAGCCTGCCGAGGTTCGGCGCAAGGATCTGGTGGAGGCCGGGCTGCGGGTGATCGCCCGTGAGGGCATGCACGCCGCGACGGTGCGTGCCATCGTCGCGGAGGCGGATGTGCCGCTCGCCACGTTCCACTACGTCTTCGAGTCGCGCGACGAGATGATCGGCGAGGCCTACGCCTACGTGGTGCTGCCCAGGGTCGGCGAGCTGCCCATCCCGTTCGGCACGGACTCTGCGCCGCTCGAGGCGGTGCGCGCCGTGCTGCACGACTGGATCGACCGCTTCGTCGCGCATCCCGAGTAGGAGCTGGCGATCATGGAGATCATGGCGTACTGCAAGCGCACGCCATCGCTGGCGCACCTGCCGGCCGCCGTGCAGGCGCGCTACGTCGAGCTGATCTCCACCGTCATCACGACGATGTGCGCGCAGATCGACGTCGAGCCTGCGACGCCGCTGGACGAGCTCGCTCAGCTGGTGCTGCACGTCACCGATGGCCTCACCTACCACCTGCTGCGCACCGGCGACGTCGACGCATCCCGTCGCTTCGCCGAGGTCACTGCGCCGCTGCTGACGGCTGCAGTGCTCGGCGAGCGCTGATGGCGCTCGACCTGCTGACCGCCGAGTCGTGGTCGGCCGCCGGCCACTGGGAACGGATGGACGCGGCGACCGCAGGCATCGACGGCCCCTTCGCGGCGCTCTCGCTCGAGGCGCTCGCGGCCAATGCCCGCGACATGGTCGCGCGCGCTGACGGCACGATGCTGCGGCTCGCGACGAAGTCGGTGCGCAGCCGCGCGGTGATCGAGGCTGTGCTGGCGACCCCTGGCTGGCGCGGCGTGCTCGCCGCCACGCTGCCCGAGGCGCTCTGGCTGTCGGAGACCGTCGACGACGTGCTGCTGGGCTACCCGACCGCCGATCGTGCGGCGCTGGCCGCCCTCACGCGCGACGAGCGCGCGCTCGAGCGCGTGACGATCATGATCGACAGCGTCGAGCAGCTCGACGCGATCGACGCGGCGATCCCCGGCCATCCAGAGATCCGGGTGGCGCTCGAGCTCGACTCCGCCCTCGAGATGGGGCGCTGGCGGGTGGGCGTGCTGCGCTCGCCGCTGCGCACGCCGAAGCAGCTGGGCGAGCTCGCGCGCACCGTCGCCGACCGTGCCGGGTTCCG
The DNA here is from genome assembly GCF_022436485.1 of Agrococcus sp. ARC_14. Lineage (NCBI taxonomy): Bacteria > Bacillati > Actinomycetota > Actinomycetes > Micrococcales > Microbacteriaceae > Agrococcus > Agrococcus sp. ARC_14. The sequence continues at coordinate 1,103,868 of NZ_JAKUDO010000001.1, forward strand.
GCTGGTCGGCATGATGTCGTACGAGGCGCAGGTCGCGGGCGTGCAGAGCGGCCGACGGCGCGGGAGCAATCCGGCGTTCATGATCCGGGCGATGCAGCGGATGTCGGTCTCCGACCTGCTCGACCGCCGCACGGCGGCGGTGGCGGCCGTGCGCGAGGTCGCGCCGCTCGAGTTCGTGAACGGCGGCGGCACGGGCTCGATCGAGGTCACGGCCGCCGATCCCGCCGTGACCGAGATCGGCGCGGGCAGCGGGCTGTTCGGTGCGCGCCTGTTCGACGGCTACCGCGGCTTCGCCCCTGCGCCCGCGCTCGCGTTCGCGCTCCCGGTCGTGCGCAGGCCCGGTCCGGGCATCGTCACGCTGCTCGGCGGGGGCTGGGTCTCCTCGGGCCCGCGCGGCATCGACCGCGATCCGGTCATCGTCTGGCCGGACGGGCTCGCGCTCGATCCTGGCGAGGGGCCTGGCGAGGTGCAGACGCCCGTGCTGGGCGAGACCGCAGACCGGTTGCGGATCGGCGACCGGGTCTGGCTGCGTCACGCCAAGGCGGGCGAGCTGTGCGAACGCACCGACCTGCTGCACCTGGTGGCGGGCGATCAGGTCGTCGCCGCGCTTCCCACGTACCGTGGGGAGGGGAGGAAGCTGCTGTGACATGGACGAACTGGGCGCGCTCGCAGCGCGCTGACCCGCGCTGGGTGCATGCTCCCACGACCATCGACGAGGTGCGCCGGGCGCTCGAGCAGGTGCGCCAGCGCGGCGGTGCTGTGCGTCCCCTCGGCAGCGGTCATTCGTTCTCGGCGGCAGCGCGCTCCGACGAGGCGCAGCTGACGGTCTCGGCCCTGCGCGGCGTCGTCTCGCTCGACCCCGAGCTGCGGCGCGTCACGGTGCTGGCAGGCACGACCATCCGCGAGCTCTCAGCGCTGCTGGCCGAACGCGGCCTCGCGCTCGACACGCTCGGCGACATCGATCGGCAGACCATCGCCGGCGCCATCTCCACCGGCACGCACGGCACCGGCATCCGTCATCAGTCCATCGGCGCCTCCGTCGTCGCGGCGACGCTCGTGACCGCCGACGGCTCGGTGCTGCGCATCAGCGAGACCGAGCGGCCGGAGCTGCTGCCGGCGGTGCGGCTCGGCCTCGGCGCTCTGGGCGTGCTGGTCGACGTGACGGTGCAGTGCGTGCCGGCGTTCGCGCTCGAGGCGATCGAGACCGCCGTGCAGCTCGAGGCGGTGCTGGAGGATTGGATGGGCCTGCTGCAGCGCACCGACCACTTCGAGTTCTTCTGGTTCGCCGCCACCGCCCTGGCCGCAACGAAGTCGAACACGCGCGTCGACGGCCCGCTCGCTCCGCGCTCTGCGGTCGGGCGCTTCATCGATGAGCGCCTGCTCAACGACATCGGCCACCGGGCGCTGCTCACCCTCGGCGCGCTCGCACCGGCCAGTGCGCGTGCGGTCAACGAGCTCTCCGCGCGCAGCATGTCGCGCGGTCGCTTCGTCGAGCCCAGCCACCAGGTCTTCGTGGCCAAGCGCACCGTGCGCTTCCGCGAGCTCGAGTACGGCATCCCGGTGGAGGCGCTGCCCGAGGCGCTGCGCGAGATCGACAGTGCGCTCCGCCGGGCGCGGCTGGTGCCCACGTTCCCCTTCGAGATCCGTGCGATCGGGGCCGACGACGCGCTGCTGTCGACCGCGAACGGCCGCGACACCGCCTACATCGCAGCGCACCGATGGTGGCGCGAGGACCCGCGCCCGCTGTTCGAGCTCGTCGAGCCGATCCTGCTGGCGCACGACGGTCGGCCCCACTGGGGCAAGCACCACTCGCTGCGTGCGGCACAGCTCGCGGAGCGGGTGCCTGGCTTCGCCACGTTCCTGGCCGTGCGCGACGAGCTCGACCCGGAGCGCACCTTCGCGAGCGACTGGACGCGCAGGGTGCTGGGCGCCTGAGCCTGCTGGTCGTCGCGCTCGCGCGCCAGACCGGTGCGTCCTGCAGCGCGACGTGCACGACCCGATCCTCCAGCCGCTCGACACGAGCGGCGCTTAGGCTGGAGCCATGGACCCCCTGCTCGTCGTCTGGATCATCGCCGGTGCCCTGGTGGTGCTCGGCCTCATCGGGCTCATCGCCACGCTCGCGTCGCGCGCATCCATGCGCCGGCTCAGCGCGACCGTCGACGAGCGCTGGTCGTCGCTGACCGCGAGCCTCGAGCGCCGCAAGAGCGTCGCCGAGCCGCTGCTGGCCTCGGCGACCGAGCAGCAACGGGGCACGGTGGCGGATGCGTTCACCGCGCTCGAGCAGGCGATGTTCCCGTCGACGAAGGCCGAGGCGGAGGCCGAGGTGCAGCGGGTGCTGCGCCCGCTCGTGCAGGCAGCCGGATCGCAGCCGGCGGGCTCGGATGCTGCCGAGGCGCGAGCTGCGCTCGCCGCGCTCGACGACGAGGCGCAGGCACGACGCCGCGACTACAACACGAGCGCTCGCGAGCTGAACGCGAAGGCGCGGCGCTTCCCGACGTCGGCATTCGCGAAGGTTGTTGCCGCACCCCGCGAGTTCTTCGAGGTGGACAACGCCGGCGCCGTCGCCGAGCCGCCCCGCATCCAGTTTTGAGTCCGCAGCGCTCAACGCGACGAAGTCGCGTCGAGCGCGGAGGACTCAAGGCTGAGGAGCGCGCGGCCCTCCGGGCCGCACGCGTCACGAAGCCTCGCTGCCCCGCACGCGTCTCGAAGCCTCGCCGACCCGCTGGGTTGCGACCGCGACTGCGACCCGCGCCCTAGCGTGCGCGCAGCGCCGCCGCCACCTCCGCCGCCCACGTACCCGGCCCGGTCACCTCGACGCGGTCGAGCCCTTGCCAGCCGGCGGCCTCGGCGAGTGCGGGCACGAGCCGCGCGGCCAGCTCGCCTGCGCGATCGGCGCTGCCGGGCTCGATCGTCGCGTGCTGCACGCGCAGGATTCCCGCCTTGCGGTCGCTCTTGAGGTCGACGCGGCCGACCAGCTCGTCGTCGACGAGCACCGGCAGCACGTAGTAGCCGTGCTCGCGCTGCGGCGCGGGCGTGTAGATCGAGATGCGGTACGCGAACCCGAACATCCGCTCGGCGCGCGGCCGGAACCAGACGAGCGGGTCGAACGGCGACAGCAGTGCGGTCGATCGGATGCGTCGCGGCACCCGGGTGCCGACCGTCAGGAACGCGGGGCGCCCCCACCCGTCGACCTCGACCGGCTCCAGCTCGCCGGCGTCGACGAGCTCGGTGACCGCGACGCGCGCATCGGCGATCTTCAGCCGGTAGTAGTCGGCCAGGTCATCCAGGGTCGCGATGCCGAAAGCCCGAGCAGCTCTGCGCACCAGCTCGCGGTGCGCATCGGCGCGATCGATGCGCGCCTGCCCGTCCTCCGGCAGCACCGAGCCCGCTGCCGCGTAGCGCCGCTCGAAGCGCGTGCGCCCGATGGTGACCAGCTCGCCCCGCCGGAAGAGCACCGCGGTCGCCCAGTAGGCATCCGACTTGTTCCACCAGCCGCCCTGCATGCGCTGATGCTCTGGATGCTCCATCTCGCTCGGGCGGATCGGCCCGCGCTCGGCGAACTCGGCGAGCACGTCGTCGACGAGCCCGGCGTGCTCGGTGGCCCACTGCTCGGTGCTGGGGCGCATGGGCTGCTCGCGCTTCCAGCGCCAGAGCGCCCAGTCGTCGACGGGGATGACCGCCGCCTCGTGTGCGACGAACTCGGTGTAGCCGCCCAGGCCGCGCCCGTGGTCGTGGTGCAGCAGCCGGTCGAGCACGGTGCGGTCGTAGGGGCCGAGGCGCGCGAGCAGCGGCAGGTAGTGGCTGCGCTCGAAGACGTTGACCGAGTCGAGCTGCAGCAGGCCGAGCCTCGCGATCGCGCGCTCGAGGGTGCGGATGCCCGTGCGGCCGCGCTCGCCGGGCACGGCGCCGTCGAGACCGGATGCGGCGATGGCGATGCGGCGGGCCTGTGCGGGCGAGATCCTGCGTGACGTCACGAGTCGTGAGGCTAGCAACGACCGCCCACGCATGGCGGCAGCGCAAGGGTGCGGGACGTAGGATCGGGCAATGCTGTTCGCAAGACGTCCGCAGGAGAAGCCGGCCACCACGGCGCCCGCCGCCGACGTGCCGCGCGGCATGCGGATCGCCGGAGCCTGGTCGTGGCGCTTCGTCGCGATCGCGGCGGCCGCGGCCGTCGTCATCTGGCTGATCATGCAGTTCAGCCTCATCGTCATCCCGGTGCTCGTCGCTGCGCTGCTCACGGCGCTCCTGGGTCCGGCGGTCGACGCCCTCGTGCGGCATCGCTGGCCGCGCGGGCTTGCGGTGGCGCTCGCGCTGGTGGCGCTCATCGTGGTGGTCAGCGGGCTCGGCTGGCTCGCGGTCTCGCAGATCCGCGCCGAGTATCCGGCGCTGCAGGAGCGCGCGATCACCTTCTGGAACGAGACGCAGGCATGGGTGCTCTCGCTGCCCTTCGACATCTCCGAGCAGGATGTGCGCGACTTCGGCACGAACATCCTTGGCACGCTGCGCGACGATCTCTCGTCGATCCTCTCCAGCGCGCTCACGGTGGGCTCCTCGGTCGGCCACTTCGCCGCCGGCCTGCTGCTGACGGTCTTCGCGCTCATCTTCACGCTCGCCGACGGCCGCGGCATCTGGCGCTGGCTCCTGGGCCTGCTGCCGTCGAACGCCCGCCCCGCCACCGACGGCGCCGCGAGGGCCGGTTGGGTGACGCTCGGCAACTTCGTGCGCGTGCAGGTGCTGGTGGCGTTCATCGATGCGGTCGGCATCGGCCTCGGCGCGTTCATCCTCGGCCTGTTCTTCGAGGGCGGCATGCCGCTCGTGATCCCGATCGCGATCCTGGTCTTCCTCGGCTCGTTCATCCCGATCATCGGTGCGGTCGTCACGGGCGCGATCGCTGTGCTCGTCGCGCTCATCTCCTTCGGCCTCCTGCCGGCGGTCATCATGCTCGGCATCGTGCTGCTCGTGCAGCAGGTCGAGAGCCACGTGCTGCAGCCGATCATCATGGGCACCGCGGTGAAGGTGCACCCGCTCGCCGTCGTGCTCGCCGTGGCCGCAGGATCGACCATCGCGGGCATCGCGGGCGCGCTGTTCGCGGTGCCGGTCGTGGCCTTCCTCAACAACTTCGTGAAGACGATCGCCACGGAGTCGTGGCGCACCAACCCCAATCCCACGGTCAAGGACGTCGTCGCATGAGCGCATCCGCACTGCCAGGGCCGACGCTGGCCGACTTCGAGGCCGCCCGCGAGCGGCTCGTGGGCATCGCGCAGGAGACCCCGATGGAGCTCTCGCGCTACCTGAGCGGCATGCTCGGCGCCGAGGTGCACCTCAAGTGCGAGAACCTGCAGCGCACCGGGGCCTACAAGATCCGCGGCGCCTACAACATGCTCGCGAAGCTCTCGCCAGAGCAGCGCGCTCGCGGCGTCGTGGCGGCCTCCGCAGGCAACCACGCGCAGGGCGTCGCCTTCGCGGCCACCGAGCTCGGCGTGCGATCCACCATCTTCATGCCGGTCGGCGTCGCGCTGCCGAAGCTGCAGGCCACGCGCGACTACGGCGCTGCCGTCGAGCTGCGCGGCCTCGAGTTCCAGACCGCGCTGGCCGCAGCGATCGAGCACGTCGAGCGCACCGGCGCCACCTTCGTGCCGCCGTTCGACCACGCCGACATCATCGAGGGCCAGGGCACGCTCGGTCTCGAGATCCTCGACCAGGTCCCGGATGCGACCACGGTCGTCGTGCCCATCGGTGGCGGCGGGCTGGCGGCCGGGGTGGCCTCCGCCATCCGGCAGCGCGCAGCGCGCGACGGCCGCACGGTGCGGATCATCGGTGTGCAGGCAGAGCGGGCAGCCTCCTACGTCACGTCGCTGGAGGCGGGGGAGCCCACCACCATCGTGACGCAGTCGACGATCGCCGACGGCATCGCGGTCGCCCGCCCCGGCACCCTGCCGTTCTCGATCATCCGCGAGACCGTCGATGAGATCGTGACGGTGTCCGAGGATGACATCGCGCGCGCGCTCATCGTGCTGCTCGAGCGCGCCAAGCTCGTCGTCGAACCGGCCGGGGCGGTCACGACCGCCGCCATCATGACGGGACTGGTCGCATCCGACGGCCCGACGGTCGCGATCGTCTCCGGCGGCAACATCGACCCGCTGTTCATGGAGCGCGTGATCGGCAGGGGCCTCGCGGCCTCGCAGCGCTACCTCAAGGTGCGCATGGCGCTGCCGGATCGCCCCGGGCAGCTCGCGATCATCGCGCAGATCGTCTCCGACGAGCAGGCGAACGTGGTCGAGGTGCTGCACTCGCAGCACGACGCCTGGACCTCCATCGCCGACGTCTCGATCGACATCTCGGTCACGACGCGCGGGCCCGAGCACGCCGAGCGTGTGCTCGAGGCGCTGCGCCGGGCCGGATACGAGCCGGTCGTGCTCTAGGGACAGCAGAATGCCCCGCGGTTGTCGCGGGGCATTCTCATGTCTCGGGGTGACCGGCGGCCGAGACGGCCGCCGGAGCTGGCGTCGCGGCGCAGACCCGAAGGGGTCTGCGCTTCAGCTCCAGCGCTCAGCCCCGGTAGGTCTGGACGTCGGTGATGACGACCTCGATGGTCGCACCGGACGGGGCTTCGTACGAGGCCTTCGCGCCGATCTTCAGCCCCATGATGGCGCTGCCGAGCGGGCTCGCCTCGCTGTAGACGTCGAGCTCGTCGCCGTCCTCGGCGATCTCGCGGTTGCCCACGAGGAAGGTGGCCTTGTCGCCGGCGATCGTCGCGGTGACGACCGTGCCGGGCTCGACCACGCCGCTGGCCTGGGGCGCCTCGCCGACGGTGGCGTTGCGCAGCAGCTGCGTGATCTGCGTGATGCGGGCCTCGATCTGAGCCTGGTCGTCCTTGGCTGCGTGGTAGCCGCCGTTCTCCTTGAGGTCGCCCTCGTCGCGGGCTTCCTCGATGCGCTTGGCGATCTCGGTGCGGACGGGCCCCTGCAGGTGCTCCAGCTCGCCCTGCAGGCGATCGTGCGCCTCCTGGGTCAGCCAGGTCTCCGTGGTGCCGTTCATGTCGTCTCCTGATATGCACAGAACCGGCCCCGAGTGGGCCGGCTCAACTGGCATGCTATGGCACCCAGCACTCCGAGACCAATCCTGTGGTCGCCAGCTCGCTCGTGCGCACGTCCACGACATGCGTGCTCGTGAAGGCTTCTGCGGGCGGCAGCTCGAGCTGCACCCATCCGACGATGCCGTAGGCCTGGTTGAGCGCCTCGACCGCGCACTCCACCGGTGTGCCGGCATCCACCGACACCTCGAAGATCACCTCGACCGATGCGTCGTCGACGATCTCGTGGCCGATCGTGCGCGTCTGCAGCTGGGTGGACGCAGGATCGGTGCCCACCCACCAGACCCACATCGTCGCGGCGAGCAGGATGGCAACGCCCACCGCGATGCCGAGGATCTTCTCGCGCCGGGTGCGCGACCGCGTGCGGCCGTAGCGCGCTTCGAGATCGGTCATGTGGCCTGTCCGTGGGAAGATGAAGAGAGTTCCAGCCTATCCGTCGTGCCATCGGCGCGGCGTTGCGCTGGCGGGAGGGAGAGGCCGTGCGACGACTGCTCGCAGTGCATGCGCACCCGGACGACGAGTCGAGCAAGGGGGCGGCGACGCTCGCGCGCTACGCGGCGGAGGGCGCAGACGTCACCGTCGTCTCCTGCACCGGTGGCGAGAGCGGCAGCGTGCTCAACGAGCGCTTCGAGCTCGGACACCGAGCCGCTCGCGACATGACGGGAGTGCGCAGGCTCGAGATGGCCGCGGCGCAGGCCGCGCTCGGCATCGGGCACGCGTGGCTCGGCTACGTCGACTCGGGCATGCCGGACGAGGGCGAGCCGCTGCGCGCACTCTCCTTCGCCACCATCCCGCTCGAGATCTCCGGCCGCCCGCTCGTGCGGCTCATCCGCCGCCTCATGCCCCAGGTGGTCGTCACGTATGACCAGACCGGCGGCTATCCGCATCCCGACCACATCCGCTGCCACGAGGTGACGATGTGGGCCGTCGAGCACGCCGCAGCAGGACTGCCCGAGCTCGGTGAGCCGTGGGAGGTGCAGAAGCTCTACTTCGACCGCAGCATGAGCGGCGCGCGGCTGCATGCGCTGCTGACGGCGCTGGAGGCCACCAGCCCAGACGACGACCGGCTGCCGTTCATGCGTGAATGGGCGGAACGACTGGGGACGCGCGGCGACACCATGACGACGCGCATCGACGTCGGCGCGCACCTGGATGCGCGCGATGTCGCCCTGCGGGCGCACGCGAGCCAGGTCGACCCGGAGTCGCGCTTCTTCTTCTGGCCGAACGAGCTGCTGCGGCAGGTGTGGCCGACCGACGACTACGAGCTGGTGCGATCGCGTGTGCAGGGCGAGCCGCAGGAGGACGACCTGTTCGCGGGCGTCGAGGAGGACTGATGCACGCACTGTTCGTCCAGGAGCTGCCGTACGATCCCAATCAGGTGACGCCTGGCGTCATCGGCTTCGCGGTCACAGCGCTCGTCGCAGTCGCCGTGATCCTGCTGCTGTGGGACTTCAATCGCCGCGTGCGCCGCATCAACGACCGCGCCGACGCTCGGGAGCGTCTGCTCGCGGAGGTCGCGGCCGCGCAGCGCCCGGCACGTGCGGATGCGGGAGTCGAGGGTGCCGCGTCGGACACAGCCGCGTCAGCCGAAGGCACTCCCTCCATCACCGACGAACCCGGCGGCGCGCAGCCGCCTCGGGCGTAGCTCGCCGCTAGAGCACCCCGATGGCGGTCGCCCGCCAACGCCCGTCGAGCCCTTCGAGCCGGATCGCCACGGCGCGCGTGCGACCTGCGGAGCGCACGACCACCGCGCCCTCGACCACACCGTCGGCGGTATGGCAGGTGCGCACGCTGCTGATCTCGAACCCCGGCACCGTGCGCTGCAGCTGCAGCGCTCTGGCCCGCTTGGCCGTCAGCGCCCGCTGCGTCAGCAGCTCATAGGTCGACTCGGTCACCCAGCGCGCGATCTGCTGCACCTCGCGCACGCCCAGCAGGATCTCGATGACCCCGGTGGCGAGATTCTCGATCAAGGGATCCGGGTCGGGCAGGCCCGCTGACGAGCAGGGCTGGAAGTCGAAGAACTCCTCGGCGTCGACCGCCGTCATCCGTCGTCTCGTCTCGCGCACGTTGTCTCCTCGCACCCGCATCCGCGGTCTGCGGTCCGAGGCGGCACCGCCGTGGGGGAGAAGGTAGTCGGTCCGGCGCGGGCCGCGGGATGGGGACTTCTGCCCTGTGGAGAACTCTGCACGCAGCTCTGCCGGTGGCGGTTAGATTCGCCCGCGTGCGCTTCGAGGATCTGTTCGACGACCTGGAGAGCCAGCTCGAGGCCGAGCTGGGCGCCGAGCAGCGCGACCTGGCGGGCGAGGAGGAGCGCTTCCGCATCGGCAGGCTCGAGCTGCGCGATCGCATCGCCGCGGCACCTCGACTGCTCGACCTGACGCTGCGCGCCGGCAGCCGGCTGCGGCTGCAGCGCATGGCGCTCGGGCGCGACTGGCTCAATGGCCTCGTGCTCGAGGGCGCACCGGCAGAGACAGGCGCGATCGTGCCGCTGCACGCGATCGTCGGCATCGAGCTCGACGGCGATGGCGCCGCCGCATCCGTGCTGCCGGCGAAGGAGGCCGGCGACCTGCAGGCGCGGCTGAGCTTCGCGTTCGCGCTGCGCGATCTCGCGCGACGGCGCGCGTCCGTCATCCTCGAGGGCCCGATGCCGGTCGCCGGCACGATCGATCGCGTCGGCCGCGACCACCTCGACCTCGCCGTGCACGAGCCCGGGGAGCGGCCGCGACGGGGAGCGGTGCGCTCGTGGCGCGTCGTGCCGTTCGCTGCGTTCGACTGGGTGCGGCTGCCCTGACGCGAACGCGGCCGTCGGTGCCGCGCTGCGGACCTCGCCTCAGCGGTCGCCGAACAGGTCGGCGATGCTTGCCGACTGCGCCTGCCGCCACAGCCCGCGGCGGCGCTCCACCTCGAGCTCGCGATCGATCCAGGCCTGCACCTCGTCGTCTGCGACCCGCCACGCGCCGCGCACGCGCACGCCGCGCAGCTCGCCGGCCTCGAGCAGCTCGACGATGGCGTTCGGCGTCGTGCCGAGCACGTCGGCGACATCGGCGACCGCGAGGAAGCGTCGGGGTTCCATCGACATGGCCCCATTGTGGGCCAGTCCGGGCTGGCACGAGCGGAGGCTGTGGAGAACTTCAGCGACGTGTCGCCGCGACCTGCCAGGTTGAGTCCGTCGACGAGGAGGAGTCATGGCTGCACGCCGCACATGGATGGATCCGAGGCTCGTGATCGGGGTCGTCCTCGTCATCGCCTCGCTCGCCGGCGTGTGGTTCGTGGTGCAGCAGTCCGCGCGCACCGAGACCGCCTGGGCCGCCACCCGCACGCTGCTGCCCGGCGACATCGTCGCGGTCGGCGACGTGCAGCAGGTCGATGTACGCCTGCCGCAGTCGCAGGATCGATACCTGGATGCGTCGGCCGACCCCGTGGGCATGGTCGTCGCTTCGACGGTCGGCGAGGGCGAGGTGCTGCCGCTCCGCGCGCTGGGGGCGGCAGCGAGCGAGGATCGCGCCGCTGTCGTCATCGACCTCCAAGGCGCGCTGCCGAGCTCGGTGCGCGCGGGCTCGCTCGTCGACGTCTGGACGGCGGCACCGACCGAGGAGGGCTTCGAGGCGCCTGCGGTGCTCGTCGACGAGGCGATCGTGGTGGGCGTCGTCGAGGACGAGGGCATCCTCGCCTCCTCCGCCCAGCAGCTCGAGCTGCTGGTGCCGAGCGCCGAGACGTCGCTGCTGCTGGCGGCGATGTCGAACGAGCACGTGCTGAGCGTCGTGCCGCTCGCGCAGCCTGCAGAGGCCGCACCGTGATCGGCATCGCGGTCTCCGCGCCGCTCGAGCGAGAGGATGCGATCGTCCGCGAGGCGGCCCGCCACGGCCACCGCGTCGCGATCCGCGCTGCGACCGCCGCCGACCTCATCGAGCGGCTCGCCGCCCGGCCGGTCGATGCCGATCCGCCCATCGACCTCGTGCTCGTCGTCGCCGACGAGCGGCACGTCAGTCGCGACCTCGTGCACACCTGCGACGAGCGCGGGATGCGACTGCTGGCGCTCGCCGACGACGCGGCCGAGCGCGCCAGGGCCCAGGCGCTCGGCGTCGATGCGGTCGCCTGGAGCGACGGCTTCGCGGGCATCGAGGCGCAGGCACGACCGTCGGCGGATGCGGCGGGCGAGCCCGCGCACGCGCGCGGGCGCGTCGTCACGGTCTGGGGTCCGGCCGGCGCTCCCGGTCGCTCGACCGCGGCCATCGCACTCGCCGCGGAGCTCGTGCTCCTCGGGCAGCGGGTCGCGCTCGTGGACGCCGACACGACCAGCGCCTCGATCGCGCCCGCGCTCGGCCTGCTCGACGAGTCGCCGGGGTTCGCGGCCGCGGCGCGGCTCGCCAGGGCCGGGAGCCTGACCGTCGACGAGCTCGATCGCATCAGCCAGCAAGTGCCGACCATGGGCGGCACGGTGCGGGTGCTGACGGGCATCGGCCGAGCAAGCCGCTGGCCAGAGCTGGGTGGCGACCGGGTCGCCGAGGTGCTCGACCGCTGCCGCGACTGGGCCGACACGACCGTCGTCGATGTCGCAGCCAGCCTCGAACGCGACGAGGAGATCTCGAGCGACCTGTTCGCCCCGCGCAGGCACGCGGCGACGCTCGCGGCGCTCGAGGCGGCCGACGAGGTGGTCGTGATCGCGGGCGGCGACGCCGTCGGCATCGCCAGGCTCGTGCGCGCACTGCCAGAGCTGCGCGAGCTCGTGCCGCAGGCGAGCGTGCGCGTGGTCGTGAACAAGGTGCGCGCCGCCGCGATCGGCATCGCGCCGGAGCGGGCCGTCCAGGAGACCCTGCGCAGGCTCGCCGCCGTCACGCCAGAGGCCTGCTGGCCGTTCGACGCCCGGGCCGCCGACGCAGCGCTGCTCGAAGGGCGGCCGCTCGTCGATGTCGCGGGCCGCTCGCGGCTGCGACGGCGCGTGCAGGAGCTCGCGACCGGCCTCGTCCCGGCCGCGGCCCCGGCGAGCCGAGCATCGCTGCGCGCAGCCGAGCGGCCCAAGCGCCGATGGCTGCCCGCGCTACGCTGATCTGGTGACGAGCCTGACGTCGATCGCCGAGCGCTACGGCGTGCTGAATGACCACGATGTGCACTGGCTCCATCGGCTGGTCGCCGACTTCCAGCTGCTCGCCGACCTCGCCATCGGCGACATCGTGCTGTGGCTCGCGACCGGCGACGACGATGGCTACATCGCCGTGCAGCACGCACGACCAGCAGGCGCTGCGACGCTCTTCTACCGCGACATCGTGGGCCAGCCGGTGCGGAACGCCTGGCGCGAGCAGGTCGGCCGCGCCTTCGAAGAGGGCGTCACGCTCGATGCCGACTCGCCCGAGTGGGGCGTCGAGTCCGACGCCAAGGTGCGCGCCATCCCGGTGCGGCGCCGAGAGGTCGAGCCCTCGACCGCGCTCGTGCGGCAGCCCATCGCCGTCATCACGCGGCACGCGAACCACGCAGACACGCGCAGCGCTGGTCGCCTGGAGCGCACCTTCAAGGAGTGCGCCGACGAGCTGTTCCGGATGATCGCCGACGGCGACTTCCCCGACCAGGCGGCTCCGTCCGTTCCCCGCCGGGGCGCGGCCCGCGCATCCGACGGCCTCATCAGGCTCGACCATGCGGGCACGGTCACCTTCGCGAGTCCCAACGCGCTCTCGGCCTTCACCCGCCTCGGCTTCCGCGGCGAGCTCGAGGGCGAGTCGCTCGCCGAGGTCACGACCGACCTCATCGACGAGTCGCACGAGGTCGACGAAGCCCTGCCGCTGGTCGTCACAGGCAGGGCGCCGTGGCGCACCGACATCGAGACGCGACTGGTCACGCTCACGCTGCGAGCCGTGCCGCTGCGGCAGCGCTCGTCACGGCTCGGCGCCTTCGTGCTCGTGCGCGACGTCACCGACCTGCGCGCGCAGGAGCAGACGCTCATCACCAAGGACGCGACGATCCGCGAGATCCACCACCGCGTGAAGAACAACCTGCAGACCGTCGCTGCACTGCTGCGCATCCAGTCCCGACGCTCCAAGAGCGAGGAGTCGCGCACCGCCCTGCAGAACGCCGAGCGCCGCGTCTCGTCGATCGCCGTCGTCCACGACACCCTCTCGGAGGGGCTGAGCCAGTCGGTCGACTTCGATCAGGTCTTCGACCGCTCGATGAAGCTCACGAGCGAGCTCGCCTCGATCCACGGCGCGAAGGTGCGCACCGAGCGCCAGGGCTCGTTCGGGGTGCTGCCGAGCGGCTACGCGACCCCGCTCGCGCTCGCGCTCACGGAGCTCGTGACGAACGCGGTCGAGCACGGACTCGCGGGCCGCCAGGACGGTCTCGTGCGCATCACTGCCGCGCGCGACGACGCCTGGCTGACGGTGCGCGTGTGCGACAACGGCTCGGGGCTCCCGCCCGGCCGTGTCGGCTCGGGGCTCGGCACGCAGATCGTCAAGACCCTGGTGACGGGCGAGCTCTCAGGCTCGATCGACTGGGGAGCTCGTGCCGTCGAGGGCACCGAGGTCACCGTGAAGGTGCCGCTGTCGTACATCCGCGAGGACGACGAGATCGTCTGATCGCGGCGTGCGGGGTCACCCGTGCACACGACAGCGGGGCCGCCAGAAGGCGACCCCGCTGGGATGCGTGTGGTGTCAGCCGGCGCGGCGGGCGCGCGCTGCGCGGCGCTTGAGCGCTCGGCGCTCGTCCTCCGACAAGCCTCCCCAGACACCCGAGTCCTGGTTCGTCTCGAGTGCGTACTGGAGGCACATCTCGGTGACCGGGCAGGTCGCGCACACGGCCTTCGCCTTCTCGATCTGCTCGAGCGCCGGCCCGGTGTTGCCGACCGGGAAGAACAGCTCGGGGTCTACCGTGAGGCAGGCAGCGTCATCACGCCAATCCATACATGTGCTCCTTGTACATTGGAGGGGGGAAGTCGCGCTTCGCGGTATCCGCGGCGCAGAAGTCTCAGGGCGCAGCACCGGTGCCGCCCGACGTTCCATGCTTCCACAGCCCCCCCACGAGAGGCAAGGGTTTTCTTCTGTGAGCGATCACGCCAGGGTCCGTCCCGCGACGGCCACATGGGCCGGCGCACTGCTGCTGCTGGAGGCGCTCGGCATGCTCGCCGTCGCCGTCTGGACGGCGATCTCGGCGCTCGGAGACCCGCCGGAGCACATCGCTGGGGGCATCTTCCTCGCGGCCCTCGCGGCAGGCGTGGCGTTCTTCCTGCTGCAGGCAGGCAAGGGGATGCTCGACGGCAAGTCGTGGACGCGCGCGGCCGCCGTCGTATGGCAGGTGCTGCAGATCGGCGTCGCCGCCGGCACGTTCGACGGGGGAGAGGGGCCGGTCTGGCTCGCACTCATCCTCGCTGCGCTCGGCGTCACGGTCTTCGCGCTCGTACTTCGCAAGAGCGTCACCCTCTGGCTGAACCCAGAGTCCGCGTAGCTCGCACAGGTTTCGATGGCCGCGCGCCCAAGCCGCAGGTCGAGGAGCCCGCGGTCCGCAGGACCGCAGGCGTCACGAGACCGGAGTCAGCCCGAGAACCCCAACCGCTTCTGCAGCATCTCCAGGTGCCCCTTCGCCTTCGTGTTGTAGAAGGCGTGCGTGATGACACCCTGCTCGTCGAGCACGAAGGTCGAGCGTCGCACGCCGAGGACGACACGGCCGTAGCTGTTCTTCTCGCCGAAGGTGTCCCACGCGCGGTGCACGGCGAGGTCCTCGTCGCTCAGCAGCGGAAACGTCAGGCCATCCTGCTCGTGCGCCCGGGCGAGGCGCTCGAGCGGGTCGCGGGAGATGCCGAGGACGGCGTAGCCGTGCGCCGAGAGGTCGGGCAGCCGGTCGCGGAAGTCGCAGGCCTGCTGCTGGCAGGCACTCGTGAGCGCTTGCGGGTAGAAGTACACGATCGCCTTGCGGCCGCGCAGCCCCGAGAGGGTCACGGGGCGGCCGTCCTGGTCGGGCAGCGTGAAGTCGGGGGCGGTCATGCCGGGCTCGAGATGCGTCATCCGCTCCATCCAAGCAGTGCGCAGTCGCCCGCGATCGTCTGCTATTCTTGATCCTCGGCTGAGAAGCCATGCACCTCTAGCTCAATTGGCAGAGCAGTTGACTCTTAATCAATCGGTTCCCGGTTCGAGTCCGGGGAGGTGTACAGAGAGAAAGCCCGGCGCGGTGCGCCGGGCTTTCTTCATGCTCGCGTGCGCCCAGTGCCAGGGCGACATTGACATAAATAGTCTGAATTGGGACTATATAAGCCATGCTCCACTCCGTCGCTCAGGCCGCCGACCGGCTCGGAATCTCCCGGCGGCAGATGGATCGCGCAGTGAGCAGCGGTGTTGTCGTGGCGGTCGAGGTGGCCGGCGCCACTGCAGTATCGGACCGCGCCATCATGGCCTCTCAGCGCATGCGCGCACGGGGTCGCCGATGGAGCGACCGCACCCGGTTGGCGGCGAAGGAGCTGATCGAACACGGCTCCACGGCTCTGATCGGCGGCTCCGAGCGCAGCCGGTTGAAGTCCAGGCTGCGAGCGGGCAGCGTCAGCGAGCTCGCGTACCACCTGCTGTCGGGCCGGCTGAGCCTCTGGCGGTCGGTGGGAGAGCGCCTTGAGCTCGACAGCGCACTCGCCGCAGAGCTCGGCCTGAGCGCGACCGGCGGTATCGCGGTTCGCGCACGCAACGATGCGAGGGCAGGCGCGCGCAAGCAGAGACTCGTTCCAGACGGCGAGGGAGACGTGCTGCTGATCGACGACGAGGGACGCGTGGTGGAGGTGCTCGGCCTCTACGCCTTCGGCGGCTCCCGAGAGAGCGCGGCCGCCGAACGGTGGCTGCGCTCGAAGATCGAGGCGCTGTGAGCGCCGACCGACCGACGGTGGTCGTGCAGGAGCCGGTGGGCGGCTGGAAGCGTCCGTGGCCCCAGGCATTCGAGATGGCACATGCCTTGCCGGAAGGATCATGGACACTCGTCGGCGGGCTGATGGTGCAGCTGCATGCGATCGCAGCGGGCGTGCCTCTCACCCGCCCGACGACGGATGTCGATGCGGCATTGCACCTCGAGACCGGTGTCATCACCTTTGTCGATGCGGCCGCCAGGCTGCGTGCGATCGACTACCTGCCAGACGAGTCCCAGCAGCACGCGTATCGCTTCACCCGTGGTCAGGACGTCGTCGACATGATGGTCGCCGACAGGCTCGCGCCCGCGCATCGGCCCCGCTATGGCGGACGCGAGGTGTTCCGGATCGCCGGAGGGACGCAAGCGCTGCGCAGGACCGTCGACGCTGCGGTGCGCGTCGGAGGGAAGACCATCGTGATGAGCGTGCCGAACCTGCACGGCGCGCTCGTGCTGAAGGGTGCCGCGTTCTTGGGCGACGCACGCGACCGGCACCGCCATGTCGCAGTCGCGATCACACTGCTCGCCTGCCTCGAGGGGGTGGACGGGATACTGGGGTCGCTCGCCGGCTCGGATGCGAAGCGGCTGCGCGCGCTCACACGCGCACTCGACGCACCCGACCCGTGGGCCGACGCACATCGCGACACCGAGGCGCTCGCACGCCCCATGCACGAGCAGCTCGGCGCAGCGCTGTAGGCGACGCTACTGCCGGTACGACGCCAGGAAGTTGCCGATCCGCTCGACCGCGTCCTCCAGGTCACGCTTCCAGGGCAGCGTCACGATGCGGAAGTGGTCGGGCGAGGGCCAGTTGAAGCCGGTGCCGTGGGTGACGAGGATCTTCTGCTGCCGCAGCAGGTCGAGCGCGAACTGCCGGTCGTCGCGGATCTCGTGCACCTCGGGATCGAGCCGCGGGAACGCGTAGAGCGCGCCCTTCGGGTTCACGACGCTCACGCCCGGGATGCGCCGCAGCCCCTGCACCGCGGCGTCGCGCTGCTCGAGCAGCCGCCCGCCCGGCAGGATGAGCTCCTCGATCGACTGGTGGCCGCCGAGCGCCACCTGGATGCCGTACTGCGCGGGCACGTTCGGGCACAGCCGCGTCGAGGCGAGCAGCGTCAGCCCCTCGAGGAAGCCCGCCGCGTGATCCTTCGGCCCGGTGATCGCGAGCCACGCGGCGCGGAAGCCGGCGGCGCGGTAGGTCTTCGAGAGCCCGTTGTAGGTCAAGGTCAGCAGGTCGGGCGCGAGCGTCGCGATCGAGATGTGCTCGGCGTCGTCGTAGAGGATGCGGTCATAGATCTCGTCGGCGAGGATCAACAG
Organism: Agrococcus sp. ARC_14; assembly: GCF_022436485.1. Taxonomy (NCBI): domain Bacteria; kingdom Bacillati; phylum Actinomycetota; class Actinomycetes; order Micrococcales; family Microbacteriaceae; genus Agrococcus; species Agrococcus sp. ARC_14. The sequence goes on from NZ_JAKUDO010000001.1 coordinate 1,121,137, forward strand.
CGAGTGCTTGCGTGCGAGCGCGACGATGCCCTCGAGGGACTCGCGCGTGTAGACGGCACCGGTCGGGTTGTTGGGGTTGATGACGACGATCGCCTTCGTGCGCGAGGTGATCTTCGACTCGAGATCCTCGAGGTCCGGCGCCCAGCCGTTCGCCTCATCCGTCAGGTAGTGGATGGGGGTGCCGCCGCCGAGCGAGGTCATGGCGGTCCAGAGGGGGTAGTCGGGCGCCGGGATGAGCACCTCGTCGCCCGAGTCGAGCAGCGCCTGCATCGTCATGGTGATGAGCTCGGAGACGCCGTTGCCGAGGAAGACGTCGTCGACGGTCAGCTGCGGGAAGCCCTCGACGCCCTCGTAGCGCGTCACGACGGCGCGACGAGCCGAGAGGATGCCCTTCGAGTCGGAGTAGCCCTCGGCGAGCGGCAGGTTCGCGATCATGTCCTGCACGATGGTGTCGGGCGTCTCGAAGCCGAACGGCGCCGGGTTGCCGATGTTGAGCTTCAGGATCCGGTGTCCCTCGGCCTCGAGCCGCGCGGCCTCGGCGGCGACCGGACCGCGGATCTCGTAGAGGACGTGCTTGAGCTTCGAGGACTGATCCAGGGACTTGAGCGCCATTGCACCATGCTAGGCGCGCCACCCGCGCCACTTGGGCGAGGGTGGCACCTGCACGTCATCCCGGCAGCTGCAGCAGCCCTCCGGCGGCTCGCGTGGTGGCGGCGCCGACGGCCATCGCGCGCTCGAGCGGGGCCGCCCATCCGTCTGCATGCTCGCCAAGGGTCACGGATGCGGTGAGGGAGGCGAGCACGCTGTCGCCGGCGCCGATGGTGTCGATGACGGGCGCCGCGAGCTGCGGCACGAGGGCGTCGACCCAGCCGTGGGCGGTCGCGATGCGGGCACCGTCCGGGCCGCGCGTGATCGCCACCGCGCCGGCGCCAGCGCCGAGCCAGCGGGAGGCGGTCTCGCTGGCGTCCTCGCCGTAGACGAGCTCGGCATCCTCGTCGCTCAGCTTCACGAGCAGTGCGCGGGCCGCCAGCCGATCGAGCCCGGCGGCGAAGCGCTCCCGTGCGCCCTCGGCCTGCAGGTAGCCGGGCCGGGCGTTGGGGTCGATGAGCAGCCGCTCGCGCGAGCGCGACAGCGCCAGCAGCGGCGCGAGCTGGGCGTCATGCTCGAGCGCGAGGCAGGAGACGACCACCAGGCGAGCGGCCTCGAGCACGGGCTCGAGCCCGGTCAGGTCGACGAAGCGCCGCGTGCCGGCGGCGTTGAAGTCGTAGCGCATGGTGTCGCCATCGCGCACGGCGCTCGCGACGGCAGTGCCGTGCGGCGCTGCCGTCGCCAGCAGCTCCACCCCGTGCGCCGCGCAGTGCTCGCGCACGAGCGTGCCGGCCGGGTCGTCGCCGACCATGGCGATCAGCAGCGAGGGCACGCCGAGCCGCAGCAGCCCGACCGCGACGTTGAGCGCCGCGCCGCCGACGATCGACGCGCCGCCGACCTCATCGACGAGCGCGTCGCCGATGACGACGACGTCGTTCACCCACGGCCCGTCGTGCAGGGCGCCGAGCGGCTCACTTGCGCTTGGCCGCCTTGTGCAGCTCGCGTTCGAGCTCCTCCTGCCGGATGGCCTCTTCGCGCTGCTTGACTGCGCCGAAGGCGAGGGCGACACCGATGCCCCAGCTCGCCCAGAGCATGGCCAGCCGCCAGTCGCGAGGGCCCTGTCGGGTCGCCTTCGCGACACCGATGCCGCTCGCGATCGCGCTGATGACGCCCGCATTGAACAGGTACTTCCGCATGTCGCCTCCTCGTCCCCTCCAACTTAGCGGCGCGAACCTGGGCTGGAACACTGCGGGTCGTGACGTCCCGCATCCGACATGAATCCTGACCGATCGGTCGACATCTGACCGATCGGTCAGTAGAGTGGTGTCACGTGACCACTCGTGACGAGATCCTCCAGGCCGCGCTCGAGCGCTTCGCTCGCTTCGGCTACCTCGGCAGCTCGATCCAGCAGATCGCCGACGATGTCGGCACCTCGAAGTCGTCGGTGCTCTACCACTTCGACTCGAAGGAGGCGCTGCTCGAGGCCGCGATGCAGCCGGCCATCGACGCGCTCGGCACGCTCGTCGCGGCGCTGCCCGAGCTGCATGCAGAGAAGGCGGCCGCTGCCCCAGCACTCGTCACGCGCTTCGTCGACACGCTCATGCAGCACTCGGCGGCGGTCTCCATCTTCGTCACCCAGCGCGGCGCGCTGCACGACGTGCCCGCGATCGACCGCGGCAGGGCGATCGTCGACCGCATCGCCAGCACGCTCGTCGAAGAGGCGCCCACCACGCGCATGCTCACGCGCCTCTCGATCGGCCTCGCCGGGGTGGCGTTCATCCTCGCCGACCCGATCGACAGCGCACCGGAGCATCCCAGCCATGCCGAGATGCGCGACATCTTCATCGAGACGCTCATCGAGCTCTGCACCCCTGAGGAGAACGTCTGATGGCCACCTGGCTCTCCCGCGTCGGCGCCGCATCCATGCGCCGTGCCTGGTTCGTGATCATCGCCTGGATCGTCGCCCTCGGCGGCGTGCTCGGCGGTGCCATGGCCCTCGGGCCCAACATGCAGGAGTCGTTCGACATCCCCGGCACCGAGTCGCAGGAGGCGCTCGACCACCTCGGCAGCGTCTTCCCGCAGGTGGCGGGCTCGTCGGTGCAGGTCGTCATCCAGGCGGAGGATGGCGTCGAGTCGCACCGTGACGCGATCGAGGCGCAGGCGGCCGAGATCGCCGACATCGGCTTCGTCGCGCAGTCGGTCGACCCGTGGAGCGACTTCGCGGGCGACCAGCTCTCGGACGACGGCACGGTGGCCTACACGCTCGTGCAGTTCGACCCCGCCGGCGGCGAGCGGCCCGCGACGCTCGACGACGTGGTGGCGACTGCGGATGCGCTGCGTGCGGATGGGCTGCAGGTCGAGTTCGCGGGTCAGGTCTTCCAGTCGCAGTCGGTCGGCGTGACGATCGTCGAGGTGTTCGGCGTGGTGTTCGCCGGCGTCGTGCTGTTCGTGACGTTCTGGTCGCTGCTGGCGGCCGGCATGCCGCTGCTCATCGCGCTCGTCGGTGTCGGCATCACGATGGCCGGCGTGCTGGGCGCCTCGGCGCTCGTGACCGTGTCGAACTCGGCGCCGCTCATGGCGCTCATGATCGGGCTCGCGGTCGGCATCGACTACGCGCTCTTCATCCTCTCTCGGCACCGATCACAGCTCGCCCGCGGCATGGGCGTGATCGAATCGGGCTCGCTCGCGGTCGGCACCTCGGGCACCGCCGTCGTCTTCGCCGGCATCACCGTGATCGTCGCGCTCGTCGGGCTGCTGATCGTCAACATCCCCTTCCTGTCGGTGATGGCCATCGGCGCCGCCGCCTCGGTGGCGATCGCGATCGCGGCCGCCACGACGCTGCTGCCGGCGATCATGGCGCTCGCGGGCGAGCGACTGCGGCCCAAGGCCGGCGGCCGCGCGCACCGGCTGGCGCTGCGCGACGTCGACGTGCAGCCGACGCTCGGCATGCGCTGGGTGACGCAGGTGTCGAAGCGGCCCCTGCTCGCGATCCTCGGCGTCGTCGCCGTCACCGTGGTCGCGGCGCTGCCGGTGGCCTCGCTGCAGCTGGCGCTGCCCGACAACGGCCGCGAGGAGGCCGGCTCGACGCAGCGGATCGCCAACGACGTGCTGCAGGACGCCTTCGGCGACGGCACCACCGGCCCGCTCGTCGTGATGCTCGACATCACCCAGGTGACCGATGTGATGGGCGTCATCGAGGAGGTCGCCGACGAGCTCGAGCAGGTGCCGGGCGTCGCCACCATCGCCGGTGCCTTCCCCGACGAGACGCTCGACACCGCGATCGTGCAGGTGATCCCCGAGACCGGCCCCGCCGATCCCGTCACCGTCGAGGTCGTGCACGCGCTGCGCGACATCGCCCCGCAGATCGAGGAGGAGCACGGCACCCCGATGGCCGTCACCGGCATGACGGCGGTGCAGATCGACCTGTCCCAGCGGCTCGCCGACGCGCTCATCCCCTTCGGCATCGTGGTCGTCTCGCTCTCGGTGCTCATCCTGCTGCTCGTCTTCCGCTCGATCCTGGTGCCGCTCACGGCGGCGCTCGGCTTCGTGCTCTCGGTGCTCGCCGCGTTCGGCGCGACCGTCGCGATCTTCCAGTGGGGCTGGGGCGCAGAGCTGCTGCACTTCGAGGCCGGGCCGATCCTGTCGTTCATGCCCGTGCTGACGATGTCGGTGCTGTTCGGGCTCGCGATGGACTACCAGATGTTCCTCGTCAGCGGCATGCGCGAGGCCTACGCGCACGGGCATGACGCCCGCAGCGCCGTCCGGCACGGCTTCGCGGCCAACGCCCGCGTCGTCACGGCGGCGGCGCTCATCATGTTCTTCGTCTTCTTCGCGTTCGTGCCAGAGGGCATGGCGATGATCAAGGCCATCGCCTTCGGCCTCGCGTTCGGCGTCGCGATCGACGCCTTCCTCGTGCGCATGACGCTCATCCCCGCGCTCATGACCCTCATGGGCGAGCGAGCCTGGTGGCTGCCGAAGTGGCTCGACCGGGCGCTGCCCGACATGGATGTCGAGGGCGAGCGTCTCGGCAGGCACCGCACCGCGCTCTCGTGGGTTGCGGATGCGGGCGGTCACCTCGCGCTCGAGCGCCTGCGCCCCGAGCTGGGGCACGACGCCCCGGGCAGCGCGTCCTGGACGATCACGGCCCAGCGCGGCGCGGTCGTGCGCCTCGACGGCGGCTTCGCCGACCGGCAGCGGCTCGCGCACGCGCTGCTGAGCGACATCGGCGCTGTGGGCCGCGCGCACCTCGGCGGTGCCGCGCTGCCGGGAGACGCGGGCACGCTGCGTGACCGCATCGCGCTCATCGACCTGGATGGCCACATGGAGTCGGCGCACCAGGCGGCCCGTGCTGCCCTCGCGCTGCGCTCGCCGTTCGCCGTCGGGCCGGTGCTCGACCGGCGGGCAGCCGCGCTGGTGGAGCGGGCGGGCGCTGCGGCGGGCATCGCGATCGACGCGGCAGCGCCGCTGTCGCGCCTCGCGCCGATCGAGCGCGCCGCCGTGCTGCTGAGCATCGCGGTCGAGCGTGGCCCGAGCCTCATCTGGATCGATGCGGCGACCGGAGCCCCCAACGGTGCCGCGGCGATCGCCGCGCGCCTGGGCGGAGACGACGTCACGATCGTCACCAGCGAGCCGGCGCCGGAGGCGCACGGCCGCACCGCGCTCGACCTCGCGCCCGCCGACGCGGCCGAGGAGGACCGCGCGGCTGCCGACGCCGCATCCGCCGCCGAGGCCGCCGCAGCGGCCGCCGCCGCGGGCAGCACATTCGACATCGACGCGACTCCCACAGGGGAGCTCGCGACCACGGGAGCAGACCGATGACCGCAGTGTTCACCTCCACCGGGCTGAAGAAGGCCGTCGCGCTGACCGCCGCGGCCGCGACGCCGTTCGCGATCGCCGCGCTCGCCGCCTGGTCGTTCGGCCCCGCCGCCGACGGCGAGCGCGACGTGCCCGCCGCGGTCGTCAACCTCGACGAGATGGTCACGACGACCGCCGAGGACGGCACCGAGTCGACCATGTTCGCCGGCCGCCAGGTGGTCACCGACCTCGTCGCCGACGACGCGGATGGGTTCGCGTTCCGGATCCTGAACGATGAGGATGCCGCCGACGCGCTCGCTGCCGGCGAGGTGCAGGCGACCGTCACCATCCCCGCAGACTTCTCGGAGCGGGTGCTGAGCCTGCAGGGCGACGAGCCGCAGCAGGCGGGCATCCGCATCGTCACGGACGCCACCTCGAGCGGCCTTGCGACGAGCCTCGCGACCGAGATGGGCGAGTCGGTCATGTCGTCGTTCGGCGATGTGGTCACGAACGGCTTCATCTCTGGCATCTACGGCGGCATGGGCACGATCGCCGAGCAGCTGGGCGCCGCGGCAGATGGCGCGGATGCCTTGGGCACGGGCGGCGAGGAGCTCGGCTCGGGCCTGGGCGAGATCGCGACCGGCATCGATCAGCTCGCCGACGGCGCGGGCACCGCGCAGGACGGCGCGACGCAGGTGGCCGACGGTGGCGGGCAGCTCGCCAGCGGGCTCAGCACGGCGCACGCCGGCATCGGGCAGCTCGCCGAGGGCGGCGCTGCGCTGACCGATGGCGTCGACCAGTACACGGGCGGCGTCGACCAGCTCGCCGGTGGCGCAGCGCAGCTGAGCGATGGCGTCGACCAGTACACGGCGGGTGTCGATCAGTTCGCCGGCGGCGTGCAGCAGGCGAGCTCGCAGATCAGCGCAGGGCTCGAGGGGGCCGTCGCAGCCGGCGGCATCGGCGAGCTCGAGGACGCGATCGGCTCGTCGAGCACCGGTGCGGCGCAGCTCCTCGCAGCGCTCGAGGCCGACCCGGGGACAGACCCGCAGGCGCTCGCGGCTGCCAGGCAGCTCGCCGGCGGACTCGACCAGCTCGACCAGCAGGACATCGCAGGGCAGCTCGCTGCGGGCCTCGGCGAGGCCACCGCCGGGCTCGGCCAGCTCGAGGCGGGCGCCGGTGAGCTCATCGCCGGCGGCGCCGGCCTGCGCGAGGGCGCATCGCAGCTCGCGGACGGCGCCGGGCAGGCCTCGGCGGGGTCGCCCGCGCTGCGCGACGGTGCATCGCAGCTCGCAGGCGGGCTGGGGCAGCTCGACGGCGAGTTCGGCGCATCCGTCACGGGCGCGCAGCAGCTGGCCGACGGCACCGGCGAGCTCGCCGCGGGTCTTGGCGAGCTCGAGTCGGGCGCGGTGCAGCTGGCGGCCGGCACGCGCTCGGCGCAGACCGGTGCCGTGCAGCTCGGCGAGGGCGGCAGCGAGCTGGGTGCGGGCCTGCGGGAGGGCATCGCCCAGATGCCGCAGCTGAGCGACGGCGAGCTTGCCGATCTCTCGGACGTGGCCACGAATCCGATCGGCTTCGACCTCGAGGAGCAGAACGCCGTGCCCAGCGGCGAGGCGAGGGTCGCCGCGATCGCGGTGCCGATCGGCCTGTGGCTCGGCGCGCTGGCCCTCGTGCTCGTGCTGCTGCGCGGTGCTCGCCGCACGCTCGCATCCGCGGAGTCCGACGGTCGCGTGCTGTCGACGCTGCTCATCCGCTCGGCATGGATCGTGGGCCTGCAGGCGGTGCTCGCGACGGTCGTCGTGCATGCGATCGGCGGTGTCGCCGCGGCGTCGATCCCCGCGACGTTCGGCGTCGCGCTGCTGTTCGCCGGCGTCGCAACGCTGCTGCACACGGCGCTCGTCGCCTGGTGGGGGCCGGTGGGCGCGGTCGTCTCGATCGTGCTGCTGGCGCTGCAGGCCGTCGCAGCAGGCGGCCTCGTGCCGCGCGCCGTGCTGGGCGAGGGCTTCGCTGCGATCGCTCCCGTCCTGCCGATGACGCACGCGGTGGATGCGCTGCAGGCGCTCGCGGCCGGCACCGGCGGCGTGGGTGGTTCGGTGGCGATGCTGCTGTTGTTCGCGGCCGTGGGTCTGCTCGCGGCCTACCTCGGGGTGCGTGCCGCCAGGCGTCGCGCGACGGGGGAGCGGATCAGGGCGCTCGACGCGCTCGCGCCCGCAGCCGCCTGAGCGCGCCGGGGGAGACCGGCGCGCTCCCAGCCTGCGCGTGCGGCACGCGGGCTACGCTCGCGCTCGTGCCGCTCACCTCCGCCATCGCCGCTGTCGGCACGCATCTGCCGCCACGCATCCGCACCACGGAGGAGACCGAGCGCCGACTGCGCGAGGGCAACCCGGGAGTCGAGCTGCCGGTCGGGCTGATCCGCCGCATGACGGGTGTGGATCGGGTGCACGAGCGTGAGGAGGGCGAGCAGGCATCTGACCTCGCGGTGCTCGCGGCGAGGCAGGCGATCGAGGCTTCGCCAGAGCCTGTCGACCTGCTCATCTTCTCGAGCGCGAGCCAGGACCTCATCGAGCCCGCCACCGCGCACATCGTGAGCGCCAAGCTCGGCCTCGGCGTGCCCGTCTTCGACGTCAAGAACGCCTGCAACTCGGTGCTCAACGCGGTGCAGGTCGCGCACGGCCTCATCGTCTCGGGTCAGGCGCGACGCGTGCTCGTCGCCAGCGGCGAGACACCGACGAGCGCCGTGCGCTGGCAGGTGGCCGACCGGCACCAGTTCGTGCGCTCGTTCCCCGGCTACACGATGAGCGACGCCGGCGCCGCGCTCATCCTCGAGGCGTCCGACGTGAGCGCCGAGCGCGGCATCGTCGACCTGGCCTTCTCCGCCGCCTCGCACCACTGGAGCATCGGCACGCTCCCGATGGGCGGCTCGATGCGGCCGCGCGATCCCGATGCCACCTACTTCGACATCGACGGCCGTGCGCTGCAGCGCGCGTTCATGGCGCTCGGCCCCGAGCTGGTGACCGGGCTGCTGGAGCGCAACGGCATCGCGCTCGCCGATCTCGACCTCGTGCTCATGCACCAGGTCGCCGAGCCGCACCTGGGCCCCATCGCCGACCGGCTCGGCCTCGGCGTCGAGATGATCCTCCCCACGGTCGCGCAGCACGGCAACCTCGCCTCGGCGACGCTGCCGGTCCAGCTGCGGCAGGCGCTCGATCGCGGCCTGGTCGGCGAAGGCAGCCTCGTGCTGCTCGTCGGGCTCGCCGGAGGCATCAGCCTGGGAGCCGCGGCGGTGCGACTGTGAGCGGCAGCGCGCCGGGCAGGCTCGCGGTCGTCGTGCCGGTCTTCGACGAGGCCGCAGGCATCGGCCCGACCCTGCGGCAGCTCGCCGCGCAGCGCGACGCCGACATCGACGTGGTCTTCGTCGACAACGGCTCGAGCGACGGCTCGCGCGAGGTCATCGAGGCCTTCGCCGCCGCGCGCGGGCTCGACCGCTGGCGCGTGATCCACGAGCCGCAGAAGGGCACCGGCGCCGCCGCCGACACCGGGATGCGCGCCGCGATCGCCGCCGGCGCCACGATGCTCGCCCGCACCGACGCCGACTGCCTCCCGCGGCTCGACTGGACGGCGCGCATCCGCCATGCCCTGTCGCCGAAGTCCGATGGCGGGCTCGGCCTCGAGCTCGTCGCCGGTCTGCTCGTGCCGCGCCTCGATGAGGGGCTCGGCCCGATCACGCGCACCGCGCTGCGCGGCGCGGTGCGGGTCGCGGATGCCTACGGGGTGGTGCGGCCGTCGAACAACGGCCCCGAGTTCCTCGGCCCGTATGTCATGGCGGCCGGCTGCAACATGGCGATCACCGCGGCGATGTACGAGGCGTGCGGCGGGTTCCCGCGCACGGCGATCGAGGACCTGCACGAGGATCGCGCGATCGTGAACGCGGTGCGGCGGCTGACGGGCAGCTACGCGCGCCGCAACGACGTGATCGTGCGCGGCTCCTCGCGGCGGGTGCAGGCGTGGGGGCTCAAGAACACGCTGCTCTGGTACAAGGATCACGCCTACCGGCCGGAGCACGTGGACATCCGATGAGCGCGCTCGATCGCCGGCAGCGACTGGCGCTCGCGGTGCGCCGCGATGCGAGGCTCATGCGCGCGGTGCACCCGATCGCCTTCCCGCTGGTGCAGGCGGTGCCCGGGCCCGTGCGGCGGGTGCCGGGGCTCGGCGTGGTCGTGAAGGACGCCGCGCTCGTGCGTCAGGTGCTGCTCGATGGCGAGGGCTTCTCGAAGCAGGGGAAGGGCGCGTCGAGCGACCTCTGGACGCCGGTGCTGGGCGCCCGCGTGCTCGTGAACATGCACGGCGAGGATCATCGCTCGCTGCGCCGCAGGCTCGCGCCGATCTTCTCGCCGGCGTTCGTGGAGCCGCTCGTGCAGGAGACGCTCGGGGAAGGCGCTGCGGAGCTCGAGCGACGGCTGCTGGCCGGCGAGCGCGTCGACCTGGCCGCGCATGCACGGCAGTCGGCGAGCGCGGCCATCGCGCTGCTCGTCGGGCTCGAGCGCTCTGCCGTCGACGACCGGCTCTTCCGCCAGATCGCCGGCATCACCGGGATGGTGCGTCTCAGCAGGCCCACGCTCACCGCGGCGCAGGTGCGCAGCGCACGGGCCGTGCTCGACGCGCTCGGCGAGCACGCGGCGGCAGCCTTCCGCGGCGACGAGTCGACCGTGCCGGGCCGACTGCGCGGGCTCGGCCTCAGCGAGGATGAGGCGCTCGGGGCCGTCGGCGCCTTCGTGCTCACGGGCACCGAGACGATCGCCGCGGCGATCCCGCGCATCGTCGCGCTGCTCGCCGACAGCGGCACGCTGGGCGAGCCGAGCGACGACGAGGCGGCGGAGCGTGCGACCGCCGAGGGCCTGCGCTGGACGACGCCGACGCCCGTCATGCTGCGCTCCACGCTCGCGCGGCGCTCGATCGGCCCGGTCGCGGTGGCGCCCGGCGATCGCATCATCATCGCCACCTACGCGGCCGACCGCGCCGCGGGCGGCTTCGACCCCGCCTCCGATCGTGCCGTCGGCCTCAAGCAGCTGTGGTTCGGCGCCGGCGCGCACTTCTGCATCGGGGCGCCGCTCGCGATGGCCGAGATCCGGTTGGCGCTCGCAGCCCTGCGCCGCGTCGAGGCCGCCGGTCGTGCGATCCGCGTCGTGGAGCGCGCCCCCGCCCGGCATCAGCTGCTGCCCGGGTACGCCCGACTCGTGCTGGAGGCTCGCCCGTGAGCATGCTCGAGGCCGTCCTCGCCGCCACCCGTGAGCACGCCCCGCGCCCTGCGCTCACCTTCGGCGACCGCACGATCGCCTTCGGCCAGCTGGGGGCGCGCATCGAGCGGATCGCGGCAGGGCTTGCGGATGCGGGCATGCGGCCAGGCGATCGGGTCGCGTTCTCGGTGCGGCCGTCGATCGACGCCGTGGTGCTGGCGCTCGCGGTCTGCCGAGCCGGCGGGCAGATCGCGTTCGTCGACCTGGGCGCGGGGCCAGAGCTGCTCGCCGCCAGGCTCGCGCTCGCGCAGCCGCAGTGGACGGCCGCCGAGTCGCTCCTGCACCTCGTCTCGGCGCCTGGCCTGCGCCGCATCGCCCGCAGCCGCGGCATCGACCTGCCCGCCTACCGCGAGCTGCTCCCCGACGCCCGCCACATCGTCACCGGCCCGCGGCTGCCCGGCGCCCCCCGTGGTGCGCTGCGACTCGCTGCGCTCGCGCGCACGGCGGCTCGGCAGCTGCCGCCTGCCGACCCCTCCGCAGACGCGCTGCTCATCTTCACCTCCGGCACCACGGGCACTCCGAAGACCGTGCTGCACACGCTCGCCTCGCTCGGCGCCGGCCTCGCCGACATCCGCTCGGGCCTCGGTCTCGAGCCCGGCATGGCGGTGCTCACCGACCAGCTCATGATCGGCATCCCGGCGCTCATCGCCGGCAGCCACTGGACGCTGCCGCCCGCCGGGCTCGACCCCGCGGCCTCACCGGAGCGCTACCTGCCGCTGCTCGACGCGGCGGAGACCGTCTTCGCCTCGCCCGCCGGGCTCGACGCCATCCTGCGCCTGCTCGACGAGCGGCCGGCGCCCGCGCACGACGCCAGGCTCCGCGTCATCGCGCTCGGCGGCGCGCCGGTGCTGCCGCCGCTCATCGAGCGCGCGCTCACCCGCTTCCCCGACGCGCGGGTGCGCTGCGTCTACGGCATGAGCGAGATCCTGCCGGTCGCGATCGCCGACGGCGCCGAGAAGCTGCACGCCTCAGGCGACGGCGACTACGTCGGCACGATCGCGTCCTCGGTCGACGCCCGCATCGAAGACGGAGAGCTCGTGCTCGCCGGCCCCGGACTCGCCCGCGCCTACCTGCACGAGCTGCCGCAGCAGCTCGACGCGGTGCGCACGGGCGACCTCGCCAGGATCGACGGCGACCGCCTGACGCTGCTCGGCCGCAAGAAGGACATGCTGCTGCGCGGCACGCAGAACATCTACGTCGGACTGTACGAGCCGATCATCGCCTCGCTGCCCGGCGTCGCCGACGCGGCCATGGTCGGCGTGCCCGACGCGATCGGCGACGACCGCATCGTCGTCGCGATCGTGCCCGATGGGGCGCCGGAGGACCTCCCGGCCGACCCCGCGCATCCGCTCGCCCGTCGCGTCGCCGCTGCGCTGCCCGGCCTCATCGACCACGGCGCGCTGCCCGACCTCGTCGTCGCGATCGGCGCGCTGCCCAGACGCGGGCGGATGCGCAAGCCCGACCGGCCGGCGCTCGTCGCCCTGGTCACGGGGCTGGTGGGCGCCGCCGCTGCATCGCCGGGCCGCGACGAGCTGCGCGCCGACGACCCGCGGCCGCCCGCCCGCTGACCGCAGCCGCCCCGCCCGTAGACCCCGGGCCGCCTCGCCCGCTGACCCGCTGCCGCCCGCCCGCTGACCCCGCTCTGCGCCCGCCGATGCCCATCCGCTGCCCACGAGCCGGAAACCGGTACCGAATGGCCGCAGAGAGCGCCCGAAAGCGACCATTCGGTACCGGTTTCCCGCGCGGCGGTCGCGGCGGTCGCGGCGGGCGCGGGGAGCGCGAGGGGCGCGGGGATCGCGTCAGGCGGGGGCGTCGGAGCCCGAGGGCGCGGGGCTCGACGAGACGGACTCCGGCTCGGCCGCTGTCGGTTCAGCCGGCGGAGCGTTCTGCCCCAGGTGCTCGCGCGCGAACTCCAGCGTCTCGACCAGCAGTCGCAGCCGGTCGCGCTCCGAGCGCGCCTGGCGCGTCTTGATCTCGGCCACCACCTGGCCCGTCCACTGCTGCTGCGCGAGCATCTGCAGCACCTCGGCGACCGGCTCGTTGCCGTGGCCGGGCAGCAGGTGCTCGTCGAACACGCGCCCCTCCTCGGCGGCCACGCCGTCGGTCAGGTGCAGGTGTCGCAGCCGCTCACCCAGGTCGAGCGCGAGCTCCATCGAATCGCGCTTCGCGAGCGCGCAGTGCGAGAAGTCGAGCGTCGCGTGGTCGACGTCCATCTCGCTCGGGTCGATGCCGGGCAGGTAGGCCTGCCGGTCGATGCCACCCGCGGCCCAGGGGAACATGTTCTCGACCGCGACCTCGACGCCGTGCTTCTGCTCGGTCTCGCGCACCGCATCCGTGAACGTCCTGGCGTACTTGCCCTGCCACCGGAAGGGCGGATGCACGACGACGGTGGGCGCTCCGACAGCGACGGCGAGCTCGGCGGAGCGGTCGAGCTTGGTGAACGGGTCGCGGCCCCACACGAAGGTGGTGAGCAGCACGACCGGCGCGTGGATGGCCATGATCGGCTGCTCGTAGCGCTCCGAGAGCTCGAGCAGCTTCTCGGGGCTGCGGGTCTTCGCGTCGGTGGTCACCATGACCTCGACGCCGTCGTAGCCCGCCTCGCGCGAGAGTCGGAAGCCGTCCTCGACCCCTTTGGGGAAGACGGAGATCGTGCTGAGGCCGACCTGGATCATGCTGACGACGGTAGACCCTTCCGGTGAACGTCGCGCATCCGCACGTCGAACACGGTGCGGCGCGGCCGGGCAGGGGGTCCCGAATCCGACATGTCTGATCGGCGTAGGATCGCCTCATGCCAGAGATCGACATCAAGCCGCGCTCGCGTGCCGTCACGGACGGCGTGGAGGCCACCACCAGCCGAGGGATGCTGCGCGCCGTCGGCATGGGCGACGGCGACTGGGAGAAGCCCCAGATCGGCATCGCGAGCTCGTGGAACGAGATCACGCCCTGCAACCTCTCGCTCGATCGCCTCGCGCGCTCGTCGAAGGAGGGCGTGCACGCCGGCGGCGGCTACCCGCTGCAGTTCGGCACCGTCTCGGTCTCCGACGGCATCTCGATGGGCCACGAGGGCATGCACTTCTCGCTCGTCTCACGCGAGGTCATCGCCGACAGCGTCGAGACCGTCGTGATGGCCGAGCGCCTCGACGGCACTGTGCTGCTGGCCGGCTGCGACAAGTCGCTGCCCGGCATGCTCATGGCCGCGGCACGCCTCGACCTGGCGAGCGTGTTCGTCTACGCCGGTTCGATCGCCCCCGGCTTTGCGAAGCTCGAGGACGGCACGATCCCCAAGTCGATGACCATCATCGACTCCTTCGAGGCCGTCGGCGCCTACAAGGCGGGCAAGATCTCGGCAGAGGATCTGCACCGCATCGAGTGCGGCTTCGCCCCGGGTGAGGGCGCCTGCGGCGGCATGTACACCGCGAACACGATGGCCTGCGTCGCCGAGGCGCTCGGCATGAGCCTGCCGGGCTCGTCGACGCCGCTGTCGGCCGACCGACGCCGCGACTTCTACGCCCGCCGCTCCGGCGAGGCCGTCGTCGAGCTGCTGCGAAAGGGCATCACCGCCCGCGACATCCTCACGAAGGAGGCGTTCGAGAACGCCATCACCGTCGCGATGGTGCTGGGCGGCTCGACGAACGCCGTGCTCCACCTGCTCGCGATCGCGCACGAGGCTGAGGTCGAGCTGACGCTCGAGGACTTCCGCCGCGTCGGCGCTCGCTCGCCGCACCTGGCCGACGTCAAGCCCTTCGGCGCCTACGTCGCGCAGGACTTCGACCGCGTCGGCGGCATGCCGGTGGTCATGAAGGCGCTGCTCGACGCAGGCCTGCTGCATGGGGACGTGCTCACGGTCACGGGCAGGACGCTCGCCGAGAACCTGGCGGAGCTCGACCCGCAGCCGATCGACGGCACCGTGGTGCGCACGCTCGACGACCCCATCCACGCCACCGGCGGCCTGACGATCCTGCAGGGCACGTTCGCCCCCGACGGCGCCGTCGTCAAGACCGCAGGCTTCGACGCCGAGGTCTTCGAGGGGCCCGCGCGCGTCTACGACCGCGAGCGCGCTGCGATGGATGCGCTGACCAACGGCGAGATCCAAGCTGGGGACGTCGTCGTGATCCGCTACGAGGGCCCGAAGGGCGGCCCCGGGATGCGCGAGATGCTCGCCATCACCGCCGCCATCAAGGGCGCTGGCCTCGGCAAGGATGTACTACTCTTGACCGACGGCAGATTCTCAGGCGGCACAACCGGCCTGTGCATCGGCCACATCGCCCCTGAGGCGGTCGACTCCGGTCCGATCGCCTTCGTGCGCGACGGAGACCGCATCAAGGTCGACATCGCCGCTCGCTCGCTTGACCTGATCGTCGACGAGGCAGAGCTCGCTTCCCGGCGTGAGGGCTGGGAGCCGCTGCCCCCGCGCTACACGCGCGGCGTCCTCGCCAAGTACGCCAAGCTCGTGCACTCCGCCGCCACCGGCGCTGTCACCGGCTGACGCACGCCCAGGCCACTCGAGCCCAGGAGAGCCATGACCATCACCCCACGGCCTGCGCCCCCGCGCACCGCCGAACCGCCGATCCTGACCGGGTCGGGAGCCGTCCTCAAGTCGCTCGAGCTGCTCGGGGTGACCGACGTCTTCGGCATCCCCGGCGGCGCCATCATCCCGTTCTACGACGAGCTCATGCAGCAGACGGCCATCCGTCACATCCTCGTGCGCCACGAGCAGGGCGGCGGCCACGCGGCTGAGGGCTACGCGGCTGCCACCGGCAGGGTCGGCGTCTGTCTCGCCACCAGCGGCCCGGGCGCGACGAACCTCGTCACCGCCATCGCCGACGCCTACATGGACTCCGTCCCCATGGTCGCCATCACCGGCCAGGTGTTCAGCCACCTGATCGGCACGGATGCGTTCCAGGAGGCCGACATCACCGGCATCGTGATGCCGATCACGAAGCACACCTTCCAGGTCACCGACCCGGCGGAGGTGCCCGCCGCGCTGCGGGCCGCCTTCCACATCGCCTCCACCGGCCGGCCGGGCCCCGTGCTCGTCGACATCACGAAGGACGCGCAGCAGAACGCGGCGCCGTTCGTCTGGCCCGACAAGGTCGACCTGCCCGGCTACCGCCCGGTGACGAAGGCGCACGGCAAGCAGATCACCTCAGCCGCGCAGCTGCTCTCCGAGTCGCAGCGACCGCTGCTCTACGTCGGCGGCGGCGTCATCCGCGCCGAGGCGTCGAAGGAGCTGCTCGACTTCGCCGAGGCCACCGGCGCCCCTGTCGTGACGACGCTCATGGCCCGCGGCGCGTTTCCCGACTCGCACCCGCAGCACCTCGGCATGCCCGGCATGCACGGCGCCGTGCCCGCGGTGCTCGCGTTCCAGGAGTGCGACCTGATCCTGGCGCTCGGCGCCCGCTTCGACGACCGCGTCACCGGCAAGGTGAGCGAGTTCGCGCCCAACGCGAAGGTCATCCACGTCGACGTCGACCCGGCCGAGATCTCGAAGATCCGCACCGCGGACGTGCCGATCGTGGGCGACGTGCGCGACGTGCTCTCCGACCTGTCGATCGCGTTCCAGGAGCTGGCCGCCAGCCAGCGCCCCGACCTCACCGACTGGTGGGAGCGGCTGCAGGGGCTGCAGGAGCGCTTCCCGCTCGGCTTCTCGGAGCCCAGCGACGGCAGGCTCGCGCCGCAGCACGTCATCCAGCGCATCGGCGAGCTCACCGGACCGGAGGCGATCTACGCCGCCGGCGTCGGCCAGCACCAGATGTGGACGGCGCAGTTCATCAAGTACGAGCGCCCGAACGCCTTCCTCAACTCCGGCGGCGCGGGCACGATGGGCTACGCGGTGCCTGCAGCGATGGGCGCGAAGGTGGCGGAGCCCGAGCGCGTCGTGTGGGCGATCGACGGCGACGGCTGCTTCCAGATGACCAATCAGGAGCTCGCCACCTGCACGCTCAACGACATCCCCATCAAGGTCGCGATCATCAACAACTCGTCGCTCGGCATGGTGCGGCAGTGGCAGAGCCTGTTCTACGAGGGCCGCCACTCCTTCACCGACCTCGAGACCGGCGCCGACGCCAAGATGATCCCCGACTTCGTGAAGCTGGGCGAGGCCTACGGCTGCCTCTCCATCCGCGTCACGAAGCCGGAGGAGATCGACCCGGCCATCAAGCTCGCGCTCGAGACGAACGACCGCCCGGTGGTGATCGACTTCATCGTGTCGAAGGATGCGATGGTGTGGCCGATGGTGCCGCAGGGCGTCTCGAACTCCTTCGTGGAGTACGCCAAGGATCACAGCCCGGTGTGGGAGGAGGAGTGATGACCACGCACGTCCTGTCCCTCCTCGTGGAGGACAAGCCGGGTCTGCTGACCCGCGTCGCCGGGCTCTTCGCCCGTCGCGGCTTCAACATCGACTCGCTCGCCGTCGGCAAGACCGAGGTGCCGGGTCTGAGCCGCATCACCGTCGTCGTCGACGTCGACCAGCTGCCGCTCGAGCAGGTCACGAAGCAGCTGAACAAGCTCGTCAACGTCGTGAAGATCGTCGAGCTCGAGCCGGGCCAGTCGGTGCAGCGCGAGCACCTGCTCATCAAGGTGCGGGTCGACAACGCGACGCGCTCGCAGATCCTGGAGGCGGCGACGCTGTTCCGCGCTCGGGTCGTCGACGTCACCACCGACGCGCTCGTGATCGAGGTCACGGGCGATTCGCCCAAGTGCCAGGCGCTGCTGCGGCTGCTCGAGCCGTACGGCATCAAGGAGATCGCGCAGTCGGGCCTGCTGGCCATCGGCCGCGGCGGCAAGTCCATCAGCGAGCGTGTGCTCAAGGCCGACCGCGCCTGACGCGGCCGACCGACGCAGCGCAACCCAGAACATCCGATCGAACAGAAGGAGACACCATGACTGAGGTCATCTATGACGACGGTGCCGACCTCGGCATCATCCAGGGCAAGAAGGTCGCCATCATCGGCTACGGCTCGCAGGGCCACGCCCACGCGCAGAACCTGCGCGACTCGGGTGTCGAGGTGCGCGTCGGCCTGCAGCCGGAGTCGAAGAGCCGCCAGAAGGCGACCGAGGCCGGCTTCGAGGTGGGCACGCCCGCAGAGGTCGCCGAGTGGGCGGACGTCGTCGTCCTGCTCGCACCCGACCAGTACCAGCGCCACATCTACAACGACGAGGTCGCGCAGCACATGAGCGCCGGCAAGACGCTCGTCTTCAGCCATGGCTTCAACGTGCGCTTCGGCTACATCGAGGCGCCGGAGGGCATCGACGTCGTGCTCGTCGCGCCCAAGGGCCCGGGCCACACCGTGCGCCGCGAGTTCGAGGCCGGCCGCGGCGTGCCCGTCATCGTCGCCGTCGAGTCGGATGCGTCGGGCTCGGCCTGGCAGGCGGCATGGTCGTACGCGAAGGCCATCGGCGGCCTGCGCGCCGGCGGCATCAAGACCACCTTCACCGAGGAGACCGAGACCGACCTGTTCGGCGAGCAGGCCGTGCTGTGCGGCGGCGTCTCGCAGCTGGTGCAGTACGGCTTCGAGACCCTCACCGAGGCCGGCTACCAGCCGGAGATCGCCTACTTCGAGGTGCTGCACGAGCTCAAGCTCATCGTCGACCTCATGTGGGAGGGCGGCATCGCCAAGCAGCGCTGGTCGGTCTCCGACACGGCCGAGTACGGCGACTACGTCTCCGGGCCGCGCGTCGTCGACCCGAGCGTCAAGGAGAACATGCAGGCGGTGCTCAAGGACATCCAGTCGGGTGCCTTCGCCGAGCGCTTCATCGCCGACCAGGATGCCGGCGGCCCCGAGTTCAAGGAGCTCCGTGCCAAGGCGGAGGGCCACCCGATCGAGGCGACGGGCAAGAAGCTGCGCGGGCTGTTCGCGTGGGAGCAGCCGGACGCCGACTACGTCGACGGCAGCGCCCAGCGCTGACCCGCGTTCCGTAGGTCGAGGAGCGCGCGCCGGAGGCGCTCGCGTCACGAGACCGGGCGCAAGGGCGCGGATCCCACCGGGATCCGCGCCCTTGCGCATCCGCCACTCGCCGCGTTGCGTGGGGTACATGAGCTCCCTCTGGCAGGCGACCGGCCCGACGATCCGCTTCGACGAGGCGGCGCAGCGCAAGCCCGACGTCGCGGTGGTCGGCGCGGGCATCACGGGCCTTGCGACCGCCGCGCGGCTGGCCGCGCAGGGCGCGAGCCTCGTCGTGCTCGAGGCCCGCGGGGTCGGCTCGGTCGCGACCGGCAGCACGACGGCCAAGCTGAGCCTGCT
The DNA here is from genome assembly GCF_022436485.1 of Agrococcus sp. ARC_14. Lineage (NCBI taxonomy): Bacteria > Bacillati > Actinomycetota > Actinomycetes > Micrococcales > Microbacteriaceae > Agrococcus > Agrococcus sp. ARC_14. Next base: position 1,140,053 of record NZ_JAKUDO010000001.1, read on the forward strand.
GCAGGGCGATCGGCTGCACCGCATCCTCGGCCTCGCGGGCGCCGACGCGGCGCAGGCGTTCGTCGACGGCTCGCTCGCAGGCCAGACCATGCTGCTCGAGATGCTCGAGCTGCGGGGCGAGCCGGCCGAGCGGCGCACCGCGGTCTCGTACGCCTCGACCGCAGATGGCGCGCGCTCGATCGACCGCGAGCTCGAGGCTGCCGAGCGGCTCGGTCTGCCCGTCGAACGGGGCGGTGCGGCGCTGCTGCCCTTCGAGACGTCCGGCGCGATCCAGCTCGCCGACCAGGCGCAGCTGCAGCCGATGGTGCTGCTGGCGGCGCTCGCCGATGCGCTTCGCGAGCACGGCGGCGTCATCGTGCGCGCGGCCGTCCGCCGGGTGCGGGCCCAGCGGAACGCGGTCGAGATCGAGACGGATGCGGGGCACTGGCGCGCGGGCACGGTCGTGCTCGCCACCGGGTCCCCTGTGCCGGCGAGGGGCACGGCCGCACTGCTGGAGGCGCACCGCTCCTATGCAGTCGCCTATCGCACGGCGGCGCTGCCGGAAGGCCCCGAGTCGCTTCCGATGGCGCTCAGCGTCGATGCGCCGAGCCGCTCGCTGCGCACCGCGATGGTCGGCGGGGAGACGCTGCTCGTCGCGGGCGGCGTCGGCCATCCGGTCGGGCGCCACGCAGACCCGCGCGCGCTGGTCGCAGAGCTCGACGCCTGGGTCGCTCGGCACTGGCCCGACGCAGAGCGCACGCACCAGTGGAGCGCGCAGGACTACCGGACGCCCGATCGTCTGCCGTGGATCGGCGCGCGGCCGGGCTCGGGCGGCCGCGTGCTGCTGGCGACCGGCTTCGACAAGTGGGGCATGACCGGCGGCGCGATGAGCGCGCTCGCGCTGGCGGGTCGCATCGCAGGCGAAGAACCGGAATGGGCGCGCACGCTCCGACGACGCGGGACGACCCCGGCGGCGCTCGGCCGGGTCGCGGGCACCGTCGCGGCCACGGCGCGCGCCGATCTCGCCGCCTGGCGGGATGCCATGGCGCCCGCTGCCGCGCCGCCGGAGGGCGAAGGCAGGCTGGGTCGTGATGGCCTGCGGCTCGTCGGCACCTCGACGGTCGACGGCAAGACTCGACAGGTGTCGGCCTTCTGCCCGCACGTCGGAGCGCTCGTGCGCTGGAACCCGGATGCGCGCAGCTGGGACTGCACGGCGCACGGCTCGAGGTTCGCCCCGGATGGTGCGCGGCTCGAGGGCCCGGCGGCGTGCCCGCTGCGAGCGGTGCGCGCGTAGGTCGAGGAGCGCCGCGCGCAGCGCGACGCGTCACGAGACCGGGGAGCGACGGCGCGCTGCTCCGGTCTCGTGACGGCTGCGACCTTCGGTCGCGGCCTCCTCGGCCTGCGGTGGTGCCGGCGGCCTCCTCGGCCTGCGGTGGTGCCGGCGGCCTCCTCGGCCTGCGGTGGTGCCGGCGGCCTCCTCGACCTGCGGTGTCGCCGGCGGCCTCCTCGGCCTGCGGGCTACCGCACGCGCGTGCGCGGGAAGCGCCACGCGGCCAGCACCGCGGCGACGACGACGATGCCGACGCACCACAGCACCGCCTCGAGCGCCCTGCCGTCGCCGCCGATGAGCAGCGCTCGGATGGTCTCGATGATGGGCGTCACCGGCTGGTGGTCGGCGACCCCGCGCAGCCACTCCGGCATCGTGTCGATCGGCACGAAGGCGCTCGAGAGGTAGGGCAGGAACAGGATCACGAAGCCGTAGCCGTTCGCGGCCTCCGGGCTGCCGGCGACGAGCCCGATGAGTGCGAACACGGCGGTCACGGCGAGGATCCACAGCGTCACGACCCCGACAGCGCCCAGCCAGCCCCACACATCCGCCGTCGGTCGGAACCCGATCGCGAGCGCGACACCGATGACGACCGCGGTCGCCACCAGGTTGCGCACGACGCTCGCGACCACGTGGCCGACGATCGCGGTCGCTGCGACGATCGGCATCGTTCGGTAGCGCAGCATCGCGCCCGCGGTCATATCGCGGCTCACCGAGACTGCCGTCGAGGCGGCGCCGAAGCCCGCACAGGTGAGGATGATGCCCGGCACGACGTAGTCGATGTAGCCGCCGTCGCCCTGGATGGCGCCGCCGAAGACGACCGTGAAGACGAGCATCAGCATCACCGGCAGCGCGATGGCCATGAGCAGGCCCTCGCCGTCGCGGATGCTGTGCAGCAGGCTTCGGCCGATGAAGACGCCGCTCGAGCGCAGCGCTGAGACGCCGCGCCGTGCGGCCGGTCGCGGCTCTGTCGCCGTGGTGATGGTCGGGGTGCGGGTCGCGGTGGTCATGCCGCAACCTCCTCTCGGGTGCCGGTGATCGCCGCGAAGGCGTCGTCGAGGGTGGGGGAGCGCAGCTCGATGCGGGTGCCCTGCGTCTCGCCTGGGTCGAGCATCGTCAGCGCACGGGCGACGGATGCGGGGGTGCCGTCGGTATCGGCGGTGCCGATCACGTCGCCGGCCGGGTCGAGCAGCACGACCGTCTGGCCGCCCACCTTGGCGGTGAGCTCATCGGCGGTGCCGTCGGCCACGATGCGGCCGTGGTTCAGGACGGTGATGCGATCGGCGAGCGCCTCGGCCTCGTCGAGCGTCTGGGTGGTGAGCAGCACGGTGGTGCCGGCGCGGGCGAGCTCGCGCACGTCCTCCCAGACCCGCGCGCGGCTGGTGGGGTCGAGGCCCGTGGTCGGCTCATCCAGGAACAGCACGCCATTGGGCGCGATGAGGCTGGCGGCCAGGTCGATGCGTCGCCGCATGCCGCCTGAGTAGCCGCGCACGGAGCGGCTGCCCGCCGCGGTGAGGTCGAGCCGCTCGAGCAGCTCGTCGGCGCGTGGCCTCGCGCGCCGTCCGAGCCCGAGCAGCCTGCCGAGCAGCACGAGGTTCTCGCGACCGGTGAGCAGCTCGTCGAGCGAGCTCGCCTGGCCGGTGACCCGCACGAGCGAGCGCACAGCGGCAGCGTCGCGCACCACGTCGTGGCCGAGCACGCGTGCGGTGCCGCTGTCAGGGCGCACGAGCGTCGTGAGGATCGAGACGAGGGTGGTCTTCCCCGCTCCGTTGGGGCCCAGCAGCGCCAGCACGCCGCCCTCGACCGCGAGGTCGAGACGGTCGAGCACGTGCTCCTTGCCGTAGGTCTTGCCGAGGGCGATCGCCTCGATGGTCGGCGCCATGGGCGCTCCTCTCCTTGGGGTGTCCTGCGACGCATCCGCTTTATCTGTGTGCGTCGCAGACAGTATGCATCGTAAACAGTATGCGTGCAACACAGTATGCTTGGCATACCGTGGAGGCACGGATCCCTGGAGGGCAGATGGCAGACGACGACGTGTCGAGGGTCGTGGCGCTCGCATGGGGCGTGGCGGCTTCGCCGCAGCGCGGCCCGAAGCGCGAGCTGAGCCACGAGCGCATCGTCGAGACGGCCATCGAGATCGCCGACGCCGAGGGGTTGCCCGCCGTCACGATGCAGCGCGTCGCGCAGGCGTTCGGCTTCACGACCATGGCGATCTACCGCTACGTGGCGACGAAGGATGAGCTGCACCGGCTGATGCTCGATGCCGCCTTCGCCGATCGAGCGGCGCCCGACACGAGCGGGGAGTGGCGCGAAGCGGTCGCCGCGTGGATCGCGTGGCTCTTCGAGGGGTACCGGGCGCATCCGTGGGTGCTCGAGATCCCGCTCAGCATGGAGACGCTGCTGATGCCGAGGCAGATGCGCCTCGCCGATCTGGCGCTGCACGCGATGCGCGACCTGCCGACCACCGAGCCCGAGCGGCTCGCGCTGCTGATGTCGCTGTCGACCTACCTGCGCGGCATGGCCACCATCGAGCGCGACATCTCCGGCGAGGGCGCCGTCGTGAGCGAGGCGACGAAGGCGCTCGTGCGCGAGGTCGCGACGCGCGCCGAGTTCCCGTCGCTCGCGCCGCTGATCGAGAGCGGGCTGTTCTTCGGCGAGACGCCGCCGAGCGCGACGGGGGAGCCGGATGCGTTCGCCGACGTCACGCCGGAGGACTTCGCGATCGGCATCCACATCTGGCTGGAGGGCATCGAGGCGATGTTCGCGGGCCGGGATGCGCCGCCGCAGCCACCGGCCGCCGCGGCGCCGGAGACGCCTGCGCAGCAGCTTGCTCGCGCCGAGGCGGAGCTCACCGCCGGCGTGGCGGCGCGCAAGGCTGCCGAGCAGCGCGTGAAGGAGCTCTACAAGCAGGAGGCCGTGCTGCGGAAGCGCCGCGACAGCACGAAGGAGCTCGCGAAGGCGGCGGAGCGGGCCGAGCGGGTCTGAGGCGGGTCGCCTCGCTGGCCGAGGAGCGCGCGGACCGGGCTGCCTCGCTGGTCGAGGAGCGCGCGGACCGGGTCGCCCTCGCCGGTCGAGGAGCGCGCGGCTCAGGCCGCACGCGTCACGAGACCCCCAAGGGTGGCAAGGTAGGGCGGGTGGAGAGCGTGAGCGACGAGAAGAAGGTCAGCGATGCCTACCTGCGCTGGGCGCAGGTCGAGGCGGACGACCGCTCGCCGCGCTACGCCGAGTGGGCCCGCGGCGTCGGGAACGATGCGGTGCTCTGCGCAGCCATCGCCGAGCTCGAGCCCGTGAAGCGCCAGCCCAACCTGCTGTTCGCCGCCGCCCGCTTCGAGGGCGTGCCGCTGCAGCCCTGGGCCGACGTGCGCGACATGTTCGCGGGCAGCTGGAACACCATCCGCTCGACGATGCTCGCGCGCATGACGCAGACCAACGAGGCGCGGCGCATGGCCACGCTGCTGCCCGCGATCGCACACCTGCGCGGGCCGATCGCGCTCGTGGAGGTCGGTGCCTCCGCAGGGCTCTGCCTCTACCCGGATCGATGGCGCTACCGCTTCGGCGCCGGCAAGTACGTCGGCGACGCCGGCCTGCCGCTGCTCGAGACTGAGGCCTCGCCGTCGACGCCGCTGCCGGATCGTCTGCCGAGCATCGCGTGGCGCGGAGGCCTCGACCTGCAGCCGCTCGACCCTGACGAGCCCGACACCAGGGCGTGGCTCGAGGCCCTGGTGTGGCCGGATGCGACGGGTGGCGTCGACGGCGTGCGCGTCGACCGGGTGCGCACCGCGATCGCGATCGCCAGGCGGGAGCGAGCGCACCTGCGCCGCGGGGACCTCAGCACGGACACGCGCGCGCTCGTCGAGGAGGCCGCGCAGCAGGCGCCGACCGTCGTCGTCTGGCACTCGGCGGTGCTGGCCTACGTGCCGGCGTTCGAGCGCGCCGCCTTCGCCGACCTGATGGGGCAGCTGCCGGTGACCTGGGTGGCCAACGAGGGAGCGACGCTCGAGATCGGCCCGCCCGCGCCATGGGCACAGCCGGGCGACTTCGTGCTGCGCCGCGACGCTCAGCCGCTCGCGATCACCGACCCGCACGGCGGATCCATCACCTGGATCGACGACATCCCGCGCTAGCCCGCGCGCTGCCGCGGGCAGATTGTCAGGTTGGAGCACGAATGGCGCGACAATCGTGCTCCAACTCGACAATCCCCGGGAGCGTAGACTCGATCCGATGAGCCGCGACGAGGACGCACTCCGCTGGGAGGGTGACGACGACCTGGATCGGCTGTCGGTCATCGACAGCGTCGAGACCGACCAGGACGACGCGGCGCAGCCTGCCGCATCCGCCCCCGTCTCACCAGAGGCGCGACCCCGCGGCCCGCTCGGCTGGCTCATGCTGGTGCTCGCCCTTGCGGCCGCCGTCGGCTGGATCATCATCGTCATCAACAACCCGGTGCAGCAGCCGAGCCTGCTCGGCATGGCGATGTACCAGCTCGGCGAGCTGCTGGCTGTGATCGCGCCGCTGCTGTGGTGGTTCGTCGTCGACCGCCTCGCTCCGCTGCCGCGCCGCGCGCTCTGGTGGCTGGCCGGCTTCGTGGTGACCGCCCCGTGGCCGCTCGCGGTCGGAGTGCTCGCATGACCGCCGCGCCGAGCACCCGCGCGCCGCGCGAAGAGCGCCCGAGCGACAGCTGGATCGTGGCGCTGCTCTTCGCGCTCGCCTTCGGCTACGACACCGTCGAGGGCGTCGCCAACCTGCAGCAGCTGCCGCTGCTCTATCTCGGCAGCGACATCCAGGGCGCGACCCCGTGGTGGCTGCTCATCGCCGGTGTCGCCCTGCCGGGGCTGCTGTTCCTCGCCGCGCTGTGGATCGGGCGGCGGATGCGGCTGGTGCCGAAGGCGGGGATCCTGCTGGTCGCGCTCGGCGTGAGCGCGCAGCTGAGCCTGCTCGCCGAGCAGTTCGCGCGCCAGATCGCCATCACCGCGCTGGGCGGGTAGCACGCGCGGCAGCAGGCAGCCGGCCGCCGGCCGCCTGCAGCTCGGCGGAGCAACGTGCCTTGCGGTCGCCCTAGATCACCGCGACGAGCAGCAGCGCACCGAGCACGATCTGCCCGACCAGCCGCGGCACGAGCGGCATGGCGACGGCACCGAACCGCTTCGGATCCTTCGCAGCCTCGGCGTTCGCCGGGAAGACCGCGATCAGCAGCGCGATGAGCCCGACGCCCGCGGCGAAGCGCAGGCCCCACCAGGGAGCGAGCAGGCCGATGCCGCCGAGGATCTCCGCGACACCGGAGATCGTCACGAACGGCCGCGCCCAGCGGCGGTCGGGGCCGGCGAGACCCGCGGGGATCATCGCCGCCATCGTGCGCCGCACGCGAGGCACGAAGTGCGTCGCACCCATGCCGATGAAGACCACGGCCAGGATGATGCGCAGCACGAGCTGCACGATTGCGAAGGCGTCCATTGCCTCCATCCTCTCGCATCGACACCGTCGCACCGACCGCGCTGCGGCCCGGCCGGTGCGCGGATCCGCCGGTCAGGGCCGCGGCGGCATCCCAAAGGGGTCCGGCGTGCCGGGCGGCACCGGCGGCACGTCAGCCGGTGCCGGGAACTGCCCGGTGTGCTGGGCGTGCTGCCGGGCGAGGTCTGCCGACTGCGGCGTCGCGCCCTCCTGGCCGCTCGGGATCGCCTCCACCACGACCGCCGTGCCGTAGGCGCAGATCTCCGTCCACTGCGTCGCGATCTCGCTCGCGTCGAACCGCATGGCGATGATCGCGTTGGCGCCTCGCCGCTGCGCCTCGTCGACCATCCGTCCCATCACCTGCATCCGCGCCTCGTAGAGCATCTGCGTGAACTCGGGGATCTCGCCGCCGGCCATCGAGCGCCAGCCTGCCACCCAGTTCGTCGCGGCGTCACGGCTGCGCACGGTGAGCCCCATCACCTCGCCCTGCACGGCCAGGATGCGGAACCCGGGGATCTCGTTCGTCGTCACGATGAGCATGGAGGCATCCTCCCCTGTTGCGCTGGATGACAGCCGCGACCGGTGCCGCACCCGCCCATCGCTAGGCTGGAACCCTGGCACGACGACGTGCGCTGCCTGCCCCCACCCCGCGAGGAGTCCCGCATGTCCAAGCCCGTCGTCCTGATCGCCGAGGAGCTCTCGGCCGCCACCGTCGATGCTCTCGGCCCCGACTTCGACGTGCGCAACGTCGACGGCACCGACCGTGAGGCGCTCTTCGCGGCGCTCGCCGACGCATCCGCCGTGCTCGTGCGCAGCGCCACGAAGATCGATGCCGAGGCGCTCTCGCACGCCCCGAAGCTGCGGGTCGTCGCCCGCGCGGGCGTCGGCCTCGACAACGTCGAGATCCCCGCCGCCACGAAGGCCGGCGTGATGGTCGTGAACGCCCCGACCTCCAACATCGTCTCTGCAGCAGAGCTCGCGATCGCGCACCTGCTGGGCCTCGCCCGGCACATTCCGGCGGCGGATGCATCGCTCAAGCGCGGGGAGTGGAAGCGCTCGGCGTTCACGGGTGTCGAGCTCTACGAGAAGACGGTCGGCATCGTGGGCCTGGGCCGCATCGGCGTGCTGGTCGCCGAGCGTCTCGCGGCCTTCGGCACCAAGCTCATCGCCTTCGACCCCTTCGTGAGCCCTGCCCGCGCCGCGCAGCTGGGCGTCGAGCTGCGCAGCCTCGACGAGCTGATGGCCGAGAGCGACTTCATCACCATCCACATCCCGCGCACGCCCGAGACCGTCGGGCTGATCGGCGGGGCGCAGTTCGCGCTCGCGAAGCCGAGCCTGCGGATCGTCAATGCCTCGCGCGGCGGCATCATCGACGAGGCTGCGCTCGCCGAGGCGCTGCGCACGGGCGCCATCGCAGGCGCGGGCATCGACGTCTTCGTCTCCGAGCCCCCGAAGGACGACGCCCTCACGAGCGCCCCGAACATCCAGGTCACGCCGCACCTCGGCGCCTCGACCGACGAGGCGCAGGAGAAGGCCGGCGTCGCCGTCGCCCGCTCGGTGCGGCTGGCGCTCGCGGGCGATCTGGTGCCGGATGCGGTGAACGTCGCAGGCGGCATCATCGACGAGTACGTGCGCCCAGGCATCCCGCTGGCGGAGCGCCTCGGCCAGTTCGCGGCCGGGCTCGCCGGGGGCCCGGTGGAGTCGGTCGACGTGGCCGTGCACGGCGAGCTCGCCGGCTACGACGTGAAGGTGCTGCGGCTGGCGGCGCTCAAGGGCTTCTTCTCATCGATCGTGAGCGAGCAGGTGACGTTCGTGAACGCGCCGGTGATCGCCGAGTCGCGCGGCGTGACGAGCGCGCTGAGCGCCGACGAGCGCAGCGACGAGTACCGCAATGTCGTCGAGGTCGTGCTCGCCATGAGCGACGGCCGGCGCGTGAGCGTCGAGGGCACGCTGACGGGACCGAAGCAGATCGAGAAGATCGTGGGCGTCAACGGGCAGTCCGTCGAGGTGCCGCTCGCGCAGCACTTCGTCGTGATGGAGTACGTCGACCGGCCCGGCATCGTGGCGACCTACGGCTCGGCGTTCGGCGAGGCCGGCATCAACATCGCCGGCATGCAGATCGCTCGCACCGAGGCGGGCGGCGACGCGCTGTCGATCATCACGATCGATCAGGCGGCGCCCGACGAGCTCGTCGAGCAGCTGGGGGCGTCGATCGAGGCGACCACGATCCGGCAGATCGAGATCCGGGAGCTCTGAGCCGCTCCAGCGTGCCTGTCAGCGGTGAGCAGTAGCCTCGCGCGCATGGACACCACCGCATCCGCCCGCATCGTGCTCGTTCCCGGCTTCTGGCTGGGCGCCTGGGCGTGGGACGAGGTCGCCGCGCTGCTGCGCGCGCAGGGCCGTGACGTCGTCCCGCTCACCCTCCCCGGGCTCGAGCCCGATCATCCCGCGCGTGGCGAGGTGACGCTCGAGGAGCAGGTCGCGGCGATCATCGAGGCGATCGGCGATGGCCCGACCGTGCTCGTCGCGCACAGCGGCGCGGCGATCCCTGCGACGGTCGCGATCGATCGGGTGCCCGATCGCATCGTCCGCTCCGTCTGGGTCGACACGGCGCCCGTGGTGGACGGCGCAGCGATGGACGCGTCGTTCGAGGGCGAGGAGATGCCGCTGTCGCAGGCGTGGGACGAAGAGCTCGAGCAGGGCTCGATGCGCGATCTGACCGATGCGCAGCTGGCCGAGTTCCAGCGCCGCGCGGTGCCGGAGCCCGCGGGAGCGGTGCGCGATGCAGCGCAGCTGCACGACGAGCGCAGGCTCGACGTGCCTGGCATCGTGGTCTGCACGGCCTTCCCTGCGGAGGAGTATCGCGCCTATGCCGAGCAGGGCATGCCGTTCCTGGCCGGGCTGCTCGAGCATCGCGCGCTCACGCTCGTCGATCGCCCGACCGGCCACTGGCCGATGTGGTCGAAGCCGGCGGAGCTCGCCACGATCATCGCCGAGGCCGGCTGAGCCGCCCTCAGGCGCCCAGGCGCCGGGCGACGCGCACGAGCCGCTCGACCTCGTCCGCCGCTCGCGCGGGCTCGATGGCGCCGAGCGCGGATCGCAGGTAGACGCCGTCCGACATCATCACGATGGCGATCGCGAGGTCCTCGTCGCCGAGCCGCGTGGCGAGCGCGGCCGCGTAGCCGTCGTCGAGCTGCTGCAGGGCGACGCGCGCGGCCACGCCCGTCGGTGCCTGGGCGACGCGCATGAGCGCGACGGTCGCGCGGTCGAGCACGGAGCCTTCGGCGACGGAGGTGCGCAGGAAGGTGCCGACGATGTCATCGGCACCGCGCAGCGCCTCGACGTCGGCGGCGCCGAGCTCGCGGAACCGCTCGATCAGGCCGGCCTCGAGCTCGGCCTTCGAGCCGAAGTGATAGAGCAGGCCGCCCTTGGACACGCCAGCGCGGTCGGCGACGGCCTGCACGGTCGCGGCCCGCTCGCCCTCCTCGATGAGGATGCCCTCGTACGCGTCGAGCAGCTGCTCGCGAGCGTTGCCGGAACCTTCTCTTGCCATGGGTCGAGCATAGCGTTGCCACGAAACCGTCCGGACGGTACAGTAAAGGGTCGACATCCACGTCGGCCCCGATCGGAAGAGTGGCCATGGACACCCGCCAGCAGCAGACGGACGAGGCGACGGCACTTCGCGCCGGACGTCGAGAGTGGGCGGCGCTCGTCGTGCTCATGCTCCCGGTGCTGCTGGTCGCGGTCGACAACACCGTGCTCAGCTTCGCGCTGCCGCAGATCTCGCTCGACCTCGAGCCTGATACCGCTCAGCAGCTCTGGATCATCGACGCCTACTCGCTCGTGCTCGCCGGACTGCTGGTGGCGATGGGCAGCCTGGGCGACCGCTTCGGCAGGCGGCGGCTGCTGCTGATCGGGGCGACCGGCTTCGCACTCGTCTCGGTGCTCGCGGCCTTCGCGCCGACCGCCGCGACACTGATCGCGGCCCGCGCTGCGCTGGGCTTCTTCGGCGCCATGCTCATGCCCTCAACGCTGTCGCTCATCCGCACGACCTTCCTGCACCGAGAGCAGCGGCGCCTGGCGATCGCCGTCTGGGCGACGGCCTTCTCGGTCGGCAGCGCGCTCGGGCCGACGCTCGGCGGGCTGCTGCTGGAGCACTTCGCCTGGGGCTCGGTGTTCCTGATGGCGGTGCCCGTGCTGCTGCCGCTGCTCGTGCTGGCACCGCTGCTCGTGCGCGAGAGCCGCGACCCCAGCCCAGGCCGGATCGACCCGATCGGCATCGCGCTCTCCATCGCAGCGCTCGGCTCGCTCGCGGCCGGCATCAAGCACGTCGCGGTCGACGGGCCCGACCTCATCGCGCTGGGCCTTGCTGCGATCGCCATCGCGTCGGGCTGGGCCTTCGTGCGCAGGATGCAGCGCATCGCGAAGCCGATGCTCGACATCGATCTGCTGCGCATCCCGGCATTCTCGGGCGCGATCGTCATCAACCTGCTGAGCGTCGTCGCCCTGGTCGGCGCCCTCTTCTTCCTCACCCAGCACCTGCAGCTGGTGGAGGGCCTCTCGACCCTCGACGCAGCCCTGCTGCTCGTGCCCGGCACGATCGCCATGGTGGTGACCGGCCTCGGGGTCGTGCGGCTCGTGCGCTGGATGCCGACGAACAGGGCCGTCGCGATCGGGCTCGCGAGCTCGATGGCCGGCTACCTGCTCGTCGCGCTGGCCGGTGACGCTCTCTCTCCGGTGATCGTGGCGATCGCCTACGGCCTCCTCGGTGCCGGCGTCGGAGCAGCCGAGACGCTCTCGAACGAGATCGTCATCTCGACCGCTCCGCCGGAGCGGGCGGGAGCGGCGAGCGCGCTCTCCGAGACGGCGTACGAGCTCGGCGCCGTGCTCGGCACCGCGGTGCTCGGCGGCGTCGTCAGCGCCGTCTACCGCTCCTCGATCGCGCTGCCCACCGGGGTCGGTGCGGCTGACGCGGCTGCCGCGCGGGAGACGCTCGCGGGCGCGCTCGACGTGGCGGAGCGCCTGCCGGGCGAGCTCGGTGCCGGTGTCGCCGAGGCAGCGAAGGCAGCGTTCGACTCCGGCGCGCTCGCGACCTCGCTCACGGGTGCGGCGCTCATGGCTGTCGCGGTCGTCGTCGCTCTGCGCGCACTGCGCAAGGCCTAGCTCAGACCACGTCGTCCCGGCGCTCGGTGCGCTCGACGCGCGTGCCGTTGTCGGGGTCGACGCGCGAGCGCGACACCTGCGAGGTGCGGCCGGAACGTGCGCCCATGATGATGCCGATGATGGTCACCAGCGCGCCGGCGCCCAGCAGGATGTAGCCGATCAGGGCCCAGTTGGCGCCCTCCACCTGCCAGAGTGCCGGGACTGCCCACGCGACGATCGCGCCGATGGCCATGAGGAAGATGCCGAAGCCGATGCTCACGATGCTCTCCGTTCGTCGGGACGACGCTGGGGGCCGCCGCTGCTGGAGAATGTACCCCTGCAACGGCCGCACGTCGATCACGGCATGCTCGCGACTAGGCTGGCAGCGCGGTCTGCGCGGGTGCAGCGCCGCCAGTCGACGGGCGCGCTGGAGCGCCACAAGGAGGAAGTGTGGAGCAGCTGCGCCTCGCGGTCATCGCAGGAGACGGCATCGGGCCGGAGGTCATCGGCGAGGCCAGGCGAGCCATGCGCGCCGCCCTCGACTGCGTCGAGCTGGTCGAGACCGAGTACGAGCTCGGCGCGACGCACTACCTCGACACCGGCGAGATCCTCGACGACGCCACCCTCGCCTCGCTCGCGCAGCACGACGCGATCCTGCTCGGCGCCGTCGGCGGCGACCCGGCAGATGCGCGCCTCGCAGGCGGCATCATCGAGCGCGGCCTGCTGCTGCGCCTGCGCTTCGCCTTCGATCACCACGTCAACCTGCGCCCCACGCGGCTGCACCCGAAGATCGAGAGCCCGCTGCGCGATCCGGGCGAGATCGACTTCGTCGTGGTGCGCGAAGGCACAGAGGGGCCGTATGTCGGCAACGGCGGCTCGCTGCGCACCGGCACCGAGCACGAGATCGCCAACGAGACGAGCGTCAACACCGCCTTCGGCGTCGAGCGGGTCGTGCGCTTCGCGTTCGAGCTCGCCGAGCAGCGCCGCAAGCAGCTCACGCTCGTGCACAAGAAGAACGTGCTCGTGCACGCGGGAGGCCTCTGGCAGCGCATCGTCGACGCCGTCGCCGCCGAGCACCCGACGGTCGCGGTCGACTATCTGCACGTCGACGCCGCCACCATCTTCCTGGTCGACAAGCCAAGCCGCTTCGACGTCATCGTGACCGACAACCTCTTCGGCGACATCCTCACCGACCTCGCAGGCGCCGTCGGCGGCGGCATCGGCCTCGCCGCATCCGGTAACCTCAATCCCTCCGGCGCGTTCCCAAGCATGTTCGAGCCGGTGCACGGGTCGGCGCCCGACATCGCCGGCCGCGGCATCGCAGATCCGACCGCCGCGATCCTCTCCGCCGCACTGCTCCTCGAGCACTCCGGACACCCCGAGGCGGGACAGCGCATCCGCGACGCCGTGGATGCTGACATCGACGAGCGCGACCTGGCGAGCAGCGCCGGCCGCAGCACCAGCCAGGTCGGCGACGCCGTCGTCGACCGCATCACCGCTTCCAAGGAGCAGGCATGACCCTCGAGTTCACGCTGACTCGCAACGAGCAGCCCGCCGCAGACGACGCCCGCGCCGGCGTGCTCGCCGAGCCCGGCTTCGGCCGCCACTTCACCGACCACATGGTCTCCATCGACTGGACCGTCGACGGCGGCTGGCAGGACGCCCGTGTCGAGCCCTACGGCCCGCTGCAGATGGACCCCGCCTCGGCTGTGCTGCACTACGGCCAGGAGATCTTCGAGGGCATGAAGGCCTACCGCCGCGCTGATGGCTCGGTCTGGACGTTCCGGCCCGACCAGAACGCGCTCCGCATGCAGCGCTCCGCCGAGCGGCTCGCGCTGCCGCAGCTGCCGGAGGGCGACTTCGTCGAGGCCGTTCGGCAGCTCGTCGCCGTCGACGAGTCGTGGGTGCCGGAGGGCGGCGAGAACTCGCTCTACCTGCGGCCGTTCATGATCGCCAACGAGGTGTTCCTCGGCGTGCGCGCCGCGCAGACCGTGCGCTTCATGGTGATCGCCAGCCCAGCGGGCCCCTACTTCGCGGGCGGCGTCAAGCCCATCTCGATCTGGCTCTCGCGCGAGTACAACCGTGCGGGGCGCGGCGGCACGGGCGCAGCGAAGTGCGGCGGCAACTACGCCGCGAGCCTGCTGCCGACGCAGCAGGCGGTCGCGAACGGCTGCGCGCAGGTGCTCTTCCTCAACGAGGAGGGCACCGACCTCGAGGAGCTCGGCGGCATGAACGTCGTGCTCGTGAAGGCCGACGGCACGCTCGTGACGCCCGACTCCGATTCGATCCTCGACGGCGTCACCCGCAACTCGCTGCTGCAGCTGGCGGCGGATGCGGGCCACGCGGTCGAGCGCAGGCCGGTCACGCTGGCAGAGTGGCGCGACGGTGTCGCCGACGGCTCGATCACCGAGGCCTTCGCGTGCGGCACGGCCGCGGTGCTCACGCCCATCGCTGCGCTGCGCAGCCCCGAGGAGACCATCGGCGACCCGGATGCCCCGGCGGGCCCGGTGGCGACGGCGCTCCGCGCGCAGCTCACCGACATCCAGTACGGCCGCGCGGCAGACCCGCACGGCTGGATGGTGCAGCTCACCGAGGCACGCTGATGCGGGTCGCTCGCTTCGCCCACGGTGACCGCATCGGCTACGGGGTCGTCGACGACGACGCCCTGGTCGAGCTCGTCGGCGACCCGATCGTGATGGGCTTCGACACGACCGGGCAGCGCCTCCCGCTCAGCGACGTCCGCCTGCTGGCGCCGGTCATCCCGCGCTCGAAGGTCGTCGCGGTCGGCCGCAACTACGCCAAGCACGCCGCAGAGCTGGGCAACGAGGTGCCGACGGAGCCGCTCGTCTTCCTCAAGCCCAACACCTCGGTCATCGGTCCGGGCGACGCGATCGTGCTGCCGCCCGAGTCTGAGGACGTGCACTTCGAGGGCGAGGTCGCGCTCGTCATCGGTCGCGTCGCACGCAGGCTGACGCCCGAGAACGCGCTCGGCGCGGTCTTCGGCGTCACCGTCGCCAACGACGTGACCGCCCGCGATCTGCAGCGGCGCGAGCCCCAGTGGGCGCGCGCGAAGGGCTTCGACACCTTCTGCCCCCTCGGCCCGGCCATCGAGACCGAGCCGGACTGGGATGCGCTGCGCATCATCACGCGCGTCGACGGCGAGGTGAAGCAGGACGGCCCCTCGACCGACTGGATCTTCGACGCGCCCACCGTGCTGACCTGGATCACCGCATCCATGACCCTGCTCCCCGGGGATGTGGTGCTCATGGGCACGCCGGACGGCGTCGGCCCGATCACGGCCGGTCAGACCGTCGAGGTCGAGATCCCCGGCATCGGCACGCTGCGCAATCCTGTGGTGGCGCAGGCGCGCACGTCCGGCGGGGCGTGAGCCGCTTCGCGCTCGCGATCGATCTCGGCGGCACGAAGATCGAGGCGGCCCTGATCGATGAGCGCGGGGGGCTGCTGGCCACGAGCCGGAGTCGTCGGCCGACAGGTCCGGCGGTCTCGCCGGAGCACCTGAGCGCCGCCATCACCGCGGTCGTGTCGGGGGCCCTCGCCGACTTGCCCGCTGACGCCGAGCTCGTCGGCGCGGGCATCGGCAGCGCCGGCCCCATCGATCTCGACCGGGGTGTGATCCATCCCGTCAACATGCCGGGTGTGCGCGGATTCGGCCTGGTCGGTGCCGTGGCCTCAGCGGTCGGCGCTGCCACGGGAGACTCCGACCCGCTCGTGCTGCTCGGGCACGATGGCGGATGCCTCGCGCTCGCCGAGTCGTGGCTCGGCGCCGCGGTCGGCACGCGCGCCTCGCTGTCGATCGTCGTCTCGACCGGCGTCGGGGGCGGCATCGTGCTGGGCCGGATGCCCTTTGGCGGAGCATCCGGCAACGCCGGCCACCTCGGTCAGACGCACGTGGGCGAGCGCACGCTCGAGGAGATCGCCGCCGGCCCCGCGAGCGTGCGCTGGGCGCGAGAGCAAGGCTGGCTGGGCGAGACGGGCGAGGAGCTCGGCCGCTCGGCAGCCGCTGGCGACGACGTCGCGCGAGCAGCCATCGAGCGCTCCGCGCTCGCGGTGGGACAAGCGCTGGCCGACGCCTCGACGCTGCTCGACCTCGAGCTCATCGCGATCTCCGGGGGATTCTCGAACGTCTCGGAGGACTACGTCGAGCTGGTCGCGGCGGCCCTTGCAGCACGTGCTCCGCTCGACTACGCGCGTGGCGTCCGGGTCGTGCGAAGCGCGCTCAGCGGTGATGGGCCGATCATCGGCGCCGCTGCGCTCGTGCTGCTGCGCTGACCTGCGGGGAACCTCTACGATCGGTGGCAGCGGCGGCATCGCCCGCCCCGGGACTCGAGGAGGAGTCATGTCGGAGATCCAGCAGCTGATCGGGCAGATGCCCGTGCAGCAGATCGCTCAGCAGGCCGGCGTCGATGAGGACCAGGCGCGGCAGGCGATCGAAGCGATCGTGCCCGCCCTCGTCGGCGGCATGCAGGCCAACGCCCACGACCCCTCCGGTGCGCAGTCGCTCGCCGGTGCGCTCGGCGCCCACCAGGGGAACCTCGACCAACGCCTCGGCGGCGACATCGACCCCGCCGACGGCATGAAGATCGTGCAGAACGTCTTCGGCGACAACACCGACCAGATCGCGCGTGCCGCCGGTGGCGGCTCGGCGCTCGGCGACATCATCAAGAAGATCCTCCCCATCGTCGCCCCGATCGTGATCGCCTGGATCGCGAACAGGTTCTTCGGTCAGGCGGGCGGGCAGCAGCCCGCAGCCCCGACGCAGCAGCAGGATTCCTCGGGCGGCGGCTTCGACTCGCCCTTCGGGCAGGGCTCGCCGGGCGCTGAGCAGAAGATCCCGGTGCCGAACCAGCAGAGCCAGGGCCAGGGCCAGGCTCAGGCTCAGGCACAGCAGCAGGACGGCGGCTTCGGGCTCGACGACCTGCTCGGCGGCATCCTGGGCGGCTCGGGCAAGGGCGGCGGGCTTGGCGACATCCTCGGCGGCCTGCTCGGCGGCGGCCGCCGCTGAGCAAGGCTGACTGCAGACTGTCTGCATATGCAGGCAGGCTCCCGCTAGACTGACCGCATGGCTTCCCCTGACGCGCTCCGCGGCCACGTCGACGCGATGCTGCTCGCGGTGCTGGCCGACGGCCCCGTGCACGGCTACGGCGCTGTCGAGCGCATCCGCGAGCGCTCCGGCGGCGTGCTCGACTTCCCGAGCGGCACCGTCTATCCGGCGCTCAAGCGGCTCGAGCGCCGCGGCCACATCGAGGGGGAGTGGGAGTCCAGCGGTCGCTCGAAGCGGGTCTACCGGCTGACGAGCGCAGGCGCCAAGGCGCTCGCGACCGAGCGCAGCGAGTGGGCGACGACCTCGTCGCTCATCACGAGCGTGCTCGGAGCGGCTCGAGCCTGATGGCTCCCCACCCCAGCAGCACACCCGCCGAGGAGGCGGCGAGCCCGGTGCCCAGCAGCACCGTCAGCGTCACGAGCACGACGAGCACCGCGGTGCCCGCAGCGGGCACCGCACCCGCGACGGCCATGGCGAGCGCCCCAGCAACGAGCACGACCGCGAAGCCGAGCTGCAGCGCGGCGACAGTTGCGAGCGCGGCGAGCGAGCCCCAGCGCCGGATGGCGATCCAGCCCAGCACCGCCGCACCGACCACGAGCGGCCCGGCGACGTCGAGCGCGTGCGAGACCTGAAGCATCCACTCGTCCTCTGCACGGACGCGGAAGCCGAGCCCCACGAGCGTCGTCATGCCGATGACCCAGGCGGCCACGAGCGTGACGGCGGCGGCCGCCGTGCGGACGGCGTAGCGCCTGCCGCGAGCGGCAAGCAGCTCGATCGACAGCTCTGCGGCGAGCGCACGCGGATCGCCGAACTCGGCGACGACGGATGCGGCTGCGGCGTGCGCGGGCGCACCGGCCTGGATGCGCGCGGCGAGATCCTCGCGGAGGTCGCCCTCGATCTCGCGAGCGAGCTCCCGGCGGCGTCGCCCGGTGGCCACGACAGCACGCTCGAGGCGGCCGACGAGGTCGGTGATCGGATCGGGAGCGGGCATCGTCGGCCATTGTCCCACGCCTAGGATGGAGCCATCATGAGCGCCCCCTTCTCGACGGCCACCGGCAGCGATGTCGTCGTCCGCTTCTGCCCCTCGCCCACCGGCACCCCGCACGTCGGACTCATCCGCACCGCCCTGTTCAACTGGGCCTACGCGCGCCACCACGGCGGCAAGCTCGTCTTCCGCATCGAGGACACCGACGCTGCCCGCGACAGCCAGGAGTCCTACGAGCAGCTGCTCGAGGCCATGCGCTGGCTCGGCATCGACTGGGACGAGGGCGTCGAGACCGGTGGCCCGCACGAGCCCTACCGGCAGTCGCAGCGCGGCGAGATCTACACCGACCTCATCGCGCGCCTGACGGCATCCGGCCACCTCTACGAGTCGTTCGCGACCGCTGAGGAGATCGAGGCGCGCAACGTGGAGGCCGGCCGCGACCCGCGCCAGGGCTACGACAACTTCGAGCGCGAGCTCACCGAGCAGCAGCGCCAGGCCCACCGCGAGGCGGGCCGCGTGCCGAGCCTGCGCCTGCGCGTGCCCGACGAGGAGCTCTCCTTCGACGACCTCGTGCGCGGCGAGATCACGTTCCCGGCCGGCTCGTTCACCGACTTCGTGGTCGTGCGCCCGAACGGCGCCCCGCTCTACACGTTCGTGAATCCCGTGGACGATGCGCTCATGGGCGTGACGCATGTGCTGCGCGGCGAGGATCTGCTCTCGTCGACGCCGCGCCAGATCGCGCTCTATCGAGCGCTCGCCGACATCGGCGTCGCGACCGCCATCCCGCGCTTCGGTCACCTGCCCTACGTGATGGGCGACGGCAACAAGAAGCTCTCGAAGCGCGACCCGCAGTCCAACCTCTTCCTGCTGCGCGAGGCCGGCTTCATCCCCGAGGGGCTGCTCAACTACCTCTCGCTGCTCGGCTGGTCGATCGCCCCCGACCGCGACGTCTTCACGCGAGACGAGCTGATCGCCGCCTTCGACGTCGAGGACGTCAACCCGAACCCGAGCCGCTTCGACCCGAAGAAGGCCGAGTCGATCAACGGCGACCACGTGCGCCTGCTCGCGGCCGACGACTTCGCGCGGCGCCTCGAGCCCTACCTCGGCCAGATCTTCGGCGGCGAGCCGAGCGAGGCGCAGCGCGCGCTGCTGGTGCAGGCCGCACCGCTCGTGCAGGAGCGCATGCAGCTCATCGGCCAGGCCGAGGACATGCTGGGCTTCCTCTTCCTCGACACGGAGGACATCCACCACGACGCGGATGCGGTGGCGAGCCTGAGCGAGGATGCGCACGCGGTGCTCGAGGGCAGTCGTCGCGCGCTCGCCGAGCTCGAGTCCTTCGACACGGCGTCGATCGAGGCCACGCTGCGCGAGGTGCTCATCGACGGCCTCGGGCTCAAGCCGCGCCTCGCGTTCACGCCGCTGCGGGTGGCGGTCTCGGGCCGCCGCATCTCGCCGCCGCTGTTCGAGTCGATGGAGCTCCTGGGCCGCGACGCGACGCTCGCCCGCATCGAGCGGCTGGCCGCGAGCGTCTGATGGAGACCGACGTCGTCGTCATCGGCGCCGGTCCGGCAGGTCTCGCCGCCACGCTGAATCTCGCGCGCCAGCAGCGCACGGTGGTGCTGCTCGACTCCAACCGGCCGCGCCATGCTGCGACGCTGCAGTCGCACGGCTTCATCACGCGCGACGGCGCCTCGCCGCTCGAGCTGCGCACGCTCGGCCGCGACGAGGTGCTGCGCTATCCGACCGTCACGCATGAGCGCACGCTCGTGCGGCAGATCGCAGCGATCGACGGCGGCTTCGCCGTGCAGGCCGAGCAGCCCGGATCCCGCGCCGAGAGCGAGACGCGCGCGAGTGCGGTTCTGATCGCCACCGGCCTGAGTGAGACGCTGCCGCTCTCGCAGCACGTGCGCCCCTGGTACGGCACGAGCCTGCACTCCTGCATGGACTGCGACGGCTACGACAAGCGCGGCCAGGCGCTCGCCCTCATCGGCGAGACCGACGACCTCGTCGACCGCGCCATGGTCATCCGCCGGCACACCGACGACCTCGCCGTCTTCACGAACGGATCGGATGCGGTGGACGAGGCGGGCGAGGCACGGCTGGCCGAGCACGGGGTCGCCCTGGTGCGCGCGCCGATCGCGGCGATCGAGGGCGACCGCGACGGCATGCAGGCGATCGTGCTGGAGGATGGCGAGCGCAGCATCC
Source organism: Agrococcus sp. ARC_14 (assembly GCF_022436485.1). NCBI lineage: Bacteria > Bacillati > Actinomycetota > Actinomycetes > Micrococcales > Microbacteriaceae > Agrococcus > Agrococcus sp. ARC_14. The sequence continues at coordinate 1,160,201 of NZ_JAKUDO010000001.1, forward strand.
GCACCGGCGGCTTCGTGCGCCCCTGGTGGCATCCGCAGCTCGACTTCGCCGAGCAGCTGGGCCTCGAGCTCGACGAGGATGGGCTGGTGACGGTCGACCGCACGCAGCGCACCTCCGTCGAGGGCGTCTACGCTGCGGGCGACATCACGCCGGGCTTCCGCCAGCTGGCGGTCGCGGCGGGCGCCGGCACGGTCGCGGCCTCGGTCGTCAACCGCGACCTGATCGCCCGCGGCCTGTAGCCCCACCACGGTCATCGATCAGGCCGCAGGCCCGTATCGAGATGAGCCACCGCGCGATTGGCGCTCCGCCCCCGCCTCAGGTACACTCGACTCTTGGCTCGCTTGCTTCGGTGCGCGACCATTGGGGTATGGTGTAATTGGCAACACGGAGGTTTCTGGTACCTTTGTTCTTGGTTCGAGTCCAGGTACCCCAGCAGTAAAGCCCTCGCAGTCGCGGGGGCTTTCGTCGTTTCCGACCTCGGCTCGGCAGTCTGACATACAGGAGCTGATGACTGGACATGGTGCTGACTCTTGGGCCGATTCTGCGGGATGCAGGCATCGATGTCGCTGACGCTCTCGTCATTCGTCACGCGTATGTCCGTGAACACGGGGATACGGGCTTTCCAGGCATCCATGCGGATTCAACTGACGCTGAGATCCTCGCGTACACGCAAAATCAATCTGTTTCGCCTCGGCATTTTCCCAGTGTTCCGGCCCGATTCTGGATCGTTTTCACTCGCGAGGGCGGGGATCAGGCACGGCTGTGGAGTGTGCTCGAGAACCTCGGTGAAGTGTCGAACGACGGACACCGTCGTGTGTTCGATGTAGTTGAGGCCGAGCTGATGACCGAGCTGCGACGACGTCTCGTCATCGGTTGGCGATCGCCACGGACATGGTGGTTGAAGGGACAGACAGCCGAGACGTACCCTGTCGTGGGCATCGCAGACGCGGAGCCGGTGCCCTTCCCCGGCTTCGATCGTCTGGTGCTGAGTCATGCGCGACTGCAGGCCGTCATGCGCGAACCCCGGTATGCGTCGTGGCGCACAGCCCTGGCCGCAGTCCTGGGCATCTACCTCATCGTCGATACTCGCGATGGTCGTCAGTACATCGGCAAGGCAGATGGCGCGGAGAGCATTCGTCAACGTTGGGCCGCGTACGCGACCAATGGTCACGGTGGCAACGTCGAGCTCAAGAGTCTCGAGCCCTCGACGTTCCGCTATTCGCTACTGCGCGTCTTCGATCCTTCGACTCCTGGCAGTGAGATCGACGAAGCCGAGGGTCATTTCAAACTTGCGCTCGGCTCGCGCGCGCACGGGCTGAACCGCAATTGAGCCCTGCGCTCGCGAACCGCAAAACGCCGCGCCCGACTGTAGTCAGCCATCCGGACATGCACTTGGTCGTCGCCGCGAGCTACAGGAGAGCCGAGTGCGCCGTAGACGAGCGATGGCTCAGATGCGTGGGCGCGTAATGTCGCCCGCGCGCCGAACTGACGATGCGTCAGTAGACGCGGCTACGGTGAGAGCGAGCCCCAGCGCTGCGTAGCGCACGCCCTCAGCGTGAAGGAGAACAGCACATGCCGCCGATCACCAAAGAAGCCCAACGCGCCGAGCTGCACAAGACGATCTGGCGTATCGCCAACGATCTGCGAGGCAGCGTCGACGGCTGGGACTTCAAGAGCTACGTGCTCGGCATGCTCTTCTACCGCTTCATCTCCGAGAATCTCACTGCCTACATCAACAAGGGTGAGCAGGACGCTGGCGAGGCCTCGTTCGACTACTCAGGGCTGCACGATGACCAAGCGGAGTTCGGGCGCACCGAGACGGTGGCAGAGAAGGGCTTCTACATCCTTCCGTCCGAGTTGTTCGCGAACGTTCGTAAGCGCGCGGCGACGGATGAAAGCTTGAACGAGACCCTCGAGCGCGTCTTTAAGAACATCGAAGGATCGGCGCTCGGCACCGGCAGCGAGGACGACCTCAAGGGCCTCTTTGACGATCTCGACGTCAACAGCAACAAGCTCGGCAGCACTGTCGCCAAGCGCAACGAGAAGCTCGTGAAGCTCCTTGATGCCATCGGCGAGCTACCGCTCGGTGAGCTGCAGGACAACTCCATCGACCTGTTCGGCGACGCCTACGAGTACTTAATGCAGATGTACGCCGCGAACGCCGGCAAGTCTGGTGGTGAGTACTACACGCCACAAGAAGTCTCGGAGCTGCTCGCCCGCATCACTGTCGTCGGCAAGAAGGCCGTGAACAAGGTCTACGACCCTGCGGCGGGTTCCGGCTCTCTGCTCTTGAAGTTCGCGAAGGTGTTGGGCAAGGAGAACGTCCGCCAGGGCTTCTACGGCCAGGAGATCAACCTGACGACCTACAACCTCGCGCGGATCAACATGTTCCTGCACGACGTCAACTACGAGAAGTTCAACCTCGCCCATGGCGACACGCTCATGGATCCGGCGCACTGGGACGACGAGCCCTTCGAAGCGATCGTGTCCAATCCGCCGTACTCGATCAAGTGGGACGGTGACGCAAACCCGCTCCTCATCAACGATGAGCGTTTCGCTCCGGCCGGTGTGCTCGCACCAAAGTCGAAGGCCGACCTGGCCTTCGCGATGCACATCCTGAGCTGGCTGGCCGTCAACGGCACAGCAGCCATCGTCGAGTTCCCTGGCGTGCTGTACCGCGGGGGAGCGGAGCAAAAGATCCGCAAGTACCTCATCGACAACAACTACGTCGACGCCGTCATCCAGCTCCCGCCGGACCTCTTCTTCGGCACGACCATCGCCACTTGCATCATCGTCCTCAAGAAATCCAAGACCGACAATAGCGTCCTCTTCATCGATGGTTCGACCGAGTTCAAGCGCACCGGTAACAAGAACAAGCTGACGCCCGACAACCAGCAGAACATCTTGATGACCTTTGAGGCACGAGAAGACGATGACCACTTCGCGAGGCTCGTCTCAAACGAGGACATAGCCGCCAATGATTACAACATCGCCGTGTCTTCCTATGTCGAGCAGGAAGATACCCGCGAAGTTGTCGACATCACGGAGCTCAACGCTGAGATTGCGCGGATCGTCGCGCGCCAGGCAGAACTCCGCGTATCCATTGATCAGATCGTGGCCAATCTAGAGGGCTCGAAGTGAGTCGCATCGACGATCTTCTTGAGCGGTTCGCTCCAAGCGGGGTGAGTTCTAAATTGCTCGGCGACATCGCAGCGACGGTCCCGGGGTTGTCGGGAAAGACCAAGGCAGATTTCTCCGACGGTAATGCGCGATACGTCTCGTACAAAAATGCTTTCGCCAACCTCTCGGTTGACCAGTCGAGTGGTGATTTCGTGAAGGTAGCACCGAGAGAAAGGCAGAATCAACTACGAAAGGGAGACGTGGTGATCACTGGTTCCTCGGAGTCGCTCGCGGAAGTCGGCATGTCCTCTGTCGTAATGGACGAACCAATTGAGCCGTTGTACCTCAATAGTTTCTGCTTCGCGCTTCGATTTAACGATCCAGAACTCCTGTTTCCCGGCTATGCGAAGCATTTGTTCCGAGGCGAATCGATCCGATCGCAGATCCGACGTACCGCTAGCGGTGTGACCCGCATTAATATCTCCAAACCACGATTCATGCAGGTACGAATCCCCGTACCGCCTCTCGAGGTGCAGCACCAGATCGTGAGAATATTGGATCAGTTCACTCAGCTAGAAGCGGAGCTGGAAGCGAAGCTGGAAGCGGAGCTGGAAGCCCGCCGCCACCAGTATGAGCACTACCGTGAAAATCTCTTGGTAACCGATGTGGCCAAATCGCGTCGCGCACGGCTGGACGACCTGTTCGATCTGCGTGCCGGGAAGTTCATCGCGGCGTCAGATATCTTCCCAGAGCCGGACAATGTGCACTCCATCCCGTGTTTCGGTGGAGGGGGCCTGCGAGGGTACGTCGCGGAACCAAACCAACAGGGCGATCTTGTGCTGATTGGTCGGCAAGGCGCCCTTTGTGGGAACGTCAAACGTGCCAGCGGTGCTTTCTACGCCACTGAGCACTCTGTCGTTGTCACGCCGCAAGATGGCGTCGACATCAGATGGGCCTTTCACCTGCTCAAAAGCATGAATCTAAATCAATACGCTTCGAAGTCTGCACAGCCGGGGCTGGCGGTGGGCACACTCAACCAACTTGTAGTCGACGTCCCTTCGCTAGACGAGCAAGTGCGTATTGGTTCAATTCTTGACAAGTTTAATGCTCTTGTGAACCACCTCAGCGTTGGCCTCCCTGCGGAGCTAGCTGCTCGTCGGAAGCAGTACGAGTACTTCCGCGACAAGCTACTCACCTTTGAGGAGGCAGCCGCATGAGTGATCCGACTTCACGCAAGTACGACCCGATCGCCGTCTCGAACGAGAGCACGGTCGTCGCCGAGTACGTCCCCGACGCACATCAGACAACTGCGTACCAGTCCGAGGCTGACCTCGAGCGCGAAATGATCCGCCTGCTGCAATCGCAGGCGTACGAGTATCTTCCGATCACGTCGGAAGCGCAGCTCGTCGCGAACCTGCGCACCCAGCTCGAAGCGGCGAACAGCATCACTTTCAGTGACACCGAGTGGGAGGCGTTCTTCACGACGAAGGTCGCCGGCCAGAACGACGGCATTGTGGAGAAGACGGTGCGGATCCAAGAGGATCACATCCAGATCTTGAAGCGTGACGATGGTTCGACGAAGAACATCACGCTGGTCGACAAGACCAATATTCACAACAATCGGCTGCAGGTCATCAACCAGTACGAGTTGGGCCGTGGCGACGGCGGTGCCAACTATGCCAACCGCTACGACGTGACGGTGCTCGTGAACGGCCTCCCGATGGTCCACATCGAGCTCAAGCGTCGTGGCGTCGACATCCGTGAGGCGTTCAACCAGATCAACCGCTACCAGCGGGACAGTTTCTGGGCGGGCTCCGGGCTCTTCGAGTATGTCCAGCTCTTCGTCATCTCGAATGGCACGCTCACCAAGTACTACTCCAACACGACCCGCGGCCGGCACATCGATGAGGGCAAGAAGCAGGCTGGCGGCAGCAAGAAGAAGAAGACGAGCAATAGCTTCGAGTTCACCTCCTGGTGGGCAGACGCGCAGAACAAGCCGATTCAGCAACTGACGGCCTTCGTCAAGACGTTCTTCGCGAAGCACTCGCTGCTCAACGTCCTCACGAAGTACTGCGTCCTCACGGCTGATCGCGACTTGCTCGTCATGCGTCCGTACCAAATCGTGGCGACCGAGCGGATCCTGCAGCGCATTGATATCGCCACGAACTACAAGAAGCTCGGCACGGTCGACGCGGGCGGCTACGTGTGGCACACCACCGGGTCAGGCAAGACGCTGACATCATTCAAGACCGCACAACTGGCATCGAAGCTCCCGAGCGTCGACAAGGTGCTGTTCGTCGTGGACCGCAAGGACCTCGACTACCAGACGATGCGCGAGTACGACCGCTTCGAGAAGGGCGCCGCCAACTCGAACGCCTCGACCGCGATCCTCAAGGCGCAGCTCGAGGATTCGAACGCCAAGATCATCATCACGACGATCCAGAAGCTGTCGAACTTCATTCGCGCCAACAAGGGCCACGAGATCTACTCCGGCCACGTCGTGATCATCTTCGACGAGTGTCACCGCTCGCAGTTCGGAGACATGCACAGCGACATCACCCGCGCGTTCAAGCACTACAACCTGTTCGGTTTCACCGGTACGCCGATCTTCGCGGCCAACGCCGGCAGCGGCGGGAACCCAAGCCTCAAGACCACCGAGCAGGCCTTCGGCGAGAAGTTGCACACCTACACAATCGTCGACGCGATCACCGACAAGAACGTGCTCCCCTTCCGCATCGACTACATCAACACGGTCAAGGTCGGCAACCCGGAGGACAAGCAGGTGTCGGCCATCGATGCCGAGAAGGCGCTCCTCGACCCGCGGCGCATCCGCGAGATCGTCAAGTACACCCTCGAGCACTTTGACCAGAAGACGAAGCGCGCCTCTAGCTACGAGCACGCGGTCGTCACCAACGTCACGGAGTCAGTGCGTACGCGCAGGCGCGCCGAAGCCTTGCGGGAGAAGAAGCGCGTCCGCGGCTTCAACGCACTGTTCGCAACCGCATCCATCGATGCCGCGCGTCGCTACTACAACCAGTTCCAGATGCAGCAAGAAGAGTTGACTGCTGATCGCCGCCTGAAGGTCGGCATCATCTTCTCCTACGGGGCAAACGACGCTGTCGATGACGACATCCTCGACGACGAGGCCTTCGACACCGACGCGTTGTCAGCCGATGCGCGCGGTTTCTTAGAAGACGCGATTCAGGACTACAACGACATGTTCGGCACCAGCTACGACACCAGCGCCGACAAGTTCCAGAACTACTACAAGGACCTATCCCAGCGGATGAAGAACCGCGAGATCGACCTGGTCATCGTGGTGAACATGTTCCTGACCGGCTTCGACGCCACGACGCTCAACACGCTGTTCGTCGACAAGAATCTCCGCGCCCACGGCCTCATCCAGGCGTACTCGCGCACCAACCGCATCCTCAACTCGGTCAAGACCTACGGCAACATCGTCGCTTTCCGAAACCTGGAAGACCAAACCAACGCTGCCCTCGAACTGTTCGGCAACAAGGACGCGCGTGGCGTCGTTCTGCTGAAGCCCTATCAGGAGTATTACGGCGAGTACGCCGAGAAGGTCATTCACCTCATCCAGCGCTTCCCGCTTGGGCACCAGATCGTGGGTGAGGAGGCGCAGAAGGATTTCATTGGCTTGTTCGGGGCCATCCTGCGGCTGCAGAACATCCTCACCTCGTTCGACGACTTCGAGGGACAGGATCCGCTCACCGAGCGACAGGCCCAGGACTACCGCAGCGTCTACCTCGACCTCTATGCCGAGTTCCGCAAGGACCGCAACGGGGACAAGGAACTGATCAACGACGACGTCGTATTCGAGATCGAGCTCATCAAGCAGGTTGAGATCAACGTCGACTACATCCTGATGCTTGTCGAGAAGCTCCGCGCCGAGCGTGGCGACGGCGATGACAAGGAAATCCGCGCCCAGATCTCGTGTGCCGTTGATGCCAGCCCGACACTCCGCAGCAAGCGCGACCTCGTCGAGGACTTCGTCGACAACGTGTCGATTGACGGTGCCGTCGACGTGCAGTGGCAGGCCTACGTTGCAGCCAAGCGAGAAGCCGAGCTCGAGGCGATCATCGCCGAAGAGAAACTCCGACCGGAACAGACGCGTGCCTTCATCGAGTCTGCGTTCCGCGACGGGCAGCTCCGCACTACAGGTACGGCAATCACGAAGATCCTGCCGCCCGTCTCGCGCTTCGCATCTGACGGTGGACACGGTGGCAAGAAGAAGTCCGTTGTTGAAGCATTGTCGCGATTCTTCGAGCGGTTCTTTGGACTCAGCGCAGGAGGAGAGTAGTGACGCTCAACGAGGATTTGGCGAGTTGGCTGGATGCGCGCCCAGATTGGCAAAAGGACGCTGTCGCGCGCTTCTGCCGCAACGAGACGTTGTCGGTTGAGGACGTATCGAACATTGCGGACCATCTGATTGCGGGAAGCTACCCCGTTGCCACGAACATCGAAGTCGCGGACATCCCTGGCTCCACGGCAGCGGGCGATCCCATCAGCCTCCTTCAGGTCTCGGGCGTCGAGGGCGTCAACGCGCTCACCGGCGGCCAAGCGCTCTCGTTTGGTGCCGCCGGCTTGACCATCGCTTTCGGCAACAACGCCAGCGGGAAGTCTGGCTACGCTCGACTGATCCGTGAAGCCGTCACCTCTCGTGTCAAAGCGGCGCGCCTCCTCGGTGACGTCTTCTCGGATATCGACACCGCACAGGCGGCGAGGCTCGACTATCAGGTCGGTGTCAACGCCAAAGCATGGAATCTCGGTGAGCCGCAGAGTACCGAATTGTCCAGAATCCGGTTCTACGACGAGGACTGCGGTGACGCATATGTCACGACGGCGTCGGAGGTCAACTACCGGCCGTCTGCACTTACGATCCTGGACCAACTGTCAGATGCCTGTGAGGCGGTTGCTGCTGAACTCAGTCGCCGACTGGGCGCGAATCAGGCGGAGCGACCGCAGCTTCCAGTGCTCCACCCAGGAACCTCAGGCTCCACATTCCTAGCCGGTATCTCAGCCTCCACCTCAAAAGAGGTGATTTCAGGGGCCACCAACTTGGCTGACGATCATGACGCGCGGCTTGCGAAGCAGTTCGCCGAGGAGGCGCGACTCAAGGGCAGCGACCCCAACAAGGAAAAGGAGAGGCTCACATCTCTTGGGCGCGATTGGTCGACGGTCGAGGTTCACGCCCGCGCGTTGGAGGCCGTACTCGGTGATGATGCACTGCGCACACTGAGGGAACTGCAACAGAGGACTGTTCAACTCCGGGAAGCCGCCCGGATTGCGTCAGCCCGAACCTTCGACTCTGAGCCACTCGCCAGCGTGGGCTCGGAGGCCTGGCGCGCGCTCTGGGAAGCAGCGCGCAAGTTCTCGTTGGTCGACGGATATCACGAGCACGACTTTCCGTTCACACGTGATGGCGCAGTTTGTGTGCTCTGCCAGCAGCCGTTGAACGAGCGGGCCGCTGACCGGCTATGTCGGTTCGAGGCGTTTGTTACGGACATGACCTCAAGCGACGCGGATACGGCCGCTAAGGCACTCGCGACGTGGAGAGACGATCTCGCTGAACTTCAGACGCTGCCGCTAACGGTTTCTACGGCGATTAATCGGCTGCAGGACGGTGGCGAGGAAATCCAGGTGGTGCTCGATTGGTTCGAGGCCGGAACTCGCACGGCTACAGTTGCGGTTGCGTGGCTCGATGGAATAGAAGGCGTCGATCTCAATGTGCTCACAGACTCGATCCGCGGCCGAGCCACAACGCGAGCTCAAGCGCTGACGACGCAGGCGCAGGAAATTGACGCTTCGACATTCGCTCAAACACTTAGCGCAATGAGCAAGATGGTGGTCGAACTCCAGGACGCCAAGACGCTCAGCGAAGCGAAGACGGCTATCGAGACTGAGGTGGCGCGGCTCGCAGAGCGCAAGAAGATCGAAGACGTGCGTCGCTTTGCCGCTACTAACGCGGTCACCACGAAGCGTGGAGAACTGGCCGAGACATACGTGACCGCGGAAGTTCGGGACCACTTCACACGAGAGACCGAGCGTCTGGAACTGCGCCGCGTCACTCTCAATCGAACCGGACGTGGTCGCAGTGCGGCACTCGAACACCAACCGGGCCTACTCGGCTCACGACGCGACGCAGGCGTCGATGAGGTGCTTAGCGAAGGAGAGCAGACTGCACTCGGGTTGGCGGGATTTCTCACCGAAGTAGCGCTAGATGAGTCGCTCTCCAGTGTCGTGTTCGACGATCCCGTCTCATCGCTTGACGCCGAGCGACGATCAAAGGTTGCGCAGCGCCTTGTCGAGTTGGCGAGCCAGCGGCAGGTAATCGTGTTCACGCACGAGATCACGTTCGTACACGCGTTGAACAAGGAGGCGAAGAGCAAGTCGGTTGCGGTAGCAACGCGCTCGATCCAGCGCATGGGCGGGGCGCGGCCTGGTCTTGTCGTTGACCAACTCCCTTGGGCTGCGAGGGATATCCCTGAACGCGTCAACAAGCTCGAAGCAGACCTCGCGCAACTGAAGCGGGAGCGCGGAAGCTTGTCGGAGGACGACTACACGGAGCGGACCGCTCAGATCGCGGGTCGACTTTCGGAGACCCTTGAGCGTGCGGTGAATCTGCACATCGTGAACGAGCTCGTCGATCGTGGAACCAACGAAGTGCACCCGAACATGCTCAAGATCCTTCCCTTGTTCACGCAGGACGACCATGACGAGTTCCAGGCCGCGTATGCGAAGACATCGAGTTGGGCGGCACGACATGACAATGCGCCCGAAGAGAACTACGTGGCGCCAACGATTGACGAGCTCGGCGACGAAGTCTCATGGCTCAAGGGATGGCATGATCGAATCAAGCGCTATCGGAATTGATGCTCGCCAAGAGCACTCAGCGACTCCCGCTCGGTGATCGGAGGATCACTCCACCGGCGGCAGTTTCCTCTGCGGTGCCTTCGCCCGCATCTCCACACCTGAGCGATGCAGCGCCCTGAAGACTGCGCCGTGTGAAAGCCCGTGCTTCGCTTCGAGCTGTCGCATGGTGGCTCCGGCCTCGTATGCCTGAGTCAAGGCAGCCGTTTCGTGGTCGGTCACGATGCGCTTCGTCGGCGTCACGTCGTGGTCGCGCAGGAGCTTCGTCAACGCGGACGGCGCAACTTCGAACGCTTTGGCCAGTGACCGTGCGCTCTCACCTGCCTTTGCTCGGCGCACGATCTCCGCGAGCGTCGCCTGTGCGAATCGCTTCGTCAATGCCTGCGCCCGGTACGACCCGGCCCTGCTCGAACCGTTCTCTCGATCACCGAGCACCGCCAGCTTTCGCAGCTGACTAGGGTTAAACCCAGTTATGCCATGGTTCGAGCAGACGTCAAGTACGCCAGCAGTGAGAAGCCCCCGCTAAGCGGGGGCTTTCGTCGTCTCCGGAGTCGACTGGGGCCGCGGCGGCAGCCCTCCTCACGCGTGGAACAGGTCGCCAGCGAGGTACTTCAGGCCCGTGTCGGTCGCGACCGTGACGACGGTGCCGCCGGTGCCGAGCGTTATCGCCAGCTGCAGGGCTCCCGCGACATTGAGCGCGCTCGACGTCCCGGCGAAGATCCCCTCCTGCTGCGCGAGCGGCAGGGCGAGGGCGCGCGCATCCGCCTCCTCGATCGCGCGGGCGTCGTCGTAGGTGTCGGGTGTGAGCATCGGCGGCACGATGCCGGTCGCGACCCCCTCGACCCGGTGCGGCCCCGCGCGGCCTTCGGTGAGCATGGGGGAGGACGCAGGCTCCAGCGCGACGACCCGCACGTGCTCCGCCTGCTGCCGCAGCGCCGATGCCACGCCGACCAGCATGCCCGCGGTGCCGACGCCGGCGCAGAACGCGTCGATGCGGATGCCATCGCTGCGCGTCTGCTCGAGGATCTCGCGACCCATCGCGGCGTAGCCGACCAGGGCATCCGCGTTGTGGAACTGATCGACCCAGTGCGCACCGTCGCGCTCGACGACGCGGTCGACCTCGTGCCGCATCCGCACGAACAGCTCGGGGGTGATGCGCCCGCCGTCGCTCGGCACGATCGTGAGGTCGGCGCCGAACGCCCGCATGGTCGCGAGCTTCTCCTGCGAGAACGCGTCGGAGGAGACGATCGACAGCGGATAGCCCTTGACGGCGCAGACGAAGGCGAGCGATGAGCCGGTGCTGCCGCCCGAGAACTCCACCAGCCGCTGACCTGGCCGCAACTCGCCGCGACGCTCGGCGCCCTCGACGATCGCAAGCGCCATGCGGTCCTTGTAGCTCCCGGTCGGGTTGCCTCCCTCGAGCTTCACCAGCACGGTCGCGCCACCCTCGGGCACGAGCCGCCGCAGCCGCACGAGCGGCGTGCCGCCGATCGCCTCCAGCGTCGACGCACGGATTCCGTGGGCTGCCATGCGCACCTCGCATCCGCGCGGTCAGCGGGCGTCGCGCCGACGATCGAGCCGTGCAGTTCGGAATCTACTCCGGGGAGCGGCGGGTCGACAGGGTCGGATCGGCCCGACGCGGAGCCGGATGCCCGTCAGGCTCAGGCGAGAGCACTACGCGACCACCGGTCGCGACGGGCCGCTCAGGCCTGGCTCGTGGCGGCCTGCTGCTCGGCGACCTTCGCGTGCACCTCGGCCATGTCGAGGCCGCGCACGGCGCCGATGAGCTGCTCGAGCTGCGCCTCGGGGAGCGCCCCGGGCTGCGAGAAGACGAGCACGCCATCGCGGAACGCCATGAGCGTCGGGATCGAGGTGATCTGGAACCCGGCGGCGAGCTCCTGCTCCGCCTCGGTGTCGACCTTGCCGAACACGATGTCGTCGTGCTGCTCGGAGGCCTGCTCGAAGATGGGGCCGAACATGCGGCACGGGCCGCACCACGCCGCCCAGAAGTCGAGCAGCACGATGCCGCCGTCGTTGATCGTCTGCTCGAGGGTGTCCTTGGTGATCTCGGTCGAAGCCATCGATCCAGGCTATCGCCAGGCGCACGGGCGGGTCGAGCGCACGAGCGGCGACGAGGGCACGCCATAGACTCCGCACATGGATCTCACGGTCGTCGTCTGCATCGCCGCCGTGCTCGCGGCGCTCGTGCACGGCTACATCTTCGTGCTCGAGACGCTGCGGTGGGAGCACCCAGCCACGCGTCGCGTGTTCGGCACCTCGGCAGAGCAGGCGGCGCAGTCGAAGCAGCTCGCCGCGAACCAGGGCGTCTACAACCTGCTCCTGGGGATCGTCGCGCTCGTGGGTGTGCTCGTGCTGCTCGCGGGAGCGGCGGATGCGGGGCTCGCCGTGATCCTGGCGGCCACGGCCATCATGCTCGGGGCAGCGCTCTATCTCGTCGGCAGCGACCGTTCGAAGGCGCGCGCCGCGGGCATGCAGGGCCTGTTCCCGCTGATCGCGGTCATCGCTGCGATCGTCACGCTCGCGGCGTGAGCTGACCTCAGCGGGCGGTCGCGACCGCCTCCACGAGGTGCTCGAAGGATGCGTCCACGTCGGCGGGCATGCCGAAGCCGCCGGCCGCCTCGAGCGTCGCGAAGCCGTGGGCGACCGCGCGCAGACCGCGGAGCGCGTGGATGGCTTCGTCGCCGCGCTCGCCCTCCACGGCGCGCCCGGCGATCGTCAGCACGCGCTCGGCTGCCGCCTCGAGCACCGGATGGCCGCTCGGCTGCACCGGCAGCCAGCGGTATCGCCCAGGGTGCCGCACCGCGAACGACCGGTAGGCGTGCAGGAAGGCGCGCACCGCATCCGCCCCCCGTGCCTCGCTGTCACCCTCGCCGAGCGCTGCTTCGAGCACATCGCCGAGGTCGTCGTAGATGTGCGCGGCCACGAGCGCCTCGAGCGCCGGCAGGCCGGCGACGTGCTTGTAGATCGACGGAGTCTTCACGCCGGCCCGCGTCGCGACGGCGCCGAGCGAGAGCGGCTCGCCGCCCGACTCGTCGAGCTCGGCGATCGCCAGCTCGACGAGCGCGGCGGGGGAGAGGCCGGCCCTAGGCACGCGGCGCCCCGAGCGCCAAGCCGACGCGGCGCGCGAGCGCCAGCACGGCCTCCGCGGTCTCGGCGGGCCGCTCGCCGTGCGGGTAGTGGCCGGCGCCGGCGACCATGTGCACGGCGACGTCAGCCGCAGTGCCCGATACCGCATCCGCGTAGGTCTGCGCCTCCGCGGAGGGATCACGGAAGTCGGGATCCGCATCGCCCATCACGATCGCCACCGGCGCGAGCTGGCTCGCGCGCGCGCCGACAGCATCCTTGGTCGTGCCCGCCGCCATCGTCACGAGCGCCTCGGTGCCGCCCGGCCTCCGCAGCGAGGCGACGATGCGCCTGCGGTGCTCTGCCAGGTCGGCGGGTGGAGCCTTGTGCAGCGAGCGGTAGAAGAGCGACCACAGGCTCGGTGTGCTCGCGACCAGCCGCGAGAGCGCGCGCATCGGCCAGGCCTGGCGCGGCGTCGTGGCCCACGGGCCGATCGCGACGGCGCCGACGACCTGCTCGGGGGCGAGCTGCGAGGCGAGCAGCGCACTGTCGGGCGTGAACGAGTGACCGACGACGATCGTCGGACCGCCCAGCAGCTCGACGAGTGCGGCCGCGGAACGCGCGATCTGCGTCTGGCTGACGGGCACGGGCGAGACGCCGGAGTCGCCGTGCCCCGGCAGGTCGAGCGCCGCGACGCGCAGGCCCTGCGCCACGAGGAGCGGCGTGAGGTGGCGATAGGCGCTGCGCAGGTCGCCCATGCCGGGCAGGAGGACGACGAGCCCCGCGGCGTCTGGGTCACCGGCGACGTCGTAGGCGAGCTCGATGCCCTCGAACTCGAGGCGGGCGGATGCGGTCGGTGCGGTCATGCACTCAGGCTAACGGCATTAGCCAGAGGAGGCAAGGGTCGATGCCTCAGCGCAGCACGCCGTCGCGCAGCGCGCGCAGCACGGCGCTGGTGCGATCCCGGGCGCCGAGCTTCATGATGATCGACGAGACGTGGTTCTTCACCGTGCCCTCCGCGAGGAAGAGCGCTCCGGCGATCTCGCGGTTCGGGATGCCCTGGGCGAGCAGCCGAAGCACCTCGAGCTCGCGATCCGTGAGCTCCTGCACAGGCGGGGCTGCCGCTGTCGCCGGTCGCGCCCGGATCGCCTGCAGCAGCCGGTCGGTCAGCGCCGGCGCGATCACCGTGCCGCCATCGGCGAGCGTCTCGACAGCGCTCGAGAGCTGCTCGAGTGTGACGTCCTTCAGCAGGTAGCCGCGCGCTCCGGCTCTCACTGCGTCCAGCACCTGCGCATCATCGTCGAAGGTCGTGAGCACCAGCACCGGGATCTCGATGCCGAGCTCGCGCATCCGTTCGAGGGCCCAGAGGCCGTCGAACCGCGGCATCCGCACATCCAGCAGCACCACATCCGGCAGGGTCGCCTCGATCACCGCGATCGCCTCGCCGCCATCGGCGGCCTCGCCGACCACCTCGATCCCGGCGACGCCGAGCAGCCCTCGGATGCCCTGCCGGATCAGCGTCTGGTCGTCGACCACCACGACGCGCGTCATGCGGCCGGCACCCGAGCCGTGACGACGAATCCGTCGCCGCCGTCGAACTGCACCTCGCCGCCCAGCGCTGTGAAGCGCTCGCGCAGCCCGTCGAGGCCATTGCCCAGTCGCACGCGGGCAGCGCCGCGCCCGTTGTCCCGACCGCTGAGCACCGTGCCGTGCGCGTCGACGGCGACGACGAGGTGCAGCGAGGTGGCCTCGGCATGACGGATGGTGTTGGTCACGATCTCCTGCGCGGCGCGGATGAGCGCGGCGCGCTCCACGTCGTCGACCGCCACGGTGGGCGCGACGTCGACGGTGACCTCGAGACCGGGCAGATCCTCGGTCATCTCGCGCAGCGCTGCCTCCAGGCCGAGTGCTTCGATGCGCAGCGCGCCGACCGTGGATCGGACCTCCGCGAGCAGCGAGCGTGCGAGCTCGCCGGCGCGCTCGATGTGCGCACGGGCGAGCTCGCCGTCCACGTGCTTGGCGGTCTCGAGCTGCAGCGTCAGCACCGTCAGCTGGTGGCCGATGGCGTCGTGCAGGTCGCGCGAGATGCGCAGCCGCTCGGCGGTGCGCGCGGCCTCGGCGCGCTCGAGCGTGGCGGCGCGCAGCTCGACGTGCGCGGCGGTCAGTCTGCGGCGAGTCTCGCGCTCCTGCAGCAGCGCGTGCGAGCTGAGCACGGCAGCCGACTGGATGAGCAGGTAGAAGCCCGCGACGATCACCGTCTCGACCGCTTGGGGCGAGCTGCCCGAGTTGCCCGAGGTGGAGATGGCCGCGATCGCGGTGTTCAGCAGCACCACCGCGGCGGTGACGGCGATCGGCACGGCGTAGGGGCCGAGTGCGGCGACGATCACGAGCAGCACCAGCAGGAAGCCGCCGCCGCCCGCGGTGAGCACGACCGCCCAGGAGGCGAGCACCGCCGTGGCGAAGGCGGCCAGACGGGGACGGTCGCGATGGAGCGTCGCGGTGGCGAGCAGCGCCACCAGCAGCACGAGCAGCAGCGCGAGCCAGACGAGGTAGGGCACCCGCAGGGGCACGATGCCGAACAGGCCGGGGGATGCGACCAGCAGCGCGGCGACGAGCGTCGCGACTCCCGCCCAGAGGTCGGCATCACGCAGCACCGCGCGCGCGGCCCGGCCGCGGGGCGCCGTCTCTGGCGCGGGTGCGTCCGCCGATGCGCCGTCGACCCGCTGGGCGGCGTCGGACGAGGAGGGCACGTCGCCAGCCTACGATCGCTCGTGCTGCGGCGCCCCTGCCGATCGTCACGGTCGCGGCGAGTGACTCGCGGCACCTGTGTCGACCCATCCGGATATCTAGCGTCGAAGCATGACCTCAGCATCAGCATCCGGTCCCACCGACATGCCGGCAGACGGGCGCGGTCGGGGCGACGGCATCGTCGCGGCCGGCCTCGTCAAGCGCTACCGCGGGCGCGCCGTCGTCGACGGCGTGAGCCTGCGCATCGCCGCGGGCGAGACCCTCGGCATCCTCGGCGTCAACGGCGCCGGCAAATCCACCACCGTCGAGATGATCGCCGGGCTGCGCTCGCCCGACGCGGGAGAGATCCGCGTGCTCGGCCTCGACCCCAGGGCAGACCGAGCACGGGTGCGCCAGGTGCTCGGCGTGCAGCTGCAGGATGCGGTCCTGCACCTCTCGCTGCGCGTCGACGAGCTGCTCGACCTCTACCGCAGCTTCTACCCGTCGCCCCGCTCGACCGAAGAGCTGCTCGAGCTCGTCGGCCTCGCTGAGCAGCGACGCACCCGTTTCGAGCGTCTCTCTGGCGGGCAGCAGCAGCGGCTGTCGATCGCGCTGGCGCTCGCAGGGCGGCCGCGTGCGGTGATCCTCGACGAGCTCACCACGGGGCTCGACCCCCGCGCCCGTCGCCGCATGTGGTCGATGGTCGAGCAGCTGCAGGCGGATGGCGCGACGATCCTGCTCGTCAGTCACGCCATGGAGGAGGTCGAGCGGCTCTGCGACCGCATCGCCCTGCTCGACGCCGGCCGCGTCGTCGCGACCGGCACGCCTGCCGAGATCGTCGCGCAGACCGGCGCCGCCGACCTCGACGGCGCGTTCTTGTCTCTCACCGGCCGCATGCTCGAGCCCGAGGAGGCAGCATGACCGCCGCCAGCATCCCCGTCCGTCGTCCCGGCGCCGCCGCGCTCTGGATGCTCGTCGTGAGCGAGACCAAGTCGGTCGCGCGCGACACCGCAGGGCTCATCGTGCCGCTCGGCATGCCGCTGCTCATCCTCATCATGAGCGCCAGTGCTGCCTCGCAGAGCGCCGGCGCATCAGGTCTGACGGGGCTCGAGCTGTTCGTGCTGCCGCTCGTGCTGACGATGGTGATGACGATGATCGGTGTCGTGAACATGCCGAGCTTCCTCGCGATGTATCGGCGCATGGGCATCTTGCGGCGCCTGGGCGTCACGCCGGCCTCGCCCGCGCTCGTGCTCGTCGCGCAGGCGATCGTGGCCGTGGCGCAGGCCGTGCTCGGCATCGCGCTCGCGCTCGCGGTCGGCGGGCTCGCACTGGGGGCGCGGCCGCCGATGGAACCGCTCACCGTGCTCGGTGTCGGGGCGCTGGTGATGGCAGCCATGTGCGCGCTTGGCATGCTCGTCGCGGCGATCGCGCCGACGCCGAACAGTGCCGTCGCCATCGGGCTCGTGCTCTTCCTGGGCCTGGGAGCGATGGGCGGCATGTTCGGGGGCCCGGATGCGCTGCCCGAGCCGATGCAGGACGCCGCACCCTGGCTGCCGTGGGGCGCCGCCGTCGACGCGTTGGCGAATGCCTGGGCCGGCGCGCCGGTGGAGCCGGCCTCGCTCCTGGTGCTGGGGGCCACCGTCGCGATCGGGGGCGTCGTGGCAGCGCTGCTCTTCCGCTGGGAGTAGCCGGCGAGCCCGCCCGCCTCACCCGCCGAGCCGCGAGAGGTGCCCTCGCGCCCGAGCGGTGCTCGCGCAGCGGCACCTCTCGCGCGCGGCGCTACCTGTGGCGGGCAGAGTTGGTGCGTGCGATGCTGGCATCGACGCAGAGGAGGCGCCCGTGTCGATCGAGCAGGCCATGATCCGTGGGATCGTGCCGGACGCCGTCGTGCGCGAGCTCTGCTGGTGCGCAGGATGAGCAGGCTGCAGACGGGCGGGCGGGTGCTGCTGGGCGCCGCGCTGGTGTTCGCGGGCATCAGCCACCTCACGCTCGGCAGGCGCGACTTCCGCGCGCAGGTGCCGCAGACGGCTGTCGACCTGTCGCCGTTCGACGTCGACCAGGTCGTGGTCGGGTCCGGCGTGGTCGAGATCGCGCTCGGCAGCGCGATCGCGCTGGCGCCACGCGAGCACCGGTCGACGGTCGGCGTCATCGCCGCCGGCTTCTTCGCGGCTGTCTTCCCCGGCAACATCGCCCAGTGGCTGCACCGCAGGAACGCCTTCGGCCTCGACACGGATGGGCGCCGGTTCGGCCGCCTCTTCTTCCAGCCCGTGCTCATCGCGTGGGCGCTCTGGTCGACGCGCGCGCCGCGCGGCTGATCGCGCCGCGCACTGCCGCCGACTGGGGCTGCTGCGCCCGACTGGGGCTGGCACGCGGGCCCCAGTCGGGCGCAAGTGCCCCACTGGGCGCGCTGCCCGGTTCACCCGCACCGCTCCGCGCATGCGCACTGCTCGGCGCTAGTACGCGTCGGTCTCGGCCTGCGCCCGCTTCAGCCGCGCCACCGCCGCCTCCGAGCCGCGCGCCATGAGCGTCACGTCCGCCCCGACGAACACGAACGAGGCCCCGCGCGCGATGCAGCGGTCGGCATCCGCCTCCGCGAAGGCGTTCACCCCCGCCGGCGTGCCCACGGAGCGCACCGCGTCGATCGCGGCGTCCACCGCATCCATCACCGCCTGCTCCGAAGGGCGCCCGGGGTAGCCCATCGATCCCGCCAGGTCAGCCGGCCCGATGAACACGGCGTCCACGCCGTCGACGGCGGCGATCGACGCGGCGTTCGCCACCCCATCCGCGGTCTCGATCTGCACGGTCACCGACACCTGGCGGTCGGCATCGGCGACGTAGCCGGCGATGCGGCCCCAGCGCGACGAGCGCGCGAGCGCCGAGCCGATGCCACGCGCGCCCTCTCGCTCGCCCTCAGCGCCCGGGTAGCGAGCCGCGCGCACCGCGGCACGGGCGTCGTCGGCGCTCGAGACCATCGGCACGAGCACGTTCTGCGCGCCCAGATCGAGCACCTGCTTGATGATCACCGGGTCGTTCCACGGCACCCGCACGATGGTCGTGACGGGGTAGGCGGATGCGGCGTGCAGGATCGGCAGCATCTCGGAGATCGAGATCGGCCCATGCTCGCCGTCGACCAGCAGCAGGTCGGCGCCAGAGCCGGCCATGATCTCGGCGGCGACCGGGCTGCCGGATGCGTTCCAGAGGCCCACGAGCGGAGCCTGCGCCTCGGCGAGCGCGTCGCGGAAGGTGCTCATCGGAACGTCACCTCCACCGTGCCCATGTCCTGGTACTCGGCGCGCACGACGTCACCGGGCTTGACCCACACGGGCCGGGTGAACGAGCCCGCGAGGATGAGCTCGCCCGCCTCCAGCCGGTCGCCGTGCTGCGCGAGCTTGCCAGCCAGCCAGGCGACGCCCAGCGCCGGGTTGCCGAGCACGCCGCCGGAGACGCCGGTCTCGATGATCTCGTCGTTCACGAGGCACAGCGAGCCCACCCAGGAGAGGTCGCGGTCGCGCGGCCCGATCTCGTGCTCGCCGACGACGATGGCGCCGAGCGCCGCGTTGTCGCTGATCGTGTCGACGATCGTGCGGCCCTCAAGCTCGATGTGCGAGTCGAGGATCTCGAGCGCCGGCACGACGACCTCGGTGGCGTCGAGCACCTGCTCGATCGTGAGGCCATCGCCCTCGAGCGGCGCGCGCAGCACGAAGGCCAGCTCGACCTCGACGCGCACGTTCGACCATTGCGCGTGCTCGACCGTCGCGCCGGAACGATAGGTCTGGTCGGCGAAGATCACCCCGTAGTCGGGCTCGCTGATGCCGGTCGCGAACTGCATCGCCTTGCTCGTGAGCCCGATCTTGCGGCCCACCATGCGTGTGCCGGCCTGCTCGCGGCGCGTGCGCCAGATGCGCTGCACCGCGTAGGAGTCCTCGATCGTCGCCGCCGGGTAGCGGGCTGAGATCCGCTCGATCGTGCCGCGCGAGCTCGTGGCCGCTGCGAGCTCATCGGCGATCGCCGCGACCGTCGCGTCGTCGAGACCCCTCGCGGGGCGAGCCGCGTGGGCCGGGCTCATACCTGGTTGCCCATCTTGAAGCCGATCTCCTCAGCCGGCTCGCCCGCGACGGCATCGCCCGGCGCGCGCGTGTACGAGAAGCCGTCCGCGCCCACGGTGACCGCCATCTCGCTCGAGTCGGTGCGCTCGATGACCGGCTGCGGGTTGCCGTCCAGATCGAGCACGAGGGATGCCTCGGTGTACCAGGAGGGCACGACCGGGTTGCCCCACCAGTCGCGCCGCTGGTTGTCGTGCACATCCCAGGTGACGGTCGGGTTGTCGGGGTCGCCCGTGTAGTAGTCCTGCGTGTAGATCTCCACGCGGTGGTCGTCCGGGTCGAGGATGTAGAGGTAGAACGCGTTCGAGACGCCGTGGCGGCCGGGGCCGCGCTCGATGCGGTCCGAGATGCGCAGGGCGCCCATCTTGTCGCAGATCTGGATGATGTTGTGCTTCTCGTGCGTCGAGAACGCGATGTGGTGCATGCGCGGGCCGTCGCCGCCGGTGAGCGCCGTGTCGTGCACGGTCTGCTTGCGGTGCATCCAGGCCGCGTAGGTGACGCCCTGGTCGTCCTGGATGTCCTCCGAGACCCGGAAGCCGAGATCCTCGAGGTAGGCGCGGCCGCGGGGCACATCCGGCGTGACCTGGTTGAAGTGGTCGAGGCGCACGAGCTCGCCCGCGCTGTAGAGGTCGTAGCGCTGCGTGAGCCGCTCGACGTGCTCGGTGGCGTAGAAGAACTCGTAGGGGAAGCCCAGTGGGTCCTCGACGCGCACGCTGTCGCCGAATCCCTTCTGGAACCCGTCAGCGCGACGCTCGGTGCGGCATCCGAGCTCCTTGTAATAGGCCTCGGCAGCGTCGACGTCCTCCGGCGTGCGCACCCGGTAGGCGAAGGCCGCGACCGCCGCGACCGGGCCCTTGCGCAGCACGATGTTGTGGTGGATGAACTCCTCGAACGACCGCAGGTAGATCGCCTCGTCGTCCTCCTCGGTGACGTGCAGGCCGAGCAGGTCGACGTAGAACTTGCGGCTCGCCTCGAGGTCGGTGACCACGAGATCCATCGCGGCGCAGCGCACGATGTCTGGGGCGGGCACCGACGGCGTCGGGATGGGGGTGGTGGCGGTCGTCTCGCTCATGGGGGCTTCTCCTTCGAAGTCGGGGTAGGTCAGGCGGATGCGCCGAAGCGGGGCGTGTGGACGTCGCCGAGAGTGATGTGCACGGCCTGCTGATCGCTGTAGAAGTCGAGCGAGCGGTAGCCGCCCTCGTGGCCGAGGCCGGAGGCCTTGACGCCGCCGAAGGGGCTGCGGAGGTCGCGCACGTTGTGGCTGTTGAGCCACACCATGCCGGCCTCGACGTCCTGCGCGAACACGTGCGCGCGCCGCAGGTCGTTCGTCCAGATGTAGGCGGCGAGGCCGTAGCGCGTGTTGTTCGCGAGCTCGAGCGCCTCCTCGTCGGAGTCGAACGGCGTGATCGAGACGACCGGGCCGAAGATCTCCTCCTGGAAGATGCGCGCATCCGGGCTCACGTCGGCGAACACCGTCGGCGCGACGAAGTTGCCATCGGGGAACGCCTCAGGGCGACCGCCGCCGGCGAGCAGGCGGCCCTCCTGCTTGCCGATCTCGACATAGGACATCACCTTGTCGAAGTGCTCGGGGTGCACGAGCGCGCCGACCTCGGTCTTCGGGTCCTGCGGGTCGCCGACCACGATGTTCTTGGCACGCTCGGCGTAGCGCTCGAGGAACTCCTCATAGATGGAGCGCTCGACGAGGATGCGGCTGCCGGCGGTGCAGCGTTCGCCGTTCAGCGAGAAGACGCCGAAGAGGGTGGAGTCGATCGCGGCGTCGAGGTCGGCGTCGGCGAAGACCACGGCGGGGCTCTTGCCGCCGAGCTCCATCGACATCGCCTTGAGGTTCCTCGCCGAGTTGCCGAAGATCGTCTGGCCCGTCGACGACTCGCCCGTGAACGAGATGATCGGCACGCCGGGGTGCTTGACGAGCGCGTCGCCCGCCGTCTCGCCGAAGCCGTTGACGAGGTTGAAGACGCCCTTGGGCAGCTCCGCCTCCTCGAAGATGCCCGCCCACAGGGAGGCGGAGAGCGGCGTGAACTCGGCGGGCTTGAGCACCACGGTGCAGCCGGATGCCAGGGCCGGGCCGAGCTTCCACGACTCGAGCATGAAGGGGGTGTTCCATGGCGTGATGAGCCCGGCGACGCCCTTGGGCTTGCGGTTCACATAGTTCACCTGGCTGCCGGGCACCTTGTAGGTGTCGTCGCGTCCGGCCACGATGAGGTCGGCGAAGAAGCGGAAGTTCTCGGCGGCGCGCTGCGCCTGGCCCTTGGCCTGCGTGATCGGCAGGCCCGAGTCCCACGACTCGAACTGCGCGAGCTCGGCGTCGCGCGACTCGACGATGTCGGCGATGCGGCTGAGGATGCGGGCGCGCTCGCGGTTCTTCATGCGCGGCCACGGGCCCTCCTCGAAGGCACGCGTGGCTGCGGCGACGGCGAGGTCGATGTCGGCCTGCTTGCCGGAGGCGGCGACGGTGTAGTCGTCGTTCGTCACCGGGTTCAGCACGCCGAAGGTCTCGCCGTCGACCGAGGCGACGCGCTCGCCGTCGATGTAGTGGGGGATCAGGTCGGGGATGCCTGCGGGCTGGTTCGCCATGGTGGCTCCTTGTCGGTCGTGGTCAGGGTCGGTCACGGTCAGCGTCGGTCGTGGTCAGGGCTTGTCGGGGTGCACGCGGTGCAGGAAGGCGTCGGGCGTCGCGAGCCGGTGCGCGCGCACCGCGAGCTCGATGCGGCGCGGGTCGGCGCCGGACTCGATCAGGCCGAGGATCGCCTCGTGCTCGTCGACCGAGGGCAGCGCGCGACTCGGCACGAACGAGAAGGTCGACTGGCGCAGCCGCGACAGGCGCTTCCAGCAGGTGTCGATCACGTCGCCGAGCACGCCGTTCTGGCAGACGTCGCTGAGCCGGCGGTGGAAGGCCTCGTTGAGGGCCGTGAACTGCACCGGGTCGAAGGCGGCGAGCGACTCGCGCATCCGCTCGTTGATCGCGCGCGCCTGATCGACATCCGACTTCGAGTAGAGGCCGGCTGCGAGCGAGATCGCGGCTCCCTCGACGAAGGAGAGCGTCTCCATCGTGTCGTGGTACTCGAGCTCGTCGATCTCTGCCACCCGCGCGCCGATGTTGCGCTCGAAGGTGATGAGTCCCTCGGCCTCCAGGCGGCGGATCGCCTCGCGCACGGGCACGACGCTCATGTCGAGCTCACGGCCGATCGCGTCGAGCACGAGCCGGTAGCCGGGGGAGTAGCTGCCGTCGACGATGCGGTCGTGCAGCAGCTGGTAGGCCCGCTGCGACTTCGAGGGAGCGATCGTGCCACCGGTGTCCGTGGCCGCCGCATCCCTGCGCCGCGTGCTCACGAGCCATCCTGCTGGCGCTGCGAGGCCTCGTACTTCGCCCGCCACTGCGCGTTCATGGGGAACAGGCCGTCGATGCGCTCACCGGCGTCGATCTGCTCGGCGATGAACTCCTCTGCGCGCTCCTGCTCGAGCGACTCAGCGACGAGCTCCCGCACGAGCGCGGGCGGGATGACGAGCACGCCGTCGCCGTCGGCCACGATGATGTCGCCCGGCTGCACGGTGGCACCGCCGCACGCGACGGTCTCGTCGAAGCTCCACGGCACATGGAGGCGGCCGAGCACCGCGGGGTGGCCGCCCGCGTGATAGGTCGGCACACCGATCTCGGTCACGACGTCGAGGTCGCGCACCCCGCCGTCCGTGATGATGCCGGTCGCGCCGAGGTGGCGGGCGCGCAGCGCCAGGATGTCGCCGAGCGTGCCGGAGCGGTTGTCGCCACGGGCCTCGATGACGACCACGTCACCGGGGTGCAGGTCGTCGAACAGGCGCTTCTGCGCGTTGTAGCCGCCGCCGTGGCTCGTGAAGAGGTCTTCGCGGTTCGGGACGTAGCGCAGCGTGCGTGCGGTGCCGACGATGCGCTTGCCTGGCTGCGTGGGGCGCAGGCCGTCGATCGAGACGTTGTTGAGGCCGCGCTTGCGGAGGCCGGAGGAGAGCGTCGCGAGCGCCACCCGCGAGAGCTGCTCGCGCAGCTCGTCGTCGAGCACGGGTGCCTCGGCCTTTTGGGTGTCGGCGTCAGGCTGGAAGTCGGAGGCAGGGCGTCCGGATGCGTCGGCCCACTGCTCCGGGGTCGGCTTCGGCTGGGCGGAGTACGGCGGCAGCGGCTGCTCGCCGACCCGCACGGTGGAGGCGAGGCGGCCGGTCGAGACCTGCTCGCCGTCGAGCGTGGTCGCACTCACCTCGACCTCGACGGTCTGGCCGGGGGAGAAGGTGGATGCGTTCGCGGGGGTGCCGGTGAGGATGACGTCGCCGGGCTCGAGCGTGACGAGCTGTGAGAGATCGCTGACGATCTCTGCCAGCGAGAACACGAGCGTCGACGTGGAGTCGGCCTGCACGAGCTCGCCGTCGAGCCAGGTGCGCACCTCGATCGCACTCGGGTCGAGGCGCGAGGCGTCCAGCAGCGCAGGGCCGATGGGTGTGAAGCCGTCGCCGCCCTTCGAACGGATGTTGGAGCCCTTGTCGGCCCAGCGCAGGTCGAAGACCCCGAGGTCGTTCGAGGCGGTGACGTGTGCGACGTGACTCCACGCATCCGCCGCGCTGATGGCACGGGCGGCGGTGCCGATGACGACCGCGATCTCGCCCTCGAAGCCGAAGATCTCCGTGCCGGCGGGGACGACGAGCTCGCCGCCGGTCGAGAGAGAGGTCGCGGGCTTCATGAAGTAGCCGGGTGCCTCTGGCGTGCGGCCCTTCTGCTCGGCCCGGGCGCGGTAGCCGATGTGCATGGCGAAGACCTTGGGCGGCTGGCTGCCGAGCAGCTTCCACGCGGCGACGGCAGACGAGGGGGCGCCGGTGATCCGGTGCGACGATGCATCCATGCGGGCATCGTATACGATTCCGGATACGTCGTGCAAGCGTCCCTGTGACGAGATGTCGTCGAGGCTCCGACACGCCTGAGCCGCGGCTCTTGACGGTCGTGCACGAAATCGTATATGTTCCTCGCAGTCCCTGGGCCGCGATGGCCCTGTCCCTGACAAAGGAGTCAGCGTGTCTCAGAGCACGACGCACACAAGCACTCGCGAGCGCAACAAGGTCCTCGCAGCGGTCGTCGTCGGCACCACCATCGAGTGGTACGACTTCTTCATCTACGCCTTCATGGCCAACCTGGTCTTCGCGCAGCTCTTCTTCGAGCCGGCGGGCGAGGGCCTCGGCCAGATCATCTCGCTGATCACGATCGGCATCTCGTTCCTGTTCCGCCCGCTCGGCGCCTTCCTCGCCGGCCACTTCGGCGACAAGGTCGGTCGCCGCCCCATGCTCGTCATCACGCTGCTCCTGATGGGCGCGTCCACGACGCTGGTGGGCGCGCTGCCGACCTACGAGGCGATCGGCATCATGGCGCCGATCCTCCTCATGCTGCTCCGCATCCTCCAGGGCCTCTCGGCCGGTGGCGAGTGGGGCGGCGCGGTGCTCATGGCCATCGAGCACGCACCGGCGCACCGTCGCGGCCTCTACGGCTCGTTCGTGCAGGCAGGCGTGCCGATCGGCATGCTGCTCGCGACCGGCATCCTGGCGGCCGTCCGCGCCATGTTCCCTGGTGACGCGTTCCTCGAGATCGGCTGGCGCATCCCGTTCTTCGTCTCGATCCTGCTCGTGCTGGTCGGCTTCATTGTGCGCCGCTCGGTCGAGGAGTCGCCGGTCTTCCAGGAGATCAAGCAGACGGCGCAGCAGGAGTCGGCGCCGATCATCCAGGTGTTCAGGAAGTACGGCGCGATCGTCGCGTTCGCGGCGCTTGTCTTCATGGCCAACAACGCCACCGGCTACATGACCACCGGCGGCTACGTGCAGGGCCTCGCCTCGCGCCCCGTGGACGGCGTCCCGCCGGGCTACGGCTTCGATCCGGTGGGCGTGCAGCTCGCCGCATTCGCAGGCTCGCTCTCGTGGCTGGTGTTCACCTTCGTGGCCGGATGGGCCTCCGACCGCATCGGCCGCAAGCCGCTCTACCTGATCGGCTGGGTCGTGCTGGCGATCGGCATCGTGCCGCTGTTCGTGCTGGTGCAGACGGGCGTCGCCGGTGTGGCGTGGGCGACCATCATCCTGGGTGTCGGGCTGGGCCTGACCTACGGCGCGCAGGCCGCCTGGTACGCGGAGTCGTTCCCGGCCTCGGTGCGCTTCTCGGGCGTCTCGATCGCCTATGCGATCGGTGCTGTGATCGGCGGTGCCTTCGCGCCGACCATCGCGCAGGCGCTCCTGCAGGCGACCGGCACCACCTGGGTGATCGTCGGCTACCTGCTGGCGACCGTGGTGCTCTCGGTCATCGGCACGCTGCTGCTGCGCGACCGCACCGGCATCCCGCTGTCGATCGAGTTCGAGCACTCCGGCAAGTGGGACACCTGGAAGAAGGGTGACGAGTTCGTCGAGGCCTCGCCCGTCGACCGCGCCGCGCACGTCGAGCGCTGATTCGAACCGACACGAGGGGGTCCGCCGGCTGGCGGGCCCCCTCGTGCGTTCGTCGCTCAGTCGCCGATGCGCGGGTCGTCGAGCGCGGTGCCGGCCGTGTACGGCCCGAAGAACAGGTCGGCGCCCTCCGCGGTGAGCGCGGTGCCGGACGCCTGCCGGCCGTCGAACGCCGCGATGGTCGCGAAGCGCAGGCGCACGGCACGGTCGTCGGGGTCGGCGATCTCCACCGCCCAGCCCTCTTCCGTCTCGACGATGGCGGGGTCGGCGACGACCACCCGCATCATGCCGTGATGGCCCGTGAGCGTGACTGAGCCGCGGAAGGCACCCGCGCCGATGGCGGGGAATCGGAAGCCGCCCTCGGTCGCCTCTGCACCGCCGGCCGCCTCGACCACTCCGTCGGACATCCCCCGCACGTAGCCGAGCAGCGAGGCCTTGATGCCCCAGACGAGCGCGCCGGCGCTCATCGCGGCTGCGGCCAGGGGAGCGCCGTGGCGAAGTCGATGAGGGCGCGCGTGCGCGCGGTCGGCTCGGGCGCGACCGGCCAGATGACGTCGACGCCGACGGGCGGCACGGCGGGCGCGATCTCGAGCATGGCGACAGGGTAGCCCTCGTAGCTCGCGGGATTCGCGGGCCGCTGCACGAGGATGCCGTAGCCGAGACCGCGCCCGACCAGCGCCCGCACGGCCTCATAGCTCTGCACGCGATGGCGCACGCGCGGCGTCAGCCCGCGTGCCGCGAACAGCGACAGCGTGTGCTCGCTCGACGGCGGCGCGTCGAGCAGGATGAGGTCGCGTGCGACCAGTTCCTCGAGGGTGACGGAGGGGGCGGATGCGAGCGGGTCGTCGCCGGCGACGATCACGTGCGCGGGGAGCTCGAACAGCTTCGACCGCCGCGGCTCGCCGGGGATGAGGGTGTCGTAGACGAACGCGACGTCGATCTGCCCCGCCTCGAGCCTGCCCTCGAGCCGGTCGTGCGTCGCCTCCAGGATCGCGAGCTCGACGCGCGGATGCTCGCGGCCGAAGCCCTGCAGCAGCGGCGGCAGGATCGTCGGCGCGAGCGTCGGGTAGCAGCCGATCGTGATGGGCCCGACGAGCTCGCCAGGGGCGCCCCGCAGCGAGGTCTCGAGCTCGCGGGACGACGCGAGCAGCGCGCGGGCGCGAGTCACGACATCCGCCCCCGTGCTCGTGAGCGTGAGCCCGCGCGCTCGGCGGCGCACCGTGAGCTGGGTGCCGAGGCCGCGCTCGAGCTCGCTGAGCGCCTCGGAGATTGCTGACGGTGAGACGTGCAGTCGTGCCGCAGCGCCGGCGACCGTGCCCTCGTCGGCGGCGCAGACCAGGAACGAGAGCTGCCGCAACGTGAAGCCGGGGGAGTCGAGACGATCCATTGTTCGGGTGCTCCGTGGTTGTTGTGTCGATCTATCCGCTTTTCTCACAGTAGTCGCGGGAGGAGACTCGAGGGCAGCGCGCCGATGCCGATCGGCTGCGCCGACCACGAGGACGTGTCATGCCGAGCAACGAAGCTCCCGTCGCCGACTGGGTGACGATCCCGGATCTCTACCGCGACCCCTTCCCGATCTACGAGCGCCTGCGCGCCGAGGGCGGCGTGCACTGGGTGCCACAGGTGGGCCGATTCCTCATCACCTCCTACGCCGCCGTGCACGAGACCGAGCTCGATCAGGCGACCTTC
Organism: Agrococcus sp. ARC_14; assembly: GCF_022436485.1. NCBI lineage: Bacteria > Bacillati > Actinomycetota > Actinomycetes > Micrococcales > Microbacteriaceae > Agrococcus > Agrococcus sp. ARC_14. The sequence continues at coordinate 1,188,271 of NZ_JAKUDO010000001.1, forward strand.
TCGGCGAACGAGCAGGGCTCCCTGCAGATCCGCGCCATGGGGCACTCGATGCTGCGCCGCGACGACCCGGAGCACTACCTCGAACGCAAGGCCTGGCAGCCGACGCTGCGGCCCGGCGTCGTCAAGCGGCACTGGCGCGGAGTGTTCGAGCAGACGGCCGAGCGCTGCCTCGCAGCGATGATCGCGAAGGGGCCGGGTGCCGACCTCATCTGGGATTTCGCCGCTCCCTTCGCCGCCGAGAGCCTGCGCCAGATCCTGGGCCTGCACAACGCCACGCAGCAGGACATGCAGCGCTGGTCGCAGACCCTCATCGATGCCACCGGGAACTACGCCGACGACCCCGCGGTGTGGGCGAAGGGCACGCGCTCCTTCGACGAGGTCGACGCCGTGCTCGACGAGATCCTGCCATGGCACGCCGCGAACCCGAATGAGTCGCTGCTCTCGCAGCTGCTGCGCATCCCCGACTACGAGATGCCGATGGAGCGCATCCGCGCCAACGTCAAGATGACGATCGGCGGCGGCCTCAACGAGCCGCGCGACGTGCTCGGCGTCGCAGCCTGGGGGCTGCTGTCGCACCCCGAGCAGCGGCGCGCGGTCGAGGCCGACCCGAGCCTCTGGCATGCCGCCTTCGACGAGACGCTGCGCTGGATCGCCCCGATCGGCCTCTACTCCCGCCAGACGACGCGTGAGGTCGAGCTCGTCGGGGTCCGCCTGCCTGCGGGCGCGCGGCTGGGCATCTGCATCCTCTCGGCCAACCGCGACGAGCGCGTGTGGGACGACGCATCCGCCTTCGACATCCGCCGCGAGGTCAAGCCGCATCTGGCCTTCAGCAAGGGCGTGCACGTGTGCCTCGGCGCCTGGGTCGCGCGCTCCGAGATCGCCGACGTGGCGCTGCCGATGCTGTTCGAGCGGCTGCAGGGGCTCGAGCTCGTGCCCGACGAGCCGGCGGAGATCGGCGGATGGGTCTTCCGCGGCATGCTGAGGCTGCCCGTGCGCTGGTCGTCGGTGACGTCGAGCGCCGCGGCCGCGCCGGTCGCCGAGACCCCGCCGGCCGCCGACGCCCCGAAGCCGCGCATCGCCATCGTCGGCTCCGGACCGGCAGGCAGCTTCACCGCGCAGGCGCTGCGCCGCCGCTTCCCGCTCGCGGAGCTCGACGTCTTCGACGCGCTGCCCGTGCCCTACGGTCTGATCCGCTCCGGCGTCGCCGCCGATCACCACGGCACGAAGGCCGTCGCGCGCCAGTTCGATCGGCTCTTCCAGCACGAGGGCGTGCGCTTCCGCGGCAACACCCGCGTCGGCGACGGCGTCGCGCTCGCCGAGCTGCGCGCCGCCTACGACGCCGTCGTGCTCGCGACCGGCCTGCGCGTCGACCGCCCGCTCGGGCTGCCGGGCTGCGATCTTGTGGGCGTGCACGGCGCCGGGCGCGTCACCCGATTGCTGAACGCGCACCCCGACGAGGGTGCGGCGCCGTCGCTCGGCGCGACGACGGTCGTGGTCGGGCACGGCAACGTGGCGATGGACGTCGTGCGGCTGCTGGCCCGCGATGAGCGCGAGCTCGACGGCACCGACGTCGATGACGCGGCGCGCGAGCTGCTCGCCGGCAGGCTGCGCACCATCCACGTCGTGGGGAGGAGCACGCCGACGGCCGCGAAGTTCGACCCCGTGATGGTGCGGGAGCTCGCGGGCCTCGGCGGGGTGGAGCACCGTGTGCACGGGGCCGCCCTCGAGCAGGTCGAGCCCGGCAAGGATGCCAGGGCCGATGCGGTACGCGGCCTCGCCGACGGGCCCACCGCATCCGGGGACGCGCCCCGCATCGAGGTGCACTGGTGGTTCGGGCTGACGCCGCTGCGCGTCGAGGGCCATGGCGTCGTCGAGCGGATGGTGTTCCAGGGCGCCGCGGGCGAGGTCGCGCTCGCGGCCGACTCGGTCGTGACCGCGGTTGGCTTCGCCGGTGACGCCGCGGCGCTCGCCGAGCCGGGCCGCCACGCAGACGGTCGGGTGGCCGCCGGGCTGTACACCGCCGGCTGGCTGCGGCGCGGGCCGCGCGGCACCATCCCGGATCAGCGCACGGATGCGCGCGAGCTCGCCCGCACGATCGCCGACGACATCGAGACGGGTGCGATCGTGGTCGGGGCGGCAGGCCTGCCACCGCGGGAGGGCGAGACCGCCTTCGACGGCTGGCGGCGCATCGACATGCGCGAGCGGCTCGGCGCGGCGCCGGGTCGCTCGCGCGCGAAGCTGCGCGACCTCGCGTCGATGCTCGAGGCGGCGACCGACGAGGGCATCCCGCTGCCGGAGATCGCGGAGCACGCGGATGCCTCGGGTGGTGGAGGCCTGCCGGTGACGGTGCTGTTCGGCACGGAGTCGGGTGGTGCCGAGCTCGTCGCCGAGGAGCTGCGGCGCACGCTCGCCGACCGAGCGGATGTCGAGGTGCAGGATCTCGCCGACATCGCGCCCGACGACGTGGACGCATCCCGACTCCACCTGCTCATCTGCTCGACCTACGGCGATGGCGAGGTGCCGACCTCGGCGCGCCCCTTCCACGCGGCGCTCGCGGACCGACCCGATCTCACCGGCCTGCGCTTCGCGGTGTTCGGCATGGGCGACCGCAGCTATGCGAAGACCTACTCGCGCGGCAGCGAGCTCATCGATGAGGCGCTCACCGCATGCGGTGCCGTGCGTATCGGGGAGTACGGCAGGCATGACGCCGGCGGTCCCGTGCCGGCGGCAGAGGCCGCCGCCGAGTGGGCCGACGGGGTGCTCGCCGAGGCGCTCGCAGTCGTCCTCTGAGCGAGGCGGAGGAGCCCGACTCGAGTCCCTCCGCCCGCGCTGCGCCTACAGGGCTGCCGCGCCCGCCTCCGCGACGCCGTGGTCCTGCTCGCCGGAGCCGCCGCTCACGCCGACCGCACCGACGACCGCGCCGTCCTGCAGCAGCGGGATGCCGCCCGCGAAGATCGCCACCTTGCCGCCGTTGGTGGTGTGGATGCCGAAGAACTGCTGCGTCGGCTGCGCGTTGTCGCCCAGATCCTTCGTCGAGATGTCGAAGGCACGCGAGGTCCACGCCTTGCTGATCGAGATGTCGATGCTGCCGATCCACGCGCCGTCCTGGCGCACGTGGCTGATGAGGTTGCCGCCTGCGTCGACGACGGCGATGTTCATGGGCTGGCCGAGCTCGTGGGCGTGCGCCTCCGCTGCGGCGATCACGCGGCGGGCGTCGTTCAGGTTCAGAGACACGATGGTTCCTCCTCTATCCGAGGCGCGCGCCAGTGGCGACGGCGCCGACCTCCAGTCTCGCGCGGCGGGCGGCGCGCGTCACGCCGGGATCTGCGCCGCTCACCAGCGCGACTGTGACCGCCCACCGGCGCCGCGCATCCGCCCCCACGGCTTCGCGACCGCGAGCGTGGTCGCGAACGTGAGCGCCGCAAGGGAGACCGCTGGCGGGAAGAACAGCGTGCGCAGCTCGGCGCCAGGGGCGGCGCCGGCCGCGATCGCCTCACCCTGCGCGACGACCGCCGGCATGTCTGGCTGCAGCGCCACGACGATCAGCACGGCCATCACGACGGTGAGCACCAGCTTCACGAACACCCACCAGAAGCGCGTGAGGCCCCACTGCGTGCCGAGGCCCAGCAGCAGGCCGGTCGCCAGCGTCACGAGGCCAGCGGTGAGCATGGGCGTCACGACGAAGGTGCCCAGCGCCTGGAACGCGAGCCCCGCCAGCTGCGCATCCGGGCTCAGCCAGCCGACCAGCACGAGCACGGCGAAGATCACTTCGATGCCGATCCACGCGCCCGCGCCGAGGATGTGCAGCACGAGCACGGCCTTGCGCCAGCGGGGCGTGAGCCACGGCCGGGCTCGTGCACGGGTGGTGGCTGCTGCGGCGTTCGATGCTGCGACGCTCGAAGCAGCGGCGCTCGAAGCTCTGGCAGACGACGCTGCGGCGTTCGCTGGAGTGCTCATGCCTCGAGCCTCGCCCGTGCGACCGGGCAGCGCATCCGCCGTGGGGCGTCAACCTGCGCCGTGGCGTACGTCAGTGAGCGTAGGAGCGGATGCGCACAGCGACCCGCGTGCGCGGGCCCGGCCTGTGCGAAGGTGGGATCCGCGATAGCGGAGGGGGCAGCAGTGGACGTCGAGTCGATGCGGCCACCCGTGGTCGCCCGCACGGCTCAGCACTGGTGGCGCGATGCGCTGCTCGCGCTCGCGCTGCTGGTCATCGGGCTCGTCTCGCTGCGCTTCCTCGAGCGATTCCGGCCGGCCGAGACGACGGTCGACGCCGGCGCCATCGTGCTCGTCGTGCTCGCCGCCGCCGCCATCGCGGTGCGCCGCCGCTGGCCGGAGGTCACGCTCGTCGTCTCGGTCGGCGCTGCCGCCGTCTACCTCGCCATCGGCTACCCCTACGGGCCGATCCTGCTGTGCGCCGCGATCGCCGTCTACACGATCGCGCGCCACCGACCGCCGCTCGTCGCGCTCGCTTGGAGCGCCGCGGCGCTCGTCGCGCTGCTGGTGCACGCGCTCGTCGATCCCGTGGGGCTCGAGGCGGGGTTCGGCCTGCTGCCCGCGGCCGGCTGGGTCGGCGTGCCGTGCACCATCGGCATCGCGCGCAGGCAGGTCGCCGAGGCCCGAGGCCGCGAGCGCGAGGCGGCCGATCGCCGGCTCGTCGACGCCGAGCGGCTGCGGCTCGCGCAGGAGGTGCACGATGTCGTCGGCCACGGCCTCGCCGCCATCCAGCTGCAGGCCGACATCGCCTTGCACCTGCGCGACGCGAAGCCGCAGCAGGCGCACGAGGCGCTCACCATGATCAGCAGGGCGAGCAGCGAGGCGCTCGACGAGCTGCGCGCCACCCTCGCGACGATGCATCCCGGCGCCGACGCGCGCGCTCCGATGCCCGGTCTCGCGCGGCTGGACGGGCTGGTCGAGCGGATGCGCGCGGCCGGCATCGAGGTCGGCATCGAGAGCGTCGGTGCGGCGCGGGAGCTGCCGGGCGCCGTCGATCTGGCGGCCTACCGGATCGTGCAGGAGTCGCTCACGAACGTCGCGAAGCACGGCACCGCACCGAGTGCGAGCGTGCGCATCGAGCACGCCCATGGCCGCATCGGGATCACCGTCACGAACCGTGCTGGCGAGCCGGGAGCGTTCGCGCCCGGCTTCGGCATCGACGGCATGCGGCGGCGGGCGCTGCAGCTGGGCGGCGCGCTCGAGGCCGGGCCGGCGCCGGGTGGCACCTTCCGGGTGCAGGCGGAGCTGCCGGTGCCCGCGCGGCCGCAGGACGACCAGGAGGATGGCGCATGATCTCTGTGCTGCTCGTCGACGACCAGGAGCTCGTGCGGATGGGGCTGCGCGCGCTGCTCGAGGCGACGGATGGGTTCCGGGTCGCGGGCGAGGCGGCCGACGGCCTCGAGGCGGTCGAGCAGGCGAGGTCCGCCCGCCCTGACGTCGTGCTCATGGACATCCGCATGCCCGGCATCGACGGGTTGGAGGCGACCCGCCGGATCGTCGCGTCGCCCGAGCTGGCGCAGACGCGGGTGCTGGTGCTGACCACCTTCGAGCTCGACGAGTACGTCTTCGACGCGATCAGAGTGGGGGCGAGCGGCTTCCTGCTCAAGAACACGGCGCCCGTGGCGCTGCTGGAGGCGATCCGCACGATCGCCGACGGCGGCGCGCTGTTGGCGCCCTCTGTGACGCGCACCCTCATCGGCGCGTTCATCGACCGCAGCCCGCGGCGGCTGCAGCCGCATCCGCAGCTCGACCAGCTCACCGAGCGCGAGCGCGAGATCGTCGTGCTCGTCGCCGAGGGCATGAGCAACCAGGAGATCGCCGAGCACCTCGTGCTCAGCCCCGCGACGGCACGCACGCACGTCAGCCGAGCCATGATCAAGCTCGGCGCTCGCGATCGGGCGCAGCTCGTCGTGTTCGCCTACGAGTCGGGACTTCGCTGACGGCCGGCGCACCCTCCGCGCCGGTTCGGTCCGCGGCCGATGCCGTCCGCGACCGGTGTCGGCTACGGCTGGCGCAGTACCTCTCGGCGCGCTCGGTACTCCTCGGCTTCGATCTCGCCGCTGGCGAAGCGCTCGGCGAGCGCCTGCTCTCCGGCGAGGCGACCTGCCTGGCGATCGCGGCGACGACGGCCCGTCCAGACCAGTGCGATCACCGCTGCGACGATCAGGAGCCAGGCGAGCGGGAAGATCCAGAACGGAGATCCTCCGCCCGCCCAGGGTCCCATGCCGTCATGCGCGGCAAGCGCTGTGCCGACGGCTGCAGTCTCGATGGCTGCGAGCATGATGTCCTCCTCGATGGTCGAGACCCGCGCTCTGCGGGCTGTGCTCACAGCGTGCTCCGCGGCGGGCACCGTGCCATCCGCTCGCGGGCGGCATCCGCTGTACGCCGGACGGCGTAGCCCTCGCGTATCGTCGATCGCGGCCACGCCACGATCAGAGGAGGAGCGGATGCTCGGTACCGTCATCCTGGTGCTCGCGGTGCTCGCCGCCGGGCTCAGCGCAGGGGTGTTCTTCCTCTACTCGAACGCGATCATGCCGGGCCTGCGCCGCGTCGACGACCGCACCTTCGTCGCGGCCTTCCAGGCGCTCGACCGCGCGATCGTGAACCCGCTCTTCATCGGCGGCGGGTTCCTGGGCACCCTGGTGCTCGCCGTCGCCAGCGCGTTGCTGCACCTGGGCGACGCGGCAGTGCTCGCGTGGGCGATCGCCGCCGCCGCGCTGCAGGCGGTCGTGATCGTGATCACCGGCGCCGTCAACGTGCCGCGCAACGACGCGCTGAAGGCCGCAGGAGACGCCGGTGCCATCGACGCGACGGCGGTGCGCGCAGCCTTCGGCGAGCGCCGCTGGGCGCGCTGGAACCACGTGCGCGCGGTGCTCTCGGCCGCCGTCGTCGTCTGCCTGGCGATCGCGCTCGCCGTCGGCTGAGCCCGCGTCGGATGGTCCCGCCGCGCTCCGCGGTGGGCGCCGTGCACGCATCGGCAAGCGAGCAGCCGGGAGAGGCTAGCCCGCCGGATGCGCCCGCTGTGAGGCTGGCGGCAGTCGCTCGACGGAGAGCGGCGGCGGGAGGGAACATGTCGGACATCATCGTCGTGGGCGCAGGCTCCGCCGGATCGGTCATCGCACGTCGGCTGCTCGACGCGGGCGCGAGCGTCACGGTGCTGGAGGCCGGAGGCGCTGACGACAAGCCGACCATCGACGACCTCGGTCGGCTCGGAGAGCTGTGGCTGAGCCCCGACGACTGGGGCTACTTCACGACGCCACAGGAGCACGCGCACGGCCGCAGGATCCATTGGCCGCGCGGCAAGGTGCTCGGCGGCTCGCACTCGCTCAACGCGTCGATCTTCGTGCGCGGCGCACACGGCGACTACGACCGCTGGGCGCGCGAGGGCGCGACGGGCTGGGGCTGGGATGCCGTGGAGCCGGTCTTCCGCCGCTTCGAGTCGTTCTCGGGCGGAGCGAGCGCGCTGCGCGGTGTCGACGGCCCGCTCGAGGTGACCGACCGCTACGAGCGCAACCCCGTCTTCGAATCCATCCACGACGCCTTCGTCGCAGCAGGAGTGCCGGCCAACCCCGACTACAACGGCGCCGACATCGAAGGTGTCAGCTGGATGCAGCTCACCACTCGCGGCGACGTGCGCCTCTCGACCTGGCGCGCCTATCTGCAGCCCGTGCAGGAGCACCCAGCGCTGACGCTGCGCACGGGAGTGTGGGTCCACCGCCTGCTCGTCGAGGGCGGTCGCGTCGTCGGGGTCGAGGTCGAGGTGGATGGCGTGCTCGAGCAGGTGCGTGCCGACCAGGTCGTGCTCTGCGCCGGCGCGCTCGACACGCCCCGCATCCTGCTGCACTCCGGCATCGGGCCGGCCGGGCACCTCGAGGATGTCGGCGTGCCGGTCGTGCTCGACCTGCCCGGCGTGGGCGAGAACCTGCACGACCACCTGCTGGTGCCCTTCGTGTACGAGACGACGGCCAAGCCGATCCCGACGCGGGTCGAGTACGAGCCGGTGGCGATGGTGCACTCCTTCACGCGGTTCCGCGAGGGCCTCGACGTCCCCGACACGCAGCCGATCTGCTTCTCCGTCGCCATGGCACCGCCGGGCGACGACGTGACCGGCACGTGCTTCACGCTCCAGGCCGGCCTGATCCGGCCGGAGTCCCGCGGCACCCTGCGCCTCGCCTCGAACGACCCGCGCGAGCCCGCGCTCATGGACCCGCGCATCCTCGATCGCCCAGAAGACGTCGCGAGCCTGCGTGCCTCGATGCAGCAGATGCTCGACGTGGGGGCGCAGTCGCAGCTCGCCGAGGAGTGGGGCGCGCGACTCGTGCTGCCGCGACCGGCAGGCCAGCTCGACGACGCGGCCCTCGATGCGCACATGCGCGAATGGGTGACGACCTACCACCACCAGGTGGGCACCTGTCGGATGGGCACCGGGGACGGCGCGGTCGTCGATCCGAGCACCCTCGCGGTGCACGGCGTCGAGGGCCTGCGGGTCGCGGATGCGTCGATCATGCCCAGCGTGCCCAGCGGCAACACCAATGCGCCGTCGATCCTCATCGGCGAGCGCGCGGCCGACGTCCTCACGTCGAGCCGATGACACCGACAGGAGAAGGAGCGACCATGGAGACCATCGAGAGCCTGCTGGCAGCCGTCAGCGCACAGGACGGCTCGCCCGTCGTCGACCCCGCGACCGGCGAGACCTTCGCCCACGCGCCCATCTCGACGACGGACGACCTGGAGCGCGCCATCGCGGCCGCTCGCGCCGCCCAGCCGGCGTGGGCCGCGCTCGGCGACGAAGGCAGGCGCGCCGCGCTGAGCGCTGCCGCCGACGAGGTGGAGGCGAACGCTGAGGCGCTCGCACAGCTCATCGCGCGCGAGCAGGGCAAGCCGCTCAGCGGCCCGGGCGCGCGATTCGAGGCCGGTGCCGTGGTCGGCTGGCTGCGCGCGACGATCGCGACGCAGCTCGAACCCGAGGTCGTGGTCGACGACGGCGAGGCGAAGGCGACGATCTACTACCGGCCGATCGGCATCGTCGGCGCGATCGGCCCGTGGAACTGGCCGGCGATGATCGCCACCTGGCAGTTCGCGCCCGCGCTGCGGATGGGCAACGCCGTCGTCATGAAGCCGAGCGAGTACACGCCGCTCAGCGTGCTCGCCACCGCGCATCTCGTGAACCGTCACCTGCCAGAGGGATTGTTCACGGTGCTCGCCGGCGATCGGGAGCTCGGCGAGGCCCTCTCGTCGCATCCCGCCTTCGGCAAGGTCACCTTCACCGGCTCTGCACGCACGGGCGCGGCCATCATGCGCGCCTCGGCCGACAACCTCACGCGTCTCACGCTGGAGCTGGGCGGCAACGATCCCGGCATCGTGCTGCCGGATGTCGACCCGAAGGCGATCGCGGAGGGGCTGTTCTGGGGCGCGTTCATCAACACCGGCCAGACCTGCGCGGCGCTCAAGCGGCTCTACGTGCACGAGGACGTCTACGACGACGTGGTGCGCGAGCTCTCCGCCGTCGTCGGCGCCATGCCGATGGGCCCGGGCGCCGATGAGCAGAACGTGCTCGGGCCGCTCACGACCGAGCAGCAGTTCGGCGTCGTCGACCGGCTCGTGGAGGACGCGAAGGCGCGCGGCGGCCGCGTGCTGGTCGGCGGGGAGCCCGATCGCGAGGCACCGGGCTGGTTCTACCCGGCGACGCTGATCGACGGGCTCGACGACGAGGCAGACCTGGTGACCGAGGAGCAGTTCGGGCCTGCGCTGCCGATCCTCAAGTACCGCGACATCGACGACGCCGTCGAGCGTGCGAACCGCGGCGAGGCGGGCCTGGGTGCCAGCGTCTGGTCTGCAGACACCGAGCGCGCCCGGGAGGTCGCCGCCCGCATCCAGGCCGGATCCGTCTGGATCAACTCGCACGGCACGATCCACCCGATGGCGCCGTTCGGCGGCGTGAAGGGCTCGGGCTACGGCCTCGAGTTCGGCGTCGAGGGACTCAAGGCGATGGGGGTGCCGCAGGTCATCCACGGCTGAGCGGATGCGCGGAGCGGGCACGACGGAGGTGCCCGCTCCGCCACCGGCCGGAGGGGTCGCGCGCTACTGGAAGGCGAGCGTCGGCACGTCCACGATGTGTGCGCCACCGTCGACCAGGATCGTCGAGCCGGTCAGGTAGGAGCTCGCCGGGCCGGCGAGGAAGCTCACGAGCGCTGCGACCTCCTCGGGCTCTGCCGGCCGGCCGAGCGGCACGTCGCGCGTGACGATCGCGTACGCCTCGTCGACGGTCGCGGCGCGCCCCTGCTCGACGAGGACGGCCATCTCCGCGTCGGCCATGGGCGTCCGCACCCACCCTGGGCAGACGGCGTTGGCGCGCACGCCGCTGCGGCCGCCGTCGCGGGCGATCTGCCGCATCAGGCCCAGCAGCGCGTGCTTGCCGACGGTGTAGCCGGTGGTCTCGGGCGCCGCGCGCAGCCCCGCGAGCGACGAGACGATGACGATCGAGCCGCCGCCGTCGGCCAGCGCCGGCAGCGCCGCCCGGCAGGCGACGAACGCGGTCGACAGGTTCGCCTGCAGCGACGACGCCCACTCCTCGTCGGTGGTCTCGGCGACCGAGGAGTACCCGTGCCCGCCGGCGCTCGTGACGAGCGCGCCGAGCGGACCGACCTCGAGCGCGGCCCGCACGACCGCATCCATCGCCTGAGTGTCGGATGCGTCGGCCACGACGGCGCGGATGCGCTCCGGTGCGAGCGCCGCGGTCTCGTCGAGCGGCTCCGCTCGGCGACCGGTGATGATGACGGCCCAGCCCTCACGGGCGAGCTGCTGGGCGACGGCACGGCCGATGCCGGTGCCGCCGCCGGTGACGATCGCGCAGCTCATCCCTGCGGGCCCTCCACGAGGTAGGAGGTCGTGTTCGCGATCTCGAAGCGGCTGCCGACCGGGAAGGCCGTCGCCCTGCCGGCCTCGAACGCATCGTCGCCGAAGATGGCGCCGTCGGTGCGCAGCTCCTGCAGGTCGATCAGCACGGCGCCGAGCGTCGGCACGATCTTCTCCCGCCAGACGAACAGCACGAGGCCGTCTGCGACCCGGATGGCGTCGCACGCGTCGGTGTCCGCCAGCCCTGCCTCGACGCCCGAGAGGCAGTGCCAGGTGTAGCGATGCTCCGAGAGGTAGATGTGCTCGTAGGACTCGGTCGGGGAGTACGTGTAGCGGTTGCGCATGCCGACCAGCTCGCGCGTGGGGGCATGGACCCGCCCGCCCTCCTCGAGCTCGCCGTGCCGGAACACGGCGCGCACCCCGGTCGGCTCGTCGCCGCGCTGCACGCGCGTCCAGGCGCTCTCCCGCGCCGTCGCCGCGTCGGGCAGCAGCACCGACACACGGGTGAAGCCGCCGTCCGCGAGCACCAGCAGCTCGAAGCCTCGGTCGCCCGAGAGCTGCCTGGCGAGCAGCACGCCGGGCCGGATCGAGGTGACGTGCACGCTCCCGCGCGCTCCACCCAGGTCGGCCGTGCCGTCATCGCCGAATGCGACGCGCTCGCCTTCGAGCTCCAGCACGCGGCCCGCCAGGCTGTCGACCCCGGGCAGCACGTCGCCGTGCACCTCCATGCCGCGCCCGAGATCCCCGACCGAGATGAACTCGCTCATCGCTGCCTCCTCATCGTCGCCGCGCCGCGCAGCTCAGCGCACCGCGACGTGGTCATCGCCGTCATCGCCGTCGTGGCCGTCATGGCCCTGCTCGGCCCGGTGCCCGCTGTGCCCGTCGTGCCCTCGGTCGTGACCGCACGTGCACGAGTCGCCGGCGCAGCCGCATCCGCGACCCGCCTCAGGCACGTCGAGGGCCGGATTTCGGTCGAGGAAGCCGTAGGGCTTGACCCAGAAGCCCGCGGCGTCGACCGGCATGATCGGCCAGTCCTCGGGGCGGGGGATGTGCGTGAGGCCGAACGCGTGCCAGACCACGAGATCGTCGCCGTCGACGGCGCCCCCGGCCTCGACCGAGGCGGGGAGCCCCGCGCCGCCGCTGTGCTGGTTGGGGTAGCGGCCTGCCGGGTAGATGTCGTCGTCGCGGTGCGCCGTCACCCACAGGTGCTTCGTGGCGAATGCCGCGCGCGCTGAGACCGTCGCGTCGGGGTCGGCCATCAGCGTCGCCCGCGCCTCGGGGATGAGCTGGAACTCGGTGGGGCGTCCGACCGCGTTCGTGCGGCTGGACGAGCCGACGTGCCAGGTGCGGCCCAGCGCACCATCGCCGAGCAGCCCGCTCGCCTCGGCGACGCGATCACGTCGGTAGCCGAAGGCGTTGCCCCAGGGGTTCACCGCACCCATCGGCATGCGCACCAGATCGACCTGGTCGACGTAGTTGTCGGTGCCGTCGATGTCGAAGTCGAGGCGCGCGCAGAAGATGTGCTGATGGATGGGCGCGAACAGTCCCGGTGCCATCTCGGTCGCGTGCGGCTGGATGCTGCCCGGCTCGTCGGCGCCGGCGAAGACGATGCCGGTCGCCTTGGCCTCGAACTGGATGGAGCCGTCGAGGTAGAGGTACCAGAAGAAGCCGTAGTCGTAGTTGCCGACCGTGGCCCAGTACGAGATCACGAGCCGACGCGATCGTCGCCCGTGGGTCGTCTCGCCGTCGAGCTCGCGGTGCTTCCAGAGCACCCCGTCGTCCTCTTCGTGCATGCAGATCGCGCGCGGGATGGTGATGGCCTCGCCGGTGTCAGCGGCGACGTGCGCGTCGAAGTAGTGGATGGCGCCCAGGCAGTCGCAGCCGAGCTGCAGCGAGTTGGCATTCTTGCCGAGGTTGTACTCGCCGGCGTCGAAGTAGCTGATCCAGCGCCGGCTCTCGCTCGTGTCGCCGTACGGCACCACCATCTCGGGCACGCTCGCGCGATGCAGCACGGGTCGCAGCTCGTCGCCGTCCTGCCAGCCCAGCTGGTGCAGCACGAGGCCCTCGCGCATCGAGAAGCCCACCCGGAACCGCCACTGCTCCCACGTGACCTCGCCGCCGTCGACCGAGAAGCTCGGCCCCTCGGGCATCGTGATCTCGAGCGGCTTCAGCGAGGTGCGGCGCTCGCCGACCGCAGCGTCGTCGTAGTTCGCGCCCTCGAGCACGGGGATCGGCACGTGCCGCTCGTCGATCAGCTTCACGACGCGCTGCTCGGTCACGTTCACCATCAGCACGAGTCCCTCGACCGGGAACGACCACGGATTGTCGCCCTCGGCAGGCGACATGAACGTGAGCGAGCGCATCATGCGCTTGCCGACCTCGTCTGCCTCGCCGAACTGGCCGGGCGCGAGCGGCACGACGAGCGCCCGCTCCCACTCGGTGAGCCCGCGGGCCTCCATCGCCTCGCGCCAGCCGGCATCCGCCTTCACCACCCGGTCGACGACCTCGTACTCCTCGAACAGATAGGGCGGCTGCCCGTAGGGAGCCTCGGCGGTCGGCAGCGTCTCGACGGCCTCGACGCGCATGTCGTCGAGCGCGACGGTCGCCTCGCGCACGCGGCCGGTCGCGGTGTCGAGCAGCGTCGTCTGCACCCGCCGGCCGAGGGGCTGCCCCGGCTGCCACGCCGCGAGCTGCGCCTTCGGAGGGTCGAGCAGCACCTGCAGCGGGAAGCGCGTGTCGGACTGCAGCTCGCCGGCCGTGTCGAGCGCCGCGCGCACGCGGTCGATCTCGCCGGGCGTCAGGGCGTCGAGCGGATGCGTCGCCTCGGTCAGGTGCGAGTCGCGCGCGCCGTGCGTGTGCGTGGTGTCGGGCATGGGACCTCCTCGTCCAGCGTGACTCCACGCTAGGCGGCGGTCTGGGCCGAGGTGTTGCCTGCTAGCGCAGGGCGCTTGCCGCCGCCTGCTCGCGCGGCACCCCGGCCGGCTCGGGGGAGGCCGCCGCCCGATACTCGGTGGGGCTCTGGCCGAAGGTGGCGCGGAACAGGCGCGAGAAGTGCGCCGGGTTGACGAGCCCCCAGCGCGATGCGATGCGCGCGATCGGCAGATCCGCCAGCTGCGCATCGGTGAGGTCGCGACGGATGTGCTCGAGGCGGCGCTCGCGGATCCAACCGGCGACGGTGATGCCCCGCTCGGAGAAGACCGCGTGCAGGTGGCGGGTGGAGATGAAGTGCACGGCAGCGACCTGCGCAGGGGAGAGGTCAGGATCGCCGAGCAGCTGGTCGATCGTGCCGAGCAGCTCGTGCAGCAGCTGCCGGCGGGGATCGCGCGGCACGCCCTCCTTGAGCTGCGTGCGGATCAGTGTCATGAGCAGGTCGAGGCCGGTGCGCGCCAGGCGCTGGGCCTGCTCGGCGGGCAGCTCGACGAGGCTCTGCGCCAGGCCGACGAGGAACGGGTTCACCACTCGCCCCATCGGCGACTCGAGCGGGAAGGCGGTCGCGGTGACGGCGGCCAGCTCGTCGCGCGGCAGATCGAGGTAGCCGTGCGGGAAGGTGATTACGACCAGGCTCGTGGTGCCGTCGAAGCGCAGCGTGTACGGGCGGGATGTGTCATAGATGGCCAGGTCGCCGGGGTGCAGCAGCGCCACCCTGCCGTCCTGCTCGATGAGCTCCTCGCCTGAGAGCTGCAGGCTGACCTTGATGAGGTCGGTGTCTCCGCGGCGGACCAGAGCGGGCGTGCGGGCGACGATGCTCGCGGTGTGCTCGATGCGGAAGACGGAGACCGAACCGACGTCGACGCGGCTGGCCCGGGCGCGGAACGGATGACTGCCCAGCGGGTGCACGTCCAGCGGCACGAAGTTCTCCGTCGTGTCGCGTCGCCACTGCGCGATGTCGACGTACGGCGCCTCCAGCGGCGGGAAGTCGAAGATGTCGGTCACCGGGTCCTCCAGAGGCCGCCCCTTTGCGGCCGTGCGCCCAGCGTAGCCCGGCGCCGACGGCCCGCACGGTCCTCGCACCGACAGTCAACGCATCAGCGCTCGCAGGCAACGGTCGCGCCCGCCACCGGAGCACGATGAGTCACCATCCGTCCATCGCACGAAGGAGTCTCATGGACACGGAAGCACAGCATGGCGTCCTGAAGTCGAACCAGCTCGGCGTCTCGGCAGTCGTGTTCCTCGTCCTTGCCGCCGTCGCACCGCTCACCGTCGCGATCGTCGTGCTGCCGCTCGCGATCGGGTTCGGCAACGGCGGCGGCATCCCGGTCGCCGTCATCGTCGTCGCGATCGCACTGCTGCTGTTCGCGATCGGCTACGCGCAGATGTCGAAGGAGCTGGTGAACGCCGGCGGCTTCTACGCGATCGCGGTGCGTGGCCTCGGTCGCACCGCCGGTCTTGTCACCGGCCTGATCGCGACCCTCGGGTACAACTTCTTCGTCGCCGGGGCGCTCGGCACCATCGGCTTCTTCACCGGCGCGGTCGTGCTGCCAGCGCTCTTCGGATTCGAAGTGCACTGGTTCATCGCCGGGCTGGTGCTGTTCGCGATCGTCTTCCTCCTGGCACGCTCGGGCATCCACATGAGCGCCGCGGTGCTCGGCGTCGCATTGGTGCTCGAGACGCTCATCCTGCTGGTGTTCGCCATCTCGGTCCTGATCCAGACCGGCTTCAGCCTCGAAGCCTTCACGCTGGCGCTCAGCCCCGAGATCCTCGTGGGCGGCTCGATCTGGATCGCGTTCCTCATGGTCGCGACGGCGTTCATCGGCTTCGAGGCGACGGCGCTGTTCAGCGAAGAGGCTCGCGAGCCCCGCAAGACCATCCCGCGCGCCACCTACACGGCCATCATCGCGATCGGCGTCATCCATGCGATCACCGGTTGGGCGATCGTCAGCGCCGTCGGCGTGCGCGACGCGCAGCAGGCCGCCCTCGACCATCTCGCCGCCGGTGACATGACGCTCGTGCTGCTCGACACCTACCTGGGCCCGTTCCTCGGCATGGTGGCACTCGTGCTGCTGGTCGTGAGCCTGTTCGCGGCGCAGCTCGCCTTCCACAACTCTGCCGCCCGCTACCTGTACGCGCTCGGCCGGGCACGCGTGCTGCCGCGATGGCTCGCGAAGACCAACCGCAACGGCGCTCCCGAGCGGGCGCAGCTCGCGAACCTGCTCTTCGCGGTCGTGATCGCCGGCATCTTCGCGCTCGCCGTCGAGACCGGTCCCGACGGCGCCCCGCTGCCTCCCGTGCTGACGCTCGTGCCGGTGGGACTCGGATTCGCGACGCTCGCCATCATGATCGTGCAGACGATCGCGGCGCTGGCGGTCGTCGTCCACTTCCGGAGGCGCTCGGACCCGCGACTGTGGAGCACGCTGATCGCGCCGGGGCTCGGGTTCCTGGCCCTGCTCGGCTTCAGCATCGGCGCAGTCCTCAACTTCACCCTGGTCGCCGGATCCGAGGCGCTCTACGTCCGTCTCATGCCGTGGCTGCTGGTGCTCGCCGTCGTGGGCGGCGTCGTCTACGCGGCGTACCTGCGCTCCCGGAAGCCAGCGGTCTACCGGGGCCTCGACGAGGACATCGAGCGGCTGGACGAGGTGCCGGCGCAGGGTTGAACGACGCCTGCGGGCCGGGGCGCATCCGCGGGTGCGGTCCGGCCGGCTCGAGCGCAGCTAGCGCAGGTCGGCCTCGATCGCCCTTGCGACCCGCTGCACGGCGGCACCCAGCTGCGCCGTGTCGGGCTCGCCGACCGTGACCACCGCGACCGACGCATCCGTCGACCTGCGTGCCCTGATCGGTGCGCCCACCGATGTGATGCCCTGGATGACCTCGTTCGCGCTCACGGCGAAGCCCTGCGTGCGCACATCCTCGACCGCAGGGTGCATCGGCTCGTCGTGCCCGAGCTCGCGCCACGCGGCGTCGCTGAGCATGGCCTGCAGCGCGATGCCGGGGGCGCCCAGTGCGATCGGGTGCCGGTGGCCGGGATGCTGGGCGACGGATGCGTTGACCCCGCGGGGCACGGCCGTCACGAGGGTGACGGCGTCGTCGCCGTCGCGCACCGTGAGGAAGGCGGTCATGCCGAGCTCGTCGGCGAGCTGCTGCAGGTGGGGGAGGGATGCCGACTGCAGGTCGTGCTCGACGTCGCGGGCGAGGATGACGAGCTGCGGGCCGAGCGAGAGGAGCCCCGCGGCATCGCGCACGACGAGGCGGTGCTCCTCGAGCGTGCGCACCAGCCGGTAGGCGACCGAGCGGTGCACGCCCAGCAGGGCGGCGAGCGACTGGATCGTCTGGCTGCCGTGATCGGCGAGGAGCGACAGCGCGGTCAGGCCGCGGGAGAGGGTCTGCGAGCCGGTGGTCTCCGGCTTGGCGGGCGTCTCGGGCATCATCGCTCTCTCTGGCCGCGTCCGTGCTCGGCCGCGTCCGTCTCTCGCCGCATCTGTGCGGATGCGTTCGCTCGAGCATAGAACAGCGTGTTCAGATAGCGGAACCCATCGGAGGCCTCAGCCGGCGAGCAGGCCGACGATGCCGGTCACGATGACGACCGCGCCCCCGACGATCGAGAGCACGATGATCGTCGTGCGCGCGGCGGTGGCCGAGACGCGATGGGCGATCCGATGCGCGAAGAGCGTGCCGATCGCGGTCGCCGCGCTCGCGCCCAGCCACGCCCACCACGGCCACTCCGGGAACCCATCCGGCACCAGCAGCTGCCGCTCGACGAGCGTCGTGACGTTCAGGCCCACCCAGAAGGGCTGCATCGTCGCGGCCATCACGCGCGGCTCCCAGCGGCTGACGAGCGAGTACATCCCCACCAGCGGTGCCCCGACGCCGACGGCCGCGTTGAAGCCGCCGATCGCGACGCCCGTCGCGATGCGGGTGGTCGGCCCGTCGAGGGTGTGCCGGCTGCGATGGAAGACGACGGAGACCAGCACGCCCAGGATCGCGATGATGCCGATCGCGATGCGCAGCGCATCCGTCGGCACCATCCGTGCGATGAGCAGCCCCGCGATGCTGGCGGGGATCGCGGGCGCGAGCAGCCAGGCCATGCGACGCCAGTCGATGTCGCGCCAGACGCCGGGGATCATCAGCCCGCAGGCGACGATCCCGAAGATGCAGTTGAGCGGCACGGCTGCGATCGGTCCGGCGACGATCGCCGAGACCGGGCCCATGACGAGGCCGAAGCCCAGGCCCACGACGCGCTGCGCGACGCTCGCCACGAAGAGCGCCGCCGCGTAGAGCAGTAGCGTGAGCGGATCGATCACGCGGGCTCCTGCGCTGCCCGCGCGCGATCAGCGCCGCGGATCAGAACTCGATCGAGTCGCCCGGCGTCAGGCGGTGGTGCTCGCCGCCGCCCTCCGCGACCGCGCCCTCGATGCGGGCGTGGGCCATCCCCAGCCCCATCTCCGAGAGCGGGGCGTCGTGCACGGCGAAGGTCGCCCGGGGCGCGACCTCGACCACGAAGTCCATCACGTCGCCGATCTTCAGCCACGGCGCGCCCGCCGGGGTCGCAAGCAGCTCGACCGGCACGTCGGGCGTCGCGTAGGAGTCGCCCGGGTAGTAGAAGCGCTCGTTCACGAGCACGCCGAGGTTGTCGACGAGCGGGAAGGAGCGGTGGATCTCGGCGTGCTCGCCGCCGAAGAAGCGCAGCCGGAACGGGCCCGCGGTCACCCGCTCGCCCGCCTCGACGACGGTGACGTCGAAGCCCTCGGCCGCCGCGGCGACGCCGGCGGGGCCGTAGATCGGCACGTTCGGGTTGGCTGCGCGGAGCGCCGTCAGGTGCTCGGCATCCCAGTGGTCAGCGTGCTCGTGGGTGATGACGATGGCGACGAGGCCGGCCGCCGAGACAGGGCCCGTCTGGTTGCCCGGGTCGATGATGAGCTGCTGCCCTTCGTCATCGAGGACGATGCACGCGTGCTCTCGCTTGGTCACTCGCATGCGCTCCACGATATGGGGTGCCGCGCCGACGTGGCGAGTCGCGCGTGTCCGTTGCGGCCGGGACGCGCATAGGCTCTGCTCCGTGCACGTGGTCGTCGCCTCGAATCCCGGCGCCCGCATCGGGCGCTCCGAGCCGGTCGGCGCGCTCGTCGCCGCCCGCCTCGCCGACCTCGGCCACGAGGTGCAGCACGTCGCCGCCGTCGACTTCGCCGGCCGGCTGGAGCAGACGCGCTTCGCCATGATCCAGGCGGATGTGCTCGTCGTCGTCGGTGGGGACGGCATGGTGCACCTCGGGGTCAACATCGTCGGCGGCACCTCGAAGCGTCTGCTCGTGGTGCCCACCGGCAGCGGCGACGACATCGCCAGGACGCTGGAGCTCGGCTCGACAGCGCACGCCATCGAGACGCTCGAGGCGGCGTTGGCGAGCGAGCCAGATCGCATCGACCTCGTGCGCATCGAGCACCCGGACGGCGTCACGCTCGCGGCCGGCATCGTCTCCATCGGCTTCGACGCCGACGTCACGGTGCGCTCGTCTCGGTTCACGAAGGTGCCCAGCAGGCTGCGATCTCAGGCAGCGATCCTCGCGACGCTGCTGCGCCCGAGGCACCGCACCGTCGCGGTCAGGCTCGGCGGGGGTGCCGAGCAGACCCGGCGAACGCTCCTCGCGGCGATCTCGAACAATCGCAGCCTCGGCGGTGGCATCCCGATCGCGCCCAGCGCCGATCTGCGTGACGGCAGGCTCACGGCCGTGCTCGCAGACGAGCTCTCCTACCCGCGCTTCCTCTGGCTGCTGGGCAAGGTCCTGCGCGGCCGCCACGAGGCCGACCCGCGCATCCACATCGTCGAGTGCGAGACCGCCGAGCTGGCGAGCGACGAGCACCTGATCGTGTGCGCGGACGGAGAGATCGTCGGCAGGCTGCCGGCGCGCTGCAGCGTCATGCCGGGCGCCCTGCAGGTGCTGCACGCGGTCTGATCGACGTCCGGGCGCGGCGCGAGCCCTCGCTGATGCGACGCGCCGCCGATCCGATTTGGCCCTGGGCCGAAGCGTGTGGCAAACTATCCAGGTTGCGATAGCAAGATGCGCAGCACGGCCCCATCGTATAGCGGCCTAGTACGTCGCCCTCTCACGGCGGTAACACGGGTTCGAATCCCGTTGGGGTCACCACCAGCAGCGCCTCCGGTCTCGCGACCGGGGGCGCTCTGTCGTTCCCGGCCCCGCTCGCGCGCACAGCGAGGCGGGTTGTTGTAGCCGCGGTGGGGCAGAACTGCAACAACCCGCCCGCTGTCGGCCGGCGCGCGGGCGGCCACGCGCGAGGCGGTGCCGGGCGCGTGGCCGGGCGGGCCCGCCGCCGCTACGGCGCGGCCGGCAGCAGCGCGCCGCGGAAGTAGGCTGCGAGCTCCGTCGTGGCCGTCAGGGGCAGCACGGCCGCGACGTACTGGTCGGGCCGCACCACCACGATCGCGCCGGCGCGCGAGATGCCGCGCACGTCGAAGATGTCATCGTCCGGCAGCGTCGCGAAGACGTTCTCGAGGTTGACGAGTCGGAACGGTCCGACGATCGGCTTGAACGCATCCGGCACGTCATTCATGACCACGTCGTGGTGGCCCTGTTGGTAGATCACCGTCACGTCGAGCAGCGCGCTCGAATCGCGCCCCGCGGGCGTGTGGACTGCGATCGGCGACTCAGGCGAGGTCTCGAGCCAGTCGGCGAGGGCACGGGTGGCGGATGCCTCTGCCGGCGTCGCCGCGTCGGCGAAGACGTAGAGGCGGTAGCGCCCGTCGGCCGTGTGGCGGTGGCCGAGGTGCAGCGGGTTCGTGTCGGCGACGCGCGCGACGCGAGCCGACTTGAAGCGCTTGCCGATCGGGAAGCCGGTCGCGAGCTCCTGGTGGCTGGCATCGCCGACGATCTGCGAGGGCTCGTACTGCGTCATGAAGCCCGCGGGGAACTCGGCCGTCGCAGTGTAGAAGTCGGAGACCGCCTGGGGGTTCTCGAACTCGCTCGCCGGCTTCGCCATCAGCGTCGACCACTCCTTGTCGAAGTCGATGAGGTTCTGCGCCACCACCTGGCGCTCGCCCGAGTACGTGTCGAGCAGGCTCTCCGGTGCGCGTCCGTCGAGCACGTGGCCGAGCTTCCAGCCGATGTTGAAGCCGTCCTGCATCGACACGTTCATGCCCTGGCCGGCCTTGGCGCTGTGGGTGTGGCAGGCGTCGCCGGTGATGAACACGCGCGGTGTGCGGCTGCCGCGGTCCTCGGGCAGCACGTCGTCGAAGCGGTCGGTGATGCGATGACCGACCTCGTAGACGCTGCTCCAGGCCACGTGCTTCACGTCGAGCGTGTAGGGCGCGATGATGTCGTTCGCCTTGCGGATGATCTCCTCGATGGGCGTCGTGCGCACCGCGCCGTCGCTGCCCTCCGACACCTCGCCGAGGTCGACGTACATGCGGAAGAGGTAGCCGCCCTCGCGCGGGATGAGCAGGATGTTGCCGCCGGAGGCGGACTGGATCGCACACTTCGTGCGGATGTCGGGGAAGTCGGTGACGGCGAGCACGTCCATGACGCCCCACGCGTGGTTGGCGGACTGGCCGGTGAGCGTGCAGCCGATCGAGCGGCGCACGCCGCTGCGGGCGCCGTCGGCGCCGACCACATACTTCGCGCGGATCGTGCGCTGCCGACCCTCCTGCTCGTGCGCGGTGCCGAGCAGCTGCACGACGACGGGGAACTCGCCATGGTCGTCGACCTCGAGGCTCTGGAACTCCCATCCGTAGTCCGGCCGCACGCGCCCCGGCGCGTTCAGGGCTGCTGCCGCGAAGTGGTCGAGCACGCGCGCCTGGTTGACGATGAGGTGCTTGAACTCGCTGATGCCTGCGGGATCGTCGAGCGGGCTCGAGGTCTTGACGATGCGCGCGGGGTCCGCGGCGTCGGGGCTCCAGAACGCCATCTCGGTGATCCAGTAGGCCTCTGCCGTGATGGCCTCCGCGAAGCCGAACGCCTGGAACGTCTCGACGCTGCGGGCCTGGATGCCGTCGGCCTGGCCGATCGCGAGCCGCTCGGGGCGGCGCTCGATGATGCGCACGTTGACATCGGGGAACTGGGCGAGCTGCGCGGCGGTGATCATGCCCGCGGGGCCGGTGCCGACGATCAGCACGTCGACCTCGTCGGGGAGATGCTCGGGCCGGTCGAGTCCGATGCCGGCGGCGGGCTGCACGCGCGGGTCGGTGGACACGTATCCGTGGTGGTGGAACTGCACGGCTGCTTCCTCACTCCTGTGTGAGACGACTGACGTCATCGTCGGTGCGCGTTCGTTATATGAACAGTCGCTTCGATTATTGCTCTCGAGCATACGGTCACCAGGCGGATGAGACAAGCAGGACGTGCGTGGCGCGTGAGGTCTCGCGCATGGCCGGGGCACAGCCTGCGCCCGTCCCCGGCCAGAACCCCGGCTTCGGCCTCCAGCCGTCTGGCTCGTCCGACACGGTCGGCCGCATCGCCGACAAGGTGCTGCGCACGGTGCAGCAGCGCGCCGGTCAGCAGAACGGGCAGCGCGGTGGCCAGCGCGGCAGTCGCGGCTGGCTCGGCGACATCCTCCGCTAGCTGTCGAGGAAGCCGAGCTCGCGCACCGCGTCGCGCTCGCCGGAGAGCTCCTGGACCGAGGCGTCGAGCTGGGCGCGCACGTCGGCATCGAGGGCCAGACCCTCCACGATCGACCACTCGCCGCCCGCGGTCGTCACGGGGAACGAGGAGACGAGCCCTTCCGGCACGCCGTACTCGCCCCGCGAGATCACCGACATCGAGGTCCAGTCGTCTGCCGCCGTGCCATGCGCCCATGAGCGCACGTGGTCGACCGTCGCCGAGGCCGCGGATGCCGCGGACGACGCGCCGCGCGCCTCGATGACCGCCGCGCCGCGGTTCGCGACCGTCGGCACGAACTGGCCCGTCACCCAGGCGCGCTCCACCAGGTCGACCGCCGGCTGCCCGGCGACGAGCGCGTGCGTCACGTCGGGCACCTGCGTCGCCGAGTGGTTGCCCCACACGATCATGCGGCGGATGTCGGCCACGGCCGCGCCGGTCTTCGCGGCCAGCTGTGCGATCGCCCGGTTGTGGTCGAGGCGCGTGAGCGCCGAGAAGCGCTCGTGCGGGATGTCCGGCGCCGCAGCCGCCGCGATCAGGGCGTTCGTGTTGGCCGGGTTGCCCGTGACGGTGATGCGGATGCCGGCACTCGCGTGCTCCTGGATCGCGCGTCCCTGCGCGGCGAAGATGGCGCCGTTGGCCGCCAGCAGATCACCGCGCTCCATCCCCTTGCTGCGCGGCCTCGCGCCCACGAGCAGCGCGTGATCGGCCCCCTCGAAGGCGACCGCCGCATCCGCGGTCGTGTCCACCGACGCCAGCAGCGGGAACGCCGCGTCGTGCAGCTCCATCACGACGCCGTCGAGCGCGGGCAGCGCGTCGGGGATCTCGAGGATGCGCAGCCGCACGGGCTGCTCGGGCCCGAGCATGTCGCCTGCGGCGATGCGGAACAGCAGCTGGTAGCCGATCTGGCCTGCGCCGCCGGTGACGGCGACGGTGATGGGTGCGGTCATGCCCCCATCCTGGCGCGTGCGGCGACGCGTCGCCAGGGCGGTCGCGCGCTCAGAGCCAGTGCCGCCGCTTGAACGCCAGGAAGAGGCCGCCGGCGAAGACGACCATGAGCGCGACCGCGAACGGGTAGCCGAGCAGCCAGTGCAGCTCTGGCATGTGCGTGAAGTTCATGCCGTAGATGCCGGCGATCAGCGTGGGCGCGAAGATGATCGCCGCCCATGAGGTGATCTTCTTCATCTGCTCGTTCTGCAGGATCTGCTGCTCGGTGATGGCTCGCATCTCGTCGTTCTGCCGCTCGGCCACGCGCGCGGACGCCAGCTGCAGCATGCTCGCCAGCAGGTCGCGGTCGCCCGCCAGCCTGGCCGCGGTGCGGCGCGCGTGGTCGTCGACATCGCGGAGGTGGCGCCGCAGCTCGAGGTGCTCCTCGCCGATCCGCTCGGCCATCCGGCCGACCACAGCGCTCATCGGCTCCGCGGCACGTTGAAGCGCGAGCACCCGACGCATCGCCCGATAGATGTCGACGGTCGGCGGATGCTCCTGGCCGAAGAAGACATCCTCGACGCCCTCGATCTGCTCGTGCACCTCCCTCGCCAGCACGTCGAGCTCGTCGGCGGCCTCGTCGAGCACGGCGTAGAGCACCGTCTGCGGCGTGGCCTCGAGCGCGCCCATGCCGGCCCGCACGCGGTCCCGCACGCGCGCGAGTCCACGCCTGCCGCCCCACGAGATCGTCACGATGCAGCGGTCGGTCACGATGGCGTGCACCTCGCGGTCGACGAGCTCGTCGCCCCGATGCAGCACCCGATGCACGACGCAGTAGTCCAGCGCTCCGTAGGTCTCCAGCTTCGTCCGCTGGCCGCGCGCCACGACATCCTCGACCACGAGGTGATGCAGGTCGAGCTCGTCGGCGACCGCTCGCAGCTCCTGCTCGCTCGGCTCCACCAGGTCGATCCAGGCGAACCCGCCGCGCTCGGACGCCGTCTCGAACACGCGGTCGAAGGCCACATCCTCGACCACGCGGGCGCCGCCGGCCCAGACGGATGCGTCAGCGATGGGCATCGCGGGGGCCTTCGCGGAAGTCGGTCACGCTCGCAATATAGGCGCAGCAGGCGGAATGCGCGGCCGCGCCGGGCTGTTCGCCTGCAGAGGAGCGGGACTGCACCCCCGCGTAGACTTTGCAGACGGGCAGTTCGGGCCCGTCCGTGTGGGGAGATCGATATGGGCAAGACACTCGCTGAGAAGGTGTGGGACGACCACGTCGTGGTGAAGGGCGAGGACGGCGCGCCCGATCTCATCTACATCGACCTCCACCTCGTGCACGAGGTCACGAGCCCGCAGGCCTTCGACGGGCTGCGCCAGGCCGGTCGCCCGATGCGCCGCACCGACCTCACGGTCGCGACCGAGGATCACAACACGCCGACCCTCGAGATCGACAAGCCCATCCAGGATCCGACCAGCCGCAAGCAGATCGAGACGCTGCGCACGAACGCCGCCGAGTTCGGCGTGCGCATCCACTCGCTGGGCGACAAGGAGCAGGGCATCGTGCACCTGGTCGGCCCGCAGCTGGGCCTCACGCTGCCCGGCATCACGGTCGTCTGCGGCGACTCGCACACCTCGACGCACGGCGCCTTCGGGGCGATGGCCTTCGGCATCGGCACGAGCGAGGTCGAGCACGTCATGGCCACGCAGACCCTGCCGCTCAAGCCCTTCAAGACGATGGCGATCAACGTCGAGGGCGAGCTGCGCCCGGGCGTCACCGCCAAGGACATCATCCTCGCGGTGATCGCGAAGATCGGCACCGGCGGCGGCGCAGGCTACGTCTTCGAGTACCGCGGCAGCGCCATCCGCGCCCTCTCGGTCGAAGGCCGCATGACGATCTGCAACATGTCGATCGAGGCGGGTGCCCGCGCCGGCATGGTCGCGCCCGACGAGACCACCTTCGCCTACGTCAAGGACAAGCCGCACGCACCGAAGGGCGCCGACTGGGATGCCGCGGTCGAGTACTGGAAGTCACTCCCGACCGATGACGACGCGGTCTTCGACGCAGAGATCCTCCTCGACGCGAACGAGCTCGAGCCCTTCGTCACCTGGGGCACGAATCCCGGTCAGGGCGCCTCGCTCTCCGGCGAGGTGCCGGCTCCCGAGTCGTTCGCAGACCCGAACGACCGCGCCGCCGCCGAGCGTGCGCTCGAGTACATGGATCTGCAGCCGGGCACGAAGCTCAAGGACATCCCGGTCGACACCGTCTTCATCGGCTCCTGCACGAACTCGCGCGTCGAGGACCTCACCGCCGCCGCCGACATCATCCGCGGCAAGAAGAAGGCGGATGGGGTGCGCGTCATGGTCGTGCCGGGCTCGGCACGGGTGCGGCTCGAGGCAGAGGCGCTCGGCCTCGACACGGTCTTCAAGGAGTTCGGCGCGGAGTGGCGCTTCGCGGGCTGCTCGATGTGTCTGGGCATGAACCCCGACCAGCTCGCGCCCGGCGAGCGCTGCGCATCCACCTCGAACCGCAACTTCGAGGGCCGCCAGGGCAAGGGTGGCCGCACGCACCTGGTCTCGCCGCTGGTGGCGGCGGCGACCGCGATCCGCGGCACCCTCTCGAGCCCGTGGGATCTCGAGCATGGCGAGCACCACGTCGCGGATGCGACGACGACGGTCGAGGAGGCCTGAGATGGAGAAGATCAGCAGCCTGACGGGCACGATCGTGCCGCTGGAGCGCTCCAACGTCGACACCGACCAGATCATCCCCGCGGTGTTCCTCAAGCGCGTCACGAAGACCGGCTACGACGACGCCCTCTTCCACTCGTGGCGGCAGGATCCCGACTTCGTGCTCAACCAGGAGCCCTACAAGCACGGCGGCATCCTCGTCGTCGGGCACGACTTCGGCACCGGCTCGAGCCGCGAGCACGCCGTGTGGGCGCTGCGCGACTTCGGCTTCACGGCCGTGCTCGGCCCGCGCTTCGGCGAGATCTTCCGCGGCAACGCCGGCAAGCAGGGCCTGCTCGTCGGCCAGATCTCGGAGGCCTCCCTCGAGGCGCTCTGGGCCGCAGCGCGTGAGACCACCGGCGCAGAGGTCACGGTCGACCTCGAGGCGCGCACCGCGACCGCCGCGGGCGCGACCCACGACTTCCAGATCGATGACTACACTCGCTGGCGCCTGCTCGAGGGCCTCGACGACATCGCTCTGACACTCCGAGACGAAGCCGCGATCACGGCCTTCGAAGCCGACCGTCCTGCATGGATGCCCACGACGCAGCCCGTCAGGGAAGGAACCCAGTGAACCTGACAGAGTTCAGCAAGAGCGCCGGCGCAGCCGTCGGCATGAACGTCGACCGCATCACGGTGCGCGGCGGCAAGCCACTCATGGGGCGCATCCAGATGAAGGGTGCCAAGAACCTCGTCACCAAGGCGATGGTCGCGGCGCTGCTGGGCGAGGGGCCCTCCGAGCTGCGCAGCGTGCCAGAGATCAGCGACGTCCGCGTCGTGCAGGGCCTGCTCGAGCTCCACGGCGTCACGGTCGAGCGCGACGGCGACACGCTGCGGCTCGACCCGGCCAACGTGCGCACCGCGCACGAGACGTCGATCAACGCGCACGCCGGCTCCAGCCGCATCCCCATCCTCTTCTGCGGCCCGCTGCTCCACCAGCTGGGCGAGGCGTTCATCCCCGACCTCGGCGGCTGCCACATCGGCGATCGCCCGATCGACTTCCACCTCGAGGTGCTGCGCAACTTCGGCGCGGTCGTCGAGAAGCTGCCCAGCGGCATCCGGATGACGGCGCCCAACGGGCTGCACGGCGCCAAGATCGACCTGCCGTACCCCTCGGTGGGCGCGACCGAGCAGGTGCTGCTCGGCGCCGTCCGCGCGAAGGGCCGCACCGAGCTCACCGGCGCCGCCGTCGAGCCCGAGATCATGGACCTCATCGCGATCCTGCAGAAGATGGGCGCCGAGATCCAGGTCGACACCGACCGCACCATCCGCATCGAGGGCGTCGACAAGCTCGTCGGCTACAGCCACACGGCGCTCTTCGATCGCAACGAAGCCGCCTCCTGGGCCTGCGCGGCGCTCGCGACCAGCGGTGACATCTTCCTCGAGGGCGCACGCCAGCCCGAGATGACGACCTTCCTCAACGTCTACCGCAAGGCAGGCGGCGCCTTCCAGATCGAAGACGATGGCATCCGCTTCTGGCACCCCGGTGGCGACCTGAAGCCCGTGGTGGTGGAGACGGATGTGCACCCCGGCTTCATGACGGACTGGCAGCAGCCGCTCGTCGTGGCCCTCGCGAAGGCGAACGGCATCTCGATCGTGCACGAGACGGTCTACGAGCAGCGCTTCGGGTTCACGGAGGCGCTCGTGGAGATGGGTGCGCGCATCCAGATCCACACCGACTGCCTCGGGAGCCACGCGTGCCGCTTCGGGCAGCGCAACTACGAGCACTCCGCCGTCATCGCCGGCCCCGTCGAGCTGCACGGCGCTGACATCACGGTGCCCGACCTGCGGGGCGGCTTCAGCCACCTGGTGGCCGCGCTGACGGCAGAGGGCACGAGCCGCATCTCGAACGTCGGCATCATCGCCCGCGGCTACGAGCGCTTCATCGAGAAGCTGGAGACGCTGGGCGCAGACTTCGACGTGGAGGGCTGATGGCGCTGCCCGGCCGCCCGCCGAAGGGCGAGCTCAGCGGCGTCTACCGCGGGCTCGCCGCGGCGGTCATCCCACCGATGATGGCGATGGCGAAGCTGCACATCCGCGGCCACGAGCACATCCCGACGACGGGCGCGTTCGTGCTCTCGCCGAACCACTACAGCGAGATCGACCCGATCGTGATGGCGATCGCCATCTGGAAGTCGGGCCGGGTGCCGCGCTTCATGGCCAAGGCGAGCCTGTTCGAGATCCCGGTGGTCGGGCGCATCCTCAAGGCGGCGGGCCAGATCCCCGTCGAGCGCACCGGTCGGCCGAGCGCGCACGGGCAGGCGATGGATGCCGCGCGCACCCTGGTGCGCGACGAGCTCGGCGTGATCATCTACCCGGAGGGCTCGCTCACCCGAGACCCGCAGCTGTGGCCCATGCGCGGCAAGACGGGCGCCGTGCGCATGGCGCTCGAGGCAGGGGTGCCGCTCATCCCGGCGGCCCACTGGGGCACGCAGCACCTCATGCCGCGCTACGGCAAGGGCATCCGCCCGTTTCCCCGCAAGCACATCCAGATCCTCTTCGGCCCGCCCGTCGACCTCTCCGAGTTCGCGGGGCGCACCGACCAGCGGGCGATGAACGCAGCGACCGACCGCGTGATGGATGCGATCGCGGGGCTCCTGGGCGAGCTGCGCGGCGAGACCCCGCCCGCTCAGCGCCACGACCCATCCGCCCACGGGCAGGCGGCCACGGGCCGCTTCGTCGATGGCCCCGGCGGCGGGACCGACGCGGCCGCGGGCACCGGTGACGCACCGGAGCCGAAGGATGGCTGACGCCGTCGTCCTGGGCGCAGGCAGCTGGGGCACGACGTTCGCCAAGGCGCTCGCAGACGGCGGGGCCGACACCGTGCTGTGGGCGCGCAGGCCGGAGGCCGCGCGCGAGATCGACGAGGCCCGTCGCAACACGCGCTACCTGCCGGGCATCACCCTGCCCGCGACCCTGCGCGCGACGAGCGACATCCGCCTCGCGCTCGCCGGCGCATCCCAGGTCTATCTCGCGGTGCCCAGCCAGCAGCTTCGTCAGCTGCTGCGTGAGCACGGTGAGGCGATCGAGCCTGGCGTTCCGATCGTGAGCCTCATGAAGGGCGTCGAGGCGGAGTCGCGCATGCGCATGAGCGAGGTCATCGCCCAGGAGCTGCAGCTCGACAGCGCACGCATCGCGGTCGTCTCGGGCCCGAACCTCGCGCTCGAGATCGCGCAGGAGCATCCGACGGCGGCCGTGGTCTCCTCGACGAGCGCCGAGACGGCGCGCGCGGTCGCGAAGCGCGCCCGCAACGACTACTTCCACTCCTTCATCAACACCGACGTGATCGGCACCGAGTTCGGCGGCGTGCTGAAGAACCTGGTGGCGCTCGCGATCGGCATCGTCGACGGCGTCGGCTACGGCGAGAACACGAAGGCGTCGATCATCACCCGCGGCCTCGCGGAGGTCACCGACTTCGCCGTCGCGCACGGCGCAGAGCGCGAGACGCTCGCCGGCCTCGCCGGCCTCGGAGACCTCATCGCGACCTGCGCATCACCGCTCTCGCGCAACTTCACCGCCGGCCGCCTGCTGGGCATGGGCTACTCCCGCACCGACGTCGTCGCCCGCATGGAGCAGGTGGCAGAGGGCCTCGCATCCGTCGACCCCGTCGCACAGCTCGCAGCCGCCAAGGGGGTGCGGATGCCTATCCTCGAGCAGGTGAAGCTGGTGCTCGACGGCGGCATGGACCCGCGCGACATCGCACCACACCTGACGACCGACGACGAGCCGATCGAGGAGTGACCGTGCCAGAGCGAGACCAGCCGGAGCGCGCTGAGCCTGTGCAGCAGGTGCCTGCGCAGGACGCCGAGCCGACCCGCAAGACCCGAGTCGCGCTGCTGTTCGGCGGCCGCTCGAGCGAGCACACCATCTCGTGCGCGACCGCTGGCAGCGTGCTCGAGCACATCGACCGCGACCGCTTCGAGGTGGTGCCGATCGGCATCACCCGCGAGGGCCGCTTCGTGCTGCAGGCCGACGACCCCGCCGCGCTCGCGCTCGAGCGCGTGCCGGAGGTCACCGGCGGCGAGGCCGTGCTGCTGCCCGACTCGAGCACCTCGCGGGCGATCACGGTGACGGATGCCTCCGGTGCCGTGCGCCAGCTGGTCGACGTCGACATCGTGTTCCCCATCCTGCACGGCCGCTTCGGCGAGGACGGCACGGTGCAGGGCATGCTCGACCTGATGGACGTGCCCTACGTCGGCAACGGCGTGCTCGCCAGCGCGGTCGCGATGGACAAGCACTTCGCCAAGACCGTCATCGAGCACGCGGGCATCAAGGTCGCACCGTGGATGACGGTGTCGCGCCACGAGTGGGCGACCGACCGCGAGGCTGTGCGGGCACGCCTGGGCGACTTCCCGATGCCTGTGTTCGTGAAGCCCGCGCGCGCCGGCTCCTCGGTGGGGGTCAGCCGGGTCGGGACGATCGTCGAGTTCGACGCCGCGATGGCGCTCGCGCTCGCAGAGGACACCCGTGTGCTCGTGGAAGCGGGAGTCTCGGGCCGCGAGATCGAGGTCGGCGTGCTCGGCGGGCACGACGGCGATCGTCCGCGTGCCTCGCTGCCGGGCGAGATCGTGCTCGACGAGGGCACCTTCTACGACTTCGACGCGAAGTACCGGGGCCTGTCGACGGCGCGCACCGAGTGCCCTGCCGATCTCGACGACGCCACGGTCCAGGCGCTGCAGCAGGCAGCCATCCACGCGTTCGAGGCGATCGATGGCTCCGGCCTCGCGCGCGTCGACTTCTTCGTCTCACCGGAGCACGGCATCGTGCTCAACGAGGTGAACACGATGCCCGGCTTCACCTCGATCTCGATGTTCCCGGTCGTGTGGCAGGCCTCGGGGATCGGCTACGGCGAGCTCATCACCGAGCTGATCGAGCTGGGGCTGCAGGCAGATCGCTAGTCGCGAAGTCCGGCCCCACGGGGCTCAGCCGGCGCCAGCCAGTCGTGCACGTGGCCGTCGAGCCAGTCGCGCAGCATCTCGTTCCAGTGCGCGGCGTCCTCCACGTTCCAGATGTGGTGCATACCGGGGGCGATGCGCGTCGCGGCGTGCGGCACGGTCCGCCGGAGGGTCTCGAGCGAGCGCCGCATGACGCGAGGCTCCCGCTCTCCTGCGACCAGCAGCATCCGCGCCCGCACGGCACCCAGGCCGCTCGGCACCCCGCCGGCATAGACCTCGGCGAGCATGGCGCGCGCTGTCTCCCGCCGCACCGAGAGTCCGTGCTCGACGTAGGGCTCGTGCGAGTCCTCCGGCAGGCCGAACGCGACGGCCTGCGCCTTCCAGAACCAGCGCTGCTCCCAGAGCGCGAGCTGCAGGGCGGAGGTCGCGCGCGCCATCCCGCCGACGCGCTCGACCGCGGCACCGCTCGTGAGCACCGAAGCGACGAGGTCTGGATGGCGGGCCGCGAGGTGCAGCGCGAGCACCCCGCCGAGCGAGAGCCCGACGAGGTCGACGGGATCGCCGCCGGCGAGCGAGCGGATGCGCGCGGCGATGTCGTCGGCGGCGGCAGGCAGGCCCGGCCAGGGCTCGGCGGTGCGGGCGCCGAAGCCGGGCAGGTGGGGCGTGATCGCGAGGCGGTCGGTGAGCGCGGGCAGCTGCGGCTCCCACATCCAGTTGGCGACGTTGCCGCCGTGCAGCAGCACGACGGGGCGGGGCGCTGCGGCGTCGGCGGTCGTGGGGGAGGAGACGGATGCCGGGTGCAGCTCGGAGAAGTGGATGGTCATCGCTGTGCTCCTTCGGCAGCGGCGATGGCATCGAGGCTGTCGAGCCAGTCGAGCTCGGTGCGAGTGTGGCGCAGGCCGTGGTCGAGGGTGGCGAGCCGCAGGCGCTCGCCGCGGGTGCGCGCGGCCGGCGTCGCGGCCTCCAGGGCCTCGAGCGCCGCGAGCTGCTCGAGCGCGGCCTGGCGGCGACGAGCGACCAGTCGGGCGACACCGTCTTCGTCGAGGCTCTCGGCGAGGAAGAGGCGAGCGATGAATGCGTCGCGCTCGGGCTGGCGCTCCAGATCGGCGCCGAGCCAGGCGACGAGCGCTGCAAGCCCGGTGTCGGTGAGCCGGTGCTCCTGGCGATCGGGGGCGGTGGTGCCCGGCACCACGGTCACGCTGGCGAGCCCCTCGTCGACGAGCGCGGCGAGGGTGCGGTAGATCTGCGCCTTGTCGGCTGCCCAGAAGTGGTGCACGGTCGTGTCGAAGTGCCGCTTGAGGTCGGCGCCCGACATCGGGGCCATGGCCAGGAGGCCCAGGATGATGCGCGAGAGGATCACGTGCTCAGTCGAGCACGGTGCTAGGAGACTTGTCAACTAGCAGCGTCACGCGTCCTGACACCCGTCGGCAGCCGCGTGAGCGCCACGCCGGCGAGGCAGAGCAGGCCGCCGAGCAGCGCGAGCGGCGGTGGCACCTCGCCCAGCAGTGGCCAGGCCGCGACGGTCGCGATGACGGGCACGAGGTAGGTCGTCGTGGTGAGC
Organism: Agrococcus sp. ARC_14; assembly: GCF_022436485.1. Taxonomy (NCBI): domain Bacteria; kingdom Bacillati; phylum Actinomycetota; class Actinomycetes; order Micrococcales; family Microbacteriaceae; genus Agrococcus; species Agrococcus sp. ARC_14. The sequence goes on from NZ_JAKUDO010000001.1 coordinate 1,220,762, forward strand.
TTGCCCGCCGGCATGCGGCGCAACGCGTACGCCCAGGCCAGGAAGGCGACCGCCGTCGGCACGAGCCCCAGGTAGACGAGGCCCGCGGTCGCCGCGGGTGGCGCGACGGCGAGCTGCGTGATGAGCGATCCGCTCCACGGCAGGCTGCCGGCTACGCCGATCGCCACGCCGATGAGGGTCACCTGCAGGCCGGGGAGCCGCTGCAGCAGCGGCTTCTGCACGAGCACCGCGATCGCGTAGGTGACGGCGGCGACGAGCGCGAGCACCACGCCCACGACGCTCAGCGCGCCGCTCGCCGTCGCGACGCCGATGAGCGCGATGCCGCCGAACGCCACGATCGCGCCGATGATGAGCCAGCGCGGAAACCCCTCGCCGAGCAGCGTGCCGGCCACCAGCGCGACGATCAGCGGCGCGACGTTGACGAGCAGCGCCGCGGTGCCGGGGTCGAGCTCGTGCTCTGCTGCGTTCAGCGCGAGGTTGTAGATGAGGAACCACGAGACGCCGAAGACGCCCAGCAGCAGCCACTCGCGGCGGGTCGGCGGCACCCAGGCGCCGCGCACCAGCTGCACGGCGCCGAGTGCGAGCGCGGCGACGGCGAGCCTGCCGAGCGTCAGCGCCCCCGGGTCGAAGTCGTTCGCGACGGCCCTGATCACGAGGAATGCCGACGCCCACGAGAGCACTGCCACCACGACGGCGCCGATGACGAGCAGCCGTTCGCGGGGCGGGGCGTCGGTCATGAGCACGAGCCTAGGTGTCACCGGTGACAGCCGTGAGGCCGTGTACGGTCGCAGGCCGTCGAGATCCCGCCACGCCGCCCTCGCGCCCCGGAGAGCGGCGCGGCTGGTCGATCGTCGAGGTGGCAGGATGCCTCGCATGGGTGAAGACCACAAGGCCATGCTGATCCGCTACCTCCTGCTGCAGCGCGACACGCTGCGCTGGAAGCTCGATGGCGTCTCGGAACGCGACGCGCGCATGCCGATGACGCCGACCGGCACGAATCTGCTCGGCCTGGTCAAGCACGTGGCCTCGGTCTCGGCCGGCTACCTCGGCGAGTGCGTCGGGCGCCCCTTCCCGGAGCGGATGCCGTGGACGGAGGAGGACGCCGAGCCGAACGCCGACATGTGGGCGAGCCCCGACGAGACGATGGCGGGCGTGCTGGCGTTCTGGGACCGCGCGTGGGCGCACGCCGACGCGACGCTCGAGGCGCTGCCGCTCGAGGCACCCGCGCACGTGGCATGGTGGGGTGATCGGGGCGAGACGACCATGGGGCGGCTGATCGTGCACCTCACGGCCGAGATCGCCCGGCACGCGGGCCACGCCGACATCCTGCGCGAGACCATCGACGGCCGCACGGGCCTGCGCGACGGCGTCTCGAACCTGCCAGACGGCGACGCCGCGTGGTGGGCGACATACGTGGCGCGACTGCGCGCGACAGCTGAGGCCGCAGGGGAGTAGCCGCCCGCCGACGAGCGCTGGGTCAGGCCTGCGCCGAGGACTCCGGGTCCCAGCCCTCCGCCGGATTCTCCTTCGCATCCTCGCCGACCGTCGGCTGCTGCACGTGATGCCCGCCGTGCGCTCCGCTCGCGATCACGCCCTCGTCCTGCGCGCTGCTGTGGCGCCGATGCGTCGGCTGCGGCTCGTGGGTGCGCTGCTCATCGCTCATGGCCGTGCCTCCTCCGGCACGGCTCCGTCGCCGCGCCTGACTCGACCGTACGCCCGCCCACGCGGTCGCGCCATGGGTCAGATCAAGGCGTGCTCTGACCCTCCGCGGATGCGTCAGGCGCTCACGGTCTGGCGCGCGCGGGCCGCGTCGATGCGGGCGTTGGCGATCGCCTCGGCAGCCTCGAGCGTGGTGCTGCCGTGCTCGCGGGCTGCCGCGAAGACGCCGCGCAGGGTGTCACCGATGCCTGTGAGACGCTGGGCGATCGTCGGCCAGTCGAGGCCGTCTGCTGTGCCCTGCAGGTGGATGACACCGCCGGCGTTCACCACGAAGTCGGGCGCGTAGACGATGCCGCGCTGCTGCAGCCGCGCGGCGCCGGAGCGCTCGGCGAGCGGGTTGTTGGCCGGGCCGACGACGGCGCGCACGGGCAGGGCGTCGATCGCCTCGTCGGTGAGGATGCCGCCGAGACCTGCGGGCACCAGCACGTCGGCCGGGGTCGTGAGGGCCTGCTCCGGGGCGATCCAGCGGGCGCCTAGCTCGGTGGCGAGCTGCTGCTTGCGGGCATCGATGTCCGTCACGATCAGCTCGGCGCCGTGGCCGGCGAGCATGCGCGCGAGGCGGCCGCCCACCTGGCCGAGACCGGAGATCACGAAGGAGCGGCCCTCGATCTGCTCCGAGCCGAACGCGGCCTCGAGCGTCGGCGCGACCGACGAGTAGACGCCGAGCGCCGTGGCGCCGGCCGGCTCCCCGGCACCACCGTTCTCGGCGGGGAGGCCGACGACATGCGCGGTGCGCTCGCGCACGACGAGCATGTCGTGCTCGGTCGTGCCGACATCCTCCGCCGTGCGGTAGCGACCGTCGAGCGCCTCGACGAGGTCACCGAGGTCGAGCAGCGCCGCCCGGCGGCGGTCGCCGTCGACGTGCTCGCCCATGGGGAGCGCGACGACCGACTTGCCGCCACCTGCGTCGAGGCCGGCTGCGGCGTTCTTGAGCGTCATCGCCGCGGAGAGCCGCAGCGCATCCGCCTGCCCGTCCGCCCAGGTCGGGTAGGTCCACATGCGGCAGCCGCCGAGCGCGGGCCCGAGTGCGCTCGAATGCAGTGCGACGGTGATGACGAGCCCGCTGCGGGCGCCCTGCGATGTCAGGACGCGCTCGTGCGTGAACTCAGGGATGGCGCTCATGGTGCTCTCCTCGTTGAGTGCTGGGATGCCGCGGGTCGCGCGGCTGCATCGATCTTGGTGGGGATGCGCGATGCGCGCAAGCAGGCTCGCGCAAGTTGCGCGAGGTGCGCAGTCCCGTGCGGAAGGCGTGCGCGCAAGTGCGCAGCTCGACCGGCGTGCGAGGATCGTGGACGACGTGAGGAGTCACGATGTCGAACGCGCAGGAGACCGACCGGACCGATCCCGCCGAGGGCGGTGAGTCCATCCCGGAGTCGCACCGCGACCTGCTGCTCGGCGCGCACATCGCCTCGGTGGCGACGCTCGAGCCCGATGGCTCGCCGCAGGTGACGGCGACCTGGGTCGATCTGGTCGATGGGCTGGTCGTGATCCCCGTGAAGCGACGACTCCGCAAGACGAAGAATGCGCTGCGCGACGCGCGCGTCACGGTGCTGGTCGTCGACCGCGAAGAGCCGGAGCGCTTCATCGAGGTGCGCGGGCTCGCCGAGCTCGTGCCCGACCCCGAGTCGACGCTCGTGCAGCGCATCTGGCCGCGCTACCACGGCGTCGCGTGGACCGCCGACGACCAGGGTGCCGAGCGACTGCAGCTGCGCATCCGCCCGACGCGCGTGCGCATCTCCTAGGCCACACCCGCGCGGACTCGGCTCGCGCTCCGCGCGCCGCACGTGCGTCAGGCGATCCGGAATCCCTCGTCGCCGCGTGGCTCGATGTCGTCGGCGTCCAGTCGCTCGACCCGCGCTGAGGTCGGACCGTGCGAGAGCCACGCGACCATGTTGGCCACCGCATCCGCCGCACCTTCCACCTCTGCCTCGACCGTGCCGTCGAAGCGATTGCGTGCGCTGCCCGCGAGGCCGAGCCGACGTGCCTCGGCGGCCGCGGCCATGCGGAACCCGACGCCCTGCACGCTGCCGTGCACGACGAAGCGGCGGCGGATGCGGTCGGTCGCGCCAGGGGTGTGGTTGCTCAGCGCTCGGGCTCCCCGGGCGCCGGGTCGGCGTGCTGGGCCGGCTCGGGGTGCGCCTCGCGGGCCTGGCCGCCGGCATGATGCTCGCCGTGCGCGATCTCGCCCTCCTGCGTCTCCTGGGCGGCCGGGTCCAGGCCGGAGGCGCCATCCTGGTCCGCGTCACCGCCCTGCGCCCACTGGGCCGGCAGCTCCGCGTTGGGCGTGCCGTCGCCGTGCACCGGCGCGCCCGTGCTCGGGTCGTGCGCGGCGGCGTCGTGACCCTCACCCGGCGGGAACTCGTTGTGTCGGGTGGCGAAGGAGCCTGCAGAGCCGCTGTCGGCGGGCGCTTGCTCGTGGAAGACCGGGTCGCCCTGCCTGCGGTCGAAGTCCGGGTCCGTGTGCTGCTCGTCGGCCATGTGCATCGCCCCTCTGCCGTCGCGAGGGCCCGTCGCCGCTCGTCGCTGTGATCGCGACGCTACGCGCGCCCGTCGCGACCGACAACCCCCGGCGTCGCCCGCTCAGGCGGTTCGGTTCCACGCCTCGTCGGTGGCGAACAGGTAGTTGCGAATGCCGACGACGACTCGCTCCGTCGGCTCCCATCGACCGCCCCGCCAGGTGTGCATCGAGTAGCCGAGAGCGCGCAGGCTGGCGCTGAAGTCTGCAGCGGTGGTCTCATACCGTGCGAGGTGTCGATCCTCGATCTCGAGCAGCAGGCTGGGTCGATCGCGTTCGATCACGGATGCCGCACCCTGCATCACGCTCGGCTCGAACCCCTCGACGTCGACCTTGATGAAGTGCACCCGCTCGATGCCGCGCAGTGCGCAGACCTCGTCCACCGTGGTCACGGGGACGCGGATGCGCTTGGTGCGCGAGTGCCACCGCTGCTTCTGCGGTCGTGTCACGAGTCCATCGTGCAGGTGCGCATGCCCGTGGATCGGAAAGCCGAACCTGATCGGCACCATCAGCTCGAACTCGCCGGCCACGCGGCCGATGCCGGATCGCGTCAGGTGGATCCGATCGGCGCCCGCCAGCACGCGTCCTGCGCGGAGCAGCCAGTGCGCGTTGCGCTGCGGCTCGAAGCTGTGCACGGCCCCGTGCACTCCGACCAGCTCGGCCAGCGGGTAGCTGTACATGCCGTATGCGGCACCGATGTCGAGGCACACGTCGCCCGGTCGCACCAGGTGCTGCAGTCCGAGCACCTCTGGCTCAACGATTCGCCGCGATGCCGCGCTGCGCAGACCGGCGGCGAGCCAGGACATCCGACCACCGCGTCGTGGCGGGGCCACCTCGCTCACTGCTGTCATGCCATCGCGCACTGCGCCCCCCGAGATCATCACAGCGGCCGCTGTGCCGTGACGGCACCCTATCCAGACTCGCTGTCGATTCCCACGGCACCGGCGTCCGTGGCACGGCGAGCCGCTCGCTAGGCTGGTCTGTCGTGGCACTCACCATCGGCATCGTCGGACTCCCCAACGTGGGCAAGTCGACCCTCTTCAACGCTCTCACCAAGAACTCCGTGCTCGCGGCGAACTACCCGTTCGCAACGATCGAGCCCAACATCGGGGTGGTCGAGCTGCCGGATGCGCGCCTGACGCGACTGGCCGAGATCCACGGCTCGCAGCGCATCCTGCCCGCCGCACTCTCGTTCGTGGACATCGCCGGCATCGTGAAGGGCGCGAGCGAGGGCGAGGGGCTGGGCAACAAGTTCCTTGCGAACATCCGTGAGGCGGATGCGATCGCACAGGTCGTGCGTGGATTCAGCGACAGCGACGTCGTGCACGTCGACGGCGCGGTCGACCCCGCCTCCGACATGGAGACCATCAACACCGAGCTCATGCTCGCCGACCTGCAGACGCTCGAGAAGGCGATCCCGCGCCTCGAGAAGGAGGTCAAGGGCAAGAAGGTCGACGCCTCCACGCTGGCGGCCGCCGTCGAGGCGAACGAGATCCTGAACGCAGGGAAGACACTGTCGCAGGCCGGCTTCGACACCACGCCCATCAGGGAGCTCGGCCTGCTGACCGCCAAGCCGGTGCTGTTCGTCTTCAACGTCGACGAGGCAGTGCTCTCGGACGACGCGAGGAAGGCCGAGCTGGCAGCGCTCGTCGCGCCCGCGAAGGCTGTCTTCCTCGACGCGCAGGTGGAGTCGGAGCTCGTCGACCTCGACCCCGCGGAGGCGCTCGAGCTGCTGCAGTCGCTCGGCCAGGACGAGTCGGGCCTCGACCAGCTCGCCCGCATCGGCTTCGAGACGCTCGGTCTGCAGACCTACCTGACGGCTGGTCCGAAGGAGTCGCGCGCCTGGACCATCCACAAGGGCGACACGGCGCCGCAGGCCGCCGGCGTCATCCACACCGACTTCGAGCGCGGCTTCATCAAGGCAGAGGTCGTCTCGTTCGAGGATCTGGATGCGCACGGCACGATGGCGGATGCGAAGGCAGCCGGGCGGGTGCGCATCGAGGGCAAGGACTACGTGATGGCTGACGGCGACGTGGTGGAGTTCCGCTTCAACGTGTAGTTCATCGAGATCCGCGGGTGCGCCCGCGTCAGCGCCCTGGCCTCACAAGCGCTGCGAAAGCGACCTGGTCAACGGTCTCGAGCGGCTTCGGCGGCTCGGAACTGCTTCAGGTGTTCAGGCTCGAAGAGGTGACGCCGGCCCAGGAGGTACGCGCCAGCGATGCCGAGGTCGGGAGCCATGCTGCTGTAGTCAACGACGAGGTCTTTGGTGGCAAGCGCGCGGGTTCGTGCGTAGACGACGCTGCGCACGCCCGCGAGGAGATCGTGCGTGACGCTCGAGAGTCCGCTCGTGATGACCACACGTCGAGGGTTGAGCACATTGCACAGGGCTGAGACGACCTCCCCAAGCATCTCTGCGCTCTCGCGGACGACCTGGGTGGCTCTCGGGTCCTGTCTGCGTAGTAGATGGGCGAGGAGATCGGACCCCTCGAGTTCACTGTCGTCGTCGGTGATCCCGATGGCGCGGAGCCTGGCCAGCATCGCCGGAACAGCTGCCACGGACTCGACGCATCCGCGTGACCCGCAAGCGCACAGCGTGTCGCCGCCGGCGACGCACGGGATGTGGCCGACGTCGCCAGCCGAACCGTTCGCGCCCCGGTAGATCTCGCCTGCTCCGTCGACGATCCCCGCTCCGATGCCGGTCCCGAGCTGCACCGACAGCAACGGCAGCGCTTCAGGCCCCAGGAGTCCGGCTTCGGCTATGGCGCGAACGGCGCAGTCGTTCTCGAGCAGGACCGGGCAACCCAGGAGCTGTTCGAGTCGCCCGACGACGTCGTACCCGTCCCACGACGGCAGGACGGTGGGCCGCAGCGGCGCCTGCGTGCGCGAATCGATCCTGGCCGGAAATGCAATGGCCGCGACGTGCCGCGGTGCGAACGCGACGGGTCGTGCAATCGCCACCTCGTCACGGAGCTCCCCCAGCAGCGCTGCCAGGCGGTCGAGGGCGACATCTGGCGGCCCCGACGTGGGGAGGTAGACGCGACGTCGGGCAACGACGTGCCCGCGCAGATCGACGACCGCAGCGGTCGTCGCCTGCGTCCCCATGTCGACAGCGAGGATGTGAGCCGCATCGCGGTTGAGCTCCACAGTCTCGGCGGGTCGGCCCCGACCAGAGCGCGGGCGTTGCTGTGCGTGCGCGAGAACACCGCGGTGCAGCAGCCAGTCGACGTGCGCGCTGACGGACGAGCGAGGCATGCCAGAAGCCCGCACCAGCTCCGCCTTGTTCGTCGTTCCTGCGCACGCGACGCGAAGCGCGATGCTGCTCGCGGCGTGCTCTGCGGCGACGCTGCCTTCAGGCAATAAGGGCCATGTCAGGTTGGGCAGGGTGCTGGACACCCGCCAATAATGACATACTGCAACAAAAGTCTGTCGTTGAAGATGCACTATGACGTCGCTTAGCGTCATTGGAGGCACGCGGTTGCAACTCCAGCAACGCGTCGACGACGACGGGACTCTCTGCAGTGGCACGCATCCAGTACGCGGCATCGATCATGTGCGCGGATCTCGCGAACCTCGAGAGTTCGATGGCCGAGGTCGAGGCCGCCGGCGTCGACGCGCTCCACGTCGACGTGCTCGATGGCCGCTTTAGTCCGAGCATGCCGCTGGGCCTCGAGACGATCCGCCGCATGCGGCAGATCACGACGCTTCCGTTCGACGCGCACATCATGACCACCGACAATGAGTGGTTCGTCGCGGAGATGCTCGCGCTCGGCGCTGACTCGGTGACGTTCCACATCGAGACGACGCTGCACGTTGATCGCCTCATCGGCCTTGCCCGTGCAGCAGGCGCGAAGGTGGGCATCGCGCTGAACCCAGCGACCTCACTCGCCCTGCTGGAGTTTGTACTGCCGCTGGTCGACTCGGTCTGCCTCATGCTCATCAATCCTGGCTACGCCACGAACGCCGCTGAGAAGCAGGTGCCGTACGCCACCGAGAAGGTGGCGCGACTTCGCCGGATGATCGACGACCAGGGGCTTGCGGCCGACGTCCAGGTCGATGGTCGCGTCTCGTTCGCGACCGTGCCGGACCTCGTGCGTGCCGGCGCGACGAGCCTCGTGCTCGGCAGCACGAGCCTCTTCGCGAAGGATGCGACGCTCGCGCAGAATCGCGCTCGCCTTGACGAGTGCATCGCCGCCGGCGGAGGGATCAGATGAAGTTCGATGCTGCGCAGGCGCGCATCGTCAGCGAGATCAGCGATGCGATGTCGAGAGTCGACGCGCAAGACGTCGAGGCGCTGGTCGACGCCATCCTGGCAGCTGACCGCGTCTTCGTCGTTGGCGTGGGTCGGGTCAAGCTCGCGCTCGAGGGCATTGCCAAGCGTCTGGCTCACCTCGGCATCGACACCGTCGTCGTCGGCCAGGTCACGGAGCCCGCCATCACAGCAGCCGACCTGCTCATCGTCGGATCTGGCAGCGGCGAGAGTGTGTTCCCGGTCGCGATCGCAGCAAAGGCCAAGCAACTCGGAGCGGCAGTTGCACACATCGGCGCGAACCCGAACAGCACGATGCGCGAGCACGCTGCTCTCTTCGTCCGCTTGCCCGTCCAGACCAAGCTCGGGCTTCCGGGCGAGGTTCCCTCGACCCAGCCCATGACGAGCTTGTTCGAGCAGTGCCTGCTGCTCCTTGGCGACGCGATCGCACTCATGCTGGTCGAACGATCCGGCACGCCACTGCACGACCTGTGGCGGCACCACGCGAACCTGGAGTGAGCTGCATGACCATCACCGCGAGCAACGGCTGGATCGATCTTGCCGACAAGGTCGTCATCGTCACGGGCGGAGCCTCCGGGATCGGAGCGGAGATCGCGAGATCGCTCACGCGCAACGGCGCGACCGTTGTGGTGGCCGACGTGCGGCCCGAACAGGTGACCAAGGATCTGGCCGTGTCTGCCATCGCCTGCGACACCACGGATGCAGCGAGCGTCGAGCGTATGGTGGGGGAGACGATCGCGACCTTTGGCCGCATCGATGCACTCGTCAATAACGCGGGCGTCAATCGTCCCCGTCTTCTCATCGACGTGCGAGGCGAACAGCCCGGCTATGAGGCTACCGAGGCGGATTTCGACTTCATCACGGCCGTCAACCAGAAGGGGCCGTTCCTGTGTGCGCAGGCGGTCGCCCGGCGCATGGCCGAGGCGGGCGGCGGCGTCATCGTCAACATCTCCTCGGAGGCTGGCGTCGAGGGCTCGAAAGGGCAGAGCATCTACGCCGCAACCAAGGCAGCGCTCAACGGCTTCACACGCTCATGGGCCAAGGAGCTCGGCCCCCAGGGCATCCGTGTCGTAGGCATTGCTCCCGGCATCAACAAGCGCACCAACATGAACAACGACGAGAACTATCGTGCGCTCGCCTACACGCGTGGCATGAACGTCGACGAGCTCGAAGCGATCGATGCCACCTATGCGCGCACGATCCCACTTGGCCGCGTCGGGGAGCACCACGAGGTCGCCGACCTCGTCGGCTATCTCGTCTCCGATCACTCCAGCTACATCACTGGCACCACCATCAACATCACCGGCGGCAAGTCGCGTTGACGCGATAGATCGCCTCGACGAGAGACAGCACATGGACGATGCAATGAAGCAGGCTCCCACCGCCACCGCCACCGCCACCGACGCCCTCGGTTCCGACGCGCGTTCACCGCGCCGTTCGCATGTGCTCGTGCGCATCCAGCGGTTCGGCAACTTCCTCAGCGGCATGGTGATGCCAAACCTCGGTGCCTTCGTGGCATGGGGTCTGCTCACGGCGTTGTTCATCCCGACGGGATGGTTCCCGAACGAGAATCTGGCTGAGCTCGTCAGTCCGATCATGACCTACGCACTGCCGATGCTCATCGGCTTCACGGGTGGCAGCATGGTGCATGGGGCCCGCGGCGGGGCGATCGGCGTTCTCGCAACCATGGGCGTCGTGGTCGGTGCCGACGTGACGATGCTCATCGGCGCCATGGTCATGGGGCCGCTCGCCGCGTGGCTCATGAAACAGGTCGACCGCCTGTTCGACGGCAAGGTGAAGCCCGGCTTCGAGATGCTCATCAGCAACTTCTCGATGGGCATCCTCGGTCTGCTGCTCGCCGTCGCAGGCTACCTCGGCATCGGTCCCGTGTTCGGTGTTGTGTTGACGGCGCTGTCGGCGGGCGTGAACTGGGTTCTCGAGCTCGGACTGCTCCCGCTCGTGGCGATCCTCGTGGCGCCGGCGCAGGTGTTGTTCCTCAACAACGCCATCAACCACGGGATCATGGGCCCGCTTGGCATCGAGCAGGTCGCCGAGCAAGGCCGTTCGATCTTGTTCCTTGTCGATGCCAACCCCGGACCGTCGGTCGGAACGCTGCTTGCGATCAGCCTGTTCGGCGTCGGGATGGCGAAGCGCACTGCACCGATGGCAGCGCTCATCGCAGGTGTCGGCGGCATCGGAGAGGTCTACTTCCCGTTCGTGCTGATGAAGCCGAAGCTGGTGTTCGCGACGATGGGCGGCATGGCGACGTCGCTGTTTCTGCTGCAGCTGCTCGGCGGCGGCACCGTTGCGACGCCGTCGCCCGGCAGCTTCTTCGCCATGATGGCGCTGTCGCCCGCAGGTGCGATCCTTGGCAACCTCGTCGGCTTCTTCGGCGGCATGGCTGTGTCCTTCGTCATCGGTTGGGCACTGCTGCGTGGAGAGCGGAAGAGTCATGAGGACACCGCCGAACTCGAAGACGGCACCGACGAGGAGCGCGCTCGTCACAACGCGGCCGCGCTCGAGCACAGGACGCCGGGACCGATCCGCAAGGTCGTGGTCGCGTGTGATGCCGGCATGGGGTCAAGCGCTATGGGTGCGTCGATCTTGAAGTCGAAGGTGCGCAAGCGCATGCTGGATGTCGAAGTCACCAACGCCAAGATCGAAGAGATTCCGGTCGACGCCGACCTCGTCGTGACCCATACCCAGCTAGTAGGGCGCGCGCGACAGCTGCACGATGATGGCAAGAGGCGCTTCTTGACGATCACGAACTTCATGCAGAGCGAGCAGTACGACGAGATCGTTGCGCTGCTTGAGCAGACCTCCGTCGCCGCCGATGCGCCCATTGCACACGCAAACCCCAGGGCAGCCGAGCCCGCCATGGTGGGCCTGCTGGAGCCGGAACAGGGGCTGCGTGCCAGTGGCGTACTCGCCCGCGCGAACGTCACCCTCGGCGCTGCGTACGCGACGAAGTCGGAGGCGATCGAAGCCACAGGGTCGATCCTCGTGCGCGAGGGATATGTCACCGAGCGTTACATCACATCGATGCATGAGCGCGATCGTCAGATGTCGGTGTACGTCGGGAACCATGTTGCGATTCCTCACGGCATGAGCGGCTCTGAGTCGGAGATCATGCGCTCGGGAGTGTCGGTCGTGCAGGTGCCTGCAGGTGTCGACTTCGACGGAGAGACCGTCTTCGTGCTCTTCGGCATAGCGGGCCGCGAAGGGGAGCACCTGCCGATCCTCAGTGCGATCGCCGAACGACTCACCGACGATGCGTCCGTCGAGCGACTGCGTGCGGCGACGACTGTCGACGAGGTGATCTCGCTGCTACTCGAGTAGTGGATTCCTGTCGAGGCGTCACTGCTTCGATCCGATCTCCGCAGCCTCGGTGCATTGCGACAGCGCCGATGCTCCAGCCTCCTGTCGGGCGGAGTGCACCAGATGCTTGCTCCCTGGCATGGGTTGCTCGGTGAGTTGCGGAGCCACCATCCGGGTCCCTTGCCGTCCTTGCCTCGGAAGGAGCAGCCGGAACCCGCGCAGTTCGCCGGCCCGGTCGGTGTGACCCCGAGATTCAGGTTGGCGGTCCGACGAGGTCTGGCTCTCCCGGGAACACCGTTAGCGTGGTGAGCATGAACCGTCGCGACATCGGCGATGCAGCCACGGTGCTGACGCTGCTGCAGGCCCCCGGACGCCCGAAGGGGCTTCGATCCCTGGTGTCCGGCTGGGACATGCTGCAGGCGGATGTCCCTGATCGGGAGCGCATGGAGACGGCATGGTCGATCCTGATCGGGTCGGGCCTCGCCGAGGTCGACTCGGACTGGTGTCTGCGCCTGACAGCGGATGGCGACCGGATGCGTCGCGCGGTGCGAGAGCGCGGCGGGATGCGGACCGCGCAGGCTGAGATCGCCGGCAGATTGGCACAGGAAGATCTGGCCGCGACTCCGCTGCAGCTTCCCGCCGAAGTGTTCGATCGTGCAGTTCGGGCCTATCGGGGGAGCGGCGGACGCACCGTGGGGCGCCCCAAGGACAGTGGGAGGCTTCGTGACGCGGTGGCGCGGTTGCGGACGTCTGCGCGCTCTTGGTGGTGACGGGATGACGACGGCTCGGTGGCAGGCGCAGCTTGACGACGTGCGGCGCGCGATCGCGCAGCTGCGCGCCGCTTGCGCGGCGGACGGAGACGCACGGCGAGCCTCATCCGCCGACTGGCTGGGCGGGCTCTTCGAAGACGTCGCAGACGCCGAATCGCTGCAGCAGAGCGCCCGGCAGGCCCTGGGGCTCTACACCGGCGGCATGGGCTCCTTCCACGACGTCGGCACCGCGACGATGGCCTCGGCGGTCGACGCGCTGCGCACCACGCTCCACAGCGCGAGGAACGATCGCCGCTAGCCGCGCTGCCTACCCGCTGCCCGGCCGCAGCTTCGCGAGGTTCGGCAGCGGGCACCAGGAGCCGAGACGCGGGTAGTCGATGGTCACCGCGACGACGCCGTGTTCGCCGAACGACATCGCCCAGTCCAGCGCCGCAGGCAACGGCACGATGAACAGCGCGACCGGCTCGCCGGGAGCGATGAGGCCGTTGGCCTCGGCGGCCTCCTTCGCGCGGGTCGCGCTGCTGAAGACGCAGAGCATCGGGCCTGCCTCGGCCGCCAGCATGTAGGGGCGAGGCGCCTCCGGCGTGCCTCGGTTGATGCCGACCCAGAACTCCAGGGCGGTCACCGCCCGCCACAGCTCGATCTGGGGCTCGATCTCGCCCGGCCGGGCGCGGCAGACCTGGTCGAGCCGGTCGATCTCGGCCACCGCCTCCGGGCTCGGCTCCAATGCGCCGCGGGTGGGATCTGCCTGGTCCGAGGGATCAGTGTTCATCGCAGCAACGTATCCGGCGCTCCTGACGGTGCGCCGGGGCCGCGCGCTCAGGCGTCGAGCCAGAGGCCCAGCGTGTCGTCGATGGTGAACGCGCCCGCATCGAGCTTCTCCGCCAGCGAGGACAACCACGCTCCGTAGGAGGGGAACTCGGGAGCCGGGGTGGGTCCGTCGACCGGCAGGAAGATGACCTGGCCCCGCTCGCCCGCCGGGAGCGGATCGAGGTCGAGCGCGTAGCCCTGGCTCTCCGCGGCAGTGAACTGCACCCATCCGCGGCAGTTCATGATCGGTCGGACCCGCTCCGGCAGCATCCAGCCGATGACATCGTCGACATCGTCGCCGAGCGCGCTCACGCGCATGTCGGAGGTCTCGATCATCGCCGGGGCGCTCAGCAGCGTGAAGTGGTCGAACAGGTCGAGCAGGGCGGTCGGATTGTCCTGGCCGTCGTGACGGCGCAGGCTCGCCACGAAATCCGCGGGCAACTGTTGCCCCACGGTGCCGGCGAGACGCTCGAGGTCATCGTCGCTGACGGGCCCGCGGAGGGTGCTGGCGACCTCCGGCAACCGGTCATGCAGCACGCGCTCGATGATGTCCCATGCGGTGTCGATGTCCACGGCTCGAGACTAGGGGCCGTTCCCTGCGAGTCGCGGACGCACACCCTGCCCACCTGCGAGACTGACGCGATGGCGAAGCCGAGGCTGCGACATGCGTGAGGTCGTGTTCGCTCTGCAGGGGTGGCTTCCTCGCGTGGTCCGGGACGACGGCGGCGATCTTCTGCTGGAGGTCGCCGGCGGTGCCGACGCCCTGCACGACCCGCGCACATTCACCTTCCCCGTCCGCGAACACGACGTCGCCGCGATGCGCGGCAGCTTGCCCCGACATGTGCTGCTGCATGCCGCGCTCCTGCCACTGTGCGAAGCGGCAGGGATCCGCGACCCGATCGACGCGCATGCGGCGGCCACACTGCTCGAGCGCATCCTGCTCGGCTCGCAGGGCGAGGTCGACACATTGTTCGAGCGCACCAGGTGGAACGCGCTCCATCTCATCGCCCATGGCGCGAACGTCGAGCTGCTCGAGCAGGGGAGATTTCTCGCCTCCGCGCAGTCCGCGCACGCGGCCTCGCACTGGGGACTGGCGCGCGCATACGACGCGCAGCGGGACCGAGCGGAACCGCTGATGGGCACACCGAGATGGCTGGCCCGATGAGGCATGCGATAGCAGACTGGCGCTAGTCGTCCTCGAGCGCGTATGCGCCCGACCGGTCGGTGAACAGCGCGGTCTGCCCCGGTCTGGCCGCGTTGACGAACCCTTCGACCCACGGGTAGCGCGCGCTGAACGAGGAGTACGACCAGATCTCGCGATTGGCTGCATCCTCCATGTACTCGTCGGACTCCAGCCCCGTGAACGACTCGAGGTCATTGCCGGTGAACGTGACCCAGCGAGGCGGGTGATCGGCGTGCATCTTCGAGAGGAAGACGGGTGCATCGCCGGGCAGTCCGGCTCCGGCGACGGCATCGGCCCTCGTGACGTCGAGCAGCGCGTCGACCGAGCCGGCCGCAGCCACGAGCGCCTCCCAGCCGTTGACCCGCGCGAACGACGCCTCCGCATCCGTGAGCAGGCGCAGCATCCGCACATGTCCGACGACCGCGCCCTCCGCTGACCGCACCTCATCGAACGAGTCGCCCCAGCGCGACGGCGTGACCATGATCGCCGAGATGCGAGTGCCCGTGAGGAAGGGTTCGCTGTTGCGCCACGGCGCAGCGACCGGAGGCACACGACGGTTTGCTGCCATGTCGTCGCAGACGATCTTCATCGCGATGATCGCCGCACCGTGCTGGCCCTCGATCGTCTCGACCGCGAGCTCGACGCGCTCGCCGGAATCGGTCGGCAGCAGCGAGGCGCCAATGGTCATCATCACGATCGGGCCATCGGACGGCCGCTTCTCCACCACCCGGATCGTGCCGCCGATCGGCTCGGCGTGCATGAGCGGGTCGGCCCCCAGCGCGTCGAAGACGTGGGCGGGGAACGCTGTGCTGTCGTCCATCCCGTGAGTCAACAGGATGGGGGAGCGTGAACATGGGTGGATGCCGTGAGGTCGCGCCGCGGTGCGTCGTAGAGTCGAGAGCGTGCGCATTCTCCAGAGCCCGCAGGCCGTGCAGCTGAGCAACGATGGTGAGGTGCATGCAGGCTCCATCGCATGGCAGCTGACCTCCGACTACCGCTGGACGGTATCGATCGAATGCGCCGAGCTCGACACCGTCGAGGCGCTCGCCGATGACGCGTTCGAGGCGCTCTGCCTCCTGCGCGAGCAGCTGGAGCCGCACGGGTGGCGCATCGGCGTCGCCGGTGCGCAGCTGGGCGTCTGGCCGAGCGGCATGGCGCGCGACCAGGGCGGCGGGCAGCGGGCCTACCGGCAGACGGACGGACAGGTGGAAGGGCTCGTCGACACCTTCGAGCCCGTCGATCCCGCGACGGTGACCACCGTTGCCGAGCAGCAGGCCGACGTGGAACGGCAGCACGGGGCGAGGATGCGCGCGAAGCAGCGCTGACAGGCGTCCTCGCGAGCGCGCAGGCATCGGGATCCCTGGATCACCGTGCTGCAGTCGCTGCCGTGCGCGCGGCGCGTCGTGGCATCGGCACCCAGTGGCCGCGGCGGTGTGCGGCGATCAGCAGCACGATCGTCACCGACAGGCCTGCGAGGACAGCCGCCGCGCTCGCCTCGGGGCCGAACGCCCCGCCCGACAGCAGCACCGGGCCGGAGGTCGTGGCGTCGAGCAGCGCCAGCGGCGTGCCGTTGCCGGAGGTCGCCGTGCTGAAGATCGCCGACTGGGCGATGTTCCAGGCGGCATGCAGGCCGATCGCGAACCACAGGCTGCGCGTGAACACGTAGGCGGCGCCGAGCAGCCCGCCCGCCTCCAGCGTGATCGCGACTGCGCCCCACAGGGTGGCGTCGGGGTTGAGCAGGTGCAGGGCACCGAAGCCGACCGCAGTGACCACCAGCGCCACCCACGTGCCCGCGCGCTGCTCGATCATGCGCAGCAGGAGGCCCCGCATGACGAGCTCCTCGACGACGGCGACGTTGATCATGGCGCCCATGACCCCGAGCGCCGCGGTCGCCGATCCCCAGCCCTCGACGTGGTATCCGCCGAGCAGCGCGATGACCGCGACGACCGAGGTGAACATCGCCGTGCCCAGCAGCGCGCCGCGCGCGAGCCCCCGACCGGCTCCCTCCCGTGCCAGCTCGGTGACCGGCCGTCGCTCAGTGGCCCGCACGATCAGCACGCAGGCGGTGAGCGTCGCGGTCGCCGAGGCGATGCCGACCACCAGAGTGAGGAGCCAGGAGTCGGCGACTGCGGCCGTGAGGCTGCCGCCGAGGACGGCGACGCCCACGACCACGGCGAGCTGGAGGAGCTGCTTGAGCAGAGACATGTCCGGATCCTTACGCTGCGGCACGGACCAGCTCCGCGCTCGTCGGCGACCGTACGGAGGCCCTGCCCGTGCCCGCGTCACGCTGCGGTGCCGTCGTGCCTCACTCCCGCGAGTGAGCCGGACGCACCGTGCACCGCATCCGCGGGTCGCCTGAACCGCCGCGCCTCCGGCATCCTGGGTGCATGACGAACCCGACGGCAGCCATCCTCGTGATCGGCGACGAGATCCTCTCCGGCCGCACGCGCGAGGCCAACGCCTACCATCTGGCGGGCCGGCTCGTGCAGGTCGGCATCGACTTGGTCGAGATCCGCGTCGTGCCGGACGACCACCGCGCGATCGTGGAGGGGCTGCATGCGCTGCGCGGCGCCGTCGACCACGTGTTCACCTCCGGCGGCATCGGGCCGACCCACGACGACATCACGGCGGATGCGGTTGCGGCGGCCTTCGACGTCGGCATCGCCGTGCGCGAAGACGCCCGCGCCATGGTCGCCGCCGCGGTCGGAGACGCCCGCAGGCTGACGGACGACCACCTGCGCATGGCGCGCATCCCCGACGGCGCGACGCTCATCGCCAACGGCATCAGCGGCGTCCCCGGCTTCAGCATCGGCAACGTGCACGTCATGGCAGGCGTGCCGAGCATCTTCGTCGCGATGCTCGATGCCCTGCTGCCCAGCCTCAGCGCGGGCGCGCCGGTGGTCTCGCGCGAAGTGCGCTTCGAGGTCGGCGAGGGGCGCATCGCCTCCCCGTTGCGCGAGCTCGCTGGGCAGCACCCTGGCCTCAGCCTCGGCTCCTACCCGTTCGCAGACGGGCACCTCTACGGCACGAACATCGTCGTCCGCGGCACCGATCCGGCGGCGATCGATGCTGCAGTGGCGCAGCTGGAGGAGCTGCGCCGCTCGCTCGCCTGACCTGGGATCGCCATGCCCGATCTGTGACGATTCCAGCGCTCGTGACGTCTCGCATGTGGAGCGTCGTCGAGGGTACGGCGGGAAGGACGCGGTTCGATGAGCGCGAGCACTCGGCAGGCGGATCACGCGAGACGGTCGGGGGAGGTGCATCGCTGCCCGGCCGCAGGGAGCTTCGTCGTCTCCTGCTGCGGCAGGCTGGTGTTCGCGCTGCCGGAGAATGATCGCGTGACCGATCACGGATCCGCGGTCACCTGCAGCGCGCGGCCGCGCTGACGGTCCGCTCACGGCACTCGCTGCGCGCAGCGAGCGTGTCGTGGCTCAGGTGGACGCCCGCATCGCCGATCATCGATCGAGCGCATCAGGGGGAGCCGCATGGCAAGGCAGAAGGATCGTGACCGTCCTGACCCGCGACGCTTCGTGCAGGTCGCCGAGAGTCCGAGCATGGGCATTGAGCTGTCGACGGGGCGCGCCTGGGTCGGTGTCGACCAGCAGGTCGGCCACGGCTCCGCAGACGCGCTGTTCGCGCTGACGGACGAGCAGTACCTCTCGACCCTCGCCGCAGGGTGGATGACCGGTTCCTTCCTCGGTGAGTGCTGGCGGGGCGAGCACGACGACCTGCTCCTGTTCCATCCGGGTGGAGCCCGGTTCCGTCCGGAGCAGTGGTTCCCGCGCAGAGCTCGGATGCTGCCTCCGAAGCTCGCGGGCGAGCTCTGGTGGCATGTCGACGCGCTCGGTGAGCCGCTCGACGGCGAGCGAGCAGAGCTCTCGCGCGGCCTCGCCGGAGGCACGGCGCGCGAGACGACCGACGCCGATGGTGTGCGCAGCATCGCGTTCCGGCTTGTCGGTGACGGCGCGTATCCGCGCCCGGCAGCGCTGATCGCGGGCCTCACTGCGGGCAGCGATCGCAAGCAGGCGCGAGTCATCCTAGGAGCCCCTGTGGACGCATCCGGTGACGTGTTCGCCATCGAAGGGGAGCGGATTCGCCTCGGGTTCGTGGGCGACGGGCTCGTCGAGGTCTCACTCGAGCGCGTGCGCACGCCGCCCCCACCCGGTGGACCGATCGGAGTGTTCCTCGCAGCGCTCGGCGAGCCGGAGCAGGGACGCCGATTCCAGGCTGCCGCGCAGCTCGCGGGCGAGCGCAGCCAGCGATGGATGGCCTCATCGAGCTTCGGCCGCCGCGTGCTCGTCTTCACTGACGGCGTCGAGATGCAGGTGCAGGACGACCGGGTGCTGAGCGTGCGCCTCGGGCTGAGCCCTGGCACGACCGAGCCGAGCTACCGGCACGCGGCCGAGCTGGTGCCGGGCGTTCCGTGGCCGGCGACGAGAGCTGACCTGCACCGCGCGCTCGGCGCTCCCGTCGACTCGAGCGGCGGCACCGACCTGCACCGCTTCGGTCACCGAGACCTGCTGATCGGCTACGGGGTCGGGCCGCAGGGGGAGGCCCCGACGCAGATCACGGCTGTCCTCAGCGGCGTCAGCATCTCGCACGGCATCCACCGGTGGCGATCCGGGGACTTCACGTTGTTCCTCGACATCTTGGGCCGTGCGTCCTCGAATCCGCTCGTCGCGCACGTGCGGGGGCTTCGCGGCGTGCGGCTGCGGATGCGAGGTGACGTCGTCGCCGCCGTCGAGCTCGACGCCAGCGGCGAGCGCTTCGTGGGCTTCATCGACGGGCTCCCGGCCGACCCGAGGCGCAAGGACATCCCGTTCGGGGCACCCGCCGAGTACGGGAAGCACGACGACCTCTGGGCCTTCGAGCAGGGCTGGGTGCACGTTCGCGCGGACGCCCGCGGCAGGATCGCGTGCATCGTCGTCAGCATCGCCGACGAGGTGCCTGATGGCCTCGCCGTTCGACCATGGATGTTCGGTCGGGATCACATGGACGAGTGGCGCCAGTTGTCGTCACCGCGGTGAGCGGAGTGCTTTCCTCAGGGGCGGCGTACCGGTTCGAGGTCAGCTGACCGGCGCTACGCGGCTTCGATCCGCAGAAAGCCTCCGACGAGGTGGTTCCTGTAATGCCAGGCAACCGACGTTTCGAGCACGGGCTCGATCCGATGCTGATCGGCGCCGTGTGTGAAGAGCAGATCGAAGATGCGCTCGAGATTGCGGGTGAACACCTCGTCGAGCTGCTCGGCAGGCATCTTCGAGGGCAGCACCTGCGCGGCGTCCATCGCGGCGCGGTGCAGCGATGAGTTGCCATTGGAGGAGACGGCGTCGATGTTCGCGCCCGACTCGAGCATGCGGCCCAGGATCGCGAACGAGGTCTCGGTGCTGTCGCCGGGGCCGCGCATGTCGGCGCGCTTCGGCCGTGCACGCAGTGTGGCGGCAGTGATCGCGTCATGGAGCACCGGCCTCGCATACGGCGGCTGGTTGGTGCCGTCGAAGAAGTCGACGTCGGCGCCGTGGTCGAGCAGCAACTCGGCGATTTCGAACTTGCCAGTGATCAGGGCGACCATCAGCGGCGACCGCCCTGCGTACTTCTTCGGTGTCCCCGACGCCACGAGCGAGACTGAACCAGGGTCCTTTGCCAGCCGAGCCCGGACGGTGTCGACGTCGTCAGCCACGATCTCGGTGAATATCGCCTGCACGCTGTGCTCCGTCCAGATCCATCCCGTGTGGGGCGCCCAGGAAGGCGGCCGATGGCCATCGTATTGTCGGTGCATCCGAAGAGGCTGATGCAGGCAGGTGGGCACGACGTGAAGACGACGCTGAGCGTGGATATCAGGCTCGATGGGATCGAGATCAACGGCAGGCTCTACACCTACCCGATCCTGCTCACTGAACTCGATGCGCTGTTCGACGAAGAGGTCGAGAAGTACGACAGGAGCAAGACGGAGGGGTTCTGGGCCTGGTTCGAGTCGAGGGTGACGGCAAAGCACAACGACGGCGTCCACGCACTCAGTGTGAAGTTCCTGGTGGAGGATGGCGCTCACCAGGTTCGGATCGAAGGCCGCCCCTTCGACGCCGAGTTCGGATCGACGGGGCCCACGTATCCCAATCGCGATTTCGGCAACGGATACATCCTCGCGCGCCGCACTGAGCCCGGCCCAGACCAGCACGTGAAGGAGATCACCGTCGAGCAGAAGGTTCCCCGTCAAGCGGCGAAGCAGAAGCCTGCCGCTGCGAAGCCAAAGGCGAAGCCGGAGCCGGGCCCTGTCGTCGAGGCGGCCGAGTTCGCCGACCTCAACTTCAAGCTCCTCGTCCTGCAGAGCCTCATGTACGAGACCGAGCTGCTCACGCCGGCGTTCTCCCTCCACGACTTCGTCGCCGAACACTCCGACCGCGAGTTCGACGTCGATGCGGAGGGGCACGCGCCGATCCCTGAGGTGCTTGCGCACTTCGCGGCGCTTCCGGTTCCGCGGGCCCTCCTCACTGAGATCACCGAGCTCGAGCAGGACGGCGGCAACGAGATCTACATGCAGATCGCGCCGCTGTGGGACGGCGAGGACGATGTCTTCGACGTGGCAGACTTCGCCGACGTCGACCTCTTGCCCAAGCTCCGCTCGATGACGCTGATCGGCGTCGACGAAGCCACGTTGGACACGCTGCGCACGAAGGGCATCGACGCCGAGCTCCTCTGAGGTTCGGCGACGACGCATTGGAGGGCGCAATACCGTGGCGATCCGCGGGCGCCCAGCCTGCGTTCGAGCACAGCCGCGACGCCTGACGCCGTCCACTCGGCGGGCTCCCGGCGCGACCGACGATACTGAGACGCGTGCAGCTCACACCGCGCCCGTCTCATCGGACCCTGCGATGACACGCATCACGCATGTCGAGATGATGAACGGCTCGACCAGGCGCCCGATCGACGAGAACGTGCGCCCTCGCAATGACCAGATCATGGCGATGCTGCATCGGATGGACGGATCGTCACTCTGGTCGTACAGCGTGTGGCGTGCACCGGTGGGCGTCGATCTCGAGCAGGGCATCCCATCGGCTGACGAGTACATGCAGTCCGCCGGGTCGGCGGAGGCGATGAGCGTCGAGGTGCGGTTCGTCGACACGGACGGCACTGCGCACCAGTACGCGATCGGCAAGACAGGAGACGACGCCGCTGCGCTGACCGAGGAGATCCGATGGGCTGACGGCCGTTACAGCATCAACGTGCGGCGGAACGAGGTCTTCACCGCAGATGAGGCGGCCGAGGTCTATGCCGCCTACTGCCTGACCGACCGCGTCGCTGGGCCGTACGTCCTGCGTGAGCTCGACCTGAGCTGGACACCGCCCGCCGATGATGACGAAGCAGACGCGGCAGACGAGCAGATCGAGGTCGAGATCTGGCGCCGGGACGCGCACCCCGGCGATCAGGGTGAGCGTACGACGACCGTCGAGGTCGGGGCCCACCTGCCGCTCGCGGCACTGCTCGCGAGGGTGATCGAGCCGTTCCTCGCGCGTGCGCCGCGCACCGCATGGGTCTGCAGCGGCAACTCGAGAGGGCAGTGGCGCGACTTCGCCGAGGTGGTCACGTTCGGTCCGCCGGATCGGCTGGGCATCGGCCTGCTCGTCAGGGATCACAGCATCGGCTCGTTCTTCGGCGCATCCGAGGGCACGTTCCGTGTCGTCTGTCGCACGGCAACGCTGCCGCTCGTGCCTGCAGGCTCCGGCCCGGCACAGGGCACGCTCAGTCGTCCGCTGACATTTGGCGATGAGTCCGACGACGAGCAGCAGTGGGCTCCGGGAGACGAGCTCGCTGCGCACGAGGCGTTCTGGAACTTCGTCGTCGACCGGCGCTCCGACGACAACACGTCGTTCACCATCGAGGACGAGGTGCGGAGCGAGATGCTCGGCCTCTTGCTCACAGCCGACACCACGGTGCGGATCGAGATGGAGCCGGAACGGCGGGATGGATACCGCGTCGTCAGCGACTTCGGCGAGTACACGGCCCAGGTGAGCACGTTCGTCAGCGGCGGCTTCGCGGCTCTCGACCGACACGGCCCGTGGCTCGACGATATGGCCGCGGTGCTCGGCGCACGGCTCCGGCTTGAGATGGATGAGTCGACGCTGCGGCGCACGCATCCGCGCGAGCTGCGTCGACGGCTGGCCGTCCTGACCCGCATCGACGGCAGCGAGCCAGTGACGACAGCTGGCATCACGCACTACGGCTACGCCGCCGATGACGGCTCCAGCGTCGACGCATGGTTCGCCGTCGACGGCCGCGGCCTGCTCGTGACGAACGACCGCACGAGCCCGCTCGCCGCATCCGACGCCCGTGCGCAGGCTGCGCTGCGTGAGGGCGTGCCGGCAGATCTGCTCGCGCTCGCTGGCGACGCGCCCGCGACCGGCATCTTCACGTTCGCTGGCCCATGCGCGATGGCGGATGGGGTGGTGTCACGTCTGCAGGAGGAGCAGCGAGGCATCGCAGACACCGGCGTCGAGCGTCTGCTCGAGCCCTTCCTCGAGATCGAGTCGTTCTCTCCGGACGCGGTCTCTGGGGTGACCGAGTGGTGGAGCGACGCCGCCATCGCGAGCGGATTCGCGGCCGCCGCCGACCACGAGCGAGCACAGGCCGTGGACGAGGCGCTGACTGCTGCGTCCTTCGACCCGTGGGCCATCGAGGTCCTCCGTCTGGCGTGGGCCACGACCGGCTATCACGATGCCTGGGATGTGCACTACGTGCTCTTCGACAGCTGCTCGCTCGAGGAGGCGGGTGAGACGCGCGATGAGCTGCTGCGCGCCATCGCGAAGCTCGGCCTCGACCTCGTCGACACCCCTCCGGGAGCCGCCGATGGCGAGGTGTGGGTGCGCACCGACCCGCGCACCGACCTTGCGCTCGAAGCCCCGGTCGCGCAGCAGCATCCCGTCGCTCCTGAGACGTCGGGTCTGATCGAGATCGCGGTTCGGGCGCTGACCTTCCCGTGGTCGGAGGCCGACCTTCGCGCTGTCGCGTCGCCGCCATACCCGCTGCCCGCAGATCTGCGGCCGCTCATCGATCGCCTCATGGCTGCGTTGCCGGAGGCCGGCCCGGTCGCCGCGCCGATCGGGCCGTACGTGCCATCGTCGACCCGTCATGGGCGTCGCACGATGGCGCACACCGGACTGCCGCGCGTGCTGCTCGATCTCGTGACCCGCGGAATCCTGACTCGAGACGATGGCGAGCGGCTGATCGAGGCGGCCGCGCGGATGGATCGTGCGCCGACGGATCGAGACCTCGTCGTCAGGGCTCTGCGGCTGCGGCTCGTCGAGGCGAGCCTGCTGGCCGACGACGTCGTGGCGGCAGAGCGTGTCGCCGCGCAGATTCCGGACCCGTGGCCGCACCTCGGCTGGCGCGAGATCGCGAGGTACCACGCCGCGCGTGGCGGTGCCACTGCGTTCCTTCGCGGCTGGAGCCACTATGACGCCGGCCGCGACCGGGCCGAGATGCAACGCCTGAAGCGCAGCCTGGTCTCGGCCATCGCCATGCGAGAGGGCTGGGAGGCAGCCCTCGAGACCTGTCGTGATGCTCGGATCGGCGATGCCTTTCGCCTGCATGCGTTCGCGCCGCCGGCCTACGGCTACGACGACCTGGTGACGCTGTTCGGCGGGGAGGCCGCAGGGGCGCTCGCCGAGGTCGACGAGCTGCACTGCCTGGTCGCGGCTGCCGTCGCGGAATCGCGGCCCCGCCCGCTGGCCGATCATCGTGGCGTCGAGGCGCTGCTCGCCAGGGTCGCCGCGCTCGACGCCGACGAGAGCCGCGAGGCGATGCGGGCTCGCGATCATCTCCTGAGCACGCTGCGCATGGCTGTCGGCAGCGAGGACACGCTCGCGAGGCTGCGTGCCCAGATCCGCACGCCCCGGCTGCGGTCGGAGGCGATGCAGGTGTTCACCGGCCCGGCCGAGAGCATCGCAGGGGAGGGCGCCTGATGGTCGAGACCGCCACCTGCGCGACCTGCGACTCCGCTCTGGTGCGGTCCGATGGAACGCCGCCGCACGACATCGACATCCAGGCCACGACGAAGGCTCTGCAGTCTCGGGTCGCCGAAGGTCGCATGCGCGAGATCGCTGGCGACGTCGCGCTCGACGACCTGCTCGACCTGTTCGCCGCCGACTCGAAGTACATGATGAGCAACTTCATCGAATGCCTGGACTGCTCGCGTCTGGTCCAGTGGGCGCTGGCGATCCGCGGCGCCCCGAGCTTCACGCATGTCGACCCGTCGGTGCTCGACGCGATGTGGTGGGACGAGGTGCCGTCTCGTCTCGGTTGGCTGGGAGCGGCCTCGTATGCCGGCCTGGACGCCGAGGGGAAGGCGCTCGCACGCCGGGCCGGGAGGGTGCGGCATCTCGAGGCGACGCTCGGTGCGCCGGCGGATGCGCCGATGGCCGTCGTCAGCGCGCGAGCGGGGTCGTGGACGTTGCTGCGGCGCGGGGTCGACCTCCTCCTTGCCACGCGGCGCAGCGGCAGCAAGGAGGAGAACACCCTGCTGATGCGGCTCGATGCGGAGGAGGTCGCTGGCTACCGGCTGCATGGGGAGGCGTTCCTCGACGCACTCGCCATCCGCATCCACGACATCCTCTTCTCTCCGCGAGGCGGCGAGTTCGGTGCGCGCGATCTCTACCGAGGTCGCAGCGGGCCGCGATACCGCGAGCAGGCATCGCAGGCGATGCGGGCGTGGAAGGTCAGACAGCCTCGACCGGGAGCATGCGAGGTCTGCACGTCGTACTGGGTGACGCACGTCGGGCGGCCCGTGACGATCGGCGAGAGCGAGCGGTTCATGGCCGAGGTGCAGCGATGCCGAAGCTGTGGCGCGTACTGGGAGGTCGGCGCATTCAGCTACCCGAGAGTCATCGGCCGCGCTCGGGCGCTGCAGGAGCTGCCCGATCTCGTGAGCCTCGAGGCGAGGCTCGGCATCGACTTCCCCGAGCCGCCGCCGGTGTGATGCGGAATGGCACTCGCCATCTGGCGCTGCAGCTGCGAGGAGTCCTAGGCAGTCCTCGCGTGCGGATAGGCCGGCTCGCGGCCCTGGAAGCTCAGGATGCTCGGGTTGCGGATCACGCCGCCATCGATCTCGATCGCCCGGGAGACGGTGAGGCTCTGCTCCCACGCGGCCGGCCCCTCCATGACCGTCCGAAGGAACGGCAGCAGCGCCTCGCTGATCTCCCAGGTGGCCGAGTTCCACAGATATGAGGGGCTGTGGTCGACCGCGTAGTAGTTGACGCCTTCGCCGACCGTGAACATCGGGTCGTCGAACCCGGTGGGCTTCGCCCATTCGAAGCCCATCCCCTCGTCGCACGACACGTCGATGATCAGGCTGCCCGCGGCGAATCCTGCCAGGTCCTCGGTGCGCAGATAGGTCAATGGCGCCGCGACGTCCTGGAGCGTGCAGTTGACGACGATGTCGTGCGATGCCAGGAACTCCGGCAGCAGGACGTCGCCGTCCTTCGTGAGCACCTCGCTCAGGTGGATCTCGCCCTCGTCGGTGTTCAGCTGGGAGATGTGCACGCCGTGGATCGGGGACCCGACGGCCGCGACGCCGCGCTGGGTGAGCACCTGGATGTCGTGGATGCCCTGCGCGTTGAGCGCGGTCACGGCGCCACGGGCCGTCGCACCGAATCCGATGACGACCGCGCTGCGCCGCGGCCCGTACATGCCGGTGGAGCCGACCAGTTGCAGGGCGTGGAGCACCGAGCAGTACCCGGCGAGCTCGTTGTTCATGTGGAACACGTGCAGGCTGAAGTCCCCGCGCCGGCTCCAGTGGTTCATCGCCTCGAAGGCGATGAGCGTGAGCCGACGGTCGATCGCCGTCTGCGTCATGCCGGCGTCCTGCACGCAGTGCGGCCATCCCCACAGGACGCGGCCCTCAGGGATCGCAGCCACGTCGGCCGCCTGCGGCTTGGGCAGCAGCAGCACCTCAGCCGACTCGAGCACCTCGGAGCGATCCGCGACTCTGCCGACGCGCGACTCGAGATAGCCGGGCTCGAGCTGGAAGTCAGCGCCATAGCCGCGCTCGACGACCATCCGCGCGCGCAGGTCCGGGTCGATCCTGTCGAGGTGATGGGGGTGGATCGGCAGCCGCTGCTCGTTCTCCATCGAGGAGTCCGCGAGCAGCCCGAGGGTGAGCAGCGCGCTGCTGGAGGACGGGGTGGGGATGCCGGAGGGGGGTTGAGCGGCGCCGGACATCGGTACTCCCATCATTGGGGAACCAGGGTCAGCTCCATGCCTGATCGTACGCGGACGCCATCGGCCGATAGCGTTCGCAGCATGGACGCGCACACGCCCACTCTGCCGGCCGACCTTCGCGCCGGCCGCATCCCGAGCCAGGCGGGCCGCACATGGCTCGTCACCGGCGCGACGAACGGCATCGGCCGCGAGGTGGTGCGTGCCGCGGCGAGCGCAGGCGCACGAGTGATCGTGCCTGCCCGCAGCGCCGAGCGGGGTGCGGCGCTCGAAGCCGAGCTGCGGGGGAGCGGTGCCGAGACGCGGGTGCTGCCGCTCGACTTGGCCGACCTCGCATCCGTCCGGGCCTTCGCCGACGCACTCGATGAGCCGGTCGACGTGCTCGTCAACAACGCCGGTGCGGTGACCCCGCGCCGCCGCGAGACCCGGGACGGCTTCGAGCTGGTGCTCGGCACGAACCTGCTGGGGCCCTTCGCGCTCACCTGCCTGATCGCCGAGCGGGTGCGTAGCCGCATCGTCGTGGTCGGCTCCGGTGCGCATCGCGCGGGCTACATCGACGCGGGTGATCCGCACTTCCGGCACCGCCGGTGGTCGCTGGCTGCCGCCTACGCCCAGTCCAAGCTCGGCGACATGCTGTGGGCTCGTGCGCTGCAGCGCCGCCTGCAGCTGCGCGGCAGCGCCATCGACGTGCAGCTCGCGCATCCCGGGTGGTCGCACACGAACATCCAGAACGTCACGGGCGTCGCGCTGCTCGACCGCATCGTCACCGAGGTCACCCGGCCGATCGCCCAGCCGCCGGCGGCTGGAGCGCTGCCGCTGCTCGCCGCCGCAGTCGCAGAGCTGCCGCCGCTGACGTACCTCGGGCCAGACGGCTGGCGGCGCTGGCGCGGCCAGCCCGCGCCGGAGCTGGCGTCGCCGCTCGCGCGCGACGACTCGGCGGCGGATGCGCTGTGGGCGCTGTGCGTGCGGGAGACGGGCGTCGACCTGCCGCGGTGAGGACACCGGGTCACTCTGGAGTCGGTGGTCTGCGATTCTGCTTCGTCTGGGAGCGCTGGCTCTTCCCTGCGAGCCGTCGACGCTGCGAGCCCTTCGTCGGGCGGGTCGCTCGCCGAGCGGCGACGGGCACCACGGCGTCGCGCAGCAGGGCCGCGACGCGTCTCCTTGCCGCGAGCCGGTTGTCCAGCTGCGATCGGTGCTCGGAGGCGCTGACCGTCAACACCGTGCCGGTCAGCCGACCGGCCAGCCGATCGATCACGCGGGCGCGCTGCGCGTCGCTCAGCGCGCTCGTCGTGCCCAGGTCGAGACTCAGCTGCACGCGGGAATCGGCGGTGTTGACGCCCTGACCGCCAGGGCCGGATGACCGGGAGAACTGCTCGACCAGCTCGGCCGCCGGCACTCGCAGGCCGCGCGGCGCTCCGGGGCCAGGGGGCACATGCAGTTCGTCCACCAGATCAGTGTCTCGCGGCGCAGCGCTCGCGAGGGATCTCCGCACGTTCTCCACAGTCTGATCGCCACCATCCTCGTCGTCAGCGAATCTCGGTGACACTCCTCCCATGGGAATCAGGTACTACGCATATGCATTCGAGCCGGCGATGACTGAGCGGGCGCTGGCTGATCCTCGCGGCATGGTCTCGGCCGATCCGCTCGCCGATGCGTGGGGGCTGGAACCGGGCTCCATGGGCGGCGTCACCAACTTCGAGCAGAGCCTGCCCGAGCGGGACTTGCTGTACCTCGACAAAGCGTGGTCGCTGCTGCAGCGGCTCACGGCTCCTGCAGCTGGCGACGCCGTGGCGAGGCCCGCGTACCGAATGTTCGAGGGACAGGTGACGCCGCAGGAGTGGGGATGGAGCCCTTGGGTGCGAGCGCTGACACCCGTCGAGGTGATCGAGATCGCGCGCGATCTCGAATCGATCGACGATGCTGATGCGCAGGCGCG
Source organism: Agrococcus sp. ARC_14 (assembly GCF_022436485.1). Classification (NCBI taxonomy): domain Bacteria; kingdom Bacillati; phylum Actinomycetota; class Actinomycetes; order Micrococcales; family Microbacteriaceae; genus Agrococcus; species Agrococcus sp. ARC_14. Next base: position 1,249,484 of record NZ_JAKUDO010000001.1, read on the forward strand.
ATTTCGCGAAGCCGCCGGCGTCGGCAGGGATCCGGAGGACGAAGCCCGCTACGGGAGCCAGTATCTCAGCGTCGCGCGCGCGTTCACCACGGCCCTCGCGGACGACGGCCGCGGGATGGTCTACCTGATCGGATGACCCATGCCACGCAGTCCTGTCGATCGACCTTGCTGCATCAAAAGCGTCACCGTATGATGCCAAGAAAGATGCAAGGGGGCGTGATGAGGACGACAGTGACGATCGACGACGAGCTGCTCGCGCGTGCAAGCGAGCTCACGGGTGAGACCGAGCGGTCGGCCTTGTTGCGCGCTGGTCTGACGACGTTGATCCGCGTGGAGAGCGCGCGTCGGCTGGCGGCTCTCGGCGGTGCCGACCCGGCTGCCACCGCCGGTGGTCGTCGCCGAGGCGACGCCGCGTGATCCTGGTCGACACCTCGGTCTGGATCGACCACCTGCATCGGCCGGAGCCGGGCTTGGTCGGCCTGCTCGAGGACGACGCGGTCAGCTGCCATCCGCTGGTGATCCAGGAGCTCGCGCTTGGCTCGATCGCGCGGCGGGAGACACTGCTGCGCCTGCTCGAGAGCCTGCACGCGATGCCGACACTCTCGCATCGTGAGTTGCTCTCGCTGATCGATGCGCGCCGACTCTGGGGACGAGGGCTGAGCGCCGTCGACGTGCACCTCCTCGGAGCGGTCGCGCTTGTAGATGGGGCTCGGCTCTGGACCCGAGACAAGCGCCTGTTGGCAGCGTGCCGAGAGGTGGGGATCGGGGTGCTGCAGGATCCGCGCTGAGGACTGCCGTCATCACCGAAGGCAGAGGGCGACGTTGCCGGATGCCCCGGCATGGAACGAGAGGTGGAACCGCGAGGGGTCGCCGTTGCCGAGGGGGAGGACGATCTCGCCCTCGGTGAAGGCGGCGCCTGGGGCGTTCCGCTTCGTCACGGACGCGTGGTCGAACACGACCGGCCGGGCGAGCATGTTGGGTGGCACCCCGGGGGCGGCGGCGGAGATGACCGCCGGCGTCAGATGCTTGCTGAGCCCCGGACCCTCCGGATCGTTCGACCGGTTCAACCACCATTGCCAGTAGCCCGGGTCGTCCTGTATCCAGGAGATGACGAGACCGGAAGATCGGACCTCATCGAGGTTCTCGCGATGCTGACGGTTCTCGACCGTGTACCACTCGTGCGGATGCTCTGGGTCGAAGAGGATCAGTGCCGCACGGGAGTCGAGGAACGGACGGATCGTGAAGCAGCCGCGGTTGTCCGGTGTCAGGTAGCGGGGACGCGCCCAGCCGAGACGGATGCGGTCGTAGACGGAGAGCATCACGGTGCTGTAGTTGGCATCGGCGTTGTCGAAGCTGCCTCCCTGTCCATTGCCCGTCGTGCCTGCCCAGGTGTATCCGCGCTGCCGGTCCTGGGGGGAGATGGCCGGCGTGCGACGAGCCGTCTCCGCGGAGACGAACAGGCCTGCGGAGCTCTTGAAGGACACGATGTCCCCGGATGAGATGCGTCCGGCACCTCCGCGCTTCTGCACCTCGAACGTCTCCCACGCGCCCCTCGCCACCCGGTTCGCGGTGACGACACCATCGCTGCCCAGCTCGGCGGTGACCCAGCGCCCGCCGGCCGTGCGCAGCCCGATCGCTGCCCCGTGGGCGACCGCGCCGCCTGCCACGCCCTCGATCGTGAAGGGCTGCGCTCGGCCGGAGCGCGCCGCCTCCGTGTTGACGACATTCGGTGGCGCGGCGTCCACGGACACGTATCCGCCATCGTGAGCGCGAAGGGTGACGGCATCGCCTGAGACCACGGGACCCGCACCGCCCACACGATCGATCACGAACGGCTCCCAGTCGCCGACGAAGGTGCGATTCGCGATGAGATCGCCGCGAATCGGCACGCGGAACCCATACCGGTCGACGACATCGAGGATCAGGTGAGAGGCCTCGTGCGCGAGCACCGCGCGGGAGGCCTCGTTCACGTCGGTGCTCACGCCCACTCCTGCATCCCGGCCGACGAACCGGAGTCCCGAGCGGGACGTCGCGCTTCCACCGTGCACCTGGCCGCCGATCGCGCCGGCCTTGATGTGCACGAGCGCGGTGCGGCGGCTGTCGATGATCCCGCCCTCGGCGATCGCTGCGAGCGGGACGCCGCTGGCCTCGGCACCGCTGAGCAGTAGGTTGTGGCCCACCGCATGGGCATCGGGGGTGCCAGCGGGGACCGGCGTGGAGCGGAAGGGGCCGTGGACACCGACGTCGCGGATGCGGAACGCGCCACCGGACATCGCGCGCAACCAGGTGTCGAGGCTCGGCGCGGGGCCCGTGAGGGCGCTGCGGATCCGTGCGCTGGTGGTGACCGGTTCGCCCGGCCGCTCGAAGAAGTGCAGCGTGAGCACGTCTCGGGGCGAAGGGACGGGGGGAGGTGGCGGGTCGAAGGGCCGGCCGGCCAGCCCTGTGCCGTCGGGGACCCATTCGAAGTCGATGCCCTCGTGATCGGCGAGCTCGACGGTGAAGAGCGCGAGCCCCGTCCCGGTCCGGCTGAGCGCGTTGATCGTGCCAGCCCGCTCCGTCAGGAACCTGTTGGTGTGCAGCGACTGGAGGGCGATCTGCTGGCGGTGCCGGATCACTCGGGCACCGGCTGCCGCCACACGGAAGCACGCGTCCATGCGCGCCTGATTGCCGGCGGCATCGACGTCACCGAGATTCTGCACGCGCAGGTACGCGCCGCTCCAGGTGCGCAGCGCGACGGTGTCCCCCCCGGCGCACCGATCGGAGGCTCGGGAGAAGTTGACGAGAGCGAACGTCTCCCACAGGCCGATCGCATCACGATTGGCGGTGACCTCCCGACCTCCACCGTCTTCTGCGGTGACGAACTTCCCGGCTCGCGAGCGAAGCCGCACCAGTTGCTGGCCCATCGTCGTGATGGTGAGCGTCTCCCAGGGTCCACGGCGCGCTCGGTTCGCGTGCACGGCGCCGCCGCCGTTGTTCTCAGCGACCACGAACCTGCCGTCGGCGGCGCGGAGCGCGACGGCGTCACCCGAGGCGACGAGCCCGGCTCCCACGACGCGCTCCAGGGTGAACACGGCTGCCGCGTCGATCCACGCCTGCGCGGCATGCACGCCTCCGTCGCTCGCGGCGACGAAGCCCCCGTCGCTCACCTGCAGCGCGATGGAGTCGCCGTGCCGCAGCTCCGCGCCGGGCCGGCTGCGATTGAAGAGGCGGAACGTCTCCCATGGTCCGATGCCGCCGCGGTTGGCGAGGATCTCGCCGCCGCCTCCGCCTTCAGCGACCAGCTGGCTGCCGTCGCCCGCCGCGAATGCCACCGAAAGGTACATGTCCCACCACTCCTCACCGAGGCTCCTCGCACGCTCCGCGACGAGCTAGGGCGATCCTTCTCGCGGCGAGGCTGGAGAGGTAGTGTCGGAATCGCCACTTGACATGGTTCACCCGACAGGGAGGAACGCGATGTCCATCGGGCCTAAGGCCGCTGCGGTGATCGATCTCGCCCACGACCTCGAAGCGCTGTCCGGCGCTGCCGAGTACGACGCGCAGGCAGCTCGCCTGCTGGGCGGAGTGCTGCCTGCGGACGAGATCATCTGGGCTCGCGTCGACTTCATCGCGGGCACCGCGATCGTGCGCGGCGCGACGCCGGAGGTCAACGGCGTCCGTGCGGCCGGGCTCGCTCGATTCGGCCACACCCACCAGGGCGTGCGCAGCTACGAGCAGTCTCCGACGGACCGATCTCCGCGCCGGATGTCGGATGTGGCGTCGCAGGAGCAGTGGCACGCAACCGCGCTGTACCAAGAGGTCTATCGCGAGCTCGGCCGGGCACATCAGCTTGGACTCATGACGCGCATGGCTGCACTCGGCATCGGGGAGGGGTGGACCTTCACGCGCACCGGATCGGACTTCACCGACCGAGAGCTGGAGGTCGCTCAGCGAGTGCTGCCGGTGCTCATCGCCCTCGAAGCGCGCCGCCCCGTCGTGCAGGCGCAACCCTCCGCGACGGTGAAGCCGCGTGAGCTCGTGCTCCTCACCCATCTCGCAGAGGGCCACACGGCACGGTCGATCGGGCACCGCATGGGCATCACCGAGCGGACGGTGCGCAAGCACCTCGGCGATCTGTACGTCGTGCTGCGATGCAACGATCGGCTCGTGGCGGTGCAACGCGCGAAGGACCTCGGGCTCCTGCCCCGCTGACCGTGCGGTCACGCCGCCCCGCCATCACGCGGTGCGACCTGCGCGAGCGGTCTGCGACTACATTGCGTCGTATGCGCCATCGAGACGAGACCTGTGCTGAGCCCCTCTCCCTCCGAGCGCTCCGGGTGGATGACTCGGCTGCCATGGCCGTCGTCCTCGCCGATGCCTCGCTCTACCGATTCACGGGCGGCGAGCCGCCCTCCGTCGCTGACCTGGAGCGCCGCTACGCGGTGCAGACCAGAGGGCACTCCGCGGATCGCACGGAGACGTGGATCAACAGCATCGTGGTGCTCGGCGCCCGACAGGAGCCGATCGGCTACGTGCAGGCCACCATCCCGGAGGGCGGGGCGCCCGCCGAGATCGCCTGGGTCATCGGCGTGCCATGGCAGGGTCGCGGCTACGCCGCACGTGCTGCGGCACTGCTGGTCGAAGCGCTCGTCCGCCGGCGAGTCGATCGCATCATCGCCCACATCCATCCGGAACACGCGGCATCGCAGCGCATCGCGACCCGATTGGGCATGCTGCCCACGAGCACGGTGGTCGACGGCGAGATCCGCTGGGAGGTCGCCATCGCGGCGCCGGCGACCGCGGTCAGCCTTCCCGACTGCGCCCCGACCGCATCCGGGATCTTCGACGCGGATGCGGGAACGCGCCCGGGCTCGACGCGACCTGGCCAGGGGGCCCCGCGCTGAGGGCTGCCGGCCCGCCCTGGCGTGGTACCCGGGTACCACGCCGGCGTCGCGCGAATCCGCCTTTCGGCCGACGCGCCGCGCCGACCGTTCGCGGGATGCTCGAGGCATGATCGCAGCAGAGCACCTCACGAAGCGCTACGGCGCGAAGGTCGCGGTCGATGATGTCGGCTTCGAGGTCCGCCCGGGCCTCGTCACCGGCTTCCTCGGCCCCAACGGCGCCGGCAAGTCGACCACGATGCGCATGATCGTCGGCCTCGACCGCCCCGACGCAGGATCCGTCACCGTCTCCGGCGTGCCGTACCGCGAGCTCCGCTCGCCGCTCACCGAGGTCGGAGCGCTCCTCGACGCCAAGGCCTGGCATCCGGGTCGCACCGCCGAGCGTCACCTGCTCGGGCTCGCCGCGACGCACGGCATCGGCAAGCGCCGCGTGCATGAGGTGCTCGAGCTCACGGGTCTCGAGGCGGTTGCGCGAAAGCGCGTCGGTGGCTTCTCGCTCGGCATGGGCCAGCGCCTCGGCATCGCCGCGGCGCTGCTCGGCGACCCGCACACGCTCATCCTGGATGAGCCCGTAAACGGCCTCGATCCCGAGGGCGTCGCGTGGGTGCGCGGGCTGCTGCGCACGCTTGCGGCCGAGGGCCGGGCCGTGCTGCTCTCCTCGCATCTCATGAGCGAGATGGCCCTGGTCGCGGATCGCGTCGTGGTGCTTGGCCGCGGTCGCGTGCTCGCCGACCAGTCGATCGAGGAGATGCTCTCGTCACGGGGGACGCTCGTCGTGCACGTGCGCGGGTCCGGGGTCGACCGACTGCCGCAGCTGCTCGCCGCAGATGACGTGACCGTCACGCAGGTCTCGCCGGACGCCGTCGAGGTCGCGGGGGTGCCCGCGCCTCGCATCGCCGAGATCGCCGTGGAGCACGGCATCGGCTTGGAAGAGCTCACACCCCGCAGGGCGACGCTGGAAGAGCGCTACATGGCCCTGACGAACGATGCCGTCGAGTACCGAACGGAGGCAGTCCGATGACCACCGCCACACCCACGACAACCGACTCCGAAGCGCGCCGCTCGACCTTCCGCGAGTCGCAGCATCGCGTGACCTTCCGGGGCGTCCTGCGCTCCGAATGGGTCAAGCTCACGAGCGTGCGCTCGATCGGATGGGCGATTGCGATCGCCGTCGTCATCACGGCCGGACTCGGCGCGCTCGTGACGCTCGCGACACTCGCGACGGCACCGGATGGCGCGATCGAGCAGGGTCTCTTCAGCGAGGTGCCGGTCGCGAGCCTGGGTGCCTCCGGCATCCTCGTCTCGCAGCTCGTCTTCGCCGTGCTCGGCGTCATCGCCATCACGGGCGAGTACGGCAGCGGCCAGATCCGCTCGAGCCTCACGGCGGTGCCGCGGCGCCTGCCCGTGCTCGGAGGGAAGGCGCTCGTGCTCGGGCTCATCGCCTTCGTCGCCAGCGGGCTCGCGCTTGCGATCGGCATCGCTTCCACGATCGCCGTCGCGCTCTCGTTCGGGGTCGAGCTGGAGGCGATGAGCGTCGGGCTCGACGTGCCCTTCGCGATCCTCGGCGGGGCGACGTACCTCGCACTGCTCACGGTGTTCTCGCTCGCGGTCGGCGCGCTCGTACGCTCGGGCGCCGGCGCGATCGCCATCTCGCTCGGCGTGCTGCTCGTGCTCCCGGCGGTGATCGGCCTCATCCCGTTCGAGGTCGTGCAGGAGGCTTCCCCGTACCTGCTGCCGAACGCCGGCATGACGATGTCGCTCCCCGGCACGGAACCGGGTGAGGAATTCTGGCGCGCGCTGGCTGCGACCGTCGCATGGCCCGCGATCGCGCTCCTCGGCGCCGCCGCGGCCCTCATGCGGCGCGACGCGTAGGCTCTCCCGACGTGAGCACGACGCAAGCGGCCCCCGGCGGAGACGCCGTGGGCCGCTTGCCCGTGCCTCGCCCGCCGGGCGTGCTCCGCCGCTTCGGTCTCGCGCATCCCCGGCTCGTCGACTGGCTGCTCGCGGTCGCCGCGCAGCTGCCGATCGTCGCGATCGGCACCGTGATCGCCTCCGTCGAGGCGTCGATGCAGACGAGCGGGCTCTGGATGGTCGCCGTCGCGATCGCAGCCGGCGCCGCCCTGCTCTGGCGCCGCCGCCGGCCGCTCGTCGTGACCGTCGTCTGCGCGCTGCTGCTCGCAATCCCCGCAGAGGCTTCCGCAGGAGCGTTCCTCGCCATATACGTCGCGCTCTACTCGCTCGGGGCATACGCGCGTGCCACGCTCGCGTGGGTGGGACTCGCGGTCGCAGCGGTGTGCTCGGCGCTCGCGACCATCATCCTGCCGGCGCTCGCACCAGGGATGGTCGGGCCCGTCCTCACCGTGAACCTGCTCGCGATCTCGTCGTACGTCGTGGCTGTGCTGCTCGGGATCTCGGCGCGCGCTCGTCGCTCGTACGTCGACCAGCTCATCGCCCGCGCCTCCGACCTCGAGCGCGACCGCGACCAGCAGGCGCGCCTCGCCGTCGCGGCGGAGCGTGCTCGCATCGCGCGCGAGATGCACGACGTCGTGAGCCACGGGCTGACAGTCATGGTCACGCTGGCCGAGGGCTCCGCGGCGCAGGCCGAACGCGATCCCGCGCGTGCGAGCGGCACGATGCGCGGCGTCGCCGAGACCGGGCGCGCCTCGCTCGCCGAGATGCGCCGGCTGCTCGGGGTGCTGCGGGAGCCCGGCGACGGTGCCGAGCTCGCGCCACAGCCGAGCTCCGGCGATCTGCAGGCGCTCGTCGCGTCGTTCCGCGAGGCCGGGATGCCCGTGCGGCTCACGACATCGGGCTCGGCGATCGACGACCAACCGCTGGCGCTCACGGTGCACCGCATCCTCCAGGAGGCGCTCACGAACGTGCTGCGGCACGCTTCGGACGCCAACCGGGTGGAGGTGATGGTGCAGCACGAGCGCGGCGCCGCCGTGCGCCTGGAGGTGACCGACGACGGCTCCGGCGCGCCCGCGGCGACGGCGGGCTCGGGTCGCGGCATCGTCGGGATCCGGGAGCGCGCCGCCATGTTCGGCGGAGCGGTCGAGGCCGGGCCGCGAGCGACCAAGGGCTGGCGCGTCGTCGTCGAGCTCGAAGAGGCAGGAGCTGCATGACCATCCGCATCGCGGTCGTGGACGACCAGTCGCTCGTGCGCCTCGGCTTCCGCATGGTGCTGGAGGCGGAGGAGGGGCTCGAGGTGGTCGGTGAGGCATCCGACGGCGCCGAGGCCGTGGCGCTCGCCGCGCGCGGCGGCGTCGACGTCGTGCTCATGGATGTGCGGATGCCGGGTCTCGACGGCATCGCGGCCACCGAGCGGATCAGCGCAGCCGCCTCGCCGCCGAAGGTGCTCGTGCTCACGACCTTCGACCTCGACGAGTACGCCTACGCCGCCCTGCGCGCGGGTGCGAGCGGCTTCCTCCTCAAGGACGTGCGGCCCGCGGAGCTCATCGCCGCCATCCGTGCCGTCCACGCGGGAGATGCGGCGCTCGCGCCCGCCGTCACTCGGCGCATGCTCGAGCGGTTCACGTCGAGCGTGCCCTCGACGCGCGACGACACCGTGCTCGAGGTGCTCACACCGCGCGAGCGCGAGTTCCTCATCGCCATCGCAGAGGGGTGCACGAACGACGAGCTCGCGGCACGCTTCGTGCTGTCGGCGTCGACGGTCAAGACGCACGTGGGCCGGCTGCTGCGCAAGCTCGACGCACGCGATCGCGTGCAGCTCGTGATCCTGGCCTACGAGCTGGGGATCGTCGGTCGCTGACGCGCCGTGGCCCCTGCGGCGGCCAGCGGAGCTCGAGCGTGATGCTTGGATGCGCGGCGACGCGGCAGGGCCTCGCGACCTCGCGGTCAGCCGCGCGCGATGCCGACGATGCCGAGCACGAGCACGAGCACGGCGACGGCCGCGAAGATGAAGCCCCAGAACTGCATCGGGATGAAGAAGAACGTGTGGATGTTGCGAGCGCGCCGCGCCTGGCGCAGCTCCTGCTCCAGCAGCTGCTGGCTCTGCGCGTGGGCCTCGGATGCGGAAGCAGGGGCCGGCTGGCCAGGACCGAGCAGGAACCGTCCCGAGGAGACCAGCGCTTCGAGCTGCTGCTCCCGTGCCTCGCGCCACGCGTCGATCTTGCGCTGCGGGCGCGACACGTTCATCGCCTGACCCGTGAACCAGGTCGCGAGGGCAGCGATCGCGAGGCCGAGCGAGATCGAGAAGGGGAGCATCGACTCCGGCAGGAAGGTGCTCGCGAGGCCCGCGAACAGCATCATCGCCAGTCCGCCATAGAAGAACGCCAGAATGCCCCACGCGCGCCAGATCACCATGCCGTCATCTCAGCACGCTCGCGCGACGGCGGCAAGCATTCGCGACGGGCAGTTCTGCCCGTCGAGCGATCAGCGGGCGCAGTCGATGCAGGTCGTGGCATCGGGGCGAGCCTCGAGCCGCGCTGGCGCGATGGGGCGACCGCACACGCTGCAGGTCGTGTCCTCGCCGCGCTCGAGTCGCGCTGCCGCTTCGTCGATCGCGGCGAGGGCCTCGAGCTGCGTCTGCCGCAGGCCTTCGAGCCGTGACCACTCCGACGACAGCGAGACGCCGTCGGGGTCGTGCTCGTCATCGTCGCTGATGCCCGCGCGCATCGACCGCAGCTCGGCGAGCTGCGCATCTGCCTGTCCGAGCTGCTGCAGCACCTCGCCGCGGCGAGCAGCGATGCGTTCGGCGCGGCTGGGCTCGGGCTGCATCCGGCAAGGATAGTCCGCGGCATCGGTCGTTGAGGGCTCGTCCAGGTGGCACGCATAGGTGCGTGCCAGACTCCCGCGGGTGGCGGGCTCTCGGCCGCGCCGCATCCGTCGAACCGCATCCAGGAGGACCGTTCATGTCGAAGACGACCGCTCTGCGCCGAGGCGCCGTGATCGCCGCTGCCGCCGCACTCGTGCTCACGGGCACGACCCTCACCGCGCCGCCCGCTGAGGCGTCGACACGGCCCGGGCCGACCCTGCCGTCCGTCTGCTACTCCGTGTCGTCGACGACGCAGACGCTGCGCTACGGCGACCGCGGATGGCGCGTGACCTACCTGCAGTGCGTGCTGCGATCGATGGGCTATCCGACGGTGGCCGTCGACGGCGTGTTCGGATCGAACACGCGTCGCGCCGTCGTGGACTTCCAGTACTACATCGCCGGCATCACGGCCGATGGCATCGTGGGGCCGGTGACCTGGCGGCACCTCCACGAGCGCTCGCGCACCTACTGAGCGGCCGCCCCTGCGGCGCGGGGCGGCGGGCACTGAGATGATTGCGGGATGACCGCAACACTCGTCGCCCAGGGCCTCGCCGGCGGCTACGGCCACCGCACGCTCTTCGACTCGCTCGACCTCACGGTGGCGCCGGGCGACGTCGTCGGCGTGGTCGGGGCCAACGGTGCGGGCAAGTCGACGCTGCTGCAGATCCTGGCCGGCATCGAGCAGCCGCAGGCCGGCACGGTGACGCTCGCGCCCGCTGACGCGTTCGTCGGCTGGCTGCCGCAGGAGCACGAGCGGATCGAGGGTGAGACGGTCGCCGACCACCTCGCTCGTCGCACCGGCTGCGCGGCGGCCACGCGCGAGATGGACGCCGCTGCGGCGGCGCTCGGCGACCCCTCGCTCGCCGCGACCGGCACCGACCCGGCCGACACCTACGCATCCGCCCTCGACCGATGGCTGGCCAGCGGTGCGGCCGACCTCGAGGAGCGCATCCCGATCGTGCTCGCCGAGCTGGGGCTCGAGCTGCCGGGCGCCCGCATCGCCCAGGCACTGATGACCTCGCTCTCCGGCGGCCAGGCTGCGCGTGTCGGCCTCGCCGCGCTGCTGCTGTCGCGATTCGACATCGCGCTGCTCGACGAGCCCACCAACGATCTCGACCTCGATGGCCTCGAGCGGCTCGAGGCGTTCATGGAGGGCCTTCGGGGCGGGGCGGTGCTCGTGAGCCACGATCGCGAGTTCCTCTCGCGCTGCGTGACGCGCGTGCTGGAGCTCGATGTCGCGCAGCACTCGAATCGCGTCTACGGCGGCGGCTACGACGCCTACCTGGAGGAGCGCGCGACGCTCCGCCGCCACGCGCGCGAGCAGTACGACGAGTTCGCCGAGAAGAAGGCCGACCTGGTGGCGCGCGCCAGGACGCAGCGCGAGTGGTCGAGCCAGGGCGTGCGCAACGCGATGAAGAAGTCGCCGGACAACGACAAGATCCGCAGGCGGGCCGCGACGGAGTCGAGCGAGAAGCAAGCGCAGAAGGTGCGGCAGATGGAGAGCCGCATCGCCAGGCTCGACGAGGTCGAGGAGCCGCGCAAGGAGTGGCAGCTGGAGTTCACGATCGGGGCGGCACCGCGGTCGAGCTCGGTCGTCTCGACCCTCAGCGGCGCGGTCGTGCAGCAGGGCGACTTCACGCTCGGGCCGGTGTCGCTGCAGGTGAACGCGGGAGAGCGCATCGGCATCACGGGGCCCAACGGCGCCGGGAAGTCGACGCTGCTGCGCGCGCTGCTCGGCCAGCGGGCGCCGGACGAGGGGTCCGCGAGCCTCGGTGCGAGCGTGGCCGTCGGCGAGATCGATCAGGCGCGCTCGCTGCTCGTGGGCTCCAAGCCGCTCGCGGCGGCCTTCGAGGCGCTCGTGCCGGAGCTGGCCGCCGGTGAGGTGCGCACGCTGCTGGCCAAGTTCGGGCTGCGCGCCGATCACGTGCACCGCCCCGTCGACGAGCTCTCACCCGGGGAGCGCACGCGCGCGGGCCTGGCGCTGCTGCAGGCGCGGGGCGTCAACCTGCTCGTGCTCGACGAGCCGACGAACCACCTCGATCTGCCGGCCATCGAGCAGCTCGAGCAGGCGCTCGAGTCCTATGACGGCACGCTGCTGCTGGTGACGCACGACCGGCGGATGCTCGAGACGGTGCGCACGGATCGGCGCTGGCACGTCGAAGCCGGGCGGGTCTTCGAGCGCTGACGCGTCAGCGCTACTGCCCGACTCTGCCGTCGACGCACTCGCGCAGCAGGTCGGCGTGCCCGCAGTGGCGCGCGTACTCCTCGATGCGGTGCACCATGATCTCCCTGATCGCCTTGCCGCTCTCGCCGACTCGCTCGCCAAGATCGCGATGCTCGGCGATGACAGCATCGGTCTTCGTCTGCTCGTTCCGGAGGGCCGCGAAGGCCTCATCGACGACCGCCTGCTCGCCGACGGCGCCGTCGAAGTCGGCATCGTGCGGGCCGTAGAGCGGCTCGGCAGCGGAGTCGGACACGATCCAGCTGCGCCAGTCGCGCTCCACCTCCGCCAGGTGCCGCACGAGCCCGAGCAGCGACATGGTCGACGGCGGCACGGAGCGCCGCGCCAGCTGCTCGGGGTTCAGGCCGTCGCACTTCATGAGCAGCGTGTGCCGGTAGTCGTGCAGGTACTCCACGAGCGTCGGCCGCTCGCCGTCGGGGCTCGCGCCATCGGTGTTGCGCGGGTCGTCATCCGGGTTGACCCACATGTCGGGGTAGACCGTCGCCTGTGTCCATCGCTGCGGCTGCTCGCTCATGCGCACCAGTCAACGTGCACGGATGCCGGGAGTCAATGGAGTGCGAGTGGCCTGCTCGGTGCGACCTACGCTCGTCGGAGGCACACCGAGGAGCGCACATGAGCGAGCAGACCACCGGCAGGGCGATGACGATCCCCGGCCTCGACATCCGGGCGCCGCTGCACGACGGCTTCGTCGTGGACACCGATCCCGACCGGCTCGACCTCGAGCGCGTGCACGCCTGGCTGTCGACGGATGCCTACTGGGCGATGGGCCGCCCGATGGACGTGCTGCGGCGCGCCGTCGCCGCATCCGTCAACTTCGGCGTCTACGCCGCGGACGGCGCCCAGGTCGGGTACGCCCGGCTCGTCACCGACGGCGCCACCTTCGGCTGGCTGTGCGATGTCTACGTCGATCGAGACGCGCGCGGGCTGGGGGTCGGCTCAGCGCTGGCGCAGACGATCGTCGACGCCGTCGCGCCGCTGCGCATGAAGCGGCTGCTGCTCACGACCGCCGACGCGCACGGGATCTATGCGGCGTGCGGCTTCGTGGTGCACCCGAACCCCGAACAGGTCATGGTGCGTACGACCGAGCAGGCCTGAACGGAGCTACCCGACGCGGTAGGTGATGTGCGTGACCAGTGGGGTCGCGCGAGCCGAGATCGGCTCGAGCGCCACCGGCCCCGACGCCGTGAACAGGCGCTCTCCCGCACCCAGCACCAGCGGCGCGATGTGCAGCCGCAGCTCGTCGATGAGCCCAGCGGCCAGGCACTGGTCGACGGTGCTCGCGCCGCCCGCGACGGCGATCGTCGCATCGCCCGCGGCCTCGCGCGCTCGCTGCATCGCTGCTTCCACGCCGTCGGTCACGAAGTGGAACGTGGTGCCGCCCGCCATGGGGATGGGCTCCTGCGGCGTGTGCGTGAGCACGAACACCGGTGCGCCGTACGGCGGCTCGGGTCCCCACTAGCCGGTCCACGGCTCCGTCCAGCCGCCGTCGCGCGGCGGGCCGAACATGTTGCGGCCCATGATGTAGGCGCCATGGCCGAGGACCGCGTCGATCTCCGCCCGGTGCTCGTCGGCCGCTTCGAACATCCAGCGATGCAGCTGCTCGCCACCATCGCCGAGCGGCTCCTCCCGGCGCTGGTTCGGCCCGGCCGCGAAGCCATCGACCGAGACGCCGATGTCGCAGGTCACGATGCCCATGGTGCCTCCTCGCATCCGTCATCGATCCTGCCGCGATGCGCGCGTCCTGTCGAGAGCTGTGGGACCGTCGCGGCGCATCCGCCCTCGTGCATCCGCCCCTTGCGCATCCGCCCCGCGCGATCGATACTGCGCACGGAGGTGGGCCGATGGTGGACTACGCGCAGGGATTCAGCGGCTTCGCGGTGCCAGATGTCGCGGCGGCGAAGGCATTCTACGACGAGGTGCTCGGGCTGGAGGTGGCGGAGGAGCACGGCATGCTGCAGCTCACGCTGCCGGGCGGGGCGACGGTGCTGGCCTACCCGAAGGACGATCATGAGCCGGCCGTGTTCACCATCCTGAACCTCGGCGTCGCCGACCTGCCGGCCGCGGTCGACGAGCTCTCGGGCCGGGGCGCGACGTGGCTGCGCTACGAGGACTTCGAGCAGGATGCGCGCGGCATCGTGACCGGCGGAGACATGGGGCCGGACATCGCCTGGACGAGCGACCCGGCCGGCAACGTCATCGCCGTCATGCAGCTCGATCGCGAGTGAGGCTCAGCGCACGCCCCAGGCGTAGGTCTGCTGCTGCAGCTTGAGGTACATGAGCGTGTCGGTCTCGCGCACGCCGTCGATGCTGCGGATGCGGTCGGAGACGAGCTCGAGCAGGTGCGCGTCGCTCTCGCAGACGACCTCGGCGAGCACGTCGTAGCTGCCGGCGGTGATGACGACGTAGTCGACCTCCGGCATCTCTGCGAGCGCCTCGGCGACCGGCCCGAGGGCACCGGAGACGCGGATGCCGATCATCGCCTGGCGGGCGAATCCGAGCTGCGTCGGGTCGGTGACGGCGACGATCTGCATGACGCCGCTGTCGGTGAGCCGCTTCACGCGGTTGCGCACTGCGGTCTCGCTCAGCCCCACAGCCTCGGCGATGGCGGCGTAGGGCGCGCGGCCGTCGCGCTGCAGCTCGGCGATGATCGCCTTGTCCTGGGCATCGGGGAGGCTCACAGGCGCGACCATGCCTCAGTCAGCACGCCGCGCAGGATCTGCTCGATCTCGTCGAAGTGCGACTGGTCGCAGATGAGCGGCGGGGAGAGCTGGATGACGGGGTCGCCGCGGTCGTCGGCCCGGCAGTACAGCCCGGCGTCGAACAGCGCCGTGGAGAGATAGCCGCGCAGCAGCCGCTCGCTCTCCGCCTCGTCGAAGGTCTCCTTGGTGGCCTTGTCCTTCACGAGCTCGAGGCCGTAGAAGTAGCCCTCGCCGCGCACGTCGCCGACGATCGGCAGGTCGTGCAGCCGCTCGAGCGTTGCGCGGAAGGCTCCCTCGTTGGCGCGCACGTGCTCGAGCACCCCCTCCTCCTCGAAGATCTGCAGGTTCTTGAGTCCCACGGCGGTCGCGACCGGGTGGCCGCCGAAGGTGTAGCCGTGAGCGAAGGAGGCGCCTGGCTGCGCGAAGGGCTCGAAGAGCCGCTCGCTCGCGATCATCGCGCCCAGCGGTGCGTAGCCGGAGGTCAGCCCCTTGGCGCAGGTGATGATGTCGGGCTGGTAGTCGTAGCGCTCTGCGCCGAACATCGTGCCGAGCCGGCCGAAGGCGCAGATCACCTCGTCCGAGACCAGCAGCACGTCGTGCTCGTCGCAGATCTCGCGCACGCGCTGGAAGTATCCCGGGGGAGGCGGGAAGCAGCCGCCGGCGTTCTGCACCGGCTCGAGGAAGACCGCGGCGACCGTCTCCGGGCCTTCCTGCTCGATCGCGACCCCGATCTGCTCCGCGGCCCAGCGGCCGAAGGCCTCGGGGTCGTCGCCGTGGATGGGCGCCCGGTAGATGTTGGTGTTCGGCACCCGGAAGGTCGACGGCACGAGCGGTTCGAACTGCGCCTTGAGCGGTGGCAGGCCGGTGATCGAGAGCGCGCCGTGGGTCGTGCCGTGGTAGGCGATCGAGCGGCTGATCACCTTGTGCTTCATCGGCTTGCCGGTGAGCTTGAAGTAGTTCTTCGCGAGCTTCCAGGCGCTCTCGACGGCCTCGCTGCCGCCGCTCGTGAAGAAGACCCGGTCGAGATCGCCCGGCGCGAGCGACGCCAGCTTGTCGGCGAGGTCGACGGCACTGGGATGCTTGTAGGACCAGAGCGGGAAGAAGGCGAGCGTCTGCGCCTGCTCGGCGGCCACGGCCGCCAGGTCGGCACGGCCGTGGCCGAGCTGGTTGACGAAGAGGCCGGCGAGGCCGTCGAGGTAGCGCTTGCCGCGGTCGTCCCAGATATACGCGCCCTCGCCGCGGACGATGACGGGTGCCGTGTCGGCATCCGCCATGCGGGTGAAGTGCATCCAGAGGTGGTCAGCGGGCGTCGTCATGGTTCTCGTCTCCGTTCAGTCGGCGGCCGGCACGCAGAGCACCGGCCGTCTGCTCAGGTGCAGCAGCTTGTGGGGCGTCGAGCCCAGGATCGCGCCGCGCACCGGGCTCTCGCCCCAGGTGCCGACCACGATGACCGTGGCGTCGTGCACCTCTGCCTGCTCGAGCAGCGCCTCCACCGGGCGCGCGGAGACGAGTGCCGTGATGGCATCGACGCCGGCGGCCTGCGCCTCGGCGACCGCGTGCGCGACCGCGGCGCCGCCGAGCTGCTGCAGCGCCGCCTCGTGGCTGCGCGACTCCTCGCCCAGGCTGCCGGGTGGTGCCGTGCCGCAGACGATGACGAGCTGCTCGCCGTAGCGACGCGCCACGTCGATCGCGGTCGTCAGCGCCTGCTTCGCGCCGGGCGACTCGTCGTAGCCGAGGACGACGCTCACTGCTGCGCTCCTTCGCTCGCCGCCGCCGCGACCGTCTCGATCGGGGCGGTGCTCGGCCGCTCGTCCCAGAATCGTCGGTCTCGGAAGTACCAGATGATCATCAGCACGATGCCGGTGAGCAGGATGCCGATGCCGATCACCAGCGGCGGCCCCAGGCCGAACCATGCGGTCTCGCTGTACGAGTTCTCGGGATTGCCGTAGTCGACGACCGCCGCGACGAGCAGCCAGATGAGCATGAGCGAGCCGAGCACGGGGCCGACGCCGATGAGCAGGAAGCTCTTCACGCTGGTGGTGAGCCGCTTGCGGAAGTAGATCGCGCACGCGATGCCGGTGAGCGCGTAGTAGAAGGCGATCAGGAGGCCCAGCGCCGTCAGCGTGTCCCACAGCGCCGTCTCGCTGACGATGCCGACGACGAGGTAGTAGGCGATGGCGATGCCCGCGACCCACCACGTGGAGACGTCCGGCGTGCGGAAGCGCGGGTGGATGCGGCCGAACATCGCAGGCAGCGCGCCGCGCCGCGCCATGCTGAGGCCGGTGCGGGATGCGGGGATGATCGTGGTCTGCGTCGAGGCGATCGCCGAGGTCGCGACCGAGAGCATCACGACCCACGCCCACGGGCCCATGGTGTCGGCCGCGAGCACCTGGAAGATCGCATCCTCCTCGTCAGCAGTCTCGGCCAGGAAGGCATCGCCGGCGAGCGCCACCACGGCGATCGTCACCGACAGGTAGGTGATGACGAGCACGATCGTCGACCAGATGGCCGCCTTGCCGGGCGCCTGCGACGAGTTCGTCGTCTCTTCGGTGAGGTTGACCGCCGATTCCCAGCCCCAGTAGGCGAACACGCCCAGCAGCAGGCCGGCCGTCACGCCGGTCCAGCCGCCGCCGAAGGGGTTCAGCCACTCCCACGTCGGCGTGATCGAGTCGAAGGCGGAGGTGTTCGTGAAGACCTGCCACAGCGCGACGACGGCGAAGACGAGCAGCGAGATCACCTGGAAGACGATGAGCACGTTCTGCAGCCGTGCTGAGATCTCGGTGCCCCACACGCAGATGGCCGTCATGACGATGATGAGCACGACGGTGAGGACGCGGATGAGCACGGGGTCGTATGCGAGGTCCTCGAGCCCGAAGGTGAGCAGCGAGTAGCGCACGCCGACCTCGGCGAGTGAGCCGACGATCAGCACGCCCGTCATGGTGATCGCCCAGCCGCCGATCCAGCCGAACCAGGGCCCCATCGCTCGCGTGACCCACGAGAACGTGGTGCCGCAGTCCTGGTCGACCGTGTTGAGGTAGTAGAAGGCGGATGCGATGAGCAGCATCGGCACGAAGCTCGCCAGCATGATGCCGGGGGCGTGGACGCCGGTGTAGAGCACGAGCCCGCCGATGATCGCGGCGATCGTGTAGGCGGGGGAGGTGGAGGCGAGCCCGATGACGAGCGCATCGAAGAAGCCGATGGCGTTCGGCTTCAGCTGTGGTCGGTCGTCCTTCACGGGTGTGGTGCTGGGGTCGGTCACGACTGCTCCTCTGTGCGCAGTTCGGCGGATCCCGTGCGTTCCTCGATGCTGAGGTGCCGCATCCGTCCTCCTTGCCCGCTGACACTACTGATTCCGTCGTGATTCCACTAGAGTCGCGCTGAACCCAGCGTCGGGAGCGTCGCGCATCGCGCGGGGCCGACGCCGGCTCGAGAGGAGCGACATGCGGATCCTGCTGGTGGGCGCCGGAGGCGTCGGAGGCGCGTTCGCCGCGATCGCGGCGCGGCGCCACTTCTACGAGCGCATCGTGATCGCCGACTACGACGAGGCGCGTGCCCAGCGGGCCGCAGCGGTCGACGACCGCTTCTCTGCAGCGCAGGTGGACGCATCCGACCCCGCATCCGTGGCTGCGCTCTGTCGCGAGCACGGCATCACGCATGTCATGAACGCGGTCGATCCGCGCTTCGTCATGCCGATCTTCGAGGGCGCGCTCGCGGCAGGGGCCGACTACCTCGACATGGCGATGAGCCTGTCGCAGCGGCACCCGGAGCAGCCGTTCAGCAAGGTGGGCCGCAAGCTCGGCGACGAGCAGTTCGCGCAGGCCGAGCAGTGGGAGGCGGCAGGGCGACTGGCGCTCGTCGGCATCGGCGTGGAGCCCGGACTCTCGAACGTGCTCGCGCGCTACGCCGCCGATGAGCTCTTCAGCAGCATCACCGAGCTCGGAACGCGCGACGGCGCCAACCTCGCGGTGCACGACGACGACGGCAACGAGATCTTCGCTCCCTCGTTCTCGATCTGGACCACCATCGAGGAGTGCCTCAACCCGCCGGTGATCTGGGAGCGCTCGCGCAGCACGGTCGACGGCGGCTGGTTCACCACCGAGCCGTTCAGCGAGCCGGAGGTGTTCGACTTCCCCGAGGGCATCGGACCGGTCGAGTGCGTCAACGTCGAGCACGAGGAGGTGCTGCTCATGCCGCGCTGGCTCGACTGCGAGCGCGTGACCTTCAAGTACGGGCTCGGCGCCGACTTCATCGGCGTGCTCAAGACGCTGCACACGCTCGGCCTCGACAGCACCGAGAAGGTGCGGGTCGGCGGCGTCGAGGTCTCACCCCGCGACGTGGTGGCAGCGTGCCTGCCGGATCCGGCGACGATCGGCCCGGTCATGACCGGCAAGACCTGCGCCGGGGTCTGGGTACGTGGCACCGGCACCGACGGCCGGCCGCGCTCGACCTACCTGTATCACGTGGTCGACAACGGCTGGTCGATGGCGGAGTACGGGCACCAGTGCGTCGTGTGGCAGACGGCGATCAACCCTGTGATCGCCCTCGAGCTGCTCGCGACGGGCGTGTGGTCGGGCTCCGGGGTGCTCGGACCGGAGGCGCTGCCGCCGAAGCCGTTCCTCGACCTGCTCGGCGAGTACGGCAGCCCGTGGGCCCAGCTGGAGCTGGAGCCCGCGGCGTAGGGTGCAGGCTGCCGTGGGCCGCGTGGCTACCCGAGGACGTCGCGGCGCGCCAGCGCGTGCGGCGAACGGCGGCGGATGAGGCCGAGTCGATCGTCGACCGGGGCACCGGCGGTCGCGCGGGGCAGCGTCCACGGCAGGGTCATGAGGGCCCACACGACGGCGACGAGCAGCGCCTCCCACAGGATGTAGACCGGCCACGGCCCGAGCGCGTCGAGGATCGAGGGTCCCGCCGGCCCCCGGCTCAGGTAGCCGTAGTTCGCGCCGGTGACCGCGTTGGCGACCAGCGCGACGCCGCCCCACGCGACGGTCAGCGCGAAGGCCGTGCCGTAGCCGAACCAGGTGGGCCGGTAGCCCAGGCCCCAGACGAGCACCACGGGCACCACCAGCGCGGCCATGTGCAGCAGCCAGTACATCGTGAACTCGAGCGGCACGAGCTGGAAGTAGTTGAGGTCGGGCGTGAGCAGCGACTGGAGGTTGAGCGTGAGGCCCCAGTAGTAGGAGACGACGATGGCCCACCCCGACCGCGTGATGAGCGCGATGGCCGTGACCAGTCGCAGCGCATCCGAGAAGTGGAACGGCAGCGACTCCTCGATGGAGAAGTTCGACGGCAGCATGCCCCACGCCATCCAGAGCACCGTGATGGCGAGCAACGCCCAGCCCGCGCGCTGCAGCCAGCCCTCGAGCGCCCGGATGTCACGTACGCGGCGCACCAGCAGCGGCAGGGCGATGAGCAGCACGAGCGCGACCGCCAGCATCAGCAGGTGCTCGGCGCCATACGGCGTCATGCGGCCGATCGAGGGGACGGTCGCCAGCACAGCTGCAGTCTATGCAGGCGCCGAGGATCGCGGTGTCGCGCTGCCGCTCACCGCCCGAGATGCAGCAGCGCGGTCGTCTGATGCAGCGGCCGTCGTCCTCGGCCGAGCAGCTGCGAGTCGATCAGCTCGACCTCGTCGACCGTCCACGTGCGCGAGCGGTAGGTGTCGAGCATCCGCAGCCAGCGCACGGCGCTGCGATCCCGTGCCGGTCGCGCCAGGGTCAGGTGCGGATGGAAGCGCTGGCCGTCGGGGGTGGCGCCGACGGCGTTGGCGGCGGCGCGCACGCGCTGCGCAGCGTGCTCGAGCCCGGCGCCACCCTCGCCGACGCCGAGCCAGAGCACAGCTGGTCGATCGGGGTGCGGGAAGGCGCCGGCGCCCGCCAGCGAGCAGGCGAACGGCTCGAGCGCAGCCACGGCCGCCCCGAGCCGCTCCTCCAGCGGTTCCAGGGTGCGCTCCGGCACGTCGGCCAGGAACGCGAGCGTCAGGTGCATGCGGTCGGAGGGCGTCCAGCGCAGCCCATCGCGCAGGTCGAGGAACTCGGCGAGCTCCTCCCGCACGTCGCCCGGCGGCACGACCGCCACGAACATCCGTCGTCCCATGCTGCAACGCTAGGCGCTGCGCTCGCAGCGCGGGGGCTCGGCCGGGGATCGACCGGACCGCGCGCTCGCCGTAGGCTCTCGCCCATGAGCGTCGTCCGCATCCGCACCACCATCATCCAGGAGGGTCCGGCAGCGTCGATCCCGCTCACGGAAGCGCAGGTGTCGTCGCTCGGTGGCGCGAGGAACGCGCCCGTCACCGTCACGATCGGCGACCGCACCGCGCGGCTGCGCATCGGGCAGATGGGTGGCCGGAGCATGGTCGGGCTCAGCAGGGCGGCGCGGGCAGAGCTCGGCATCGAGTACGGGGATGAGGTCGAGGCGGACATCGCGCTCGACACCGCGGAGCGGCTGACGGAGCTGCCGCCGGAGCTCGAGGCAGCGCTCGCGACCGACAGCGGGGCGAAGGCGGCGTTCGAAGCGCTCGCACCCTCGAGGCGCAAGGAGATGGCGCGCGCGATCGCCGAGGCGAAGGCAGAGGAGACGAGGCAGCGGCGGCTGGAGAAGGCGCTCGAGCAGCTGCGCGCTGCAGGTTGAGCCTGCCCGCCGTCGGGGGAGCGGGCCTCGCTCCCTGACGGATCCTGCTCACGGGGGCGCGGCCAGATCGAGACGGGCGAGCCGGTCGTCGGCCCTGGCGGCGCGGGCCGATTCGGTCAGCTCCCACCAGGGGTCGCCGCGCTCGCCGAGGCCCTCCTTCGCCAGCTGCACGCGATCGCGCGCGCGGCGCACGCCGACCTCGTCGTCGTCGCGCCGCACGGCCGACCTGGCCCGCCCGAGATGCGAGCGCAGCCGAGCCGCGGTCTCGGGCTCGAGCGTCGGATCCTCCGCGCGCCAGCGCCGACCGCCGACCGCGATCCAGCGGCCGTCCGGAGTGCGCTGCGCCTCAGGCACGCCGCGCTCAGCGATGCTCGATCTGCACGTGCCGCAGCTGCTTCGTCAGCGGTTCGATCGGCACGCGCACCGTGAGCATGCCGGCGTCGTAGGAGGCGGTGATCGAGTCGTCCTGTGCGCCCTGCGGCAGCCGGATGTCGCGAGCGAGCGCGCCGTAGCGGAACTCGGTGCGCTGCGGCTCGCGCTGATCGCGGTGACGCTCGGCATGGATCCGCAGCACGCCGTGCTCGATCATCACGTCGATGTCGCGCGCCGGATCGAGCCCCGGCAGCTCGGCGTGCACGATGAACGCGTCATCTTCGACGACCTCCTCGACGCGGATGCCGGGCAGCGGGCTCTTGCCGTCCCAGCCGCCCATGAGCGCGAACGCATCCACCCATTCCGTGAAGGGCGGGAAGACCGGGTGCTTCCGTGCGCTGTCGACGGTCATGACGAGCTCCCTCCGTAGGCGTGCACCTGCCCCAGGTCTACTCCGGTCGGGAGGGCGGGGCAACGTGCGGTCGACGGAGGGCGGGGCGGATGCGCCATCACCGGTGCCGATGGCGGTTCGGGTCGCGCGCGTGCTTCGATGGCGGCATGAGCGACACCAGCGAGAGCAGCCAGGGCGGCAGGACGAGCAGCGACAGCACCGAGATCCGCGTCGTGCAGGCGAGCCGCGTCATCGCGGCCCCTGCCGACGTCATCTTCGAGCAGATCGCCGATCCGTCGCGGCAGCCGGCGTGGGACGGCAACGACAACCTCGGCGAGGCACCGGAGGGACAGCGCGTGCGCGCGGTGGGCGACGTGTTCTCGATGACTCTCAACAAGGGTGCGGTGCGTGAGAACCACGTGGTGGAGTTCGAGGAAGGGCGCCGCATCGCCTGGAAGCCAGCCGAGCAGGGCACGCCTCCCATCGGGCAGCTGTGGCGATGGGAGCTCGAGCCCGAGGGTGCGGGCACCCGCGTGACCCACACCTACGACTGGAGCGAGCTGCACGACGAGAAGCGGCTCGCGCGCGCCCGCAGCACGCAGGCCGAGAACCTGCTCGCCTCGATCGACCGCCTCGCCGAGCTGCTCCAGGGCTGAGCGCTCGCCCCGCGACAGAGATGTGGCCATCGGCTGCCTCGCGCGCGGCTGACAGGCAGATCCCCACATCTTTGCTGGGATGCTGTGGCCCGGCGAGCGCCTGGGCTCGCTGAGGGGTAGCATGGGCACAGGCGTCAGCTCGCCGGTCACCGCCGGTGCCGCATCGCGGCATCCCGCACACCGCAGCCGCCGCCGCCGGCTCGACGATCCGCCGCTTTGCATGAGGCGCTCGCCGCAGCACGAACGCCGGGGCCTCTCCTTCGGTCCCGCCTCGAACGGAGGACATGTGGCAGACGCCGCAACCATCGATGCGCGCCAGACGGACACCAACCCGTCGGACACATCCCCCGAGACGACGTCGCGTGACCGCGACGCACTCATCCCGCAGCTCGCACGTGCCGTCCGGCAGGTCGAGGCGGGAGTCAAGCGAGGCGCCGCCTCGCGCTCGACCCGCGTGAAGCTGCAGGTCGTCGCCATGCTCGCCCGCGAGGAGCGCGCTCGCGTCCGCGCCGACGCCGCCCTCACCGACGCGCAGCGCGCCGAAGACCTCAAGCGGCTCGACGGCATCGCCGTCATCCTCGCGAAGGCAGCGAGCCGCGAGCCCACGCTGCTGCCGCTGCTGGGCGATGGCGCCCCGATCACCGATGCGGTGAAGGAGCGCAAGCGCGAGATGCTGCTCGCTGCCGGACTGGAGCCGGAGCCCGAGCAGGAGGCCGCCGCCGAGCCCGAGTCGAGCGAGCCGCAGGCGCCGCAGGTGGTGCCGCCGTCGGTGCACCGCGTGCAGCTCGCCAACCCGTTCCTCGAGCCTGATCTCTCGCACATCCGCCGCAAGCCCGAGCGTGACCGACTCGCCGGCTTCGACCTGCTCTCGCCGCTCTACCTCTCGTTCGAGGTCGCGGCAGACGGCAAGCCCGCGTGCATGCCGCTGCCAGAGCCCAAGCAGCGCGTCGCCCCCGGCGGCGAGGAGCTCATGCACCACCAGGCGCAGCTCGTGCAGTCGGCCAGGGACGGCCACCGCACGTTCCTGCTCGCTGACGAGCCCGGCCTCGGCAAGACCGCCCAGGCGCTGCTCGCGGCGCAGGCCGCGAACGCCTTCCCGCTGCTCGTCGTCGCCCCCAGCGTCGTCAAGATCAACTGGGCGCGCGAGACCGAGCGCTGGGTGCCGGGCCGCCGCGCCGCGGTGCTGCAGGGCGACGGTGACGCGCTCGACGCCTTCGCCGACGTCGTGATCGTCAACTACGAGGTGCTCGACCGCCACATGAGCTGGCTCGAGCGCTTCGGCTTCCGCGGCATGGTCGTCGACGAGGCCCACTTCATCAAGAACACGCGCTCGAAGCGGTCGCGCCACGTGCTGCAGATCGCTGCGGCGCTGCGGGAGCGCATCGGCAACCCGCTCCTGATGGCGCTGACGGGCACGCCGCTCATCAACGACATCGAAGACTTCAGCGCCATCTGGCGGTTCCTCGGCTGGATCGACCACAAGGAGCCGAACGCCGAGCTCACCGAAGACCTCGAAGAGGTCGGGCTCACGCCCATGGACCGCAGCTTCTACCCCGCTGCCCGCCAGGCCGTCATCGACATGGGCATCGTGCGCCGCCGCAAGATCGACGTCGCGAGCGACATCCCCGCCCGCCGCATCGCCGACATCCCCGTCGAGCTCGACGAGTCGGCGGTGCGCTCCATCCGCGCCGCGGAGCGCGAGCTCGTCGACCGCATGCTGCGCCGCTACGACGCCGCCATGCTGCAGCGCGCGGCAGATGACGACGGCACCATCGACGACGACCTCATCCGCCGTATCGCCCGCAGCGAGGTCGAGACGCAGGAGGGCGGCACCGGCGAGAACGTGTTCGCGCTCGCCCGCCGCATCGGCCGCGCCAAGGCCGATCTCGCCGCCGACTACGCGGCGCAGCTCGCTCACTCGGTCGGCAAGGTCGTCTTCTTCGCCAAGCACATCGACGTCCTCGACACGGCAGAGGCCACGCTAGCGAAGGCCGGCATCAAGACCGTCTCGATCCGCGGCGACCAGACGCCGACGCAGCGCCAGAAGGCGATCGACTCGTTCACGAACGACGCCTCGGTGCAGGTCATCGTCTGCTCGCTCATGGCCGCCGGCGTCGGCGTCAACCTGCAGGCTGCCGCAGACATGGTGCTCGCCGAGCTCTCGTGGACCGACGCCGAGCAGACGCAGGCGATCGACCGCATCCACCGCATCGGCCAGAACATGCCGGTCACCGTGTGGCGCATCCTCGCCG
Source organism: Agrococcus sp. ARC_14 (assembly GCF_022436485.1). Classification (NCBI taxonomy): domain Bacteria; kingdom Bacillati; phylum Actinomycetota; class Actinomycetes; order Micrococcales; family Microbacteriaceae; genus Agrococcus; species Agrococcus sp. ARC_14. The sequence continues at coordinate 1,274,377 of NZ_JAKUDO010000001.1, forward strand.
CGCAGACGATCGACACCCGCATCGCCGAGCTGCTCGACACGAAGGCCAGCCTCGTCGGCCGCGCGATCGACGGCACGGCGGGCGACCAGCCCACGAGCGGCGACCTGCGGCTCGAGGCGGTCACCGGCATGCTGCACGACGCGGTCGCGGCGCGCGACCAGGCCTAGCGGACAGCGGGGAGCAGACGGTGGCCGACGCGATCTTCGAGGATCCGCGCCTGGCCGCCGTCTATGACCCGCTCGACCCCGATCGCAGCGACCTCGAGGTCTACGCGACCCTGGTCGACGACGAGCTCGGCGCGCGATCGGTGCTCGACATCGGCTGTGGCACGGGCACCTTCGCGCTGATGCTCGCCGCGCGCGGTCTCAGCGTCGTCGGCGTCGACCCGGCGCGCGCATCCGTCGACGTCGCCCGCGGCAAGCCCGGTGCCGAGCGCGTGCAGTGGCACGTGGGCACGGCGGATGGGCTGTCGACGATGGCTGCGGACGTCGCGACCATGACGGCGAACGTCGCCCAGGTGTTCCTCGGTGACGCCGATTGGCACGCGGTGCTCGTCGCGGCCCACGATCGACTGCGACCGGGCGGCACGCTGGTGTTCGAGGCGCGCAGGCCCGAGCGACAGGCGTGGCTCGACTGGACGCCGGAGCGCACGCGTCAGATCGTCGACGTGCCGCACGAGGGGCCGGTCGAGGACTGGGTTGAGGTGACGGAGGTCGACACGGCGGCGCCCGGCGGACCGATCGTCACGTTCGTCTCGCCGACCGTGTTCCACCGCGACGGCCATCGCATCGACTCGGTGTCGACGCTGCGATTCCGCACGCGCGAGGCGATCGAGCGCTCGCTCGTGGCCGCCGGCTTCGAGGTGCTCGACGTGCGCGACGCGCCCGATCGCCCCGGTCGCGAGTGGGTCTACCTCGCGCGTCGGCCTTCAGCTACGGCTGGGGCGACGCGTTCTCGAGGGAGAGGGCGCGGGCCTGCTCCAGCGCCTGCGTGAAGACCTCCGCCGGCTGGGCGCCGGAGAGCCCGAGCTGCATGTCGAACACGAAGAAGGGCACGCCGTTCACGCCCAGCTGCTGCGCCTGGTCGATGTCGGCGCGCACCGATGGCAGGTAGCGCTCGTCCGAGAGCGCCTCGCGGATCTCCTGCTCGTCGAGGCCAGCAGCTGTGCCGATCGCGACCAGCGCATCCGCGCTGCCGATGTCGACGCCCTGCTCGAAGTGGGCAGAGAGCAGGCCCTCCTTCACCGCGTCAGCGGCCCCGGGCGCGTCGGCGCGCTTGGCCTTCGCGAGGTGCAGCAGCTGGTGCGCGCGCAGGCTGTTCGCGACCACGAGCCGGTCGAAGTCGTAGTGCAGGCCCTCGCCGGCCGCCTGCGTCGAGACGTGCTCGAACATCTGCCGCACCTGCTCCGCCGGCATGCCCTTGCGGCTCGCGAGGTACTCGACCTCCGTGCCGTCGTAGTGCTCCGGCAGCGTCGGGTCGAGCTGGAAGGAGTGCCACGTCACCTCGACGTCGTCCTTGTGCTCCCAGGCGCCCAGCGCCCGCTCGAACCGGCGCTTGCCGATGAAGCACCACGGGCACGCCATGTCTGACCAGATATCGATCTGCATGCTGGGGGCAACGCGGCATCGCCCCGGCTGATTCCGGATCCGCGGATGGCGTTCAGCGGGTGTGGCTCAGGCAGGCAGCTCGTCGATGAGCGCGTCGGCCTCTGGGTCGTCCCAGTCGTCGAGGTCGTCATCATCGTCGACGTCGATGGATGCCGCATCGGCGGACGCGGCGGTCTCGACATCGACCGCTGCCACGTCGCCGTCGGCGCCCAACCAGGCGTCGGCGGCCGCCTCGAGGTCGTCGTCGGGGCCCTCGTCGGTGTCGTCGTCGTCGCGGTCGGCGTCCTCGGCCAGCTCGTCCCGCAGCCACTGCGCGAGCGCGCCCTCGGCCTCCGCGTCGACCATCGCCTCGACGTTCTCCTCATCGAGCAGCAGGATCGCCGCGACCTTGTCGTCGTCGCGCGCGACGATCGTGTCGTCGTCTCCATCGTCGCCCGCGATGCGCTCGACGGAGTCATGCCAGCCGGCCATGACGTCCTCGACCAGTGCGGCCATCCGCTCTCGATCCTCCAGCCAGTCGCTCATCGTGCCTCCTCTGCGTGCGAACCGGATCCAGTCTGCACCCGTCGCTGGCGACGCGCCTGCAGGATGTAGTCGACTCCGGCGATCACGTGCAGGCCGATGCCCAGCAGCATGAGCGTGAGCCCTACAGGCGTCGCCCAGCTGAGCACCGTGTGCCCCAGCAGCAGCACCACGATCGCCGTCAGCAGCAGCGCCGTGCGCACCTTGCCCACCCAGGAGACGTGGATGCTGCCGTCGCGTGCCTCGCGACCGGCGAACACCACCGTTGCGACATCGACCGCGGCGATCACGACGAGGATCCACCAGTCGACGGCACCGCCGATCGCGAGCGCGAGGGTCACGCCGATGATGCCGACGCGGTCGGCGATCGGGTCGAGCACCTCGCCGAGGCGCGACTCCTGGCGCAGGGCGCGGGCGAGCACGCCGTCGATCCAGTCGGTCGCCGCCCACAGCGCCAGCAGGATCGTCGGCAGCCACGAGCCGGGCGCGCCCACGACGATCAGCCAGCACACCGGCACGAGCAGCAGCAGCCGCGCGAGCGTGATGACGTTCGGCAGCGTGGCGACGCGCGTGAAGAAGGGGTCGCCCGGATCGCGGTCGCGAGCCGAGAGGAGGGGCATGCCTTCTTGATAGCACAGCCGTCCGTCGGGCTCGGCGCCGCTATGCCCGCTGCCGGTTCCAGCTCCTGGTCGCGAAGCCCACCATGATGCCCACGAGCGCGCCGACGATCGACTCGACGAGCCGGTCGACGAGCAGCACCTCCGCGGGCGTCGGCGACGCCAGGTGCACCGCCAGCAGTGCGAGCGGCGTGATGCAGATCATGGCGATGCCGTAGTTGCGGCCGACCAGCAGCTCGGCCCCGAACGTGAAGGCGACGATGAGCACCACCACCCAGAGCGCAGACGGCTGGAGCGCCAGCAGCCCGGCGGCGACGAGCACACCGAGCGTCGTGCCGAGCATGCGGTGCGTGCCGCGCACGACGCCCGCTGCGAGCGTGGCGGTCGAGACGGGCACGAGCGCAGACACCATCGCCCAGTAGGGGTGGCCGATGCCGAGCAGCACCGCGATCGTGCCGGCCAGCAGCACCCCGATCGCGTAGCGCGCCACGCGGCGCAGCTGCACCCGGCGGCCGGCCCGCAGCGTCCAGTCGCGCGTCAGCTCGCCGGGCGGCGTCGGCAGCCCGCGGGCACGCCGCAGCGCAGTGCCCGCCGAGCCGACGAGCACGGCGAAGGCGGCGGATGCGGCGGCGACGAGGGTCGCGAGGCCCGCGTCGGCGAGCGTGCCGCCCGGCAGTGACGCGGAGCCGGAGAAGGCGAAGAGCGCGAACAGCGGGCCTGGCGGGTGCCAGTCCTCGGCGTCGGAGACGACGGAGACGAGTCCGGCCAGCACCGCACCCGCGGCGATCATCAGCCAGGCGGGGGAGGGCAGCATCGCGACGAGCGAGCCGAGGCCGACCATCGTCACGAGCACCCCAGCCGCAGTGAGCTGCATCGTCAGCCGCGACAGGTGCACGCGATTGCGCCCGTAGAGCGCGGCGAACGCGCCGAATGCCGCCCAGGGGGCCCACTCCGGCCGGCCGATCAGCAGCAGCACCGCGAGCGGCACGAGCGTCGAGACGGAGGCCCGGATCGCGACCCGGTGCGCCCCGGCGTGCGGCCCGAAGGCGAGCAGGCTCTCGCGCAGGAACGTGCCGTGGTGCGAGCGCCGCACAGCGCTCACGCGCCCGGCCCGGCGCGCTGCGCGAGACCCTGACGCACCATCTCGACGATGCGGAGCACGAGCTGCTCGCGCGTCTGCTCGTCGAGCGAGCGCAGCGGCCCCTCGACGGTGAGCAGCGCGAAGCCGTGCACCGACGACCAGGCGAGCGCCTCGGCGCCGGCGCGCTCCTGCTCGGCGAGCTCGCCGACCTCGACGAGGGCGTCGAGGGCTCGCTCGAGCTGCTCGTAGGGTGTGCGACCGCAGCTGCCGCGACCTCGTTCGTCGTGCGCGGCATCGAGGTCGCCGTGGGTGCGGAACGCGATCCGGAACAGGCCGGGCTCGCGCCACGCGAAGCGGATGTACCCGGTGCCGACGGCCGCGAGCACGCCATCCGCCCAGGCGCGGCCGACGACATCCGTCACGAGCGCGACCTCGGCCTCCATCGCATCCGCCACCATCGCCTGCGCGCGCAGCGCCAGCTCGGAGACGAGCCGCTCGTGGCTCTCGAAGTGCCGGTAGACCGCGGAGGGTGCGACGCCGACCATCCTGGCGAGCTCGCGCACGCTGACAGCCTCCGGCCCCGCCGCGCGCGCAGCGTCGAGCCCTGCGTCGAGCAGCGCCCGACGCAGATCGCCGTGGAAGTAGCCCGATCTCGCCATCGCCCTTGAGCCTACGCTCGCTCGTGCGCTAATGTGAACGCCGTTCACACGCACGCGCGCACCCGCGCGAGGGCAGCACGGACGCACGAGGAGCAGTCATGGCAGTGCAGATGATCTTCCCCAACTACGCGGTCGCCGACATCGCCAGGGCGACGGCCTTCTACGAGGCGCTGGGCTTCGCGAAGAACCCCGTCTTCAGCGACGAGACGACGAGCTGCGTGGTCGTGAACGACCAGGCAGCGATCATGCTGCTGGAGCATGCCAAGTTCGACGAGTTCCTCACCGGCGACCAGCAGCGCGCCCCGCAGGGCACGCTCGAGAATCTGCTCGCCGTGCTCTTGGGAAGCAATGAGGAGGTCGATGCGTTCGCCTCTGCGGGCGCGTCAGCAGGCGGTACCCTCTCCAAGCCGGTCGAGGCGAACGAGTGGGGCATGTACGGCGGGCAGCTCACCGATCCAGACGGCCACATCATCGACTTCTTCTTCATGGAGGCACCGCAGGGCTGACCTGCGCCTCCACCTTCACGCACCGACGCGAACCCAGCGGGAGCACTCCCGCTGGGTTCGCGTCGCCTTCTCGGAGCATCATGCAGACCGAAACGCAGAACGAGCGGCCCATGCCGCAGACCAAGCCCGAGCCTCAGCGCCTCCCCCCGGGCGGCGCAGTGACCATCGCAACCCTGCTGGTGTCGGCATTCGTCGTCATCCTCAACGAGACGGCGATGAACGTCGCCATCTCGACCCTCATCCAGGATCCCGTGCTCGCCATCGACGAGCGCGCCGCGCAGTGGCTGACGACCGCGTTCATGCTGACCATGGCCGTCGTCATCCCGACGAGCGGCTGGCTCATGGCGCGCTTCAGCAAGCGCACCCTCTACGTCGCCGCGATGGCGGCGTTCATCCTCGGCAGCGTGATCGCCGGCATCGCGCCCTCGTTCCCGCTGCTGCTGCTCGGCCGCATCGTGCAGGCCTCCGGCACGGCGCTCGTGTTCCCGCTGCTCATGACGACGGTGATGGAGCTCGTTCCGCCCGCGCGCCGCGGCGCCTTCATGGGCACCATCTCGATGGTGATGTCGGCAGCACCCGCGCTCGGACCGACGGTCTCCGGCGTCATCCTGCAGTTCGCCTCGTGGCGCTGGATCTTCCTCGGCATCGCACCGCTCGCGCTGCTGTTCCTGTTCCTCGGCGCGAGGAACCTGGGCGGCAGCCCGCAGCCGCAGCGGCCGCGGCTGGACGGCGTCTCGATCCCGCTCGCCGCGCTCGGCTTCGGCGGCCTGGTCTACGGGCTCTCGCTGATCGGGGCTGAGGGGCTGCCGGCGTGGCAGCTGCCGGTCGCGCTCGGCGTCGGCGTCGTCAGCCTGGTCGCGTTCGTGCTGCGCCAGCTGCGACTGCAGCGCACCGACGACGCGCTGCTCGACCTGCGCACCTTCCGCCACCCGCTGTTCACCGCATCCGTCGTCGTCATGACGATCGCGATGGCCGCGATGTTCGGCACGCTCATCATGCTGCCGCTCGTGCTGCAGGACTCGATGGGGCTCGAGCCTCTGCACGTCGGCCTCATCACCCTGCCGGGCGCGCTCATGACCGGCCTGCTGGGGCCGGTGGTCGGCAATCTCTACGACCGCTTCGGGCCTCGACCGCTGGTGATCCCCGGCGCGCTGGTCGTGCTCACCGCGCTGCTGCTCTACACGACGCTGCACATCTCGACGCCCTGGTGGATGGTGCTGATCATGCAGATGGTGCTGATGCTCGGCTTCGCCTTCACCTTCCCGCCGCTGTTCACCGTGTCGCTCGGGGCGCTGCCGAAGCACCTCTACGGCCACGGCTCCGCGACCATCAGCACCGTGCAGCAGGTCGCTGGCGCCGCCGGCACCGCGGCGTTCGTGACGATCATGGCGACGCGACAGACGCAGCTGGTCGCCGAGGGCGTGGCCAACGGCGAGGCGCTGCTGGAGGGCGCGCGCATCGCGTTCATGGGCGCTGCGGCGCTGTGGGTGCTGGGCGTCGCCGCGACCTTCTGGCTGCGGAAGCCCGCGGACGACGTGCCGGATGAGCGCGAGCACGACGAGTCGGCGCTCGCCGACGAGGTGCGCTGAGCGCTGCCGACAGCAGACGGGGCCGGGCGATGTGTCGCACCCGGCCCCGTCTGCGTGCGTCACGCGGTCGGCGTCGGCTGCCCCATGACGCGCACGGCCTCGGCGGCGTGCTCCTCTGTGACCTGCACGCCGTAGCGCTCGGCGCGCAGCGCCTGGATGCTCGTGAAGTCGCGCTTGCCGCCCGTCAGGGCGTGCTGCACGACTGCTGCGATCATGCCGAACGCGGCGCCCATCAGGAGCGCCCAGATGACCCACACCCACGAGTTGGCGATGACGAGGCCGAACAGCAGGCCGACGAACAGCCCGAACCAGGCGCCGCCGAGCGCGCCGGTGAGCGCGGCGCGGCCGTAGGTCATGCGGCCCAGCACCTGCTCGACGGTCGTCAGCCCGGTGCCGACGATCCGCACGTGCTGCACGGGGAACTTCGCGTCGCTCAGCCTGTCGACGAGCGCCTGCGCCTGCTCGTAGGTGTCGAACTCCGCGATCGTGGTCGACGGGGGCGTCGGCTGCGTGCGGGCCTGCTCGGGGTTCTGGATGTCGGTCATGGCGGCTCCTCTTCGCCCACGCGGGCGTCGGCTCGATCCTGGCACTGCGGGCTGTGCCTCGGCCAGGGGCACATCAAGGCCGGCCGATAGATTGCTGGCGTGGAAGAGATCCTGCAGTTCGCCGGCAGCTACTGGTGGCTCATCTTCATCATCGGCCCGGTGGTGGGCGGATGGGTCGGCGGCGTCGCCAAGTACAACGAGCGTCGGCGGCGTGACCGCATCGAGCTCGAGCGCGTTCGGCGTGCTCCGGTGGGGTCGGTCGAGGGCGCTCCCGCCCAGCAGCCGCGGGCCGATCAGCAGGCGGAGCAGGCTGATCGCGACCGGCAGATCGAGCGCATCCTCGCCGATCACGACGAGGTCGACCGCCGGTGGCTCGACTTCGAGCTCGATGTCTCGAAGCTCATCGACTACCCGCTCATGACCGACATGCGGGAGCCGCTCACGCAGACCTTCCACCGCGCGAAGCGAGTGGCGGATGGGCTCCGGCCCGAGGCGCCGGAAGCGCTGCGGGCGGCGGGGTCGCTGGAGCGCTATCGCGAGGCCGTGCGCGACTACGAGGTCGCGTTCGAGGCGGCGGTGCGCGAGGCGAAGCGGCGGGCGCAGTCGGCGTTCAGCGACGCGGAGCGCGGCAGGCTGCAGACGGCGCAGCGGCTGATGGCGCTCGCCGAGAGCGAGGCCTCGACGCCCGCGGAGCGGCAGAGCGCATACAAGCAAGCGCGCAAGGAGCTCGACGGCCTGATCGCGCTGCCGGACGCGACGACGCATGACATCGAGCGCCGCATCGCGGGGGAGTTGAGCCCGTAGGACGTCACGAGACCTAGCGCCGATCCTCCGGCGCGGCCGCATGCAGGCCGCCCGCCCCGCCGCGCTCGTCCGGTTCGAACGCCGCGATCTTCGCCACCGCATCCGCCACCGTGTCGACCAGCGCGATGCCCGCCTCGCCCGGCTTGCCCCGCATGACCGCCTGCAGCAGCGGCCAGGCAGGCATCGTCTCGCTCCAGAAGCGCTCGCCGAGCAGCACGAGCGGCGCCCACGCGCCCTCATCTGCGTAGGAGTTCTCGCAGGCATCCTGGAAGACCTCCTGCACGGTGCCGCCGCCGCCGGGCAGCACGACGATGCCCGCGTTCGCGACCCGCAGCAGGATGTCCTCGCGCACGGAGTTCTGGAAGTACTTCGCGATCGAGGTCGCGAACGAGTTGGGCGGCTCGTGCCCGTAGTGCCAGGTGGGGATGCCGAGCGAGACGCCGTCGCCGACGCGCGTGGCGACGGCGCGCGCCGACTCGATCCAGTGCGGGATGGAGCCATGGAACGACGGCACGGCGGCGAGCTCGTCGATGGCCGTGTCGAGCTGCTCTGGGGAGAGCGCGACCGCGCGGGCACCTAGGTTGCCCGCCTCCATCGCCCCGGGCCCGCCGCCCGTCGCGACGATCCTGCCCGCTCGGGCAAGGCCGTGCGCGAGGTGCGCAGCCTGCCGGTACTCGTCCGAGTCGCGGCGCAGCGCGTGGCCGCCCATGATCCCGACGATCTGCTTGCCCTGCACCCACTCGGCGAGCGCATCGTCGATGGAGTGGTCGTGGAGCGCCGCGGCGAGGGTGTCGGCGACGTCGTGGTGGCGGGTGCGCGACCAGGCGTAGACGCGCGCGTCGAAGGTCGTCGGGTAGCCGCTCTCGATCCCGGCGACGAGGTCGTCGGGCGTGTAGAGGGAGGACCGGTAGGCGTTGAAGGGCGTGTCGGGCACGTCGTCGAAGATCAGCGCGCCATCGCGCACGAGCCGTTCCTTCGCCTCGGCGGGCAGGTCGGAGCCCATGACGAGCGCACCCTCGCCGTGCAGCTTCGCCAGCGCGTCGCCGCGCTCACGCAGGTCGAGATCCTGGATCCGCCAACCGGCCATGCTCGTCGCCCTGCTGGCGAAGCGGTCGAACGCCGCGAGCGTCGAGATGTCGAGCCGTCGGCCGTGCTGCGGTCGCTGATCGAAGTCGCGCATGCGGGGGAGCCTACCCAGCGGAGACCGCGCCGACCGCCGACGCTGTGGTGATCGACAACCGCGACCTAGGAGCCGCTGGCCCCGCTCGTCGCGTGCACCTCGATGCGACTGCCGCCGCCCGGCACCGGCACGACCCGGATGCGCGAGGGTATGCGCTCCTGCATCTGCTGCACGTGGCTGATGATGCCCACGCTGCGGCCGCCGACGCGCAGCTCGTCGAGGGTCGACATCGCCGCCTCGAGCGTGTCCTGGTCGAGCGAGCCGAAGCCCTCGTCGACGAACAGCGTCTCGAGCGAGACGCCGCCCGACTCGGCCTGCACGACATCCGCCAGGCCGAGCGCGAGCGCGAGCGATGCAAGGAAGGTCTCGCCACCCGAGAGCGACCGGGTCGTGCGCGCGAGCCCGGTGTGCGCGTCGACGACGGCGATGCCGAGTCCGCTCGCCCGGCCGTGGGAGGCTCGCTCCTCGTCGTGCACCAGCGTGAACCGTCCGTGGGTCATCGCCGAGAGTCGCGCGTTCGCCGCGTCGATGATCGTCGCGAGCCGAGTCGCGAGCACGTAGGTCTCGATGTCCTGCGCGCGCTCGTTCTTGCCGTCGAGCGCCCGCGCGAGCGCGCGCACCGTCTCGGCGTGCTCGGCGCCCTCGGAGAGCGAGCGGATGGCCTCCCTCGCGGCGGCGAGGTCGCCAACGGCGAGTCGGCGGGTCGTCTCGCCCGCCGCTGCCGTGCGTGCCGCCTCGGCGGAAGCACTCGTGGCCTCGCGCAGCGCCTCTTCGAGTGGCTCGAGATCCGGAGCATCGCCCAGGTCGGCAAGATCTGGTTGCGCCAGCACGCCGCGCGCCCGCGCGACCGCGTCGTCGTGCTGCGAGATGCGCTCGCGCATCGCCGTGCGAAGGGAGCGCTCGAGCCGCATGGCCGCCGTCGCCGCTCGGTCGGGCAGCGCGTGCTCCGCCAGCGCCGCTGCGCCCGCGACGGCTGCGGCCGTCTGCTCTGCGAGCGCCTTCGCGGCCTCCGCATCCGCATCGAGCCAGCTGCGCAGCGCGTCGCGCACGCTCATGGTGGCCGCGAGCAGCGCGGCGGCGTCGGGGTGGCCGCCGAGTCCGTGGGCGAGCCGCTCACGCGCCTGATCGCGGCGTGCGCTGGCCGTGGCGGCCGCGACGCTGTGCGCCTCGGCGCTGCGCTCGAGCTCGGCGAGTCGAGCGTCGAGCCGCTGGGCCTCCGCCTCGTGCTCGGCGAGCTGCTCGGTGGTGGCGTCGCGGGCGGCGGCGGCCTCCTCTGCGGCGCGCAGCGCCGCCGTCGCGAGCTCGAGCTCGTCGTGCAGCGCGCCTCGATCGGCATCGCCCGCGCGGCCCTGCTCCCTGGCGAGCTGCTGCTCGAGCTCGGCGAGCGCCTCGTGCGCGGCAGCGGCCGCGGTCAGCGCGAGCCCGCTGCGCTCCAGCGCCGCCGCGACGTCGTCGGCAGTGACGGCGTCGGGCGCGGGCGCGTGCGGGGCGGGGTGCTCGACAGCGCCGCAGACCGGGCACGGCGTGCCCTCTGCGAGTGCGCCCGCCAGCTCGCCCGCCATGCCGTCGATCCGTGCGGTCTGCAGCCGGTGCAGCTCGTCGGCCGCGTCATGCTGGTCGGCCGCGCTGCGCACGGCAGCTGCCTTGGCGGCGCGGATCGGCTCGGCGAGCCTGTCGGCCGCGTCGCGGGCATCCAGCCGCCCGGTTGCCGCGGCGAGCCGCTCGGAGGCAGCATCGGCGCCTGCCGCGAGGGCGCTCGCCGCCTCGAGGGCGTCGACGATCGACTGGCGCGCAGCGGGGGCGGCAGCGCGGAGCCGCTTCGCGGCAGCGACCGCCGCAGTCGCATCGGCCGCGGCGGCCTCCGCCGAGGTCGCGACGCGCTCGAGCGCTGGGAGCGATGTCTCGAGCCTGCTGGTCTCGGACGCGAGCGCAGCAGCGTCGGCGGCGACGTCGTGCTCGACCTCGACGGCCGTGCGCGATGCCTCCACGCCCTCCGGGAGCCCCGCAGTCGCCTCCTCGAGCGCGCTCGCCGCCCGGTCGGCCTCGGCGTCGGCACGCGCCCAGCGCTCGAGCGCTCCGGCTGCCTCGCCGGCACGATCGGCGTCCGCGAGACGCGCACGGTCCTCAGCGATCGCTGCCGCGTCCTCGTCGAGCCGAGCGAGCGCTGCCACGGCGCCGTCGCGCCGGGCGATGCGCTCGGCGACCGCCCTCGCGGCGTCGCGCGCCTGCCGCGCGTCCCGCTCAGCGGCCGCAGCGGCCACCGCCCGAGCCGCCGACAGCTCGACATGCGAGGTGATGGCACTCTCGAGCGCCGACAGCGCCATCGCTCCGTCGTCCGCGTCCGCCAGCGCCGCGTCCTCCGCCTCGAGCAGCGACGCCGCGGCGTCGCGCACGCGCGCGGCCCGGTCGTCGCGCACTCGTTCCTGCTCGTCACGGGCTGCATCGACGGCACGCGCATCCGAGAGCAGCAGCTCCCGCAGCCGCCGCATGCTGCCGGTGCCGAAGAGCCGCTCGAGCAGCGTCTTCCGCACCTTGCTGTCGGCCTGGAGGAACTCGGCGAATCCGCCCTGCGCGAGCAGGATCACCTGCAGGAACTCGTCCTTGCGGAGACCCAGGATGCTGCCGATCTCCGTGCTCGCATCGTCGACGCTGGTCGCCAGGATCTGCCATCCGTCGCCCTGGCGCTCCCAGAGCGTCGCGGTGGCACGCTCCTTGGTGAGCCCGCTGCCGCGCAGCTTCGGCCGCTCGTACTCCGGCGTGCGTCGCACCCGCAGCACGCGCTCGCCGACCGCCAGCTCGAGCTCGACCCAGGTGCGGTCGCTCGGCCCGGCGAGATCGCTGCGCACGTGCGGCGCGCCGGCATAGCGCGGGGCGCTGCCGTAGAGCGCGTAGGCGACGGCGTCCAGGATCGTCGACTTGCCCGCCCCGGTCGGACCCGCGATGAGGTAGAGGCCGTCGGCGTCGAACGACGCGAAATCGATCTCGAAGCGCTCCCGGAACGGCCCGAATGCCGCGAGCTCGAGCCGCAGCAGCTTCACAGCGCTGCCCGCATCACAGGCCGGCCTCGACAGCCGCTGCACGCGCGACGGCGTCGCGCACGAGCGCTGCCTCCGCCTCGTTCGCGCCGACGCCGGCGCGAACGTGCACGAGGAAGTCTCCGACGACCTCCGCCTCGCTCCGCCTGGCGAGCCGAGCGTGCAGGTCGAGCGTCGGTGCGTCCTCTCCACCGATCCACTGCACCTCTGCCGCGTGCGGCCAGCGCTCCTTGAGCCGCCGCATCGCATCCACGGGCCGCAGCCGGTCGGTGAGCCGCACGCGCAGCCAGTCCTGCTCGGTGCCGTCGTGCTCGGGGTCGGACAGCAGCGCGTCGAGCTCGCCCTCGATCGTCGTCAGCGACCGCGGCACCGGCAGCTCGACCCACGCGACCTCCGCCAGCCCATCCGCGTCGAGGTCGACGAGCCACCCGCCGCGCAGCGGCGAGCGCTCCCGGAAGGAGTAGTGCAGCGGGGCGCCCGAATAGCGCACCGAGGGCGAGAGCTCCTGCCGTGAGTGGATGTGGCCGAGCGCGACGTAGTCAACGCCGTCGAGATGGGTGAGCGGCACCACGTCGAGGCCGCCGGCGGTGATGTCGCGAGGGGCATCGTCCTCGGGCTCGGCGACGCCCGCCGCGAAGCAGTGCGCGAGCACGACCGCGCGCCCCGTGTGCTCGAGCCGTGACGCACGCACCGCATCCATCGCCCATCGGACGGCGTCTGCCTGGTTCGCGATGCCGGCCTCGGGCAGCGCGGCCCGCAACGCCACCGGCTCGAGGTAGGGGAGCGCGTAGACCTGCACCGGCCCGTGCTCGTCGGCGAGCTCGATGCGCCACGACTCCGGCTCGAGCGCCTTGGTGCTCAGGTGGAGCCCGCCTGCGCGCGCGAAGCCTGCGTTGGCCCCCAGCCTCGCCGCCGAGTCGTGGTTGCCGCTCGAGAGCACGATCGCGGCTCCTGCGGCGCGGATCTCGGCGAGGGCCAGCGTGAGCGCGTCGACGTGCCGCCCCGCGGGCATCGCCGAGTCGTAGATGTCGCCGGCGACCAGCACCACGTCGATGCGCTGACGGCGAACGATCGCGGCGAGCTCGCGGAGCACGCCCAGCAGCGCATCCACGGTGTCAGCCCCGTGGAACGTGCGCCCGACGTGCCAGTCGGAGGTGTGCAGCAGCCGCATGCCACCACGCTACGGGCGACCGCCGACGGATCGGCGCAGCCCCGCGCGCAGATAGTATGGACAAAGCCCCTGCCCGCGCGCTCGAGAGGGACTGCACCACGTGCTGCTCACTGTGACGACACTCGCCGTACTCGGCGTTGTCGCCAGCGCGCTCAGCAGCCGGATGGGCCGCTTCGTGTTCCTGCTGCCGGCGGCCGCGAGCCTGGCCGCCGCCGTCTGGTTCGGCATGCAGGCGCCGCTGATCGCAGACGGCGGGATCCTGCAGGAGCGCGTCGAGTGGATGCCGGCGCTCGGCATCGCGGTCGACCTCCGGCTCGGCTCCCTCCAGTGGCTGCTGGCCATGGTCGTGCTCGGCGTGGGCGGCTGCATCTTCGTCTACTGCGCGTGGTACTTCGAGTCGAAGCGCCTCGCCAACCGCACCGTCGGCCTGCTGACCGGGTTCGCCGCCTCGATGCTGTTGCTGGTGCTCTCCGACGACCTCATCGTGCTGATGGTCGGGTGGGAGCTCACGACGATCTTCAGCTACCTGCTCGTCGGGCTGAACCACCGCTCGGCGAGCAACCGGCGGGCGGCGCAGACAGCGCTCATCGTCACCACCATCGGCGGGCTCACGATGCTCATCGGCATCCTGATGCTGCGCGCGGAGAGCGGCTCGTTCTCGCTCGCGGCCACGCTCGCCGATCCGCCGCAGACGGTCGCCGCGGCCTGGGCGGCTGCGCTCATGGTCGTCGGTGCGCTGTCGAAGTCGGCCATCGTGCCGTTCCAGTACTGGCTGCCGGGCGCGATGGCGGCGCCGACGCCTGTCTCCGCCTTCCTGCACGCGGCGGCGATGGTCAAGGCCGGCATCTTCCTCATCGCAGCCCTCAGCCCCGCCTTCGTCGAGCTGCCCTGGTGGCGCTGGGGGCTCGTCAGCCTCGGCATCGTCACCATGCTGCTCGGCGCCGTGCGCGCCATGCGGCAGCTCGACATCAAGGTGCTGCTCGCACACGGCACGGTCAGCCAGCTCGGCCTGCTCGTGACGGTGCTCGGCATCGGCACCCACGCCTCGATGCAGGCCGGCCTGACGCTGCTGGCGGCGCACGCGGTCTTCAAGGCGGCGCTGTTCATGGTCGTCGGCGTCGTCGACAAGGCCACTGGCACGCGCGATCTGCGCGAGCTCGGCGGCCTGGCACGACGGATGCCGATGGCGGCGGGGGCGGCGATCCTCGCGGCCGCGTCGATGGCAGGGATCCCGCCTGCGCTCGGCTTCCTCGGCAAGGAGGCGGCGCTGGATGCCGCGCTCGGCGATGCTGAGGGCGGCCTGATGGCGATCGGCTGGGTCGCGTTCATCGGCATCGCGGTGGGGGCTGCGCTCACGGTCGCCTACTCGCTGCGACTGGTGGTCGGCACCTTCTTCGGTTCCCTGCACACCGAGCCGAAGCGCAAGTCGCCGATGCTGGTCATCGCTCCGGTGGCGCTCGCGCTGATCGGCCTGGTCGGCGGCTTCGGGGGCGACCTCATCTCGCACCTGCTGGAGCCGCAGGTCGATGCGGTGCCTGCGGGCGAGGACGCCCCGCACCTCGCGCTCTGGCACGGCTTCACACCGGCCCTGATCTCGTCGATGGCGGCGTGGGTGGTCGGCGCGCTCGCCTTCCGAGCCTTCGGTCGTCGCCGTCGCGTGCCGCACGGCCAGGACCCGCTCGAGCGGGCCTATCACGCCGGCATGCGCGGCCTGGACCGTCTCGCCGTCGAGGTGACCAGCCGCATCCAGACCGGTTCGCTCCCGATGCACCTGACGACGATCCTGCTCGTGGTCGTCGCCTTCCCCGGCGTCGCGCTGCTGATCTCCGGTGCGCTCACGAGCGACCTGCGCCTCTACGACTCCGCCGGCCAGATCGCCACCGCGATCATCGTCAGCATCGCCGCCGTCACCACGACCACCACGCGCGGGCGGCTCAAGGCGTTCATGCTGCTCTCGGTCGCCGGCTACGGCGTCGCGCTGCTGTTCCTGCTGCACGGCGCGCCGGACCTCGCGCTCACGCAGGCGCTCGCCGAGACGGTCTTCCTCGTCATCCTCGTGCTCGTGCTGCGCCGGCTGCCGAAGTACTTCACCAACCGACCGCTGCGCGCGGCGCGCTTCCTGCGCGCGGCCCTCGGCATCGCGGTCGGCACGTTCGCGGCGCTCGCGTCACTCGCTGCGCTGCAGGCACGCACCGCAGAACCGATCTCCGATGGCTTCTACCGCTGGGCCTACGAGTTCGGCCACGGCGAGAACATCGTCAACGTCACGCTCGTCGACATCCGCGCCTGGGACACGCTCGGCGAGGTCTCGGTGCTGCTGGCGGCCGCCACCGGCGTCGCGAGCCTCATCTTCGTGCGCCGGCCCGTCGCGGGCACCGGCGTGCTGCGCCCGACCGACTCCTCGACCGGGCGCCGCACCTGGCTGCGCGGCGCCTTCACCGATGAGCAGATGGCCTCGCCCGTGCTCGAGATGATGACGCGGCTGCTGTTCCCGATCATGATGATGCTCTCGATCTACCTGCTGGCGGTCGGCCACTACGAGCCGGGCGGCGGCTTCGCAGGAGGCCTGGTCGCGGGCATCGCGCTCGCCGTGCGCTACCTTGCCGGCGGTCGCGACGAGCTGCTCGAGGCGGTGCCGTTCGACGCGGGCAAGCTGCTCGGCGGCGGCATGGCGGTCGTGGTGCTCAGCATGATCTGGCCGGTGCTGATCGGCGGCCGCATCGGCGAGTCCTACGCGGTCTCTGCGACCCTGCCGGTGCTCGGCGAGCAGAGCCTCGTGACGACCGTGTTCTTCGACATCGGTGTCTGGCTCGTCGTGATCGGCGCGATGCTCGACTTCGTGCGCTCGCTCGGCGCGGGCGTCGATCTCCACAGCGAGCAGAACCTCGCGCCCCGCCCGCAGTGGCGCTCCGACCGCTCGCTGCCTGCCGAGGGGATGCGCCGATGACCCCCACGCTCATCCTCGCCATCGCCGGCGGCGTGCTCATCGCCGCGGGCGTCTACCTGCTGCTCGAGCGCAGCCTCATGCGCATCCTCGCCGGAGTCATGCTCGCGGGCAACGGCGTCAACCTGCTCTTCCTGGTCTCCTCAGGCCCCGCGGGCGTCGCGCCGATCGTGGGCGAGGACCCAGAGGCGATCGCCGATCCGCTGCCGCAGGCGATGGTGCTCACGGCCATCGTGATCTCGCTCGCCACCGCCGCGTTCCTGCTCGCGATGTCCTACCGCTCCTTCCAGCTCGAGGGTCACGACGAGGTCGCCGACGACGTCGAGGATGCCATCGTGCGCCGTCGCGCCGAAGCAGACCTCTCGAGCGAGGGCTTCGTCGACATGGAGGCGGCCGGCGACACGGAGTCCGGCGGCAGGTCCGACTCGGAGTCGGGCGGCCGATCCGACTTCGGCCCCATCGCGCACCCCGAGCGCGAGACCGGCAGCCGCGCAGAGGATGAGGAGGCGCGCTGATGGATCTCGCGAACCTCGTCCCCATCCCCGTGCTGCTGCCGCTGCTCGGCGCCGGCATCACGCTCATCCTCGCCCGGCACCCCGCCTGGCAGAAGATCGTTTCCGGCACGACGCTCGGCCTCGTCGCCGTGTTCGCGCTCATCCTGTGCATCGCAGCGGATGCGAACGGTCCGATCGTGCTGTGGGTCGGGGCGTGGCCCGAAGGGCTGGGCATCGTGCTCGTCGCCGACCGGCTGTCGTCGCTCATGGTGCTGGTCTCGAGCATCGTCACCGCGATCGTCGTGATCTTCCCCTCGAAGCGCGATGTCGCCGACAGCGCCGACGGCGCGCCGGTCTCGGTCTTCCACCCCACCTTCCTGGTGCTGACCGCCGGCGTCTCGAACGCGTTCCTCGCCGGAGACCTCTTCAACCTCTTCGTGGGCTTCGAGATCCTGTTGTTCTCGTCCTACGTGCTGATCATGCTCGGCGCCACGAGGGAGCGCGTGCGCGCGGGCTCCACCTACGTGGTGGTGAGCGTGCTGTCGTCGACGCTGTTCCTGCTGGCGATCTCGATCGTCTACGGCGCCACCGGCACCGTGAGCTTCGCGCAGCTGCCGGAGCGCCTCGCGGCGCTCGACCCCGGACTGCAGCTGACGATCCAGCTGCTGCTGCTCGTCGTGTTCGGCATCAAGGCAGCCATCTTCCCGCTGCAGGCTTGGCTGCCCGACTCCTACCCGACGGCCCCCGCGAGCGTCACGGCGGTCTTCGCCGGGCTGCTGACCAAGGTCGGCGTCTTCGCGATCGTCCGGCTGCAGACGCTGCTCTTCCCCGACAGCCCGCTCACCGAGCTGCTGCTGGTGGTGGCGATCCTGACGATGCTGCTCGGCATCCTCGGCGCGCTCGCCCAGGGCGAGATCAAGCGACTGCTCTCGTTCACGCTCGTGAGCCACATCGGCTACATGCTGCTCGGCATCGCGCTCGGCACCGAGGCGGGCCTGGGCGGTGCGATCTTCTACATCGTCCACCACATCCTTGTGCAGACAGCGCTGTTCATCGTGGTCGGGCTGATCGAGCGCGTTGGCGGATCCACGAGCCTTGCCAGGCTCGGCGGCCTCGCCAGCGTGCCGTTGCTGGCCGTGCTGTATCTGCTGCCGGCGCTGAACCTGGGCGGCATCCCACCGCTCTCCGGCTTCCTCGGCAAGGTCGCGCTCATGGATGCCGCGCTCGCGACCGACAGCCCGCTCGCGCTCATCGCCGTCATCGCAGGCGTCGCGACGAGCCTGCTGACGCTCATCGCGGTCATCCGCGTGTGGCAGCGCGCCTTCTGGCAGGACCGCGGCGAGGACGACGACCGCGTGCACTCGCTGCGCGTGCTGCCCCGCATCTGGGTGGTCGCCGCCTCCGTCCTCGTCGGCATCACCGTCGCGCTCACGGTGATCGCCGGTCCGCTGACCGACTTCGCCTACCGTGCTGCCACCGACATCCACGGCGGCGCCTACCAGATCGCGGTCGAGGAGGCGACGCCATGAATCGACCGAAGCTGCGGTACCGCATCTCCCTCGTCGCGACCATCGGCCTCACCATCGTGTGGGTGATGCTGTGGGGCGAGTTCACCCTCGGCGCCCTCATCTGGGGCGTGCTCGTCGCACTGCTGATCCAGGTGCTCTTCCCGCTGCCCGAGGTGCCGGAGCTCGAGTCGTTCCGGCCGATCGGCTTCCTGCGACTCATGGCCGTGACCCTCTGGGGCCTGCTGATCTCGAGCTTCCAGGTCGCGGCGAAGGTGCTGGCATTCTGGCGGCCGACGAAGAATGCCATCATCCGGGTGCCGCTGCGCAGCGACTCCGCGTTCATCACCGCCATCACGGCGGAGCTCGTCACGCTCGTGCCCGGCTCGGTCGCCATCGACGCTGGCGAGGGCTGGCTGCTCGTGCACGTCTTCGACGCCTCCACGCCCGAGCAGGTCGAGAAGGCACGCGCCAAGGTGCGCTCGACCGAGTCGACGGCGCTGCGGGCATTCGGCACCGCAGAGGATCGCGCCCTCCTGGAGGTGGACTGATGGATGTCATCCTCATCATCGCGGGCGTCATGCTCGTGGTCGCGGCAGCGCTCACGCTCGTCCGCATCGTGCGCGGGCCCGGGCCGGCAGACCGCGTGGTCGCGACCGACGTGCTCATCACGACCGTCGCGGGCTCGCTCGCGGTCGAGGCCGCGATCAACCGTCACAGCTACACGATCGCGGTCATCGTCGTGCTCTCGCTGCTGGCCTTCGCCGGCACCGTCTCGATGGCCCGCTTCGTCGCGGGCCGCGAAGGCGTCGTCGGCACCGGGCCGGCCGCCGCTCGCGTCGACCCCGCCGAGGGCGATGCGCCCGCCGAGCCGCCTGCCGGTGATCAGCCCGCCGGTGATCATGAGGAGCAGCGATGACCTTCGAAGGTGTGCTCGACGTCCTCGGCTCGGTGCTGATCCTGATCGGTGCGGCCTTCACGCTCACCGCGGCCATCGGGCTCGTGCGGCTGCCCGACGTGCTCAACCGGATGCACGCGGCCTCGAAGCCGCAGTCGCTCGGCTTCCTGCTGCTGTGCGCAGGGCTCGCCGTCGTGCTGCGCGATCCGGGCACGACCACCATGCTCATCCTGGCCGCGGGCATGCAGCTCGTGACGGCACCGGTCGCGACGCAGATGATGGGCAAGGCCGCCTATCGCACCGGCCAGTTCCGCTCGGACATCGTGATCGTCGACGACCGCACGCCGAGCCCGGACGAGGAGAGCGACGAGCCCGGCGAGACCAGGTAGGATCGGCGTGCATCACACAGCCGGCCGCTGCACGCCCGGGCGGGAGAGCTCCTTCGGGAGCACCGAAGGAGCAAGCCTCCCCGCCAATCTCTCAGGTTCTAGAACCGCTCGGGAAGGCCACACTGGAGCAGATCGGGAACGATCGGCGACTGTGGGGGAGTCCAGACCGATGGAGGACTCATGACCGAACCGCAGACGACGGAGCCCCGCACGCCGCTGCTCGCCGTGCACGAGGCTGCGGGCGCGCAGCTGATCGACTTCGCCGGCTGGCAGATGCCCGTGCGCTACGCCTCCGACCTGGCAGAGCACGAGGCCGTGCGCCAGCGCGCTGGCCTCTTCGACCTCAGCCACATGGCAGAGCTGCGCGTGCGAGGGTCGGAGGCCGCCGCCTTCCTCGATCACGCGCTCGCAGGCAGACTCTCGGCGATCGTGCTGTGGCAGGCGAAGTACTCGCTGCTGCTGGCCGAGCACGGGGGCATCATCGATGACCTCATCGTGTACCGCACGGGTGAGACCGAGTTCCTCGTGGTCGCCAACGCATCCAACCGACACGCGGCGCTCGAGGCGCTGACGGCCCGCTCTGCCGGCTTCGACGCGACGATCGTCGACGAGACCGAGCAGACCGCGCTCGTCGCCGTGCAGGGTCCCGCCGCGCTCGCGATCGTCGGTGCGATCGGTCTGGAGTCCGATCCGCTCGACGACCTCGGCTACTACCGCAGCCTGCCGGGCGTCTTCGAGGGCGAGGACGTGCTGATCGCCCGCACCGGCTACACCGGCGAGGACGGCTTCGAGCTCTACATCGCGGCGCACGCCGCCGAAGATCTCTGGCGCGCGATCGTCATCGCGGGCGAGGGCCACGGCCTCTCGCTCTGCGGCCTCGCAGCGCGCGACACGCTGCGCCTGGAGGCGGGCATGCCGCTCTACGGCAACGAGCTCTCGCTCGACGTGCTGCCCGCGCAGGTGGGCCTCGGCCGCGTCGTCGCGCTCAAGACCAAGGGCGACTTCGTCGGCCGGGCGGGCATCGAGACCGGCCCCGCAGCGGGCGCGCCCGTGCTCGTCGGGCTCACCGCCGACGGCCGCCGCGCGCCGCGCGCTGGCTATCCGGTGCTCGATGGCGACCGCGTCGCAGGCCGCGTGACGAGCGGTGCGCTCTCGCCCACCCTCGGCCATCCGATCGCGATGGCCCTCGTCGAGCCCGACTCGGCGCAGTCCGAGTCCCTGTCCGTCGACGTGCGCGGCACGAAGCTGCCCGCCGTCGTCACACCGCTGCCGTTCTACACGCGAGAGGCCTGACCATGAGCGAGACCAAGTACACCAAGGACCACGAGTGGATCCGCGTCGACGGCGACGTCGCGACGGTCGGCATCACCGACTTCGCGCAGGCGCAGCTCGGCGACGTCGTGTTCGTCGACCTGCCGGGCGTCGGCCGCAGCTTCGCCGCGGGCGAGTCGATCGGCGAGATCGAGTCGACGAAGTCGGTCGGCGAGCTCATCGCCCCCGCGGCAGGCGAGGTCGTCGAGGTCAACGACGAGGTGGCGGGCGACCCGACGCTCGTGAACTCGGGCGCAGAGGGCGACGGCTGGCTCGTCAAGCTCCGCTTCACCGAGGAGCCGGAGCTGCTCGACGAGGCCGCGTACCGCGAGCTCACCGCCTGATGCGCCCGTTCGTCGACCGCCACATCGGCACGGATGCGGCGGCGCAGCAGGTCATGCTCGAGGCGGTCGGGTTCGACTCGCTCGAGTCCCTCATGGACGCCGCGGTGCCTGCGGGCATCCGCACCGCGGGCACCGACATCGGCGGGGCGGTCTCCGAGACTGCCGCGCTCGCCGAGCTGCGCGAGCTCGCTGGCCGCAACCGCGTGCGCCACAGCGCCATCGGTCTCGGCTACCACGGCACCGTCACGCCCCCGCCGATCAAGCGCCTCATCCTCGAGAACCCGTCCTGGTACACGGCCTACACGCCCTACCAGCCGGAGATCAGCCAGGGACGCCTCGAGGCCCTCATCAACTTCCAGACGATGGTCGCCGACCTGACCGGCCTCGACATCGCCAACGCCTCGATGCTCGACGAGGGCACCGCCGTCGTCGAGGCGATGCTGCTGGCCCGGCGCGTGTCGAAGTCGGCCTCGTCGGTCTTCGTCGTCGACACCGATCTGCTGCCGCAGTCGAAGGCGCTGCTGCGCCACCGCGCGCACGCGACCGGCATCGAGCTCGTCGAGCTGCCGCTGGCCGGCACCGCTCCCGCCGATCTGCCGGAGTCGTTCGGCGTCATCGCGCAGCTGCCCGGCGCATCCGGGCTCGTGTGGGACGCGAGCGGCATCTTCGCCGCCTCGACCGAGATGGGTGGCGTGCCCGTCGCGGCCGCCGACCTGCTGGCACTCACCCTCATCGAGGCGCCCGGCAGCCAGGGCGCGCAGATCGCCGTCGGCTCCTCGCAGCGCTTCGGCGTGCCGATGGGCTTCGGCGGCCCGCACGCCGGCTTCATGGCCGTCGCCGACCGTCTCACCCGCCAGCTGCCGGGCCGCCTCGTCGGCGTCTCGCTCGATGCCGACGGCTTCCCCGCCTACCGATTGACGCTGCAGACGCGCGAGCAGCACATCCGCCGTGAGAAGGCCACGAGCAACATCTGCACGGCGCAGGTGCTGCTGGCCGTGATGGCCTCGATGTACGGGGTCTACCACGGCCCCGACGGGCTCACGGCGATCGCCGAGGGCGTGCACGGCGTCGCGACCCGCTTCGCCGGCGCCGCGCGCGCCGCGGGCATCGAGCTCGTGCACGAGTCGTTCTTCGACACGGTGCGGATGCGCGTCCCCGGTCGTGCGGCGCAGCTGCAGTCGCAGGCGGCGGAGGCGGGCATCCTCGTGCACGTCGTCGACGCCGACACCCTGCACGTCTCGTTCGATGAGACGTGGGCGGAGGTCGGCACGGGCGTGCCGCTCGCCGACCTGCTCGAGGCGCTCGGCATCGCCGGCGAGGACGAGCCAGCAGCGGCTCGCGCCATCCCGTCGTCGCTCGCGCGGCAGAGCGCGTTCATGACGCACGAGGTCTTCTCTGCGCACCGCTCCGAGACCCAGGTCATGCGCTACGCGAAGCGGCTCTCCGATCGCGACTATGCGCTCGACCGCGGCATGATCCCGCTCGGCTCCTGCACGATGAAGCTCAATGCGGCGGCAGAGATGGAGGCCATCACCTGGCCCGAGTTCTCGCAGCTGCACCCCTACGGACCGATCGAGGATGCCGAGGGCACGCTCGCGCTCGTGGATCAGCTGGCAGATTGGCTGGCGAAGATCACCGGCTACGACACCGTCTCGCTGCAGCCGAACGCCGGGGCGCAGGGCGAGCTGGCCGGTCTCATGGCCATCCGCGGCTACCACCGCTCGCGCGGCGAGCAGCACCGCGACGTCGTGCTCATCCCCGCATCCGCCCACGGCACGAACGCCGCGAGCGCGGTGCTCGCGGGCTGCCGAGTGGTGGTCGTCGCCACGAGCGAGAACGGCGACGTCGATCTGGCAGACCTCGAGGCGAAGATCGCCGGCCACGCCGACGACCTCGCGGGCCTGATGATCACGTACCCCTCGACCCACGGCGTGTACGAGTCCGAGATTCGGCGCGTCACCGACCTTGTGCACGAGGCGGGCGGCCAGGTCTACATCGACGGCGCCAACCTCAACGCGCTGCTCGGCCACGCGACCTTCGGCGACATGGGTGGCGACGTCTCGCACCTCAACCTGCACAAGACCTTCTGCATCCCGCACGGCGGCGGCGGGCCGGGCGTCGGACCGGTCGCGGCGAAGGCGCACCTCGCGCCGTTCCTGCCGCGCGACCCGCGCGAGGAGTCACAGGAGATCGACGGCGTGCGCATCGGCACGAATCCGCTCGCGGCAGCGCCGTGGGGCTCCGCGTCGATCCTGCCGATCTCGTGGGCCTACGTGCGCATGATGGGGCTCGAGGGCCTCACCAAGGCGACGGCGAGCGCTGTGCTGGCCGCCAACTACGTCGCCGCGCGCCTGGCGGAGCACTTCCCGGTGCTCTACACGGGTGAGCACGCCGCCGGCGAGCGCGGCCTTGTCGCACACGAGTGCATCCTCGACCTGCGCCCGCTCAAGGAGGCGACCGGCGTCTCGAACGATGACGTCGCCAAGCGCCTGGTCGACTACGGCTTCCACGCGCCGACGATGTCGTTCCCGGTCGCGGGCACGCTCATGGTCGAGCCGACCGAGTCGGAGGATCTCCCCGAGATCGACCGCTTCATCGACGCGATGATCGCGATCAAGGCGGAGGCCGACGCGGTCGGCCGCGGCGAGGTGCCGCTCGAGGAGAGCGCGCTGCGACGTGCGCCCCACACCGCGGGGTCGATCGTGCACGGCGAGTGGAGTCGCCCGTACACCCGCGAGCAGGCGGTCTTCCCGGTCGCCGGCGTCGAGCGCGCGAAGTACTGGCCGCCGGTGTCGCGCATCGACCAGGCGTACGGCGACCGCAACATCGTCTGCAGCTGCCCGCCCGTGGAGGCCTTCGCCTGATGCCTGCCCCCGCCCGTCGGTCGAGGAGCGCGCGGCCGCAGCCCGCTCGCGTGGATTCCGTAGGTCGAGGAGCGCGTGGCGCAGCCGCTCCCGGGCCCGAGACGGGCCCGGCGCTGGCGTCGCGGCGGAGGCCCGAAAGGGCCTCCGCCCTCAGCTCCAGCGCGCGCGTCACGAGACCGGTGCATCGAGCTCGACCGCTCGCGATCGCCGGCGCACTGGTGGCCGCGCTGCTGCTGAGCGCATGCGGGCCGGCGACCGAGCCGCGCGTCGTGCCAGGCACGAGCGTCGACGTGGCGTGGACGGGCGAGCTCACCTCGGTGAACGCCGCGAGCACGACGGGCGCGACCGCGGCCAATCGCGACCTCGCCGCGATGACGCGCGGGCAGTTCGCCATCGTCGACGCCGAGGGCGAGGTGCTGGAGGATCCCTCGTTCGGCACCGCCTCGATCGCGAGCGAGTCGCCCTTCACGGTGCGCTACGACCTGGCCGACGGCGTCCGCTGGTCGGATGGCGTCCCCGTCGACGCCGCCGACCTCATGCTCGCTTGGGCGGCGACCTCGAACGCGCTCTCGACGCCCGAGCTCGACCTCGCGTCGCTGCGCGGCCTCGACGGTACGCTCGACCTGCCCGATGAGGCCGTCTGGTTCGATGTCGCCGACGCCGGCGGCCTGGCGCATTCGACCGCTGCCGTGCGCGACGACTGGGCACGCTCGATCGACGTCGCGCTCTCGCAGCCGATCCCTGACTGGCAGCAGGCGCTGCCGGTGGCGGTGCCCGCGCACGTGCTCGGCCAGCGGGCGCTCGGCATCGCCGATCCGATGGAGGCGAAGCAGGCCGTCCTCGACATCATCGACCGCGCCGACCCGCTCGCGCTGCACGATCTGGCGGAGGGGTGGACGAGCGAGTTCTCCGTCGATCCGCTCGCGCCGCAGAGCGACCTTCTCGTCTCGAGCGGCCCGTACCGCATCGACGCCATCCTGGACGGTCGCATCGAGCTCGCCGCCAACACCAGCTATGTGGGTGCGCGCGGTGCGGCCATCGAGCGCTTCGCGCTGCAGCCGGTCGCCGACGACGCGGCGGCGCTCGCAGGGCTCACGGCCGGCGAGCTCGATGTCGCGGCCATCACGCCGTCCGACGAGGACCGCGCGCAGATCCGGGACCTCGAGCGCGACGATGCAGCGATCGCCCTCGCGGGCGACGGCACCCGCTGGGAGCTCGTGCTGCGCACCGACCGCGCTCCGCTGCAGTCCGTCGAGGCGCGCGCATCCTTCTTCCACGCCCTCGATCGCGGTCGCGCGACGGAGGAGGTGCTGGGAGAGCGAGCGCAGGAGACCACGGCGACCGACTCGATCCTCTTCCGCTCCGGCACGCGCGTCTACGAGTACGCGCTCGAGGATGCGGGCTTCGGGGCGGCCTTCGGCGGGGCCGATCCGGAGGCCTCCGCAACAGAGCGCGAGTCGATGGGCATCGACGCCGGCACCGAGGTCTGCGTGCGCTACGACAACGACCAGCCCTTCGCCGCCGGGTACGTCGAGGCGATGCGCGCGCAGGCCGCAGAGGCAGGCTGGGCAGTGCGCGACTGCGGCGTCGACGATCTCGCCACGGGCCTGGCCGACGACGAGTGGAACGCCGTGCTGCGCCTCACGCGTACCCCGACGACGGTCGAGCAGATCGATCAGCGGTGGCGCGGCGGCGGCATCACCGCGGCCGAGAGCGCAGACCGCGACGGCCTGCTCGACGAAGCCCTCGCGACCGCCGACCAGGACGCGCTCGAGTCGACGCTGCTCGAGCTCGAGACCTCGCTGGTCTCGGATGCGCTGGTGCTGCCGATCATGGAGCCCTCACGCATGACGATCGCTGCAGGCGAGGTGCAGGGCGTCCTGCCAAGGCCCGGTCCCGCATCGCTCACCTGGAACGCCTGGGAGTGGGGCATCGAGTCGGCGACGCCGGCCCCCTGACCCACCCGTCGCTCGTCGAACCTTCGCTCGTCGAGTAGGCCGCGCAGCGGCCGTATCGAGACGCCTCAGGCGAACAACCCCGGGAACGTCGCGAACGCCCACGGGTACCCCACGAACACCGCGACGTCGATGAGCGTGTGCGCGACGATGAGCGGCACCAGCCTGCCGGTGCGCTGGTAGAGCCAGCCGAACAGCAGCCCCATCGCCACGTTGCCGATGAGCGCCGGCACGCCCTGATACAGGTGATAGACGCCGCGCAGCGCCGCGGTCGCGGCGATGATCTGCCAGGCGCTCCAGCCCAGCCTGCGCAGTCGCTCGAACAGGTAGCCGATCACGATCACCTCTTCGGTGAGCCCGGCGCGGAGCGCAGAGAGCAGCAGCACCGGCACCGTGAACCAGTGCGCGTCGAGCGGCGCAGGCACCACGTCGACGGTGAGCCCCAGCGCGCGGCCGGCGAAGTAGAGCGCGAGCCCCGGGATGCCGATCACGAGCACCAGGGCGGTGCCGGATGCGCTGTCGCGCCACGGGCGGGATCCGTCGATCCCGAGTGCGCCCAGGTGGGGGCGCCGGGAGCGCCACAGCAGCCAGACCACGAGCGCCACCGGGACGATGTCGAGGAAGATGCCGGTCAGCTGGTAGATCAGGTCGAGCCACGCGCGGTCGGAGCGCGTGGGGTTGAGCGCGACCTGCTGCTCGCCGATGGGCGCCTCGCGGGTGTTCAGGTCGACGAACTGCAGCACCGACCACAGCGCGCTGGCGCCCAGCGAGAGCAGCAGCACGATGGCGATCTCCGTCACGAGCCCGCGACGGGATGCCGGGCGGAGGGAGTCGGGGAGTGTGGCAGACACCCCTCAACGCTACGGCCACAGAGCCTCAGCGGTACGTAAGCACCAACTTGGTAACGATCGCGTCACCGGGCGTCTCGGGCCAGAATCGCGTGCTTAGACTGACGACTATCTCAGAGCACAGCGGCTCAAGAAGCCGCGCGCTCACCTTGCACAGGAGGAAACCAGTGACAAACATGATGAGGCGTCGCGGTCGCGCGATCGCCGGGATCGCCATCGGCGCAGCGGCTATGGTCGCGCTCGCCGGCTGCACCACAGGCGGCACGCCCGCTCCGTCCGATTCGGGCACCGGCGAAGCCGGTGGCACGATCAGCGTCGCCCAGACGAACGCCGTCACGGCGCTCACGTCGGCGACGCCTGACACCAACCTCAACACGAACGGCATGGTCGACTTCCTGACCGGCAACGCCACGGGCCCCGGCTCGATGCTGTACCTCGACGAGGAGTTCAACATCGTCCCCGACGAGACGAACGCCACGATCGAGCTCATCAGCGAGGAGCCGCTGGTCGTCCAGTACACCCTCGACCCCGAGGCTGTCTGGTCTGACGGCACGGCGATGAGCATGACCGACCTGCTGCTGCAGTGGGCGATCGGCTCCGGCTGGTTCGACGACGCGACGATCGACGAGGCGACCGGCGAGGTCACGGGCGGCAACCAGTACTTCCAGCTCGCCGGCTCCACCGCGGGTCTCGACACGACCGAGTTCCCGGAGATCGACGAGGAGGCCCGCACGCTGACGCTCAACTACGGCGAGCCCTACGTCGACTGGAACCTCGTCAATCTGATCGGCAAGCCCGCGCACGTGTTCGCAGAGCAGGCCGGCTTCGAGTCGGTCGAGGCGCTGCACACGTTCCTCGAGGAGACGCCGGCTGGCGACCCAGAGAACCCGATCGAGCCGAACGAGCAGCTGAGTGCGCTCGCCGAGTTCTGGAACACGGGCTACAACATCACCGCGATGCCGGAGGACGAGAGCCTCCTGGTGAGCGCTGGCATGTGGGTCGTCAAGGACTTCCAGGCCGACGACGGTGGCTTCATCTCCTTCGAGCGCAACCCCGAGTGGCGCGGCGAGCAGGCTCCGTCGTTCGACGAGCTGATCCTGCGCTTCATCGGTGACCCGAACGCGCAGATCACGGCCCTCCAGAACGGTGAGGTCGACGTCATCGAGCCCCAGCCCTCGGCTGACACGGTCTCGGCGATCGAAGCCTTCGACGGCACCCTCATCCAGGGTCCGCAGCTGTCGTACGACCACCTCGACCTGACGTTCAACGAGACCTTCGCCGACCCGGCCGTCCGTGAGGCATTCCTGCTCACGATCCCGCGCCAGGCGATCCTCGAGGCCGTCGTCACCCCGGTCGACCCCGAGGCAGAGGTGCTCAACTCGCAGCAGTTCGTCGCCAACCAGCCGCAGTACGCCGACGCGATCGCCGCGAACGGCTACAGCGACTACGCGGAGCCCGACATCGCGCGCGCCACCGAGCTGCTCGCCGGCGCCACGCCGACGGTCAGCATCCTCTACAACACGGCCAACCCGAACCGCGTCGACGCCTTCCAGCTCATCCAGGCGAGCGCGGCAGAGGCCGGCTTCATCGTCGAGGACGCGGGCTCGCCCGACTGGTCGACCCTGCTCGGCAGCGGTTCGTACGACGCGTCGATCTTCGGTTGGATCTCCCCGGGTGCTGGATACGCCAGCCTCCCGCAGATCTGGCAGACCGGCGGCGGCGGCAACTACAACAACTACTCCAACGCCGAGGTCGACACCCTGGCTGACGAGTCGCAGGTCACCATCGGCGACGAGGAGCGCCTCACCGAGATCCAGGTCGAGATCGACCGCCTCTCGCGCGAGGACTTCTACGGCCTGCCGCTCTTCCAGGTCCCCGGCCTGGTGGCGACCAACGGCACCGTCGACGGTGTGGTCTACAACGGCGGCCAGACGGGCGCCATCTGGAACACGTGGGAGTGGTCGCTCGTCGGCTGACGCTGACGGTATGATTCCCCACTAGTCCTACCCGGCCGTGGTTGCCGGGGCTCAGGCCCCGGCAACCACGGCCATCCCGTGTCCGTCCTCAATCGCGCGCGATCCGTGCGATCACCGACTGATCGGAGCTATTGAGCCGTGCTCAGCTTCATTGTGAGGCGCATCCTCGCCTCCATCCTCACCCTTCTCGTGGCCTCGTTCCTCATGTACGTGCTCGCCGCGAACTCGGGCAACCCTCTGCAAGACCTGCAGGGCTCCAACGCTCCGAACGCGCAGCTGCTGATCGGCCAGCGCATCGAGCGGCTCTCGCTCGACGTGCCGCCGCCGCTGCGCTGGTTCGGCTGGATCGCCGGTGCCGCAGGCTGCCTCGTGCCCTTCGCGACGTGCGATCTCGGCACCGACCTCAACTACACGCCAGTGACGGCCTTGCTGCCGGGCGCCGTGGCCTCGACGGTGAGGCTCGTGTCGGCGTCGACGATCCTGGCGATCATCTTCGGCATCATCACCGGCATCGTCTCGGCGCTGCGCCAGTACTCGGCCTTCGACTTCGGCATGACGTTCGTCAGCTTCTTCCTCTACTCGCTGCCGTCGTTCCTGGCTGCGGTGCTGCTGAAGGAGTTCATCGCGATCGACTTCAACAACTGGCTCTCGAGCGGAGACTCGAGCTTCGGCATCGTGCCGACGGTCGTCATCGCGCTCGTGATCGCCTTCATCATGCAGGCGCTGGTCGCGGGCGATCTGCGCAAGCGCCTGATCAGCTTCGTGATCGCGGGTGCCGCGACCGCCGCGCTGCTGACCTACCTCGACGCGTCGAACTGGTTCCAGCAGCCGGGTCTCGGTGCGGTCGGACTGCTGCTGCTCATCGGCGGCACCGTCTTCGCCGCCACCGCGGTGATGGCCGGCTTCGGCAACCGCCGCGCGCTCATCGGCGCGAGCGTGGCCGGCGTGCTCGCCTATGCCTCCTACTTCGTGCTGCAGGGGCTGTTCGCGATCTCGACGGTGTGGACGATCGGCATCCTGGGTCTTGCGACGCTGGCGGTCTGCTTCGTGGCCGGCTGGCTGATCGGCGGCCCGGATCGCGGCCAGGTGATCCGCGTGACGATGCTCGTGGGCTTCCTGTCCTCGCTCCTCGTCGTCGCCGACCGCTACATGCAGGCATGGCCCGCCTACCTCGCGAGCCCGCGCATCAACAACCGGCCGATCGCGACGGTCGGCGAGCAGACGGTCGGGCTCTCCGGCGACATGTGGCTCACGGGCCTCGACACGTTCACGCACTTCCTGCTGCCGACGATCTCGCTCACGCTCATCTCGTTCGCCGGCTACACGCGGTACGCGCGGGCCGGACTGCTCGAGGTGCTCAACCAGGACTACATCCGCACCGCGCGGGCGAAGGGCCTCACCGAGCGCACCGTGATCACGCGGCACGCGTTCCGCAACATGCTCATCCCGATCACGACGATCGTGGCTGCTGACATCGGCGTGCTGCTGGGCGGCGCGCTCATCACCGAGCGCATCTTCGCCATCAGCGGCATGGGAGCGCTGTTCAACATCTCGCTCGGTCGCGTGGATGTGAATCCGATCATGGGCTACTTCCTCGTGATCGCCATCACCGCCATCCTGTTCAACTTCCTGGCAGATCTGAGCTACGCGCTCCTCGACCCGAGAGTGAGGGTCAAGTGACGAACACCACCCCCGTAGGCGCCGCGACGACCGGCGAGGGCGAGTCCGGCCTGAGCCAGGGTCGCCTGATCATGCGGCGCTTCGTCAGCAACAAGACCTCGATGGTCTCGCTGGTGCTGCTGGTCGCGATCTTCGTGTTCTCCGTCTCGGCGATCGGCATCGGGCCGATCCCCGGCTGGTGGCCGCTCGACTACCGCCAGCCGATGACACTGGTCGACGGCGGCCGTCCGACCGTCTCCTTGATCCCCGAGTGGCTGGGCGGCGCAGGCTTCTTCCTCGGTGAGCACCCCTTCGGCCAGACCCGCATCGGCGTCGACTACTTCGCAGCGACGATGCGCGGCGTGCAGAACTCGTTCCTCGTCATCGTGCTGCTCGCGGGCGTCGCCACGGTGCTCGGCACCGTGGTCGGCGCGATCGCCGGCTACTACCGCGGCTGGGTCGACGCGGTCCTGATGCGCATCACGGATGTCTTCATCGTCATCCCCACCATCGTCGTCGGCGCCGTCGTGGGTCGAGCGACGGGCGGCCTTGGCGTGCAGTGGCTGGCGATCTTCCTCGGCCTCGTGGCCTGGATGGGCATCGCACGACTCGTGCGCGCCGAGTTCCTCTCGCTGCGCGAGCGGGAGTTCGTCGAGGCTGCCCGCGTCGCTGGCGCGAGCGACACGCGCATCATCTTCAAGCACATCCTGCCGAACGCCATGGGCGTCGTCATCGTTGCCGCGTCGCTCATCGCATCTGCGGCGATCATCCTCGAGGCCGCGCTGAGCTTCCTCGGCTACGGCATCCGACCTCCCGAGGCGTCGCTCGGCCTGCTGGTCTCCGACAACCAGTCGGCGTTCGCGAGCAGGCCGTGGCTGTTCTGGTTCCCGGCGTTCTTCATCGTCACGCCCGCGCTGCTGATCAACTTCATCGGCGACGGCCTGCGCGACGCGTTCGACCCGCGCCAGAAGCGGTTCTCGGTGCGGCGCACCAAGGAGCTGCCCGCGGTCGAGGAGCAGCGCGCGTGATGCGCACCGAGCAAGGCTCAGAGCAGCAGCGGCACGGTCGCGGCAAGCACCGGGCCGGCGATGAGCGCGGCCACGCGACCCCAGTGCACGGTGACGGGCACCGCGATCGCCTCGGCGTCGGCGCTGCCGTTCGCGAGGCGATCCCAGCGGTCGCGCACGAGCGCCGCCGCGTCGCCCGACTCGGTGCCCGGCAGGTCGCCGATGCGCATCCCCGCATCGAGCGGGCTGCGTGGGTCACGAGGATCCCGGTCGTCGCGGAAGCGACGGGCCTTGCGGCGCGCGATGAGCGCGCTGGCCTGCGGGGCGCACCACACCGACCAGCTGCGCCCGGGCGTGAAGAGCGTCAGAGCGAACTTCGTGTCGACGTGGATGAGCGCGTCCCAGGCCACGCGGATGGTGCGCAGCGGATTGCGGATCTCGCTCCCGTGCGCATCGACCACCAGCGCCGGCGCCCACATGGCGACGTACGCCGCATAGGCCAACCAGGCCGCCACGATGATCGTCGCGACGACGCCCTGCAGCTGCGACTGCAGCGCGAGCAGGCCGCCGAGCACCACCAGCAGCGCCCAGCAGGCGATGGCGACGCCTCGGTTGACGCGAGAGTGCAGGGTCACGGCAGGCTGATCGTCGTTCACAACTTCATGGTCGCAGGCACCGCGCCGCGCGCCCATTCCGACACCCCGCAGGAGGAGGCGGCATGACTTCCGACACCACGCAGGCCGCACAGGTGAAGCACGGCGATGTGCCCGCGCTGCAGATCTCGAACCTCGACGTCCACTTCGCCGTCGAGGGCTACTGGGTTCCGGCTGCGGACAACGTCTCCTTCGAGATCGGCAAGGGCGAGGTCGTCGCCGTCGTCGGTGAGTCGGGCTCTGGCAAGAGCGTCTCGTCGATGGCCATCCTCGACCTGCTGCCGAAGAACGCCCGCGTCGGCGGCTCGATCCGGCTGGCGGGGGAGGAGCTCATCGGGCTCAAGCCCGCGCAGATGCGCGAGGTGCGAGGCAATCGCGTCTCCGCGATCTTCCAGGAGCCGATGACGGCGCTGAACCCCGTGTTCACCGTGGGATTCCAGATCATGGAGGCCCTGCGCGTCCACCGTGGCTCCACGCCGAGCGAGGCCAAGGATCGCGCGATGGAGATGCTCGAGCTCGTCGAGCTCCCCGACCCGGAGAAGGCCTTCAAGTCCTACCCGCACCAGCTCTCCGGTGGTCAGCGCCAGCGCGCCATGATCGCCATGGCGCTCGCGCTCGACCCCGAGCTGCTGATCGCAGACGAGCCCACCACGGCGCTCGACGTGACGGTGCAGGCCGAGATCCTCGAGCTCATGCGCGACCTCAAGGATCGCCTGGGCTCCGCAGTGCTGCTCATCACGCACGACATGGGTGTCGTCGCCGACCTCGCAGACTGGGTCGTCGTGATGGAGAAGGGCGTGATCGTCGAGCAGGGCCCGGTGCGCGAGATCTTCGCTGCGCCCAAGCAGGCGTACACGCAGATGCTGCTGTCGTCGGTGCCCAGGCTCGGTGAAGGTGCCGAGGGCGCAGAGGCGATCGACCTCACCGCAGCGCTCGCGCTCGTCGCGGATGAGGAGGTCGAGGACGAAGGCCTCCGCAAGCGGGTCGAGATCAACGCACGCGTCGCGGCGGAGGCGAAGCGGTCCGAGAAGCAGTTCGAGGGCAAGCCGGTGCTCGTGCTCGACGACGTCGCCATCGAGTACGGCAAGAAGGGCAAGCTCGGCACCTTCCGCGCGGTCGACGGCGTCTCGCTGCAGATCCACGCGGGGGAGATCCTGGGTCTCGTGGGCGAGTCGGGCTCCGGCAAGTCGACGATCGGCCGTGCGGCCATCGGCCTGCAGCCGATCGCCGAGGGCCGCCTTGAGGTCGCAGGCATCGACATCTCGAACATCGACCGCAAGCTCGCGCGCAGCCTCAACCGCAAGGTCGGCATCGTCTTCCAGGATCCGTCGTCGTCGCTCAACCCGCGACTGCCGATCGGTGAATCCATCGGTGAGCCGATGTACCTGGCGAGGATCCACCGCGGAGCCGCGCTCGACAAG
The DNA here is from genome assembly GCF_022436485.1 of Agrococcus sp. ARC_14. Lineage (NCBI taxonomy): Bacteria > Bacillati > Actinomycetota > Actinomycetes > Micrococcales > Microbacteriaceae > Agrococcus > Agrococcus sp. ARC_14. The sequence continues at coordinate 1,307,961 of NZ_JAKUDO010000001.1, forward strand.
CGCGTCGAAGAGCTGCTGGACGCCGTGCGCCTGCCGCGCTCGTACCGCAACCGGTTCCCGCACGAGCTCTCCGGTGGTCAGAAGCAGCGTGTCGGCATCGCGCGGGCGCTGTCGATGAGCCCGGAGCTGCTGGTGGCCGACGAGCCGACCAGCGCGCTCGACGTCTCGGTGCAGGCCACCGTGCTCGAGCTGCTGCGCGAGCTGCAGCAGGAGCAGGGCTTCGCGTGCCTGTTCATCAGCCACGACCTCGCGGTCGTCGATCTGATGTCGGACCGCATCGCGGTGATGCACCACGGCAAGATCGTGGAGCAGGGCATGCGCGACGCGATCCTGCGCGCGCCGGAGGAGCCCTACACCCAGCGCCTCATCGCGGCCATCCCGGTGCCGGATCCTGACAAGCAGCGGGCCAGGCGAGAGCTGCGGCACCAGGTGCTGGCTCGCACGGCCGAGGAGTCGCAGGAGGGCGAGGTGCCGGAGACAGGCGACCCCAAGCGCATCGTCGAGCAGCAGCAGGGCGATCACGCCATCGACGAGCAGCGCAGCATCTGATTCGTGACCGCACGGCCGCGACCGCCCGCTAAGATGGGCGATCGCGGCCGTTCGTCGCACAATTCCTCATACCGGAAGGCACCTGCATGCCGATCGCCGCGCGATCAGACCTCCGCAACGTGGCGATCGTCGCCCACGTGGACCACGGAAAGACCACTCTCGTCGACGCGATGCTCCGCCAGACGGGCTCGTTCACTGCCCACCAGGCCGTCGACGAGCGGGTGATGGACTCCGGTGATCTCGAGCGCGAGAAGGGCATCACGATCCTCGCCAAGAACACCGCGATCCGGTATGCGGGCGAGCACACCGACACCCCCGTGACGATCAACGTCATCGACACCCCCGGCCACGCAGACTTCGGTGGCGAGGTGGAGCGCGGCCTGTCGATGGTGGACGGCGTCGTGCTGCTGGTGGACGCCTCCGAGGGCCCGCTGCCGCAGACGCGCTTCGTGCTCCGCAAGGCACTCGAGGCCAAGCTGCCCGTCATCCTGCTGGTCAACAAGACCGACCGCCACGACGCCCGTATCGATGCGGTCGTGACCGAGAGCCAGGACCTGCTGCTCGGCCTGGCCTCCGACCTCGCCGACGACGTCCCGGACCTCGACCTCGACGCAGTCCTCGACGTGCCGGTGGTCTACGCATCCGGCAAGGCCGGCCGCGCCTCGACCAACAAGCCCGCCGACGGCGAGCTGCCCGACAGCGAGAACCTCGAGCCGCTGTTCGCCGCGATCCTCGAGCACATCCCTGAGCCGACCTACGACGACCAGGCTCCGCTGCAGGCGCACGTCACCAACCTCGACGCATCACCCTTCCTCGGTCGCATCGCCCTGCTGCGCGTCAAGGCCGGCGAGATCCGCAAGGGCCAGACGGTCGCGTGGGTGCGGCACGACGGTGAGGTGCAGAACGTGCGCATCACCGAGCTGCTCGAGACGAAGGCGCTGACCCGCGTCCCCGCAGAGAGCGCCGGTCCGGGCGACATCGTGGCGGTCGCGGGCATCCCCGACATCACGATCGGCGAGACGCTCGCCGACCCCGACGACGTGCGCCCGCTGCCGACGATCACCGTCGACGAGCCCGCCATCTCGATGACGATCGGCACGAACACATCGCCGCTCGCCGGCAAGATCAAGGGCGCGAAGCTCACCGGCCGCATGGTGAAGGATCGCCTCGACCGCGAGCTGATCGGCAACGTGTCGCTGCGCGTCGTCGACGTGGGCCGTCCCGACGCGTGGGAGGTGCAGGGCCGCGGAGAGCTGGCCCTGGCGATCCTGGTCGAGCAGATGCGTCGCGAGGGCTTCGAGCTCACCGTCGGCAAGCCGCAGGTCGTCACCCGCCAGATCGACGGCAAGCTGCATGAGCCGTTCGAGCACCTGACGGTCGATGTCCCCGAGGAGCACCTCGGCGCCGTGACCCAGCTGCTCGCGGCCCGCAAGGGCATCATGGACGGCATGCAGAACCACGGCACCGGCTGGGTTCGCATGGAGTTCGTCGTGCCGAGCCGCGGCCTGATCGGCTTCCGCACGGAGTTCATGACCATCACGCGCGGCACGGGCATCGCGAACGCGATCTCGCACGGCACGCAGCCGTGGGCCGGCGCGATCGTCACGCGCAGCAACGGCGCGCTGGTCTCCGACCGCACGGGCGTCGCGACGCCGTTCGCGATGATGGCGCTGCAGGAGCGCGGCACCTTCTTCGTGGAGCCCGGCGATGATGTCTACGAGGGCATGGTCGTCGGCGAGAACTCGCGCTCCGACGACATGGACGTGAACGTCACCAAGGAGAAGAAGCTCAACAACATCCGCTCGGCAAATGCTGAAGAGCTCGAGCGACTGACGCCCTCCAAGCAGCTCTCGCTCGAGGAGTGCCTCGAGTGGGCGCGAGACGACGAGTGCGTCGAGGTGACGCCGAACAACGTGCGCATCCGCAAGGTGATCCTCGATGCGACCACGCGTGGCCGCGAGGCGAGCCGCCTGAAGAAGCAGGGCTAGCAGCCGAGCTTGGACCCGTTCCACCACTCCCGACCCGGTGTACCGGGTCGCAGATGGTGGAACGGGTCGGTGAAGTGCGGGCGCCGGGCGGGCTCCGCAGGCGTGCGCTGCCACGGAGCCCGTCGTCCTCAGGCGGCGGGGGAGCCCGCCGACGTCGACGAGCGGATGCGGTGCTCGGCACCGCGGTGCTCGTCCGGCAGGCGGTCGCCCCGGCCGTGCAGCTTCTCGCGCAGCGTCCCAGCGGCGTAGCCCTCGGGATAGGCGCCGCGCGCCCGCAGCACCGGGATCACGTGCTCGATGACGTCCTCCCAGGTGCCGGGCGTGACGGCGTAGGCGAGGTTGAAGCCGTCGACGTCGGTCTCGTCGACCCACTCCTGCAGCGCATCCGCGATCTCCTCGCCGCTGCCGACGATGGTCGGCCCCAGCCCGCCGATCGCCGAGTGACGACCGAGGTCGCCGACGGTCCACTCGCGGCCGAGGTCGGCCTCGGCCTTGAGGTTCTGCAGCGTCGACTGGATCGCGTTCGACTCCACGTCGCCCACCGGGTCTGCCGGGTCGTAGGCGGCGAGGTCCACGCCCATCCACCCCGACAGGAACACCAGCGCGCCCTCCTCGCTCGCGTAGGAGCGGTACTCGGCCTCCTTCGCGACCGCCTCCTCGCTCGTCGCCGCGGTGATGATCGTCAGCAGTGTGTAGATGCGGGCAGCGGAGCGATCGCGGCCCGCGGCCTCCAGCGCGTCGCGGATGCGCGTGACGGTGGCGGCGAGCACCTCCTTCGACGGCGCGGCCACGAAGATCGCCTCGGCATGGCCGGCGGCGAAGGCGACGCCGCGCGGCGATGCGCCCGCCTGGTAGATCACGGGCGTGCGCTGCGGCGACGGCTCCGAGATGTGCGCGCCCGGCACCGTGAAGAAGCGGCCCTCGTGTCCGATGTCGTGCACTTTGGCGGGGTCGGCGAAGACGCCGCGCTCGCGATCCTCGACGACCGCGTCGTCCTCCCAGGAGCCCTCCCAGAGCTTGTAGAGCACCTCCAGGTACTCGTCAGCGTGGTCGTAGCGGTCATCGTGCGCGAGCTGATCGTCCTGCCCCATGTTGCGGGCGGCGCTCGGCAGGTAGCCGGTGACGACGTTCCAGCCGACCCGGCCGTCCGTGAGGTGGTCGAGCGTCGTCATGCGGCGCGCGAAGGGGTAGGGGTGCTCGAACGCCGTGCCTGCGGTGATGCCGAAGCCCAGGTGCTCGGTGACGGCTGCCATGGCGCTCACCAGCAGGATCGGGTCGTTCACGGGCACCTGCGCGCCGTTGCGCACCGCAGCCTCGCGGCTGCCGCCGTAGACGTCGTAGGTGCCGAGCACGTCGGCGATGAACAGCCCGTCGAAGTGCCCGCGCTCGAGAAGCTGCGCGAGCCCCGTCCAGTAGCCGAGCGTGTTGTAGTGCCGGGAGCGGTCGTCCGGATGGCGCCACAGCCCTGAGGACTGATGCGCGACGCAGTTCATGTCGAAGGCGTTGAATCTGATCTGCCGTGTCATGTCCGGCATCGTGTCCGGCAGGCGACACCGGCGGCAACGGATGCGCGACGCGGGAGGTCACGGGCCGTCACGTTCCGTCACACTCGCAGGCGCGGCGCGGGTGGCGCCTACCGTGGCGGCATGACGCATCACCGATCCCTGTCGCCAGAGCGGCTGCGCCTCGGCAGGCACGCTGCTCCCGATGAGCCGGTCGAGCGGCTGCGCATCGTCGCCGTGAGCGGCAGCCTGCACCGGCCGTCGTCGACCACGGCGCTCGTCGCCGCGCTCGCCGATGCGATCGCGCTGCGCACCGATGCGGAGATCCAGGTGATCGAGCTCGCAGAGGTCGGCCCGCATCTCGCGGGCGCGCTCGAGCGCTCGGCGCTGCCGCCAGAGGCGGAGCTTGCGATCGAGGCGATCGAGGAGGCCGACCTGCTCGTCGTCGGCAGCCCCGTCTATCGTGCGAGCTTCACGGGGCTGTTCAAGCACCTGTTCGACTTCGTCGATCAGCGCGCGCTGGTCGACACCCCGGTGCTGCTGGCCGCGACCGGCGGCTCCCACAGGCACGCGCTCACGATCGAGCATCAGCTGCGGCCGCTCTTCGCGTTCTTCCAGGCGCTCACGCTGCCGGTCGGCGTCTATGCGGCGAGCGAGGACTTCGATGCAGGGGTCCTGCGCGACCCCGGCGTGCTCGAGCGCGTCGAGGCGGCTGCCGATCGTGCGCTGCCCTATCTGGTGCACCGGCCGGCGCCGGTGCGGCCGGCGGTGTTCTAGCCGGGCACGAGAGCTGAGGCATGACCGAGGCCCGGGACGGGCCTCGGCGCTGGGGTCGCGGCGGAGGCCAGAAATGGCCTCCGCTCCCAGCTCCACCGCGCCGGGGTCGCGGCGGAGGCCAGAAATGGCCTCCGCTCCAGCTCCACCGCGCTGAGTGGTTGGATAGAGGGGATGGATCCCCGCCTCGAGCGCGTGATGTTCGTGCACGCCCACCCCGACGACGAGACGCTCTCGACCGGCGCAGCGATCGCTGCCGTCGCAGCCGCCGGCGGTGATGCCGTGGTGGTGACCTTCACGCTCGGCGAGCGCGGCGAGGTGCGCAGCGAGCGCCAGGGAGCCGCCGACGAGATCGGCATCGGCGAGGTGCGGCGCGCAGAGCTCGAGGCTGCCCTGCGCGCGCTCGGCGCCCGCGGCCGCCGCATCCACGGCTGGGACGACTCGGGCATGGCATGGCACCGCAGCGGCAAGGCGGCCGCCGCCCCCGACGCGCCGCCCACCTCGATGAGCCGCGCCGACATCGATGACCTGGCGGATGCGCTGGGCGTCGCCGTCGAGGAGATCGACCCGACGGCCATCGTGACCTACGACGCCGACGGCGGCTACGGGCATCCGGATCACGTCGCGGCCCATGCGGCCGCCGTGATCGTCGCGCGCCGCTACGACCTGCCGCTCTATGTGCGCACGGACCGCCCGGCCGACGTCACGTTCGCGCTCGAGCCGGTGCGCGCGCAGGTGCTGGCCGCGCTCGCCCAGCACCGCTCGCAGCTGACCGTCGAGGGCGACGACGTCCTCCACGTCGGCGGGCAGCGCCGCGCGATCGACACCGTCGAGCACTACCGCCTGATCGAGGCGCGACCCGCGCGGCGCACGCGCTGGCTGCTGCTCGTCGGCGGGCTGCTCGCGGGTGTCGTCGTCGGCACCGTCGGCACCTTCTCGCACCAGCAGCTCCCGTGGGGCCTGGGGCTCTCGCTCATCGCCGCGGTCGGGCTGATCGTCGGCATCCGAGCGGCCAGCGGCTCGCGCCCCATGACGCTCGCGGCCGTGATCGGCCTCATCGGCGTCATCGCGATCATCGCGATCGACCCGCTCGGCCGCGGCGCCTGGGGCACGGAGCGCTCGCTCGTGCCCTCGAACCTCGCGGGCTGGCTCTGGTCGCTCATCCCGGCGCTCGCGTCCCTCATCGCCCTGGCGTGGCCGGATGCGGAGGCCATGCGGCGGATTAGGATGGCAGCGAAGCCTGGAACGGAAGGGGAGGCAGACCGATGACCTACGTGATCGCGCTCCCGTGCGTCGACCTCAAGGATCGCGCGTGCGTCGACGAGTGCCCGGTCGACTGCATCTACGAGGGCGACCGGATGCTCTACATCCACCCCGACGAGTGCGTCGACTGCGGTGCGTGCGAGCCGGTGTGCCCCGTCGAGGCGATTTTCTACGAGGACGACACGCCTGAGGAGTGGGCCGAGTACTACGAGGCCAACGTGCACTTCTTCGACGAGATCGGCTCGCCCGGCGGCGCCGCGAAGGTCGGCGTCATCAAGCACGACCACCCGATCGTCGCCGCACTGCCGCCGCAGCAGCACAGCTGATGCTGCTGCCCGAGTTCCCCTGGGACACGCTCGCGGGGGCGAAGGCGCGCGCCGCCGTGCACCCCGGCGGTCTCATCGACCTCAGCGTCGGCTCGCCCGTCGACGCGACGCCGCCGATCATCCAGCAGGCGCTCCGCGACGCGACCGACGCGCACGCGTACCCCACGAACCACGGCACGGCAGAGGCGCGCGCAGCCATCGCCGAGTGGTTCGCTCGGGTGCGCGGCGTGCCCGGCATCGGCGACGAGCATGTGCTCGTCACGGTGGGCTCGAAGGAGCTCGTCGCGGGCCTGCCGCTGCAGCTCGGCCTCGGTGCGGGCGACGTCGTCGTGCACCCCTCGATCGCCTACCCGACCTACGACATCGGCGCCCGGATCGCGGGCGCTGAGCCGGTGCCCGCAGACGACCCCGACGACTGGCCGGAGGCGACGCGGCTCGTGTGGCTCAACTCGCCCTCGAACCCGACCGGTGCGGTGCTGGGGGTGGATGCCCTGCGGCGGGTCGTGCAGGCCGCGCGCGAGCGGGGCATCGTGGTCGCGAGCGACGAGTGCTACGCCCTGCTGCCGTGGGAGGTCGACGAGGCGCCCTCGATCCTCGACCCGCGCGTCACCGATGGCGACCTCACCGGGCTCGTCTCGGTCTACTCGCTCAGCAAGCAGTCGAACCTCGCCGGCTATCGCGCCGCGTTCATCGCCGGCGACCCGCGCGTCGTGCAGCGCGCGCTGGCCGTGCGCAAGCACCTCGGGCTCATGGCTCCCAGCCCCGTGCAGCATGCGCTCGCGGTCGCGCTCGGCGACGGCGAGCACGTGACGGTGCAGCGAGAGCGTTACCGCGCTCGCCGGGCGCTGCTGCTGCCCGCGCTCGAGCAGCGCGGGTTCCGGGTCTCCTCCGACGCGGGCCTCTACCTCTGGTCGACCGACGGCACGGATGCGCTCGAGCAGCTCGACTCCCTCGCGAAGCTCGGGATCCTGGTCGCCCCCGGCACCTTCTACGGAGACCGCACGCGCGTGCGCGTCGCGCTCACCGCATCCGACGAGCACATCGCAGCGGCTGCGGCGCGCCTGCGCGGCTGAGCCTGCTGGGCGTGGGAAGCCTCCTCCCGACGACCGGTAGGCTGGCTCCGTGACGACCGAGGACACCGCAACGACCACCGCCCCACCCGTCGCCTCAGCGGCACGGGCCGTGACGCTGCAGCACGGCGGCGGCTCCACCGAGCTGCAGGTGCTGGAGGCGAGCGACGGGCGCAGCGCGATCGATGTGTCGAAGCTGACGCGCGACACGGGGCTGACGACCCTCGACTACGGCTTCGTGAACACCTCCAGCACGCGCAGCTCGATCACCTACATCGACGGCGACCAGGGCATCCTGCGCTACCGCGGGTACCCGATCGAGGAGCTCGCGGAGCAGAAGACCTTCCTCGACGTCGCGCACCTGCTGATCTACGGTGAGCTCCCGAGCGAGGACGAGCTGGCAGGCTTCGACCAGCGCGTGCGCCGCCACACGCTGCTGCACGAGGATCTGCGGCGCTTCTTCGACGCCCTGCCGCGCGACGCGCACCCGATGAGCGCGCTCTCGAGCGCCGTCAGCGCACTGTCGACCTACTACGAGTCCGACCATGACCCGCGCGACCCCGACAAGGTCGACAAGCAGACGATCCGGCTGCTCGCGAAGATGCCGGTGATCGCCGCCTACGCGCACAAGAAGTCGATCGGCCAGGCCTTCCTCTACCCCGACAACCAGCTGAGCTTCGTCGAGAACTACCTCAAGCTCAACTTCGGCATCGAGGCCGAGCAGTACATCCAGAACCCGGTGATGGTGCGGGCGCTGGAGCGACTGCTCATCCTGCACGCCGACCACGAGCAGAACGCGTCGACGTCGACGGTGCGTCTGGTCGGCTCGACCGAGGCCAACCTGTTCGCCTCGGTCTCGGCCGGCATCCACGCGCTGTCCGGTCCGCTGCACGGCGGCGCCAACGAGGCCGTGCTGCAGATGCTGCGGGGCATCCGCGACTCCGGCGAGGGCGTCGAGCGCTTCGTCGAGCGCGTCAAGCGCAAGGAGCAGGGCGTCAAGCTCATGGGCTTCGGGCACCGCGTCTACAAGAACTACGACCCGCGCGCCAAGCTCGTGAAGACCTCGGCAGAGGAGGTGCTCGCCCAGCTCGGCGTGCGCGACCCCCTGCTCGACATCGCGCAGGAGCTCGAGCAGGTCGCGCTGGCCGACGACTACTTCAAGGAGCGCAAGCTCTACCCGAACGTCGACTTCTACACCGGCGTCATCTACAAGGCGATGGGCTTCCCAGAGCGCATGTTCACCGTGCTCTTCGCGATCGGCCGCCTGCCGGGCTGGATCGCCCACTGGCGCGAGATGATGCTCGACCCGCAGACCAAGATCGGCCGCCCGCAGCAGCTCTACGTGGGCCCGACCGAACGCCACATCTAGGCGCTGCCGCCCCTTCTGCTGGCTGAGCCGCTCCGCGCCGCAGGCGCAGAGCGCGTCGAGGCCCGCCCTGACCCGGAGCAACCATGACCAGCACCTCACCGGCGGCGCCGAAGAGCGCCGTCGACCGCTTCTTCAAGATCTCGGCGCGCGGCTCGTCCGTCACGCAGGAGGTGCGCGGCGGCCTCGTCACGTTCTTCGCGATGGCCTACATCATCGTGCTGAACCCGCTCATCATCGGTGGGTTCTCGCCGGAGCAGGCGGCCACCGACGTTGAGGGCGGATGGCTCCCCAACGGTCAGGTGGCGGCCGTCACAGCGCTCGTCGGCGGCGTGATGACGCTCGCGATGGGTCTGATCGCCAACGTGCCGTTCGGCCTCGCGGCGGGCCTGGGCATCAACTCGTTCCTCGCGTTCGGCCTCGTCGGGGAGCTCACCTGGCCGGAGGCGATGGGCCTCGTGCTCATCAACGGCGTCATCATCGTGGTGCTGGCAGCGACCGGCCTGCGGCGCATGATCTTCGACGCGGTGCCCGCGGCGCTCAAGAGCGCGATCGCGGTCGGCATCGGCCTGTTCATCGCCTTCATCGGATTCGTCGACTCGGGCTTCGTGCGCTCGACCGGCATCGCTGCACCGCCGGTGCAGCTCGGGGACGGCGGCTCGATCACGTCGCTGCCGACCGCCACGTTCGTCATCGGCGTCATCCTCATGGGCATCCTGCTGTCGCTGCGCGTCAAGGGTGCGCTGCTCATCGGCATCATCGCGACCACGGTGATCGCGATCATCCTGGAGGCGATCTTCCAGGTGGGGCCGTCGCTCGGCCAGAACCTCGATGCCTGGAACCTCAACGCGCCTGCGCTGCCGACCAGCATCTTCGCGCTGCCCGACCTCTCGCTCGTCGGGCAGGTCTCCTTCGGCTCCTTCGAGCGCATCGGCATCCTCGCGACCACGATGTTCATCTTCACGCTCGTGTTCATGAACTTCTTCGACGCCATGGGCACCATGACGGGGCTCGCACGCCAGGCAGGGCTCTCGACCCCGGACGGCCAGTTCCCGGGCCTCAAGCGCGCGCTGCTCGTCGAGGGCTTCGGCGCCGTCGCCGGCGGTGGCGCGAGCGCCTCGTCGAACACCGTCTTCGTCGACTCTGCTGCCGGTGTCGGCGAGGGCGCCCGCACGGGCCTCGCCTCGGTCGTGACGGGCGTGCTGTTCCTGGCCGCGATGTTCCTCACCCCGCTCACGCAGATCGTGCCGCTCGAGGTCGCAGCGGCGACGCTCGTGGTGGTGGGCGCGATGATGATGGCGCAGATCGCCGACATCGACTTCACCGACTTCCGCGTCGCGCTGCCCGCGTTCCTGACGATCGTCGTGATGCCGCTGACCTACAACATCGCCAACGGCATCGGCGTGGGCTTCATCGCCTGGGTGATCGTGCACGCGGTCTCCGGCAAGGCGAAGCAGATCTCGCCGCTGCTGTGGATCGTGGCAGCGCTGTTCGTGGTCTTCTTCGTGCGCGGCCCCCTGCAGACCCTGATCGGCTAGGCCTCCCGGGCCACCGCCGCCAGCAGCTCTGGCCAGCGTCGGCTAGGCCTCCCGGGCCACCGCCGCCAGCAGCTCCGGCCAGCGTCGCTCGAGCGCCCTGCCGCCGATCCGCACGCCGAGCCAGACGGCGAGCACGGCCACGACGATGCCGATGGCGAGGCTCACCCAGCCGAGCCAGGGGATCCAGGCGGCGGCGATCGCCGTGCCGATGGCGGGTGCGCCGACCGTGAGGATCGCGGCCATCGCGATGAGCGCGCCCAGCAGCGCCTGCGCACCGCCGGAGGAGCCGGCGCCGAAGGGGCTGGTCTCGGGCGGCGGGGTCTGGCCGGGCAGCCACGGGCTGACGGCGGCACCGATGCCGAGCACGATGCCGCCGGTGCCGAGCGTCGCACCGATCGACGCGGGCAGCAGCGTCCAGCTGCCGGCGATCGCGGTCGACAGCACGCACATCACCAGCAGGATCGGCGCGAACAGCACGACCATGCCCAGCGCCCTGCCGGCGCGATCCTGCGCGCCGGTGACGCCGGTGAGCACGTGGGCGGCGATCGCGGAGCTGTCGTAGGCGGCGTCGAGCTGCGCCACCGACATGAGCACGATCGCGCCCAGCACCGGCAGCAGCATCGGCCCGATGGCCGCGAAGGGCTCCGCACCCGGCCCGGCATCGATGTCGACCTGCACCGAGTTGCCGACCACGACGTTCATGACCAGCACCAGCAGCGGCACGATCGCGACGCCGAGCACATTGACGAGGTGCCGCGGGTCGCGGAACCGGTAGCGCAGGCCGCGTGCGGCGATCGCGCCGACCGGCGTCGCGGGCAGCAGCCGGTCGAGCCAGGCGCCGCCGCGCACGCGACCGCCGCCGCCCTGGACGATCGGCGCCGTCAGCCTGGTGCGGAAGTCGTGCGCCCAGACCAGCCAGAGCAGCACGACGGTCGCGATGGCGATCGCGAGCTTCGCGACCGCCTCGAGCCAGCTGCCCGCCAGCACCGCCAGCGGCACGCCCCAGGCGGCACCGAGCGGCGTCCATGCCAGCACACCGGAGAGGGCGCCCAGCAGGGTCTCGGTCGAGCCGAGCGCGCGCACGCCTTCGAGCACGGTGACGACGAGGATGCCGGCGGAGATGCCGAGCAGGCTCCCGACGACGATCGTGAGGTCGCGACCGCTGCGCTTGGCGAGCTGCCGAGAGAGCGCTGCGACCAGTGCCCGCCCGGCCAGCAGGCAGGTGAGCAGCTGCACCGGCAGCAGCAGCACGGCGGCCACGAGCGCGAACAGGTCGGCGCTCCAGCCGATGAGCGTCAGCAGCAGGGCGATGGCCGTCGCGATGCCGCCGACGCCGATCGCGCCCGCGAGCAGCACGCCCGGCAGCAGCCGCCGCGCGGGCACGGGCAGCACCGAGAAGCGCTCGGGGGCAAGCGCGTCGTCGGCAGAGATGAGGATGCTGGCGACCGCCCACACGACGACCAGCCCGCTGCCGAGCAGCACCACCGCATCCGCTGCCGCCGTCGGCGCGAGCACCCGCAGCGTCACGAGCAGCACCGCCAGCAGCCCGAGACCGGCGAGCGCGCCGAGCGCGGTGACGACGAGGGTGACGATGGCCCATGGGTTGCGCCCGAGCGCGCGGCCGTACTGCCGCAGCCGGAGCCCTAGGAGGAGCGCAGCCACGACAGGCTCTCCGCATCCAGCGCGTGCGTGCCGACCAGGTCGAGGAAGCGGCGCTGCAGCGGCTGGCCCTGGCGCACCTCGTCGAGCGTGCCGGTGGCGAGCATGCGGCCGCGCGCGACGATCGCCACCCGGTCGCAGAGCGACTCGACGAGCTCCATCACGTGGCTCGAGAGCACCACCGTGCCACCCCCGGCGACGAAGCCGCGCAGGATCTCGCGGATCGTCTCGCCGGAGACCGGGTCGACTGCCTCGAAGGGCTCGTCGAGCAGCAGCAGCCGGGGAGCGTGGATGAGCGCGCAGGCGAGCCCGATCTTCTTGCGCATGCCGGCGGAGTAGTCGATGACGAGGGTCGAGCCTGCCTCCGCGAGGCCCAGCGCCTCGAGCAGCTCGGTGGCGCGGCTCGTGACATCGGCGACCGGCATGCCGCGCAGCAGCCCGTGGTAGCGCAGCAGCTCAGCACCCGAGAGCCGGTCGAACAGTCGCACGCCGTCCGGCAGCACCCCCATGCGCGCCTTCGCGGCGGCAGGATCGGTCCAGACATCGGCGCCGTCGACGAACGCGGTGCCGGCGTCGGGGCGCAGCAGGCCGGTGGCCATCGACAGCGTCGTCGTCTTGCCAGCACCGTTCGGGCCCAGCAGCCCGAACATGCAGCCGGGCGGCACGTCGAGCGAGAGGCGGTCGACGGCGACCTGCTGGCCGAAGCGCTTCGACAGCTCGCGCAGGGCGAGCACGGGGTGGGCGGGCGCTGCCGCGGGTCCGGTCATGTCCTCAGTCTGGCGACCGAGGCTGACCGCCGCCTCCAGCGGGCGGGGGAGCGCCCGGGGAGTCTCAGTGCAACGCGGCGTTGAGCTCGACGCCCCTGCCGTCGCGCGCGACGACCTCGACAGCGCCCGAGACGGAGTTGCGCCGGAACAGCAGGCCGGCGCGGCCCGAGAGCTCGACGGCCTTGACCTGCTCGCCGCCGGGCAGGAGCGTGACCTTCGTGCCGGCGGTCACGTAGAGGCCGGCCTCGACGACCGAGTCGTCGCCGATCGAGATGCCGACGCCGGAGTTGGCGCCCAGCAGCACACGCTGGCCGAGGGAGACGCGCTCCTTGCCGCCGCCGGAGAGCGTGCCCATGATCGATGCGCCGCCGCCGATGTCGGTGCCGTCGCCGACGACCACGCCCTGCGAGATGCGACCCTCGACCATCGAGGTGCCGAGCGTGCCGGCGTTGAAGTTCACGAAGCCCTCGTGCATGACGACGGTTCCCTGGGCGAGGTGCGCACCCAGCCGCACGCGGCTGGCGTCTCCGATGCGCACGCCGGAGGGCACGACGAAGTCGGTCATGCGGGGGAACCGGTCGACGACCTGCACCTGCAGGCCCGCGCGCTGCAGGTCGACGCGATGCGAGCTCGCCCACTCGGGGTCGACGGCGCCGCCGTTCGTCCAGGCGACGACGGGCAGCGCTCCGAAGATCCCGTCGAGGTTGATCGTGTTGGGCTGCACCAGCCGGTGGCTGAGCAGGTGGAGGCGCAGGTAGGCGTCCTCGGCGGATGCGGGGGCCGCATCCAGGTCGATCTCGACGTGCCGGGCTTCGAGCAGCACGCCGCGCGTCGGCACGGGGCCGGCCAGCTCGGCCAGCCCGCCGCCGCCGATCCACTGCGCGTCACCGCTCGTGGCGCCGAGCGCCGGCGAGGGGAACCAGGCATCGAGCACCCGGCCTTCGAAGACCGTGACGAGTGCATGTCCGTGTGCGGGGCGAGCCATGCCTCAAGTCTAGGCTGGTGCCCATGACGGCCTCCCCTCGTGATCCGCTGGTGCTCGACCTGACCGCATCCGCCGCAGACCTCACCCGGCAGCTGTGCGACATCGAGTCCGTCTCCGACGATGAGGGCCGCATCGCCGACGCGATCGAGGCGGCGGCGCGCGCTGCGACGCACCTCGAGGTGACCCGCATCGGCGACACCGTGATCGCCCGCACGCAGCTCGGGCGCGAGCGCAGGGTCGTGCTCGCCGGCCACATCGACACGGTGCCCATCAACGGCAACGTGCCGACGCGCGACGCGGTCGTGGACGGCGAGCCGCACATCTGGGGCCGCGGGACGGTCGACATGAAGGCCGGCGTGGCGGTGCAGCTGAAGCTCGCCGTCGAGCTCGCCGAGCCTGTGTTCGACGTGACCTGGATCTGGTACGACCACGAGGAGGTGGGGGAGGAGCACAACGGTCTGCGCCGGCTCGCCGCAGCCCACCCCGAGCTCATGCAGGCGGACTTCGCCATCCTGGGCGAGCCCTCGAACGGCGAGATCGAGGGCGGCTGCAACGGCACGCTGCGCGCAGAGATCCGCACCCGTGGCGTGCGCGCCCACTCGGCTCGCGCCTGGGTCGGCCACAACGCCATCCACGACGCCGCCGAGATCCTGCAGGTGCTGCAGTCCTATCGGCCGCGCGAGGTCGACGTGGAGGGCCTGCGCTACCGGGAGGGCCTCAACGCCGTGATGATCTCCGGCGGGGTGGCGACCAACGTCATCCCCGACGAGTGCGTCGTGCAGGTCAACTACCGCTTCGCGCCCTCGCGCTCGGTCGAGGAGGCCACCAGCCACGTCGTCGACCTCTTCGAGGGCTTCGACGTGCGGGTCGTGGATGCGTCGGCCGGCGCCCGCCCCGGCCTCGACGCGCCGCTCGCGAAGGAGTTCATCGAGGCGGTTGGCGCGACGCCGCAGCCGAAGTACGGCTGGACGGACGTGGCTCGGTTCTCGGCGCTGGGCATCCCGGCGGTCAACTTCGGCCCGGGCGACCCGTCGAAGGCGCACGCCGACGATGAGTCGGTGCCGGTCGCGCAGATCGTCGCGACCGAGGAGAGCCTGCGCACGTGGCTCTCACGAGCCTGACGGAGCGCCGCGCGCCGACGCGCGAGCGGTGGTGGCTGTGGCCGCTGGCGCTCTGGCTCGTGTCGCGGCTGGTGAGCACAGGCTTCCTCGCCGCCTTCGCCGGCAGGCAGGAGCAGAGCTCGTGGACGCCCGCTGGGCCCGACCTGCTCGACTACTCGACGATGTGGGACGCCCACTGGTACTTCATCGTCGCCATGTCGGGGTATCCGACCGAGCTGCCGCTCGACGACTCGGGCCACGTGGGCGAGAATGCCTGGGCATTCATGCCGGTCTACCCGATGCTCGCACGCGTGCTCATGCTCACCGGGCTGCCGTGGGAGGGCGCGGCCGTGCTGCTCTCGGTGGCCGCATCCGCCGCCTTCGCCCTCGTCGCCTACCGACTGTTCACAGAGCTCGCGCCGGGCCGCGAGCGGTTCGCGCTCGCGCTCGTGCTCCTCTCTCCGCTGGCGCCGGTCTTCCAGCTGGGCTATGCGGAGTCGCTCTTCCTGCTGCTGCTCGCCGCCACGCTGCTCGCCTGGCGGCTCCGCGAGTGGGAGTGGCTCTGGGTGCTCATCCCGATCATGGCGCTCATCCGCCCTGGAGGGCTCGCCTTCGCGCTCGCGCTCGGCCTGTGGTTCCTGGTGCGGTGGTTCCGCCACCGCGCATCGTTCCCGGTCGGAGAGCGATGGATGCTCGTGGGGCTCGGGGCGTGGAGCGCGCTCTGGGGCTTCGGCTGGCTCATCGCGTGCACCATCGCGACCGGCAGCATGACGGCCTACCTCGAGACCGAGCTGAGCTGGCGCTCCGCCTATGTCGGCAGGCAGGAGCTCGTGCCGTTCACGCCCTGGCCGGTCGGGCTCGAGTGGTGGTTCGACGGCTGGTGGCCGCTCTGGCTCGGGGGCTCCGTGGTCGCCGCGGTGGTGCTGCTGGCCGGGCCCTGGGCGCGCGCCGTCGGCATCGAGGGCAGGCTCTGGGTGATCGCCTACCTGATCTATCTCGCCGCCGTCTGGTTCCCGCAGTCGTCCACCTGGCGGCTGCTCATGCCCATCTTCCCCGTTGCCGTGATCCTCGCCGCGGTGAGGCCGGCCTGGGCGCGCGGCATGCTGCTGGCGGCATGCATCGTGCTGCAGCCGGTGTGGATCTGGTTCTGCTGGCACGTCGACGGTCGCGACTGGACGGTGCCCTAGCACATCCAGCGGAGTGTCGACTCAGGTCACGGTGTCACGGAGACGTGAGATAATAGACCCACAGGAACCGAAGGGGGAGCCGCATGGCCGCCATGAAACCACGCACCGGCGATGGACCGCTCGAGGCCGTCAAGGAGGGCAGGGTCATTGTCGTGCGCGTCCCGCTCGAGGGCGGGGGACGCCTCGTCGTCTCCGTGAACGACGAAGAGGCCGCCGCGCTGCACAAGGCGCTCAGCGGAGTCGTCGTCACCGCTTGACCGACGCCGGCCGACGTTGGCCGGATGCGAAGGGCCCGATCCTCAGCGGATCGGGCCCTTCGCTGCGCGGTGGAGCTGAGCCCGGAGGCGTCACGACACCAAGGCTCAGGCAGGCTCCGGCAGCCGCACGATCTGCAGCAGCCCGTCGCCGACAGGCGAGACCGCGGTGCGCACCGCGTCGCTGGTGGAGAGCTCCTTCAGCAGCGCCCGCAGGTCTGCGACCTCGTCGCTGCGCTGCGCGGGATCGGCGACGCGGCCGCCCATGAGCGCGTGCGCGACCAGCACAGAGCCGCCGATGCGCACGAGCGCGAGCGCGTGCTCGACATACTCGAGCAGGTTCGCCGGATCGGCGTCGAGCAGCACGATGTCGTAGCTCGACTCGTTCATGCGCGGCAGCACGTCGCGCGCCTTGCCCGTGATGAGGCGGGCTCGGGTGACCGGGATGCCTGCCTTCCCGAAGGAGGCGCGGGCATGCTGCTGGTGGTCGAGCTCGGTGTCGATCGACGTGAGCGTCGCTCCGGGGGCGCCGCGCAGCAGCCACAGGCCGCTCACGCCCGCGCCGGTGCCGACCTCGAGGATGGCGGTCGCCTGCGTCGACGCCGCGACCGCAGCGAGCTGTGCGCCGACTGCGGGCGCGATGGGTGTGATCCCCAGCTCGACGGAGGCGTCCCGCGCTGCGGTGAGCACCTCATCCTCTGCGGCGAGGTCGTCGAGGTACTTGGCGATGAGCGGTGATGTCTGCACGGTTCCTCCGACGTTGAGCGTATCGACCGCGACGCATCCGCCCGTCCAAGGCTCGCCGCAGTGCTCGCTACCCTAGTGGGGTGTCCCTTGCAGGCATCACGCTCGACAAGTTGCTGATCATCGCGATCCTCGCGGCCGTGCTCATCGGCCCCGAGCGGCTGCCCGCGCTCGCAGAACGGCTCGGCTCGCTCGTGCGCGGCCTGCGCGATCTCGCCGGTGGCGCCAAGGCGCGCATGCGCGAGGAGATGGGCCCGGAGTTCGACGAGGTCGACTGGAAGCAGCTCGACCCGCGGCGGTACGACCCGCGCCGGATCGTGATGGATGCGCTGAAGGATGAGCCTGCGGAGCCCGCTGGCGACTTCGCCTCCGCAGCGGCAGCATCGGCGGTCGCGACGGCGCCAGCGCGCCCTCGCCGGGCCGCCGGTCCGATGCGCTTCGACGACGAGGCGACCTAGCCGACCGAGCCTGGCAGCGCCACGATCAGCGAGGCGCCAGCGGCAGGCTCCGCCCCGCGATCGGCCGCGTGCCGCGCAGCGCTGCGGCCAGCGCGATGATCGCGGCAGCCGCCGGGTCGGCAGGGTCGCCCGACACCACGGGCGCACCCGCGTCGCCGCCCTCGCGCAGCGCGATCGAGAGCGGGATGCGCGCCAGCAGCGGCACCTCCAGCCGGCGGGCCGCCTCCTCGCCGCCGCCGGCGCCGAAGAGCTCGAGCAGGCCGCCGTCGGGCTGCGGCAGCCCCGCCATGTTCTCGACCACGCCCAGCACTCGCTGGCCGGTCTGCCGCGCAACCTCTGCGGCGCGCTCCGCGACGTCGGCAGCGGCCTTCTGCGGTGTCGTGACGACGAGCACCTCGGCGTGCGGCAGCAGCTGGCCGAGCGAGATGGCCACGTCGCCGGTGCCGGGCGGCATGTCGATGAGCAGCACGTCGAGGTCGCCCCACCAGACGTCGGTGAGGAACTGCGTCAGGGTGCGGTGCAGCATGGGCCCGCGCCACGAGACGGAGCGGTTGCCGTCGACGAACATGCCGATCGACACCAGCCGCACGCCCTGCACCTCCGGCGGCATCATCATGTCGCCGACGCGCGTCGGCTTGGCATCGGTGCCCAGCAGCGCCGGGATCGAGTAGCCGTGCACGTCGGCGTCGATGACGCCGACCGCGAGGCCGCGCGCGGCGAGCGCGACGGCGAGGTTGGCGGTCACGGTCGACTTGCCGACGCCGCCCTTGCCGCTCGCGACCGCGATGATGCGGGTCAGCGTGTCGGGGCCGAACTGCTGCGGTCGCGAGCCGCGCAGCCGCTCCACGAGTGCCTGCCGCGTGGCCGGCGCCATGACGGCGATCTCCATCTCCACGCGCTCGACGCCGGCGACCGACGCGGCCGCCTGGCGCACATCCGCCTCGATCCTGTCGGCGGCGGGGCATGCGGCCACGGTGAGCTCGAGCCGGATGCTCGCGACGCCGTCGGCGAGCGTCGCGGCGGGGATCATGTCGAGCTCGACGAGCGGCCGGCGGATCTCGGGGTCGATGACCGTCGCCAGGGCGCGCAGGAGCGCCGGATCGATCCCGGCAGTCACGGCCGGGCCGCCTCGGAGCCCATCACGGGTCCGTGCGGGGGCCGCGGTCGCGACGTTCGTCGAGATCCTCGACGAACGACTTGAGCTCGGCGCGGATGAACTCGCGCGTCGCCATGTCGCGCATGGCCATGCGCAGGGCCACGACCTCGCGGGCGAGGTACTCGGTGTCGTTGAGGTTGCGCTCGGCTCGCAGGCGATCCTGCTCGATCTGCACGCGGTCGCGGTCGTCCTGGCGGTTCTGCGCGAGCAGCAGCAGGGGAGCCGCGTAGGAGGCCTGCAGGCTCAGCACCAGCGTCAGCAGCGGGAAGCCCTGGTCCTGCGGGTCGAACTGCGCCTCGGCCGGCACGATGGAGTTGTAGGTGAGCCAGAACCCGCAGAAGATCGTCATCCCGACCAGGAATGCGGGCGTGCCCATCCCACGCGCGAACGACTCGGTGAAGCGACCGAAGCGATCCTTCGACTCGGGAAGCCGGATGCGTCGGCGCGAGGCCTTGGGGCGGGAGAAGTCGTCGTCGCGCTCAGCCATGCGAAGCCTCCTCCTGCGCCCGCCAGTCCTCGGGCAGGATGTGGTCGAGCACGTCGTCGATCGTGACGACGCCGACCAGGCGGCCGGCGGGATCGACGACCGGCACCGAGACGAGGTTGTAGGCGGCCAGCTGGCGGGTGACCTCTGCCGCCGTGTCGCTCACGAGCACCGGCTCGATCTGCTCGTCGAGCAGCGTGCCGACGCGCTCGTTCGGCGGGTAGCGCAGCAGCCGCTGGAAGTGCACCATGCCCAGGAAGCGGCCGGTGGGCGCCTCGTAGGGCGGCAGCGTGACGCAGACGGCGGCGGCGAGCGCGGGCGCGATCTCGTGACGGCGCATGAGGGCGAGCGCCTCCGCCACGGTGGAGTCGGAGGCGAGGATGATCGGCTCGGTCGTCATGAGGCCGCCGGCGGTGTCGGCGCCGAACGAGAGCAGCATGCGCACGTCTTGGGCCTCATCCGGATCCATCAGGCCCAGCAGCGTCTCGCCGCGCTCGGTGGTCATGTGGCCGATGAGGTCGGCGGCGTCGTCGGGCTCCATCTGGTCGAGCACGTCGGCGACCCGGTCGTCCTCGAGGGCAGCGAGGATCTCGACCTGGCGATCCTCGTGCATCTCCTCGAGGATGTCGGCCAGGCGGTCGTCGGAGAGGTCCTCAGCGACCTCGATCATGCGCTGCTGCGGCAGATCGAGCATGGCGGATGCGGCGTCGGCGGCCGGGAGATCGTCGAGCGATGCGAGCAGGTGCTCGGTGTCGTGCTCGGCATCGAGGTCGTGGCGCACGTCGTTCCAGTGCGCGAGGGTCGTCGGGCCCTTGCCGAACGGCCCGGTCTTCGGCTTGCGGATGAAGAGCTCGTCGACCTCCCACTCGCCGGGGCCGCGCTCGGCGATCGAGAGGTCCTCGAGGGTCGCTGCCGAGCCGTCCTGCAGCGTGACCGCGCGGCCGAGGATGTCGGCGAGCAGCAGCCGCTCGCTGCCGCGCTGGCTGAAGCGGCGCTCGCTGATGGCCGCGGCGATCAGCTGGCCGCCGCCGATCGAGAGCACCCGGCCGATCGAGAGGAAGACGCGCTGCCTGCCGCGATCCTCGACGACGAGGCCGACCACCCGCGGCGAAGCCTGATGCCTGGGCACCGTGACGACGTCGCGCACCTTGCCGATCCGCTCTCCGGCGGGATCGAACACGCCCGCACCCGCGAGGCGGGCGACGAAGACGGTGGGTGCGCTCATGGCGTCCACGGTACCGCGCGAGGCTGACGCCGACAGCGAACCCGGCCGTGGTCGGCGGAGCTCGCGTGGGAGACTTGGCGGGTGAGCATGTTCCAGCGATCGACCACCGGCGACCAGCACCTGCCGCACGGGGTGGTGGTGGCCTCCTTCGAGACCTACGACCAGGCGCAGGCGGCCATCGCGAAGGTCTCGAGCTCTGATGCAGAGCTTGCGGGCCTCGCGATCATCGGCAACGACCTCAAGCTGGTCGAGCGCATCGTCGGCCGCCTCACCTGGGGCAAGGTCGCCATGCGCGGCGCCATCCGCGGCCTCGGCTTCGGCGCGTTCCTGGGCCTGATGTTCCTGGTCTTCGTGCCGGAGGCCGTCGGATCCGTGCTCGTGTTCCCGCTGCTCGGTCTCGCGCTCGGCATCCTGCTCGCGGTCGTGCAGCACGCGCTCGTGCGCCGCAAGCGGGACTTCGCGTCGACGCAGCAGGTGCTCGCGAGCCGATACGACGTCGTCGCACCGCAGGGGAGCGCAGGCAAGGCGATGCAGGTCATCGGCCAGCGCGAGGGAGCCGCCGCGCCGACCGAGGCGCAGCTGCAGTCGGCGCCGCCGCCGCAGCAGCCGACGAGCGCTCCGACGCCGCAGGCGCCCGAGCAGCCGACCAGCGCGCAGGCGCCCGAGCAGTCGACGAGCGCTCAGGCGCCGACGAGTGCTCAGGCGCCGATGGACCGCCAGCAGCCGCCGGCCCCCTGAGCCCTCGCTCAGGCGATCGCGTCCGATGCCCGCGCGGCATCCGCCACCGCATCAGTCACCAGGTCGAGCAGCGGCGACGCCAGGTTCCACCGCTGCCACCACAGCGGCACCTCCACGGTGTCGTCGGCGAGCACGACCAGTGAGCCGTCGGCGACGCCGACCTCGAACTGGCCGGGCAGCAGCATGCCCCAGCCGAGGCCCATCCGCACCGCCTCCGCGAACTCGGCGGATGCGCTGATGACGTGCCGCGGCGCATCCGCGGTGGCGCCGTGGTCGGCAGCGAATCGTGCCTGCAGCGTGTCGTGGTGGTCGAAGTCGACGATCGGTGCGCGCTCGAGCGCGGCGGGTGTGAGGCCGTCGGCGAACCAGCGCTGCGCGAAGTCGCGCTGCGCGATCGCAACGTAGCGCATGCGGCCCAGCGGCGAGGAGACGCAGCCGGCGACGGGCTCGCGCTGCGCCGTGACTGCCGCCATGACCGTGCCGGATTCGAGCAGCTGCGCCGTGCGCTCCTGGTCTTCGCGATGGATGTCGAAGGTCACCTCGCGCTGCGCGGTGACGGCGGCGAGCGCTGGCAGGAACCAGGTGATGAGCGAGTCGGCGTTGACGGCGAGCGGGATGCGCTGGGCGCCGGGTGCATCGCCCATCGCGACGAGCGCATCGTGCTCGAGCATGGCGAGCTGGCGGGCCAGCCGCACGAGCGAGGCACCCGCCTCCGTCGCGCGCACGGGCTTCGTGCGCTGCAGCACGACGCGGCCCACGCGCTGCTCGATGGCGCGGATGCGCTGGCTCACGGCGCTGGGCGTCACCCCGAGCTGCGTGGCGGCGCGCTCGAGGGTGCCGGCGTCGACGACGGCCGCGAGCGTGCGCAGGTGATCGAGGGGAAGCTCCACGGGCTCAGCCTAGATGAAGCAAAGCTTCAGATCATGCAGGATCATTCGCTGGACTGCATATCGCGACGACCGTAGCGTCGATGACATGGAACAGGGAATCGTCGCGCTGCTGTCGGGCTTCGGGCTGTGCCTGGGCCTCATCCTCTCGATCGGCGCGCAGAACGCGATCGTGCTGCGGCAGGGTCTGCGACGCGAGCACGTCGGGATCGTGGTGCTCGTCTGCGTCGTGAGCGACGCGATCCTGCAGACCGTCGGTGTCGCGGGCGTCGCGACCCTCGTGACCGCGCATCCGTGGCTGGAGACGCTCGCTCGCTGGGCCGGCGCCGTGTTCATCGTCGGCTTCGCGCTGCTGAGCGCACGCCGTGCCTGGCGGGGCGGCGGCTCGCTCGAGGCCGCACCGGACGCGCCTGCGGATGCGGGTGGAGCGCCGAGCGCGAGCACCGCGTCGGCCCCCGGCACCGTTGCCACCCGCACCCGCAGCGGGCGGATGGCGACGCTCCTCACGATCCTCGCCGTCACCTGGCTCAACCCGCACGCGCTGGTCGAGACGACGGTCGTGATGGGCTCGGTCGCCGGCACGCACGGCGACGCCCGCTGGTGGTTCCTCGCCGGCGGCGTCACCGCGAGCACGCTCTGGTTCGTCGGCTTCGGCTACGGCGCGCGCTACCTGGCGCCGCTGCTGCGCACCGAGCGCGCCTGGCGCATCCTCGACGGCGGCATCGCGGTCGTGATGCTCGTGATCGCCGTCACGCTCGTGCTCGGCTGACGCCTCGCTGTCGGCGGTGCCGGAGGTCAGCCCGCGCGCACCTCGCGCATCCACGCCTCGACCTCGTCGGCCGTGCGCGGAATGGCGGCAGAGAGGTTCACGGCGCCGTCGGCGGTGACGAGGATGTCGTCCTCGATGCGGATGCCGATGCCGCGGAACTCCTCCGGCACCGTGAGGTCGTCGGCCTGGAAGTAGAGGCCGGGCTCGATGGTGAAGACCATCCCCTCGCGCACGACGCCGTCGTGGTAGAACTCCCTGCGGGCGGCCGCGCAGTCGTGCACGTCGAGGCCCAGGTGGTGGCTCGTGCCGTGCACCATCCAGCGGCGGTGCAGCTGCTGGTCGGGCTCGAGCGAGACCTCCGCAGCGACCGGCAGCACGCCCCACTCGGCGGTCTTGTGCGCGATGACCGCCATCGCTGCGGCGTGCACCTCCTTGAAGATGATGCCGGGGCGCACGACCGCGAGCGCCGCGTCAGCCGCCTCGAGCACCGCCTCGTAGATGCGGCGCTGCACCTCGGTGAACGTGCCGGAGATCGGCAGCGTGCGCGTGATGTCAGCCGTGTAGAGGCTGTCGACCTCGACGCCGGCGTCGAGCAGCATGACGTCGCCGTCGAGCACCCGACCGTCGTTGCGGGTCCAGTGCAGGTAGCAGGCGTGGTGGCCGCTGGCGGCGATCGTGTCGTAGCCGACCGCGTTGCCGTCGAGGCGGGCGCGTCGATGGAAGGCGCCCTCGACGACCCGCTCGCCGCGCTCGTGCTGCGTGGCGGCGTGCAGATCGGCGATGACGTCGGTGAAGCCGCGCGCGGTCGCGTCGACCGCCGCCTGGATCTCGGCGACCTCGTGCGCGTCCTTCACCAGTCGCTGCTCGCTGAGGTCGCGCGCGAGCACGTCGCCGTCGGGGTTCGCGCCGGTCAGCTGCGCCTCGATCGTCGGGTCGGCGCCCGCCACGACGAGCACCTCGCCCGCCGCCGCCAGCACCGCGTCGAGCTCGGCAAGGTCGGCCACCTGCAGCCCCAGGTCGGCGGCCACGTGCGCGAGCGAGGGCCGCGGGCCGACCCAGAACTCGCCGATCGCCGGGTTGGCGTAGAACTCGGTGGTGCCGCGACCGGCTGGTCCGCGGAAGTAGAGCGTGGCCCGGTGCTCGGCCGCGCCGCCCTCGTCACCGGCGACGGGCTCGAGCACGAGCACCGAGTCGGGCTCCGCATCCGACCCCCAGCCGGTGAGGTAGGTGAAGTCGGGATGCGCGCGGAACGGGTAGTCGGTGTCGTTCGAGCGCACCTTCAGGCCGCTGGCGGGGATCACGAGCCGCACGCCGGGGTGCAGCGCAGCGATGCGCGCACGGCGGGCGGCCGCGAAGGCCGCGGCGGCGCGGGGCGGGGGCGTCGAGCCGTCTCGCTCTGCCCAGCCTGTCTGGATGTGCTCGGTGAACGCCGACGAGGTGGGTGTCGTGGAGCGGTTGGTGGTGGACTGCGTCGTCGCGGAGTCGGTCATGCGGGCCATTCTCGCACCGCTGCGGCGAGGTGCGATGCGCGGATGCGTCAGGCCGAGCCCGACGGTGGGTTGCGGTCCGGATAGACAGAGGTGAAGACGCCGAGCGA
Organism: Agrococcus sp. ARC_14; assembly: GCF_022436485.1. Taxonomy (NCBI): domain Bacteria; kingdom Bacillati; phylum Actinomycetota; class Actinomycetes; order Micrococcales; family Microbacteriaceae; genus Agrococcus; species Agrococcus sp. ARC_14. Next base: position 1,332,347 of record NZ_JAKUDO010000001.1, read on the forward strand.
CTCGCCGTCGGCATCGGGGCCGCGGTCCTTGAACTCGTTGAGGAGGGCCGACAGCCTGGATTCGAACTCCTCGCGGTGCTGCGGGTCGAGCTTGAGGCCCATCCAGGAGACGTGATGCTCGTCGGGCGCGATGCCGTCGACCTGCTGCAGGAAGGTCTCGAGCAGAATCGGCGCGATGCCAGGCACCGGGGTGTTCCACGATCTTCCCGTCGCGCGGTAGGGAACCTCGCGCGCACCGCCGGTGCCGGTGCGTTCGGGATCCGCGCGCAGGAAGCCGGTGTGCACGAGCGTGCGCACGTGGTGCAGCATCGTGCCGGGGTTCACGCCCAGCAGCTCGGCGAGCTCCTTGTTCGTGCGCGACTCGAACGCGCAGAGCCGCAGCGCGCGCAGTCGCAGGGGCGAGCTGAGCGCCCGCGCCATGGCCTGCTTGTCGGCGTCCTGCTCGCTGGAGCGCAGTTCGATCCGCTCATCGCCCATGCGACCACCCTACGCGAGCGATTGACACTCCTCAATCGCTGGCTCATACTGATTGACATGTCCCAATCAGAGCTGCCGGCCGCGGCAGTCGAGCCGTCGGTCGAGCGCGCAGCGCATGCCGCGGTGCGCAATGCTCCCGGCTCGCTCTGGCGCGACGGCAACTTCCTCACCCTGTGGTCGGGGCAGGCGCTCGCGCAGGTCGGCTCGCAGGTCACCGAGCTCGCAATCCCGGTGCTCGCGGTGCTGCTGCTGCACGCGAGCGAGTTCGAGGTCGGGCTGCTGAACGCCGCCGGCGTCGCGGCATTCCTGGTCGTCGGGCTGCCCGCCGGCGCCTGGATCGACCGCATGCGCAAGCGCCGCGTGATGATCTGGGCGGATGCGGTGCGCGCTGTCGCGCTGCTGGCGCTGCCGCTGCTGTGGTGGGCGGACGTGCTCGCGATGTGGCACCTCTACGCCGTCGCGCTCGTCGTGGGCGTCGCGACCGTCTTCTTCGACGTGTCGTACCAGAGCATCATCCCCTCCTTGGTGCGCAGGGAGCAGATCGCCGAGGCGAACGGCAAGCTCGAGGCCACGCGAGAGCTCGCCAACATCGGCGGGCCGGCGCTGGGCGGCTGGCTCATCGGCCTGATCAGCGCGCCCTTCGCGATCTTCGCCACCGTCGGCACCTACGTCGCCTCATTCGTCGCGCTGCTGCTCACGCGCGACCACGAGCAGCCGCGAGCCGACGACGACCGTGCGCCCGTGCTGCACGAGATCGGCGAGGGGCTGCGCTGGGTGTTCGGCAATCCGCTGCTGCGCCGGATCGTCGGCACCACCGGCATCTCGAACTTCTTCTCGACGATGTCGTTCACGCTGCTGCCGATCTTCCTGCTGCGCGAGCTGGGGCTGAGCCCCGAGGCGTTCGGCATCATCTTCTCGCTCGGCTCGATCGGGGGCCTCGCGGGGGCGGCAGCGACCCCGCACATCGTGCGCTGGCTAGGCGAGGCCAGGGCGATCCCGGTCAGCGCCATCGCGTTCGGCGCCATCGCGTGCCTGCTGCCGCTGGCAGCCACCTTCCCCGCCGTCGCCTTCCCGCTGCTGGTCGCGCAGCTGTTCGTCGGCAGCTTCACCGTGCTGCTCTACAACATCACGCAGGTCACCTTCCGACAGCGCATCACGCCGCCGCGCCTCCTCGGCCGCATGAACGCATCCGTGCGCTTCTGCGTCTGGGGTGTGATGCCGATCGCCGCGCTGCTCGCGGGCGGGCTCGGCACCTGGCTCGGCGTCGTGCCGACGATGTGGATCGGCGCCACCGGGCAGCTGCTGTCGGCGCTGTGCGTCGTGATCGGGCCGTTCTGGACGATGCGCCAGCTGCCCGACGCGGAGCACTGAGCCGGCAGGCCCGAGCCGGGGTCCAGCGCCGGGCTGCAGCGACGGGGCTGCGGCCGGGCCGACGGCCATACGCTGGAGCGATGGGGAAGCGTGAGCGAGCGAGCCTGGCCGACTGGCGCGCCGCTGCCGACGGCACAGCGGGCGCGGTGACCGCTGCGCACTCCGAGGGCGACCACACGGTCATCGTGCACCGGTGGCCGAAGCCGGGCGCCGCCACGGTCGTGCTCGTGCACGGCATCGGCATGGGGCAGCAGTACTTCGGGCTGCTGCGCCACAAGCTCACGAGCAGCTTCGAGGTCGTCGCGCTCGACCTGCCGGGCTTCGGCGCATCGCCGGAGCCCACGGAGTCGCTGCCGATGCCTGCGCTGGCAGACCTCGTGGCCGACGCGCTGCGCAGCCTCGTCCCCGGGTCGTGCATCGCCGTCGGCCACTCGATGGGCACGCAGGTCGTCGCGGAGCTCGCCGTGCGGCATCCCGAGCTCGTCGAGCGGGTCGTGCTGATCGCGCCGACCGTCAATCCGGCAGAGCGCTCGGGGTGGAAGCAGGCGATGCGGCTGCTGCAGGACCTCGCGAACGATCCACCGATCGTCGCCGCGATCGGCGCGCGGCTCTATGCGCAGGCCGGGCCGCGCTGGTACCTGCGCAAGCTCCGCACCATGCTCGGGCACGACATCCGCCCCCTGCTGCCGCGCATCGAGCAGCCGACGCTCGTGATCCGCGGGGAGGAGGATCGCGTCTCGCCCGCCGCGTGGGTGGACGAGGTCGTCGCTGCGCTGCCGGATGGGCGCCTGCGGGTCGCCGAGGATCGCGGACACGAGGCGATGGTGACGGGCGCAGAGCCGGTCTCGCAGATGCTCGAGGAGTTCGCGCGATGACGCTCACGGCGCGCGAGGTGGGGGTGTGGGCGCGCGACTACGCCTTCGCGGCGCGCATGCATGTGCGGTCGACGATCGACCCGTCGCCGCCGCGGCCGCTCGGGATGCCGGGCGCGCGCGTGCACTGCGTGCTGATCCAGGGCGTGGTGGAGCGATGGCCGTTCATGGAGCCGCTCGGCAGGCGGCTGGCGGCCGCGGGCCACGCGGTGCACTTCGTGCCGGAGCTCGGACGCCACCTGCTGCCGGTGCGCGAGGCAGCCGTGCTCGTCGGCGAGGCAGTCGACCGCGTCGCGGCGGCGCATCCGCACGCGCAGCTCGTGCTCGTCGGCCACTCGAAGGGCGGGCTGAGCGGCAAGCGGCTGCTCATCGACAGGGCGCTCGAGCCCGAGCTGCCGCAGCCAGTGGGGCTCGTGGCGCTCGCGACGCCGTTCGCCGGCTCGAGCAGGGCGCGGCTGCTGCGGAACGCTGCGATCCGTGAGTTCGACCCGACGGACGAGCGGCTGCTGGCGCTCGCGGCCGAGCGCAGCGCCGACCTGCGGATCCGTGTGGTGCTGCCCGACATCGACCCGCACATCCCCGACAACCAGATCCCAGAGGGCATCCGCGGCGTGCGGCTGCGCGCGAACGGGCACTTCCGGCCGCTGGCGACCGCCGAGGCCGGCCGCGCCGTGCTGGCCGCGATCGACGAGCTGACGCGCTGACGCCAGCGCGCCCAGATCGAGGCGGGTTCTTGCAGTCTTGGCACGCCAGATCTGCAAGAACCCGCCTCGCTTCCTGGAGGCGGGCGGCGACGAGCGGGCTCGACTCAGCCGGTCTGGCGCAGCTGCACCACGACGGGCCGGTGATCGGTGCCGGAGTCGTCGAGGCCGGTGAGCACGCGCGCGGCGACCGGCGTCCAGTCGGGGGTCGCGACCACGTGGTCGATGTTCGCGCCGATCCACGGCGGCGCCCATGTGGGCCAGGTGCCGACCGCGCCGGCGCCCACCGCGCTGGCCGCATCGCGGCACACGCCCAGATCGCCGAAGCCGCCGCCCTCGAGCTCGGTGCGGTACTGCCACCAGTGGTCGACGGTCGAGTTGAAGTCGCCGGCCATCACGACCGACTCCGAGCCGTCGCACAGGCCCGCGACGAAGTCGAGATCCGCGCGCCAGTTGCGCATCTGCTGCGGCACGGGAGCAACCGGATGGGTCGAGACGAACACGGGACCCTCGCCGTCGGTCGCGCGTGCGACCACGGTCGGGAGCGTCCGAGTGCCGCCGATCTCGCGGTCGGCGGTGTACTCGCCCAGCTCGGCAGAGATGAGCAGCGTCGTGTTGAGCGCACCGTAGGCGGGGGAGTAGCCATTCGTGAGCACCCAGTAGGGCTTGCCGACCTCCCTGAGCAGCTCTGCCACGCCGACGCCCAGCTGCAGCGTCGTCTCGGGCAGCATCACCGCATCCGCCCCCGTCTCGTCGACGACGCGGGCGATCTCGTCGACACCGGGGACATCGCCGAGGGTGTTCCAGGTGAGCACGACGAGGTCGTCGCTGCCCTCGATCGTCTGCGCGCCGATCGTCTGGCTCGTGTCGAGGCCGCGGGAGACGTGGATGCCGCTCGAGACGAGCGCGAAGACCAGCAGCAGCGACACGACGCCGAGCACGAAGGGCCGCACGCGCTTCCAGCCCACGAAGCACAGGAACACGAGCAGCAGCAGCAGCGCGATCCCCACCACGCCGATGCGCATCGAGACGACCTGAGCGATGATCGGCGCCTGCTCGAGGCCGAACGCCTGCGGCCACGCGGCGACCGTCAGGCACGCCGCGATGACGAGGGCGAGCAGCCAGCCGAGGATCGCGAGCACTCTGTGAGCGTAGGCGATCCGCCGTGGTCTGGCCTGTCGGCGCGCGCGCGTAGTCTGGCCGCATGGAGCACGTCGGGGCAGCGGACACGACAGCATTCGACTGGGCGGCCGCCGGCCCCGCCGACCTCCACCTGCACTCTCGGGAGTCCGACGGCACGGACGCTCCCGGTGACGTCGTGCGCGCGGCCGCGGCCGCGGGCCTCGGGGTCGTCGCGCTCACCGACCACGACACCGTCGCAGGCTGGGGCGAGGCGAGCGAGGTCGCGCGCGAGGTCGGCATCGGGCTGCTGCCAGGCGTCGAGTTCTCGTCGCAGCTCGGGCCGGCGAGCGTGCACGTGCTCGGCTACCTGCTCGACCCTGCATCGGAGGCGTTCACGGGCGAGCGCGAGCGCATCCGTCACGACCGCATCGACCGCGCGGAGCGCATGGTGCACGCCATCGGCCGCGACTACCCGCTCACCTGGCAGCACATCGAGCAGCACTCGGCGCCGGGCGCGACCATCGGCCGCCCGCACATCGCCGACGCGCTCGTCGCGCTCGGCATCGTGCCCGATCGCTCCGCCGCGTTCGAGGGCATCCTGCACTGGCAGGGCGGCTACTACCAGCCGCACATGGCGCCGGCACCCGAGGAGGCGATCCGCATCATCCATGACGCCGGCGGCGTCTCGGTGCTCGCACACCCGGGATCCCGCGGACGGCCCGTGATGCGGATGGGCGTGCTCGGCGACCTGGTCGCGGCTGGGCTCGGGGGCGTCGAGGTGTGGCACCGCGACAATGACGCGCCCTCGCGCCGGCAGCTGCTGGCCGACGCCGAGCGCTTCGGCCTGCTGGTGACCGGCTCGAGCGACTATCACGGCTCCGGCAAGCCGAACCGACTGGGGGAGCACACCACCGAGCCGGCCGTGGTCGCCGAGATCGTGCGCCGCTCGACCGGCTGGGCACCGGTGCTGCCGGCCTGACGCACCGCGGGCGGTGCAGCCCGCCACGTCGACCTCTGCGCGCGAGTGTCAACTCGTGCGATCGAGTGGTCGCTTGCGCGATCGAGTGGTCGCTTGCGCGGCCGAGGGTCAGCGGTCGCCACTCGCTCCTCGAGCTTGGACGCTCCGGGCCGGAGGCTGACCACTCGATGCTGGAAGTGACCAGTCGAACCGAGAGGTGACCACTCGATGCCAGAGGTGGCCACTCGATCCTGGAAGGGAGCCCAGCGGATGCGGCGGCAGGCGGCCGCACAGCGAACGGCCGCCCCGCAGATGCGGGACGGCCGTTCGGTGCTGTCTGGCTGGCGCTGCGTCAGGCCTGCGGGGCCTGGGGCGCAGCCCCGCCACCGCCGCCGGAGCGACGGCGACGACGACGCCGCGGGGCGGCGTTGCCATCGTGGTGCTCGCTGCCACCGCCGTCGTGCGTGCCGCGTCCCTCGACCTGCTCGCTCGACTGCGTCGACGCATCCGCCGTCTGCTCCTCGCCACCGGAGCGGCCGCGGCCGCCGCGGCGCCGACGGCTCGGACCATCACCCTCAGAGCGGGTGCCGGGGCGGTCGCTGCCGCGCTCGCCGCCGCTGCGCTCGCCGCCGCGCGCACGCGGTGCGACGCCCTCGCGCTTGGCCTCCTTGTTGGGCGGGGTCGTCGTGAGTCGGCCCTTGACGCCCTCGGGGATGTTGAGATCGGTGTAGAGGTGCGGGCTGGAGGAATAGGTCTCCACCGGCTCGGGCCTGTTGAACTCGAGGGCTCGATCGATGAGCGCCCACTTGTGCAGGTCGTCCCAGTCGACGAAGGTGACGGCGATGCCGGTGCGACCGGCACGGCCCGTGCGACCGACGCGGTGCAGGTAGGCCTTCTCGTCCTCGGGGAGCGTGTGGTTGATGACGTGCGTGATGTCGTCGACGTCGATGCCGCGGGCGGCGACGTCGGTGGCGATCAGCACATCCTTCTTGCCAGCCTTGAACTGCGCCATGGCGCGCTCGCGGGCCTCCTGGCTCATGTCGCCGTGGACGGCGGCGGCGTTGAAGCCGCGGTCGATGAGCTCCTCGGTGAGGCGTGAGGCCGCGCGCTTGGTGCGCGTGAAGACGACGGCCTTGCCGCGCCCCTCGGCCTGCAGGATGCGCGAGATCACCTCGTCCTTGTCGAGCGCGTGGGCCCGGTAGACGATGTGCTCGATGTTGGCCTGCGCGATGGTCTCGTCGACATCGGTCGCACGGATGTGCAGCGGGCGCGACATGAAGCGGCGCGCCAGCGCGACGATGGCGCCCGGCATGGTGGCCGAGAACAGCATCGTGTGACGCACGGCCGGCACGAGCGAGAAGAGCTTCTCGACGTCGGGCAGGAAGCCCAGGTCGAGCATGCGGTCGGCCTCGTCGAGCACCATCTCCTTGACGTTCGAGAGGTCGAGGATGCGCTGGTTGGCGAGGTCGAGGAGGCGACCGGGAGTGCCGACGACGATCTGGGCGCCGGCCTTCAGCTGGTCGATCTGGCCCTCGTAGGCCTTGCCGCCATAGATGGAGACGACCGTGGTCGGCCGGTTGGAGGTGATGAGCTCCAGATCCTCCGTCACCTGCACGGCGAGCTCGCGCGTGGGCACGACGATGAGCGCCTGCACGCCCGGCTCGGGCGTCGCGCCCAGTCGCTGCGACAGGGGCAGGCCGAAGGCAAAGGTCTTGCCGGTGCCGGTCTTCGCCTGGCCGATGATGTCCTGGCCGGACAGCGCGAGGGGGATCGTCTGGGTCTGGATCGGGAAGGGCTCGAGGATGCCGCGGTCGGCGAGCGCCTGGACCATATCGGCGTCGATGGAGAGGTCTTGGAAAGTCAAGGAGTGTTCCGCCTGTTCGTATGCTCCGGCAATCCTACCGGCGGCATGCGTCGGAAGGCTCCGCGCCGCCTCTAGACTCCTTCCCGTGGTGAAGTGGTTCGACCGGACGCCGCGCGACGTGACGCGCCAGCTCCTCCGACAGCATCGGGTGCCGGTGCTCGGCGACCGGGTGCTGCTCTCGGATGTGCGGCCGGCGCTCGTGCCGTTCGTGGGCCAGGCGCTCGCGCTCGAGCTCGAGCTGGTCGCGAAGGCCGGCCGCGTGCTCGAGCAGGCGCCCTCGCTCGAGGAGCGCGTCGCGCTCACCGATGTCGTGCGCATCCACGCGAGTCGTGCTGGTGCGTTCCGGCGCATCCTCGAGAGCGAGCACGTCGAGACGGATGCGGCGATGCGCCCCTTCATCGAGTCGACCCAGGAGTTCGCGCGCGCGATGGACGGCGCCGACTGGTACGAGCAGCTGCTCGCCATCCACGTCGTCTCCGGCCTGCTGGAGGACTTCTTCGTCGCGATCGTGCCCGGGCTGCCCGAGGACGATCAGGACGCCATGCTGCGTGCGCTGCGCGGCGAGAGCGCGCACCCGCACCTCGTGACCCTGCTGCGCGACGCGATCGACGGCACGCCGCGGCTCTCCGACCGCATGGCGGTCTGGGGCCGACGGCTCGTGGGCGATGCGCTGCTGCAGATGTACCTGGCGGTGAACGGCCCGGATGAGCGCGGCCGCGCCGTGCCGAGCCAGAAGCGGCTGGAGCCGGCGTTCAACGACATCGTCGCGTCGCACACCCGCCGCATGGACGAGCTCGGCCTGACGGCCTGAGCTCGCCTCGCAGGTCGAGGAGCCCGGCGCAGCCGGGCGTCACCCCGCAGGTCGAGGAGCCCGGCGCAGCCGGGCGTCACCCCGCAGGTCGAGGAGCCCGGCGCAGCCGGGCGTCACGAGACCGGGCTCAGGCCTTCTTCGCCTGCAGCTCTGCGAGGTAGCGAGCGTCATCCCGCTCGCGCCGCCCCGGCAGCGCCCTCGGGATGATGAGCGCGACGACGAGCGCTGCGACCAGGCTGCCGAACCAGAGCCAGCCGTTGTCGGGCATCGCGCCCATGAGCGCGCCGATCGTCCAGACGACGCCTGCGGCCGCAGCGGCGGCGAACGGGTTGAGGAACAGCCCCACCCACTGGCGGCCCGGCAGCAGGTAGCGAGCCAGCAGCCCGATGGCCGCGCCCATCACCATCGGCACGAGCACGAGGATGGGCAGCATCAGGCCACGAAGCCGATCTTGCGCGTGGACTCGCTGCCGATCTCGACGTAGGCGATGCCGGTGCTCGGCACGATGTAGCGGCGCCCCTTCGCGTCGTCGAGCGCGAGGTGCCCGGAGTCGAGGGCAGCCAGCACCGCGTCTTCGACCTCCTTGGGCGTCTGCGCCGAGTCGAACGCGATCTCGCGCGCGGAGTCCTTGATGCCGATGCGGATGTCCATGCTCCTGAGGATAGCGACACGGATGCGGGCTCATGCACGCTTCCGCGCCCGGCGAACGGCGGGAACCAGAGGGCCGTGACCGCCACGTCACCGGCCGTCGATACCGTGGCGCTGTGACCGACCAGCCCGTGACCCTCGACGCATCCCAGCGCGCCGTGCTCGCCCTGCCCGCCGACGCATCCGCCATCGTGCTCGGCGTCGCGGGCTCCGGCAAGACGACGACGCTCGTCGAGCTCGCCGCCGATCGCTTCGCCGCCGGTCTCGCGCCGGCCGAGGTGCTCGTCATCGCGGGCTCGCGGCAGGCCGCGACGGCGCTGCGCGATCGCCTCGCGACCCGCACGGCGCTCGTCACTCCCGGGCCGCTGGCGCGCTCGATGCCGTCGTTCGCGCACGCCGTGCTGACCGCCGCCGCGCTCGCCGAGCGCCGCCCGGCGCCGCAGCTGCTCTCGGGCGCCGAGCAGGATCGCATCATCGCGGCGATGCTCGCCGGCCATGCCGACGACGCCGGCACGGGGCTCGCGCACGGGCCGGCGTGGCCCGAGCACCTGGGGCTCGAGGTGCGCGAGCAGGCGGGCTTCCGCGCCGAGCTGCGCGAGGTGATGGCGGCTGCCGCAGAGCGAGGGATGACGGCGGATGCGCTGGCGCGCGAGGGCGAGACGCACGGCGTCCCCGAGTGGGTCGCCGCGGGCGCCTTCATGGCGGAGTTCGAGCGGCTGCAGCGGCTCGAGCGGCGTGGCGCGGATGCCGTGACGGCGGCGTCGCTGCTGCGGCGCGCCGCCGCCGAGATCGCCGTGACCGCGACCCCGCTGCCCTCGCTCGTGCTGGTCGACGATGCGCAGGAGCTCACCGAGGGTGCGGTGGTCGTGCTCGAGGCGCTGCGTGCGCGCGGTGCCTCGATCATCGCCTTCGGCGATCCCGACACCACCACGGGCGGCTTCCGCGGCGCTGATCCGGCGCTGCTGGCGACGCTGCCTGCGCGGCTGGGCTTCGCGGACCGAGACCGGCTCGAGCTCGCGCACGACCACAGGCACGGCGAGCGGGTGCGGGCGCTCATCCTGGCCCGATCCGGGGGCATCGGCACGGCCGGTGGCGCGAGGCACCGCAGCGCCGCAGCCGCGGGGATCGGCGATGACCTCGTCGAGCTGCACGTCGCGGCGTCGGTCGACGAGCAGGCGAGGCGCATCGCCCGGCTCATCCACGAGCGTCGCGCGCTCGGTGTGCCGCTCGACGAGATCGCCGTGATCGCCCGCACCGGCCGGGTCGCCGCTGAGCTCGGCTCGCTGCTGTCGGCGCTCGACGTGCCCGTCGCATCGGGCGGGCCGACGCGGCTGCGCGAGGCTGAGACGGTCGAGGCGCTCGTGAGCGTGCTCGCCGTCGCGACCGACCGGCTGCCGCTCACCGCCGAGCTCGTCGAGCAGCTGCTGCGCAGCGAGCTCCTCGGCCTGGACGCGCTCGCGGTGCGCAGGCTCAAGCGCGCGCTGCGCCACCGGATCATCGCCGAGGGCGGCGAGGTGCACGTGCCGGGAGCCGAGCTCGTGCGCGACGCGGTCGAGCAGCCCTCGATGCTCGATGACCTGGCCGGCGCGCGTCAGGGCGTGGCCGCGGCGCGCCGACTCGTCCGCATGGTGGCCGACGCCCGAGAGCTCGCCGCCGCCGACGACCCCGCAGCCGCCGATCGAGTGCTGTGGGCGGTCTGGAGTGCCGCAGGGGTCGCCGATCCCTGGCAGCGTGCCGCGCTGGGTGAGGGCGACAGCGTCGAGCGCGCGCTCGCGAATCGCAGGCTCGACGCGGTCGTCGCGCTCTTCGATCAGGTCGCCCGATTGATCGAGCGCCGGCCCGACGTCGATGCGGGCGGCTTCGTCGACGCCTGGCTCGCCTCGAGCGTCGACGACGACTCGCTCGCCGCCCGCGCCGAGCTCTCCCGAGTCGCGATCGGCACCCCCGGTCAGTTCGTCGGTCGCGAGGTCGACACCGTGATCGTCGCCGGCCTGCAGGACGGCGTGTGGCCGAACCTCCGCCCCCGCGGCTCGCTGCTGGGCGCGAATCGGCTCGCGGGCTCGCCCTCCGACGACGAGCGCACCGCGGTGCTGCACGACGAGCTGCGCACCTTCGTGAAGGCGGTCGCGACCGCGCGCTCGAGCGTGCTGCTGACGGCGGTCGAGAGCGACGACGAGCAGCCGTCGCCGTTCGTGCTCGGACTGCCGCGCGCACCCGAGCCAGACGGGGACTGGCACTCGCTGCGATCGCTCGTCGCGCACCTCCGCAAGCGCCTCGTGCTCGCGGAGGGCGACGCCGACGACGCCGCTGCCGCCCTCCGTCGGCTCGCCGAGGAGCGCGTGCCGGGCGCTGCGGTCGGGGAGTGGGCGGGCCTCGCGCCCATCACCACCACCGAGCGCCTCGATGCCACCGAGCCCGTGCACGTGAGCCCTTCGGCGCTGCAGGGCCTCGACGAGTGCCAGGTCTCCTGGGCGGTCGACCGGCTCGCCGGCAGCACCAGCAACCGCGCGGCCGGTCTCGGCACGATCGTGCACGAGGCGGTCGAGCAGCACGACGCCACCGACGCGTCGGCGCTGCAGGCGGCGATCGAGGCCCGCTTCGGCGAGCTCGCGCACGAGTCCAGCTGGGAGGCAGCGCGGCAGCGTGCCGACGTCGCGCCGATGGCGGCTGCCATCGCCCACTACTTCCAGATCCTGCGCGGCCAGGGGTGGACGGTCGAGTCGGCCGAGCACGAGGCACGCTTCGCGGTCGAGCTCGAGGGGGGCGCGACGCTGAACGGCTCGATCGACTGGCTCGAGCACGCGCCCGGCGGCGGTGTGCGCGTGGTCGACCTGAAGACGGGTGGCTCCAAGCCCAAGTCGCACGACGAGCTCGGCAACCTGCAGCTGCGCGCCTATCAGCTCGCCCTCGCGCTCGGCGGCATCGCGGGCATCGCCCCCGACGCAGCCGCCGAGGCGAGGCTGTTCCTGCCGCGCTGGTCCAGGGCGAAGAAGTTCGAGGACGCGCCGCCCTTCGACGAGGTGCGCGAGGCCTTCGTCCAGCACGTGGCGGATGCCGTGGGCGCGATGGGCGGCGCGGCATTCGGCGCGATCCCGGCCGAGCACTGCTCCGACCCCTTCTCCTTCGCCCAGTGCGACATCCACGTCCTCCCGGAGGTCACCGAATGACCGACATCCCCCAGCAGCACCCCGAAGCGCACAGCGCCGTCGACATCGCTGCCGCGCTCGCCGAGGCGGAGGGCACGAAGCCGCAGGCGCCCACGCCCGAGCAGCAGCGCGTCATCGAGGCGCCGGCAGCGCCGATCCTGGTGGTCGCGGGGGCCGGCAGCGGCAAGACCCACACGATGGCGCAGCGCGTGCTGTGGCTGGTCGCGAACGGCCACGCGGCGCCCGATCAGGTGCTCGGCCTCACCTTCACGCGCAAGGCGGCCCGCGAGCTGCAGGTGCGGCTCGACGAGCAGCTCACGCTGCTGGGCACGGCGGGCCTGGTGGACCCAGCGCTGGTCGCCACGCACAAGCCGGTCGTGCAGACCTACAACTCCTTCGCGAGCTCGCTGTTCCGAGAGTGGGCGCTGCTCATCGGGCGCGACCCGGAGTCGGAGGTGCTGACCGACCCCGCGGCGCTCCTCCTCGCGCTCCGCGTCGCCCGCGCATCCGACGACCTGCGCCTCGCGACGCTCGGATCGGCCAACCAGATCGCCCAGCGCGTGCTGCAGCTCGCCGGCGAGCTCGGCGACCACCGGGTCGGCACCGCGCAGCTTCGCGCATCCGGCTTCGCTGCGGCGTTCGCGAGCCTCGCAGAGCTGCCCCCCGACCCCGACGAGCGAGCGCTCACGAAGGGCGCGCGCGACGACATCGCCGAGGACGCCCGGCGCGTCGGCGCGCTCGACGTGCTCGCCGATCTCGTCGACGCCTTCGACGCCCAGAAGCGCAGCCTGGGCGTGGTGCAGTTCAGCGACCAGGTGCGGCTCGCGCTCGACGCCATCGACGCGCATCCCGGTGCGATCGACGACCTGCGCTCGCGGCACCGCTTCGTGCTGCTCGACGAGTTCCAGGACACCTCGGTGCTGCAGCTGCAGCTGCTGAGCACGATCTTCACCGGCGAGCCGGTGATGGCCGTCGGCGACCCCAACCAGGCCATCTACGGCTTCCGGGGCGCGAGCGCCGGCACCCTCGCGCTGTTCGCGGAGCGATTCGGCGCGACCGCGACGATGTCGCTTTCGACCAGCTGGCGCAACGACGCGGGCATCCTCGACGTCGCCCACAGCATCGCGAGCGGGCTGCCCGAGCAGCCGGGCGTGCCTGTCGAACGGCTGACCCCGCGCACGGGCGCCGGCATCGGCGAGGTCAGCGTGCGCCACGTCTCGACCCTCGATCAGGAGGCCGAGGAGCTGGCTGGCTGGCTGCGCGAGCACGGCGCGGGCTTCGACGGGGGACCAGCGACCGCCGCACTGCTGGTGCGCACGCACGCGCAGGGGATCGCGCTCGCGGATGCGCTGCGCGCGCTCGGCGTCAAGGTCGCGCGGTGGGGTGGTGGCGGGCTGCTCGAGGAGCCGGCGGTCGTCGACCTCGTGGCCGCGCTGCGCGTGCTCGGAAAGCCGGAGGAGGGCTCGAGCCTCGTGCGGCTGCTGGCCGGCAGTCGCTGGCGGATCGGTGTCGCCGACCTCATGGCGCTGCAGCGGCACGCCCGACGGCTCGCCGCAGCAGGGCTCACCGACGAGCAGCGCGCCCGCGATCGCAGCGCCGTGGTCGCCGAGGCGAGCGCATCGATCATCGACGCGCTCGACTCCCTCGCCGACGGGGCTGCGCTCGAGGGCGTCACCGCCGAAGGGCTCGAGCGCATGCGCGAGGCCGCGCAGCTGCTGCGCCGCCTGCGCCGCCGAGCCGGCATGCCGCTGCCGGAGCTCGTGCGCAGCATCGAGCAGGCGCTGCGCCTCGACATCGAGGTCGGCGCCAACCCGGGCCGCGACCGCGCCGTGCTCGACGCCTTCGCGCGCGAGGCGCATGCCTTCGCCGCCGCAGACCATCGTGGCTCGCTCGGCGCGTTCCTCGACTACCTGGAGGCGGTCGAGCGCGGGCGCGGACCGGATGCGCCGCAGCGGGCACCAGAGCGGGGCGTCGTGCAGATCCTCACCATGCACGCCTCGAAGGGCCTCGAGTGGGATCTCGTCGCGCTGCCTCGGCTCGCCTTCACGGTCAGCGACCCGCGCTCGAAGGGCTGGCTCGACTGGGCGAAGCTGCCCTACGAGCTGCGCGGGGATCGGCGGCTGCTCTCGCAGCACGACTGGCAGCAGCGCACGGCGCATGGCTACCGCGACGCGCGAGCAGACTTCCTCGGCCGGCTCGCCGAGCACGAGCAGAGCGAGCGCGACCGGCTGTCGTACGTCGCCGTCACGCGGGCACGGAAGGCGCTCTGGCTCTCTGCAGCGCAGTGGTACGGCACCGGGCCGACGCCCTCGCGCCCCGATCGCCTGCTCGAGCTGGTGGCCGCCGACCGCGGTGTCGACCTGCTGCCGCCGGCGACGAAGGCCGACGGCAACCCTCGCGTCGGCGTCGCCCCGGAGCTCGTGTGGCCCGTCGACCCGCTGGGCGGGCGTCGCGAGGCCGTCGAGCGGGCCGCTGCCCGCATCGAGTCGGCAGAGCCCGAGCGGGCCACGCGCTGGGACGCCGCGATCCGACTGCTGCTCGCCGACCGCGTGCAGACGTCACTGAGCCTCCCGAGCCGCATCGCCGCATCCGGATTCAAGGACTGGGCGGCTGACCCGGTCGCGGTCGCGAAGCAGATCGCCAGGCCCATGCCGCAGCAGCCGTTCGCTGCCACCCGGCTGGGGACGCTCTTCCACGGTTGGGTCGAGCGGCGCGACGGGGCCATCGGCCTCGGCGACGCCGTGGACGACGCGGCGCTCGACGAGGAGCTCGTGGGCATCGACGCCGAGCGGCTCGAGCGGCTGAAGCAGACCTTCCTCGCCTCCTCCTACGGCGACCGGCAGCCGGCTGAGACCGAGATCGAGATCCACCTGCCGCTCGCAGGCACGACCGTGGTCTGCAAGATCGACGCCGTCTACCGGGACGGCGATCGCGCCACCGTCGTCGATTGGAAGACGGGCAGGCTGCCCTCGGGAGACGCCGACCTCGAGGCTCGGCAGCTGCAGCTCGCGCTCTACCGGGCCGCCTACGCGGCGCACGCGGGCCTCGACCCCGAGCAGGTCGACGCAGAGCTCTACTTCGTGGAGCACGATCGCGTCATCCGGCCGGAGCGCATCGAGTCGCTCGCCGAGCTCGAGGCCCGCTGGCTCGCCGCGCAGCAGGCGGTGGCAGAGGCCTCAGCGCTCGGCTGAGCTGCCGTCTGCGCGCTCCTGCTGGGTCGGATCGGCAGCCGGCAGGGCGGGCTCGATCACGTCCGTCCGATCGAGGTCGCGCGCCGCCGCACCCGTGCGTCCCCCGGGCAGCGGGTTCTGGATGACGTCGGTCTCCTGCTCTGCGGGCGTGCCGGCATCGGCGGGCCTGTCGGCGCTGGCCGCCTCACCCAGGTAGGCCTGCACACCCGTGAGGTCCATGGTCTCCAGGTGCTGGGGTGCGATCGCGGCCCCCGGGTCGCTGTCGACGCGCGCGACGAGCCCCGCGAGCATGCCCTTCGCATCCTCGATGATCGACCCGTCGCTGCGGTCGACCCCGTGCAGGAGCCAGCGAGCGATGTCGAGCTCGGCGTGCAGCATCGCCCGCTGGCGCACCTGCCGATCGCCGATGCCGCGGGCTGCGGCGTGGGCGTCGAAGGCCTCGTCGACGCTGCCGAACTCGCCGGAGCCGAGCAGGAAGGCGAGATCCCTGGCCGGGTCGCCGATCGAGAGCGCATGCCAGCCGTCGAGCCCGACGACCGCAGCACCCTCGACCCGGAAGGCCGGGGCCTGGAGGTCACCGTGCACGAGCGTGGGCTTGAACTGCCACAGGCGATCGTCGCCGAGCGCCGCCTCCCAGCGCTGCAGCAGCGCCGCGGGCACCGAGCCGGTCTCGGCAGCGCGGTCGAAGGTGCCGAGCAGTCGGGTGCGCAGCGTCTGGGCGCTCTCGTGCGCCAGGCCGGCATCAGAGGCGACCGAGGTCGGCAGCTCGTGGATCGCGGCGATCGCCTGGCCGATGCTCACGGCGAGCCCCGGGCGGGCGGGGGAGATGTCGGACAGCAGCATCGTCGTGCCGCCCAGCCGCGAGATGACGAACAGGGTCGACCTGCCGGCATCCGCCGTGCCGAGCACCGTCGGCACCTCGAAGGGGAGCCGGGATCGGGTCGCCAGCGTCAGCGCGGCGAGCGCCGACGCGTGCTCCTTCGCGCTGCGCAGCGCGGAGATCGAGCGGGGGAGCACCGCCTGCACCGTCTCGCCGCCCGCGAGCTGCGCGGCGACGACGGATCGGTGCTCGTCGGAGCCGTCATCCGTTGCGCCGACGACATCGAGGCCGGGCACAGCGGTCGTGGCGAGCGCAGCTAGAGTGAAGGGGTTCGAGCTCATGGATGCCAGGCTAGGCCGGACTCGCTCACGCGGGGCCGCGCCACGCGACGGAGGTGACGTGCCAAGGTTCACCCGAGACGGGGGCGTCCCGCCGCTCGCCCGCTCCGGGATCGACCGCGACCACGCCTCGCGCATCGCCCCCGACGCCGTCGATCGGGCTCTCGAGACCGCGTCGACGCGCATCATCGTCATCGCCGGCGACCGCGCTCCCGTGCGTGACGGCCGGCTCGTGCGCTTCGCTCCCGACGAGGTTCCGGCCAGTGCAGCACCGGTCGAGCCGCTCGTGCCGCCGAGCTGGCTCGGCCGTCTGCCGCAGGGCGCCGACGGCGAGCCGGGCGTCATCGTCCTGACCATGCTCGTCGCCGAGCCCTTCGACGTCGATGGCGCGGAGTGGCACTCGCTGCGCGAGATCGGCGCAGAGCTCGACGACGCCGACGCGGGCCTGCTCGTGCAGGCCGTCGCGCTCGGCGTCTGGCAGCGCGAGAGCCTCCACAGCCCGCTCGACGGGCTGCCGACCGAGTTCGAGGAGTCGGGCTGGGTGCGTCGCTCCGCCAGCGGCGCCGCGCACTTCCCGCGCACCGATCCGGCGGTCATCGTCGCCATCCATGATGAGGCCGACGAGCGCATCCTGCTCGGCCACAACGCGGCCTGGCCGGCAGGGCGCTACTCGCTCATCGCCGGCTTCGTGGATCCTGGTGAGTCGCTCGAGGCCGCCGTCGTGCGCGAGGTGCACGAGGAGACGGGCCTGCACGTCGTCGAGCCCCGCTATCTCGGCTCGCAGCCCTGGCCGTTCCCGCGCAGCCTCATGCTCGGCTTCGAGTGCGTGGCGCCCGAGCCGCAGACGCTCGTGCCCGACGGCGTCGAGATCCTCGACGTGCGCTGGTTCACGCGCGATGAGCTGCGCTCCGGCGCCGTGCGGTCGCCGGGGAAGACCTCGATCGCCTCCTGGATCATCGAGGCGTGGCTGGCGCGATGACGGATGCGTCGAAGACGGATGCGCGGATCACGGACGGGGACGGCGCACAGGCCGGCGCCCTCACCGACGCCGACCGCATCCTGGCGGGGCTCGATGAGCAGCAGCGGCAGGCGGCGACGACGCTCGGCGGCCCCGTCGCGATCCTGGCGGGAGCCGGCACGGGGAAGACGCGCGCCATCACGCATCGCATCGCCTACGCCGTCGCGACCGGCGAGCAGGCGGAGCACGCCTCGCTCGCGCTGACCTTCACGTCGCGGGCCGCCGGTGAGATGCGCACCCGCCTCGCGCGGCTGGGCGCCGGCGGCGTGCAGGCGCGCACCTTCCACGCCGCGGCGCTCGCGCAGCTCTCGCACTTCTGGCCGCGCATCACGGGCTCGCGCATGCCGGCGCTGCTGCCGCAGAAGGCGTCGACGCTGGCGGATGCGGCCGCGCAGCTGCGCATGCGGCTGCCGACAGCGCAGCTGCGCGACGCCGCTGGCGAGATCGAGTGGCGCAAGTCGCAGGCGATGACCCTCGAGGACTACGGCGTGCAGGCGCGCATCCGCCCCATGCCAACGGGCATCGCGCCGGAGGCGATGATCGACCTCCACATGGCCTACGAGCGCATCAAGGATGAGCGCCGTCAGATCGACTTCGAGGATGTCCTGCTCGCGACCGTCGGCATGATCGAGCGCGAGCCGGTCGTCGCGGACGAGGTGCGCTCTCGCTATCGCCACTTCACCGTCGACGAGTACCAGGACGTCTCGCCGATGCAGCAGCGCGTGCTCGCGGCCTGGCTGGGCGATCGCCGCGACGTGTGCGTCGTCGGCGACCCGAGTCAGACGATCTACACGTTCGCCGGCGCCGATGCCGCGAGCCTCAACCGCTTCATCCACGACCACCCCGATGCAGAGGTCGTCCGGCTCGAGCGCTCCTACCGCTCGACCTCGTCGATCGTCGGCCTCGCGAACCGGCTGATGCGCGGCCGCGACGCCCTCACCCTCACCGCCGCCTCCGGCGCGGTCGGCAAGGAGCCGACGGCCGCCGTGCACGCGAACGACTCGGCGGAGGCCGCGGCGATCGCGGCCGCGTGCCGCGCGCAGGTGGATGCGGGCGCCGACGCCGGGCACATCGCCGTGCTCACCCGCTACCACGCGCAGTCCGGCCTCATCGAGCAGGCGCTCGCGAGCGTCGGGCTCTCCTCGACGGTGCGCGGCTCCGCCCGCTTCTTCGAGATCCCGGTCGTCAAGCGCGCCGTGATGATGCTGCGCAGCGCGCCGGCCGACCGTCGCCCGGTGTTCCAGGCCGTCACCGACATCGTCATGGGGCTCGGCTACCGCGCGGAGCCGCCGGCGACCCACGGCGAGGAGCGCGCGCAGTGGGACGCGCTCCACGCGCTCGTGACGCTGGCCGAGGAGACGGGCGGCACCGACCTGCCGGGCTTCGCGCACGACCTGCAGCGGCGGGCGCGGACGCAGCACGAGCCGACCGTCGCCGCTGTCACCATCGCGACCATCCACGCCGCGAAGGGCCTCGAGTGGCAGCACGTGCACGTGTGCGGCCTCGCCGAGGGGCTGCTGCCGATCTCGCACGCGACGACGCTCGCCGAGATCGACGAGGAGCGCCGGCTGCTCTACGTCGCCATCACGCGCGCCGAGCGCACGCTCTCGCTCACCTGGGCGAAGAGCTCGGGTCACGCGGCTAGGCAGCCGTCGCGGTTCCTCGCCGAGATCGCTCCGCCGCGGGCCGCGAACGGGCGGCGGACCCCTGCGCAGCGCGGTGCGAGCAGCGGCGGCGCCGCACGGCGCTGACCGCACCATCCCGCTGCCGGATCCGCACCGCCCAGCCCGCCGACAGCGCGCCCTCGCTCGCGCGTCGCAGCGCCTCGAGCAGCGTGACCACAGCCTGCGACGCGGCGATCGGGCTCGCCACCGGCGTCAGATGGCCGGGCAGCAGGGGGTCACCCGCGGGCCGCGCGCACTGCGCGCACCCTCCGCCCGACGGCACGAACGGGCCGACCTGCAGCCAGGCGTCGCCGACCACCACCGGCAGGTGTGCATCGCCCGCGTCGAGCAGCCGCTCGAGCTCGCGCGCCGGCAGCCGCCAGGGCGCGACCGGCACGATCACGCCCTCGCCGTCGACACGCGTCGGGTGCCCGGCGGCGCGAGCGGCGCGGTGCAGCTGCTCGGCGAGCGGGATGCGCCCGCGCACGAGCGTGGCGACGGGCGCCACCGCCTCGACGATCGCCGGCTCGAGCACCTCGAGCAGCGTCTGCGCGGGCACCTCGCCGATGAGCTGCCCGAGCTCGCGTGGCAGCACGCCTCGGGTCAGCGCCGCGATCGCGCGCAGCGTGGGCGCGTCGGCGTCGAGCTGGGCGACGGGCTGCTGGGCGCCGATCGCGATGCGGTCGGGGGAGGTGCGGAAGACGGCGAGGTGCGGGTCGAGGCGGAGCATGGGCGCATGGTGCGCCTTCGCGGCCGATCGCGTCGGCGGCTCTCCACAGCCATCGCTCCCTGCGCTGTCGAAGGGCTCAGCCCTGCTTCGGCTCCTCGCCGTCCTCGTCGCCGGCCTCGCCCTCGGGCGTCTCGCCCTCCGGTGCCTCGTCGGCGGCAGCCTCCGCCCCCGTGCCGGGCGCGTCCTGCGATCGCTCGGCGTCGTCGAGCAGCTCCTGGAGCGCCAGGTCCATCTCGTCGAGCTCGCCGACGCCCTGCAGCCGGGCGATGACGCGCGAGGGGTCGTCGATGTCGTCGGAGCCGGGCATCAGATCGGGCTGATCCCACAGGCTGTCGCGCACCTCTGCACCCACGGCATCCGTCACCGTGCGCCAGAAGGCCGCGGCCTCGCGCAGGCGACGCGGGCGGATCTCGAGGCCGACGAGCGTGCCGAAGGCCTTCTCGGCCGGGCCGCCGGTCGCGCGCCTGCGCCGCACCGACTCGGCGATCGCGTCGCGCTTGGGCAGCCGCTCGGTCGCGGCCTCGGTGACAGCGTCGACCCAGCCCTCGATGAGCGCGATGGTCGTCTCGAGTCGTGCGAGCGCCTCGAGCTGCTCCTGCGTCTTCGGCGGGATGAGCGCGCCGCTCGAGAGCGCCTGGCGCAGCTCGTCGGGGTTCGTCGGGTCGAAGGACTCGGCGAGCTCCTCGAGCCGGTCGACGTCGATGTGGATGCCCTCGGCGTACTCGCGCACGGAGGAGAGCACGTGCAGGCGCAGCCAGCGTGCGTGATGGAAGAGGCGGGCGTGAGCGAGCTCGCGCGCCGCCATCCAGATCCGCACCTGGTCCTCGGGGATCTCGAGCCCCTCGGCGACCGTGCGCAGGTTCACCGGCAGCAGGGCCGCGGTGTCCTCGAGCAGCGGGAAGCCGAAGTCGCCGCCGGCGACCGTCTCGCCGGCCAGCTGGCCGACCACGTTGCCGAGCTGCATGGCGAACATCGTGCCGCCCACGTTGCGCAGGATCTTCTCGGCGCCGGCGAGCATCTCCTGCGCCTCCTCCGGCGCGTGCTCCTGCATCGCTCGGGTGAGCGCGCCGGCGATGCTGTTGGCGACCGGCTCGCTCATCTCCTGCCACACCGGGATGGTGGCGTCGACCCACTGCTGGCGCGAGAGCATCGTCAGCCCGGTCGCGGCGCCGATCTCGGTCGTCGCGCTCAGCCACATCGCGGCCAGGTCGACGGCCTGCTGCACGGCCTCGCGCTCCGCGCTCGTCACCGAGCCGGGGTCGCGCTGCACCACGGCAGCGGCCTGGCGCTGGGCGGCAGACCAGTCGATGCCGTCCTCGCTGCGGGAGAGGGCCGCCTGCAGCTGCGCCATCAGAGCCTGCAGCTGGGCGGGGTCGGAGGGCATGCCAGCGGCACCCGCGAGGCGGGAGGGATCGATGGGTCCGTCGCCGGAGAGGAAGCGCTGCAGCATCTCTCGCAGCTCGTCCTCTGGGCGCCGATCGTCGGAGTCGTCAGGCATGCGACTACGCTATCCGGAGCATGTCCGAACCTGTCGGGAATCCGCCCATCCCGCCCTCCGCCGTCCGCGAACACCCGGTGCACCACCGGTTCCCGGATGTGCGGCCGCGGCGCCTTCGTCGTGCCGGCTGGGGTGCGCTGACGGCCACGGCGATCGCCTCGCTCGCGCTCGCCTTCGTGCCCTCGCCCTACGTGGTCGAGGTGCCGGGCCCCACGTACGACACGCTCGGCGAGACGGATGCGGGACCACTGATCGCGATCGACGGTGCCCAGACCTACCCGACGGAGGGCGAGCTGCGGCTGCTGACGCTCGCGCTGCACGGCAACCCCGAGCGACCGCTGAGCTGGGTCGACGTCGCGCAGGCCTACCTCGATCCGGCCGACTCCATCATCCCCATGTCGGTCGCCTTCCCGCCGCAGCTCTCGATCGAGGAGTCGAACGAGTCCGGTCGCATCGACATGCAGAACTCGCAGCAGGCGGCGATCGCCGCGGCGCTGCTGCACGAGGGGCACGACATCGTCAGCGACGTGCGCGTCGCGGGCGTGATCCCGAACAGCCCGGCGGTCGGCGTCCTCGAGGAGGGCGACCGCATCGTGCGCGTCAACGGCGAGACCGCCTACGACGTCTACTCGATCCGGCAGGCGATCGCGGCGGTCGACGGGCAGACGACCTTCGACATCGAGCGCGAGGGCGAGGCGATGACGGTCGAGGTGACGCCCGTCGACGAGCAGGGGCAGCGCATCGTCGGCATCTACCCGTCGAATGAGTTCACCTTCCCCTTCGAGGTCGACATCGAGCTGCCCAATGTCGGCGGCCCGAGCGCCGGCATGATGTTCGCGCTCGGCATCGTCGACGAGCTCACGCCCGGCGCGATGACGGCCGGCACCGAGTGGGCGGGCACCGGCACGATCTCTGCGCTGGGCGATGTCGGACCGATCGGCGGCATCGTGCAGAAGCTGCACGGGGCGGTGGCCGCCGGGGCGAGCCACTTCCTGGCTCCGGTCGAGAACTGCGCCGAGGTCGTCGGGCACGTGCCTGCCGGGCTGACGGTCTTCGCGGTCGACACGCTCGACGACGCGATCACGGCGATCGAGACGGTCGCGATGAACGCCGACACCTCCACGCTGCCGACCTGTGAGGGCGGCACCGACTCATAGGGTCCCCAGATACGATGGCTGGACCGCGCCCGAACAGCCTTTGGAGCAAAACGACGTGTCTGCCAACGCCGAACGACCGACCGCCGCGACGACCGGGAGGCAGCGACCGTCTCCGCTGCTGATCACGGTCCTGATCGTCGCCGCCATCATCGGTGCGTTCGTCCTCTTCTCCGGCTTCTACGCCGATGTGCTCTGGTTCGATCAGCTGGGCTTCGTGCAGGTCCTGCAGACGCGCTGGCTCTCCATCACGGTGATGTTCCTGATCGGGTTCGTGGCGATGGCGCTGCCGATCGCGCTGGCCGTGCAGATCGCCTTCCGCTCGCGGCCGGTCTACGCGCAGCTGAACTCGCAGCTCGACCGCTACCAGGAGCTCGTCGAGCCGCTGCGCAAGGTCGTGATGTGGGCGGCCCCCGTCGCGCTGGGCCTGTTCGCCGGCGTCGCCTCCGCCTCGCAGTGGGAGAGCGCGCAGCTCTGGCTCAACCGCCAGCCGTTCGGCCAGGTCGACCCGCAGTTCGGCCTTGACGCGAGCTTCTACGTCTTCGAGCTGCCCTTCTATCAGCAGATCGTCGGCTTCGCGCTCGCGGTGCTGTTCATCGCCGGTGTCGCCACGCTCGCGACCGCCTACCTCTACGGCGCGATCCGCATCACGGGCCGCGAGTTCCGCATCTCCCGCTCCGCGCGCATCCAGCTCGCCGTCATCGTCGCGCTCTACATGCTCGTCCTGGGCGTCTCGATCTGGCTCGGCCAGTACGCCACGCTCGCGCAGACCTCGCAGGGCTTCCTCGCGACCGGTGCAGGCTGGACAGAGGTGAACGCGGCGATCCCTGCCGCGCAGATCCTCGCGGGCATCGCGGCCGTCGTCGCGATCTTCTTCATCGTCACGGCGATCATCGGCCGCTGGCGCATCGCGATCGTCGGCACCGCGCTGCTCATCGCGGCGTCGCTGGTCGTGGGCGTCGCCTACCCGGCGATCATGCAGCGCTTCCAGGTCGACCCGAGCGCCAGGACGCTCGAGGCCGAGTACATCCAGCGCAACATCGACGCCACCCGCTCCGCCTGGGGGGTCGACGGCATGGTCGAGACCTCGTCGGATGCGCGCACGGACGCCGAGCCCGGAGCCCTGCGTGCGGACGCCGAGACGACGGCGAACATCCGCATCATCGACCCGGCGCTGGTGACGAACGCGTTCGCCAACCTGGAGGAGTACCGCCCGTACTACGGCTTCCCCGAGCAGCTCGACGTCGACCGCTACGAGATCGACGGCCAGACGCAGGACACCGTCATCGCCGTCCGTGAGCTCGATCTCTCCGGGCTCGACGACGACAGCTGGTACAACCGCCACATCGTCTACACGCACGGATACGGCGTGGTGGCCGCCTATGGCAACCAGCGCGGCCCTGAGGGTCAGCCGGTCTTCCTGCAGTCCGGCATCCCCACCGACGGCGCGCTCGGCGAGTACGAGCCGCGCGTGTACTTCGGCGAGTCGATGCCCGACTACTCGATCGTCGGCGGCCCGGAGGGCTCGCCCAACCTCGAGCTCGACTACCCACGCTCGAGCGACGAGGGCAGCGGCAACGCCGAGACCACCTTCGCGGGCGAGGGCGGCCCGATGCTCGACAACATCTTCAACCGCCTCGTCTACGCGCTGAAGTTCCAGTCCGAGCAGATCATCCTGTCGGATGCGGTGACCGACCAGTCGCAGATCCTCTACGACCGTGACCCGCGCGAGCGCGTCGCGGCGGTCGCGCCCTATCTGACGCTCGACTCCGACACCTACCCGGCGGTGGTCGATGACCGGCTCGTCTGGGTCGTGGACGGCATGACGACCTCCTCGTCGTATCCGTACTCGACGCACCAGTCGATCGCGCGCACCATCGCCGACACGACGAACGCGAGCCCGACTCCCGCGGCCGACGACATCGTCAACTACGTGCGCAACTCGGTGAAGGCCGTGGTGGATGCCTACGACGGCTCGGTCACGCTGTACGCCTGGGATCCGGAGGATCCGATCCTCCAGGCCTGGAGCGCGATCTACCCCGGCACGATCCACCCGATCAGCGAGATCTCCGGCGACCTCATGAGCCACGTGCGCTACCCGGCCGACATGTTCAAGCTGCAGCGCTCGATCCTGGGCGACTACCACGTCACGAACCCGGCGACGTTCTTCTCCGGCGACGACCAGTGGTCCACGCCGACCGAGCCGACCGCTGACAACACCGAAGGGGCACCGCCGCAGCCGCCGTACTACCTGACGATGTCGGTGGACGGGCAGGATCCGGCGTTCACGCTGTACTCGACATTCATCCCACGGGATGGCCGCAACGTGCTGTACGGCTATCTGTCGGTGAACGCGGATGCCGGCGGCGCGGATGGAGAG
This sequence comes from Agrococcus sp. ARC_14, assembly GCF_022436485.1. Classification (NCBI taxonomy): domain Bacteria; kingdom Bacillati; phylum Actinomycetota; class Actinomycetes; order Micrococcales; family Microbacteriaceae; genus Agrococcus; species Agrococcus sp. ARC_14. The sequence continues at coordinate 1,357,110 of NZ_JAKUDO010000001.1, forward strand.
GTCGATGACTCCTACGGGCAGCTGACGCTGCAGATGCTGCCGAAGGACAGATCGATCCCGGGACCAGGCCAGGTGCAGAACACCTTCGACACCGACGATGAGGTCTCGCGGGAGCTGAACCTGCTGAGACAGGGCGCGTCTGAGGTGATCAACGGCAACCTGCTCACCCTCCCGGTCGGTGGCGGACTGCTCTACGTGCAGCCTGTCTACCTGCAGTCGACCGGTGCGACCTCGTTCCCGGTGCTGCGGAAGATCCTGGTCGCGTTCGGTGACGACATCGCCTTCGAGGACACGCTCGATGAGGCGCTCGACTCGCTCTTCGGCGGTGACTCGGGAGCCGATGCCGGCGACTCGGGAGTGGATCCGACGAACCCCGAGGGCGAGGGCGAGGGCGAAGGCGAGGAGCCTGCTCCGGAGGGCAGCCTGCAGGCGCAGCTCGATGCCGCGATCGCGCAGGCCGGCACGGCGCTCCAGGAGCGTCAGGCCGCCTACGCCGAGAACGACCTCGTGGCTGCCGCAGAGGCCGACGGTCGACTCACCGCAGCGCTGCAGACGGCGTTGACGCTGTCGGCGCAGATCGAGGGCGAGGCGGCTCCGGAGGAGACCGCCGCGCCGGAGGACTCTGCCCCTCCGGAGGAGACGACGGCGCCTGAGGAGTCCCCGGCGCCCTAGCCCGATTTGCCCTCCGGCGAACCCCCTGGTAACGTTTCTTCTTGTGCCGCGGGGTGGAGCAGTTCGGTAGCTCGCCGGGCTCATAACCCGGAGGTCGCAGGTTCAAATCCTGTCCCCGCAACAAGAAGTCCGCGAACTGCGGCACACAGAAGAGGCGCCCGTGAGGGCGCCTCTTCTGGTTTGTCCGGAGCCTGCTGGGCTAGCGGCTGCCGCCGTTCGAGCCGGAGACCTCTGGTCGCCCCTCGCTCGGCTGCACCACCACGAAGCCGGGGCCGTGGAACGCGAGCTGGAACGCCTCGCCCGAGCCGCCTCGCAGCATCGAGCGCATGTTCATGCTGTTGACGACCGACGGGCTCAAGGACGACGACCAGCACACTGCGGCATTCGGGTCGACGAAGGTCGGCTGCTGCGAGCAGTCGAGCAGCAGCGGCTGGCCCTCGCAGGAGAGGCCGATCGTGCCGTTGCCGCCGATCTCGACGTTGAAGAGCCCGCCGGCCAGGATGTTGCCGCTCCGCAGCATCTTGATGTCCCACTGCAGGTCGGGGTCGAAGGCGAGCAGGTTCCTGCCGTTCACCGACAGCCCCTCGTTCTCCAGCTGCACGGTGAAGACGTTCGCAGCGTCGCGCGCGAAGAAGACCTCGCCCTCGCCGCGCACGCGCATCAGCGAGGTGCCCTCGCCGGTGACGAGCTTCTTGAGCATCCGGCCGGCACCGGCACCCTCGTGCTGGAACTCGACCTGCCCCTGATAGGCGACCATCGCTCCCTTGGCCGCGAGCACGTCGCGGCCACCCGACACGTTGATCCGCAGCATCTTGCTCGACTGCTTGACCCAGCGCTCCGTCGACTGGCGCTCCTGATTCGCCTCAGCGAACAGCTCTGATCTCATGCGTCCCCCTCCAGGGCTTGCTCCAGCCTGACGACCTTGCCGTCGAGCTCTCCCGTCCATCCGGGTCGGATGTCGGCCTTGATGACGAGGGACGCCCGGGGCGAGACCGCCAGCACGGCGTCGGTCGCGCGCTTGACGACGTCGAACACCTCATCCCACCCACCCTCGATGGTCGTGAACATCGCGTCGGTGCGGTTCGGCAGCCCGCTGTCGCGGACCACCTGCACGGCGGCGGCGACGGCGTCGTGCACCGAGCCGTCTGGGCCGGCGGTGCCTGGTGCTACGGAGAATGCGACGAGCATCCTGCTCCCTTCGTCGCACTGATCCTGGCACCCCGATCCTGAGCGCGCGAGCGACGCGTCCTAGGCTGATGGCATGCAGCAGAGCGAACAGGCACCTCGAGACGGGATGCTGCTGGCGGCAGCCGTGCAGTGGGCACCGGGGGAGGAGCCGGCCCAGAACCGTGCCGCCGCCGCGCGCTGGATCGACCTGGCTGCGGCTCGCGGTGCGCGCCTGATCGTGCTGCCGGAGTACTCGCAGCACTGCTCCAAGGATCTCGCCGCGACCGCTCCGGCGGCGGCAGAGCTGCTCGACGGCCCCTTCGTCACCATGCTGCAGGAGCGGGCGGCCGCGCACGGCGCACTCGTGATCGCCGGCCTCGTGGAGCGACTCGGCACCGACGATGGCGATGCCCGCGTCTCGAACACGGTCGTCGCCGTCGACGCATCCGGCATCCGTGAGGCCTACCGCAAGGTGCACCTCTATGACGCGTTCGGCTCCAGGGAATCCGACTGGCTCACCGCGGGCGATCCCGCGCAGACGCCCGTCGTGGAGGCCTTCGGCACCCGCATCGGCATCGAGACCTGCTACGACCTGCGCTTCCCTGAGACGACGAGACGACTCGTGGATGCGGGGGCCGACGTCGTCGTCGTGCCCGCCGAGTGGGTGCGCGGGCCGCAGAAGGAGCGGCACTGGACGACGCTCGTGACCGCGCGCGCGATCGAGTCGACCGTGCACGTGGTGGCGGCCGACCAGGCGCCGCCGCTGGGCGTCGGCTGCTCGCTCATCGCGGACCCGATGGGTGTGCCGCTCGCCGCGCTCGGCGATGAGGAGGGCATCGCGATCGCGGTCATCGACCCTGCGCTCGTGGAGCGCACGCGCGCGCGCAACCCCTCGCTCGCGAACCGCCGCTACCGCGTGGCCTGAGCGGGCGGCGCCGGGGCGCTCGCTAGCGTGCGGGCTCGAGCACGGCGTCCTTGAGGCCCGCCAGGCGCGAGGACGCCTCATGCAGCGTGTCGTCCGACTTGCAGAAGGCGAAGCGCAGCGTCGAGCGCAGATCGCGGCGCGACGGTCGTGCGAGCGCCGACAGCGGCACGCCGACGACACCGACGAGCTCCGGCAGCCGTCGGGCGAGCGCGGTGGCATCCTCGATGCCGAGTGGCGCCGCATCGGCGAGCACGAAGTAGCCGGCGTTCGCGTCGTGCACCGTGAAGCCGGCCTTGCGCAGGCCGCGCGTGAGGATGTCGCGCTTGCGCGCGAACGACGCGACGATCGTGTCGAAGTGCTCGTCCGGCAGGCGCAGGCCAACGGCGACCGCGGGCTGGAAGGGCGCGCCGTTGACGAACGTCAGGTACTGCTTCACAGCGCCGATCTGCGCGATGCGCTCGGGCGTCGACATGATCCAGCCGACCTTCCAGCCGGTGACCGAGAAGGTCTTGCCGGCGGAGGAGATCGAGACGAGCCGCTCGCGCGCGGCGTCGAAGGAGGCGAGCGGCACGTGCTGGTCGTCGTAGACCAGGTGCTCATAGACCTCGTCGGTGACGATGATCGCGTCGCGTCGCTCGGCCACGCGGATGATGTGCCGCATGGTCTCCTCGGTGAACACCGATCCGGTCGGATTGTGCGGCGAGTTGACGATGATGAGCTTCGTGCGCGGCGTCGTGGCGCGCTGCAGCCTGTCGATGTCGGGCTGGAAGTCGGGTGCTGCGAGCGGCACCGGCACGAGCACCGCGCCGGCGAGTGCCGCGACGGCCGCGTAGGCGTCGTAGTACGGCTCGAAGACGATCACCTCGTCGCCGGGGTTGAGGTAGGCCAGCATCGTCGCCGCCAGCGCCTCGGTCGCCCCCGCGGTCACGAGCACGTCGCCGCGGCCGAGCCCGATGCCGTAGAAGCGGCGCTGGTGCTCGATGATCGCGTCGACCAGCTCTGGTGCCCCGCGGGCGGGACCGTACTGGTTCCTGCCGTGGTCGATCGCGTGCTTCGCGGCATCGAGCACGGCGCGCGGGCCGTCCTCGTCGGGGAAGCCCTGCCCGAGGTTGAGGGCGGATGTCTGCGTGGCAAGGGCGGTCATCTCGGCGAAGATCGTCGGAGCCAGCCGACCATCAGCACCGAGCAGTCCCGCGCCCGCTGCGGCTCGCTGCCAGGGTGCCTGTTCCATAGTCCGACGCTACCTGCTTCCGAGTCGTTCCGAACGGGCGACATCGCGCTCACGTAGGAATCGCATGGTTTGCGGTGGCACGGTGGAGCCCATGACGAACCCGTACGACAGCGTGCCCAACCCGATGGCGCCGCAGGGCCAGCCGCAGCCCAACCAGCCGTATCAGCAGCCAGGTCAGCAGCCGCATGCCGGCCAGCAGCCTGGCCAGCATGCGCCGGCCGCGCAGCCGCCACAGCCGCAGCCCGGCGGCCAGCCGCAGGCCGGCAGCCAGCCGCAGCCCGGCGGCGAGCAATGGCAGCGCTGGCAGGCGCCGACGCCCCAGGCGAGCACGCCGGCCGCGTCCACGCCGGCGTACGACGGCGCCGCCTTCGGCGTCGCGCAGCACGACCAGACCGCTGCGACGCAGTCCTACCAGCCGATGTACTCAAACGGGGGCACCGCGACCGCGCACGCGCCCGCCACGGAGCGGCCCCGCCGGCGCACGGGGCTCGTCGTCACCGGGCTCATCGCCGCGGTGCTGATCGGCGGCGTCGCAGGCTTCGGCGGCGGGTCGCTGGCGAGCAGCTGGCAGCCGCAGACGCAGACGGCGCCCTCCGACGACACACCCGGCGGCGCCCCCGGCGGCGAGGCCGTCTCCGACCCCGGCACGATCTCCGACGTCGCGGCCGCGGCCGGCCCATCCGTCGTCACCGTGCGCGCCGCTTCGCAGGACGCCTCCGGCGAGGGCTCCGGCGTCGCCGTCGCCGCAGGCGGCTATATCGTCACGAACAACCACGTCGTGACGCTCGACGGCCAGACCGCCGACGCGCAGATCACGGTCGAGACCAGCGACGGCCGCCTGCTGGCGGCCGAGATCGTCGGCACCGACCCGGTCGTCGACCTGGCCGTCATCAAGGTCGACGCCGATCTGCCGGTCGTGACCTTCGCCTCCAGCGACGACGTGCGGGTGGGTGACACCGCGATCGCGATCGGCGCACCGCTCGGCCTGTCGAACTCCGTCACCGATGGCATCGTCTCCGCGGTGGATCGCGGGCTCCGCATCGCCTCGAGCGCCGCCCCGGAGGGCGAGGACGACCAGCAGACCGAGCAGTCGCCCTTCGGCTTCTGGCAGGAGAACGGCGCCCAGGGCGCGCAGGAGGAGATCTCGATCCCGGTCGTGCAGACGGATGCGTCGATCAACCCCGGCAACTCGGGAGGCGCGCTGCTGAACGCCTCCGGCCAGCTCGTGGGCGTGAACGTCGCGATCGCGAGCATGGGCTCGTCGAGCTCGGAGTCGGCCGGATCGATCGGCATCGGCTTCGCCATCGAGGCGAGCCTCGTGCAGCGGGTGGTCGAGGAGATCATCTCGACGGGCGAGGCGAGCCACGGCCTGCTGGGCGCCACCGTGAGCGACGTGACCGACGCATCCGTCGGCACGGTCGGCGCGCAGGTGCAGGAGCTCAGCGACGGCGGCGCGGCCGCAGCCGGTGGGCTGCAGGCTGGCGACGTGATCACGCAGATCGACGGTCAGCCGATCACCGGCGCGGTCGACGCCACGGCGCAGGTGCGCTCGCACGCGGCGGGCACCGACGTCACCGTCACCTACCAGCGCGACGGCCAGGAGGCCGAGGCGCAGGTGACGCTCGGAGCGCTGAGCTGACTCAGCCCTCGCGTCGCTCGTCCGACGGCGCGTCGCCCGGCGCATCTGCCGGCGGCGCGCCGTTCGGCTGTCCGGATGCGCCGGGCACGTCGTCCGTGCCGATCACGACGTCGTCCTGCGCGGCCCGGCGCTCTCGCATGCGGCGCAGGCCGCCGCCGAGGCCCTCGCGCTCGATCTGACGCGCCTCCGTGATGCGCTGGCCGAGGCTCGGACGCACCTCCTTGATGCGGGGTGCGAGGTTGGCGTCGAACTGCAGCGGAGCGGGGCCGAAGGCCTCGCGCGCGGCCTTCACGACCTGGCGACCGAGGATGTTGTTGCCGACGCCGCCGATCACGGCGCCGATGCCGAAGGGCATGGCGCGGCCGACCATCGAGGCACCGGTGTTGCGGGCCATTCTGCGCAGGAACGCGCGGCGCATGTAGTCGATCACCTGGCCCATCGCGCCCGAGGGCAGGACCGAGGTGATCATCTGCCCCCAGTAGGTGCCGCCGGGGATGCCGCCGCGGCCGAGCGCCTGCTCGGCTGCGCGCTTCACGAGCGACTGGCCGCCTGCGCCGAGCATGAGGCCCATCACGAGCGCCTTCGCGCGCTGCTCGTCGTGGACGGCGATGCCGTGCACCTCGGTGACGGCCTGGCCGAAGAAGGCGCTCGCCTCGAGGAACCCGGCAGTCTCCGCGACCGTGAGGCCGAGCGCGGCGGCCGTGCCGATGCCGGGAGCGACCGCGGTGGCTCCGACGGCTGCACCACCGGTCGAGACCGCAGCGAGGTACTGCCGCTCGAGCCGCTTGATGACCTGCTCGGGCGTGAGGTCAGGGTGCTTGCGGCGCAGCCCGCGCAGGTGGTTGACGACGAGCGGGCGCTGCACGCCGAGGATGCCCTCGAGCGTCTTCATCATCCAGCCGAGATCCTCGTTCGATTCGATGTCACCCATCGGTTCCCCCTTCGTCTGTGCGGCGCGCGCCCCCCGCGAGCGCCGGAGAGCATGGTCGCGCACCTCGGCAGTGAGTGGGCTGAGCGTCGGCGTCGCGAGCGTGGGATCATGGTGGCATGACCACGACAGGACCCGACACATCCGGACCGGACACGATCGGCGCCGGCGGCGGCACCGATGTGCTCGACCGCGAGCTCGAGCAGCTGCTCAACGAGGAGTCGGTCGAGGACGGCGACCATGATCGCTTCTCCCACTACGTGAAGAAGGAGAAGATCCTGCAGTCCGCGCTCTCCGGCAAGGCAGTGCGCGCGCTGTGCGGCAAGAAGTGGACGCCGGGCCGCGACCCGGAGAAGTTCCCGATCTGCCCCAGCTGCAAGGCGATCTACGAGAAGCTCCGCACCGAGTAAGCCGGCTCGGGTCGGATGCGTCAGCGGAAGACCGTGGGGAGCGCAGGCTCGCCGCGCGCCAGGCGGTGCGCGTCGGCCGGCAGCTCGGCCACCGAGGCGGCATGGCGCTCGCGAGCGGTCGCGACCCCGACGGCGCCCATCCACTGCTCGTCGATGCGTCCGTCGGTGACCAGCTGCACCTGCAGCGCGCGTCCGCGCGCGATCGCGTCCGCCGGTGCGACGTCGTCGCCCAGCAGCACCGTCTCCTCGACGGCGACGCCGTGCTCGATGGTGCGCACCGCGACCTTCTCGCCGCCCTTCGATGCCTTGTCCTCCGACTGCTTCGCGACGCCGACCCATCCGCCGTCGTCACCCTGACGTGCGACGAGCTTGTAGACCATGCCGGCCGCGGGTGCGCCGGAGCCGGTGACAACGCTCGTGCCGACGCCGTAGGCATCCACCGGGCTCGCCTGCAGGCCGGCGATCGCGTACTCGTCGAGGTCGCTCGTGACCGTGATGCGGGTGTCAGTTGCGCCGAGCGAGTCGAGCAGCTGCCGCGCCTCTCCGGCGACCTCCGCCAGATCGCCCGAGTCGAGGCGGATGCCGCCGAGCTTCGTGCCGGCGACCTCGACAGCGGTGCGGATGCCCTGCTCGATGTCGTACGTGTCCACCAGCAGCGTCGTGCCGACGCCGAGCACGTCGATCTGCGCCTGGAAGGCCTCGGCCTCGGAGTCGTGCAGCAGCGTGAACGAGTGCGCGGCGGTGCCCATGGTGGGGATGCCCCAGCGGGCCCCGGCCGCGAGGTTGGAGGTGGCGGAGAAGCCTGCGATGTAGGCGGCACGAGCTGCGGCGACGGCCGCCTCCTCGTTGGCGCGCCGCGAGCCCATCTCGGCGATCGGGCGGCCCTTGGCTGCGCGCACCATGCGGGTGGCGGCGTTGGCGACAGCCGAGTCGTAGTTGAGCACCGAGAGGGCGACGGTCTCGAGCACGACGGCCTCGGCGAACGAGCCCTCGACGACCAGGATGGGGGAGCCGGGGAAATAGAGCTCGCCCTCGGCGTAGCCGCGGATGCTGCCGGTGAAGCGGTAGTCGGCGAGCCAGTCGATGAGCTCGCTCGAGCCGACCTCGTTGTCGCGCAGGAAGGCGAGCTCGGCGTCGCCGAAGCGGAACTCGGCGAGGCGCTCGAGGAAGCGACCCGTGCCCGCGACGACGCCGTAGCGGCGGGCACCGGGCAGTCGTCTGCCGAACACCTCGAAGACGGAGGGCCGGAATGCCGTGCCGTTGCGCAGCGCGGCATCGATCATCGTCAGCTCGTAGCGGTCGGTCATGAGCGCGGTGTCGGTCACGAGGCCATGCTACGAGATGCGCAGCGGAGAGCCCCGAGAGCGAGCGCGGGAGCGCGGGCGCGGGCGTGGCTGTGAGCGCGTGGCTCAGCGCGCCGCGCGCGGGCGCCGCCGGACCAGCAGCACCACCAGCACCAGCGCCAGCGCGCCGAGCAGGACCGGGAGCGTGCTGCGCTCCGCGAGCTCGAGCAGCGCGCTGCCGACGACGGCGCCGCCGACCACCCAGATGCCTGCCCAGAGCAGCGCGGCGACGCCGCTGACGAGCGCGAAGCGTCGGTAGGGCATCGCTGAGGCACCCGCTGCAGCCGAGACGAAGGTGCGCACGCCCGGCAGCAGGCGGGCGACGATGATGGCCCAGACGCTGCGGGCGACGAAGGCGCGGGCCGCATCCCAGTGCTGGATGCCGAGCCGGCGCACCAGCCTGGTCTCCCGCAGCGCCGGGCCGAACCGTCGGCCGACCGCGAAGCCGATGTGGTCGCCCGCGAAGGCGCCGCTCGCGGCCGCGATGACGGCCGCGGCGACGGCAGGAGGGGAGTCGGCGAGCGCGATGGCGCCCAGCACCACGCCGGTCTCGCCGGGGAGGAGGACGCCGAGGCCGAGGGCCGCATCCAGCGCTGAGCAGAGCGCGACGGCTGCGAGCACGAGCGCCACCTGCTCGCTGGCGGCGTCGAGCGCCGCGCGGATGAGATCGATCATGCTTCGACGCTAAGAAGTGGCACCTCGCGGCGGACACTGCCGATCGGATGCACGTGCACTGACGATCGTCAGTGGTGGGCCGCGAGGCGCCGCTTGTACGTTCGACGGATGGACCGCATCTCTCGCACATCGCCGCAGCGGCGCCGACTCAGCCGCGGCGCACGTGCCGCTGGTGTGGCGCTCGCGAGTGCCGTGCTGAGCGCCGTCGCCTACCAGCTGCTGGCGACCGAGCCCCTGCTCGCCCTCGCGCTGGTGGCTGCGGCCGCGATCGCGGCTGCCGTGCTGCCGGGCTCGACGTCGCCGCTGCTGATCGGGGCAGCGGCGGTCGCCGGCGCCGTCGTGTCGGCCCTGTTCATGGGCCTCACGCCCGTCGCGCTCGCGAACGCCGTGGTCGGTGGCCTCGCGATCGCGCTCGCGCTGGTGGTGCCGCTCGGCATCGTCCGGGCCGGGCGGCAGCGCCGCGCGTTCATCGAACGGGGCTGGGCGCTCGCGACATCGGAAGCACGGGCACGTGACGCATCGACCGAGCGCACGCAGCAGCGGGAGCGCGCCTCGATCGCTGCCGAGATGCACGACGGGCTCGGGCATCAGCTGACGCTGATCGCCGTGCGCCTCGCTCGGCTCTCGCTCGACGACAGCCTGCCGGCGCCCGCACGGGCAGAGATCCTGGAGGTCCGCGCCGGCGCAGCCGAGGCGGCGGAGCAGCTGGGGCGCACGGTGCAGCTGCTGCGCGACCCCTCGCGAGGCGCCGAGCACGAGCTGCCGAGCGTCGAAGCCGCCCTCGAGCGGGCTCGCGCGGCTGGCATCGAGGTGCACGCGACGATGCCGGAGCGCTGGCCGGCAGGGGTCGGCGCGAGCGCGGCGGCCGCGGTGACCCGCCTGGTGGAGGAAGGGATGGCGAACGCCGCGAGGCACGCGCCCGGCAGCGCGGTCGCGCTCGAGGTCGGGGCGACCGCCGAGCTGGTGCGCGTCACGATGCGCAACGACCTGCCGGAGCGCTCCGGCGCGACCCAGCGCACCGGCGGCTTCGGACTGCTCGGGCTGCGGCATCGGGCGGAGGTGCTCGGTGGCGAGGTCGTCACGGGCGAGACCGACGGCGCGTTCGTCGTCACCATGACCGTGCCGACGCATCCGGAGCCGCAGGCGCCCACCGGGGCGGCGGCCGCCGTCGAGGAGCAGCGCTCACAGGCGAGCGCGCAGCGCATGGGTGCGAGCCGGCGCGCGGTGCTGCTGCCGCTCGCGATCGTCGCCGCGATCGTGATCGTCGGGGGCTGGTACTTCGTGCTCGCCACGACGATGTCGGTGCTCTCGCCCGAGGCGTTCGCGGCCATCGAGGTCGGCGATGCGCAGTCGCAGGTCGAGCCGCTGCTGCCGCCGCTGGAGATGCTCGAGGCGCCGCGCGAGCTCGTGCAGGAGCCGGCAGGCAGCGCATGCCGCTACTACGAGGCGCTGGTGAGCTTCGCGGAGCGCGCCGACGTGTACGTCGTCTGCTTCGACGACGGTGCCGTGATCGAGACCGCGACGGTGCCGGCACCGTGACCGGCACGATCCGCGTGCTGCTCGCTGACGACGACAGACTCGTGCGCGCGGGCATCGCGAGCATCCTCGCGTCGGATCCGTCCATCGTGGTCACCGGCGAGGCCGACGACGGTGCCACGGCAGTCGACCTCGTCAGAGCCCATCGTCTGGATGTCGTGCTGCTCGACATCCAGATGCCGGGCATGAGTGGCATCGAGGCACTGCGCGCGATCCGTCGGCAGCAGCCGCAGCTGCCGGTCGCGATGCTCACCACCTTCTCGGATGACGAGCTCATCGCCGAGGCGATCGGTGGCGGGGCGGTCGGGTTCCTGCTGAAGTCGGATGAGCCGAGCCACCTCATCGCCGCGGTGCACGCCCTGGCGGACGGCGGAGGCTCCTTCTCGCCTCGCGTGGCACGCTGGCTCGCCCGCAGGGAGCAGGCGGCCCAACGGCAGCGCGGCGGTGCGCACGAGGCGGTCTCGCGCCTCACTTCGCGGCAGCGCGAGCTGCTGCGCGAGGTCGGGCGCGGGCATGCGAACGCCGCGATCGCCCGCTCGCTGCATCTCTCGGAGGGCACGGTGAAGCAGTATCTGTCTGCGCTGTTCGTCGAGCTCGGCGTCGAGAACCGCGTGCAGGCGGCGGTCGTCGCCTACCGCGCCGGGCTCTCGTCCGAAGGCGACTGAGCATCCCGGGCACCGCCTGCTGCCGGTAGCGTTGTCCGGTGCCGAATCCCACCCGAGCCCTGCCGGATGGCGTCGAGCTGCGCGAGCCGACGCCACAGGATGCGCCCGCTTGGGCCTCGTTCCTGGTCGAGGAGCAGCTGCGCACCTATGCCGGGCGACTGCCGCGCGACTTCGCGCTCGCGGGGCTCGCCCAGGCGAACGTCGTCGGGCTCGCCCGTGCCTTCGGCGAGCCGCGCGAGGCCGTGCGCCGCATCGCCTGGCAGGGAGACCGGGTCGTCGGCATCGCCTCGACGAGCACGGCACCGGGCCGGTGGGAGGTCGAGCTCGGCCTGGTGCCGCCGCCCGCTGAGCGGGAGCTCGACCGGCTCTACGTGCACGCTGATATGCACGGCACGGGGCTGGGCGCCGTGCTGTTCGACGCGGTGGTCGACGAGCGGCCGCTCTACCTGTGGCTCATCGACGGCAACAGCCGCGCCGCCCGGTTCTACGAGCGGCGCGGCTTCCGTCACCAGGACGAGCAGGTCGAGACGGGCCCGACCTGGGGCAACATCCCGATGCACAGGATGGTGCGGGCCAGCACGCTCGTCGAGTAGCCGCCCGCAGGGCGGCGTATCGAGACGTCGACCGACTCGTCTCGATACGCCCCTGCGGGGCTACTCGATGACCGTGGTGCGACGGATCAGCCCAGGAAGCCCTGCTCCTCCAGCCACGCCTGGGCAATGTCTGCTGCCGGCGACTGCTGCTCGACGCTCTGGCGGTTGAGCTCGACGAGCGCGTCGGCGGTCAGCGCAGCGCTGACCTCGTTGACGGTCGCCTGCGCCTCGGCGTCGACGCGGTCGCTCGCCACCGGCACCACGTTGGAGGACAGGAAGAGCCCCTCCGGGTCCTCCAGCACGACGAGGTCGTTCTGGACGATCGTCGGGTCGGCGGTGTAGACGATGGCGAGCTGGATGTCGCCGTCCTGCAGCGCCTGGATCGTGAGCGGGCCGCCCGAATCCTCGATGGGCGTGAATCCGACCTCGATGCCGTAGTACTCGGCGATGCCCTGCGGGCCGTTGGGGCGCGTCTCTGCCTCGGAGTTGGCGCCCAGCGTCAGCGCGCCCTCGACGTTCGCCAGGTCGGCGACCGTCGTGATGTCGTTCGCCTCGGCGAACTCGCGCGTGACGACATAGGAGTCCTGGTCGGTCGCCGGCGCCTGGTCGAGGATCGTGAGACCCTCCGGAGCCGCCTCGACGAGCGCGCTGTAGACCTCGTCGCTCGTGCGCTCCGCAGGGTCCTCCGACCACTGCTGCAGCAGCGGCCCGCTGTACTCGGGGAAGAGGTCGATCGACCCGGCCTCGATCTCGGGCAGGTAGACCTCGCGCTGGCCGATCTGCAGCTGGCGATCGATCTCATAGCCGTCGGCCTCGAGGGCCTGGGCGTAGAGCTCGGCGATGATCTCGTTGGAGTAGTAGGCCTGCGAGCCGACGACGAGCGCTGCGCTGTCGCCCTCGGCGGGAGGCGTGGTCTCGCCGCCCTCCTCGAGCGGGTCGGCGCTCGCGCAGCCGGCGAGCAGCGCTGCGGCCGTGCCCATCGCGGCCAGCGCGAAGCCGGCCCGACGGATGGTGCCGAAGCGGCCACCTCTGGTGCTGGGAGTGGTGTTCATGCCTGGATCCTCTCTCGGGCACCCCGTGGTGCGCGATGGGGTTCGGCGCGGCGGGTCGCCGCGGATTGGACGAGCTGGAAGCAGAGCTCGACGATCAGCGAGAGCAGTGCGACGAGGATGGAGGCGCCGAGCATCATGCCGTAGTCCTGCGTCTTGAGCCCCGAGAACAGTGGTCTGCCGAGGCCGGTGTTGGAGATGTAGGCAGCCAGGGTGGCGGTGGAGATGACCTGCAGCGCGGCCGAGCGCAGGCCGCCGAGGATGACGGGCGCAGCGAGCGGCAGCTCGACCCGGGTGAGGATCTGCCGCTCGGTCAGACCGATCGCGCGAGCCGCGCCGACCGTCGCGCGGTCGACGGATTCGACCCCCGCGTAGGCGCCGGCGATCACCGGCGGCAGCGCGAGCACCAGCAGCGCCAGGAACGGCGCCTCGAGCCCGATGCCGAACGCCAGCCCCAGCAGGGTCAGCAGGCCGAGCGTCGGCAGTGCACGTGCGCCACCGGTGATCGCGATGATCGCTCCGCGCCCACGACCGGTGTGCCCGATCATCGTGCCGATCGGGATGCCGATCACTGCGGCGGCGAGCAGCACCGCCAACGAGAAGCCCAGGTGCTCGAGGATGCGCTGCCCGATGTTGCCGGCACCCGTCCAGTTGGCGGGGTCGAACAGCCACTGCATCGCTTCGACGAGGAGGTTCATGCGCGCACCACCGCACGTCGCCAGGGCATCGCGAATCGAGCCGCGAGCACGCAGAGGCCGTCGAGCACGAAGGCGACCACGACCGTGAGCACGAGGCCGGTCAGGATCGAGGCCTCGATGTTGCGCTGGAAGCCGTCGGTGAAGAGCGTGCCGAGGCTCGAGATGCCGATGACGGCGCCCACCGTCACGAGGCTCACCGTCGAGACCGTCACGACACGCAGCGATGAGAGCAGCACGGGTCCTGCGAGCGGCAGCTCCACGCGCCAGAACAGCGCCCAGCGCGAGTGCCCGGTGGCCTCGGCAGCCAGCCGGACATCCTCGGGCACCGACAGGAAGGCATCCGCCGCACCGCGCACGAGCAGCGCGCAGCCGTAGAGGGTGAGCGCCGTGATCATGGTCGCGGGGGAGCGCAAGGAGAAGCCGAAGATCACCGGGATGATGATGAACAGCGGCAGCGAGGGGATCGCGTAGAGCAGCCCCGTGCCGGTCAGCAGCGGCGTGCGCCAGCGCGGGCTGCCCGCGGCGAGGCGCCCGAGCGGCACCGAGATCAGCAGGCTGAGCAGGATCGGCGGGATCGACAGCACCAGGTGGTCGACCAGCAGCTGGCCGACGATGTGCAGGTTCTGGCTCAGCCAGTTCATCGCGCTGCGCCCCTCATGGCGACGGCGGCCCTCACGCCGACAGCACCCCGGTCGGGCGGTCGTCGCCGTCGACGACCACGCTGCGTCCGTCGACCTCTCGGATGCGCAGGGTGCGGCGGGCGGACTCGGCGCCGACGAAGTTGGAGACGAAGGCGTCTGCCGGCGCGGCGAGGATCTCGGCGGGGGTGCCGCGCTGCGCGATCTCTGCGCCGGTGCGGAGCACCACCACCTCGTCGCCGAGCGCGAAGGCCTCGTCGATGTCGTGGGTGATGAACAGGATCGTCTTGCCGATGTCGGCCTGCAGCGTGCGCATCTCGGCCTGCAGCTGGTCGCGCACGATCGGGTCGACGGCGCCGAACGGCTCGTCCATCAGCAGGATGTTGGGGTCGGCGGCGAGCGCGCGCGCGACGCCCACGCGCTGCTGCTGCCCGCCGGAGAGCTGCGCGGGGTAGCGGTCGGCGAGCGCAGGGTCGAGACCGACGCGCTCGAGCAGGCCCAGCGCATCCGCCTTCGCCTCCCGACGGTTCTTGCCCTCGAGCACCGGCACGGTCGCGATGTTGTCGGCGACGGTGCGGTGGGGCAGCAGGCCGCCCGCCTGCAGCACGTAGCCGATCGAGCGCCGCAGCTGCACGCGATCCATCGAGCGCACGTCGACGTCGTCGATCCGCACGCTGCCGCTCGTGGGTTCGACCATGCGGTTCACCATCCGCAGCAGCGTGGTCTTGCCGCTGCCGGAGGAGCCGACGAGCGCGACCACGGAGTGGGAGGGGATGCGCAGGCTGAAGTCTGTGACGGCGACGGTGCCGTCGGGGTACTGCTTGCGCACGGCGTCGAACTCGATCACGCGGGGCTCCTCCCGATCGCCGGGATGCTGACGATACCGGGTGGGACTGACATCGGGGGACAGCGGGCGCGAGTGTGGCGTCGGATGACTGCGGTGGCCGGTCGCGGCGCGGGCCGCCGTGCTCCGCCGCGACTAGGATTGCCGACGTGCAGCGCCCGATCGGAGTCTTCGACAGCGGTGTCGGCGGGCTCACCGTGGCGCGCGCGATCATCGACCAGCTGCCCGCCGAGTCGATCACCTACATCGGCGACACGGCCAACGGCCCCTACGGCCCGCGCGCGCAGGATGACGTGCGTCACCTCGCCCTCGACGTGCTCGACACGCTCGTCGCGCAGGGCGTGAAGATGCTCGTGATCGCGTGCAACACCGCATCGGCCGCCATGTTCGACATCGCGCGCGAGCGCTACGAGACCGGCATGGGCATCCCGATCGTCGAGGTCATCCACCCCGCCGTGCGCGCCGCGGTCGCGCAGAGCCGCTCGGGCCGCATCGGCGTGATCGGCACCGCCGGCACGATCGGCTCCGGTGCCTACCAGCGGGCCTTCGCCGAAGCAGGCGTGGCGCATGTCGCTGCCGCCGCGGCGCCGCGCTTCGTGGAGTTCGTCGAGGCCGGCGTCACCACCGGCGATGAGGTGCTCGAGGCCGCGCACGAATACCTCGAGCCGCTGCTGGCCGAGCATCCGGACACGCTCGTGCTCGGCTGCACGCACTACCCGCTGCTGGCCGGCGCGATCGGCTACGTCGCGGGCCCCGACGTGCGACTCGTCTCGAGCGCCGAGGAGACCGCGGGCGACGTCTACCGCATCCTCAGCGACCGCGACTTGCTGGCGCCGACGGATGCGCAGCCGAGCTACCAGTTCGAGGCGACGACCGCCGCGCAGGAGCCCTTCCTGCGACTCGCGCGCCGCTTCCTGGGGCCAGAGGTCACGCACGTGGAGTTCACGCAGACCGGGGTGATCCAGCTGCCCGGCCGCACGGACTGACCGATACCGGCTGGCCACGCACCCACCGACCCGCACGACTGATCCGCAGGACCGAGAGAACGGATGCCCATGGCACGCAAGGACGGCAGGCAGCTCGACGAGCTCCGCGACGTGACGATCGAGCGCGGCTGGAGCGACCAGGCGGAGGGCAGCGCCCTCGTCTCCTTCGGTCGCACGCGAGTGCTGTGCACCGCATCCGTCATGCCCACCGTGCCCCGCTGGATGGCGGGCAAGGGCAAGGGCTGGGTGACCGCGGAGTACGCGATGCTGCCGCGCTCGACGAACGAGCGGATGGATCGCGAGAGCGTGCGAGGCAAGGTCGGCGGCCGCACGCACGAGATCTCGCGGCTCGTCGGGCGCTCCCTGCGCGCCGGGGTCGACATGAAGGCGCTCGGCGAGCTCTCGATCAGCGTCGACTGCGACGTGCTGCAGGCCGACGGCGGCACCCGCACTGCAGCGATCACCGGCGCCTACGTGGCGCTCGCGGACGCCATCTCGTGGGCGCAGGCCGCCGGTCGCGTGCCCAAGAGCGCGAAGCCGCTGCTCGACTCGGTCGCTGCCGTCTCGGTCGGCATCGTCGACGGCACGCCCATGCTCGATCTCGCCTACACGGAGGATGTGCGCGCCGAGACCGACATGAACGTCGTCGCCACCGGGCGCGGGCTGCTCATCGAGGTGCAGGGCACGGCCGAGGGCGCACCCTTCGACCGCTCGGAGCTCGACCAGCTGCTCGACCTGGCACTTGCGGGCACCGCGCGGCTGACCGAGATCCAGCGTGAGGTGCTGGGAGCGAGCGCATGAGCCCGAGCGGCGCGATGGGGCTCGACCTCGTCGGCGGCGGGCTGCAGGTGGTCGTCGCAACGCACAACGCGCACAAGGTCGAGGAGCTCGCGCGCATCCTGACGCCGCTGCTGCCCGGCGTCGAGCTGCTGCCCTACGACGGGCCGGAGCCCGTGGAGGACGGCGACACGTTCGAGGCCAACGCGCTCATCAAGGCGCGCGCCGCTCACGCGCACACCGGGCTCCCGGCGCTCGCCGACGACTCCGGCATCGAGGTCGACGCGCTGGGTGGGGCTCCCGGCATCCACTCGGCGCGCTATGCCGGCACGCGCGACGATCGCGACAACCTCGAGCTGCTGCTGGCCGATCTGGGCGAGAGCACCGACCGCGGCGGGCGGTTCGTCTGCGCTGCCGCCTGGGTGGACGCCGACGGCGACTTCGCCGTGCGCGGGGAGTGGGAGGGCGAGATCGCGGATGCGCCCAGGGGCGACGCCGGGTTCGGGTACGACCCGATCTTCCTGCCGCACGACGGCGGCGGCCGCGCGGCCGCCGAGCTGGCGCCGGAGGAGAAGGATGCGCTGAGCCACCGCCGCATCGCGTTCACGGCGCTCGCGGAGCGGCTGCAGCACCCCTGATCCAGCGCGCCACCTGCTGACGGGCGCGCCACCTGCTGATCGAGCGCGCCACCTGCTGCAGCGGACCCCTGCAGCTGAACCGGACCCGGTGCACCGGGTCCGCCTCGGCAGAGGGGGTCCGCCTCGCGGCCCCACGCTGATCCGGCGCGGCGCGTGCTGCGTCTGCCGCGACTGCTGCGCACCCGAGCCGCGCCGCAACGCTGCGCGCCCGAGCCGCGTCGCCTGGGGACCCCTCCGCCGAGCGGGGACCCGCTGCAACAGGTCCCCGCTCGGCGAAGGGGTCCCCTGCGACCCGCGGTGGCGCGTGGAAGCGCGGGTGTGCCATGATTTCGGCGTGCCGAAATATGTGCGTGCGGGGAGGCGAATTGTCGCCGTGGCCGCGGCGTGCGCGCTCGCGGCGCTGACCGGCTGCACGCTCGACGCTGGCGATGGCGCGGGCGGCGCCGCGGCGACAGGGCAGGGCGGCGACGACCGGCCCCTCGTGCTCGCCACCTTCACCGTGATCGCCGATCTCGCTCGCGAGGTGGCTGGCCCCGCCGCGCGCGTCGAGTCGCTCACGCGCGTGGGCGTCGAGGTGCACGACTACGAGCCGACCCCCGGCGATCTCGTGCGCACCGAGGGCGCCGACCTCGTCGTCACGAATGGCATGGGCATCGATGACTGGCTGCTGACCCTCGTCGAGCGCGCAGACGCCCCGCACCTGGTGCTGA
This sequence comes from Agrococcus sp. ARC_14, assembly GCF_022436485.1. Taxonomy (NCBI): domain Bacteria; kingdom Bacillati; phylum Actinomycetota; class Actinomycetes; order Micrococcales; family Microbacteriaceae; genus Agrococcus; species Agrococcus sp. ARC_14. The sequence goes on from NZ_JAKUDO010000001.1 coordinate 1,375,234, forward strand.
GCGACGCGGTCGAGCCGATCGCCATCGAGACCGGCCACTACGCGGGCAACCCCAACGCCCACGCCTGGGTGTCGCCCGCCGAGGGCGCGCGCTACGTCGAGCAGCTGCGGGTCGCCATCGGCGACCTCGCCCCCGAGCAGCGCGCCGCCATCGACGAGCGCGCTGCCGCCCTCACCGCCGAGCTCGAGCTGCAGGGCGACCGCCTCCGCGAGGGCGTCGCCGCGCTGCCGCCCGAGCATCGTGTGCTCGTCACCTGCGAGGGCGCCTTCAGCTATCTCGCTCGCGACGCAGGCCTCGCTGAGGCGAGCCTCTGGCCCGTGAACGCCGGTGGCCAGGGCACCCCGCGGGCGATCGCGAACGTGGCGGCCGTGGTCGCCGAGACCCGCGTGCCGACCGTGTTCTGCGAGTCCACGACGCATCCGGGCACCCAGCAGCAGATCGCGCGCACTGCCGGCGTGCGCTTCGACGGCAGCCTGCACGTCGACTCGCTCTCGGCTGCCGACGGCCCCGCACCGACCTACCTCGCGCTCATCGAGCACGACATCGACGCGATCCTGGAGGGCCTCAGCCGATGAGCACCGCACCCCACCGATATCCGCGGATGGGCGACCACAAAGAGCCGGACGCCGTCGAGGTCGCAGGCCTCGGCGTGCGCTACGGCGAGGTGCGCGCGCTCACCAACGTGACCGTCCGCATCCGGGCAGGGGAGATCACCGGTCTCGTGGGCGTGAACGGCTCTGGCAAGTCGTCGATGCTGGCCGCCGTGCTCGAGCGCGTGCCGCACGAGGGCACCGTGCGCATCCTCGGCCGCGCGCCGAAGGAGGCCCGCCGCGCAGGGCTCGTCGCCTCGGTGCCGCAGGCGGAGGCGGTCGACTGGGACTTCCCGGTGACCGTGCGGGACGTCGTCACGACCGGCCGCTACGGGCGCATGGGCGTGCTGCGGATCCCGAGGGCCGCCGACCGCGCCGCCGTCGACGAGGCGATCGCGCTGCTGGGCCTCGAGCAGCTCGCCGGCAGGCAGATCGGTGAGCTCTCCGGCGGCCAGCGCAAGCGCGCCTTCGTCGCCCGCGCGATCGCGCAGGACGCCGAGCTGATGCTGCTCGACGAGCCATTCGCGGGCGTCGACCGCACGAGCGAGGCGGCGATCACCGAGGTGCTGCGAGCGCTGCGCGAGCGCGGCCGCAGCGTCATCATCGTGCACCACGACCTCTCGGGCGTCGCGGAGCTCGTCGACCGGGTGCTGCTGCTGCAGCGCGGCCGGCTGCTGCACCACGGGCCGCCCGCCGAGGTGCTCACGCCCGAGCGCATCGCCGAGGCCTTCGGTGCCGGCAGGCCGCGCGAGCAGCAGGGCACGCCGGCGGACGACCGCGCCGGGGAGGAGCGCTGATGGACGCCACCGTGCTCGACTCCACCGTGCTCGACGCCATCGTCGCCCCGTTCACCTACGGCTTCATGCAGCGCGCGATGATCGTCACGCTCGTCGCCGCCGTCGCCTGCGCGCTGCTGTCGACCTGGCTCGTGCAGATGGGTTGGTCGCTCATGGGCGACGCCGTCTCGCACTCGGTGCTCCCGGGCGTCGCGCTCGCCTACATCCTCGGCCTTCCGTTCGCGATCGGCGCCGCGGTGTTCGGCATCGGCGCCGTCGCCCTCATCGGCGGCGTCCGGGCCGCCACCAGGATCAAGGCGGATGCGGCCATCGGCGTCGTCTTCACCACCTTGTTCGCGCTCGGCCTCGTGATCATCTCGGTCACCCCATCCGACACCGATCTGCAGCACATCCTCTTCGGCAACGTGCTGGGCGTCTCGGACGGGGACATCGCACAGGTGCTGATCGTCGGCGGCATCGTCTGCGTGACCCTGCTGGTGCTGCGACGCGACCTGACCCTGGTCGCCTTCGACGCCGGCCACGCCCACGCGATCGGCCTGCGCCCGCGCATCCTCCACGCCGTGCTGCTCGGCGCGCTCGCGCTCACCGTCGTCACCGCACTGCAGGCGGTCGGCATCATCCTCGTGGTCGCCATGCTCGTCATCCCGGGGGCGACCGCCTCCCTCATCGCCGTGCGCTGGGATGCACTGCTCGCCTGGTCGGTCGGCATCACCGTCGTCGCCTCGCTCGTCGGCCTCATGGCGGCGTTCTGGCTCGACATCTCGCCGGGCGGCGCTGTGGTGCTGACGCAGGGGCTCGGGTTCGGGCTAGCGTTGCTGTTCGGGCCCCGTCGGGGATTCGTGATGCGGTGGTCGAGAGCGAGGCGACATGCAGTCCACAGCGGCTGAGGACTACGTCAAGGCGATCTATCACCACACGGAGTGGCAGGCGGATCCCGTCACGCCATCGCAGCTCGCTGCCAGGCTGGGGCTGGCGAACTCGACCGTCACCGAGATGGTGAAGAAGCTCGCCGCCGCCGGCCTGGTGCATCACCGGCCCTACGGCGCGATCGCGCTCACGACGCAGGGCGCGGCGCTCGCCGTGCGCCAGGTGCGTCGACACCGGGTGGTCGAGACCTGGCTCGTCGAGCGCCACGGCTACGACTGGGACGAGGTGCACGACGAGGCCGAGATCCTCGAGCACGCGCTCAGCGACCGGCTGCTCGACTCGATCGCCCGCTCGCTCGGCGACCCCGTTCGCGATCCGCACGGCGACCCGATCCCCGCCGCCGACGGCGCGGTGGTGCGACCGGATGCGGTGCTGCTCGCCGATGCGGTCGTCGGTCACGAGGGTGCCGTGGTGCGCATCTCAGACAACGACCCCGCGATGCTGCGGTTCCTGGCGGATGCGGGCATCGCGCTCGACACGGCGCTCACGGTGCTGGGCCAGAAGCCCTACTCGGGGTCCATCCAGGTGCACACGGCCAACGGAACGGTCGACCTCGGGCCTGCGGTCGCGCAGGCCGTCTGGGTCACGGCCTGACCCCACCTGCTCCGCAGCGCGGCTGTCAGCGCTCGATGCCCGGCTCGCTCGTGCCCGAGAGGTCGAGCGTCTCCACCACGTTCGCGGACGTGCCGTCGCGGATCTCGCGCTCCACCTCGCGGCGCGACTGGATGGCGTGCCAGACGATGAAGCCGATCGCGATCACGACCACGCCGATGAGCACGAGGTCGATGTACTCGGTGACGATCGCTGCGACGCCGGGGATGTGCGCGACGCCCCACCCGAGCAGCGGCAGCCCGGCGCCCCACAGCAGGCCGCCGATGATGTCGAGGCGGAAGAACAGCGGCCAGGGCATCTTGCCGACGCCGGCGGCGACCGGCATGAAGGTGCGGACGATGCCGATGAAGCGGGCGATGATGACGGCGGCCGCGCCGTAGCGGACGAAGAAGCGGTTGGTGCGCTCGATGGTGCGGTGGGAGAACAGGCCGGAGGATCTTCGCTGGAAGATCGGCGGCCCGGCCTTGTGGCCGATGTAGTACCCCAGCTGGTCGCCGGCGATCGCGCACGCGGCGATGCAGAGCATCACGAGCCAGATCGGCTGCTGGATGGCGCCCGTGAACGAGAGCACGCCCGCGATCACCAGCAGCGTGTCGCCTGGGAGCAGGAAGCCGACCAGCAGCCCCGTCTCGACGAAGACGATCGCGCAGACCACCAGCAGCGCCCACGCGCCCGCGCCAGTGATCAAGCCCTCGATGTCGATGAGGAACTCGGATGGCAGCGGATGCACGCGCGTGCTCCTTCGCATAGTGCGTCGAGTGCGGGAGAGGGGACTTGAACCCCTACGCCACGAGGGCACAAGGACCTAAACCTTGCGTGTCTGCCAATTCCACCACTCCCGCGTGGGCCCCCAGACTACTGGGGCGCGCCCACCGCGACGCCCAGGTTCTGCCAGGGTTGCTCCATGCAGATGCGCGCGCTCGTGACCGGTGCCTCCGCGGGCCTTGGCGCCGAGTTCGCGCGGCAGCTCGCCGCGGATGGCTTCTCCCTCGTGCTCGTCGCGCGCGACGCCGATCGGCTGCGCGCGCTGGCCGACGAGCTGCCCGTCGAGACCGAGGTGCTGCCGGCTGATCTCACGAGCGACGCGGGGCTCGAGCTGGCCGCTGCGCGCCTCGGCGATGCCTCCCGGCCGGTCGACGTCTTGGTCAACAACGCCGGGTTCGCCGTGGCAGAGCCCTTCCACGCATCCGTCATCGAGGATGAGCGGCGCATGCACGAGCTGCTCTCCTGGGTGCCGCTGCGGCTCGCCCACGCGGCGCTGCCGGGCATGCGGGCGCGCGGCCGCGGCGGCATCCTCAATGTCGCGAGCCTCGCGGGCAGGCTGCCGAGCGGCTCGTACGCCGCCGCGAAGTCTCAGGTGATCACGCTCTCGCGCGCGCTCAACGCCCGCTACCACCGCGACGGCGTCACGGTGACGGCGCTGCTGCCGGGCTTCGTGCCCACCGAGTTCCACGACCGGATGGGCGTCTCGCCCGACGTCGTCCCGCGGGCGGGGTGGTCGGATGCGTCCACGGTCGTCCGCGACGGACTGCACGCGCTGCGCAGGCGGCGCGGCGTCGTCGTCAGCGACTGGCGCTACCGGCTGGCGGCGCCGCTCATCCCGCTCGTGCCCGACCGGGTCATCGCCGGCGTGGGACTCGGCGGTCGCATCGGTCGGTGACGCGGTGATCAGCGATGCCGATCGCAGCGGAGCGCCGGCGCGCGCCGCGCTGTGGCATCGTCGGTGACGAGCGAGGGAGCAGCACATGCAGGAGACGATCGCCGTGCTCGGCGCCGGCATCATGGGAGCCGGCATCGCCCGTGTGCTCGCGCGGGCGGGCCATGAGGTGCGGGTGTTCGATGTTCGGCCGGAGGCCGCGACCGCCGCGGCCGAGTCGGCCGGCGCATCCGCCCACGTGCAGCTCGAGAGCGCCGTGGCCGGAGCCACCATCGTGCTCGAGGCCGCGCCCGAGCGGCTCGAGCTCAAGCGCGACCTCATCGCGCAGGTCGAGGCCGCGAACGCCGGCGCGATCATCGCCTCGAACACCTCCTCGATCGCCCCGGATGCGCTGGCGGAGGGCATGCGGGATCCGGCGAGGCTCGTCATCGCGCACTTCTTCAACCCGGCGGACACCGTGCCGCTCGTGGAGGTCGTGCCGGGGCCCGCGACGCCGCAGGCGACCGTCGACCGGATGGTGGCGCTGCTGGAAGGGTGCGGCAAGACGGCCGTGCCGCTCGCGCAGCAGGTGGAGGGCTTCATCGCGAACCGGCTGCAGGCGGCGCTCTATCGCGAGGCGATGCACCTCGTGGAGCTCGGCGTCGCGACGCCCGAGCAGATCGACGAGGCCGTCACCGCCGGGCTCGGGCCGCGCTGGGCGCTCGCTGGCCCCTTCGAGATCATGGATCTCGGCGGGCTCGACGTGTGGACGAGCGTGACGGACGGTCTCTTCCCGACGCTCGGCGACGCCTCCGCCGCCCCTGCCATGCTGCGCGACCGTGCAGCGCGGGGCGAGCTGGGCGCGAAGAGCGGGCAGGGGTTCCTGCCGCGGGATGCAGACGCGGGCGCGGCGTTCGCGCGGCGGCTCGCGGCGCTGCTCGAGGCGCGGGACTCGATCAACTGAGCCTGCCGCGGTGGTCGGCAGGTGTCGGCCCGGAGGATCGCGGCCGCTCGCGTGATCCGGTTGCACCATCCAGCGGGCTGCCGTCAGCGCCGGACTTCCTCCGGCGGGTGTCTCGCATCTGGCGGCGTCTTCGTCGCCGTGGCACCGTGGACACCATGACCGAACCCATCCGCGCCATCTACTTCAACGGCACGCTCACGCCCTCGCCGGGCGAGAGCCACACCGACCTGCTGATCGAGGCGAGCGCCCACATCCTGCGCGAGCAGGGCGTCGAGGTGGAGGTGGTGCGCGCCGTCGACCACGCCATCGCCCCCGGCGTGCAGCCCGACATGACCGAGCACGGCGCGAGCGAGGACGCCTGGCCGGCGCTCTGGCAGCGCGTGCTGCGGGCCGACATCGTCGTGCTCGCGACGCCCATCTGGCTGGGCGACGCATCCAGCGTCACGCGGCGCGTGATCGAGCGGCTCTACAGCGAGTCGGGCGAGCTGAACGAGCAGGGCCAGTCGATCTTCTACGGCAAGGTCGGCGGATGCCTCGTCGGCGGCAACGAGGACGGCATGAAGCACGTCGCCCGCGAGGTGCTCTACGCGCTCCAGCACGTCGGCCTGACGATCCCGCCCCAGGCCGACGCCGGCTGGGTCGGCGAGGCGGGGCCCGGCCCGAGCTACGGCGATGAGCTCGACGACGGCACGCATGCCGGCGCCGACAACGACTTCACGCAGCGCAACATCACGATCATGGCCTGGAATCTGCTGCACCTGGCCCGTGCGCTGCGCGGCGGCATCCCCCCCGAGGGCAACGACCGCCGCGCCTGGGCCGACGGCGAGCGCTTCGGCTTCCAGAACCCCGAATACCGCTAGAGGAGACAGCATGACCGACATCACGCTCCACATCGACGACACCGGCGGCGAGGGCCGCCCGGTCGTGCTGCTCCACGGCTGGCCGCTCTCCGCGGAGGCGTGGAAGCCGCAGACGGAGGCCCTGGTGCAGGCCGGGCACCGCGTGGTCGCCTACGACCGGCGCGGCTTCGGGCGCAGCGACAAGCCCGACGACGGCTACGACTACGACACCCTCGCCGCCGACCTCGACCGGGTGCTCGCCGAGGTCGACCTGCGCGACGTGACGCTCGTGGGCTTCTCGATGGGTGGCGGCGAGGTGGTGCGCTACGTGTCGACCTACGGCGAGGAGCGGGTGCGTGCCGTCGTGCTCGCTGCGGCCGTGCCGCCGTTCCTGCTGCAGGGGCCGGACAACCCGGAGGGGCCGCTGCCCGAGTCGGCCTATCGCGAGATGCGCGCAGGCCTCGAGGCAGACCGCGAGGGCTTCCTCGACGAGTTCATCACCGGCTTCTTCTCCAACGCGGAGGAGGTCTGCGTCACGGAGGCGGAGCGGCAGGCGGCCCTCGCGCTCGCGCTGCAGTCGCACCAGCCTGCGGCGCTCGGCTGCATGGATGCCTGGGCGACGACCGACTTCCGCGACGACATCGGCACGATCACCGTGCCGACGCTCGTGCTCCACGGCGACGGCGACCAGACCGTGCCGTTCGACGGCTCCGGCCGCCGCACGCACGAGACGATCGAGCACAGCGAGCTGCAGGTGCTCGCCGACGCCCCGCACGGCTGCAACGTCAGCCATGCCTCGCAGTTCAACGACGCGCTGGTGGCGTTCCTGGCGCGCTGAGCCGCGCGGTCGGCCACCGCGGCTCGGCACTGGCGCGTGTGGGCCGGCGCGGGCACGATGGCCGCATGCGCATCATCGACTGGCTGCTGCAGGGCGACCCCGCGATCCGCTGGCAGGTCATGGCCGACCTGCTGGACGAGGATCCGGATGCGGTGGCGCGCGAGCGCGCTCGCGTCGCGTCCGAGGGATGGGGCGCTGCACTGCTGGCGGCACGCGGCGCCGACGGCCAGTGGGCTGGCGGCGCGCACTTCCCGAAGACCGAGCCGACGCTGCCGGGCCAGCCGTGGACATCCACCGCCCATGTGCTGACGGAGCTGCGGCTGCTGGGTGTCGACCCGGCGGATGCGGCGGTGCGCGCCGCCGTCGCCGACGTCAAGCGCGTCACGCGGTGGGAGTACGACGACGAGCCCTACTTCGAGGGCGAGGTCGAGCCGTGCATCAATGGTGCGCTCGTGACGAATGCCGTGTACTTCGGCGAGCTGGACTTCGCGGTCGTCGAGCGGCTGCTGGGGGAGCGCATGGCCGACGGCGGCTGGAACTGCGAGCAGGAGCAGGGCAGCGTGCGCTCGTCGTTCGACACCACGATCGCGGTGATCGAGGCGATGGCGGCGGTCGAGTCGGTCAGCGACGACTCGCGGGTGCGCGAGGCTCGCGCCAGCGGCGAGGCCTACCTGCTGGAGCGCGACCTGCTGCGGCGGAGGTCGACCGGCGAGATCCCGAAGACCACGTACACGCAGCTCGCCTTCCCGCCGCGGCACGAGTACGACGCGCTGCGGGCGCTCGAGCACTTCCGCGCCGTCGGCGCCGTGCCCGACGAGCGGATGCGCGAGGCGATCGACCTGCTGCACGCGAAGCGGCTGGACGACGGCTCGTGGCCGCTCGACGTCGTGCATGGCGGCGACGCCGTGAACGACTACGGACCGGTGGGGGAGCCGAACCGCTGGATCACGTTCAAGGCGCTGCGGGTGCTGCGCTGGTCGGGGCACCCGATCCGCGGATGAATCCCGGGTCGGGACCAAAATCAGATGCGGCAGTGTTGGTCTCAATGACGCCACAGCCGGTGACGTCAGCAAAGGAGTGCAACACCATGGCACACGACTACCGCAAGACGCCCGAGGCGCTGAGCCGCCTCACCGCGCATCAGTTCCGCGTCACGCAGGAGGACGGCACCGAGCCGGCCTTCCGCAACGAGTACTGGGACAACCACGAGGACGGCATCTACGTGGATGTGGTCGGCGGTCAGCCGCTGTTCTCCTCGACCGACCAGTTCGACAGCGGCACCGGTTGGCCCAGCTTCACCCGACCGATCGAGGCGGATGCGGTGCGCGCCGAGCGTGACGCCTCGCACGGCATGATCCGCACCGGGGTGCGCTCCACCGGCGCCGAGAGCCACCTCGGCCACCTGTTCGACGATGGCCCCGCCGACGCGGGAGGCCAGCGGTACTGCATGAACTCCGCCTCGCTGCGCTTCATCCCGGCCGCAGCGCTCGAGGCGGAGGGCTACGGTCAGTTCCGTCCGCTGTTCGAGACCACCGACGCCACCAGCACAGAGGAGCACACATCATGACCCACGGCATCGACGACACCGGAGCGATCACGCGTGACCCGGGCACCGAGACCGCCGTCCTGGCAGGAGGGTGCTTCTGGGGCCTGGATGATCTCATCCGCAGACAGCCCGGAGTGCTGGACACCCGCGCCGGCTACACCGGAGGCGACAACGACCACGCCACCTACCGCAACCACCCCGGTCACGCAGAGGCGGTCGAGATCGTCTTCGACCCCACCGAGACGACGTATCGCGACATCCTGGAGTTCTTCTTCCAGGTGCACGACCCGTCCACGATGAACCGGCAGGGCAACGACGTCGGCACGAGCTACCGGTCGGCCATCTTCCCGCTGACCTCCGAGCAGCAGGAGATCGCGCTCGACACGATCGCGGATGTCGATGCGTCGGGACTGTGGCCGGGCAAGGCTGTCACGACGATCGAGCCCGCGGGCCCGTTCTGGGAGGCCGAGCCCGAGCACCAGGACTACCTGGTCGATAACCCGAACGGCTACACGTGCCACTTCGTGCGCCCGGACTGGGTGCTGCCGAAGCGCTCGGCGGGCACTGTCTGATCCAGAGGCAATCCTGGGCGCGTCCACCGATGCAGCGGTGGGCGCGCCTCAGTGCCGCGAGGGCTCTGACGCGGCCGGATGGCGCAGGGCTGCGGGCAGGCACAGCGCGGTGATCGCGGCGATCGCCGCTGCCAGGGCGATGAACGCACCGGCATGCCCGAGGTGCCCGATCACCCAGCCGAGGCCGAACGCGCCGAGGCCCACGCCGCCGTCGTAGGCGATGTTCCAGATCGTGCTGGCGGTGCCGCGGCGGGCTGCGCCGAAGCTGCGGAGCGTGACCACGAAGGAGTCGTTCTGGCAGGCGCCGAAGCCCGCTCCGACGAGGGCGCAGCCGAGCAGCAGCGCCCACGCTGGGCCCTCCAGCGAGAGCCCGGCGACGAGCACGCCGATCGCCACGATGATGGCCGCTGGCACGAGCAGTCGGCCCGACCCGACGCGGTCGGCGAGCGTGCCGGCTGCGAGCCGGCCGAGCACGATCGCGCAGGAGGCGGCGAGCAGCGCGAGCGCGGCGAGCGTCGCATCGGGGCCCGCGAGCGGCAGGAAGGTGGATGCGGCTCCGAAGGCCGCGGTCGTCGTCACGAACAGCACGATCGTCGGCGCGATGCGGCGCACGTCGTGCCGTGACACGACGCTGAACGTTGCCCGGGAGCCGCGCGGGAGCATGCACGCCAGGATCGCGCCGAGCACGCCGGCCGCGCCCGTGACGGCGAACACGACGGGGAAGCCCCAGGCGTCGGCCGCCCAGATGCCGCCGCCGAGCGCGAGCACGTTCGGCAGCGCCCCGGCGACGCCGTAGTACGAGGCGGCCCGGCCGAGTCGCCCCTTGCCCGCGACATCCGCGATCAGGATGGCGCCGGCCACCACCATGAGCGCGAACCCGATCCCGCGGACGGCCGTCAGCAGCAGGATCGGCACGACGTCGGTCGAGAGCGCATACAGCGGCGTTGGGAGGCCCAGCAGCGCGGCGCCCACGATCATCATCGCGCGCAGCGACAGGAGGCGGAACACCCAGCGCGCGCTGAGCTGCGTGGCGACCGTCGCGGCCATCATCACGCCGGTCGTGCTGCCGACGCCCGCGCTGCCGAGACCGCCCGTCGAGGCCCACAGGGGCACGACGGCGAGCAGCCCCGTGAAGTTGAGGAAGGCGAGGAACGTCGTCGCCAGCAGCACTGCGAGCCCGCGCGGGGAGCCCGTCTGCTGTGCCGGTTCGCTGCTGCTCATCACTCCAGGCTGTGCCCGCCGGGCGCGGGCGTCAACTTCGGCGCTCGCGAATGGCGTTCGGCGCGGCAGGTTCCAGGCCAGACACCAGAGCCTCCATCGCGCCGATCGCGCCCGCGAGCTGCTCCCGTGAGAGCGGGCCGAGGTGCTGCGCGGCGGTCAGCAGGCCCAGCGTGGTGCTCGAGAGCGCCAGGCCGAGCGCCTCGGCGTCGATGCCGGCGTCGAGCTCGCCGCGCTCCTGCAGCTCCGCGATCCAGCGCACGATCTCGAGCATCCGCTCGCGGTAGCGCCCGTCGCGGACCGCGACCGCGTAGGAGCCGAGCACGCCCGCGTCGTCGAGGAAGGCGGCGACCATGAGCGGCTCGTCGAGCAGCACCTCGATGCTCGCGCGGTAGGCGGCGCTGAGCCGCGGGCGCTCGCCGACCAGCTCGCTGCTCCGTGCCGTCATCCGCGCCATCGAAGCCTGCAGCAGCGCCTCGAGCACGGCGTCCTTGCTCGCGAACTCCCGATACACCGCGCCCTTCGCGATGCCGACGCGATCGGCGATCGCCTGCACGCTCACGGCGTCGAAGCCGTGCGCGAGGATGAGCGACTCGGCCTCGGCGAGGATGCGCTCGCGGCGGTGGGGGATGAGGGGCCGGGGCATCGTGTCAATCCTCTGGCTCGCGGGCGGCGAGCGCATCGAGGAAGTCGGTGATCGCACTGGTGACGAGGTCGGGAGCATCCCGCTGGGTCCAGTGCCCCGCATCCGGAGCCTCGACGTAGCGCGCGTCGGGCATCCGCGCCGCCGCCTGTCGGGCGAGGGCGACCGGCACCCCGCTGTCGCGCTCGCCGTGGACGACGAGTGCCGGCCGCGGGAAGGCGTGCAGGCGGTCGCTGTAGTCGTCGCGCACCCTGCCGAACCGGATCTGGTCGCGCTGCCACTGGTCGAAGGCGGTGAGCCCGCTGCCGCTCGCGGCCTCCGCCGCGACGGCGTCCACCAGCGCCGGGGTGATCTGCCGCTCGTCGCGGATGATGCCGCGCAGACTGCGCGCCAGCGCCTGCGGCCGCCCCGCGTAGGCGCGCATCGTGACGCCCATGAGCCCGGTGTGCGTCATGGCCCAGGCGAGCAGGTGCCACGGGTGCGAGCGCCAGCCGGTGCCCTGCCGGGGCATGATGCCGAAGGAGCCGATGAGGATGGCGCCGGTGACGCGCTCGGGATGCGCGAGCACGTGCCCGAGGGTCATGCCGCCGCCCATCGACAGGCCGCCGACGGCGTAGCGCTCGAGCTGCATCGCCTGCGCGAAGGTCTCGACGTAGGCGACGAGGTTGGCGTGCGTCGCGGGCCACGGGGCACGCGCGCTCTTGCCGTAGCCCGGCGCGTCGGGAGCGATCACGCGATGCCCGGCGGCGGCCAGCCGCGCGCCGAGGTCGCCCCACGACAGCCACGCGCTGTCGAGCCCACCGCCGTGGAGGAGGAGGACGTCGGATGCGCCGGCCGGTGCCGCCGGTCGCCATTCGAGGTAGGAGACCGGCCCCGACGGCAGCTCGATCGTGTGTCGCGCTGCGTCCATGGCGGGCCTCCCGGGTAGTGACCGAATGTTTGCAAGTGGTCACAAACTATCAAGTCGACCCGCTGTGGACAACTTCCGCGGACCCTGTGCCCCTTGGGCTTCACTGATCCCTATGCGCCAGGCCGTCGCCGAGATCACCGCGAACGTGCGGGCGAAGGTGCGCCGCGACGGCGTCGACCTCGCCGGCTCGGGCGATCTGGCGGAGCGCTACGTGCGCGACGCCGTGCGCGCCTACGCCGAGCGTTCGCTCGGCGGCAGTCTGCCGATGCTCGCCGACGAGCGGCAGGCGGAGCGCGACGTGCTCGCAGCGGTCTCCGGCTACGGGCCGCTGCAGCCCTACCTCGATGATCCCGAGATCGAGGAGCTCTGGGTCAACCAGGGCTCGCGCGTGTTCTGCGCCCGCGGCGGGGTCAGCGAGCAGCTCCCGCTGCGGCTGACCGAGACCGAGGTGCGCGATCTGGTCGAGCGGATGCTCTCTACCACCGGCCGCAGAGTCGATCTCAGCACGCCGTTCGTCGACGCCTCGCTGCCCGACGGCGCGCGCCTCCATGTGGCGAGCGGCGAGGTGGCGCGCGGAGCGATGAGCCTCAACATCCGCAAGTTCTCGCGCAGGCTGTCGTCGCTGACGGCGCTCGTCGAGCGGGGCGCGCTCAGCCAGGATGCCGCGGTCTTCCTGCGGCAGGCGGTCATCGCTGGCTGCAACATCCTGGTCTCCGGTCCGACGCACGCAGGCAAGACGACGCTGCTCAACGCGCTGCTCGCCGCGGTGCGGCCTGGCGAGCGCATCGTCACCGTCGAGGAGACCTTCGAGCTCGACCCGCCCGTCGATGACATCGTCGCGCTCCAGTGCCGGCAGCCGTCGCTCGAGGGCACGGGTGAGATCTCGCTGCGCCGACTGGTGAAGGAGTCGCTGCGCATGCGACCCGACCGGCTGGTCGTCGGCGAGGTGCGCGAGGCCGAGGCGCTCGACCTGCTCGTCGCTCTCAACTGCGGCGTCAGCGGCATGTGCTCGATCCACGCGAACTCCGCGCGCGATGCCCTCAGCAAGCTCACGACGCTGCCGCTGCTGGCAGGCCGGAACATCGACTCCGGCTTCGTCGTGCCCGCCGTCGCACAGTGCATCGACCTGGTCGTGCACCTGGCGATCGATGCGCGCGGCAATCGCCAGGTCGTCGAGATCCTCGCGCCCACCGGCCAGTCGACCGGTGGCGTGCTCGAAGCATCCACGCTGTTCGCGACGCGCGGCGGGCTGCTCGAGCCGACCGGCTCCCACCCGGCGCGCACGGCCAAGTTCACCGCCGTCGGCATCGACCCGACCGCGCTGCTCGCGAGGGGCAGCGCATGACGTGGCTGCTGGGATCCGTGCTCGGGCTCGGCATCGTGCTGGCGATCAGCCCGTGGCTGTGGCCGCGCACGGCGCGCTCCGACGAGCCGCGCCCGCGGGCCCGGCTGCTCGATCGGCTCACGCAGGCGGGGCTCGTGGGCCTCCCGCCGCTCGCGCTCGCCGCGATCTCGCTGGTCGTCGGCGTGCTCGCGGCGGGGATCGCGCTCGCCTTCGCGCCCGTCGTGGCCGTCGCTGCCGCCGTGTTCGTCGCGGGAGCAGCCGCCCCGCTGCTGGCGGTGCGCTGGCGGGCCAAGCGCCGCCGTCGTGCGCAGGCCGCCGTCTGGCCCGACGTCGTCGACCACCTGGTCTCGGCCGTGCGCAGCGGGCTCGCGCTGCCGGATGCCGTGGCGCAGCTCGAGCGCGCAGGTCCCGAGATCACGCGCCCGGCCTTCGCGGCGTACGCGGCCGACCACCGGGCGACCGGATCGTTCGGCTACGCCCTCGATCGCTTGAAAGATCGGCTGGCCGACCCGGTCGGCGACCGCATCGTCGAGACGCTGCGCATGGCCCGCGAGGTCGGCGGCACCGAGGTGACGACCGTGCTGCGCGAGCTCGCCGCCTACCTGCGGGTGGACCTCGCAACCCGCGGCGAGCTGGAGGCGCGCCAGACGTGGATCGTGAGCGCGGCCCGTCTCGGGGTCGCGGCGCCGTGGATCGTGCTGCTCATCCTCTCGACCAGACCGGAGGCGGCGCAGGCCTACAACTCGGCGGGTGGCTTCATGCTGATCGCCTGCGGGGCGCTCGTGACCTTCATCGCCTACCGCGTGATGCTGCGCATCGGCGCGCTGCCGACCGAGGCGAGGTGGTTCGCGTGAACGTGGAGGTCGGCTGGAGCCTGATCCTGGGCGCGGGCCTCGGCTTCGGGCTCTGGATGCTCGTGAGCCTGGTGCCGATCCTGCGACGCCCGCTGCTGCTCCACCGCGTCGCCCCCTACGTGCTGGATGTCTCCGCCGGCGCTCGCGATCTGGTCGCGCGCAGTCGCGTCAGCCCCACCCACGTGCTGGGCGTCGCCGCCTCGCCGATCGGCGACCGCCTCACACCCGTGGTGCACGCGGTGCTCGGGGCGCCGGAGGGCATCCATCGCCGGCTCCGCCAGGCGGCATCGAGCGAGACGGTCGCGGACTTCCGCGGGCGGCAGCTTCGCTGGAGCGTGCTCGGCGGTGCCATCGGTGCGGGGCTCGGTGTCGCCGGCGCGCTGCAGGGTGCGCACGTCGCGCTGCCGGCCGCGCTCGCGCTGCTCGGGGCGGCGATCGGCGCCTTCACGGTCGACTGGCTGGTGCAGCAGCGAGCGAAGCGCAGGCTCTCGCGCATCTCGAGCGAGCTGCCGTCGATCCTGGAGTTCCTCTCGCTCAGCCTCGCCGCCGGCGAAGGGCTGCAGGACGCGCTGCGCCGCGTCGGCGCGGCGGGACACAGCGCTCTGGGCCGCGAGCTGGCTGGCGTCGTCGCCGATGCGGCAGCGGGCACGAGCCTCTCGAGTGCGCTGGCCATGCTCGCGGATGAGCTCGCGCACCCGGCCGTGACCCGCAGCGTCGACCAGATGCGGGGCGCGCTCGAGCGCGGCACGCCTCTGGCGCAGACGCTGCAGGCCCAGGCGCTCGACGCGCGCGACGCCGCGAAGCGTGACCTGCTCGAGGCCGCGGGCCGCAAGGAGATCTCGATGCTCGTGCCGCTGGTGTTCGGCCTCCTGCCGACCACCGTCGCGTTCGCGCTGTGGCCGGGCATCCACGTGTTGCAGGTCGGATTCTGAAGGAGGAGATATGTCGACGATCAGCCGACGATTGCAGCGCCTCGTCGGGCGCATGCGGGAGGACGAGCGGGGCGATGTGCCCGGATGGGTGCTCGTCACACTGATGACGGCGGGGCTCGTCATCGTCATCTGGACGGTCGCGGGCCCAGCGCTCACGGGCGTCTTCGAGCAGGCGATCGCGCGCGTCACGAGCTTCTGATGCGGCTGGCCGACGAGCGAGGCTCGGCGGTCGCCGAGTTCACGATGGTGGCTGCGCTGCTCGTCGTGCTCGTGCTCTCGGTCATGCAGCTGGCGCTCGCGCTGCATGTGCGCGCCACGGTCGCCGACGCGGCCGCAGAGGGCGCCAGGCACGCCTCGCTCGTGGGCGCGGATGCGTCTGCCGGCGTCACCCGCACCCGCGCGCTGATCACCACGGCGATCGGCCCGCAGTATGCGCAGCAGGTGTCGGCATCGACGGCGACGGTCGCCGGGCTCGACACGATCGAGATCCGGGTCGCGGCGCCGCTTCCGGTCTTCGGGCTCATCGGCCCGACCGCGCTGGAGGTGACCGGGCATGCGCCGGTCGAGTCGTTGGGCTGAGCGCCAGCGGGCGATGGCCCGCCGCCTTCGGTGGCTCTCCGACGACGCCGGGTCAGCCTCGCTGGAGTTCCTCACGGTCGGCGTGCTGCTGCTCGTGCCGCTCGTCTACCTCGTGCTCACGCTCGGTCAGATCCAGCACGCCGTGCTGGGCATCGAGGGCGGTGCGCGGCACGCCGCGCGCGCGATCGCGCAGGCGGAGAGCCACGAAGAGGGGCTCGCCGCCGCCGACAGGGCGATCGCGGTCGCGCTGACGGATGCGGGGCTCGAGCCTGCCGCCGCGGAGGTGACGGTCGCGTGCGCGCCGGAGCCGGATGCATGCGACACCCCGCGCGGCACCGTCACGGTGCAGCTGGCGGCGACGGTGCCGCTGCCCCTCGCGCCGCCCGTGCTGCATCTCGACGGCAGCCTCGGCGTGCCGATCTCCGCGCACGCCATGCAGCCGGTGTCGGCGTTCGCGAGTGCACCGTGACGCGGCTGCTGCGCCGTCTCCGGCGGGAGGAGGACGGCTCGACACTGCTGCTGACGATCGGCTTCGCTGCCCTCGCTCTCGCGCTCATCATCGCTGTCACTGCCGCGACCAGCCTGCTCATCGAGCGCCGGCGGCTCTTCAGCGTCGCCGACGGCGCTGCGCTCGCGGCGGCGGAGGCGTTCGCGCTCGAACAGGTGCGCTTCGACGGCACCGATGCCACGCCGCAGCTCGCCGACGCGGCCGTCGACCGCGCGGCCGCAGACTGGGCGAGCCGCGCCGGCGGCGATCTCACCGAGGTGCGCGTCGACGGCGCAGCCGCCGATGCCCGCAGCGCGACCGTCTCGGTCTCGAGCGCGTGGCACCCGCCGGTGGTCTCTCTCCTGCTGCCGGAGGGCATCCGTCTCGACGTCACCTCGACGGCGAGGGCGGTGTTCGTCGACTGAACGCGCAGCCCGCGACGACGACCGCCGAGTGGCGCTCAGCCGGTGATCACGCGGTAGTCGTCGTAGCGCAGCCGGGTCGTCGCCACCGTCGAGCCCCCGGAGATGTAGGAGTGGAGCGTGAGGGCGCCGGCCGACTGCAGCGCAGCGGTCGAGTCCGTCGCCTGCAGCTGCCACCCCGCAGGCTCTGCGCCGCTCGCACGCCAGATCTTCGCCGCGAGCGTCGTCGGCGAGGTGCCGCTGACGCTCAGCCGCAGCATGACGCCCTCGCCGGGGATGTACGTGCCGGGCAGCAGGTGGCTGCCGAGCAGCGCCTGGTCGCGCAGCAGGTACAGCCGCATCACGCCGCCCGGCTCGAGCCGCAGCCTGGCCGAGTAGACCGCGGTGCCGACCAGCCGGCCGACGACGGTGGCGCTCGCGGTGCCGCCGGCTGCGGCGGTCTCCGAGCTGATCCGCACGGTGATGTCGGCGTCGGTCGTCGACACACCCAGCAGCCTGGCCTCGCGCGTGTCGCTCGGTCGCAGCGCCACTACGCCCGCGCCGTCGCTCACCGAGAACGCTGCCGAGCCGCCGGTGACCGTCCATGCTCCGCCGGTGTCGGCCGGACCCCAGCCGCCGCTGACCGTGCGCTGGAAGGCGTCGGCCGCGATCACCTCGCCGCCGGTCGTGGGAGGCCCGGTGACGGTGACGCTGCGCGTGGCCGTCGTGGTCGCCCCGTCGTCGTCGGTGACCGTCAGGCGCACCGTGTACGACCCATCCGCCGTGTAGGTGTGCGTCGCCGTCGCGCCCGTCGCGGTGCCGCCGTCGCCGAACTGCCAGGCGTAGCCGGCGATGGTGCCGTCGCCGTCGCTCGAGCCGGCGCCGCTCACCGAGACCGCTCTGCCCTCGATGCTCGGGGTCGCGATCACCGCCGTCGGAGGCGTGTTCTGCGGCGGGGGAGCCGTGGCCGTCACGCTGCGCGTGGTGGTCGCGGTCGCGCCGTCGTCGTCGGTGACCGTGAGTCGCACCGTGTAGGTGCCGGCCTCGGCGTAGGTGCGCGAGGCCGTGGCGCCCGTCGCCGTGCTGCCGTCGCCGAACTGCCAGGCGTAGCCGGCGATGGTGCCGTCGCTGTCGCTCGAGCCCCGCCCGTCGGTCGTGACGGTCAGCTGCGAGCCGCCGGTGCTGAACTGCGCGGTCGGCGGCAGGTTGGCCGGGGGCGCCCCGGGCGCGACGACCCGGAGGTCGTCGTAGGAGAGCCTCGTGGTCGGCACCGACGAGGAGGAGCTGAGCGCCGACTTGAGCGTCACGATGCCGGCGGTCTGCAGGCCGGCCGTGCTGTCGGTGGCGGTCATCTGCCAGGCGACCGGCTCGGCGCCCGCGCTGGGCCAGACCTTCGCCGCCAGCTGCGTGGGGCTGGCGCCCGTGAGCGACAGCCTGGCGGTGAAGACCTGCCCCGGCGACCACGTGCCGGTCGTGCCGGCCAGCGCCGCGCCGTTGCGCAGCAGGTAGGTCTGCAGCACGCCGCCCGGCTGGAAGCGCACGCTCAGGGCATAGCTCGAGCTGCCGACGAGTCGCGCCGAGACCGTGGCGCTCGCGGTGCCGCCGGCCGAGGCCACGTCGGCGCTCACCCGAACGTCGACGACGACGTCCCTCGCCGAGACCCCGCTCAGCCGTGCCTCGCGCGTGTGCGAGGGCGCCAGCGCGACGATGCCCCGCCCGCCGCTGACGGAGAAGGCCGCGCTGCCGCCGGTGACCGCCCACGCACCGCCGACATCCGCGGTGCCCCACGCGTTCGAGGCGGTGCGGGTGAAGCTGTCCGCCGCGATGGCGTTCACCGGCACGGGCGGCGTGCGCAGCGACCAGGTGGCAGAAGGCGTGCTCGCGGTGCCGTCGCGCACGACGGCGCGCCACTCGTAGTCGGTCTCGTGCTCGAGGCCCGTCCAGGGTGCCGACGCCGTCGCGCCGGAGGCGACCGTGCGGGTCGCGATCGGCTCGAAGGGTGCCGGCTGCTGCGTCGAGAGCTCGAAGGGCAGGGTGAAGGCCGAGTTCGCATCCGTCTCGTGCTGGTCGAGGGTCGGCGAGTAGGTCTCGGCGGTCATCGTGTTCGCGGCCGGGTCGAAGGCGTAGGTGCGCAGCCAGCCGTCGCCGCCGTTCGCCCGCGCCTGGTAGTCGGAGAGGATCTGGTGCACGGGCTGGCCGCAGGCGTTGTCGTCGGTGCGGTTCGCCTCGCCGAGATCGCCCTGGTTCTCGTGCCCGGCGACCACCAGGCGGATCTGGCAGTGGGTGCGCACGAAGTCGTTCCAGAGCTGCGAGGGCGAGGTGCCGCCCGGCCGCTGGGGCGTCGTGAGCCTCGTGCCGTTGACCGTCAGGAAGCTGTGAGTCGCCATGATGACCGTGCGGTCGGGGTGGGCATCGAGCACGCGGTCGGCCCACTCGAGCGCGTAGCCGGGTGCCTCCCACTCGAGGTTCAGCACCAGGAAGTCGCGCCCGCCGGCGGTGAAGAGCGCATAGCTGTCGGCGTTGCCGCGGTCGATGCCGTCCGGCCCGAACTGGTCCTGCCCCAGGTAGCCGCCGTAGCGGGTGGTCTCCGTGTTCCAGGATGCGTCCGCATAGCGCGCGGGCCCGAACCACTCGTTGTAGGGGCCGACATCGCCCGTGGCGTAGTCGAAGTCGTGGTTGCCGGGCACCACCGTGTTCGGCACGCTCGCGTCGTCGAGGATCCCGAACGCATCCGACACGTTGCCCCACTGGCGCGGGATGAACCAGTCGCCGACCAGGTCGCCGACCTGGATGACGAAGGCCGTGTCGAGCTCGTCGCGGCTGTCACGCACCCACCGCAGCTGCTCCTCCAGCAGCGCCTCCCGCCCGTCGCTGTAGTTCTGCGTGTCGGGCACGACCACGACCGTGAACGGGTCGGCATCCGAGTCGCCCGGCACGGTCGCGCCGCGCTCGCGGCCCTCGAAGGTCACCTCGAGGCTGCCGCCATCGGGGTCCGAGGCCGTGACGCTGAGCGTGGGGGTGACGGATGCGGTGGTGCTGCCGTCGGCGGGCGTCACGAGCGCGGCGGCGGCAGGCGGCGCTGCCGATGCGGCGCTCGGCATCGCCAGGCCGAGGGCGAGGGCGACGGCGGTCACGGCGGCGAGCGCCGTCAGGCGGGGAAGCGGTCGAGCGATCACGGTTCTCTCCAGCACTGGCCCGTGACGCCATCCGGCTCGGGGGAGCGGCTTGGCAGCGCTCCCTGGGGCGAATGCTCCCACTCGATCGGGCGCCGGACAACGCAGGGTTCCGTCAAGGACGCCAGAGCAACCTCAGGCCATCGCGTTACCCTCGCAGCATGAACGAGCAGCCAGAGCAGGACCCGCGATCGATCGACCCGGAGACGTTCGACTACGACGCCGTTGCCGCGACCCTGCCGACCGACCATCCCGAGCGCGCCGCCGACGGCCTCAAGGCCCTGATGCAGAATCCCGCGTTCCGGCAGCTGGTCGGTCAGATCCAGGCAGGCGAGCTGAACGACGACGAGCTGCGCGACGAGGCCAACTCCATCGCGCTCGACTTGGCCGCGCGCCAGGAGCTGCGCCGCGACGAGCAGTGAGCAGCTGACGTCGAGGCAGAATCTCTCGCCCGGCGCCGAGTGAGGCCTCGCTAGCTGCGGGGCTTGCGCGGCAGCCAGCGCAGCAGCATCCCCGCGCCCACCAGGCACAGTGCCGCCAGGCCGCCGGCAGCCCATCCGATCGATGCGATCGAGATGAGCAGCGAGATGAGCAGCGGCGCGACGGCGCCCCCGGTGTCGGTCGTCAGGCGCCATGCGCCGAGGAACGGCGCCGGATGCCTGGGGTCGGCCAGATCGGCGCCGAGCGTCATGAGGATGCCGGAGCCCAGCCCGTTGCCGAGCGCCATCACGAGCGCCGCCGCGACGAACCAGGCGGTCGCGGCGTCGAGGTCGTGCGAGAGGGCGAGCATCACGAACGAGGCGGCCATGAGCGCGAGCGACGGCACGACGCTCCAGAGCCTGCCGAAGCGATCCATCACCCAGCCCGAGACGAAGAACAGCGCGAAGTCGACGCCGCCAGCGATGCCGATCACGAGCCCTGTCGTGACGGCGTCGAGCCCGATCGAGATCGCCCACAGCGGCAGCAGCACGTTGCGGGCCTGCCGTGCGAGGGCGAGCATCGCCGCACCGACGCCGACGGTCGCCAGCACGCGCGCGCTGCGCCGCACGACCTGCCAGATGCCGGTGCGCTCGGAGCGCAGCTCGAGCACGCCCGTCGTCGGCGGCGTGCGCTCGAACACCGATGACGGATCCGGCAGCACGATGAGCACCACGATCGCCACGATCGTGCCGATCGCGCAGATGATCCACACCGAGCTGACGCCGAAGCCGAGCCCCAGCACGGCCGAGCCGATCAGCGGCCCGACGAACATGCCCATCCGGAAGATGCCGCCGAGGGTCGAGAGCGCCCGCGCCCTGAACCGCAGCGGCACATACGTCGTCATGAACGCGTGCCGCGCGAGCGCGAACACGGCGTGGCCGAGGCCGAGCACGAAGATCGCCGCCCCGAGCATCCACACGGTGGTCGAGAAGAACGCCAGCGCGAGCGACACCAGCACCAGCAGGCCGGCACCGATCATCGTGGGCCGCTCGCCGAAGCGCGCGACCACCGAGCCGCCAGGCACGTCGCCCGCGAGCTGACCGACCGTGAGCATCGCCGCGACGATGGCAGCCACCGCGAGCGTCGCGCCCAGATCGCCGGCGATGAGCGGGATGTAGGGGATGACCGCGCCCTCGCCGATCGCGAACGCCGCAGTCGGCACGTAGGCGGCCCCGGCGATCCTGCGCCAGGGGAACCGCTCCGACTGGTCGAGTCCGCTCACGAGCCGAGCCTACGGCGGATGCATCGTCACGGCCGTGCGGGTGGGCGGCCCCGCGTCGGTAGGCTGGATGATCATGGCCGATCTCGACATCGCCGGCGACATCGCCGAGCTGCGCTCCACATTCTTCGACATCAAGTCGGTGCTCGACGCCGAGCGTCTGCGGGCCGACATCGAGCGGCTGTCAGAGGCGGCAGGCGCCCCCGATCTCTGGGACGACCCAGATGCGGCCCAGAAGGTCACGAGCGAGCTGAGCCACGCGCAGGCCGACCTCAAGCGCATCACCGAGACCGAGGCGCGCATCGACGACCTCGAGGTGCTCGTGCAGATGGCGAACGAGGAGGGCGACGAGGCGACGCAGCTCGAGGCCAAGAAGGAGCTCAAGGGTCTGAAGAAGATCATCTCCGAGCTCGAGGTCCGCACGCTGCTCGACGGCGAGTTCGACGCGCTGCCCGCCGTCGTCACGATCCGCGCAGGCGCCGGCGGTGTGGACGCATCCGACTTCTCCGAGATGCTGCTGCGCATGTACCTGCGGTACGCCGAGCAGCACGGCATGCCCGTCACCGTGCATGAGACGAGCTATGCGGAGGAGGCGGGCATCAAGTCGGCGTCGTTCGAGATCGACGCGCCCTACGCCTTCGGCAACATGTCGGTCGAGGCGGGCACCCACCGCCTCGTGCGCATGAGCCCCTTCGGCGCCGGCGGCAAGCGCCAGACCTCCTTCGCCGCGGTCGAGGTCGTGCCGCTGTTCGAGCAGGTCGACGAGATCGAGGTGCCCGAGAACGACATCCGGGTCGACGTCTTCCGCTCATCCGGCCCCGGCGGTCAGAGCGTCAACACGACCGACTCTGCGGTGCGCATCACGCACATCCCCACGGGTGTCGTGGTGTCGATGCAGAACGAGAAGAGCCAGATCCAGAACCGCGCAGCCGCGATGCGTGTGCTGCAGAGCCGCCTGATGCTGCTCAAGCGCGAGGAAGAGGCAGCCCGCAAGAAGGATCTCGCCGGCAACATCGCCGCGAGCTGGGGCGACCAGATGCGCTCCTACGTGCTCGCGCCCTACCAGATGGTCAAGGATCTGCGCACGCTGCACGAGGTGAACAACCCCGATGCCGTGTTCAACGGCGACCTCGACGGCTTCATCGCCGCGGGCATCCGGTGGCGCAAGCGCGAGCAGCAGGTCTCCGACGACTAGGAGCGGCATGACGCAGGCGCAGGGCGGGGCGTACGACGGCAAGCCCCAGACCGGTCGGCCCCAGGCCGGTCGACCACAGACCGGCAGCGAGTACCTCGCGAGCCTCGACGACGGCCGCGTCGTCATCCACGACGGAGAGCGCGTCGATCGGGTGGCCGAGCATCCGGCGTTCGCTGGGGTCGCCGCGACGATCGCAGAGCTCTTCGACACGCTGCACGCGCCCGACACCGACGTGCCGCTCGTGCCCACCGAGGACGACGCCGGTCTCACGCATCCGTTCTGGGTGCTGCCGCAGACCCGCGATGACCTGCGGCTGCAGCGCGACGCGATCCGCGCCTGGCAGCGCAGGACGCACGGCTGGGTGGGACGCACGCCGGAGTTCATGGCGTGCGTCGTGACCTCGATGGCCGCGCACGCGCCGTTCTTCGGCCGCTTCGAGCAGAACGTGCGCGACATGCTGGCGCGCGATCAGCGCGACGTCACGCACTACGCGCAGGCGCTCGTCAACCCGCCCGTCGACCGCGACCTGCCGCCGGATGAGGTGGGGGATGTGTTCCTGCACGTCGTGCGCGAGACCGACGAGGGCGTCGTGATCCGCGGCGCGAAGGCGGTCGTGACGGGTGCTGCGACGGCGCAGCGACTGCTCGTCTCGCACTTCGGCGGCGAGGTGCAGACGGCCGACTTCGCGATCGCGGCCTCCGTGCCCGTGGCGACCGAAGGCATCCGGATCTACACGCGCGGCACGCCGGCGCGTGCAGACCAGCCGCTCGCGAACCGCTTCGGCGAGCACGACGCGCTGGTGGTCTTCGACGACGTGCTGGTGGCGTGGGAGGACGTGTTCATCCGCGACCCCGAGACGATGCTGGCGTTCAACACGGGCGCCGTCGGCTGGAACGTGCGGCTCGTCTTCCAGGCGACGACGCGGCTCGAGGCGAAGCTCGAACGCATCGCAGGGCTCGCGGTGCGGGCCACCGAGATCATGGGCTCGAGCGAGCTGCGCGGCGTGCAGGCGGCGCTGGGCGAGCTGATCGCCTACCGCGACACGGTCGCCGCGCTGCGCGACGCGATGATCGAGCAGGCGGTGCCCTCGGGCGACTCGATCGGGCCCGGACCGCACGCGGCCATGGCGTTCGCGGCCTACGGGCCAGACGCCTACAGCCGGATGCGCGTGAACCTGCAGACGATGCTCGCCTCGGCGTTCGCGCACCTGCCGGTGCCGCTCGACTCGCTCGGCAGCGAGCTCGTCGCGCCGATCGAGCCGCTGCTGCGCGGCTCGGGCGGGGCGGATGCACGGGAGCGGCTCGAGATCATGGGCGAGCTGTGGGATGCGGTCGGCACGGGCTTCGGCGCGCGGCACGAGCTGTACGAGCGCAGCTACTTCGGCCCGCAGGAGCGCATGCACCTGGGCATCCTGGGAGCCGCGAAGGCGACAGGCCGCATCGACGAGTGGCAGTCCTCGTAGGTCGAGGAGGCCGCCGGCCGCAGGCTGGCAGCCGTCACGAGACCGTCGCGATCGTGCGCCGCGCCGGTGCGGTGACGGCCCCAACGCATCCCCGCCCGTAGCCTCGACAGGTCATGATCCGCTTCGACGAGGTCTCGAAGACCTACTCCCGCAAGGCCCGCCCCGCCCTCGAGGGCATCTCCTTGGAGATCCTCAAGGGCGAGTTCGTGTTCCTCGTCGGCGCCTCCGGCTCCGGCAAGTCCACGCTCATCCGCATGGTGCTCCGCGAGGAGAACCCCTCCACCGGCGAGGTGCACGTGCTCGGCCAGCGCCTCAAGGCGCTGCCCAGCCGCCGCGTGCCCTTCTTCCGCCGCAACCTCGGCGTCGTCTTCCAGGACTTCCGCCTGCTCAACAACAAGACGGTCTACGAGAACGTCGCGTTCACGCTGCAGGTGATCGGCAAGAGCCGAGGCTTCATCTCGGAGGCGGTGCCCGACGTGCTCAAGATCGTCGGCCTCGCCGGCAAGGCGAGCCGCCTGCCGCACGAGCTCTCCGGCGGTGAGCAGCAGCGCGTCGCGATCGCGCGCGCCGTCGTCAACCGCCCGCCGATCCTGCTGGCCGACGAGCCCACCGGCAACCTCGACCCATCCACCAGTGCCGGCATCATGGCGCTGCTCGCCCGCATCAACGAGGGCGGCACGACGGTCGTGATGGCCACGCACGAAGCCTCCATCGTCGATGAGCTGCAGAAGCGCGTGGTCGAGCTCGACGCCGGCGTCATCATGCGCGACGAGGCGCACGGCAGTTACAAGCGCCAGCTGGCCGACCTCGAGGACACCTTCGAGGACGAGGAGGAGATCGCGTGAGGCTCCAGCTGATCGCGCAGGAGGTCTGGAACGGTCTGCGCCGCAACCTCTCGGTCGTCGTCTCGGTCGTGCTCGTCACGTTCATCTCGCTCTCATTCGTGGGCGCGGCGATCCTGCTGCAGATGCAGATCAACCAGATGAAGGGCTTCTGGTACGACCGCGCGCAGGTGGGCATCTACTTCTGCGGCCCGGTCGACGCGACCGAGACGTGCACGCAGACCGCGGCCACCGGCGAGCAGGTGCAGGCGGTGCGGGATGTGCTGGAGACCGGCGCGATCGCGCCCTACGTGAGTCACGTGGAGTTCGAGGATCGCGAGCTGGCGTATCAGAACTTCATGGAGCAGTTCGGCGGCACCACGAGCGCCGAGTTCGCCAGCCCCGAGACGATGAATGAGGCCCTCTGGGTGCAGCCTGCGACGCCACAGGATGCGGTGCTCATCCAGGAGGCGACCTCGGCGCTGCCCGGGGTGCTGGAGGTGCGCGACCAACAGGCGCTGCTCGAACCGATCTTCCAGGTGCTCAACACCGCGAGCCTTGCCGCGATCGGCATCGCTGTGCTCATGCTCGTCGCTGCGGTGCTGCTGATCTCCACCACCATCAGGCTGTCGGCGTTCTCGCGCAAGAGAGAGCTCGGCATCATGCGTCTGGTGGGCGCCTCGAATCGATTCATCCAGACGCCGTTCATCATCGAGGGCGTGGTCGCGGCGCTGCTCGGTGCGGTGCTGGCGGCAGCCTCGGTGATCGCGGTCGTGCACTTCTTCCTGCAGGGCTACGTGGCGCCGATGCTGCAGACGATCGCGATCGTGACGATCGACGACGCCCTGGTGGTGGCTCCCGTGCTCGTCGGCGTCGGCGTGCTGTTCGCGGGCGTCGCGGCGGCCGTGGCGATCCGCAGGTACCTGAAGATCTGACCGGAGCTGCTTCGGTGGGCTAGACTGAACGGCTGCCCAGCATCCGGGCAGCACCGACAGACACCGACTCCAGGAGCCACCCATGCCGCGCGAACAGGGCCACAAGGTCGTGGCGCAGAACCGCAAGGCGCGCCACGACTACACGATCGAGGATCGCGTCGAGGCGGGCCTCGTGCTCACGGGCACCGAGGTGAAGTCGCTGCGCGCTGGCAGGGCATCGCTCGTCGACGGCTACGCCTTCGTCGACGGTGGCGAGGCGTGGCTCGACGCCGTGCACATCCCGACGTACGGCCAGGGCACCTGGACGAACCATCCGCCGCGCCGCAAGCGCAAGCTGCTGCTGCACCGCGAGGAGATCGAGAAGCTCGCCGCGAAGGTGTCGCAGGGCGGCTACACGCTCGTGCCGCTGTCGCTCTACTTCTCTGACGGCCGCGCCAAGGTCGAGCTCGCGGTCGCGAAGGGCAAGCGCGAGTACGACAAGCGCCACGCGCTGCGCGAGCGGCAGGACAAGCGCGAGGCCGACCGCGCGATGCGCACGCGCAACCGCATGGGGGACTAGCCCGGCGACGTCGCCGTCGCTCGGCTCCCGCGTTCGACAGCGGTCGCCGCGCACGATTGAATGGTCGCGCCGGCAGGGTTCACCCAGGGCCTTCCGGTGGAAGGTGAAATGCGAGTCGGCATCCTCACGTCCGGAGGCGACAGCCCCGGACTCAACGCAGTCATCCGAGCAGCGGTGCTCACAGGCATGGTGCACCACGGCCTCGAGTTCGTCGGCATCCGCGACGGCTATCGCGGGCTCGTCGAGGGCGACGTGCGCGTGCTCAACCGCTCGTCGGTGCGCGGCACGAGCCGCATCGGCGGCACGATCCTCGGCACCAGCCGCACCAATCCGTATGAGGGGCCGAACGGCGGGCCCGAGAAGGTCAGGGCGACGCTCGATCGGCTCGGGATCGACGCCGTCATGGCGATCGGCGGCGAGGGCACGCTCGCGGCCGCCAATCGGCTTGCCGATGACGGCCTGCCGATCGTGGGTGTGCCGAAGACGATCGACAACGATCTCGCCGCCACCGACTACACCTTCGGCTTCGACACGGCGGTGCAGATCGCAACGGAGGCCGGCGACCGCCTGCGCACCACCGGCGACTCGCACATGCGCTGCATGGTGCTCGAGGTGATGGGGCGGCACGTCGGCTGGATCGCGCTCCACACGGGCATCGCCACGGGCGCGCACGTCACGCTCATCCCCGAGCAGCCGCGCTCGATCGAGTGGATCTGCGACTACGTGCAGTCGGTCTACGACCGCAACCGTGCGCCGCTCGTCGTGGTCTCGGAGGGCTTCAAGCTCGAGGGCATGGATGAGGCGCACTCCCACAAGGGCCTCGATGCCTTCAACCGGCCGCGGCTGGGCGGCATCGGCGAGCTGCTCGCGCCGATGATCGAGGAGCGCACCGGCATCGAGTCGCGCTCCACCGTGCTGGGGCACATCCAGCGCGGCGGCGCACCGAGCGGCGCCGACCGCGTGCTCGCGACGCGCTTCGGCCTCGCGGCGATCGACGCGATCGTCGAGCAGGCGTGGGGCACCATGGTGTCGCTGCGCGGCACTGACATCGTGCGGGTGCCGATGGCGGATGCGCTGGGTGACCTCAAGCGCGTGCCCGAGCATCGCTATCGCGAGGCGGAGCTGCTCTTCGGCTGACCCCGCTCGCGCTGCGGCGGCGACCGAGCGCAGTCGACGGGCGCTCGACCCATCGGTGCAGGACGGCTGCGAGGGCCAGCGACAGCGCGGCTGCCGCAAGCGGGCCGGCGATCGGGATCTGCCACAGCGGTGTGTGTCCGACGAGTTGGATGGCCGTGAGGTGGATGAGGTACAGCGAGTACGAGATGCCGCCGAGCCAGAGCAGTGGTCTGGCCAGGGCAACGTGGCGGATCGCGTAGAAGCCGGCGAAGAGCGCCAGGCCAGCGAGATAGGAGACGTTGAAGCCCATCGGCGGCCACACGCCCGGCTGCGGCTCGTTGCCCAGCGCCATGCCCAGGAGTGGCACGATGAAGACCGCTGCCGCGAGCAGCGGCCAGAACGAGCGGTCGCGCGCCACATCCCATCGGAAGAGGGCGAAGCCGAGCGAAGCTGTGAACAGCAGCAACGGCACGAGCGCCGAGTACGACGTGCCTGCCAGCAGGTTTGACATCGCCAGCACCCCGAACGCGGCGAGCCACAGCCAACCCGCCCATGACACCCAGTGCAGTCGCCGCACGAGCTTCGCGGCGACTGATTGCGAGTAGAAGGCGATCTCGATGCCGAGCGTCCAGGCAGGCGTGAGAATCGACCAACCGCCGATGACGCCCTGCACCATCGTCAGGTTGACGGCGATCGCGAACGCGCCCAGCTCCGCGGGCATCGGATTGCCGAGCATGAGCCAGGCCGTCAGCCAGATCGCGGTCGTGATCCAGTAGACGGGGTACAGACGCCAGAAGCGTCGGACGACGAATGTTCTCGCGGATTGTCCGCTCAGGGTGAGCCCCACCACGTAACCGGAGACGACGAAGAACGCGACGATCCCGAGCCTGCCGAGGTCCACGTGACTGTGCGCCCAGATCGAGTACTCGCGCGAGAGGGCTTCCACGGTGTGGTGCACCACCACCAGCAGCGAGGCGACCCCGCGGACGCCGTCGAGGAAGTCGAGTCGGCCGGCTGCGGTCGTTGCGTGCGCCATAGGGTCACCGTAGGAGCGCGCGGGCCGTTTTGAAACAATGTCTCAGAACCTTGAGGGGATCCAATGGCTGCGTCGGGCATCGCTGCGTCGCGCCCTTGCGGGGGCGACGTCCCGCGCGGTACTGTGGTGGGCTGGCCCAGCCAGCGCGCCGGACGCATCCGGCATTGGAAACTCAACAGCGTGCGACTCGCACCACTCCATGGGGATGATCGGTTTCGACAGCGCCTCAGTCGGAGCGGGAAGCGGGTAGAGGATGCAGGGTTATCTCTTGAACGCCCCCTGCAAACCAATAGGTGCCAACGCAAAGCGCACCGACTTCGCCCTCGCTGCATAAGCGAGCCTGAAGTCCGTCAGACCGGGTTCGCTCTCGCCCCGGATCCTGGCGTCATCTAGAGAGCTTGCTGCGCTCCTGCGTCACAGGGGCTCGCGGGACTAAAACTGTGACTGGGCTCGTCGACCTAGGTGCTCAGGACAAAGGTCGGAGCCGAGTAGAACGCTACCCCTGAGCTGCACCCGGAGAAGCCGCACGGTCCGAGCGTTGGACGGGGGTTCGATTCCCCCCATCTCCACCATCGGTCGAGTCGCACGCTGTTGAGCCTTTCGAGGCGCCGTCCCTCGGGGATGGTGCTCCGCGCTGTCTTCGGCATCGCGCTCGTCCTGCGCGCCGGCGTCCGGTACCTGCGAGCAGCCGCACGCCGCCACTTCGGCCAGCCGCTGGCGCCCACTAGCCTGGGTGCATCCGACGATGCGAGGAGGCAGATCGTGAGCGAGTACCGAGTCACCGACCCCTACACCGGCCAGGTCGTGAAGGAGTTCCCGACGGCCAGCGACGACGACATCCGAGCGGCCATCGAGCGCGCGCACACGGCGCATGCGACGTGGTCGACGACGCCGATCGCCGAGCGTGCCGCCGTCATCGCGAAGGCGGCTGACGCCTTCGCCGCCCGCTCGCGGGAGCTCGCCGAGATCATCCGCACCGAGATGGGCAAGCCCATCGACCAGGGCATCTTTGAAGCCGAGTTCTCGAGCGAGATCATCCGCTACTACGCCGACAACGCCGAAGCGTTCCTCGCCGACGAGGTGCTCGAGGTGCGCTCGGGCGTCGACGCGCGCGTGCGCAAGGCGTCGCAGGGCGTCATCCTCGGCATCATGCCCTGGAACTACCCCTACTACCAGGTCGCGCGCTTCGCCTTCCCGACCCTCGTGCTCGGCAACACCGTGCTGCTCAAGCACGCGCCGCAGTGCCCGTGGTCGGCCACCGTGATCGTCGAGATCCTCGCAGAGGCGGGCCTGCCGGCTGGCGCCTACGAGAACATCTTCGCCACGAACGACCAGATCGGCGAGCTCGTGATCCCCGACCCGCGCGTGCGCGGCATCTCGCTCACCGGCTCCGAGCGTGCCGGTGCAGCGGTCGCCGAGATCGCCGGCCGCAACCTCAAGAAGGTCGTGCTCGAGCTCGGCGGATCCGACCCCTTCATCGTGCTGTCGACGGACGACATGGATGCCGTGGTCGAGGCCGCCGTCGAGGCACGGATGGAGAACTCGGGCCAGGCGTGCAACGCCTCGAAGCGCTTCATCGTCGTCGACGAGCTGTTCGACGACTTCTCGTCGAAGCTCGCGGCAGCGCTCTCCGCGCTCGAGGTGGGGGAGGCCGCCGACGAGGGCGCCCTGGTGGGCGCACTGTCATCGCAGGCGGCCGCCGACCGCCTGCGCGAGCAGGTCGGCTCGGCGATCGCCGAGGGGGCGCAGATCGTCGTGGGCGACGTCGCCGAGTCGGGCGACACGCGCGTGCAGCCCGCGCTGCTGGGCGGGGTCACCGAAGGCATGGACGCGTATCGCGAGGAGTTCTTCGGCCCGGTCGGCACGATCTACCGCGCGAAGGATGTCGACGATGCCGTGCGCATCGCCAACGGCACGCCCTTCGGCCTCGGCTCGCGCCTGTGGTGCACCGATGCCGAGCTCGCCATGGCGGTGGCCGACCGCCTCGACGCGGGCATGGTCTCGATCAACGGCGCGGGCGCCGAGGACTACGACATGCCCTTCGGCGGCACCAAGCGCAGCGGCTTCGGCCGTGAGCTCGGCCCGCACGGCATGGAGGAGTTCATGAACAAGAAGCTCATCGTCGCGAGCTAGACGCGTTCGCCGCCTACTCGATGACCGTGGTGGTCAGGTCTCGATGACCGTGGCGGTGGGTGTGGTCAGACGACCGCGCCCACCATCGGGCGGCCGTCCGCCGCCCAGGCGAGCGTGCCGCCCGAGACGTTCACCGCATCCAGCCCCTGATGCTCGAGGTAGGCGACGACCTGGGCGCTGCGGGCGCCGGAGCGGCAGATGATCGCCGCGCCGTCCGGCACCTCGTGCAGCCGCTCCACGATCTCGCCCATCGGGATGTGGATCGCGCCGTCGGCGTGCCCCAGCTGCCACTCGTGCGGCTCGCGCACGTCGACGATCGGGCGGTCGGCGGTCTCGGCAGGGGTGATCTCGCGCATGGATTCCAGGCTACCGAAGCCGCGGATGCAGGAGGACGATGACCGGCATGGACACCAGCACCTGCATCTGGTTCGACGGGCGCATCGAAGAGGCGGCCGAGTGCTACGTCTCCCTCGTGCCCGGCTCGTCGATCGGCACCATCACGCGCTATCCCGATCCCAACCCGTTCCCGAGCGGCGGCGCGGGCGACGCGCTCACGGTCGAGCTCACGCTCGCAGGCACCCCCTACATGCTGCTCAACGGTGGTCCGCAGTTCCCGCTCACCGAGGCGGTCTCGATCGTGGTCGTGGTCGACGGGCAGGAGGAGGTCGACCGGCTCTGGGATGCGCTCGTCGCCGACGGCGGCGCGGAGTCGGTGTGCGGCTGGTGCAAGGATCGCTTCGGCCTCTCGTGGCAGGTCGTGCCGCGCCGCTACCTGGAGCTCGCGGCGGGTCCGAGCGGGGCCGCGGTCAACGAGGCGATGATGCGGATGCGCAAGCTCGACATCGCGGCGCTCGAGGCGGCCGCCGCGGGGTGAGCGACCGGCTCGCTCCGACGGGCGACATCCAGGTGCCTGTGCGGATGCTGTGCGAGGCTCGAGGCGCGCGTGACGGTCATGCGCACGAGAGGAACCCGCCATGCAGCTCCGACCCATCTCCGCACTGGCGCTGACCGCCGCGCTCGCCCTCGGCCTCGTCGGCTGCATGAGCACGCCGCCGGACGCCGCCGAGGAGACCAGCCCCGAGACCAGCCAGTCTGACTCCGGTGAGACGACCGAGACCACCGACGCGGCCGCCGAGCCCGACGCCGGCAACCCCGACGCCCCCATCGAGGGCTGGCCTGCGGAGGTGCCCGTGCCCGACGGCGAGCTGCAGCAGGATGCATCGGCAGCCGGCCAGATCGTCGGTGCCTTCCAGGTCGCCGACACCGGTGTCTCCGATGCCTACGCCGCCGAGCTCGAGGCCGCGGGCTTCGCCCCCATGGAGGGCGGCGCGACCGAGATCGCCGGCACGGTCGCGACGGTCTACCAGGGTGACACCCACATCGTCGCGATCTCGACCGTCGAGGCGGGCGGCACCGTCCTGCTGAGCGTCGCGATCCAGGCGCTCTGAGCACCGGCGTCGATCGCGGTCGACGCAAGACAGGCCCTGCGGCCGGGTGCGAGCCCGCCGCGGGGCCTGATCCGTCAGCGCGGGGCGCCCGTCAGCGCGCGGCGTCCGTCAGCGCGTGAGGCGCTCGAGCAGCGGCGCGTGCAGGTGCCCGTTGGTCGCCAGCGCGGTGCCGTGCCAGGGGCCGGGTGCGCCGTCGATCGACGTGAACGTGCCGCCCGCCTCCTCGATCACGGGCACGAGCGCGGCCATGTCGTACGGCTGCAGGTCGAACTCGGCCACCGCATCCACGGTCCCCTCCGCCAGCAGCATGTAGCTCCACGCGTCGCCATAGGAGCGCGCCCGCCACACGTCGCGCTGCAGCGCCACGAGGTCGTCGATCCGGCCGGCGCCGTCCCAGCCCTGGATCGAGTTGTACGAGATCGCCGACTCCGCCAGTGTCGCCACGCCCGAGACCTGCAGCCGCTCGGGCGTCGCCGCACCTGCCGCGAGCTTCCACGCGCCCTGCCCCTTCGCCGCCCACCAGCGCGCGCCGAGCGCGGGGGCGGAGACGACGCCGACGACCGGAACGCCGTCGACCGCCAGCGCGATGAGCGTCGCCCAGATGGGCACCCCGCGCAGGAAGTGCGCCGTGCCGTCGATCGGGTCGATGATCCACTGGCGCGCCGCGTCGCCCGCCTGCCCGAACTCCTCGCCGAAGATCGCATCGTCCGGCCGCTCGGCGGCGAGCAGGTCGCGGATGCGCTGCTCGACCGCGCGGTCGGCGTCCGTCACGAAGGTGGTGTCGGGCTTCGTCGCGATCTGCAGGTCGCGAGCGCCGAAGCGGTCGGAGGAGATGGCGTCGGCGGCGTCTGCGAGCCGCAGCGCCAGGGCGAGATCGTCGTCGGAGCGGGTCACGCCTCCAGCGTAGGCCTCTGCGCTGCCCGCCCGCTCACTCCTGGTGCCGCAGCTCGCGCGCGGCGAGGAGCGTGCCGAGCACGCGCTGCATCGAGTCGACGCGGCGGGGCTCGAGCCTGCCGTCGGCGGCAGCGATCGCGAGCTCGCAGTACTGCTCGTCGACCAGGTGCGTGCAGCCGCGCGGGCAGTCCTCCGCGACCTCTGCGAGATCGGGGAAGCCGCGCAGCACGCTGCCGGTCGCGACGTGCCCGAGACCGAAGGAGCGCACACCGGGCGTGTCGATGATCCAGCCGTCGCCGAGCCGGAACGACACCGTCGATGACGAGGTGTGGCGGCCACGGCCGGTGACGGCGTTGACGTGGCCGACGGCGCGGTGCGCGTCCGGCACGACAGCGTTCACGAGCGTCGACTTGCCGACGCCCGAGTGGCCGACGGCGACGGTCGTGTGGCCGGCCAGCCGCTCGCGCAGCGCCTCGGCGGGCGGGTCGTCGATGGAGGAGCGCCAAACCTCGATGTCGAGCCCCGCGAAGTTCGCCAGGAAGGGCTCGGGGTCGGCGACATCTGTCTTCGTCATCACCAGCACGGGCGTGATGCCCGCATCGAACGCCGCGATGAGGTAGCGGTCGACCATGCCCGCGCGGGGCGGCGGATCGGCGGAGGCGACCACCATCAGCATGACGTCGGCATTCGCGACGATGACGCGCTCGATGACATCCGCGTCGTCTGCCGAGCGTCGCAGCACGGTCGTGCGCGGCTGGATGCGCACGATGCGGGCGAGCGAGCCGGTCTCGCCGGTGGTGTCGCCGACGACGTCGACGCGGTCGCCCGCGACGATCGCCTGCTTGCGCAGCTCACGCGCCCTGGCGGCGGTCACGACCGCCTCGTCGGGCTCGCCGACGCGCACAGCGAGCGTGTAGCGGCCGCGGTCCACCGTGGTCACGATGCCGGTGACGGCGTCCTCGTGCTCGGGACGGTGCTTCGAGCGCGGCCGGTTCGCCTTCGGGTTCGGCCGCTCGCGCACGCTCGACTCGTCGTACTCCTCGTAGGGGTCCTCGAACTCCTGCATCCAGCTCATGCGCCGCTCATCCTCGACCGTCGAGCATCGCGGCCCAGAGCTCTGGGAACTCGGGGATCGTCTTCGCGGTCGCGCCGATGTCATCGACCTCGATGCCGGGCACGCGCAGCCCGACCACGGCGGCGGCGGTGGCGATGCGGTGGTCGTCGTAGGCGCCCCACTCGCCGCCCGTGAGCGGTGCAGGCTCGACGCGGATGCCATCCGGCAGCGAAGTGGCGCGGCCGCCGAGCGCGGCGATGTTGTCGACCAGGGCCTGGATGCGGTCGGTCTCGTGCCCGCGGATGTGGCCGATGCCGGTCACCTCCACCGGCGCCGAGGCGATGGCGCCCAGCGCGATGATCGTGGGGGAGAGCTCGCCGGCCGCGTGCATGTCGAGCGTGGCACCGGGGATCGCGCCACCGACGGCTTCGACCGTCAGGGACCCATCCGCCACCGAGCTCGATGCGCCGAACGCCGCGAGCAGCTCCGGCAGCATGGCGCCCACCTGCGTCGTCTGCGCCGGCCATCCGTCGAGCACGACGCGGCCGCCCACTGCCACGACCGCCGCGAGGAAGGGCGCAGCGTTCGAGAGGTCGGGCTCGATCTGCTCGTCGAGCGCAGCGATGGCGCCGGGCTCGACGCGCCAGGCTGCCGCGCCGGACGCACCGGTCTCGAGCGGGCCGGCTTCGACGCCGCGCTGTCGCAGCGCCGCGAGGGTCATCTCGATGTGCGGCATCGAGGGCAGGCGCTCGCCGCGGTGGCGCAGCGTGAGCCCCCGCTCGAAGCGGGGAGCCGCGAGCAGCAGCGCGGAGACGAACTGGCTCGAGGCGCTCGCGTCGATCTCGAGCTCGCCGCCCACGATGCCGCCGGCCCCGTGCACCGTGAACGGCAGCCGCGGCTCGTCGGCGTCGACCCGCACGCCAAGGCCCCGCAGCGCGGCGATCGTCTGCTCCATGGGTCGCTTGCGCGCGTGCGGATCGCCGTCGAACGAGACGGGGCCGTCGCCGAGCGCGGCGACGACGGGCAGGAAGCGCATGGCGGTGCCCGCGAGGCCGCAGTCGATGTGCCCGCCGCCGGCGATCGGCTGCGGCACGATGGCGAGGTCGGGGCCGAATGCCCCATCGCCGGACACCTCTCGGATCACAGCGCCGAGCGCACGCAGGCCGTCGGCCATGATCGTCGCGTCCCGGCTGCGGAGCGGGCGGTGGAGCGTCGAGGGGCCGTCGGCGAGCGCCGCCAGCAGCAGCGCGCGGTTCGTGAGGCTCTTCGAGCCCGGCAGCTGCACGCGCGCGTCGAGCCTGGCGGTCGCGGTCGGTGCCGTCCATCGCCGTGCTGTGTGGGAATGATCTGCCTGGCTCATCGGTTGCAATCTATCGGTCAGGGAGAGTTCCGGAGGAGGTGCCTGTGCCCACTGCGACACTGCGCGAGCGCGAGGCGACACTAGACTCGCGGGCGATGACAAGCGAACAGGCCGAGGCCAGCAAGCGCGACGACTTCGCAGAGCAGGCGATGCAGTACGCCGACCAGCTCTACGCGGCCGCGATGCGCATGACGCGCAACCCGGCAGATGCCGCGGATCTCGTGCAGGAGACGCTGCTCAAGGCCTATGCCGCGTACGGCTCGTTCAAGCAGGGCACCAATCTGCGCGCCTGGCTCTACCGGATCCAGACCAACACCTACATCAACACCTACCGCAAGCAGCAGCGCCGCCCCTTCGAGGCCCCGCTCGATGACATGGAGGAGTGGCAGATCGGCGACGCCGAGTCGTTCACTGCCATGTCGTCGCGCAGCGCAGAGGCCGAGGCCATCCACCGCATGCCCTCCGGCATCGTGAAGGATGCGCTCCAGCAGGTCCCCGTCGACTTCCGGATGGCGGTCTACTGGGTCGACGTCGAGGGCCTCAGCTACGCAGAGACGGCCGAGGTCATGCAGACTCCGGTCGGCACCGTCATGAGTCGCCTGCACCGCGGCCGCAAGCTGCTGCGCGGCATGCTGGCCGACTACGCGGCAGAACAGGGCATCGCTGTGCAGGCGAGCACCGACAAGGAGAAGAAGTCGTGACCACGCTCGATGAGAAACAGGACTGTACCCAGGCGCGGGCAGCGCTGGAGGAGTACCTCCACAAGGAGCTGTGCGCTGAGGACGCCGCCGATGTGCGCTCCCACCTCGACACCTGCGAGGAGTGCTCGGCAGAGCATCACGTGGGCGAGACGCTGACCGTCGCCCTGCAGGGTGCATGCAAGGACCGCGCGCCCGAGGAGCTGCGCGAGCGGCTGCTCGAGAGTCTGCGTGCTGCGAAGGCGCAGCACGCCTGACCCTTCGAGACCGCCGCTCGCTCACTGGCTCAGCCAGCAACAGGAAGGCGGGACCCCGATCGGGGGTCCCGCCTTCTGCGTGTGCTGGAGGATCAGGCTGCCTCGCGCTCCTCGTCGGCGTCCTGCACGTCGGGAGCCGAGGCATCCGTCACCGGGATGGGACCGGTCGTCGCACGCTCCACGCCCTCCGCGAGGTAGCGCTCGGTGCCCGCGAGCGTGAGGAAGGCCGGGTAGGTCGTCTCCAGCGCGATCTCGCGGAACAGCGCGATCGCCTCGCGGTAGCGATTGCCCTTGCTGCGCTCGAAGCCGCGGTCGAGCTCGTCGACGATGGACTCGCAGCGCTCGCGAGTGATGGTGCGACCGTCAGCGGTCTGCGACTCGTTGTAGATCCACTGCCAGATCTGCGAGCGGGAGATCTCGGCGGTCGCCGCATCCTCCATCAGCGAGTGGATGGCGACGGCGCCGTGGCCGCGCAGCCACGCCTCCATGTAGCGGATGCCGATCTCGATGTTCGAGCGGAGGCCCGTCTCGGTGATCTCGCCGGGCGTCGTCGACAGGTCGATGAGCGCTGCGGCGTCGACCGCGACGTCCTCCCGGCTGCGGTCGAGCTGGTTGTGCCGCTCGCCGAGCACGGCGTCGAACGCCTCGCGGCAGGTCGACACGAGGCCCGGATGCGCGACCCAGGAGCCGTCGAATCCGTCGCCGGCCTCGCGGGACTTGTCGCTCGCGACTGCCGACAGCGCCCGCTCGGTGGCCTCCGGATCCTTGGCGCTCGGCACGAAGGCCGCCATGCCGCCGATGGCGTGCGCGCCACGACGGTGGCATGCACGCACGAGCTGCTCGGTGTAGGCGCGCATGAAGGGCGCCGTCATCGTCAGCTGCGCCCGGTCGGGGAGCACGAACTCCGGCCCGCGGAGGCGGAACGCCTTGATCATCGAGAACAGGTAGTCCCAGCGTCCGGCGTTGAGGCCCGCAGAGTGCTCGCGCAGCTCGAAGAGGATCTCCTCCATCTCGAACGCGGCAGTGATCGTCTCGATCAGCACGGTCGCGCGGATGGTGCCCTGCGGGAGGACCAGCAGCTGCTGCGCCATCACGAAGACGCGGTTCCACAGCCGCGCCTCTGCATGGTTCTCGAGCTTCGGCAGGTAGAAGTACGGGCCTGAGCCGCGAGCGATGAGCTCGTCGGCGTTGTGGAACACGTGCAGGCCGAAGTCCACCAGCGAGCCAGACATCGGCTTGCCGTCGACGATGATGCGGTGCTCGTCGAGGTGCCAGCCACGGGGCCGCACGACGATCGTCGGCGTCTCTGCGGCGGTGACGCGGTACTCCTTGCCCTCCGGGCTCGTGAACTCGATCTGCTGGCGGATCGCGTCCTGCAGGTTGACCTGGCTGGCGATGACGTTGCGCCACAGCGGGCTCGAGGCATCCTCGCAGTCGGCCAGCCAGACCTTGGCTCCCGAGTTGAGCGCGTTGATGGTCATCTTGCGCTCGATGGGGCCGGTGATCTCGACGCGGCGATCCTCGAGGCCGGGGGCCGGCGGCGCGACCCTCCAGCTGCTGTCCTCGCGGATGCGCCTGGTCGACTCGAGGAAGCGCGGGGTCTCACCGTCGGCGAAGGCGGCGCGCCGCTTGCGGCGATCCTGCAGCAGCTGCTGGCGCGTCGGCTCGAAGGCGTCGTGCAGCTCGAGCAGGAACGACAGGGCGTCGTGGGTGAGCACGCGCTCCTGGCCCTCGGCGGTGGCGGTGATGCGGATGCGGATGTTCATGTCGTCTTCCTCCTTCTGCTGTCTGTGGTGCTGCTCAATGGAACTGCTCGGACTCGGTGGAGCCGGCCAGAGCCAGCGTCCCCGAGCTCGGGTTGAGGGCGGTCGCGACCTGGTCGAACCAGCCCGTTCCCACCTCGCGCTGGTGCTTGGTGGCGGTGTAGCCCTGCGCCTCTGCGGCGAACTCGCGCTCCTGCAGGTCGACGTAGGCCGACATGTGCTGCTCGGCGTAGCCCTTCGCGAGGTCGAACATCGAGTGGTTCAGCGCGTGGAAGCCGGCCAGCGTGATGAACTGGAAGCGGTAGCCCATGGCGCCGAGCTCGCGCTGGAAGGCGGCGATCTGGTCGTCGTCGAGGTGCTTCTTCCAGTTGAACGAGGGCGAGCAGTTGTAGGCCAGCAGCTGGTCGGGGAACTCGCTCTTGATGCCCTCGGCGAAGGCGCGGGCGACCTCGAGGTCGGGCTTGCCGGTCTCCATCCAGAGCAGGTCGGCGTATTCGGCGTAGGCGCGGCCGCGGGCGATGCAGGGCTCGATGCCGTTGCGCACCTCGTAGAAGCCCTCGCTCGTGCGGCCGCCGGTGAGGAACGGCTGGTCGCGCTCGTCGACGTCGCTCGTGAGCAGCGTGGCCGCCTCGGCGTCGGTGCGGGCGATGATGACGCTCGGCACGTTCTCGACGTCGGACGCCAGGCGCGCAGCGTTCAGGGTGCGTGCGTGCTGCTGCGTCGGGATGAGCACCTTGCCGCCCAGGTGGCCGCACTTCTTCTCGCTCGCGAGCTGGTCCTCCCAGTGCACGCCCGCCGCGCCCGCGACGATCATGCTGCGCATGAGCTCGAAGGCGTTGAGTGGGCCGCCGAAGCCGGCCTCGGCGTCGGCGACGATCGGCGCGAACCAGTCGGCCACCGTCGGGGTGCCCTCGCTGCGCTCGATCTGGTCGGCGCGCTGCAGCGCGTTGTTGATGCGCCGCACGACGGCCGGCACCGAGTTGGCGGGGTAGAGCGACTGGTCGGGGTAGGTCTGACCCGAGAGGTTCGCGTCGGCCGCGACCTGCCAGCCCGAGAGGTAGATGGCCTCGAGGCCGGCGCGCACCTGCTGCACCGCCTGGTTGCCGGTGAGGGCGCCGAGGGCACGCACGGGCGTCTCGTCGGTGTGGAGGCGCTCGAAGAGACGCTCTGCACCCCGACGGGCGAGGGTGTGCTCCTCGACGACGGAGCCGCGGAGCCGCACGACGTCGGCGGCGGAGTAGTCGCGCTTGACGCCGGTCCAG
The DNA here is from genome assembly GCF_022436485.1 of Agrococcus sp. ARC_14. Taxonomy (NCBI): domain Bacteria; kingdom Bacillati; phylum Actinomycetota; class Actinomycetes; order Micrococcales; family Microbacteriaceae; genus Agrococcus; species Agrococcus sp. ARC_14. The sequence goes on from NZ_JAKUDO010000001.1 coordinate 1,414,789, forward strand.
CGGGCGTCGGCCGCCCACTCGAGCTCGAGCTCTGCGGCTTCGGTGGCCAGCTGGCTGTCGTGCTGCTCCGTCATGGTGTCCTCCTCGTTCGTCGGGGTCCTGATCACCCCGTCGGTGGTCGTGAGCACAACTCTGGGTGCAGATCTGCACAGATGGTGGTGGATGCGTTGATGAAGTTCTTCATTTCTGCCACGGTGCGCAGTTCTGTCGTATGGTGCTCGCATGACCACCGCACGCACCGCATCCGGCACCGCATCCGGCACCTGGAACCGGCCAGACCGCTCGGCGCCCGAGCCGCAGCAGGTCGATGCGCTGCAGCTCGGCAAGTCGCTGCGCCACGCGCGCAAGCAGGCCGGGCTGACGCTCGACGCCGTCCGCGACGCCGTCGGGCTCGCGCCCTCGCAGCTCTCGGGCTTCGAGAACGGCAAGCGCGAGGCGCGGTTCTCGCAGCTGCAGCAACTCACGGCGCTCTACGGCGTGACGCTCGAGCAGCTCACCGGCACGGCGCCGCCCTCTGCTCGCGCGGCGATGGAGCTGCGGCTCGAGCGCGCGATGCAGTCCTCGACCTGGCAGCAGAAGCGGCTGCCGACGATGCGCGTCGGGCCGCGCACGCCAGACGACGTGCTGACGACGATGCTCGCGCTCGTCGACGAGCTCGATCGGGTCGCGGAGGAGCGCGTGGCGACGCCGGAGGAGGCGCGGAGGTCGAACACGCAACTGCGTGGCGAGATGCGCGCCCGCGACAACCACTTCCCGGAGATCGAGGCGGAGGCCGCGGCGATGCTCGCGAAGGTCGGCTACCAGGCCGGGCCGCTCTCGCAGCACCTCATCGCCGCGATCACCGAGCGGCTCGGCTTCTCGGTGCACCATGTGGGCGACCTGCCGCACTCGACGCGCTCAGTGATGGACTACAAGCGCAAGCGCATCTACCTCTCGCGCTCGAGCCATACGGGGCACGACCCCCGCTCCGTGCTGCTGCAGGCGCTCGGGCACCACGTGCTCGGGCACTCGGTGCCGGCGGACTACGGCGGCTTCCTGCGCCAGCGCATCGAGACGAACTACTTCGCGGCAGCGCTGCTGATGCCCGAGCGCACGGCGAGCGAGTTCCTGCTCGCGGCGAAGCAGGAGCGGCAGCTGGCGGTCGAGGATCTGCGGGATGCGTTCGCGGTGTCCTACGAGACGGCGGCGCACCGGCTGACGAACCTCGCGACGGTGCACCTGGGCATCCGCCTGCACTTCCAGAAGGTGCACGAGTCGGGGATCATCTACAAGGCGTACGAGAACGACGGCGTGACCTTCCCCGCCGACCACACGGGCGCGATCGAGGGGCAGCCGGTGTGCAAGCACTGGACGAGCCGCGAGGTGTTCGATGTCGCCGACAAGGTCAACCCCTTCGAGCAGTACACCGAGACCCCCGCGGGCACCTTCTGGTGCACGGCGATGACAGAGCGCAGCCAGAGCGGCGAGTACTCGCTCTCGATCGGCGTGCCATTCTCGGAGGCGAAGTGGTTCCGCGGCCGGGCGACGAAGGAGCGCTCCGTGTCGCGCTGCCCCGACCCGTCGTGCTGCCGCCAGCCTCCCGTGGAGCTCGCCGAGGAGTGGTCGGGGAAGGCGTGGCCGAGCGCCAGGGCGCACTCGCACCTGCTCGCCGCGCTCCCGCCCGGCGCCTTCCCGGGCGTCGACGAGACCGAGGTCTACAGCTTCCTGGCGTCGCGGGACTAACGGCCGACGGCGACGGCGCGCGCGGGCCGTGCCGCCGCATCCGACATCTCGTCGAGACGAGCGAGTGCCCGTCGCAGCGCGGTGCTCGAGGTGTGCGCCGTGTAGGGGAAGTAGACGATCTCGACGCCGACCTCTGCGAACTCGCGCTCGAGCCGCGCCCCCTTCTCGGTGCCGCGCCAGTCGTCGCCCTTGAAGAAGTGGGTGAACCCCACCTCGCGCCAGGTGTCGAGCTTGTCGGGCACCGTCTCGACGTGCACACGGTCGACCCAGCGGATGGAGCGCACGATCTCGACCCGCTCGAGCGTCGGGATCACGGGCTCGACGCCCTTGACCTCGCGCAGCATCTCGTCGCTGACCACACCGGCGACGAGCTCGTCGCAATGCTCGCGCGCGTGCCGCAGCACGTTGAGGTGCCCGACGTGGAAGAGGTCGAAGCCTCCTGCGGCGTAGCCGATGCGTGTCGTCATCGATGGGCTCCTTCTTCGACCGCCGACGGCGGATGCTGTGCGGATGCTGGTCGGGGCGGCCTGCCGCCGTAGGGGAGCACGCGCTGCAGCCATCGCGTGACCGGATCCTCGGCGAAGCGATAGAGCAGCACGCTCGCGAGGATCGCGACGGCGACGGAGCCCACCACGGCGAGCCATCCGACCTGCAGCCCGATGACAGCGAACGCTGCCGGCACCGCCGGGGCGATGAGCGGGTGGAAGAGATAGAGCGAGTAAGCGCCGTTGCCGAGCGTGACGAAGAGCTGCGGCAGGCGCTCGAGCTGCTTCTCGGCCAGCATCACGAAGATCAGCAGGGCCGCGATCACCGTGATGCGGATGAGGCTGTCGAGACGCGTCGGCTGCAGGATGAAGTGCAGGGCGTAGACCCAGACCATACCGGCGACGAAGAGCCAGGCGGAGCGCTTGGCCGCGTAGACGCCGACGACCAGGCCGAGGATGTAGTAGATCAGCCGCGGGTCGAAGTAGATCAGCATGGGATCGAACTCGGCCGGCCGCAGCAGTCCGCCAAGGGCGCACAGCGACAGGATGATGCCGGTCACGAGCACGGGTCGCCAGCCGATGACAAGTGCGAGCATGAAGACGACCGCGAAGAAGGTCTCGAACAGCAGCGTCCACGCGACGCCCAGGAGCGGAGCGATATCGCCGTCGATGTTGACCGACGGCAGCAGCACATACGACCTCGCGACCATGCCCCAGTCGAGCGTCGCGTGCAGCACGGCGGCGGGCGCGACGATGAGCACTGCGAGCTTGACGGTGGTTGCGACCCAGTACATCGGCAGGATGCGGATGCCGCGGCGCACGATGTAGTACTTCCAGCCATCGCTGCGCGCGCGGAAGCCTCGGGTCGCGACCACCGCCACGAAGCCGCTGATCGCGAAGAACAGCTCGACGGCGCCGATGCCCCAGACCGGCACGCTCGAGTCGAGCCGCTCGTGCGCGTACAGCAATGAGTGGTGGAGGACGACGCTGCTCGCCGCGACGAACCGCAGCGCCTGGAGGCCGCGGAATTGCGTGCGAACCGCACCGGCCTGCGTCGTCATGCGATCGCTCCCTGTGGTTCGCGTGCGTACTCCCGATGCAGGTGGCCGCCGGCGGCGGCCACCATGCCGAGGCCCCGGTAGGCGGTGCGCATGCCTCGTGCGTCGGCGGTGAGGTCGCCGGTGACGCGGCCGACCAGGTGACGGAGCCAGCCCGCGACCGCACGCGCGCAGCCGCCGGTGAGGCGACGCGCGCGGATCAGCAGCTGGGCGTGCGGCCGCTGCGCCAGCCGCAGCTCGACGTGCACGGCCGTGTTGCCGCCATTGAATGCGCGGCGCATCGCCCAGGCGCGGGTCACGCGGTCGGCCGGCACGGCGTCCTCCGCCTGCGACTCGTCGCACCAGACGATGCGACCGCCCGCCGCGATCAGCTGCTTCGAGAACAGCGTGTCCTCGCCGCCCGCGAGGCCGAGCGTCGGATCGAAGCCAACGCCCGCCGAGCGCGCCTGCGCCAGGTCGACGAGCAGGTTGCCGCACGCCGCGGCCTGCAGCTCGAGACCGGTGGGACGGCTGCGGCGCCGGAAGACGCCGGTCGCGAGCACCCAGGGATCGGCGTCCTCGTCGAACACCGAGATCACCCGCCCCATCACCGCTGCGGCGCCGGTGCGCCGCCAGGTGGCGACCAGCTCTGCGAGCCAGCCCGCCAGCGGCACCTCGTCGTCGTCGATGAAGGCGATCGCGTCGCAGTCGGCGGCTGCGTCGAGCAGCCGGTTGCGCACCGCGGCGATGCCAGGGGTCGGCTCGACGGCGTAGCGCACGGGCACGGCGGCGGTGCTCGCGACATCGCGTGCGGTGCCGGATGCGTCGTTGTCGACCACGAGCACGACCACCTCGACGTCACCGGTCACCTCGGCGATGCGCGCGGGCATCGCCGCGAGCAGCTCGGCGAGCCGCTCTGGGCGCCGATAGGTCGGGATGCCGACGGCGATGCGGGAGCTCATGCGGCCTCCCGGTACTCGCTGCGGATGAAGCGCATCTTGCCGCCCACCTGCGGGATCTCGGCGACGCGCTCGACGGCGATCGGCACGAGCCCGCGCAGCGCCTGCCGCAGCCGTCGCTCGGCGCCTGCGATGCCTGCCTCGGCGGCCGTCGCATCGGCGGGGTTCGGGATGCAGCGCAGCGTCACCCCACCATCGGCCGCCTGCACGATCTCGAACTGCCGCACCGAGAGCGGCGCGTCGTCGAAGATGTGCCCCAGCGCACCCGCGATCGTCGTCCCGTCAGGCAGCCGCACCGCATCCGACGCCCGTCCCGCGATCGCGCCGAGGCGCGGCAGGCCGCGGCCGCACGCGCATGTGCCGCGCAGTCGGCGGCTGATGTCGCCGATGCGATAGCGGATGACGGGGAAGACGCGATTCGTCAGGTCGCTCGCGACCACCGAGCCCTCGGTGCCGTCCGGCAGCGGGCGATCGTCCTCGCCCAGGATCTCCACGCGCCGCACGTCGGCGAAGACGTGCAGCCCGTCGTGCTCGGCGCACTCGCCGGCCAGCCACGGCACCTCCGCCGAGCGGTAGTGGTCGTGCACCGGCGCGCCGAACGCCGCCTCGATCTCGGCGCGGGTGCCAGGGGCGAGCGGTGCCGCCGTGACCGCGATCGCGTGCGGCGGCTCGAGCGTGGTGCCGAGCCGGTCGAGCCTGCGCGCGAGGTCGAGCACGCCGCCGCCGTAGCCCAGCAGGAACCGTGGGCGCACCCGCTGCCACTGCGCCGCGAACGCCCGCGCTGCGTCGTCGTCGATGTGGAAGGCATCCAGCTGGATGTGCCGGGACGGCCACCAGGAGAGGCCATGACGGATGCGCGCGCCGCCCTGGTGCATGTGGCGGGTGAGGATGCCCCGGTCGTCCCAGGGGCGCACACCCCACCACGAGAACAGCCGCCATTCGAGCGCGCGGGCCGGGAATCGCAGGTCGCGCTGGATGTGGAGCGGCAGCCCGGTGCTGCCACCCGTCTTCGAGGTGGCAGCGGTGCGGTCAGTGGCCTCGTCGGTGCGGATGCTCTTGCCGTGCTCGCGCAGCATCGCCTTGTCGACCAGCGGGAGCACGGTGAAGGCGTCGGGGTCGGCGAGATCGCTGGGGCGGAAGCCGTGATCGCGGTAGTAGTCCCGGTAGAAGGGGCTGTGCTCCATCGCGAAGCGTGCATGGTCGGCGGCGCGACGCAGCGAGAGCTCCTCGATGCGCTTGGGGGGGAGCGCATCCGCCTCGCGGAAGGCCTCGAGGGCCGCGACGCTCGAGCGCCCAGCGACGGCGAGCTTCGCGCGGAACGCGGCCTCGGCGAGCGCGCTCATGCCTGGGCTCGCTTGATCTCGACCGCGCGCCGGTACGCGTCGGCGTGGTCGGCGGCGGTGCGCGCCCACTCGCGGAGCGTCAGATCGGGCTGAGCGCCCGCCGGGATCGCCTCGACTCCGGCAAGCGCCGCGAGCAGCTGGTCGCCGCGCAGCTCGCCGTCGTACATGTGCACCCAGGCGTCGCCGACCTCGAGCGCGAGCGCCTCGTTGACGGGGTTCCGCGGCACGAGCACCGGTCGGTCGAGCGAGAGGGCGGCCAGCACGCTGCCCGAGTTGTGCATGAAGCGGTAGGCGAGCACGACGAGCTCCGACTGCGTCGCGAGCCGCACAAGCTCGTCGTCGGGGAGGAATCGCAGCCGCATGTCGACGTTCGGCAGCGACTCGGCGCGCTGCTGCAGCGTCTCGGCGAGCTCCGGGGTCGAGGGGCGTCCGCCGATCTCGAGGCTGAGGTCGGCGCGGTGGCTGCTGGCATCGGCGTAGGCGTCGACGAGCACACCGACGTTCTTGTAGCGCCGCACGCCACCGAAGGCACTGATGCGTCCGCGCACCCGCTGGGCGCGTGGCTGCCCGGCGTACCAGTCGCGGTAGTGGCCGTGGGGGATGCGCGCGTGCGGTCGCCCGTCGAGCTGCGTCTCGGAGTTGAGCGCGATCAGCAGATCGGCGTCGCGCTCGATCCTGGCCAGCAGGGCGCGGCGGAGTCGGCCGTCGTCGGGCAGCTCGACGTTGTGCACCGTGCGCACGACCGCGATGCGGTGCGAGAGGCGCAGCCGCAGCCACAGGGCGGCGGTGAGCGCGGTCTTGCCCGCGGTCCGCCACCAGGTCGAGCCGTGGAGCTTGCCTTCGGGCCAGTGCCAGTGGAAGACGTCGTAGTCGCCCACGAGCGCCCGCCGCCAGTCGAATCGCAGGTGCAGCACCTCACCGGAGTCGCCCAGAGCGCGGTCGAGCATCGTGATGTAGGGGTTGGTCGTGGGGCGCGGAGCGCGGAACGACTGCATGACCCGCAGCTGCGTCATGACGGCGTCTCGAGTGCACGCAGCGAGCGGTGCCAGCGCGCGGCGGCGACCACCAGCAGCAGTGCGTTGACTGCTGCGAGCGCGGTGTACAGCGGCACGAAGGCGGCGGGCAGCCACAGCAGCAGGAACAGGATGCAGAGCAGCCCGTAGTCGTTGGGGACGACCAGGAGGGAGTACAGCACCGAGGTGCCGCCCCGTCGCTCTGCGACCGGCGCGTCGGGGTGCTCGAGCCGGTGGATGCGTCGCAGCAGATCGACGGCGATGATGCCGAAGAAGAAGGTGCTGGCGATCGCCGCGAACGCGGCAGGCACGATCAGCAGCCGCGGATCGAGCACCGGGTAGCGCAGCCAGGCCGCCAGCACCGCGAGGTGGATAGTGACCGCCTTCGCGGCGTCGAACATGTGGTCGAGCCACTCACCCGAGTGCGAGAAGGAGCCGGTGAGCCGCGCGAGTTGCCCGTCCGCCGAGTCGAGGGCGTACCCGAGCACCAGCAGCACCGCGATGAGGACCGAGGACCACCAGGCGATCGGCAGCAGCGCGATCGCCGCGATCCCGGCGAAGGTGCATGCCCCGCTCACGAGCGTCACCTGCGTCGGCGTCATGCCGAGCGTCGCAGCGGTGGCGGCGAGGGGGCGGCCAAGGGGACGGTTGACGAACCGCGAGTATGCGGGCGCGCCCCTCGACGACTTCTGCGCTGTGCGCAGCTGAGCCATGACTTCGCTGATGCCGGTCATAGTGTGACGCCTCCCCGGTTGAGGAGGATTCAATCACACCGTTATGGTTCGCGTATCCCTGCGTTGGCGCAAGATTTCCGCAGTCGTTGCACGACCTGCTGCCAGCTCCAGCGATCCAGCGCCGCCTGCCGAGCATCCGGCGACGGCTCGGCTCCCCATGCCGCATCGACGGCGGCGCCGAGCGCGTGAGCCACCGCATCCGGTGCCACGAACCGCGCAGCAGCGCCCATGGTCTCGCGATGCACCGCGATGTCGCTGACGAGCAGGGGAGCGCCGAGGGCGAGCGCCTCGAGCGGCGTGAGGCCGAAGCCCTCGTCGAGGGAGAGGCTGATGGCGAGGCTCGCGTGCCGGTAGAGCCAGGCGATCTCGGCATCGGTGAGCCTGCCGGCGATGCGCACGGCATGCGGGTCGGGCAGCGTGGCGAGCGCGGCGTCGAGATCACCTGCGACGCCGGAGTGCGCGCCGGAGCCCACCACGATCAGCGGCGAGTCCGCCGTGACGCGCTCGCTCGCTCCCGCTGCGGCGATGGTGGCAGCGAGGTTCTTGCGCACGTTGAGCCTGCCGACCGTGAGGGCGAAGGACGTGAGGTCTGCCGCGATCTGCGGGCGCACGGGCTCTTCGTCGACGATCGCGGGGGTGGGGCCCAGGCCGATGGCGGCGACCGGCGCGAGGTGCGGCGCGACACGCTCGATGCGCGCCGCCTCGGTGGCCGAGGAGGTCGCCACGAGGCGCGCGCGGCGGGCGCTCGGCAGCATGGCGGAGAAGTAGACGCGCTCCGCGCGGCTGAACCACTCGGGGTGGTCGACGAACATCGCGTCGTGGACGAAGACAGCGCTCGTGCCGGTGAGCGGCGCGAAGTTGTGCGCGATGACCAGATCGGCGCCGCTGCCGCCGAGCTCGAGCGCGTTCGAGACGCCCTGCGGCCACAGCGCGGTGCGCCGCACGCCGACGCCCGCGGGGAGGCCGTCGGCATCTGCGCCCCTGCGCAGCGCGACCGCCACCTGGTCCTCGGGGAACGCGCGTCGCCAGGCCAACAGGATCTCGCGCTGCACGGTGCGGTTCGCCGCCGGGCCGTCTGCCCACCAGTAGCCATCGAAGAGCACCCGCATCCGACCTCCAGGTCGCGGCTTACACTACCCAGGACCGAGCGACGACGAACAAGGGGGCCGCGTGCGAGGGCTGGCGATCGTCGTGGTGAGCTACGGTTCGAGCGCGCTGCTCGCGCAGCACCTGGCGATGACCGCGGCGGCGGTGCCGGAGGCACGCGTCGTCGTGGTCGACAACTTCAGCACCGCTCAGGAACGGGCCGCCGTCACGGCGCTCACCAAGCGGATGGGGTGGGATCTCGTCGCGCTCGATGACAACACCGGGTTCGGTGGCGGGGTGAATGCGGGCGTCGCCCACGCGCTCGAGCATGGCGCGGCGGCGATGCTGGTGCTCAACCCGGACGCGAGCATCGACCGGCAGGGAGTCGAGGCGCTCGCGGCGGCGGGGGATGCGCGCACGCTGCGCTCGCCGGTCGTGCGCAGCCCCTCGGGGCGCGTGTGGTTCTCGGGGCTCGACATCGACCTCGTCGACGGTGAGATCCGGCATCCGAAGCGCCGTCCGGAGCACCCGGACGGGCGGCCGGTGCCCTGGCTGTCTGGCGCCTGCCTCTGGATCACCCGCGAGGTGTGGGAGCTCAGCGGCGGCTTCGACCACGACTACTTCCTCTACTGGGAGGACGTCGACTTCTCCCGCCGCGTGGTCGAGCGCGGCGGCGAGCTGCTGGTGGTCCATGGGGCGGTTGCGCTCCACGACGAGGGCGGCACCCACAAGGAGACGAGCCAGCGCGAGGAGGCGAAGTCGGAGCTGTACTACTACTGGAACATCCGCAACCGGATGCGCTTCGCGGCCGGGCATCTGGACGCGGACGGGATCCGTCGCTGGCAGCGGCGCTCGCTGCCGGCGGCCTGGCGGATCGTGATGCGCGGCGGCAGGCGGCAGCTGCTGCGACCGATCAGGCCGCTGCGAGCGCTGTGGCGAGGCCTGCGCGATGGCAGCCGGATCGCTGAGGAAGCCCTGAGTCGGCGCACGGAGCTGCAGACGTAGACTTCCGACACGGTCGAGGGAGGCTGCCATGGTCGAGCGGACCTCCGCACAGCGTCGATGGATCATCATCGCTGCTGCCGCACTGCTGATCGTCGTCGGGATCGTCTGGGCGGCTGTCGCAGCCGGGGGCGGCGCGACGCCGACTGCACCGACCGACAGCGCCTCCGCGGCGCCCTCCGTCGATCCCAGCGCCGACCCCTCAGCGACCTCGGCCCCACCGGCGACACCGGCAGCCACCCCGCCGCCGGCCGCGACCACTGCAGCACCACCGGCATCCGATGCACCCATCGCCCCGGAGGCGGAGCCCGTCGCACCGACGGAGGTCGCCGAGCAGGAGGTCTCCGACGGTGAGACCGTGCGCGTCGAGCTCGCGCAGATCGAGCAGGTCGACGGCCAGGCGATCGCGCCCGGTGAGATCGCCGGCCCCGCCGTGCGGCTCACGATCGAGGTCAGCAATGCCACGAGCGAGCCCCTGAATGCGGGCCTCATCGTCGTGAACGCGTACTTCGGCGACGCGCGCAGGCCCGGCAACTCGCTCATGCAGCCCGGCGGCAGCCCGTTCGGCGGCAGCATCGCGCCGGGGGAGTCGGCAGCGGGCGTGTACCTCTTCGAGGCGGGCGACGCCGAGCTCGCCGATGTGCTCGTCGGCGTCGACGTCGTGCCCGGGCAGCCGACCTTCACCTTCCGCGGCGACCTGCGCTGATCGCGCTTCCTGTGGAAACCTGAAGAAAACACTGTTCGGAAACTGGTGGTGCCGCAGTGGTGGCATTCGTACAGTGACCCCAGGCCGTGCGATGACGTGCGGTCAGGTGCCCGCCCTACGGCGGACCGTCAACGGGGAGCTGCACTGTGGCATCACAAGCAGAGGCCGGATTCCGGACACCGGGATCACGCGTCGCAAGACTCGGCCAGATCGGCATCGCGATCGTCGCATCGGCGACCCTGCTCATCGGCAATCAGCTGGCGGCACCCCCGTCGTCGGCCGCGCCGGTGCTGCCAGCGCCGGCGGTCGAGGAGGCCGTCGCGGCGGTCGGTGAGCCCGTCAGCTCCGATCCGCTGCCCACCGTGCAGATCGATGGCATCGTCTACGCGCAGGCCGTCGCGGGCAACCGGGTCTTCGCCGGCGGACAGTTCTCGAACGCCAGGCCAGCCGGAGCCAACCCGGGCACGCAGCTGACGCCGCGATCGAACCTGCTCTCCTACAACCTCACGACCGGTGTGCTCGACGGCTCGTTCGCACCGCAGGTCAACGGCCGCATCATGGCCGCCGCGACCTCGCCCGATGGCGCGACCCTCTACATCGGCGGCGCCTTCACCGCGGTCAACGGCCAGGCCCGCTACCGCCTCGCAGCGTTCAACGTGGCGACCGGTGCGCTGCTGCCGAACTGGCGACCCGGCACGAACTCGACCGTGTTCGGCCTCGCGACGACCGGTTCGGCCGTGTACGTCGCCGGGCAGTTCACGAACGTCGCCAACGCCACGCGCACCGGTGTCGCCGCCGTGCACGCCACCACCGGCGCGCTGCTGCCGTTCAACCCGGTGCACACGGGCGGCTATCTCGCTCGCGCCGTCGTCGTCTCGCCGGACGGCTCGAAGGTGGTCGCGGGAGGCTCCTTCCTCACCACGAACGGCTCCGACAACCCCGGTCGGGGCATGGCTGCACTCGACGCGCAGACGGGCGCGAGCCTGCCGTGGGCCGTCAACAGCGTGCTGCGCAACGGCGGCACCAACGCCGCCATCTACTCGCTCGCCGCCGACAGCACGAGCGTCTACGGCTCCGGCTACGACTTCGGCGGCAACAAGCAGCAGGACGACTTCGAAGGTGCCTTCCGGGCGAGCTGGGCAGACGGCACGATGATCTGGATGGAGGACTGCCACGGCGACACCTACTCGGTCGCGCCGCACAACGGCATCCTCTACACCGCCGCGCACACCCACTACTGCGGCAACATCGGCGAGTTCCCGCAGCTCGACCCCTGGTACCTCAACCACTCGCTCGCGTTCGACGCCGAGCCCAGCGGCAACGCCATCACTCCCGACATCTGGGGCTACCGCAGCTTCACCGGCAACCCGGCAGCGAAGCTGCTGCACTGGTACCCGATCTGGGGCACCGGCTCGGTGTCGGGCATCGACCAGGCTGGGTGGAGCGTGGCCTCCGCCGGTGACTACGTGCTCTACGGCGGCGAGTTCACCTCCATCAACGGCATCCGGCAGCAGGGCCTGGTGCGATTCGCGCCTCGTGACGTCGCCCCGAACGACATCGGGCCGAGCATCCAGGGCGGTCTCTACCCGATCAGCACCACCTCGTTCCGCGAGGGGGAGGCGCGCATCGGCTGGCAGGCGAACTACGACGCCGACAGCGCAGCGCTGACCTACGAGGTCTACCGGCAGGGCGTGAGCGCACCGCTGCACACGGTCACCGAGTCGTCGACCTACTGGAAGCGCCCGTTCCTGCGCTACTCGGACACCACTGTCGAGTCGGGGCAGAGCTACAGCTACCGCGTGCGGGTCTCCGACGCGGACGGCAACTGGACGCAGTCCGACTGGACGAGCGTGACGATCGCCGCCGCCGGCACGACGCCGGCCTATGCGCTCGACGTGCTCGACGATGACCCCCTGCACTACTGGCCGCTGGGCGAGACGAGCGGAACGACGGGGCTCGACTGGATGGGCGGCACCGACCTGACGCTGACGGCCAACACCGGCCGCACCGCCGCGGGTCAGGCGACCGATGGCTCGACGCGAGCGACCACGTTCACCGGCGCGACGAACTCGTACGGCAGCACGCGTGCGCTGGAGTCTGCCGCGCAGGAGCTCTCCGTGGAGGCGTGGTTCCGCACCACCAGCACGCAGGGCGGCAAGATCGTCGGCTTCGGCAACACCCCGACGGGCACCTCAGCCAGCTATGACCGGCACATCTATCTCTCCGGCAACGGCACCATCACCTGGGGCGTCCACCCGGGGCAGGTGCGGGTGCTGCAGAGCGGTTCCGGCTACAACGACGGCCAGTGGCACCACGTCGTCGGCACCCTGGGATCCGGCGGCATGACGCTCTTCGTCGACGGCGCCCGTGTCGGCACCCGTGCTGATACGACCTCGGCGCAGCCGTACGACGGCTACTGGCGCGTCGGCGGCGACAACATCGACGGCTGGCCCAACGTCAACGCGCGGTTCCTGAGCGGCTCGATCGCCGACGTCGCCATCTACGACCGGGTGCTGACCCGCGCCGAGGTCGACGGGCACCGCGTCGCCTCCGGCCGCGCCTCCACGATCCCGACCGCTCCCGCCGACGCCTACGGCGCATCCGTGTTCAGCCACGACCCGACGCTCTACTGGCGCCTGGGTGAGGCGAGCGGCACGGTCGCACGGGACGCCGGGCCGAACGGGCTCGCCGGCTCCTACCTGCGGGCAGGCAGCGCCCAGTTCGGCTACGGCCAGGCGGGCGCGCTCGACGGCGTCGCGAACACGGCGGTCGGCTTCGCGTCGTCGCGCAACATCCTTGGCACCTGGAGCAACCGGCAGATCGTGGCGAGCGCGAGCTCGATGCAGAGCCCGACGTCGTTCTCGGTCGAGACGTGGTTCCGCACCAGCTCGACTCGCGGCGGCAAGCTCGTCGGCTTCGGCACCAGCAACAGCACGGCGACGAACGCCTCCTCGCAGTACGACCGGCACATCATGATGACGCCGGGCGGCCAGCTGCAGTTCGGCATCTGGAGCGGCAGCGCGCAGGTGCTGCAGACTCCCGCCGCCTACAACGACGGCACGTGGCACCACGTGGTCGGGCAGCAGTCGCCGAGCGGGATGCAGCTCTACGTCGACGGCCAGCTCATCGGCTCGAACTCGATCGCGACCGCCGAGGCCTACACCGGCTACTGGCGGCTCGGCGGCGACACCACCTGGGTCGGCGACCCGTTCTGGGTGGGCTCGCTCGACGAGGTCGCGGTGTACAGCGCTCCGCTCACGGCCAACCAGGTGCGCGAGCACTACGAGCTCGCCACCGAGGGAGCCGCCAACCAGGCGCCGACGGCCGACTTCACGACCGACGTCACGGGCCTGAGCGTCGACTTCGACGCATCCGCCTCCTCCGACCCCGACGGGACGATCGCGAGCTACGCGTGGGACTTCGGCGACGGTGACGACGGCACCGGCGCGACCCCGACGCACGCCTACGCCGGCGGCGGCACCTACACGGTGACGCTCACGGTGACGGATGCGGAGGGCGTCACGGGCACGGCGACCGAGGAGGTCACGGTGCAGGGCCCGAACGCCGCGCCGACAGCCGTCGCGACGGCATCGGTCGACGGCATGTCGGTCGAGGTCAGCGGCAGCGGCTCGAGCGACCCGGACGGGGCGATCGCGTCCTACGCGTGGGACTTCGGCGACGGCGAGACGGCCAGCGGCGCCACCGCGACGCACGACTACGCCGCCGGCGGCGACTACACGATCGAGCTGACCGTGACCGACGACCGGGGCGCGACCGCGGTCGACACCGAGTCGGTCACGATCGTCGCGCCGAACCAGGCGCCGACCGCGGCGTTCACCGCTGCCGAGTCGGGCATGACCGTCTCGTTCGACGCGGGCGGCAGCACCGACCCGGACGGATCGATCGCCTCCTACGCGTGGAGCTTCGGTGACGGCTCGACCGGCACCGGTGCCACCACGAGCAGGACGTATGCGGCTGACGGCGAGTACGACGTCACCCTCACGGTCACGGACGACGAGGGCGCGACGGCGCAGGTGACGCGCGCCGTCACCGCCGGCGCCCCGGTGCCGCCCGGCGCGGTCTCGTTCGACAGCTTCACGCGAACGGCCAGCAGCGCATGGGGCACGCCAGAGGTCGGTCCGGCATGGGCGGCGCTGGGCGGCACGGCGGCGTTCTCGGTGAGCGGCGGGGAAGGTGCCATCGCCCTGGCTCCGACGCAGACCCGCGAGGCCCGCATGGCCGGCATCACCGGCACGAGCAACCAGGTCGAGGTCACGCTGTCCTCCGACCAGGCGTCGGCGGGCGGCACGATGAGCATCGACGTGATCGGGCGACAGGTCGGCTCCTCGTACTACTCGACGCGCGTGCGGCTCGAGCCGAACGGGCTGATCCGCGTCTACCTGATGCGCGATCAGACGATCCTGCCCGGCGGCAACGTGCTGCTGCCCCAGACCTACACCGCGGGCGCAGACCTGCACGTTCGGCTGCAGGTGACAGGGACCAGCCCGACGACGGTGCGGGCAGCGGTCTGGCTCGACGGCTCGCCCGAGCCGAGCGGCTGGACGGCCTCGTCGACCGACGGCACGGCGGCCATGCAGGCCGCAGGCTTCCTCGGCATCCGCGCGGCGCTCAGCTCGGTCTCGACCAACCCGACGCAGGTGCTCAGGTTCGACCGCTGGGTGGTGACGCAGGGCTGAGGCCTTGCGCCACCCCCGGTGCCGTGACCGCCGGCAGCGCCGCAAGCGCGAACAGCAGCGCGAGCGTGCTGTACGAGGTGAGCATCGGGCTGAAGAGCACGTCCCACAGCCCCAGCATCGTGAGCAGCACGAGCGGACCGTTCGCGGTGCGGCGCGCGAGCGCAGAAGCGGTGCCGAAGAGGCCGGTCGCTGCGACGAGGATGGCGACGGCCGCCCCGAGCGGTCCGAACCACACCCACAGGTCGCCGAGCACGGAGTGGACCTCGAAGTGACCGCCGAACATGAAGACCTCGACGTAGCCGTTGTTGGGGTTGTAGCCCAGCAGATCCATGCCGGACTTCGCCAGCCACACGTCGCTCGAGACCGGGCGAGTGCCGGAACCGTAGCCGAGCGGCTCGGCGCCGATGAGCGCGATCGCGGCGCCGAGCTCCGGCCTACCGCCGGTCAGGAGCGAGCCGGAGGTGTCCAGCTGCGCCTCGGAGCGCTGCGCCGCGGCTTGGCCGAGGACACCGTCGAGGATGAGCGCCTGCAGCAGCATGAAGGCCGCAAGGCCGGCGACGGCCAGCCACACGAGCGTCTGCCCTGCGTTCGGCCTCGCGCCAGGGCTGGGTGCGAAGGACTGCCACAGCAGCGCAGCCGCCGCGAGCAGCAGGAACGACGTCATAGAGCGGGAGTCCGACGCCGCCGATGCTGCAGCCAGGCCGGCGAGCACCACGATGGGCAGGATCCGACTGCGCCAATGCATCGACAGGCCGAGCACGATGAGGGAGATCGGGATCGCGAGCGAGTACTTCCAGGGGTTGGCCGGATGCGGTCCCATCAGCAGCGCGTTCACGAGCGTGCCGACGCCGAAGGCGGTCGTGGTCCAGCCGCTGCCGATGCTGGTCCGCGCCCACAGCAGCAGCCCGGCGCCGCCGATCAGCGCGAGCAGCTGCCCTGTCTGGTTGAGCATCAGGGTCGTGCCGGTGGGACGTGCGGTCTCGAGCACCGAGAGCAGCGCGCCCCAGGCCGCCGCGAGCAGCCCGAGCACAAGCAGCGCGCGCGTCCAGCGGTAGCGCGTGAGGGCGCCGAGCCAGACCGGTGCGAGCACGACGGCGACGATGAGGGCCACGCTGATGCCCGGCATCACCAGCAGGCGCACGCCCGCCGCGGCCGCCGCGAGCGCCGGCACCGCGATGGTGATCAGCGCGACGCGAGCGGTGGGCGCCTGCATGGGCTCTCCTCGGTCGGGCGCTCGATGCGCTTCTATGATGGCGCCATGATGCCACGGGCAAGCGAGCGATGAGCGTGATGCCGCGCATCGTGGTCGCGCTGTCCTACGACCAGGACGTCGAGCGCTGGCGCGAGCGGCATGCGCGCGGCGAGGTGCTCGACGCGACGCCCTACGGCTACCACCGAGCCGCCGACCGGTTCGACCTGGCCTGGACCCGCTCGCATCCCGAGTCCGCCTCGGTCTCCCGCGTCCGCCGCGCGCTCGCCGCCCGGCTCGGCTTCGACCTCGTGCACATCTGGCGCAACCGCGCGCTGCTGCGCGGCGCCGACGCCGTGTGGACGCACACCGAGCGGGAGCACCTCGCCGTCGCAGCGGTGCTCCGCGGCGCCGGCCCGCCCGTGCTCGCGCAGTCGGTGTGGCTGTGGGACGCCTGGCCCCGCATCGCGCCCTGGCGCCGGCGATGGATCGCCAGGCAGCTCCGCCGGCACGCGATCGAGGTCGTGCACTCGCGCATCAACCTCCAGGATGCCCGGGCCGCGGTGCCGGGCCGCCGCGCCGAGCTGGTGCCGTTCGGCACGCAGGCGCTGCCGAGCGTGCGAGCCGAATCCGCCGCGCAGCCGCCGCTCGTGCTGGCGGTCGGCAACGACATCGACCGCGACTGGGCGCTGCTCGCCACCGTCGCGGCACGGCTGCCGAGGCTGCGCTTCCGCGTCGTCTCGACCAGTCGCGCAGCAGGCGAGATCGATTGGCCGGCCAACGTCGAGCGCGTGCGCTCTGCGACCCGCGAGAGCCTGACGGCATCGATGCGGGAGGCGAGCTGCGTCGTCGTGCCGCTGCGACACAATCGCCACGCCTCCGGCACCACGAGCTGCATCGAGGCGCTGGGTGCCGGCCGGCCGCTGGTCGTCTCGCGCACCGGCGGTCTCGACGACTACGTCGACGGCACCGCGCGGCTGGTGGAGCCGGGGGATGCGGATGCGCTGGCGCGCGCCCTCGAGGACGCCGTCGCGGGCGGCGTGCCGGCTCCGGAAGCGGGCGCGGGCGAGCAGCGCGGATTGACGCAGGCCGACTACGTGGAGCGCTACGTGCGCATCACCGACTGGCTGCTCGGCGGCGCCTGGGACGCGTCGATCTCGGCCTTCGCCGCGCTGCGCTGAGCGCTCGGCACTCCCGCACGGTCGTGCGCTCGAGCCGACGGCGCCGACGACCTCAGGCATCCTGCGTCTGCTTCGCCGTGAGCCGCTCGCGATGCCGCGCGATGTAGATCGAGAACGGCACGATCTGGCACACGAGCAGCGCCACCGCATTGCCGAGCGGGGGTCCGGGCGCACCGAGCACGGGCGCGAGCCAGATCGAGAGCGCCAGGCTGCCGAGCGCCATCGAGAGCGTCGGCACGACCTGGAAGCGGATGCCGGGCTTGTCCATGATGAACATGCCGAGCGGGTAGACGCCCGCGACACAGGTGACCATCAGGCCGAACGCGAGCACGGTGAACCCCGAGACGTCGATCTGGCCGTCGGTGATGAAGGCGAAGATCGGATCCTCGAGCAGCCAGACGAGCGCGGTCGCGACGGCGACGGAGCCCGCGAACAGCCACGCCATGGGCGCCGGCCCGCGGCGCAGCTCGCCCAGGTGCCGCTTGCGCGAGTAGATCGGCCAGAGCGCGAGCCCCGCCGCCAGCACGAGCCCGTTCAGGGCCAGGAAGACCTGCGCCACCACGCCGTACTCCGCGACCTGTGCGGCATCGCCCGACTGCGCAAGCACGTAGCGCTGCGTGCTGACGGCGATCGGGTACGAGATCAGCTGCGCGAGCATCGGCCAGCCCACATCCATCACCCGCACGCCCGGGTGCCTGCGGGGATGCGGCACCATCGCGGCCGCGCGCGGGATGAGGGGGGATGTGCTGCGCCAGGTGAGCGCGAGACCGATGGCGCTGACGACGAAGGATGCGGCGTAGGAGGCGATGGCGAGGAAGCCGTGCCCCTCGCCCTCCGGCATGCGGGTGAGCAGGAAGACGCCCAGCAGCGTGAGCGGCGAGATCAGGCCCTGCAGCAGGATCACGATGTGGTTGCGGCGGAGCCCCAGCATGATCCGCACCCAGATGCCGACCGGGATGCCGAGGCAGAACACCGTCAGGCAGGCCCAGGCGGCGACGCCCGCGTTCGGCAGGCCGCCCGCGTCGCCGAGCGCGACGTTCCAGCCGCCGGTCACGAGCAGCAGCGTGTTGACGAGCATCAGCACCGCAGCGAAGCCGACGACGATGCGCCCCACCGAGGTGAGCTGCGCCGTCAGCTGCGGGTCGCCGCGTGGGTCGTCGCTCGTCGCGACCCCATTGACGATCACGGCGCCCGCGCCGAGGTCGGTGAAGGCCAGCAGCGACGGCAGCACGGTCAGCAGGGCGTAGAGCGCGTAGTGCTCGACGCCGGCCTCGCCCAGGATCAGCCTCGTCGTGAGCACACCGCACACGAGCGAGATCGCCATCGTCGCCGCCTTGGCGGCGAGGGCGAGGAGGGAGCTCATCCTTCGCGCTGGTCGTACGGGCCGCGCGCGAGCGCGACGCCGTTGAGCACCACGCCCAGCACGGGAGCGGGGGTGCCGTCGATCGCGGCGATGGCCCTGCGCAGCGCGTCGCGCCGCGTGCGGTCGGCGCGCGCCACCAGGATCGCCGCGTCGGCGGCCGGTGCGAGCCACAGGGCATCGCTCACCGCCCCGACCGGAGGCGTGTCGATGATGACGTACTCGTAGTCGGCGCGCGCCTGGTCGAGCACGGCACGCAGGCGCGCACTCGTCAGCAGCTGCCCGGCATTGGGCGGCTTCGGACCGCTCGGCAGCACGTGGAGCCGCTCGTGCCCCCAGGACTGCGCCGCCTCCGCGAGCGTCGCATCGCCGACCAGCACGGTCGTCAGGCCGACCGCGCCCTCGATGCCCGTCATCCGCGCGATCGTCGGCCTGCGCAGGTCGGCCTCGACCAGCAGCACCCGGCTGCCGACCTCCGCGAGCGTCAGCGCGAGCCCGACGCACGTCGAGGACTTGCCCTCACCCGCCCCGGCGCTCGTCACGATGAGCACCCGGTGCTCGTGATCCATGTCGACGAACTTGAGGGCGGCCGTCGTCTGCCGCACCGACTCCGCGACCCTGCCGGCCGGATGCTCGCGCAGCGCCTCGACGACGCCGCCGCTCGCACGGCCGATCGCGCCCAGCACCGGGGCGTCGACGGCCTCGTCAAGGTCGTCGAGGCTGCCGAGGCGCCCGCCGAAGCGGCGCAGCGCGAGCGCGGCGAGCACGCCGAGGGCGAGCCCGGCCGCCCCGCCCAGCACCGTGTTCATGCGGGTGTTCGGGGCGATGGCCGACAGGGGCGCCCGCGCGGGGGAGATCACCGACACGCGCACGGCGGGCTGCCCGTCAGCGCCCTCTGGCGAGGTCTCTGCCACGGCATCGGCGAACTCTGCCGCGATCGCATCGGCGGCCGCCTGCGCGGCATCGGCCGTCGCATCCGTCACGCCGATCTCGATCACCATCGTGTTCAGCGGCGCCTCCACATCCGTGCGCGCCGCGAGCCTCGTCGCGGTCTCGTCGAGGCCGAGCTCGTCGATGACCGGCTGCAGCACCACGGGGGAGCGGGCGAGCACCGCGTAGGTCTGCACCACGCTCTGCACGTAGTTCGACCCCTGCACGAGCTCGCTCGTGCTGTCGCCGCGTGCCGGGCTGATCATGACCGTCGTCTCGGAGCGGTAGCGCTCGTCCATGAACTGCGACACCCCGTAGCCCGCGGCCGCGCCCAGCAGTGCCAGCACGACGATGACCAACCAGTGCTTGAGCAGTGCAGTGGCGTACTCGTGGAGCGTCATCGCGCCGCCTCTCTCGGGGTCTCACCTCGCATTCTGCACTGTCCTCCTGGCGGTCTTGCTCGTTCTGTGGATCGACGCGCCCGCAGCGATCTCGCTCGCGAGCCGTTCGTAGTCGTCGGCGACGTCGTCCCAGCGGAAGACGCGCGACGCGCGCTCGCGCGAGCGCAGGCCCCTGGCGATGACGAGCGGCTCGTCAGCCTCCGCCTCTGCGAGGATCGCCGCGAGCTGCTCGGGGCTGTCGAAGGCCCACGCGTCGTCGGCGAGCACCTCGCGATTGAAGCCCACATCCCAGGCGATCGTGGCGGTGCCGGCGCCCATGGCGCGCAGCAGCGAGGGGTTGGTGCCGCCGA
This sequence comes from Agrococcus sp. ARC_14, assembly GCF_022436485.1. Lineage (NCBI taxonomy): Bacteria > Bacillati > Actinomycetota > Actinomycetes > Micrococcales > Microbacteriaceae > Agrococcus > Agrococcus sp. ARC_14. The sequence continues at coordinate 1,434,984 of NZ_JAKUDO010000001.1, forward strand.
CCGAGTGGCCGTGCACGTAGGTGTAGGCATGCGCGTAGAGCGCGTCGAGCAGCGACTGATCCCAGACGCCGCCGAGCAGGCGGATGCGGTCGTCGCCCGCGGCAGCGTCGCGCACCGCACGGGTGTAGTCGGCGCTGTAGGGGGCGGAGCCGACGACGGCGAGCGGCAGCGTCGATCCGCTGCGGCGGTAGCCCTCGACGATCTCCAGCACGTGGTTCTCGGGCTCGAAGCGCGCCACGACGAGGTGGAAGCGCGCGGGCTCGAGGCCGAGGGCCGTGAGCGGCGCGGTGCTGCAGCTGTGGAGCACCGGGGCGCCATAGCGGATCAGCTCGGTCGGCGCGCCGAACTCGGCCGCGTAGTACTCGGCGATGCCTGGCGCATCGGCGATGAGCGCGTCGGCAGTGCGCACCGAGCGCGCCTCCGCCCAGCGGTAGTAGGCGCGGCCCGCGCCGCCCCACTTCGCTCGCCGCCACTCAAGCCCGTCGACGTGCACGGCGACGGGGATCCCGCGCGCCCGCAGCAGCGATACGTAGGGGGCGTTGGCTGCGTTGAAGACGAAGGCGACGTCTGGCTTGGCGCCGGCGAGGGCATGCAGCGTGGCGAACCCGGAGCGGCTGAGGGTCTCGAGCTGCTTCACGGGCAGCGACGGCAGGTGCACGACCCGCATGCCGAGGTGCTCGGAGACGTCCGGATGCGTGCGGTCGCCGTAGACGACGACCTCATGACCGCGGGCGGCGAGGCGGGAGCCGATCTCCTCGACGGCGGTCTCGAAGCCGCCGTAGGCGGCGGGCACGCCGCGGGTGCCGAGCATGGCGATGCGCATGGGAGCTCCTCAGTAGGCGCCGGATGGGCGCAGGACGACGCGCGCGGTGCGGACGATGATCATGAGGTCCTGCATCACCGACCAGTTCTCGACGTAGCGGAGGTCGAGCCGCACGCTCTGATCCCAGCTGAGATCGCTGCGACCGCTGATCTGCCACAGCCCGGTGATGCCGGGCTTCAGGTAGAGCCTGCGCACGACCACGCCGTCGTAGGTGGTGGCCTCGTCGGGCAGCGGCGGGCGCGGGCCGACCACGCTCATCTCGCCGATGAACGCGTTCCAGAACTGCGGCAGCTCGTCGAGCGAGTGTGCGCGCAGGAAGCGGCCCACTCTGGTCACCCTCGGGTCGTCGTGCATCTTGAAGAGCGGGCCGGCGCCCTCGTTCTGCGCCTGCAGCGCTGCGAGCTGCTGCTCGGCGTCGACGTGCATGGTGCGGAACTTCAGCATCGCGAACGTGTGCCCATCACGACCGACGCGCTGCTGGCGGAACAGCACAGGACCGGGGGAGTCGAGCTTGATCGCGGTGGCGATCGGCACGGCGACCACGGCGACCGCCAGCAGCGCGAAGCCTGAGATGACGATGTCGAGTGCGCGCTTGAGCACGTGCGTCCCGCCGTCGAAGGTGGGGATGCGCACCTGGATCAGCGGCAGGCCGTCGACCGGGCGGAACGAGATGCGAGGGCCGGCGACATCCGTCAGCCTGCTGAAGAGCACGAGCTGAGCGCAGGTGCCCTCGAGCTGGCGGCTGAGGCGCGTCAGATAGCCGGGATCGGCATCGGGATTGCTGGCCAGGATGACGGTGTCTGCCCCCATGCGCTCTGCGGTCGCCGCGATCGACTCCCGCGTGGCGAGCACCGGGATGGTGCGACCGCCGAGCGTCATCGGCTCGCCCGTGCTGCCCGCGATGGCTGCGCCGACCACGTGGTAGCTGAGGTCGTGCGTGCTCTCCAGCCGCTCGAGCACGTAGGCGACCTCCTCGCGATCGCCGATCAGGATGGTGCGCGAGGCCAGCTCGCCGATGCGTCGGCGGCTGAGCAGCCAGCGGCGCCACTGCCACCGGCTGATGAGCAGCGCCAGCAGACCCGCGGGCAGCGCGATGAGTAGCTGCATCCGCATCGCGGGCCAGTCGGCCGTCGCGAGGCACGGCACCGCCAGCAGGCCGAACGAGAGGGCGGTGGCGTGCACGACGCGGCGGTACTCGAGCGCGCCGGAGCCCAGGATCACGGAGTCGCGCGAGTGCAGTGCTGCCAGCGCGATGAGCCAGACGAGCGAGGTGAGGGCCGGGGCCGCGAGCACCTGCTGCGGCGCGACGATCTCGAGCGTCGGGGCGGTGCCGAGCACGCCGATCGCCACGATGACTGTCGTCAGCAGCACGACGGCGGTGTCGGCGAGCGCCAGCCGACCGCGCGTCGTGCGCTCCCACTGGCGCCTGCGGGCGAGCGCGGGCGTCGATCGAGGCGACTGCGCTCCCGGGAGGGCGAAGGTCGGCAGCCGATCGGCGGTCGCCGCGCTCGCCGCTGCTGCTGCCCCGAACCACCGCGTCGCCATGCGCGCCGTCACCGGCCGCGTCGCTCTCTGCACGTTGCGCACCCACTCCCAGTCGACCGGGAGACTTGCTCGCGGTCATTGCGATAACACTGTTTGGTAACAGTATGTGCAAACTTGCGAGGGAAGCCAACCAAAGATCCCCGCACCTCTTGGGGTGCGGGGATCTCTGTCTGCTGAGGGAGTGCTGAGGTTCGGGCTCATCGCGCGGGCTCGGTGGAGCCCGTTCGCGGATCAGCCCAGTGCGGCCTCCAGGATGGCCGTGAGCTCGCGCGCGGAGCGCTTCGCCGAGCCGGTCGCCGGGCTCGCCGACTGCTGCCGGCCGATCACGCGCAGCGTGCGGCCGTGCAGGTGCCGGGGGAGCGCCAGGTGGATGAACGGCCAGGAGCCCTGGTTCAGCGGCTCCTCCTGCACCCAGACGAGCTCGGCGCCCGGGTAGCGGTCGACTGCGGCGTTGATCTCGTCGACCGGGAGCGGGTAGAGCTGCTCGACGCGCACGAGCGCGATGTCGCTGCGCTCCCGCTTGGCAAGCTCCGCCTTGAGGTCGTAGTGGATCTTGCCCGAGTGCAGCAGCACGCGCGTCACCGCGGCGTCGTCCTGCACCTGCTGGTCGTCGATCACCGGCAGGAATCGACCGCTGGTGAAGTCCTCCACGGCGCTCGTCGCGTCGCGCAGGCGCAGCATTGCCTTCGGGGTGAAGACGACGAGCGGTCGGCGCGGCCGTGCGTATGCCTGGCGACGCAGCAGGTGGAAGTGGTTCGCGGGCGTCGAGGGGCGCGCGATCGTCATGTTGTTCTCTGCGGCCATCTGCAGGAAGCGCTCGATGCGCGCCGACGAGTGGTCGGGCCCTGCGCCCTCGTAGCCGTGCGGCAGCAGCAGCACGAGCGAGGAGTGCTGGTTCCACTTCTGCTCGGCGGAGGCGATGAACTCGTCGATGACGATCTGGGCGCCGTTCGCGAAGTCGCCGAACTGCGCCTCCCACAGCACGAGCGCGTCGGGACGCTCGACCGAGTAGCCGTACTCGAACGCCATCGATGCGTATTCGCTCAGCAGCGAGTCGTAGATCGAGAGGCGGCCCTGCTCGGCCCCCAGGTTCGCCAGCGGCAGCCATTCCTGGCCGTTGTCGCGCTCGTGCATGACGGCGTGGCGCTGCACGAAGGTGCCGCGCCGCGTGTCCTGGCCGGACATGCGCACCGGCGTGCCCTCGAGCAGCAGTGAACCGAGGCCCAGCAGCTCGCCGAAGGCCCAGTCGACGCCGCCCTCGCGGCTCGCCTTGATGCGCTTGTCGAGCACCTGCTGCACCTTGGGGTGCACCTTGAAGCCTTCCGGCGGGTTGCCGTGCGCGTCACCGATCGCCTCGATCACGGATGCGTCGACCCCGGTGGTCTCGGGCTCGCCCGACACGACCTCGGCGGGCTCGGGCGTCACCACGGGCATCGAGCCCGTCGCCGCGGCGTGGGTCTCCATGAAGGCCTGCTCGAGCTTGCCCTGGAAGTCGGCCTGGGCGGACGCGTACTCCTCCTTGGTGATGTCACCGCGGCCGACGAGGTTCTCGGCGTAGAGGGTGCGCACGGAGCGCTTCTGCTCGATGAGCGAGTACATGAGCGGCTGCGTCATGGTGGGGTCGTCGCCCTCGTTGTGCCCGCGCCGGCGGTAGCAGATGAGGTCGATGACGATGTCGCGCTTGAACTCCTGGCGGTACTGGAAGGCCAGCTCCGCGACGCGCACGACGGCCTCGGGGTCGTCGCCGTTCACGTGCAGGATCGGCGCGTGGATCGACTTCGCGATGTCGGTCGCGTAGGTCGACGAGCGCGACTCCGACGGCGGGGTCGTGAAGCCGACCTGGTTGTTCACGACCAGGTGCACGGTGCCGCCGGTCTTGTAGGCCCGCAGCTGCGACAGCTGGTGCGTCTCGAACACCACGCCCTGGCCGGCGTTCGCTGCGTCGCCGTGCACGAGCACGGGGAGCACCGTGTGCTCGCCGTTGCCCAGGCGGTCCTGCTTGGCGCGGACGATGCCCTCGAGCACGCCGTTGACGGCCTCGAGGTGCGAGGGGTTCGCGGCGAGGTACACCGGCACGGTCGAGCCGTCTGCCGCTGTGAACTCGCCGGCGTTGCCCAGGTGGTACTTCACGTCGCCAGAGCCCTGGAAGACCGCAGCGCCCTCGAACTCCTGGAACACCTGGCCGTAGGTCTTGCCTGCGATCGAGGTGAGCACGTTGAGGCGGCCGCGGTGCGGCATGCCGATCGCGACCTCGTCGAGGCCCGAGCCGGCGGCACCCGCGAGCAGGGCGTCGAGGAAGGCGATGGCCGACTCCGCGCCCTCGAGCGAGAAGCGCTTCTGGCCGACGTACTTGGTCTGCAGGAAGGTCTCGAACGCCTCCGCCTCGTTGAGCTTGCGCAGGATCCGCATCTGCTCGTCGTGCGTGGGCTTGACGTAGGGCACCTCGAGGTGGCTCTGGAACCACTGGCGCTGCGAGGGGTCGGCGATGTGCATGTACTCGACGCCGATCGTGCGGCAGTACGAGTCGCGCAGCACGCCGAGGATGTCGCGCAGCAGCGCGGAGCGCTTGCCGCCGAAGCCGCCGGTGACGAACTCGCGGTCGAGGTCCCAGAACGAGAGGCCGTGCTGCTCGATCTCGAGGTCGGGGTGGGTGCGCTGCACGTACTCGAGCGGGTCGATATCGGCCATCAGGTGGCCGCGCACGCGGAAGGCGTTGATGAGCGTCGTGACGCGCGTCTGCTTCGAGAGCTCGTCGGCCTCCCGCACCGACACATCCGTCGCCCACTTGATGGGCTCGTAGGGGATGCGCAGGTCGGCGAAGATGCCCTTGTAGAAGTCCTGCTCGCCCACGATCAGGCCGTGCACGATCTTCAGGAACTCGCCGGAGCCGGCACCCTGGATCACGCGGTGGTCGTAGGTCGAGGTCAGCGTGACCGTCTTGCCGATGCCTGCGGTCGCGAGCGACTCGGTGCTCGAGCCCATGAACTCCGCGGAGTAGTCGAGCGCGCCGACGCCGATGATGCAGCCCTGGCCGGGCATGAGGCGGGGCACCGAGTGCACAGTGCCGATGCCGCCCGGATTGGTGAGCGAGAGGGTCGTGCCGGCGAAGTCGCCGGCGTCGAGCTTGTTGGCGCGCGCCTTCTTCACCAGGGCCTCGTAGGCGTCGACGAACTCCGAGAAGTCCATCGACTCGCAGCCCTTGATGCTCGGCACCAGCAGCGCGCGCGTGCCGTCGGGCTTGGGGATGTCGATCGCGATGCCGAGGTTGATGTGCGGCGGCGCGATCATCGCGGGCTTGCCGTCGACGACGTCGTAGTAGACGTTCTGGCTCGGGAACGCCTTGAGACCCTGGACGAGCGCGTAGCCGATGATGTGCGTGAACGACACCTTGCCGCCGCGCGTGCGGCGCAGGTGGTTGTTGATGACGATGCGCTGATCGATCATGAGCTTCGCCGGCACCGTGCGAACGCTCGTGGCAGTCGGCATCGAGAGCGACTTGTCCATGTTGGCCGCGAGCGTCTTCGGCATGCCGCGGAGGGTCGTCACGACGGGCTCGTCGACGGCCTTCTCCGGAGTTGCGGCCTTCTTCGCCTCTGCCGTGGGCGCATCCGCCGGCACCGGCATGGGCCGTGCGGCCTGCGCCGTGGTTTTCGCGACGATGCCGCCGTCGGACTTCGCCGCGGGCGCGGGAGTCTCGGCCTGTCCCTCGGTGTTCTCGTGCGGGGCGTCCTGCGCGTGCTGGCCCTCGCCGGAGTCGACGGGCTGGTCCGGGCGCGACTGCGCGCGCGTCGGCTGGCGCGGCGGAGCGGGCTTCGTGGGCGTGGTCGAGGCGGCTGCAGGCGCAGGCGCTGCCGCTGGGGGGGCCGACTGCGGCGGCGTCGCCTTCTCAGCGCCAGCCTTCGCCGCGTCGGCCTTCGCCGCGTCGGCCTTCCCCGCATCCGTCTGCGCGGCATCCGTCGGCTTCGGCGTGGCGGGCTTGGGAGCCTCGCTCATGCTGGTCGCGGCCCCACCTGCATCGCGCTGCTCTGCGTAGCGCTCCAGGATGGGCCACCACGATCGGGCGACCGAGTCCTTGTCCTTGAGGAAGAGCTGATATTGCTCTTCGACGAGCCACTCATTCGCTCCGAAATCGTTCTCGTCCGCAGGGGTGGACACGGTATCGATCGCCTCTTTCGAATCTCCGGGCATGCCGCAGGCAGTCCGCGGCCACACTGCCAACAAGCATAGTGGCGACGCGCAGCGGTCAGCGCACCAGGCCGAGCTCCTGCAGGTCGACGCCGGCGGCTTCGACGGCGAGCATCATCACCTCGCGGCGCCACACCACGCGCGGCTCGTACTGCAGCGGCATGCTCGCCTCCGTGGGCGTGCGGCTGCCCTTGGCGCCGTTGCACTTGACGCACGCGGTGATCGTGTTGAGCCAAGTCGACTCGCCGCCGCGCGAGGTCGGCTGGATGTGGTCGATCGTCGCCCCCGCGCCACCGCAGTAGGCGCAGCGTCGCCGGTCGCGATCGAGCACGCCCCTGCGACTCCACGGCATGCGGTCGTAGAGCCGCGTGTGGGGGATCTGCACGTAGTCGTTGAACACCACGACGCGCGGCACGGGCAGCTCGACGGAGTTCGAGCGGATGGTGCCGTCGGCGGCGAGCATGATCTGCGCGCGCTCCTTGACGATGAACGCGACAGCGCGCTGCAGCGAAGCGACGCCGATCGGCTCGAGCGTCGCGTTGAGCACCACCACCTGCGCAGTCATCGCTGTCTCCAGTGCCTATCGTGCCGCATCCGGGTGAACGGCGGGTGTCGGACCTGCCCACTAGCGTGCAGTCATGGCCGACGCGAGCTCCGATGCCGTGCGCTCCGACGCCGGACGCACCGACGCCGAGCGCATCGACGCCGAGCGCATCGACATCGAGCGCATCGACACCGAGCGCATCGACATAGGGGTCGCACCGCTCGATCGCGGCGCGCGCATCGCGGTGGCGACCCTCGTCGACGGGCGGGCGACGGATGCGGCGGTGCACGCGAGCGCGCACGTCGCCGACGACAGGCGGCTGGCTGCGCCCGGTGCGCGCATCGTCTGGCAGGACGCGAAGGCGATCGTGCCGGCGCTGCTCGATGCCGGGGTGGCGCTCGAGCGGGTGCGCGACGTGCGGCTGGTGCACCGGATCCTGGCGGAGGCGCGCGGGCTCGAGGCCGAGGAGCGGTGGTCGCGCGCGCTGCGGACGGATGCCGAGGGGTTGTTCTCGCTCGCGCCGGAGGCGGAGTCGCTCGATGCCGTGGCCGAGCAGCTGTCGCTGCAGGAGGCGGCGATCGGCGACGATGCGGGGCTGCGGATGCTCGCGGCGGCCGAGTCGATGGGCGGCGTGATCGCGGTCGAGCTGAGCCGCCAGGGGCTGCCCTTCGACCGTGCCAGGCACGACGCCCTGCTGGTGGCGGCGCTCGGCGAGCGACCGCTCGGGGCCGGCCCGGCCGCGAGGCCGCGCCGCATGGACGCGCTCGCGGTCGAGATCCGGGATGCGCTGTCGGCGCCGACGCTCAACCCTGACTCGCCGCAGGAGGTGCTGAAGGCGCTCAAGCGCGCGGGCCTCGACGTGGCGTCGACCTCACGCTGGGAGCTCGAGGAGCAGGAGCATCCGGCGATCGCGCCGCTCATCGAGTACAAGCATCTCGCCCGGCTGCACACCGCGAACGGCTGGAGCTGGTCGCAGCGCTGGGCGCGCATCGACGATCGCGGCCGCTGTCGGCTCGCGCTCGAGTACGTGCCCGGCGGCGTCGTGACGGGCCGTTGGGCGACGGAGGGCTCGGGTGCGATGCAGATCGCCAGGCAGATCCGCGGCGCGGTCGCCGCCGAGCCGGGCATGCGGCTCGTGGTCGCCGACGCGGCGCAGCTCGAGCCGCGCGCGCTCGCCGCCATCGCGCGCGACGAGGCGCTCGCAGCGGCCGGACGCGGCACCGACCTCTATCAGGGCCTCGTCGACCGAGGCGTCGTCGAGACGAGGCAGCAGGCGAAGATCGGGATGCTCGGAGCGCTCTACGGCGGCACGACGGGGGAGTCTGCGGTCGTGCTCCCGCGGCTCGCCCGCGCCTACCCGAAGGCGATGGGCATCGTCGAGTCGGCTGCCCGTGCCGGGGAGCGGCGGGAGCGCGTGCGCACCTGGCTCGGCCGCACGTCGCCGCTGCCCGGCAGCTGGCGCGACGACGAGCGGGGCATCCGCCAGGCCCGTGCCTGGGGGCGGTTCACGCGCAACTTCGTCGTGCAGGGCACGGCCGCGGAGTGGGCGCTCGCGTGGATGGCCGGCGTGCGGCGCGCGATCCGAGACGTCGAGGGCGCGGCGCTCGTCTGCTTCCTGCACGACGAGGTGATCGTGCAGGCGCCTGAGGAGCGCGCGGATGCGGTGGCCGAGGCCATCCGGGCGGCCGCCGCGGAGGCCGGCAGGCTGCTCTTCGGCGGCTTCCCGATCGACTTCCCCGTGCAGACCGCGATCGTGGGCGACTGGGGCCAGGCGAAGGACTGACCCGGATTACCCTTGCTGCATGCGATTCATCGACGACGTCCCCGAGCACGACCTCACCTACTCGGACGTCTTCCTGGTGCCCAGCCGCAGCGACATCGGCTCGCGCATGGGCGTCGACCTGTCGCCCGACGACGGCACGACCGCGACGCTCCCGATCGTCGCGGCCAACATGAACTCGGTCACGGGGCCTCGCATGGCCGCGACACTCGCCCGTCGCGGCGCGCTCGCCGTGCTGACGCAGGATCCGCCGCTCGAGCAGACCATCGCCTCCATCGAGTGGGTCAAGGCGCAGCCGATCGGCCTCGAGTCGCCGCACCTCGCCAAGCCCGGCGACGTCGTCGCCGACGTGCTCGAGCGCGTGCCCGCGATCGCCGGCCACTGCGTCGTCATCGAGCACGACGACGGCACGCTGCTGGGAGCGATTCCGGCTGAGCGCCTCGCCTCCGCGCTGCCCGATGCCCGGCTCGGCGATCTGCTGCACTCGCACCTGCCGGTGCTCTCGCTCGCCGACGCCGCCGACGGCCGCACGATGTTCGCAGCGCTCGAGCGCGAGGGCGTCGTCGTCGCGCCGGTCGTCGACGACGGCCGCTGCGTCGGCGTCGCCTCCCGCCTCGGCGCCCTTCGGCTCGACATCTACCGCCCGGCACTCGACCCATCCGGACGCCTCAGCGTCGCCGTCGCCGTCGGCATCAACGGCGACCCCGGGGCGAAGGCGAAGGCACTCGTCGACGCCGGCGCCGACGTGGTCGTCGTCGACACGGCGCACGGCCACCAGGGCGGCATGCTGCGCGCCCTCGAGAGCGTGCGCGCCGCGATCGGCGACGAGATCCCCGTGGCGGCGGGCAACGTGGTGTCCTCCGACGGCGTGCGCGACCTCGTTGCCGCCGGGGCATCCATCCTGAAGGTCGGCGTGGGGCCCGGCGCCATGTGCACGACGCGCATGATGACGGCGGTCGGCCGCCCGCAGTTCTCGGCCGTGCTCGACACCGCGGCGACGGCGCTCGAGCTCGGCGCTCGCGTCTGGGCCGACGGCGGCGTGCGCTACCCGCGCGACGTCGCGCTTGCGCTCGCGGCGGGCGCCTCGAGCATCATGGTCGGCTCCTGGTTCGCCGGCACCATCGAGGCGCCAGGCAGGCTGCAGCGCGATGAGCGCGGCCGCCTCTACAAGGAGTCGTGGGGCATGGCGTCGACGAAGGCCGTGCTCGACCGCAACGCCGGCCTCGACGCCTACGAGCTCGCGCGCAAGACGCTCTTCGCCGAGGGCATCTCCTCCTCGACGATCCTGCTCGACCCGCAGCGACCGAGCGTCGAGGATCTGCTCGACATGATCACCTCCGGCGTGCGCTCCTCCTTCACCTACGCGGGCGCGTCAACGGTGCCGGAGTTCCGCGACCGCGCGCGCGTCGGCGTGCAGTCGGCCGCCGGCTACGAGGAGGGCAAGGCGCTGCCGGTCAGCTGGTGACGGACTCGGCATGGATGTCGGGCACGGGGATGCTCGTGGCCGTGGCCGCTAAGATGCTCGCGTGAACGACGACAACAGTCATAGTCCGTTGCCGGAACCGATCGGCTGATGGATCTCATCCTCATCGCCCTGGGCGTCATCCTGACGATCGGAACCGGCCTCTTCGTGGCCAGCGAGTTCGCGCTGGTCAACCTCGACCGCTCGGAGGTCGAAGCACGCCGCGCACGCGGCGAGGCTCGCCTCGACGGCACCATCAAGGCGCTCAAGCAGACGTCGACCCACCTCTCGAGCGCGCAGCTGGGCATCACGCTCACGACGCTGCTCACGGGCTACACGATGGAGCCCGCGATCTCGCGGATGCTCACCCCCGTGCTGGTCTCGTGGGGACTCGAGGAGGGCTTCGCCGGGCCGCTCTCGAGCGTGATCGCCATGACCGGCGCCACGATCCTGTCGATGATCATCGGCGAGCTCGTCCCCAAGAACCTCGCGCTCGCGAAGCCGCTCGGCACCGCCATCGGCGTCACGCCGTTCCAGCGCGCGTTCACGGCGGTCTTCAAGCCCGCGGTGCTCGCGCTCAACGGCTCGGCGAACGGCATCCTGCGCTCCATCGGCCTGGAGCCCAAGGAGGAGCTCTCGGGCGCCCGCACCGCGGAGGAGCTCGCGACCCTCGTGCGCCGCAGCGCCATGGAGGGCGCGCTCGACGCGGATGCGGCGACGCTGCTCTCGCGCACGCTGCGCTTCTCGGAGCTCTCTGCGGGCGACGTCATGACCCCGCGTCCGCGCGTCGAGGCGATCGAGCGAGGCGACTCGGTCGCCCAGCTTGTCGCGCTCGCGCACAAGACCGGCTTCTCGCGCTTCCCGGTCATCGACGGCGACCTCGACGAGGTGATCGGCATCGCGCACGTGAAGCAGGCGATCTCGGTGCCGCGCGAGCGCAGGGCCGACGTGCCCGTCGCCGCGATCGCCGAGGATGCCCACCGCGTGCCGGAGTCGGTGCATCTCGACGCGCTGCTCTCCGACCTGAAGGAGAGCGGCTACCAGCTCGCGATCGTCGTCGACGAGTACGGCGGCACGGCGGGCATCGCGACCCTCGAGGATCTGGTCGAGGAGGTCGTTGGGGAAGTCGCCGACGAGCACGACCGGATGCACGTGGATGTGATCCAAGGCCCGGGCTGGACGACCTTCCCCGGTGAGTTCCGCCCCGACGAGCTGCTCGAGCGTGCACGCATCGAAGTGCCGGAGGACGGCCCGTACGAGACCGTCGGCGGCTTCATCATGGCCGAGCTCGGCACGCTGCCGGTGATCGGCGACACGGTCGAGATCGAGAGCGGCACGCTCCGCGTCGAGCGCGTCGACGGCCGCCGCGTTGATCGCGTGCGACACATCATGCGCCCGGTGGAGCAGGAGGAGGAGCGATGAACGACTGGCTCGGCATCATGTGGCTCTTCATCCTGCTGGCAGCCAACGCCTTCTTCGTCGGCGCGGAGTTCGCCGTCATCTCCGCAAAGCGCAGCCAGATCGAGCCGATGGCCGATCGCGGCAACCGCGCTGCGAAGCTGGCGCTGTGGGCCATGGAGCACGTCTCGCTCATGCTCGCCATGTGCCAGCTCGGCATCACGATCTGCTCGCTGCTGATCCTCAACGTCTCCGAGCCGGCCATCCACCACCTGCTGGAAGGCCCGCTCGAATGGACCGGGCTCGCGCCAGAGGCCGTCTCGATCGTCGCGTTCGTGATCGCGCTGCTGCTCGTCACCTACCTGCACGTCGTGCTGGGCGAGATGGTGCCGAAGAACGCGGCGTTCACGGTGCCCGACAAGGCTGTGCTGCTGCTCGCGCCGCCGCTCGTGCTGATCTCCCGCATCTTCAAGCCCATCATCTGGGTCATGAACGCGGTCGCGAACGGCATCCTCCGCCTGTTCGGAGTGCAGCCGGTCGATGAGGCGGCGAGCGCGTTCACGATCGACGAGGTCGAGACGATCGTCGAGACCTCGAAGCGCGAGGGGCTGCTGTTCGACCCGACCGGGGCCATCAGCCGCACCTTCGAGTTCACGGAGCGCCGCGTGCGCGACGTGGCGCTGCCGCTCGACGAGATCGTCACGCTGCCGGACGGCGCAACGCCCACCGACATCGAGGCGGCGGTGCGCGAGCGCGGCTTCTCGCGCTACATCGTCACCGACGCCGAAGGCACGCCGAACGGCTACGTGCACATCAAGGATGTGCTGGGTGCCGACGATGTGCACGCCGACCTGCCCGTGCCGGCCAAGCGCATCCGCCAGCTCGCCTCGATCTACCAGGACGCCGAGGTCGAGGATGCGCTCGCGCTCATGCGCTCGACCGGCGCGCACATCGCGCGCTCGTTCGACGAGCATGGCGAGACGACCGGGCTGCTGTTCCTCGAGGACATCATCGAGGAGCTCGTCGGCGAGGTGCGCGACGCCACCAGGAGGCTGTTCTGACCCGAGATCGCGCGTGGCTGTGGCTCGCGTTCGGCGGCGTGCACGCCCTGCTCGCGATCCTCAACGTGCCGAGCGTCTCCGATGCGTACGGCGACGTGCTCACCGTCTACCCCTTCTGGGTGGAGCAGGGGCTCGCGGGCCAGTGGTTCGGCATCGACGTCGAGTGGGTCTACCCACTGCTGGCGTGGGCACCGATCCTGGTCTCGAACGTGCTGGGGCCGGATGCGCTGCCGGTCGTCTGGATGCTCATGGTCACGGCCCTGGACGCGGTCGCGTTCGCGATGCTGCTGCGGGTGCCTCGGGGGCACGTGCTCGCATGGGTGTGGCTCGGGCTGCAGCTCGCGCTCGGGCCGGTGGCGCTCGGGCGCATCGACACGGTCGCAGTGGCGATCTGCATCATCGGGCTCGCGGTGCTGCGGCAGGGGAGGCCGGGCTGGGCGGCCGCGGCGTTCACGGTCGCGGCATGGATGAAGGTGTGGCCCGGCGTGCTCTATCTGGCGCTGCTGATCGCGCGCAAGCAGCGGCTGCGGATCCTGGCCGCGGGTGCGCTCGTGTCAGGCGCGGTGCTGCTCGTGGCGGCGCTGCTGGGCTCGCCGCACGGGCTGTCATTCCTGTTCCAGCAGGAGGATCGCGGCCTGCAGATCGAGGCGGTCGCGGCGACGCCGTTCATGTGGCTGGCATCGCTCGGCGACGCCTACGTCTACTTCGACCGGCAGATCTACACCTTCCAGGTCGACTTCGACGGCGTCGGGCGGGTCGCTGATCTCGCCACGCCCGTGCTCGTCGCTGCCGTCCTGGCGCTGTGCGTGCTCGGCGTCATCGCCGTGCGGCGCTCGCACGGCAGCGAGGCGACCGTCTGGCTGGCGGTCGCGCTCGTCGCGGCGATGATCGTGACGAACAAGGTCGGCTCGCCGCAATTCGTGCTGTGGCTCACGGTGCCGGCGGTGCTGCTGGCCGAGGCCGGGGCGCGACGGCACTGGATCGGGGTCGGGGCGATCGGGCTCGTCGCGGTGCTGACGCAGCTGCAGTTCCCTTGGACCTACGACTGGCTCGTGGTCGCCGATCCGCTCGGAGTGCTGCTGCTGACGCTGCGCAACCTCGTGCACGTGGGGATCCTGGTGGGAGCGGTGTGGATGCTCGTGCGGGCAGCGCGGCGAGGTCCCTATGCGCTCTCAGTCGATGAGCGTCGCGAGCAGGTCGCCCACGCGACCGGACTCGATGAGGAAGGCGTCGTGCCCGAATCCGCTCTCGAGCACGATCGGGTCGCTGCCGGAGGTGCTGGTGGCGATGCCCGCGGCGAGGCGCTGCTGATCGGCGACCGGGAAGAGCCGATCGCTGGAGATGCCGACGATGAGCGTCGGTGAGCTGACGCGCTCGAGCGCCGCCTCGACGCCGCCGCGGCCTCGACCCACGTCGTGCGTGGTCATGGCGTCGACGAGCCGCACGTAGCTGCCGGCGTCGAAGCGCCGCGTGAAGCGGTTGCCGTGCACGTCGAGGTACGACTCCACCTGGAAGCGCCCGCCGGCGAGCGGGTCGACGCTCGACTGCCATTCGCGCTGGAAGCGCTCGTTGAGCTCCTGCTGGGAGCGGTAGCCCAGCATGGCCATGCGGCGGGCGAGCGCGAGGCCGCGGGCGGGTCCGGCGTGGCCCGGGAGGTCGTAGAAGTCGCCGCCGAGCCAGCCGGGGTCGGTCGTGACCGCCTCGATCTGCAGCGTGTTCTGCGCGATCTGGTCGGCGCTCGTCGCCGCGTTGGAGGCGAGCAGTGCCGTTGCGCCGACGCGCTCCGGGTGCGCGATCGCCCATTCGAGGGCGTGCATGCCGCCCATGGAGCCGCCGACGACGGCGCGCCAGCGCTCGATGCCGAGGCGGTCGGCGAGCCGTCGCTGCGCCTCGACCTGGTCGCGCACGGTCACGCGGGGGAAGCGGGAGCCCCACTCGATCCCGTCGGCTGCGAGCGAGGCCGGGCCGGTCGTGCCCTGGCAGCCGCCCAGCATGTTCGGGGCGACGACGAAGTGCCGCTCGGTGTCGATCGCGAGCCCAGGCCCGACGACCTCCTCCCACCATCCGGAGGTCGTGTGACCGGGACCCGCGGCGCCGCGCACGTGACTGTCGCCCGTGAGCGCGTGGAGCACGAGCACCGCGTTGTCGCGTGCCTCGTTGAGCGCGCCCCACGTCTCGTAGGCGACCACCGCATCCGCGATCGTCCCGCCCGCCTCGACATCGACATCGCCGATCCGGGCAAAGGATCGATCGCCAGGGTCGTCGCCCGGACGCCAGGCGCCCGTGACGGGAACGGGCCTCGCCTCGATCGAGCCGGGCGCGCCGGAGACGGGGTCGATCAGACGGGCGGCGGGCACCCTGGAGGCAGGCTGCGCGTCGTCGCTCAGCTGCCAGTCCACGATGCCCGCCCTCTCCGTCTGTCGTCAGGCCGCGGAGGCCTCGAGCGACTGCGCCTTCTCCGCCGCGGCCGCGAGGCCGGTGCTGAGGTCGGCGATCAGGTCGTCGACGTGCTCGATGCCGACCGACAGGCGCACGAGGCCCGGCGTGACGCCGGCGGTGAGCTGCTGCTCGGGCGTGAGCTGCGCGTGCGTGGTGGATGCGGGGTGGATGACGAGCGAGCGCACGTCGCCGATGTTGGCGAGGTGGCTGAAGAGCTCGAGCGACTCCACGAGCGCCTTGCCGGCCTCCACGCCGCCGACGAGCTCGAACGAGAGCACTGCGCCCGTGCCCTTCGGCGCGAGCTGCTTGCCGCGCTCGTGCCAGGGGCTCGAGGGGATGCCGGCGTAGTGCACGCCGGCGACCTGCGGGTGCCCCTCGAGGAACTGCGCGACCGCCGTGGCGTTCGCGACGTGGCGGTCGAGGCGCAGCGAGAGCGTCTCGATGCCCTGCAGCAGCTGCCAGGCGGAGTCGGGGGAGGCGGATGCGCCGACGTCGCGCAGCAGCGTGACGCGGGCCTTGATGATGTAGGCGATCGCGTCGCCGAGCGCCTCGGTGAAGGTGACGCCGTGGTACGACTCGTCGGGCTGCGTGAGGCCGGGGAACTTGTCGGACTTCGACCACTCGAAGGTGCCGCCGTCGACGATGGCGCCGGCGACGACCGAGCCGTGGCCGCCGAGGAACTTCGTCGCCGAGTGCACGACGATGTCGGCGCCGTGCGCGAGCGGGCGGATCAGGTAGGGCGTGGCGATCGTGTTGTCGACGATCAGCGGCACTCCCGCGTCGTGCGCGACCGAGGAGACGCCGGCGATGTCGAGCAGGTTGATGCGCGGGTTGCCGATGGTCTCGGCGAAGACCGCCTTGGTGTTGGGGCGGATGGCGCGGCGCCACTCGTCGAGGTCGTCCTGATCCTCGACGAAGGTGACCTCGATGCCGAGCTTGCGGAGCGTGAACTGGAACAGGT
Source organism: Agrococcus sp. ARC_14 (assembly GCF_022436485.1). NCBI lineage: Bacteria > Bacillati > Actinomycetota > Actinomycetes > Micrococcales > Microbacteriaceae > Agrococcus > Agrococcus sp. ARC_14. Next base: position 1,451,182 of record NZ_JAKUDO010000001.1, read on the forward strand.
TGTAGGTGCCCCCGTAGATCGACGACGAGGAGACGATGTGGTCGCCGGCGTTCGCGATGTTGAGGATCGAGTAGGTGGTGGCCGACTGGCCGGATGCGAGGAGGAGGGCGGCGCTGCCCCCTTCCAGCGCGGCGAGGCGCTGCTCGACGACGTCGTTCGTCGGGTTCATGATGCGCGAGTAGATGTTGCCGAACTCGGCGAGGCCGAACAGGCGGGCTGCGTGGTCGGCGTTGTCGAACACGTAGGAGGTGGTGCGGTAGACGGGCGTGATGCGCGCCTTGGTGGTCGGGTCGGGCTGTGCACCTGCGTGGACCTGCAGGGTCTCGAACTTCCAGTCGCTCATGATCTCTCCTTGCTGGGCCCGGCTGCACCGGGACGGTCTGAAGCCTTTCCTCGAGTCTGGTGCGAGCATCCGGAAACTGCCAGCGCGGCAGGTCGCACGACGTAACACTCGCGCGGAGTGGCGAGGTGCGTGCCTCGGATGCTTGCATGGCGGTATGAGCGACAAGCGGATCATCATCACGGGAGCGTCGAGCGGCATCGGTGAGGCCGTCGCCAGGCAGGCGGTCGCGCGCGGCTGGCAGGTGCTCGCGGTCGCCAGGCGCGAGGAGCGGCTCGCGGCGCTCGCGGCCGACATCGGCTGCGAGACGTTCGTCGCCGACCTCACGGACGAGGCCGCTGTCGCGGCGTTCGCCGAGGCGGCCGCGGCCTTCGGCCCGACGGGGCTCGTGCAGGTCGCGGGCGGTGCGAAGGGTGCGGCGGAGCTGGCTGAGACGACGATCGACGACTGGCGCTGGATGTTCGAGGCCAATGTGATCGGCACCAAGCGCGTCATCGACGCCGTGCTGCCGCTGCTGCGCGCATCCACGGCCGATGGCAGCTATGCGGAGATCATGGTCGTCACCTCGATCGCGGCCACGGTCGCCTACAAGAACGGCTCCGGCTACAACGCGGCGAAGTCGGCCGAGAAGCAGCTCGTCGATGTGCTGCGCCTCGAGCTGCACGGCGAGCCGATCCGCGTCATGGAGGTCGCGCCCGGCATGGTCTGGACCGAGGAGTTCAGCCTCGTGCGATTCGAGGGCGATCAGGCGAAGGCGGATGCGGTCTACAAGGACGTGCAGGATCCGCTCTCGGCCGACGATGTCGCGCGGGTGATGACCGACATCCTGGCGCTGCCCGGCCACGTCTCGGTCGACGAGACGATCATCAAGCCGGTCGCGCAGACGCATCCTTGGATGGTGCACAAGGGCCCGCTGGTCGCCAAGGGCTGACCGTCAGTCCAGCAGCTCGCGCAGCGGCGTCCAGCCGACCGGCAGCGGGCCGCGGATGTCGGCGCGCTCGCGATCGGCGGCGGCCGACCAGCCCTGCGCAGCGCTCGCACCAGGCTCGGCGACGGCGCCCTGCGCGATGCGCAGGCCCACGTCCTCCAGCAGCGCATCGGGAGCGGTGCCGCGCCGCACGGATGCGCGCACGCTGAAGGCTCGGTCGGCCCAGCCGCCGCCGCGCAGGCTGCGGTAGTCGGCGTAGCGCGCCGGATCGGCGTAGTCCCAGCACCACTCCCACACGTTGCCCAGCATGTCGTGCAGCCCGAGGGCGTTCGGCTCCTTGCCTGCGACCGGCTGCGGGCCATCGATGCCGTCGCCTGCGGTCCACGCGATGGCGGCGAGCGGCGCCGGGGCAGCCGTCGCGGCGCTTGCGCGGCACGCGTGCTCCCACTCGGCCTCGGTCGGCAGTCGGTAGCCGTCGGCGGATGCGTCCCAGGCCACGTGCGCGCCCGTCACGTCGTAGACCGGCGTGCGTCCCGCATCCGCCGACATCGTGTTGCACAGCCGGATCGCGTCGTTCCAGCGGATGCCGTGCATCGGCATGCCGTCGGCGCGCGCCAGCGTCGTGCTGCCCAGGCGGAACGGACGCAGCTCCACGTCGCGCTCGGTGCCGGTGCGGGCGTCGCGCTGGTGGAGGGTGCCGCCGGGGATGTCGACGAACTCGGGAGGGAGCACGCCGTGAGCGTAGCCGGTGGGCGCGCTCAGGGCCGGGTGGCAGGCGTGGACTCGGGCACCGGCTCCGGGTCGGCGAACGCGAGCTTCGGCACGGCGACGAGGCCGACCGCGGCGACCAGCGCGGTGACGCCGCAGATGATCCAGACCACGATGTAGCCGCCGATGCTGGCAGCGGTGCCGATGGCGCCGACGGCGAGCACGATGGCGAAGATCGATGACGCGAACGAGCCGCCGATCGTCTTGGTGGTGTTGGTCATGGCGGTCGCGACGCCGGTCTGACCGCGCGGGGCGGCTGCGGCGGCTGCGGCGGGAAGCGCGCCCACGAGCGCACCCGAGCCGATGCCGGCGATCGCCATGCATGCGAAGACCTGCCAGATCTCGAGGTGGAAGGGCACGAGCAGCAGGTAGCCGACGCCCACGAGCGTCGCGGCGGCGATGAGCAGCAGGCGGGGCCGGATGCGCGCGGAGAGCACCGTGAGGGTCGCGGCCCCCACGATGAGCGAGAGCAGGTAGACGCCGATCAGGATCGAGCGCCCGCTGGCGTCGAGCCCCAGGCCGTAGCCGAGCGATGGATCGGTGCCGGCGTAGGTCGCGAGCGGTGTCTGGGCGCCGAGCAGGCTGACGCCGACGAGGCCGGCGGTGAGCTGCACCGGCCACATCTCGGGTCGGCGCATGACGCGCAGGTCGATCGCCGGGTCGTCCTTGCCGAGCACCCAGCGCCCGAACGGCAGCAGCAGCGCCACGCCGATGGCCATGACGGCCCAGCCCCACCACGCCTCCGGACCGCCGATCTTGAGGAAGGTGAGGCCGGAGGTGATCGTGAGCAGCGAGAGCGCGAGCAGCACGAAGCCGCCCGCGTCGAGCTTCCGGTCGGGGAGCGGCTCGGATTCCGGCACGCCCCAGAGGATCGCGAAGAAGCAGAGGGTGACCATGGCGGCGGGCAGCATGAGCGTCGGTGGCATCGCCTCGCCGAATGCGCCGAACGCCATCGCTGCGCCGAGGGCGCCGATGATCGCGCCTGCCTCGAGAGCGATGACGAGCAGGCCGGCAGCGCGCCTCGTCGCGGAGGGGGCGACGCCGGTGCGCCGGCCGCGGTCGAAGATGAGCGCCACCTCGAGCGGCAGCCACACGGTGTAGGCGCCCTGCAGCGAGAAGGCGATGAGGTAGCTCCAGAAGTCGCCGGCGAACGCCATCCACCAGCTGGCGCCCGCCGTGATCGCGGTCGAGAGCAGCAGCATCTTCTTGTGGCCGTGCATGTCGCCGAGCTTGGCCAACACCGGCACCATCAGGGCGGAGAGCAGCAGCTGTCCGGCCTCGAACCAGTTGACGTCGGCATCCGTCACGCCGACGTGCCGCGCGATATCGGGGGTGAGCGTCACGTAGTAGCCCTGCAGGACGCCGCTCGTGAGCTCGACGCACACGAGCCAGCCGATGAGTGCAAGGGGCACCGCGCGCAACGCTGTCACGGATGCATCATGGCACCCAGGTGCAGGAATCCTCAGCGAATTATTTTTGCGCCGCGCGGGGTCGGTGGCGTCGAGGCCTTCGAGCCGCACCGGGTGTCAGAACGGGAGCGCCACCGGTGGTGCGTTGGGGAGGCTGGGTTCGGTGCAGACGACCGGCCCCCAGAGCGGTTCGTCGTTCGCGGTCGTGTCGATGAATCGGGGGCCTTGGGGTTCGGGCTCGTCGCGGATGATGACGCCGAGTGGGCTGGTCCATTCGAGGATGCCGTGCTCGAGCTGCTCGACCGTCCAGGCGGTGGCGTGCTTCATCGTGTGATGTCGTCTGCAGAGGTGCGCGAGGTTCACGAGGCTGGTGCGGCCGCCCTTGGCCCAGTCTTCGGTGTGGTCGAGGTCGGCGCGGGAGACGGGGTTGGTGCAGCCGGGCCAGCGGCAGCGGCCGTCGCGTGCGCGCAGCCAGCGACGCATGGCACGGGAGGGCGTGTAGGTGTCGACCGTGATCGGGATCCCGCTGACGGGGTCGAGGAAGAGCCGCTGCCAGGTGACCGTGTCGGCGGCGAGCGAGCGGATCGTGGCGGCGTCGACGAGGATGTCGCCGTCGAGCAGGGCAGGGAAGCGCAGTTCCGAGCTGGGCTCGGGCTGCTCGTCCGCCAGCAGGGCCGTGGCGGGGATGGTGACGGTGATCGTGGCTCGCAGCGCGTTGATGCCGGTCGCATCGAGCGGCGTCTGCCCGGTGAGCAGCAGCTCGATGAAGGCGTCGGCACGGAACTGGTCGAACGTGCGCGGGTCGTCCTTCGGCTTGCCGCGGGCAGCCTGGCTGAGCCGGTCGAGCACCGCGGCACCGAACGCGGCCGGCACGCGCGCGCAGAGATCGGCCATGCCATCGCCGGCATCGAACAGGCCCACCGAGCGCGTCTCGCGCGCCACCTCGTGGCGCTGCTGCAGCGGCGCCGTGAGCATGCGGTCCACGATCCGCTTCGCCCTCGAGCGCAGCTGCCCGGGCGTGGCCACCTCGGCGACCGCGACCAGCTCGGCCTCCACCCGCGCCCGATCGTCGGCGCCGACACCGCTGTCGATGCGCAGCGCCCGGGTCGCGTCGGAGATCGTGCGCACGTGGCCCGCCGTGATGCGGCCGGCCTTGTGTGCGTCGTGGGTCAGCGGCAGCTCGGAGACGATGTGCCACGCGTCGGTCATGCGCCGCTCGATCGTGCGATCCGAGAGGTGCAGCTCGACCGCGAGGCTCGAGGCCGCCTCGCGCAGGTTCGTGTCGAGCACGCCCGGCTCCTCGCGCAGTCGCGCGAAGCGGGCCGCCAGCAGCTCCCGCTCCTCGGCCTCGATCCTGGCGCGCTGCACGTGCAGGGCGCGAGCGTGTCCCACGTACGCCGACTCCGCACGCTGCCGAGCGAGGTGCTCCGACTCGACAGGGCCCGGCAGCGGCGGCAGCGCCATGCGACCGGCGACGACCTCCTCGACTTCCGCATCCGAGAGCGCCATGAGGCGTTCGGTGAGGTCGCGGTCAAACGCCTCGAGCGACTCCTGCAGCTCGTCGGCCGTGTGGCCGAAGGGGTCGACGGCACCGGCGCGGATCGCGGCGATGTAGTCGTCCGCGTCCAGGCCATCCGTGGTCATGCAGGCAGTCAATCAGCGGCCACTGACACGCGAGCGACCCAGAGGTAGACCTGTGGAGAACCCGACCTGCGGCTCCGCCCGTAGACTGGGTGCATGGCCACCCCCCACCCGTTCGTGATCTCTGTGCGCGAGATCGCGCGGAAGCCCGGACAGATGCGCGAGGTCTACGCGACCGCGCCCTTCGGCGAGAAGATCGGCGAGGGTCTCGCGACTGTGCTGCCCGAGCAGCCCATCGATCTCGTGCTGCGCCTCGAGAGCGTGCACGAGGGCATCCTCGCCACCGGCACCGCCGGGGTGACGGCCCTCGCGACCTGCGCGCGCTGCCTCACGGAGTTCGACCTGGATGTCGATGTCGACTTCCTGGAGCTGTTCACGTATGATGGTGCGTCGGAATCCGATTACCTCGTTGTCGACGACACCGTCGACATGCTTTCGGTGGTTCGGGATGTGGTTGTGCTGGCGCTGCCGTTCCAACCGGTCGACCGACCGGACTGCTCTGGGCTCGATCCAGAGACAGGGGAGCGGCTCGAGCCTGGCACCGATCACGTGCCGGAGGAGACCATCGATCCGCGATGGGCTGCGCTGCAGGGATTCCAACAAGACGTATCCGACGACACGTCGGAAGATGACGCCCAGGCGTCGAAGAAGGAGTGAGCAATGGCTGTTCCCAAGAGGAAGATGTCGCGGTCCAACACCCGTGCGCGCCGTTCGCAGTGGAAGGCCGAAGCGCCCAAGCTGGTCAAGACCATCGAGGGCGGCAAGACCGTCTACAGCCTCCCGCACCGCGCGAAGGTCGTCGAGGACTCGGCCGGCACGCCGCTGTACATGGAGTACAAGGGCCGCAAGGTCGCCGACGTCTGATCCCTCTCACGAGGATCGCCGTCGCGTGACGGAACAGACAGACGCAGCGGCTCGTGCGCGCACCGCGCAGCTGAGCCGATTGCTTGAGCAGCTCGGGGTCGACATCGACCCCGAGCTTCTCGTGCTTGCCCTGACGCATCGCTCGTGGGCCTACGAGCAGGGCGGAGTGCCGCACAACGAGCGCCTCGAGTTCCTCGGCGACTCGATCCTCGGCCAAGCCATCACGATCGAGCTCTACGGGCGCCTGCCAGACGCGACGGAGGGCGAGCTCGCGAAGCGTCGCGCCGGCGTCGTCTCGACCGTCGCGCTCGCCGAGGTCGCGCGGATCCTCGGGCTGGGCGAATACATCCTGCTCGGCAAGGGCGAGGCAGCCTCGGGTGGCGCCGACAAGGCGTCGATCTTGGCCGACACCATGGAGGCCGTCTTCGGCGCCGCGTTCCTGAGCGCCGGGCACACTGCCGCTGCGCAGCTCGTGCTGCGGCTCGTCGGCCCGCTGCTCGATGACCCGGGTCGCACGGGCGCCGCGCTCGACCCGAAGACCGCGCTGCAGGAGGTCGCCGCCGCTCTCGGCAAGGGTGCCCCCTCCTACGAGATCGAGGCAGAGGGCCCCGACCACGCCCGCAGCTTCACTGCCACCGTGCACATCGACGACGCCGCCGTCGCGACCGGCACGGGCACCAGCAAGAAGGTCGCCGAGATGGCGGCAGCGCTCGCAGCGCACGCGCAGCTCACCGAGCAGCGCTGACGACCACCACGATGCCCGAGCTGCCGGAGGTCGAGGTCGTGCGCGCGGGCCTCGCGCCTGCCGTCACCGGTGCCCGCATCGACGGCGTCGAGGTGCTCGACGCGCGCTCCATCGGCCGCCACGACGGCGACGCCGCCGCGTTCGAGGCCGCGCTCGTCGGCCGCACGCTCGAAGCGCCCGCACGCCGAGGCAAGTTCCTCTGGATTCCGCTCGTCGTCGAGCCGGAGGCTGGTGGGTCGGATGCGCTCCACGCGCATCGCCCGCGTCATGCGCTCCTCGCCCACCTCGGCATGTCCGGTCAGGTGCTGGTGCGCGAGCCCGGTGCACCGGCCGACCGCCACACGCGCATCCGCTTGCTGCTCGATCAGCCGGCGCTGCACCCGGCCGGCAGGGGGCAGCTCGAGATCCGCTTCGCCGATCAGCGGCTCTTCGGCGGGCTGGCCGTGCGACCGATGCGCGCCACCGAGGATGGCCAGGGCGTGCCCGACCAAGCCGCCCACATCGCGCTCGATCCGATCCACCCCGACTTCGACGCATCCACCGTGGCCCGCCGCCTGCGACTGCGCCGCCAGGGAGTGAAGGCCGCGCTGCTCGACCAGCAGCTGGTCTCGGGCATCGGCAACATCTACGCCGACGAGGCGCTGTGGCGCAGCCGGCTGCACTACGCGACGCCCGGGCAGCGGCTGACGCAGGCGCGAGCGCTCGGGCTGCTCGCCGACGTGCGCGACGTTCTCGACCAGGCGCTCGCCGAGGGCGGCACCTCGTTCGATGCGCAGTACGTGAACGTGAACGGCCAGGCCGGGTACTTCGAGCACAGCCTCAACGCCTACGGCCGCGGCGGGCTGCCCTGCCCGCGCTGCGGCACGCTCATGGTGCGCGAGCCCTGGGCGAACCGCTCGTCGACGCGCTGCCCGCGGTGCCAGCGGCGGCCGAGGGGTCTCGCTCGTCCGTAGGTTTCGCCCGGACGGCTCCTGGGTCGGTGCGGCCCATTGCCGCCTACCCTCCGGTGAATCCCTCTACGGCGAGATCAGACCCTGCAGCCTGGCAAGCAGGCAGCAGTGCTGCGAGGGCCTCGTCCCATGCGGTCGAGCCGATGCCGCCAGCTGCAGCGGCACCGGAAGCGATAGGAGGCGCCGCGTCACGGAGCGCGACGATGACATCGTTCACTGCACCCTCGCCGGTCGTCGGGATTCGGTCCAGCACTCGCGTCGCCAGCCGGTACCAGCCGCTGTGCTCCACCTGTTCGATGCGCCCCTCGTCGCGCGCGATGTCGGCGTTCGACGTGATCGTCAGCACATCGCCGAAGGCCTCGCAGGTTGTGGCGTCGCTGATTACGGCCGCTGAGGCGGAAGGCTCGGGGGGTGTGGTGCTCGTGCAGGCAGCGAGCGCCAGCCCAGCGACGATGGCGGAGACGATGGGTGTCGCACGGCGCATACGGCGACAGTACCGCTGGTTCCGAAGGTGGACGCGGCGCGCGGGCCAGTAGGTTGCGCCGCCTCGCGCACCCAGTGGGGCACCTGTGCCCGACTGGGGCCGGCGTGCCAGCCCCAGTCGGGCACAGGTGCCCCAGTCGCGGCGGATGGGTGCGGTTGCCGCGGCGTAGGCTGGATCGATGGTCTTCGCAGGATTCACGCCAGCGGCCTTCGCGTTCTACCGCGACCTCGAGCTGCACAACGAGCGGGCCTGGTGGCTCGACAACAAGCCGCGCTACGACGAGCACGTCCGAGCCCCGTTCGAGGCGCTCGCCGAGGAGCTCGAGCCGCTCGCCAACACGGTCAAGATCTATCGCCCATACCGCGACGTGCGCTTCAGCAACGACAAGACGCCCTACAAGACCCGGCAGGGCATGTTCGCGCAGCGTGCGCCCGGCATCGGCTGGTACCTGAACCTCGACGCCACGGGCGTCTCGCTCGGCGGCGGCTTCTTCGGTGACGCCTCGTTCACGAAGGCCTATCGCGCCGCGGTCGAGGCTGTCGGGGCCGGCACCGAGCTGGAGCAGATCGTCGCCGATCTCGAGCAGGCGGGCTACGATCTGGGCGGCGAGCAGCTGAAGACGGCGCCGCGCGGCGTCGACCCCGAGCACCCGCGCATCGCGCTGCTGCGCTTCAAGTGGCTCACGGCGCGGCGCGAGCTGACGGAGGCGGATGCGGTGGGGCCCGCCCTGCTCGACGCGGTGTTCGACACCGTCGACGACCTGCAGCCGCTCGTGGCCTGGGCGACGGAGCACGTGGCGCCGAAGCGCTGAGTGGCTGAGTCCAGAGCCGAGGGACTGGGGCCCCGTTGCTCCCTGCCGTGTGCACAACGCAAGCCGTCGGCGGGCGTTCGGCGGCAGTTGGGCCGGACTGGGCCGGAAAGCAGCCATCGCGGGCTGCAGAGCTTGCGTTGTGCGCGGCGCGTCGAGCGGCCTGCGGCGAGCGGCTTGCGGCGAGCGGCGGGATCGCGGATCGGGGATCGGCTGGGCTTGGGGGCGTCAGCCGGCGATGCGCTTGACGATCTCGCCGCGCAGCTGCGAGAACGGCGGGTAGAGCAGCCGCAGCGTGTCGATCGTCGTCGACTTCGACAGCACCGCCTTGCGGTGGCTGAACGCCTCGAACGAGTGGTGCCCGTGGTAGCTGCCCATCCCGCTCTCGCCCACGCCGCCGAAGGGCAGCGAGCGCGCCGCGGAGTGCGCCACCGCGACGTTCACGCCCAGGGCCCCAGAGGAGGTCTCGCGCTCGACCCGCCGCACCACCTCGCGATCCCTCGCGAACAGGTAGAGCGCGAGCGGCTTGTCGCGCTCCCGCATCGACGCGATGAAGCCGTCGACCCCGTCGACCGGCAGCACCGGCAGGATCGGGCCGAAGATCTCCTCCTGCATCACCGGCGCATCCTCGTCGACCTCGGTGAGGATGGTCGGTGCGAAGTAGCGCTCGTCGGCATCGGTGTCGCCGCCGGTGACGACGGTGCCGCCTGAGAGCAGGCCCCGCAGTCGCTCGAGGTGCTTGCCGTTCACGATGCGGGAGTAATCGGGGGAGCTGCGGGCGTCGCCCAGTTGCTCGGCGGTCGCCTGCCGCAGCTGCTCGACGAGCTCGTCTGCCACCTCGCGGTCGACGCGGATGTAGTCGGGCGCCACGCACGTCTGCCCGGCGTTGAGCCACTTGCCCCACGCGATGCGGCGCGCGGCCCCGGCGATGTCGGCGGAGCGGTGCACGTAGACGGGGCTCTTCCCGCCGAGCTCGAGCACGGTGGGCGTGAGGTGCTTCGCCGCCGCTGCCGCGATCACGCGACCGACCTGCCCGTTGCCGGTGTAGAAGATGAGGTCCCAGCGCTGCTCCAGCAGCGCGGTCGTCTCGGGCACGCCGCCCTCGACGACCCGCACGGAGCGCGCGTCGAGGTAGGCGGGCACGAGTCTGGCCAGCAGCGCTGAGGTCGCGGGCGCCACCTCCGAGGGCTTCAGCACCACGGCGTTGCCCGCCGCGATCGCGCCGATCAGCGGGCCGAGCGCGAGCTGCACCGGGTAGTTCCACGGCGCGATCACGAGCGTCGCGCCGAGCGGCTCCGGCACGGTCCTGCCGATCGCGGGCTGCAGGGCGAGCTGCATCGGCACGGGCGTGGGCAGCATCCAGCGCCACAGCTTGCGCCGCACCGATCTCGCCTCGCCGACCGTGAACGCGATCTCGCTCATGTGCGCCTCGATCTGGCTCTTGCCCAGATCCTGCGCGAGGGCCGTCTCCCAGAGCGAGACGTTCTGCAGCAGCATGCGAATGAGCGCGTCGAGCTGCTGCTCGCGGTAGGCACGCGGGCGGGTGAGCCCGCTCGTGACGGCGGCCCGCAGCTCGACGGCCAGGCCGTCGGTGGATGCGGTGGGGTCGACGGTTGCGGCGAGATCGGTGGATGCGGAGAGGTCGGCGGATGCGGAGAGGTCGGCGGATGCGTCGGTCGCGGGCACGTCGGTGTCGCTCATGCCTCCATGCTGTCAGCCGATGCTGTGCGGTCTCGAGACGCGGCCCGTGGCTGACCCTCGACCGGCGGAGGAGTGCGGCGCTGCCAGCCTCCCTCGGCACCGATGGGCACGAATCCGAGCGCCTCATTGACGCGCAGCATCGGCCGGTTCTCCTCGGCGTTCCAGGTGACGATGCGGGTGCGGTCGGGGTGCAGCCGGCCGAGCTGCAGCAGGTTCTCGGTCTTCACGAGCATGCCGAGGCGGTGGCCGCGATGGTCGGCGTGCACCAGGGTGTCCTCCTGGAAGGCGGGCCTGCCGGGCGCCGGCAGCAGCAGCACCGTGAAGGCGACTGCCTCGCCGCTCGCGCGGTGGATCGCGACGGCCTGCAGCGCAGTCAGGCCGGCCTCCGCCCACTCGGCCTCCACGCGGCCGAGGCGCGCGGCGTCCCAGCGCTCGTCGTCGACCTCGAGGTCGGCGCTCGGCGCGTCGGTGACCATGCGGGCGTGCAGCACGGCCATGGCATCGAGCAGCTCCGGCGGCGTCGCGCCTGCCCACGAGCGCAGCTCGTAGGCGTCGCCCGCGTGCGCCAGGGCATCCGCCCTGTGCGCCTCGAGCGTGCGCCGCGCCGTCTCGACGTCGAGCTCGGAGATGCGGTCGACCTGCTCGAGCGCGTAGCCCATCGAGACGGCCAGCCGTGCGGCCGGATCGGCGGCAAGCGCACCGTGGCCGGTCGCTGCCGGGATCGCCTCGCCGCCCTCGACCGGCGCGCGGTGGTCGACCCATGCCTGCAGGGTCGTGGCGCCGAGCCCGATCGCGACCTGCTCGATGCGCTCGGCGATGGCGCGGCCGATGCCACGGCCGCGCGCCTCCGGCACCACCCAGGCGGAGAGGTAGGCGACCGACGCGCCCTCGTCACGGGCGATGGATGCGATGGCGCGCCCGACGTCGCGTCCCTCGGCGACGACCAGGAAGCGCTCGGTGATGTCGTCTTCGACGTGCCGCAGCGAGGCGAGGAGCTCGTCGACGGTGGTGTCGTGGCCGTCGTCGCCCCAGAACGCCTGCGTCACGCGGTTGGCGGTCGCGACGTAGCGCGCGATCAGCGACAGCGCAGGCTCGTCGAAGGCATCTGCTGGGGCGACGAGGCGGTGCCACTCGAGCTCGGGCGCATCGAGCGTGCGCCCATCGAGCTCGGGCCGATCGTGGGCAGGCCGCCCGGCGCCCGGCGTGCTCATGCCTCGTCCTTCCGCTGCCAGACACCCTCGTCGCTGATGCGGGTGAAGCCGAGCGCCTCGTTGACGGCCAGCATGTGGGTGTTCTCGCTCGCGTTCCACGTGCGCACCACTGCGGCGGGGGCGTGCGTCAGCAGCGCCTGCAGGTTCGCCGCCTTCACGAGCATGCCCAGGCGCTGTCCGCGGTGCTCGGCGTGCACGAGGGTGTCGTGCTGGTACCAGGCCTGCTGCGCGCGGGCGGCGCTGCCGTCGGAGCTCACGAGCGTCGTGAACGCGGCCACGGCATCCGTGCCCTCCTCGATGGCGACCGCGCGCAGCAGCGTGCGGCCGCCCTCGATCTGGGCGTCCTCGTACCTGCTGAGGCGCTCGGTGTCCCAGCGCTCCTCCTCGTGGTCGAGGGCGGCGGCTGGCGCGTCGGTCGACATGCGCGCGTGCAGCGCGGCGAGCGGCTCGAGCCGCGCGGCGGGCGTGCGCCCCTCCCAGGTCTCGATCCGGTAGCGGGGGAGCGCGAGGGCCTCGGCCTCGGCGCGATGGTCGGCGAGCGCGGTGCTCGCCGTCGCCAGCCGCAGCTCGCTCATGCGCTCGATCTGCTCGAGGGCGAAGCCGTAGCGCTGCAGCATCCGCACCTGCGACGTGTCGGCGGCGATGCTGCCGAGGCCCGTGGGCGGCGTGAGCTGCGGGCCGGGGTCTGCGTCGGTGGTGGGGCGATGCGTGACCCAGGCCTGGAAGGTCGTGACGCCGCGCTCGCGCATGCGGCCGATCATGTCGTCGGCGAGCGAGGCGCCGACGCCCCGACGGCGGGCGTTTGGCAGCACGAGCACGTCGAGCTCGCCGATCGATTGCGCCTCCAGCAGGCCGCGCGCGGCGTAGCCACGACCGACCGGCTCGCCGTCGTCCAGCGCGAGCACACGGAGCACATCCTCGATGCCCTCCTGGCTGCGCCAGTTCGCCCACGCCTGTCGGTAGGAGAACGCGACGCTCTCGTCGCCGTCGAAGGTGTCGACCACGACGGCGTTGCGCACATCCACGTAGTCGCGCATCCGCCGACCGGTCTCCGACTCCTCGTCCCACCGATCGGGGATCGCGACGTCGAGGAGCTCGATGGTCATGCTGCGTCCTTCCGCTGCCAGACGGCCTCATAGCCGACCGGCAGGAACCCGGTGGCTTCGTTGACGGAGAGCATGTGCCGATTCTCCTCGGCGTTCATGGTGCTGACACGCGGATGCGTCGGGTGGTGATCGCGCAGCTGCACGAGGTTGGCGAGCTTCAGCAGCATGCCGAGCCGGCGCCCGCGGTGGTCGCGGCTGACGAGGGTGTCGTGCTGCCGCGCGACGTCGCCGCTGCCGACGAACAGGCTCGTGAAGCCCGCGAGCTCGCCGGAGGCGATGTGGCGCGCGACGACGGTGCGCATCGTGCGGCCTCCCTCGGTCTTCGACCGCTCGAACTCGGCCAGGCGCTCGTCGCTCCAGACCTCGGGCTCGAGCGCGAGCCCGCCGACCGGCGCATCCGTCGACATGCGCTCGTGCAGCGTGCGCATCGCGCTCCGGTGCTCGGCGGGCGTCGGGCCCGACCACGCGACCGTGTCGTAGCCCGCCTGCGCGGCAGCGGCCGACGCATCCGACCACCGCTCGTCGAGCGTGGGCTCGAGCTCGCGCAGGTCGGCGACGCTCATGCGGTAGACCTGCTCGAGCGCGTAGCCGCGGGCGATGAGCGCGGCGGCCTCGGGCTCGTCGGGGTCGACGGCGCCGAAGCCGGTCGCTGCGGTGAGCGCTCCGTCGGCACGCGCGGGGGAGCCGCCCATCAGCGTCGTGCGGCCATACGCCGCCGCGATGCGCTCGACGTGGTCGAGCAGCGCCTCGAGGATGGCGCGGCGGTCGGCATCGGGGAGATCCGGCTCGAGCGTGAGCATGTGGTCGCCGATGTCGGTCGACTCGAGCTGCGGCAGCCAGACGGCGCTCGCGGCGATCACCCGGTCGCCAGCGCGCACGACGGCCCGCTCCACGCGCTCGGCGTCGGTCGACTGCCACGCGGCGAGCCGCTCGGGGAGCGTGAGGGTCGTGACGCCGGCGCCGTAGCGGGCGTCACCGACGCGGTCGGCGTGCGCGGCGGCGGCGCGGAAGGTCTCGCCTGCGTCGGATGCGTCATCCCAGCTGGCAGGCAGGACGAGGTCGTCGATCGTGATGGTGTGCATGTCGGCTCTGCCGCTCGCGCGAGGCACCGTGCCTGCGGGCAGCCTTGCAGGCTAGACCAGCGCGTGCCGTCCGCGCAATCGCGACTCGCCCGGCTACGGTGTTCGCAGCCACGAACCGGGAGCCGCATGCATCTCAAGACCCTGACCGTCAAGGGCTTCAAGTCGTTCGCGCGCCCGACGACCTTCCAGTTCGAGCCTGGCGTCACGTGCGTCGTGGGCCCGAACGGCTCCGGCAAGTCGAACGTCGTCGACGCCCTCGCCTGGGTGATGGGCGAGCAGGGCGCGAAGACGCTGCGTGGCGGCAAGATGGAGGACGTCATCTTCGCCGGCACCGCGACGAGCGGGCCGCTTGGCCGTGCGCACGTCGAGCTCGTCATCGACAACGCCGACGGCGCGCTGCCGATCGAGTATGCCGAGGTGCAGATCTCGCGCACGCTCTTCCGCAACGGCGGCTCCGAGTACGCCATCAACGGCGAGTCGTGCCGGCTGCTCGACGTGCAGGAGCTGCTGAGCGACTCCGGTCTCGGCCGCGAGATGCACGTCATCGTCGGCCAGGGCCAGCTCGACAACGTGCTGCAGGCCACGCCCATCGACCGCCGCGGCTACATCGAGGAGGCCGCCGGCATCCTCAAGCACCGTCGCCGCAAGGAGAAGACGCTTCGCAAGCTCGACGCGATGCAGGCCAACCTCAACCGCCTGCAGGACCTCACCGGCGAGATCCGTCGGCAGCTGAAGCCGCTCGGGCAGCAGGCCGAGATCGCCAAGGAGGCCGCGACCATCCAGGCGACCGTGCGCGACGCCCGAGCCCGCCTCATCGCTCACGAGGTCATCAGCCTGCGCGCGCAGCTCGACGCATCCGCCCGCTCCGAGTCGGAGCGCAAGTCGGAGCGCATCGTGCTGCAGGAGCAGCTCGAGCAGGCGCAGCTGCGCGCGAGCCGCATCGAGGCGTCGATGGTCGGCGACGACGTCGATCAGGCGCGCGACGTCGCGCACGGGCTCGAGCGCGAGCTCTCGCGGCTGCAGTCGCTGCACGCGCTCGCGGGCCAGCGGCTCGCGCTGCTCGAGGAGGCTCCAGAGATGGGCGACGCCGCACCGCTCGTGAGCCCCGAGATGGTGCAGGCGGCGCGCGACGAGGCCGACGCGCTCAAGGACAGGGTGGCGGATGCGGAGGGGCGGCTCGGCAAGGCGGCCTCGGCGACCGCGCTGGCACGGGCCAACCTCGACTCGCTCGACGAGGAGATCGCGGCACAGGCCGCGCTCGTCTCGAAGCACGATCTGGAAGCCGCCGGTCACCGCTCGAAGGTGGAGGTCGCGCAGTCGACGCTCGCCGCCCGCGAGGCGGAGGTGACGCGACGCGAGAGCGCGCTCACCAACGCCGAGCAGCGCCTCGCAGAGGCGAAGGCCGCCGCCGCGGAGACCGGCGATGAGCAGGAGGTCGACGACGCCGCATCGCTCTCGACCGGCTATCGCGACGCCGACGAGGCGCAGGCGGGCCTGTCCACGGCGCTCGACGAGCGGCGGGAGGCGCTGCACGCGGTGGAGCGCGAGCGCGATGCCATCGCCGCCCGCACCTCAGCCCTGACACTCGCGCTGTCGAAGGCCAACGCATCCGCCGGTCTCCTCGACGCCGGGCTCGCCGGCGTGGGCGGTCTGGTCGCCGAGCGCGTCAAGGTGAAGAAGGGCTACGAGGCGGCGATCGCAGCGGCGCTCGGCTCGCTCGGCGAGGCGGTGCTTGCCGATTCTCGCGAGGCGGCAGCGG
This sequence comes from Agrococcus sp. ARC_14, assembly GCF_022436485.1. Classification (NCBI taxonomy): domain Bacteria; kingdom Bacillati; phylum Actinomycetota; class Actinomycetes; order Micrococcales; family Microbacteriaceae; genus Agrococcus; species Agrococcus sp. ARC_14. The sequence continues at coordinate 1,466,978 of NZ_JAKUDO010000001.1, forward strand.
CCGCGATCGAGCACGCCCACCGCGAGCGGCTCGGCCGCATCGAGGCGGTGGTCGGCGACGCCGTGCCGATGCGCCCCACGGTCGCGAAGGTCGAGGGTGCGGTGCACGCGCCCTCGGTGGTGGATGCGCCCGCGGGTGTGCTCGGCGTGCTCGCGTTCACCTTCATCGTCGACTCGCTCGATGCGGCGCAGCAGGCGGGGCCCGCGATCGCGCGGCTCGAGCTGGGTGGCCCCGTCACGATCGTGACGAAGCGCGGCGACTACGTCAGCGAATACCTCATGCGCGGCGGCAGCGACGACGCGCAGTCGAGGCTCGAGCTCATCGCAGAGCGGGACGCGGCGACCGAACGGCTCGAGGAGCTCTCGACCTCGATCGAGCGCGAGGCGGGCGCGCTCGAGGATGCCCGCCAGGCGCACCAGCAGGCCAGGCGTGCGGCGGCGGATGCGTTGGAGGCGCTGCGTGCGCACGACGCGGCGTCGGCGGCGCGCGGCGAGCAGCGCAGCCGTGCCCGCGCCCGGCTCGAGTCGGCGACCGGCGAGCACGAGCGCGCGGAGATCGCCCTCGGCGAGGCGAAGCGCGGCGTCGAGGAGGCCGGCCGGGGCGTCGAGGCCGCGGAGCAGGCGCTCGAGCGCTTCCAGGCGCAGCCGCGGCCGATGCTCGACGCCTCAGCACGGGACGGGCTGCTCACGGAGCTCGAGGCGGCGCGCGGCGGCGAGACCGACCTGCGCATCGAGCTCGAGACCGCCAGGGAGCGCGTGCGCGCAGAGCTCGCGCGGGCCGACTCGCTCGAGCGCGACGTCGCGGCGCAGCGTGCACGGGCCGAGGAGTCTGCTCGCCGTGCGGTGCTGCGCGAGCGGCAGCGCGAGCAGGCGTCGCGGGTGCTCGCGGCGATCCCGCCGGTGCTGGGCGTCGCGGAGCGCTCGGTGCAGGAGGCGCGCGGCGTGCTCGCCGAGCGCGAGGCCGCCCGCCGCGACCGCAACGACGAGCTCGGCAGGCTGCGCCGTGACGAGGGCGGCCTGCGCGAGCGGCTGCAGGAGCTCACCGAGCACGTGCACGTCGCCGAGATGGAGGCCTACGAGCAGCGGCTGCACCTGTCGAACCTGCTCGAGCGCGCCGGCAGCGAGCTGGGCCTCGAGGAGCGCGTGCTGGTGGCCGAGTACGAGCCCGAGGAGGGCTGGGATCGCAAGGCCGAGCAGGCGCGGCTGCAGGACGCCGAGCGCAAGCTGGGCCGCCTGGGCCGAGTCAACCCGCTCGCGCTCGAGGAGTTCGAGGCCCTCGAGCAGCGGCACACGTTTCTCACGGAGCAGCTCGCCGACCTCGCCTCGACGCGCAAGGATCTCGAGCAGATCATCGCCGACCTCGACGAGACGATGCAGACGATCTTCGCCGCTGCCTTCGAAGACACGAAGGCGGCGTTCACCGAGGTCTTCCCGATCCTCTTCCCGGGTGGCTCAGGGGCGCTTGCGCTCACAGATCCCGACAACCTGCTCGAGACGGGCGTCGAGGTGACGGTGCGGCCGGCCGGGAAGAAGATCGACCGCATCTCGCTGCTCTCGGGCGGCGAGCGCTCGCTCGCGGCCGTGGCGCTCATGGTCGCGATCTTCAAGGCTCGCCCGAGCCCGTTCTACATCATGGACGAGGTGGAGGCGGCGCTCGACGACGCCAACCTCGGCCGCCTGCTGACGGTGTTCGAGCAGCTGCGCGAGAACAGCCAGCTGATCATCATCACCCACCAGAAGCGCACGATGGAGATCGCGGATGCGCTCTACGGCGTCTCGATGCGGCAAGACGGCGTCTCGGCGGTCGTCGGCCAGCGCACGAAGCGCGAGACCGTCGACGCGTAGCGTCGCGAGATGAGGACCGATCCCGGCGCGGCTCTGCGCGTCGTCGAAGCTCAGGGCTGCAGCCACGACCAGACGTGCACCACGCCCAAGCCGTAGTACTCGTCGAGCCAGGCCTGCATCGAGCCGTCGTCGTAGACGACCTCGAGCGTCACGACGCCGGTGCCGGTGCCGCTGCCCATCACATCCGCTCGCCCGAGGCTGTGGAGGTCCTCCTGCACGGCCTGCTCGGTCGCCGCGTCCACGGTGCCGGTCATGGTCTCGTATTCAGGAATGGCGACGTCGTCCCGGTCGAGCATCTCGGCCGGCGTCAGTGCGTTCGTCGCCGCGTCGTACGTGGCGCGCATCGCGACGCTGTCGATCCACCGCACGCCGGACCGCTCCTCATGCTCGACGGCCGACCAGTCCCAGCCGACCACTGCCGGCCCGCCGCACTGCGGAGGGAGCGACGTGTGCACGTTGTTGCAGAGCACCGGCGTGCCGGCGAGCGCTCCGCTCGCGGCTTCGAGCACCGTGCCCACGGCGATGACTGGCTCGGTCGCGCTCGGGGTCGGCAGCTCCGCGAGGCTCGCCTGCGCCTCTGCTCCCGTGATCACCGGCACCGCGGTGTCCCTGGGCGGCACGGGAGTCGTGGGCTGCTCCGGCGGGTCGCTTGGCCGCAGCGCGGACAGCACGAACACGACGCCATCGCCGTACACCGCGTTGACCGCCTCCTGCAGCCTGCCGTCGTCCCAGATCACGTCGAGCACGACGATGCCCTCCTGGCCCCTGGCGCCGAGGATGTCGACGCGTTCGATCGTCGCGAGGTCGGCCTGCACCGCCTCGATGGTCGGCTCGTCGAGCTCGCCCGCGGGGATCTCGATCGCCGGCAGCGTGATCGCCGCGGCGCTCATCGGCTCGCCGGTCGCGAAGAACGACTGCGGCTCGAACTGGTACACGCCCTCGATCGCGATGCCCTGCGCCCAGCGCACGCCGTCCGTCTCCTGGTGCTCGATCGCATCCCAGTCCCAGCCGAGCAGCTCGAGCCCGCTGCACTGCGGCGGGGCGGATTCGGCGACGGGACCCACGCACAGCAGGTCGCCGGACGACTGCTCGAGGACGGTCGACACGGCCAGCACGGCGGAGTCGAGGTCGGGCGTCGGCAGTTCGGCGAGCTGTGCCTGCACCGCTGCTCCGGTCGGCACCGGAGTGTCGGGGGCGGTCTGGTCGGCGGCGGGAGATGCACAGCCCGCGACGGCGAGGACGACGACGGCCGTGCCGATGAACGCGATGGTTCTCATGACCTCACGCTAGGTCGCGGGGTGGGGAAGCGCATCCCAACCTTTCGCGCGCTTCAGGCGTCACGTCTGCACATTGGCTGCACGGGCGGCGCCCTAGCGGGGCAGCCGGCCCTCGTGCAGCACGCCGTCGGGGTCGGCAGCCTCGCGGATCGCGCGCAGCCGTGTGATGTCGTCGGCCGAGGCACAGTGACCGAGCGTGCCGCGCTCGTCGAGGAACGTCGGCAGCATGCGCTCGGAGGCGCTCGGCCGCAGCAGCGCATCGAGCCCCGCGAGGCTCGCAGCGCCCGGCTCGGGCGGCGTGCCCGGGAACTGCGGCGCGAGCCCCATCGCGAGCCAGCCCGCGCCCTGCAGCGTCGCGAACGCCGGCCGCGAGGGCGAGTCGAGCGCACCGCCGAGCATGCGCAGATTGACGCCGACGAGCGCGGCCTGCGCGGGCTCGGCGTGGAAGGCGAACAGCGCATCGATCGTCGCGTCGTCGAGCGTGGCGAGCGCGATCGAGCCTCCTCGGCTCGGCGAGGGATCGGTCGGCTCCATCGATGCGGCCGCCATCGCCGCCTGCGTCGTCGGCCCCACCTGCTCGTGCTGCGGTGAGGCCGCCGCGCGCACGGCGTCGAGCGCCGTTAGGTCGCTCTCGGTGAGCGCCAGTGCCTCGACGCTCACGAAGCTCTTGCCGCGCACGGCCTCCGGCAGCATCGGCGCATCGGGCATGCGCATCGAGCTGCAGAAGACGTTGAGCCCGGTGGGCGCGTGGCCCGCGAGGTCGCGCAGCGCGCGCAGCACGGCCGGCCCGTCGGCGGCGTCGAACGTCAGCGATCCGCCGACCAGCGTCGGAGCCTCGAGCAGCTCGAGCTCGAGCTCGGTGACGATCCCGACTGTGCCGCCGGCGCCGCGCAGCGCCCACATGGTGTCGGGGTCGGATGCGTCGTCGACGCGCTCGTGCGTGCCGTCCGGCCGCAGGATCCACGCGGCCCGCAGCGACTGCGCGCCCAGCCCCGCGGAGCGGCTCAGCCACGAGTGGCCACCGCCCAGCGTGTAGCCAGCGGCGCCGACGACGCGGCTGGTGCCGGAGGGCACGGCGAGCCCCGTGCTCTCGAGCGCATCGATCACCGCACCCCACTGCACGCCGGCCCCGATGACCGCGACCCGCGCATCCGCATCGATCTCGAGGCGGTCGAAGGCCGCCGTGCGGGTGAGGATCGCGCCCTCGAGGGAGCCTGCGGCGCCGTGGCCGTTCGGCTGCACGGCGACCGTCGCGCCCGCCTCGCGCGCCGCCGTGAGGATGGCACGAAGGTCGTCGATGTCGGCGGGATGCACCACGGCAGCAGGGCGCTGGTCGACGGAGAGGTTCCAGGGGGAGCGCTCCGCGTCGTAGGCGGGGTCGTCGGGGAGGGTCAGGCGGCCGGTGAGGGCACCGGCCAGCGGGGCGAACGAGACGGACGGACGAGGCTGTGCAGCGGTCACGGGCGTGAACGTACACCTGGCGACTGACGCGCACCAGCCGCGATCGGTGCGAGGATCGACGGCGTGACCGATCGCGACGCGCTCTTCGAGCGGCTCAGCCGCAGCCCCGACGTCGAGGATCCGACGCTGCAGGCGCACGACGCCTCCGACGCGCTGATCCTGGATGAGGCCGCCACGCTGCGGCGGGCGCTCGGCGACGTCGTCGTCATCGGCGACCGCCACGGGGCGCTCACGCTCGGCGCCCTCGACGCCGGCGCCACTCGGGTGCGCGTGCACCAGGACTCCGTGGTGGGGGAGCGCGCGCTCCTCGCCAACGCGGCAGCGCTCGACATGACGGGCTTCGCGCACCACCCCCTCGACGCATCCCTCGTCGACGGCGCGACCCTCGTGCTGCTGCAGCTGCCCCGCTCGCTCGACGCCCTCGACGAGGTCGCCGAGCTCATCGCCACGCACGCCGACGAGCGCGTGCGCGTCATCGCTGGCGGCCGCGTCAAGCACATGTCGATGAGCATGAACGCGCTGCTCGGCCGCTCCTTCAAGCACGTGCACGCAACGCTCGGCCGCCGCAAGTCGCGCGTGCTGCACGCCGAGGGCCCGCTGCGCCCCGGCATCAGCTGGCCGCGCAGCCGCCGCCATCCGTTCGGCGGCAGCCAGCTGACCGTCGTCGCGCACGGCGCGGCCTTCGCGGGCACCTCCATCGACATCGGCGCGCAGACGCTGCTGCAGCACCTGGATGCGATGCCGGATGCGTCCCACGCGATCGACCTGGCGTCCGGCACGGGCGTCCTGGGCGTCGCGCTCGCGCTCGCGCGGCCCGACATCCGGGTGCTCGCCACCGACGACTCCGCGGCAGCGGTCGCATCCACGCGGGCGACAGCGGCAGCCAACGGTGTCGCCGGCCGCCTGGACGCACGGCAGGCAGACGCCCTCGAGGGCGTCCCCGACGCATCCGCAGGGCTCATCCTGCTCAACCCGCCGTTCCACGTGGGCGCGGCCGTGCACACCGGCATCGCAGAGCGGCTCATCGCCGACGCCGGCCGCGCGCTCGCCCCCGGCGGCGAGCTGTGGTGCGTGTGGAACAGCCCGCTCGGCTACCGCCCGCTGCTTGATGCCGTCGGCGAGACGCGGCAGGTGAGCCGCGACGCGAAGTTCACCGTCACCGCCACCCGGCGATGACCGGCGGCGTCGCGGGCGCACGCGAGTTCACGGCGGTCGAAGAGGCCATCGACCGCGCCGCCCACCGCCTGCTCGACGGCCGCGGGCGCTCGCGCTGGCGTCGCGGCGTCATCGAGCTTGGCGTGTTCGCGCTCAAGCAGGGCTGGGCGGCGATCTTCGGCGGGCTGCTGCTCCTGTGCATCCTCGCCGCTCGCGTGTGGTGGCCCGAGGCCGCCCCGCTCGCCCGCAACGACGCCCTCACGATCGCGGCCGTGCTCATCCAGGTCGCGATGCTCGCCTTCCGCCTCGAGACCGTGCGCGAGCTCTGGGTCGTCGTGCTCTTCCACGTCTGCGGCACCATCATGGAGCTGTTCAAGACCGACGTCGGCTCCTGGGCCTACGACGCGGAGGGGCTGCTGCGCATCGGCGGCGTGCCGCTGTTCTCGGGCTTCATGTATGCGGCAGTGGGCTCCTACATGGTGCGCACGATGCGCATGTTCGACCTGCGCTTCACGCGCTACCCGCCGCTGTGGGCGACGATCCTCGTGGCGGTCGGCATCTACGCCAACTTCTTCACCCACCACTGGATCTGGGACTTCCGCTGGGTGCTCGTCGCCGCGGTGCTGATCCTGTGGGGTGGATGCGTGATGCGGTTCCGCGTGCTGCGCACGCACCTGCGCTTGCCGATCGTCGTCGCCTTCGCGCTCGTCGCGATCGTCATCTGGGGCGCCGAGAACCTCGCGACCTTCGGGGGAGCGTGGCTCTACCCCGACCAGGTCGACGGCTGGCAGCCGGTATCGGGCTCGAAGATCGTCAGCTGGTTCCTGCTGATGATCCTGTCGGTCGTGCTCGTGACGCTGGTGCACAGGCCGAAGACTGCGGGGCCGAAGGACACCAGGCCCGACGCCCACAGCCCGCGGACACCCGACGTTCACCGCCGAGATACGGACACGCCGACAGGGGTCCACGGTGCCGTCGCCGACCGCTGATCCAATGGAAGCACAGGAACCCGGCCACGTATGAGGTGGCCGGGCTTCGTGCTTTCACGGGGCCTGGCGGGACACCCGGAAAGGGTGGAGGCCCCGAACAGTATGAGTGTTCGGGGCCCCCGATCCTCCCGGAGGAGGATCACCTTCCGAAGAAGGTTCGATCATCATGCGTGGTGCGCGGGGCCCGGCGCAACCCCTGCGTCTGAAGTCACCTCAAGCCGTGGTTGAGACTCGCTACGCCGCCGCCCAGCACCGCAGCATGAGCGCCGAGCGATGCCCGGCGCAGTCGGCGGCGAACGCCTCGAGGTCGGCGATGCCGAGCTGCCGAGCGCCCTTCCGCACCGCGACGTCGCCCATGAGCAGCACATCCGGATCCCCGAGCCGCAGCGAGAGGTAGCCGACCGTCCAGGGCCCGATGCCCTTCAGCTCGAGCAGCAGCGCGCGCATCGCGGGAAGGTCGGATGCGGCCCCCGCCTCGGTGGGAACGCGCACATCGATCGCGCCGCTCGCGACGGCCTCCGCCGCCCGTCGCACGGTCGCCGTCTTCGCGGCGGGTCCGCGCAGAACGTCGGCGCCCGCCGCCACCTGCGCCATCGTGGGGAAGCAGCGATCGATGCCGGTCTCGGCCAGTGCGGCGGGCAGCGGGTCGCCGTGCTCGGCCAGCAGCCCCAGCTGCAGCGTGGCGGCGGCCACCGTGATCTGCTGGCCGACGATCGCGCGGATCAGCATCTCGTGCGCATCCGCGCAGCCGGGCTGCGCGAGCGCGGGACGCGCGGCGATCGCCGCAGCCAGCGCGGGCACGTCGTGCCGTGTCGCAGCCCACGCGAGCCGCTCGTCGGCCGTGCGCCGCGCATCCGCCCCGCTCGTGCCGGTGTCGACCAGGTCGAACAGGCGAGCGAGGTCGGCGTCGGAGGTGTCGACCGTGTCATCGCGCAGCGTCACGCCGGCGACGCGCGGCCCGGGCAGGGCGCGGCGGTAGCCGTCGGGGGAGACGACCTCGACGCCCGGCACCGCGCGCGGCGCGAGCCACGCGAGGATGCCGGGCGCCCCGGTCACGGCTGCGTCAGGCCTTCGGGTCGGCGTCGTCGGCCTCGGTGCCGGCAGACGGTGCGTCTGCTGACGGTGCGTCTGCCGGCCGAGCACCGGCCGCCCTGGCGTCACGCTCGCGGATGTGCTCCCGCAGCTCCTCGAGCGAGCTCTCGTCCATGTCGGCGCGGGCTGCGCTGCGCAGCTCGTCCTCGTGGAAGTCGGATGCCATGCCCTCCTGGCCCTTCGCGTCGACGACCTTCAGGGTGCCGGTGGCGGTGGGCTCGACCCGCAGCGGACGGTAGAACGCCGTGCCCGTCGCGTCGACGATGTGGTAGTGGCCGTCGGCGCCCAGCTCGGCCTCGGACGGGCCGAGGTGCAGCGACGTGTCGCCCGTCTTGCGGGCGTCGATGCGCAGCTTGATGAGCGACGCGATGACCGCGACGACCATCGAGACGAGGATGACGACGAGCGAGTGCCAGGTCTCGATGTGGGGGACCCACTCGATCGGCTGGCCGTTGTTGAGGAACGGCAGCTCGTTGGCCTCCATGGCGTGGAAGACGAGCTTCACGCCGATGAAGCCGAGGATCGCCGCGATGCCGTAGTGCAGGTAGACGAGGCGGTCGAGCAGGCCGCCGAGCAGGAAGTAGAGCTGGCGCAGACCCATGAGCGCGAAGATGTTGCACGCGAACACCAGGAACGGATCGGTCGTCACCGAGAAGATCGCGGGGATCGAGTCGATCGCGAACAGCAGGTCGGTCGTGCCCAGTGCCAGGATCACCATGAGGAAGGGCGTGAAGTAGCGCACGCCCTCCTGGGTGAGCGTCGCCTTGCCGCCGTTCCAGGTGTCGGTGACGTTGACGCGCTTCTTCAGCATCCGCACGACGAAGTTGTCCTTCTCGCCCGACTCGTCCTCGCCGCCGAAGGCCTGCTTCCAGGCGACGTACACGAGGTAGGCGCCGAAGATGTAGAAGACCCACGAGAACGACTCGATGATCTGCACGCCGACGACGATGAAGATGCCGCGCAGCACGATGGCGATCAGGATGCCGATCATGAGCACGCGCTGCTGCATCTCCTTCGGCACCGCGAAGCGGCTCAGGATGATGATGAAGACGAACAGGTTGTCGATCGAGAGCGAGTACTCGAGCAGCCAGCCGGTGACGAACTCACCCGCGTGCTGCGCGTCGCCCATCACGAACAGCACGCCGGCGAACACGAGCGCGAGCGAGACGTAGAAGACGACCCAGGCGGTCGCCTCCTTCATCGACGGCACGTGCGGTCGCTTGATGACGATCAGCAGGTCGAAGATGAGCACGCCGACGAGCAGCGTCAGGGAGACGATCTCGAAGATCTGGTACGGGGTCAAAGCGGCCGGCCTCTCGGAATGGGTGCGTGGATGGACGCGAACGTCTCTCCCGCGCAGATTGCGCCGCCGCGACCGGGCGCCGCACTGCGGCTCCGTGATGACGATCGCGGCGTGACGGGATACTCCCCTTCGCCGAGGCAAGAGTCTACCGGCTGGGCCGCCTACCATGGACGCATGGCAGCGAAGTGGTCTCTCTCCGGCGCCCTCAGGGGCATGTTCCAGCGAGAGACGATCACGGAGGAGACCTGGGACGACCTCGAGACGGCGCTGATCATGGCCGACTTCGGCCCCGACATCACCGAGCAGCTGATCGACGCCCTGCGCGCCGACGTCACCCGCCTCATGATCGACGACCCGCAGGATCTGCGCCGCATGCTGCGGGAGCGTCTCGAGGAGCGCTTCGCCGAGTACGACCCGACGCTGTCGCTGCAGGAGCGGCCCGCGGTGATCCTCGTCGTCGGCGTCAACGGCGTCGGCAAGACCACCACCATCGGCAAGCTCGCGCGCTTCCTCGTCGTCAACGGCCAGTCGGTCGTCGTGGGCGCCGCCGACACCTTCCGTGCCGCGGCCGTCGAGCAGCTCGCCACCTGGGCGCAGCGCGCCGGCGTCGCCGTCGTGCGGCCCGAGATCGAGGGCCAGGACCCCGCATCCGTCGCCTTCCAGACCGTCGCGGCGGCGAAGCAGCACGGTCACACGATGTGCATCATCGACACCGCCGGCCGCCTGCACACCAAGGGCGGGCTGATGGATGAGCTCGGCAAGATCAAGCGCGTGATCGAGAAGCAGTCGCCGATCTCGGAGGTGCTGCTCGTGCTCGACGCCACCACCGGCCAGAACGGCGTCTCGCAGGCGCAGGCCTTCATCGAGTCGGCCGGCATCACCGGGCTCGTGATCACGAAGCTCGACGGCAGCGCGAAGGGCGGCTTCATCCTCGCCGTGCAGGAGCGCACGGGCATCCCGATCAAGCTCATCGGCCAGGGCGAGGGCATCGACGACCTGACGGGCTTCACGCCGCACGTCTTCGTCGAGCAGCTCGTCGGCTAGCTAGTCGGCCGTGTCCGGCTGCGACAGGGCACCCACGATCGTGAGCCTGCCGTCGTCGATGCGCGCCTGATCCTCGGTGATGACCGTCGCGTGCGCGCCGCGCACCCACAGCAGCCCGGTCGCATCGCCGCGGCCCGCGTGCCCGACGATGCCGAAGTCGCTGCCCGGCAGGCGCAGGCCGGCGGTGCCGGGATGCGCCGAGAGCAGCTCTGGCGTCGCGACGGCGATCGTGCCGGTCTGCACGGTGCCGTAGGCGGTCAGCACGATCGGGCCCCAGGTCGCGTGCAGCCGCCGCACGAGATCGGCGTCGATGTCCTCGCCCGCCACCAGGATGCGGCGCAGCCGCGGCGGCGCCTCGCCCGAGCGCTCCAGCTCGTCGAGGATGCCCGTGAGCTGCCGGGGCGAGGCCGAGAGCACCGAGACGAAGCGCTCGCGGATGATGCGGATGCGGTCGGCGGCAGGCGTGTGGGCGGCGCTCACGAGCGTGGCGCCCGCGAGCAGCGCCATGCCCAGCAGCTGCAGGCCCTGGCCGCGGTGCGGGGGAGCGCACGCGAGCACCACATCCGTGCCCTCGATGCCGAGCCGGTCGTGCAGACCGGCGAGCTGCCGGAGCCCCTGCACGCCCATCGCGCCCTGCACGTGCGGCGTGATGGTGCCGGATGCCGTCTTCAGCGGCAGCACGATGCGCGCGCGATGGCGGGTGCGCGCGAGGCCGGAGCCGTCAGTCGTCGACCACTCCATGATCTGCTCGGTGGTCACCGTCGGCCCGTGGTGCCAGGTCGGCGCCTCACCCTCGTGGATCAGCAGGGCGTCGCGGGGCACGGCGCGTGAGAACTCGTCGAGCGCGCGGGGGCTGAGCGGCATGACGTCGAGCCCGAGCCGAGCGACCGCGAGCAGCGCGATCTGCATGGCAGGGCCGCCGCAGGCGATCGCGACGGGCAGCGGCCTGCGGTCGAGTGGGCCGAGGTAGAGCACGGCGGCGACGCCCTCAGCCGCGTGCCACAGCTCGCGGAAGGTCGCGCTCCAGCCGTCGACCACCAGGCCGGCGCGGTCGCCGTGCACACGCGCAGCGTGGCGCGCGAGCGCCGTGATCGTGATGCCGTGCACACGCACGCTGCGCCAGAGCGACCGTGCGTGCGTCGGCGGCATGCCTCGAAGGCGCATGCGGGACCCCCCCTCTGCGGTGACGGAACCAGCATGCCAGGTGTCCGCGGCCCGAGACGGGCCGCGGCGCTGGGCTCGCGGCGTCGACCAGAAATGGTCGCCGCTCCAGAGCGCCACCGCGCGAAGGTAGACTGGTCGGCACCATGGCTGCGTTCGGTTCACTCTCCACTCGACTCACCGAGACCCTCGCCAAGCTCCGCACGAAGGGCAAGCTCTCCGCGTCGGACGTCGACGGGACGGTGCGCGAGATCCGTCGTGCGCTGCTCGACGCCGACGTCGCGCTCGAGGTCGTCAAGTCGTTCACCGCCGCGGTGCGAGAGCGCGCCCTAGGCGCCGAGGTCGCCGAGGCGCTGAACCCTGCCCAGCAGGTCGTGCAGATCGTCAACGACGAGCTCGTCAGCATCCTGGGAGGCGAGAGCCGCCAGCTGGAGCTCGCGAAGCAGCCGCCGACCGTGATCATGCTCGCCGGCCTCCAGGGCGCGGGCAAGACGACGCTCGCCGGCAAGCTCGCCAAGCACCTGCGCAGCAAGGGCCACACGCCGCTGCTGGTCGCGAGCGACCTCCAGCGCCCCAACGCCGTGACACAGCTGCAGGTCGTCGGCGGCCAGGCAGGCGTGCAGGTCTTCGCGCCCGAGCCCGGCAATGGCATCGGTGACCCCGTCAAGGTGGCGCGCGATGGCGTGGCCGAGGCGAAGCGACGGATGTACGACATCGTCATCGTCGACACGGCCGGCCGTCTCGGCGTCGACGCCGACATGATGCGCCAGGCCGCAGACATCCGGAAGGCCGTGCAGCCCGACGAGGTGCTGTTCGTCATCGACGCGATGATCGGTCAGGACGCTGTCGCCACGGCCAAGGCCTTCCAGGAGGGCGTCGACTTCACCGGTGTCGTGCTCACGAAGCTCGACGGCGACGCCCGCGGCGGCGCCGCGCTCTCGATCCGCGGCATGACGGGGAAGCCCATCCTGTTCGCCTCCACCGGCGAGACGCTCGACGACTTCGAGCCCTTCCACCCCGACCGCATGGCGAGCCGCATCCTCGACCTCGGCGACATCCTCACCCTCATCGAGCAGGCGCAGAAGACCTTCGACGAGGAGGAGGCGCACCGCCTCGCCGAGTCGATCGCGACCGACGGCTTCACGCTCGAGGACTTCCTCAAGCAGATGCAGCAGCTGCGCAAGGCCGGCAACTTCAAGCAGATGCTCGGCATGCTGCCTGGTGGCAAGGGCATGCGCGAGGCCATCGACTCGTTCGACGAGGGCGAGCTCGTGCGCACCGAGGCGATCATCCAGTCGATGACGCCGCAGGAGCGGAGGCAGTCGAAGCTGCTCAACGGCTCGCGCCGGCTGCGCATCGCGCGCGGCTCTGGCGTCACGGTCACCGACGTCAACCAGCTCATCGCGCGCTTCGAGCAGGCGGCGAAGATGATGAAGACCGTCGCCAAGGGCGGCGTGCCGCAGATGCCCGGCATGGGGCCGATGCCCGGCATGCGCCAGGGCAAGAAGGCCGTGCAGAAGCCCAGCAAACAGCAGCGTCGCTCCGGCAACCCCGCGAAGCGCACCGAGGTGCCAGCCCCGTCTGCCGCTCCGCAGGGGAGCGCATTCGGCAAGCCCAAGGCAGAGGGCGCCTTCGGCGAGCTCTCCAGCACCGATCAGGAAGCGCTGCAGCGCATGCTTGGCAACGGCTGAGCCGATCTGCCCTGTCGAGCGATCATCTGGTCGTGGCGTTCCCTCGCGGATGCAACTTAGGTTAGGCTTGCCTTATCTGACAACGCCTCACCAAGGAGACTCCATGTCCGCGAAGCGATCCCTCGCCGCATTGTCGCTGCTCGCTGCCTCAGCAGTCGTGCTCGCCGGCTGCTCGGCGTCCGACGCCGCCCCCGCCGAGACCTCGGACGCTGCCGAGACCGTCCAGGTCGAGGACAACAGCGGCACGCAGACCGTGCCTGCAGCCCCGACCTCGGTCGTCGCGCTCGACAACCGCACCTTCGAGACGCTCTCCGACTGGGGCGTCGAGCTCTCGGCCGCCGCGGTGGCGCTCATGCCGGAGACCAACGCCTACACGCAGGACGAGTCGATCGTCGACATCGGCAATCACCGTGAGCCGAACCTCGAGCTCATCGTCGCCGCCGAGCCCGACCTCGTCATCAGCGGCCAGCGATTCTCGGATCGTGACGCTGACATCGCTGCGCTCGTGCCCGACGCCGCGATCCTGCAGCTCGAGCCGCGTGAGGGCGAGGCCTTCGACGAGGAGCTCCGCCGCCAGGTGACGGTGCTCGGCGAGGTCTTCGGCAAGCAGGCAGAGGCCGAGCAGCTCGTCGCCGACTTCGATGCCGCCATCGAGCGTGCCGCGAACGCGTACGACGCCTCGCAGTCCGTCATGGCAGTCACGACCACCGGCGGCGAGATCGGCTATCTCGCGCCCTCGGTCGGCCGCACGCTCGGACCGGTCTTCGACATCCTCGGCATGACGCCGGCGCTTGAGGTGGAAGGCTCCACCGACGACCACCAGGGCGACGACATCTCGGTCGAGGCGATCGCCGACTCCAACCCTGACTGGATCCTGGTGATGGATCGCGACGCCGCCGTGGGTGCTGACGACCCGGCATTCGCGCCTGCCGCCGACATCCTCGAGGGCTCCGAGGCGCTGACAGGAGTCACCGCGGTGCAGGAGGGAAACCTCGTGTACATGCCCGCCGACACCTACACGAACGAGAGCATCCAGACCTTCACCGAGTTCCTGAACGGCTTCGCCGACGCTCTCGAATCCGCGAGCTGACGCACGAGTCGCATGCGCGATGGCGGGGCCGGAGAGGCCCCGCCATCGTCGCGGTCGAAGGAGATGAGGATGGACGAGGCATGACGGATGCAGCGGTGGCCCCGCTCGTGCGGAGCCGTCGGCAGCTGTTCGACTGGCGCCTGCTGATCGGCGTCGTGGTGGTCGCGGGGCTCCTGGTCGTCTCGCTCTTCACGGGCGTCTACGACGTGGTCGGCGCGGAGGACGGCAGCGAGATGTTCGCGATCACGCGCATCCCGCGCACGATCGCGCTCGTGCTCGCGGGGGCGGCGATGGCGATGTGCGGCCTCGTCCTGCAGCTGCTGACGCAGAACCGATTCGTGGAGCCCACGACGACCGGCACGACCGAGTGGGCGGGCCTGGGCCTCATGGTGGTGATGATCGTCGTGCCGGGCGCCGGCATCCTGCCGCGCATGACCGGCGCGATCGTCGCAGCGTTCGTCGGCACGATGGTCTTCTTCCTCTTCCTGCGGCGAGTGTCGCTGCGGGCATCGCTCATCGTTCCGATCGTCGGCATCATGCTGGGCGCGGTCGTCTCGGCCGTCTCCACCTTCATCGCGCTGCAGACCGACATGCTGCAGAGCCTCGGCGTCTGGTTCGCTGGCAGCTTCACCTCGGTGCTGCGCGGCCAGTACGAGTTCCTCTGGGTGGTCGCGATCGTCGCGGTCGCGGTGTTCGTCATCGCCGACCGCTTCACCGTCGCGGGTCTCGGCGAGGAGATCGCCACCAACGTGGGGCTCGACTACCAGCGCGTCGTGCTGCTGGGGGCCGGGCTCGTCGCCATCGCCACCGGCGTCGTCACCGTGATCGTCGGCAGTCTGCCGTTCCTGGGTCTCATCGTGCCCAACATCGTCTCGATGGTGCGCGGCGACGACCTGCGCAGCAACCTGCCGTGGGTGTGCCTGCTGGGCATCGCCATCGTCACCGCCTGCGACCTCGTCGGCCGCACGATCATCGCGCCGTTCGAGGTGCCGGTCTCGCTCATCCTCGGCGTGCTCGGCGCTGTCGTCTTCGTCGCCCTCCTGCTGAGGCAGCGGCGCCGTGGCTGAGATGCACGAGGTGCGTGACGACCGGGCCGTGGCCGGCACCCTGCCGCCACGGACATCCGCTGCCCTTCCGAGCCGCAGGGCTCGGCTGCGCTACCGCGTCGTGCTGGCGTCGCTCATCGTGCTCGCCGCCGGCTTCGCCTTCGGGCTGCTCGCCTGGGACAACCCCATGCCGATCGGCACTGACGGCTTCTGGCGCATCGCCGAGATGCGCGTCACGAGCGTCATCGTGATGGCCGTCGTCGCGGTCTGCCAGGCGGTCGCGACGGTCAGCTTCCAGACGGTGACGAACAACCGCATCATCACGCCGTCGATCATGGGCTTCGAGTCGCTGTACACCGCGGTGCAGACCTCGGCTGTCTACTTCCTCGGCATCGCCGGCATCATCGCGCTGCAGGGCGTGCCGCAGTTCGTGCTGCAGGTGGCGCTGATGGTCGGCTTCTCGCTGCTGCTCTACGGCTGGCTGCTCTCGGGCCGCTACGGCAATCTGCCGGTGATGCTGCTGATCGGCATCGTCATCGGCGGCGGACTGGGCTCGGTCTCGGCCTTCATGCAGCGGCTGCTCTCGCCCAGCGAGTTCGACGTGCTGAGCGCGCGCCTGTTCGGCAACGTCTCGAACGCCGACCCCGCCTACCTGCCGGTGGCGATCCCGTTGTGCGTGCTCGCCGCCGGGGCGCTGTGGCTGCGCGCGAGGAAGCTCAACGTGCTCGCGCTCGGCCGCGACGTCAGCATGAGCATGGGGCTGTCGCACCGATCAGAGCTCATGCAGGTGCTCTTCCTCGTCTCGATCCTGATGGCGGTCTCGACCGCGCTCGTCGGCCCGATGGTGTTCCTCGGCTTCCTGGTGGCGACCCTCGCCTACCAGGCCGCCGATACCTACGACCACCGCCGCATCCTGCCGGTCGCCGTGCTGCTCGCGTTCGTGGTGCTGAGCGGCGCCTACTTCATCATGCGCCACGTCTTCTATGCGGAGGGCGTCGTCTCGATCATCATCGAGCTCATCGGCGGCAGCGTCTTCCTCTTCGTCATCCTCAGAAAGGGCCGGCTGTGATCACGCTCCGGGATGTCCGCAAGGACTACAGCGACGAGGTCTCGATCGGGCCCGTCACGATCGAGATCCCGAGGGGCGGCATCACCGCGCTCATCGGCCCCAACGGCGCGGGCAAGTCGACGCTGCTGACGATGATCGGTCGGCTGCTCGGGCTCGACTCGGGCACGATCGAGATCGGCGGGCACGACGTGACCCGCACCCGCTCGAAGGATCTCGCGAAGGTCGTCTCGATCCTGCGGCAGGAGAACCACTTCATCACTCGCCTGACCGTGCGGCAGCTCGTCGCGTTCGGGCGCTTCCCGCACTCGAAGGGGCGGCTGACCGCGCAGGACGAGCAGCTCGTCAGCCAGGCGATCGACTTCGTCGACCTCGGCACGCTCGAGCACCGCTACCTCGACGAGCTCTCCGGCGGCCAGCGCCAGCGCGCCTATGTGGCGATGGTGCTCGCGCAGGACACCGAGTACGTGCTGCTCGACGAGCCGCTCAACAACCTCGACATGCGCCACTCCGTGCAGATGATGCGGCACCTGCGACGTGCCGCCGAGGAGCTCGGGCGCACCATCGTGCTGGTGGTGCACGACATCAACTTCGCCGGCCACTACGCCGATCGCATCTGCGCCGTGAAGGACGGCCGGATCGTCGAGTTCGGCACCGCGGCGGAGATGATGACGGATGCGGTGCTGACGCGCGTCTTCGACACCCCCGTGCAGGTCATCGAAGGACCCAACGGCCCGCTCGCCGTCTACTACTGAGCGCGGGCACCCGAGCGCCACCCGGGCCGCGTACGGTGGGGGCATGGCACGCATCATCATCCTCGGCGCCCACGGCAAGATCGCGCTCCTCGCGCTGCGCATGCTCGCGCACGCGGAGCACACCGTCCATGGCGTCATCCGCAATCCCGACCACTCGGCCGACATCGAGGCCACCGGCGCAGAGCCGGTCGTCGCCGATCTCGAGTCGCTCGAGCAGTCGGCGGTGGACAACCTGCTGCAGGGCTACGACGTCGTCGTGTGGTCGGCGGGGGCCGGTGGCGGCACCGCGGAGCGCACGCGCGCCGTCGACCACGACGCGGCGCTCAGGGTGCTGGATGCGGTGGGCCGCTCGGGTGCGCGGCTGCTGATGGTCTCGTACTTCGGATCGAGCCGTGAGCACGGCGTGCCGGAGGACAACGGCTTCTTCGCCTACGCCGAGGCGAAGTCGCTCGTCGACGAGGCGATCCGCTCCTCGGGCGCCGACTGGGTGATCCTCGCTCCCTCGACACTCACGCTCGAGGACGAGGGCGGCATCGAGATCGACGAGCCAGAGGGCACGATCGAGGCGGGCCAGATCCCTCGCGCGACGGTGGCGAGGCTCATCGCGGAGGTCGTGGCGCGGCCCGAGCTGCGCGGGGTCACGATCCGCTGCAACGCGGGCGCGACGCCCGTCGGCGAGGCGCTCGACGCCCCGGCCTGACGGCAGGCTGCCGTCGGTCGAGGAGGCCGCGACCGCAGGTCGCTGCCGTCACGAGGCCGGGAGGTGTCTGCCCGCTCCTGCGGTCTCGTGACGCGAGCGGGCTTCGCCCGCGCGCTCCTCGACCTGCGGACCTGCGGAACGCGCTCTACAGCTCGATCGAGTACATCCGCGAGCCGTGCTCCATCGTGTACCCGAGGCTCGCGTAGAGCCCGTGCGCACCAGAGGGGTTCTCGGTGTCGACATCGAGCACCGCGGCGTCCATGCCCGAGTCAGCGAACGCCCGCATGCTCGCTGCGAGCGCCGCCACCGCCGCCTTCCTGCCGCGGTAGGCGCGGCGCGTGCCGAGCAGATCGGTGTAGCCGAAGGTGTAGCCGCGCACCTCGAAGTCGGCGGTGAAGCGGCTGTTCAGCGAGTAGGCGACCACGAGCGGGTCTCCGGCCTCCAGCGCGGCGCGTGTGGACGCATCCGTCGCCTCGTCCGCCAGCAGCGCCGCCACATCGGGCGCGTCGTCGACGACGACGAACGACCACTCCGCTGCGAACTCGCTGCGGCCGTTCTGCCACTGCTCGATCGTCTGCGGCTCGCTGCCCCAGTGGTCGCGGAAGGCGTCGTTGTGCGCGAGCCGGGTGGCGTCATCGACCTCCTCAGAGAACGGCACGAGCCGCAGCGAGCCCGTCAGCGCGACCTCGGGGATGGGCGGCGCGTCGCCCGTCAATGGCCGCTTGAGGTCGGAGAAGTAGCGACGTGGCTCGAAGCCCGCGTGCAGGTACATGCGGTGCCTCGACTGCGGGTCGTCGTCCTCCGCGTAGGCGGCGATGCGCCCGGGCAGGTCCTTGCCCGAGGCCGCGAGGATCTGACGGGCGCGCGCGACCTGCCACGCGAACACCTCGCGGCCGATGCCCTCGCCGCGTCGCTCGGGGTGCACGCCGCCGAACGCGATGGCGCGCACCGTGGTCGTGTCGCCGGGGAACGCGATGACGAGCGCGGATGCGCGCAGCACGCCGTCGTCGTCGAAGCCCAGCAGCGAGTCGTGCTCGAGATCGCGCCAGGTGGCTCCGAGCTCTTCGCGCGTCTCCTCCTCGGTCTCGCGGTAGGGCGCCTCGTCGGCAGCGGCCATGGCGTTGTTGAGCGCGTTCACCAGCGGCGCGTCGTCGATCGTCGCGGGCCGCCAGCGGAGCCCTCCGGCGGTGATGACGGGCAGGACTGCAGGCGCTGCGGCGCGCTCGGCGATGGGGGAGAGTTCTGGCACGCAGCAACCCTACGTCTGCGCACCCATAGGGTCGAAGCATGACCGAGCGATACGGCGTCCACCGCCCGACCAGGATCGGCGTGCAGCTCTCGCCGCAGCACACCACCGTGCAGGCCACGATCGATGCCGCCAAGCGGCTCGAGGAGATGGGCGTCGACGCCGTCTTCGGCTGGGACCACTTCTTCCCGCTCTCGGGCGACCCCGAGGGCACCCACTTCGAGGCGACCACGCAGCTGGCCGCGTGGGCCGTCGCGACCGAGCGGGTGCAGATCGGCCCGCTGGTCTTCTGCAACTCCTACCGCAACCCCGATCTGCTCGCCGACGTCGCCCGCACCATCGACCACATCTCCGGCGGCCGGTTCATCTTCGGCATCGGTGGAGGATGGTTCGAGCGCGACTATGCGGAGTACGGCTACGACTTCGGCACGGTGGGCTCGCGCCTGCGTGCCCTCGCCGACTCGCTGCCGCGCATCCGCGCCCGCTGGGA
Source organism: Agrococcus sp. ARC_14 (assembly GCF_022436485.1). NCBI lineage: Bacteria > Bacillati > Actinomycetota > Actinomycetes > Micrococcales > Microbacteriaceae > Agrococcus > Agrococcus sp. ARC_14. The sequence goes on from NZ_JAKUDO010000001.1 coordinate 1,486,388, forward strand.
GCGGCTCAACCCGCCGCCGCTGGGCGACATGCCCATCCTGATCGGCGGCAAGGGCGAGCAGAAGACGCTGCCGATGGTCGCAGAGCACGCCGATATCTGGCACTCGTTCGTCGGCCCCGATGAGCTGCCGCACAAGCTCGAGGTGCTGCGCGGTCACTGCGAGGCGCGCGGCCGCGACATCGACGAGATCGAGATCTCCAACGGCGCGAGCGTGCGCGATGGCGTCGGCGGCGTCGGGTTCGACCGCCTCGACGCGCTGCACGCTGCCGGCACGCGGCTGCTCACGATCCCGCTCTCCGGCGACGACAGCGCCGACGGCTATGCGCTCGACCGCGTGCCGGCCTTCCTCGAGTGGCGCGACCGGAAGAACGCCTAGCGTTCTGCAGGGAGCGGGTAGAGCGCGTCGGCCCTGCCGGCCGACGCAGTCGAAACCAAGACCGGAAGAACGCCTAGCGCCTACGCCCGCATCGCCTCGAGCATCTGGGCCAGCACTGCCCGGTGGCCGCCGCGCGCGTAGGCGGCGCGCTGCTGCGCCGCAGAGCCGCCCCGATCGAGCACGCTGCTGGCCGCCGCGAGGGAGCGCACGGCGCCGAGATCTGCCGCGACCGGCGCGAGCCGCTCGATCGTCTCGCCCAGCGCGTCGCGCACGGGCTGCAGCGTGCCCTCCTCGTCGACGATCGCCGTCGCGTCGAGGCCGTCGCGCGCGGCGCGCCACTTGTTCTCGCGCACGAGCCACGACGGCAGGTGCCGCTGCGGCTCGCCGTCGTCGAGCGCGCGCGAGGCCTCTTCGATCAGGCAGTGGATGAGCGCGGTCACGCCAGCGAGGTCGTCGATCGAGGGGGCGCCGTCGGCGACGCGCACCTCGATCGTGCCGAGCGCAGGGGAGGGCCGCACATCCCAGCGCAGCTCGCCGACATCCTCGATGACGCCGGCGGTGAGCATGTCGCGCAGCGTGCGCTCGTACTCGCCCCAGTCGACGAGCATCGGCGGCAGGCCACCCGTCGGCAGCTGCTGGAAGAGCATCGTGCGATGCGAGGCGAAGCCCGTGTCGAGGCCCTGCCAGTAGGGGCTCGAGGCCGAGAGCGCGAGGATGAGCGGCAGCCGGTCGAGCATCGTGCGCATGAGCGGCACGACCTTGTCCCTGTCTTCGACGCCCACGTGATTGTGCACGCCGAAGATGATGAGCCGGCGGCCCCAGTCGCCCGCCTTCTGGATGACGCGCTCATAGCGTGGGTCGTCGCCCTGCGCCTGCTCGCGCCATCTGCTGGTCGGATGCGTGCCGGTGCCCATGAGCGCGACGCCCAGCCGGTCGGCAGCCTCGCACGCCGTGTCGCGCATCGCCCTGAGCTCGTCGATCGCCTCGTCCGTGGTGGTGTGCACCCCGGTGATCAGCTCGATCATGCCGGTGAGGAACTCCTTGTCGAAGCGCGTGTCGTCGATGGCGGCGAGCAGCTCCTTGGCGCGCGGGACGATGTCGCCGCTGGTCGGGTCGACGAGGGCGAGCTCCCACTCGACGCCGAGCGACGAGCGGGGGGACGCGGCGAACTTCATGGCTGAAGCGTAAGCGGTGACGAGCGGTGGCGCGCGAGTCGTCGTGTCATGTGCCAGAATGGGGGGTCGAGCCCGTGCCGACCCTCTATCCGGCGCGCGATGCTCACCGAGCTTTGCGGTCGCGCTGCCCCACATGTGCAGGCCGCGGTGCAACACAACTCACAAAAAGCAGGAGAACTGTGGCAGTCAAGATCCGTCTGAAGCGCTTTGGCAAGATCCGCGCGCCCTTCTACCGCGTCGTCGTGGCCGACTCGCGCACCAAGCGCGATGGCCGCGTCATCGAGGAGATCGGGCAGTACCACCCCACCGAGAACCCGTCGTTCATCAAGATCGACAGCGAGCGCGCGCAGTACTGGCTCGGCGTCGGCGCACAGCCGACCGAGCAGGTCGCCGCGCTGCTCAAGCTCACGGGCGACTGGGGTCGCTTCACGGGCGAGGGCCCCACGGAGAGCCAGGTCAAGGCTCCCGAGCCCAAGAAGGTCTTCTCCATCGACGAGGCCAAGAAGCCCGTGCTCAAGGCCAAGGCCGCGAAGCCGGCAGAGGCCCCCGCGGCCCCCGCCGAGGAGGCCCCCGCAGCCGAGGTCGCGTCGACCGACGCCGCTGAGACGCCCGTCGTCGAGTCCGAGCCGGCAGCTGCCGGCGAGGCCGAGAAGCAGGACTGAGCATGCTGCGCGATGCACTCGAGCACCTCGTCAAGGGGATCGTCGATCGCCCCGATGAGGTGCGCGTGGGTTCGCGCGACACGCAGCGCGGCGAGGTCCTCGAGGTGCGCGTGCACCCCGAGGACCTCGGTCGCGTGATCGGGCGCGGCGGTCGCACCGCCGGCGCCTTGCGCACCGTGATGGGTGCGCTCCCCGGAGGACGCCGCGTCCGCGTCGACGTGGTGGACACCGATCGCTAGGCCGGCCGTGCCCGCACGCACCCAGCTTCGTGTCGGACGGCTCGCACGGGCCCATGGGCTCAAGGGCGCGATCAAGATCGAGCTCTACACCGACGACCCCGGTCGACGCTTCGTCCCGGGCGCGCGGTTCGCGCTGCAGGTGCCGACGTCGTCGAAGTGGCACGGCAAGTCACTCGAGCTGGTCGAGCTGCGCGTCTACAACGGCAGCCCCGTCGCCTTCTTCGACGGCGTCACCGACCGCACCGAGGCAGAGTCGCTCATCAAGGCGGTGCTCTGGGTCGAGCAGGACCCCACCGAGCTGACGGGCGAGCCCGATGCCTGGTACGTGCACCAGCTCGCCGGTCTCGAGGTCTGGCGCGATGGCGCCCGCATCGGCCGCGTCGTGCGCGTCGACGCGATGCCCGCGCAGGACATGCTCATCGTCGACATCGACGGCAACGAGGTCCTGGTGCCGTTCGTGAAGGCGATCGTGCCGGAGGTCGACCTGCGCGCCGGCCGCCTCACGGTCACCCCGCCGGCCGGTCTGCTGGAGGAGCTCGAGCAGGAGGATGCCCCCGAGGTCGCGGCCGAGCCCGACGCATCCGCCGAGCCCGACGCGGCGACCGAGCCCGACGCATCCGCCGAGCCCGACGCATCCGCCACCGACCGGGCGTAGACCGTGCGGATCGACATCGTCACGATCTTCCCTGAGTTCTTCGGGGTGCTCGACGTCTCGCTGCTGGGCAAGGCACGCCGCGATGGCGTGCTCGAGCTCGGCGTCCACGACCTGCGCGACTGGACCCACGATCGCCACCGCACGGTCGACGACACGCCCTACGGCGGCGGCGCAGGCATGGTCATGAAGCCCGAGCCGTGGGGAGAGGCGCTCGACGCGCTCCTCGGCGAGACAGACGCGACGGATGCGGTGGTGGTCTTCCCGTCGCCGGCGGGCGTGCCCTTCACGCAGTCGCTCGCGCGCGAGCTCGCGGCCGAGCCGCGCATCATCTTCGCCTGCGGCCGCTACGAGGGCATCGACGCGCGCGTCGCCGACTACGCGGCCACCCGTGCCCGCGTGCTCGAGGTGAGCCTGGGCGACTACGTGCTCAACGGCGGCGAGGTCGCCGCCATGGCGATGATCGAGGCCATCGGTCGACTCGTGCCCGGTGTGGTCGGCAACCCGGAGAGCCTCGTCGAGGAGAGCCACGAGTCCGGCCTGCTCGAGCACCCCTCGTACACGAAGCCGCAGGTGTGGCGCGACCGCGAGGTGCCGGAGGTGCTGCGCAGCGGCAACCATGCACTCGTCGCCGCCTGGCGCCACGAGCAGTCGCTCGAGCGCACGCGCCGGGTGCGGCCCGATCTGCTGCCGCCCGAGGCGCCGGCCGAGGCCCCCCGCACCCGCTAGCCCTCAGCGAACACCCCTGCGGCGCAGAGGATCGCTCGCTAGCCTCGAGGCATGGCGACCAGCCCCCGACCGACGAGCCCCGGACAGCAGCTCCCTGGGCAGCGCACCGGCCAGCAGCGCACCGCGCAGCCGGCCGCACCGCGGCACTGGATCCTGCGCGCATCCTTCTGGGCCTTCGCCGCCGCGATCATCGTGCTGCCGGCCTGGATCATGTTCGGCCGCGGTCTCGCGGGCGCACCGCTGGGGGAGGCGCTGCTGCTGCAGGCGTTCCTCGGGCCGGGCCTCGCCATCATCATCGCCGTGGTCGTCGGCATGACCTTCGCCCGCAAGGGGGTGCGCGGGCCCCGCGCGGTCGCATGGCGCGACCTGCGCCTGGTCGGCCCGTGGCTGCTCGTGATCGCCCTCATGGGTCTCACGGTCGTCGACACCGCGGGCGGCCGCACGGGCAGCGCGCTCACCGCATGGTTCGGAGACGGCTGGCTGACGGCATCGCACTCGTTCACCGCGATCGCCGTGATGGTGACGATCATCGGCGGCATCGTGCTGTTCTGGCTGCAGGTGCTCGAGCTCGGGCGCGAGACCCGCAAGCGCGTCGAGCGCGTGGTCAACGACATGCAGGCGCCGTTGCTCGAGCAGCAGGCGCGCCAGGCGGATGCGAGCTTCGAGCGCATCGACGGCCCGCAGTCCGGCCGCGTCATCCGCATCGAGGACGAAGAGCAGCCCTAGCTCACCGCTCGTCGCACACCGAGAGGGGCGGATGCGTTGGCGCACCCGGCCGGGGTGTGGCAAGATAGATCGTTGGTGCCGCACGCGGTCCGCCCTCACGGGCGGCCTCTGCCACAGGGGAGCGCACGCCAGGCACCGCATCCACTTTCTTCACACCAGCGCGACCGACCTGTGGCGGCCGCAGAGAGCGATTCCCTCATGCACATTCTCGACAAGGTCGACGCAGTCAGCCTCAAGTCCGACATCCCTGACTTCCGCCCCGGTGACAACGTCAAGGTGCACGTCAACATCATCGAGGGCGCGCGCTCGCGCGTCCAGGTGTTCCAGGGCGTCGTCATCGGCCGCTCGGGCCACGGTGTGCGCGAGACGTTCACCGTCCGCAAGGTCTCGTTCCAGGTCGGCGTCGAGCGCACCTTCCCGGTGCACTCCCCGGTCATCGAGCAGATCGAGGTCGTCAGCCGCGGCGACGTCCGCCGCGCCAAGCTCTACTACCTGCGCGGCCTGCGCGGCAAGGCTGCGAAGATCCGCGAGAAGCGCTGATCGAGTGAGGAGCGGGGCCGGCGAGATGCCGGCCCCGCTCCTTTTCGTTCGTCGCCGAATCGTGATGTGGCGCGGCGGCCACGTGCCGAGGCGCAGGGCCGCACACACCTAGACTTGCCGAGGCGAAAGGGCGGGGATGACGGACACGGTCGAGATCGGTGATGCCGGCCGCGGCGACGGCAGAGCCCGCCGAGGACGAAGCATCCTGCTGTTCCTGCGCGACATCGTCGTGATCTTCCTCATCGCCCTGCTGATCTCGTTCCTCGTCAAGACCTTCCTCATCCGGCCGTTCTGGATCCCGTCCGAGTCGATGAACGACACGCTGCAGGTCGACGACCGCATCATCGTGAGCCTGCTCTCGCCCACCGTGATCCCCGTCGACCACGGCGAGGTCGTCGTGTTCGAGGATCCGGGCGGCTGGCTGCCCGACCCGCCGCAGGAGCAGGAGACCGGCGTCGCCGGCGCCATCGACTGGTTCCTGACCTTCGTCGGCCTGGCGCCCGAGGACGACCACGGCTATCTCATCAAGCGCGTGATCGGCCTGCCCGGCGACACGGTCGAGTGCTGCAACGACTTCGGCCAGCTGCTCGTCAACGGCGTCCCGATCGACGAGCCGTACCTGCACCTCGACCAGCCGGGGCAGCCCGCGAGCTCGATGGCGTTCGAGGTCACCGTGCCGGAGGGGCACCTGTGGGTGATGGGCGACAACCGCAACCACTCCGGCGACTCGCGCGCGCACATGGACGCGCCGGGCGGCGGCTTCGTGCCTATGCAGTCGGTCGTCGGCCGCGCCATCCTGGTGTCCTGGCCGGTCGAGCGCTGGAGCTGGCTCGACAGCTACGAGCAGTCGTTCGTCGGCGTCGAGTCGCAGGCCGCGTCGACCGAGGTGATCCTGCCGCAGGCGGTGACGCACTGATGCCCGTGCTGCCGACGCTGGAGGTCGAGCGTGGACTGTGGGCGGATGCGTCCATCGTCATCGGCATGGACGAGGTCGGCAGGGGAGCGCTGGCCGGCCCCGTCAGCGTCGGAGCGCTCGCGCTCGTGGCGGACTGCGGCGAGTGGCCGCAGCACCTGCGCGACTCGAAGACGATGACGCCGCTGCGGCGCACCGCGACCGCGCCGCTCGTGCGGGAGTGGGGCGTCAGCGCCGTCGGCCATGCGAGCAACGACGAGATCGACAGCCTCGGCATCCAGGTGGCGCTCGGGCTCGCGGGCCGGCGCGCACTCGTCGGCCTGCACGAGGCGGGGGTGGATGTGCCGGCAGCGGCGATCCTGCTCGACGGCATCCACGACTGGCTCGCCCCTGCGCTGCGCAGGCCCGTGCGCACGGTGCTGCGTGCGAAGGCCGACCGCGACTGCGCCTCGGTCTCCGGGGCTGCGCTGGTCGCGAAGGTCGAGCGCGACGCGCACATGGTCGAGGTCGATGCGGGCCACCCCGGCTACGGCTGGGCGTCGAACAAGGGCTACGGCTCTGCGGCGCACTTGGCGGCGATCGTCGAGCTCGGCCCGACGGCGCTGCACCGGCACACCTGGCTGCACGGCATCGTGCCGGCCGGGGCCATAGGATGACGACGTGGAACCCGAGGACATCGAGGACTACGACCGCGAGGTCGAGCTGGCCCTCTTCAAGGAGTATCGAGACGTCGTCAGCATGTTCAAGCATGTGGTGGAGACCGAGCGGCGCTTCTATCTCGCCAACGACGTGAAGGTCACCCGCCATGACGCGGGCAGCGACTTCTACTTCGAGCTCGAGCTGACCGATGTCTGGGTGTGGGACATCTACCGCTCCGACCGCTTCATCAAGTCGGCGCGCATCCTGACCTTCAAGGACGTCAACGTCGAAGAGCTGGCCTCCCGCGACCTCGAGCTGCCGAAGGACCTCGCGATCGAGGAGTGATCGAGGCGGCCCCGGCCGACTTCTCCACAGCCGAGCCCTCGGCTCGCGCGCGCCGACAGGCGCATCCGCTTTCCTGCCGCCATGCGAGCGAAGGATCAACTGGGCCTCGACGGCGAGGCTGCCGCCAGCGTGCACCTCGAGCACGCGGGCATGCGCATCATCGACCGGCGGTGGCGCTGCGCGCACGGTGAGCTCGACATCGTCGCGGTCGACGGCGACACCTTCGTCTTCGTCGAGGTGAAGACGCGCAGGGGGCTCGCCTACGGCCACCCTTTCGAGGCGATCACGCCCGCCAAGGTGCGTCGACTGCGCATGCTCGCGGGCCTGTGGCTCGAGGCGAGCGGGCATCGGGGGCCGGTGCGGCTGGATGCGGTGGGCGTCATCGCGTCGCGGTCGGGCAGCTGGCGGGTCGAGCATCTGCGGGGCATCTGGTGAGCGGCTTCGGCCGAGCCGAGTGCGTCGCGCTCCGTGGGCTGGCGGGCGTCGGGGTGCAGATCGAGGTGCACGCGTCCTCGGGGCTGCCGGCCGTGCACATCGTCGGGCTGCCTGGCCCGGCGGTGCAGCAGGCGCGCCACCGCACCTGGAGCTCGATCGCGCGCATGGGACTGACGGCACCCACCGGCAGGGTCGTCATCAACCTCACGCCCGCGTCGCTGCCCAAGACAGGCACGCACTTCGACCTCGCGATGGCGGTCGCAGTGCTGCGCGCGAGCGGCGTGGTGCCGCCCGACGACGGCGAGACCGCGCTGCTGGGCGAGCTGGGGCTCGACGGCAGGCTGCGGCCGGTGGCCGGCACGCTGCCGCTCGCCCGGGCTGCGGCAGCGGCGGGCATGACACGGCTCGTGGTGCCGACGGCCTCTGCCGATGAGGCCTCGCTCGTCGAGGGACTGCGGGTGCTGGGTGCGCCGAGCCTCGCGCATGCTGCCGCGCTGCTGGGCGCCGAGCTCTCGCCCGAGCCGGTCGAGCCGGTGCTTGCCGATCCCGTGCCGCAGCGCGCGCACGTCGAGCTCGATCTGGCCGACGTGCTCGGCAACCGCGACGCGGTCGACGCGCTCGAGGTCGCCGCGGCGGGGGCGCACCACCTGATGATGGTCGGCCCGCCCGGCGCTGGGAAGACGATGCTCGCGATGCGGCTGCCGGGCATCCTGCCGCCGCTCACGCAGCTGCAGGCGCTCGACGTGGCCTCGCTGCGCTCGCTGTCGGGGGAGCCCCCGGCCTCGAGGCTCGACCTCGTGCCGCCGTTCGAGCATCCGCACCACTCGGCCACCGCGGTCTCGCTCATCGGCGGTGGCTCCGGCACGATCCGCCCGGGTGCCGCGGCGCGTGCGACGCACGGGGTGCTCTTCCTCGATGAGGCACCCGAGTTTCCGCGCACCGTCCTCGACATGCTGCGCCAGCCGCTCGAGTCGGGCACCATCACGGTGCACCGCGCCGCCGGCGCGGCTACGTTCCCCGCAAGGTTCCAGCTGCTGCTCGCGGCCAACCCGTGCCCATGCGGGCAGTTCGGCACCGGCGACTGCACGTGCGCGCCCCAGCAGCGCAGGCGCTACTTCGGCAGGCTCTCCGGGCCGCTGCTCGACCGCGTCGACCTGCAGGTGCGCGTCGATCGCGTCGTGCCTGGCGCCGACACCGGCGGCCACGGCCGACGCACGACGGCGGATGCGGTCGCGCGCGTCACCGAGGCCCGCGCCCGTGCCGCTCGCAGGCTGCACGCCACGGAGTGGACGGCGATGGGTCACGTGCCGGGCCCCTGGCTGCGTCGCAACCTGCCGCTCGACGGCGCGCTGCTCGCGCCGCTGGAGCGCGCGCTGGAGAACGGCGCGCTCACGATGCGCGGGCTCGATCGCACGGTCAGGGTCGCGTGGACGATGGCCGATCTCGACCACGCGCCGTCGCCGACGCGCACGCACGTCGGGCGTGCGCTCGCGCTGAGGAAGGGGATCCCCGCATGAAGGCATTCCGCATCGAGCTCGCGCTGCTGCGCGAGGCCGTGCTCGGCACGCTGCCGCCCGACGCGGCTCCGCCCGACGACGACCAGGTGATCGCGCGCTTCGCCGCCGGTGCCTGGACGGTGCTGCCAGAGCCAGGAGACGGCGTCGCGGGGCTCGTGCGTGAGCGGGTGGGCGACGTGCGCGCGCTGCAGCTGCTCGTGGAGGGCACGAGTGCGACTGCTTGGGCCCAAGCGCTCGACGATGGCGAAGTCGCGCAGATGGTGCCCGATGCGCTCAGCCGTTGGCTGCCGCGCTTGGGCGCCGAACGCATCCTCGGAGCCTTCTCGCAGGGTGCAGCCCACCGGCAGCGCCTGCTCACCCGTGCCGACGAGCACTGGCCGCTGGCGATCGATGATCTGGGGCCGCACGCGCCCGCCGCGCTCTGGGTCCGGGGCGACCCGGCGGCGCTCGCCGCCTGCGACCGCTCGGCTGCGCTGGTCGGCTCGCGAGCCTCGTCCGGCTACGGCGAGCTCGTCACCGGGCAGCTCGCCGCAGGGCTCGTCGGCCGGCGCTTCGCCATCGTCTCCGGCGGTGCCTACGGCATCGACGGCACGGCCCACCGATCGACGCTCGCGAGCGGCGGCACGACGGTCGCCGTGCTCGCGGGCGGACTCGACCGCTTCTACCCGGCGGGCCACGACGAGCTGCTGCAGCGGGTCGTCGCGACGGGCTGCGTGATCGCAGAGGCGCCGAGCGGCGTGCCGCCGACCCGTTGGAGGTTCCTCGCACGCAACCGCCTGATCGCGGCGCTCGCGAGCGCCACGGTCGTGGTCGAGGCCGGGCAGCGCTCCGGCTCCATCAACACGGCGGGGCACGCAGCTGCGCTTGGCAGGCCGCTCGGCGCGGTGCCGGGCCCGGTCACGTCCGGATCGAGCACCGGCTGCCATCGGCTGCTGCGCGACTACGGCGCAGCGGTCATCGAACGACCAGAGCACGTGGTCGAGCTCATCGACGGCCCGCTCGAGGAGTCGGTCGCGCTCGGCGGCGGCACGAGCGACGAGCTGCGCGTGCTCGATGCGATGAGCGCGAGGGCGCCGCGCGGCGTGGACGAGCTCGCGGTGCGCACCGGGATGGCGCCGCGCGATGTGACGGCGGTGCTCGCGCTGCTGGAGCTGGGCGGGGCGGTCCTCGAGCGCGGATCGGGCTGGGTGCGCGGCCTCGGGCGCTCTCCGTCGCCTCCGCGCGCCTGACAGTCGGCGGGTCGCGGGTCACATGCGGGCGACGGCGTCCGCATCTCGTGCGCGCGCCGAGCCGAGGGCGCGTGGGAGCCAGAGCAGCGCGATCAGACCGCCCAACAGGTAGAGGCATCCCTGCACCTGCAGGAGGGGCAGCAGCCCGAAGGCGGTGTCCGACAGCGCGCCGAGCAGGATCCCGAGCCCTTGGCCGACTGCGCTCGCGAGGCCGACGGCGGCGAAGACGGCGCCGCGCTGGCGAGGCTCGGACTCCTGCTGGAGCACGCTCATGAGCCCCGCGAACATGATGACGCCGGGCGCACCGACCGCCGCGAAGAGCACGACGTACCATCCGAGTCCTGTGGTCAGCGCTGGCAGGTTCCAGGTCACGAGCGAGATCACGCCGAAGGCGAGCACGCTCGCAGCCGTCAGCGCGCGCGGCGATGACCCTCGCACCAGGAATCCGAGCACCAGCCCCGCGATGATCGCTCCCACGGCTTGGATGCCTCGAAGCAGCCCAACGTCTGCATCGGACCCTTGGAGGGGACCGAGCGCGAAGAGCACGAACAGCAGCAGGAACATGCCCTGGGCGATGCTCGTGATGACGATGACCGCGTATGCGCCCAGCAGACGACGGATGCGGAGAGCCTCCCAGAGGCCCCCTGGCGGCCGGTCGGGGTCCGTGGACAGGGAGGCGGGGGTGGCCTTGGGAAGCGTGGCGATCAGGATGGCAGAGAGGAGATAGGTCGCGGCATCCACGACCACGATCAGACCGAGATCGCCGACCGCCAGCAGGACACCGCCGAGCGGGCCGCCGATGAGGCGCCCGAGGTTCTGATTGAGGCCGATGAGAGCGTTGGCGGAGACCAGGCGCTCGACATCGACGAGGTCGGGCAGCAGCGTGTTCTTCGCCGGCTCGAACAGGGTGCTGAGCGACGCGTGCACGACGATCACGGCGTAGGCGATCGGGAGATCGGCGGCGTCGTTCACCCAGAGGAGCGGGAGGAGCGCGAGCGCCTGGCCGATGTTCACCGCGACCATCAGCCAGCGCCGGTCGAACCGCCCGACGAGTCGCGCGGCCAGCGGCGCGAGCAGCACGGCAGGCACGAGCTCGAGCAGGAACGCGATCGCCGTGCCGAGGGCGGAGCCGGTGAGCTGGAAGACGATGAGCGGCATCGCGATGAACAGCAGCCAGTCGCCCATGTCGGAGATGAGTCCTGCGCCCCAGAGGCGTCGGAACGCAGGGATCGCGAAGGCGGTGCGCGAGGTCATCTCGACGCGCCGCCGAAGGTCGGTCGCGGGAACGCGAGCAGCGACAGGTTCGCCACCGCTGCGTCGGCCGGCGCATCGTGTCGCGTCGCGCCGATGTAGGGGCGGACGATGGCGTCGATGCGCTCGACGATCGACCGGAGCTCCTCCGGGGTGACCCGAAGCCCGTACTGCGCGTGGGCATCGACGTCGCGCCACGGCGCTGCCAGACGGTCGCGGTGGCGGATGTGCTCGCGGGCGAGCTGATAGTCGAGCTGGACCGAGGCCTCGAGCGCCGCAGTGGCGCCTGCGACCATCGACGGATCGTCGGAGTCGAGGTCCAGGCTCAGACCCGTGATGGTCGCGCGCCACGGTCGCTCCCTGCCATCGTCGGATGCGGCAGCCTCGACCAGGCCGTGCTTGGCGAGCACGCGGAGGTGATAGCTGCAGTTGGACGGGGAGTCGTCGACGGCACGGGCACAGTCCGACGCGGTCGCCGGCCCGTTGGACATGAGGAAGCTGAGCAGATCGAGCCGGATCGGGTGCGCCAGCGCATCGAGCGCCGCGGGGTCGGTGATCGTCTGGCGTTTCTCGGGGGTCGACATCCGACGTCCTTTCTGAAAGAGGATTTCAGAATACGTCGAGCGCACGAGTTCTGCAACACCCTTTCAGAGTTTTGCGCATCACGCCGACTGCCCTGACCCACGGAGGGGAACCACCGCGCGCCGGAACGGCCGCTGCGCCGTTAGCCTTGGCGAGTGAGCTTCGGCATGCATCCAGAACCCGCGGCGGTGATCGCGCACCTCAGCGACACCCACCTGCTCGCTGGCGGCGCGCTGCTGGCCGGCCTCGTCGACACCGAATCCCATCTCAGGGACACGGCTGAGCGCCTTCGCGTGGCAGCAGCCGACGCCGACGTCATCGTCGTCTCTGGCGACGTGGCCGACCTGGGCGAGCGCGAGGCGTACGCTCTGGCCCGCGAGATCCTCGAGCCGGTGGCGGCGGCGATCGGCGCGCCGATCGTGTGGGCGGCCGGGAACCATGACGAGCGGCCGCAGATGCGCACGGCGCTCGGTCTCGGCGGAGACCCGCTCGACCCCGTCGACTCGGTGGTCGATGTCGGCGACCTGCGCATCGTCTCGCTCGACTCGAGCATGCCTGGGTGGCACCACGGGGGCTTCGACGAAGGGCAGGCCGAGTGGCTCGCAGCCGCGCTCGCCGAGCCGCCGGCGCTCGGTTCGGTGCTCGTGATGCACCACCCGCCGCTGCCGTACCGCAGCAAGCTCATGCGGCTGCTGGAGTTCCGCGACGAGGGGCGGCTCGCGCAGCTGCTGGACGCTGGCGATGTGCGCGCGATCCTCTCCGGTCACCTGCACGTCAACGGCTCCGGCACCTTCGCAGAGATCCCGGTGATCCTGGCCGGGGCGACGAGCTATGCAGACGACCTCGGCGGTCCGCCGCCCGCGCTGCACGGCATCGATGCCACGCAGTCGTTCAACATCGTCGAGATCTATGCCGACTCGGTCGCGCACACGGTCGTCCCAGCGCTCTCGCACGAGTCGCGCGAGACGCTCCCCGCGCACATCGTCGAGCAGGTGGTGCAGCTCGATCCCGCTGCGCGGATGGAGCGCTTCAGCCGGAAGCCGCTCTGACGTGCAGCTCGACGCGGCGGTCGACGGCTATCTCGCCCACCTCGAGCGGGAGCGCGGCTACTCCCCGAACACGGTGCGCGGCTACCGCGGCGATCTGCGGAGTCTCACCGACCACTGCGAGCGTGCGGGCGTCTCCGACGCCGACGCGCTCGACATCGACGCGCTGCGGGACTGGCTCTACGCGAGCGCGCAGGCTGGGCTCGGCAAGGCCACGCTGGCGCGCCGCAGTGCCGCTGCTCGGGGTCTGAGCCGGTGGATCGCCGCCAATGGCGGTGCCGACGTCGCAGGAAGGCTGCGGACGCCGAAGCGAGACCAGCACCTGCCGCGGGTGCTGTCTCGGCAGGCGATCGACGGCCTGCTCGAGGGGCTCATGGCGGCCGCAGCGGAGGACGACCCCGTCGCGCGGCGCGACCTCGCCGTCGTCGAGCTGCTCTACGCATCCGCGCTGCGCGTCAGCGAGCTCATCGGCCTCGACATCGATGACGTCGATCTCGAGCGCCTCACCGTGCGCGTCACCGGCAAGGGAGGGAAGGAGCGGGTCGTGCCCTTCGGCCGCCCGGCCCTCGACGCGCTGCTCGACTGGATGCGCCTGGGGCGCGACCGGCTCGCGAAGCCCGCGGAGCCGCATCCCGCACTCTTCCTCGGAGCTCGCGGCGGCCGACTCGGCCAGCGACGTGTGCACGAGCTCGTCACCGCATTGCTCGAGGAGGCCCCCGGCTCCGGCCCGCATGGGCCCCACACGCTGCGGCACACCGCTGCCACGCACCTGCTCGACGGCGGTGCCGACCTGCGGGCGGTGCAGGAGCTGCTCGGGCACGCGAGCCTTGGCACCACCCAGATCTACACGCACGTCTCGCTGGAGCGGCTCTCGGAGGCCTACCGCACCGCTCACCCTCGCGCCTGAGCACACCCCGCTCGCCGCATGCGCGATCCCGCGCTCGGCGATCGAGCCTGCCGTGCTTGCCGCCGCCCATCGGCAGCAGCACCGGGCGCTCGACGCCCAGCAGATCGAGTGGATCGACGTAGGCGCCATCGAGGCGCGCGCCGAGATGCAGCCGGGCGCCTCCCGTGACATGGCCCGGCAGCAGCACGCCGATCTGCTGCCCCTGCTCGACGGATGCGCCCGCAGCGACCTCTGGCGCCACGGGCTCGAAGCTCGAGACGAGCCCGCCGTCGTGCTCGATAGAGACCACCGGCCTGCCAGCGACGGGGCCGGCGAAGCGCACCACGCCATCGGCAGGGGCGAGCACGGGGGAGCCGGGAGCTGCGGCGATGTCGATGCCGCGGTGGCCGGCTCCGTAGGGCGTGGCAGGAGGCTCGAACGCGCGCACGACCTCGTGGGGCGCGACCGGCCAGGCCCAGGGCGCGAGCGCGAGCACGGTGAGGAGGGCGAGGATGCGCATGGCAGCCATGGTGCGTCGGAACCGCCGGAGCGCGTGCGGACGGCGACCGGGTCGGTGGACAAACGGTGCCGAGGAGTTCGCCGAACAGCATGTAGCATAGGAGGGCATCGTCTATGCGATGACTTCGCGCGCCCACCGCGACACCTCTTCCTTCGGTCCAGCAGCTCGAGCCCCGTGCCCGTGCCGCTGGCGGAAGCGGGTCAGGGCGCCAGGGGCTCGGCCACCGGCCGCGCCGACAGAACCGCAACAGAAGGAGGCGGCCATGGCCGTCGTCACCACTCGCCAGCTGCTCGACAGCGGCGTGCACTTCGGGCACCAGACCCGACGCTGGAACCCCAAGATGAAGCGATTCATCTTCACGGAGCGCTCCGGCATCTACATCATCGACCTGCAGCAGTCGCTCGCCTACATCGACCAGGCCTACGACTTCATCAAGGAGACCGTCTCTCACGGCGGCAGCGTGCTCTTCGTCGGCACCAAGAAGCAGGCGCAGGAGTCGATCGCCGAGCAGGCGACGCGCGTGGGCCAGCCCTACGTCAACCAGCGCTGGCTCGGTGGTCTGCTCACGAACTTCCAGACGATCTCCAAGCGCCTCAGCCGCATGAAGGAGCTCGAGGAGCTCGACTTCGAAGACACCTCGGTCTTCACCAAGAAGGAGCTGCTGCTCAAGAAGCGCGAGATGCTCAAGCTGCAGAAGTCGCTCGGCGGCATCCGCAACCTCCAGCGCACCCCGTCGGCGCTCTGGATCGTCGACACGAACAAGGAGCACCTCGCGATCGACGAGGCGAGGAAGCTGGGCATCCCGGTCATCGCCATCCTCGACACGAACTGCGACCCCGATGACGTGCAGTACCCGATCCCGGGCAACGACGACGCCATCCGCTCCGTCGCGCTGCTGACGAAGATCGTCGCCGACGCGGCTGCCGAGGGCCTCATGCAGCGCCACGGCGGCGGCGACGTCGCTGCCGAGCCGATGGCTGAGTGGGAGCGCGAGCTGCTCGAGGAGCAGGCCGCAGCACCCGCCGCTGAGGCCGCTGCCGAGGAGCCGGTCGTCGAGGCCGCTGCCGAGGAGCCCGCCGCTGAGGCTGCTGCCGAGGAGCCGGTCGTCGAGGCCGCTGCCGAGGAGTCGGCCACCGAGGAGACCCCCGCAGAGACCACCGAGGACGCCGACGCGTCCAAGTCGAACTAAGGAGCAGCTGCATGGCCAACATCAGCATCGCCGACCTCAAGATGCTGCGCGAGCAGCTCGGCACCGGTATGAGCGACACCAAGGCGGCCCTCGACGAGGCCAACGGTGATGTCGAGAAGGCTACGGAGATCCTTCGCCTGAAGGGTGCCAAGGGCAACGCGAAGCGCGCGGACCGCTCCACCAGCGAGGGCCTGGTCGCCACCGCTGAGAGCGAGGGTGCCGTCACGATGATCGCCCTCGCCTGCGAGACGGACTTCGTCGCGAAGAACGAGAAGTTCATCGCGCTCTCGGAGCGCGTCGTGGCGGCCGTCGCGGCCTCCGGCGCCGCCGACCTCGAGGCGGCGCTCGCCGCACCGGCAGACTCCGGCACCGTGCAGTCGATCATCGAGGCGCAGGCTGCCACCATCGGCGAGAAGATCGAGCTCACGAAGGTCGCGCGCCTCGAGGGCGCAGCGCACGCGGTGTACCTGCACCGCACCTCGAAGGACCTGCCTCCGCAGGTCGGCGTCGTGGTCGCCTACACGGGCGACGACGCAGAGACGTCTCGGGCCGTCGCGCAGCACATCGCGATGTTCGACCCGCGCTACGTCACGCGCGAGGAGGTGCCTGCGACCGAGGTCGAGAAGGAGCGTGAGCTCGTCACCGAGATCGCTCGCGGTGAGGGCAAGCCCGAGGCTGCGCTCCCGAAGATCATCGAGGGTCGCCTGACCGGCTTCTTCAAGCAGATGGTCCTGCTCGACCAGGACTACGCCCGCGACAACAAGCAGTCGGTCGCCAAGGTGCTCGACGCCGCAGGCCTCACGGTCACCGGCTTCGCGCGCTTCAAGATCGGCGCGTAGACAGCAGAACGCAGCACGAAGGGCCGGGGGAGACCCCGGCCCTTCGTGCTGTCGTCGGACGTGATCGCGGTAGGCTTCTGCACGGTCCGCGCTCGGGCCGCGACCCCTCTGGAGGACCCCACATGCCAGCACAGCCGCGCCGTCGAGTCCTCCTGAAGCTCTCTGGCGAGGCGTTCGGCGCCGGCAGCCTGGGTGTCAACCCCGACGTCGTCGGTGCCATCGCGCGACAGATCGCCGAGGCCGCTGCGACGGTCGAGATCGCGATCGTCGTCGGCGGCGGCAACTTCTTCCGCGGTGCAGAGCTCAGCCAGCGCGGCATGGAGCGCGGCCGCGCCGACTACATGGGCATGCTCGGCACGGTGATGAACGCCCTCGCGCTGCAGGACTTCCTCGAGCAGGCCGGCGCGGAGACGCGCGTGCAGTCGGCCATCCAGATGACGCAGGTCGCCGAGCCCTACATCCCTCGGCGTGCCGAGCGCCATCTCGAGAAGGGCCGCGTGGTCATCTTCGGCGCCGGAGCCGGCCTGCCGTACTTCTCGACCGACACGGTGGCAGCGCAGCGCGCCCTCGAGATCGGCGCCGACCAGGTGCTGGTGGCGAAGAACGGCGTCGACGGTGTCTACTCCGCCGACCCGAAGAGCGATCCGGAGGCGACCCGCTACGAGGAGATCACGTATCAGGAGGCGCTGGTGCGCGGCTTGAAGGTGGTCGACTCGACGGCGTTCAGCCTCTGCATGGACAACCGCATGCCGATGCGGGTGTTCGGCATGGAGGGCGACGGCCAGCTGCGTCGCGCCATCCTGGGTGAGCCCGTCGGCACGCTCGTGCGCGCCTGAGCGCTTAGACTCGACAGTGAGGGAAGGAACCACGTGATCAGCGATGTTCTGGCTTCGGCCAAGGAGAAGATGACGCAGTCCATCGAGGTCGCGAAAGACGACTTCCAGACGGTCAGCGCCGGCAGGGCGAACCCCGCGCTGTTCCAGCGGCTGAACGTCGACTACTACGGCTCGCCGACGCCGCTCGTGCAGCTCGCGTCGTTCCAGCAGCCCGATGCGCGCACGCTCGTCATCACGCCGTTCGACAAGACCGCGCTCAAGGAGATCGAGCGCGCGATCGTCGGTGCCCCGCACCTGGGCGTCTCGCCCTCGAATGACGGCAACATCGTGCGCATCGTCATGCCGGAGCTCACCGAGGAGCGCCGCAAGGACTACGTCAAGATCGTGAAGGACAAGGCCGAGCAGGCCCGCGTCGCGGTGCGCAACGTGCGTCGCCAGGCGATGACCGATCTCGACAAGCTCAAGGGCGAGGTCGGCGACGACGAGATCGGCCGCGCCGAGAAGGAGCTCGAGGCCGGCACCAAGCAGACGATCGACGGCATCGACGAGGCGCTGAAGAAGAAGGAAGCCGAGCTCCTCGAGGTCTGATCGGACTCGTGCTGTGACCGGGCCAGTCGGGAGGCGACGCATGCGACGCGAGCATCGGAGCGCCGCCGAGATCGAGGCGCAGATCCAGGCGCAGATCCACGCCGCACGCGATCAGATCGAGGCGACCCGCGAGCGCGTCAACAAGCGCACCGGCCGCAACATCGTCGCGGCGTTCGGCATCGCGCTGGTGCTCGTCGCCGCGGTGCTCGTGAGCCTGCTCTGGATCAAGACGCTGTTCATGGTCTTCGCGACCGTGCTCATCGGGTTCGCGCTCTTCGAGCTCGCCAGTGCGCTGCGCTTCGCGGGCCGCGACGTGCCGCGCGTGCCGCTCGTGCTGCTGGGCTGTGCGATCGTGCCGGTCACCTGGTACTTCGGGGCTGCCGGCATGTGGTGGTCGACGCTCGCCGCGATCGGCATCGTCGCCCTCGTCCGGCTCGTCGAGCTCGCCGACGTCTCCACCCGCACCGGAGCCGGCTCCGTCTTCGCCGATGTGACTGCCGGCGCGCTGTGCATCGCCTACGTCGCCGTGCTCGGTGGGTTCACCGTGCTGCTCGCCGCGCAGGACGGCGGCCAGTGGTGGGCGCTCGCGATGATCCTCATGACGACGGTCATCGACACCGGCGCGCTCGCCGTCGGCGTGTGGCTCGGCAGGCACAAGCTCGCACCGCGCATCAGCCCAGGGAAGACCTGGGAAGGCCTGCTGGGCGGGGCTGCCTTCGCGATCGCCGCCGGCATCCCGTTGTCGGTGTGGATGCTCGGGCAGGAGTGGTGGTTCGGGATCATCCTCGCCGTGCTGCTGGTGACCAGCGCGACCGTCGGCGATCTCGCCGAGTCGATCATCAAGCGCGATCTGGGCATCAAGGACATCGGCTCGTTCCTGCCGGGACACGGCGGGTTCCTCGACCGTCTCGACTCGATCCTGCCAAGCGCCGTGGTGATGATGGCCCTGTTCCAGGTGACGCACGCATGATCGACGCCCGGTCGCTGGCATGATGGAGACGATGAGCACGTTCCCGAGAGCCCGCAGGTCACAGCCGGGCTACGACATCGAGCAGGTCGAGGACTTCCTCGAGGACGCTCGTCGTGCCTACGCGACCGATGCTCGCGCTGCCACAGCGATCGACTCGTCGACGATCCGTCGCACGAGCTTCACGATGCAGAAGGGCGGCTACTCGCCCGCCCACGTCGACGCGGCCCTCGAGCGGCTGGAGGAGGCGTTCGCCCGGCGGGAGCACGAGCGCGGCATCGTCGAGCACGGCGAGGAGCCCTGGTACGCCAAGGTGCGTGCTCGCGCCAAGGACGCCCTCGAGCAGCTGCGGCTCCCCGACGGCGAGCGGTTCCGCCGCGTCAGCCGCATCTCGCGCGGCTACCGCCTTGCCGAGGTCGACCGCTTCGCGGCACGCATCGCAGAGTATCTGCAGGACGGCCCAGACATGACCGCCCGCGAGGTGCGCACGGTGCAGTTCGACGCACAGTTCGGCGGGTACGACGAGGACGAGGTCGACGCGCTGCTCGACACCGTCGTGAGCCTGATGCTGGCGGTGCGCTGACGAGGCCCCCTCGGCTTCGTTACCGTTCCGTGATAACCTCGCTCCTCGTGTTCACCCGATCTGCTCCCGCCTCTGCGCGCACCACGCGCACCCGCGGTGTGCTCTCCGGACTCTCGCTCATCGCGGCCGCCGGCTTCGTGCTCGTGACGCTCGCCGCGAGCCCGAGCACAGAGGTGATGGCGGAGCCCGCCTCGCTGCAGAGCGAGAACCGTCCTGGTCAGGCACTCGACGAGGTCACGGGTGCGCAAGCCGCCCTCGTGCGCGACGACATCATCGTCCACACTCCCACGCCGACGCCCACTCCCGAGCCCGTCGAGGCTGCTGCCTCCTCTGGCGGGGGTGGCGCTGCCGCATCCATCGACATCCCGCGCGCCGTCGCTCCCAACCCCGGGAGCGCGCAGGCCGTCGCACGAGAGATGGTGCTCGCGCGCGGATGGGGCGAAGACCAGTACTCCTGCCTTTACAACCTGTGGCAGCGGGAGTCCAACTGGAACGTCTACGCCCAGAACAGCTCCAGCGGCGCCTACGGCATCCCGCAGTCACTGCCCGGCTCGAAGATGGCGACCGCTGGCGCAGACTGGCAGACCAACGCCGCCACCCAGATCACCTGGGGGCTCGGCTACATCGCCGGCCGCTACGGCACGCCCTGCGGCGCCTGGGGCCACTCGCAGTCTGTCGGCTGGTACTGATGCCTGCGCGGCGGCCGAAGCGTCGCGCGCAGCCCTACGTGCCGCTCGACGTCGACCGCCTCATGCACGGCGTCGCCCGGATCGAGCAGCGCGGCTCCGGCGAGTGGCACGTGCAGCCGATGACGGCCATCGGCGCGATGAAGGACTACGTGTGCCCCGGATGCGGTGGCTCGGTCGTGCAGGGCACGGCCCACGTGGTCGTGTGGCGCGCCGACTCCATCTTCGGCGAGCGTGCGGTCGAGGATCGCCGGCACTGGCACACCGGTTGCTGGCGCGCGAGCTGACCGCCGCCCGCTGACGCGTGACGGCGGCTGCGGCTATCTCGCGTCCTGCCTCGGGATCACGACTTCCTTGAGGATCAGTTGGATGGCTGCGGCCACGGGGATCGCGACGAGCGCTCCCAGGATGCCGAGCAGGGTGCCGCCGATGAGGGCGGAGAGCACGACGACGACTCCCGGCACCTTGACCGCGCGGTTCATGATCTGCGGGCTGACGACGTAGGCCTCGACCTGCATGTAGATGAGGTAGTAGATCGCCACCGGCAGCGCCGTCTGCGGGCCGTCGAGCAGCAGCACCAGCAGCGAGATGACGATGGATGCGGAGATCGTGCCGACCAGCGGGATCGTCGAGGCGATGAGCGCGATGAACGCGTACACGACGGCCAGGTCGGAGCCCACGATCGAGAGCATGACGAACGACAAAACGCCGTTCAGCAGGCCGAGGGACCCCTGCCCGAGCACGAAGCGCCCGACAGAGTGCATGATCTGCTCGGCGATCTCGATGAACTTCGGTCGCGAGGAGGCCGGCACGAGTCGGTACATCCCCGACTTGAGCGACGGCAGCGAGCCGGTGAAGTAGAGCATCAGCACGATGACGATGAGCACGCCGCCGAGCGTGAAGGCGAGCTGGCCGACGCCGCTGACGATGCCGGCCGCGAGGTCTGCCACCCACGGCGGCAGCGACGACCAGGTGTCGAAGTCGGTGAGCGCGCCGGTGATCTGCTCGAGCGCGAGCTCGAGATCGAACTGCGGGAACGTGTCGCGCACCCAGTCGAAGACGCTCTCGAGCGCGCCGCCCTCGATCTCTTCGATGATCGACTGGATGAGCACCGAGAACTGCGCGACGATCGTCGGGATGATGACCCAGATGGCCCCGACGGCGATGCCGAGGATGACCACGAAGACGATGAGCACGGCGCCCCAGCGGGGGACCTTGCGCTTGATCAGGAACTGGATGAGCGGCTCGACGCCCAAGGCCAGGAAGATGCCGGCGAATGCCCACACCAGCACCGTGCTGATCTGTTGCACGCCGGCGCCGATGGCGATCGCCAGCAGCACACCGAGGCCGCCGGCGAGCCCGAGCAGAAAGCCGTTCCTGATCTTCACATCCAGAATCCTAGGGTGCCCGCCCGGCCGGTCCCGCCAGGCGCGCTGCAGCCGGGGATGGCGCCGACACGCCCGATTCCGGTACCCTGGAGGCTTGCCTGCCGGGCGCGGTGCCCTCCAGACGGCCCGCCATCCTCTCGGCGAGCGTGAAAGGACCCCCAACTCGTGCGATACATCCTCGCGGCCGTGAGCCTCGTGATCTCGCTCGTCCTGCTCGGCCTCGGCATCGGACAGCGCACCATCTGGGCGCCGCCGGAGACGATCGTCTCCCAGCTCGAGCAGACCACGGACGCCCAGATCATCGTCGTCCCCGGCGAGACCATGAACCAGCACGACGGTCGCCAGACCGTCACGATCTCCGGCGACGGGCCCGTCACGGCCGTCGTCGGCCGCGAGCACGACGTGCTCGGCTGGGTCGGCGAGGACGAGCACGCGCTCGCCGTGCTCGACGACGAGGGTCAGCTGACGCTCGAGTCCTTCTCCGGCCCGGACGAGCCGCTGCCGGCGCTGATCGGCAACGACATGTGGATCGAGGAGCACACCGGAGACGGCGAGGTGCAGTTCGAGATCGACCTGCCCGTCGGCTTCTCCATGGCGATCCAGGGCGAGCCGGGCACGGCCGCGCCCGCCGACGTCCGCGTCGAGTGGCCCTTCGACGCCAAGACGCCGCTCTTCGGCCCGCTCATCACCGCTGGCCTCATCTTCCTGGCGCTCGCGCTGCTGCTGTTCCTGTTGGCGCTCCGTCGCCATCGTCGCCGCCGCGGTCCGCAGCGCCGCTCGCACCGCGACCTCTCCCGCGCAGAGCGCCGCAGCCTCAGACGCGACGCGCGTGACGGCCTGGCGCTGCCGGAGTCCGGCGCCCAGGGCGCTGTCGCTGGCACGACTGTCGACACCGAGCAGCCCGCCATCGCGGGCGCGGATGGGCCGTCGGAGGCGTCGTCAGCCGAGCTGCCCTCCGGCGAGCCGTCGAGCCCGAGCGCTCCGACGCCCGATGGCGAGCAGCCAACCTCGGGCAAGGCAGAGCGACGCGCCGCCCCCACCCGCCGACGCTTCGGCCTGATCGCCCTGCCGGTGCTCGCATCCATCGCCCTCACCGGCTGCGGCCCGCAGTACTGGCCCAGCCCGGCGCCGAGCGAGACCTCGGCCGCGCCGACGCCGACGAGCCTGGAGGAGACGCTGCCGCAGGTCGCCATCACCGAGAGCCAGTTCGAGCGCGTGCTCGCCGACACGCGCGAGTCCGTCGCGCAGGCCGATGCCGACCGCGACTTCCGCCTCATCGAGCGTCGCGTCGCGGGGCCCATGCTCGAAGCGCGCAGGACCAACTACGCCATCCGCGGCCAGAGCGACGAGATCGCAGCGCTGCCCGGCATCCCCGATGGCGACGTGCAGCTGCTGCTGCCGCAGCAGACCGAGAGCTGGCCGCGAACGGTGATGGCCGTCGTCGCCTGGGAGGACACCGCGCAGGCGCAGTCGACGCTCGTGTTCGAGCAGCCGGACCCGCGCCAGCCGTACCGCGTCGTGTACCAGACCTCGCTCGCCTCCGGCGTGCAGGTGCCGGCAGTCGCGAGCCCGACGATCGGCGCGGCGAGCCTGCCGGACAACACGCCGCTGCTGCAGCGGCCAGCTCGCGAGATCACGATGGCCTACGCCGACGTGCTGCTGCGCGGCGACGACTCGGAGTACGCCTCCTGGTTCCGCGAGGAGGGCGACGCGCTGCGCGAGCAGTTCGGCAAGGCGTGGAAGGACGAGCAGCGAGCCGACCCCGATCTCGAGCTGACCGAGCTGGACTGGTCTGCGAACGACGACGAGCAGTCGCCGCTCATGCTGGTGACCAACGAGGGCGGCGCGCTGCTCGCGACGTCGTTCACCGAGACGCAGCGCATCACGCCGACCGAGGAGGGTGTCGAGGTGTCGGCGCAGGACGGGGCCGCGATCCTCGCCGGCGTCGAGCAGTCGGAGACCGGCATCGAGCAGACCTACCAGCTGCAGGTGCTGTTCGCTGTGCCGCCCGCTGATGCGCCAGAGGGCGCGCAGATCCAGGTGATCGGCTACGGACAGGCGCTGCTGAGCGCAGATGAGGTTGAAGGATGACGCAAGAGCACCTGCCCGCATCGATCGCAGGGGCCGTCGACCTGTCGGCGCTCGCGGCACGGCACGCCCGGGCGGCGGATCCCGAGCAGGCCGCAGGTGGCGGCGCCGCGCCTGCTGCTCCCGGCGTGGTCATCAGCATCGGTGATGCCGATCTGAACACGCTCGTCGAGCTGTCGTCGCGCGTGCCGGTCATCATCGCGATCGTCGCCGAGTGGAGCGAGCCGAGCCAGCAGCTCATGCCCGTGCTCGAGCGTCTCGTCCAGGCGCAGCGCGGAAAGCTGGTGCTGGCGAAGGTCGATGGTGAGCGCAGCCCGCAGATCGTGCAGGCGTTCCAGTCCCAGTCGGTGCCGACCGTCGCCGCGATCATCGGCGGGCGACCCGCGCCGCTGTTCACCGGCTCGCTGCCGGAGGACCAGCTGCAGGACATGCTCGCGCAGGTGCTCGAGTTCGCCGCGCAGCAGGGCGTCACCGGCAGCGTGCCCATGGCTGACACGGCGGAGGGCGAGGAGGCCGCGGAGCCCGCGCCCGCGCCCGTGCCGCCGTTGCACCAGGAGGCCTACGACGCGATCGACGCCGGCGACTACCCCACCGGGATCGCCGCGTTCGAGAAGGCCATCGCGCAGAACCCGCGCGATGCCGAAGCAGTGGCGGGCCTCGCGCAGGTGCGGCTGTTGGCGCGCCTGCATGGCCGCAGCGCTGACGAGATCCGCGAGGCGGCTGCGGCCGCACCGACCGAGATCGACGCGCAGATGCTCGTCGCCGACCTCGACCTCTCCGGTGGCCACGTGGAGGACGCCTTCCTCCGCATGCTCGACCTGATCGGCTCGCTGCAGGGCGATGAGAAGCAGGATGCGCGGCTGCGGCTGCTCGACCTGTTCGAGATCGTCGGGCACGACGACGCGCGCGTCGCTGCGGCGCGGAAGCGGTTGACGACCCTCTTGTATTGAGTCCGGAGCGCGCCATGCGGCGAAGCCGCGTTGCGCGCGGAGGACTCAAGGTCGAGGAGCGCCGCCGCGAAGCGGCGACGCGTCACGAGACCTCGTTGGCTGCTCCGGTCTCGTGACGCGTCGCACTGCGCGCGGCGCTCCTCGACCTACGGGGTGACGCGTCGCGCTGCGAGCGGCGCTCCTCGACCTACGGGGTGACGCTGCGCGCGGCCTTCGGCCTCAAGATGAGCCCCGCCAGTGGCGGCACCGTGAGCGTCGCCGACGCCGGGCGCCCGCCCCACGGCTCCTCGACCGCGTGCACCGTGCCGAGGTTGCCGACGCCGGAGCCGCCGAACTCCAGCGCATCGGAGTTCACGAGCTCCTCCCACTCGCCCGCGAACGGCAGACCCATCCGGTAGCCCTCGACGGGCCTGCCGGAGAAGTTCACGATCGCCGCGACCGGGTCGCCCTCGGCGCCCCAGCGCAGGAACGCCACGAGGTTGTCGGAGGAGTTGCCGCCGTCGATCCACTCGAAGCCGCCCGGCTCGTTGTCGCGCAGCCAGAGCGCCTCGGTGTCGCGGTAGGCGCGGTTGAGCTGCGAGACGAGCGACATGAGGCCCCGATGCACCGGCTGGTCGAGGATCCACCAGTCGAGCCCGCGTGCCTCGCTCCACTCGCTCGGCTGCCCGAACTCCTGGCCCATGAACAGCAGCTGCTTGCCGGGGTGCGCCCACATGAAGGTCAGGTAGGCGCGCACCGAGGCGAGCTTCTGCCACTGGTCACCAGGCATCTTGCCCAGCAGCGAGCCCTTGCCGTGCACGACCTCGTCGTGGCTGATCGGCAGCAGGAACTGCTCGCTGAACGCATACAGGAACGAGAACGTGATCTCACCGTGGTGGTGCGAGCGGTACATCGGGTCGACCGCCATGTACTGCAGCGTGTCGTGCATCCAGCCCATGTTCCACTTCATGCCGAAGCCGAGGCCGTCCGCATCCGTCGGCTTCGTCACCCCCGGCCAGGAGGTCGACTCCTCGGCGATCATGACGATGCCGGGGCAGCGGCGGTAGACGGTCGCGTTGACCTCCTGTAGCAGGGAGATGGCCTCGAGGTGCTCGCGGCCGCCGTGCACGTTGGGCAGCCACTCGCCGTCCTCGCGCGAGTAGTCGAGGTAGAGCATCGAGGCCACGGCGTCCACGCGCAGCCCGTCGATGTGGAACTCCTCGAGCCAGTAGACCGCGTTGGCGACGAGGAAGTTCTTGACCTCCGGCCTGCCGAAGTTGAACACGTGCGTGCCCCAGTCGGGCTGATCGCCGCGGCGCGGATCCGGGTGCTCGTAGAGCGGCTTTCCGTCGAAGCGCGCGAGCGCCCACTCGTCCTTGGGGAAGTGGCCGGGCACCCAGTCCATGAGCACGGCGTAGCCCGCCCGGTGGAGCCGGTCGACGAGGTAACGCAGGTCGTCGGGGTGGCCGAAGCGGCTGGTGGGCGCGAAGTAGCCCGTCACCTGATAGCCCCACGAGCCCCCGAAGGGGTGCTCGGCGAGCGGCATGAACTGCACGTGCGTGAAGCCGGTCACCTCCAGGTGCTCGATGAGCGCATCCGCCATCTCCCGGTAGCCGAGGCCCGGTCGCCAGGAGCCGAAGTGCAGCTCGTAGACCGACATGGGGGAGTTGTGCGGGTCGCGGGCGGCCCGGGAGCGCATCCAGTCGTCGTCGCTCCACGCGAAGCGGCTCGAGCCGACCTTCGAGGCGGTCGCAGGCGGCACCTCGGTGTAGCGCGCCATCGGGTCGGCGCGGGTGACCCAGCCGTCGTCGGTGAGGATCTCGTACTTGTAGGCGCTGTGCTCGAGGTCGCCCGGCACGAACAGCTCCCAGACGCCGGAGGCCCCCATGGTGCGCATCGAGTGCGAGCGACCCACCCAGTCGTTGAAGTCGCCGACGATGCGCACGGCGCGCGCGTTCGGCGCCCAGACCGCGAAGCCGGCACCGGCGACGCCCTCGTGCACGCGCAGCCGCGAGCCGAGCACCTGCCATGCCTGCTCGTGGCGACCCTCGCGCCACAGGTGCAGGTCGAGCTCGCCGAGCGTCGGCGTGAAGCGATACGGGTCCTCCGCCTCCCAGGCGGCTCCGTCGCCGTAGGTCGTGCGCAAGCGGTAGGGGCGGATGGGTCCGGTCACGGTGGCCTGCCACAGCCCGTGCCCGAGGTGCTCCATCGGCGTCGCCACCTGGTCGGTCTCGGCCTCGACGAGCACCGTCACCGCGTCGGCGAGGTGACGGACAGCCCGAACGACGTGGCTCGACGCATCCGAACCGCCGGTCGAGGGATGCGCGCCCAGCAGGTCGTGCGGTGCCGGGTGCGCGCCGTCTGCCAGCAGCTGGATGGTGGCCTGGTCGAGCATCATGCCCCCGATCGTCGCACGTGGATCACATGCGCGGGCTCGACGAAGGCGTCGAGCCGCACGAAGTTGTGGTCGCTCCACTGCCACGTCTCGCCGGTGATGAGGTCGTGCGCGTCGAAGACCTCGCCGGGCCGCAGCCCGAGCTTCGCGAGGTCGAGGTGCACGGTCGTCTGGCGGGCCGAGTGCGGGTCGACGTTGGCGATCACGAGGATGGTGTCGCTCTCGCCGCTCTCGGTGAACCTGCCGTCGAGGTGCCTCGAGTAGACCAGCACGGCGTCGTCGTCCGACCAGTGCACGTCGAGCGCCCACAGCTGCCGGATTGCCGGGTGCGCTGCGCGGATCTCGTTGAGCTTGGCGATGTAGGGGGCGATCGTGGTGCCGTTGCGCGCAGCCCGCTCCCAGTCGCGCGGCCGGTACTCGTACTTCTCGTTGTCGATCGCCTCCTCGGCGCCCGGCCTGGCGACGTCCTCGATGAGCTCGTAGCCGGCGTACATGCCCCAGGTGGGCACGGCGGTCGCCGCGATCGCCGCCCGCACCTTGAACGCCGGCACGCCGCCGAACTGCAGGTACTCGGTGAGGATGTCGGGCGTGTTCACCCAGAAGGCGGGCTTGAACCAGGCGGCCTGCTCGCCGGTGACCTCGCGCAGGTACTCCTCCAGCTCTGCCTTCGTGTTGCGCCAGGCGAAGTAGGTGTACGACTGCTGGAAGCCGACCTTGCCGAGCGCCTGCATCATGGCGGGGCGCGTGAAGGCCTCCGCGAGGAAGACCACGTCCGGGTGGGCCGCGTTCACCCGCCCGATCACGAGCTCCCAGAACCACAGCGGCTTCGTGTGCGGGTTGTCGACGCGGAAGATCTCGACGCCGCAGCCGATCCAGAGCTCGACGATGCGCAGCACCTCCGCGACGATGCCGGTCGGATCGTTGTCGAAGTTCACCGGGTAGATGTCCTGGTACTTCTTCGGCGGGTTCTCGGCGAACGCGATCGTGCCGTCGGGCAGCGTCGTGAACCACTCAGGATGCGCGGTCACCCACGGGTGATCTGGGGCCGCCTGCAGGGCGAGGTCCAAGGCCACCTCGAGCCCCGCATCCGTCGCCGCCCTGACGAAGGCACGGAAGTCGTCGATCGTGCCCAGATCGGGGTGGACGGTGTCGTGGCCGCCGTGCCGAGAGCCGATCGCCCACGGGCTGCCGGGGTCGCCTGGCTGGGGCGTGAGCGTGTTGTTGGGGCCCTTGCGGTTGACCTCGCCGATCGGGTGCACCGGCGGCAGGTAGACGACGTCGAAGCCCATCGCCCGCACCGCGTGCAGCCGCTGGGCGGCAGTCGCGAAGGTGCCGCTGCGCCAGGTGCCGTCGGCGAGCCGCACCGCTCCCTCTGAGCGGGGGAACAGCTCGTACCAGGCGCCGACGCCCGCGCGCGTGCGTTCGACGCGCAGCGTCAGGGTCTCGGATGCGGTGACGAGCGAACGCGGTCGGCTGCGGTCGACGGCGGCGAGGATGTCGGGGTCGTTGACGGCGGCCCAGCGCTGCATGACCGGCGTCTGCACGTCGGCGAGCGCGGTGCCGGCACTCGCCAGTCGCGCTGCGTCGGCGCCCTTCGCGCTGCTGGCGGCGCGCGCGAGCAGCTGCGCGCCCATGGTGGCCATGAGCTCGGCGTCGATGTCGGCGGCGATCTTGATCTCGGCGTTGTGGTGCCAGGTGGCCCACTCGTCGGCCCAGGCCTCCACCTTCCACTTCCAGGTGCCCTGCTCGTCGACGAGCGCGAGCGCCTGGTGGCGGTCGAGACCGTCCTCGAGCGGCAGCATGGGGATGCGCTGCTTGCCGCCGCTGGGGGCCTGCAGCACGAGCGTCACGCCGATGCGGTCGTGGCCCTCGCGAAAGGCAGCCGCGGAGAACGGCACGACGTCGCCGACCACCGCCTTCGCAGGGAAGCGGTTGCCGGGCTGCTGCGGCTGCAGGTCGAGCACCGGGATGCGCCCGGAGCGGATGGTCTTGGGCAGTGCGTCAGATGTCTTCGCCACGCCCCAAACCTACTCACGGGGGTGGCTTGGTTGCGAGGGCCCGCCGCTAGGCTCGGGGAGTGTGAGAGCGATCCGCAAGTTCACCGTCCGCACCTCCCTCCCGGAGCGGCTCCGCCGCCTCGACACCATCGCGTCGAATCTGCGCTGGTCATGGCATGAGCCGACCCGCGAGCTGTTCCGCGAGATCTCGCTCGACGGCTGGCGTGCGACCGGCCATGATCCCGTGCAGCTGCTGGGCTGGGTCGGCACCGAGCGCCTCGAGCAGCTCGCCGCCGACGACGCCTTCGTCGCCCGCGTCGACGGCATCGCTGACGACCTCGACGACTACCTGTCGCAGGCGCGCTGGTACCAGTCGCTCGAGGACGCGCCCGAATCGATCGCCTACTTCTCTCCCGAGTTCGGCATCACGAGCGCGCTGCCGCAGTACTCCGGCGGCCTGGGCATCCTGGCTGGCGACCATCTGAAGGCCGCGAGCGACCTGGGTGTGCCGATCATCGGCGTCGGCCTCTTCTACCAGGCCGGCTACTTCAAGCAGGCGATCTCGCGGGAGGGCTGGCAGCAGGAGTCGTACCCCGTGCTCGACCCCGACGGCCTGCCGCTCACCATCCTGCGCGACCCGGACGGCAGCCACGCCACGGTGGCGATCGCCCTTCCCGGCGGGCGCACCCTGCACGCCCGCATCTGGCAGGCCACGATCGGCCGTGTGCCGCTGCTGCTGCTCGACACGAACATCCACGAGAACACCGATGAGCTGCGCACCGTCACCGACCGGCTCTACGGCGGCGGTGGCGAGCAGCGACTGCAGCAGGAGCTGCTGCTGGGCATCGGCGGTGTGCGCGCCCTCGCGGTGCACGCCGAGCTCACGGGTGCGCCGGCCCCGGCGGTCTATCACTCGAACGAGGGCCACGCCGGCTTCCTCGGCATCGAGCGCATCTCTCGACTGATCGCCGAGGGGCTCGGCTTCGACGAGGCGCTGCAGGTCGTGCGCGCCGGCACCGTCTTCACGACCCACACGCCGGTGCCCGCCGGCATCGACCGCTTCGACGTCGAGCTCGTGCGCAGCCACCTCTCCGGCGACCTCGTGCCCGGCGTCGACGTCGATCGCGTGCTCGCGCTGGGACGCGAGGAGGATCCGGCGATCTTCAACATGGCGCAGCTGGGCTTCTCGCTCGCGCAGCGCGCCAACGGCGTCTCGAAGCTGCACGGCGAGGTCTCGCGCGGCATGTTCGCGAGCCGCTGGCCCGGCTTCGACGCCGACGAGGTGCCCATCACCTCCGTGACCAACGGCGTGCACGCGCCCACCTGGACATCACCCATCCTCAAGCACCTCGCCGAGCGCGAGCTCGGCACGCTCGACACAACCCGCTGCGACTGGGACTCCGATGCCGTGAGCGACGAGACGCTCTGGTCGGTGCGGAGGGAGATGCGCGAGGCGCTCGTGCAGGAGGCGCGCGACCGCACCAGGGCGAAGCATGTGCGCAACGAGGGCGCGGCACCGCTCTGGGTCGACGACCTGCTCGATCCCGATGTGCTCACGATCGGCTTCGCGCGCCGCGTGCCGACGTACAAGCGGCTCACACTCATGCTCCACGACCGCGACCGCCTGCGCGCGCTGCTGACGCATCCCGAGCGCCCCGTGCAGCTCGTGATCGCCGGCAAGTCGCACCCGGCGGACGAGGCGGGCAAGGCCCTCATCCAGGAGCTCGTGCGCTTCTCGCAGGAGCCCGACGTGCGCGGCAGGATCGTCTTCCTCGAGAACTACGACATCGCCATGGCGAAGTCGCTCTATCCGGGCTGCGACGTGTGGCTCAACAACCCGCTGCGACCGCTCGAGGCCTGCGGCACGTCCGGCATGAAGGCGGCGCTCAACGGCTCGCTCAACCTGTCGATCCTCGACGGCTGGTGGGAGGAGTACTTCGACGGCAAGAACGGCTGGGCGATCCCCTCAGCGCACGAGCAGATGGATGCTGCGGAGCGCGACGCCTTCGAGGCCAACGCGCTGTATGAGCTGATCGAGCACCAGGTGGCGCCGCGGTACTACGACCGCGACGAGCGCGGGCTGCCGACCGCCTGGATCGCATCGATCCGTCACACGCTCGCGACGCTGAGCCCCGAGCTCTCTGCCGAGCGGATGCTGGGCGAGTACGTCGGCAGGCTGTATGCGCCTGCGGCGAAGGCCGCGCGGGTCGCCGCCGCGGACGGTGCCAGGGCGGGCCGCGAGTTCGCGGCGTGGACGAGGCGGATGCGCGACGACTTCGGGCAGGTCTCGGTGCGACACGTCGAGATCGAGGGCGTCGACGTGCCGCCGATCGTGGGCGACGATGTGCGTGTGCGCGCCTTCGTCGAGCTGGGCTCGCTGACCGCCGAGGATGTCGCGGTGGAGGTGGTGGGCGGAACGGTCTCGGAGGAGGGCGAGCTGCGCCACGCGCGCAGGTTCCCGCTCGACGAGATGAGCGTCGAGGGCTCGGTGCACCGCTTCGAGTCGGCGATCGGGCTGCCGCTGGCCGGCACCTTCGGCTACACGGTGCGGGTGGTGCCGAGGCACGCGATGCTCGCCTCCGACGCCGAGCTGGGGCTGGTCACCTACCCGAAGGGCTGAGCGGGCGAGGCTACGACTGCGCTCCCCGCGCGGGGGTCGCGGCCTCGACCTCGACCTCTGCGTCCCCCTCGACCGCAGGCGGGGACGGCGGCGTGCGCAGCACCATGACCGTCGCCTCGGGCTCGCCGGCTGCCGGCAGGCCGTGCACGGCGTAGACCCGCATGCTCATCGCCGAGACCGTGACGCGGGCGCCGGGGGAGACCTGCTCGTCGCCGTGGTGGTCGGCCGCGGAGTCCCAGAGCAGCTCCAGCGCGGTGGCGCCGTCGGGCGCGGGCGTCTGC
Source organism: Agrococcus sp. ARC_14 (assembly GCF_022436485.1). NCBI lineage: Bacteria > Bacillati > Actinomycetota > Actinomycetes > Micrococcales > Microbacteriaceae > Agrococcus > Agrococcus sp. ARC_14. The sequence goes on from NZ_JAKUDO010000001.1 coordinate 1,518,236, forward strand.
ACGAGCGTGTCGCGCGGCGAGCCGTGGAAGATCACCAGCACGCGCGAGTAGGGCTCGTCGAGCGGCGTCGACTCGGCGAGCAGCTGCATGGTGCGCTCGTGCGAGTGATCCCAGTCGTCGATCGTCATGGGCTCGCCGGCGGTGTTGCACCACTCCAGCCGCGAGGAGCCGGCGACGCGCTGGCCGCTCTGGCCGTACCAGAGGGGCCGCAGCGCCGGGTGCTCGCGCCGCAGCTGCAGCAGGCGACGCGTCTGCGCGAGGAAGGCCTCCTGCCAGTCGCTGCGATCCCACCGCATCCACGTCAGCGCCGAGTCATGGCAGTAGGCGTTGTTGTTGCCGCGCTGCGTGCGGCCGAACTCGTCGCCCATCGTCAGCATCGGCACGCCCGCTGAGACGAGCAGCGTGCCGAGCAGGTTGCGCATCGATCTGCGGCGGTCGAGCTGCACGCCGACGTCGTCGCTGCGGCCCTCGATGCCGTGGTTGTAGGAGCGGTTGTCGTCGGCGCCATCGCGGCCGTCCTCGCCGTTCGCCTCGTTGTGCTTGCGGTCGTAGCGCGTGAGATCGCTGAGCGTGAAGCCGTCGTGCGCCGTGATGAGGTTGACGCTCTCGAGCGGCCCGCGCTGGTGGGCGAACAGCCCGGCAGAGCCGGAGACCGCGTGGGCGAGTGGACCGACGCCGGTGGAGCCCTCGCCGCCGTGCCGGAACGAGCGCAGGTCGCTGAGCCAGAACTGCCGCGCGGTGTCGCGGAAGCGGTCGTTCCACTCGCTGAAGCCTGCCGGGAACGAGCCCGTCCGCCAGCCGTCGGGGCCGACATCCCATGGCTCGGCGATCATGGTCGCCGCTGCGAGCTCGGGCTCGGCGAGGATGCGGTGCAGCAGCGGGTGCCCGGGGTCGAAGGCGCCGTCGGCCCCGCGCCCGAGCACCGGGGCCAGGTCGAAGCGGAACCCGTCGACGCCCATCTCGCGGTGCCAGTAGGCGAGCGAGTCGATGACGAGATCCTGCGCGGCCGGCACCGAGAAGTCGACGGTGTTGCCGCAGCCGGTGTAGTCGATCATCGAGCCGTCGTCGGCGACGCGATAGTAGGAGGCGTTGTCGATCAGCCGCAGGCTCGAGGGAGGCCCGCCCGCACCCTCCTCGGCCGTGTGGTTGTAGACCACGTCGAGGTACACCTGCAGTCCAGCCTCGTGCAGCAGCCGCACCATGCCCTTGAACTCGCGCAGCACACCGCCGGTGCCGTCGAACTGCGCCCTGCGGGAGGCGTATGCGCTGTGCGGGGCGAAGAAGGAGAGCGTGTTGTAGCCCCAGTAGTTCACGCGCCCCTGCTGGATCAGCCGCTGCTCGGAGGCGAACAGGTGCACCGGCAGCAGCTGCACGGTGGTGACGCCGAGATCCTTGAGGTAGGCGATCGTCGACGGATGGGCGAGGCCCGCGTAGGTGCCGCGCAGCTCGGCAGGCATGTGGGGGCTCAGCTTCGTGAACCCCTTCACGTGCGCCTCATAGATCACCTGGCGGTCGAGCGGGATGCTCGGGCTGGCCGTGTCGCCCCAGTCGAACGCCGGGTCGATCACGGTGGCGCGATGCTGGCCGTGCGGCGTGCGCACGACGCCGCGAGCGTGCGGCGGCAGCGCGTTGCGCGACCAGTCGAAGGCGTGCCAGGGGCCGACGGGGCCATCGACGCCGAGCGCGTAGGGGGTACCCGTCGGCAGCGCGTCGGTCTCGACGACGAAGACATCCCCATGCCGCTGCATCGGGATCGACGTGCGCAGCCAGTCGGGGTCGCCCCGGTCGAACACGCGCAACTCCATGCGCTCGGCATGCTTCGACCAGACCGTGAGCCGCTTGCCGGCGTCGATGCGCTCGAGCCCTCTCGCGCGACCGACAGCCTCCACCACGCGCTCTAGGCTATTCGGTCATGCGGCTCTTCGATCACGCAGCGGCAACGCCCATGCGCCCATCGGTGCGCAGGGCGCTCGCCGACGCCGAGCCGCTCGCCAATCCGGCATCGACGCATCGTGAGGGCCAGCGCGCGTTGGCCGTGCTCGAGGACGCCCGTGAGCGGCTCGCTGCAGCCATCGGCGCTCATCCGACCGAGGTGATCTTCACCTCCGGCGGCACCGAGTCGATCAACCTCGCCGTCAAAGGCGCGTGGTGGGCGGCAGCCGACGGGCGCGATCCGGCTGCGATCGGCCCGATCGTCGTGCCGGTCGCAGAGCACCATGCAACGCTCGACGCCGTCGAGTGGCTCGAGCGGCAGGGTGCGGCGGTGCGCTGGATCGGCGTCGACGCGCACGCCGTGACCGACGCCGACGCATTCGCTGCGGCGCTCGCAGGAGGGCCGACGGCATCCGGCGCCACCGCATCCGGGGCCACGGCATCCGGCGCCATCGCATCCATCGCCACCATGCTGGTCGCGAGCAACGAGGTCGGCTCGCTGCAGCCGGTCGCAGCGGTGGCGGATGCGGCGGCACGCGCGGGCGTGCCGCTGCACCTCGACGCGGTGGGCGCGTTCGGTCATCTGCCGCTGCGGTTCGCCGAGACCGGGGCGTCGCTCATGAGCGTCGCGAGCCACAAGCTCGGTGGCCCCCACGGTGTCGGAGCGCTGGTCGTGCGGCGCGACGCGAAGCTGCAGGCGCTGCATCACGGCGGCGGGCAGCAGCGCGGGCTGCGCTCCGGCACGCAGGATGCGCTCGGTGCCTCGCTGTTCGCGTTCGCGGCAGAGGAGGCGCTCGCGGAGCTCGAGCAGGAGTCGGCGCGGCTGCGCGAGCTCACCGATCGCATCCTCGCGGCGGTCGCGGCGCTGCCCGGCGTGCAGCTGCTGGCCACTCGGGAGCGGCTGCCGCACATCGCGCACCTCGTCGTCGAGGGCGCGCAGGGGGAGTCGCTGCAGTTCCTGCTCGACGAGGCTGGCTTCGCCGTCTCGAACGGCTCGGCGTGCTCGGCGGGCGTCGCGCGCGAGTCGCACGTGGTGCGCGCGTGCGGCCTCGAGGGCGTCGCACCGCTGCGACTCTCGCTCGGCCGCACGACGACCGCTGCCGACGTCGACGCCCTGCTGGCCGCGCTCCCCACCGCCATCGCCCGCGCCCGAACCCTCTGACGCATCCGCCGCGCGCCCGCGCCCGCGCCTGCGCCCGCTGACGCATCCGCCGCCGCGCCCGCGGCCGCATCTGCGCCGCCCCGACCGCCGCCGGGCGACCGCAGATTGTCAGGTCTGTGCAGGAATGTCGCGACAATCGAGCGCAGACCCGACAATCTGGCTCGGGGGCTCGGGGGCTCGGGGGCTCGGGGGCGCGGGGGCTCGGGGGCGCGGGGGCGCGCTGGCGAGGGGGTCGGTAGCCTGGTGGGAAGAAGGTTCGAGCGACCACGGATGAGGGGAGCGCACGCATGAAGGTGCTGGCAGCCATGTCGGGCGGCGTCGACTCCGCCGTCGCGGCGGCGCGCGCCGTCGATGCCGGCCACGAGGTCGTCGGCGTGCACCTCGCGCTCAGCCGCATGCCCGGCACGCTGCGCACCGGCAGCCGTGGCTGCTGCACGGTCGAGGACGCGATGGATGCGCGCCGGGTCGCGGACAGGCTCGGCATCCCGTTCTACGTCTGGGACTTCTCGGAGCGCTTCCACGCGGATGTGGTGCAGGACTTCGTCGACGAGTACGCCGCTGGGCGCACCCCGAACCCGTGCCTGCGGTGCAACGAGAAGATCAAGTTCGAGGCGCTGCTCGACCGCGCGATCGGGCTCGGCTTCGACCGCGTCGTGACGGGCCACTACGCGCGCGTCGAGCGCGCCGAGGCCAGTGCCGAGCAGACCGGCAGCACGCTGCCCGGCGTCGAGCTGCATCGCGCGGCCGACTGGGCGAAGGATCAGTCCTATGTGCTCGGCGTGCTCACCGGCGAGCAGCTCGCGCACTGCTGGTTCCCGCTCGCGACCACGCCCACCAAGGCCGAGGTTCGCGCGGAGGCCGCGGAGCGCGGCTTCCTGCTGGCGCAGAAGCCCGACAGCCACGACATCTGCTTCATCCCCGACGGCGACACCCGTGGCTTCCTGGCCGAGCGGCTCGGCGTCGACCCCGGCGAGATCGTCGAGCGCGACGGCACGGTCGTCGGCAGCCACGACGGCGTGCACGGCTACACGGTCGGGCAGCGCCGCGGCCTCTCGCTCGGCGTGCCCTCACCGGATGGCCGCCCCCGCTTCGTGCTGGAGGTCAAGCCCTCCACTCGCCAGCTGGTCGTCGGCCCGAAGGAGGCGCTCGCCGTGTCGCGCCTCGCCGGCAGCCGCATCTCCCATGCAGGGGCACCGCATCCGGCGCTCGTCGATGGGCTCGAGATCGAGGTGCAGATCCGCGCGCATGCCGACCCTGTGCCGGCGCATGCGCGCATGATCGGCGACGAGCTCGTGATCGACGCGGTGCAGCCGCTCACCGGTGTCGCGACCGGGCAGTCTGCGGTGCTGTATCTCGGAACGCGCGTGCTGGGGCAGGTCACGATCGACCGCACGGTCGCTGCTGACGAGCGTGTGCCCGCAGACGACCGCATGTCGGCCTGAGGCTGTTCGACGATCTGCTCGCCGACCGGGGCGGCGGCGAGCGGAGGCGACGGCGGACGTCGAGGCGCGCAGGCCACGCCGCCCAGGGGGCTCAGTGGTGGCCGTGCTCCTCGAGCAGCGACTCGTCGATCTGCGGATCCAGCGGCGCCTGCTCCTGCTGCGCGCCGTGCCCGCCGTGCTCTCCGTGCGGCACTGCATGCTGACCGGCCTCGGTGCCGGCGAGCGCGGCCGTTGCTACGGCGGCGACCACCGCGGCGGAGCCCAGGAGCGACAGCACCGCAGCCAGCGGCCTCGGCGCTGACATCGAGCGCGACGGCCGAGCGATGAGCGCGGCGGCGGCGAGCGCGAGCCCCGATTCAGCGAGCATCGGCCCGAGCGGCAGCACAGCAGTGCCGTCAGGCATGACCATCAGTGCTCCGAGCCAGACGAGTGTCGGCACGGTGAGCGGCAGCAGCACGACGGCGACCGGAAGCCGTGTGCCACGCAGCGCGAGCACCGCGATCACCGCCTGGGCGATGCCGGAGGCCAGCAGCGGCACCGCCGCCACCGGCGCGGCAGCGGCGCCCACCGCGAGTGCGATGAGCGCCGCGCCGAGCGCTGCTACGGCTCCGATGATCCGCATCAGCGCATCCATGCTCTTCCCCTACGCGTGCGCGCGCTGCGAGGTCGTGCTGCGGTCGAGCGCGAGCCCGGTGCCGAGCAGCACGATCGCCGAGGCGAGGTGCAGGATGTGGTCGGCCGTGTTGAGCGCCAGGATGTTGAGCGCCGTGCCGACCAGGAAGAATCCGACGATGCCGAGCAGGAGGTAGACGGCACCGACGGTGACGTTCACGCCCTTCGCGGCGGGAGTGCTGCGCAGACCTGCGATGAGCAGAGCAGCGCCGATCGCGAGGTGCGCGATGTTGTGCAGGTGGTTCACCTGGAAGATGCCGAGCAGCAGGCCGCCTTCAGAGCCGGCGAAGTTGCCGCCGGCGACGAAGAGGCCGAGCACGCCGACGAGCAGGTAGACGGCGCCGAAGATCGTGGCGACGAGTCGGTTCGGGGACTGGGTCATGACTCCTCCTTCTGTGTTGGCCGTTGCCGGCCTGTGCGCCGACATGGCGCACGGGGTGTCGGTCAGGGTTCGGAACCCTGGTCCACTCGGATTGCCCGCGATGGGAGATTCCTCATGGACTTGCTAGGCGGTGCACAGGAACGGACTGGGGGACAAGCATGGCTGTCGGTGGCGCCGTGCACAATGGGTCCATGCTGGGAATCGAGGCACAGGCCTCCTTGAGCGATGCCAATGCCCGCGCGCAAGCGCTGCGAGAGCAGATCGAGGCGGCGAGTGCTGCCTACTACGACCGCGACGAGTCGCTGATCGACGACGCGACCTACGACGCGCTCGTGCACGAGCTCGATGCGCTCGAGCGCGAGCATCCAGAGCTGCAGAGCCAGGATTCGCCGACGCAGGCGGTGCAGGGGGCCGCATCCAGCGGCTTGCCGACGATCCAGCACGCCGAGCGCATGCTCAGCCTCGACAACGTCTTCTCGGTCGACGAGCTGCGCGAATGGTGCGCGAAGGCCCAGGCGGCGGCCGGACGCGAGGTCGCATGGCTCACCGAGCTGAAGATCGACGGCCTCGCGGTGTCGCTGCGCTACGAGCGAGGCGTGCTGACCTCCGCGGCCACGCGCGGCGACGGGCGGGTCGGCGAGATCGTCACGACGAACGCGCTGCGGGTCGCGGGCATCCCCGAGCGGCTCTCGGGCGAGGGCCACCCCGAGATCGTCGAGGTGCGCGGCGAGGCGTTCATCCCGGTCGCTGCGTTCGAACGGCTCAACCAGCTGCAGGAAGCGCTGCGCGAGCGGGCCTATCAGGATGCGCTGCCGCGGCTCGGCGAGGAGCGTGCCAGGAAGAGCTCCGCCGCGCGCTTCCCCACCTTCGCGAACCCCCGCAACGCCGCATCCGGTGGCCTGCGCCAGCAGCTCGAGAAGAAGCGCGGCCTCGAGCTCGAGGGCGGCGAGGCGCGCATCGCGTCGCTCGCGGTCTACGTGCACGGCATCGGCGCGTGGGACGACCCGCCGGTCGCAGCCCAGAGCGAGGTCTACGAGCTGCTCGCCTCATGGGGGCTGCCCACGAGCCCGCACACGAGGGTCGAGCACGCAGTGGATGGCGTGGTCGCCTTCGTCGAGCAGTACGGCGCGGGTCGCGGCGAGGTCGAGCACCAGCTCGACGGCGTGGTCGTCAAGGTCGACGAGCTCGCGCTGCACGCCGAGCTGGGCGTCACGAGTCGCGCCCCCCGGTGGGCGATCGCCTACAAGTACCCGCCGGAGGAGGTGCACACGAAGCTCCTCGACATCGCCGTCGGCGTCGGTCGCACCGGCCGTGCGACGCCCTACGCGGTCATGGAGCCCGTGCACGTCGCGGGCTCGGTCGTGCGGCAGGCGACGCTGCACAACCAGGATGTGGTGCGCGCGAAGGGCGTGCTGATCGGCGACACGGTGGTGCTGCGGAAGGCCGGCGACGTCATCCCAGAGGTGCTGGGCGCCGTGGTCGAGCTGCGCGACGGCTCGGAGCGCGAGTTCGAGATGCCGGCCGCATGCCCCGAGTGCGGCACGCCGCTGCGCCCCATGAAGGAGGGCGACATCGACCTGCGCTGCCCGAACGCCGAGTCGTGCCCCGCGCAGGTGCGCGGCCGCGTCGAGCACATCGGCTCGCGCGGCGGCCTCGACGTCGAGGCGCTCGGCGAGGTCACCGCAGCCGCGCTCACGCAGCCGACCGTGCCGGTGGCGCCGCCGCTCGTGACGGAGGCGAGGCTGTTCCAGCTGACGCTCGACGAGCTCGTGCCGATCGAGGTGGTCGTGCGCGATGCCGAGACGGGCGAGCCGAAGGTCGACGAGGATGGGCGGCCGGTCGTGCGCGCGCCGTTCCAGAAGGTCGAGCTGACCTACCCGCCCGGTGCCGAGCAGCTGACGGCCGCCGAGCGGCGCAAGGCGGGGATCCGCAAGGACCACCGGGTGCTGCACCCCTCAGCCCAGGCGACGACGCTCATCGAGGAGCTCGAGGCCGCCAAGACCAAGGAGCTCTGGCGCCAGCTCGTCTCGCTCAACATCCGCCACGTCGGCCCCGTGGCGGCGCGAGCGCTCGCCGACTGGTTCGGCTCGCTCGCTGCGATCGAAGCCGCGACGGCGGAGGAGCTCGCGCAGGTCGAAGGTGTCGGCCCGATCATCGCCGATGCCGTCGTCGAGTGGCTCGCGGTCGACTGGCACCGCGAGATCGTGCAGACGTGGCGGGATGCCGGCGTGCGGTTCGCGACGCCCGATCACCCGGGTCCCGGCGCGGCGGCAGAGCGCGGCGGCGTGCTCGCCGGGCTCACGGTCGTCGCGACCGGCAGCCTCGACGGCTACACGCGCGACGGCGCGCAGGAGGCGATCATCGCCGCCGGCGGCAAGGCGGCATCGAGCGTGTCGAAGAAGACCGACTTCGTCGCGGCCGGCCCCGGCGCGGGCTCGAAGCTGACGAAGGCAGAGGATCTGGGCATCCGCATCCTCGACGCCGAGGGCTTCCGCATCCTCGTCACCGAGGGCCCAGACGCCCTCCCGGCCGTCGAGGAGGCGTGATGGACGCCGTCGCACTGCTGACCGAGTCGTTCTCGCGCCTGCCAGCGCTCGCGCGCGTCGCGGTGGAGGGCCTCACGCCGCAGCAGCTCACCACCGCGCCCGCGGACGGCACGAACCCCATCGGCTGGCTCGTCTGGCACCTCGCTCGCGGGCAGGACGCCCAGATCGCCGATGTCGCAGGCACCCCGCAGGTCTACCTGAGCGGCGGATGGGCGGCGCGCTTCGGGCGCGAGCCCGACGCATCCGACACGGGGTACGGGCACGATGCTGCAGCGGTGCGCTCGGTGCAGCCGGAGTCAGCGCAGTCGCTGCTCGACTACCTGGACGCGGTGCACGCTGCGACGCTGCGCTACCTCGGCACGCTCACCGGCGACGACCTCGACCGGGTCGTCGACGAGGCGTGGGATCCGCCCGTCACGCTCGGCGTGCGGCTCGTGAGCATCGTCGACGACGACGTGCAGCACGCGGGCCAGGCGGCCTACGCGCGCGGGATGCTCGGCGCGTGATCACGCGGCTGGCGATCGCGGGCTATCGCTCGATCCGCTCGCTGGTGGTCGACCTGGCGCCGCTGACGGTCGTCACGGGCGCGAACGGCTCGGGCAAGTCGAGCCTCTACCGGGCGCTGCGGCTGCTCGCCGACTGCGGCGAGGGCCGCGTGATCAGCTCGCTCGCCGGGGTCGGCGGGCTCGACGCGGTGCGCTGGGCCGGGCCGGAGCGGGGCACGATGCGCGGCCAGCGCACGGAGGGCACCCTGCGCAGCGGGCCGGTGTCGCTGCGCCTCGGCGTCGCGACCGACCACCTCGGCTACGCGATCGACCTGGGTCTGCCGGTCGCTCAGCGCAGCGCATTCGATCTCGACCCGCAGATCAAGCAGGAGCACGTCTTCGCGGGCGCTGATCCGCGCCCGGCGGGTGTGCTGGTCGAGCGCAAGCACGGGTCCGCGCGCGCGATGGCCGATGGCGGCTGGGCCGAGCTCGCCCGCAGCCTGCACCCGTGGGCGTCGGTGCTCGATGAGTTCGCCGGCCACGCGGAGGCCTCCGAGCTGGCCGGCGCACGCCGGATGCTGCGCAGCTGGCGGTTCCACGACGCGCTGCGCACCGATGCGACGGCACCGGCGCGCCAGCCGCAGGTCGCGACCCGCTCGGCTCGTCTCGACGACGATGGCGCGAACCTCGCTGCGGTGCTGCAGACTGCGATCGAGATGGGCGGGGAGCGAGCGCTGTCGGCCGCGATCGACGACGCGTTCCCCGGCTCGAGCCTGTTGCTGCCCATGAGCGACGGCCGCATGCAGGTCGCCCTCGAGCAGCCCGGGCTGCTGCGGCCGCTGACGGCGCCCGAGCTCTCCGACGGCACGCTGCAGTACCTGTTGCTCACCGCCGCGATGCTCTCGGCCGAGAAGCCAGAGCTCATCGTGCTGAACGAGCCAGAGCGCAGCCTGCACGTCGAGCTCGTGCCGGCGCTCGCCGCCCGCATCCGCGAGGCCGCCGAGGCGACGCAGGTCGTCGTCGTCACGCACCAGGCGGCGTTGGCGGATGCGCTGGGCGGCACACGCGTCGAGCTGGAGAAGGTCAGCGGCGAGACCACCGTGGCCGGTCGCGAGGGGCTGCTCGACCAGCCCGTCTGGCACTGGCCGAAGCGCTGATCGGCCGCACAGTCGCGGCCGATAGCGTGCGGGGCATGGCTGATCGACAGGACGTCCAGACCGCTTTCGGAGACCTGCTCACGATCGATGGCGGTGCATCCCTCTCTTCCTGGAGCCAGGTCTGGAGCGCGCGCGTGCACGGCGGTGCCGAGGACGTGCCGGCGGTGGTGAAGCAGACGTGGAGCAGCCCGGAGCCCCTCGAGGCCTGGCAGCGCACCCTCGTCGCCCGTGGCATCCGCACCGTCGCGCCCCTGCTTCCGGTCGCCACGGTCGGTGACGGCAGCGCCGACGCGGAGCACTGGGTCGCCTACCCGCGGCTCGCGGGGAGCACGTGGGATGGCGGCGCCGCCGACCTCGCCGCAGCCGGGCGGCTGCTCGGCGAGATGCACGCGGCCTCCGCCGAGCTGGTGATCGATGGCTTCCCCGGCTTCGAGTGGGGCAACCCCGAGCGCGACTCGATCGACGAGGACATCGAGGCGATCCGCGCGTCTGCAGCCGAGCACTGGCCGAGCGCCGACGTCGAGCGCTGGGTCGCGCAGCTCGATGGCTTCCCGCAGCTGCTCGAGCGGGTGCGCGCCGCCGACGTGCCGCAGCTGCCCGCATCCCTCGACCACCGCGCCGACAACCTGCTGTTCGACGCGGAGGGCGCCCTCATGCTCGATCTCGAGAACGCGGCGCTCGCCCCGCGCATCCTCGACCTCGCCGTCGCGGCGCTGCTGTTTCCGCTCGAGCACGCGGGTTCCGGTGGCAATGCGCTCGGCAGCGACGAGTGGGTGGCCTTCCGCGACGCCTACCTCGCTGCGAGCCCGCTGACGCGGCAGGAGCGCGAGCTGTGGCCGGCAGCGCTCACCTACATGAAGCTCGAGTGGGGCACCTGGCACCTGACCGAGGGCGTCGAGCCGGAGCCCACGGGCAACCTCGGCTACCTCGAGGATCTCCTCACGCTCGACGAGCACGCGCGCTACCCGCTCGCCTGACGGGCGCAGGTTCGCGCAGGCGGCGCCGCGCTCCTACAGTGGAGCGCATGCCTGCAGATCACCCGACGATCGTCGCCACGAGCGGCGGCATGATGCGCGGACGCCGCGTCATGCGAGAGTTCAGCCCCATCGCCCGCCACGCGGTCGACCTCTCCGGCGCGGCCGGCACCCCCACGGTGCTGTACGTCGGCACGGCGCTGGGCGATTGGCCCGACGTGGCGGCCTCGGTGAGCGCCGCAGGCCGCGTGGCGGGCTTCGACCTGCGGCACCTGTCGCTCTATCCGATGCCCAACGTCGACGACCTGCGCGAGCTCGTGCTCGACGCCGATGCCGTCTGGGTCGGCGGCGGCTCGGTCGCCAACCTGCTGGCGCTCTGGAGACTGCACGGACTGGATGCGGTGTTCCGCGAGGCGTGGGAGGCCGGCGTCGTGCTCGCGGGCGTCTCTGCAGGCTCGATCTGCTGGTTCCGCGGCGGCACGACCGACTCGTTCGGCCCGGGCCTCGACCCCATCACGAACGGCCTCGAGCTGCTGCCCTACGACAACGGCGTGCACTACGACAACGAGGTGCGGCGCCGCCCGCTCGTGCACGAGCTGGTCGCGAACGGCACGCTGGGCGAGACGCACTGCACCGACGACGGCGTCGGCCTCGTCTACCGCGGCACCGAGCTGGTCGAGGCCATCAGCGACATCCCCGACAAGGGCGCCTACGTCGTGACTCGCGATGGCGATCAGGCGATCGAGCGCCGCATCGAGCCGCGCTTCCTGGCACCGACCGACCACGGCCGCTGATCCGCCCATGCGCCTCGTCTTCGCGCACGGCACCGGAGCGGTCGGGGCCGATGCCTTTCCGCAGCAGGCCGCAGGGTTCCCGGACGCCGAGTTCCCCGTGCTGCCGGGCTATGGCGACGATGAGCCGGCGGTCGGCGACGTCGCAGTGGCCGCCCAGTCGCTCGCCCTGCAATCGGCTGACGCCCACGGGATCGTCGGCTACAGCTACGGCGGCGTGGTCGCGGCGATGGCCGCCTGCATGGAGCTGCCGGCGGCGCTCGTGCTCATCGAGCCCGCGCTCTTCCAGCTCGCGCGCGACCGGCCGGCGACCGCGGCCCTGATCGAGCGGCTCGAGCCGATCTACCTCGACCCGACGCTCACCGACGACGCCTTCGGCCGCAGCTTCCTGCGCGAGCTGCGCGGCGAGGACCCTGGCGAGCTGGCGACGGCGGATGCGCTGCGGTGGTCGCGCCGCACGCGCCTGCACGGTGCCCCCTGGCGGCACCCCATCGACCCCGAGTGCCTCGCCGAGACGCCGACGCTGGTGCTCACCGGCGGCTGGAACGCCGAGTACGAGGAGGTCGCGGCTGCCCTGGCAGCGCTCGGCGCCCAGCACGAGGTGCTGGCGGGCCACGGGCACCGTGTGATCGATCATCCCGACGCGAGCGCCCGCATCCGCTCGTTCGTCGAGACGGCCTGAGCGTGCGACGAAGGCTCAGAAGAGCGGCGCCGCGACGGTGAGGGGCTCGCTCGTCGATGGCAGCTGCTGCGCCCGCGGCGGGGGAGCGGCGAGACCCGTGCCGTCGGTCAGTCGCACGGGCGCCAGCCGATGCTGCTGCTGCAGGGGTCGGATGCGCGCCCGCAGCCACTCGCGGTACTCCCGCTTGGCGTAGGCGTCGCGGCCGTAGACCCGCCCGTACAGCGGCAGCAGGTGCGGATGCGCCTCCCGCAGCCACGAGAGGTACCACTCGCGGGCGCCGGGCCGCAGGTGCAGCGAGCTGGCGATCGCACTCGTGGCACCGGCCTCGGCGATCGCGGCGAAGGCGCGCTCGAGGTGCTCGCGGGTGTCGGTGAGGCCCGGCAGCACCGGCATCGCGAACACGGCGCAGTCGAGGCCCGCGTCGCGCACGGCGCTCACCGTCGCGAGGCGCGAGCGGGTCGTCGGGGTGCCGGGCTCGACCTCCTGCTGCAGCGCGTCGTCGAAGATCGCGATCGACATGGCGACCGCCACGGGCACGTCGCGGGCGATCTCGGCCAGCAGCGGCAGGTCGCGCCGCAGCAGCGTGCCCTTCGTGAGGATGGAGATGGATGCGCCGTGCCGCGCGAGCGCCCGCAGCACGCCCGGCATGAGGCGGTAGCGCCCCTCGGCGCGCTGGTAGGGGTCGGTGTTCGTGCCCAGCTGCACAGCGGCGACCTCGCGACGCGGGCCGGCCAGCTCGCGCTCGAGCACCTCGACGAGGTTGGCCTTCACGACGATGCGCGAGTCGAAGTCGGCGCCCGCGTCGAGGTCGAGGTAGGTGTGCGTGTTGCGCGCGAAGCAGTAGCGACAGGCGTGCTGGCAGCCGCGGTAGGGGTTGATCGTCCAGGTGCCTCCCATGAAGCCGCCGCCGGGCACGCGATTGAGGGCGCTCTTCGCGGTGACCTCGAGGAACGAGGCGCCGTCGAAGCCCGGCGTCGGCCACTGCTCGAGCACGCTCGAACGCTCCTCGAGCCCCGGCAGCGCGTCGGCGTCGACGTGCGTCGCGGTCTGCCCTTCCCATCGCATGCCCACCATTCGAACATACGTTCGATGGTTTCGCAACTGCGGATGGGAGCCTGCTCATCTGCGCATCATCTGGGGCTCGCCTCCGACGAGCATCGTTGCGTGCATGTCGTCCACCGCAGCCGCCGACCCGCCTCGCGCCGCCAGCATCGCCGCCAGCCTCCCGCTCTGGGCGGCGAGGTCGCTGCGCATCCTCGCGGTCGCGGCTGCGGGTGCGGCCGCAGGCAGTCTGACGGCAGGGTGGTCGACTGACGCGCGGATGGTCGCCGCCGTGTTCACGACCGCAGTCGCGGCCTGGACGCTGACGCGGCTCGACGACACCCTCGTCGCCCTGTGCGCCATCCTCTGTCTCGTGGTGGTCGGCGCGACGCCCGTGGACACGCTCCTCACCTCGCTCGGCGACCCGACCATCTGGCTGCTCATCGGAGCCTGCATGCTCGCTGCGGGCGTCTCTGCGAGCGGGCTCACCGAACGGCTCGCCGTGCTGCTGATCGCGCGTGCGCGCAGCGTGCGCGGGCTGGCCCACCTGGTCGCCGTCGCGCTGCTGCTCACAGCGTTCGCGGTGCCGGCGACGAGTGGCCGCGCCGCGCTCGCCCTGCCCGTGCACCGGGCGCTCGCCGAACGCATGCCCGCCTCGCTGCAGCGGGCGCTCTCGCTGCTGTTCCCGACCGTCATCCTGCTGTCGGCCGTCGCGTCGCTGCTGGGCGCGGGCGCACACCTGATCGCGGCGCAGCTGATCGCCGCGAGCACCGGAGTCGAGATCGGGTTCCTGCTCTGGGCGGCGCTCGGGCTCCCGGTCGCGATCGTGACGAGCCACCTCGCCGTCGAGGCGATCCTGCTCGGTCACCTCGACCGCGAGGACCGCGGCTTCGACGTCACGCCGATCGCGCGCGAGCTCCGTGCACAGCACGGGCGTCGGCACGGCACGCGGATGCGCTGGGCCGAGCTCCGCGCGCTCATCACGCTGGCGATCGTGGTCGGCCTCTGGCTGTCGGAGCCGTCGCACGGCGTCGACGCCGCTGTGGTCGCGCTGCTGGGCGGCGTCGCCGTCATGCTGCCGGGCTGGGGCTCGGTCGCGCCGAAGGAGGCGATGGCGGCCGTGCCGTGGTCGCTGCTGCTGTTCCTGGCGGCGACGCTGGCGATGGGCGCCGCCATCATCGACTCGGGGGCCGCGGATGCGCTGGCGAGCACCGCCATCGGGGCGCTCCGCGGTGCATCGCCGGGTCTGGTGCTGATCGCGATCGTCGCTGCCAGCGCGATCGCGCACCTGCTGGTGCAGTCCCGTTCCGCCAGGGCGACGGTGCTCCTGCCGCCCGTGATGGCGCTCGCAGCAGCGGCGGGCCTGAGCCCGGTGATCGCGGCGCTCGCCTCCACCGCTGCGGCCGGCTTCTGCCTCACCCTGACCGCATCGGCGAAGCCCGTCGCGATGTTCGCGCAGCTCGACGATCTCACCACCTTCGACCGCAGCGACCTGCTGCGCCTCTCGGGCACGCTCGCGCTGCCCGTCATCGCCGTCGTCGTCCTCGCCGCCGCGTTCCTGTGGCCGGCGCTGGGCATCCCCCTCACCCACACCAACGGAGGTTGACCATGTCTGTCCAGCACCCCATCTCGTTCCTCGTGGCGCCCAGCGGCTTCAAGGAGTCGCTCGCAGCTGAGGAGGTCGCAGCGGCGATCGCGATCGGCATCCGACGCGTGGTGCCCGGCGCTCGCATCCGGCTGCTGCCGCTCGTCGACGGCGGCGAGGGCACGGCCGCGGCGATGGCGGCATCGACGGGCGGCCGGATCGAGCGTCGCTCCGTCACCGGACCCGTCGGTGAGCAGGTGGACAGCCATTTCGCGATCCTCGGCGACGGCACCACGGCGGTCGTCGAGATGGCAGCCGCCGCGGGGCTGAGCCTCGTGCCGCGCGATCGACGCGACCCGACACGGACGACCACCCGCGGCGTCGGTGAGCTCATGGTCGCCGCGCTCGACGCAGGCTGCACCCGCATCGTCGTCGGCTGCGGCGACTCCGGCACCTCCGACGGTGGCGCGGGGGCGCTGCAGGCGCTCGGCGCACGACTGCTCGACGCGCACGGCTCCGAGATCGGCGCGGGAGCGAGGGCCCTGGCGAAGCTTGACCGCATCGACATGGACGGGCTCGACCCACGGTTGGCAGACGTGGCGATCGAGGTCGCGTGCAACCCCACGAACGTGCTCACCGGGCCGCGCGGCGTCGCCCGTGTGTTCGGCCCGCAGAAGGGTGCCGACCCTGCCCAGGTCGACCGGCTCGCGAAGGCGCTCAAGCGCTGGGTCCGCACGCTCGAGCGCGATGCCGCATACCCTGCCGGCACCGACCTTCGCCGCGGTCTCGGCACCGGCGCGTCCGGGGGCCTGGGCGCGGGACTGGCCGCGATCGGAGCCACGCTGCTGCCCAGGTTCGAGGTGCTGCTCGAGTCGATCGATCTCGATGGCGCGATCGCCGAGGCCGATCTCGTCATCACCGCAGAGGGCTCGATCGACCGGCAGACGCCGAACGGCAAGGTGCCTGCAGAGGTCGCATCGCGTGCGCAGCGCCTGCACGTCCCGGTGCTCGCGCTCGCCGGCACGATCGGCAGCGACGCCGGCCGCAACTACGACATCGGGATCGATGCCATCCAGTGCGTGCTGCCGTCGCCGGTCGAGCTGCAGGAGGCGTTCGATCGCGGTGCGGAGTTCGTCGCCGATGGCGCAGAGCGCGTGGTGCGCACCCTGCTGCTCGGCGCGGCGCTCGCGCGGACCGCGGATGCGCCGGTCGCCGAAGCGCTCGCGGTGGCATAGCGCGCGCGCTCGGCGACTAGTCTGCTGGAGATGAGCTCGAGCCGACGGATGCGCCTGCTGCGCCCGGCGCTCTGGGCCACGATGATCGTGCTCGCCTTCACGCTGCTGCTGACGCGCGCGCTGCGCCGCCCGGTCGCGCTCTGGCTCGACGTGCCGGCCGGGGAGGGTGGCTGGGCGCTGCTGGTCGCCGCAGCCCTCGTCGCCACGCTCGGCCTCGGCGGCGCATCGCTCTGGCACGGCCTCGTGCTCACCAGGCTCGTGCGCGTGCGCCGCATCGACGTGCTCATCGCGCTGCTCGGGGTCGGGATGCTGCTGCTCGCGATCGCGGTCGTCGTCGCCGCCGCGATCGACGCGGCCCTGGCGCGCGCGATCCTGGTGCTCGCGCTGCCGCTGTGGGCCGCGGGTCTCGCCGCCGCCGCGCTCGCGATGGCCAGCTTCATCCACCTGCGCGGCGCGCGGACGCCCACGGCTGCCGGCACCGTGCTGATCCTGGGTGCTGGGCTGCGGGGCCGGGAGGTCGGCCCCCTGCTGCGGCGCCGCGTCGAACGGGGTGCAGAGGTCTGGCGCGCATCCCTCGCCACGAGGCCGGATGCGCGGATCGTGGTCTCCGGCGGGCAGGGGCCCGACGAGGTGCGCACCGAGGCCTCCGCGATGGCCGACCACCTCATCCGTCACCTCGGCGTGCCCGCGGAGGCGATCGATCAGGAGGAGGCATCGACGACGACGCGCGAGAACCTCGAGCTCTCCCGCATGCTCGTCACCGGCCCGCGGCGCGCGCCGCTCGCGGTCGTCACGAGCGAGTACCACGCCTTCCGCACGGCGTGGCTGCTCGCGGGCGTCGGCATCGAGGGCACGGTCGTCGGCGCCTGGACCCGGCCGTCGTACCGCCCGGGCGCCGTCGTGCGGGAGGCGCTCGCCGTCGCCGCAGATCACCGCTGGTGGTGCATCGGCGGCACCGCGGCGCTGTGGGCGCTCGCGGCCTGGGTGCTCCTCCAGCAAGCCTAGAATTGAGGGAACCCCCCGGCTTCACACGAGGAGACTCATGTCTGAGATCACTCGCGAGGAGGTCCAGCATCTGGCTGGGCTCGCTCGCATCGCGCTCACCGACGACGAGGTGACGAGCCTCACGACCGAGCTGTCGCAGATCGTCGACGCCATCGCCACGGTCCGCGAGGTCGCGGGCGACGATGTGCCGGCCACGAGCCACCCGGTGCCGATGACGAACGTGCTGCGAGCCGACGTCGTGGGCGACACGCTCACGCACGCGCAGGCCTTCGCCGGCGCGCCCGGCCACGACGGCGAGCGCTTCCGCGTCTCCGCGATCCTGGGGGAGGAGCAGTGATGGGCGACCTCACCCGCCTCGCAGGCCACGAGCTCGCCGGCCTGCTCGCAGCAGGCGAGGTCTCGAGCGTCGAGGCCACGCAAGCCCACCTCGATCGCATCGCCGCGGTCGACGGCGAGATCCACGCCTTCCTGCACGTCAACGACGGTGCGCTCGAGCAGGCAGCCGCCATCGATGCGCGGCGCGCAGCCGGCGAGCAGCTGCACGAGCTCGCTGGCGCCCCGGTCGCGATCAAGGATGTGCTCTGCACGATCGGCATGCCATCGACCTCGGGCTCGAAGATCCTCGAGGGCTGGGTGCCGCCGTACGACGCGACCGTGGTCGCGCGGCTCAAGGACGCAGGCCTCGTCGCGCTCGGCAAGACCAACATGGATGAGTTCGCGATGGGCTCGAGCACCGAGCACTCCGCCTACGGCCCCACGCGCAACCCCTGGGACACCGACCGCATCCCCGGTGGCTCCGGCGGCGGCTCGGCGGCGGCGGTCGCGGCCTTCGAGGCGCCCTTCGCGCTCGGCAGCGACACCGGCGGCTCCATCCGCCAGCCCGCCGCCGTGACCGGCACCGTCGGCGTCAAGCCCACCTACGGCGGCGTGAGCCGCTACGGCGCGATCGCGCTCGCCTCGAGCCTCGACCAGGTCGGCCCCGTCACCCGCACGGTGCTCGACTCGGCGCTCATCCACGACGTCATCGGCGGCCACGACCCGCACGACTCCACGAGCCTCGAGCGCGAGTGGCCGTCGTTCACCGCCGCCGCCCGCGAGGGCGCGGCCACCGGCAGCCTCGCGGGCGTCAAGGTCGGTATCGTCAAGGAGCTCGACAGCGAGGGCATCGCACCCGACGTGCAGGCGCGCTTCCAGGAGACCGTGCAGCTGCTGACGGATGCGGGAGCCGAGGTCGTCGAGGTCTCGTGCCCGTCGTTCGCCTACTCGGTCGCCGCCTACTACCTGATCCTGCCCGCAGAGGCCTCGTCGAACCTCGCACGCTTCGACTCGGTGCGCTTCGGCCTGCGCGTGGAGCAGCCCGGCCAGACCGTCGAAGACGTCATGGCCGCGAGCCGCGAGGCCGGCTTCGGCCCGGAGGTCAAGCGTCGCATCATCCTCGGCACCTACGCGCTCTCGGCGGGCTACTACGACGCCTACTACGGCTCCGCGCAGAAGGTGCGCACGCTCATCCAGCGCGACTTCGACGCGGCGTTCGAGCAGGTCGACCTGCTCATCAGCCCTGCGGCGCCCACCACGGCGTTCAAGCTCGGTGAGAAGATCGACGATCCGCTGGCGATGTACGCCAACGACATCACGACGATCCCCGCGAACCTCGCCGGCATCCCCGGCATGGGGCTGCCGATGGGGCTGGGCGACGACGGGCTGCCCGTCGGCCTGCAGCTGCTCGCCCCGATGTTCGAGGATGCGCGGCTCTACCGCGCGGGCGCGACCATCGAGGCGCTCCTCGCCGACCGCTGGGGCGGCATCCTGACCACGAAGGCACCGGCCCTTCGAGACGCCGGCTCCGCCGGCTCCTCAGGGACCACACTGAACGGAGGCGCAGCATGAAGGCCAAGCTGATGGACTTCGACAAGGCGCTCGAGCTGTTCGAGCCCGTGCTCGGGTTCGAGGTGCACGTCGAGCTCGGCACGAGGACCAAGATGTTCTCGGCGGCGCCGAACCCGGCGCATCCGGACTTCCACGACGTCGCGCCCAACACGCTCATCGACCCGCTGAGCCTCGGCCTGCCCGGCAGCCTGCCGGTGACGAACGAGCTGGCCGTGCGCTACTCGATCTCGCTGGGCCTCGCGCTCGGCTGCGAGATCGCCGAGTCGTGCCGCTTCGCCAGGAAGAACTACTTCTACCCCGATACGCCGAAGAACTACCAGATCTCGCAGTACGACGAGCCCATCGCCTTCGAGGGTCAGGTCGAGATCGAGCTCGCGAGCGGTCGGCAGATCACTGTGCCGATCGAGCGCGCGCACATGGAGGAGGACGCCGGCAAGCTCACCCACGTGGGCGGCTCGACCGGTCGCATCCAGGGCGCCGAGTACTCGCTCGTCGACTACAACCGGGCCGGCGTGCCGCTGGTCGAGATCGTCACGCACATGATCTTCGGCGCCGAGCACGACGCACCCGAGATCGCGAAGGCCTACGTCGGCGCGATCCGCGACATCGTGCTCTCGCTCGGCATCTCCGAGGCGCGGATGGAGCGCGGCAACCTGCGCTGCGACGCCAACGTCTCGCTGCGTCCGCGCGGGTCAGAGACGCTCGGCACCCGCACCGAGACGAAGAACGTCAACTCGATGCGCTCGGTCGAGCGCGCGGTGCGCTACGAGATCCAGCGGCAGGCGGCGATCCTCGCCGACGGCGGCACGATCACGCAGGAGACGCGCCACTGGCACGAGGACACCGGTGCGACGAGCCCCGGTCGCCCCAAGTCGGATGCCGACGACTACCGCTACTTCCCGGAGCCCGACCTGCTGCCGGTCGCGCCGAGCCGTGCCCTGGTCGAAGAGCTGCGCGCTGCGCTGCCGGAGCAGCCGCTCGCACGCCGCCGGCGCCTGAAGGCCGAGTGGGGCTTCACCGACCTGGAGTTCCAGGATGTCGTGAACGGCGACATGCTGCACCTGGTCGACGCGACGGTCGCCGCCGGAGCCGCGCCGCAGTCTGCGCGCAAGTGGTGGACGGGTGAGATCGCCCGCGTCGCCAACGATCGGGGCGTCGAGGCGGCGAGCCTCGTCGAGCCGGCGCACGTGGCAGCGCTGCAGCGCCTCATCGACGATGGAGCGCTCACCGACCGCCTGGCTCGCCAGGCGCTCGAGGGCGTCATGGCCGGCGAGGGCAGCCCGAGCGAGGTCGTCGCGGCACGCGGACTGCAGGTCGTCACCGACGAGTCGGCGCTGGTCGCAGCGGTCGATGAGGCGCTGGCAGCCCAGCCCGATGTGCTGCAGAAGATCCGCGACGGCAAGGTGCAGGCCGCGGGAGCCGTCATCGGCGCCGTGATGAAGGCCATGCGGGGTCAGGCGGATGCCGCGCGCGTTCGCGAGATCGTGCTGGAGCGCGCAGGAAGTTGAATCGGAAGGCCCGATCTACAGGGACTTTCACCGAATTCGGGGTACGCTCAGGCCAAGGAACCGCAGATCGCGGTGACCGGGCTGGCTCCCTTGCCTCGCTCTGACTCGGAAGGACCACACACACATGGGATTCTTCGTCTTCCTCATCTTCGGACTCATCGCTGGTGCGCTCGCAAAGCTCATCCTGCCCGGCAAGCAGGGCGGCGGCTGGCTCGTCACGCTGCTGCTCGGCGTCGTCGGCGCCATGCTCGGTGGCTGGATCGCCGGGCTGCTCGGCCAGGACGTCTACAACTCGTTCTGGTCGCCGCTCGGCTGGCTCTTCGCCATCGGCGGCGCGATCCTCGTGCTGCTCATCTGGGGCCTCATCACCAAGAACCGCGGCAAGACGAGCGCCTGACGCTCTCCTGACGCACGAAAGGGCCGCCCGCTGGGCGGCCCTTTCTGCGTGAGAGCGCAGGTCGAGGAGCGCGCGTGCGCAGCACGCACGCGTCACGAGGCCGCAGCCACCCCCGCGAACGCGGCGAGCTCGTCCAGGTGGTCGAGGTCGGTGAGGTCCAGCGTCTGCAGGTAGACCCGCTCCACACCGTCCGCGGCGAGCGTGCCCAAGCGGTCCTCGACCTCGGCGCGCGTGCCGGCGATGCCGTGCTCACGCAGCTCTGCGGGCTCGCGGCCGATCGCCGCGGCGCGGCGCGCGAAGCTCGCCTCGTCCTCGCCGACACACGCCACGAGCGCCACGGAGCGCGTCACCGGCCGCGTGCGCTCCGCTCGCTCGATCGCCTCGTCGAGCGCGGCGAACAGAGGTTGGATGCGGTCGAGGGCAGGGAACGAGAGGTTGTGCTCGTCGGCGAACTCGGCCGCGAGCCGCGGCGTGCGCTTGGCGCCCAGCCCGCCCACGATCACCGGGATCCGCTCCTGCACAGGCTTCGGCAGCGCGGGGGAGTCGTCGATCGCGTAGTGCTCGCCCGTGAACGAGAAGCGGGCGCCTGCGGGCGTCTGCCACAGCCCGGTCAGGATCGCCAGCTGCTCCTCGAGCAGGTCGAAGCGCTTCTCCGGGAACGGGATGCCGTAGGCGGCGTGCTCCTGCTCGAACCAGCCGGTGCCGAGGCCGAGTTCGATGCGGCCGCCCGACATCTGGTCGACGTTGGCGACCTGCACTGCCAGGATGCCCGGCAGCCGGTAGGTGACCGAGGAGACGAGCGTGCCCAACCGGATCCGCTCGGTGTCGCGCGCCAGACCTGCCAGCGCCGTCCACGCATCCGTCGGCCCGTACCCCGCATCGCCGTCGCCCATGCGCAGGTAGTGGTCGGAGCGGAAGAAGCCGTCGAAGCCGAGCTGCTCGGTGCGCAGCGCGACCGCGAGCAGCTCGTCGTAGGAGGCGCCCTGCTGGGGCTCGGTGAAGATGCGGAAGTCCATGTCTGACAGCCAAGCACAGTCGTTCGGCGGCACGCGCGCGTGCCTCGGTGGTGCCCGCGCGGGACGCGCATAGGCTCGGCCGGTGCCGAATGGGCGGGTGCGGGACCCGGCCGGCGTCGAACGGAGTGCGGATGGATTGGGACGCCTGGGGCGGAGACGTGCTCTCCGCGGACGCGAAGGCTGCGCGCACGCCTGCGCCGCCGACGCGCGTCGAGGCCGCCCGTGAGCTCGTCGTCGAGCGTCACGACGGCTACGTCGGCGCCGTCGTGCGCGTCGAGGCCGGCAACGTGCACCTCGAGGACCGTCGCGGCGCCGTGCGCGCGTTCCCCCTGGGCCGCGGCTTCTTCATCGACGGCGTCGAGGTCGAGCTCGTGCCCGCGGTCGCGAAGCAGGCGGGATCGACGCGCACCGCATCCGGCTCCCGTGCCGTCGGGGGGTTGCGGGCGCGCGTCGCGCTGCCGAGTCGCATCCTCGTCGAGGGCGTGCACGACGCCGAGCTCGTCGAGCAGGTGTGGGGCCACGACCTGCGTGTCGAGGGCGTCGTCGTGGAGCCGCTGCACGGCGCCGATGACCTGGCCGCGATCGTGGCAGAGTTCGCGCCCACCCGCGAGCGCCGCCTCGGCATCCTGCTCGACCACCTCGTGCCGGGCTCGAAGGAGTCGCGCATCGCCGCAGCCGTGACGAGCGGGCCGCACGGTGCCCACGTGCGCATCGTCGGCCATCCGTTCATCGACATCTGGCAGGCGGTGAAGCCGGCGCGGCTCGGCATCGCTGCGTGGCCGGCGGTGCCGAAGGGCGAGGACTGGAAGCGCGGCACCCTGCAGCGGCTCGGCATGCCGCACGGCAGCCAGGAGGATGTCGGGCGGGCGTGGCAGCGCATCCGCTCCCGGGTGCGCGACTGGAACGATCTCGAGCCAGAGCTGCTCGGCCGCGTCGAGGAGCTCATCGACTTCGTGACGGCGGCGTCCTCACCGCCGGCCGGGTAGCCGCCGCCGGCGACGCATCCGGACCGGTCAAGCGAGCGGCTGCACCTCGGTCAGCCGCGGCAGCTTCGGGTCGCGGCCGTCGCCGGAGGAACGGCCTGTGAAGCGACGGCCGAGCCACGGCAGCACGTACTCGCGGTAGTAGCCCAGATCGCGCCTGCCCTCTGCAGTGGTCGCGCCGGCGAGATCGCGCCAGCCTGCCGGCGCCTCGTGGCCGAGCGCGCGCAGCACGTTGCGCGCGACGTGCGCGTGACCCGCGGCGTTGAGGTGCAGCCGGTCGATCGACCAGAAGCGCGGGCTGCGCAGCTCGGGGTCGCCCCAGTTGTCGACGTAGGGCGCATCGAGATCCCCGATGCGCGACTCCACGGCGCGAGCGAGGGCGTCGCCGCGGCGCTGCATCACGGCACCGATCGGCATCACCTGGCTGGGGTTGCCGCCCGAGAGCAGGATCGGGCGGATGCCCGCGGCCGCGATGCGATGCGCGGCCTCGGCCAGGCGGGCGCCCACGTGGTCGATGGAGACGCGCGGCCGCAGGATGTCGTTGCCGCCGCCGTTGATGCTGATCGCCTCGGGGTGCAGGGCGATCGCGGCATCGAGCTGCTCGGAGAGGATGCCGTGGAGCTTGCGCCCGCGGATGGCGAGGTTGGCGTAGCGCACCGGCGCGCCCTGCGCGGTCGCGAGGCCCGCGGCGACGAAGTCGGCCCAGCCGCGCAACGAACCATCAGGCAGCTCGTCGCCGACGCCCTCGGTGAAGCTGTCGCCGATGGCGACGAACGATCGGATCGGCTGCGCTGTCGCTGCTGGTCCCTCGGCCCCGGTCTCGATCACCGGCCCAGCCTACGGCCGCAGGGCCACGAGCCGGCCCGCGACCTGCGGTCGGGCTAGACTGCAGTTCTGACACGGGAGTCCGGTGCGCCGGGCTGAGAGGAAGACTGCAGTCTTCGACCGTCAAACCTGATCTGGATCATGCCAGCGCAGGGAGGACACACCACCCGTGCCATCACTCCGAGTGAAGGGCACCGCATGACCACCACATCCACCACATCCACCGCGTCGCCGCGTGCGCGCACCAGTCGCTGGCGGGTCGTCGACATCGTCGTCGCCGCCGTGCTCGGCGTCGCCACGGGGCTCCTGTTCGTGCTCTGGAACGGCGTCGGCTACGTCTGGTTCGAGGGCATGGACGCGCTCACGCCGGGCTTCGGCGGCCTGGCAGTCGGCATCTGGCTCATCGGCGGCGTGCTCGGCGGGCTCATCATCCGCAAGCCGGGCGCCGCGCTGTTCGTCGAGCTGCTGGCCTCGACAGTCTCGATGCTGCTCGGCAGCGTGTGGGCGATCGAGACCGTCTATGCAGGCATCGCGCAGGGCCTCGGCGCCGAGCTGATCTTCCTGCTGTTCGCATACCGCCGCTTCGGGGTCTTCGTGGCGATGCTCGCCGGCATCGGTGCGGCCGTCGCCGCCTGGACGCTCGAGCTGTTCACCTCCGGCAACCTCGCGATGAGCGGGGAGTTCCTGCTCATCTACCTCGGCTGCCTCGTGGTCTCCGGCGCGCTGCTGGCGGGCCTCGTCGGCTGGCTGCTGACCCGTGCGCTCGCGGCGACGGGCGTGCTCGACCGGTTCGCGTCCGGGCGCTCGCGCGGCAGGTGAGCGGCTCCCGCATCCGCGCGCGCGGCTGGGGCTGGCAGCACGCCGGTCGCGCGGCGCCCGCGCTCGCCGGGCTCGACCTCGACGTCGAGCCCGGCGAGCGGGTGCTGCTGCTGGGGCCCTCGGGCGCTGGCAAGTCGACGCTGCTCTCGGCCCTCGCCGGCGTGCTCGGCGGCGAGGACGAGGGCGATGAGTCCGGCGAGCTGACCGTCGACGGCGCGCACCCGGCGACCCGACGGGGCACCACCGACGCCGGCACCGCCGGCCTCGTGCTGCAGGATCCGCAGGCGAACACGATCATGTCGCACGTCGGCGACGACGTGGCCTTCGGCTGCGAGAACCTCGCGGTGCCGCGCGACGAGATCTGGCAGCGGGTGCGCCACGCGCTCGCCGCCGTCGGGCTCGACGTGGCGCTCGACCGCTCGACGGCGGCGCTCTCCGGCGGGCAGCGGCAGCGGCTCGCGCTCGCGGGCGTCATCGCGATGCGGCCTGGCCTCATCCTGCTCGACGAGCCGACGGCCAACCTCGACCCCGCGGGGGTCGTGGAGGTGCGGGATGCCGTGGCGCGCGTCGCAGCCGAGACCGGCGCGACGCTCGTGGTCGTCGAGCACCGCGTGGAGACCTGGCTGCCGGTGGTCGACCGCGTCGTGGTGCTCGCCGCAGGCGGCGGCGCCGTGGCCGACGGTGCGCCGACTGCCGTGCTCGACGCCCGCCGCGAGCAGCTGGCCGCGGACGGCGTCTGGGTGCCTGGGCTCCCCGTCGAGATCGCCCGCGGGAGCAGGCACCCGGGCGACGCGCTGCTCGAGCTCGACGCGGTGCGCGCCGGCCGCGGCGGGGTGCCGGCGCACGAGCCCGTCACGCTCGCGATCCGTGCCGGTGAGGCGCTCGTCGTCACCGGGCCGAACGGCGCCGGCAAGTCGACGCTCGCGCTGACGCTCGCGGGCCTCATGGCGCCGGTCGTGGGCGAGGTGCGGGCGACGTCGACGCTGCGTGGGGCAGAGCTGCGTGAGCAGGCACCCCTGCGCTGGCGGCCGAAGCAGCTCTCACGCCGCATCGGCACGGTCTTCCAGCAGCCCGAGCACCAGTTCGTGACGGCCAGGGTGCACGACGAGGTGGCCGCGGGGCTGCGCGCGCTCGCGCTGCCGCGCCACGAGATCGCACAGCGCGTCGACGGCTTGCTCGCGGCACTGCGGCTCGATGCGCTCGCCGACGCGAATCCGTTCACGCTCTCGGGCGGCGAGCAGCGTCGGCTCTCGGTCGCGACGGTGCTCGCGCCCGCGCCGCGCGTGATGGTGCTCGACGAGCCCACCTTCGGCCAGGACCGGCGCACCTGGCAGGAGCTCGTGCGGCTCATCGCCTCGCTCGTCGACGATCGCGGCTGCGCCGTCGTGGCGATCACGCACGACGCCGACGTCGAGCGCGTGCTGGGCGACCGCACGCTGCGGCTCGGCGAGCCCGCCGCGAGCGCGAGCGACCGCCCTGCGCAGGCGGGCAGCTCGTGACCGCCCCCATCCAGGCGAGCACCGTGCGCCCGTCCACCGTGCTCGAGCAGGTGAACCCGGTCACGCCGTTCGCCGCCGCGGTCGTCTACTCGATCCCGATGCTGCTGACGATCGACATCGTCACTGCCGCGGTCGCGCTCGGAGCCTGGATCGTCGTCTTCGCCGCAGCGGGCATCGGGCCGCGCACGGTGCTGCGCCGATCGTGGCCGCTCTTCATCGCGGCCCCGCTGTCGGCGCTCAGCATGCTCCTCTACGCCGAGCCCGGTGGACGCATCCACGCGCAGGTCTGGCTCGCGATCATCAGCGACCAGTCGATCGAGCTGGCGCTCGCGATCGGTCTGCGCGTGCTGGCGATCGGCGTGCCGACGCTGGTCGCGCTCGTCGGCATCGATCCCACGCGCTTGGCCGACGGGCTCGCGCAGGTGGCACGGCTGCCGCACCGCTTCGTGCTCGCGGCGCTCGCCGGGGTGCGACTGTTCGGTGTGCTGGGGGAGGACTGGCGCCAGATCGCGCTCGCCCGGCGCGCCCGCGGGCTGGGCGACACGGGTGTGGTGCGCAGAGCGCTGCAGGCGGCGTTCGCGCTGCTGGTGGTGGCGCTGCGTCGCGGCGGCACGCTGGCGACAGCGATGGAGGCACGCGGATTCGGGGGTCCGGAGCGCACGTGGGCTCGGCCATCGACGGTGGGGCGGGCAGACCTCCTGATGCTGCTGCTGGCGATCGCCGTCGCGGCGCTCGCCCTCGGGGTCTCGCTCGCGGCGGGATCGTTCCGACCGGTGTGGCAGGGGGCGTGGTGATCACGATCATCGACGGCCGATCCGGCTCGGGCAAGACCGAGCTCGCGGCACGACTCGCCGCGGAGACCGGTGCCCGCGTCATCCACATGGACGACCTCTATGCCGGCTGGCACGGCCTCGCCACCGGGTCTCGGCTGCTCGAGCGCGGCATCCTCGCGCCGCTGACCGCCGGCGCGGTGGCGCGATGGCGACGCTGGGACTGGGAGATCAGCGACTGGGGTCCGGAGGATCGCGCGGCCCCGGGGGAGCACCTCATCATCGAGGGCTGCGGCTCGCTCACGATCGAGAGCCGCGAGCACGCGCAGCGCACCATCTGGCTCGAAGCACCCGAGAGCGTCCGGCGGGCGCGGGCGCTGGAGCGCGACGGCGACGACTCGTGGTGGCTGCTGTGGCGCGAGCAGGAGGACGCGCACATCGCCGCGCACGATCCCGCTGCGATCGCCGACGAGGTGCAGCCGACGTCGCTCGGCTGAGCGTCACGCGCCCGTGCTGGCACCGATCGCCTCGCGGGCCCCCTCGACGCATCCGCATGCCGCCGTCGGCGCGTAGGCTGGCGGCCGGCATCGCGTCGTTGCCGCCACAGACTCAAGGAGGCAGCATGCCCATCCTCACCAAGGCACTGCAGAAGACCGCTCCCGATCAGCCCTATCGCGTCGCCCAGATCGAGCGTCGCGACCCGCGCCCGAACGATGTGGTCATCGCGATCAAGGCGGCGGGCATCTGCCACAGCGACATCCACACCATCCGCGACGAGTGGGGCAAGGCGCCCTTCCCGCTCACGGTCGGCCACGAGATCGCCGGCATCGTCGAGGCGATCGGCGACGCAGTCACGCGCCACGCCGTCGGCGACCGCGTCGGCGTCGGCTGCCTGGTCGACTCGTGCGGCGAGTGCGAGCAGTGCCTCGCCGACGAGGAGCAGGACTGCCTGCAGGGCAACGTCGGCACCTACGCATCCGTCGACCGCGACGGCACCATCACGCAGGGCGGCTACGCCGAGCACGTGGTCGTCGACGAGCGCTTCGTGCTGGGCATCCCGAAGGGCATCGAGCTCGATGTCGCCGCTCCGCTGCTGTGCGCGGGCATCACGCTCTACTCGCCGATCGACCGCTGGGGCGTCGGCGAGGGCAAGCGCGTCGCCGTCATCGGGCTCGGCGGGCTCGGCCACATGGGCGTGCAGATCTCCGCCGCGAAGGGCGCAGAGGTCATCGTGCTCTCGCGCTCGCTGGCGAAGGAGTCGCTCGCGGCCGAGCTGGGTGCCAGCCGCACCGTCGCCACCGGCGTCGAGGGCTGGGACGAGGAGCTGCGGGGCAGCTTCGACGTGATCCTCAACACCGTCAGCGCCGACCTGGAGCTCGATCGCTACCTGCGGCTCCTCAAGCCGCACGGTGCGATGGTGAACGTCGGCCTGCCGCCGGGGCCGCAGTCGATCAAGCTGGGTTCGCTGATCAACGGCGGCAAGGTCCTCGCGGGCTCGAACATCGGTGGCATCCGCCAGACGCAGGAGATGCTCGACTTCTGCGCGGCGCACGGCATCGGCGCGATGATCGAGACGATCGGTGTGGATGCGGTGGACGAGGCCTACGACCGAGTGGTCGCGGGCGACGTGCAGTTCCGCTTCGTGATCGACACGGCGACGTTCGCCGACGCGGAGGCCGTGCCGCTGCCCTAGTCGCCGTCGATCCCGTCGAGCGCGTGCGTGATGCGCTCGGCGTCGGGGAGCGCCTGCTGCTCGGCGGCAGGCAGGTTGTCGTACGTGTAGGAGCTCACCGCAAGCGGCCCGGACGTCGCACCGAGCGCATACCGCACCACCGACTCGTTCTTGTCGCTGCACAGCAGGATGCCGACGGTCGGCGCGTGCTGCGCCTTCCGGATGAGGTCATCGACGATGGCGACGTAGAAGCCGAGCTGCCCGGTGTACTCGGGCTTGAACTTGCCGGCCTTGAGCTCGAACACGACGTAGCGCAGCTGCTCGGTGTGGAAGAAGAGCAGGTCGATGAAGAAGTCGTCGCCGTCGATCTCGAGGTGCTTCTGCCGGTCGACGAAGGCCCAGCCGGGCCCGAGCTCGCGCAGCACATCGACGATGCGGTCCATCATCGCCTGCTCGAGCTCGCGCTCGGCAGCGTCCTTGCTGAGCCCGAGGAAGTCGAACACGTATGGATCCTTCGAGATCGCCTGTGCGAGCCGTGCGTCGCGTTCCTCGAGCTTCCCATCGAAGCTGCTGGGTGCCGCTCCTTCGCGCTGCCGCAGCTGGCCCAGCATGTTGTGCTCGAGCACTGCCCGAGACCAGCCCTCGGTCGCAGCACGCTGGGCGTACCAGTCGCGCTCTTCGCGCTCGTCGAGCTTGTCGAGGAGGAGTCGGATGTGACCCCATGGCAGCTGTGCGACAGGCTGCTGCACCATGTGTCCCACAGCCTGCGGGACAATTGCCGACGCTTCGGGCCACGCGGCAGCGAAGCCGCGCATGTACATCAGGTTCGACCGCGAGAGACCCGTCATCGAAGGGAACTCGCTGCGGAGGTCGTGTGCGAGCTGCTCGACAACCTTGCCTCCCCAGCCGGCCGCCTGCTGCTGCTCGAGGATGGTGCGGCCGATGTGCCAGTAGAGGCCGATGAGCTCGGTGTTGACGATGCGCTGCGCCCGCAGGTGCGCGCTGTGCACGCGCGCCTTGAGCGCGGCGAGGATCTCGCCGTAGCGGTCAGGAAGCTCGAGCTCGTGCATGGCCGCGAGCCTAGGTGTCACTACCGACGTACCCGCTTCGGCAGTGTGGGTCGCCTACGCCCAGCCGAGCTCGTGCAGCTGCTCGTCGTCGATCCCGTAGAAGTGCGCGATCTCGTGCACGAGCGTCGTGCGCACCTCGGCGCGCAGCTCCTCAGGGGTCGCTGCGGTCTGGACGTGCGGCAGCCGATAGACCATGATGCGATCCGGCAGCTCGCCGAACCCGTAGGTGCCGCGCTCCGTGATCGCGACGCCTTCGTAGAGCCCCAGCAGATCCTCCTCCGGGTGCGCGTCCTCCACGAGGAAGACGACGTTGTCGAGCCCCTCGACCATCTCGTCAGGCAGCTCGTCGAGCACGCTCGTGACGAGCGCCTCGAAGTCGTCGACCGTCATCTCCATGAGCGTCATTCTCTCGCAGCTGACGCTCCGCGCCTGCCGCGACCACGCGATCCCCTCAAGTGAGGTAACCCTAACTCAGTGATAGCGTCGAGGCATATGAGCACTCCAGATCGCGCCCTGCGCCCGCCTCGACCGCAGCACGTCCTGGAGGTCCTCCGCAGCGAACGCATCGCGCCGAGCCTCGTGAGGGTGCACCTCGGCGGCGCCGGTCTCGCCACCTTCACGCCGAACGAGTTCACCGACGCCTACGTCAAGCTGCACTTCGTGAAGCCCGAGCTCGGCCTCGAGCCGCCCTACGACCTGGCTGGCCTGCGCGAGACGCTCGCTCCCGAAGACCTGCCCGTCACCCGCACCTACTCCGTGCGCGAGGTGACGGCCGACTCCATCGCCCTCGACTTCGTCGTGCACGGCGACGAGGGCCTCGCCGGACCATGGGCAGCCACCGTGCAGCCCGGGGAGCTCGTCGCGTTCGGCGGCCCCGGCGGCGGCTACGCGCCCGACCCGACGGCCGACTGGCATCTGTTCGTGGGCGACGAGACAGCGCTGCCCGCGATCGCCCGCGCCGTCGAGTCGCTGCCGGCGGGTGCACGCGGCATCGCCATCCTCGAGGCGCGGGATGCGTCGGAGGAGATCGGGATCAGCGCTCCGGCGGGCGTCGAGGTGCGATGGCTGCACCGAGGAGCGCCCCGCGCAGAGACGGTCGGGCTGCTGGCCGCGACCGTGGCGGCGCTGGACTGGCCGGACGGCCGCGTGCACGCATTCGTGCACGGCGAGCGCGAGTCGATGAAGGCGATGCGCGACGAGCTCTTCACGCGCCGCGGGCTGGAGCGGGCGCAGGTCTCACTCTCGGGCTACTGGGCTCAGGGCCGCACCGAAGACCGCTTCCAAGCAGAGAAGCGCGAGCCTGTGGGGCAGATCCTGCCGAGCGAGTGAGCTGCGGGCCTCAGCGCCGCGTCTCCATCTCGTGCATGAGCAGCGTGACGATGCCGTCCACCACGAACAGTCCGGCCATGGCCGCCATGCCCTTGCGATTGCGCTGCCGCCGGTAGTCGTCGGCGATGACGGGGTGCAGCACCTCGCGACCCACCAGCGATGGCCAGCGGCGACGCGGCCAGACTCGGCCCGAGGCGAGGATGGCCGTGGATCGACGCAACGCTGAGCCGGCCCGGGCAATCGGTCAGCGGGCGAAGAGCAGCAGCCCGAGCGACCGTGGCGTCGAGTATCCCGCGTGGTGCGGCGGCAGCCCCTTCTTGGTGAGCTTCCATTGCGCATGCGCGATGAGCTCGCGGTAGACCTCGCGAACGGTGTCGTCGGCGATCGCCTCGAGCGCACCCTCGGCGGCGGGCACGATCGCCTCGGCCGTGAGCTCGATGTCGAACCCCCGCCGCTTCGCGATCTCGTCGCCGAGCACGGCAGGTCCGGCCGGTACGGCGTCGGGGGAGCCGAGCAGCTGCACCGGAGCGAGCTCGTCATCGCCGAGCGCGCCCCCGAGCTCCTGCAGGCGCCGATCGAGCCGTTCGGGATCGAGCGATCGCCCCTCGCCCTCGTAGGGCATGAGCGCCACCTCTCGGTGGAGCAGCGCGAGCAGATCGGTGATCCCGCGCACGCGATCGTCGAACGCGGCGCTCTCACGCCGCTCGCGCGGAGGCAGGCCGTCGCTGCGCACATGCCCGACGACGGCGAGCGGCAGCTGCTGCAGCAGGCGCACGCCGGTCATGTGCATCCCGATGTGGCCGGCGCCGTGCAGTCCGTTGCGGTAGCCCGCGTACTGCAGCTCGGATGCGTCGCTCCAGCTGGGATCGGCGCCGATGGCCCGGATGCCCGTGGCGATCTGGGATCGGAAGGGCGCGAGCCGTTCGGGTGGGAGATCGAGATCCGCGACGATCCCGTCGATGTCGGTCCATCCCCATCCGCCCTTGAGCACCCCGGCGCCGAGCCCCGTGAGCGTGAACTCCTGCGGCAGCTTCCGCTCGGAGGTCCACGGCATCACTCGGTCGTAGATGCCGAGCAGGCTGGAGGCCCAGATGGTCGCCGGATTCATGCGGTAGTCGACGGGCTCGCCAGCGACGGGCGGCGCGTTGAGGGGGAAGCCCCAGCGCTCGGCGAGCAGGCTCGCCACGCGGTAGTCCTCCGCCTGCGAAGCGACCTTGTTCGCAGCGCTGACGTGGATCCCGTCGATCGCGCCACTGCGCAGCGCGCCAGCCAGGATCACGCGCGAGTCGTAGCCGCCGGAGAGCTGCAGGTCGGTCCACCAGCCGGGGACGCCGGCGAGCGCGGCAGTGCTGCCGGCGATGAAGGCGGCGGCACTGCGCAGCGTCTGCACGGGGTCGGACGCACCGTCGACGATCCGCGCCGCCAGGGGTGTGCCATCCACCTGCACGCTGAGCCGCAGCCCGAGCCCGATCTCGAGCCCCTGTGCCGCCGGCACCCAGTCGATCTCGCGGATGTACGTGTCGGGGGAGAGCTGCTGCGCGGCATGGCTGTTCAGCACCGAGCGCGCCAGCAGCGCCTCGCGATGCTGCGTCGAGCGCAGCCCGAACGCGGCCCGCAGGTCGTCGAGCACCAGCAGCGAGTCGGAAGCGGCGACGAAGCCGGGGCCGGAGGTGTGCAGCAGGGCCGCGCTGCCGAAGACGTCGTGCCGGATCCGCACGCGGCGGCGATCCCAGCTGGCGGTCAGGAACTCACCGGCGACGCCATGCTCGTCGAGCGGACGCGGCAGCTGCAGCCACCCATCGACGCCGAACGCGATCGCACCATGCTCTGGAGACAGGGCGGTGCCGCGGAAGTAGGTGCTGCCGCTGATGCTCGCCGCGACGTCGCGGCTGACGATGGTGATGCTGCGCCGGCGATCGAGCGCCGCGGTGAAGCGCTCGGAGGCGG
This sequence comes from Agrococcus sp. ARC_14, assembly GCF_022436485.1. Lineage (NCBI taxonomy): Bacteria > Bacillati > Actinomycetota > Actinomycetes > Micrococcales > Microbacteriaceae > Agrococcus > Agrococcus sp. ARC_14. Next base: position 1,551,049 of record NZ_JAKUDO010000001.1, read on the forward strand.
GGCTGCCGTTGGCGGCCAGCCAGGCTTCGAGCACGCGCCCAGCTGCTCGGTCATGCACGACCAGGAGCGAGTTCACCACGCGCTCAGCCTACGGGCGCTCAGGTGTCGAGCTCGCGCTCGGCGCGCAGCAGCGCCAGCTCTGCACGCACGGCGGCGAGCTCCGCGAGGATCCGCTCGCCGACCGCATCCTGGTGCTCCTCGATGTGCTCCTCGAGCTGCTCGTCCTCCGCCTCGCGCTGGATGTTGAGCGCCTCGGTCGTCACGGCGATGAAGAGGTTGAGCACCACGAACGTCGTGAGCACGCCGTAGACCATGAAGAAGGGCCAGGCACTCGGCTGGAGCTCCGAGAGCGGCTGCACGATCTCACCCCATCCGTCGCCGTTCAGGAGACGGAAGAGGGAGACGGTGGATGCGCCGAGGTCACCGAAGTCCTGCGGCCGATCCGTTCCGTAGAGCATCGTCGAGGCGACGACGAAGACGTAGCCGATCACGACGAGCAGCCCGCCGATGGAGGCGATGCCCGGGATCGACGCGAGCAGCGCGTTCACCACCCGGCGCATCGATCGCACCTGCGAGAGCAGGCGCATGACGCGCAGCACCCGCAGCACGCGGAGCACCTGCGCGCCCGGGGCGACCGGCACCCAGGAGATCACCACCACGAACAGGTCGAACAGGTTCCAGCCATCGCGGAAGAACCGCCAGCCGTATGCCCACAACTTCAGCACCAGCTCGATGGTGAAGACGATGACCACCGTGAGGTTGACGGCGTGCAGCAGCTCGCCCCAGCGCTCCACGATGGGCGCGGAGGTCTCGAGTCCGAGCACGATCGCATTGACCACGATGAGCGTCGTGATCGTGCGCGTGAATGGCGCCGATTCGACGAGGGAGCGAACGCGCTCGCGCAGCGATGCGGGGGCTGGATGCGGGGCAGTCGGCTGCGGATCGTGGTTCACCGGAGCAGAATATCCGCTCCGGGAGCGGCGAAGCCCCGGCCTGCAGGCCGGGGCTTCGCGCTCTCTCTGGGGTACCTGAGTAGTACGTTCGGCAACTCCGCCTCCAAGACGAAAACCCTTGTCAACCGTTTGAATCGTGGGGTCTACGAGGTCTCGCGGCGTCCCCGGTGTAGCGCTCCGAGGGACGATCGGGGGCCAGTCGTGAGGACTGTCGAGACGGCTCAAACTTTTCTGACCGCTGCTGAGGTGGACACTCTCGTCGGCGACTACCTGGCCGGGATGGGCGTCAAGCAGCTCGCCGAGCGGTACGGAATCCATCGTGCCACGGTGTTCTCCCACCTCCGCCGCCGGAAAGTGCCGAGTCGTCGACCGGGGCTGGGCTTCGACGAGAAGGCGGAGGCCGTGCGGCTCACGCGGGCGGGTGTCTCGATGCGGGCGATCGGTCGCCGGATGGGCGTAGACCGCAAGGCCGTGCGAGCGGCGCTGGTCGAGGCTGGGCTCATCATGGACGACGCCAGCGACGGTTCATAGCGCACCTCCGCGGAGCTGATCCACTGGGGCTGTCGGCGCACCTCGTCGGTAACGAACGCCGAGAGGAACCGACGATGCCGAGCTTGAGTGAGCTGGCGACCGACGAACGAACCGCGCGAATGGTGCTGTCTATGCTCGTCGATCCCAACGATCCGGTGACGGCCGCGTCCTGGCCCGCCCCGGAGCTGTCGAGATGCTCCGGCTCGCCGAGCGCGATGGAGCGGTCGCGGGTCTCAGCGCCGTGGATGCGCAGGTCTGGCGCGCCCGTTTCAGCGCACCGGAGGCGAAGGACGTGGCTATGAGCATCGGCCGGGTTCAGCAGTCTGATGTTCGAGCGCCGTCTCGATCGTGGACGCCGATTCGGGACGTTCCGCGCCAGCGGCCACGCACCCTTCTGCCCGTGCGGCTGCACCTGGTACTCATGCACGAACTCGCGAATCTCCGACGCCGTGGACCCTGGACCGATAGACATGAACATCGCCTCCTGGCTGATCGTGAAATGATTCACAACCAGCCTGGCGAAGAGGGCGTGTCACGAAACAACGTCCCTGGGCATCACATCGAGACGCGATCCCGGCCGGCGTGTCGGGCCGTTACCGTCGACGGCGGCTCGCGGCCTACCGAGGCTCCGCGGGTCGCGGGAGCAGGGCGACTCGCGTCGCGCTTCACGCGGCGGCCTTCACCGTTCCCATCATCCCGAGGTCCTCGTGATCGAGGATGTGGCAGTGGTAGACCGTGAGGCCCGTAAACCGCGCGAAGTCGATGCGCACCACGACCGAGCCCTGAGCCGGGACGTTCACGACGTCCCGCCACTGGGTGCCGTCGATCGCCGATCCGTTCACCTGGATCAGCTGCATCGGCCAGACGTGCAGGTGGAACGGATGATCCATCGGCGTGGGGTTGCGGATCGTCCACTCCTCCACGGTCTCCGCGCCGACGCGCTGATCGATGCGCCCCGCGTCGAATGCGCGCCCGTCGAAACCCAGGGCCATCATCCCGCCCTGCTGCGGCATGCCCATGCCCATGGTCATGGTGAAGGAGATCTCGCGCCGCGCGTCGGGCGTGTGCGAGCGCAGGTCGGCGTCGGGCGCGCGCGGGGGCACGGCGGGCAGCACCGCGGCGTCGGGCCCGCGAACTTCGACGAAGGCGAGCAGCGCCGGGCCGGAGGAACTGCCCCCGCCGGCCATCATCCCGCCCATCATGGCGGCGCCCCGGTCGTAGCCGAGTGTGCGCAGCTGGGCACTTCCGGTCTGCATCGTCACCAGGAGATCCGCCCTGTTGCCGGGAGCCAGCAGGACCTCATCGACGGCGCGGGGCCGCGGTTCGTGCCCGGAGTCGATGCCCAGGAGCTCCAGCCGCTGACCAGGCAGCGCGAGTCGGAGGTAGCGCGCCGTGCAGGCATTGACGATCCGCCAGCGCTCTCGCTCCCGCGGCCGCGCGACGATCTCGGGCAGCAGTTGACCGTTGACCATCAGGAAGTCGCCCTCCCGGCCCATCATGCGATCTGCCTCCGAAGCGGCAGCGACGGCTCCGCCGGCGAACGAGATGTCCGAGATCACGAGCACCCGCTCGCGGGCGACCGCGAGCGCGTCGTCCTCGACCACGATGGCGCCGAAGAGGCCGCCGAAGATCTGATCGGCGACGTTGCCGTGGTGGTGGGGGTGATACCAGAACACGCCGCTGGGGTGGTCGCGCGGGATGTCGAAGAGGTAGTCGAACACCTCGCCGGGTGCGAGGCTGATGAGGGGATTGTCTCCGTTCCCTGCCGGGGAGACGTGGAGCCCATGCGTGTGGAGATTGGTCGGCTCGCGCAGGCGGTTCTGGAGGCGGACCTCGATGCGGTCGCCCGGGCGCACGCGCCACGTCGAGGCCGGGACGCTGCCGTTGTAGCCGAGCACGAGCGCCCTGCGGCCGGCTATCTCGTTCTCGTGCTCCGCGGCGACCAGCTCGGTGCGGAGCACGCCCCCGCGGCTTCGCAGCGAGCTCGGCTCGGCCAGCAGCCCGGAGGGCGTTGCATCGGGCGAGGTCCAGGGCAGACCCGTGCTGCTGAGCCCGAGCCCACCGACCACCACGCCCGCGGCGCCGCAGGCGCCCAATACCAGAGCCTGGCGGCGGGTGATCGGCTCCATCAAGGAGCGTCGCGCAGGCGTGCGACTCGCTCGTCGTACTCAGCGTGGTCGATCTCGCCACGCGCGTAGCGCTCGTCGAGAATGGCGCGCGCCGATCCGCCTCGCGGTTCCGGTGGCCGGTGGTCTCCGCGGTTCAGACCGCCGGTCGCGAGCCGCACCGTCAGGACGACGAGCGCCGCGATGCCCGCGATCATCAAGAGCAGGAATACCCACCCCATTCCGGGGCCCATGCCGCCCCAGTTGCCCATGCCGCTCCAGTTGCCCATCAGCATGCTTCGACCTCCCCGTTCTCGTGCTTGAGGCGCAGTCGCGCCGTCACTCGTTGCCGCTGCCGACTTCGGCGAGCGCTGCGCCCAGGCGGTCCGCCGCTTCGTCTGCAACCGCTCGCAGCGCCTCGTTCCCGGTGACGTCGACCATGACCTTCGGGTCGAGCGCCTCGACGAGCGACGTGCCGTCGCCGGCGTCGCGCACCGTGACGTTGCAGGGGAGCAGCAGTCCGATGGACTCCTCCGCCTGGAGCGCGCGGAGCGCAAGGGGAGGATTGCACGCGCCCAGGATCACCTGCGACGGCATGTCGACGTCAAGCTTCGCCTTGAGCGTCGCTGCCATGTCGATCTCGGTCAGCACGCCGAATCCCTGCGTGGCGAGCGCCGCGCGGATCGCGGTGACCGCTTCGTCGAAGGGGAGGGCGACTGTCGTGGTGATGCCGTAACTCATGACTTGCTCCAAGCGACTCGGGGCGGGCGGGAGTCGGCCGAAGGCTTGTGCTGAAATGATCCGCGGTTCCCGCTGATGCATCTAACTATACCCCCGGTAGTATTGGAGAACAAGAGTGCGACAAGACTCACCTAGAGTGCTCGCGTAATGGGGTGCATGCCTCATTTGGGTTTTGCTCGCGAAACGCTGGTCATCGTTGGGGCGCTGCGGTGTGCTGGCGGGATGGGCTCTGAGCTGTCGATGGCGACCAGGCGTGAGATCACCAAGAAGTACGCGCGCGAGTACGCGACGGCGGCGAAGAAGGAGCGCGGGCGAATGCTCGACGCGCTGGTCGCGACGACCGGCTGGTCACGCGCCAACGCTCGCCGGCAGGTGCAAGCTGCCAGCGAGCGGAAGGGGCCGCAACGGGCCGTGCGGCGCACGCCACGGCCGCGCACGTATGGCTATGACACGCTCCGCCTGCTGATCCGGATCTGGATGCTCGCCGGACAGCCCTCGGGAAAGTACCTGGCCGCGACGATGGCGCTCTGGCTGCCCAAGCTTGAGCAGCACGGCGAGTTCGGCGAGGACACGCACCGACTCGACGATCACACGCGCGCGCAGCTGCTGACCGTCTCGGGCGCGACGATCGACCGGCTGCTGAAGCCCACCCGTGACGGGATGCGGTTGACCGGCATCTCGGGCACCAAGCCGGGCCCGTTGCTGCGCAACTCGATCCAGGTCCGCAAGGCCGGCGACGAGCACGAGCAGGCACCGGGCTTCTGCGAGCTCGACCTGGTGTTGCATTGCGGGCCGACCCTCAAGGGCGAGTTCTGCCGCTCGCTGACGGTCACCTGCGTGCATACCGGCTGGACCGAGAACCGGGCGCTGAAGAACGGCGCACACCGCTGGGTGCTCGAAGCGATGCCGCTGATCGAGCAGCGGCTGCCGTTCCCGCTGATCGGCATCGACAGCGACAACGGCGGCGAGTTCATCAACGACGCCCTGATCAACTGGGCCGGCGAACGCGACCTGTTCTTCACCCGAGCCCGCCCGTACCACTCCAACGACAACGCGCACGTGGAGCAGAAGAACGCCGACATCGTCCGCCGGTTCGTGTTCCACTACCGCTACGACACCGCGATGGAGCTACGCCTGCTGAACGAGCTCTACGACCTGGTCCGGATCCGCTTCAACATGTTCACCGCCACCACCAAAGCGGTCGGCTGGCGCGTCAACCGCAACGGCAAAGCCACCCGCGTCTACGACAAGCCCCGCACCCCGTTCCAGCGGGTGATCGACAGCGGCGTGCTCACCGACGCCAAACGAGCCGAACTCGAGGGGATCTTCGACGCGACAAACCCGGCCGAGCTCACCCGCCGCATCGTCGACATCCAGACCCGCCTCATCCACCTCGCCGCCGCCAAGACCGACGTCCTCAGCCAGACCGTTTCGCGAGCAAATTCAGATGAGGCACGCGATCAACTTTCGCGAGCATCTTGACATTAGGCACTACGGAGTGGATGGGCGAGGGCGGCGCGCCGCCGACCCGCGAGCCGTCACCGCAGCGTGTCTCAATGCCGGCGGACTGTGGCAGATCTATTCGACACCCCTGGTCGGCTGGATGCAGTCCGGTTCGCTGGTACAAGTGGCGGTCCACGCCCACCTGCTCCTCGCGGGCTACCTCCGGACAACCGCGGCCATCGGCCTCGACTCGACACCGCATCGAGCGCCTCACCTCATCACCGCAGTCGCACCCCTCGCCACGATGGCGTCGCACAGCATCCTCGCCAAGACGCTCTTCGACACTCCTCTGACGCCCCTACCTCGGTGATCAACTACCAGGCATCGAGCGCTCGACGTCCAACTCCTGGCAGTTTCGCCGCGAGGGACGGAACTGCTGCAGCTCGACCTCGATCGGCAGCTCGGCGACTCCCGGTCCGCCTGATCGCACAAACTCGCAGAGCGCCGTGTTCAGTTCGCGGTCGTTCACGCCGCCGGTCCACACTGGCTCGCTGTCACGGGCGCCCGGCACCACCACGACGACGTTCGAGTGCTCGCATGCGTCTAGGCACTTGCTCGGCACGACCCGCGCCGACCCTGCGACCGTTTCCTTCATCTCGCGCAGCAGCCCGACATGGTCGACGTCAGGGTGCTTCGTCCGGCTGCCGCAGTCGCCGCCACGGCACACGAGCACGGTTAGCGCGTCCGCAGCGACAGCGCGCTCGCGCTGCTTCTTGTTCCCCCGCGCCACGAGGACACCGTATCTGGCCATCCCTCTGCCAGAAGTGGCTGCCGCACAATCTGTTGGAGTCTCCCTGCGAACTCAGAATTCTGGTAGATCGTGGCAATGGGTGCACTGGGCGCACCATCTGGGAGGGCGAGACAGTATCGGTGATGGTTTAGACCTCGCGTACATCTCCGCAAGGCGGCGCGCCTCCGGCCGAAGCCACCAGAGCCAGTAGCTGTGTCGCAGCATCGCGGCGACGAACTGCCGCCGCGCCGAGCCCGACTCGGGGAGCGGCACGTTCCGGCTCCGCTGCGTACGCCGAGCGCTGCGGGCGGCGCTCATCTGCGGTCCGGCTTCTGTCTTGGCTGACTGCACGAGTGTCCCGTAGAAATCGGCGACTCCGGGAGCAATGACCGCCGCGCAGCGCTGCTGCCGAGCCGCCCCCGCCCTTTGGGTTGAGAGTGTCGCCCAGGCGGCCGATCCTTCAAGCTGGGGCACGTCCGAAGGCGATCGGAGGTCACCGCGCAGCAGTCGATCCGCGGTGCGTTCGGCGTCGATCTCTCGCAGGCTGCGAAAGCCCAGCCGGCGTAGCAGCGGGAGGGGAGGGCACCAGCCTCGTAGCCCGTGCTGAAGTAGGAAGGCCGCTACGACGGCTGGCAGCAGGAACCACCCACTGCGGGTCTTCACGGCCGCGATCGTCGCGGAAACCAGGATGAGCGTGGATGCGTTGACTTCGAGCGCCCGCTCAACATCCCACTCTCGGCTGAGCTCGTCCAGCCGAGCGGTGAGCTGTTGCTCAGAGGCGCCTGCCAGGTGCTCGACGCGTCGGCTAGCTTCGCGGTCGATGCCGGCCTGTATTTCTTCCGAAGTGTGTGCTCGGACTCGGTCGCCGGTCATCTCAGCCACACGCCCTCACGCTGGTTCCCGTCCAGCGGCCCTCGGCGCGCCCGGTGATCACGCGCCGGTCGGAGGCGCCAGCTGCAAGCGGGACCAGACCCACCGGCGGCGAGCGCGTAGCCGCCGGTGCCGCCCCTCGAGAGGCCCCAGGCGCCGAGGCCGCTGCCGGCCACGATGCGGACAAGGCGGCCAGGGGCGCACGCCATGAACTGGCCGAAGCTTGACGACGAAACTCTTGAACCACGAGACACCGCATCCTGCTGCCAGCCGCGTCCGAAGGGTGTAAGTGCACCACATCCCCGCGACCGTAGCAAGGACAGCGCAGCCCCGCCCGGTCGAGTCCGCACAAGCGACAGCACCCCCGCGCTCGACACGCGCAGGCGCGATCCAGGGTCGGCCTAGCCCCCTACGACCGCTTCGCCGCTGGAATCTGGCCACCGTGCTTCGTCAAAGACGAGGGCGCCGAGGGTTTCGGCGAAGCCGATCATGCACCGGCGTCGAGTGGTAGCGGACCGCGCCGTGGACAGCTAGACCCCACTGCAGACCGAACGACGCGCGAGCCGCAGGATTGGTTCGAGTGAAGCCGCACCTCGGGACGGAAGGCCTGGTCGGGGGTGCTGTTCGGGGTGGGCCTCGTCGCATTCATCGACGAGACCGTCTTCCACCAGTTGCTGCACTGGCACCACTTCTACGACCGCGGCACTCCCGAGCTCGGCCTGGTGTCGGCCTTCGATTCGCTGTGGAGCGTCTTCGACGTGGTCATCGGCGCCGGGAGTTCGCGGACGTCCGGCGAGCGCGCAAAAAGCATGGGGTGCAACGCTGGGCGCATGTCGATGCTGTCCCCTATTGCGAGCCGCGCGCCGCGCAAGCCGAGGTGGGGGAGCTGGACCTCAGTCGGGAAGCGCGGTCAGCTGCGTTCCCGGGCCTCGCCTGCAACGCCGCGCGCCGGCGACTTCCGGATCATCGCTTGCCGGCGGGCTGCGGGTGCGGCGCACCAATCTCGCTGGAGCATGCGGCAGGTCCGCCCGAACGTCCCGGCCCCAGCAGGCCCCGAACGCCGCGGCCACGTCGTCATGCCGGGAATCGATCAGCTCCTGGCCGAACGGGTCGGGTGAGCGAAAGGAGAAACGGTCATGAGCACTGTCCCGAAGCGCACCGCAGCGCAGCCATGGCGCAACCGGTCGTACTGGGCGGCGCTCCTGCTTGGGATAGCCACGATGTCCGCGGTCGACGAGATCGTGTTCCATCAGATCCTGGCCTGGCACCATTTCTATGACCGCGCTACACCGGATATCGCATTGCTCTCGGACGGGCTGTTGCACGCGGCCGAGCTGTTCGCGTTCGTCGTCGGTTTCTTCTTCATGCTCGACGCGCGACGCCGCCGCTCGTTCCGGGGGGCGGCGGCTTGGGCAGGCTTCCTGGTCGGTCTCGGGCTGTTCCAGTTGTGGGACGGCATCGTCGATCACAAGCTCTTGCGGCTGCACCAGATCCGGTACGGGGTCGAGCTCTTGCCATATGACATCGCGTGGAATGTCGCGGGTGGGCTACTGCTCCTCGCCGGCATCGTGGACGATCGCGCTGGCGCGCCGCGGAAATCGCGCGGAATCCGCGGCGCCAGCCGGAGCGGATCCGCTGACGGCATCGGATCGTGGCCGATGAACTGATCCTGCTCGGCCCCGCTCGGGCCGATCCGCACGCGATCGCGCCCGGACGTCGTGCGCCTCGGCGCACACTACTCCGAAGCCCTCGTCATCTAACCGATGGCTCACGACACACACCTCGACGACGAGCAATCGGCGACGCGGCACGAGAAGGGGCGGCCGAACCCTGCTCTCTAGTGAGGGCTCCGCGGGTCGAGCGGCTGCCGGGCTTCGGGGATGCCGAGCGTGTTCTGCTCCGGGGCGGTGGCGCTGACTCGCGCGAGCAGCGATGCCGGGCACCCCCCACGGACTGCGCCGGTGAGGAGGAACGCAGCGCCGAGCGTGGCCGCGATGGCGAGCGGCGGGTCGTGCAGGTTGCTCAGCGCGAACGCGCCAGTCAGCGCGCCGACGGCGGCCTGCACGACGCGTTCGATGCTTCCCGGAGCGCAGACCGGTGCGCGGCTGCGGGAGGTCACGGGGCCTCGGCGGTTGCGCGCTGCTCGGCGACCTGGCGGCGTACGTCGTCCATGTCGAGCGCGCGGACGCCGGCGATGAGGCTGTCGAGCTGGGCCAGACCGAGCGCGCCGGGCTGCGAGAAGACGAGGATGCCGTCGCGGAAGGCCATGAGCGTCGGGATGGAGGTGATGCGGAAGGCCGCGGCCAGCTGCTGCTGGTCCTCGGTGTCGACCTTGCCGAACACGATGTCGGGGTTCGCGGCGGCGGCTCGCTCGAAGACGGGCGCGAAGCCGCGGCACGGGCCGCACCATGCCGCCCAGAAATCGAGGAGCACCATGCCGTCGCCGGCGATGGTCGAGTCCATGGTTTCGATGGTGATGTCACGCGTGGTCATGTTTGGGGTGGCTCCTTGGATACGTGTTGGTCGGATGGGCCGGCGTCAGCGCTCGATCGCGAGGCCGGTCGCCGCGGACGCGCTCTCGAGCGCGCCGAGGTCGGTGACGTCCGCGAAGCCGGCCTCGCGCATGAGCGCGACCGCCTGGGCTGACCGGCTGCCGGACCTGCAGTGGACGAAGTAGGGCGCATCAGGGTCGAGCAAGGGCAGTGCGGCGGCGAGGTCGCCGTTCGATACGTCGAGGAGGACGGCGCCGTCGAGGTGACCGGATGCGAACTCGCGCGCGGTGCGCACGTCGATGACGACGGCGTCTGCTGGTAGGGCGACGCTGGCAGGGGGCGTCGCCGCGCAGCCTGTCGTGACGGCGGCGAGCGCGAGGCCGGCGAGGCCGACGAGCTGGGTTCTGGTCATGGTGTTCTCCGGTGATGGGGGGTGTCGCTCAGGTGAGCGGTAGGTGGAGCGCGAGCTGCTGCACGAGCAGCGCGACGGCCACGGCGAGCACGAGCACCGCGAATCCGGTGCGCAGTGCCTGTTCGGGGATGCGGCCGGTGAGCACCGAGCCGAGGAAGGAGCCGGCGACGGCGATTGCTGTGAAGGGCAGCACCAGCGCCCAGGGGATGTCGGGCAGTGCTGGCTGTGCGGCGAGCCCGGCGAGCGACTGCATAGCGATGACGAGCAGGGACGTGCCGATCGCTGCCGATGCGGGCAGGCCGGCGAGCAGGATCAGCGCGGGGACGATGAGGAACCCGCCGCCCGCGCCGACCAGCCCGGCGAGCGTGCCGACGGCTGCTCCGAGCATGAGGACTTGAGCGATGCGCGGCCGCGCGGGCTCCGCCTGGTCGTGGCGAGGACGCCGGCGAAGCATGGCCACCGCGGCGGCGATCATCGTGCCGGCGAGCAGCACCATGAGCACGCCCGGAGGCAGCATGCCGCCGAGCAGCCCGCCGCCGAGCGCGCCCACGACACCGGCCGCTCCGAAGACCAGGCCGACACGCCAGCGGACGCGGCCCGCGCGAGCATCCTGCAGCAGGCCGATCGCGCTCGTCGTGCCGACGACGAGCAGCGACGACGCGATGGCGGATCGCGGGTCCACGCCGCCGACGGCGGTGAGGATGGGCACGGTGAGGATCGAGCCACCGCCGCCCAGCAGGCCGAGGCTGATGCCGACCAGTACGGCGAGCGCCAGTACGGCGATGGTGGCGCTCAGCGTCATGGGAGGGTTCGATCTGCGGCGGTCAGTTGCTTGCGGGCTCGCGCCCGGCCGTCCGCAGCCACCCCAGGTAGGAGCCGTCGAGCTCGACGACGTCGACGCCGGCTCGCCGCAGTGCGCTGGCCACGACGCTGTTGCGCACGCCGCTCTGGCAGTACGTCACGACGGTGCCCTCGGGGGGTAGCGCGTCGAGGTGCCAGAGCGCACGGCCGCCGCTGAGGTGTGCGGAGCCGGGAATGTGGCCCGCGGCGTGCTCGGAGCTGCCGCGTACGTCGACGAGGTGCGCGTCGACGAGGCCGTCGAGCTCTTCTGGCTGCAGCAGTCGGGGCTGCACCAGCTCGAGCCCGTCGAGGGAGCGGATGAAACCGTCGACGGCGTCGATGCCGACCCGCACGAGGTGGTCGCGCATCCGCTCCGCCTCCTCCCGGTCGGCGGCAAGCAGCACGAGCGGCCGGTGCTCCGCCTCCGGATCGTAGACCCACGCCCCGTAGGTCGCGGCCTTCGCTGCGCCCGGGATGTTGAGGGAACCGACCACGGTGCCGTCGTGCACCTGCCGGCGGTCCCGAGTGTCGACCAAGATCGCGAGGTCGCGCTCCAGGAGGTGCTGCACCTCCCCAGTGGACCGCTCGGGAAGCGGTGCGCGCGGGTGGAGCACCGCGGGGCCCGTGCGGTTCTGGGACTTCATTCGGGCGAAGTACGCGTGGGCGTCGGGCTGCCCGTCGAGCAGAGCCCGCACGAAGCCCCGCTCGTCTTCGGCGGCGAGGTAGGGAGCCCACCACGAGAACGCGCGCTCGTAGCCGACCGTCGTCGCCGCGATCGCGCCGAGCGACTTGCCGCACGCGCTGCCGGCACCGTGCGCCGGCAGCACCTGGACGTAGTCGGGCAGCGTCAGGAAGCGATCGCGCAGGCTCGCGAAGAGCTGCCGGGCGCCTTCGAAGCGTGTGTCGATGCCCCCGGCCGCCTCGTCGAGCAGATCCGGTCGGCCGACATCGCCGACGAACACGAAGTCGCCGGTGAGCATGAAGCCGGGCTCCTCGGCCTGCGCGCCGTCGGTCACTAGGAACGACAAATGCTCGGGCGTGTGACCGGGGCTGTGCACCGCGCGGAGCGTCACGTTCCCGACGACGATCTCGTCGCCGTCGCGCATCCGGTCGGCGTCGTCGAAGCCGGCGCCGTAGGTCCAGTCGGGTCCGCCCTCGTCGGAGACATGCATACGAGCACCGGTGCGCGCCGCGAGCTCGCGGGTGCCTGAGAGGTAGTCGGCGTGGATATGGGTCTCGGTGACGTGCGCGATGCGCAGGCCGTGCTTGTCGGCCAGTCGCACGTACTCGTCGACGTCGCGGCGGGGGTCGATCACGATCGCCTCGCCGGTCGCCTGGCAGCCGATGACGTAACTCGCCTGTGCGAGGTCCTCGTCGTAGATGCGCTCCAGCAGCATGATGCTCTCCTTGTTCGTCGTCGTCGTCGTAGTCGTCAGCAGTGGCAGCGGTCGGCCGCGGGGACGCCCTCGAGGGCCTCCTCGACGTGTTGGCCGCATCCGGCCCAGCTCGGCTTGCCGCAGCGGTCGCAGGTGGTGCGTGCACACATGGTGATGTCCTCTCGTCAGTGGATCAGCGGCCGAACAGGCGCGCAAGGAAGCCGGGTCGCGAGGCCTTCGCCTCATCGATGTCGCGCTGCGTGTGCCGTCCGGGGCACCAGTCGGATGCCGGGACCGTGCGGCGCACGTCGCTCACGTGCTGGCCGCAACCGGCCCAGGTCGTCTTCCCGCACACGTTGCACTTCACAGCTCTGCACATCTCGCCCTCCTGGCGGTGTCGACGGATCTCTTATACCCCGGGGGGTATCAAAACTATACCCCGGGGGGTATGGTGGATGTCAACCCAGGAGGAACCCGATGAGCACCAGCCCAGATATCGCCGCGGCGCACGACCCGGAGTCGAAGCGCAAGATCGTGAACCGGCTACGCCGCGCGCACGGCCAGCTCGCCGCCGTCATCGCGGCGGTCGAGGACGAGGCCCACTGCCGCGACGTCGTGCAGCAGCTCTCCGCCGTGTCGAAGGCCGTCGACCGCGCGGGTTTCCTCGTGGTCGCCGGCGCCCTGAAGGAGTGCCTAGCCGAGGAGCCGGGCGACGGCGAGCGCATCGACGAGCTGGAGAAGCTCTTCCTCTCGCTCGCTTAGAGATTCCGGCGGGAGTCTCTGTGCCTCGGTAGGCACGCCGAGCAAGTGTGGCCCTCGCCATGCTTTTCCCTGGTGGGCCGCCGAGGCAAAGAAATAGGGCCAGGTGCGAACTTCCTCCAAGGGTGGTCCCTTGGTCGAAAGTTCACACCTGACCCGTCTGTGGGTACCTGGGTAGCGCGTTCGGCAACACCGCACCCAAGACGAAAACTCTTGTCAACCGCTTGAATCGTGGGGTCTACGAGATCTCGCGGCGTCCCCGGGACAGCGCCCCGAAAGACGGTCGTGGCGCTGTCGTGAGGACTGTCGAGACCGCTCAAACTTTTCTCACCGCCATGGAGGTAGATGCTCTCGTCGGCGACTACCTGACCGGGATGGGCGTCAAGGCGCTCGCCGAGCGGTACGGCGTCCACCGCGCCACGGTGTTCTCCCACCTTCGTCGCCGGAACGTGCCGAGCCGTCGTCCAGGGTTGGGTATCGAGGAAAGGGCGGAGGCCGTGCGCCTCGGGCGAGCAGGCGTCTCGACGCGGGCGATCGGGCGGCGGATGGGTGTGGACCGCAAGGTCGTGCGGGCGGCGCTTGTCGAGGCTGGGCTCATCGAGGACGACGGGTCGAACGCATCTGATCGGTGACGCACAAGCATCGAGAGGTCCAGGGATCAGGACAGCTCGGGGTACGCTTCGTACTTGTGTCGTCGGTTGTCGAAAGCTGGCTTGGTTCCTTCGAGGACGTTGAGCGCGAATTTCGCCACGTCGAGTTCGGCGATGCTCTCACTGTTCACCGTGAAGCGTCGATCGTTCATTTGGCAGTGCACGATCTGATCGGCGTCACCGACGATGGCGAGGTTGGCGTTGTGAGTAACGACGATCGTCTGTCTGCGCCCTGCGGCTTCATGAATCGCTGGCACGAGCTTGGACGCGATGGTTTCGTTGTCGAGGTTCTCTTCGGGTTGATCCAGCACGGAGTGGTTCTCCGGTCCACGACAAGGTAGAACAACGCGAGCACGAGACTACGTTGTCCGGGTGACAGCTGTGAGAGCGACAGCCCGTCACCGGTGAGGCCGAAGCGGACCTCTAGTTGGATGTCAGGCCGGAGTATGCGTGGAGCCCGGTGAAGAAGAGGTTGACGACGGCGAAGTTGAAGATGATCGCGGCGAAGCCGATGATCTGCAGCCATGCGGACCGTGAGCCGCGCCAGCCTCGAGTTGCGCGTGCGTGGATGTAGCCGGCGTAGAGGACCCAGATGATGAAGGTCCAGACCTCCTTGGTGTCCCAGCCCCAGTAACGGCCCCAGGCGTGCTCCGCCCAGATGGCGCCAGCGATGAGTGTGAACGTCCAGAAGATGAAGCCGATCACGCCGACGCGGTAGCTCAGATCTTCGAGATGATCCGCGCTCGGGAGTGAACGCAGGAAGCCGTTTGCGCGGCGTTCCTTGACCAGCTGCAGGACGCTCAGTCCTGCCCCGAGGGAGAAGAAGCCCGTCGCAAGGGTGGCGACGAAGACGTGGATGACGAGCCAGTAGGTCTGCAGTGCTGGGGGCAGCGGGACCGGTGGGACGTAGAAGTTGACGGTGGCCGCGCCGAGGAACACGACTGCGAGGCCGGTGATGAAGACGCCGAGGTAGGTCAGATCGCGCCAGAGGCGTGAGAGGACGAACACGCCGACGATGACGGCAATGCCGGTGAGTGCGAACTCGTACATGTTCGCCCATGGCACGCGGCCGGCCGCGATCCCGCGCATCACCGTTCCGGCGAGGTGCACGGCCCATCCCAGCACGGTGAGCACGTAGCCGATCCGGGCACCACGACCGGCGCCGGCCACGGGTGCTTCCATCGCCGATTCGGCTGCTGAACTGGCGCCTGCACCGACCAGTTCCTTGGCCTCGACCGGCTTAGCTGCCGAGCGTCTGGCGAGGTCGACTGCGAACGCGATGAAGGCGAGCGTGTAGATGGCCATGGCGGAGTAGACGGCAAGGAGCGCGGCCGCATCCCACTGATCGGTGGTCATTCTGAGGTCCTTCCTGGTGGCTGAGAGTCGCCGGTCTGCGCCTGTGGTGAACGGAGTCGTCGGGCGAGGTCGTCGACTGCCCGTTCGAGCGTGGGGTCTTCGCCGCGAGCGAGCCCGGCAAGTTCGAGCCCGGCAGGCGTCGCCTTCACCCACAGGCGACGGCGTGGGATGAGGAGCGAGCCGAGCAGCGAGACCACGAGTGTCATGGCGATCCAGAACACGGGCGTCTGGGTGTGGTCGACGTGCACTTCGATGACGCCGTAGCGCACGACGTCCTCGAACGTGATGGTGCCGAGTCCGCCGGGGATCTCGACCGTCTGACGTGGCGCGAGCATGAGCGCGTCCGTGCCCGAGGCGCCGCCGGCGATCTGCGTCATGTCGTCGGTGTCGAGCGCATAGACGGAGCGGGGGATGCCTTCGTCGAGCCCGAGGTCGCCGGTGAAGGCCTGCAGGGAGAGCACGGGGTTGAGCAGATCGGTGTAGCCGGAGGCGAGTGCCCCCGTCTCGAGCTGCACCGCGGTCGGGTAGAAGAAGCCGCGCAGGCCCAGCTGCCCCTCGAGGCCATCCGGTAGTTTCATCACGCCCAGGCTTGTCATCAGGTCGTCCTGCGCGAGGAAGGGCGTGTACTCGTCGTAGACGAGATTGCCGTCGGCGTCGCGCACCGAGATGCGCGGCGCGTAGCCGTTCGAGATCAGGTAGAGATCCGCGCCCATGACGGCCAACGGTTCGTTGACCTTGATCTGCGCAGCGTGATCGCCGGTCGGGTCGGTGACGGTGACGTGTGCGGTGAAGTCGAGGGGGGCGCCCATGGCGTTGCGGTTTTCGGTTTCGTACACCACGTCCAGGTCGTCGAGGCGGACGGAGAAGGGTTCGAGCGTCGCGTCGTCGAACCATTGCCCGCCGCTGAAGGTGTCGTAGCTCGAGAGCGTGTTCGCGAAGCCGCGCCCCTCGACCAGCAGCCGCTGTCCGTTGTAGCCGAAGCCTGAGCCGAGCCCGACGACCAGGATCATCGCGAGCAGCGAGATGTGGAACAGCAGGTTGCCGGTCTCGCGCAGGTAGCCGCGCTCGGCGGAGACCGAGTCGCCGTAGCGGGTCGTGCGGTAGCCGAGCTTCTTGAGCACCCCATCCGCGCGGTCGAGGTCGGATGCGTCGCCCGGGACGGTCTGGAAGCCGACGAGGCGAGACAGGCGGGCGGGGGTGCGCGGCGGTAGCGCGCGCATGGCCTTCCAGTGGTGCATGAGGCGTGGGATGACGCAGCCGACCAGGGACGTGAACAGCAGGATGTAGATGGCCGAGAACCACGGGCTCGAGTAGACGTCGTGGAGCGAGAGCGCGTCGTAGAGCCAGACCAGGTCGGGGTTGTCGGCGCGCACCTGGATGACGCCGTTGGGGTCGCTAGAGCGCTGCGGCACGAGGCTGCCGGGGATGGCGCCGACCGCGAGCAGCAGCAGCAGCACGATGGCGGTGCGCATCGAGGTGAGCTGCCGCCACAGGAAGCGCAGCCAGCCGACGATGCCGAGCTTCGGCCCGCTGCCGGTGCGCTCGGCGGGCTCGGGGGCGTCGATGTGATCACCGGGCCGCAGCGGGTCTGCGGCGGCACGAGCGGGGCTAGATGATCGTGACATACGAGGCGATCCATCCTTGCATCTCGTTCATGATCGCGTCCCAGGCGCCGGTGACCATGAGCACGCCGATGATCATCAGGGTCACCCCTCCGCCGATGTTGATCGCCCGGACATGTCGGCGCATCCACGCCATCGCCGAGCCCATCCAGCCGAGCCCCACTGCGAGCAGCAGGAACGGGATGCCCAGGCCCAAGGCGTAGGCGAGGCCGAGGATCGCGCCCTGCCAGGCGCTGCCGGTCGTGACCGTGAGCGCGCTGATCGCGGCGAGCGTGGGGCCCGAACACGGGGTCCAGCCGAGCGCGAAGATGACGCCCACCAGGGGCGCTGTCCACATGCCGCCGGCCTTCAGCTGTTGCGGTTTCCAGACGCGTTGGAGGAACCGGAGCTGCCCGATGAATACCAGGCCGAGCAGGATCAGCAGCACCCCGAGGATCCGCACGAGCAGCGCTGACCATGCGAGCAGGAACGAGCTGACGACGCCGACGAGCGCGGTGCCGAGCACGAACACGGCGGTGAAGCCGGCAACGAAGAGCGCCACGCCGGTGATGAGTCTGGCTCGGCCGCCCTCCTCGCCGACGAGTGAGCCCATCAGGCCCAGATAGCCAGGGACCAGCGGAAGGATGCAGGGGCTGGCGAAGGAGACGATGCCGGCCAGCAGCGCGATCGGTACGGAGATCAGCAACTGGCCGCTGAGCACGGCGCCTCCGGGATCCAGTGCGACGCTCTGGAGAACGGTCAGGCTCATCGCTCCAGTTCCTCCTGCAGGAGGGTTGAGAGGATGCTGGTGTCGGTGACGGCGCCGGAGACGCGAGCGGCCACCCGGCCCTCGGCGTCGAGGATGATCGTCGAAGGCACCGCATTGGGAGCGATGATGCCGGTGAAGGCAAGCTGTCCCTGTGCAGATTGGTCATCGAGGATCGAGGGGTACTCGATGCCGAACTCCTCCTCGAAGGACATGGCCTGCGCGGCGCCGTCGCGCACGTTGACGCCGATGAAGTCCACGCGATCGCCGAACTCGGCATGCAGCTCTGCCAGCACAGGTGCCTCGACCCGGCAGGGCGGGCAGGCTGCGTACCAGAAGTTCACGAGCGTGATGCCCTCGAGCGCAGCGGAGTCGAACTCGCCTCCGCTGGCCAAGGGGCCACTGAAGGCCCCGGGCTCGGTTCGATCTTCGGCCGCGATCTCCGTCACGATGCCGTCACCCGCGATGTATCCAGCATCCCCAACTTGGCCGGCAACGCCTGCTGCGCTCGCACAGCCGGCGAGTACGAGTGCACTCAGCGCCGCCGTCACCGTCAAGAGAACACGTCCGGTGCCCCTCATCAATCCTCCAGGAATCCGCTCAGACAATCGAACCCACCCCGAAGGTGTCCGTCATCGGCGGCCTGAGGCGCGCAACGAACCTCTCGGGCGAGGATTCGGCCCCACACTGGGCTTGGCAGGATGCCCGGGCTGCGCACGGAGTTCCGCCTTGGCCGGATGGGCATCACTCGTGAGCGTATTGACGGTTCCTATGAATGTCGCGACCGGCTGAATAGCACGGTCAGCGGCGCCCAATCTGCGTGTCAGGTGACAAGCAGGTAACGGATTGGTAACGTCGACTCCTGTGCCCCGGCACTCGAACCTAGGGAGAAGCTGCCTGTGACGACCTCTACGAACAACCTCAAGCCGCGCGAAGATGCGCGCATGACCCGTGCCGCCGTCGTGCGCGGGGCCCGGCGCATTGGTGTCATCGCCATCGCCGCCGCCCTTGCGACACCGCTCGCGCTGCCGGCGTTCGCCGCGGACACCGGCGCTGAGCAACTGCCGTCGGCTCTCAGCGCGAACGCGCAGACCGTGTCGGGTGTCGTCACCGCTGGAGGCAACGGACTCAGCGACGAGCGCCTCGATGTGCAGGCGACCACGGCCGAGCAGCTCTCCCAGATCCGCGCGGAACTCGAAGCGGAGATGGAACGAGAGGAGCAGGCCCGAGCGGCAGCGACGGCCGGCACCGCGGGCGGCGGCACCGCGGGCGGCGGCACTGCGGCGCCCAGCGCAGCGCAGTCCGAACCCGCACAGGCCTCGACTGCCCCAGCGGCGGGAGCTTCCGGCAGCGTCATCGCGGAGGCTGCGATCGCGCAGGTCGGCATCTCACAGGACTGCGTCGCCATGGTGCGCCGGGCGATTGCCGCGGCGGGGCTGCCGTACTCCGGGATGAATTCGCTGTTCAACCTCGGCCCGACGATCCCGATGTCTGCCGCCTCGCCCGGTGATGTCATCTACTACGCCGACGGCGGTGTGGGGCGCGCGCACATTGGCATCTACATCGGCGGTGGCCGTGCGGTGCATGGTGGCTGGTCCGGCTTCAATACCGTGATCGCCGGTGTTGACATCGGTGGGTCGGCGCCGGTGTTCATCGACATCACCTGAGCCTCCTGAAAGGCAGTGCCCGCCCGATTTGAGCGGGCACTGCCTTTCAGGTCGACCGGTTGGGCGGCATCGAGCGGTTCAGCGGATGAGTCGTCCGATAGCTCGCGATGCTTCGCGTATCCTCTCTTCGGCGACGTCGTCGCCGGCACGGGCGGCGTGGGCGACGCAGTGGAGTAGGTGGTCCTCGAGGAGCCCGACGGCGGGCGCTCCAAGCCTGCTCCGGCGCGGCCGGTGGGGCCGACGGCTCCGGTGGAGCCGAGTACTACCCCTACGAGATGAGCTGCGGCAAGGACCTCACGATCATTGTGGCGTACGACGACGAGTCGACCAAGATGACGTACGCGTGCCAGTGCGGCACCGCTAGATGGTGAGGGTCCGCGACTTACGCTCTTCTTCGCACCGCTGTACCGGCCGTTGGTCGGCCGGGAGACGGGCCTCGCATCCCGACGCTGCTGCTCGCAAGCGGCGCCGAGCGCGTACGTGCCCTCCTCACTGCCTGAGTGGCGCTGGCGCTCATCCGGTTTCCACAGCGCGACTCGCGGTCGCGTGTCTACGACAGCCGCAGGTAGTCTCGCCGGTGGCTTGCCGCTGCGAGAGCCGGGCAGGATGAGGCCATGATGACTCCTACCGAGCCTGGTCTCCGTGTCTTGGTCGTCGAGGACGAGGAGCCGCTGGCCCGGCTCGTCGAGACGTATCTCCAGCGGAGCCGGTTCGCCGTCCAGACCACAGGTGACGGCGCTGAGGCGCTCTCGATCGCGCGCGAGTGGGATCCAGACGTCGTGGTGCTCGACCTTGGGCTTCCGGGCGCCGACGGCATCGAGGTATGCCGCGCGCTGCGGACTTTCTCCGACTGCTACGTCGTGATGCTCACTGCCCGCGCCGAGGAGCTCGACAAGCTGGTCGGCCTCTCGGCCGGCGCGGACGACTACATCACCAAGCCGTTCAGCCCGCGCGAGCTGGTCGCGCGCGTGAAGACGATGCTGCGTCGGCCGCGTGGGGGTGCGCGGTGGGCGGCGAGCTCGCCGCTGACGTTCGGCGCGCTCACGCTGGACCCGGGGGGACGGGAGGTTCTCGTCGCTGGCGAGCCGGTGCGACTCACGAGGACGGAGTTCGACGTCCTGATGACGCTCGCCAGCCGTCCCCAGCTCGCCTGCTCACGCAGACAGATCATCGATGCGGTCTGGGGACCGGACTGGGTCGGGGACGAGCATCTCGTCGACGTGCATGTCGCGCACGTGCGCCGCAAGCTCGGCGACGACCCCGCCGCGCCCGACTTCATCTGCACAGTGCGCGGTGTCGGCTACCGCATGGGGACGGGCCGGTGAACGGCTCGGCGGTGCTCGACGATGGCGTGCTGCGGCCTCCGTGGGGGCTGAGCGGTCGGCTGCTCGCCGCGATCGCCGTCGCAGTGCTCGCCGGTTCTCTGACGGCCTGGGCCGTGGCTTCGGCAATCGGGCCACCCATCTTCGAAGCACACCTGCTCGAGTCCGGCACCGCCGACCCGGCTGTGAATCGGCACGCGGGAGAAGCGTACGGCACCGCCTCTGGGTTGAGCCTGGGGCTGGCGCTGGTCGCCGCCGCGGTCAGCTCGATCGTCGTCAGCGCGTTCCTTGCCCGCCGGATCCAGCGTCGGCTCATCGGGGTCCGCCGCGCAGCCGAGCAGGTTGCGGTCGGTGACTACTCCGCTCGCGCCCCGCTGATCGGCATGGGCTCGGATTTCGACGAGCTGGCCAGGGCCTTCAACACGATGGCGGCCGACCTTGCCGGGGTAGAGGCCGCCCGCACCCGCATGCTCGGCGAGCTCGCTCACGAGATGCGGACTCCTGCTGCCATCTTGGAGGCCTATCTGGAAGCCATTCGCGACGGCGTCGCCCACGCCGACGAACCGACCATTGAGATGTTGCGGGCACAGGTCGCACGCCTCACCCGCCTCAGTCAGGACATCACCCTGGTCACGACGGCCGAGGAGGGTCGGCTCGCCATGCGGCGAACGCGCGTGTCCGCACGCCGGCTTCTCGACGACGCTGCCGCTCAGATCGTCGGACGCGCTGCCGATGCCGGTGTCCGGTTCAGCGTGGATGTCGCACCCAGCGCAGCGACTGCCCTCCTCGACGCGGATGTCGACCGGCTTGGCCAGGTTCTCACGAACCTGCTGGACAACGCGCTGCGGCATACCCCGTCCGGTGGCCACGTGCACCTCTGTGCAGCACGCGTCGGCGACCGGCTTCGGATCACCGTGCGCGACGACGGCCAGGGCATCCCACCGGAGCACCTGCCGCGCATCTTCGATCGCTTCTACCGCGTGGATACCGCGCGCGACCGGGCCCACGGCGGCTCGGGGGTCGGACTGTCGATCGCCCGGTCGATCACGGAGGCCCACGGCGGCTCAGTCAGTGCCCGCAGCGACGGGCCGGCTCGGGGAACCGTGCTCGTCGTAGAGCTGCCCGTGGTGACCAGCCGTCCCGGAGCCGGCGGAGCCGCAGCGACCGAATCATGAAGGTTCCGTGAAGACAGCGTCGATGGGGGCCACTGGCTCCCGATCCCCGATAGACATGAGAGCGAAACTCAGTGCGGGCGCTCCGGACCGCCGGGGTGAACCAGTTCCAGCCCCGCCGACCCGCTGCGCGGTTCGGTCGCGCAGACACCCTGCACTGCGAACACTCGTCAAGGAGAAGATGAAGATGATGAAGAACATGCGCAACCTCGGTGTCGTCGCCGGCACCGCAATCGTTGTGTCCCTCACGCTCGCAGCGTGCAGCGGCGGGGGGAGCGCGACGCCAGGCGCGACACCTACGAGTGGTGCATCGAGTGCGCCAGCAGCTGGGGAGACCAGCGAGAGCCACAACGACGCGGACACCATGTTCGCCCAGATGATGATCGTCCATCACGAGGGTGCCATCGAGATGGCCGACCTGGCCGTCGAGCAGGCCGAGAGCGAAGACGTCCGGTCCCTCGCGGAGGGCATCTCCGCGGCCCAGGGACCTGAGATCGAGCAGATGAACTCTTGGCTCAGCGCGTGGGGCGAGGAGTCCACGCCCATGGCCGGGATGGACCACGGCGGCATGGACATGAACGGCATGAGCCAAGAAGAGGCGATGGCCGATCTCGAAGGCCTCTCCGGAGCGGACTTCGATCGCCAGTTCCTGGAGCTCATGGTCGCGCACCACGAGGGCGCTGTGGAGATGGCACAGACAGAGCTGCAGGATGGCGAGAACCCTCAGGCGCTCGCGTTGGCCGAGCAGATCGTTGCGGATCAAGAGGCCGAGATCGCCGAGATGCAGCAGATGCTGTCGACCCTCTGAGGTCGAGATGCCCTTCCTTGGCACGTCGCGCCATCCGAGCCGCCGGAGGTCGGGCCGGCTATCCGCTCGTCGACCGCTCACCGTCGACTGCCGCGCTGGCACACTGATGATCGGGGCGTCAGTCCCGGGTGATGCAGGACCCCACGACCGATTCCTGAGGGGAACGAGACGCCATGAGTGAGAAGATGCAGACCGCTGTCATGGAAGTGGCGGGTGTCCACTGGGCATCGTCGAAGTCCGTCGCTGAGGCCAGCCTGTCCCGTCGGCCGGGTGTGGTGAGTGTGGAAGCGAATCCGGTCTCACAGAGCGCGAACGTCACCTTCGACCCGAAGGTGACGTCGATCGCTGACCTGACCGAGTGGATCCGCGACTGCGGCTATCACTGCTCCGGCCAGTCCGTGCCTGACCACATCTGCGATCCGATGGATGACGGCGCTGGCGGTGAGCGGGCCGACGGCTCGGCCCACGCCGGTCATGCCGGCACCACGCCGGCGGGCAATCGCCAGCCTGTCACCCGGGACGCGCAAGAGGTCATGGGTCACGGAGGCGGCCATGGCGTGTCGATGGGGTCGATGATCCGCGACATGCGGAACCGGTTCTTGGTCGCGGCGATCCTGTCGGTGCCGATCACGCTGTGGTCCCCCATCGGGCGTGAAGTGCTGGGCTTCACCGTCCCTGCTCCGTTCGGTCTGCGCGACGACGTCTTCGCGCTCATCCTGTCCCTGCCGGTGATCTTCTACTCGGCTTGGATCTTCTTCGACGGGGCCTACCGCGCGCTGAGGGCACGGACTCTGGACATGATGGTCCTTGTGTCCGTCGGTGTGGGGGCCGGGTGGCTCTACAGCCTCATCGTCACCTTGACCGGTGGCGGCGAGGTCTTCTATGAGGCCGCCACCGTCCTGGCGACGTTCGTGCTGCTGGGCCACTGGGTCGAGATGCGGGCCAGGGGCGGAGCCAATGACGCGGTGCGGACGCTGCTGGAACTGGCGCCCTCGAAAGCTTTGGTGATCCGCGACGGGGAGACCATCGAGCTTCCCACCGCCGAGGTGATGCCGGGCGACCTGATGCTCGTGCGCCCCGGCTCCAAGATCCCAACGGATGGTGTGGTCGAGTCGGGCGAGTCGGAGATCGACGAGTCCATGGTGACGGGCGAGAGCCTGCCGGTCGCCAAGTCTGCGGGTGCCGAGGTGATCGGCGCCTCGGTGAACACCACCGGGACTTTGCGAGTCCGGGCGACCAGAGTCGGGGCGGATACCGCGCTGGCGCAGATCGTCGCCCTCGTCCAGGAGGCACAGAACTCGAAGGCCCCGGGTCAGCGGCTGGCGGACCGGGCAGCGTTCTGGCTCGTGCTCGTCGCGCTGATCGGAGGGTCGGCCACGTTCCTCACGTGGTGGCTCGCCGGCGCGGGCGTTCCGCAGGCCATCCTCTTCGCGATCACCGTCGTGGTCATCACCTGCCCCGATGCCCTTGGCCTGGCCACGCCGACGGCGATCATGGTCGGCACGGGGCTCGGTGCCAAGCGCGGCGTCCTCTTCAAGAACGCCACCGCACTGGAGGCCGCGGCCGGCATCGACATCGTGGTGATGGACAAAACGGGCACACTGACCAAGGGTGAGCCGGAAGTCACGGACTTCATCGCGCATGGCATCGACGAGGACGAGCTGCTGGCCCTTGTCGCCGCAGTCGAACACGAGTCCGAGCATCCGCTGGCCGGGGCCGTTGTCAACTTTGCCGTCGCCCGTGGCGTCCGATCGACGGCTGCCACCGCGTTCCTGAACGTTCCCGGACACGGTGCAGGGGCGACCGTGGACGGCAGGAAGGTCTTCGTCGGCAACCGGAAGCTGATGGTCGCAGAAGGCATCGACATGGCACCCGTGGACGAGGAGCGGGAGGCCCTCGCCTCGACCGGCCGCACCGCGGTCCTCGTCGCTGTGGACGGCAAGGCAGCTGGCGTCATCGCCCTGGCCGATGCCGCCCGCGAGACCGCCGCCCCCGCTGTGGCGGCCCTGCACGAAGCCGGCATCGAGGTCGTCATGCTCACCGGCGACAACGAGGCGACCGCCAAGCGGATCGCCGCCCAGCTCGGCATCGACACCGTCATCGCGGAGGTGCTGCCGGGCGACAAGTCCGCGCGGGTGAGGGAGCTGCAGAAGGCCGGCAAGCGGGTGGCGATGGTCGGGGACGGCGTGAACGACGCTCCGGCGCTGGCCCAGGCTGACCTGGGCATCGCCATCGGCGCCGGCACCGATGTCGCTATCGAGACCGCCGACGTCGTGCTGATGCGCTCCGACCCGCTCGATGTCCCGATCGCGCTGACCATCGGCAAGGGCACGGTGCGCAAGATGCGCCAGAACCTGGCATGGGCGATCGGGTATAACGTCATCGCGCTGCCGATCGCCGCTGGCGTCTTCTACCCGGCCTTCGGCATCATGCTCAGCCCCGAGATCGCCGCGATCTCCATGTCCGGTTCCAGCGTCATCGTCGCCGTGAACGCCCTCCTGCTGAAGCGCTTGCGCCTGCCGGAGCCGGGGGCAGCCGCCGACAGCGCGAAGCAGGGCCAGCCGCTTCCGGAGCCCAGCGGCGTCCGGTAGCCGTTGCAGCACCGTGACGACCGAATATTCTCAGAGGCAGGAGATCTCATGAATGCTCAGGACCAGCCCGGTCCGGTACCCGTCCTCGACCCCCAGCAGCTGGATCGCATCCACGCCTGGTGGCGGGCGGCCAACTACCTGTCGGTGGGACAGATCTACCTGATGGACAATCCGCTGCTGCGCGAGCCGCTGCTGCCGGAGCATGTCAAACCTCGACTGCTGGGCCACTGGGGAACCACCCCGGGACTGAACTTCATCTACGCGCACCTGAACCGGGCGATCATGGAGCGCGACCTGGACACGATCTACATCATGGGCCCCGGGCATGGGGGGCCCGGCCCCGTGGCGGCGGCGTGGCTGGAGGGCACCTACAGCGAGACCTACCCGAACGTCTCGCAGGACGCCGTCGGGATGAAGCGGCTGTTCCACCAGTTCTCCTTCCCCGGCGGCATTCCCAGCCACGTCGCCCCCGAGACCCCTGGCTCGATCCACGAAGGCGGGGAGCTGGGGTACGCCCTCTCCCACGCGTATGGGGCGGCGTTCGACAACCCGGAGCTGATCGTCGCGGCCGTCGTCGGGGACGGCGAGGCGGAGACTGGTCCGCTGGCGGCGAGCTGGCATTCGAACAAGTTCATCAACCCGGCCCGCGACGGCACGGTGCTGCCGATCCTGCACCTGAACGGCTACAAGATCGCGAACCCGGCGGTGCTGGACCGGATCGACCGGGACGAGCTGGACGGCCTGCTGCGGGGCTACGGCCACACGCCGTACTACGTGGAGGGTGATGATCCCGAACAGATGCACCAGGACTTCGCCAGGATCCTGGACGCCAGTCTGGACGAGATCGCAGAGATCAAGCGCCGAGCCCGCGAGGAGGGCAGGGACGAGCGTCCCCGCTGGCCGATGATCGTGCTGAGGTCGCCGAAGGGGTGGACGGGACCGGCCGAGGTGGACGGGAAGAAGGTCGAAGGCTCCTGGCGCTCCCACCAGGTGCCCTTCAGCGCTGCACGCGAGAACGACGGTCACCGACAGGTGCTGGAGGACTGGTTGCGGAGCTACCGGCCCGAGGAGCTCTTCGACGAGAGCGGGGGTCCGGTGGAAGCGATCCGCACCCTGCACCCGGAGGGCATCCGGCGCATGAGTGCCAACCCGCACGCGAACGGCGGCCTGCTGCTGCGGGAGCTGCGGATGCCAGACTTCCGCGACTACGCCGTTCCGGTGACGGAGCCGGGCACAGGGGCGGTCGAGTCCACGCGTGTGCTGGGGGAGATGCTGCGAGACGTGATGGCCCTGAACTCAGATAACTTCCGGGTCTTCGCGCCGGATGAGAACAACTCCAACCGGCTGGACGCGGTGCTGGAGGCGACGGACCGGACATGGAACGCGCGGACGGTTCCGGAGGACGATCATCTGGCCCGAGACGGCCGCGTCATGGAGATCCTGTCCGAGCACACCTGCCAGGGCTGGCTCGAAGGCTATCTGCTGACCGGGCGACACGGGTTCTTCTCGTGCTACGAGGCGTTCGTGCACATCGTCGACTCCATGTTCAACCAGCACGCCAAGTGGCTGGACACCGCCAACGGCATCGAATGGCGCCGACCGGTCGCATCCTTGAACTATCTCCTGACCTCCCATGTCTGGCGGCAGGACCACAACGGCTTCTCGCACCAGGATCCGGGCTTCATCGACCATGTGATCAACAAGAAGCCCGAGGTGATCCGCGTCTATCTGCCGCCGGACGCCAACACGCTGTTGTCCGTCGCCGATCACTGCCTGCGGAGCCGCCAGTACGTCAACGTGATCGTGGCGGGCAAGCAGCCGCAGCTGCAGTACCTCGACATGGACTCCGCCATCGTGCACTGCACCAAGGGGATCGGCATCTGGGACTGGGCCAGCTCGGACGCGGGCGCCGAACCCGACGTCGTGATGGCCTGCGCCGGGGACGTGCCGACGATGGAGACCCTTGCGGCCGTCGACATCCTGCGCACGCGCTTCACCGACCTGCGGATCCGGGTGGTCAACGTCGTCGATCTGATGCGGCTCCAGGATGACGCTCAGAACCCGCACGGCCTGACGGACCGCGACTTCGACGCGCTCTTCACCGCAGACGTGCCGGTGATCTTCGCCTACCACGGCTACCCGTGGCTGATCCACCGGCTCACCTACCGGCGTACCAACCACCACAACTTCCATGTCCGCGGGTACAAGGAGGAAGGAACCACCACCACCCCGTTCGACATGTGCGTGCTCAATGAGATCGATCGCTTCAACTTGGCCATCGACGTCATCGACCGGGTGCCGCGGCTGCGGGACACCTCCGCCCACGTGCGGGAGGAGCTCAAGGACAAGCTACTCGAGCACAGCCAGTACATCCGCGTCCACGGCGAGGACATGCCCGAGATCACGAACTGGCAGTGGTCGCGCGTCCCGACCCATGGCAACCAGCCTCCGAACGAGCCCCAGGGGCGATCCGTCTAGCATGCGACCTTCTAGCCGAGGCGGTCACGCGAGCGGACCCGAGCAGCCCGCGCACGAGGTTGCGGTGCCCTACGACGCGGTGCTGTTCGACATGGATGGGGTGGTCACCCAGACCGCGACCGTGCACTCGGCGGCGTGGAAGCAGCTCTTCGATGAGGTCCTCCAGGACCCCCGACTCTCGAGCGGTGCCGCAATTCGGCCGTTCGACGAGGATGAGGACTACCGGCGCTACGTCGACGGGAGGCAAAGAGAGGATGGAGTCGTCGCATTCCTCGCCTCACGTGGTGTCCGCCTGCCCGGCGGCAACACGGACGACGCGCCGGGGGAGTGGTCGGTCTACGGGCTCGGCGCCCGCAAGAACGCACTGTTCCTCGAGGCGGTGCGCCGCGACGGCGTCGCTGCCTACCCGGGAACGGTGGCCCTGCTGGAACGCCTGCGGTCCGGAGGGGTTCCCGTCGGTCTCGTCACAGCCAGCCGGAACGCCCTCGCTTCGCTCACCGCCGCGGGGCTCGATGTCGAGTTCGACGTGATCGTCGACGGGCAGACTGCAGCCGAGGAGCAGCTGCCCGGGAAGCCGGATCCGGCGATGTTCCTCGAGGCAGCGCGCCGTCTCGGTGTGCCACCCGGACGCACTGCGGTCGTCGAGGACGCCGTCTCCGGGGTCCAGGCCGCCCGCCGCGGCGGTTTCGGGCTGGTAGTCGGCGTCGAGCGGACAGGGAACCGCGAGCAGCTGGAGCGGGCCGGCGCCGACGTGGTGGTCGGGGACGTCTCGGAACTGGACTTGGGCGCCACTCGCACCGACCCCTGGACACTGGTCTACGAGGCCTTCGATCCAGCGCACGAGGGCCACCGCGAAGCGCTGATGGCCCTGGGCAACGGATACATGACCACCCGTGGGGCGCGTCCGGAGCACCGCGATGACGGCGTGCACTATCCCGGCACGTACTTGGCCGGGGTCTACAACCGCGCTGCCGGCGTGATCCACGGTCGCGAGCTCGAAGAGGAGCACCTGGTCAACGTCCCCGACTGGCTGCCACTGGACGTCCGTATCGGCGACGGTCCGTGGTGGTCGACCGGGGAGGTCGGAGTCTCCGCCGAGCGGAGCGAACTCGACCTGCGTCGGGGTGTCCTCACACGCCGAGCCGCACTGGTCGGGCAGGCCGGGGAACGACTCGCCATCGTCCAGCGGCGGCTCGTCTCCATGCACAACCCGCACCTTGCGGGCCTGGAGACCACCATCACGGCCGACGGCTTCAGCGGCATCGTCAGCGTTCGGGTCGGCGTCGACGCAGCCGTGACGAACGGCAACGTCCGCGCCTATGCCAGCACGCGGCATCTGACCGATCCTGTCTTCGCGGAGACGGGCGACGGCACCGTCCTGTGCGAGGTGAGCACCGTGCAGAGCCGGATCGGCATCGCCCTCGCGGTCCGGACGAGGATCGGCGGCGGTGCAGCGGTGACACCGCACGCCGCAGAGCGCGACGGCGGAGCACACTGGCGGCAGTTCGACCTTCGGCTGGCGGACGGGCAGCCGGTCACGATCGACAAGACCGCGGCCGTGGCGACCTCTCGCGACGGTGCCATCGCTTCTCCGGGCACCGCCGCGCTGACCGAGCTCTCCCGCCACGACGGCGACTTCGACGCGCTGCTGGCGGAGCACGAGGCGGCATGGCGGCGCTTGTGGGACCGCTTCGCGGTCACCCTCGATTCCGACCGGCAGTCCCGCCTGATCCTCAACCTGCACGTGTTCCACCTGCTGCAGACGGTCTCCGCACACAGCGGAGTCCTGGATGCCGGTGTGCCTGCTCGGGGACTGCATGGGGAGGGCTACCGCGGGCACATCTTCTGGGACGAGCTGTTCGTCGTGCCCGTCATCGGGATGCGGCGCCCGCAGCTCGGTCAGGCACTCCTGGAGTACCGCTGGCGGCGGTTGGATGCCGCCCGAGCCGCCGCCCGCGCGCAGAGCCTCGAGGGGGCGCTCTTCCCCTGGCAGAGCGGCAGCGACGGCCGAGAGGAGACGCCCGCTCAGCTGTACAACGCCCGCTCCGGCCGATGGATGCCGGACAACTCCACTCGTCAGCGCCATGTCGGACTCGCCGTCGCCTTCAACGCGTGGCAGCACTTCCAAGCTACGGGCGACCGGGACTGGCTTGCCGCCCGCGGTGCGGAGCTCATCGTCGAAGTCACCCGGATGTTCGCGTCGTCGGCCAGCTGGGAGCCGGCCACCGACAGGTACCACATCGAGGGTGTGATGGGACCTGATGAGTACCACGACGGGTACCCGGACGCGCCCGGCGCCGGCCTGCGCGACAACGCCTACACCAACGTGCTGCTGTCCTGGCTCTGCGACCGCGCGGCCGATGCCCTGGGCGAGCTGCAGGGCCATCCCGGCAACGACCTTGCCGACCGGCTGCGCATCACCCCGGCGGAGATCCGCCAGTGGTCCCGGCTCGGCAGCCGTCTCGCTGTGCCCTTCCACGCCGATGGCGTGATCAGTCAGTTCGAAGGCTACGAAGATCTTCTCGAACTCGACTGGCCCCGCTATCGCGCCGCGTACGGCAACATCGGGCGGCTGGACCTGATCCTCGAGGCCGAGCACGACATGACCAACCGGTACAAGCTGTCCAAGCAGGCGGATGTGCTGATGCTGATCTACCTCCTGGGACCCGCAGGCGTGCTCGACCAACTGCATCGGCTCGGCTATCAGTGCACCGAACAGGAGCTGGAGCGCACGGTCGCGTATTACCTCCCACGCACCGCGGACGGCTCGACCCTCAGCCGCGTGGTGCACGCCTCGGTGCTGTCGCGATTCGACGAGGTCCGCGCCTGGTCGACCTTCCGCGAGGCCTTGGTCGCGGACCTGGACGACACGCAAGGCGGCACCACCCGTGAAGGGATCCATCTCGGAGCCATGTCCGGGACGATCGATATCGTGATCCGCGCCTTCGCAGGCCTGCGGACCGAGGCGAACGCGCTGACTTTCGACCCGAGACTGCCCGCCCATCTTGGACGGGCACGCTTCCAGGTCGGATACCGGGGTCATCGGATCGACGTGTCCGTGCGCGCCGATCTGCTGTCGGTCTCTCTGCAGCCGTGCAACGCGCCGCCCGTCCGGGTCGGCGTGACAGGACGCTACGCGCTGCTCGCCGGAGGGGAAGCACGGGAGTTCCCGCTGGCGCCACGCATGCGCCCGGAAGGCGTGGCCGGCGCTCCAACCTGAATGATGCAGCACATCACGAACCGGAAGGATCAGCAATGAGCACGATCAGAGTGGCCGTCAACGGATACGGAGTGATCGGAAAGCGGGTCGCCGATGCGGTGAAGCTGCAACCAGACATGGAGTTGGTGGGCATCGCCGACGTCGCGACCGATTGGCGCATCAGGGCCGCCGCTGGGAGGGCGCCGATCTTCGGCGCGACTGTCGAGGCGGTCGACGGCATGCGTGCGGCGGGACTCGACATCGCCGGAACGCTGCAGGACCTCATCGGCGGTGCCGACATCGTGGTGGACACCACTCCCAAGCACGTCGCGGCCGGGAACCTTGACCGGTACCGGGAGGCCGGCGTCAAGTTCGTGCTCCAAGGCGGAGAGTCGCATGAGACGACCGGGCACTCGTTCGTCGCGCAGGCGAACTACGACAGTGCCCTCGGCCGGGAGAGCACCCGCGTGGTGTCGTGCAACACCACGAGCATCGTCCGCGTGCTCGGCGCACTGCAGGACGCGGGCCTCCTCGCCAAGGCTCGAGGCGTGCTCATCCGCCGCGCGACCGACCCGTGGGAATCGCACCTGGGTGGCATCATGAACACCATGGTTCCCGAAGCGACCATCCCCTCACATCAGGGACCGGACGCGCAAACCGTGCTGCCGGACCTCGACCTCATCACCATCGCGGCGAAGGGGGCCCATACGCAGACGCACAACCACTATTGGACGCTGCAGCTCACGAGGAACGCGAGCAGGGATGAGGTGCTCGACGCGTTCCGCGCCGCGCCGCGCATCGCCTTCATTCGAATGTCGGACGGACTCGTCGCGCTGAACTCCACGATCGAACTTATGCGGGACCTCGGTCGACCACGAGGCGACATGTGGGAGGTGGCGCTCTGGGAGGACCTCGTCACCGTGAACGGCGACGAGGTGTATCTCACCTACCAGGTCTTCAACGAGGCCATCGTCGTGCCCGAGACCATCGACGCGATCCGCGCGCTGACCGAGAGCGCCCCCGATGCGGCCACGTCTATGCACATCACCGACACCACCCTCGGGATGCGGCGGGACTTCCTGACCACGCCGCTTGGCACGTCGGAGTCGACAAGCCGTCCATCGACGGCCCGATAGTCATCCCCATCGAGCGGTTCAGCGGATGAGTCGTCCGATGGCTTGCGATGCTTCGCGGATCTTCTCTTCGGCGACGTCGTCGCCGGCACGGGCGGCGTCGGCGACGCAGTGGCGCAGGTGGTCCTCGAGGAGCCCGACGGCGACGTTCTGCAGCGCGCCGGTGAGGGCGGAGATCTGGGTGAGGATGTCGATGCAGTACTGCTCTTGATCGACCATGCGGTGGATCCCGCGTGCCTGTCCCTCGATCCGCCGGAGTCGCGCGAGGTATCGGGCTTTGTCGGTGATGTAGCCGTGCTCGCTCTGATCGCAGGTGGTGGGAGTGGTGGTGTCCGTCATCGTGCTCTCCGGTCGGATGCGCTCATCGATTGGAGGATGGCTTGCGTGGTGGCGGCGGGTCGAAGGTCGAGGCGCCGCAGCAGCTGCGCGTTGAGCGCCACGACGATCGTGGAGAGCGACATCAGGACGGCGCCGACGGACATCGGCAGCACGAAGCCGATGGGTGCGAGCACGCCGGCTGCCAGCGGCACGGAGATGAGGTTGTAGCCGGCTGCCCACCAGAGGTTCTGCTTCATCTTGCGGTAGGCGGCGCGCGAGAGCTCCATCACCGACAGCACGGATCGCGGGTCGTCGCTGGCAAGGATCACTCCCGCGGATGCGATCGCGACATCGGTGCCGGCCCCGATCGCGAGCCCCACATCCGCCTGGGCCAGGGCCGGGGCGTCGTTCACGCCATCTCCGACCATCGCGACCTTCCGGCCCTCGCGCTGCAGTTCCTGCACCTTCGCGGCCTTGTCCTCGGGACGGACGCCGGCGAAGAAGCGGTCGATGCCCAGCTCTTCCGCGACCGAGCGTGCCACTGCCTCGGCATCGCCGGTGATCATGACGACCTGCACGTCGAGGGCGTGCAGCGCTTCGATCGCCTCGCGCGACTCCGTGCGGATCTCGTCGGCGAGCTTGAGCGCTCCGATGACCTGGCCGTCCTGGATCACGTGGAGGATGATCGCCCCATCGGAGCGCCATCGGTCGGCGGCACCGAGCTCCTCCGCGTGCTCCTCGGTCAGCAGGTGCGGTCCGCCGACGCGGACGGTCGCGCCGTCGACGGTCGCGGTGACGCCGACGGCAGGGGACGAGGAGAAGTCGCTGCTGCGCGGAACGGCCAGGTTCTTGGCGGCAGCCGCCCGGCCGATCGCCTTGGCGAGCGGGTGCTCGCTGTCGGTCTCCGCGGCCGCAGCCAGAGCAAGCACATCATCGGGCTCGTGCCCGTCGGTGACGGCGATGTCGGTCACGGTCGGCTCGCCCTTCGTGAGGGTGCCGGTCTTGTCGAACAGCACCGTGTCGACGGTGCGCATGCTCTCGAGCGCGAGGCGATCCTTGACGAGCACACCGCCGCGGGCGGCACGCTCGGTGGCGATGGAGACCACGAGCGGGATGGCCAGGCCGAGCGCGTGGGGGCACGCGATGACGAGCACGGTGATCGTGCGGACGACCGCCGCGTCGGGCAGGCCCACGAGCGACCAGACGATCGCGGTGATCGCTGCCGCGCCGAGCGCGAACCAGAACAGCCACCCTGCGGCGGTGTCGGCGAGGCGCTGCGCTCGGGAGGAGGAGTTCTGCGCATCCGTGACCAGCCGCTGGATGCCTGCGAGGGCGGTGTCGTCGCCGGTGGCGGTCACCTGGACACGCAGGCCGGAGTCGGTGGCGACGGTGCCGGCGGTGACGGATTCACCGATGGTGCGCGTGACCGTCTGCGACTCTCCCGTGACCATCGACTCGTCCATGGCTGCGCGTCCATCGACGATGCTGCCGTCAGCGGGCACGCTGCCGCCGGGACGGACGACGACGACATCTCCGACGGCGAGATCGGTAGGCGCGACGGTGACGATGCTGTCGCCGTCCACGCGCTCGGCCTCGTCCGGGAGGAGTGCCGCGAGCGAGTCCAGAGCGCTGGTGGTCTGCGCGAGCGAGCGCATCTCGATCCAGTGTCCGAGCAGCATGATCACGATCAGGAGCGCGAGCTCCCACCAGAAGTCGAGCTCGTGGTGCAGCAGTCCGAGGCTCGCTCCCCACGAGGCGATGAAGGCGACGGTGATCGCGAGGCCGATGAGCAGCATCATGCCGGGCTTGCGCGCGCGGATCTCGCTCACAGCGCCGGTCAGGAAGGGCTTGCCGCCCCACACGTACATCACCGTGCCGAGCACGGGGGAGACCCAGGCCAGCCCGGGGACGTCCGGCAGCGTGTAGCCGAGGATCATGGCGAACATGCTCGAGAGCGCGACGGTCGGGACTGCTAGGGCCAGCATGATCCAGAACAGGCGACGGAACTGCCCGACGTGATCGCCGTGACCGCCGTGTTCGCCATCTGCGCCATGGTCGTCGTGGCCCGCATGCGAAATGTGGCTTCCGCCATGGGAGTCGCTCGTGGCCGCACCGTCGGACGCCGCGGTCGCGTGACCCCCCATCCGATCGTGCGCACCCGTCGGCTGGAACTGATCGTGATGATGGTCTGCATGGTCGGACCCGTTGACCTCGGGTGCCTCCATCTGTGCGGCCGCGTGGTGCGCGTGGAGCTGGTCGGGATCCGTCGGGTCGGGTCGGTGCTCGTGCGGGTTGGTCATGGTCTCATCCTCTCGGGTGCGGGGAAGCCGTGCCGGACCTATCTGGAGATAAGCCCGACACGGTGCAGCTCAGGCCGCGGCGGCGTACTTCGCGGGGTCGGAGTCGAACAGGGGCCCGCAGGCGGCGCAGCACAGGTAGTAGCGCGTGCCCTCGTAGTCGCGGACGAGGCCCGCGGCCTCGGCGTCCGCCTTCAGGACCGTGCTGCCAGCCATCACCGGGCACTCGCTAATCTCGCCGGCGGCCGCGTCGTGCCCGTGGGCACCGGTGGCGCTGTGGCTGTGGCCGTGATCTTCGTGGTGGCCGGCGTGGTCGTGGTTGCCGTGGCTGTGGTCGTGACCGGTGGTGTCGGACATGGGGGTTCCTCTCAGTGATGGGTGTCGACTGCTGCCGACCGTGCCGCAGGCCGCGGCGCGGTCGTGGCGGTCGGTGCGGGGTCCACCGCCTCGCTCCTGAAGCTGCGAAGGCGGAGGCTGTTGCCGACGACGAAGACGCTGGAGAACGCCATTGCCGCGCCGGCGAGCATGGGGTTGAGCAGCCCGAGGGCGGCCAGCGGGATCGCGGCGACGTTGTAGGCGAAGGCCCAGAACAGGTTGCCCTTGATGGTGCCCAGCGTCTTCCGGGAGAGCCGGATCGCGTCGGCAGCGCTGCGCAGGTCGCCGCGGACGAGCGTGAGGTCGGAGGCTTCGATCGCGACATCGGTGCCGGTGCCCATCGCGAGACCCAGGTCGGCCTGGGCGAGGGCGGCGGCGTCGTTGACCCCATCGCCGACCATCGCGACGGCCTTCCCCTCGCGCTGCAGCCGGCTGATGACGTCGACCTTGTCCTGCGGCAGCACCTCGGCGATCACGTCGGCGATGCCGACCTCGGCGGCGATCTGCTCGGCCACGGTCTGGTTGTCGCCGGTGAGCAGCACCGGCGTGAGCCCCAGGCGCTTGAACTGCGCCACGGCGGCCGCGCTCGTGGGCTTGACCGTGTCGGCGACGACGAGCACGCCGCGCGCCTGACCGTCCCAGCCGACGGCGACCGCGGTCTTCCCCTGGCGCTCGGCCCCGGCCTTCGCCTTGGCGAGTTCGGCAGACAAGTGCAGGGACCAGTCGGCCAGCAGCGAGGCCCGGCCGACGATCACCGCGTGCCCGTCGACGACGCCCTGCACGCCCTTGCCCTCGATGTTCGTGAAGCCTTCCGGGGTCGGCAGTGTCCCGAACTCCTGCACCGCGGCCTTCGCGACGGCCTGGGCGATCGGGTGTTCGGAGGCGTCCTCCAGGGCGCCCGCGAGTCGCAGCAGCTCGGTCCGGTCGGTGCCGGCGGCGGTGTACACATCGGTGAGGGTCATCTTGCCCACGGTCACGGTGCCGGTTTTGTCGAGCACGATGGTGTCGATGCGGCGCGTGGACTCGAGCACCTCCGGCCCCTTGATGAGGATCCCCATCTGCGCACCGCGTCCCGTGCCCACGAGCAGCGCGGTGGGGGTCGCGAGGCCGAGCGCGCAGGGGCAGGCGATGATCAGCACGGCGACGGCCGCCGTGAACGCGGCCGCGGCTGGGAAGCCGGCGCCGAGCCAGGCGCCGAGCGTGCCCACCGCGATGGCGATCACAATCGGCACGAAAATGCCGGAGACCCTGTCGGCGAGGCGCTGCACGTCGGCCTTGCCGGACTGCGCGTCCTCCACGAGCTTCGCCATCTGGGCGAGCTGCGTGTCCGAGCCGACCCGCGTGGCGCGCACGACGATGTGGCCGCCCGCGTTGACGGTGGCTCCGGTGACGGTGTCGCCCGTTCCGACCTCGACGGGCACCGATTCGCCCGTGAGCATGGAAGCGTCTACCGCGGAGGTGCCGGAGACGACCGTGCCGTCGGTGGCGATCTTCTCGCCGGGCCGGACGACGAACTCGTCGTCGACGGCGAGATCTGTGGTCGGGATGCGCACCTCGACGCCGTCGCGGAGCACGGCGACGTCCTTCGCGCCCAGCTCGAGCAGCGCTCGCAGCGCCGCGCCAGCCTGCCGCTTGGATCGCTTCTCGAAGTAGCGGCCGGCCAGGATGAACATCGTCACCCCGGCGCCGACCTCCAGGTAGATGTTTGCGGCGCCGTCACTGGGGGCGACGGTGAGCTCGAACGGGTGCGTCATACCGGGGACGCCAGCGGTGCCGAAGAACAGCGCGAACAGCGACCACAGCAGCGCCGCGCTGGTTCCCATCGAGATGAGCGTGTCCATCGTCGCGGCACCGTGCCGCAGATTCGTCCAGGCCGCCTTGTGGAACGGCCACGCGCCCCACACGATCACCGGCGCGGCGAGCGCGAGCGAGAGCCACTGCCAGTAGGTGAACTGCAGCACCGGCACCATCGCCATGGCGATCACTGGGACGGTGAGCACGACGGAGCCGATCAGTCGGTGCCGCAGGCTCACCAGTTCTGCATCCGGAGCCTCGCCGTCGTCGTCCACCGTCGAGGACTGTTCCAGGGCGGGGAGTGCTGCGGTGTATCCGGTCTTCTCCACCTCCGCGATCAGCACCGCCGGGTCGAAGTCCGCGGGTGCCAAAACCTTGGCCTTCTCCGTCGCATAGTTCACGGTCGCGCTGACGCCGTCGAGCTTGTTCAGCTTCTTCTCGATCCGCATCGCGCACGAGGCGCACGTCATCCCGCCGATCTCCAGCTCCACGCTGGAAGCCGCAGCTGCCGGCTGCAAGTCAGTCAAAATCGTCTCCTCGTCGGTGCTCCGGGCGCTGTGCGCGTCCGGGGCTCGCTACTGGTCAGTGTCCGTCGTGCTCAGCGTCGCCGTCAGTGCCCGCCGGCTCATCAGGGGTGCCCGCGCTGCCCGTCGGGGGGATCGCGTCGAGCACGAACTGCGCGGTGTGCACCATTCCGTCGACCTGGAAGTCGAAATACAGCAGATATCGGCCGGCGGTCGGGGCCTCGGCCGTGAACGTCACGTCGGGGCCGGCCAGATCGCCGGGCTGCGGCTCGTCGCCGTGCGCATGCACATGCAGATAGGCGAGATCGCCCTGGCGAAGCGCGACCAGATGCCCGAAGGCGCCGAGGTACGGCTCGAGATCGGTGATTGGGTCCCCGTCCCGAGCCACCTCGACGGTCAGCTCGCTCGCGCCACCCGCCGTCAACTCGCCGCTGATCGTGACGTCGAAGCTGTCTACGTCGTCGCGAAGCCTCACGTCGGTCGCCGGCTGTGGCTCGACCGTGCCGACCACGTCGATCATGCGGGAGAGAGTGATGCTCGTGGCGTCTGTGGTCGTGAAGTCGGCGTAGACCCGGTAGCTGCCGGCGGCCTCCCAGGTCCACGGCAGCGACCACGTGCCGTTCGCGGGATCGAGCTCCGGGTGCACGTGACGGTACCCGGTGCCGTCGGTGCGGACCGTGATCAGATGCAGGTCCTTCCCGTGGGCGGTCTCGAATGCGGTCACCGGTGCGCCGTCGCCATCGAGGATCTGGAACGAGAGCGGGCTCGTCTCACCCGGCTGCGCGGGGGCGTCGATCGGTCCGATCATGAAGCCTGATTGGGCGATGGTGACTCCGGTCACGTCGATCTCCTGCTCTTCCTGCGTGGTTGCCGGTGGTGCTGTCGTGCTGGTGGCCGGATCGCTGTGGGCGCCTCGGTCGTCCTGCGACCAGGCGGCGACGGTGGCGTCTGGCACGACGGCGGCGGCGATGGCGAAGGCTCCGCCGAAGGCGAGCACGAGTCCAGCACCGTAGATGCCCAATCGGGCGGCGGTGTTCATCGGAGCGGCGCAGCCTCATAGCCGGCTTCATCGACTGCGGCGAGGATCGCTGCGTCGTCGATCGGCTGCGAGCCCGTGATCACGAGCCGGCCGGTCTGCGCGCTCACCTGGACGTTCTCGACCCCCGCGATCTGCTCGACTTCGCTGCGGATCGCGACCTCGCAGTGGCCGCAGCTCATGCCGGTGACCTGGAACTCGGAGCTGCTCATGGTGTCTTCCTCTCACTTAACAGGATACCCCTGGGGGGTATCGATTGAGACGACGATATACCCAGCAGGGGTATGCGCGTCAAGAGGAGGAGCTGAGCGCCATGTCGATGCTCGAGCCGGACGTCTTGATCGTCGGAGCAGGAGCCGCTGGGCACGCAGCGGCGGCCGCGCTGCGCGCAGCAGGGTTCACCGGCTCCGTGCGGATCGTGCATGACGAGCCGCATCCGCCGTACAGCCGAACCTTGGTCGACAAGGCGATCCTGCCCGGCCTGCTCACCGTCGAACAGGCGGCGCTCAAGGATCTGACGCCGCTCGGCGTCGAGCTCGTGCACGGGCGCGCGCTCACCATTGACGCGGATCGGCACGTCGTCCGCCTGCAGGACGGCCGGGCGCTGCCCTACAGCACCCTGCTGCTGGCGATGGGCAGCACGCCAAGGGCGCTTCCCGGCGGTGCTGGTCCCGGCGTCTTCTCGCTGCATCGCGCGGAAGACGCTCTGCGGATCCGCGACCACCTCGGGGACGATCCAACCGGGCGCACCGTGACGGTGCTCGGCGCTGGCCTGGTGGGGTCTGAGGTCGCGAGCTACTTCGCAGCGGCAGGCGCCGAGCTGCAATTGGTCGCGCAATCGGACGTGCCGCTCGCGCGCGTGCTCGGGCGCCCGATCGCGACGCGGCTTCGAGACCTGCACGCCGCGCACGTCGACGCCCACTTCGGGCGAGCCGTGACCGTACTGCTGCCGTCTGCTTCGCGTCTAGGCGTGAGGCTCGACGACGGCAGCGAGCTGCGCTCGGATCTGGTGATCGTGGCGCAGGGGACCGTGCCGGATACGTCATGGGCGTCCGGGGACGCCGAAGGGGTGAGGGTCGATGACCGCCTGCGGGCGGGCACGATCCCCGGTGCGTACGCGGCCGGCGCAGCAGCAGCGCACACGACCCCGGACGGCTCATGGCACCGCATCGACCACTGGGACGATGCCATGGCCCAGGGCGCGCACGCCGCGCGCACCATCCTGCACGACCTCGGTGAAGGCGAGGACCCGGGACCGTACCGCGCGGCCTCCGGTTTCAGCTTGAACGTCTACGGGACTTCGATCATGGGGGTCGGCACCGTGTCACCAAATGCGGTCGTCGGCACGGACCGCTCGCGTGACGGCAGCATCGTCACGACCTTCCGTGACGGCGACGGGTGCGTGACGGGGGCGGTCGGACTCTCGGCGGCCCGCGAGATCCTCGCCATCAAGGCCGAGCTC
This sequence comes from Agrococcus sp. ARC_14, assembly GCF_022436485.1. Taxonomy (NCBI): domain Bacteria; kingdom Bacillati; phylum Actinomycetota; class Actinomycetes; order Micrococcales; family Microbacteriaceae; genus Agrococcus; species Agrococcus sp. ARC_14. The sequence goes on from NZ_JAKUDO010000001.1 coordinate 1,590,910, forward strand.
GCGGGCCACCGATGACGCGATCCTGATGGCGGCAGGTGTCAGGAGATGAGCGGCTCCCAGCTCTGGCCGAGGTCGCTGGTGCGCTGCAGCCCTGCTTCCGTCGCGACGATCACCTCGCCGCTCGGGAGGAGCGTCAGCGCGTGGATCTGCCCTGGGGTCGTGCCTACTGGGGTCCACGGCGTTCCACGCTCAGACCGCCACAGCGTGCCGTCGAGATCGACACCGATGACGGTGTCCTCGGCATTGGCGAGCAGCACGAGTGGTGGGGCGCCCTCGACCGCCTGGAAACTCTCGCCCGCGTCGGTGCTGACGCTGAGACCGTCGAAGCTCGTCATCAGCAGCCCATCGCTGGTGGCGAGCAGCTCGTAGGGATCCGCTGCCGCGCCTTCGCGCCACGACGCGCCCATGTCGTCGCTGATGAGGATCTGGCCCGCGTGCGCGCCGACGACCGTGCCCGCAGCCGAATCGTAGGTGAGCGCGTGGAAGTCGGCTGCGCCCTCGAGCGATACGGACTCCCAGGTCTCACCCGTGTCGGAGCTTTGGATCAGACCGAGATTCGGCCCCTGCAGGTGCTGCACCCCGGACGCCCCGGGGTGGCCGGAGGCGAGCAGGCCGTCGTCTGCACGGGTCAGGCCCATGAGGTCGATGACGTGCTCGCCCACCGGGCCTTCCACGTCGCCGGACTCGAGGTCGACGCTGAAGAGGCCGTTGTGGGTGCCGACGAGCAATGACTGCCCGTCATCGCTCGGCATGAGCTTGTGGATGTGGTTGTCCGTCGTGAGCGATTCTGCGGTCGCGCCAGCGGGCGCGCACGCCGTGGCAGTGAGCAGGATCGTGGCCGAGAGCGCAGAGGCCGCGGCGATGCGCCGGAGGCGCGGTGATCGATGGAGTTGCATGGACCGTTCTTCTCGATTCGGTTGAGGAAGGGGGCGTGGGGGGCACCGGCGGCAAGACAGCGCGAGGACGACCGGCGGGGGCGACAGCGGCTGCCGCCCCCGCCACGCCGTCACAGTTCGTCGAGCAGTGCCTCCATCTCGGCGATCTCCGACGACTGGTCGTTGATGATGCGCTCGGCCAGCTCGACAGCGTCGGCGTTCTCGCCCGAGGCGACCTCAGCCTCCGCCATCGCCACGGCGCCGTCGTGGTGCATGATCATCTGCTCCACGAACAGCCTCGATGCCTCAGGTCCCGGTGCCTCCTCGAGCAGTTCCATGTCGGATTCCGACATCATGCCGCCGCCCGTGCCGGATCCATGGTCCATTCCTTCCATATCGCCGGGGGTCTCGCCCCAGGCTTCGAGCATGGCGTTCATGCGCTCGATCTCCGGCTGCTGCGCCTCTCGGATGCGTTCGGCGAGGTCGGCGACGCGCTCGTCGACGTCGGATTTGGCCAGCAGCGTGTCGGACATCTCGATGGCCTGTTGGTGGTGGGCGATCATGTTCATCGCGAACATCACGTCGTCCTGGTTGAAGTCCGTCGCCCCCGCGCTGCCAGCGCTGTTCTCCGTGGGGCTGCTCGATGTCGAGGGGCTCGTGGCGGGCTCGGACGCGGCGGCGCAGCCGGTGAGGACGAGGGCGATCGTGAGCGCGCTCGCTGCGAGCGCGCGCTTGGGTGCATGCATGGTGTTCTTCTCTCTGTCAGTAAGGATTTGTGGGGTTGGCGAGATGCGGCTGCATGGGTGCGGCCGCATCGGCTCCATCAAGTCCGGCTGATCGAGAGCGCGATGAGCGAAGGGGTGGGGGTGGACCGTGCGAAGAGCGGGAAGGAGCGCGCCGGTGGAGCGCTGGTTCGCACGAACCATCGCACTGGGGAGGCGGGCAGCAGCAGCGTGAGCGCCAGCAGTGCCAGCACGCAGCTCGCGGCCATCAACCCGAACTCCTCGCAACCGGTCTCGCCGCAGTGTGCCGGGGCCGGTGCGTGATCTTCTCCCATCGCATGGGAGATCGCCGGGGCAGGGGCGGCATCGTGCGCGGCATGGGTGCCTCCGCCCAACACGTGCATGCCGAGCAGGCCAACCAGCACGCCAGCCACGGCCAGCAGCAGTGCGAGCAGGATCCGTGCACGGGGAACGGCGTCAGCCGGTCTGCTGCTGAGCGCGCGCATGGATGCCCCCGATCCCACTTGACAAGCCTACCGCCGGCGCAGCCGGTCGAATCGGGTGTGCCGGCGGGGTGGCGTGGTCAGAGGTTCTGCAGCATGTCCTCCATCTGCGCGATCTCGGCCTCCTGCGCGTCGATGATCTGCTGGGCAAGCTGCAGCGCCTCCGGGTTCTCACCGCTATCGAGCTGCTCTTGAGCCATCTCGACTGCGCCCTGGTGGTGGGTGATCATCTGCTCCAGGTAGAGCTGGGCCGCCTCGGTTCCCTGCGCCTCTTCAAGGGCGGCCATGGCCGCTTCGCTCATCATGCCGCCCATGCCGGATCCGTGATCCATGCCTTCCATGTCGCCGGGCTCTTCGCCCCAGGCTTCGAGCATGGCGTTCATGCGCTCGATCTCCGGACCCTGCGCGTCGATGACCTGCTGGGCGAAGTCGGCCACTTCGGTCGGGATGTCGTCCTTGGCCAGCAGCATCTCGCTCATCTCCACCGCCTGCTGGTGGTGCGGTGTCATCATCTGCGCAAACATCACGTCTTGCTCGTTGTGCTCACTGGAGATCGAACTAGACTCGCCAGCCGTCGTCGAGGGCTCGACGCTCGCGCGCTCCCCCGGGGTTTCAGCTGGTTGTTCGCTGCCGTTCGCGCATCCCGCGAGGGCGAATGCGGAGGCCAGCGCGAGTGCGGTCAGGACGGTGGGCCTGCGCATGGTACGTCATTCCGTGTAGGTGCGATGCGAGTTCAACGCAGTGTGGCGAGCAGGTCGGCGCACGCGCGCTCGCACCGTCGGCACGCTTCCGCGCACACGCGGCAGTGCTCGTGCATCTGCGCGTGCTGCTCACACTCTTCCGCGCACGCCCTGCATGCCGTCTGACACGCTTCCAAGACGGCGCGAGTGATGTTCGCGTCGTAGCCGGTGTGGCGCGAGAGGATGCGCCCGGTCGTCTCGCAGATGTCTGCGCAGTCGAGGTTGGTGCGGATGCACTTGGTGAGCTCGGCGACCATGTCCTCCGACAGGCAGGCATCGGCGCACGCGGTGCACGTCTGCGCGCACTCGAAGCACGCCTCGATGCACGCCGCAAGCGCCTGCTTGTCGATTCCCCCGAGATCCTTGGGGTAGGTGTCGAGCATGGACTCCACGTGGTGGCTCATGATTCTCTCCTTCGATCGTCGGGGCTCTGTACCCCATCGAAGCCACTGTGACCGTGATTGTCACCCCCTCGGTTTGCGGTCGGGTTCGCAACCGGATAGCAGTGAGGTTCTCGCCGATGATGTATGGAATCCATGAGTGGCGCGGCGGCGACGTTGACCAGGCCGTTACCAATCCGTTATATTCGGTGGGTTCGCGTTTTGGGCGCGATCCGTTGCGAGTCGCTGCATGGCAAGGCCGATGCCCTCGTGGACGCCTGTTCAAAGAGTCTGAGGATCTATCTAGCGTGACGCAGCCCACATCTCCTGCACGGGAGAAGAGCGAGGCTCTTCCGTCGATCGTCACAGCGCAGCCGGCAACTCGGCGCGTCCTTCGCGAGCAGGAACGGGCCGCCGAAGCGATCGCGCGTACCGGCGCTGAAGCTCGCGCATCTGCGCGAGTGACGGTCCTTCATGGCGCCCCATCGCTGTACTCGAGCCGCCGCGCCATGCGCGAGGCCGCGATTCAGGTCGCCCGGGAATTGACGGTCTCGAAGGCTGCGACTGGTACGGCAAGCAGCATCACGATTGCGAACCCGGCGCTGGGCGTCGACAACGCGCCTTCGACATCCGGGGCGCGCCGTGCACAGAGACCGCTCACGCCGCGCATCATCCGGCAACCAGTGACCACGGCACCGCCGGCGCGTGCCGAGCGACGCGTCCGCAAGCTCGCGCGGAAGATCACTGCAGGCAGTGCGCTGGTGTTTATCGGATCGTTTGTTGCCGTCACCTCGCTACCCGCGCAGGCAATGCAGGCGCCAAGCACCCTCGCCCCGGAGGTGGCCTTGATCGAGCCGAGCTCACAGGAGCTCGATCAAGTCGCCGCAGACAGCGACACATTCTTCGCACGCGACGAGATCGTCGTCACCGACCCGCTTGCTGCAGCGAGCATGACGGATGCCGAGTTCGCCAGCTACCAGGCAGTTGCGGACTCAGAAGTGCCAGGTTCGTCGTACGGGGGCGATCCGGCGTTTCCCCGTGCCTGGGAAGCGCTGAACACCGACTATGTGCAGAGCCCGTTCCCCAGCTTGGCGCAGTTGAGGATCACGAGTCCGTTCGGATACCGCCCCGGTGGATCGCACGGCGGGACGGATATTGCCCTCGGCCTCGGCACGCAGATCCGGCCGATTGCGAACGGTGTCGTCTCCGAGGTGTGGCAGGGGAACAATCCCGGTGGTGGCGGGTACGTCGTCTTCGTCGACCACAACATCAATGGACAGTTCGTGCAGTCCTGGTACGCGCACATGCTGCCCGGTTCGATCCAGGTCGAGGTAGGCCAGGTCGTGGACATCACGACAGTCATTGGCCAGGTGGGCAGTTCCGGCCGTTCGACGGGTCCGCATCTGCACCTCGAACTGAAGAACAGCAATTACGTGTCCTTCGATCCGATGCTGTGGCTGCAGACGCGCGAGATGAACCTCGAGTAGTACGAGTAGTTGGAGCTAGCAACACCCGGAGGCCACGGCAGTGTCCTGGGAGGCCGCGGCCCGACCGGCACCACGATGCCCGTCAGCGCAGGTACACGCCTCGTGCGTTCAGGAACGATTCGGGATTCACAAGCGTGCCTCCGACGCGGAGTTGGAAGTGCAAGTGGCAGCCGGTCACGTAGCCGGTTCTGCCCTCGTATGCGACGACCTGACCGGCTTGTACGCGCTGGCCGGGTGCCACGCTGGCGGGCTGCATCATGTGGTAATACTCGGTTCTGACGCCGCCGCCGTGATCGATGTACAGCATGTTCGCGCCATAGGTGTCACGTGAACGCAGCGTGACGACGCCGTCAGCGGCGGCGTAGATCGGCGCGCCACAGCCGGCCGCGATATCGACACCGGCATGCAACTTCCGGCCGAGCCGGCCGAGCGGATCGTTGCGCATGCCGTAAGCGGAGGTGAAGCGGCCATAGAGCGGCGTCTGCCAGCCGCTGCTCGGGTTCGGCGCGACCGGGACCGCAGCGCCGCCACCGCTGCCGCCGGATTCGCGGGCGGCAGCGGCCAGTCTGCGCTGCTCCTCGAGCGCGCGCTGGTGAGCCGCCTCGCGCTCCCGCGCCTCGCGCTCCCGCCGAAGCCGCTCCTGCTCTGCCAGCCATGCACGGTGCGCCTGGCCCGCCTGGTAGTCCTCCTCGGTCGCAGCCCGGTTCTCGATCAGCACCGCGAGCTGTGCGTCGAGTTCGGCGCGGTGCTCCTGCTGCGTGACGACCGCCTCTTGTGCGGCGATCGCGGAAGCCTGCGCGGTCGCGTAGGCCTCGTCGGCCGCGACTTTCATCTCGTGCAGCGCGTCGCGGGCGACCGCTGCTTGATCTTGTAGCGCCTGTGCAGCGTTCGCGTCCTGCTGCGCCTGCTGGTAGAGAGTGTCGGCGGTACCTGCGACGCGATCCATCATGTCGAGCTGGTGCAGCCAGTCGTCGGCTGAGCCGGGATTGGCGAACAGCTCGGCACTCATGTCGCCGGTGCCGCCAGAGCGTGCGATCTGTGCGGCGAGCTGGCCGGCCGCCAGCTGCGACTCCTCGGCGCTCGCCGAGGCCTCGTCCGCCTGCTGCTGGAGCCGCTCGGCCGCTGCGACGGCCTCGTCATAGACGCGCTGCACCTCGATTGCCTCCGCCGCGCGCTGATCGGCGAGCGACTGCGCGTTGTCGGCGTCGCTCTCGAGCTGTGAGATGAGCGCGCGGATCTCGCTGATCTGCTGGTCCTTCGCGTTCACGTTGCTCCGGGCGGCCTCGACCTCTGCCCAGGTGGGGAAGCCGTACTCGTCGACGGCCTCTGCCTGTGGCGCGCCCGGGGCGATCAGAGTCGCGATCAAGGCACCGATTGCGACCGTGGCCGCGGCACCGAACTGGAGGCTGCGCCAGCGCGAGCGTGCTCGACCGGCTCGGGCGGCCGGGTCGGGCTGGGCCATGGTCTTCCCGTCTCGCAGCTTTGGCCGCTGCATCGTCCACCGTCTTCCCCGGTCATCGACCCGGTCACGACACGATCGAGCAAACGGTACCAACGTTCGTGCTTCACTACGCGATGAACCGCCACGCGGTCGAGCTCGCCCTCGAACCACATCTCCGATCCCGGCATGATCTCGATCGAGCGGGTGTCCATGTTGTGCTCCTAACTTGCCCAGACGGCCGTCTCGTCGCTGAGGGTGCTTGCGAGTTCGAGTTGCAAGCTTCCGTGCCAGACGAGCCGGAGCAGGTCCTGGTAAGTTGCCGAGGTCTGATGCAAGAGCTGGCCGAGCGGGATCGGGGTTGCCGCCATCCAGCGGATCTTCTCGGTCAGCGTTCGCGGCGATAGCGGGCGCCTCCGGGCGGCCTGCAGCCACTCGATGTTGCGGATGACGACGGGGTCAGTTGAGTCCCGCATAGTGGTGTAGCGCAGGGTGGCCGGGCTCGTCGCTATCGACGTGAGCGCGGTCACCGTGTGATCCTTCGAGGAATCTCCTACAACCCACTCGAATGGAGTCATCACGATGACCGCTCCTCATATTGTCGACCCTGCCGGCGTGCTGGCAGAAGCCCTGACCGACGCGTCGCCGGATCTGATGCGCTCGCTGTTGCAGACGATGATCAACGCGTTGCTGTCTGCCGACGCCGACGCGGTCGTCGGCGCCGAATGGGGCCAGCCCAGCTCCGACCGCACGACGCATCGCAACGGCTACCGGCACCGCCCGCTCGACACGCGCGTCGGCACGGTCGATGTCGCGATCCCGAAGTTGCGGGCCGGCACCTACTTCCCCGACTGGCTCCTCGAGCGGCGCAAGCGTGCCGAGACCGCGCTGATCACCGTCGTCGCCGACTGCTACCTCGCCGGCGTCTCCACCCGGCGGATGGACAAGCTGGTGAAGACGCTCGGCATCCACTCGCTGTCGAAGTCGCAGGTCTCGCGCATGGCGGCCGATCTCGACGAGCACGTCGAGCAGTTCCGGCACCGGCCGCTGGATGAGGCGGGCCCGTTCACGTTCGTCGCCGCCGACGCGCTCACGATGAAGGTCCGCGAAGGCGGGCGCGTGATCAATGCCGTCGTGCTGGTCGCTACCGGCGTCAACGCCGACGGGCGCCGCGAGGTGCTCGGCATGCGCGTGGCCACCAGCGAGACCGGGCCGGCCTGGAACAGCTTCTTCGCCGACCTTGTCGCCCGCGGCCTGACCGGCGTGCGACTGGTCACCTCCGACGCCCACCAGGGCCTGGTGGAGGCGATCGCCGCGAACCTCCCAGGGGCCAGCTGGCAGCGCTGCAGAACGCACTACGCGGTGAACCTCATGTCCGTCACTCCCAAGAACCTCTGGCCAGCCGTGAAGGCGATGCTGCACTCCGTCGACGATCAGCCAGACCGAGACGCCGTCCACGCTCAGTTCGATCGACTGCTCGACTACGTCGACGGGAAGCTGCCCGACGCGTTCGAGCACCTCGACGCGGCGCGCGCCGACATCCTCGCCTTCGCGCAGTTCCCCGAAGGCCTCTGGCAGCAGATCTGGTCGAACAACCCGAACGAGCGCCTGAACCGCGAGATCCGTCGCCGCACCGACTCCGTCGGCATCTTCCCAAACCGCGACGCCATCACCCGCCTGGTCGGCGCGGTCCTGGCGGAGCAGACCGACGAATGGGCCGAAGGGCGCCGCTACCTCGGCCTCGAGATGCTCGCCAAGAGCCGCCTCACACTCGTGGCCGACACCGGAAGCGAGGTGACCACCGAACCCGCCCTCCAGCTCTCCGCCTAACCAGCCAGAACGAAGGACACCGCGACACCACTACCGGGGACTTGACCACGGGGTCCGCGCCGCTCCACACTTGGTAGTCGAGTCCACGCGCTGAGCACAGCTTCGCGGTCCACCGGAGAACGTACGCGACCTCGGGCTTGACGGCGAACCGGGCGGGCTCCAAATCGACCACCAGCGGACAGTCGTCGGCGCGGACGATGAGGAAGTCGGGAACGTGCCGGCGCATACGCGAGCCGTCTGCGCCGAGCAGTTGCATCGGCTGCGCGGCGATGCGCTGCGTAGCCGGATCGATGTCGGCGACCAAGAGCCTTGCGAGTTCCAGTCGACTCTCGTAGACGACGTGATCGCGGTTCTTGAAGGACCAGTAGAGCCCGGAATAGTGCCGCTGCCGCGCGTAGGACCGGACGATCGACTCGTCGTCCTCGGTGAGGTAGCGAACCTCGGCTTCAAGCAGCTGGTCGCCGCTCATACATCCAGGACGCGCTGCGCCACGAAACTGAGAAGCTGCGACACGGCTGCGCCACGAAATTGAGAATGCGCCACCGAAATTGAGAATCTACAGTTGCTGTAGGTTCTCGCTGTCGGCAAAGTCAACTGGTCGGTGCAACGCTCGGGGTTGTTGCTGCTCGTTCGAGTAGCTTGTTCAGCGCTTGCGCTGGGGTTTGCAGTTCGAGCGTGGGCCGGGGCCGGCGGTTGAGGGTGTCCTGGACGCGTTGCAGTCCGGCGGCGTCCCAGGTCCGCAGGTCGCTGCCCTTCTCGAACCAGTGGCGCAGCAGCCGGTTGGTGTTCTCGTTCGTGCCGCGCTGCCAGGGCGAGTGCGGGTCGGCGAAGAACACCTTCGTGGACAGGTCGAGCTGGATGCGCTCGTAGGCGGCGAGCTCGCTGCCGCGGTCCCAGGTGATCGAGCGCCGCAGGTGCGCCGGCAGCTTCCCCATCTGCTTGATCATCTCGGCCGCGACCTCGTCGGCGGTATGCGTCTGGGGCAAGTGCAGCAGGATCGTGAACCGCGTCCTTCGTTCCACGAGCGTGCCGATCGCGGACGATCCCGAGCCGATGATCAGGTCGCCCTCCCAATGCCCAGGCACGGCCCGATCGGCAGCCTCTGGTGGCCGCTCGCTGATCTTCAACGCGTCCCGATAGAGCCGTTGCCGCGGCTCCAGCGAGCCTCGCGGCTTGCGCTTGGCGCGCTTCGTCGAGAGCTGTTTCGCCAGGTCCTTGCGCAACTGCCCGCGCGTTTGCACGTAGAGCGCCTGGTAGATCGTCTCGTGGCTCACCCGCATAGTCTCGTCGTCCGGGAACTCGATCGCGAGCATCGCCGCCATCAGCCGCGGCGACCAACCATCGTCCATCCACGCCTCGATCTGCCGGCAGAGCTCCGGATGCTCGAGCAGCGTGAACGGCTTCGGGCTGCGACGGCGCTGGTGCGCCCGCGCGTGCGCGAGCGTCGCGTAGTAGTTGCCATCGTCGCTACGGCAGCGGAAGAGGTGAAGCTGATGCGCCGCTGGATCGAGCCGTTTCGACGATCGTTCCCGGATGTCCACATGGAGATCCTGACGGTCGTGGTCGAGGGCGAGAAGGTCGCGGCCCACTTCCGCTGCTCGGGCACACACCTTGGCCCATGGCGAGATCACGAGCCAAGTGGCGTCCGCTTCGAAAACGTTGATGAGCTTCACTTCTTCCGAGTCACCGGAGGCCGCCTGCACAGCGTGGTGAGCGTCGAGGACAACCAGAGCTGGCTAACCCAGCTCCGACTCTGAATGGCCCCTAGCCGGCAACTGGTCCTTCTGCGACGGTGCGATCCTCGGCACCAGTCGAACAAACACGACCATGCCGACAAGCTCGACCAGCGTCTGCGTGACGACCGCCAGCGGTGCGAGCGCAAGCTCGGCCGGTAGCGCGAGCGCGAGCGGGAGGACGACGAGGGAGTTGCGCGTCGCGCCGCTGAAGATCACTGCCCGAGTCTCCGGAGCTCTGAGTCGTGCGATACGCGAAGCCGCGAGGCCGAGGAAGAGCATCACGACCAGGAATGCAACGTACAGCGGCACCACTCGGAGCAGAGCGAGTGCTTGACCGCCGACGGCGGCGATCTGGGAACCGATGACAACCGCCAGAGTGAGCATCATGAGCGGCACCGTTGCCGCGGCCATGCCGTGCTCGACCGAGCGTCCAGCACGGTGCCGCCGAGCGACGGCTTGCACCATCGCGGCTGCTGCGAGCGGGATCAGGATGATGACGACGAACGCCTCGATGAATGGACGGATCTCAAGGTGCGCCACCGCCTCGCCGCCGGCGAATAGCCATAGGTACGCGGGAAGGAGCAGGATTTGCAGCAGCATCAACAGCGGCGTCGCCGCGAGCAGTCGCGCCGTCGCCCCGCCGGCGAGCCCCGTGAAGACGATCACGTAGTCGACGCATGGAGTGAGCAGCACCAGCAGCACACCGATGAGCAGCGCCCGGTCATCCACGACGAACCGGGACAGACCGAACACCACGATCGGCACCAGCAGGAGGTTGACGACGAGCACAGTGCCGAGGAATCGTAGGTCCTTGAAGGACCGTCCGACCTCTATGAGCGGTACCGCGAGGAACGTGGCGAACAACAGAACCGCCAGCGCCGGGTTCGTCGCGACCGTCAACATCGGCGCCGACGCCGGCACGAGAACTCCCAACGCCCCGCCGAAGATGATTGCGGCTACGTACAGCACGACCTGGTGTTTGTCCCACCAATCTGCGATCTGCTGCATCCTTCAAGCCTAGAGACCCCGCTCTGGACCTCAACGGTTGCTGCAGCATGTGCATCAAAGACAAGCCGATGTCAGAAGCCGGGTCGCTATTGCAAATGCGTCACGACTGCTGTGGGTGGTTCTAGACCGCCGCGGGCTATGGTCTCGAGCGGCTCACAGGTAGCGGCATACGTCTTCGGACTGGCATTCGGAGGGCTTGGCTTGTGCGGCGTCGTCTCGGAGGTGGGTGACGTTGGCGCGGAGCGCTTGTAGGTCGGCGATCTGCCGGTCGAGGGCAGTGAGGCGGAGGTCGAGGAGCTCCTTGACGTGGTGGCACGGGGCGGTCCCCGCGTCTCGAATATCGAGCACCTCGCGGATCTGAGTAAGCGTGAGTCCGGCGGCGCGCCCTCGCCGGATGAAGTCCAGCCTGGCGATGGCCTCCTGGCCGTAGCTGCGGTATCCGCTGACGGTTCGTTCGGCGGGCGGAAGCAGTCCGCTGTCCTCGTAGAACCGCAGGGTCGTGGTGGTCGTGCCAGTGGCCGCGGCGAGTTCACCGATTCGCATGGCGGTCTCCGCTCTCGCTACTTGACCTTCTACTGCACTGGAAGGTCCATGGTGGGTGATGGATGGGCGAATACCAAACCGGAGGAGATTGAGATGAGCGCGGAGTACGACATTGACCTGGCCGTAATCGGGTCGGGAGGAGCCGCGATGGCAGCAGGTATCGCGGCCCGCAAGGCGGGTGCCGAGGTCGTACTGATCGAGCGCGGCGCTCTGGGCGGGACCTGTGTGAATGTCGGCTGTGTTCCGTCCAAGACCCTGCTGGCCGCTGCCGGAACCCGGCACAGTGCGCTAACCAACCCGTTCGACGGCGTTCCCACCTTCGCCGACGGCGTGGACCTGGACGCGCTGGTGGCGCAGAAAGTTGAGTTGATCGACCGACTCAAGCAGCACAAGTACACCGCGGTCGCTGAGGCGTGGGGGTTCCCGCTGATCTCCGGTGAGGCGCGATTCACCGACAAGGACACGGTGGAGGTCGACGGGAAGCCGCTGCGGGCACGGTCCTACGTGATCGCGACCGGTTCGCAGCCCACGGTGCGCGGTATCGACGGGATCGAGGACGTGGAGTACTTGACGTCGACTACTGCGATGGAATTGACCGAGGTGCCCGAGTCACTGGTGATCATCGGTGGCGGCTTTGTCGGGATGGAGCAGGCCCAGCTGTTCGCTCACCTCGGCGCTCGCGTGACTGTGATCGGGCGCCTGGCGCCGCACGCGGAGCCGGAGTTGCGCGAGGTCATGGCCGGTGTGTTCGGCGATGACGGTATCGCCGTGATCGCCGAACACGCGACCGGCGTCGAGACCGCCGAGGAAGGCGGCGTCAGAGTGATCACCGCGTCCGGGAACCAGGTGACTGCGGAGCGACTGTTGCTGGCGACCGGCCGGCACGCCGACACCCTCGCGTTGGATCTCCCGGCAGCCGGAGTCGACACCGACGCCCGGGGCTTCGTCGTGATCGACGAACACCAGGCCACGTCCAACCCGCGGGTGTATGCAGCGGGCGACGTTGCGGGCACGCCGCAGTACGTGTACGTCGCCGCCGCCTCTGGACGGGTCGCCGCCGTCAACGCACTCGCCGACGGTGGGACCAAGCCTGAGACGGTGGACTACACGGGCCTGCCGGCGGTGATGTTCACCCGCCCACAGTTGGCCTCGGCAGGGCTCACTGAAAAAGAAGCGCTTGAGCAAGGCCTCCCGTGTACCTGCCGCCTCTTGGCGTTGGAGGACGTGCCGAGAGCACTGGTGAACCGCGACACTCGCGGCGCGTTGAAACTGGTCGCCGACGCCAGCACCGGCAGGGTCCTAGGCGTCCACGCGGTCGCCGACGGAGCGGGCGAGATCATGCTCGCCGCCACTTACGCGATCAAGGCCGAGATGACCGTCGACGACCTCGCCGACACCTGGGCTCCCTACTTGACTATGGCCGAGAGCCTGCGGATCGCCGCCGGGCTGTTCCGCAACGAACTACCCACCTCCTGCTGTGCCTGACCCGACCCGGGCAGCCCGGCCGTACCGCATGCTCGGCATCGGGCAGTGCCGACTTCACCAGCACGCGCCTCCAATTCTGGTTGGTGCACTATTTGCATCAACCAGGAGCGGCGCCCGTCGGCCGGCGTCCGACCCTGCGCGGAAAACGCCCGGTCAGGAGCGGGTTTTGATGGGATTTGTTTGCTGACTTGGGCCTCAGGGAGAGTGGGGCCGGAGCTAGAGAAGGGGTCCAGCGGCGCCGACTGCAGCGGCGCGCAGCCCACCCGACTGCTTCGAGCTCCTCCGGTCGATCTCCGATACGTTGACAGCGACCGGGTGAGGAGATGTCATGGGCGGAGGCGCTGCACTGTACGGGGATGACAACTGGGTGCTCACCCGAATCGTGCGTCTGCGCGATGAAGGGGCCGACATCATCTCCAGCACCGTCGGCCACCCTGACATGTCAGCAGAGGAGCGCGCGGAGGTCAACCGTACCGTCCACCGCCTCGCGGACGGGGCGCTGGTGGACCTCGACGAAATGTTCGGCGGCGCGTGGCGAGCAACGCTCACGGCGCTAGGGCTCGCGCATTACGCTGCGGTTCAGCAGAAGCGAGGGTCGCGGCTCGAGAAGCGGCGCCACTACCGGCTCGCATACCTGACTTGGATCTACGAGCACGATGAGGGCTCAATGCTGCAGGCCGATGACTTCCTCGCCTCCGGCGCTCTCTGGTTCGGCGAGCCGGTGGCTGAGGAGGATCTACACGAGGCGGGTAGATGGCTGAAAGAGCAGGGCTACGTCGACGGCCCTGGAGTGGGGGGAGGTCGCCCGGACCCGCTTCGCGTGAAGATCACTCCCCGGGGCTCTCAGGCGATCGAGCACGAGCTGCCGCTCGGCGCGCCCGACCCGGCGCCGAGCGCGACGCATACCTACTCGATCGGCACGATAAACGGGCCAGCGGCGATCGCGCAGGGCTCGACCAACGTCACTCGGTGGGGACTGGCGCGAACTCGCGCAGGCTATGGCCGTCGTGATCGAGTCGTTGCAAGCGTCGCTTCCGGATGCGGCCCGCGAGGAGTTCGCGAAGCACGCGGAGACGCTGCGCGGGGAGGCGGCTCGCAGTGATGGCGACGAAAGCAAGACGCGAACGGTACTCACGAAGATTGCGGAGTCCGCGGCGAGTGGCGGCGCCGGCGCCGCCGCGACCGCTCTAGCCACGTTCGCGGCTGCCGCGATGGGCTTGCCGATCGGGTGAATAGCTCGACGACTTCGTCGTGGTCGCCGGCGGCCAGGCCGTCCTCGTGCTCATCGCCGACGGCGCACCATTCGCCGGCGTCGGCATCGCCTGCTAGCTCGGCGTCAGCGGTTGAACGCCACTGACTCGGCCTCAGCGGCCGCTTCGGGTGAGTTCAAACAGAGACACCTCGTCATGCACCTGGCGCTCGCGATGCCGCCTTGCCTGGCGTTCACGGGCACGAGCCTTCACGAGCATCGCGAGGCTCACCGAGCCGATGGCCACCATCTTTAGAGCGTTCCAAATCCCGATCAAAACGACGAGATGCAGCCATCCTGGTCCACCGTTCTCGATGAGCGCGGTGGACCAGGAGGCGACGAGCAAGTAGGGAACGGCCAGGAGCATGGCGGGCAAGGCCCACTTCAGTCCTCTCCTGGAGCGGATCAGGTCGAGCACGATGTTGCTCGGCATGTATCGGCGCAGGTAGTAGCGGACCTCTGCGCTGGCGGTCCACAATAGGCGGATCATGATGGGCTCCTCTCAACACGCGAGTACGTCGTCGTGACGGTGCGTGGAGAGTGACCCGGAGGTCTGCCGCGAACGGCCCAAAGGTAAGGAGAAATCCGCCTCACCTTCAACGTTACGCCGCGATGGCGGCATTTGGAAGGATCAGATGCTGCGCCCCGCCTGAGACTGACTGCGCGTGGCGCGATGGCTACCTGCCTCTGTTGGACGGTTCGCATCGGCGGAGACATGGAGCGCCTGGTCGAGAGCAGCCCTTGCCCGCGCGGCGTCGATCTTCTGCGCGGCCATCTCGGGCGGAACACCGAGGGGAGTGTCGTCGGGGACTTGGTAACGGTCTCGGTAGGCGGCGACCACTCGCGCGGCCTTTCGCCACCTCGTGACCTGCTGACGGTCGCGCGGCGTCGCGCCGAGCGCCCTGGTCCAGGGCGCTGCCTCAGTCAGTGCGGTGTCGAGCACGGCGTCGGCGCGAGCTTCGATCAGGGCCTCTCGTTCGTTGAGGGCGGCTCGCATCTCGACGTCCGCCACGCCGTGCGCCTGCGGGAGAAGGCCGGCGATGAGCCTCGGTGGCTTGCGGGTCCGCCCCGATCCGGCGGGGCGGGCGGCTGCTTGCTCGACGCGGTAGCGGAGGACTGCAGCGATGTCGTCGGCGTCGTCGAGCCCGCGGGCTGCAACGAGACGCGGCAGCAGCGCGTCGAGATCATGGTGGTTGGATTCGGCGCGGCGGAGTTCGGCGGCCAGCGGGCCAAATGCCTCGGACTGGATGGCGCTTTCTGTTTGCTCGTCGGTGAGTCCAGAACCACGGACGAGGGTGGCCCAACGGTCCTGCTGGGCCGCAGCCGCGATGGTTTCGTACTCGGCTGCGAGCTGGGCGATCGAGCCCCACTGTTCCTGCTCGGCGGCGATGGTCTCGTGTGCCGATAGGTCGGCTCCGCTGTGTTGCAGAACGCCGTAGAGCACGTTTCGCGCGGTGGCATCGGGATCGTCGCCTGGGTGAGGCTGTGCATGGTCGTTGGCGCGGTCCAGCGTTACATAGGCGTGGTTCGAGTGCCGTCCTCGGGTCATCGCGACGTAGAAGTTCTCCCTGGTCGAGGTCGGCTCGACCAGCACGTGCGCCGTGTCGGTCGTGACCCCTTGGGCGCGGTAGGCGGTAACCGCGTAGCCGAGATCGACGTGCTCGGCCACGTACGCCGCTGGGAGGAGGATGCTCCCGCCGAACCTACGTCCTCGTCTGCGGCTCGTGATGGTCCCGTCGTCGCGGACACCGGTGCCGACCCCGTAGTCTCGGGCGATGGTGATGGTCCCGTCGTCACCGACGGCGGCGATGATCCATACGTCGCCGTTGCGCACCCAGTCCCGCCCCGTGATGGTGTGGAGCTTCCGGTCGTTCTTTCGGGTGATGATCGTGTCTCCGACGCCGGCTCCGGTGCCGTCGTGCAGCTCGGCCTCGCGATCGGGGTTCAGGGTGCCGTTGAGGATCAGCTCTGCCCTGGCGCGACGGTTGAGGGCGGTCACGTCCTCGTGGGTTTCAGCGATCAGCACCGACACCAGGCCCGCAATGCGGTCGGCGCGCCAGGCGCTGTAGGCGGCATCCGTCATGGTCTCTGCGTCGCCATCGTTGATGCGCTGATGCGCGAGGTAGGCGTCGATGGCATGGGTGCGTCCGTGGCGGAGGTCGAGTGAGGCGCTCTTCTCCCAGCTGTGGGTGAAGCGGTGGACGTCGACCAGCTCGGGGGCGTCGTGCCGGTCTTGGGCGATCATCGCGAACGTGCCGCCGGCGTCCACGGATTGCAGCTGGGCGTAGTCGCCGACCAGCAGCACCTTCGCTCCAGCCCTCTGAGCAAGGTGCGTGATGCGGTCGAGCGAGAGGGTGCCCGCCAGCGAAGCCTCGTCGATGATGACGAGCTGACCTGCCTCGAACGCGGTGCCGTGGAGGAGGTGGTTCTGCCACCACTTCGCGGTGTTCTCCGTCGCGATCCCCAGTTCGTCGGCGAGCACGTGGGCGGCGACGGCCGATGGCGCGAGACCGACGACGGAACCGGCGCCATGCTCGGCCTCCCAGGCCCGGCGGAGAGCGTCCATGGCAGTGGTCTTGCCCGCGCCGGCGGGACCGACCAGCACGTCAACCATCCGCCCCGATACGGCGATCCGCGACAAGGCGTCGGCTTGGTCGGCGCCGAGCATCCGACCGTCCGCATCGGGTCTGTGCGCGATTTGCTCGACCGTCGTCAGCGTCACCGTGGGGCCGGTGAGCAAGCTGGCGCGTTCGAGGAGTCTGTCCTCGGCCGCAAGCTGGGCCTCCGAGGTGAACACCGTCGAGCTCCTCGGGCGGAACACCGAGGTGCCGTCCGGTCTGCGGAAGACGACGGGTGAGGTGGCCAGGTCAGGCGGCGTCAGCCGGAGGGAGGCGAGTTCGGCGGCGTCGGAGACCATCGCGACGATGGCTTCTCGATCTTGCATGGTGGCGAACCGCCAGCCCATCGTCTGCCTGGATGCCTCGGCGATGAGGTTCCACCGGCGCCACGTCGAGCGCTTCTCGCCGACTATCTCCACGACCGAACGGCCCAGTTCGCCGATCACGTCGAGTGGAACGTCGTCAGCGCGCAGGAGCAGTGGCTTGTCGTTGTCGGTGAGGTTGCGCGCCCACATCGTCGCGTCCTGGCCCAGCGTCTTGGCCGCGCGAGTCCTCCACTCCGAGGTGAGGTCGGTAAGGGATCGGACCTGCTTCTCGGGCCGGGTGCTCAGCGTGGCCTGGGCCCGTAGCTTCATGATCGCCGCCGACCTCGGACGCCGCCCATGGTTGGCGACGTACTCGGCGATGAGGCTGTCAGTCTCGGCGTCGATGTGGCGTGCACGGGTGGAGAACTCCGCGATCAGCTCCTCCGGTACCCCGGTGATCACCCAAGCTGGGTTATGGTCGCGACCCATCTCTCTGGCCTCCCATGCCACGCCGAAGGAGCGGGTCATGTGGTCAGCGAACACGGCTTCGTGCAGCTCGGAGAGGGCAACGACGGCGGCGTGCATCGGCCGGCCGTCAAGCGAGCGCCACCTGCCGTCGAGGACGGTCTTGACCTTGTTGCTGATGACGACATGCGTATGGAGGTGGGGGTCGGCGGCGCGGGAGTCGAAGTGATCGAACGCCGTGGCGACCAGCCCGGTGACGTCGACCTGTGCAACCGCGCCGTCACCGGCGGTTGCGCCGGTACGGGTGGCCGCAACCTCGCGCTCCATGAACGCAACCACCTCCGCAACGGCCCGATGGTGCGCCTCACCGATCAGCGCCTGCACCCCTGCGTCAGCAACCGCCCACAACACCGACGCGGACTTCGGGATCGAGAACGTGAAGTCGAACCCCGCCACCGCACGTCGCCTTTTACTCCCGGTCTCCTCCGCCACGATCTGCGCGACAGCTTCGCCTTTCGCGCCAGGCGTCAGCGAAGGATCCAGGTCGGCGATCCGGCCCTCGATTCTTTCCACCGGAGTCTTGTAGATGGGGAATGCCAAGCCGAGCGGATCGCCGGTGATCGGATCGCGTCCCATTCCCATCAAGAGTTGGAGTTGCGGCTCTGAGACGTGATCACCGTCCGACAGCTCCCCGCGGCCAAGGGCAGAGACTCCGGTGCCGAGCCAGCGGCCCGGCGGGGTGCCGACTGCCACGTAGTAGCGGGTCAGGGGCGTTGACAGCGGCCTATCGCCGTCGGCGGCCGCGATCGTCTTGAGTAGGTACTTGTAGCCGTCGCCCGCCGACATCACACGCATCGAAACCGTCACGCCCACCTCCCGGTCGTACGAGACAGGTGAGCACCCGCCTCCCGTAATTTCTGTTGCCAGGGAGCGCCCTCCCCCTCGACCTGCAAGAGGCGTGTGGCCTCAGCAGGAGGTCGGAGCGCCGGCCGGGGACAGAGGGCCTCACCGGCGGTCTCGATCGGGCGTGGCCAGAGGTCGCTCAGGTCGGTGAGTGCGTGTGTCGGGGTCGTGCACCCGACGGGTGACCAGCTCGGCATCAGTTCTCGACGAGGAGTGCATGTCGGGACGACCGTCAGTCGCAGCGCTCCTCATGCACCAACCTAACGCCGGCAGCGAATCACGGCTCAGGATGGGATCGCTATTCAGCGGCGACGGTGGCCTCGACCTCGCCGTGGAGCACGTCTTCAACGCCAGAACGGTATGGTTCTCCGAACTCAACGAGCCCGTCGCCCGGGTCTTCTCCAGGCACTGGCCGGATGCGCCGAACCTTGGCGACATCACGACCATCGACTGCAGCCAGGTCAAGCCCGTGCACATCCCCATCGGCGGGTGCTCCGCCAAGACGTGTCCACCGTCGGCAAGCGCGCCGGCATCGCATCAGGCTCACGTTCGGATTGTCGGCACACATGGCCGCAGCCCCACGACATCTGACGTTGACTCTAGAACGGTGGCTCGTCGTCATCCCATGGTGCTAATTAGGGTTCAGGCATCTCAACACCCTCAGCACCCACAGGTGACGTAGTGAAGGTCTGAGCGCCAATGATCGACTGGCTCGCGACTTCCAAGGGCTGCAACCAACCTGCGGCGACAGACATAGTCCGGCTGTTTGGCTCTGTCTCCGGAGCGAGCGGACTGATTCTCACGATCACCGGCACCTGGGCAGAGACACCAGCCACGACGCAGACGCCTCTAGGGAGGATGGGCAACTGTTCGAAGGAGACGCGGTCCAGGTAGGCGACAGCTTTCTCAATCGCCTGCACGTCCAGATTGTTGACGAGGCGGTGGAGGAAGTAGTTGTGGAGCTGCGAGATGATCGTGGGTGAGATGTCGTGGGGACGTTGGCTGGCCAATGTCAAGAACACGCCGAACTTGCGACCCTCCTTAACAATCTCTTCGAACGTCTCTAGCCGGTAGTCGCGCCAGGCCTCGCTCTCGCGTGACGACTCCAACGACAAGATGTTATGCGCCTCGTCGATGATGAGGTTGAGGTACCGCGCGTTGGTGGGGTCGTTCTCCTTTTTCTGGTCGTACAGGTGCTTGCAGAGCAGCATCGGGATGACCTTGCGCATCGACAAGTTCACGTCCCGCAGCGAGACGACGATCAGGGGTTCGTCGTATGCCTGGTCGTCGTCGACGACGGTTATCAGTTTCTTGATGTCGGGCACTCGTGTTTCGAGGCGCTTGAGCAGCGGCGACAGATGCTCACGGTTGGAGAAGCCACTGATGATGTCGTTGTAGTATTGGAGCACGATCTTGAACCGAATCAGGTCGACACCCGGTTCGATCGTCGAGAAGTCGATCGGGAGCGCCACGACTTTGTCCTTCGTAAGCGACTCCCAGGTCGAATGATCCGGGTCGACGTAGCGACTCCATTCGCCCCAGAAGAACTTCCCCATCGTTGCGTTGTAGTGGAGGTTCGTCTGGAAATCATCTATCAGGTCGGTCAGTTCTCGGGGCGCCGTCGAACCGAGACATGTCTGGACCTCGGCCAAGAGGTTTAGCAGGGTCTGCCGGTCGACGGACTTGTCGCTGCTCTTCGTCGCGCGAAGGACCATATCGCCAAGAACGGTCAACAAGTCGTTGGGGTCTGCGAGCCGTCGATCCCAGTAGTCACTGTTGAGAACGCGCGCGAGGAACGGGGCCTGCGTCTTCTCGGTGGCATCGAGGAGGACCGTCCAGAATTCCAGGTCACTCACCGCGCTCGATGGAAGCGGCAGGCGGGGGCCACTGTCACGACGCGTGCTGAGGGCGTACTCGCGCTTATTCGCATCACCGGTCAGCACGGCGGTGGAGCGACTGTCCCCGTCTGATGGGTCGCGATTGAGGTACTCGCCATTGAAGTCAATCAGCACGAACTGCGACTTTTGGCGGAAGCTGTCTATTGCACCGTATCGATCGAACAGTTCGTGGTAGAGCTTTGCTAGCGTGTATGACTTACCGCTGCCGGTGTTGCCGAAAATCCCCACATGACTGGCGAAGATCGCGTCTACACCGACCGACACGCGCTGTGTAGGTTCCATCGCCAGAACGCCCAGTTCGATGGGGGTGTCCGAGTCCTCGACGAATGCGTGCAGGAGGCCAAACTCGACCTCTGTGAGGATGAAGCACTCGTTGTCGAGGAGCGGCATCTCTCGTACTCCCCGCTCGAAGCGCCCGCCCTCGATGTACCCGATGAGACTGACCTGGAGACGGCGGTTCATCGGGTCGACTCCGCGCTTGTAGATGGGTGACGCGCTCCGGTCCTGCTCGATGACCTCGCCATCAACCTTGGCGATCAGTTCCGAAAAGCCTTTGATGATCTTGAGATACCCACCAACGGCAACGTTGCGGACTATGCCGCCTCGGAAGAGTAAGTGCGAGCCGTTCTTGAGTTTGTCGACGGCGACGTGGACTTGTCTACCCTCGACCGAGACGACGCGACCAACCCGGAAGACGTCGTCCAGGTCGACCACGTCCCCCTCAAACATCAGCGCTCTCGCCCGCTGAGATGTGGATACCAAGCTCGATCCGCTGGTCAGGCGCGGGGAACTTGTCTGCAACGATCGGGGCGAAGTAGTCGCGGGTCACGACATCGAGTGTGGCCTTGAGCTCATCGATACCCTCCTCTGGCTCCGCGGGAACGATGAAGAGGACGTTGCTGTTCTTGACGTCGATGTCGAGAATCAGCTTCTGGTACTCTGCACGATCAGCCCGGGAGTAGCAGAAGACGATCACTTGCAGTGTCGGATTTGCCCGCGCGGCCCGCAGCACGACGTCGCGAAGGTGCTCGTCTCGGAAGGAGAATCCGTGAACGAACAGGACGCTGTTCTCCTTCTCCATCTCGTTTGCGAATCGGCGGATCAGTTCGTAGTAGGTTTCATTGAGAACCGTGGTCGCGAACTTCTGCTTGTCAGGGTTGACGATGCCGAGCTTCTTGTACGCCGCCACGAAGTCGTGAACAGCGGGAGAAGCAAGTCCAGGTGACGCCTTGGCGACGAGGGCAGCCGCATTGACCTCAGCGGGTTCGCCAATCGAGATGAGGTCGTCTCGCGCTGCGGCCAGTGCCTCCTGAACTTCGGCGACCACTGTCAGGCCGTGATCGAAGATGATGTCGATTCGCCCAGGCGAGCGCGTTTCTTGGCGCCATCCTACTGAGCCATGGAGCTTCACCAGGTTGAACACCGGCATCTCGGATCGTTGTTCGAACCTGCTGGCCATACGGAGGCGGATGGTGTTGAAGTCGCCGAGGTCAAATCGAGGTCGAATCTTGCCGCTGAAGCCATCGCTGAAGTCGATACCCATCTGCTCCATGGCGACCTCGAAGACCAAGTCAACGTTGGTTGTGAAAACACTGGCCTGCTTGGCGAGAATCGAGCTGTGACGCTTCAGCAAGATGCGGTTGACAGTGCGCAGGAACTCAGCGTACGAGGTCAACACGCCCTCTGCGTCAGCATGGCGGTCAACGACCTTCACGTTCGGTACAAGTACTGAGTCGAAGAAGTACGCCTGGATGGACGCCCGGACGATAGTCTTCACGTCGTCATCAGCGGTTGATTCGGAGAGTTCAGTAAGTGCATCTTCGACATTGCCGAGCAGACCGAAGAACGATGAAGGGGTTCCTGCACCGATCAGGAAGCTCAGGTGAGAGTCCTGAACGATCGTACGAAGACGTTCCGGACTGATGCCGTCAACGGAACTGCCCGGCACAGGCCTATGTGGAACGCCGTTGATGCTGACGTCGGTCATGAGGCCTCCTTGCCTTCGCGGATATAGGTGATGCCGAACGCGAAGACCTGGCGGAACTCCTGGCGGCGGGAGCCGAGGTCGAACTGGCTGCCGGAGCCCTTCTGGAAGATGTCGAGCCCTCGTCCGAGGAGGAGTTTCCAGCCGTGGTCGGTGCGGATCGACCTGTCGTGGATGGTCATGTCCCAGTTGACGGTGAACCGGATGCCGACGGTGGCGGCGCTGTCTTGGATGTCTTTGAGCATGAGGAGGTGCTGCTGGGCGTACTCGCCGCGGTCTTCCTTGGTCACCAGCGTCACCGCGATCTCGTCAGCGGGGTCTTTGCTCGCGGCAAGCAGTGCGAGTAGGTCTACGAGGTTGCGTCCTTGGTGCGGTAGTCGGATGTAGGGATCGACGATGGTGATCTCCGTCGCGCCGCGCAGGTAGGGCACGAGCAGCGTCTCGTAGGAGACCCCGCGCTGGTTCTCCTGGAACTCGCGGTGGCCCTCGAACAGTTGAGGCGCTGCGTCGACCGCCGGCGGGGCCGGAACACCGGCCTCCTCGCCCGCCAACCCGGAGAGGCTGGACGAATCGGTGCCTGGCTCGGTCTCGGGGCGTCGGGCTCGGTAGTAGTCGGGGTACTCGCCCTCTTCCAGCGCGGTGACACCGTGCCACGTGCCTGCCGTCTCGGTGTAGCCAAAGTTGACGGCGGCCATCGTGGTGTCGATCCGCAGGATTTGGTCCTTGACGCGCTTGCGTCCCTCGATGGCGAACCGGAGTAGCTCCTCGATCTCCTCCGGTGTCGCCTGGCCGTTGGGGTAGATGAGTTTCATCAGGCCGGAGAAGGTCTTGTGGATGCCGTCGCGGTCGCGCGTGGAGATGTCGGAGCCGAGGGTGAAGTGCTGCTGATAGCGGTCGGAGTAGTCGGTGTTGCGCATGGACCGCAGCACTTCGGCGATGTAGTCAACGACGAAGCCGTAGCCGGACGAGAACATCTCGCTGCGGATCGTGTCGACCTCCCAGCCGGGGATATAGAAGTGGAGCCGGTCGAGGAAGGCGGAGTCGTGATAGCTCTCGGGTAGCTCGTCGAACAGATCGGAGTGCTTCAGCATGTAGGGCACGTTGTGCGAGGTGTTGCCGACGAAGACCATCGACGCCTCTGCTCCAAGAGTCTCGACGCCACGGGAGAACGTCTTGTTCGCCATGTAGTTCTTCATGATGTCGACGAGTGCCTTGTCGGTGCGCTTCTTTTTGCCGGCGAACTCGTCGAACGCGACGACGTCCCAGTATCCGACCAGACCGATGCGTCCGTTGGCGTTGTTGACGAAGAGCTTCGGGACGGTGACCTCGCCGCCGGAGATCAACATGCCGTGGGGTGAGAACTCGGAGTAGATGTGGGACTTGCCGGTGCCCTTGGGGCCCAGCTCGACGAGGTTGTAGTTGCGCTCGACGAACGGGATGAGCCGGACGAGCTGCAGCAGCTTGGCCCGCCGTCCGAACATCTCGGGATTGAACCCGATGGACTGGATCAGTAAGTCGATCCACTCCTCAGTGTTGAAGCCTCCGCGCGAGGCGAGGTAGCCCTCGTAGTCGAAGCTCGACATCTGGATCGGCTTCAGGCTCCCCAGAATCCACGGCACGACGCGGGCGTCGTCGCTGTGGAAGTACTCGATGTCGCAGATGCACCAGACGCCGCCGACGAGCAGCTTCGGGTTCGTCTTCACCGTTGCCGGTTCGACGATCACGCCGCCGAGGCCGAGGTTAGCGAACGACGCCTGGTACACGTCTTGCTTGTCGTTCAGCGTCACCGTCACCTTGTCGATGATCCGGTGACGGCCCTTTTCACGGATGGCGGACTTCACCAGCTCGGACTCGTTGCGGTGCACGTAGTGGTCGGCGAGAATCTTGCGCACCGCGTCGATGCCCGCCTGGATCGTCGCCTCATCGTCGGAGGCGGCGTACTGGCCGAGCAGGTATTCCAGCACATAGGAGGGGACGATCGCGTTTCCTTTGACTGTCTTCACGAGGTCTTTGCGCACGACGGACCCGCCGAACAGCAGGTTGATCTTGTAGTCGAGGTCGCTCTGCTGCGGCGTGCTCGGCTCCGCATCCGTGTTCCGTGCGCTCGGGTTCTCGGTGTCGGTCATGGCTGCTGGTTCCCCTAGAAATCGAAGTCCGACGTAAACGAACGCTTGAGCAGGTACTGAGCCCGCTGGTAGACGCGCCATTGGGTGGTGTTGGGTATCTGCTCTTCGAGGCGGAACTCGACGGAGCGGTTGTTGAACTCGTTGGCGTCCTGGCTGAGCAGCATCGGTGCGCTCTGGTAGCGGTCGCGCTTGTCGTCGGAGGGCTGGTCGAAGACCAATGCGGGCTGGTTCGAGATCAGCGTCTCGCCGACGTAGATGCCTGCGCGCAGCGTGCGCGGCTGCACCTTCTCACTGACCGGCTCGGACTGGAAGAGCTTCACGACGAGCTGGCCGGTGGTGATCTTGTCGGTCTCGGGCAGCACCTCGACGTTGACCGGGCGGGTGTCGCTTTTGCGTTTCTTGTTGACTGTCAGCACCGGCACGACGACTTCCTGGAGCGAGGCGCCGCCGTGGACGAACCGTGAGCCCGCGCCGGGCAGCTTAAGTCGGTGGATCGACTTGGGAATCTGCACCTCAAGGTCGCTACTGAGCCCGAGCTGTTCGGGCTCGAACTTCCGGAACGCGGGATCGTCCTTGAGCCCTCGGCCCAATACGTATCGGCGGTTCGTCACCACGAGGTCATCGCCCTGCGGCTTGGTCGAGAGGTAGAACGCATCGGCAAGGGCAGTGTCCTGGTAGAGGAAGCCGTGGTCGGCGGTCACGAGGATGTTTGTGGCGTTCGCATTCGTCAGGCGCTTGATCAGGTCGAGGAGATCGCGCAGCGCCTCATTGGCAGCCTCGAACACCTGCCGCTCAGTGCGGGCCTTGTCGCCGGTCGCGTCGATCCGGTCGTGGTACACGTACAGCACTTGGTGTGCGCTGTATAGCTCCCGCAGTTCGCCGCGCGGCATGGAGAGGACGTCCTCGGCCTGGATCGCGTACCCATCCACCGGGGCCAGCACCTTGTTGCGGTTCCCTGTTCCGTCGGAGCGCTGGCCGTCGACGAGCACCGGATCGCCAGCGGACGAGTGACCCAGCGTCTTGTGCGGTAGGAGTGCGGCCATGCCGAGCTGGGTATAGCTCGGCAGGACGCCGAGCATCGCGTCGAGTGTGGCGTCGAACTTGTCTTCCTGTCGGATGCGTGAGCGCAGTTCGTCGGCGACTTCGTAGCGCAGGGCATCGGAGATGATGACGACGGCCTTCCGGTTGCCCTTGCGGATGATCGGCTCCACGTGGTCGGCGAAGAACCGTGTCTGGGGCCGCAGCGTTACCGACCGCCAGCCGTCCACCGCATCTACGTGCTGCTGCCAGGTGTTGCCGAGTTCGTAGAGGAACTTGTTCGCGTAGTGCTTCTCCACCTCGACCCGGAGCGCTTCGAGCGGGCCGGCGTACTCGGTGGTACGGGCGGCGAAGTGGAACTGCCGGTAGAGCTGGTCGATGCGGAACCAGGTCTTGCGGTATCGGTCGAGCCCCTCGTCGAACGAGGTAATCCCGAATTGTGCGGTCGCGAGTTCACCGAGCAGATCGGAGGCGGCACCGAGTGCTGCGTACAGCTCCCGATAGCCGTCAACCCAGATGCTGCTCTGGCGCGCACGGATGGTTTCGGACACCTCGCGTGCGCTCATCGTCCGCTCGACCACGCCGTGAGCAAGGGCGCTGATGACCTTGCGTTCCACGTCTTCGAAGAGGTCGTTGCCGACAATCTCGGAGAGTTCGGCGTCCTCAATGCTGTTGCCGTAATCCAGGCTCTCCGATGCCCGTCGTGCGAGGGTGGCGAGGGCGTCGGCGCTGCGCCGGTCGTTGCGCAGGCTCGCGAAGTCGAGCTGAATGTTGCGCAGGGCTCCCGGGGTTTCTGATGCGAAGCCGGTGATCGCATGGCGGAACATCCACAGCACGAAGTCGTCGACGCTCGGCTCGCTCGCTTCGTAGCCGTAAATCTTGGCGACCCCAGCCCAGTGAAAGCCATCGAGTCCCTGCTCGGCCAGCGCCGCGTACTTATCGTGGCCACCGCGCGCGTTCTCGATCAGCAGGGTGCGCGTGAGTTCCAGCATGCTGTGCTCGTGTTGAACGAGGATCACCGCGCACATCTTCGCCCGCAACCTGTCCGCGTCATCGCCGGCCGCCAGCAGCGTCTTGAGGCTCTGCACCCGCTTGGCGGCGCGGAAGAACTTCTCATGGTCGCGGATCACCGCGTCGATCCCGCTGCCGGTGAGGCCGAGCCCCTGGCGCACCAGCGCCGTCCGGTCGGCGGTGAAGACCCCATAAGCCAGTTCAAGATCGAGCAACCAATTCCCTATGCCGGGAGGCACCGGGGCTCCGCGGTAGATGAGGAACTTGCCGGTCGGCTCATCATGGAGCACTTGGTTCTTCACCGCGTACTCGTTGTTCTCCACCCGCACCGTAGTGACGGCAGCCAGACCCAGGGCGTCGAGTTCGGCGGCATACTCGCCGTGGGCGTCATGCCAGAAGACGAGCCGTTGTGACTCGAACCGCTGTTCCAGATGCGGGAGGACCGCGCTAAGTGAACTCACTCGTGGCCCTCCAGCTTTCGCTCGATCGCTCGCAGACTCTCAAAGTCGGCGGCATCAACTTTGAGCGCTTCCTGACGCTTGCGCTTACCATCCGACTCCGGGTAGCGGGCGCCGGCGAGGGACTGTCGTGCCAGTGAGACGACAATCTTCCTGCCACCAGGCGTCCGCTCGGTCTCACTCATCGGCAGCCTCCAACCCTGCGATCTTCTTGAGGGCCGGGTAGAACTTCGGATAGTTGGCCCTCACCCCGTCATCGAAGTCGATCGCGATCTGCTGCGATGCCAATGGATAGAGCACGTCATGTTCATACTCGCCGAGTTCCAGCAGCACCTTGCGCAGCCGCTCGGCTTCCTTGAGCGCCGCAGCCTTCTCGCGTGGTGTGCCGTCCCCGGCGGCGAGACGATCCTGGTGCTGAAGGTTCGCCTCCAGCTTTGACTCGAACTCGCGCAGGTACTCGTTCAGCACCGTTGAGACCGTGGACGAGGTGTAGCGGTGCATGTAGATCAGCGCGTTGAACGACCCTTTCGGACTGGAGAACAGCCAGTAGATCGGACGCTTCTTGTACCGCTTCACGTGATCGTCGTAGAACTTCGACCGCCCGGCTCGGGTGATGAAGTACTCCCGCAGAGACGTGACCCCAAGCGACCCCTCAACGAACCGAAGGTTCTCCTCAAAGTGCTGCTCGCCGAATGCAGCCCGCAGGAACTGACGGAACCGCGCAACGATGTCGTCCTCGAACCAGTCACCATCCACTAGCGGAAGAACGTTGTCGGCATCGGGGGCGAGCGTTGGCACCGGCACCTTCGCAAGGTAGTCCTGCACGGTCGCACCCTGATCGGCGAGGATCAGCCCCGGCACGTCGAGGCTGTAGCGACCAAACATGCAGCCGACGCCATAAGAGACGAGTTCTGCCACCGCGGCGGACCGCTGAGCCTTCGCGGCTTCAGCATCACTTGCCCGAAGGAACGAGTACGCAGGGTTGATCCCGAGCGAGACCGTGCGCGGGTAGTCGGCCTGCCGGAACCAGTCCGAGACTCCATCGGGATCTGCCAAACTGTCCACGGCCACTTCAATATCGTGCAGTTCGTCGATCTCAGCGCGCCATTGCGTGACAAGCGACTCGTAAATGCGCCGAAGTGGTTGTGCGGGGTCTGTGACAGAGACCAGCTCGCTTGCCTGGAATCGGGATGAAGTCTCGGATCTATCGAAATCACGTCTAGACAACTCAACCGCACGCGCAGCGAGATGTGCCATCGCGGAACGATCGAACTCCGTGACGGGAATCCGTGCGACGTCGCCAACTTGAGCGTGCATCGTGGAGTTGAGCACGGACAGGTACATCTGAAACACCCGAGAGTTTGAGAAACCTAGAACCCACTCCGCGTCCCGGGCATTCGGGTAGAAGCAGTGGCCCGAGATGTCATGGAAACTTCCTTGGGGTGCGAGACGGGCGCTGAAATCCCCGCTGGTCAGGTCGGTCCACGTGACCTTCGGAGCCATCCCCCTTTCGAGGGAGAGAATGGTCGCGTTGCGCTGGCTAAGGATGTGGCCCGGATCGCCGTTGTAGTGCAGCAAGAGTTCGACGTTGCCATACCAGCGCCGGAACGCACCGCCCTTCAAGTAAGTGATCCACTTCGACGAACCCGAGAGCGGAGCCGTCGCTTCAGTTGCAGACACCTCCCACCAGGATCGAAGGAACTTGCCGTTGTTCGATGTCTGCATGCCTACGCGCGGCGAGGCGATATCGCCAAGTGAAGGCAAGTCCACAAACGCACGTCGAGCCGCCTCCGGCAGCCAGTACGCAAACGGACTCCCGGGAATCGCCGCGAAAGTGTCGGCTTCGACCAAATACCTACGGTCTTTCACGTCGCCATGAACGGAATCACGGAGGGCCGCCGCCTTCAGCGCCTCGCTACGGAGATCTGTAAGGCGAACGAAGGTCGCAACCTTTGCAGATGCGCCCGGCTCTAGCACGAACGCAACAGTTGACACCACCTCACCGCCGATGCTGTCGAACGCGCCTGTTCCTAGATGCGCAAGCGTCACCAACTCTGAGTCGGCAAGGATTTTAGCCCGGAGGCCCGCGTAGGTCGTCAGTGACATCCAAGACTGCATGGTGATCATCGCGAGGTAGCCGCCTGGTGCCACAAGCTCAAGCATCCTTTCGATGAACGCGGAGTAAAGATCGGACTTCGTACTCGGATAGCGCGATTTGAGGAACGATTGGAGTGCATCCGAAGCATTCCGCTGTCCCATATATGGCGGGTTGGCCACTGCAACGTGGTATCGCCGCGACAGGACGGTCGCTTGTTCGATCACACGCGCCGCCCATTTAATTGTGTCTGCCTTGAGCATGTCGCCGCTGTCATCGAGCGTTTCTAGGTGTCGCAAGAGACGGTCCGTTACGTTCGGGTCAGGCTGGATCAACGCGCCGAGTGTGTCAGCCTCGGCGAACTGGTTCCAGAAGTCCTCCTCCTCACGGCGGTCACCGTAGCGCGTTACGAGGAAGTCGACCTCGTGAGGCGTGAACGAGATCGGGTCGATCGCGCACGTGTTTGGCGCTACAGGGTTGTTGAAGAACGATCGCTGCATGGCACGCGCCTTCATCGTGAGCGCGAATGCTGCCAGCGACCCGGCGCGTGGGTCGATCTCGGTGCCATACAGGTTATGGGTGAGGATCAGTTCGGGAATCTCGGAGGGAGCGTAGCCCTCTTCTTCGTAGATCGCGTGCAGCAGGTCGAAGGCGTAAGTGAGCATGTGCCCGGAGCCGCAGGCGGGGTCGATGACCTTCAGTTCCTCGGGGCCACTGACCTTAAGGAAGTCAGCTTCTTCGTTGACTGGGGCGATGTAGTAGTCCATCTGCTCAACGAGCCGCGATGAGGGGTGGTTGAGCATCCAGAGGCGGCCGAGGGAGTTCTCGACGAGGTAGCGGACGATCCAGTGCGGGGTAAAGAGCTGGGTCGCGGCGGGAATCTCTTCCGCGCCAGCCTTCTTGCCCCTCTTGAACCCCGCGAAGACCTCGTCCTTCCGTTCCGAGATGTAGAACTGGTAGAGCCAGCCGATCACCTCGACATCTCGGCAGGCATCTGCGGTGAGGGCCGCAGTGGCCCTGGTGAGGATCGAGTCTGACGCGAGGAGGTTTGCCGGGATGAGGAGTTCGGTGTAGTCGCCTTCGCGCTCGAACATGAACGGCATGGAGCGGTTCCAGTAGCGGCAGTACTCCGCGAGCAGAATTGTGTACGCCTCGCCTTGGGCGTCTGCGCTGGGACGGGTGCCGTCGAGGAGTCCGATGATCGTGTCAAGGGTGCGCTTGTTGCTAACAACGGCGGGGTCGATGTTGCCGCGCTTGGCGTCGGCGAGTATCTCTGGTTGTCCGGTCTGCTGGCCGTGGGCGGGTGAGACGACGCCGACTCCGGTGTAGCCGTTGGCGTCCATGAAGCGCAGCGCGATGATGCGGTTGAACCAGGTGTACGCGACCTTTTCGGCGATCGCGTCCTTGCCCTTGGCTCCGCCGCCGGCGGCTGCGATGTCGCGCTCGAGCATGGTGATGGCACGCTGGTTCTCGACCCGGGCCGGTGATGCGGGGGCGAGCACGGCGGTCAGTCGTGCGCTGACCTGGGTGATGAGCTCGCGTCTCGCCCAGGTGGCGAAGCTCTTCAGCGGTGCGGTTTCCATGCGTATCGTCTCCTACAGCGCGATGCGCTTGTGGTCATTGAGGGCCTGCACCAGTGCCGTGCGCAGCGCGTTGAGGTAGCGATCGACGTCTTCTTCGGTCTGCAGGACGCCGTGAATGCCGGTGGCGTTGATGCTCTTGACCGAGACGGTCTGCTTCGTGGGGGGTGCCGGGGTTGGCTCGCTGCCGTCATCCGGGCGGCTGGTGCGGGGGGATGCGGCGAGACGGTCGAGGATGGATGGGTAGGTGCGTTCCTCGAAGGTGTTCGCAATCTCGCGGACGACGGCGATTTGGCTCTCGCGACCGACGCGGTCGAGGATTCCACTGACCATCTGGTTGACGTTGCGCTGGGCGTCGTCGGTGGCGTCCAGATAGATGGTGCTGGTCTGGAGAGGCGCCCAGCGGGAGTCGATCTCCAGTCGTGCTCCGTCGCGATTGGTGAGGAGAGCCTCGTCGATGCGGGACTGGAGTTCGATGGCGGCGGCCTTGAGCCTGGTCATCCGGTTGCCGCGGAAGGCCTGCGGGTCGGCCAGGAGCTGCGCCACCTCCTGGCTGCTGCCGGAGGGCAGGTAGTTCAGGTTGCTGGCGTTGCTGGTCAGAAGGTCGGTTGCCTCGTCGAAAATTGTCCGCTGGGCGCCACCGAGGAAGGCCTGGATCGGGTCGATGGTGTCGGTTTTCGCGTCGAGCAGATCGTCGGCCATGGCGAAGTCGGTCAGGTACCAGTCGTCCGGTTTGCCGACCACGGACTCCAGCAGCGCGATGGGAGCGTCGAGCTGAGTCACGAAGGGGTACTTCGAGCCGTTGACGCGTGCCTTGAGCTCCTCGCACTTGGCGCGAAGGCGCTCACTTGTGTGCCGGGCCAGTTCGAGTGGGTCTTTCGGCGCGGCGGGTTCGTCGAAGAAGTCGGTGCAGAAGGCACGCAGCGCCGCGACCTTGCGCTGGTCGAAGGTCTTCTGAGGGGCGGCGACGGTGTGGGAGTGCTTCTGCGTATTGCGCAGTGCGGCGGCGACCTCGCTGCGCTTGAGGATGTTCGAGTCGACGGTCAGAGTGATCTTTGAAGTGCCGACGAGCCAGGCTGAGACGCACTCGATGGACGCGAGGTCCCAGCCGTAGGGCTTGGCCTGGAAGTGATCGACGATCTTCTTGACAGTGACCTGCTCGCGGAGCCGGTCTCGTTGAAGCAGGTACGACAGCACTTCGTCGGCCGGCGCGGCGAGTGCGTGGATGGAGGAGTCGTCGATCGCGGCGCCGTCCAGCAGCGTGGACTGGTCGGGGTTCGCGAACCCGGCGACTTGCTGCTCGGAGTAGGTGCGCCCGCCGAGGATGCCTAGCTGCGTGTAAGTCCGTGCGATGAGGTCCTGGAACCCTTCGGTGATCCGCGTCACCGCGTCCTGCGACCCCACCGTGAGGTCTGCGGCGTTGATCACGAGATCGGCTCGCCCGACGGCGCGGCGGATACGCTCGACCAGTTCCTTCTCGCGCTCGGAGTTCTGGGTGGCCTTGCCCCGCAGAATCTGCTCCTGGACCGGGGACAGCGAGCTGGTTTGCTTGCGCTTGGTGTACTTCTCGGTCTTGATCAGCAGCCGCAGGTCTGCCAGCACGCGGTCGTCGGGCGCGAGGATCACGCGCAGCTCATCCTTGCCTGCCGAGTGCATCCGAATCTCTTCAGGCCCGTAGGGGTACTCGGGAGTGACGAAGTGCAGCGAGAGTTCACGCTGCTGACCGAATGCCTGGTCGTCGAGCTTGTACCCGAACGCGAAGTCCTGCCCGTTCTTGGCGTAGCGGAGCTTAGAGGTCTTGACGACATCGCCGGAGAGAATCTTGTTGAGCCGGGTGGAGACCTCGGAGGAGTCGATCTCGACGTTCTTGATCTCTTCCTCGATCACCTGCTCTTCATTGGTCAGGTACTCGTAGACGTTGCCGTTGCGCTGGACATAGGTTTGCGTCTCCAACAGTGTCAGCGCTTCCTGGACCTGCTTGGACAACGCTGGCAGGTCAAGGCCGAACCGGTCGTATACCAGCACGGTCAGGTTGCGCCGAGTGGCCCGGAAGCTCTCCACATACTTCACCAGGAACAGCGCCTTGAGCAGCCGCACCGCGAGCTTGGTGACCGGCGAACCGCTGTCGGGGAGGTCGCGCTCGGCCCGGTCGATCGACCTCTGTGCCGCGGACTTCAACGACGCGCGGATGCCGGCGAAGAGCTGATCGAAGGTGGCCAGTGTGCCGATCTCGACGTCGCCGATGTCCTTGGCGACCTGCTGGACGACGCCGAGCATGGAGCGCTCCCCGACCGAGCTGTTGCGGCCCTCGAAGACGTTGTGGTCGGAGATGCCCTCGATCGCGGCTTGGAACAGCGGGAACTGGTAGCTCACGAACGGATAGGTGCCCACGAAATGGGTCACATCGGTGAAGTTCCGGTAAGTCTTGGCGCCATCGACGAAGTCGAATAGCGTCTTGAAGTTCCCCGCCTCCTGCGCATACACCGCTTCGAGCATCTGGGTGCCCTTGTCGTTCTTCTCCAGCAGACGCTTGCGGATGACCTCTTCCACATCGGCGGAAGTGAGCTTGACGCGCGTCTTGAATCGGGCCTGAATCTTTGAGAAGTCGTTGCCCTGCTGCTGAGTGCGGTCGCCGACGACCTTGTCCATGTCCTCCTGCGAGGTCACGAACACCCAGGCCCGCCCACCGCACTTCGTGTTCAGCGACTCGGCGATCGTCTGAAGGTTCAACATCAGATGCGTGTTCGAGCCGATGAACTGCCCAACTTCATCGACGAAGAAGTTCAACCGGTAGCCCGAGGGCTGCTGGTCGAGCCAGCCGCGAACCTCGTCGGCGAAGTCCTCGATCGACACCGAGTAAGTATCCTGGTAGGTCTTCAGGATGTCGGGCGCGGTTGATGCGTCGAGGCCAGTGATCTGGGCGTATGCCTCGTTGACCTGGCGACGCACGGTCGGGAGCCCAAAGCTCGGCCTGCGCTCTACCCAGTCGCGGCCGGAGACCGCTCGGAAGGCGTGCTTGAACGCCTCCAGCTGGCCCTCGTCGTCGAGCTGCCGTTCGAACCTCGCTATGTGACCCTGGTCGCCGTAGTAGCCGCGGGACTCATCGAATACCTTCACGAACACGCGCAGCAGTGCGTCGGTCTGATCCTTGCTGATCAGGGTGGCCTTCTGATCGATATTGAAGAGCAGACTCTTCGCCGGGGTGCGATCGGCCTTGTCGAGCAGCGGCGGCAGGAAGGCATCCGTTGCCTTGACGCGGAAGCTCTCCGAGACGCGCTCGCGCGGGAAATCGTCGCCCTCCACGTCACCGAGGAGGTGCGCGAGCATCTTCAACAGGTGTGACTTACCGGAGCCGAAGAAGCCCGAAATCCACACCCCGTTCGCGTTGGTGTAGTTCGTGTACGCCTCAAGCAGCAGCTCCAGCCCCTTGGCGGCTTCGTTGGTCAGGACGTACTCGTCGACCTCGGTGCCCAGGTGCCGGGCGTCGTCGGCCTTGATGACGCCCTCGATGGGCCGCTGGACGTCTTTGGCGAAAATCTCGGTGAGGTGCATGACGGTCACGGTTCCTGTTCCAGAATGTTCTTGGCGCGGTAGTACTGGTCGTCCTTCAACCTGCCGAACAGCACTAGCGATGAGCCGAGGGCGTCGGACTGCTCATAGCGGCCGGGAAAGAACATGAGCATGGGTCGGCCTACCACGACGCTCTGCAAGTTGTTGAGCACGTTGTGGGAGCGGATGTAGGGGAAGACTTCGCCGATCCCCGTCAGGAACACGATGTCGAAACCGCCATCCGCAAGCTTCGCTCTGATGGCTGGAGCGAGATGCTGCTGCGGGTTGAGCATGGACTGCAGCATTTCGGTGAACTCGGCCTTATCCAGCTCGGGCTCCACTTCGAGGACTTCATCCCAGTCGCCGCGCTCCTTGAGTACCTCGACCGACAGGTCGTAGATGTTGATCTCGCGGACCTCGATGCCTTTGTTGGCCAGCCGATTCTTGACTCGTTTCTTGGCCTGCGCCACGTCGAGTGCGTGCTCGGGCTCGTAGGGATAGATGAAGAACGGAACTTCGTTCGACAGTCCCTCCATCTTCAAGAAGCGCTGACCGCTCAGCACCGAGAACAAGTGCTCCTCTTGGCGAGTGAGTTCATGTGGTGTCACCGTGGGACCTCCTTGCGGTCGCGGGTCGGGAGGAACCGCACATCGCTCGGCGTCTGTGCGTCGAGCGCGTCTCGGACACGCTCAGACAGCGGCGCGTTCACAACCTCACCGCCGATGAGAAGACCGGCTTCGGTCAGCATCCTGAACACGGTCGAGCGGAGCTTCTGCAACGTTGAGTCCTTCACTTCAGCGAGCTCCGGATGCCACAGCGCTTTCCTCCGAACGAAGCTGTCGAAGTCCTCGTAGCTCAGCGAGGGGGTGAGCAAGAGGAATCGTTCGCGCAGGACCTCCTCGGCGAAGTCACCAATCACGGCGTAGCGGCGACAGGCCGCGACCCACATCAGATGGTCGCGCTCGCTGGGGCTCGCATCTCGCAGCAACTCCAGCTCCGCATCTGTGAGCACCGCCAAGCGCTGCGCGACCTCGCGCGCCAGCCGGAACCCCGACGAGGCCGTTCTCGCCTGGAGCAGATTCTCCGCGCGGAGTTGGTCACGGACAATGCGCCAGTCACGAACGTCCAGGTAGAGCGGCACAGCGATCACGGCCTCCCGCGTCAGGAGGGCACCGCTGGTGAACGACAGCGCGTATCGGCCGTCCGTCTGGGATGTGCCGCTCATTCTGGTGCCTCCTTCCGGTTTCTGGGCAGTGGATCAAGCTATGGGGTGCCACCGACAAAGGGTCGGTGACGGCTCAGAGTGGTGCGATGCTCACCCTGGCGGGGAACTCTCGGAGGAGGAGGCAGCACCGCCTCGGCGCACCCAGTCGTCTATCTCGCTGGCTTGGAACTTCCAGAGGCGGCCGACCTTGTGTGCGGGCATGCCCTTCTCGGCGATCCACGTGTAGACGGTGTCTTTGGTGATGCCGAGGTGGGCGGCGATGTCGTCTGCGGACAGCCACGGCTCAGACACGTTGGTCCTCCCTCGCTCTACGGCCCAGCGGGGGCCAACACCCCGGATGTTATCGGGGGTTGTGCCGCTTGAACTGGGTTTCTCCGGGCGTGGCCGAACTAAGCGGGGTGCAAGCGGCCACGGTCGTCAGGTCGGAAGGTGCGTCGCGAGCCAGTCGGTGACGGCGACGCGCCAGCGGGCGGAGTCGGTGTTCCAGGTCAAGGTGTGACCAGCATCGAAGGTCTCTAGCGTCACGAGGTCGGGACGCTGGCGTTGCAGTACCTGTGAGAGCCCGATCGGTGCGGAGTCGTCGTGTGCGCCGTGAAGGATGAGCATCGGGGTGGTGAGCTCGGCGGCGCGAGCGATCCAGTCGAATGAGCGGAGCGGGAGCGGTTCAGGCACACCGACCATGCGTGCGAGTGGGCGAAGGGTGAGCCACGGGACGGCAAGGACGCCCGCTGCCGCGGGTAGTCCGCTGCGGGCGCAGTTGGCTTTGATCGTCTCCGTCCAGTTGAGCACTGGTGAGTCGAGCACGAGCGCTGTAATGAGGCCGTGGTGCCGAGGTCTGGCGGCGAGCCGGAGCGCGATCGCGGCACCCATTGACCATCCGAACAGGACGATCTGTTGAGCACCTCGTCGAGCGGCGTATCCGAGGGCCTCGTCAACGTCTGCCGTCTCGAAGTATCCGAGGGTCGATCGGCCGTTGCCTACACGCGGCCCTTCGTCGGTGTTGCGGTATGTGACGACAAGTGAGGTGTAGCCGAGTTCGGTTGCGGCGAGCACGCCGCGGAGAGTTCCAGCGCGGGTGCTGCCGAGGCCGTGGATGTGGATCGCCCACGTCGAGGGGTCGCCGTCGATGCGCCAGGCTGGACACCTTCCTGCGGGCGTGTCGATGGTGATGTCGCGCGCGTTGAGGCCGGCGTCTGCCGGAGTCGCGAAGTGAATCCCGCTCCACGAGACGCGCTCACCAGCCGCGAGACTCAGCCCCGGCGAAGCGCCGGTCACAGTTCGTGCGATTCGGGTTGGCCCGCGTTCCAGTACCGCTGCGGAGAGCTGCGCCCAGCCACCGCCGTCGAACCAGAGGCTGTAGATGCCGCCGGCTGTGGTGTTGGCGCTGCGATCGAGCACGATCTGCTGAGTCCCGTCGTCGTCGTGCTCGATTCCACGGATGGTCAGGTCGAACGTGCGCGGGCAGACGGGAGCGGTCAGGCGTCGTGCGATGACCCAACCGGTGGCCACGGCAGCTGCCGCCGCGATCCCCGCCCCCAGGGCGAGGCGGCTGCTCATGAGCGGCTCTCCTCGTTCGGCGTTCGTGGCGACGATGCGGCGACGCCGTCGAGTCCGAGGAGGTGGCTCTCGGCGTGCTCTAGCAGGGTGCGCTCGGCTCTGCTGATGTCGAAGGAAACGCGCGGGTCGATCATCGCGTCGCGAATCTCGACGATCTCTCGGTGCAGACGACGTTCCGGGTCTTCCGCGTTCGCGGCGAGCGGGTCTGCTTGGCTCAGGCCAGGTCGCACCAACGTCGCCTCGTTCCAGAGTGGTTCCAACTGTGTCACAAGGCCAGCGGTGCGCCTCCGGCGCAGGTAGTGCCGGGCGCGGCGCACGGCGGGCTGAGTCGCGGAGCCAGCACACAGGAACAAGAAAGTGAGCAGAGAGAGCGGCCCGTAAGCGGGCTGGACGGCGCGCATGAAGTCGAGGTGGCCGGTGACGTGGGCGATGTCCATGGTGAGCACGGATAGGCACAGGGCGACGCCGAACGCTGATCCGAGGCTCAACAGTCCTGCGGGTAGACGCTGAATCCCGAAACTGTGCCGATACTGTCGCGCAGCGAGAACCATCATCGTTGCGACGACGAGACCGGCGTAGGTGAAGTTGATGATCGAGTACGTCGCTGTTGCGGGCTGTGCGCCGAGGTCGCTCATGAACCGGGTCGTGGTCACGCCGCGGTCGATGAATAGGAACGTGGCAGTGATCGCAAGCAGAGCGACAATGAGCATGGGGACGCTCACGGCGGTGCGGACGAGCCGGGGTCGGTACTCGCCGGTCTTCATCACTCCTCGGCCGAGGAAGAACAGCCCGGTCATCAGCAGTGCGTCCGCGACCAGGGTCGTGATGTTGGTTCGGCCAAGGAGTGGATCGGTAGCGGTGTAGATGGCATCGACGTTCAGCGTCATCGCGACGGCGATGGTGAGGGCGGCGTAGGTGATGCTCCGGTCGGCGCGGTTGCGGCGGAAGATGAGCAGGCTCGCCACGAGCACCCACATGAGCGTCGCGACGAGCGTCTGGATCATCCGAATATCTCCGAGTATCGGGACTCAGCGAACACCGATCTTCGGATGCCCGCGGCGAGCCGGTCGGCGAGGGACTCGGCAGCTATCTCTGTCTCGGAGTCGATGTCTTGCCGCTTCAGCAGGCGTCCGCGCGTGTATGGCGGGATGGTGGGCAGCAGCACGTCTTCGGCCGCGCAATCGTCGCCCTCGCAGTGGCCGAGGATCATGTGGGCGAACTCGTGCAGGACGAACTGCTGCCGGTGGAGCGCCGAGTCGCTGCGCGCGTGGAGCACGATGTCTTCGGTGTCGGTGACCAGCCAGACCGCGCAGATGCCGTCGTGCGTGTCGAGGTCGGCGAGTTCAACGACACGGAGCCTGCGGTGCCGCCAGTTCTGAACCGCGTGGAGGAGCTCGTCGAGGGTGAAGGTGCCGTCGAGCCGAAGGTCTGTGACGGCCGCCGATACGGTCTGTTCGACGTTCACAATGTGCCCCTCTCGGTGGAGAGCATGTACCGGTATCGGCTCCGCGGCGCGCGACACCCGTCAGTGCTCGGGTATGTGCGCCATTTCCTCATCCAGGAACGTGCTGATGGCTTGGAGTGCTTTCGGCGAGATGTCCCCGAGTGTGCGGGCGGCGAAGGACTTCACCTTCGCTGCGCGCATCGAACGAACTAGGTCGAGCTGAGCGGAGACCTTCTCGGGGGTCGCTGCGCCGTCCTCGCCCATCAGGAAGGCGGTATCTACATCGAAGAACGCCGCCAGCCCCTTGAAGAGGGCAGGGTCTTGGACGTAGCGGTGGCCGTTGACCATGTAGGTCCATCGCGACCGCGACAGGTTGGCGCCGCGTTCCTTGAGGTAGTCCGCAATCTGTGAGTAGGTGGGTTCGGAGCCGGACTCGGCGACGGCAACGTCCATCAAGAGCCGCAGACGCTTGGCAAGGTCTTCAGCCGCAGCCTGGCTCTCGTCTTCGGTCATGGTCTGCCCCTTCCCTTCGCGACGGGCAAGGCATCGAGGTACCGCACCTCAGAGGGTGGTTGTGCATGCTCAAACATACTCGTTGAGCATGCACAAGTCAACGGTTGCGCATGCTCAACAGCCGGTGCTAGAACGGGACCCTCGGACCCATTGAGCATGCTCAACATGCTCCGCAAAGTCGGCTCACGCTGTCTCAAGGAGGCGAACGGTGTCCAACTTACGGGACCGCCACGGGAGCTCGCGCCCACCTGGCAGGTGTACAGCCGCGCGCACGCGCGTCGTGGCACACCGAAGAGGAGGCCGGAGCATGGCATCGACACTGGACGCCCGCGCCGCGCGCGACGCGAAGCTAGACGAGCTGCACGAGAAGCTGACCGCGGCGGTCGAGTCGCTGGTGACGGGCGACCACTGGCGGCAGGCGCTGGCCTTCGCAGCGCGTTTCCGCAGCCGATCATTCAACAACACGCTGCTGATCTGGGTGCAGCACCAGGCGGCATTCGACGCAGGCCGGGTGCCGGAACCGTTTCCGACTCTGGTCGCCGGCTACCGCCAGTGGCAGGGAGTCGGCCGACAGGTGGTGAAGGGCCAAGCCGGGTACATGATCTTCGCGCCGGTGACGGGTCGGTTTGCTACGACGACACCTGGCGATGCAGGCTCGTGGCGACGGTTGGGGCCGCGGGAGAAGCCGAAGGCGGGCGAGGTCGTGCGCTCGCGGATGATCGGCGCGCGACCCGCCTACGTGTGGGATGCATCCCAGACCGACGGCGACCCGCTGCCGACCCTGCCCTCGCCGGTATTGCTGGAAGGTGAGGCTGCATCTGGCCTGTGGGACGGGCTCGCGGGACAGATTCGCGGTGCAGGGTTCGAGGTGCTGTGGGTGCCGCACGAGGGGATGATGTCGGGGGCGAACGGCCTCACCGACTACAAGGCACGCACGGTCGCGGTCCGGGAGAACATGGACCCCGCCGCTCAGGTCAAGACACTCGCGCACGAGCTGGCGCACGTGCTGATGCACGATCCCGACGACGACGACGT
This sequence comes from Agrococcus sp. ARC_14, assembly GCF_022436485.1. Classification (NCBI taxonomy): domain Bacteria; kingdom Bacillati; phylum Actinomycetota; class Actinomycetes; order Micrococcales; family Microbacteriaceae; genus Agrococcus; species Agrococcus sp. ARC_14. Next base: position 1,630,710 of record NZ_JAKUDO010000001.1, read on the forward strand.
CCGACAGCACCGCGGCATCCGCGAGGTCGAGGCCGAAAGCGTCGCGCTGATGATCGGTGCCGCGCACGGCATGGACACCACCGGGTACACGATCCCGTACGTCTCCACCTGGGCCGCCAGGGTAGACGGCCAAGAGCCCGCCAACGTGGTTCAAGCGACCGGCGAACGCGTGCGAAAGACCGTGCTGGCGATCCTCGACCAGCTCGACACACCCCAGGTGGGCGACGGCACCCCGCCCGGACTCGAACGTGACGCCGCGGTGCGTTCACCCGCGAGGCCCACGCAGGCGGCCACGGTGTCGTCGTTGGCTGAATCGGACCGTCCCTCAGGGGTGCCGGTGCTGGCAGGGCGGGAGCTGTGATGACCGAGCCGCCGGATTTCACCAGGGCGCTGCTCCGCGCAAGTGGAGCAGCGACGCTGGCGGTCGCCGCCCGCAATCTGGCGCTGGCAGGAGTGCCGGTGTTTCCGTGCGCGCCGGATGGGAAACAGCCGATCACCCCGCACGGGTTCCGCGACGCGACCACCCGCGTGGCGGAGGTCGCGACGTGGTGGTCGCGGACCCCCGAGGCGAACCTGGGTGTCCCGACCGGCGGCACCTCCGGGATGGTCGTGGTGGATGTCGACGTGCATGGCCGCGCCGATGGGCGGATCGCGTTCGACCGCGCCAACCGCGCTGGACTGGTCGGCGGATGGGCGCTTCTGGTGCGGACTCCGTCGGGAGGGTTGCACGCCTTCTACGCTGCGACGCCGGGCGTCGAACAACGGTCGTGGCAGGCTGCCGCTGCCGGTGTCGATTTCCGGGGTGACGGCGGCTACATCATCGTGCCGCCCTCGGAGCGGGTCATCGACGACGTGCCGACTCGATACGAAGTGGTGAGGGCCAGCGCTGATCGCGCCAATGTTGATGCGGCCGGGCTGCGAGAGTTCCTTGATCCTCGCCTCGAACCCGCCACCCTTCGCACGGGCGTCGAGGTCCAAGGGACCGATGTTGCGCGACTGGCGGCATGGGTCGCCGGGCGGGGTGAGGGCGAACGGAACCGAAGCCTGTTCTGGGCGGCATGCCGCCTCGCGGAGAACGGCGTACCCACCTCCGATGCGCTCGATGTCCTCACCACTGCCGCAAGCCAAGCAGGGCTCAGCGAGCGAGAGATCACCACGACGGTGCGCTCCGCCTATCGCCTCGTTCCGCCCGCACCCCGTTCGCCGTCGCATCCGGACCCGCCGACAAGTGGCGTGCGTTCGGCGGGGTGGTTCGAGCGGCAACGCAACCCGCCGCCGGTCGCGTCCCAGCGAGGGCGGGACTTGTGATGCGCGCCGCGGATGGGCGAAGGTGGGCGGTCGTGACGGCGGCGGCCGGGACGGTGTTCATCGCCGCCGGCGCGTTCTGGCTGTCGTTCACGTCGCTGGCCGACCTCGCCGCCCGCTCGGGGATCGGCGCCGGGCAGGCGTGGGCCTGGCCGCTGATCGTGGACGGCATCATCGTCGTCGCTACGGTCGCCGTCGTCGCACTGGCCGGGCAACGTTCTGCCTGGTACCCGTGGGCTCTCCTGGTCGGCGGCGCCCTCGTCTCGGTTACCGCCAACGCCATCCACGCCGTCGTTGCCGCGGACGCCGACGTACCGGGCGTGCTCGCGGCCTCCGTCGCGGCAGTGCCGCCCGTCGTGCTGCTCGCCATCACCCACTTGACCGTGATCCTCACTCGACCAGCCGGAACCGACACCGACCGACCCGCTGGTGCGTCGTTCTCGACGGTCATTGCGGATGCCTTGCCGGCGCTACCAACTGCTGATCCACAACCGCCTGCTCGCGGCGCGACGGCGACGGTCGTGGATCGCAGAGCTCTGGGGTCGGAGTTGCGCGAGGCGGGTTGGTCGAACAAGCGGATCGCCCGCGAACTCGGAGTGCATCCCTCGACGGTCGGCCGCTGGTTCGCCATCGCGCACCTGGCTGACACCAACGACACCTCCGACGAGCGGAAAGAGACAACCCCATGAACACCGCCGACACCCCGCAGCAGAATGGCGCCACTGAGCCCGATCTGGCTCGTCAGGTACCCCACGAGCCGCGCGAGCGTCACGAATCCGTCGAGGCAACGAGCACTCCGGAGGCGGTACGGGTTGCGCAGGTCGCCCGTGACGACAAGCATCACGCGATCGTTCGCGGCAGGGGCGTGGAGTGGGTGCGCCCGACCGACTTGATCGCTCGTCACTCGGCGCACGCGGCCGGTCGAGGTCTCGACTTCCAGGCCGAATTGGCGCGCCGCACCCGGACCCCGATTGGTGCCGGAGCACGTCGTCTCGGGGATCGTCCCCGCCGGTTGCCGCCGATCTCGGCGTTCGGGCGCAGCAGCGCACCCTCGTCTCAGCCGTCCCGGCCCGGGGTCTCGATGAGCTGACGGTGGTGACAGGTCATGGCCCCGCCGGCATCGGCAAGCAGGACGCACTCGTGGGAGCGAGTGCGCACCTGCCTGTCAGGAGGTACCGACACCGTGACCACATCCACCAGCACCAGCACCAGCACCGAGCAGACGGCCCACAGGCCTGAGGACTTCACCACCAGCGAAGGCCTTCGTGCCCTGCTCAACCGTCTTTACGTGGGAGGCGAGGACGCCTGGGTTCACGACCCGGTGGCACGCGACCTGATGGAGTTCGCCGCCGACAAGTACCGAGCCCTGGCACGCAAGCACAAGCTCGACACCTGGGAGGCGGTCGCTGCCGCATTCGACGCGATGCGGTACCGCTCGACCCGCGAAGCCAACGATCCGTGGGCGATCATCACCCACGCCGTCCGGATCACCTGCGTCTACGAGGAACGTGCCCAAGGCCTGCTCTGCTCGGTACACCAGGCCCGCCGCGCGCACGTCTCGGCGTTCCACGACCCCGAAAGGTTTTCAGAACGCGACACCGCGCTTACCGACTACCATCCCGCGTTCCACAGCACCGACGCCCATCCCAGCGACTTCGACGCTGGGCCGCGCGAGGGTCTCGGCTCGGCCCAGGCCTGCATGTCCGCCGGCTCGGCGGCCGAGGACGCCATCGCGATGTTGTGCCTGCTCAACTGGCCGCCCGACGCTGCCCGGGCGTCGGTGGAGCACGTGTGTGGCGCGTTGATGAAGGCCGGCACACGTCAATCCGCCTACGAGGCGCTACGCCGGGACCGTCACGCGCGGGCACTGCTCGATCTGCCGCGCCGCTCCTGGACCGCCCTGCTCAAGGCACTGCTCGGCAACCCGCACCCGGCGTACGCGGCGACCAGGAGCGGACGAGGCGTCCTGCTGCGACTACTGCTCGGCGAGACCCTCGACCTGCTGTTGCGCGACGACGATCTGATCCTCGCCCTCGCACTGGCCGCGCCGAGCGGCGGAGGCGGTGAGGCGTCGTGACCGAGCCACAGATCGGCAGCATCCAACTCGACCGGGCCGTCGATTCGATCATCGTGGGGCACCGACACCGCGCCGACCTCGGCGACATCGACGCGTTGGCCGCGTCCATCGAACGCGACGGACTGCTGCAACCCCTCACGATCACCATCGATGGCGTGCTCGTATGCGGGGCACGTCGCCTCGCCGCGATCAAGAGGCTCGGCTGGCGCACCGTCAACGTGTGGGTACGCAGCGGCCTGTCCGACCGGCTCGGGCAACTCTTCGCCGAGCAGGACGACAACGTGCTCCACAAGCCCTACACCCAGCTCGAAGCCGCTGGCTTGTACCGCGAACTCAAGCGGGTCATGGCCGAAGACGCCGCCCGACGCCAGACCGCCACACAGTTCAGCAGCGAGAACCAGCCAGGGATAAACGGTGCGGGAAAATTTCCCACACCGTCACGCACCCCGCACGGACGTGCCCACGAACAGGCCGCCGCGATGGTCCCCGGAGGAGCGTCCTACAAGACGATGGACAAGATCGGCTACCTCGAAGACGTCGCCAACGACCCCGCTCAACCCGAGACGCTGCGCACCGAGGCCGCCGCTGGGCTGGAGCGGATCGAGGCCGGCGATCCGGTGCATTCGATCTATCAAGCGATCCGCGAGGCCGATGCCATTGCCCGTCAGCGCCTCGAGGCCGAGCTTCAGGCTCGCGCTGAGGCGGCCGTGGCCCACGCGAAGTCGGTCAAGAAGGGCAAGCGGACGCCGCCACGGCTACTGCCCATCGTCGCCAACGAGGGTCAGCCGGTGCGATACCCAGTGCGCGCGTTCATCCAGACCTGGGGCGAGCTGACCAACTGGTGGACCCACTACGACACCGACGCACTGGCCAACGAGCTGACCCAAGGGCAGTTCGAGAGCTTCCTCGAAACAGCTGAAGGCACCGCCCGGGTCGCCGACGAACTCCGTTCAGCTCGCCAAGCCACGGGTGAAGGCCCACACCTGCGCGCACTCTGACCGAGGGCGGATGCCGGGTGCGCACCTGCTCAGCATGAGCCCTGCAGCCTCTGATCCCCGTACTCGACGACGCACCGTTGCACTCATCGCCGCCGGCGTCGTGCTGCTGCTCCTCGCCGGAGTCGGCATCTACGGACTCCTCACAGGCCCACGCACAACGCTGAACACCGACCCGGACTCGGAGCCTGGCCGGGCCGCCACGACACCAACCTCGCCGCCAACCGCGCCCAAGCCGCCGCACGTTGCTTCCGTCCCGCGCTCCGCCGATCCAGAGACCTTCGCTCAAGGCGTCGCCGCCACGCTGTTCGCCTGGGACACCGCCTCAGGTCGGTGGCCGCTCGACTACACCTCGGCGATCCTCGCGGTCGGTGACCCCAGCGGAGACGAACAAGCCGGGCTCGCCTCCGATGTCGCCGCGTACCTGCCGAACCGGGAGGCTTGGATCGAGCTGCGGCAGTACGCCACCCGCCAGCACCTCACCATCGACGCTGCACACGTTCCCGCAGCCTGGGCCGACGCGGTAGAGCAGGCGCAACCGGGGCAACTCGCGCCAGGCACGACCGCCATCACGATCGAGGGCACCCGCCACCGCGCAGGGGTATGGAACGGCCAATCGGTCACCAGCGAGCATCCCGTGGCCTTCACCGTGTTCGTCGTCTGCGCACCGACCTATCCCACCTGCCATCTGCTTCGGCTCTCGCAGCTCGACAATCCGCTGCGCTGAAGGGATGGCGTCGTGTTCCGCAAAGTCGCCTTCGCAGCACTGGCGCTGCTGTTCTTCGGACCCGCCGCAGGACTGCTCAGCATCGGAGTGCTGATGAACCCCGCCGCCGCCCACTGCGCCACACCGAGCGGCGCTTTTGCTCTTGGCCCTGTCCCGGATTCGCTCACCGCAACCACCGCGGACGGCGAGACCTTCACCCTGGGCCGTCAGCAGCTCACGCACGCCGCAACGATCATCACCATCGGCGACGGCGTCGACGACGTAGGCCGGCTGGGAGTCAAGATCGCGCTGATGGCCGCCCTCACCGAGTCCACACTGCGCATGCTCACCAACACCGGCGCCTACCCCGAGTCCGCGAAGTACCCGAACGACGGCAACGGTGGCGACTACGACTCGCTCGGGCTGTTCCAGATGCGACCGCAATCGGGATGGGGCACCGTCGCCGAACTCATGGACCCCACCTACCAGGCCCGAGCGTTCTTCGGCGGACCGACCGGGCCGAACTATCCCTCGCCTCGCGGCCTGCTCGACCTCCCGGGCTGGCAACAGATGGACCCCGGCGAAGCCGCTCAAGCCGTCGAGGTCTCCGCCTACCCAGATCGATACCGCAACTACGCACCCGTCGCCGACAGCATCCTCACCGCCCTCACCAACGGCGGCGGCACCGCTCTGGGCGTCGGTGGCCCAGCATCTTCGTCGTCGCGGGTGGTGTTCCCGCTGCCCGAGGGCACCTGGGTGCTGTCCTCGCCGTTCGGGATGCGCGTGCACCCGATCACCGGCGAACGGAAACTACACACCGGCACCGACCTCGCAGCAGCCGACGGTACACCGATCCTCGCCGCCGCTGACGGAACTGTCACCGTCGCGGAGTTCTCCGGCTGGTACGGCGGTCTCATCGTCATCGAGCACGCCATCGACGGCCAGACCGTCGCGACCGCCTACGCGCACATGTGGCAGACCGGCATCTACGTCCGCGCTGGCGACCGGGTGAGCGCCGGGCAACACATCGGCGATGTGGGCTCCTCCGGCATGAGCACCGGCGCACATCTCCACTTCGAGGTCCGGCCCGGCGGCACCAACGGCGAGGCCATCGACGCCGCAGCCTGGCTCAACCAGCACGGCGCCGCGAACCTCCCCACCGCGACCAGCGGATCACCGGCCGCTTGCAACAACGGCACTGCCGGCGCGCCGATCGGCGTCGATGGAGACCCCGACCGGCTCGTCGACGATCCCACCAGCTCAGGGCAGGTCACCGCCCGCCTGCTCCACCTCTACCAACAGACCCTCACTGCGTTCCCCGACACCGGCTGGGGCTGCTACTCACCCCGGCCCGGCACCGAGTCCGAGCACCCCCTCGGACGCGCCTGCGACATCGCCTTCGGCAACCAGATCGGACAACGCCCCACCGCGGTGCAACTCTACGCAGGCTGGAAGCTCACGCACTGGATGAAGGACAACGCCCAGGTCTTGGGGGTTCAGTACCTCATCTGGCAAGGCCAGATCTGGTCCGTCGACCGCGACGCAGACGGCTGGCGACCCTACAGCGGCGGCGGCATGCACGACCCCGCCTCGATCACCGGAGGCCACTACGACCACCTCCACGTCACCGTGAAAGGCGGGTGATCGACCATGGGCGTGTTCCCCGACTTCGACGGCCTCGGCGGCATCGGAGACCTCCGCGCGGTAGTCGGCGCACTCTTGACGTTCGTTCTCATCGTCGCCGTCTTGATGCTGATTCTGTCCGCGATCGTCTGGGCCATCGCGACGGCCCACGGCAACTACGCGGCCGCCAGCAAGGGCCGAACGGGCGTCCTCGTCGCACTCGGTGCCGCAGCGCTCGCCGGAGGTGGCGTGGCCTGGATGAACTGGCTACTCACAGTCGGATCGAGCTTGTAGCTGGAAGGTTGGCGTCATTGGTCCGAATCCTCCACCTCGGCGCTCGCTGTCTCGCACCGATCAAGCAACCGCGCGAAGTAGCTATAGGCCCCGAGGCGCTCCATTGCCTCTTGCTCAGACAGCTCGGTGCGCGTGTGCGTTGTCACGTTGCGGACTGTGAGGTTCAGACCGGTGGCCAGCGCGTTGAGGGCTTTTCCAAGCGGTTCGAGGCCACCGCGCATGCTCCTCACCGTCTTGTCGTCCGACGCTCCCGGCCAGTTGAGCTTCGGCTTGCCCGGTTCGGGTGCACCTGGTGAGAGCGTCTGCTGCCAGAAGACAGTGTCATCGACATCGTTTCTGCCGAGCCGCTCCTTCCAGTGGACCGTGAGGCCCTCGGCCGCCTCGCGAACTGCCACTCGGTACTGATGCATCGTCCAATGTGCGGACGCGCCCGCCCAGACCACCGGGTGAAACTGCGCGGGCGCGAAAGTCGGTAGCTCAGAGTCCGTGCGCGACTCTGCATCGACGATCATTGCGTCCAGCCTGCCCTTGACATTGGCGGTCGTCGTACGAATGTCTCGAGGCGCGATCGGAGCCTTGGGAGCGGCCATGAACGACCAGTTGGAGATCGGGTCGATCACTCCGATGCCCGCAATCGCAATATAGGCACCGCTTACCGACACTGCGCTCGCTGCCAAGCCGGCTGCCTCCGCAACACCGAGTTCGAGGCGTTGGACCTCGTTCTGATCCTGGCCTTCCTTAGTCCACACAGTCGGAAAGAGGCCGCGTGCAGACATGTGATCTGACTCGACCTGAGTGCTCATCCAGGCGTTGAACGCTTCCTCGAACTTCTCGACAGCGGCGCGTAAACGCCGGAGATAGTCCACCCCGTACTGACTCATCTTGCTTGCACCCCTCGATCCGGCGACCCCGTTCGGGCGAGCGACGCACAGACACCTCAAGGCTAGGGGGACCACCGACGAGGACGGTGACGAGGGCGCACCTGTCGCGTGTACCCGTTTGCGAGTTCGCAGGCGGGACGCTCGTCGCCAAGGAGATCCACCGTGCTCGATCTGCTCACTACCGCCATGTCCGCGCCGCTGATAGTGCCGATGGACATCAACATCGACCCGAACACCGACGGCCTGCCGGGGATCAATCAGCTGCGCACCATAGTCGGCGCGGTGATGACCATCGGCCTGATCCTGTCCGTGCTGGCGCTGATCGTCTCCGCGATTGTGTGGGGTTTCGGCGCGAACTCGTCGAACCCGCACCTCGCGTCGCGGGGGAAGATCGGCGTCCTGGTCTCCTGCGGCGCGGCGGTGATCTGCGGCGCGAGCGTGACGCTCATCAACTTCTTCTGGAACGTCGGCCAACAGGTCTGACCACGCCCACGTCGAGAGCTGGTGTTCGTGATGGGCGTGTGCGACGTTCCCGTGATCTCCTCGGTCTGCGATGCCGTCGGCGAAGGAGCCGCCTCTCTGGTCGCGGCACCGTTCGACTGGCTCGCGCAGGCGATGGGGGCTGCCGCCGGGTGGCTGTTCGAGGCGGTCTGGTCGGTGTTCGACACCACGACACTGGTGGATGTCACCAAGCCCGGCTACCTCGCCGTCTACAATTTGCTGTTCGGCATCGCAGTCTTCGTGATGCTCATCTTCTTCTGTATCCAACTCATCACCGGGCTGATCCGCCGTGACCCGGCCGCCCTTACCCGCGCCGCACTCGGACTCGCCAAGTCGGTGCTGGGATCGTTTGTCGTCATCACGCTCACGGCGCTCCTGCTGGAGGTCGTGGATCAGCTGTGCCTCGGGATCGTGCAGGCCGCCGGGGAGACCACCGGGTCGATGGGAGACAAGATCGCCCTCCTCGCCACCGGGCTGGTCGGGATCAACATCGCCGCCCCTGGCGTGGGAGCGATCATCACGATCTTCCTGGCCGGCCTCGCGATCGCCGCCGCCGCGATCGTGTGGCTGTCCCTCCTCGTCAGGAAGGCGCTGCTGCTGGTTACAGTCGTGTTCGCCCCGCTCGCGTTCAGCGGCGCATCGTGGGACGCGTCGCGCGGCTGGATCGGGAAGTGGGCGATGTTCGTCATTGCACTGATCTGCTCCAAGCTCGTACTAGTCGTCATGTTCCTGGTGGCAATCACCCAGGTCTCCGCACCGATCGACGCCGACCTGGCATCGATCAGCGACCCAATCGCGGGGATCGTTCTGATGGCGATGGCTGCGTTCGCGCCCTACCTGACGTACAAGTTCATCGCCTTCGTCGGGTTCGACATGTACCACGCGATCGGTTCCGAGCAAGACGCCAAGAACGCCCTCAACCGGCCCATCCCCATCCCAATTAAGCCGCAAGGCGGCGGAGACCGGAAGAAGGTGCTCGACGGGGCAAGCAGCAGCAGTGGCTCGGGCGGACCCTCCGGCAGTGAGAGCGGGACTCCACCGGCGGCGAAGGCCCTCGCACCTACATCCGCTGCGAGCGGGGGAGGGGCCGCAGCAAGCGGAGGCAGCGCAGGCGCAGCCGGTCCCGTGGCCGCGGGCGTGGTGGTCGGAGCGAGCGTAGCCAAGGGAGCCGCGACCGCCGGCCCGAAGGCCGGAACCGCACTGGGGGCCCAGGGCGAACGCGCCGCCGATGCAGCCGCGCAGACACCGCCACCGCCCGCAGCGCCACCCGCAGCACCGCCGGCGGCGGGCCCGGCCCGACGCCCGCCGAGCACCGACCTGTCACCGCCTCCACCGAACCAGCCCGCGCCACGCCCGCCGAAGGAGTAGACGTTGAGCAGCGCGAACAACGACCGGCAGACCGCGGGTGAGCTGGTGCCGGTGAAGTTCTCCCGGCTCACCCGCCGCGGCGTCCTCCTCGGGCTGTCGCTCACACAACTCATCACCCTCGCCATCGGCGGAGGCACACTGGTCGGAGCGCTATACGCCGGCGGAGCGATGCTGCTCGCCTACACCTCCCCAGTGTGGGTGCTCGCCGCCGCGCTGACGTGGATACCGGCCGCGGGCCGTCCGATAGTGGAGTGGCTGCCCGTGGCCGGCTGGTGGCTGTGGCGCACAACGGGTGGGCAGCTGCTTTACCGGCGCAGGATCGTTGTGCCGCGTCCGGTTGGCACGCTCGCACTGCCCGGCGACATGGCGAGACTGCGTGAGTACTCCGATCCCGACACCGGTGCCGGGATGATCCACGACCCCCACGCCGCCACCCTCACGGTGGTGTGCGGGTTCACGCACCCCGCGTTCGTGCTGCTCGATCCCGGTGAGCAGGAACGTCGTGTCACCTCCTGGGGCCGTGTCCTTGCGACGGTGTGCCGGTCCGGGCGCATCGGCACGCTGCAAGTCCTCGAACGCACCCTCCCAGACTCCGGCACCGGCCTGGCCGAATGGTGGGCCAATCACGGCACACACGACGGATCATGGGCGGCCGACACCTACGCCGAACTCATCGACCGTGCCGGGCCCGCCGGTGAGCGTCACGCCACGACGCTCTCGCTCAGCCTCGACACGAAGGCTAGTGCTCGGCAGATCAGGACCGCAGGCGGCGGCATTCGCGGTGCCGCCGCCGTCCTGCGGCAAGAGATGAACACCCTTGTCGCGGCGCTCCGCTCGGCCGACCTGTCACCCTCAGGATGGCTGACACCAGGACAGATCGCAGTGATGCTGCGCTCGGCCTACGATCCGGCTATCGCCGCCACCCTGGAACGCCACGGCGAACTCGGACAGTCGCTCGCCACCGCGGGTCCGGTCGCGGTCACCGAAACCTGGGGACGGCTACGCACCGACTCCGCCCACCACGCCGTGCTCTGGATCAGCGAGTGGCCCCGCTCGCTGGTCTATCCCGGTTTCCTCTCGCCGGTGCTGCTGTCCACCGGCATCCAGCGGAGCTTCTCGCTGATCTGCACCCCGATGCGCTCCGACCAAGCCGCCCGCGACATCCGCAAGAAGAAGGTCGAGCACATCTCCGACCAAGCCCAGCGAGCGAAGATCGGTCAGATCGAAGACGCCTCCCTAACCGCCGAATACCACGACGTCCTCCAGCAAGAAGCCGACCTGACCGCCGGCCACGGCATCCTGCGCTACACCGGACTCATCAGCGTGTCCGCGCCCACCGTGGAGGAACTCGACGCCGCCGTCGCCGCAATCGAGCAGGCCGCGATCCAGGCATCATGCGAAACCCGACTGCTCGTCGGGCAGCAAGCCGCTGCATTCTCTGCGGCTGCGCTTCCGCTCTGCCGCCCAGTGTGACTATCAGCCGACGTGGTAGTCCTGCTCTTTCGGCTCCCCATTCTCGATCCAGCGAATGCGGAGGATGTCAGGGTCGCCTCCACCCATGTGGTGAAAGACGTTGAGGCGGCGAGTCTGGCCGGCATGGATGACCGTGGGTGCATCGGCACCAGCCAGCATCATGCTGGAGTTGTCACCTGCCGATTCGAAGACGACATCCGTCGCGTCTTCGTCTCCCGCGTTGGTGATCTCGATCCAGTGGCGGTTCGAGTAGCAAGGCTTGCCCTTGTTGTCGAAGCTCTTGACTTCGCGCTCTTGCTGCGGCTGAGCTGAGAACCTCACTCCGCGAGGGGGTGACGACAAGACGGGCACCCCCAAGTCGAGTTGCGCGATGTCATACTCAATCGCCTTCCATACTTCGTGACCGAGCTGGGCAGTCGTGGCAAACTCACCGAGCAGCCCGCGTTGGCTGATCTCAGCGCGAAAATTTCGAAGCCCATCCAGCTGACGTGTGTCGACATCGTTCGGAAGCGCCGCTGTAGAAAAGTAGAGGTGAACCGGCTTCCCGCTGTCCACCGCGCGCGCAATCTCCTCGACGGTGCCCGACACCGCGTCTGGCGTCGGGGACCCAAGACGGCTACCGAACAGCGCAAAGACGATGTCGGACTCATCAACTCCCTGTGAGTTGATGAGTGACTGCGGGTGCCCACCGAGCACCGGTACGGACGACGTCTCCCATCGCCAAGGAAGCAGCACCACTTGCTTGTTCTTGGCGTTCGCATTGTTCCAGTCGTTGATGGCCGCCTCTACGGCATCGCGGGCGTCGGGGATGTCCGATGGAGAGGCGATCATGACGCGCAGCACGGAGGCGGTGAAACCCATGCCTTAAGGGTATGGGGGAGCACTGACATAGGGCCTGGGGGCGCACCTGCCTGGTGATTCAGTTGCTCGCTCCCGGAGGTCGCTATGCCTACGTTCTTCGATCCGACCGCCGACGCCGCTGAGGCGTCCGAAGCGCTGCGCGGGCTGGCTCACGCGAGCCGGGGCTTCGATCAACCCGCTCAGATGTACGGGGTGATCGGTGATCTGTCCTCTGGTCTGCGCTCGTTGCGGCAGGTGCTCGACCAACTCGCCGGTGTTCACTCCCGCAAAGTCGCCCACGCGTTCAATGATGATGGCGACCACCAGGCAGGAGTTCGGGACGCGCTTGCCGCCGCGGAGGAGTTGCATCAGGCCGCGAACCTCGTCGACCGGGCTTACGACAGGCTCGCGGAAGGGTTCATCGCGGCCGGGCGAATCGCCTGGCACACCAGCCCTGCCCTCGAGGATGCCGCGCAGTCGCGGTGGGTCAGCGTGGTCTTCCTCCAGGGCGATGAGGCTGACCGACCGTTGCGCATCCTTGGCGAGCTGGGACACGTCGATGCAGTGGACTATCTCGCGCAGTGGGATTACGGAGACGAGACCACGCAGGCCGCATTGGAGAACGGGTACATCTACAACGTGCCCGGCGAGGGCGCCAACGATCGAGTTGTGACGTCCGGCGAGTACGCGCTGGTCGTCAATCCGCACATCGGCTACGTCTCGCTCCTGCGCCGCTACACCGAGCCCGTCTTCGAGCCGCAGGAACCTGAGCCAGCCGCGCCGTCGCCGACGCAGGGTGGCCCGGAGCTGCTGGTGTCGTACTCGTCGCCGGGCGCTCCGAAGCAGACCGACATGCCGGCGTCGAAGCCGGATGGGTCGTGGTTCGAGCCGGCCAAGATCACGGCGGTCAAGCAGGCGCGGGGGCTGGGACTGTGACCCAGGATCGGGAGCGGCTGCACACCGCCGTCCTTCTGGCACCGTCGAACGAGCGGCGAAAGCTCCGCAAGCAGCGCCGAAAGGCGGAAGCGCGACTGCACGCCGAGCAACGCAAGGCCGAACTCGATACCGCCAAAGCCAAGGCTGAGCGGGAGCGTGCCGAGCGACGGGCGACGGTCTACCTACCGAAGGCAGGCGAGTCCGGGCCGGCCCAGCTGCGGACACCAGGCAGGTTCCGCCTGACCCGGCATCAGGACACGTCCGCGACGCTGGCGGGCGCGTACCCCTTCGTCGCCGAGGGTGGTCTCGGAGCCGACGGTGTCTTCGTTGGCCAGGACCTCTACTCGGGCGGCAGTTTCGTCTACGACCCGTGGGTGCTCTACGCGCGCGGAGTCATCACGGCCCCGAACGTGGTGCTGGCCGGGATCGTTGGTTCCGGAAAGTCCAGCCTCGCCAAGTCCCTCTACACCCGCTCGCTGCCCTTCGGGCGGCGCGTGTACGTGCCCGGCGATCCCAAGGGGGAGCACACCGCAGTCGCCAACGCTGTCGGTGGCCGGGCCATCGTGCTTGGTCACGGCCTGAACACCCGCCTGAACCCGCTCGATGAAGGTCATCGGCCCGCTGGTCTCTCGGGCGAGCAATGGGCCTCCACGGTTGCTGCCCGTCGCCGTGACCTGATCGGTGCGCTGGCAGAGACGGTGCTGGGGCGGGGCTTGTCGCCGTTGGAGCACACCGCGATCGACATTGCCCTGGCCCAGACTGTGCGGGAGAACGACGTGCCGATCCTGCCGATGGTCGTCGATCACGTCCTGACCCCCAGCTCCGATGCTGACGGCAGGCTGGCCGAGGACGGTCGTCTCGTTGGCCATGCGCTGCGTCGACTGGTCGCGGGTGACCTGGCGGGACTGTTCGACGGCCCCTCGACGGTTGCGTTCGACCCCAGCCTGCCGATGATCACACTCGACTTGTCTCGTGTCACGGAGAACTCGACCCTCATCAGCGTTCTGATGACGTGCTCGTCGGCGTGGATGGAGTCCGCGCTGCTCGACCCGAACGGCGGGCAGCGGTGGGTGATCTACGACGAGGCGTGGCAGCTGATGTCCCATCCGGCGCTGTTGCGCCGGATGGACGCTCACTGGCGACTCGCTCGTCACTACGGGATTGCGAACATGCTGATCTTCCACAAGCTCACCGACCTGGACAACGTAGGCGATCAAGGCTCCGCCATGCGCTCGCTGGCGAACTCGCTGCTGGCAAATGCGGAGACGCGGATCGTGTATCGGCAAGAGTCCGACCAGCTCGGGCCGACCGCGACCGCGCTGGGCCTGACTGGCACCGAAAAGCACCTTCTGCCGAACCTCGGGGTCGGGCAGGGCTTGTGGCGTATCAAGGCCAGGAGCTTCGTTTGCCAGCACCAACTCCACCCGGCCGAACTCGCGTTGTTCGACACCAGCAGTCGCGCGGCTGGAGGTCACCGATGAACCTCCCAAGCATGCACCGCTTCAGTCCGGACGACGAAGGGGTCGAGGCGGCGGTCGAGTTGCTGCATGTCCTCGTCACCGTCGCCGAGGACGGAACACTCACCGCAACGGTCGATGGAACACCGTTTCCGTCACCGGCCGCGACCGCCTGGACGCGCGCGACGTTCGGCCCGCTCATGGACGCCATCACGAGGGACCGCACAGTCGCGGTCCGAGTGGAGGTGCGCGAGCCTGACGGGACCGTGTTCACCGACATCATCCGCGCCCGCCAGCCCCAACGCGCCGCAGCCCCACCTGACGCGTCGACATCGGAGACGCGCCGGACTGGCCATGCGCGCGGTGTGCCGCGCTTGATGGAGGTCACCGCGCGCGGATTCATCCCTGGCGAGAATGTCGCAGTCGCGACGATCGTCTGCCACACCAACGCCACCGAAAGCGGAGAAGCCCGCGCGCTCATCGACCTCGACACTCTCCCCGACGGTTCGGGGCAGGAAGCCATCCTGCTTGGCCGTATCTCAGGAACGCTCGCGGTGCGGCGGATGACATGAACGAGCGGCAGACCGGGAGCATGGGCGACGAACTGACCAACGCCGCCCTCTTCGGTCTGGTCGGCATGTTGGGCATCGCTCTCGTCCTCCGTGCCGCTGGCAGCGTCACCGCGTTCCTGACCGCTGCGCCGCAGCCCGATGCCGGCCCGGCCGCGGGCCTCGCCGTCCTGTTCAACCCCGCCGATCCCGCCTCCGCGCTCGGGACCGACGGGCTCAACCCAGTCGCATACTGGCTGGTCAGCGTGGGACTGCTCGGCGGACTCGCCGTCGGGATCGTGTGGGTCTGGCGCATGCTGCGTAATCACACGCGGAAGACCGAGACCGATCCGCATCGACTTGCCGGCGTCGCGACCAACCATGAGGTCAAGGTCGCGGCGTCAGCGAAGGCGCTGCTGCGGCGCGCCCCAACGCTGCGACCGTCACTCGAATCACCGACACCGCAGGACGTCGGCTACCTGCTGGGGTCAAGCCGCGGCACCAAGGTGTGGGCATCGGTAGAGGACTCGATCCTGCTGATCGGCCCGCCCCGCTCCGGCAAAGGCCTGCACGTCGTCATCAACGCGATCCTCGACGCCCCCGGTGCCGTCGTCACCACCAGCACCCGGCCGGACAACCTCACCGCCACCCTGAAAGCCCGGCAACGGCGAGGCGGGCCGGTCGCCGTTTTCGACCCCCAACGCCTGGCCGAGCGCATACCCGCCGGACTGCGGTGGTCACCGATACGTGGATGCCACGATCCGCTGACCGCGATGATCCGCGCCAACGGGTTCGCCGCAGCCACCGGCCTAAGCGCTGGAGGTGTCGAGTCCGGCGGATTCTGGGAAGGCAAGACCCGCACCGCACTCCAGAGCTTGCTGCACGCCGCTGCACTCGACGGCAGGGCACCGGCCGAGCTGTTCAGGTGGACCCTCGACCCCAGTGCCGCGTCGGAGGCTGTCGCGATCCTCGCCTCACATCCGAACGCAGCGCTGGGCTGGGACGACTCCCTGGGCGCGATGATTGACGCCGACCCCAAGACCCGCGACAGCATCTGGCAGGGCGTCTCCCTCGCACTCGCGGCGCTGGCCGACCCCCGCGTGCTCGATGCGGTCACGCCCGCCCCAGATGAGCACTTCGATCCCGAAACCTTCCTCACCGAGGAGGGCACCCTCCACCTCCTCGCCACGGGGGCCGGAGCGGGTGCCTCCGCCGCGCTGGTCGCGGCGTTCGTCGAAGACCTCATTGAGACCGCCCGCAGCCTGGCCGCCCGCTCACCCGGAGCGCGGCTCGACCCGCCTCTGCTGCTCGCGCTCGACGAGATCGGCAACCTCGCGCCGCTGCCGTCCCTTCCGACGCTTATGGCCGAAGGTGGCGGCACCGGGATCACGACACTGCCCGTCTTGCAGTCGCTCGCTCAGGCTCGTGACCGGTGGAGCGAACATCAAGCAGGTGCGATCTGGGATGCCAGCATCGTGAAGATCATCCTTGGGGGCGCGTCCAACAGTCGCGACCTTCAAGACCTCGCCACTCTGATCGGTGAGCGCGACGAGTACACCGACAGTGTGACTCTCGGCGACCGCGGCACCCGCTCCAACCAGCGCTCTATCCGCCGCATCCCGATCCTGCCGCCAGACCGCATCCGCAGGCTGCCGTTCGGCACCGGCATCACCTTGCTGCGCTCCGCACCGCCCATCGTCACCGACCTGCGCGCCTGGCCGACCCGGCCTGACGCCGCACAGCTCCGAAGGGATCGAGACGAACTCGAAGCACTCCTGCGCAATCCGACTCCCTGAGGACGGCGCCGGGGTGCCGGAGCGCACCTGCCTGACACAGCGACCACATTCAGCTGGTCGTCGGAGATCAGGAGGAAGACATTATGGCCGTTCGCACACACCAGTCCATCTCTGGCTTCGTTGCCTCGGAACCGCAGCTCAGCCGTACCGAGCGTGGCGACGCGCGCCTCTACATGAAGGTCGGCATCGAGCACTACCGCAAGGAGCCGGACAACAGCTTCACTCAGCTCGAGACCACCTTCCACGATCTAATCGCCTATCGCGGTGCCGCAGAACAGGGAGCCGAGCGGCTGGCGAAGGGCGACAACATCATCGCCGACGGACGGGTCCGCGACTACTCGTACGAACGCAACGGCCAGCGCTACGACGGCGAGGAGTTCATCGCGACGCGTATCGGCCACGACCTGGCCCGCACCCGCTACGAGGTGGACCGCAGCGGGCGCACTGCCGGCCGCGAAGCCACACCCTTCGCATCCCCGCAGCACTCCGCGCCGTCCAGTGCGGCTGCGATCGTAATGTGAGCGATCCCGTCATGACCGATCAGTTCCTCCCCGAGCATGACGACATGCCGCCCGAGGGAGGGGCGTCGCCAACCCGATTCGACGTGCCGGAGCCGCCGCATCCGGTCAACTGGAATCTCCTCACGGCCAACGACCTTGAAGCAGAGTTGCTCGAACTGAACCGCTGGGTGGACTGGCTCCGGCATGCCTACGGACTCCCGGCCAGTGTCGTGCCGCCGTACTGGCACCGCCACACCGAACTCCTCTGGGAGCTGTCCGCGCTGCATCTCCACTGGTTGTGCGCCTACGACCCGGAGCAGAACGGTTCCGCGCCGCTCGGCTGGCACCGTGACTTCGCGGATACCCGTGCTCGGCTTCGTGACTGGACAGCGGCCTGCGGTACCCGGCTCGACAGGGACCGCCCGACACGTCAGACGAGCTGGCCGGGCGAAGACCCCGCACAGCCGGTCGAAGAGTCGTCGATCACGGACCGTGACGAGGACTTCGTGCGGTTCGTCCTTGATGAGGTTGCCGCGCGGCAAGAAGCAGAGGATGCCTTCTTCGCGGCTGCAGATCCGGAGAACGGCGAGGTGTGAATCGTGGCGCGCCGCTATGTGCGGAAGACCGGGCAGCGTCAGCAGAGCGAGCGCGAGCTGACGATCCGCGCTGACTTCCACGAGCCACCCGACCTGGACAAGCTCAGCGAACTACTGATTCGCATGGCACTCCAGCAGTCCGGGTCGTGTCGCTCGGGTGACGCGCCAGGACCGAAGCGCCCTCGTGCCTCCGGGCGGAGGTCGTCGTAGAATGAGCCCATCCGCCGCGGATGGCGGATGTTGTGGTCCTAGCGCTTCGTCGTCTCGACGAGGCAAAGTCAACGTGGCCGTCTTGGCCTGGTCCTTCAGCCTTCGGGCTCTTCTCACGATCAACATCCGCCGTCACATCAGTCCGCGTCGGCAGGCCCAGCGACTGTGGAGAAGAGCCATGACTTTCATCGACACGGACCGCACCGCGATCGACAGCCTCGTTGCGCCGACACCCTTCCCCGGAGCGATCGCAGTCTCGTACTTGCGGGTCTCTACGAAGGAACAGGCGGAGAAGGGCGGCAACGCCGAAGGCTTCTCGATCCCGGCGCAACGGGAGGCGAACCAACGCAAGGCCGATCAGATTGGCGCGACGATCGTCGAGGAGTTCGTCGACGCTGGGGAGTCCGCGCGCAAGGCGGACCGGCCCGCACTCAAGCGGATGATCCACTACGTCACCCAGCACAAGACCAACTACTGCATCGTCCACAAGGTCGACCGGCTCGCCCGCAACCGTGCCGACGACGTGACCATCCATCTGGCACTCAAGGACGCGGGCGTCACGCTCGTGTCGGCGACCGAGAACATCGACGAGACGCCCTCGGGAATGCTGCTGCACGGAATCATGTCCTCGATCGCCGAGTTCTACTCACGCAACCTCGCCACCGAGGTCGTCAAGGGTTTGTCGCAGAAGGCAGCGCAGGGCGGCACAGTGACGAAGGCACCCATCGGCTACCGCAACGTCGGCGTGCGAGACGAGTTCGGACGGGAAGTCCGTACCGTCGAGACCGACGGTGAACGAGCGCCGCTGGTCCGGTGGGCGTTCCTGGTGTTCGCTTCCGGCGACTGGACGACAAGCCAGCTCCACCAAGAGCTCGTGGCGCGCGGACTGTCCAGTGCGGCGACGCCACGACGGCCATCCCGGCCCATCGCCAAGTCATCTGTGCACCGGATGCTGACGAACCCCTACTACAAGGGCAGCGTGCGGTACCAGGGTGTCACCTACGCCGGAGTGCACGAGGCGATCGTCCCCAACGAGGTGTGGGACCAGGTTCAGACTGTGCTCGGCACTCACCGCTCGGCGGCGGACGCGACCCAAGTGCATGAGCACTACTTGAAGGGGACAGTTTTCTGCGGGCAGTGCGGGTCGCGTTTGCTGGTGTGCAACGCGAAGAGCAGCCAGGGCACGATCTACCCGTACTTCGTGTGCGCAAGTCGGCATGGGGGCAGGAGCGACTGCACTCGGCAGGCGATGCTGATCGAGCACGTCGAGCGGCTCGTCGAGCGCTTCTACGCACGGGTTCAGATCAGTTCCGAGACGATGCAGGCACTGTCGTCGATGCTGCATGCCAAGTTCGACCAGATGATGTCCGAGGGAGCAGCCGAGTTGGCTGACCTTGCGACGCGCAGGACGCAGCTGGAAGGCGAACAGCAGAAGCTGCTTCAGGCCCACTACGCTGGCGCGATTCCTCTCGATCTCCTCAAGAAGGAGCAGGACCGGATCACGGCCTCGCTGGAGACGATCGCTCACCGGATCGCCGCGCACCACGGTCACTACGCGGAGGCGCGGGCGAATCTCGATGACTCGCTGGAGCTGCTGTCCAACGTCGCCGACATCTATGCCAACGCCGACGACGCGAACCGCCGGCTCTGCAACCAGGCGCTGTTCAAGGCGATCTACGTCGACGAGGACAACGACGTGCGCGTCGGGTACCGGTCTCCATACGACGGACTGAGCGGCGCCGACTTGCAGGCCGACGCTCTCACCTGGGCCGCCGAGGCGAAGAGAGAGGGCCAGGTGCGAACTTCCTCCAAGGGTGGTCCCTTGGTCGAAAGTTCACACCTGACCCGTCTGGGGTGAGTAACGGGACTTGAACCCGCGACATCCGCCACCACAAGGCGGCGCTCTACCAGCTGAGCTATACCCACCATGTGCGCTCGAAGCGCAACCAGGACAGTGTACGACATCCTGCGGCCGAATGCCGCATCGAGCGCTCAGCCCGGAAGATGCGTGCCGAAGCCCTCCACGACCTTCGCCGAGATCTGCTGCAGCTCCTCGCTCGCACGCCCCGGTGCATCCGTGAAGACCGCGGCGCGGTAGTAGCGCAGCTCGCGGATCGACTCCAGGATGTCGGCGAGCGCGCGGTGGCCCCCCGCCTTCGCCGGGCTCTGGAAGTAGGCGCGCGGGAACCAGCGGCGCGAGAGCTCCTTGATGCTGGAGACGTCGATCGATCGGTAGTGCAGGAAGCCGTCGAGCGCCGGCATGTAGCGGGCCAGGAACATGCGGTCGGTGCCGATCGTGTTGCCGCCCAGCGGCGCGGTGCGCTCGAGCGGCACGAAGCGCTGCACGTACTCGAGCACCTGCAGCTCGGCCTCTGCGAGGCTCACGCCGTTCGGGATCTCGACGTCGAGGCCGCTCGTCGCGTGCATCTGCCGGACGAAGTCGTTCATCTGCTCGAGCGATTCGTCAGAGGGCTTGATCACGACCTGCATGCCGGGCTCGAGCACCTCGAGCTCGAAGTCGGTGACGACGACCGCGATCTCGACGAGCTCGTCGACCTGCGGGTCGAGTCCCGTCATCTCGCAGTCGATCCAGACGATCCGATCACTCACAGCCACGGATGGAGTCTATGCGGCGTGGCGGATCGGCGCTCCGCTCACGCCGATACCGCGCTCAGCCTGGCGCCGGGCTCAGCCCAGTGCCGCGAACAGCTCTCCGTGGTCGACGTCGGCGAGGGTGCCGAACGTGCGCGCTGCCGGAACCGGCGACTCGATCAGTTGCGTCGTCAGGAACCACAGCTGCGCGCCCGCCGCGGTCGCCGATCGCGCGCCAGGCCCGGAGTCCTCGAAGGCGATGCACGCGGATGCATCGGCACCGAGCCGGTGCATCGCGGTCGCGTAGGGCTCAGGGTCGGGCTTGTCGCGCTGCACGTCATCGCGCGTGATGGCGAACCGCAGCGCGCCGGCGGGTGCGCTGTCCAGGAGCGCTCGCGCGTTCGCGCGGCTCGCATTGGTGACGAGCGCGGCGGGGATGCCGTCGGCGCCAACACGCTCGAGCAGCGCGAGGCTGCCTGGCAGCCATGGCACGTCCTCTCGCACACGCTCAGCCACAGCCTGTGCGACCGTCGCGATGATCGTCTCGCCGTCCAGCGCCATGCCGCGCTCGCGCATCCGCGCTGCCCATTCCGCCATGGGCCGCCCCGTCGTCCAGTGGGCGTCCTCGGCGGTCCACACGATGCGGTGCTGGCGTGCCAAGGCGCGCATCTCCTCGTGCCACATCGGCTCGGAGTCGATGAGCGTGCCGTCCATGTCGAACAGGAGTGCGCCGGTCATGGCCCCAGCCTGCCACGGGAGCGGATGTCTGTAGATTTGCCGAACACGCCGTTCTGCATGCACACGCGGGCACGGCTCGGACGACGCAGCGACCGACGACACGAGGAAGTGACATGGCCGACACCAGCACTGGCAGCACCGGCACACCGCGCAGATGGAGCATCATCGGCCCAGGCATCGTCGTGGCGGCGACCGGCGTCGGCGCCGGCGACCTCGTCGCGACGCTCGTCGCAGGATCGAACTACAACTACATCCTGCTCTGGGCAGTCATCGCCGGCACGATCTTCAAGATCGTGCTCGTCGAGGGCGCGGGCAGGTACTCGCTCGCGACCGGCAAGACGATCTTCGTCGGCTGGCGCTCCCTCGGCCGATGGACGACCTGGTACTTCGGGCCCTACATCGTGCTCTGGGGCTTCGTCTACGGCGCCACCGCGATGCTCTCGTCGGCACTCCCGCTGGCATCGATGATGCCGGCAGTGCCGCTGCAGGTGTGGGCGGTCCTCACCGGCCTGATCGGCTTCGCGCTCGTCTGGTGGGGCAAGTACTCGGTGGTCGAGAAGGTGATGGCGGTGCTCGTCGGCATCATGTTCGTCACCGTGGTCGGCGCCGCGATCATGACGCTGCCGAACCTGCTCGACATCCTCAGCGGTCTCGTGCCGATCATCCCCGAGGGAGGGCTCATCACGACTCTCGCGCTCGCCGGCGGCGTCGGCGGCACGATCACGCTCGCCGCCTACGGCTACTGGCTGCGCGAGAAGGGGTGGAGCGACGCATCATGGATGCGCGTCATGCGTCTGGACAACGCGGTCGCCTACGTGATCACGGGCATCTTCGTCATCGCGATGCTCATCGTCGGCGCAGAGCTGCTGTACTCGGCCAACCTGGCGATCTCGACGGGTGACGAAGGGCTGCTCGACCTCTCCAACGTGCTCGCAGAGCGCTATGGCGCCGTGTTCGGCATGGTCTTCCTGGTCGGGTTCTGGGCCTCGTCGTTCTCGTCGCTGATCGGCGTCTGGAACGGCGTGAGCCTGATGTTCGCCGACTTCCTCGGCACGCTCCGCAAGCTGGAGCCCGCCGACTCGCGCATGCGCGCGGGTGGCTCCTACTACCGGGCCTATGTGCTGTGGCTGACGTTCCCGCCGATGATCCTCGTCTTCCTCGGCAGGCCGATCGAGGTGATCCTCGCCTACGGCGTGCTTGGCTCGCTGTTCATGCCGTTCCTGGCGCTGACGCTGCTGGGGCTGCTCAACACCGATCGCACACCGCGCGAGTGGCGCAACCGCTGGTACACGAACGCGCTGCTGGGGCTGTGCGCGCTCGTGTTCGTGGTGCTGGGCGGCAACGAGCTCGTCAAGGCGATCACCGGCTACGTCACCGCGCTGCAGGGCGGCTGATCACCACCGGAACCGCGTCACATCCTGCGGGAACGAGAACCACGCGAGCACCCGCGAGGGCGTGACGACGCGCAGCCCGCCGCCATCGTCGCCGGCCCAGGCGTCGGCGGCGGGCGCGTAGCCGTCATCGTGGTACTTCGCGAACGCGACCGAGAGCCGCTCGCCGAGACCCGTGGCATCCGCTCTCGTCGCATGTGACTCGCCCTCGACGACCACGGCCTCCTTGCCGTCCTCGAGGGTGAGGGTGACGGATGGGTTGTGCTCGGCGTTTCGCGCATGCCGCGTCGCGGGGGAGCCGTCGTACCAGAATCGGCCGTCGACCCACACGCCCCAGCGCGGGATGGCGTGTGGGCGGCCGTCGGGGCGGACCGAGCCGAGCCAGTAGTGGTGCGACGCCTGCAGGCGCGACTCGACCTCGGCCCATTCGAGCAGCCCCGAGTCGTCGTCCGGGAGACCGTAGCCCTCGGGCAGTACCGGGCGGTCGCGGCGGGGCGCGGGCATGGGGGTGAGATCGGTGAGCATGCCGACAGAGTGGCGTGGGCCGCCCACATGCACCAGACGTGCGTCACGATCGCGCGGGGCGGCAGGCGGCGCAATCGGCAGGCAGCATCCAGCGCGAGGCGCCCAGCCAGTAGATTGGTGTGGCCCCCGTAGCTCAGCGGATAGAGCAGAGGCCTTCTAATCCTTTTGTCGCGGGTTCGACTCCCGCCGGGGGCGCGTCCGCCCGATCTGTCAGTGGTGCGCCTGAGCCTCCGCCCATGAAACGCTGCTCGCGGTGCCAGACCGAGAAGCCTGTCGGCGAGTTCAATCGAGGCCCGCGCAACAAGGACGGCCGGCATTCGTACTGTCGTGCGTGCCAGAAGGCGCACTACCGGGACAACGCGGTCCGGCACAAGGCCAACGTGCGGCGCATCAGCAAAGCTCGGCGCAAGCAGGCGCTCGACGCGATCATGATCCGGTTCTCCGAGGGCTGTGTGGACTGTGGTTGCAAGGACATCCGGGTGCTGGAGTTCGACCATGTGCGTGGCGTGAAGGTCGCCAGTGTCGGAAGCATGGTGCGACGAGGGCGTTCGCTGGCCATGATCTTGGCGGAGATCGAGAAATGCGAAGTGCGCTGTCGGAACTGCCATGCGATCGTGACGATCGAGCGCCGAGGGGCGTCGTGGCATGACGCCTACTTGCCGAGCCCGTCAGGGCGCCGGCCGTAGGCTGGCTGAGTGATCGACTCCCTCGTGCAGACCGCGACCGACACCGATGGGCTCACCGGCGTCGCCGGCTGGGCGGTCGGCCTGATGGACGCGATCGGCGCACCCGGTGCCGCGGTGGCGATCGCCGCGGAGAACCTGTTCCCGCCGATCCCGAGCGAGATCATCCTGCCGCTCGCAGGGTTCGCTGCTGCGCAGGGCTCGTTCACGGTCGCCGAGGCGATCATCTGGACCACCATCGGCTCGGTCGTCGGTGCGCTCGTGCTCTACCTGCTCGGCAGGCTGCTCGGGCACGAGCGGCTCTCGGCGATCGCTCGCAAGATGCCGCTGGTGCGCTCGAGCGACATCGACAAGACCACCGCCTGGTTCGCCAAGCACGGCTGGAAGACGGTGCTCTTCGGCAGGTTCCTGCCGATCTTTCGCAGCCTCATCTCGATCCCGGCCGGCATCGAGCGGATGCCGGTGCTGCTCTTCCTCGGGCTCACCGCGCTCGGCTCCGCGATCTGGAACACGATCTTCATCATGATCGGCGTCACGCTCGGCATGAACTTCCACATCATCGAGCCCTACATGGAGTGGCTCCAGTGGATCGTGATCGGTGCGGTCGTGCTGGTCGTGGTGGTCTGGGTGACGCGGCGGATGCTGCAGAACAGGGCAGAGGGCAAGCACCTGCTCCACGGGGAGTGACGTCGCTCAGACGGGTTTCGAGCGATCGGGAATGCCACCCCCGGGTGCCTCGTTGTTAGAATCTGAACGACTTCCGACTTCGAAAGGCACCGAACCATGCTGCAGAACATTCCCGGCTACCAGCCCGGCACCTACGTCATCGACGGCTCGCACTCCAACGTCACCTTCTCGGTGCGCCACATGATGGTCGCCAAGGTGCGCGGCGAGATCGAGGGCCTCGAGGGCACCATCGTGCTCGGCGAGAACCCCGAGCAGTCGTCGATCACGGCGACCATCGACCCGTCGACGATCAACACGAAGAACGCCGACCGCGACACGCACCTGCGCTCCAACGACTTCTTCGCGATCGAGGAGAACCCGGAGTGGACGTTCGCCTCCACCGGCGCGCGCGTCGAGGGCGACGACCTCTACATCGACGGCGACCTGCAGCTGCGCGGCGTCAGCAAGCCCGTCTCGCTGCTCGTCGAGTTCGGCGGCATCGGCCCCGACACCTGGGGCGGCACTCGTGCCGGCGCCTCCGCTCGCACGCGCATCAAGCGCAGCGACTTCGGCATCAGCTGGAACGTCGCGATCGAGACCGGTGGCGTCATGCTCTCCGACGACGTCGACGTCGAGATCGAGATCTCTGCCGTGAAGCAGGTTCCTGCGGCCGTCTGAGCCCAGCAGCTGCAGCGGGGTCGAGGCGCATGCCTCGGCCCCGCTTCGCTGTGCGAGGCGCGTCGCCGCTCAAGGCCCCGTGAAGCAGGCGAGCGCATCCTCGAGCGCCCAGCCCCTGCCGATCGGCAGCATCGTCGTCCCACCGGGCAGCAGCCTGCGAGCTTCGAAGACGCGGCCTGCGGGGCCGTCGATCAGCGTGATGTAGCCGAGGGCGAGACCGGATGCGCTGGTCACGCGCCAGAGGTCGTCGCGCACCCGTCGGGTGGCGACGTGCGGTGCTCCGGGTGCGGTGCCCCGCTGCGTGCTCGTCATGATCGCCATTGCGGCTCCTCTCGCCTCCGGCCGGGCTGTCGTGCTGGTCTGCGGTTTACCTGACGGGTGTCTGCCCCGCTCGTCTCCGACGCTATGTCGAGCCACCCACACGCATCCGGCTGACAGCGACGAGGGGTAGCCTCGGAGCATGCAGGAGATCGTGCTCGCCGGTGGTTGCTTCTGGTGCTTGGACGCCGCGTACCGCGTCGTCGACGGCGTCGAAGACGTCGTGTCCGGCTACACCGGCGGTTCGGTCGTCCAGCCGAGCTATGAGCTCGTCTGCACGGGCTCGACCGGCCACGCAGAGGCCGTCAAGGTCGTCTACGACGAGTCGAGGGTGCCGACGGAGGTCATCCTCGACATGTTCTTCACGATGCACGACCCTCGGCAGCTGAATCGCCAAGGCAATGACGTCGGCACGCAATACCGCTCGGCGATGTTCTATCGCGACGAGGCCGAGAAGGAGCGCTTCGAGACGGCGATCGCTCGCGCGAGCGAGTGGTGGCCGGGCGAGCTGGTCACGACGCTCGAGCCGCTTCGCGAGTTCTTCGGCGCCGAGGACGAGCACCAGGACTTCTTCGCGAAGAATCCGACGCAGGGCTACTGCCTCGCGGTCGCCGCGCCCAAGGTCAACAAGATCCGCGCAGGCTTCGCCGACTACCTGCGGGTCTGACCTCGCGCGGGCGGTGCACCCGCATCGGCCCGTTCTCCACAGCTCGGCGACGAGCACGCACGACGCTGCCCGCGCCCGGGGCATCCTTCGTGGCATGAACGAAGCAATCACCGTCGTCGGGTCCCTCGGAGGCGACCCGACGCTCAAGTCCGTCAACGGCGACCAGGTCGCCGAGTTCCGCCTCGCATGCACGGCTCGCCGCAAGGACGGCGACGTGTGGGTCGACGGCCACACCAACTGGTTCTCGATCGAGGCATGGGGAGGCTTCGCCGATCACATCGGCGCCTCGCTGCACAAGGGCGACGTCGTCATGGTGCTCGGCAAGCTCAAGGTCGACCAGTGGGAGTCCGGCGACAAGCGCGGCACCAGCATCAAGATCCGCGCGGAGCACATCGGTCACTCCCTGCGCGTCGGTCCAGCCCTGCGTCAGCGCAAGGCGAGGCCGGCCGAGCAGGGCGACGACCCGGCCGTGAGCGAGCGCGACGCCCTCGCCGAGGCCCGCGTCGATGCGACAGGCAGCGTGGGGGCACCCGAGCCCGACCATGAGCCCATGTGGGCCGAGCCGGCGGCGGCCAGCAGCTTCGGCACCTAGGCTGGAGGCGTCCCAGTCTGGCGGTGAAGGAGGGCGCGTGCGCCGGTTCGCAGCACTCGCTCTGCTCGCGTCGCTCGCGCTCGTCGGCTGCTCGCCGGGCGTGCTGACCGATGGGCCCGATCCGGCCACGCCGGAGTCCGGCGAGCCAGCGACCGGCACGCCTGCGACCGCTGCGCCCGATGCCGAGCTGGATGCGTTCCGCGCCGCCCTGCAGGGGCAGTCGCCGGCAGATCCGGATGCGCTGGTCGCCGCGGTCGAAGCCGCCGGCTTCGACCGCGGGTCGATGGAGCGCACGCGAGAGCTCGACTCGCTCGGCGCGCCCGTGACCTTCCTGGAGGTCGCGGTGCGCGTCGACGACGGCTGCCTCATCGGCCAGGTGGGCGACGGCGAGCCTCTCGCCCAGCGCGCCGGAGTGCTCGGCGGCGAGCGATGTCTGGTGGGAGACGTCATCGCCCTAGACTGAGGGCATGGCCGAGTACATTTTTTCGATGGTCCGCGCCCGCAAGACGGTGGGCGACAAGGTGATCTTGGACGACGTCACGACCGCTGTCATCCCTGGCGCCAAGATCGGCGTCGTCGGGCCGAACGGCGCGGGCAAGTCGACGATCCTGAAGATCATCGCCGGGCTCGACACGCCTTCGAACGGCGAGGCGAAGCTGAGCCCCGGCTACAGCGTCGGCATCCTGATGCAGGAGCCGGAGCTCGACGAGACGAAGACCGTGCTCGAGAACGTGCAGGGTGCCTTCGGCCACCTGACGTCGAAGGTCGAGCGCTTCAACGAGATCTCCGCCGAGATGGCGAACCCCGACGCCGACTTCGATGCACTGATGTCTGAGATGGGCACGCTGCAGGAGGAGATCGACGCCGCCGATGCGTGGGACCTCGACTCGCAGCTCGAGCAGGCGATGGACGCCCTGCGCTGCCCGCCGGGAGACTGGCCGGTCACGAACCTCTCCGGCGGTGAGCGTCGTCGTGTCGCACTCTGCAAGCTGCTGCTCGAGAAGCCCGACCTGCTGCTGCTCGACGAGCCCACCAACCACCTCGACGCCGAGAGCGTGCTGTGGCTCGAGCAGCATCTCGCGAAGTACCCCGGCGCTGTCATGGCCGTCACGCACGACCGGTACTTCCTCGACCACGTCGCGGGCTGGATCTGCGAGGTCGACCGAGGCCGCCTCTACCCCTACGAGGGCAACTACTCGACGTACCTCGAGAAGAAGGCCGAGCGCCTCCAGATCCAGGGCAAGAAGGATCAGAAGCTCGCGAAGCGCCTCTCCGAGGAGCTCGACTGGGTGCGCTCCAACACGAAGGGCCGACAGGCGAAGTCGAAGGCCCGTCTCGCCCGCTACGAGGAGATGGCCACCGAGGCCGAGCGCACCAAGAAGCTGGAGTTCGACGAGATCCAGATCCCGGCGGGTCCTCGCCTGGGCTCGATCGTGCTCGAGGCCAAGGGCATCGAGAAGGGATTCGACGACCGTCAGCTGATCGACGGGCTGTCCTTCACGCTGCCGCGCAACGGCATCGTCGGCGTCATCGGCCCGAACGGCGTCGGCAAGACCACGCTCTTCAAGACCATCGTCGGGCTCGAGCCGCTCGACGGCGGCGAGCTGAAGATCGGTGAGACGGTCAAGCTCAGCTACGTGGACCAGGGCCGTTCGAACATCGACCCGAACAAGAACCTTTGGGAGGTCGTCTCCGACGGCCTCGACTACATCCAGGTCGGCAACGTCGAGATCCCGTCGCGCGCATACGTCAGCAAGTTCGGCTTCAAGGGGCCCGACCAGCAGAAGAAGGCGGGAGTCCTCTCCGGCGGTGAGCGCAACCGCCTCAACCTGGCGATGACGCTCAAGCAGGGCGGCAACCTGCTGCTGCTCGACGAGCCGACCAACGACCTCGACATCGACACCCTCTCGAGCCTCGAGAACGCGCTGCTCGAGTTCCCCGGCTGTGCCGTCGTGATCACGCACGACCGGTGGTTCCTCGACCGCATCGCGACCCACATCCTCGCCTATGAGGGCACCGACGAGACCCCGGGCTACTGGCACTGGTTCGAGGGCAACTTCGAGGCGTACGAGGAGAACAAGGTCGAGCGACTCGGCCCGGACGCCGCGAAGCCGCACCGCTCGGCGTACCGCAAGCTCACGAGGGACTGATGCGCCTGCCGGTGCCCGTCCTGGTGCGCTGGTCGGATCTGGACGCGTACGGGCACGTCAACAACGCCTCGCTGCTGACGCTGCTCGAGGAGGCCCGCGTCACGGCGTTCTGGGCTGGTGGGCCGGAGGGCTCGCCGACGACAGCCGTCATCGATGCCGGGCCGGGCGCGACGAGCGTCACCGTCATCGCGCGCCAGGAGGCCGAGTACCTCGCGCAGATCCCGCATCATCGCGAGCCGATCGTGGTCGACACCTGGATCGGTCGCATGGCTGGCGCCTCGATGGACGTCTGCTACGAAGTGCTCTCGCCCGATGCGAAGCAGGTCTACGCGCGAGCCCAGACGACGGTGGTGATGCTGGATGCAGCCACCGGCGAACCGCGTCGGCTCACGGCCGACGAACGCGCGGCATGGGAGCCATACCTGGAGGAGCCGATCGCGTTCCGGCGTGGAGCCAGGCACGCCGCGGAGACCGACGCTCGCTAGGCTGGAGGGGCAATGACGCCACCCTCAGTGAGGAGCTCCACCCATGACCGACACCGTCGTCGAGACCACCGAGCAATCCGACAAGCCGACTGCGATCCCGCACTGGATCGCCGGCGCCCGCAGGGAGGGGACGGGCCGCACCGCCCCCGTCTACAACCCCGCTCTCGGCACGGTCGTCTCTGAGGTCGGGCTTGCGAGCTCGGAGGAGATGAGCGAGGCGATCGCCTCCGCGAACGCGGTGTTCCCCGCGTGGCGCGACCTGTCGATCGCGAAGCGCCAGTCGATCATGTTCCGGTTCCGTGAGCTGATCGTGCAGCGCAAGGATGAGCTCGCCACGATCGTCACCCGCGAGCACGGCAAGGTGCACTCCGAC
Organism: Agrococcus sp. ARC_14; assembly: GCF_022436485.1. NCBI lineage: Bacteria > Bacillati > Actinomycetota > Actinomycetes > Micrococcales > Microbacteriaceae > Agrococcus > Agrococcus sp. ARC_14. The sequence continues at coordinate 1,660,674 of NZ_JAKUDO010000001.1, forward strand.
GCACTGGGCGAGATCGCCCGCGGCATCGAGGTCGCAGAGCTCGCGACCGCGTTCCCGCTGCTGACGAAGGGCGAGTACTCGGAGAACGCCTCGACCGGCGTCGACGTCTACTCGCTGCGCCAGCCGCTCGGCGTCGTGGGCATCATCAGCCCGTTCAACTTCCCGGCCATGATCCCGCTGTGGTTCGCGCCGGTGGCCCTGGCCGCAGGCAACGTCGTCGTCATCAAGCCGAGCGAGAAGGATCCCTCCTCGGCTGTCTTCATCGCGGAGCTCTTCAAGGAGGCCGGACTGCCGGATGGCGTGCTCACGGTCGTGCACGGCGACAAGGAGGCGGTCGACACGCTCCTGACGCACCCCGACGTGCAGGCGATCTCGTTCGTCGGATCGACGCCGATCGCCGAGTACGTCTACCGGACCGGCTCAGAGCACGGCAAGCGCGTGCAGGCGCTCGGCGGTGCGAAGAACCACATGCTGGTGCTGCCCGATGCCGATCTCGACGTGACGGCGGATGCCGCCGTCAACGCCGGCTTCGGCTCCGCGGGGGAGCGCTGCATGGCGATCTCGGTGGTCGTCGCGGTCGACTCGATCGCCGACGAGCTCGCCGCGAAGATCAAGGAGAAGATGGGGGCCATCCGCACCGGCGACGGCACGCGCGACAACGACATGGGCCCGCTCATCACCGGCCAGCACCGAGACAAGGTCGTCGGCTACATCCAGACCGCTGCCGATGACGGCGCCGACGTGCTCGTCGACGGTCGGGACCCCGAGGTCGACGGCGACCCGAACGGCTTCTGGCTGAAGCCGACGCTCATCGACAAGGTGCCGACGGACTCCACCGCCTACAAGGAGGAGATCTTCGGACCGGTGCTCTCGATCGTGCGCGTCGCCTCCTATGAGGAGGGCCTCGAGCTCATCAACGCGAACCAGTACGGCAACGGCACCGCGATCTTCACGAACGACGGCGGCGCAGCCCGACGGTTCCAGAACGAGGTGCAGGTCGGCATGGTCGGCATCAACGTGCCGATCCCGGTGCCGGTCGGCTACCACTCCTTCGGCGGCTGGAAGCGATCGATCTTCGGCCAGGGCAAGGCCTACGGCAAGCACGCGTTCGACTTCTACACGCGCGAGAAGGTCGTGACCAGCCGCTGGCTCGACCCGAGCCACGGCGGCCTCAACCTGGGCTTCCCGCAGCACGACTAGGCCTCGCGGCCCGAGGCGAGCGCCGCCGCAGATGGCGCCCGCCTCGGGGGCCGGTCGGCTTCAGGCGCGGGGTCGAAGCACCCCCATGTACAGCGAGGTGCCGAGCTCGCCGGTCGCCGGATTGAGCTCGTCGTTGACGAAGCGTCCTTCGAGCGTCATGCCGATGCGCTCTGCTACCCGGCGTGAGGCGACGTTCTCCTCGTCGAGCTGCGCGGTGACCCGTTGTGCGCCGAGCGCGAAGCACACCTCGAGCCCGGCCTGCGCCGCCTCGGTGGCGATGCCCTTGCCCTGCGCCGCGGTAGCGATCATCCACCCGAGCTCTGCCTGCCGGCTCGCGAGGCTCGTGATCCGCACCATCAGGTCACCGACCAGCGTCCCCTCGAGCTCGATGGCCAGCTGCACCGCGTCACCGTCGCGCAGGAACACCGGCGCGCCGCCGGCCGTCCAGGCCATCAGCTCTGCCTCGGTCTGGTTGCGGGTGTACGTCCACCGCCGCTGACCGGGCGCGTTGCGATACGACCGCACCGATTCGAGATCGTCAGGGCGCAGCGTGCGCAGCACGAGTCGCTCCGTATGGATGGGCAGCGCGGCCCGCAGGACGCGCATCGCGTCTTCCGGAGCGATCGGCTGCACGGTCATGGCTGTTCCTGTCGCGCTGCGGCGTTCGTCTGCGGCACGCGCACCATGCCTTCCTGCGCGACCGTCGCGACATGCGTGCCGTCGGCCGCGTAGATGTAGCCGTGTCCGAGGCCTCGCCCGCCGCCGGAGGAGCTCGTCTCGAGCTCGAGCAGCAGCCACTCGTCGACCCGCGCAGGCCGGTGCCACCAGAGCGCGTGGTCGAGGCTCGCGGCCTTGAGCCCCGGCGTCGTCCACGCGGCGCCGTGCATGCGCACGATCGGCTCGAGCATCGCGTAGTCGGACAGGTAGGCCAGCGCAGCGCGGTGCAGCGCGTCGTCGTCGGGCAGGGGGCTCTTGGCCTTGATCCACACGTGCTGCTTGCCATCGCGGGGCCGCGACGGGTCGGGCAGGAAGATCGGGCCCTCCACATGACGGATGTCGAACGGGCGCGCGATCACGGCCCGCGCCTGCGGGTGGTCAGCATGGGCGGCCAGCAGCTCGTCCGTGCTCGGCAGCTGCTCTGGTCGCGGCAGCCCCTGCGGCATGGTGTGCTGCGAGGAAGGGCCATCGTCGACGTCCTGGAAGGACGCGATCATCGACATGATCGGCTTGCCGTGCTGGTAGGCCTGCACACGTCGGGTCGAGAACGATCGACCGTCGTGGATCCGCTCGACAGAGAAGGTGATCGGCTGCTCGACGTCGCCCGGTCGCACGAAGTAGCCGTGTACCGAGTGGATCGGTCGAACGGTGTCGACGGTCTGCTGCGCCGAGACCACGGCCTGGGCCATCACCTGGCCGCCGAACACCCGCCCGTGCGGCATCGGGTGACTCTGTCCCGTGAAGATGTCCTCATCGGTGCGCGCGCCGGTGTCGGTCAGGGTGAGGGTCTCCAGCAGGATGCGGATGCTGTCGGTCATGCCGGTCCTCTCGGTGATGCTCTTCCCCGGACGGGGCCGCTCTAGTCTAGAGAGCGCATGCACGCAATTCTCTCGCTCGACGAGCGCGCCCGCGCCGACCTCGCACTGCTGCTCAATCGAGCAGCAGTCTTCGGCGACGGCAGCGTGCGCCTCGCCGCCGACGGAGACGTCGCGCTGCTCACGACGCCCATGACCGCATCCTCTGGTCTGCTCGACAGCGGCCCCACCGTGCTGATCGCCCGCGCCTCGCGCATGCGCGAACCTGCGCGCTTCGACGGGGTGGTGGCGTTGACCGCGCTGCGCGACGCGCTCAGGGAGGGCGCCGACATCGAGGTGCCGGATGCCGTCGGTCGCCCCGCGTGGGCCGCCGTCTCTCCGCCGCGTGGTGGTTGGACGGCCACCGGCGAGGTCGAGGCCGCACTGGTACGGGAGCTTGCGTCGCAGGCGGCGTCCGACGTCGAGGCGGCGCTGCCGCGTTCGCCGGGCGAACCGGTGCGCCGCAGGGCCGAGCGTGCGGTCTGGGGTCGCAGCGTCGATCCGAGCGGGCTCACCGCCGGCCAGGCCGCGGCGCTCGTCGCGATGCGGTTCCTGGGCGAGGCGCCCGTGCGCGTCACCGAGGCGGGCGGCTGGATGCGCGCCTCCGGCCACGCGGGCGAGGTGCTGGCCCGCTAGCTCCCGGCGTCGGACGCCGAGCGCCGACGCCTCGCACTGAGCAGGAGCACGGTGCCCGCGATCGCGAGCAGGATGCCGGGAAGCGCAATCACGACGACCGAGCGCCACCGCGTCGTGAGTGCGAACATGCCGCCGCCGATCGCCAGCACGATGAGCCCCGCCGCGAGTGCCGCGATGCCGAGCCATGTGAGGATGCGCTGCGTCTCCAGCGCGGCCGTTGGCCTCGACCGCATGGCTCGGAGCTCCCGGATCAGCAGGAGGACGCCGGCGACCGCGAGCAGGATGCCGGGGATCGCGATGAGCGTGGAGCGTCCTCTGCCGGTCAGCACGAAGACGGTTCCGCTGAGCAGCAGCATGAAGAGACCGGCGGCGAGCGCCACGACCGCGAGCCACAGCAGGAGGCTTTGCCGCGACAGCGGTGCCGCAGGCGGAGTCTCGTCTCCGCGCGCTGCCTGGACGAGTTCGCGGGGATGGCCAAGGCGTCGAAGCGCAGCCTCGACATCCGAGTCGTCATCGATCGCCTCGGACATGTGCTCGCGGATCTGGCCCAGCAGCTGCTGTCGCGATCCCTCCGGGAGCACGGCTGACTCGTGCGTGAGCTGCTGGAGATAGTGCTGCGCGGCGGGCGGCAGTTCGGCCGACTCGGTCATGGCATCACCCTTCGTGGTTGTCGAGGATCGAGTCGACGGCGCGCGTGAACGCGGGCCAATCGGCGCGGAAGGCCGCGAGCTCGTCGCGGCCCGCGGCGGTCAGCCGGTAGTACCGGCGCGGGCGCTCGGAATCGGAGACGACCCAGGTGCTCTCGACCGCCCTCGAATCCTGCAGTCGGGTCAGCAGCGGGTACACGGTGCCCTCGCTGGCGATCAGCTCGAGCGCCGCAAGCTCCCGCACGATCTCGAGCCCGTATCGGTCACGCTGCTCGAGCAGCGCGAGCACGACCGGCCCGAGCACGCCCTTGCGCAGCTGCGGTGCCGCCGATGCCGTCGCCATGCGAGACACCATACTGTGCGTTGCAAGGTAATGGCCGGAGGATGACCGTCGCTCAGCGCGCCCGGCTGGACTATCCAGCCGGATGCCCTCAGAGACGGATCTGCTCCGGTGGCTTGCGGGCGATCCGGCAGCAGGGGCTCAGCCCGAGACGTCCGCAAGCAGCGCGACCAGACCGGCAGGCACGAGCTCGAGCGAGGGGTCGTCGAAGCGGTCGACCGGGAGCCACCACACCGGATGCCCCGCGTCCGTCGTCGACGGGAGGGACGCATCCGCCCCCATCTCGGCAGCGACGACGTGCACGAGCTCGTGCAGCTCGCGCCCCGCGAAGCGGATGCGGTGCTCGATCGCGCCGAGCGGCCGCACGCCGGTGATCTCGACGCCGAGCTCCTCCTGCAGCTCCCGCACCGCCGCATCCCCCGCCGTCTCGCCCTGCTCGATGCCGCCGCCGGGCGGGCGCACCAGCGTGCGAGGCGACCCCGCCTCGGCCGTGCCGGGCTCGACCGCGCTCGTCACCAGCAGCGCGCCGTGCGCGCGGCGGATGACCGCGATCGCGATCGGCCGGGCGCTCACAGCACGTGCAGCTCGGGGATCGCCGCGAGCTCCTTCGCGAGGCCGCCCCCGTTCGGCGACCACACCCAGGGGTGCATCGAGCGCGTCTCGGCGTGCTTGCGGCCACCGGCGAGCACCGCCTCCTGCGCCGACAGCTCGCGGATCGCGACCGCCCGCACAGAGGTCGGATGCGCGTTCGCGAACTCGCCGTAGATCTCCTCGTCGTGCTGGCCGTCATCGCCGACGAGCAGCCACCGGATGTCGGGGAAGTCGCGCGCGAGCCGGCGCAGCTCGGCGCGCTTGTGGTCCTTGCCGGAGCGGAAGAAGCGATCGTGTGTGGGGCCCCAGTCGGTCAGCAGCATGCTGCCGGCGGGATAGAGGTTGCGCGAGAGGAAGCGAGTGAGTGCGGGCGCAGCGTTCCAGGCGCCCGTCGAGAGGTAGACGAAGGGGCTGCCCGGGTGCTCGCCCGCGAGGCGCTCGTAGAGCACGGCCATCCCTGGCACCGGTTGACGGCCGTGCTCGTCGAGCACGAAGGCGTTCCAGGCTGCCAGCAGCGGGCGGGGGAGGGATGTGACCATGACCGTGTCGTCGATGTCGCTCACGACGCCGAAGCGGGTCGCCGGATCGACGACGAACACGGGCGCCACCACGGGCACGGATCCGGCGGCCGAGACCGTGACCTCCTGCCAGCCGGGCTCGAGCTTGAACGGCACGATCGCATCCACCACGCCGCCTCGGTCGGCGATCACCACGTGCCGCTCGCCATTGGCCTCGAGCGTGACGTCGACATCGTTGAGCGAGAGCGACGTGAAGGAGCGCCAGCCGCGCACGTTCTCGTAGTGCACGCTGCGCTCTGCGCCCGGCTGCACCAGCAGCACGCGCGCGAGCACGCGCACCCAGCCGTCGCCGCCGTAGCCGGGGTACGCGACGATCGCGGGCAGCCGGCCGGCGCGCAGCGCGTTGGCCTCGCGCTGCTCGTGGATCCAGTCCTCGATGCGCGCCGCCGTGTGCTTGATCGGCTCCGGGATGCGTGAGAGCGGATCGAGCTCATCCATGCGTGACCTCCCGAGCCGTGAACGCCACTCGACCCTACTGGCTGGGGGTTGCTCCTCGGCGACTACGCGGCGTCGATCGGCGCGATCAGCGCAGGGCCCTGCTCGCGCACATTGCCGACCCGGCCGTCGACGATGTGCAGGGTGAGCCCGGCAGCGACCTCGCCCGCCTCCGCGATGACGGCCTCGAGCGCCGCCTCGCCGTCCTCGGTCGGGTCGAGCCACGCATCCCGCATCTCCGGAGAGACCACCAGAGGCATCCGCTCATGGATCGTGGCGAGCTCGCCCGTCGAGGCGGTCGTGAGGATCGTGGTCGACAGCAGCCAGGCGCCGTCGGGCTGCTTCCACCAGGCATACAGCCCGGCGAACGAGATCGGCGCCTCGCCGTGCACGTAGTACGGGGTCTTGGCATCACCCAGCCTCTGCCACTCGAACCAGCCGTCGGCCGGCACCAGCGCGCGGCGCTCGCGCACGCCGTCGCGGAACATCGGCTTCTCGGCCGCCGACTCGCCGCGGGCGTTGAAGGCTCGCACCCCGACCGAGATGTCGTCTGCCCAGGCGGGCACGAGACCCCAGCGGGCGGCTTCGAGACGGCGGATGGGCGGGGTCTCGTCGCGCGGCCTCGGCTCGACGACGATCGGCACCGTGCTGGTCGGAGGGATGTTCCAGCTCGGCTCCGGAAGGTCCGCACCCGCCTCGTCGATCTCGAACAGCGCGACGAGGTCGCTCGCGGGTGTGGCCATGACGTAGCGTCCGCACATATCCGAGATGGTCTCACCATCTGGCCCTCGATGCGAGAGGATGGCCCCCATGAACGATCGCACCCCCGGCGTGCCCTCCGTGACCGTGCGCAACGAGCCGGTGCAGGCGCGTGCAGCCCACCGCATCGAGGCGCTGCTCGACGCAGCCGCCGCGGTCGTGGAGGAGCACGGCATCGAGCACCTCACCACCGCGCTCGTCGCAGAGCGCGCCGGTGCATCGATCGGCACGGTCTACCGCTACTTCCCGGATCGCGTCGCCGTGCTCGTGGCCCTCGCGGAGCGCAACCTCGAGCGCATGCGGTTCGCCATCGAGCGCGTGCTGGTCGCAGAGCACGAGAGCTGGGTCGATGCGATGGAGGCGATGGTCGCCGCCATGGTCGAGACCTTCCGCGAGGTGCCCTCCTTCCGTGCGCTTCGCACGGGCGAGGGTCTCGATCTGGGGCCGCAGGATCGGGATCCGGTCGCGCCGCTGTTCGTCGATGACCTGGCCGGCTACCTGCACGAACGCTGGGGCGTCACGCTCGACACCGAGCGCCGCGAGCGGCTCGAGCTCGGCATCGGCGGACTCGACGCGCTCGTCACCTATGCGTTCCTGCACGACCCGGACGGCGATCCGCGCTACCTGGCCTTCGGGCTCCAGCTCGCGCACGAGCAGCTCGACGGGCTGATCCCGGTTGCGCGCGACGCCTAGCTGCGCTCCTGCGGCTCGTCGTCCATGTGGCGCGCCTCGTAGCGCGCGATCAGTCGCTTGGCGAGCCACACGAGCAGGATGAACACCGCGATGACGGCGACCAGGATGTAGCCGGCGCCGTGCAGGCTGTCGGCGAGCTCGCGGTAGGTGCCGCCGGCGAGCCAGCCGGCGGTCGCGTAGGCGCCCGCCCAGAGCACGCAGGCCGGGATCGTCCACGCCAGGAAGCGCCGGTAGGGCATCGCCGACGCGCCGACGATGAGCGGCACGAGCGAGTGCGCCACGGGTAGGAAGCGCGAGAGGAAGATCGCCGGGCCGCCGCGGCGGGCGAGGTAGCGCTCGGTGCGCCGCCACTGCGCCGAGGCGCGCGGCCAGCGGCGCTCGAGCCAACGGTCGATCTTCGGCCCCAGCCAGTGCCCGATCGCGAAGCCGATCGACTCACCGGCCAGCGCTCCGAGCACGATCGCGCCGATGAGCGCGAGCCACCAGGGCCAGTGCTCGACGGCGAGCGCCGCCACGATCACGATCGTGTCGCCCGGCACGACCAGCCCCAGCAGCACGCTCGTCTCGAGCAGCATCGCGACGCCGGCGAGCAGCGTGCGCAGCAGCGGATCGATCGCGCCGACGGCCTCGAGGAAGTCGCCGATGAGCTGGTCGATCACCGCCGGCTCGCGGTCGGGGCGAGCCGCAGGCGCTCGAGACGGGCCTGCCAGGCAGCCGCGCGGGTCGGGGCGGCGACCACCGGGGCGCCATGCTCGGGCGTGCCGTGCCAGTCGGCCACGGCGCGGATCCCGCGCAGCGCGTTGGCGAGCCACACCTCGCAGCCATCGAGGTCGCTCGGTGCCGCGCGCTCCTCGCGCAGCTCGACGCCGTCGATCCTGGCGAGCTCGGCGAGCACCGCTGCCGTCACCGACGGCAGGCGCGGCGTGTCGGCCGCCGGCACGCACAGCACGTCGTCGCGCCACCACAGCAGCGCAGACCACGTGCCCTCGGCCACGAGCCCGTCGACCGTGATGATCGGCTCGACCTCGGTGCCGGCCCTGGCGGACTCCTCGGCCTGCAGCTCGGCGAGCGCGGCGAGGTCGGGGCCCTTGCGCACCGGGTGCTGACGCGGGTCACGAGCGGCGGTCACGACCGAGACGGTGCTGCTCTGCGCCGGGGCGGGGCGCACGCGCAGCCGGATGCCCGCCGGCGTGAGATCCAGCCTGGGCGACCACCGGCCCTCGAGGGGCACCTGCGTCATCGCCTGCCTGGCCGCGCTCAGCGCGTCGAGACGGTCGCCGCCCGCGTCTGCCACCGCATCCGCGAACCTCAGACGATGCCGGTCGAGCGCCAGGACCCGACCATCGTCGACCAGCCAGGAGTCGGCGGCGAGCGTCTCGGAGACCGGTTCGCCGATGGGGGAGAAGCTCGGGTGCACCCACGCGCGCACGGCCTCGATCCCGCTCATAGGATCGACCCTATGCCAGCGACCTCTGCGCCGCTCCTGCCGCACCTCGGTGCGCGCTGGGCGGTGCCGAGCGACCTCACCCCGGAGGCCGCGTTCGCCGCCCTCGAGTCGGCGAGCGACGACGTCGTGTGGCTCGACTCGTCCTCCGACGGCGATCACGTCATCGGCACCGGGGCGCATGCGCTCGTGATGCACGACGGGGAGGCGTTCCTCGACGGCGAGCCGCTCGCCGGCGACGCCGTCGCCGCGCTCGAGGCTGCTCGCGCCACGCATCCCGGTGCCTGGGTCGGCTGGTTCGGCTACGAGGCGGGCGTGCGGATGCTCGGGCTCGCGCCCGGCGCGGAGGGCACAGACGAGCGCGGGCCGGGCGCAGACAGCCTGGGCGCCGGGCGCTTCCCCGAAGCGGCGTGGCTGCTGCTCGATCGCTGGCTCGTCGTCGCCGACGGGGAGGCGCAGCTGCAGTCGCGTGACGGCGAGCCGTGGTCGCTCGAGGCTGCGCCGGTGCGCCAGCCATCCGCGAAGACGCTCGACAGCAGCCTGCTGCGCTGGCGCGACGACGACGCCGGCTACGCCGAGAAGGTCGAGCGCTGCCGCGAGCACATCCGCGAGGGCGACTCCTACGTGCTGTGCCTGACGACCGCGATCGCGGCGCCGCCCATCGACGCGATCGCGACGCACGCTCGGCTGCGCGCCGCGAGCCCCGTGCACCACGGCGGCCTGCTGCGCATCGCGGGCGTGACCGTCTCGAGCGCGAGCCCGGAGACCTTCCTCCGCGTCGAGCAGGGCATCGCGACGACGCGACCGATCAAGGGCACGCGGCGGCGCGGTGCTGCATCAGGCGGCGACGACGCCGCGCTCGCGCTCGAGCTGTTCGAGAGCGAGAAGGAGCGGGCCGAGAACGTCATGATCGTCGATCTGTGCCGCAACGACCTGCAGCGGGTGTGCGCGCCGGGCTCGGTCGAGGTGACGAGCCTGCTCGCGGTCGAGACCTACCCGACCGTCCACCAGCTCGTCTCGACGGTGCGCGGCCGCCTGCTGCCGGGGCTCGGGCCGCTCGATACCGTGCGCGCGCTGTTCCCGGCAGGCTCCATGACCGGTGCGCCCAAGCGCCGCACCGTCGAGCTGCTGCAGGCGCTCGAGGGCGGCAGGCGCGGCGTCTACTCCGGATGCTTCGGGCTGGTCGCGGGGGAGACCTGCCAGCTGGCGATGGTCATCCGCAGCGTCGTCGCGGATGAGCACGGCACGCACATCGGGGTCGGTGGCGGCGTCACGGCGCTGTCAGAGCCCGCCTTCGAGGTGGAGGAGCTGCACGTGAAGGCGGCGGCACTGCTCGCCTCGCTCGTGCCGCGCTGACGGCGAGCCTCCCGAGATCGCGCGGTTGCGCGCGGGAACGCACGACCCGGGAAGCTCGGCGAGAGCGATCGGTCAGGCGTCGAGCGACTCGGCGAGGTCGACGAGCTCGTCGAGCTCGACCGTCCAGCCCGCGGCGAGCGAGCGCAGCGCCCCGCGCCGGGTGGCGTCGTCGCCCTCGAGCGGGAAGTCGGATTCGACCAGGTGCATCTGCGTTCCGCCGTCGATCTCGGCAAGGGTGATCTCGACCGTCGAGGCGCGGCCGGAGAGGATGCCCTCCGCCCACTCGAAGCAGAAGCGCGCCTGCGGCACGACCTCCTGGATGCGGGCGGCCAGCACGACCTCGCCCGTCCAGGCGAAGCGACCCATGGCGCCCGGCACGACGCCGTCGGGGAAGGCCGCGATATCGCCCAGCCACTGTGCGAGCAGGTCAGGCTCGACCAGGCAGCGCCACACCGTGGCGACCGGCGCGTCGACCGCGACGATTCGCGTCACGCGCGACGCGGGCACGTCGACGGTCGCTGGCGGGTTCTCGAACTCCGGCACCGACCACCTCCTTGACGTCCCTCGGACGATTCTGGCACGACGCACGCATCCGCGGTCGCGCCTAGACTTGAGAGCCGCATCCGCCGCCGACGGCGTGCGCCATCCAGGAGCATCAGTGACCGACGAGATCTACGACTTCGCCCGCATCCAGCAGCGTTGGCTGCCCGTGTGGGACACCCTGCGACCCTTCGCGACCGACGACGAGAGCGACACGCGCCCGCGCAAGTACGTGCTCGACATGTTCCCGTATCCCTCCGGCGACCTCCACATGGGTCACGCGGAGTCGTACGCGTACGGCGACGTGCTCGCGCGCTACTGGCGCCAGCAGGGCTTCAACGTGCTGCACCCGATCGGCTGGGACTCCTTCGGCCTGCCCGCCGAGAACGCGGCGATCCAGCGCGGCATCGACCCGAAGGAGTGGACCGAGTCGAACATCGAGCAGCACAAGCGCTCGATGCGCGCGTACGCCACCGCGTTCGACTGGGACCGCATCCTCCACACCTCCGACCCGCAGTACTACAAGTGGAACCAGTGGCTCTTCCTCGAGCTCTACAAGGCCGGCCTGGCCTACCGCAAGCCCTCCAACGTCAACTGGTGCCCCAAGGACCAGACGGTGCTCGCGAACGAGCAGGTCGTCGACGGCGCGTGCGAGCGCTGCGGCACCCCGGTCGTGAAGAAGAAGCTCACGCAGTGGTACTTCAAGATCACCGACTACGCCGACCGCCTGCTCGACGACCTGAACCAGCTCGAGGGCCGGTGGCCCGAGAAGGTGCTGCGCATGCAGCGCAACTGGATCGGGCGCTCGATCGGCGCAGAGGTGGAGTTCGAGATCGAGGGCCACGCCGGCCGCGTGCCGGTCTTCACGACGCGCCCCGACACGCTCTACGGCGCCACCTTCATGGTGGTCGCACCCGATTCCGACTTGGCAGCAGAGCTGGCGGCTGGCGCCGACGCTGAGGTGCGGATGCGGTTCCAGGCTTATGTGGACGACGTCGGCAGGCTGACCGAGATCGACCGGCAGAGCACCGAGCGCGTGAAGACGGGCGTCGACCTCGGCCGCTGGGCGATCCACCCGCTCACGGGCGAGCGGCTGCCGGTCTGGGCCGCCGACTACGTGCTCGCCGACTACGGCCACGGCGCCGTCATGGCCGTGCCCGCGCACGACCAGCGCGACCTCGACTTCGCGCGTGCCTTCGACCTGCCGGTGACGGTGGTCGTCGACACGAATGCGCCGGTGACGGGCGTCATGCCGCAGATCCCGCTCGACGAGGACGGCAACGCCGTCTGGCCCGAAGACCTGGCGCCGCTCGACCCGAAGTCCACTGGCGAGGCGCTCACCGGCGACGGTCGTCTGATCAACTCCGGCGAGCTCGACGGCCTCTCGAAGGCGCACGCGATCGGCCGCATGGTGCAGCTGCTGGAGGCCAAGGGCGCCGGCCGCGCCGCGAAGTCCTACCGGCTGCGTGACTGGCTCGTGAGCCGGCAGCGCTACTGGGGCACGCCCATCCCGATCATCCACACCGAAGACGGGCAGGAGGTGCCGGTGCCGTTCGAGCAGCTGCCCGTCACGCTGCCCGACTCGGCGGGGCTCGATCTGAAGCCGAAGGGCACGAGCCCGCTGGGCGCGGCCGAGGACTGGGTGAACGTGCCGTCGCCGATCGACGGCACGCCTGCCAGGCGCGACGCCGACACGATGGACACCTTCGTCGACTCGTCCTGGTACTACCTGCGCTTCCTCAACCCGCAGGATTCCACGCAGCCGTTCGACCGCAAGCAGGTCGAGCGCTGGGCACCGGTCGACCGCTACGTCGGCGGCGTCGAGCACGCCATCCTGCACCTGCTCTACGCGCGCTTCATCACGAAGGTGCTCTTCGACCTCGGCCACGTGCCGTTCACGGAGCCCTTCGAGTCGCTGCTCAACCAGGGCATGGTGATCCTCGACGGCGCGAAGATGTCGAAGTCGAAGGGCAACCTCGTCACGCTCTCCGAGGAGCTCGAGCGCTTCGGCGTCGACGCGGTGCGCCTGACGATGTCGTTCGCAGGCCCGCCCGAGGACGACATCGACTGGAAGGACGTCAGTCCCACCGGCTCGCAGAAGTTCCTGGCGCGCGCCTGGCGGCTCTCGAACGAGCCGCTGGCCAAGCGGGGCTCCGACCCCAAGCCCGGGGACGCCGGCCTGCGCCGCGAGACCCACAGGTTCCTGGCGGATGCGCCGGGGCTGATCGAGGGCATGAAGTTCAACGTGGTCGTCGCGCGCCTCATGGAGCTGACGAACGCGACGCGCAAGGCCATCGATGCGGGCCCAGGCGCGGCAGATCCTGCCGTGCGTGAAGCCGTGGAGACGATCGCGCTGGGCCTGTCGCTCTTCGCGCCCTACACGGCGGAGGACATGTGGGCGAACCTGGGCTTCGAGCCCTCGGTCGCCAACGCAGGCTGGCGCAAGGCGGATCGCTCGCTGCTCGTCGAGCAGTCGGTGACGGCGGTCGTGCAGGTCAATGGCAAGGTGCGCGACAAGCTCGAGGTCGCCGCCGACATCACGGAGGCCGACCTGGAGGCCGCCGCGCGCGAGCTGCCAGGTGTGGTGCGCGCGATCGGCGACGCGGGGATCCGGAAGGCGATCGTGCGCGCGCCGCGCCTGGTCAACTTCGTGATCGGCTGAGCGGCGGGGGTCACCCGCTAGCGCTCGGCGCCGGGCTTGGGTCGTCGCCGTGCGCTCGAGCCTCCCGCCGAGTCGTCGCTCGACGGCGGACGCCATGTTGGCGCCGCGTCGACAGCCTCGGCGATGCGCCGGCTGATCACGCCCAGCTGTCGGGCCTGCGCGTCGCTCAGCGTGTCGAACACAAGCTGCTGCACGAGCGCGTGGTGCGCGGGAGCGGCTCGCGCTACCGCTCGATGGCCCTCCTCGGTGAGGCTGGCGAGCGTGATGCGTCCGTCGCCTGGGTCGGGCTCGCGGCGCACCCAACCCTTCGCCTCGAGGCGTGTGACGGCGCGGGAGAGTCGCGACAGGGTTGCGCTCGCGAAGTCGGCGAGCACGCTCATGCGCAGACTGCGGTCGGGCGCGGTATCGAGGGCGTAGAGCAAGCCGTGCTCGAAGTGCGTCAGGCCGCTGTCGCGCTGCAGCTGCGCATCGAGCGCCGAGGGAAGGCGCTCCAGGAGCGTGGCGAGCGCCGCCCAGATCTCGAGCTGTGCGGGCGGCAACGCTGCAGGTGAGGACTCGATCGCCATGGCGAAAGGGTACGGCACCGTGCTCGACCGACGTAATTGGTTGCCTAAGCAAGTGATATCGTCGAATTGACGCTTGCTTGAGCAAGCAACTCAAGAGAGGGGTCGACATGGATCTGAAGCTGTCGGGGAAGACTGCGTTCGTGAGCGGTTCGACGCAGGGCATCGGGTACGCGATCGCTGCCGCGATCGCCCGCGAGGGCGGGCGGCTGACGCTGAACGGCCGGGATCCGGCTCGGGTCGAGGCTGCCGTGGATCGCCTCCGACAGGAAGTGCCGGGGTCTGATCCGTCGGGCTTCGCAGCCGACTTCGGCGAGCCGGAGGAGGTGGAGGTGCTGCTCTCATCGCTCGAGCGCATCGACATCCTCGTCAACAACGTGGGGCTGTTCGGCCTCGCCGAGTTCGAGACGATCCCCGACGAGGCATGGGCGCGCTACTTCGAGGTGAACGTCATGAGCGGCGTCCGACTCTCCCGCCACGTGCTCCCTGGCATGCTCGAGCGAGGATGGGGGCGGATCATCTTCGTCAGCAGCGAGTCGGGCGTGAACGTGCCCGCCGACATGGTGCATTACGGCGCGACCAAAGCAGCGGCGCTCGCGCTCGCCAACGGGCTTGCGAAGCGCACGCGCGGCACGTCGGTCACGGTCAACTCGGTGCTGGGTGGCCCCACCTACTCCGACGGTGTCGCGGCGACCGTGGCGGGCATCGCCGCCGCACAGCGCGTCCCGGTCGAGCAGATGCGCGATGCGATCATCGGCCAGAATCCGACGACGCTGCTCGAGCGGTTCATCGAGCCGGATGAGATCGCAAACCTCGTCGCCTACCTCGCGAGCCCGCTGGCGTCCGCGACCAACGGCGCCGCGCTGCGCGTCGACGGCGGAGTGCTCACCGGCACGCTGTAGCGGCTCCGCTGCCGGGCGCCGACAGCGTCGCTCGCGAAGCAGGGCCGCCACGGGCGACCGGGCACGGATCTGCGCCTCACGCGCCGACCTCCACAGCCGGGCGCTCACCGCTGACGCGCCCAGACGCATCCGCCCTACCGTGCCCGGCATGGCCGGAACGGATGCGCGCTGGCGGCTGGGCGCGGGGGCCGCGGTGCTGCTCGTGCTCGGCGCCGTTGCCGGCGGCGTCGCGCAGCGGATGGTGGTGGACGCGCAGCCTGCCGCGGTGCTGCCGACCCCGGTGGCGACTGCGACGGCCGAGCTCGTCATCGATGTGCAGGGCGCGGTCGCACAGCCGGGCGTCTACCGGCTGCCGCAGGGATCGCGGGTGCTCGACGCGCTGGCGAGGGCGGGCGGCACGGCAGATGCGGCGGCACCCGGTGCGCTGAACCTTGCGCGGCCGCTCGTGGATGGCGAGCAGCTGCTGGTGCCGACCGTCGACGAGCAGTCGAGCGCTGCTGAGGCGGGCGACGGAGGCACCGGCCCTGGCGCGGGCGGGCTGGTCTCGCTCAACCGCGCCGACCAGGCTGCGCTCGAGGCGCTGCCACGCGTCGGGCCGTCGCTGGCGACGGCGATCATGGCGCACCGCGACGAGCACGGTCCGTTCACCGACATCGCGCAGCTCGACGACGTGCCCGGCATCGGGCCCGCGCTGCTGGCGACGCTGACGCCGCTGGTGGCGCTGTGAGCCTGGGTGGCGCTGTGCGAGCGGCTGGCGCTGCGAGGACGGCTGGCGCTGTGAGGATGGGCGCCGCGGTGCCAACGGCAGGCGATGCACGGCCGGCGCCGCAGTGGCACCGGATGTCGCCGTGACTCGGGGCGTGCGCTGATGCGCGACCTGCGGCTCGCGCTGCCCGTTGCGATCGCGTGGGCCGTGCTGGCGGCGCTGAGCGGGAACGGGGCGGTGCTGGGCGTTGCGGCAGCATTGGCGGCGGGTATCGCCGCCGCGTGCTTGCTGGGCGCGCACCTGTGGTCCCGGCGGCTGTCGCCATGGTTGGCGGGTGGGCGCAGTGCAGCGTGGGACGGCGTCGCGGTGCTGCGCACGCTCGCGCTGGGTGCCGCCCTCGCGTGCCCGCTGCTGCTGGGCGCCGACGCGGTGGTGGCGACCGGGCTCGAGGAGTGCGACGAGCTCAGCCTGCTGCTGCTCGGGCAGGCTGCGCCGACCGAGGTGGTGGTGACGGGCTGCGACGGCGCGAGCCTGGGCGGCGGCATGCTGCGCAGCGCGCTGCTGCTGCGGGTGTCGGATGCCGCGCTCACGATCGGCGGCACAGCCACCGGGCCGTGCGACGCGTGGCTCGACGGCTCCCGCTGGCTGTTGACGTGCTCCGAGCTCGAGGTCGCTGAGCCCGCGGCCTGGTCGGCATGGGCGGGGCCGCTGCGCGACGGGCTGCTGCAGGCATCCGCACAGCTGCCGGGCGTCGGGGGAGAGCTGCTGCCGGGCCTCTCCATCGGCGACGAGCGACGCGTCAGCCCGCAGCTGCGCACCGCGATGCTCGACACCGGCCTGTCGCACCTCACCGCGGTGTCGGGGGCGAACTGCGTGATCGTCGTGGGCGCCGCGTTCCTGGCCGCCGCGGCCCTGGGCGCGCGCCGTTCGGTGCGGGTCGCGGTGGCACTGGGAGCCCTCGCGGCATTCGTCGTGCTGGTCACGCCGGAGCCCTCCGTCGTGCGCGCAGGCGCGATGGCCTCGATCGGCTTGCTCGGCATCGCCACGGGCCGGCGCGCCGGCGCCGTCGCGCTGCTGTCGCTGGCCGTGCTCGTCGTGCTCGCGATGCAGCCGCACCTGGCGACGAGCGCGGGCTTCGCGCTCTCGGCGCTTGCCACCTGCGGCCTGATCGTGCACGGCCGGGCGATCGCGAACGTGCTGTCGCGGTGGCTGCCGATGCCGATCGCCGCCCTCATCGCGGTGCCGCTCGCGGCGCAGCTGTGGTGCATGCCGGTGCTCGTCGCGCTCGATGCCCGCGTCAGCCTCGTCTCGGTGCTGGCGAACCTGCTGGCCGGTCCCGCGGCTCCCATCGTCACGGTGGTGGGGCTCGCCGCGTGCCTGGCAGCGCCGCTGGCTCCGGCTGTGGCGGTCGGCCTGGCGTGGGTCGCGTGGCTGCCCGCGGCCTGGATCGCGCAGGTCGCGATGCTCGCGCAGCAGCTGCCCGCCGCCCAGACCCCGTGGCCGGTCGCGCCCTGGGGTGTGGTGGCCGCATCCGTCATGCTCGCCCTCGTCGTCGTCGGCCATGCGCGGCGCCTGCTCGCGCGCGGTGTGGCCGGGGCGCTCGTGCTCGGCCTCGTCGTGGGTCTCGGCGCGGCGTGGCCGAGCATCCGGCTGGGCTCGCTCGCCGATTGGCGCGTCGCGCAGTGCGACGTGGGGCAGGGGAGCGCGACCCTCGTGCGGCACGGCGGCGCGGTCCTGCTCGTCGACACCGGCGAGGATCCCGCGCTCGTGCAGCGGTGCCTCAGCATGCTCGGTGTGCAGGGCGTCGATCTGCTGGTGCTGACGCACTTCGACGTCGATCATTCCGGTGGCTCGCCCGCGCTCGTCGGTCGCACCGGGCTGCTCGTGCACGGGCCGCTCGACGAGCGCGCGGTGCCGGTGGTGGAGGAGCTCGCCGCGGGCGGCGCAGCGACGCAGCAGGCCAGCCGAGGCGACGCGTGGCAGGTCGGGGAGGTGCGGGTCGAGGCGCTCTGGCCCGTCGGCGAGGTGGAGCCCGGCAACGACGCGAGCGTCGCGGTGTCGATCGACCTGCCCGGCGGTGGGCTCGAGCTCGTCGTGCTCGGCGACCTGGGTGCCGAGTCGCAGTCGCGGCTGCTGCGCGCCGGCCTGCCATCCGCGGCGGTGGTGGTGGTCGCGCACCACGGCTCCGCCGACCAGCTGCCCGCGCTCTACCACCGCATCGCCGCATCCGCCGGCCTCATCGGCGTCGGTGAGAACGACTACGGGCACCCGACGGATGCGGCCATGCGGCTCGTGCAGGAGAGCGGCGGGGTGCCGCTGCGCACCGACGAGCTCGGCACGATCGCGCTCGCGGTCGACGAGGCGGGCGTGCGGGTCTGGACGGAGCGCGTCGGTGGCTCGGGGGCGACCGAGCCTGTTGGCAGCGGGCCGTAGGCTGAACGCATGGCAGCGAGCATCCCCAAGATCGGCTGGGAGCAGGTGTCTCCTGCGCCCGTCGTGCTGGTGTTCGGCAAGGAGTCGTTCCTCGCCGACCGCGCGATGCAGCGGCTGCGGGCGCTGCTCGTCATGGAGGATCCGGATCTCGAGGTCTCGGACGTCGATGCCGGGCAGTACAACGACGGCGCACTCGAGCTGATCGCGAGCCCCTCGCTGTTCGATGAGCCGCGACTGGTGCGGGTCGAGAACGGCGTGAAGGCGACGGATGCGTTCATCACCGACGCGCTCCGCTACATAGCGCAGCCCGTCGACGGCACGACCCTCGTCATCCGCCACGACGGCTCGACGGTGCGCGGCAAGAAGCTGCTCGACGCGATCCGGAAGATGCCAGGTGCGATCGAGGTCGTCTGCCAGCCGCTCGGCAAGGGAGACATGGTGCCCTTCGCCCGCAACGAGCTGCGGCTGCTCGAGCGCGAGGCGACGCCCGGCGCGATCGCTGCACTCGTCGACGCGTTCCACTCCGACATCGCTGAGCTCGCCAACGCCGTGCGGCAGGTGGCGCTCGACACGGAGGGGCCCGTCACCGAGCAGGTGGTGCGCACCTACTACGCCGGCCGCGTCGAGACGACGGCCTTCGCGGTCGTCGATGAGGTGATCGCGCGCGACGTTGCGAAGGCGCTCGTCACGCTGCGGCACGCGATCGCGACCGGCGCCGACCCGGTGCCGATCGTCGCGGCCTTCGCCATGCGCTTCCGCCAGCTCGCCAAGGTCTCCGGCGCGGGCGGCGGCGACGGCCAGGCCGCGCGGCAGCTCGGCATGCAGGACTGGCAGGTGCGCAACGCCCGCAAGGACCTGCGCAGCTTCACCGACGCGAGCCTCTGCGACGCGATCGAGTCCATCGCGCACGCTGACCACGCCGTGAAGGGCGCGGAGCGCGACCCGCAGCACGCGGTCGAGCGCCTGGTGCGCCAGCTCGCCGAGCGCTGAGTCGCCCGCCGCGACAGCTGACGTCAGTGCGCTCGCACGCTGAGCGGCGTCGTGCGGCATCGATGGGCGACTCCCGACATCGAGTGGCGCCCGCCGACATCGAGTGGCGCCTCCCGACATCGAGTGGCGCCTATTCGCGCCACTCGTTCACAGAAGGCGCCACTCGTTCGCGGGAGGCGCCAATCGATCGCGGGAAGCGCCACTCGTTCGCGGGAGGCGGGCGATCCGGCGGTAGCCGGGCCGCTGCCAGTCCACAGACGCAGAAGAGGGGCCCCGACCGGGACCCCTCTTCGAGCGTGCGGCTCAGCCGCGTGCGACGCTGCTCAGAGCGCTGCGACCTGCTTCGCGATCGACGACTTGCGGTTCGCGGCCTGGTTGCGGTGGATGACGCCCTTGGAGACGGCCTTGTCGAGCTTGCGGTTGGCAAGCGTGACCTTCTCCTGTGCGACGGCCTTGTCACCGGCGGCGATGGCCTTGCGTGCCTCGCGCACAGCGGTGCGGAGCTCGCTCTTGGCGGCGCGGTTGCGGTCGGTCGCCTTCTGGTTGGTGAGAATGCGCTTGATCTGCGACTTGATGTTCGCCACGTGGTGTCCTGTCCTGATCGATGAGTGTTCGGCGGCGGCTAGTGCTCGCCAGAGCCCGCCGCAACCCGCCCTCGCGCGTGGGGCGCGCAGAAGCAGGGGAAGCCAACGAACGATGCTACCAGCGCGCGCCCGCCGCTCGCAACGCGAGTGACCGCATCCGCTGTGGAAGAATAGGACCTTCCGCACTGCACCATCCAGCGGCACCACTGAGCTTCCCGACGAGAAGGACCCGTGAGCCCCCGAGCGACCAAGGCCCTCGAGCCTGCCGCGACCGATCCGGCGCAGATTCGCAACTTCTGCATCATCGCGCACATCGACCATGGCAAGTCGACCCTCGCCGACCGGATGCTGCAGCTGACCGGCGTCGTCGACGACCGCTCCATGCGTGCGCAGTATCTCGACCGCATGGACATCGAGCGCGAGCGCGGCATCACGATCAAGTCGCAGGCCGTGCGCATGCCGTGGGAGCTCGACGGCAAGACCTTCGCCCTCAACATGATCGACACTCCCGGGCACGTCGACTTCACCTACGAGGTGAGCCGCTCGCTCGCCGCCTGCGAGGGCGCGATCCTGCTGGTCGACGCGGCGCAGGGCATCGAGGCGCAGACCCTCGCCAACCTCTACCTGGCGATGGAGAACGACCTCGAGATCATCCCGGTGCTCAACAAGATCGACCTGCCCGCCGCAGACCCGGAGAAGTACGCGGCAGAGATCGCAGGCCTCATCGGCGGCGACCCGGCAGACGTGCTGCGGGTGAGCGGCAAGACCGGCGAGGGCGTCGCCGAGCTGCTTGACCGCGTCGTGGGATCCGTCCCGGCACCCAGCGGCACTGTCGACGGCCCCGCCCGCGCGATGATCTTCGACTCCGTCTACGACTCCTACCGCGGCGTCGTCACCTACGTGCGCATGATCGACGGCCGGCTCGGCCCGCGCGAGCAGATCCAGATGATGTCGACCGGCACCAAGCACGAGCTGCTCGAGATCGGCGTCTCGAGCCCCGAGCCCAAGCCCTCGAAGGGGCTCGCGGTCGGCGAGGTCGGCTACCTCATCACCGGCGTGAAGGATGTGCGCCAGTCGAAGGTCGGCGACACCGTCACGACCGCTCGCACACCTGCCACCGTGGCGCTCAAGGGCTACGCCGAGCCGAAGCCCATGGTCTTCTCCGGCATCTACCCGCTCGACGGCGGCGACTACCCGGTGCTGCGCGAGGCGCTCGACAAGCTCAAGCTCTCCGACGCCGCGCTCGTCTACGAGCCCGAGACCTCCGTCGCCCTCGGCTTCGGATTCCGCTGCGGCTTCCTCGGCCTGCTGCACCTCGAGATCATCACGGAGCGACTGCGTCGCGAGTTTGACCTCGACCTGATCGCCACCGCCCCGAGCGTCATCTACCAGGTGCACAGCGAGGATCGCGCGGTGCACACGGTCACCAACCCGAGCGAGTTCCCCGAGGGCAAGATCAGCTCGGTCGTCGAGCCGATGGTGCGCGCGACGATCCTGGCGCCCAAGGATTACGTGGGCGCGATCATGGAACTCTGCCAGTCGCGACGCGGCACGCTCAACGGCATGGAGTATCTCTCGGAGGATCGCGTCGAGCTGCGCTACCGGCTGCCGCTGGGCGAGATCGTCTTCGACTTCTTCGACCACCTGAAGTCGAAGACGCAGGGCTACGCCTCGCTCGACTACGAGGTCGACGGCGAGGAGGAGGGCGACCTCGTCAAGGTCGACATCCTGCTGCAGGGCGAGCAGGTGGATGCCTTCAGCGCCATCGTGCACCGCGACAAGGCCTACTCGTACGGCGTGCTCATGGTCGGCAAGCTGCGGGAGCTCATCCCGAGGCAGCAGTTCGAGGTGCCGATCCAGGCCGCCGTCGGCG
This sequence comes from Agrococcus sp. ARC_14, assembly GCF_022436485.1. Classification (NCBI taxonomy): domain Bacteria; kingdom Bacillati; phylum Actinomycetota; class Actinomycetes; order Micrococcales; family Microbacteriaceae; genus Agrococcus; species Agrococcus sp. ARC_14. Next base: position 1,682,177 of record NZ_JAKUDO010000001.1, read on the forward strand.
CACGCATCATCGCCAGGGAGACGATCCGCGCGATCCGCAAGGACGTGCTCGCCAAGTGCTACGGCGGCGACATCACCCGCAAGCGCAAGCTGCTCGAGAAGCAGAAGGAGGGCAAGAAGCGCATGAAGATGGTCGGCCGCGTCGAGGTCCCCCAGGAGGCTTTCATCGCTGCCCTCTCGAGCGGAGAGACGAAGAAGGATGCCAAGTGAGCACGGCAGCCCAGTGAGGGAGACGACCCAGTGAGCAAGCCCATCCGCGATCGCGCGACGAACTACGGCGCGGTCGGCGCCACGTCGCACTTCGACTTCCACCGCTTCCCGCCGAAGGGCTTCGAGGTCGTGCAGCTGCGCAGCCGCATCGGCCACGGCCGCCCGCGCTACGACGCCGCCGTCGCCGCGCTGCGCACCTGGAAGATCCAGCGCCTCGCCGGCATCGAGGTCGACGTGGTCGGCACCGAGAGCGGCAGCACCTACCGCCCGGTCGGCTTCGACGGCACCGACGCGACTCGCGCCGCCAGCATCGAGCCGCAGCAGGACTTCGGGCCAGACGGCGAGCCGTTCCTGCAGCCCGGCGACTCCGTCGACCAGCGCATCCGCCTCGTCGGTCTGCAGATCCACGCGCCCATGCGCGTGATCGCGGTCGAGGACGAGGCGAACAGCCACGGCGTCATCCTCGGCACGCTCGACGGCCACCCCGAGGCCGGCGAGGAGCGCTTCACGATCGAGATCGCCGAGGACGAGACGGTCTTCCTGCACTTCCGCGCCATCGTGCGCAACGCCAAGTGGTGGGTCAAGGTCGGCGCGCCCGTCGCCAAGGCCACCCGCCACAGGTACCACGAGCGCTACATGGATGTGCTGCGGTCCATCGACGTGCGCTGACCGTGGGCAAGCTGCCTGAGGGCGAGACCGGGCCGACGGACGGACGCCTGCCCGCCGACACCGCGGTCGCCGCGCCCTTCGGCGCGTACATCCACGTGCCGTTCTGCTCGGTGCGCTGCGGCTACTGCGACTTCAACACCTACACCGCGGACGAGCTGCGGGGCGCGACCAGGGCGGGCTACCACTCCGACGTCGCCGCCGAGATCGTCCTCGCGCGCGACGTGCTGTCGGAGCTCGGTCCGCTGCGCCCCATGCAGACCGTCTTCTTCGGCGGCGGCACCCCCACGCTGCTGCCGGCGGTCGATCTGGTCACGATGCTCCAGGGCGTGACGGATGCCTTCGGCCTGGCCGAGGGCGCGGAGGTCACCACCGAGGCCAACCCCGATTCGATCGATGCTGCAGGCCTCGCGCAGCTCAAGGCGGGCGGCATCACGCGCGTCTCCTTCGGCATGCAGTCGGCGGTGCCGCACGTGCTCGCCGCCCTCGACCGCACGCACGACCCGGAGCGCGTGCCGCAGGTCGTCGCGTGGGCGCGCGACGCAGGCCTCGAGGTCAGCATCGACCTCATCTACGGCGCGCCGGGGGAGTCGCTCGACGACTGGCAGCGCTCGCTCGACGCGGCCGTCGCGATGGACCCAGATCACATCTCCGCCTACGCACTCATCGTCGAGGACGGCACGGCCCTCGCCCGCCGCATACGCCGTGGTGAGCTCATCGCACCCGACGACGACCTGCAGGCCGCGATGTACGAGGCGGCGGATGCGACGCTCGGCCGCGCGGGCTACACCTGGTACGAGGTGTCCAACTGGGCCCGCGGCGGGCGCACGGCGCGTCACAACCTGGCCTATTGGCGCGGCCACGACTGGTGGGGGTTCGGCCCTGGCGCCCACAGCCACGTCGGCGGCGTGCGCTGGTGGAACGTCAAGCATCCGGCCGCCTACCGCGACCGGCTACTGGCCGGCACGTCGCCGGCGCTCGCGCGCGAGGTGCTGGACGACGAGACCCGCCGCGTCGAGCGCGTGCTGCTCGAGTCGCGCATCGCCGACGGGCTGCCGCTCGACGTGCTCGAGGCCGAGGGCCGCCACGCCGTCGCGGGGCTCGTCGCCGAGGGCCTGGCAGACGGAAGAGCCGCCCTCGCCGGGCGGGTGGTCCCGACGCTGCGAGGGCGGCTCTTGGCCGACGCGGTGGTGCGTCGGCTGCTGCCGTGAATCAGCTGATCATGCGCCAGTTGAACGGGTAGCGGTACGAGCCACCGTTGTTCACCCGCACGGCGCCGATGATCGAGAAGATCACCTGCAGCAGGCCCGGGAGCCACCACAGCGCCAGCAGGATGAAGCCGATGCCCACGAAGCTCAGGATCGTGCCGAGCACGATCATGCCGACGGTCAGGATCGTCATGAAGATGCCGAAGTTCAGCGCCTCCTTCGACTCCTGCTTCGCGAACGCGCTGCGGTCCTTGTAGATCAGGAAGACGATCAGCGGGCCGATCCAGCCGCCGTAGCCGCCCGTGACGATCGTCGACAGGCCGGAGAGGTGCCCCCACATGCCGGCGTTCTTCTCGTCGACCGGGGCCATCGGAGCCGATGCCGCGTACTGCGGCTGACCCGGAGCGCCGTACTGCGGCTGGCCGGGAGCGCCGTACTGCGGCTGCCCCAGGTGCGGCTGGCCCTGGTGCGGCTGGTCGGGCTGGCCGTAGGGCGGCTGGCCCTGCTGCGGTGCGCCGTACTGCGGTGCGCCGGTGGGCTGGCCGGGCTGACCCTGCTGCGGCTGGCCGTAGGCGGGCGCGCTGCCCTGCTGCCCGGCGGCGGGTGCGCTGCCGCCATAGGGCGGAGTCGGCTGGGCCGGCTGGCCGAAGTCGCCGGGCTGCCCTGCTGCGGGCTGCTGCTGGCCGTGCTGCCAGTCCTGGCTCGGCTCGGCTGCGCCGAAGGCGGGCTGGCTGGGCTCCTGCGGCGCGGGGTCGGCAGCAGGGGAGGAGAAGGACTGCGCGGGCTCGCCGAGACCAGGAGCGGCCGGAGCGCTGGGCGCTGCGTGCTGCTCGTCGGTGACGGCGAAGCCGTCGACGGGCTGCTCGGCGGGATCGTTGCCCTCCGCGCGGGGGGCGTTCGGATCGGACATGGCGTGCCTTTCGTGAATGGTCGGCGCGCAACGCTGGGCCGGTGCGCTGGAGCCATTGTGCGCCTGATCGGCTGTGCGTCGGATGAGAAGTGCGCGCCGCGCGATAGGATTGGCAGTCAGCAGTGGAGAGTGCCAGGGCGCGGGGTGAGCCCTGGCCCGCAGCGGAGAGGAGCACGGATGGTCTCGGATCGTGGCCTCGACGTGCTCCGCGCGATCGTGCAGGACTACGTCGCGCTCCGCGAGCCCGTCGGCTCCAAGTCGATCGTCGAGCGCCATGCGTTCGGCGTCTCAGCCGCGACCATCCGCAACGACATGGCGCTGCTGGAGGAGGAGGAGCTCATCGCGGCTCCCCACACGTCCTCTGGGCGCGTGCCGACCGACAAGGGCTACCGTGTCTTCGTCGACCGGCTGCAGCGCATGCAGCCGCTCACGCATGTGCAGCGCATCGCGATCACGCGCTTCCTCGACGAGTCCCTCGATCGCGAGGACGTGCTCGATCGCACCGCGCGGCTGCTCTCGCAGCTCACGAACCAGGTGGCGCTCGTGCAGGTGCCGATCCGCCGCCATGCGCTCGTGCGTCGCGTCGAGCTCATTGCCGTCGTCGAGCACCGACTGCTGGCGGTGCTGATCCTCGACACGGGCAGGGTCGAGCAGCGCGTCGTCGACGCGCAGCAGCGCATCGATCCCGAGCAGGCGACCGCCCTCGGGCGGGCGTTCACCGAGACCATCGCCGAGCTCGCGCCCGCAGAGGCCATCCTGCGCCTCACGGCTGTCACCGCATCCGCCCCCACCGTGCTCCGGGCGGCGACCGGTGCGGTCGCGCACGCGCTGAGCGAGATGCTGCAAGTGGGCGGCGGCAACCGCATCGTGATGGCCGGCGCCTCGCACCTCGTGCGCGAGGAGCGAGACTTCCAGGGCACGGTGACACCCGTGCTGGACGCCATCGAGGAGCAGGTGACGCTGCTGCGGCTCTTCGACGAGATGGGTGTCGAGAGCGAGGTCGCCACCCGTATCGGGCGCGAGCTCACCGGGCCGCTCGGCGAGACCGCTGTGGTGGCCTCGACCTACAGCACGGGTGGCTCTGAGGGCCACATCGGGGTGCTGGGCCCGACCAGGATGGACTACGCAGGAAACATGGCCGCGGTGCGCGCAGTGGCGCGCTACCTCACGCGGCTGCTGAGTGAGGACTGAGTGACAGACCATTACGAGACCCTCGGCGTCGCGCGCGACGCCGGTCAGGACGAGATCAAGAAGGCCTACCGCAGGTTGGCCCGCCAGCTGCACCCGGACGTCAACCCGGGCGACGACGCGGCGGAGAGCTTCAAGGACGTCACGCACGCGTACGACGTGCTCGGCGACCCGCAGTCGCGTGCCGAGTACGACCGCGGCCCGACCACAGGGGCGAGCTCGTTCGGCTTCGGCGACATCTTCGAGCAGTTCTTCGGCGGCGGCGGCCGATCGAGCGGTCCGCGCTCGCGCAGGCAGCCCGGGCAGGACAGCCTGCTGCGCGTCGACCTCGACCTGGCCGACGTGGTCTTCGGCGTGCACCGCGAGCTGCGCGTGCAGACCGCCGTGCTGTGCGAGACGTGCTCCGGCGCTGCGACCGCGCCGGGCACGAGCCCCGAGCGCTGCACGCAGTGCGGCGGCTCCGGCCACGTGCAGCGGCAGGTCCGCTCGCTGCTCGGCAACGTCGTCACCAGCCAGCCGTGCACGGTCTGCCAGGGCTACGGCTCCGTCATCCCGCAGCCGTGCCAGACCTGCGCCGGCCACGGCCGCGTGCGCGCGGAGCGCACCATTCCCGTCGACATTCCCGCGGGCGTCGACACGGGTCTGCGCATCCAGCTGCCGGGTCAGGGCGAGGTGGGCGAGGGCGGTGGCCCCGCCGGCACGCTCTACCTCGAGGTCAACGTGCGTCATCACGACATCTTCAGCCGCGACGGCGACGACCTGCTCGGCACCGTCGAGGTGTCGATGCCGGATGCGGCGCTCGGCACGCGCGCGACGGTGGAGGGCATCGACGGTCCCGTCGAGGTCGAGGTGCGCGCCGGCACGCAGTCGGGTGACGTCATCACCGTCGGCGACCGCGGCGTCACGCGCCTGCGCGGCCCCGGCCGCGGCGACCTCAAGCTCGGCGTGCAGGTGCTGACGCCGACGAAGACCGACCGCCGCACCGAGGAGCTGCTGCGCGAGCTGCGCGAGCGCACGAAGGCGCCAGGGCCGCAGCTGGCGCAGTTCAAGCAGGGCCTCTTCGCCAAGATGCGTGACCGCTTCCACCTCTGATGCCCCACTGCTCCCGGCTCGAAGCGCGAAGGTAGGCTGGCCGCATGGCTGAGACCACACTGTTCGAGAAGATCGTCGCGCGCGAGATCCCTGCGGAGATCGTGCTCGAGAACGATCGCATCATCGCGTTCACCGACATCCATCCGCAGGCGCCGATGCACGTGCTGGTGGTGCCGAAGACGGCCAGCTACCGCGACGTCGTCGAGCTGGCCGCCGGCGATCCCGAGCTGCTCGCAGAGATGGTGCAGGCGGCACAGGCGATCGCGCGAGAGCGCGCCGAGGGCGACTTCCGCCTCGTGTTCAACACCGGCGAGCTCGCCGGACAGACCGTGTTCCACGCGCACGCCCACGTGCTCGCGGGAACGCTTGGAGAGGGTTCGCTTGCCTGACGAAACGCAGTCGATCGAGATCGACGGCATCGAGATGGTGCGGCTGCTGGGGCCGCAGGACAGACTGCTCACGCGCCTCGAGCATGAGCATCCGGCCGTGCAGGTGGCGGTGCGGGGCAACCTGGTGACGCTCACCGGGCCCGAGGAAGAGGTCGAGGTCGCGACGCGGCTCGTGCAGGAGCTCGTCGACCTCGTGCGGCAGGGCACCGATCTCACCGGCACCGAGGTGGGCGAGGGATCGCGCATCCTGCGGCAGGACTCCTCGCGCAGCCTCGCCGACGCGATCGGGGAGGTCATCCTGACCTCCAAGGGCAAGTCGATCCGCGCGAAGACGGAGGGGCAGCGCTCCTACGTCGAGGCCATCGATGAGCACACGATCGTGTTCGGCATCGGCCCCGCGGGCACCGGCAAGACCTACCTGGCGATGGCCAAGGCTGTGCAGGCGCTGCACCGCAAGGAGGTCAGCCGCATCATCCTGACGCGCCCCGCGGTCGAGGCAGGCGAGCGGCTGGGCTTCCTGCCCGGCACCCTCACCGACAAGATCGACCCCTACCTGCGGCCGCTCTTCGACGCGCTCAACGAGATGATGGATCCCGAGCTGCTGCCGAAGCTGCTCGCCACCGGCGTCGTCGAGGTCGCCCCGCTCGCCTACATGCGAGGGCGCACGCTCAACGACTCCTTCATCGTGCTCGACGAGGCGCAGAACACCAGTCCCGAGCAGATGAAGATGTTCCTCACCCGCCTCGGCTTCGGCTCGAAGATGGTCGTGACGGGCGATGCCACGCAGGTCGACCTGCCGGCCGGCACCTCGGGGCTGCAGGTCGCGAAGCAGGTGCTCGGGCGCATCGACGACATCCACTTCGCGACCCTGACGAGCGCAGACGTGGTGCGGCACACGCTCGTGGGGGAGATCGTCGACGCCTACACCGAGCACGACCAGCGGCAGATGGCGCGCGACGCGCGCAAGACGCAGCACCACAACCGCGGAAGGCGCAGCTGATGTCGATCGACCTGCTCAACGAGTCTGGCGCGACGATCGACGAGGCGCAGCTGCTGCGACTCGTGACCTTCGACCTGCAGCAGCTCTTCGTGCATCCCGACGCCGAGGTGTCGATCGCCCTCGTCGACGTCCCCGCGATGGAGCAGCTGCACGTGCAGTGGATGGACGAGCCCGGCCCCACCGATGTGCTCTCCTTTCCCATGGATGAGCTGCGCCCCGGCTCATCCGACCGGATCGCGCCCCCCGGTCTGCTGGGCGACATCGTGCTGTGCCCCGACGTCGCGCTCGAGCAGGCGAAGGAGGCCGGCCACAGCCTGATGGCCGAGCTGCGGCTGCTGACCACCCACGGTCTGCTGCACCTGCTCGGCTTCGACCACGCGGAGCCGGCCGAGCGCGAAGAGATGTTCGCGCTGCAGGACAAGCTGCTTGCCGCGTTCGCGCAGCACGACAGCGCGCCCGGCCAGGCGGGCTGATGTTCGAGACCGTCCTCTTCATCGTCGCGGCGCTGCTGGTCGCCTTCGGTGCCTGGCTCGCCGCGTGCGACGCCGCGCTCGGCGTGGTCTCGCGCGCAGAGCTGCAGGAGGCCGCGAAGCAGTCGCGCCGCGGCCGCGCGATGCTCGCGATCGCCGACGACCTGCGCAGCCACATCATGACGCTGCAGTTCGGCCGCATCATGTGCGAGACGATCGCCGCCGTGCTCATCACGCTCGCCGTCGACTCCCTCGTCGTCGAGTGGTGGATCACGCTGCTGGTCGCCGGTGGCGCGATGATCGTCATCTCGTTCGTGCTGGTCGGCTCCAGCCCCCGCGCGGTCGGCCGCGCCCACGCCGTCGACCTGCTCCGCGCATCCGCCGGCTTCATCCGCTTCTGGCGCGTGCTGACCGGGCCGATCGCCTCGCTCGTCGTGACCGTCGGCGACAAGGTGACGCCCGGCCGCCAGCGCGAGACGGCCTTCGCGACCGAGGCGCAGCTGCTGTCGATGGTCGACGCCGCGACCGAGAGCGACGTGCTCGAGGACGACGACCGCGAGCTCATCCACTCGATCTTCGAGTTCAACGAGACCCTCGTGCGCGAGGTCATGGTGCCGCGCCCCGACATGATCGTCGTCGAGCGCGACACCTCGGCGAAGGATGCGCTGCGGCAGTTCCTCGACAACGGCCTCTCGCGCATGCCGGTGGTGGGGGAGTCGACCGACGAGATCGAGGGCATGCTCTACCTGCGCGATGTCGTGCGCAGCCGCACCTGGCGACCCGACTCGGTCGAGACCGCAGTCGATCTGGCGCGTCCGGCCATCCTGGTGCCGGAGTCGAAGAAGGCCGACGACACGCTCGCGCTCATGCAGGCAGAGCGGATGCACGTGGCCATGGTCGTCGACGAGTACGGCGGCATCGCGGGGCTCGTGACGCTCGAGGATCTCGTGGAGGAGCTCGTCGGCGAGATCCACGACGAGCACGACAGGGGCACGGCAGCGGCAGTGGATGCGGGAGATGGCGTCTGGCACGTCTCCGCCCGTCTGCAGATCGACGAGCTCGGCGACCTCTTCGGGCTCAACCTCGACGACGAGGACGTCGACACCGTCGGCGGGCTCGTGCAGAAGGCGCTGGGACGCATCGCGGAGGTCGGCGACGTGGTCGAGACGGATGGGCTGCGCATCGAGGTGCGGTCGATCGACGGCCGCGGCCGCAGCGCGGGAGAGATGGCGGTGCGGCGCGCGGCCTCGCCCCAGCAGCGCACAGCAGCCGAGGGGGCAGCATGACGCACGACGATCAGCACCAGGACCAGCAGCCCGAGCAGGTGGACACCGGGCGAGAGGCGCAGCGCCGCGCCGGCCACCGCAGCGGCTTCGTCACCTTCGTCGGGCGCCCCAACGCGGGCAAGTCGACGCTCATGAACGCGCTGGTGGGCGAGAAGATCGCCATCACCTCGTCGAAGCCGCAGACCACCAGGCACGCCATCCGCGGCGTGGTCCATCGTGACGACGCGCAGCTCGTGATCGTCGACACCCCCGGCATGCACAAGCCCCGCACGCTGCTGGGTCAGCGGCTCAACTCGGTCGTCAAGGCCACCCTCGGCGACGTCGACGTGATCTGCCTGTGCATCCCCGCCGACGAGGCGATCGGCACCGGCGACCGCTACATCGACCAGCAGCTCGAGGGCTTTCCGCGCGCGAAGAAGATCGCGATCGTGACGAAGACCGACCTCGGCTCCAAGCAGGCCGTCGCCGCTCAGCTGCTCGCGGTCTCCGAGCTTCGCGAGTGGGATGCCATCGTGCCGCTGTCATCGGTGAAGGGCACCCAGCTCGACGTGCTCGTCGACCAGCTGATCGCGCTGCTGCCGGTGGGACCGCCGCTCTACGAGGCCGAGACGACCACCGAGGAGCCGGTCATGGTGCGCATCGCCGAGCTCGTGCGCGAGGCCGCGCTCGAGGGCGTGCGCGACGAGCTGCCGCACTCGATCATGGTGACGATCGACGACATCGTGCCGCGCGAGGGCCGCGACCTCACCGACGTCTACGCCAACCTCTGGGTCGAGCGCGACAGCCAGAAGGGCATCATCATCGGCAAGGGCGGCTCGCGGCTGCGGCAGGTGGGGGCGGATGCGCGGGCCGAGATCGAGCGCGTCCTCGGCACGCAGGTGCACCTCGACCTGCGTGTGAAGGTCGCGAAGGAGTGGCAGGGCGACCCGAAGCAGCTGGGTCGCTTCGGCTTCTAGCGTCGCAGGTCGAGGAGCGCGCGGCCCTCAAGGCCGCACGCGTCACGAGACCCGACCCCTCAGGTCACTGCCGTGCGCGCAGGGCCTGTCTTCCGAGTCATCCACCAGACGATCGCGGTGATGACGACGAGCCCGGCGCTCGGCACGAGGCTCGCGATCGAGCCGGCGATCTCACCGCGGCTGCTGAGCGCACCCCCGAGGTCCAGGTGCAGGGTGGTGCCGAGCACGAGGCTCGCCACGTTGTAGACGGCGTGGAGGGCGATGGCGACCTCGAGCCCACCGGTGCGCCAGGTGATGATCGCCATCGACGAGAACAGCACCAGATACGACGTGAGCAGGTAGGGGTCGAGCGTGCCGTGGAAGAGCGAGAACACGACAGTCGTGACGACGATGCCGAGGAGTGCGCCGGAGCGCGTGCCGCGCGTCCAGCCGCCGACGACGCGGAACATGAGGCCGCGCAGGCCGTACTCCTCGCCTGCTGCCGCGAGCGGCGTGAGGATCATCCCGATGACGAAGAAGGCGACGAGGTCGGCAGTGGTCCACGGGATAGCTTCGCCGGGGACGAGGTAGCCGATGGCGACGACGGTGAGCAGCAGCGGGCCGAAGAAGAGCAGCCCGCGGGCGAACACACCGAACCGGAAGTGCCCCGCGACGGAGTGCAGGGAGCCTGCGGGTGCGCCGTAGAGCACGCGCTGCAGCAGCATGCTGTAGGGGATGAGCGCGGCGAGTGAGAGCGCGCCGGCCGCGTGCTGCAACGGCGTGAAGCCCGTGCGGCCGAGCAGCTGCGAGTCGATGACCGCTGCACCGAGCAGGAACAGCTGCGCGAAGCCGATGAGGCCGGCGAACAGCAGCACGATCGCGAGGATGCCGCGCAGGACGCGGCGCTTCTCGCCCGCGTAGGCGCGGTGGTACTCGACGCCGGGCGGGATGCTGGTCGGGGTGCTCGGTGCTACTGCGCGAAGCGGATTGTCTTGCTGGAGCGCCGTCACTGGGTGGTCCTCTCGTTCGATCGGTGGGCGCCGAGGAGCAGCTAGCACACTGTGTTAGTTGGCTCGCGTCACGCTAGCACAGCGTGCTAGTGATGCGTGTGGCGATGCGCGCTCCGCCCAGCGGATGATTCATCCGCGCGAGACCGGCCCCGCGCGCGGGTGCGCCGTAGCCTGAAGGCATGTCTGTTCCAGCGACCCAGGAAGCCGAGCCGTCCGCCGACGGCCGGCCGAAGCATCCCTGGATCGACCGCGAGGCGCTGCGAGCCGACGGCATCCTGGCGGCGGTCACGATCGGCCTGCTGGCGATCCCGACGCTGCTGCTCATGATCGTCATGGTCGACGGCGCGCAGTGGGCGGTGTCGATTCCGGTCGCGATCGCGGTCGCGGGCGCGATCCTGCTGCGACGCACCCTGCCCGTCGTGGCCCTCGCAGTCCTGACGCTGCTCGCCGCCGGCCACGTGGCCCTGCACCTGTGGATGTACCCGGTCTGGTTCGGCGTGCTCGTCGTGCTGTACTCCGTGGGCCGATTCAGCCGCTGGCCCGGCAGGCTCATCGGCTTCGGTCTGGCGCTCATCGCGTCGCTGCTGGCCGCCTACTGGTTCGCGATCGAGACGTCGTTCGACGGCCTGCAGACGGGCGTCGGCATCCTGAGCGCGATGTCGCTGCTGTGGATCCCGCCCATGCTGCTCTTCAGCGTCGCGATCCTCACCGGCTGGGGCGTCGCCGCCGTCGCGCGCAGCACCGCGGCCACCGAGGTCGCGCAGGTCTCGCTGCGGCGCGCCGACCAGGAAGAGGAGCGCGCGGCGTTGGCCCGCGACATGCACGACGTCGTCGCGCACTCGCTCGCTGTCGTCATCGCGCAGGCCAATGGTGCCCGATACACGGCAGACCCGGTCGCGAAGGATGCCTCGCTCGAGTCGATCGCCGGCACCGCCAAGGAGGCGCTCGGCGACGTGCGCATGCTGCTCGCGCAGCTGCGGCACAGCGAGGCACCCGACCCGGTCGCGTCGATGACCGGCGTCGACGCGCTCATCGGTCGGATGCGCGAGGCAGGCCTCGACGTGCGGCTCGAGCGAGCGGGGGTGCCGGTGGCGCTGCCCCGCACGGCCGACATCGCCGCGTACCGGATCCTGCAGGAGGCGCTCACCAACGCGCTTCGGCACGGTGATCGATCGCAGCCCGTGCACGTGCGGCTGCGCGGCATCAGCCTCCAGGGCGGTGTGGGTGGCATCGTGGTCGACGTGCACAACCGCGTCCTCACAGTCCCCGGCACCCCCGGCCACGGCGTGCGCGGCATGCACGAGCGCGCCAGGCTCGCGGGCGGCGACGCCTGGACGGGCATCGAGGACGGCTGGTTCCGCGTGCGCGCATCGTTCCCAGTCGGTGTTGCATGAGGAGGCTCACGTGATCCGGGTGCTGATCGTCGACGACCAGGCGCTCTTTCGCGGCGGCATCCGGATGCTGGTGGAGTCGCAGGCAGACATGACGTGCGTCGGCGAGGCCGCCGATGGCGCGCAGGCGGTGCGGCTCGCCGAGGAGCAGCAGCCCGATGTCGTGCTCATGGACGTGCGGATGCCCGTGCTCGACGGCATCTCCGCGACCGCGCGCATCGTCGCCTCCCGCCCGCAGAGCCGGGTCGTGGTGCTCACGACCTTCGACCTCGACGAGGCGGCCGCCCGTGCGATCCGCGCCGGCGCATCCGGGTTCATCCTCAAGGACGCAGAGCCCGAGCTCGTGCTCGCCTCGATCCGCACCGTGCACGCCGGCAACGAGGTGATCGCTGCGAGCGCGACGCGCGAGCTGTTCAAGGCCTTCGGCACGCAGCGCCGCACGGCGCCGAGCGCGTTCGCAGCGCTCACCGAGCGCGAGCGGCAGATCTTCGGACTGGCGGCGAAGGGGCTCTCGAACACCGAGATCGCCCGCAGCGAGTTCGTCTCGGAGGCGACCGTGAAGACGCACATCTCGCGCATCCTCACGAAGCTGGGCCTGCGCGACCGCGTGCAGCTGGTCGTCTTCGCCTACGAGCACGGCCTGACGGGCGAGCAGCCCGGGTGAGCATGGAGGTGCGCGAGTCGGGGTTGGCGGATGCGCCGCCCGTGCTCCTGCTGCACGGCGGCGGTGTCGCCGGCTGGATGTGGCGCCCGACGCTCGCCGCCCTGCGCACCCCGGTGCGGGCCATCGTGCCGGACCTGCCCGGGCACGGTGCCAGCGCATCCGACGACTACCGGTCCCACGGCGAGACGGTCACGGAGCTCGAGCGGCTCCTCGAGCAGCGCGCTCCCGCGGGCGCGACCGTCGTCGGGTTCTCGCTCGGGGCGCAGCTCGCGGTGCTGCTGGCGGCCCGGCGGCCCGAGCTGGTCGCCGATGTCGTGGTGGTGAGCGCGCAGGCGAAGAGCATCGCGATGCCGCAGCTCACGCTCGCGATGCTGGCCGCCGCCGCACCCTTGGCCAAGTGGCGGCGGTTCGCGAGGCTGCAGGCGAAGGAGCTCTTCGTACCGGCGGCGCTCATGCCCGAGTACCTGGCAGACAGCGCGCGCATCACGAAGGCGACGCTGCTGGCGAGCGTGGGGGAGAACCTGCGGTTCACCGTGCCACCCGGATGGGCACGGTCGGGGGATGCGGGCCCCACGAGCCTCGTCGTGGTCGGCAGCCGCGAGCGGGCGCTCATGCGCGACTCCGCGCGGGTCCTGCACGAGAGCAGACCGGGCAGCGGGCTGCGGATCGTGGAGGGCGTCGGGCACGGGCTGCCGCTGCAGCGGCCCGACGACCTGGCGCGCCTGATCGATCAGCGCCTGGCACGCACTCATCCCAGCGGATGACGCCGGCTCCGACCACCGCCTGACGCGCGCGCCGCCGCGCATCCGTTGACTGGATGCATGCACAGCAACGCACTCATCCTCCGCGACGTCTCCAAGCGCTACGGCACCGGTGGCGCCACCGTCGCGGCCCTCGACGGCATCGACCTCGAGATCGCACCCGGCACCCTGACCGCCGTCATGGGGCCCTCCGGCTCCGGCAAGTCGACCCTGCTGCACCTCGCCGCAGGGCTCGACGCCCCGACCTCCGGCGACGTCGTGATCGGCGGCACCTCGGTCGTCGGGCTCGACGACGATGCGCTCACGGCGCTGCGCCGCGAGCAGGTCGGCGTGGTCTTCCAGTCGTTCAACCTGGTGCCGAGCCTCACCGCGCTCGAGAACGTCGAGCTGCCCGCGTTGCTCGCCGGGCGCGCACCGGATCGCGAGCGCATCGCGGCGCTGCTCGACGACCTGGGCGTCGCGGGTCTCGAGGCGCGCAGACCGCACGAGCTCTCCGGCGGCCAGCAGCAGCGCTTCGCGATCGCACGCGCCCTCGCGCAGCGGCCCGCCGTCGTGCTGGCAGACGAGCCCACCGGCGCACTCGACACTGCCACCTCGATCGAGGTGCAGGAGATCCTCGTGCGGCAGGCTGCGGCAGGCCAGGCGATCGTGGTCGTGACCCACGACCCTGCGGTCGCGGCTCGCGCCGAGCGCATCGTGCTGCTGCGCGACGGGCGCATCGACGGCGACCTGCCGGCGGCCGATGCCGCGTCGATCGCCCAGCGGATGCTGCAGGCGGCCGCCCGATGAGCACGGTCACGCTCAGCGCACCGGCAGCCGCCGGCACGAGGCAGCGCGCCGACGGCGCATCGCGCACCGGCCAGGGGCTCGCCTTCGCCGTCTCGTTGCTCGCCGCGGCCTTCGGCACGGCGCTGGCGACGCTCATGGAGCACGCCGCTCGCGCGCTCTACGGCGAGGAGATGATCGCCGGCAGCCCCACCGCACGCATCATGCTCGCGATCGCCGGAGTGCTGCTCATCGGCGTCTCGGTCGTGGTCGGCGCCATCGTCGCCCGCCAGGCGTTCACCGGAGCGGTCGAGGACCTGCGAGGCGAGATCGCGCTCCGGCGGCTGCTGGGCGCCTCATCGCGCGGCGAGCGACGCCGCGTGCTGCGCGGATTCGTGCTCGTCGGCATCGTCGGCGCCGTCGCAGGCTGGCTCGCTGGGGTGCTCGTCGCGCTTCCCGTCAGCGCCCTCATCAGCTCGCTGGGGGAGGGCTTCGAGCTGCAGGCGATGCCCATCGTCGAGCCGTGGGCGATCGTGCCAGCGCTCGCCGTCGCGGCAGCCGCCGTGCTCTCGGCGTCGCTCGCGACCCGCGATGTGCTCGCGGTCTCGCCGCTCGAGGCCCTCCGCGGCGCCGACGTCGACGTCGAGACGACGGCTCCCCGCCGCCGCACCGGTGGGATCGTCACGCTCGGCATCGGTGCCGCCCTCCTGGCCGCGTCGGTCGCGCTCTCGATCCTCTCGCCGCTCGCGGTGCTCGTCGGCTTCGCCGGTGGCGTCGTCAGCGTCGCGGGCATCATCGCGCTCGCACCCGCCATCGTGCCGCCGCTCGTCGTGATCGCCTCGCGGGCATTCGGTCGGGGCGTGCCGGCCCGTGCCGCCGCGGGCACCCTGGCGACGCATCCGGGCCGCACCTCGGCCCTCGTGCTCTCGCTCTTCGCCGGCGCCGCGGTCGTGACGATGATGATCACCGCCGGCTCGTCGCTGACGACCGCCGTCGTCACCATGGAGCGGAGCCCCGAGTTCCAGCAGGAGCTGCGTTCGGTCTACGAGGGCGTGACGACCGTGATCACCGCGATCGTCGGGTTCTCCGCCGTGCTCGCGGTGCTCGGCTTCGTCGCCGCGATGCTGCTGTCGGTGCGGCGCCGCACGCGCGAGATCGGCCTGCTGCGCATGCTCGGGCTGCGCCGCGGCCAGACCCGCACCATGCTGCTCGCGGAGGCCGGCGCCATCATGGTGGTCGCCGTGCTGACGGGCTTCGGGATGGGCGTGCTCTACGGCTGGATCGGCACGCAGTCGATGGTCGCGTCGGTCGCCGGTGTCGTCTCCACCGCGCCCGTGATCCCCTGGGGGCTGCCGGTCGCGCTGGTCGTCGGAGGCCTGCTGGTCGCCCTCGCGGCCAGCCTTCCCGCGGGCGTGCGCGCCGCATCCGTGCCCCCGTTGGCGGCGATCGCGGGCGACTGAGCTCGCTGATTCCGAGGCCCGAGGACGGGCCTCGGCGCTGGGGTCGCGGCGGAGGTCCGAAAGGACCTCCGCCCTCAGCTCCACCGCGCGGGTGTAGTGTCGTCGGCATGCAGATCGTGCTGCTCCTTCGTCGCCGCGGCGAGGCCTGAACCCCGGGCTTCCTCGTCGCGGAGGCTGTCCTGCCCGGACTTCAGGAGCAAGCGACAGGAGCACAACGATGAAGAACACGCAGCAGCCGAGCGGCATGCCGGCCCACCGCTACACCCCGTACCACGAGCAGATCGCGGTCGATCTGCCCGATCGCACCTGGCCCTCGAAGCGCATCGAGCGCGCACCCCGCTGGTGCGCCGTCGACCTGCGCGACGGCAACCAGGCGCTGATCGATCCGATGACGCCCGATCGCAAGCTGGCGATGTTCCAGCTGCTGGTGCAGATGGGCTACAAGGAGATCGAGGTCGGCTTCCCCTCCGCGAGCCAGACCGACTTCGACTTCGTGCGCAAGCTGATCGACGAGCACCTCATCCCCGACGACGTCACCATCCAGGTGCTGACGCAGTGCCGCGACCACCTCATCCGCCGCACCTTCGAGTCGATCGACGGCGCCTCGCAGGCGATCGTGCACATCTACAACTCGACCAGCGTGCTGCAGCGCGACGTGGTGTTCCGCTCCGACCGCGAGGGCGTCAAGCAGATCGCCGTCGACGGCGCGAAGCTGTGCCTCGAGCTCGAGGGCATGCTGACCGACACCAAGGTCTTCTACGAGTACAGCCCGGAGTCGTACACGGGCACCGAGCTCGACTACGCGCTCGAGGTCTGCAACGCGATCATCGAGACGTTCGACGCGCGCCCCGAGCGCCCGGTCATCATCAACCTGCCGGCGACCGTCGAGATGGCCACGCCCAACATCTACGCCGACTCGATCGAGTGGATGCACCGCAACCTCGCGCGCCGGGAGTCGGTCATCCTCTCGCTGCACCCGCACAACGACCGCGGCACGGGCATCGCGGCCGCAGAGCTCGGCTACCTCGCCGGGGCCGACCGCATCGAGGGCTGCCTGTTCGGCAACGGCGAGCGCACCGGCAACGTCGACCTCGTCGCGCTGGGCCTCAACATGCTGACCCAGGGCATCGATCCCGAGATCGACTTCTCCGACCTCGACCACGTGCGCCGCGTCGCAGAGCACTGCAACCAGCTGCGCGTGCACGAGCGCAGCCCGTGGGCTGGCGACCTCGTCTACACCGCCTTCTCCGGCTCGCACCAGGACGCCATCAAGAAGGGCTTCGAGCGGATGGCCGTGGACGCCGCCGCCGCAGGCAAGAGCGTCGACGAGATGACCTGGGCGGTGCCCTACCTGCCGATCGACCCGAAGGACGTCGGCCGCAGCTACGAGGCCGTCATCCGCGTCAACTCGCAGTCGGGCAAGGGCGGCGTCGCCTACCTGCTGCAGTCGGACCACGGGCTCGACCTGCCGCGCAGGCTGCAGATCGAGTTCTCGAACACGGTGCAGTCGCGCACCGACAGCGAGGGCGGCGAGGTCTCGAGCGACGAGATCTGGCAGATCTTCGGCGACGAGTACCTGCCCTCCGAGCCGCACAACAACGCGGTGCAGTGGGGCCGCTTCGAGCTCGTCGGCTTCTCGACCACCTCGTCGAACGAGGGCGAGGCGCGGCTCAGCGCTCGGCTGCGCGACGGCGAGTTCGTGCGCGAGGTCGAGGCGGCGGGCAACGGCCCGATCGACGCGATGCTGACGATGCTGCGCGCCGAGGGCGTGCAGGTGACGCTCACCGACTACGTCGAGCACACCATGAGCGCAGGCTCCGATGCGACGGCCGCGTGCTACATCGAGCTCGATGTCGACGGCGCGACCGTCTGGGGCGTCGGCCTCGACCCGAGCTCGACGACCGCCTCGCTCGAGGCGATCATCTCCGGCGTCAACCGGGGCCTGCGCATCCACGACCACAGGGCACTCCCGGTCGGCTGACGGTGCCGACCTACCGAGATGCCGACCTACCGTGACGAGGGCGTGGTCCTCCGCACCCACTCGCTGGGCGAGGCCGACCGCATCGTCACGCTGCTGACGCGCGAGCACGGCAAGGTGCGCGCCGTCGCCCGCGGCGTGCGGCGCACCTCGTCTCGGTTCGGCGGTCGCCTCGAGCCGTTCATGGTCGCCGACCTGCAGCTCGCGGTGGGCCGCAGCCTCGACATCGTCACGCAGGCGGTGACGCTGGGCTCCTACGCGCCGGTGATCGTGGCCGACTATCGGGCCTACACGGCGGCGAGCGCGATGGTCGAGGCCGCAGACCGGCTCACCGACGAGGACGCCTCCCGCCAGCAGTACCTGCTGCTGGTGGGGGCGCTCCGCAGCCTCGCGCGCTCCGAGCACGACCCCTCGCTCACCCTCGACTCCTATCTGCTGCGCGCGCTCTCGATCGCCGGCTGGGCGCCCTCGTTCGGCGACTGCGCCGTCACGGGCGAGCCCGGTCCGCACCGCGCCTTCGTGCCGCAGCTCGGCGGCATGGTCGCCGAGCAGTCGGCACCGCCGGGGGCGATGCGCATCGACGAGCCGACCCTCGACCTGCTCGGGGCGCTCCTGACGGGCGACTGGCCGGCCGCCGAGGCGACGCACGAGGGTGTGCGCAAACGCGCATCCGGTGCCGTCGCGGCCTATGTGCAGTGGCACCTCGAGCGCGGCCTGCGCAGCCTCCAGCACGTCGATCGGGGGCCTCAGTGAGCGACGATCGCGGCGGCGAGATCGAGCGGAAGCCGATCGACTGGACGGGCGAGCATCCGCCCGCCTACGAGCGCGGCACATTGCCGAAGCACGTCGCCATCATCATGGATGGCAACGGCCGCTGGGCGAACCAGCGCGGCCTGACGCGCACCCAGGGCCACGCCGCAGGTGAGGCTGTGCTGCTCGACGTCGTCGCCGGCGCGCTGCAGGTCGGCATCCAGCACCTGTCGGTCTACGCGTTCTCCACCGAGAACTGGAAGCGCAGTCCCGACGAGGTGCGCTACCTGATGGGCTTCAACAAGGATGTGCTGCGCCGCCGCCGCGATCAGCTCGACGCCTGGGGCGTGCGCGTGCGCTGGGCGGGCAGGCGTCCGCGCCTGTGGCCGAGCGTCATCCGCGAGCTCGAGGAGGCCGAGCGCCGCACGGCAGCCAACAGCACCATGACGCTGCAGATGTGCGTCAACTATGGCGGCACGATGGAGATCTCGGATGCGGTGCGCTCGATCGCCGCGGACGTCGCGTCCGGACGCCTCAAGCCCTCCGGCATCACCGACAAGCTCGTGCGCAGCCGCATGTACAACCCCGACGTGCCGGATGTCGACCTGTTCATCCGCTCCTCCGGCGAGCAGCGGATCTCGAACTTCCTGACCTATCAGGGCGCCTACGCCGAGATGGTCTTCCTCGACCGGCTGTGGCCCGACTTCACCAGGAACGACCTCTGGCACGCGCTCGACCTCTACACGGGCCGCGACCGCCGCTTCGGCGGCGCGGTCGACACCCCGACGCCGTAGGTCGAACCCCCGCTCGTAGGTCGAGGAGGCCGCGGCCGCAGGCCGCTGCCGTCACGAGGCCGGATGCGTCGGCGTGCGCCCGGTCTCGTGACGCGTGCGGCTGCGCCGCGCGCTCCTCGACCTACGAGGCGGGCGCCGCCAACCGCTTCCGCCACGGGTGGTCGTCGGCGAGCCGGTCGGCCAGCCATGCGCGCGCCTCGTCGTCGAGCGCAGGCAGCACCTCGTCGAGCCACGCGACGTCGGCGTGCTCGGCGGCTGCGTAGGCCAGCACGATCTGCGGCTTGGCGTAGCGGATGCCCGCCTGCTCGGTGAGAGCGTCGGAGAGCGGCATCGTCACGGCGGTGTCGCGCCGGAAGCGCCACGTCTCGCCGTCGCTGGGGTCGAGCAGCACCTCGTACTCCCACAGCGCGTAGGCGCTGCTGCGCAGCCAGATGCTGGAGGTGCCGATCGGCAGCACGTCGGAGTCGTGGGGGAGCAGGGGCTTCAGGGCGCCCTGGAAGGCGCACCACAGCTGCCACCGGCTGCCGAGCCAGCCGCGCAGCAGGCTGAGCTCGCTGCGCGGGATGACGATGTCTATGTCGCTGTGCGGCCGTGCGTGCTCCAGCGCGACGTCCACGGCCCATCCGCCACCGATCCACCAGGCTCCGGAGTAGCCCTCGAGCAGCTCAGCCGCGTCGGCCGGCCAGCGCTCGGCCCAGGCACCGTAGAGCTCTCGCTGCTCCTCGCTCTGCATCTGCCCTCCTCGCCGAAGATCTGTGGCGCGCACGCCCAAGGCAGGAGCCTAGCCCAGCGTCCTATGCCGGAGCACTCCACGGATGCGGGGCCGGGGGCCACGAGCACAGCCCAGGCTCGGTAGAATCGAAGTTCACGTGCCGCACCCCAGCCAGGGGCGCACGGCCGATCGCAAGGAGCTCCCGTGGTCCAGAACCGTCTCGATGCCGTCATCAACCTCGCGAAGCGCCGCGGCTTCGTGTTCCAGGCGGGCGAGATCTATGGCGGTTCCCGTTCCGCATGGGACTACGGCCCCCTCGGTGTGGCGCTGAAGGAGAACATCAAGCGCCAGTGGTGGAAGACCTTCGTGGAGGGCCGCGACGACATGGTCGGCCTCGACTCGGCGATCATCCTGCCCACCCCTGTGTGGCACGCATCCGGTCACGTCGCGACGTTCACCGACCCGCTGGTCGAGTGCCTGCAGTGCCACAAGCGCCACCGCCAGGATCACCTGGAGGAGGCCTACGAGGCCAAGAAGGGCCGCGCCGCCGCCTCGATGGAGGACATCACCTGCCCCGATTGCGGCACCACGGGCAAGTGGACGGAGCCGCAGCTCTTCTCGGGCCTGATGAAGACCAACCTCGGCCCGGTCGACAGCGATGCCGGCCTGCACTACCTGCGCCCGGAGACGGCGCAGGGCATCTTCACCAACTTCCTCAACGTCGTGACCGTCTCGCGCAAGAAGCCGCCGTTCGGCATCGGCCAGGTCGGCAAGGCGTTCCGCAACGAGATCACGCCCGGCAACTTCATCTTCCGCACGCGCGAGTTCGAGCAGATGGAGATCGAGTTCTTCACCCGCCCGGAAGAGGCGCCCGAGTGGTTCGACAGGTGGGTCGAGGCGTGCTGGGCATGGTTCCTCGACCTGGGCATCGACGAGGGCAACATGCGCCGCTTCGACGTGCCCGAGGACGAGCGCGCGCACTACTCGGCCGGCACGATCGACTTCGAGTACCGCTTCGGCTTCCAGGGCTCCGAGTGGGGCGAGCTCATGGGCGTCGCGAACCGCACCGACTTCGACCTCTCGGCGCACTCGAAGGGGTCCGGCAAGGATCTCGTCTACTTCGACCAGGCATCCGGCGAGAAGTACACGCCCTACGTGATCGAGCCGTCCTTCGGTCTCACGCGCAGCATGATGGCGTTCTTGGTCGACGCCTACGACGAGGAGGAGGTGCCGAACGCGAAGGGCGGCACCGACACCCGCACCGTGCTGCACCTCGACGCGCGCCTCGCGCCAGTCAAGGTCGCGGTGCTCCCGCTCAGCCGCAACGAGCAGCTCTCGCCGCTCGCACGCGGCATCGCCGACCGCCTCCGCAAGCACTGGGCGATCGACTTCGACGACGCGGGCGCGATCGGCCGCCGCTACCGTCGGCAGGATGAGGTGGGCACGCCCTATTGCGTCACGGTCGACTTCGAGTCCCTCGAGGACGGCGCCGTGACGGTGCGCGAGCGCGACTCGATGCAGCAGACGCGCGTGCAGGTCGACGCGCTCGAGGCGCACCTGGCGCAGGGGCTGCTCGGAGCGTGACCGTGGGGACGAGCACGACACCGGCGCTGTCGATCGGGCCGATCGCCCTCGACACGCCTGTCGTGCTCGCGCCCATGGCAGGCATCACGAACACGGCGTTCCGCCGGCTGTGCCGCGAGTACGGCGCCGGCCTCTACGTCAGCGAGATGATCACCACCCGCGCGCTCGTCGAGCGCACGCCGGAGACGATGCGGCTCATCAGCCACCACCCGTCCGAGGCGCTGCGCTCGGTGCAGCTCTACGGCGTCGACCCCAAGACGGTCGAGCAGGCGGTGGCGATCCTCGTCGACGAGGATCGCGCCGACCACATCGACCTCAACTTCGGCTGCCCGGTGCCGAAGGTCACGCGACGAGGCGGCGGCTCGGCGCTGCCCTGGAAGCGCGACCTGTTCGCCGCGATCGTGCAGCGAGCGGTGCAGCGCGCTGGCGACATCCCCGTCACCGTCAAGATGCGCAAGGGCATCGACGACGAGCACCTCACCTACCTCGACGCCGGACGCATCGCAGAGGATGCCGGGGTCGCGGCGGTCGCGCTGCACGGCCGCACCGCCGCGCAGCACTACTCCGGCACCGCCGATTGGGACGCGATCGCGAAGCTCAAGGAGCACGTGACGTCGATCCCGGTGCTCGGCAACGGCGACATCTGGCAGGCGGAGGATGCGCTGCGCATGATGGAGCAGACCGGCGTCGATGGCGTCGTGGTCGGCCGCGGCTGCCTGGGTCGGCCGTGGCTGTTCGGCGACCTCGCCGCCGCATTCGCGGGCAGCGACGCGCGGCACCGGCCGAACCTGGGACAGGTGGCGGATGCGTTCCGTCGGCACGCCGAGCTGCTGGTCGAGTTCTTCGACGAGGAGGATCGCGCCTGCCGCGACATCCGCAAGCACGTCGCCTGGTACTTCAAGGGCTACCCGATCGGCGGTGACGCACGCCGCGCGCTCGCGGCCGTCGAGTCGCTCGCGCAGCTCGACGAGCTGCTGGGTGCGCTCGACCATGCCTCGCCCTATGACGCAGCGGGCGTCGAGGGCCAGCGCGGTCGTGCCGGCAGCCCGCGCAAGCCCGCACTGCCCGACGGCTGGCTCGACAGCCCAGAGCTCAGCCCCGCCCAGCGCGAGGCGCTGATCGAGGACGAGAGCGATACCCGTGGAGGCTGACGCGCGCGGCTACGGCGAGCACGACACCGAGCGCCGGCTGCCGGAGGTGCACCGCTCGGCGCGCACCGACTTCGCCCGCGATCGCGCACGGCTGCTGCACTCGAGCGCCTTCCGTCGGCTCGGCCAGAAGACCCAGGTGCTCTCGCCGACGCTCGGCTTCGACGACTCCCGCACCCGCCTGACGCACTCGCTCGAGGTCGCGCAGATCGGCCGCGAGATCGCCGTCGAGCTCGGCCTCGACCCCGATGTCGTCGACACCGCGTGCCTCGCCCACGACATCGGGCATCCGCCCTTCGGTCACAACGGCGAGAAGGGCCTCAACGAGTGGGCGCTCACGATCGGCGGCTTCGAGGGCAACGCCCAGACGCTGCGCGTCATCACCCGGCTCGAGCCCAAGGTCATCCGCGAGCAGCCGTACGGCCTCAACCTGACGCGTGCGAGCGTCGACGCGGCCTGCAAGTACCCCTGGCCCTCCGCATCCGACGTCCATGATGCATCCGGCCGGGTCAAGTTCGGCTTCTACGCCGCCGACCGCGAGGCCTTCGAGTGGATGCGCGAGGGCGCCCCGGAGGGCAGGCCCAGCATCGAGGCGCAGACGATGGATCTCGCCGACGACATCGCCTACTCGGTGCACGACTTCGAGGATGCCGTGGTGGGCGGCTACGTGGATGTCGCGAAGCTGCAGAGCCGCGTCGGCCACGACGAGCTGGTCTCGATGATGCTCACCTGGGTCGGCCCCGAGTTCACGCGCGACGACCTGCTGGCCGCCTTCGATCGGCTCGACGACCTCGAGACCTGGCTGCGCTCCTTCGACGGCTCGCGCGCCGACCACGCGCGGCTCAAGAACCTCACGTCGAAGCTCATCGGCCGGTTCGCGAACGCCGCGGTGCAGCGCACGCGCGAGGGGCACGACGGGCCGCTCGTGCGCTTCGGCGGCACGGTGCAGGTGCCACGCGAGGTGCGCGCCGAGATCGCGGTGCTGAAGGGCACGGCGGCGAGCTTCATCCTTGCCGAGCGGCGTCAGCCGATCTACGCAAGCCAACGCCGAGTGCTGCAGGAGCTGGCCGACGCGCTGCTGCGCATCGGCCCTGCGGCGCTCGACCGCGCCTACGCCGACGACTGGGCGACTGCCGCCGACGAGGCCGCCCAGGCGCGCGTCGTGGTCGACCAGGTCGCGAGCCTCACCGACCGCGGCGCGTTCGCGTGGCACGAGCGCTTCGTCGGGGACTGAGGGGGCTTTCGATGGCGGGGCGGATCCTACGGAGCGACATCGATGAGCTGCGCGCGCGCATCTCGATCGTCGACGTCGTCGGCGAGCACGTCACGCTGAAGTCGGCGGGCGTCGGCAGCATGAAGGGGCTCTGCCCCTTCCACGACGAGCGCACGCCGTCGTTCCACGTGCGCCCGGCCGTGGGGCGCTACCACTGCTTCGGCTGCGGGGAGGATGGCGACGCCTTCCAGTTCGTCATGGCGATGAACCACACCTCGTTCAGCGAGACGGTCGAGCGCTTCGCAGGGCAGCTGGGCTACACGCTGCACTACGAGGACGGCAAGCCGCAGGAGGAGACGAGCGGTCGGCTGCGGCTGCTCGAGGCGAGCCGGGCTGCGGAGGCGTACTTCCAGGCGCAGCTGCTCACGCCGGCTGCAGCGCTGGGTCAGCAGTTCCTGGGGGAGCGCGGCTTCGACCTCGCCGCAGCGCAGCGATTCGGCGTGGGCTTCGCGCCCGCCTCCTTCGACGCGCTGAAGAAGCACCTGCGAGGCAAGGGATTCACCGAGGCGGAGCAGCTCGGCGCCGGCCTGCTGAGCGAAGGGCAGCGGGGCAGCTACGACCGCTTCCGCGGCCGGCTGATCTGGCCGATCCGCGATGTCGCGGGGGCGACGGTCGGCTTCGGCGCCCGTCGGCTCTCGGACGACGACAAGGGCCCGAAGTACCTGAACTCCCCGGAGACGCCGATCTTCCGCAAGAGCCAGGTGCTCTACGGGCTCGACCTTGCCAAGCGCGACATCGCGAAGGGGCACGAAGCCGTCGTGGTGGAGGGCTACACGGATGTGATGGCGTGCCACCTCGCGGGCGTCACGACCGCGGTCGCCACGTGTGGCACGGCGTTCGGCGTCGATCACATCAAGGTGCTGCGCCGCGTGCTCGGCGACGCGCAGGACACCATCGCATTCTCGCGGAATCGGGTGATCTTCACCTTCGATCCTGACAGCGCCGGCCAGGCCGCAGCGGCGAAGACCTTCATCGAAGATCAGCGCTTCGGCGCCCAGACCTTCGTCGCTGTGCCACCGGAGGGACTGGATCCCTGTGATCTGAGGCTCGAGCGCGGCGACGACGCAGTCCGCAAGCTCGTGCAGCAGCGCCGCCCGCTGTTCGAGTTCATGCTGCGGCGCATCGTCGCCGAGCACGACCTCGAGACGGTCGAGGGTCGCGTCGCGGCCATGCGTCGCGCGGCGCCCGTGCTGCAGTCCATCCGCGACCGCGCGCTCGGCGACGGCTACGCCCGCACCGTCGCAGGGTGGCTGGGCGTCCAGCCGGATGAGGTGCGCCAGGCCGTCCGCCAGGCCGGGCCGCGCCCGACGCCGACCTCCGACGGCGCCGCGGGCGAGCATCCGCCCGCCGACGTCGCGCTGCGGCAGCTCGAGCGCGACCCCGCATCGCGCATGGAGCGCGACGCGATCGCCGCGCTGCTGCAGCAGCCGGCGGTGCTCGGCAAGGACCTCGCTGCCCGCGGCGCCTCCGCCTACGTCGCGAACCCCTCGCTCGCGGTCGTGCGCGACGGTGTGCTCGCCTCGCTCGACGCCATCGAGGCCTCCGACTTCTCGGAGCGCGTCGCCGAGACGGTGCCCGCCGAGATCGTGGCGCTCGTGCGCACCCTGGCGATGGCGCCGATCCCGCAGTCGACGGCGGAGGGCGTCAAGGGCTACGTGCGCGGCATCGTCTCATCACTGGTCGACCGCGACATCCTGCGCCGCAAGGCCGAGCTGCTCGGCAGCCTGCAGCGGCTGGGCCCCACCGACCCGGAGGCCGCGAAGCGGCTGCAGGAGCAGCTGGTCGAGCTCGAGCGCGAGCGGCGGTCGCTGCGCTCGGAGTGAGTGCCGCTGCTAGGGCTGCAGGAAGTTGATCTGCAGGTGCTCGAGCACGACCTCATCGATGTGGTCGACACCGCCGACGTCCGCCGGGCAGTGCGCCATGATCGAGCTCGTGGTGCCGCTCGACTGGAAGTTGCGGGCGTACCAGGCGTGTGCGGTGCCGTCGTCGCGCTCAGAGATGATGGAGAGGAACTCGACCGCGACGCCCTGGGACGCCGACTCCTCGAGCGGGAACACATCCGCCTCCCAGTCGTCGGGCGAGGACTCCGAGATGATGCCGAGCGTGACGTTGGAGTTCTCGGTCTCGTCGGTCGACTCGCCGTCCTGCTGGCCCTGATAGGCCCAGAAGGTGCATCCGGTCGCCGTCTCGAGCACGCTGATCGTCGGGCCGGCGGGGAAGGTGGAGTCGGCCTGCGGCTCGAAGCCGTCGGTCGAGAGGATGCTCGTCTCCCAGCCCGCCTGGGTGCCCGGTGCCAGCTCGGTGCCGATCGCCACGAGATCGGGCAGGTCGGCGCCGCCGGCGGTCGGCTCCGTCGAGGGCGTCGGGACTGGAGCGGGGGACGTCTCGATGGGATCGGTGACGCCCGTGGCGGTCGGCTGCGGCGGCGCGCTCGGCAGTGGCGGCGGCGAGATGCAGGCCGAGAGCGAGAGCGCGGTCGCCGCTGCGAGGAGGATCAGCGGTGCTGCCGAGAGGCGGCGGGATGCAGGGGACATGCGGTGCTCCAAGGCGTGCGGTGCGGGGGAAGGTGCTCAAACGGTAGCGCGGCAACCTGCGGATCCGGTGGAGGGCGCACGCGGGCGCGAGAGGTGACCCGGCCCTGGGGGAGATGCTACGATTGACGTCGCTCCCGCAGCGATCCTCGATAGCTCAATTGGCAGAGCAGCCGGCTGTTAACCGGCAGGTTGATGGTTCGAGTCCATCTCGGGGAGCGACAGGCCCCCACCCTCACGGGTGGGGGCCTTCTTCGTGTGACGGCTCAGTCCTCGAGGTCGTCGACGCCCGGCAACCAGGAGTTACCGGGGACGCCCCACTTGTTGCGCTTGATCGCCTTCTGCACGCCCTTCGTGCCGAGCGCATCCAGCCGGTCGGCGTAGAGCACGCCGTTCAGGTGGTCGAACTCGTGCTGCAGGATGCGCGCGAGCCAGCCGGAGGCCTCGAGCTCGTAGTGCTCGCCAAGCTCGTCCTGCGCCCTGAGGATGGCGCGATCGCTGCGCATGAGCGCGAAGCGCTCGCCCGGGATCGAGAGGCAGCCCTCCTCGTCCTCCTCCTCGGCGATGCCGATCGGCGGGGGAGTGACCCATAGCTCCGGGTTCGCCGCGACGCCGCGGGTGCGGGTGCCATCCTCGTCCGTCCAGTCGTAGACGAACAGGCGCTTGCCGAGACCGACCTGCGGAGCCGCGAGGCCGACGCCCGGTGCGGCCTCCATGGTGGCGAACATGTCCTCGACGAGCTGCGCGAGCTCGGCGTCGAAGCCGACGACCGGCTCCGCGACCTCGTGGAGGACGGGCTCGCCGGTGATGCAGATGGGCAGAACGGTCATGTCCTCCAGGGTATCGAGAGCCGCTCGCAGTACGGTCTACAGGTGCTCTTCACCGCGCTCGACGACCTCGCGGCAGAAATCTCGCTCACGCCCCTGCAGGCGCTCGGGATTCCTGTCGCGCTCGTGGGCGCGATCTTCCTGTCGGTGGGCACGCAGTTCCAGCACCGCGGCGTCGGCCACTTCGAGGGCGGTGACCAGCGGGGTGCCCATCTGGGCGGCTCTGCGCTGCTGCGGCTGCTGAAGAATCCGGCGTGGGTCGTCGGCACGCTGCTGCTCGGGCTCGCCGTCGTGCTGCAGCTGGGCGCCCTCGCGCTCGCGCCGCTCATCGTCGTGCAGCCGCTCGGCGCCGTCGCACTGGTCGTGACTGCGATCCTCAACTCCCGCCTGGCCGGCATCAAGCTCGACCACCGCACGATCCGCGCGATCGTCACCTGCCTGGTCGGGATCGCCCTCTTCGTCACCGTCGCCGCGATCTTCGCGATCGAGCGACCCATCCGCGACCAGCAGCTGCTGACGGTGCTGTCGCTGCTCGTGGTCGCCCTCGTGGCACTCGGCGTCGTCTGGTGGGTGTTCCGCGCCAGGGCGAGCGCGATCTTCTACATCGTCGCGGCAGGCGTGCTCTACGGATTCGTCGTGACGCTCTCGAAGGTCGTCATCAACCGCATCATCTCTGGCAACTTCGACTGGCTCACGATCGTCTGCGGCGTCGCCATGCTGGTCGCCGTGCTCGTCGGCAGCTATGCCGTGCAGCTGGCCCACGCCTCCGGCCCGCCCGACCTCGTGATCGCCGGCCTGACCGTGGTCGACCCCCTCATCGCCGTGCTCATCGGCGTGACCGTGCTCGGTGAGGCCGCTGCCACACCGCCGTGGGCGATCATGGTCTTCGCCGCGGCGGGAGGGCTCGCCGTCTGGGGTGTGTTCCAGCTGGCCAGGCATCATCCACAGATCCGAACGCCGCTGGCGGTCGAGGAGAACAATGACTGAACGCCCTCTGCGCATCCTCATCGCGACCGACACGTTCGCGCCCGACGTCAACGGGGCCGCGAAGTTCACCACTCGGCTCGCGGCACGCCTGACGCAGCGGGGCCATGAGGTGCACGTCGTCGCATCCGCGCTCGCGCGCGGGCGGCAGGGCACGCGCATCGAGGAGCACGAGGGCCAGCGGTTCTCGGTGCACCGCCTGCGCTCGCTGCTCTACCCGGGCCACGAGTGGCTGCGCTTCGCCGAGCCGTGGCGGATGTTCCAGAACGCAGCGTCGCTGCTCGACGCCCTGCGTCCTGACGTCGTGCACTTCCAGTCGCACATCGTGCTCGGTCGCGCCTTCTCCACCGAGGCGAATAAGCGCGGCATCCGCGTGGTCGGCACCAACCACCTGATGTTCGAGAACATCATGGATCACTCGAACATCCCCCGATTCCTGCGCGATCAGACGATCGACAGGCTCTGGCGGGATGCCGCGACGGTGTTCGAGCGCTGCGACGTCGTCACGACGCCCACGCGCCGCAGCGCCGATTACCTGGAGCTGAAGACGGGCCTGCGCAACGTGCACGCCATCTCGTGCGGGCTGCCGGGCGACGAGTACAGCCCGAACCCCGAGCGTCAGCGGGGTCGCATCGTCTTCGTCGGTCGCGTGACGAGCGAGAAGCGCCTGGAGACGCTCGTTCGCGCGGTCGCGCAGCTGCCGGAGGATCTGCCCTGGCACCTCGACATCGTGGGCGGCGGCGACCAGATCGACGAGCTGGCCGCACTCGCGCGAGACCTGCACGTCGCCGATCGCATCACGCTCACCGGCTTCGTCTCCAACGAGGAGCTGCGGGAGCGGCTGCGCTCCGCCGAGGTCTTCGTGATGCCGTCGACTGCCGAGCTGCAGTCGATCGCGACGATGGAAGCCATGGCCACCGGCCTGCCGATCGTCGCCGCCAACGCGATGGCGCTGCCGCACCTGGTGACCGACGGCGTCAACGGCTGGCTGTTCAACCCGGATGACGCCGTCGATCTCGCCGCCAAGCTCGACCGCGTGCTGCGCCTGGACGACGCGGAGTACGCCAAGCTGCAGCAGCACAGCCTGCAGATGGTCGCACCGCACGACATCGAGGCGACCATCACTGCCTTCGAGCGCCTCTACCGCGGCGAGGACATCAGCGACCCCGACACCCACGTCGAGATCGCCGACTAGGCTCGAATGCCGGGCCGTCTCGGCTCACGGGGCGGTAGCTCAGCTGGTCAGAGCAGGGGACTCATAATCCCTCGGTCGCGGGTTCAAGTCCCGCCCGCCCTACTTGCGCCGTCGACTGGCACAGCCATGCGTGATAAAACCGCCGTCGCGGAATTCGCGCTCTTGTCAGAACCATCGGAACGCCCAGTGATCTTCGGCAAGTCATGAAGCTGCAGCGCGTGCGATAGGCAGACGCCGGTGCTTGAAGTTGCGGAATCGGTGCGGCTGGAGGCCCGACCTCAGAACGTGGGCAGTCCCTCCGCGGCGGGGAGGGAGGGGCAAACCACCGTCGACCGGATTCATGTCTGTCGCCAAGAGCGGGAAGATGAGCCCATGGTGGCTGACGAACTCATGGACCCGCGCACTCGCGCACGTCAGATCGCAGTGGGGGATCCCGTCCGCTGGAAACTGCTGGAGCTCGACGCCCTTCGCAGACACCGGCAGGTGGTGCTCGAAATCGACCCTGTCAGGGCTCAGTCCTCCTGGCGCGACCGCATTTCCTGCATCGTCGCCTCGCTGTACCTCCCCGCTCTGCTCGCTCCAGCGCTGGGTGCGGTGCTAACGGTTCAGGCCCTATTCAGCGCTGCCACGCCCAGTGCGCCTGCTGGTCTTGTGGGGTCCGCCCTGGTCTTCATCTTCGCCGATGTCGTGCTGCTGCTCATGGCTGTCTCAACGATCAGGGGTCGGCAAGGCGGGAGACTCGCACGCGGTATCGGCGCCTACCTGGTCGTGAGCAGCATCGTGGCGGCCGCATCGACGATTGCCATTGCGTCGCGTTCTGAGCTTGCAGGTCTGTGGGCGGTTCCCTCGGTGGTGGGCGTTCTCATTGGTGCGTTGCTTGTCGGTGCTCCGGTGGCCGCGCGCATGCTTCCCCGCCCTCTCTCTCGTCGCGAGCGCGCGCAGGCCATCATCGAATCGCTGTCAGCGCGCGAGCGCGAGAGAATCGGGTCGGAGATGTTCGAAGCCATCGAGACGCTTGCCGAACGCGGGATCATCAGTAGGTCAGAGGCAGACTGGGCCCACGGAGCCGAACTCGGAATGCTCCCCGTCCGGATGAGCGAACGCAGACCGCGTCTTTAACCGCAACTCGCGCCCTGCAGCCTTGACGAAGCGCGAGAACTACGACGACTGCTCAACACGATCACGTTGCTCGGTCAATTGGACCGGCCTGCCTGCTCCGGCGCGAGCCGCTCACCCGCCGCTACGTCGGCGGTGCCGCATGCGCTGGATCGTCTCCATCGCGGCGACGGCGAGCAGCACCGCGGTCGCTGCCGAGCCCGTGCCGAGCGCGGAGAGCAGCGGTGACACCGCGGCGACGGCCAGGATCCCCAGCACGCCCAGCATCTGCGGCACGATCCACTGGCGCTCGAGCAGTCGCCGGAAGCAGAGCGTGCCGACCAGGAACAGCAGCGGGCCGCCGAGCACAGTGACGACGGTCGACAGGCTCTGCCCGTCGGGGTTCGCCAGCATCTCCTTGTCACCGACGCTCACCAGCACGATGCCGGCGATCACGAGCAAATGCACATAGGTGTAGGCGGTGCGCGCGAGCCGACCCGGCGCATCCGACGCCTCCATCGCCTCGGCACCGATGCGCTCTCCGTGATCGAAGTAGATCCACCACATCGCAGCGGCAGAGGTGAAGGCGAGCATCATGGCGATGACGGCCGGTGGGCTGATCTCGAGCTCGACGAAGGCGAATCCGGTCACCAGCAGGCCCTCGCCCAGCGCGATCAGCACGAACAGCGCCGAGCGCTCCGCGATGTGCGCACCGGAGAGATCCCAGCGCGACATCTCGACGCGGCCCATCGCAGGCACCGGGAAACCGAGACGGGTGCCGAGCAGCTCGACCCCGAGCGCAGCGGCCCAGAGCGGCAGCTGCGCCGGCAGCGGCAGCAGAGCGCCGACGATCCACATCGCGCTGCTTGCCGCGGTCCAGACCAGCACTCGCGTGAAGTCGACGGCGATCTCGCGGTCATGCCGCCAGGTGGCGAGCACGATGAAGCCGGTGCGGCCGAGCTGCATCGCCACGTAGGCGACGGCGAACACCCAGGCCCGGTCGCCGAAGGAGTCGGCGATCGAGACGCTCATCACCAGCGCGATGAAGGCGATGATGATCACGGCGCTGCGCACCGGCAGCCGCACCGGGTCGAGCCAGTTCGTCACCCAGGTCGTCGCGACCCACGCCCACCACAGCGCCGTGACCATGATCGCGCCCTCGATGGCGCCCAGCGGCGTCTGGTGCTCGAACAGGTAGGCCGACAGCTGCGTGAGCGCGAAGACGAAGACCAGGTCGAAGAACAGCTCGACGTAGGTGACTCGATCCGACCGCGACGCATCGCTCGGGCGAAGCAGATCGCGGCGGGCTCCAGCACTCATGCCACATGATGGCACGCAGCGCGGCCTGCCGTGCCGCACGGGCGCTACCCTCCGAAGCGTGGCCCCAAGCACGCCGTTCCTCGCCGTCGACCTCGAGCGCATGCAGGCGAACATCGCCCGCGTCGCCGATGCCGCCACGGCGCGCGGCATCGCGCTGCGGCCGCACGTCAAGACGCACAAGACGATCGAGATCGGCCGGATGCAGGTCGCGGCCGGCGCACACGGCCTGACGGTCGCGACGGTGGGGGAGGCCGAGGTCTTCGCCGCCGCCGGGCTCGACGACCTCTGCATCGCCTACCCGCTCTGGATCGACGCCGACAAGGCGGCCAGGCTGAGCGCCCTCGCGGCCCGCGGCGCAGCCATCAGCATCGGCGTCGACTCGGTCGAGGGCGTGCAGCGCCTGGTGCACGCGGGCCTCGCCGGCCGCGTGGCGGTGCGGGTCGAGATCGATGCGGGTCATCACCGGTCCGGATGCGCTCCGGCGGCCGCGGGGGAGGTCGCCTCCGCCGCCATGCGCGCAGGCGTCGACGTGGAGGGCATCTTCGCGTTCCCCGGCCACGCCTACGCACCGGACGCTCGCGCGCAGGCGGCGATCGACGAAGCCGAGGCGCTCACGGCCGCGGCAGCCTCGCTGCGCGCCGAGGGCATCCGGCCCCTGGTGATCTCGGGTGGATCGACGCCGAGCTTCGCCGCCTCGCTCGAGCTCGACTCGCCCGTCACAGAGCTGCGCCCCGGCGTCTCCGTGTTCGGGGACGCGCAGCAGTGGGAACTGGGAGCCGCGGAGCCTGAGCAGATCGCGCTCACCTGCCACGCGACGGTGGTCTCGCACGCGGGCGGACGACTCGTCCTCGACGCCGGCTCGAAGGCGCTCGGCCCGGATCGCCCCGCGTGGGCGACCGGCAACGGGCGGCTGCTCGACCACCCGGATGCGCGCATCGTGCAGCTGAGCGAGCACCACGCGGTCGTGGAGATGCAGGCGGGAGGCGCCAGCCAGACGAGCGCGCTGCCACCGCTCGGCAGCATCGTGCGCGCGGTGCCGAACCATGTCTGCACCGCGGTCAATCTGGTCGACGAGCTCGTCGTCTACGACCGCGGTGACGACCCGGTGCCGGCCGCGCGCTGGCGCGTCGCGGCACGCGGCCGCAACAGCTGACGCCCGCCCCGGGCTTCGTCAGGCGCGCGTGCCGCGGGCGATGCCGCCGATCGTCTCGGCCAGCCGCAGGATGCCGTCGCCGGTCTCGGGCTCGCCGTCCGCGTCGAGCGGCAGCAGCGGCACGCTCGTCGCCCCGACCGCGGCGTAGTCGGCCGCGAGCCGCGTGACCTCGTCGGCCGACGCATCCGAGCGCACGCCGGCGAACTGCACGACCGCGTACGGCCCCTCGAGCCCCGCCGCCGCGCGCGCCTCGAGCACCGTCGCGACCGCCGCGCGCGTGACATCGACGCCCGCGCCGGGGGCCATGTCGCCCGCCAGGATCACGCCGTCCCCGAGCTCGCCGGCGAGCGCCAGCGTCTTCGGCTTGCCGCCGCCGATGAGCAGCGGCGGCACCTCGGCGGCCGGCCAGCGCAGCTGCACGCGGTCGAGCTGCACGTAGCGGCCGTCGACGCTCAGCTCGTCGCCTGCCAGCAGCATGCGCAGCGCCGTCGCCTGCTCGGTCAGGAGCGTCAGTGGTGACGCGGCTCGCACGCCGGCCTGCGCCATCCACTCGAGCACGCCGTGGCCGATGCCAGGCAGGAAGCGGCCCGGGAACATGCGCCCCATCGTGGCGATCTCCATCGCCGTCAGCGCCACGTTGCGCAGCGGCACGGGCATCAAGCCGAGGCCGACCCGGATGCGCTCGGTCGCGGCGAGCACGGCGGCGGCCGTCGAGGTGCCCGACTGGCCGAAGCAGTCCTCCCAGAGCCAGAGCTCGTCGACGCCCGCTGCGTCGGCGGCGCGGGCGATGGTGAGGAAGCGCTCCGGCGCCTGATCGGGCGGGAGGATGAGGCCGAGTGTCGGTGCTGCGTTCATGGTGATGAACGTACGCGCGGGCGCTGACAGGCCGCTGGTCGTTGGCGCTGCTGGGTAGGCTGGAAGCATGACCGACGCCACCGCACCCGACGCCGCTGCAGCCGCTGACGCAGGCAGTGCGCAGCACGAGGCGTTCCGCCGCAAGCGCGACCAGAGCGTGCGCGCCCCGCAGGGGGCGCTCGCCCTCACGACCACCGCCTGGATCTCTGAGCCGACGACCGTCGAGGGCGTGCCCGGCACCTGGGCGCCCTCACCGACGGGTGACGGACTGCAGGTGACGGCCGATGCGTCGGCCGGCATCGTCGTCGATGGCCAGACGGTCGACGGTGACGTCGCGGTCTACAGCCAGAGCTCCATGACGCCGAGCTCGGTGCGCTTCGACGACCGGCTCACCGCGTTCGTCATCGGCCCCGACTTCAACGGCCGCTGTGCGCTGCGCGTCTGGGACGCGGAGGCAGCCGTCGAGCGCGGCTTCACCGGGATCAGCGCCTTCGACTACGACCCGGCCTGGCACCTGCAGGGCACGTTCGAGGCCGTCGAGGGCGGCGTCGCCTTCGAGTACGGCAAGTCGCAGGGAGGCACGCTGCGGCAGGCGCTCTCGCCGGGCAGGATCCGCTTCGAGCGGGATGGCCAGCAGGTCGAGCTCGTCGCGCTGCCCGACGGCGACAGCCTGCAGATCGTCTTCGCCGACGCCACCACCGGCGACGAGAGCTACGACGTCGGCCGCTTCCTCTTCGTGCGACCGCGCCACGACGGCACCGTCGACCTCGACTTCAACCGCGCCATCGTGCCGCCGTGCGCGATGAGCGATCAGTACAACTGCCCGCTGCCGCCGGCCGGCAACCGGCTCGCGTTCCCGATCCGGGCGGGGGAGCAGCGGCCGACGTTCGCTGCCTAGCTCGGTCTCGTGACGCGTGCGCCTGCGGCGCGCGCTCCTCGACCTGCGGGCCTGCGTAGCTCGGTCTCGTGACGCGTGCGCCTGCGGCGCGCTCCTCGACCTGCGGGCCTGCGTAGCTCGGTCTCGTGACGCGTGCGCCTGCGGCGCGCGCTCCTCGACCTGCGGGCCTGCGTGGCTCGGTCTCGTGACGCGTGCGCCTGCGGCGCGCGCTCCTCGACCTGCGGGCCTGTGGAACAACACCATTGTCGTTCCACAGGCAGATGTGGCACACTCAGCATGTCTCACTCCGAGTTCGGCCGATGGGGAAGTCGCATCGAACGAGGGAGAGACGATGACTGCTGCGAACACGCTCAGGCGACGTCCCGCGACCACCGCGGGGGTCGTCTGGATCCATGCGTCCCAGCGCGCCATGCGCACCCACCTGGAGTGGGCCGTCGGTCATGCCGTCGGCGATGCACTCCGCTTCGTCTGGCAGAGCCAGCCGGCCGAGCCCGGCATGGAGCGCACCGAGGTGCACTGGTCCGGCCCCGTCGGCACGGGCGCCGCGATCACGAGCGCCCTCGCCGGCTGGCGCGAGGTGCGCTTCGAGGTGACGGAGGATCCGATGCCCGGCAGCGACGGCATGCGCTGGATGCACACACCCCAGCTCGGCATCAGCGCGCAGCGCATCGATGCCTCGGGCTCCCTCGTGGTGCCGGAGGACCGCATCCGCGGCGCCATCGAGGCAGCCGGACCCGACGCGCGCGCACTGCTCGCCGCACTCGACGACGCCATGGGCGGCGCTTGGGATCGCGAGCTCGAGGCCTACCGCCACGCCTCCGACAGCGCACCCGTCGTCGAGCTCCACCGCGTCGGCTGACGCGCCCGGGCCGCACAGGCTCCACCGACCACTGAGGGCCCCGCTGCATACAGCGGGGCCCTCGGCTACGAGTGGGTCAGATCGAGCGGATCGCTACGACCGCATTGTGCCCGCCGAACCCGAACGAGTTCGAGATCGCCAGCTGCGGGCCATCGCCGAGCGGGATCGGTACGGGCGAGATCTGCAGCGGCGCATCCGGATCCTGCTCGGTCACGTTGATCGTCGGGGGAGCCTTCCGCTCGACCAGCGCGAGCACCGTGAAGATCGCCTCGAGGGCGCCCGTGCCACCCAGCAGGTGACCGTGCGCCGCCTTGGTGGCAGACACCGGGATGTCCTTGATGCGGTCGCCGAAGATGCGATGCATCGCGCGCACCTCTGCCACATCGCCCACCGGGGTCGAGGTCGCGTGCGCGTTGATGTGCGTGACCTCGTCGGCCGTCGCGCCCGCGTTCTCGAGCGCGAGCTGCACGGCACGGCTGGCGCCCTTGCCCTCGGGCTCGGGGGCCGTGATGTGGAACGAGTCGGCCGTCACGCCACCGCCGGCGAGCTCTGCATAGATGCGGGCGCCGCGCGCGAGCGCGTGCTCCTCGGTCTCGAGCACGAGCGCCGCAGCGCCCTCGCCCATCACGAATCCGTCACGGGTGACGTCGTAGGGGCGGGATGCGGTGGCAGGGCTGTCGTTGCGGCGCGAGAGCGCCTGCATCGAGGAGAACGAGGCGATCGTGATCGGGTGGATCGCAGACTCGCTACCGCCGGCGATCACGACGTCCGCGAGGCCGGCCTGCAGGTGCTCGTACGCGTTGACGAGCGCCTCGGTGCTGGATGCGCAGGCGGATGCCACCGTGCGCGCGAAGGCGCGCGCCTGCAGGTGCATGGAGATCGCCGCCGATGGGCCGTTCGGCATCAGCATCGGGACGGTCATGGGCAGGACGCGACGCGGGCCCTTCTCGCGCAGGGTGTCCCAGGCGTCGAGCAGGGTCCAGAGGCCGCCGATGCCGGTCGAGAAGTCGACACCCAGGCGCTCAGCAGGCAGCTCGGGAGAGCCGGCATCTGCGAACGCCTCCTTGGCAGCGACGAGCGCCAGCTGGCTCGAGGGGTCGAGTCGCTTCGCGACCGGGCGCTCGAGCACGGTGTCTGCGCGCACCTTCGCCTCTGCGGCGAAGGTCACGGGCAGCTCGTACTGCGCGACCCAGTCGTGCTCCAGCGTGCGTGCGCCGGACTCGCCGGCCAGCAGCGCCTCCCAGCTCTCGCGTGCCGTGCCGCCGAGCGGCGAGCTAGCACCGATGCCGGTGATGACGATCTTCTTCGTCATGCGTGTCCTCCAAGATGCCGCGTGCGGCCGGTCACCCGGCCGCACGCGATCGCAAGGGCCTGCCTCAGGCCTGAGCGCCGGTGATGTAGTCGACGGCGTCCTGGACGGTCTTGAGGTTCTTGACCTCGTCGTCGGGGATCTTGACGTCGAACTTCTCCTCGGCGTTCACGACGATCGTCATCATCGAGATCGAGTCGATGTCGAGGTCGTCCGTGAACGACTTCTCGAGCTGCACGTTCTCGGTTGCGATGCCGGTCTCGTCGTTCACGAGGTCGGCGAGCCCGGCGAGGACCTCGTCCTTGGTGAATGCCATGGGGTTGTCTCCTTCTGATGGATTGGACGGGTTGAGTCTAAGGGAGCACGACGACCTGGGCGCCGTACACGAGCCCGGCGCCGAAGCCGATCTGCAGGGCGAGCCCGCCCGAGAGCTCCGGCTGCTCCTCGAGCAGTCGGTGCATGGCGAGCGGGATCGACGCGGCGGATGTGTTGCCGGTCGTCTCGATGTCGCGGGCGATGGCGACGGTGTCGGGCAGCTTCAGCTGCTTCGCGAACTCGTCGATGATGCGCATGTTGGCCTGGTGGGGGATGAAGGCGGCGAGATCGCCGGGCTCGATCCCTGCGGCATCCAGCGCCTCGCGCGCCTTCTTCGCCATCTCCCACACGGCCCAGCGGAACACGGTCGGGCCGTCCTGCCGCAGCGTCGGCCACGCGGCGCCGTCGCGCATCGAGCCGAGCGTGTTCGTCATGCGGATGGTCTCCCAGTGGGAGCCGTCGGAGCCCCACACGGATGGGCTGATGCCGGGCTCGTCGGAGGGGCCGATCACCACGGCGCCCGCGCCGTCGCCGAGCAGGAAGCTGATCGAGCGGTCGGTCGGGTCGACCACGTCCGAGAGCTTCTCGACGCCCACCACGAGCACGTGCTCCGCCATGCCGCTGCGCACGAGCGCGTCAGCCTGTGCGACGCCGTAGGCGTAGCCGGCGCAGGCGGCGGAGATGTCGAAGGCGGGAGCGGGCGTCGCCCCGATGCGCTCGGTGAGCAGGGAGGCCATCGACGGCGTCTGCACGGTGTTGCTGATCGTCGAGACGATGACCGCGTCGAGCTGCGAACCGTCGATGCCCGCGCGCTCGATCGCCTCCTTCGCCGCGGTCTCGGCGAGATCGACAGCCTCGCTGCCGTCGGAGACTCGGGCGCGCGTCACGATGCCGGTGCGCTGGCGGATCCACTCGTCAGAGGAGTCGATCGGGCCGACGAGCTCGTCGTTCGGCACCAGGCGGTCGCCGCGCGCGGCACCCACCGAGAGGATGCGCGAACCGCCGCGCGTCTGCATGCTGGTGATCCTGCTCATGATGCTGCTCCGCTCTCCAGCAGCGCGACGGCTGCCTCAAGGTCGTCAGGGGTGGTGACGCCGACCGAGGGCACACCGCGCAGGCCGCGCTTGGCGAGGCCCGTGAGTGCGCCAGCGGGGGCGAGCTCCACGATGCCCGTCACGCCCGCATCCGCGAACGCCGCCATGCACAGGTCCCAGCGCACGGGGCTGGAGACCTGGCCGACGACGAGCTCGAGGAACTCGGTGCCGGATGCGATGGCGCTGCCATCCCTGTTGGTCCAGAGCGTCGTGCTCGGGTCGGTCGTCGTCGTGCTCGCGGCCTTGGAGCGGAAGCGCTCCACCGCGGGGGCCATGTAGTCGGTGTGGAAGGCACCGGCGGTCTGCAGCGGGATGACCCGCGCTCGCTCCGGTGGGGCCTCGGCGAGCGCTGCGAGCGCATCCAGCGCACCGGCGACGACGATCTGCCCGCCGCCGTTGTAGTTGGCGGGGTGCAGGCCGAGCTCGGCCAGGCGTGCCTCGAGGAGCGCCTCGTCGGCACCCAGCACCGCTGCCATGCCCGTCGGCGTCTGCGCCGCCGCATCCGCCATCGCCCGTGCGCGCTCGCCCACGAGCGCCATCGCGTCCTCTGCCGAGAGCACGCCCGCCGCGACGGCCGCCGTGATCTCGCCGACGGAGTGGCCTGCGACGCCGGCAGCGAGCGCGGCCCGATCACCCAGCGCGTCGAGGGTGAGGATGCCTGCGGCGACGATGAGCGGCTGGGCGATGAGCGTGTCGCGGATCGTGTCGGCATCCGAGACAGTGCCGTGCTCGACGAGGTCGACGCCGGCGGCATCGCTGAGCGATGCGAGCCGCTCTGGGACGCCGGGGCGTTCGAGCCACGGAGTGAGGAAGCCCGGCTTCTGCGAGCCCTGGCCGGGAGCAACGATGACGATCACGGCATTCATCCTCCCACCGGGCCCTTGCCGCGAGGGGCATGGCGCGTGGCCTGTCGCTGCGAGCGGTCGCGGGAGGCGTCGTGGATGGAGCCGAGGATGATCGCCGTGTGGAGGGCGAGCGCCTCGCGCGCGCCGGTCGCATCCCAGCCGATGATCTCGCTGATGCGCTTGAGGCGGTAGCGCACCGTGTTGGGGTGCACGAAGAGCTCGCGCGCCGTCGCCTCGAGCGAGCGGCCGGTGTCGAGGTAGCACGCGAGCGTCGCGAGCAGGTCGCTGGAGTGGTCGCGCAGCGGCTGGTAGATGCCCCGCACGAGCTCGCTGCGCGCGAGCGGGTCGCCCGCCAGCGCGCGCTCGGGCAGCAGGTCGTCGGCGCGCACCGGGCGCGGCGTGCGACGCCAGGCGTCGGCGACGGCGAAGCCGGCCAGCGCCGCCTTCGCGCTGCCCGCGGCCTCGACGATGCTCGCCACGGTCGGGCCGAGCACGAGGTGCCCCTCGCCGAAGCCGTCGGAGAGCTGCGCCGCGATGGCGAGGAACTCGATCGGCTCGTCGGCGGCAGCGTCGGACTGCGCGGTGCGGCCGATCACGACGACCAG
This sequence comes from Agrococcus sp. ARC_14, assembly GCF_022436485.1. NCBI lineage: Bacteria > Bacillati > Actinomycetota > Actinomycetes > Micrococcales > Microbacteriaceae > Agrococcus > Agrococcus sp. ARC_14. Next base: position 1,721,705 of record NZ_JAKUDO010000001.1, read on the forward strand.
CCGGGTGCCCTGCACCCCGACCAGCACGTCGCATCCGGCATGCCTCGCCTTGCGGCGCACGATGTCGACGTCGAGCGTGCGCGGTGCCAGACCCACCAGCACGGCGCACTCGCCGCGGCCGTGCCAGCCGAGCGCGGCCGAGCGGCTCGGCAGCTCATCGTCGTGCTCGCCCGTGAGGATCGAGTCGACGACCAGCGCCTCGAGCCGGGCATCCCAGAGGCCGCGCGACTCTGCGGCCCGCGCGTAGACGTCGGCGGCCGCGAAGGCGATCTCTCGCGAGTAGCGCAGGATCGGCTCGCGCATCATCGGATCGGCGTCGGCGATGCGCTCCTCGAAGACAGACACGACCGTGCGGATGAGCTGCAGCGTCTGCTGCAGGCTCACGCTGCGCAGCAGCTCCCTGGGCGCCGCTGCGAAGACGTCGGCGGCGATCCAGGGCTGCGCCTCTGGGTCCTCATGCCAGGCGATGAAGGAGGTGATGCCCGACTGCGCCACCAGCCCCACCGCGCTGCGCCGCGACGGCGGCATCGTGCCGTACCAGGGGAGGCGGTCGTCGAGCGCCCGCGTCACCTGGGTCGAGAGGTCGCCCGAGATGCGCCGCAGCCATGCGAGCTGCTGCGTCTTGAGCTCTTCCTGCTCAGACAGCGCCGTGCCCTACGCGTCGCCGCCGCCAGAGCCGGACTGGCCCGCGTTCACGTCGTGGAGGCTGTACTTGTCGATCGCCTGCATGACCATGCCCAGCGGCACCTTGCCCTGCTTCGCGAGCGCGTCGAGCGTGCGCACGACGACCGAGTGGCTGTCGATCGTGAAGAAGCGGCGGGCGGCGGCACGCGTGTCGGAGAAGCCGAAGCCGTCGGCACCGAGCGTCGCGTAGTCGCCGGGCACCCACTCCCGGATCTGGTCCGGCACGGCGCGCATGTAGTCGGTCGTGGCCACGAACGGCCCCTCGGCCTCCGACAGGCGCTGGGTGACGTAGGGCACCTTCGAGGGCTCCTGCGGGTTGAGGAAGTTGTGCTCGTCGGCGGCGAGGCCGTCGCGGCGCAGCTCGCTCCAGGAGGTGACCGACCAGATGTCGGCGGAGATGCCCCAGTCGCTGCCGAGCAGCTCCTGCGCGTGGTGCAGCCACGGCAGGGCGACGCCGGAGCCGAGCAGCTGCGCCTTGATCGGGTGGTGGTCGCTCGTGGAGACGCGGTGGATGCCGCGGCGGATGCCCTCGACGTCGACGTCCTCGGGCTCTGCGGGCTGCACGCTCGGCTCGTTGTAGACGGTGAGGTAGGTGATGATGTTCTCGGGGTCCTCGCCGTACATGCGCTCGAGGCTCATCTGCGTGATGTGCGCGATCTCGTAACCGTAGGCCGGGTCGTACGCGAGCACGGCCGGGTTGGTCGAGGCGATGAGCGGCGAGTGGCCGTCGGCGTGCTGCAGGCCCTCGCCCGTCAGCGTCGTGCGGCCAGCGGTCGCGCCGATGAGGAAGCCGCGCGTCATCTGGTCGGCGGCCGCCCAGATCGAGTCGCCCGTGCGCTGGAAACCGAACATCGAGTAGAAGACGTAGATCGGGATGAGCGGCTCGCCGTGCGTCGAGTACGACGTGCCTGCGGCGGTGAAGGCCGCCATCGCGCCGGCCTCGTTGATGCCGACGTGCACGATCTGGCCGTCGGGCGCCTCGCGGTACTTCAGCAGCAGGTCGCGGTCGACCGAGGTGTAGCTCTGGCCCTGCGGGCTGTAGATCTTCGCCGTCGGGAAGAAGGCGTCGATGCCGAAGGTGCGCGCCTCGTCGGGGATGATCGGCACGATGCGGTTGCCCCAGCCCTTGTCGCGCAGCAGATCCTTCAGCAGGCGGACGAACGCCATCGTGGTGGCGACCTCCTGCTTGCCGGAGCCCCGCTTGGGCATGTCGTAGGTCTTCGCCTCCGGCAGCGGGATGATCGTGTGCTTGGCGCGGCGCTCCGGCGTGAAGCCGCCGAGCTCGCGACGGCGCTCGACCATGTACTGGAGCTCGGGCGAGTCGGATCCCGGGTTCCAGTAGGGCGGGCGGTACGGGTCGGCCTCGAGCTGCTTGTCGGAGATGTCGAGCTGCATGACGTCGCGGAACGACTTCAGGTCGTCGAGCGTGAGCTTCTTCATCTGGTGGGTCGCGTTGCGGCCCTCGAAGCTCTTGCCGAGGCCGTAGCCCTTGACCGTCTTCGCGATGATGACCGTCGGCTGGCCCTTGTGCTCAGCGGCTGCCTTGTAGGCGGCGTAGACCTTGCGGTAGTCGTGGCCGCCCCGCTTCATGGCCCAGATCTCGTCGTCGCTCAGGTGCTTGACCATCTCGAGCGTGCGCGGGTCGCGGCCGAAGAAGTGCTCGCGCACGAACAGGCCGGACTCCGCCTTGTAGGTCTGGTAGTCGCCGTCGGGCGTGGCGTTCATCAGGTCGCGGAGCGCGCCCTCGTTGTCGTTGGCGAGCAGCGAGTCCCACTCGCGACCCCAGACGACCTTGATGACGTTCCAGCCCGCGCCGCGGAAGAACGACTCGAGCTCCTGGATGATCTTGCCGTTGCCGCGCACCGGGCCGTCGAGCCGCTGGAGGTTGGCGTTGATGACGAAGTTCAGGTTGTCGAGGCCGTCGTTCGCCGCGAGCTGCAGCGCGCCGCGCGACTCGACTTCATCCATCTCGCCGTCGCCGAGGAAGGCCCACACCTGCGAGTCGGCGACATCCTTGATGCCGCGGTTCGCGAGGTAGCGGTTCGCCTGCGCCTGATAGATCGCGTTGATCGGCCCGAGGCCCATCGAGACGGTCGGGAACTGCCAGAAGTCCGGCATCATGCGCGGATGCGGGTAGGACGGGACGCCGTTGGGCGCCTTCGACTTCTCCTGTCGGAACGCATCCATCTGCGTCTCGCTCAGGCGACCCTCGAGGAAGGCGCGGGCATACATGCCGGGGGATGCGTGGCCCTGGTAGAAGATCTGGTCGCCGCCGCCGGGGGCGTCCTGGCCGCGGAAGAAGTGGTTGAGGCCGACCTCGTAGAGCGCGGCGGAGGAGGCGTAGGTCGAGATGTGGCCGCCGACGCCGATGCCGGGGGCCTGGGCGCGGTGCACCATGATCGCGGCGTTCCAGCGGATCCAGCGGCGGTAGGTGCGCTCGAGCTGCTCGTCGCCGGGGAACTCGGGCTCGTCCTCAGCGGCGATCGTGTTGAGGTAGTCGGTGGTCGGCACCATCGGCACGCCGAGGTGCAGCTCCTTCGAGCGCTTCAGCAAACTGAGCATGATCTCGCGGCCGCGCTGCGGCCCATGCGCCGCGACCAGCTGGTCGAGGGACTCCTGCCACTCCGCCGTCTCGCTCGGGTCTGCGTCGTTGGTGTGGCCCGAGTAGGGGTCCTGGTCGTTCAGCACCGAAGCTCCTGACGTCGATCTGGAGGCGCGCCTGGGTGTCGGCGCCCGCTCATCCACTCTAGTCAACGTGCGATGCCGGTGCGCCCGCGCCGGATCCGTGACCCGTGCCACGATGAGCGCAGCGGAGAAGCCGCTGGACGAGAGGATGCGCATGGCACTGCAGATCGGCGACGAGGCACCCGACTTCACGCTCATCGACCACACCGGCGAAGCGATCACGCTCTCCGAGCTCAGGGGGCGGCCCGTCGTGCTCGTCTTCTACCCGGCGGCCTTCACGGGCCGCTGCACGGGCGAGTTGTGCTCGATCCGCGACGAGCTGGCCGACTTCGAGGGCGCGAACGCGCTGGTGTTCGGCATCTCGGTCGACACCGCGGCGTCGCTGGGCGTCTTCCACGAGCAGGAGGGCCTGACCTTCCCGCTGCTGAGCGACTTCTGGCCGCACGGCGCGGTCGCGCAGGCGTACGACGCCTTCCTGCCGGAGCGCGGCGTCGCGACGCGCGCCACCTACGTGATCGACAGCGACGGCCGGATCGCGGGGCACTTCCGCGTCAGCCCATCCGAATCGCGTGACATGGCTGCCTACAAGGAGGCGCTCGCGCAGCTGGCGTGAGCGCACCTCGACAGTCAGGATCGCGATGAAGCTCCTGCTCACCTCCGGCGGCGTCACGAATCCGAGCATCCGCGAAGCCCTCGTCGGCATGCTGGGCAAGCCGATCGAGCAGTCGGACGCCCTGTTCATCCCCACGGCGCAGCACGGACATCCCCTGTGCTCCCCAGCGTCGATCTGGCGTGCCATCACCGGCGAGGGGCTGTGCGATCTGGGATGGCGATCCGTCGGAATCCTCGAGCTCACCGCCGTGCCCAGCACCGGCGAGGAGCGGTGGGCCTCGTGGGTCCGGGAGGCAGACGTGCTCCTGGTCGATGGCGGCGAAGCGACCTACCTCTGTCATTGGATGCGGGAGTCCGGCCTCGCGGATCTGCTGCCGACGCTGCAGGAGACCGTGTGGGTCGGCGTGAGCGCAGGCAGCATGGTGATGACCCCGCGGATCGGGGACAGCTTCGTCGAGTGGCAGGGGACGCAGCACGGTGACGAGACGCTTGGGGTCGTCGACTTCTCGATCTTCCCCCACCTGGACTATCCGGGCTGGCCAGACAACACGCTCGACAGCGCACGCCGGTGGGCCACGGGCATCCCCGGGGCGGCCTACGCGATCGACGACCAGACGGCGATCGCGGTCGTCGACGGCGTCGTCGAGGTGATCTCTGCAGGGCACTGGGAGCTGCTCGGCGCCGGGTGACGGCCCGATCGGCGACGGTGGGCGGTGCCGGGCTCGAACCGGCGACCCCTTCGGTGTAAACGAAGTGCGCTACCAGCTGCGCCAACCGCCCCTCCCGTCATCCTGCCACTCGTCGGGCGGCTGCCCAGCGCATCCGTAGGATGGAGCGCATGACCAGCGTCGCCGATGTGCAGCTGGCGGTGGAGTCGCTCTGGCCCGCCGCCACCGCAGAGGACTGGGATGCCGTCGGGCTCGTCGCGGGAGATCCCGCAGACCCCGTGCGCCGCATCCTGCTCGCCGTCGACGCTGTCGAGGCGACCGCGGCCGAGGCGGTCGAGCGCGGGGCCGACGTGCTGCTCGTGCACCACCCGCTGCTGCTGCGCGGCGCGACGAGCGTCGCGGCCACCACTCCCGCGGGGCGCGTCATCACCCGCCTCGTCCGTGAGCGCATCGCGCTGCTCGCCGCCCACACGAACGCAGATGCCGTCGATCGCGGCACGAGCGGCGAGCTCGCATCGATGCTCGGCCTCGTCGACGTCTCGCCCATCGTCGTCAACCGCGTCGACCCCGAGAAGGGCCTCGGCCGGGTCGGCGAGCTGCCGCAGCCTGTCGCCCTCGGCGAGCTCGTGCGGCGGCTCGCCGAGCTCGTGCCGGCTGTCGCGGGCGGCCTGCGAGCCGCGGGACACCCGAGCGCGCAGGTGCGCCGGGTCGCGATCTGCGGGGGAGCCGGCGACTCGCTGCTGCGCGAGCCGGCCGTCGCCGGCGCCGACGTCTACATCACGAGCGACCTGCGCCATCATCCGGCGTCGGATGCGCGCGAGCGGCACGCCGCAGGCGAGGGGCCAGCGCTCATCGACGTCTCCCACTGGGCGAGCGAGTCGCTCTGGCTGCGGCCGGCGGCCGAGCAGCTGCGCGCCGCGCTGCCGGGCGTCGAGGTCGAGGTGAGCGAGATCAGGACAGACCCATGGGACTTCGCGGTCCCGCAGGAGGAGCAGGCATGGCATTGAAGGCCACGAACCAGGACCAGCGGCGACTGCTGACGCTGCAGGATGTCGACACGCGCATCGTGCGGCTGCAGGGAAAGCTGAAGGCGCTGCCGCAGACGAAGCGCATCGACGAGCTCGACACCGAGCTCGCGACGCTCGATCGCTCGGTGCTCGAGCGGCTCGGCGGGCATGACGACATCGCGGCAGAGGTCGCTCGCATCGAGAACGACGTGCAGACCGTCGCGGCGCGCCTGACGCGCAACCGCGAGCGGCTTCCGGCCATCACCGACGCCAAGGTGGCCACGGCGACCGAGCACGAGATCGCGACGCTCGAGCGCCGGCAGGGCGACCTGGAGGATCTCGAGCTCGAGGCCATGCAGCGGCAGGAGGATGCCGGCACCGCACTGGCCACGGCCCGGGAGGACGCGGCGAAGGCGCGCGCCGAGCGCGAGCGTCTGGCTGCCGAGCGCGATGCCGAGGCCGCAGGCCTCGAGCAGGAGCTCGTGCAGGCCCGCGCGGAGCGCAGCGACCGCATCGCGGGGGTGCCGGCCGACCTGCTCGCCCTCTACGACCGCCAGCGCGAGCGCTACGGCATCGGTGCCACGCTGCTGCAGCACCGCACCTCGTCGGCCTCCGGCGTCGAGTTCACGTCGTCGGAGCTGCACGAGATCCGCCAGGCCGCCGAGGACGACGTCCTCATAGACCCGAACTCATCCGCGATCCTGGTGCGCACGGAGGAGAGCGGGATCTAGCCAGAGCGCTGGCCCGCGCGCGCCCGCGCGACATACGATCGGTGGCAGGGGTGCGCATGGAGATCGTCGAGGTCACGGATGAGGCTGGCCTCGCCGAGTTCCTCCGGTTGGGTCGCGAGACGCACGACGGCAGAGCGGTGCCGCTGCTCGAGCGCACGGTGCGGTCGTGGTTCCGCGGCACGACCCCGCATCCGCACACGATCACGCTGCTGCTCGCGCGCGACGGAGGCGAGCACCTGGGCCGCGCGATCGTGCACCGTGACGACCGCCTCGACGCCCGGCTCGGCACTCGCGCGCTTGTGTTCGGCGCGCTCGCCGCACCAGACGCATCCGTGCTCGACGCCCTCCTCGACGACATCGAGCGGCGGGCCGAGGAATCCGGCGCGACCGAGCTCTTCGGTCCCGCGCAGCTGCTGCCCAACCAGTCGGGCGGCGTCATCACCGCAGGCTTCGAGGAGCGGGGCTTCCTCGACGCGGTCTGGAACCCGGAGTGGGTGCCGGCCGCCCTCGAGGCGCGCGGCATGGAGCGCTGGTACGAGGGCGACACCTGGGTGGTCGACGTCATCGACGAGGACGGCCCGAGCACCGCGGAGCTCGACGCGGCAGGCATCAGCATCGACGAGGTGACGCGTGGCGGGCTCGGCAGGGGACTGCGGGCGCTGCTGCCGCTGCTCAACGACTCGTTCGCGCTGCTGCCGTACTTCACACCCTTCACGCGCGGCGAGCTGCGTGCGCAGTTCTCCGGACTCTGGCTGCTGCACGAGCCCGGCCTGTTCCTCATCGCCCGTGACGAGCAGGACCAGCCGCTCGCGTTCGTGTTCGCCGTGCTCGACGCGACGCCGATGCTGCAGCGGTCCGGCGGCCGCTACGGCGCCCGCGAGCGGTGGCGACTGCTGACGCACAGGAAAGAGCTGCGGTCGGATGCGGTGCTCGTCATCCAGGGCACGCGGCCGGGCGCGCAGGGCAAGGGCATCGTGACGCTGCTGAGCCGGCGCCTGCACGCCAACCTCGCGGACATCGGCTGCACGACGCTGCGGTCGACCCCGGTCGGGCGGCAGAACCCCGGCTCCGCCCGGCAGTTCTCGCGCTTCGGCGGCAGGCCGCTGCACGCCACTGCGTACTACCGGCAGCAGCTGCGCCGCTGATCGACGGCGTCGCGCGCCAGGCAGTACCCTGAACGGAGCGAATCGGTCGGCCAGGCGGTCGCGTCATCGAGCCCTCGGGGTCGGTGCCGAGGAACGTCCGGGCTCCGCAGAGCAGGGCGGTGGATAACGTCCACCCGGGGCAACCCGCGAGAAAGCGCAACAGAGAGCAGGTCCACCGGCACGGGTCTTCGGACGCGAGCCGGCCAGGAGTGAAACGGTGGGGCAAGAGCCCACCAGCGTCGCGTGTGAGCGCGGCGGCTAGGCAAACCTCGCCCGGAGCAAGACCAGACAGCGGATCACGGGGCTGCTCGTCCCATCCGCGGGTAGGTCGCTAGAGGGCTGCAGCAATGCATCCCGTAGAGAGATGGCCGTCCACGACAGAACCCGGCGTATCGGCCGGCCGGTTCGCCCCACCTGTCGCCGCTGCGGCGACGTCCGGAGCATGTCCGGCTGTGCGGCGACCCGGTGGGACTATCCCACCGGGTGCGCTCACAGCCGGACTTCCTCCGGGCATGCCCCGGCGAAGGATGCGTCAGGCAGCCGCCAGCGCCGGCTCGGCTTCCGCAGCGATCGGGGTGCGCCGCGTCCAGCGCTTGAGCGCGATCACGGCGAGGCCGGTGACGATGGTGCCCGCCACGATCGCGACCGTGAACATCAGCAGGTTGCCGATCGCGAAGAAGACGAAGAAGCCGCCGTGCGGTGCCTGGCTCGTCACGCCCGCCGCCATCGAGATCGCGCCGGTGGTGGCAGCGCCGAGGATCGACGCGGGGATGACTCGCAGCGGGTCGGCGGCGGCGAACGGGATCGCGCCCTCCGAGATGAAGGATGCGCCGAGCAGCCAGGCGGCCTTGCCGTTCTCGCGCTCCGCGGGTGTGAACAGTCGTCGGTCGAGCGCGCTGGCGAGGGCCATGCCCAGCGGCGGCACCATGCCGGCAGCCATGACGGCGGCCATGATCATCCACGGCGCGGGGTTCTCCGGCGAGCCGGCGCCGAGGCCCGCCACCGCGAATCCATACGCGACCTTGTTGATCGGGCCGCCGAGATCGACCGCCATCATCGTGCCCAGCAGCAGGCCGAGCAGCACGACGGCGGCGCCGGTGAGCGAACCAAGCCAGTTGGTGAGGCCGGCCATGAGCGCCGCGATCGGGCCGCCCAGCAGCATCACCATCAGTCCGGAGGCGAAGATCGACGCCAGCAGCGGGATGATCACGACAGGCATGAGGCCGCGCATCCAGGCCGGCACGCGCCAGGTGCCGATCCACCAGGCGGCGAGGCCGGCGAGCAGGCCACCGACGAGACCGCCGATGAAGCCCGCGCTCATGAGCAGCGCGACGGCGCCGGCGACGAAGCCGGGCGCGATGCCCGGTCGGTCGGCGATCGCGTAGGCGATGTAGCCGGCGAGCGCCGGCACCAGGAAGGCCATCGACGCGTTGCCGATCGATGAGAACACCGCGCCGAGATAGATCAGCAGGCCGCCCTCCGGCAGGTTCCACAGCGAGTTCTCGACGATGACCGCGTCGCGGACGTCGGTGATGTCGAAGCCGCCCAGCAGGAAGCCGAGGGCGATGAGCAGGCCGCCGCCGGCGACGAACGGGATCATGTAGCTCACGCCCGTCAGCAGCGCACGCTTCACGACGCCGCCCAGTGAGCCCGCGGTCGGCTGCGGGGCGGATGGGGCGGATGCGTCGCCCGCGACGCGGGGCCCGGCGGGGTCGTCGGCATGGCCGAGCGCCTCCTGGATGAGGGCGTCGGGCGAGTCGATGCCGCGCTTGACCGGCACCTGCACGAAGGGCTTGCCGGCGAAGCGGCCGCGCTCCCGCACATCGACATCGACGGCGAACACGACCGCGTCGGCCGCGGCGATGAGCTCGGGGTCGAGGCGCTTCGTGCCGCTCGAGCCCTGCGTCTCGACGGTGACGCGCACGCCCGCGCGCTCACCAGCCGCCTTCAGCGCATCCGCCGCCATGTAGGTGTGCGCGATGCCGGTCGGGCAGGCCGTCACGGCCACGATGCTCCGCGCGCCCTCGGCGATCGGCTCCTCGTCGACGTCCTCCGTGTCGGCGACGACGCCCTCGACCAGTGCGACGACCTCCTCGGCGCTTGCGGCTCCGCGCAGCGCGCCGGTGAACTGCTCGTCGATGAGCGAGCCGGCGAGCCGAGAGAGCACCGCGAGGTGCGTCTCGGCCGCGCCGTCGGGCGCCATGATCATGAAGACGAGATCGGCAGGGCCATCCGGCGCCCCGAACTCCACGGCCGGCTCCAGCCGCGCGAAGGCGAGGCTGGGCTGGCGCACGGCCGCCGACTTGCAGTGCGGGATGGCGATGCCCGCGCCCATGCCGGTCGGCGTCAGCGCCTCCCGCTCGAGCACGGCTGCGGCCAGCCCTTCGCCGTCGGCGACCCGGTCGGTCGATGCGGCGCGGGCCGCGAGCGCGCGGATGACGGCCTCCTTGTCGGCGCCGAGGTCGGCGTCGAGGAGGACGAGGTCGGGGGTGATGATCTGGGGCATCAGTGCTCCTGGGGATCGGCGGCGTGAGCCGGGAGGTCGGTGACGGCGACGCGCGCGGCGTCGGCGTCGGCGGGGGTGGGGAAGCCGGTGCCCGGCATGGCGGCGGCAGCGGAGCCGTGCGCGACGGCCTGGCGCAGACGGCCAGCGGCGTCGTCACCGCGCGCGTCGGCGATCAGCCAGCCCGCGAGGCTCGCGTCGCCGGCGCCCACGGTGGAGCGCACGGTGGTCGGCGGCGGCGACGCGTGGAGCACGCCGTCAGCGTCGGCGAGGACGGCGCCGTCGCCGCCGAGCGTGAGCAGCACGCTGCCGACGCCGAGGCCGACGAGGGCCGTGGCGGCCGCTGCGGCCGCGTCCGTGCTGTCGATGGCACCGTGGCTGAGGCCCAGCAGCTCCTCGAGCTCCTCGTCGTTGGGCTTCGCCAGGTCGACGCCGCCGGCGGCGACGGTAGCCATGAGCGGCGCGCCGGAGGTGTCCACGGCGATGCGGATCCCCGGGTTGGCAGCGCGCGCGACGCGCATCGTCTCGACCACGATCTCGGGGCCGGCTCCCGCAGGCACGGAGCCCGCGATCACGAGCCAATCGGCGCCGACCGCATGCGTGCGCACGGCGTCGAGCGTCGCGGCGATCGAGCGCTCGGCGAGCGCGGCGCCCGGCTCGTTGACCTTCGTGGTCGTGCCGTCGGGCTCGGTGAGCGCGAGGTTCGTGCGCACCGCGGCGTCGACCGGCACCAGCACGGCGTCGACGCCGTCGGCGGCCAGCATCGCGGTGAAGGGGTCGTCGGCACCGGCCGGCACGATCGCGCGGCTGGGCACACCCGCGGCGCGCAGCACTCTGGTCACGTTGACGCCCTTGCCTGCTGCCACGGTGACCGAAGCCGCGGAGGCGCGGTGCACGGTCCCGCGCTCGAGCGGTGCGTCGAGCGTGACGGTGCGGTCGATGGATGGGTTGAGCGTGAGCGTGAGGATCATGCGACCTGCACCTCGCATCCGGCGTCTTCCAGGGCCGCAGCCAACGAGGCGCTGGGCGAGGCGTCGGTGAGCAGCACGTCGACCTGCTCGAGTGCAGCGAAGCGGCAGAGCGAGGCCTCGCCGAGCTTGGTGCTGTCGGCGAGCACGGCCACGCGGCGGCCCGCGGCGACGATGGCTGACTTCACTGCGGCCTCGTCGGGGTCTGGCGTCGTGATCCCATGCTCGTCGATGCCGTTCGCGCCCAGGACGACGACGTCGGGGCGCAGCGCCGCGATGGACAGCACCGTCTGCGCGCCGACCGCCGCGCCGGTCACCGCGCGGATGCGGCCGCCGATCGCGTGCACCTCGATGGAGGGGTGTGCGGCGAGCTGCTGCGCGATGGCGGGGGAGTGCGTCGCGACGATGAGCCGCGGTCCGTCGGAGCGCGGCCAGGTGGCGACGAGCGCCGCCGCGAGCGCTGCGCTGGTGGTGCCGGCGTCGAGCAGGAGGCTCGTGGCACCGAGTGCCAGGAGCCGCTCGCCCGCGAGCCTCGCGATGCGCTGCTTGCCCTCGGTGTTGGCGCCCTCGCGCTCGGCGACCGCCGTCTCGACGAGGCTCGAGCGGCCGGCGGCGACGGCGCCCCCGTGCACCCGCCGGGCGATGCCCGCGCGCTCGAGGGTGTCGAGGTCGCGACGCACGGTCTCCGCCGTGATGCCGAGCTCTCGTGCGACCTCTGCCACCAGCACGCGGCCGTCAGCCTGAATGCGTGCGGCGATCTCGTCGCGGCGCTGGGTTGCGAGCATCGTTGCCTCCTTGTCGGCACGCTAGCAGGCAAGCGCAGACAAACGCAATCAAACACAGAAATACGCAGATAGCGTGGCGCGACGACGACCGCGATGAGTCTCGCGGTCAGTGGAGGCTCAGACGCCCCTGGCGAGCGCCGCGGCGCCGATGATGCCGGCGTTGTTGCGCAGCTTCGCGGGCACGATCGGCGTCTGCAGGTCGAGCAGCGGCAGGAACTCCTCCGACGACTTCGAGACGCCGCCGCCGACCACGAACAGGTCGGGCGAGAAGATGAACTCGAGGTGGCTGTAGTAGCGCTGCAGGCGCGCCGCCCAGGCCTCCCAGCTGAGCTCCTCCCGCTCGCGTGCCTTGTTCGAGGCGCGCGACTCGGCGTCGTGCCCGTCGAGCTCGAGGTGGCCGAGCTCAGCGTTCGGGATGAGCACGCCGTTGTAGATGAGCGCGCCGCCGATGCCCGTGCCGAGCGTCGTCATGATGACGAGACCCGAGGCATCCTTCGCCGCCCCGTAGTGATCCTCGGCGAAGCCCGCCGCATCCGCGTCGTTGACGAAGTGGATGTCGCGACCGAGCGCCCGCTCGAAGAGCCGCTCGGCCTCGAGCCCGATCCACTCCTTCGAGACGTTGGCGGCGCTCATGGTGCGACCGTGGCGCACGATGGCGGGGAAGGTCACGCCGATGGGGGTGTCCTTCTCGATCTCGAGCCGCTCGACCAGCTCGACCACCGCGTCGCGGATCGCGTCGGGCTCGCCGCCCTCCGGCGTCGGCACCTTCACGCGATCGCTCAGCAGCTCGCCGTCCCTCACATCGACGAGCGCCGCCTTCACGCCCGTGCCGCCGATGTCGACGCCGACTGCCTTGTCCTTTGACTTCGCCACGGCGACGATCCTGCCACGGATCCGCCCGCGAGGCGGCAGGGCGCTCAGGCCGAGGGCAGCGTCAGGATCTCCGCGCCCGTCTCGCGCACCACGATCGTGTGCTCGAACTGCGCCGTGATGGAGCGATCCTTCGTCACGACCGTCCAGCCGTCATCCCACATCTCCCACTCGTGCGTGCCGAGCGTGAGCATCGGCTCGATCGTGAAGACCATCCCGGGCAGGATCTCGGCGTCGAAGCGATCGGTGTCGTAATGGGGGATGATCAGGCCGGAGTGGAACGACGTGCCCACGCCGTGGCCGGTGAAGTCGCGCACGACGCCGTAGTCGAAGCGCTTCGCGTACATCTCGATGGCGCGGCCGATCACGTTGACGCGGCGGCCGGGCATGACCGTCTTGATCGCCCGTCGCAGCGACTCCTCCGTGCGCTCGACGAGCTGCGCGACCGCCTCGCTCGTCTGGCCGACGGCGAAGGTGCGGTTCGAGTCGCCGTGCACGCCGTCCTTGAAGGCGGTGATGTCGATGTTGACGATGTCGCCCTCCTCGAGGACGGTGTCGTCGGGGATGCCATGGCAGATGACCTCGTTGACGCTCGAGCAGACCGACTTCGCGAAGCCGCGGTAGCCGAGCGTCGAGGGGTAGGCGCCGTGACCGGTGACGACGTCGTGCCCGATGGCGTCGAGCTCGTCGGTCGTGATGCCGGGCCGCACGGCGGCGCCGACGGCTGCGATGGCGTCGGCGGCGATGGTGCCGGCGGCACGGATGCGCTCGATGGTCTCATCGTCGTAGACGTCGCCGGTGGTGTGCTTGGCGGGGCCAGGCTTGCCCACGTACTCGGGCCGGGTGATGGATGCGTCCACTCGGCGCTGGGGGCCGAGCCGGCCGGGGATGAGGTGACCTGCGGCGTCCTTCGGCATAGGCTCCATCCTAAGCAGACCGCACCGAGCAACCCCGGGAGGAACGCATGGCCGAGTACTGGTACAACCTGGAGACCGGCGTCGTCGAGGAGGGCATGGTCTCGCCCGGCTACGACCGTGCAGGGCCCTTCACCTCGCGTGAAGAGGCGGCACGAGCGCCGGAGATCATCAAGGAGCGCTCGCGCGCGTGGGCCGAAGAGGACGCGGCCGAGGACAAGTAGGCGGCGCTTCAGCTCGCCGCGAGGACCTTTCGCAGCGTGCGCAGGTTGCGCGTCGTGACGCGATCCTTCGCGGTGCGCTCGAGCGCCTTGGCGAACGGGCTCGTGAGCGTCGTGCCCTTCGGGTTCGACCAGTGCACGACGGCGTCGCCCGTGGCGATCGTCTCGCCATCGCCGGGCTCGAGCTCCGCGAGCTCCGCAGCCAGACCGCGCTCGAGCTCGAACACCACATAGGGGGTGTGCTCGTCATCCTCGGCGTGCGGGTAGTCCGCGACGATCGCGGCGAGCGCGTCGATCGCGATGCCGAGCACGCGGATGCGCCTGCCGTACCGCGCCTCCAAGGCAGCCTCCGCTGCCTGGGCCGCGGCCGAGGCATCCGTCGCCGTGACCACGGCGTTGCCGCTCGCGAGCACGGTGGCGACGTCGCCCAGGCCGGCCTCAGCGAGCAGTGCCCGCAGATCGGCTGAGCGCACCGTCACGCCACCGACGTTGACGCCCCGCAGCAGCAGCGCGACGCGCATCTCAGTACTCGTGCTCGGGGGCGGGGTAGGCGCCGCTCGCGACATCCTCGCGGAACGACACGGCGGCCTCCTCCAGGGTCTTGGCGAGCTGCGCGTACTGCTTCACGAACTTCGGGATGCGGCCCGTCGTCATGCCGGCCCAGTCGCTCCACACGAGCAGCTGACCGTCGCAGTGCGGGCCGGCGCCGACGGAGAGCGTCGGGATCGTCAGCGCCTCGGTGACGGCCTTCGCAGCTTCGGAGGGCACCATCTCGAGCACGACGGCGAACGCGCCTGCCTCCTGCACCGCGAGCGCGTCGCGCAGCAGCTGGTCTGCGCCATCCTCGCCGCGACCCTGGATCACGTGGCCGCCCAGGCCGTGCTCAGACTGCGGTGTGTAGCCCACGTGCCCCATCACGGGGATGCCCGCCTCGACGACCCTGCGGATCTGCTCGGCGGAGCGCACGCCGCCCTCGAGCTTGACCGCGTGCGCACCCGTCTCCTTCATGAAGCGGATCGCGGTGTGCAGCGCCTCGCGAGCGTTGACCTCATAGGAGCCGAACGGCATGTCGGCGACCACGAGCGCGCGCTTCGCGGCACGCGCCACGGCACGCGTGAGCGGGATGAGCTCGTCGACCGTCACCGGCAGGGTCGTGTCGTAGCCGAAGACCGTGTTGCCGGCCGAGTCGCCCACCAGCAGGAAGTCGATGCCCGCCGCGTCGAAGACCTGCGCCGAGAGGTAGTCATAGCTCGTCAGGCCGACGATCTTGACGCCATCCTGCTTCGCCTTCTCGAAGTGCCGGGTGCGCACCCGCTTCTGGCCGCCGGCCGCTCCGCCGTAGGGCGCGGCGACCTCCTGGGGCTCACCGGACGCGGTCGGACCGCTCTGTTCGAATGCCATGTCCCGAGCCTAACCCGCGCCTCGCGCCCACTAGCCTGAGGGAAGGCAAGAGAGGGGCCGGGATGGACAAGCAGCAGGACTTCGTGCTTCGCACGATTGAGGAGCGCGGCGTCAAGTTCGTCAGGCTGTGGTTCACGGATGTGCTCGGCAAGCTGAAGTCGGTCGCGATCGCGCCGGCAGAGGTCGAAGGCGCCTTCCTGGAGGGCATGGGCATCGACGGCTCCTCGATCGAGGGGCTCTCGCGCTCCTCCGAGGCCGACGTGATCGCCAAGGCAGACCCCTCGACGTTCCAGGTGCTGCCGTGGCGGGGCGAGACCGATCCGACCGCCCGCATGTTCTGCGACATCTTCACGCCCGACGGCGAGCCCGCCGCCGCCGACCCGCGCCACGTGCTCAAGCGCACGCTCGCGAAGGCAGCCGACCGCGGCTTCAGCTTCTACACGCATCCCGAGTGCGAGTTCTACCTGCTGAAGTCAGACGACGTGCACAGCCCGGAGCCCGTGGATCGCGCCGGCTACTTCGACAACGTCCCGGGCGGCACCGCGCACGACTTCCGGCGCGCGAGCGTGCGGATGCTCGAGGACATCGGTATCTCGGTGGAGTTCAGCCACCACGAGGCGGGACCGGGCCAGAACGAGATCGATCTGCGCTACGCCGATGCGCTCTCGACCGCCGACAACATCATGACGTTCCGCACGATCGTCAAGGAGGTCGCGATCTCGGAGGGCGTCTTCGCCACCTTCATGCCCAAGCCCTTCGAAGGGCACCCTGGCAGCGGCATGCACACGCACATGTCGCTGTTCGAGGGGGAGCGCAACGCCTTCCACGACCCGAGCGGCAAGTACCAGCTGTCGAAGATCGGCCGTCAGTTCGTCGCGGGCCTGCTGCATCATGCGCCCGAGTTCACGGCGGTGACGAACCAATTCGTCAACTCCTACAAGCGACTGTGGGCCGGTGACGAGGCGCCCAGCTTCGTCAGCTGGGGGCACAACAACCGCTCGGCGCTCGTGCGCGTGCCGCTCTCGAAGCCGAACAAGGCGCAGTCGGCGCGCGTGGAGTACCGCGGCCTCGACTCGGCGGCCAACCCGTACCTCGCGTTCTCCGTGCTGCTGGCCGCAGGGCTCAAGGGCATCGAAGAGGGCTACGAGCTGCCCGACGAGGCTGTCGAGGACATCTGGCAGCTCTCCGACCGCGAGCGCAAGGCGCTCGGCTACACGCCGCTGCCGACCAGCCTCGATGCCGCGATCCGCGCGATGGAGGAGTCCGAGCTCGTCGCCGAGACGCTGGGCGAGCAGGTCTTCTCCTACTTCCTGCGCAACAAGCGCGAGGACTGGCGCGAGTACCGCGACCAGGTCACGCGGGTCGAGCTCGAGTCGAACCTGCTCTCGCTCTAGCGATGCG
The DNA here is from genome assembly GCF_022436485.1 of Agrococcus sp. ARC_14. NCBI lineage: Bacteria > Bacillati > Actinomycetota > Actinomycetes > Micrococcales > Microbacteriaceae > Agrococcus > Agrococcus sp. ARC_14. The sequence continues at coordinate 1,738,300 of NZ_JAKUDO010000001.1, forward strand.
CACCCCGTCACCCCGGTCGCGTCTGGCGCGACTGGGGTACCGAGAGCCGAGCAGGGCAGAGGCGTGCCTGGCAGAGCTGCCGGAGGCGCTGCACGGCTTGGTCGAGGAGTGCGCCCAGACCGCTGACCCTGACGCCGCGCTGCAGATGCTCGTGCGGTTCTCGCGCGCGGAGATCGATCTGTCGGATGCGCTGGCCGACGACGAGGGACGGGCGTCGCTGCTGCGCGTGCTCGGGGGTTCGCTCGGCATCGCCGAGCACCTCGAGCGGCACGCGGAGGACCTCGACGTCGTGCTGCGCCCGCACACGCCGAAGACCGCCGAGGAGTATCGCAGCAGCCTGCTCGAGTCTGTGGCTGCGGAGGCCGGTGCATCGACGCTGCCGCAGACCCACGCGGTCGGCGCGATGCGGGACCGCTACCGCCGGCACGTGGCAGAGCTCGTGGCGTGGGATCTCGCGCTGGAGGATCCGAAGGCGCGCGTCGACACGGTCTCCGCCGCACTCGCCGACCTCGCCTCCGCCGCCCTCGAGGCCGGCATCGCGATCGCCCGCGCCGCGGCCCGCGAGCGATTCGGCGCCGACGCCGATCGGGTGCGGCTCGCCGTGATCGGCATGGGCAAGACCGGCGCGCGCGAGCTGAACTATGTCAGCGACGTCGATGTGATCTGGGTGCACGGCGTCGATGACAGCAGCGTCGGCCACAGCGGCGTCGACGAGGCCAGCGCGCTCGACGATGCCCGCGCGACGCAGATCGCGACCCTGCTCGCCCGCGAGACGACCGCGGCGTGCTCGCAGTTCCAGGCGGCACCGCCGCTGTGGGAGGTCGACGCCAACCTGCGGCCGGAGGGCAAGGACGGCCCGCTCACCCGCACGCTCGCCTCGCACATCGCCTACTACGAGCGATGGGCGAAGTCGTGGGAGTTCCAGGCCCTGCTGAAGGCGCGCCCGATCGCCGGCGACGCAGACCTCGGCGCCGCCTACGACGCCGCGGTGCGCGCCAAGGTGTGGGAGTCGTCCGGACGCGAGGGCTTCGTCGACTCGGTGCAGCGGATGCGCGAACGGGTCACGGAGCACATCCCGGCCGACGAGGTCGACCGCCAGCTGAAGCTCGGGCCCGGCGGCCTGCGCGACATCGAGTTCACGGTGCAGCTGCTGCAGCTCGTGCACGGCGCCGACGACCCCTCGCTGCGGCAGCGCGGCACGCTCGAGGCGCTCGACGCCCTCGCGGCACGCGGCATCGTCGGCCGCACCGACCGTGACGAGTTCAGCGACCACTACCGGTTCCTGCGCGTGCTCGAGCACCGCATCCAGTTCTGGCGCATGCGCCGCACCCACCTCATGCCGCTCGAGGAGGATGCGCTGCGCAGGCTCGCCCGCACGGCCCGCGTCGGCACCGCAGCCGAGCTGACGAAGCAGTGGCAAGCCGTGCGCCGTGCCGTGCGCACGCTGCATGAGCGCATCTTCTATCGTCCGCTGCTGGGGGCGGTCGCCTCGCTCGACCGTGACGACGTGCACCTCACGCCGGAGGCCGCGCAGCGACGGCTGCTGGCATCCGGCTACATCGATCCCAAGGGCGCGCTGGCCCACATCGGCGAGCTGACCGAGGGGGTCTCGCGGCGCGCGCAGATCCAGCGACTGCTGCTGCCGGTGCTGCTCGGCTGGTTCGCGGAGGGCGCGGATCCCGACATGGGGCTGCTGGCCTTCCGGCGGCTGAGCGAAGCGCTCGGCGACAGCCCCTGGTTCCTGCGGATGCTGCGCGACTCGCCGGTCGCCGCCCGGCGCCTGACGAGCCTGCTCTCGTCGTCACGGCTGATCGGCTCGCTCATGGAGCGCCTCCCGGAGGCCGCCTGGTGGCTCGACGGCGACGAGCAGCTGCGCCCTCGCTCGGAGGAGGCGCTGCGCGAGGAGACCGCGGCGATCCTCGCCCGACACGGCGACGACACCGAGGCGGTGCAGCGGGCGCTGCGGGGCCTGCGCCGCCGCGAGCACCTGCGGGTCGCCACGGCGAGCGCGCTGCAGCGCATCGACGAGACGGCCGTCGGGGTGGCGCTCACGGCGATCGCGGCAGCGCTCGTCGATGCGGCCGTCACGCTGCACACGCCTGCGACGCTCGAGCTCGCGATCATCACGATGGGCCGCACCGGCGGCCGCGAGATCGGCTTCGGCAGCGACATCGACGTGATGCACGTCGCGCGCGGCGGCGAGGATCCGGTGGCGGTCGCCACGGTCGTCGTGCGCAAGGTGCAGGAGACGCTCGCCGACCCCTCGCTGCCGTTCGAGCTGGATGCGGGGCTGCGGCCGGAGGGCCGCCAGGGTCCGCTCGTGCGCACGCTCGAGAGCTACCGCACCTACTACGACCGCTGGTCGGAGCCGTGGGAGGCACAGGCGCTGCTGCGCGCGCGCCCGTTCGCCGGCGACGCGCAGCTCGCCGCCGAGCTCATGGCGGTGATCGACGAGCGGCGCTACCCGGCGGAGTTCCCGTCGTCATCGGTGCGCGAGGTGCGCCGCATCAAGGCGCGCGTCGAGGCCGAGCGGCTCCCGCGGGCCGCCGACCGCAGCAGGCATCTGAAGCTCGGCGACGGCGCGCTCAGCGACATCGAGTGGCTCGTGCAGCTGCTGCAGCTGCGGCACGCCGGTCGCATCCAGAGCCTGCGCACGCCGTCGACGCTCGAGGCGCTCGCCGCCGCGGCACGCGCCGACCTGATCGACGAGCGCGACGCGGCGGTGCTGCGAGAGGCCTGGCTGCTCGCCACCCGCATCCGCAACGCGCTGGCGCTGGCCCGCGCACGCTCGATCGATGTGCTGCCGGAGGACAGGGCCGAGCTGGAGGCGATCGCCCGGCTCGTCGGGCTTCCCGCAGGCTCGGCCGCGGCGCTCGAGGAGCAGTACCTCGCGACCACGCGCCGTGCCCGGCGCGTCTTCGACCTGCGCTTCTACGAGGACTAGCGACGCCCGTTGCGCAGAGAAGAGCGGGGCCGGATCCCCCCAAGAGATCCGGCCCCGCCGTGTGTGAGCGTCAGACGCCGTAGTAGAGCTCGAACTCGTACGGGTGCGGACGCAGCGCCATCGGCAGGATCTCGTTCTCGCGCTTGTACGCGATCCACGTGTCGATGAGGTCCTTCGTGAAGACGTTGCCCTCGAGCAGGAACTCGTGGTCCTGCTCGAGCGCCACGAGCGCCTCCTCGAGGGTGCCGGGCACCTGCGGGATGTTCTTGGCCTCCTCGGGCGGCAGCTCGTAGAGGTCCTTGTCGATCGGGTCCAGGGGCTCGATGCGGTTCTTGATGCCGTCGAGGCCCGCCATCATCTGCGCGGCGAACGCCAGGTAGGGGTTCGAGGCGGCGTCCGGCACGCGGAACTCGATGCGCTTGGCCTTCGGGTTGGAGCCCGTGACCGGGATGCGGACGGCGGCGGAGCGGTTGCCGGCCGAGTAGGCGAGGTTCACCGGCGCCTCGAAGCCCTTCACGAGGCGACGGTACGAGTTGATCGACGGGTTCGTGAACGCCAGCACCGCGGGGGCGTGCGCGAGCAGGCCGCCGATGTACCAGCGGGCCAGGTCGGACAGGTTGCCGTAGCCGTTCTCGTCGAAGAAGAGCGGCGTGCCCTCGAGCCACAGCGACTGGTGCGTGTGCATGCCGGAGCCGTTGTCGCCGTAGAGCGGCTTGGGCATGAAGGTGGCCGTCTGGCCCCACTGCTCCGCCGTGTTCTTGACGATGTACTTGAAGGCGAGGATCTCATCCGCCGCCTTCACCATCGTGTTGAAGCGGTAGTTGATCTCGGCCTGGCCGCCCGTGCCGACCTCGTGGTGGCTGCGCTCGACCTGCAGGCCGATCGCCTCGAGCTTCAGCACGATGTCGTCGCGCAGGTCGGCCTGCTTGTCGACGGGGGAGACGGGGAAGTAGCCACCCTTGTAGGGCGTCTTGTTGGCGAGGTTGCCGCCCTCTTCGACGCGGCCGGTGTTCCAGGCGCCCTCCTCGGAGTCGACGGAGTAGAACGAGGTGTTCGCCTTCACGTCGTAGCGCACGTCGTCGAAGATGTAGAACTCGGCCTCCGGGGCGAAGAACGCGGTGTCGGCGATGCCGGTCGAGGCGAGGTACTGCTCGGCCTTGTGCGCGACCTGGCGCGGGTCGCGGTGGTAGATCTCACCCGTGCGCGGGTTGTAGATGTCGAAGATCATCACGAGCGTCTTCGCGTCGCGGAACGGGTCGAGGTAGGCGGTCGTGACGTCGGGGATGAGCTGCATGTCCGACTCGTGGATGCTCGCGAAGCCGCGGATCGACGAGCCGTCGAAGAGCTGCCCGACGCTGAAGAACTCCTCGTCGACCGTCGAGGCGGGGATGTTGAAGTGCTGCTGCACGCCGGGAAGGTCGGTGAAGCGGATGTCGAGGAACTGCACCCCCTCGTCCTTGATATAGGCGAGGACCTCGGAGGAATCCTTGAACATGGTGCTCCTTGACTAGCGTGTTGGGGGTAGGCGGATGCCGTGACCTCGACGCTACGCGGGAGCCGTTGCCCGTCGGTGACGCCGATGTTTCGGCAGTGTTACGTCAGCGCGGGCGGCCGGGTCGCACGCGGCGAGGATCGATGCCCTTGGGGATCGGCAGGTTGGCCTGGCCGAGCGAGGTGAGGCGATTGGCCACGGCCATGACCTCGGCGCGGGTGAGCGTCTTCTTCAGCCTGCGCATCGAGCGCGTCAGCTTGCGCAGCTCGAGCGTCGAGTCGGGGCCCACCTCGAGCACGTGGACCGGCACGTTCGGCACGATGCGCTTGACCTTGCGCTGCTCCTCGCCGAGGATGCGCGCGACGCGCTCCCTCGGGCCCTCCGCGATCAGCACGACGCCGGGCTTTCCGACGGCGCGGTACACCGCATCCTGCGTCTTCGGGTTGACGCCCGTCGGCATCTCGCTCGTGTTCCAGTTGCCGCGCAGGCCGTTCTTCAGCACGGCGCCGACAGCGCCGGGGCGGCCCTCGATCTGTGCGAAGGCGATCTTCTCGGCGCGCCACGTGAGCGTCATCATCATCAGCATCAGGCCGATGAGCACCCCGGAGATGATCCAGAGCACCAGGAAGAGCGTGTCCTGGCGGAACACGATCGCGAGCACCGTGACGACGATGATGGGGCCGAAGAAGGCCAGCAGCATCAGTGGTAGCGCCAGCTTGTCGTTCTCGCGGGTCATCTTGAAGATCGACCACATCGTCTTGAGCCTGCCAGGCTCCTTCTCGGTGTCACGTGCCATGCGACCAGGATACCGGGGCGGGATGCCCGCGCTCTCCACAGATGCGAGCGCCGCTGGCGCGGGATCGGCGGATGCGATGGCATGGTCGCGCTCGTGACGGATGACGGTGCGGAGATCGCGGGCTACCCGCTCGTGCGGGCGCTGCGGCGCGACGGCGAGCGCGAGGTCTGGGTGGCGGCGGATGCGTCGGGTGTCGGCGTCGAGGTGCATCGCAGCCTCCCGGGCTCGGAGGCCGCGCTGGCGCGGGAGTGCGAGGCGCTGCTGGCAGTCGATCACCCGCATCTGGTGCCGATCCTCGACGTCGCGACCGATGGCGGCGCCGTGCTCGTGCGCCCGCTGCTGCCGCGCAGCCTCGCCGACTGGCTCGTGCAGCGCCGGGCGCCGGAGCCGGGGGAGGCCGTGACGGCGCTCGCTCCGATCGCGGCGGCGCTGGGCGCGCTGCATGCGGGCGGGGCGAGCGCAGGCGGCTGCGCGGCGCACGACGTGCGGGTCGATGCCGACGGCGCGCCGCTGCTCGTGGGGGCGGGCGCGCAGATCGAGACGGCGCGGCCCACCGCTGCGTGGCGCGAGGGCAGCGCCGGGGTCGCCGCCGACACCGCGGGGTGGCGGCAGCTCGCGGTCGCGCTGCTCGAGGCGGGCGGGTCGGCACTGCCGGTGGGGGTCGAGCGCGCGCTCGAGCAGCGCGACCTCGCCGCGGCCGGCGATGCGCTGCTCGCCGCCTGGCCCGGGCTGCCGCTCGAGCTGGATGCGCCGGCTGCCGCCCTGCCGTCGACCGAGCGGGTGCGGATGCGTCGGCGCGAGCGGGCGGTCGGAGTCGAGGCCGTCTGGGCCCGGCTCGCGCTGCTGACCGAGCGGCTCGTGGCGCTCGGCGGGCCGTCGGTGCAGCGGTTCGTGGCGGCCGCCGCGGCCGTGCGCCCACGCTTCTGGGCGATCGCCGGGGGAGGCGCGGCCGCGCTCGTCGTCACGGCTGTGCTGCTGTGGCCTGCCGGAGCCGCGGATGCGGGTGGGCCAGCAGGTGGAGGCACCGACGGCGCGCCGACGCCGACAGCGAGCCCGAGCGCCACGGACGAGCCGGCCGCGTCTCCCGTGCCGACCGCATCCGAGCCGTCGTCGGAGGCGCCGGCTTCCACCGAGAGCGATGCCTCGGAGGGGACAGAGGCCGACGAAGATCCGGTCGCGGCGGCAGCAGCGCTGCTCGCCGAGCGGGAGGCCTGTCTCGATGCGGATGACGCCGCGTGCCTCGTCGCGCTGCACGAGCCCGACAGCCCGCTGCTGCGCGCCGAGGACCCGTGGAGGATGCCCGACGACGGCACGCTCGAGGTCGTCCAGCGGATCGGGGACGCCTGGCTGCTGCGCGTCGCCTCAGAACGACCACCGGCCTCGGTGCTCATGATGAGCACCGAGGCCGGTTGGACGCTGCGCGACGCCTGGTCTGGCTAGACCTCGAAGGCACCAGACTCGAGCTGGGCCTTCACCTGACCCAGGTAGCGTGCCGCGTCGGCGCCGTCGATGATGCGGTGGTCGTACGACAGGGCGAGGAACACCATCGAGCGGATGGCGATCGAGTCCTGGCCGTCGACCGAGACGACGACCGGGCGCTTCACGACCGTGCCGACACCGAGGATGGCGCGCTGCGGCTGGAAGACCACGGGCGTGTCGAACAGCGCGCCGCGCGAACCGGTGTTGGTCAGCGTGAACGTGCCGCCCGCCAGCTCGTCGGGCTTGAGCTGGTTGTCGCGGGTGCGCTGCGCGAGGTCGGCGATCGACGCCGTGAGCTCCCTGATGCTCTTGGAGCCCGCGTCGCGGATGACCGGCGTGAGCAGGCCGCGCTCGGTGTCGACCGCCATCGAGAGGTTCTCGGTCTCGGGGTAGGTGATCGTCTCGCCGTCGTCCGTGGCATTGATGAGCGGATGCGACTTGAGCGCCTGCACTGCAGCCTGCGTGAAGAAGGGCAGGAAGGTGAGCTTGTTGCCGGTCTCCTGCTGGAACGAGGCCTTCTTCGCCTCGCGCAGCTGCGCGACCTTCGTCACGTCGACCTCGACCACCGTCGTGAGCTGAGCGAGCGTCTGCATCGACTCGACTGCGCGCTTGGCGACGACCTTCCGCAGGCGCGTGAGCGGTGCGGTGGTGCCGCGCAGCTCAGAGACCTCGACCTCGGCCGGTGCGGCAGCCGGAGCGGCCGATGCCGAAGCGGCCGGTGCGGCCTCAGCGGCCGACAGCACGTCCTCCTTGCGGATCCGGCCACCGACACCCGTGCCCGTGAGGGCGCTCAGGTCGACGCCGCGCTCGTTCGCGAGCTTGCGCACGATGGGCGTGACGTAGCTCGAGCTCGAGGCGGATGCCGCGGGAGCGGCAGGCGCAGGCGGTGCGGCAGGTGCGGGTGCGGCCGGTGCGGCGGCCTTGGGCTCCGCGGCCCTCGGTGCCTCCGCAGCCGGTGCCTCGGCTTCCGGTGCCTTCGCGGGCTCAGGCTGCTCGGTCGACGGTGCAGCTGGCGCTGCCTGGGGTGCCGGTGCGGCGTCCTGCGCCTCGGCGGAACCCTCTGCAGCAGCAGGTGCCTCGGCTGCCGGGGCCGCCTCTGCGGCGGGCGCTGCCTCGGCTGCCGGAGCTGCCTCCGCAGCAGGCGCAGCGTCAGCGGCGGGTGCTGCCTCTGCAGCCGGAGCCGCGGCGGCGGAGCCGCCGACGCGGGCGATGACGGCGCCGACCTCGACGGTGTCGTCCTCCTGGGCCAGGATCTCGGAGAGCGTTCCGGCGATGGGGGACGGCACCTCGGTGTCGACCTTGTCGGTGGAGATCTCGACGATGGGCTCGTCGACCGCGATCTCGTCGCCCACGGCCTTCAGCCAGCGGGTGATCGTGCCCTCGGTGACGCTCTCGCCGAGCTCAGGGAGCTTGATGTCCTGGCCCCCTGATGCGGGTGCCTCTGCCTGCGGTGCGGCCTCTGCCTGCTCGTCCGCCTCCTTGGAGGGCGACTCCTGGGCCTCGGCGGCCGACTCCTCGTCCGCCTCCTGCTCGGGCTCGCTGTCCGTGCCGGCGGCTGCGGTCTCGGAGGCGGATGCCTCGGCGGGCGCTGCCTCGGCGGGCGCAGCTGCAGCCGGTGCCGCCTCAGCCGGTGCTGCCTCGGCCGGCGCTGCCTCCTCGGGCGCTGCGCCTGCATCGCCGACGCGGGCGATGACGGCGCCGACCTCGACGGTGTCGTCCTCCTGGGCCAGGATCTCGGAGAGCGTTCCGGCGATGGGGGACGGCACCTCGGTGTCGACCTTGTCGGTGGAGATCTCGACGATGGGCTCGTCGACCGCGATCTCGTCGCCCACGGCCTTCAGCCAGCGGGTGATCGTGCCCTCGGTGACGCTCTCGCCGAGCTCAGGGAGCTTGATGTCAGTCATGGGTTCTTCTCTCCTGTGGCGATCGATCAGACGGCGTGCAGCGGCGTGCCGGCGAGCTTCAGCATGGTCTCGCCGAGCGTCTCGCCCTGGGTCGGGTGTGCGTGGATGAGCTGCGAGACGTCCTCCGGGTAGGCCTCCCAGTTGACGATCAGCTGCGCCTCGCCGATCAGCTCGCCCATCCGGGCGCCGATCATGTGGACGCCCACGACGGGGCCGTCCTTGACGCGCACGGCCTTCACGGAGCCCGCGGTGCCGACGATCGCGCTCTTGGCGTTGCCGGCCAGCGAGTACTCGTAGCTCTCGACCTTGTCCTCGCCGAACTTCTCCTTGGCCCTCGCCTCGGTGTAGCCGACGGAGGCCACCTCCGGGTCGCAGTAGGTGATCTTGGGGACGTTGATGTCCTCGACCATGCGCGGGCTCAGGCCGCCGATCTCCTCGGCGACGAAGATGCCGTGCTGGTAGCTGCGGTGCGCGAGCTGCAGGCCAGGCGTGATGTCGCCGACGGCGTAGACGCCCTTGACGTTGGTCTCGAGCCGGTCGTTCACGAGCACGAAGCCGCGATCCATCTCGATGCCGACCTCCTCGTAGCCGAGGTTCGCCGTCACCGGCCCGCGGCCGACTGCGACGAGCAGCAGGTCGGCGTCGACGGTCTCGCCGGTCTCGAGCGCGACGTGCACGCCCGAGTCGTCCTGCGTCACGCCCGAGAAGCGGGCGCCCAGCTTGAGCCCGATGCCGCGCTTCTTGAACGCACGCTCGAGCTGCTTCGAGACCGACTCCTCCTCGTTCGGGACGAGGTGGGGCAGGCCCTCGATGATCGTCACCTCGGCGCCGAAGGAGCGCCAGACGCTGGCGAACTCGACGCCGATGACGCCGCCGCCGAGCACGGCCACGCGCTGCGGCAGCCAGTCGAGCTGCAGCGCCTGCTCGCTCGTGATGACGTTGCCGGTGATCTCGAGGCCCGGGAGCGTCTTCGAGAACGAGCCGGTGGCGAGCACGATGCTCTTGCCCGTCAGCGTCTGGTCGCCGACCTGCACCGTGGTGGGGGAGGTGAGCTTGCCCTCGCCAGCGATCACGGGGATCTTCTTCGAGGCGATCAGGCCCTGCAGGCCCTTGAACTTCGATGCGACGATGCCGTCGCGGAAGCCGGAGACGCCAGCCATGTCGATGCCCTGGAGCTCGGCGGTCACGCCGGACTTGCCGGAGTCGCGCACGACGTCCGCGACCTCTGCCGAGTGCAGCATCGCCTTCGTGGGCACGCAGCCGCGGTGCAGGCAGGTGCCACCGAGCTTGTCCTTCTCGACGATCGCGACGGTCTTGCCGAGCTGCACGGCGCGCAGCGCCACGGCGTAGCCCGCGCTGCCTCCACCCAGGACGACGATGTCAAAGCTCTGATCGGACACGCACTTGCTCCTTATGAGTCTTCGTTGCCGCGCCGGTGGACGCAGCGGTGCACGGCAGTTCTTGCCCGTACCAGCCTAGCCCGATGCGCAGGCCCGGGTGGGGTCACTCGGCCGAACGCGACATCTTCGAGAGCGTGCGGAGCAATCCGCGCACCGCGACGCCCGTCGCGCCGGAGGGCATGAAGCCGAAGGGCGAGCCGTTGTTCGTCGACGGTCCGGCGATGTCGATGTGCGCCCAGGGGATGGGCGCGCCGTCGCGCTCGCCCACGAACTCGTTGAGGAAGGCAGCGGCCAGCAGCATGCCGCCCGCGCGGTTGCCGACCTTCGCGTTCGCGAGATCCGCGACGTCGGAGTCGAGCATCCCGATCATCTCCTCGGGGATCGGCATCGGCCAGACCTGCTCGCCCACCTCTCGCGAGGCGCGGACGACCGCGTCGACGAAGGCCGCGTCGTTGCCCATGACGCCGCTCACGCGGTCGCCGAGCGCGATCACCTGCGCGCCCGTGAGGGTCGCGACGTCGATGATCGCGTCCGGCTGCGCCTCGCTGGCGAGCACGAGCGCGTCGGCCATCACGAGGCGTCCCTCTGCGTCGGTGTTGGTGACCTCGACGGTCGTGCCGCCGCGCATGGTGATGACGTCGTCCGGCCGCGTCGCGGTCGATGAGACGAGGTTCTCCGCCAGGCAGAGGTGCGCGGTGATGCGGATCGGCAGCTGCAGCGCGGCGGCTGCGACCGTGACGGCGTAGACGGTGGCCGCGCCGGTCATGTCGTACTTCATGTGCTGCATCGACGCCGCCGGCTTCAGCGAGAGGCCGCCCGAGTCGAAGGTGATGCCCTTGCCGACCAGCACGACGTGGCGCGTCGCGTTCTCCGGCGCGTGCTCGACGGTGACGAGGCGCGGCGGGCGGCTCGAGCCCTGGCCGACCGCGACGATGCCGCCGAAGCCCTCCCGGCGCAGGCGATCCTCGTCGCGCACGACGACGCTCAGGCTGGTGCCCGCGGCCTCGGCGACGACGCGGTCGGCGAAGTCGACGGGGCTCAGCAGGTTCGGGGGCGTGTTCGCGAGGTCGCGCGTGGTCCAGACGGCCTGCGCGGCGATGCCCGCGCTCTGCACGGAGTAGGCCGAGCACTCGGCCTCGCCGGCGACGACCGCGATCTCGCACACGGCGGGCGCGTCGGCGGCCGGCTGGCGCTGCTCGTAGCGGTAGGCGCCCATCGCGGCGCCCTCGAGCACGGCCTGCACCTCTTCGCCCGAGGTGACCGGCAGCGCGAGCGCGATCGACGACACCTCGCGCAGCGCGCGCACCGCGGCGCCGGCGACCTCGCGCAGGCGGTCTGCGGTGACGGTGTCACCGAGTCCGACGAAGGCGATCGCGCGGCCGTCGACGACGGCGCGCGTGAGCTGCTCGCGCTTGCCGGTGATGCCGAGCGCGGTGAGCAGCTCGGAGTCGAAGCCGGGGACGGTGGGCGTCTCGCCTGCGAGCACGCCGTGCACGACGAGCTCGGCGGTGGCGTCCTCTGACCTGGCGATGATGGAGAGTGCGGGGAAGGGCATGGGTCACGAGGATACCGGCGCCCGGAGGCTCACTAGGCTGGGAGGGTGTTCGATCCCCACGAGCTGACGCTGCCCCTCGAGGACCTCGAGACGGTGCCGCACGGTCTCGATCTCGTCATCGCCATCCATGGATTCGTCGATGCGGGCTCCGCAGCGGAGTCTGCGGCGGCCGCGATCCTGGACACGCTCCCGTTCCGCGGCATCGTCGAGTTCGACACCGATCTGCTGATCGATCACCGCTCGCGCAGGCCGCGCATCCACTTCAACGAGGATCGGATCGACGAGTATCTGCCGCACTCGCTCACGCTGCTGCAGGTCGAGGACGACGCCGGCGCCCCGTTCCTGCTGCTGACCGGCCCGGAGCCCGACTGGATGTGGGAGCGGTTCACGGATGCGCTGCTCGAGCTGCACGAGCGGCTCGAGGTCGCCACGACCACGATCATCACGTCGATCGGCATGCCCGTGCCGCACACCAGGCCGCTGGTCTCGACCGTCTCCGGCAACCGGGCTGAGCTCATCGAGCAGTACTCCGCGTGGCGCCCGGTCTCGTCGGTGCCCGCCTCGATCATCCACCGCATCGAGCACCGCCTGCACCCCGTAGCACCGGTCGCGACCTTCACGGTGCTGGTGCCGCACTACGTCGGGGAGTCCGGCTCATCCGGGCCCGCGCTGGCCGCGCTCGAGGGCGTCACGAGCGCGACCTCGCTCGCGTTCCGCACGGAGGAGCTGCGGCAGGCCGACCGAGAGTTCCAGCAGCTCGTGGCGCAGCAGATGGAGACCAACGAGGAGCTGCGACGCATCGTGCACACCCTCGAGGCGCGCTACGACGCGTTCATGGCGCAGTCGCCCGTGCGCTCGCCGCTCACCGACGAGGACGGCACGCTGCCGAGCGCCGACGAGATCGCCGAGGAGCTCGAGCGCTACCTGAAGGGGCGCGGCCGTCCGGGAGCGGATCCGCGCGGATGAACAGCGCTCGTTCCTGGCTCGTCTGGGGCATCGGCGCGGTCGCCTACATGATCGCGATCCTGCACCGCTCATCGCTCGGCGTCGCAGGCCCGGCCGCCGCAGAGCGCTTCGAGGTGCAGGCGACACTGCTGTCGACCCTCGGCGCCGTGCAGATCGGCGTCTACGCAGCGATGCAGATCCCGGTGGGCGTGCTGGTCGATCGCTTCGGCCCCCGGGTGCTCATCGCCTCCGGCGCGCTCATCATGGCGAGCGGACAGGTGCTCGTCGCCTTCTCGGAAGAGCTGCCGCTCGCCGTCGTCGGCCGTGTCCTGGTCGGCCTCGGCGACGCGGCGACCTTCATCTCCGTCATCCGGCTGCAGTCCGGGTGGTTCACCGGCCGGATCGTCGCGCAGATGTCGCAGTGGACCGCCGTGAGCGGCCAGCTCGGCCAGCTCGCGTCGGCGGTGCCGTTCGCGTGGTTCCTGCACGAGGCGGGCTGGACGCTCTCGTTCGGCACCCTCGCTGTCCTCGGCGTCGTGGCGTTCGTGCTCGTGCTGCTGCTCGTGTTCGACGCGCCACCCGGCGGTGCGCCGATGACCGGCTCGATCGATGTGCCGGAGGGATGGTGGCCACGGCTGAAGGGCGCGTTCCGGCAACCGGGCACCCGGCTCGGCTTCTGGACGCACTTCTCGCTGCTGGCCTCGACGAACGTCTTCATGCTCCTGTGGGGGTTCCCGCTGCTCGTCGAGGGTCTGGGCTACAGCACTGCCGCCGCCGCAGGCCTCATGTCCGTCGTCGTCCTGACCGGCATGATCGTCGGCCCCATCGTGGGCATCACCACCGCACGCTTCCCGTTGCGGCGCTCCACGCTCGTGCTGGCCATCGTCGCTCTCGTGATCGTGACCTGGAGCGTCGTGCTGCTCTGGCCGGGGCACCCGCCGGCGTGGCTCGTGGTCACCCTCGTGGTGGTGCTGGGCATCGCAGGCCCCGGCTCGACCGTCGGGTTCGACTTCGCGCGCACGTTCAACCCGCTGCGCGTGCTGGGCTCCGCGAACGGCATCGTGAACATCGGCGGCTTCCTCGCCTCCTTCGCGCTCATGCCGGTGATCGGCATCGTGCTCGACGTGGTCCACTCGGTGCGCACAGCTGCGGGGGAGCAGGTGGCCCTCTATGACTGGGAGGGCTTCCGGATCGCGCTCGCCGCGCAGCTGGTCATCCTGCTGCTGGGCTTCGGCATGGTCGTGCGTATGCGTCGCATCACGCGCTCGAAGCTGCGCGAGGAGGGCATCGAGGTCGGGCCGATCTGGCGGGCCGTCGCGCGCTGGATGCGCGATCGGAAGGCCTGAGCGCGCGAATCACCCTGGCTGGGAATGCCTATGCCATACGCAGCGCTATACTGTCAAGACCGACCCAGTCGAGACCGGCGCCCGCCGCGGGACTTGACATGGGTCCTTCGACTGCCCTCAGTTGCCTGCACTGGGTCTGGGCGCCCGAGACCGACCGGAGGCCGCATGCCAGCCAAGGACACCACAACGACCGCGAGCCGCAGCTCCGCCAAGGCTGCGACCGACACGACGCAGGCGCCCGCCACGAAGGCTCCTGCGAAGAAGGCGCCCGCCACGAAGGCGGCCGCTACGACCACGACGAAGGCTGCTGCGAAGCCCGCGACCGCCAAGGCGCCCGCAGCGAAGGCGACGACGGCGAAGGCCACCGCGGCCAAGGCACCGGCGAAGACGACTGCTGTCAAGGCTCCCGCGAAGGCCACCGCCGCGAAGACCAAGGCAGCGGCCGCCAAGGCCGCTGCAGAGGCTGCTGAGACCGTCGAGGCACCTGCCAAGAAGGCTCCCGTCAAGCGCACCGCCACGCGCCGCAAGGCCGCTGACCCGGTGGCGGAGGCGGTGGCCGACGAGTCGACCGAGGAGACCGACACCGAGGACGACGAGGAGAAGGTCCACGTCGAGAAGCTCCCGACCGGCGCGCTGCGCCTCTCGGGCGACGACGACGAGCCCGCTCCCACCCAGATCACGGGTGCGACAGCCGACCCGGTCAAGGACTACCTGAAGCAGATCGGCAAGGTCGCGCTCCTGAACGCCGAGCAGGAGGTCGATCTCGCCATGCGCATCGAGGCCGGTCTGTTCGCCGAGGAGAAGCTCTCGATCGACGGCGAAGGCCTCGAGTGGCAGCTCAAGCGCGACCTCACCCGCATCGCCCGTGACGGGCAGCGCGCCAAGAGCCACCTGCTGGGCGCCAACCTGCGCCTGGTGGTCTCGCTCGCGAAGCGCTACACCGGCCGCGGCATGCAGTTCCTGGATCTCATCCAGGAAGGCAACCTCGGTCTCATCCGTGCGGTCGAGAAGTTCGACTACACCAAGGGCTTCAAGTTCTCGACCTACGCCACCTGGTGGATCCGCCAGGCGATCACGCGTGCGATGGCCGACCAGGCACGCACGATCCGCATCCCCGTCCACATGGTCGAGGTCATCAACAAGCTGGCCCGCGTGCAGCGCCAGATGCTGCAGGATCTCGGCCGCGAGCCGAGCCCCGAGGAGCTGGCGCGCGAGCTCGACATGACCCCTGAGAAGGTCATCGAGGTGCAGAAGTACGGCCGCGAGCCCATCTCGCTGCACACGCCTCTCGGTGAGGACGGCGACAGCGAGTTCGGCGACCTGATCGAGGACACCGAGGCGGTCGTGCCTGCCGACGCCGTCGGCTTCACGATGCTGCAGCGCCAGCTCGAGTCGCTGCTCGACTCGCTCTCGGAGCGCGAGGCGGGCGTGATCCGCATGCGCTTCGGCCTGGGCGACGGCATGCCGAAGACGCTCGACCAGATCGGCGACACGTTCGGCGTCACGCGCGAGCGCATCCGCCAGATCGAGTCGAAGACGATGGCCAAGCTGCGCCACCCCTCGCGCTCGCAGCAGCTGCGCGACTACCTGGAGTGATCCGCTGCACGTGACCAGCGTCACGAGAGGAGACAGGCCGACCCGGAATGCCGGGCCGGCCTGTTTCTTTGCCTCCTCGACTCGTTCTAAGATGGAGTGTTACCCCCAAGAAGGAGAGCTCATGTCTCGCGCCCGCACCACCGCCCGTCTTGCCGTCGTCGCCGGCGTCGCAGCCGCATCCGTCGCACTGGCCGGATGCTCGACCACTGCTGACTCCGGCGAGGAGGCCGCTGGCCTGACGCTCGAGCAGGTGCAGGAGGCGGGTGTGCTCGTCGTGGGCACCGAGGGCACCTACTCGCCGTTCTCGTTCCACGAGGACGGCGCGGGCGAGCTGACGGGCTACGACGTCGAGATCATCACGGCGGTCGCCGAGCAGCTCGGTGTCGAGGTGGAGTTCCAGGAGGCGCAGTGGGACGCCCTGTTCGCCGCGCTCGACTCCGGTCGCGTCGACGTCATCGCCAACCAGGTCTCGATCACCCCGGAACGCCTCGAGCGGTATCGGTTCTCTTCGCCCTACACCTTCTCGCCCGGTGTCCTGGTGGTCGCCGAGGACAGCGACATCCAGTCGTTCGACGACCTCGCCGGCCGCACGAGCGCGCAGTCGCTCACGAGCAACTGGGCCGATGTCGCCGAGGGCGCCGGTGCACAGATCGAAGAGGTCGAGGGCTTCGCGCAGGCCGCAGAGCTGCTGCGCGCCGGCCGCGTCGACGCCACGGTCAACGACAGCCTCACCTTCCTCGACTACGAGCAGTCGCAGGGCGGCGAGACGGGCCTGCGGGTGGTTGCCGAGACCGAGGAGACGAGCGAGAACGCGCTCGCCTTCCGCGCCGGCAGCGACACGCTCGTCGAGGCCGTCGACGAGGCGCTCGCGTCGCTCGCTGCCGATGGCACGCTCGCCGACATCTCGGCGTCGTACTTCGGCGAGGACGTCTCGCAGCCGTGACGCGCATCGCACCGCATGCGGCCCGGGCAGCAGCTCGGGCCGCATCGGCGTTCGCTGCCGGCGCGGGCGCGTAGGGTCGACCCGTGGACTGGGAGCTCATCGGGTCATCGGTCGGCCCGATCGTGCTGGGCGCGATCCAGGCCACGATCCCGCTGACCGCCGCCTCGTTCGTCCTAGGCATCGTCATCGCGGTCGCGATGGCGCTGGCTCGGATCTCGGGCATCGCGTGGCTCTCCGGCATCGCCCGCGTCTACATCTCGATCATCCGGGGCACGCCGCTGCTCGTGCAGCTCTTCGTGATCTTCTACGGCATGCCGCAGATCGGCATCACGCTCGACCCGTGGCCGAGCGCCATCATCGTGCTGTCGATGAACGTGGGCGGCTACGCGGCCGAGATCATCCGTGCCGCGATCCTCTCGATCCCGCGCGGGCAGTGGGAGGCCGCCGCGATGGTCGGCATGTCGCGTGGTCAGGCGCTCTGGCGCATCGTGCTGCCGCAGGCGGCGCGGGTCTCGGTGCCGCCGCTGTCCAACACGCTCATCTCGCTCGTGAAGGACTCCTCGCTCGCCTCGCTCATCCTCGTCACCGAGCTCTTCCGGGTCGCGCAGCGCATCGCAGCGCCGAGCGGCGAGTTCATCGTGATCTACTCGCTCGCCGCGGCGGTCTACTGGGTGATCTGCCTCGTGCTCGCGTTCGGCCAGGACCGCCTCGAGAGGAGGCTCGAACGCTATGCCGTCTGATGCCGTCACTCCACCGGGGATCCAGCCCTCCGGCCTGCTGCTCTCCGCCCGCGCGCTGCACAAGTCGTTCGGCGACAACCACGTGCTGCGGGGCGTCGACCTCGACATCGCCCCTGGCACCGTGCACGCGCTCGTCGGGCCCTCAGGCTCCGGCAAGACGACGGTGCTGCGCTCGCTCAACGGCCTCGAGACGCCCGACTCCGGCACGCTGCGCATCGGCGAGCTCGAGCTCGACTGCTCGCGACCCCGCAGCCGCAGGGAGCGCGCCGAGCTGCACCGCGCATCCGCCATGGTCTTCCAGCAGCACCAGCTCTTCCCGCACCTGACGGTGCTCGGCAACGTCACGATCGGCCCGCTGCGGGTGCAGGGCAGGCCCCGCGACGAGGTGATGGCGGATGCGCTGGCGCTGCTCGACCGCGTCGGCCTGCGGGAGAAGGCGGATGCCTACCCGTCGTCGCTCTCCGGCGGCCAGCAGCAGCGCGTCGGCATCGTGAGGGCGCTCGCGCTCGCGCCGTCGATGCTGCTGTTCGACGAGCCCACCTCGTCGCTCGATCCCGAGCTCGTGGGCGAGGTGCTCGCGGTCATGACCGAGCTCGCGCAGGAGGGCTGGACGATGGCGGTCGTCACCCACGAGCTGCGCTTCGCGCGCGAGGTCGCCGACCAGGTGTCGTTCTTCGCCGAGGGCGTGGTCGTAGAGCGCGGCGCTCCCGAGCAGGTGTTCGGTGACCCGCAGCACGAGCGCACGAAGCGCTTCCTGCAGCGGCTGCAGGGGCCGTTCGGGCGCTGACGGCGCGCTCGGGCAGACGCGAAAGCGGCCCGCCCCTCGGTGGGGTGGGCCGCTCTCGCTGTCGGTCTCGGTGGGACGCTCGGGTCAGCGCTCGTTGAGCCGCTCGGACTCGTCGTGCCACACCTTCGCGAGCGGCTGCAGCGCGTCGCGGTGCTTCGCTGCGTGGTGGGCGCAGAAGAGCAGCGTGCCGCTCTCCATCGTGGCGCGGACATACGCCTGTGCTCCGCAGCTGTCGCAGCGGTCGAGCCCGCCGAGCGGCGCGCTCGCGTCGTCCATCTCGAGCGTCGTGGTCTGGATGTCGTTCACGGTGCCCTCCTCGCTTCTTGCATTGCGTCTATCGTCGCATGTCTCACCGGTGGTTCGGCGCCGATCGCCTGGCGGTTCGCCAGCGGCGCAACCCCGTGCCGAGCCGCGTGGCCTGCGGCGACGCAGGCGTCCTCGGCCGTAGGCTGGCAGGCGCGCTCGCAACGGCGCCGGATCACGGCGCGAGCATCCCGGGCGCGTCCGACGCACGACATTGGGGGATCGGTTGGCACGCGCGGCATCCGACTACTCGGCACGGCACCTGACCGTCCTCGAGGGACTCGAGGCGGTGCGCAAGCGCCCGGGCATGTACATCGGCTCGACCGACTCGCGCGGCCTCATGCACTGCCTCTGGGAGATCATCGACAACTCGGTCGACGAGGCGCTCGGCGGCCACGGCACAGAGATCAGCATCATCCTGCACAAGGACGGCTCCGTCGAGGTGAAGGACGTCGCGCGCGGTCTGCCGATCGACGTCGAGCCGCGCACGGGCCTGACCGGCGTCGAGGTGATCTTCACGAAGCTGCACGCGGGCGGAAAGTTCGGCGGCGGCGCCTACCAGTCCTCCGGCGGGCTCCACGGCGTCGGCGCATCCGTCGTCAACGCCCTCTCCGCGCGCCTCGACGTCGAGGTCGACCGCGAAGGCGCCACCTGGGCGATGTCGTTCCACCGCGGGGAGCCCGGGGAGTTCCTCGATCGCGGGGACGAGCCCTCGCCCGACGCGACGTTCCTGCCGTTCACGGATGCGTCGAAGCTGCGGAAGATCGGCAAGGTCGGCAAGGGGGTCACCGGCACGCGCGTGCGCTACTGGGCCGACCCGCAGGTGTTCACGAAGGGCGCCGAGTTCCTCGCCGACGAGCTCGCCCGCCGCGCGCGGCAGACCGCGTTCCTGGTGCCGGGCCTCGGCATTCAGATCAACGACGACCGCGGCGAGGAGCGCGTCGTCCACGACTTCCGCTACGACGGCGGCATCAGCGAGTTCGCCGAGTACCTGGCGCCCGACCCTGCGCTGACCGGCACGTGGCGTCTGACAGGCGATGGCGACTTCAAGGAGACCATCCCGGTGCTCGACGAGGAGACCGGTCACATGGTCACCCGCGAGGTCGACCGCACGTGCGAGGTCGACATCGCGCTGCGCTGGGGCACCGGCTACGACACGGTCGTGCAGACGTTCGTGAACATCATCGCGACGCCCAAGGGCGGCTCGCACCTCGCGGGCTTCGAGCAGTCGCTGCTGAAGCTCATCCGCGACCAGGTGGCTGCCAACGCGCGCAAGCTGAAGGTCGGCGGCGACAAGGTCGAGAAGGATGATGCGCTCGCAGGACTCACCGCGGTCGTGACCGTGCGACTGCCGGAGCCGCAGTTCGAGGGCCAGACGAAGGAGGTGCTCGGCACGCCCGCCGTGCGCCAGATCGTGGCGCAGGTCGTGCAGCGCGAGCTCGGCGGCATCCTCACCTCGTCGAAGCGCGACGAGAAGGCGCAGGCGGGGCAGCTGCTCGAGAAGGTCGTGAGCGAGATGAAGGCGCGCATCTCGGCGCGCTCGCTCAAGGAGACGGCGCGGCGCAAGAGCGCGCTGGAATCGTCGTCGCTGCCGGTGAAGCTCGTCGACTGCCGCTCGAACGACGTCGCGCAGACCGAGCTGTTCATCGTCGAGGGCGACAGCGCGCTCGGCACCGCCAAGCCCGCGCGCGACAGCGAGTTCCAGGCGATCCTGCCCATCCGCGGCAAGATCCTCAACGTGCAGAAGGCCTCGATCGCCGACATGCTCGGCAACGCGGAGTGCGCCGCGATCATCCAGTCGATCGGCGCGGGCTCCGGCCGCTCGTTCGACCTCAGCCAGGCGCGCTACGGCAAGGTCATCATGCTCGCCGACGCCGACGTCGACGGCGCGCACATCCGCACCCTGCTGCTCACGCTCATCCACCGCTACATGCGTCCCCTCATCGACGAAGGGCGCGTCTTCGTCGCCGTGCCGCCGCTGCACCGCGTGCTCGTCAAGCACCGCGGGAAGCCCGACGAGGCGGTCTACACCTACTCGGACGCCGAGCTGCATCGCACGCTCGCGCGGCTGAAGAAGGCCGGCAAGACCTGGCACGAGCCGCCTCAGCGCTACAAGGGCCTGGGCGAGATGGATGCCGACCAGCTGGCCGAGACGACGATGGATCGCTCGCGCCGCACGCTGCGTCGCGTCACCATCAGCGATGCCGAGCGGGCGATCGAGATCTTCGAGCTGCTGATGGGCAACGAGGTCGCCCCGCGCCGCGAGCTCATCGTCACCTCGCAGGTCGACCGCGACCGCATCGACGCCTGAGTCGCGGGCGCGCAGCCGAGCCGGGTGGCGCCCCATCGTGACGCCGACTGGGGCTGATGCGCCCGACTGGGGCCGGCATGCGGTCCCCACTCGGGCGCAGCCGCCCCAGTCGCGGGCCAACGGTGGCGCTACGCGCCGAGCTTCGAGCCGATCGCGCCGATAGCGCCGTCGATCGCCACGCCGGATCCTGCGCGCGGTGAGCCGCCCGGCGGCAGCTGGCGCTGCGAGCCGTCAGCGCCGACCGCCATCGGCGCCGGGCCGGTCCACGCGAGCGAGAGCCCCACCTCGCCCTTGAGCAGCCGGTGCGCCTGCACGCCGCCGGTGCCGCGGCCCTTCGGCGGGAACTCCGTGAGCTCCGACACCTTCACGCGCGGCTCGTCGAGCCCTGCGAGCGTCTCGGCCGCCTCGGTCACCGTCACGACCTCGGCGGTCTCCTCCGCGGCGCCGGCGAACCGCACGGTCGCGTCGCCCTTCAGCGAGATGCCCTTCATGCCCGCGGCGCCGGGCCCCTGCGGGTTGACCTGCCCAGCCGAGAAGCGCAGCAGCTGCGCATCGCTCGTGACGAGCACGATCCACGCGTCGTCGGGTGCAGGTGCGACGCCGACGACCCGGTCGCCGGCCTTGAGCGTGATGAGCGGCTCGCGGTCGCGATCGCGCAGCTCGCTCGGCAGCACACGCTTCACGATGCCGTTCGCGGTGGCCACCAGCCACGGCACGGCGTCGCCGTCGGTCGAGTCGACGAGGTCGATGAGCCCGATCGGCTCCTCGCCGCGCTCGAACGCGCCGAGCTCCTTCACCTTGATGCCGGCGGTGAGGCCCACGGATGCGGGGGGCACCGAGGGCAGCTCGGCGGGCGTCAGGCGCAGCACGGCACCCGAGGAGGTGACGAGGCCGAACGCGCCGCGGGTGGTGGTCGTGATGCTCGAGCGGATGGCGTCGTGGCGACTGCGGCGCGCCGGCTGCGGGATCGGCTCCTCACCGTCGACGCGCACCACCCGGCCGGTGGCCGACAGCAGCACGCGGGTGGGCGCATTCGCGATCTCGAGGCTCGCGGCGACCTTCGCCGCGGAGGCACGGCCGGTCGTCGCCTGCCCGTTGCCCTCGGTCAGCAGGGTGCGCCGCGGCGTGCCGAAGCGCTCGGCAACCTCGTCGAGCTCGTCCGCGACCACCCGATGCAGCGCGGCTTCGGTGCCGAGGATGCGCTCGAGCTCGGCGATCTGCGCCTGCAGCTCGTCGCGCTCGGCCTCCAGCTCGACCCGGCTGAACTTCGTCAGCCTGCGCAGCCGCAGCTCGAGGATGTACTCGGCCTGCGCCTCCGAGAGGTCGAAGATGCTCTGCAGCCGCGTGCGCGCCTGCTCGCTGTCGTCCGAGGCGCGGATCACCTGGATGACCTCGTCGATGTCGAGGATCGCGACCAGCAGCCCCTCCACGAGGTGCAGGCGGTCGCGCCGCTTCGCGAGCCTGAACTCGCTGCGACGGCGCACGACCGAGACGCGGTGGTCGATGTAGACCCGCAGCAGAGCCTTGAGGCCGAGCGTCTCGGGCTTGCCGCCGACGAGCGCCACGTTGTTCATCGAGAAGCCGTCTTCGAGCGGCGTGTAGCGGTAGAGCTGCTGCAGCACCGCATCCGGGTCGAAGCCCGTCTTGATGCCGATCACGAGCCGCAGGCCGTGCTTGCGATCGGTGAGGTCCTGCACGTCGCTCAGACCCTGCAGCTTCTTCGACAGCACGCCGTCCTTGATCTTCTCGATCAGGCGTTCGGGCCCCACCTGGTGCGGCAGCTCGGTGACGACGATCTGCGTCTTGCGGCCCTCGCGCTCGATCGAGGCGCGCGCGCGGGTCTTGAACGACCCACGGCCCGTCTCGTAGGCATCCCTGATGCCGTCGAGGCCGACGATCACGCCGCCACCCGGCAGGTCGGGGCCAGGCACGTGCCGCATGAGGTCGGCGGTGGATGCGTCGGGGTGCGCGAGCAGGTGCTTGGCAGCCTGGATGACCTCGACGAGGTTGTGCGGCGCCATGTTCGTCGCCATGCCGACTGCGATGCCGCTCGCGCCGTTGACCAGCAGGTTCGGGTAGGAGGCCGGCAGCACGTCGGGCTGTTGGTAGGAGTTGTCGTAGTTCGGCACGAAGTCGACGACGTCCTCGTCGAGGCCCTCCGTGAGCGACAGCCCCGCCGAGGCCAGCCGCGCCTCCGTGTAGCGGGCGGCCGCAGGGCCGTCGTCGAGCGAGCCGAAGTTGCCGTGCCCGTCGACGAGCGGCAGGCGCAGGGTGAACGGCTGGGCGAGGCGCACGAGCGCGTCGTAGATCGCGGTGTCGCCGTGCGGGTGCAGCTTGCCCATCACGTCGCCGACGACGCGAGCGCTCTTCACGTGCGACTTCTCGGGGCGCAGCCCCATCTCGGACATCTGGAAGAGGATGCGCCGCTGCACGGGCTTGAGCCCGTCGCGGGCGTCAGGC
Organism: Agrococcus sp. ARC_14; assembly: GCF_022436485.1. NCBI lineage: Bacteria > Bacillati > Actinomycetota > Actinomycetes > Micrococcales > Microbacteriaceae > Agrococcus > Agrococcus sp. ARC_14. Next base: position 1,761,301 of record NZ_JAKUDO010000001.1, read on the forward strand.
AGCGCGCGTGCGTAGATGACGGAGTACGCGTACTCGAGGAACGAGTCCTGCATCTCGGCAGCGACGTCGATGTCGTCGATGCGCTCGGCGGACACGGTGCTGCTGGATGAGTCTGGGGCGGGTGTGGCAGTCATAGGCTGAAGGAATGCTACCGACGCGAGCGCCCGGATCACGGAGCCTTGCCGACGTTCTGCGCAGCTCGTCGCGCGCGCTTCGCGGCGAGCCGAACGCGTTGGCGCTGCCGCAGGTCACGGGCGCCATCGTGCTGCTCGTCGACGGCTTGGGGGCTGCGCAGCTGGGTCAGCGCGCCGGGCACGCCCGCACGCTCGCCGGCGCGCCCGGCGGCTCGCTCGACGCGGGCTTCCCGTCGACGACCGCGGTGGCGCTGGCGAGCCTCACGACCGGAGTGCTGGCCGGCGAGCACGGCATGGTGGGCTACGACGCGCTCGTGCCGGGTGAGGGCGTGCGCAACCAGCTGCGCGACTGGGGCGGGGCGATGGATCCCGCCACCTGGCAGCGCGCGCCGACCATCCTCGAGCAGGAACCCTCGATCGTGATCGGCGAGCCGAAGCATGCCGCGAGCGGCTTCACGAAGGCGGTGCTGCGCGGTGCGGAGTTCCGCGGCGGCGCGACGTTGGCCGACCGGTTCGCCGTCGCCGAGCAGGCAGCGCGCGAGCGCTCGCTCGTCTACCTGTACGTGCCGGAGCTCGACCGCATCGGCCACGAGCGCGGTTGGCAGAGCGATCGCTGGATCGACACGCTCGAGCGGCTCGACGGCCACGTCTCCGAGCTCGTCGCCGGGCTGCCGCGCGGCGTGGGCCTCGTCGTCACCGCCGATCACGGCATGGTCGACGTCGACCCATCCGGTCACCTCATCGCGCCGCAGGAGCTGCTCTCCTCGGTCGCGCACGTGGCGGGGGAGCCGCGCTGCCTGCAGCTGCACGCGGCGGAGGGCGAGACGGCGGATGCGCTGGCCGCGGCCTGGCGCGCATGGCTCGGCGATGCGGCGTGGGTCGCGACGCGGCAGGAGGTCATCGCAAGTGGCTGGCTCGGCGCGGTGCACCCGGAGGTCGAGCCTCGCCTCGGCGACGTGTTCGTCGCCGCGCGCGGCAGGCGGGCGATCTACGTCGACGAGGCCGACCCCGGCCGCGGCATGATCGGCCAGCACGGCTCGCTCACGCCCGATGAGCTGCGCGTGCCGCTGCGCCGCTTCGGGGCCTTCGCCTGAGCCGTGGATAGAGTGCGGTCGAGAGCGATGGTGCTCGGATGGAGGCGGGGATGCGGACACGACACGGCAGAGCGCCGCTGCTGGCGTTGACTGCGGCCCTCGCCGGGCTGCTCGCGGGCTGTTCAGCTGGCCCGGCCGCGCTCGACTCGATGCAGATCGAGGAGATCATGGAGCAGATCGAGCTCGAGTCTCCGGATCGTTCCACCGTCGCCGAGGCGTTGCGCCTGTCGCCGATGGGCACCATCGGGGTGCTCGACGCGCGAGAGGCCACGCTCGACGCGAATCCTCCAGCGGCGCCGATCCCGTCGCCCGGCGCCGAGCAGGCTGACTGGGTGGTGGTCTCGACCTGTGGCTCCGCCGGCGCTGTGCCGTCGATCCTGCTGGTCGCGCTGCCGGCAGAGGAGGCCGATGCCTACCTTGCAGCGCCCTGGGGCACCAGCTGCGATCTCACGCAGTGACTCGACTTCGTGACGCGTGCCCGCTGTGCGGGCGCGCTCCTCAGCCTTGCGTTCTCCGCGCCGCCCGCAAGGGCGAGCGCTCCAGCATCACAGCAGCACGACCTGCCGGATGGCCTTGCCGTCGGCGAGCGTGTCGAGCGCCTCGTTGAGGTCGTCGAGCCCGATCTCGCTCGTGACGAGCGCTTCCACCGGCAGCTTCCCCTCGCGCCACAGCTGCTCGTAGCGAGGGATGTCGCGCGCCGGCACCGCCGAGCCCAGGTACGAGCCGATCACCGTGCGCGCCTCCGTCGTGAACGTCAGCGGTGACAACGACGAGCGGGCATCCGGATGCGGCAGGCCGACGGTCACGGTGGTCCCGCCCGGTGCCGTGAGGGCGAACGCCGTCTCGAACGCCTTCGGGTGGCCGGCGGCCTCGATCACGACCGGCGCGCGGAGGCCCTGCTCGATCGCCTCGTCGGGGGAGAGCGCGAGGTGCGCGCCCAGCCGCCTGGCCGTCTCCAGCTTGTCCGGCACCGCATCCACGCCGATCACGCGGCCGAGGCCGAGCGAGGCGGCGGCCAGCAGCGCGGCCATGCCGACCCCGCCGAGCCCGACGATCACGATGTCGTCGCCCTCGACCGGCTTGCCGGCGTTGATGACGGCGCCGCCGCCCGTGAGTATCGCACAGCCCAGCACGGCGGCCACCTGGGGAGGTACATCGTCGCCGACCGGCACGACAGACCGACGGTCGACCACCGCGTGCGTCGCGAATGCCGAGACGCCCAGGTGGTGGTGCACCTCGGCTCCCCGCCCGTCCGCGCTCTGCCCGACCGCACCGACCTCACTGACCTCGTGCAGCCTGCGACCGCCGCCGAGCAGCTCGCCGGCCGCGTTCGACGCGCTGCCGCGCTCGCATGGCAGTCTGCCGTCGGTCGCGCAGGCGGCGCACTCGCCGCAGCGCGGCAGGAACGTGGTCACGATGCGCGTGCCGACCGCGATGTCGTCGACGCCGTCGCCGATCGCCTCGACGATGCCGGCGGCCTCGTGGCCGAGCAGCATCGGCAGGGGTCGCAGCCTGGCGCCGTCGACCACCGAGAGGTCGCTGTGGCAGAGGCCCGCGGCTTCGATGCGCACCAGCAGCTCGCCGGGTCCAGGCCCGTCGAGCTCGAGCTCCACGAGCTCGAGGGGGCGCGACTGGGCGAACGGCCGCTCAGCACCGAGAGCCCGCAGCACCGCGCCCCGGATCCGCATCAGCGGCCGTCCCAGCCCTCGACGGATCCATCCGGGCTCGCCTCGCGGACCACGAGCGTGCAGTCCTTGCCACCGAAGCCGTCGTCGAGCAGCCGCTGCAGCTGGTCGCGGATGAGCGTCGCTGCCGGCACGTTGACGCCGGCGGACTCAGCACCCGCGACGGCGAGCGTGACGTCCTTGTGGCACAGCATGGCCGAGAAGGATGCGTCGAAGTTGTTGTTCGAGGCGGCGCCCGGCACGACCCCGGGCACCGGGTACCAGGTGCGCACGGCCCACGAGTCGCCGGAGGAGACCCGTGCGACGTCGAAGAAGGCCTTGGGGTCCAGGCCCAGCTGCTGCGCGAGCTGCGAGCCCTCGGACATCGCCAGGATTGAGACGCCGAGCATCATGTTGTTGACGAGCTTCGCGGCGATGCCGTGCGTCGCCTCGCCGACCGCGAGCACGTTGCCGGCCATCGGCGTGACGATCACCTTCGCGTCGGCGACGTCGGCCTCGGTGCCGCCGAGCATGAACGCGAGCGTGCCGGCCTCCGCGCCCTGCGTGCCGCCGGAGACGGGGGAGTCGACGAAGCGGAAGCCGCGCGAGCCGGCCTCGCCGTGGCACCAGCGCGAGGTCTCGAGGTCGACGGTCGAGGTGTCGAGGATGAGCGTGCCCGGGGCTGCGTGGTCGAAGACGCCGTCGGCGTCGGCGAGCACCGATCGCACGTGCTCGCCCTTCGGCAGGCTGAGGATCACGACCTCCGCGCCCTCGACGGCCTCCGCGATCGAGCCGACGGGCGTGATGCCGTGGTCGGCGGCGGCAGCGAGGAAGGCCTCGACGACGTCGTAGCCCTTCACGGTGTGACCAGCAGAGACGAGGTGGGCGGACATCCGGCTGCCCATGTTGCCGAGCCCGATCCAGGCGATTGACGTCATCGTCGATTCCTTCCGAAGGTGTGGTGCCCACGCTAGCGGTGCACGCAGGAGGACGGGCGGCGAGGAAGCCCCGCCGCCCGTCTCATGAGGGGTGCTGATCGGTGATCAGATCGTGCCCTTCTCCTCCAGCAGACGGCGACGGTCCTCGTCGTCGACGTCGTGCAGCGAGATGCCCTTCGTCTCCTTGAGCGCCAGCGCGGCGATCAGGGTGATGACGCAGGCAGCCAGTAGGTAGAGGGCGACCGGGATGTGGCTCTCGTACTCGCGCAGCAGCGCTGTCGCGATGACTGGTGCGAGAGAGCCCGCGACGATCGAGGTGACCTGGTAGCCGAGCGAGACGCCCGAGTAGCGCATGCGCGTCGGGAAGATCTCGGCCATGATCGCCGGCTGCCCCGCGTACATGAGGGCGTGGAACGCCAGCCCCAGGATGATGCCGAGCAGGATCACGACGTCGTTGCCGGTGTTGAACATCGGGAACGCGATGAAGCCCCAGGTCGCACCCAGGATCGCGCCCGCGATGTACATCGGCTTGCGCCCGACCGCGTCGACGAATCGACCGACGATCGGCACGAAGATCATGTGCGCGACGTGGGCGATCGCCAGCAGGCCGAGGATGCGGCTGACCTCGTACTCCAGGAACACCCCCAGGTAGGTGATCGAGAAGGTGACCACCAGGTAGTAGAGGATGTTCTCCGCGAAGCGCAGACCCATGGCCGTCAGCACGCCCTTGGGGTAGCGCTTGAGCACCTCGAGCACGCCGTAGCCCTGCGCCTTCGACTGCGCGACCTCCTGGCGCACCTCCTGGAAGATGGGAGCGTCCTCGATACGAGTGCGGATGTAGTAGCCGACCGCGACGATGACGACCGAGAGCCAGAAGGCGATGCGCCAGCCCCAGCTGAGGAACTGCTCGTCGGAGAGCGTCCACTGCAGCACGAGCAGCACGATCGTGGCGAGCAGGTTGCCGATCGGCACGGCCGCCTGCGGGAACGACGACCAGAAGCCGCGCTCCTTGTTGGGGGAGTGCTCCGCGACGAGCAGCACGCCGCCGCCCCATTCGCCGCCGACCGCGAAGCCCTGGAAGAAGCGCAGGATGACGAGGAGCGCGGGTGCCCAGTAGCCGATGACGTCGAAGGTGGGCAGGCAACCCATCAGGAAGGTCGCGACGCCGACCAGGATGATCGCGACCTGGAGCAGCTTCTTGCGACCGTACTTGTCGCCGAAGTGACCGAAGACGATGCCGCCGAGCGGCCGGGCGACGAAGCCGACGCCGTAGATCAGGAACGCGTTGATGATGGCCGCGTACGGATCGTCCGAGGGCGGGAACATGATCAGGTTGAAGACGATCGTCGACGCGGTGGCGTAGAGGAAGAACTCGTACCACTCGACGACGGTGCCGGCCATGGATGCGGTGACGACCTTGCCGAGACCGCTGCGCGTGTTGTCTCTCGACGCGTCGTTGACGGCCGTGCCGTCGGATGACTGTGTCATGCCTACCTCCTTGTAGGTGCACGGGGCTGTGCCACCGGGCAACCTAACATGACGCCCGGTTCAGGTGGGACGACACACCAGAGCCGGTCGTCGGTCCGACGCAGGAACGGGGAGGGCGTCCGGTTGGACGCGCTCCCCGTGGTGCTGCTGCTGTGCGGTGCTAGTCGTCGGTGCGGGAGCCGAAGACGATCTCGTCCCAGCTGGGCATCGACGCGCGCGAGCCGCGCTTGCGGCTGCCGACCGGGCCCGTGCCGTTGGCGCGCTGGGGTCGCTGCTCCTCGGCGGCAGGCTCTGCCACGGGTGTCGCGGGCGCCTCGGGCTCCACCTCGAACAGGCTGGGCTCTGCCTCTGCGGTGCGCAGTGCGGCCTCGCGCTCCGTGCGTCGGCGCCGCAGCGCGTCGAGCAGCTCTGCCGTGTGATTGGGCTGCGCGGATGCGGCGGGACGGTTGATCGCGGCCGCCTGGACGTTCTCGGGTTGGCTTCCGACCTCGCCGCCGCGGATGCGCAGCCACGGGTTGTCGGCCTTCGTCGGCTCCTTGGCGCGATCGTCGACGGGGGCCTCCGTCGACGCGGACGACTCGATGGCCTCTTCGAGCCCGACCCCGGGCTCGACCGGCTCGGGCGCGGAGCGGGCTGTGCCGCGCTGGATGCGGAAGGCGTCGGAGTCGAAGCGGCCGGTGTCGGTGCGCGCGGCATCGACGCTGGCCCGCTCGCGCGCAGCCGCGCGCTGCGAGATGGGTGGCGGACCGGCCTCGTCGACGGGCGCGGGGGCTGCGCTCGGGGCGGTGGATGCCGCGTCGGGCGTCGACGGCCGGCTCTGGCGGTCGATCGCGCGCAGTCGAGGCACGAGCACGCTCGACGCGTCGCCCGTCTGGCTGAGCGAGGTCGCCTCCTTGCTGCGCGGCGTCAACGTGGCCTTCTTGGGCTCGTAGCCCCACGTGGCCTCGTGCTGGATGGCCTCGGTGGTGAAGCGCAGGCGCACGGTCCAGACGCCGCTGTCACCGTCTTTCCAGGCCGCCCAGGATCGCTCGGACGCACGGAGGTCATCGAGGCGCTCGTCGATCGCAGCGCCGAAGGTCGTCTCGCCCGCGAGCGGATCGATGTCGCCGGTCGCGACCGGGATCGACAGCGCGGAGGCGAGCACGTGGTTGCGCTCTGCCACGACTGGGCCCTCGAAGCGCTCGATGTAGGCGAGCTCCTCGCCGGTCGACGAGGCGACCTCCTCGGCGGTCATGCCGCCGCGGATCAGGGACTGGATATCGCGCGGCGTGGCCTTGCGCTCCCGGTGGGGGATCGCGACTGCCGGCTTGCGGTGCTCCGGCAGGGCATCGACGGGCACGCGGAAGCGCTCGCCAGACTCTGACTCGAGGATGAGGACGTCGTCCTCGACGCCGATGACGCTCAGCTGCTGCATGATTCGTCGGTCCTTCCTGGCGTGGATGTCGGGTCTCGTCAGCATCCCACGGAGGCGCAGTCGGGGCCGGGAATGGGACGGGCGCGCCGCGCGTTCCGTTGGGTGCACTGCCCGCAGTGCTCACCGGTCGTCCGGGGTATGGTCTTCACGCAGATATCTGATTTGCCTCAGGTGTCACTTTCGTGCAGAATGTGCGCCGACGACGCTCACCCCCAGCCCAGCAAGGAATGTCAGATGGCCACCGATTACGACGCCCCGCGCAAGACCGACGATGAGAACGAGTCGATCGAGGCGCTCAAGGAGCGCGTGCCGGCGAAGAGCGTCGCGACGGATGACGACGCCGACAACCCGGGCAGCTTCGACCTCTCAGCCGCAGACCTCGCCGACGTCGAGCTCGACGTCGTCGTGCTGCCCCCGCAGGAGCACGAGTTCACCTGCGTGAACTGCTTCCTGGTGAAGGACCGCCTGCAGTTCGACCACGAGACGAAGCTCGGCCCGATCTGCCAGGAGTGCGCCTCCTGATCCCAGGAGCTCGGAGCTTGCGCTAGGCGCGCTGCTGCGCCGCGGCGATCGCTGCGGCCAGCTCGCCCGCCCGACGTGAGCTGATGACCCAGGCGGGTGTGGAGTCCGCCTCGTCGGTCACGGGCACGCGCACGACCGCCCTCGTCCACGGCGAGATCACGTGGTGGTCCGCCGGGTCCCAGCCAGAGCGCAGCGCCGCTCGCGCCGCCGCGCCCTCCAGCGCATCCGCCGTGCCGAGGAACCCGACGCCGATGCGAGCCCTGCCTGCGCGAAGATGCCCGTCGCGCAGCTCGACGACCGGCGCGGTCAGCCACAGGACGAGCGCGATCCCGGCGTACAGCACGATGGCGACGACGATGCCGACCTCGATGCTCACCGGCAGGAACACCAGCAGCGATGCGGGGACGACGAGCAGCAGGACGAGCAGCAGCCACCACGGCGGCACGAGCCGCTCGCGGTACGAGGGGGCGGAATCCATGCCTCCATCATCGCGCCTCCGCGCGCTCCGGTTCGCCGCGCGCGCCAGCCTCGGCTAGCCTCGTGTGCGATGGAGCAGGTAGAAGTCCTCATCACCGGATCGCCGGTGCCCGCCTATGCGCACCCGGGAGACGCAGGTGCCGACATCCATGCCGCCGAGAGCCTGACGCTCGAACCCGGCCGACGAGCGCTCGTCGCCACCGGCATCGCAATCGCGCTGCCGGAGGGCTTCGCGGCGTTCATCCACCCGCGCAGCGGCCTGGCCGCCAAGCACGGCATCACGATCGTGAACGCACCGGGCACGGTCGACGCCGGCTACCGCGGCGAGATCAAGGTGAACCTGCTCAACACCGGCAGCGAGCCGCACCGCATCGAGGTGGGCGATCGCATCGCGCAGCTCATCGTGCAGCGCGTCGAACGCGTGCGCTTCATCGAGGTGGAGCGCCTGCCGGGTTCGGATCGAGGCGAGCGCGGGCACGGATCCACCGGCCTCGGCGCTGCACCGGAGGGGATCGCACGATGACCGACACCACTGACGACCAGCAGCTGCCCGACGAGGAGGAGCTGATCGAGAAGAGCGCTCCGAGCGACCGCGCGGAGGTCGGCCCGCTCGACGAGGCAGAGGCCCCCGTGCGCCCCTACGTCGATCTCGGCGGGCTCCGCATCGTGCCGCGCCCCGGCATGCAGATGCGTCTCGAGGTCGAGGAGAAGACCAAGCGCATCGTCGCCGTCACCCTCGAGCACGAGGGCTCGACCGTGCAGCTGCAGCCCTTCGCCGCACCGCGCAGCGAGGGGATCTGGGCGCCCGTGCGCGAGGTGCTGCGCACGCAGCTCGAGCGCCAGGGCGCGACCGTCGACGACGCAGACGGCCTGCTCGGCCCCGAGCTGCGAGCACGGCTGCAGACCGGGCCGGACGGCTCGCCGCGCGCCGTGCGGATCATCGGCGTCGATGGTCCGCGCTGGATGCTGCAGGGGCTGATCGGCGGGCCGGCGGCCGTCGACGACGCGAAGGCCGCCGCGGCCATCGAGCTGTTCCGCTCGACTGTCGTGTGCCGCGGCGTGGACCCCATGCCGCCGCGAGAGCTCATCCCGCTGCGCGCACCGAAGTCGGCCTGATGGCGGCGGATGAGCCCGGGGACCGCGAGCGGCAGGAGCCCTCGGCGCAGGACGAGCCGTCGTTCTCCGACCAGGTCGGCGCGGCCATCCGCGGCTCGAAGCTCGGCCAGCTGGATCCGGCGGCGAAGCCCTCTGCGAACGCGCTGCTGGGTGCGATGGGCGGCGTCCGCGGGCTGATCGAGTCGCTGCTGCCGGGCATCCTCTTCCTGGTGCTCTACGCGACCACGAAGAGCGTCTGGATCTCGGTGCTCGTGCCGCTGGCCGTCTCCATCGGGTTCGTCGCCTGGCGCGTGCTGCAGAAGGGCCAGCCGGTGCTGGCCTTCGCCGGCCTCATCGGCGTCGGCATCTCTGCGGCGGTCGCGCTCATCACCGGCCAGGGCGAGGACAACTTCCTCTGGGGCTTCACGGTCAACACGATCGTGATCCTCGTGCTCGTCATCAGCATGCTCATGCGCAAGCCGCTCGTCGGCGTCATCGCCGGCGCGCTCACGGGCACGCCGCATGCCTGGCGCACCGAGAGGGCCAAGCGGGCGGTCGCGTGGCGGGCGACCATCCTGTGGCTGATCGTCATCGGTGCCCGGCTCGCCGTGCAGGTGCCGCTCTACTTCGCTGAGACAGAGGGGCTGCCGGGGGCGATCGAGCTGCTCGCCGGCGCCAAGCTGCTGATGGGCGTTCCGCTCTACCTCGCCGCGCTGTGGGTGACGTGGCTGATGGTGCGCACGGTGCTCGAGTCGCCCGATGCCGACACGCCTGCCGACCCGGAGGGCTCCGGGAAGCGGTAAGGTATCTTGACGTCAAGATATCTCGTCTCGAAGCCGTCACGCACGACGGCTCGAGGCATACACTCGAGGCGCAGCCAGCGCATCCCGTGAGACCTGAAGGAGTCACGATGGCGAACCCGAACAGCTTCGACAGCAAGAGCTCGCTGTCGGTGGGCGGCACCGACTACACGCTCTACCGAATCGACAAGGTCGCGGGCCACGAGCGCCTGCCGTTCAGCCTCAAGGTGCTGCTCGAGAACCTGCTCCGCACCGAGGACGGCGCGAACGTCACCAAGCAGCAGATCGAGGCGCTCGGCTCCTGGGACGCCACGGCTGAGCCCAGCGTCGAGATCCAGTTCACGCCCGCGCGCGTCGTGCTCCAGGATTTCACCGGCGTGCCCTGCATCGTCGACCTCGCCACCATGCGCGAGGCCGTGGCCGAGCTCGGCGGCGACGCCACCAAGATCAACCCGCTCGCCCCCGTCGAGCTCGTGATCGACCACTCGGTCATCGCCGACCTCTTCGGCACCCCCGACGCCTTCGAGCGCAACGTCGAGATCGAGTACCAGCGCAACGGTGAGCGCTACCAGTTCCTGCGCTGGGGCCAGACGGCGTTCGACGACTTCAAGGTCGTCCCGCCGGGCACCGGCATCGTCCACCAGGTCAACATCGAGAACCTGGCGAAGGTCACCTACGCCCGCGAGTTCGGCGGCGAGCTGACGGCATACCCCGACACGGTCGTCGGCACCGACTCGCACACCACGATGGTCAACGGCCTCGGCGTGCTGGGCTGGGGCGTCGGCGGCATCGAGGCAGAGGCGGCCATGCTCGGCCAGTCCGTCTCGATGCTCATCCCGCGCGTCGTCGGCTTCAAGCTGTCCGGCCAGATCGCCACGGGTGTGACGGCGACGGATGTCGTGCTCACGATCACAGAGATGCTTCGCAAGCACGGTGTGGTCGGCAAGTTCGTCGAGTTCTACGGCGTCGGCGTCGGCGCCGTTCCGCTGGCCAACCGTGCCACGATCGGCAACATGAGCCCCGAGTTCGGCTCGACGGCCGCGATCTTCCCCGTCGACGACGTCACGCTCGACTACCTGCGCCTGACGGGTCGTGACGAGCAGCAGGTCGCGCTCGTCGAGGCCTACGCCAAGCAGCAGGGCCTCTGGCATGACCCTTCGGTGGAGCCCGTGTTCTCCGAGTACCTCGAGCTCGACCTCGGCACGGTCGTGCCCTCGATCGCCGGACCGAAGCGTCCGCAGGATCGCATCGAGCTCTCGCGGGCGAAGTCGCAGTTCTCGAAGGACATCGTGAACTACGCGAGCGCCTCGACCTCGACCTCGATGGTCGACCTCGAATCGAAGCACTCGTTCCCGGCTTCGGACCCGGGCGCCGTGCCCGGTCAGGAGGATGAGGACACGCGCGAGGTGCACATCAACAGCGGCAGCGGCATCCCCGCCGAACTGTCGAAGCCCGTCGAGGTGACCGGCCCTGACGGCCAGACGTACACGCTCGACAACGGCGCGGTCACGATCGCCGCCATCACGTCGTGCACGAACACGTCGAACCCCTCGGTGATGCTCGCGGCCGGTCTGCTCGCCCGGAAGGCGATCGAGCACGGCCTCAAGGCGAAGCCGTGGGTCAAGACGACCCTGGCTCCCGGCTCGAAGGTGGTCACCGACTACTACGACAAGTCGGGCCTCACCAAGGACCTCGACGAGCTCGGCTTCTACACCGTCGGCTACGGCTGCACGACGTGCATCGGCAACTCGGGCCCCCTCATCGAGGAGGTCTCGGCTGCGATCAACGAGCACGACCTCGCCGTCACCGCAGTGCTCTCGGGCAACCGCAACTTCGAGGGCCGCATCAACCCCGACGTGAAGATGAACTACCTTGCGTCGCCGCCGCTGGTGATCGCATACTCGCTCGCGGGCACGATGGACTTCGACTTCGCGAACCAGCCGCTCGGCAAGGGCAAGGACGGCCAGGATGTCTTCCTCGCCGACATCTGGCCCTCCGCCGAAGAGGTGCAGGCGACGATCGACTCGTCGATCGACACCGAGATGTTCACCACGCAGTACGCCGCCGTGTTCGACGGCGACGAGCGCTGGCAGAGCCTTCCGACGCCCGACGGCGATGTCTTCGAGTGGGATGCGGAGTCGACGTACGTGCGCAAGCCTCCGTACTTCGACGGCATGACCATGGAGCTCACGCCGGTCGTGGACATCCAGGGCGCTCGCGTCCTGGCCGCCCTGGGCGACTCCGTCACCACCGACCACATCTCCCCGGCCGGCGCGATCAAGGCCGACAGCCCGGCAGGCAAGTACCTGACCGAGCACGGCGTCGCTCGCCCCGACTTCAACTCCTACGGCTCCCGCCGCGGCAACCACGAGATCATGATCCGCGGCACGTTCGCGAACATCCGCCTGAAGAACCAGCTCCTCGACGGCGTCGAGGGCGGCTTCACGCGCGACTTCACGACGGCCGATGGCGCGCAGTCGGCGATCTACGACGCATCCGTCAACTACCAGGCGCAGGGCACCCCGCTCGTCGTCTTCGGTGGCAAGGAGTACGGCTCCGGCTCGAGCCGCGACTGGGCGGCCAAGGGCACCAACCTGCTGGGCGTGCAGGCCGTCATCACCGAGTCGTTCGAGCGCATCCATCGCTCCAACCTGATCGGCATGGGCGTCGTGCCGCTGCAGTTCCCTGCTGGCGAGTCGTGGGCGTCGCTGGGCCTCGACGGCACCGAGAGCGTCTCGATCTCCGGGCTCACGGAGCTCAACGAGGGCCGCACCCCCAAGACGGTGCGCGTGGTCGCCGAGCCGACCGCGCACAGCCCGGAGGGCAAGCAGACCGTCGAGTTCGACGCTGTCGTGCGCATCGACACCCCCGGAGAGGCCGACTACTACCGAAACGGCGGCATCCTCCAGTACGTCCTGCGCTCGCTGGTCTGAGCGCATCCCCCAGAAGACCCCCTGCAGCGCAGGGGGTCTTCTGCGTGGCGCCGAGTACCATGGAGCGCTATGGCGATCCTCGAACAGATCACAGGGCCCCGGGACCTCGACCGGCTCTCGCAGGCCCAGCTGGTCGAGCTGGCTGCTGAGATCCGGTCGTTCCTGATCCGTGAAGTCGCTCGCACCGGCGGGCATCTCGGGCCGAACCTCGGTGTCGTCGAGCTGACGGTCGCGATGCATCGGGTCTTCCACTCGCCGCGGGACGCCTTCGTCTTCGACACCGGCCACCAGTCCTACGTGCACAAGCTGCTCACGGGGCGCCAGGACTTCTCACGACTGCGGCAGCGCGGTGGCCTCGCTGGCTACCCGCAGCGCTCCGAGAGCGAGCACGACATCGTCGAGTCGAGCCACGCATCCTCCTCCCTGTCGTGGGCAGACGGCATCAGCCGTGCCTTCGACATCACCGGCCAGCATGACCGCTCCGTGGTCGCGGTGGTCGGCGACGGCGCCCTGACGGGCGGCATGACGTGGGAGGCGCTCAACAACATCTCCGACGACAACCGCCGCAGGCTCGTGATCGTCGTGAACGACAACGGCCGCTCGTACGCGCCCACGATCGGCGGCATGGCGCGGTTCCTCAACGGCGTGCGCACGCAGCGCTCCTACCGCACGCTGCGCGGCACCTCCGAGCGGCTGTTCTCGCGCTTCGGCCACCCCGGCCGCGCCGTCTACCGCGGTGTGCGCGGCGCCACCCACGGCTTCCTCACCCGCTTCGTGAACAACGAGGTGCTCTACTCCAACCTCGACATCAAGTACCTCGGCCCCATCGACGGGCACGACGTCGAGGCGCTCGAGGAGGCGCTGACGCAGGCGCGCGACTTCGGCGCGCCCGTCATCGTGCACGTCATCACGCAGAAGGGCCAGGGCTTCGACCCTGCCATCAACGACGAGGCCGACCAGTTCCACGCCGTCGGCCAGATCGATCCGGAGACCGGCGAGGCGATCGCCAGCGCGGGCCGTCCGTCCTGGACCTCGGTGTTCGCCGAAGAGCTCGTCTCGCTCGCGCGCAAGGACGAGCGCATCGTCGGCATCACGGCCGCCATGCTGCGCCCGACGGGGCTCGACCGGCTCGCCGCGCTCGATGCCTCTCGCGTGCTCGATGTCGGCATCGCCGAGCAGCATGCCGTCACGACTGCCGCCGGACTCGCTTACGGCGGGCTGCATCCGGTCGTCGCGATCTACGCGACCTTCATCAACCGCGCCTTCGACCAGGTGCTCATGGATGTCGCGCTGCACAAGGCGGGCGTCACGTTCGTGCTCGACCGCGCCGGCGTCACGGGCCCAGACGGCCCCAGTCACCACGGCATGTGGGATCTGGCGCTGCTGCAGTTCGTGCCCGGCATCCGCCTGGCCGCGCCGCGCGACGCGGCGCGCCTCGAGGAGGAGCTGCGCGAGGCCGTGGCCGTCGACGACGCGCCGACCGTCATCCGCTACCCCAAGGGCTCCGTGCCCAATCAGCTCGACGCCGTGCGCCGCACGGACGACGGCGTCGATGTGCTGCTCGAGGCACCGCACCGCGACGTGCTCATCATCGCGATCGGCCCGTTCGCGCACCTGGCGATGGACGTCGCCCAGCGGGTGCAGGCGCAGGGCATCGGGGTGACCGTGGTCGACCCGCGCTGGGTCGTGCCGGTCGCGTCCTCGATCGTCGAGCTCGCGCGCGATCACCGCATCGTCATCACGCTCGAGGACGGCGTCCGCGTCGGCGGCATCGGCACGCGCATCCGTCAGGAGCTGCGGGCCGCCGGCGTCGACACGGCAGTGGACGAGCTGGGCCTGCCGGATGCGTTCATCGACCACGCGGAGCGCGGCGAGATCCTCGAGGACGCCGGGCTCTCTGCCCAGACGATCGCCCGCAACATCGTGCAGCAGGTGCTCGGCACCGGCCGCGTGCCGATCGCGCGACCGCTGCCGGGGGAGCAGGAGCTGCGGCTCGACGCTCCCGCCGACGCTGATCCGGCGCAGCACCCCCTCGACTGAGTTCTCCACAGCGGGCGAGGTCACTCGCTCGCACGCGGGCTCGGATGCGGTTCCCTGCCCGGCATGGACGACACGACACCCCCTCCCTCGCCGTTCGCCGAAGCCGACCCGCTCGCCGCCGCCGCGGCGCTCGTGCAGCAGGGCATCGTGCGCAGGCTCTGGATCTTCCTGATCGATCCCCGCGGTCGGCTGCGACGAGAGCTGCAGCAGGTCGACGGCATCCCGGTCACGCCCGATGCGTATGCGGTGCTGGCGGTGCGCGGGATCCTCGGCCACGTGCTCGAGCCCGAGAACGAGGTCGCGTTCGCGATCGAGCGGCCCGGCAGGCCTGAGCCCACGCCCGACGACTGGGCCTGGCACGACGCGATCGTGCGCGCGGCGGAGGGCATCTCGGTGCCGCTGCGCGGCGTGCTGCTCGCGCACGGCTCCGGCGTCGACCCGATGGCGCCGCGTATCGTGGCGGCATGACGTGGCTGCGCACTCCAGGTGCTGATGACGACAAGCGCTCGATGGGCGTGCTGGGCGTCGTCACGGGCTCGGTGCGCTACCCGGGCGCCGCCGTGCTCGGCGTCGAGGCGGCGTGGCGCACGGGTGCCGGCATGGTGCGGCTCTGGGCACCCCGACGCGTGCAGGATCTCGTCCTGGCACGCAGGCCGGAGACCGTGTGCCACGCGCTCGACGAGGCTCCGACGGGCGTGGACGCCTGGCTGCTCGGCTCCGGTCAGGACGCCCGAGAGCGCGACTCGGCGCTGCGGTCGCTGCTGCTGGCGGTGCTCGGAAGCGGTGCGCCGTGCGTGATCGATGCCGGTGCCCTCGATCTGGCCACCGCGCACGCGGGCCCCGTGGTGCTGACGCCGCATGCCGGCGAGCTCGCGCGGCTGCTCGGCGATGGCGATGCCGCGGGCAGCGATCTCGCAGGCCAGGCCGCGCGGGCAGCCGCAAGGCTTCGCGCGGTCGTGGTCGCGAAGGGCGCGCCGACGCACATCGTGGACGCGCTGGGCGCCGCCGTCTCGGTCGAGGCCGCGACGCATCGACTGGCGACGGCGGGCACGGGCGACGTGCTGGCCGGCCTGCTGGGGGCGATGCTGGCGGGCAACGCGACCGCGTTGGCCGAGCCCGGCGTGCTCGCGCGGATCGCCGCAGAGGGCGTTCGACTGCACGGCGAGGCGGCAGCGCTGGCAGCCGCAGACAACCGACCGATCACAGCGCTCGACGTCGCAGAGCGACTGCCGCAGGCGGTGGCCGCGCGGATCGCGGCGTCGACGGCTGGCTGAGCGGCCGGCGTCCGCACCGATCCGCCGACTACGCGGTGAGCGGCCGCAGGAAGCCGGTCACGACGAGCTCGCGCACGCGCGGCAGCAGGTCGGCAGCCAGGATCGCCTCATCGACCTCCAGCAGGCCCGCGATCGCGCCGATCAGCGCGCCGATCAGCGCGCCGATCGAGAGCTCCCCGTCACAGGCGCCCACGAGCGCAGCGAGCGCGGTGTCGACCGACAGCGTGCGTGCGAGCGCACCGCCCTGCCGCAGCTCGATCACGTTCGGGCCGGCCGCGCCCGGCAGCTGATGGCGCGCCTCCGTGACATCCGCAGCGGTCATCAGGTGCTCGTCGGCGAGCGCCGCGTCGTCGAGCGTCGCGAGCCAGGCCGCATCGTCGAACGCGGCGGCGAGGTGCGCCCCCGCGTGTTCGAGCTGCACGGCCTGCGGCACCCGCTCGAACCGTGCCATGTCGGTGACGGCGCGCGCGCCGGCCGCGCTGTCGGGCGCGCGCAGCGCGAGCCAGCCCATGCCGATCGCGGTGACGCGACGGTCCTCGAAGTCGTCGAGCCAGGCGTCCAGCAGGTGATCGTGGTCCGCATCGCGGGGGAGCGTGCCGCCGTCGCGCAGCCACAGCGCTGCGTACCGCACGGGGTCGAGCGACTCCCGCTCGATCGCCCAGACGGCGAGCGCTCCGCCAAGCCACCCTCGCACGCGATCGAGGCCGTCCTCAGCGCCGATCGTCTCCCAGTTGCCGAGCAGCCGCGCGTCCCCACCGGGATGCAGGTGCTCGGCGAGCCCGCCGACGACCGAGGCCATGAGCGCATCCCCCGCGGCGCCGCCGTCGCGGTACTCGTACTCCGGGACCCCTGCCGTGCGCGGGGTGATGACGAACGGCGGGTTCGAGGCGATGAGGTCGAAGCGCTCGCCGGCGACGGGCTCGAACAGGGAGCCGTGGCGCGTCTCGATGCCGTCGATGCCGTTCAGGGCAGCGTTCAGCTCGGTGAACCAGAGGGCGCGCTCCGAGATGTCGGTCGCGACGACCCGCGAGGCGGTGCGCCGAAGGTGCAGCGCCAGCACGCCGCAGCCGGTGCCGAGGTCGAGCGCTGACCCGAGCGTCCGCTGCGGCAGCAGTGCGGTGAGCGTCCTGGCGGCCCCGCCGACGCCCAGCACATGATCGGGCCGCAGCGGCCAGACGCCCGCCAGCTCATCGAGGTCGCTCGCGATCCACCAGGAGCCCTCGCCCCGCGCGTCGCGGTAGGCGTGCGGCCGGATGGCCACGAGCGGCGCGACGGTCTCGCCGCGGCGCTCGGCGACGCCGAGCGCGACCGCACCTGCAACGCCGAGCGCCGGCAGCGCATCCGCCATCTCCTGCTCGGTGACCGTGTCTCCGAGCCAGAACGCCCGCAGCAGCGTCGAGAGCGGCCCGGGGTTGTCGAGCGCAGCCCGGCGAGCCGGCTGCGCCACCGTGCGGGTCAGCGCTGCGTCGGCATCGGCACCGATGGACGCGAGGACGCCCCCGCCCGTGAAGCTCGCTGCTGCGAGATCTCGGGCGAGGGCGTCGACGAGTGCACGATCCATCGTGCCAGTCTGTCGGATGCCGGGCCGGCTCAGGCCTTCGGGCCCGCGATCTGCGGGTCGTGGAAGGTGCCGCCGAAGGCGCGCTGCGAGGCGCCGGAGCGGTCGAGGAACGGCGTGATGCCGCCCATCTGGAACGGCCAGCCTGCGCCGAGGATCATGCACAGGTCGATGTCCTCAGCTGCCTCGACCACCTCGTCGTCGAGCATCCGCTTGATCTCGTCTGCGAGGCCGTCCTCGATGCGCAGACGCAGCTCCTCGACCGAGAGCGGCTTGGCGCCGGCGGGTGTGTGCTTCGCGACGATCTTGCGAGCGCGCTTGTCGATGCCCTTGGACTCGCCCTTCGAGTCCTTCTCGAGCAGGATGCCCTGCTCGGCGAGCTCGTGGAGCGCCTTCGACTCGAAGAAGCGGTCGGGGAACGCGCCGTGATGCGTGTCGAGCACGTGCGCGCCGACCTTGAGGCCCACGAGGTCGAGCAGCACGAAGGGGTCCATCGGGAAGCCGAACGCGCGCTGCGCGGCGACGACATCCTCGAAGGACGAGCCCTGCTCGACGGCGTGCATCGCCTCGCCCAGGAGCTTCGCGAGCACCCGGTTGACCACGAACCCGGGGGTGTCCCGCGTGATGACGGCGTTCTTCTTCAGATCCTTCGCGACGCGCATCGCGGTCGCGAGGGTCGCGTCGTCCGTCGACGGGGTCTTGACGACCTCGATGAGCGGCATGACCGCGACCGGGTTGAAGAAGTGGAAGCCCACCAGGCGCTCGGGGTGCGCGAGGTTCGCACCGATCTGCTCGACCGAGAGGCTCGAGGTGTTCGTCGCCATGACCGCGGTCTCCGACAGGTGCGGCTCGACCTCGGCGAACACCTGCTGCTTGACGCTCAGCTCCTCGAACACCGCCTCGATGACCCAGTCGCAGTCGGCGAAGTCGGCCTTGTCGACCGTGCCGGTGATGAGCGCGCGCAGGCGGTGCTTCTCATCGCCCGAGATGCGGCCCTTCTCGGCCAGCGTGTCGATCTCGCCGTGGATGCCGGCGACGGCCTTGTCGACGCGGGCCTGGTCGAGGTCGGTGATGATCACCGGCACCTGCAGGCGGCGCACGAACAGCAGCGCGAACTGGCTGGCCATGAGTCCGGCGCCGATGATGCCGACCTTGCTGACGCGCTTCGCCAGCGCCTTGTCGGGGGCGCCAGCGGGGCGCTTCGCCCGCTTCTGCACCAGGTCGAAGGCGTAGATCGATGCGACGAACTGGTCGCCGGCGATGAGCTCGGCCAGCGCCGCGTCCTCCGCGGCGAAGCCGGCCTCGCGGTCGTTCTTCTTCGCCAGCTCCATGATGTCGAGCGCGCGGTAGGGCGCGAGCGCCACGGTGCCGAGTCGCTTCTCGAGCGTCTCGCGGGCGATCTTCAGTGCGATCGGCCACTTGACGGTGCGCTCGAGCGTGCCGGGCGCGTGCTGGCGGTCGACCTTCTTGCCGCCGAGCACCGCGTCGGCCCACTGGATCGAGGCCTCGAGGTAGTTCGCCGAGCCGAAGATCGCGTCGGCGATCCCGAGCTCGAACGCCTCCTGCGGCTTCAGCACCCGGTTCTGCTTCAGCGGGTTCTCGATCACGACCTTGAGGGCGCGCTCGATGCCGATGAGGTTCGGCAGGATCGTCGCGCCGCCCCAGCCGGGGAGGAGGCCGAGGAAGGTCTCCGGCAGCGCGACCGCGGGTGCGGCGGCATTGATCGTGCGGTAGTCGGCGTTGAGGCCGATCTCGAGGCCGCCGCCGAGGGCGAGCCCGTTGATGAACACGAAGGTCGGCACCGGCGCCTTGTGGAGCAGGCCCAGCACGCGGTGGCCGAGCTTCGGCAGCTCGGCGGCCGTCGCGCGGTCGGGGAGCTTGGTGACGTTCGAGAGGTCGGCGCCTGCGGCCAGGAAGTAGGGCTTGCCGGTGACGGCGATCGCGTCGATCTCACCCTTCGAGGCACGGGAGCGCTGCGTCTCGAGCGCGTCGCCGAGCTCGAACAGCGTCTCGGGCCCCAGCGTCGACGGACGCGTGTGGTCACGGCCGTTGTCGAGGGTCAGGAGGGCGAGGGTCTTGCCGGAGGCGAGACGCACGTCGCGCACGTAGCTGTGCGTGACGACCTCGTCGAACTCGGCTGCTGCGAGCAGCGGGAACTCGTCGCGGATGGCCATCAGTTGCCCTTTCCGTAGCGCTTGTGGTTGGGGTTCTCCCAGATGACGGTGCCGCCCTGGCCGAGACCGACGCACATGGCGGTGACGCCGTAGCGCACGTCGGGGCGCTGCTCGAACTGGCGGGCCAGCTGCAGCATCAGGCGCACGCCGGAGGAGGCGAGCGGGTGGCCGATGGCGATCGCGCCGCCCCACGGGTTGATGCGAGCGTCGTCGTCGTCGATGCCGAAGTGATCGGTGAACGAGAGGATCTGGACCGCGAAGGCCTCGTTGAGCTCGAACAGGCCGATGTCATCGATCGCCAGCCCGGCCTTGCGCAGCGCCTTCTCGGTCGACGGCACCGGGCCGATGCCCATGATGTCGGGCTCGACACCGGCGAAGGCGAACGAGACCATGCGCATCTTGGTGGTCAGGCCCAGCTCCTTGGCCGCGGAGGACGACGCCATGATCGACATGGTCGCGCCGTCGTTGAGGCCGGATGCGTTGCCCGCGGTGACGCGGCCGTGCTCGCGGAACGGGGTCTTCAGGCCCGCGAGGCCTTCCAGCGTCGTCTCCGGACGCGGCGCCTCGTCGGCGCTCGCCAGGCCCCAGCCCGCTGCCGAGGGCGTCGCGACGGGGATGAGGTCGGGCTGGATGTTGCCGGCAGCGAGCGCCGCTGCATACTTCTGCTGCGAGCGCATCGCGTAGCGGTCCGCACGCTCCTTGGTGAGCTGCGGGAAGCGGTCGTGGATGCGCTCGGCCGTCTTGCCCATGTTGAGCGCATCCATCGAGACGAGCTTCTCGCTCACGAAGCGCGGGTTCGGATCGGCGTCCAGACCCATCGGGTGGCGGCCCATGTGCTCGACGCCGCCGGCGATGGCGACGTCGTAGGCGCCGAAGGCGATGCCGCCGCCGACCGCGGCGACCGCGGTCATCGCGCCGGCGCACATGCGGTCGATCGCGTAGCCGGGCACGGTCACGGGCAGGCCGGCGAGCATGCCGACCGTGCGGCCGAGCGTCAGGCCCTGGTCGCCCGTCTGTGTGGTGGCTGCGATCGCCACGTCATCGATGCGGTCGAGCGGCAGGCTCGGATTCCGCTCGAGCAGTCCTGTGAGCGCCTTGACCGCAAGGTCGTCAGCACGGGTGCTCCAGTACATGCCCTTTTCGCCCGCACGCCCGAATGGGGTGCGGACGCCGTCCACGAACACGACGTCGTCGTTGGCCACGATGCCTCCTGATTGGGTGATTGCGGCACCAGTGTAGGAAGCGCGGCGATGGGCTCGCCCTGCGGTTGCCGCTTCCTACGAGTCGGTGTCGGGGGCCTCGGGCGGCGCTTGGTCCGCCTCTACAAATGCAGCCGCGATCCTCTGTGCAGTCGCGGCAACCTGCCACGGCCGTGCCTCGCGATCGCGCAGCACTTCGGCGACACCTTCCGGCGTCGCCTCGGTCGGCTCCCACGCGACACGCCGCAAGGTGTCGGGCATCAGCAGGTTCTCCGCAGGCATCGACAGCTCGTCGGCGACCTGCTGCACAGCGGTGCGCGCGGCCTTCAGGCGCGCATCGGCTCCGGGTCGACGACCCTTCCAGAAGCGCGGGGGCGGCGGCTCGTCCGAGCGCACCCGCAGCTGCGGCGGCTCCTCGCTGCTGCGACCGCGCTCGATGGCCGCCCACCAGCGGTCGAGCTCGCTGCGGCTGGCCCGGCCGCTGAAGTCCTTGCGCGCGGCGAGCTTGCCCTTCGCCACGAGATCCGCAGTCGCGGCCGCCAGCAGCGAGCGGTCGGGCACCAGCCGCCCGGGTGCCGTGTCGGTCGAGCTCGCGAGCTCGTCGCGGGCCAGCCAGAGCTCGCGGGCCACGGCGAGCTGGGTGCGGTCGCGGATGGTGTGGATGCCGGAGAGTCGACGCCAGGGCTCCGCGGGCGGCGGCTTCGGCCTGCGCTCGAGCGCGTAGGCGAACTCCTGCTCGGCGAGCTCCTGCTTGCCCTGCTCCGCGAGCTCCGCTGCCAGCGCATCGCGCGCATCCGGGAGCACCTCGACGTCGAGCGCCGCGTACTCCAGCCAGGCGTGCGGGATCGGCCGGGTCGACCAGTCGCTCGCGCCGTGCTCCTTGCGCAGCCGCAGGCCGACGAGGCGCTCGGTCACGGCGGCGAGGCCGACGCGCTCGAAGCCGGCCAGGCGCGCGCCGAGCTCGGTGTCGAACAGTCGCGTGGGCTCGAGGCCGACCTCGCGCAGGCAGGGGAGATCCTGGCTGGCGGCGTGGATGATCCACTCCTCGCCACCGATCGCCTCCTGCAGCACCGACAGGTCGTCGATCGCGGTCGGGTCGACGAGCACCGTGCCCGAGCCGCGTCGATAGAGCTGCACCAGGTAGGCGCGGGCGGAGTAGCGGAAGCCGTTCGCGCGCTCGGCGTCGACGGCAACGGGCCCGGTGCCGGCGGCGAGGCGCTCGGCCGCTGCACGCAGCGCATCCGCGTCGGCGATGACGTCGAGCGGGCCCATCGCCTTCGCCTCGGGCAGCTCGAGCGCTGGCTGCTGTGCCTCCGACTGCCCGGCCTCGGAAGCCTCGGCGTCAGCCACGCGTGCGCCGATGCGCATCGAGCCCGGTCGCGCCGGGCTGCACCGAGAGGCCGGCGATCGCGCACAGCAGGTCGGTCCAGGCGGTCAGGTGCGCGCCGAAGTCGTGCCCCGTCGGCGTCCACGAGGCGCGCAGCTCGATCTGTGCACCGTCGCCCTGTGCGGCGAGCTCGCCGAAGCCGCTCGAGAGGATCCGGGTGGCAGTGCCCGACTCGGAGTGGTGCTCGGCGCCGCGCTGCTCGAGCGCCTCGAGCAGGTACGTCCAGGTGACCTCGGCGAGGAACGGGTCGACGCCGATCTCGGTGTCCTGCGATGCCTGCGTGAAGCTCACGATGCGGAAGTCGCCGCCCCAGGCCTCTGGCTCCTCCGGGTCGTGCATGAGGATGAAGCGGCCGGTGCCGATGTCGGAGTCGCGGCCGTGCGAGGGCACGCCGACGTCGGCCGCGATCGCGAACGAATGCGGTGAGATGCGCCCGGGCGCGGGGATCTCGCGCACCGAGAGCTCGCTGCGGAGCTCAGCTCGCCGCAGCTGTTCGACGGCAGCGCGGAACGCCTCCGGCTCGGGGGCGGGTGCTGCACTGCTCGTGTCCACCTCGCAAGACTACGATTCCCCCGTGACACGAGGAGCGAGGCGCGCCGCCGCCGTCGAGCGGCACGGGGGACGGCTGGCGCTGATCGCGGGCGGTGTGGTCGTCGCGGGAGCGGCTCTGGCGGTCACGGGGGCGTCTGCACTGCTGGCCTCGATGCTGGTGACACCGCCTCGCAAGCAGATCGACGACATCCGGATCCTGGGCATCGATGAGCGAGGCGTGCGCCTGGGTCGCACGCCCGACACCGTGCTGCCCGGCATCTACGCGCTCTGGGTGGGCGAGCGGCTCGCCGTGCTCGGCGGCGTCGTCTCGCAGGATCCTGTCGGCGTGACGCGCGCGATCGACGAACGGTCGCGCGAGCTGCTCGCGGGCGTCGGCACCGCGCGCTGGTCGGGCTATGCGCTCTACAAGCCGCGACAGGTGACGGATGCGGTGGAGCGCGTCGACGTCGCGACCGAGGTCGGGCTCGCACCCGCGTGGATCATGGGCGACCAGGGGGCCACGACATGGTGCGTGCAGGTGCACGGCCGCGGCGTCACCCGGCGCGAGACGGTGCGCGCCGCTCCCATCTATCTGCAGCGCGGCATCCCGGTGATGGCCGTCTCCTACCGCAACGACACGGAGGCACCGCCCAGCAGCCACGGCAAGTACCGCCTGGGGCTCGACGAGTGGCGCGACGTGGAGGATGCGATCGACTTCGCCGTCGCCCGTGGCGCCGAGCGCATCGTGCTGCAGGGCTGGTCGATGGGCGGGCAGATCGCGCTGCAGGTCGCCCGCCGCTCACGGCATCGCCGCCGCATCGTGGGCGTGGTGCTCGACTCTCCCGTGGTCGGCTGGCGGCCGACGCTGCAGCTGCAGGTGGCGCTGGTGAAGATGCCGGCGTGGCTCGTCGACACAGCGGTCGGCCTGCTGGAGTCACCCGCAGCGGCGTTGAGCGGCAGCCGCAGCCTCGACTTCGACGAGCTCGACAACGTGCTGCACGCCGACGCACTGTCGCAGCCCGTGCTGCTGCTGCACTCGGCCGACGACGGCTACGTGCCGCCGGATGCCTCGAGGGCGCTGGCGGCGGCGCGGCCGGATCTGGTCGAGTACCACGAGTGGCGCACCGCCCGGCACACCAAGCTGTGGAACCTCGACCGCGCGCGCTACGAGCACGAGATCGGCGCCTGGCTCGACGAGCGCGGCATCGCGGCGTTCGGCTGAGGTCAGGTCTCTCGACTGCGGAGCTGCCGCTGGATGCGGCCCAGCATCCCCACCATGCCGCGCAGCCGCAGCGGCGACACGACCCGGTCGAGGCCGAGGGCGCGCGGGAAGTCGCTCGGCACGGCGAGCGCTGCGTCGACGGTGACGCCCTCGAGACCCTGCGCGAGGATCGACGCGAAGCCCCGGGTGGTCGGCGCCTCTTCTGGCGCGGTCGCGTGCACGTGCACGATGCCGTCAGTCACCTCGACGAAGAGGAAGACGGGGGACTGGCACTCGGCGACCCGCTCGAGCAGATCCGGGTGGTCGGCGTAGTGCTGGGGGAGCGCCGGCAACTCATCGGCGAACTCGAGCAGCAGCTGCAGGCGGTCCTGCTCCTGCATCGCGTGGAAGTCGGCGACCGTCTGCTGCAGCGCGGGGGTAAGCGTCATCGGCGCGGCGCCTCCCCAGGCTCTGCGCCGACGGCGATCGGCACGCCGACGAGCGAGCCCCACTCCGTCCAGGAGCCGTCGTAGTTGCGGACGCCCGGCAGCCCCAGCAGGTGGGTGAGCACGAACCAGGTGTGGCTCGAGCGCTCGCCGATGCGGCAGTAGGCGATGACGTCGTCGGCGTCGCGCAGCCCTGCGCCGTCGAGGTAGATCTCCTCGAGCTCCGCTCGCGAGCGGAAGGTGCCGTCCTCGGCGACGGCGCGGCCCCACGGCACGCTCGCGGCCGTCGGGATGTGGCCGGCGCGCAGCGCACCCTCCTCCGGGTAGGCGGGCGCGGTGGTGCGCTCTCCCGAGTACTCCTCGGGGCTGCGCACGTCGACGAGCGGCTTGCCGAAGTGGTCGAGCACGTCATCGCGGAACGCACGCAGCGTCGCGTCGTCGCGCTCGACGACCGGGTACGCGACGGCGGCGCGGCTCGTCGCCTCGCGCGTGATCTCGCGACCCTGGGCGATCCAGGCATCGCGACCGCCATCCATGATGCGCGTGCTCTCGTGACCGTAGAGCGCGAACACCCAGAGGGCATACGTCGCCCACCAGTTGGCCTTGTCGCCGTAGAAGACGACCGTGGTGTCGCGCCCGATGCCCTTGCTGCCGAGCAGCGCTGCGAATGCCTCTGGCGAGACGTAGTCGCGCAGCACGGGGTCGTTGAGGTCGGTGTGCCAGTCGATCTTGACGGCGCCGGGGATGTGCCCGACCTCGTACAGCAGCACGTCCTCGTCGGACTCCACGATCACCACATCCGGGTCGTCCAGGTGTGCTGCCACCCATTCGGTGGACACGACGCGCTCGGGGGCGGCGTACTGCTGGATGCGAGCTTCGGACTCGGACACGGGGGCTCCTTCTGCGCGACTGCGGCTGCAACTCTGGCCTGAAGTAGGCTCGTACGAGGCAAACGCCATCCTCCCACCGAATCTTCCGCGCGGTCCGACCGCGCGCACCAAGGAGTCCGCATGCCAGCACCGATCTCGCTCGCCGAGCGCAGCCCAGAGGTCAGCGCCGAGCAGATCGTCGCGAGCCTCGCACCGCCGCCGCAGTTCGACGGGGCGACGTTCGAGTCCTACCGACCCGACCCCGCGCATCCGTCACAGACAGAGGCGCTCGAGCGGATGCAGGAGCTGGTGACGGCGTGGACGTCGCCGAAGCGCGGCGGGCTGTTCAGGAAGAAGGCGCCAGAGGTCAAGCAGGGCATCTACCTCGATGGCGGCTTCGGTGTCGGCAAGACGCACCTGCTGGCATCGCTCTGGAAGGCGATGCCCGCGCCGAAGCACTTCGGCACCTTCATCGAGTACACGGCGCTCGTCGGAGCCCTCGGCTACGCCGAGACGGTGCGGCAGCTGCAGGGCTCGCGCATCATCTGCATCGACGAGTTCGAGCTCGACGACCCGGGCGACACGATGGTGATGACGCGCCTGCTCGGCGAGCTGGTCGCCGGTGGCACGAAGCTCGCAGCCACGAGCAACACGCCGCCGAACGCGCTCGGCGAGGGGCGCTTCGCCGCCTCCGACTTCCTGCGCGAGATCCAGGCGATCGCCGACCGCTTCCAGATCATGCGGATCGACGGCGACGACTACCGCCAGCGCGACATCACCGGCAGCGCGCCGACCGTGGAGTCCGACCGGCTCGAGCCGGAGCTCGCGGCGATCGAGGGCACGGTGGCGCTCGACGACTTCGACGCCCTCGTCGCGCATCTCGCGAAGGTGCATCCCTCGCGCTACGTCGGGCTCGTCAGGGGTGTGGATGCCCTCGGCCTGCGTGACGTGCGGGTGCTGACCGACCAGAACGACGCGCTGCGCTTCGTGGCGCTCGTCGATCGTCTCTACGACGCGCAGGTGGCGATCCGCTCGAGCGGCACGTCGCTCTCCTCGGTCTTCAGCGAGGAGATGCTGGATGGCGGCTACCGCAAGAAGTATCTGCGTGCGACCTCGCGCCTGGTCGCCCTGGCCAACCAGGTCTAGACGGCGCCCGCTGCGCTGAATCGGACACCGCTACTCGCTGTCCGTGCGGCGCAGGTACTCCTCGGAGTCGCGTGCCGTCCTCTCGGTGGAGTCGACCGCTGGGTACCGGCGACTGAGCAGGGCGATGTAGACGGCGCCCAGCACCGCGGAGATCAGCGAGCCGGCCAGCACGCCGAGCGTGCCCTCCACGATGAGATCCTCGGCCGAGCGATGCGCGAGCTCGTTCATGAGCAGCGCGACGGTGAAGCCGATGCCCGCCAACAGGGCGATGCCGATGAGCTCCGACAGCTTCATGCGGTCGGGCTTGGGCACCCGCAGCGCCGCCTGGCCGACGAGGCCGGCGATCGTGACGCCGAAGAGCTTGCCCACCGGCAGCGCGATGACGATCGCCCAGAAGACCGGGCTGAGCTCGCTCAGCGGCACCTGGGGGATGATGACGGATGCGCTGGTGAAGGCGAACAGGGGCAGCACGATGCCGTTCGTGAAGGGCTCGAGTCGCTCGCGCGCCGACTCCGCAGGTGCGGGGGAGAGCACGAGGCCCAGGAGCACGCCGGCGATGGTGGCGTGGATGCCGCTCATCGCGACGAGCCACCAGGTGATGAGCGCCACCGCGAGCAGCGCGATCCGGAGCGGCCAGCTGCCGCGCTTGCCGCGATAGATGCGGCCTAGCATCCAGAAGGCGACGATCCCGACGGCGGCGAGCCCCAGGTGCGGCAGCGAGACCGACTCGGTGAAGAACACCGCGATGAAGAAGATGCCGATGAGGTCATCGATGACGGCGAGCGCCAGCAGCAGCGCGCGCACCGTCGTCGGCAGGCGGCGGCCGAACAGCGCGAGCACGCCGAGTGCGAAGGCGATGTCGGTGGCTGTCGGGATCGGCCAGCCCTGCGCGCCGTCGGCGCCGGCGACGTTGAAGTAGATGATGGCGGGCAGCGCGACGCCGCCGAGCGCGGCGATGGTCGGCACGGCGGCCTTGGAGACCGAGTTGAGGTCGCCCTGCGTGAACTCATAGCGCAGCTCGACGGCGACCACGAAGAAGAAGACGACGAGCAGCCCGTCGGTCACCCAATGCGCTGCCGACAGGTCGAGCCCGAACACCGTGAAGGGCAGGTGCGCGTGCTTGAGCGCATCGAGGCCGGGGCCGAGCCCCGTGTTCGCGATCACGAGTCCCAGGATCGCCGCGGCCAGCAGGAGCATTGCCGAGACCTGCGGGTTCCGGATCCAGGAGAGCTGCATGCCCATCATCTTCCCACCAGCTTCCATGCCGGTTCCGACGTCGCGGCAACACGACCGAAACACCGAGCGCGCATCCGTAACCGTCTGGAAACCCACGCAGCACGGGTGGCGAAACGAGCGCGGGGGATGCTCGGGCTATCCCGTCAGGTTCACACCCAAGGAGTACCCCCAATGGATGCAGGAAGCATGGCCTTCGGGGTCATCGCGACAGCGCTCGTGCTGTTCATGACCCCCGGACTCGCGTTCTTCTACGGAGGCCTCGTGCGCTCCAAGAGCGTGATCAGCATGATGATGATGTCGTTCGGAGCCCTCGGGCTCGTCGGCGTGCTCTGGATCCTCTACGGGTACAGCATGTCGGCCGTCGACTCGCCCTTCGCCTTCTCGGGCAACCCGTTCAGCGACATCGGACTCGCGGCCATGGCTGCCGGCGAGAGCGCGAACACCGACTTCATCGGCGTCGCCTACGGCTCGACGTTCGCCATCATCACCATCGCGCTCATCTCGGGCTCGATCGCCGACCGCGCGAAATTCGGCGCGTGGATGCTCTTCGCGGGCGTCTTCGCCACGCTGGGCTACTTCCCGATCGCCGCGTGGGTGTGGGGCGGCGGCTGGGTGTACTCGCTCGGCGACCTGCTGGGCCTGCCGGCCGTCATCGACTACGCCGGCGGCACTGCGGTGCACATCAACGCCGGTGCGGCAGCGCTCGCGCTGACCTTCGTGCTCGGCAAGCGCATCGGCTTCACGAAGGGCGCGCACAAGCCGCACAACGTGCCCTTCGTGATCCTGGGCGCGAGCATCCTGTGGTTCGGCTGGTTCGGCTTCAACGTCGGCGCCGAGTGGTTGAACGGCCTCGGCAACGCGGGTCTCATCACGCTCAACACGATCGGCGCGACCGCGGCGTCGATCGTCGCCTGGATGATCGTCGAGAAGCTCAAGGACGGCAAGCCGACCTCGGTGGGCGCCGCCTCCGGTGCCGTCGCGGGCCTCGTCGCCATCACGCCGGCCTGCGCCAACCTGACGCCCGGCTGGGCCCTGCTGCTCGGCGTCATCGCCGGCGCGGTGTGCGCCCTCGCGGTCGAGCTCAAGTGGAAGCTCGGCTTCGACGACTCGCTCGACGTGGTCGGCATCCACCTCGTCGGCGGCCTCATCGGCACGCTCTACCTCGGCTTCTTCGCGACCGACACCGGCCTGTTCCTCGGCGGCGGCGCCGGTCAGCTGCTCGTGCAGCTGATCGCGGCGGTGGGCGTCATGGTCTACGCCTTCGTGATCGCGTTCGTGATCGGCTTCGCGATCGAGAAGACGATCGGCTTCCGCGTCAGGAACGAGGACGAGCTCGCCGGTGTCGACCAGACCGTGCACGGCGAAGAGGCATACGGCTACGAGCTCGAGCGCGTCTGACGGGCTGAGCCCGCACCAGGAGGTGCAGCGGGGGAGGGTCGGCGGCTGCCGGCCCTCCCCCTGTCGTTCTCGCTAGAGCGCCACGACACCGCGCACGCGGTGGCCGGAGGCGATCGACTCGCTCGAGACAGCCAGTCGCGGCGACAGCAGCATGACGATGAGATCGGCGACCTGCTGCGGCGTCGACTCGCCCGGCTTGCCCTGCGCGACCTCGAGGCGAGCAGATGCGCTGACAAGGCCCGGGTTGACGACGTTGACGGCGACGCCTGTGCCAGCGAGCTCATCGGCGAGGCTCTGCGCGGCGATGATGAGCGCGGCATTGCGCACGGCGCCGGTGATGTTGCCGGTGATGAGCGCGTTCTGGCCGCTGACGCCGACGATGCGGCCGGAGCCCGCTTCGCGCATCGACGGGATGACCGCGTTCGCGAGCCGGAGGAACGCCATGGCCTTGTCGTCGACCGCCTGCGCAACCTGCTCCGGGTCGCTCGCGCGCGCCGGGTCGAGCGTGTGCGCCGGTGGCGCAGCAGTCACGACGAGCGCGTCGATCCGCCCGTGCTCGGCGAGCACGGCGGCGATCGCGGCGGTGACGGAGCCGTCGTCGGTCCCGTCGAGCCGGATCTCTGCGTCGTCTCCGCGCGCTGCGGTGACGACGGTCGCGCCCTCTGCGCGAGCCGATTCGGAGACGGCGCTGCCAATGAGGCCGGTGCCGCCGACGACGAGGATGACGTGGTCGTTGAGGTGGAGATCCATGTCGCCACGCTAGCCGCGTGGCGCGCGCTCAGGGAGGCCGTCGCTCTGGGCTGCGGGGGAGGTGAGGGAGCGGTGCCGCAGATTTCCCGCCCAGCGGACCAGGACCGCGAGGATGAAGAACGCCAGGATCAGCACGAGGCACCAGAGGGCGACACCGCCGTAGCCGCCGGACGCCTCGGGGTTGAAGAACGGGTAGGGGTAGAAGCCGTCGATCGCTCCGCGGGTGACGGAGTAGACGGAGTACACGGCGGGCCAGATCATCCACCAGGGGACGACCCTGAACGGCAGACGCCGGCGCGGCGCCCAGAGGAGCCAGTCGACCACGCCGGCGATCGGCACGATCATGTGCAGGACGACGTTGACCCACGGGATGAGCGGGCCGAGGGCGACGTCGGCGAGGATCGTGTTGAACACGATGCCGACGAAGGCGATGTAGACGACCGCGCCGCCACGAATCGCGACGTCGGAGTCGGATGGGTCCTTGCGGCCGGGGAGCAGCCGCAGCGCGCTCACGATGAACACGATCGAGATCATGATGTTCGACAGGTTCGTGAAGTAGCTGAAGAAGTTCAGGATGCTGTGACCCTGGGCGATCGTGACGGCGAAGAACTGCACCCCAACGGCGGTCAGCGCGAGAGCGGCGAAGGCGAGACGGAAGGCGATGGCTGCGGTGCGCGTGTTCACGTCGTCAACCTAGCGGCGCGGGCGGATCAGCCTGCCTCGGCGCGGCGGCGAAAAAGAACAGACCCCGGAAGATCGCTGTCTTCCGGGGTGCTGACGGTGGGCGATACCAGACTCGAACTGATGACCTCTTCGGTGTGAACGAAGCGCGCTACCAACTGCGCCAATCGCCCGTGCCCGCCGGAGCAGACCGCACAAGTCTGCCACATCCGGCATCCACTTGGTGACGGGTTCGGGCGGGCATCGACTCGGCGCGGCTCGATTTGGTGCGCACAGGATCGGTCGGTATAGTCGTCCAAGTGCTCAGCGATGAGCCCCGCGGATGTGGCGCAGTGGTAGCGCATCACCTTGCCAAGGTGAGGGTCGCGAGTTCGAATCTCGTCATCCGCTCGACAGCAATGTCAATGGAGAGCAATCTCACACCACCTGGTGGGGTGGCCGAGTGGTGAGGCAACGGCCTGCAAAGCCGTCTACGCGGGTTCGAATCCCGTCTCCACCTCGAGTCCCCACCAAGGGCGATTGGCGCAGCGGTAGCGCGCTTCCCTGACACGGAAGAGGTCACTGGTTCGATCCCAGTATCGCCCACCACGAGACCCCCGAGCAGTCGGGGGTCTTTCTCATGCGCCCAATAGGCTGAGGATGTGACCGACACCGACGTGCAGCTCGCAGCGGAGCAGCGTGCACGTGTGCTTATAGACGCGCAGCTCTCGGCCGCGGGCTGGCACGTGCAGAACGTGAAGGATCTGAACCTCTTCGCGGGCCCGGGCATCGCCGTTCGTGAGGTCGTCATGGCCCCCGGTCATGGGCGGGTGG
Source organism: Agrococcus sp. ARC_14 (assembly GCF_022436485.1). Lineage (NCBI taxonomy): Bacteria > Bacillati > Actinomycetota > Actinomycetes > Micrococcales > Microbacteriaceae > Agrococcus > Agrococcus sp. ARC_14. The sequence continues at coordinate 1,792,563 of NZ_JAKUDO010000001.1, forward strand.
ACTACCTGCTCTATGTCGAACGTGAAGTGGTCGGCGTGATCGAGGCCAAGCCGGTGGGCACCACGCTCTCGGGCGTCGAGTGGCAGTCGGCGATGTACGCGAACGGTCTGCCCGAGAGTCATCGCAAGCGTGCGATCCAGCACGAGGGTCGCTTACCGTTCGTCTTCGAAGCGTCGGGCACGGAGACCCACTTCACCAACGGCATGGATCCATCGCCCCGCGCGCGTCGGCTCTTCCACTTCCCGCGCCCAGCAGCCCTGGGTCGGCTTGTGCGTGACGGCAGAGCGGCACGGCAGGGGAAGCCCGCCACATGGCGGGGCAAGGTTCAGCAGCTGCCTCCGCTGCTCGCTGAGTCGCTGCGCCCCGCCCAGATCACTGCGATCGAAGGCATCGAGCGATCGCTCCGCGAGCAGCGGTTCGATCGGTCGCTGGTGCAGATGGCGACCGGCGCCGGAAAAACGTTCACCGCGGTCACCGAGAGCTATCGTCTGCTCAAGGCAGGCGGCTTCGGCCGCATCCTCTTCTTGGTGGACCGCAATAACCTCGGTGATCAGACGCTCGCTGAGTTCCAGAACTACCGCACACCCGACGACGGCCGCCGCTTCACCGAGATGTACAACGTGCAGAAGCTCTCCGGTGCGGGGATGCTCGCCTCATCGAGCGTCGTCATCTCGACGATCCAGCGAGTGCACCGCGTGCTGCAAGGCGGCGAGGTGGCCGATGTCGATGATCCCGGCGTGGACAGCTTCGTGCCCGCCGCCCCGGTCACGGTCTCGTACAACGCCGAACTGCCGCCCGAAGCGTTCGACCTGGTCATCGTCGACGAGGCGCATCGGTCGATCTACGGCGTCTGGCGCGGGGTGCTCGAGTACTTCGACGCGCACATCGTCGGCCTCACCGCGACACCGACGAAGCAGACCTTCGGCTTCTTCCAGTCGAATCTGGTGAGCGAGTACACCTACCCGGAATCGGTGGCGGACAACGTCAACGTCGACTTCGACATCTACCGCATCCAGACCAGGATCACCGAGGAGGGCGGATCGATCGAGGCGGGCACCTTCGTGCCAAAGGTCGACCGCCGCACCCGCGAGAAGCGCATCGAGTCGCTCGATGACGATCTGATCTACACGCCCGGTCAACTCGACAGGGCGGTCACGTCGACTTCGCAGATCAGGCTCGTGCTCGAGACGTTCCGCGACCGACTCTTCACCGAGATCTTCCCTCGCCGGTCGGCCGTGCCGAAGACGCTGATCTTCTGCAAGGACGACAATCACGCCGAAGAGGTGGTGACGACCGCACGGCAGGTGTTCGGCAAGGGCAACGACTTCGCGGCGAAGATTACCTACAACGCGAAGGATCCGAAGGGTGCGCTTCAGCAGTTCCGCACCTCCTCGAGCCTGCGCATCGCTGTCACAGTCGATATGATCGCGACCGGCACCGACGTGAAGCCGCTGGAGTGCGTCTTCTTCCTGCGCGACGTGCGCAGCGCCCACTACTTCGAGCAGATGAAGGGGCGCGGTGCTCGCACCATCCCCGGCGCCGACTTCCGAGCGGTGACACCGGATGCAGCGGAGAAGACGCGCTTCGTGATCATCGACGCGGTCGGCGTCACCGAGCATGACTTCGTGGAACCGCCGCTCAACCGCGTCAAGAACGTCTCCCTCGAGCAGCTGCTGCAGAAAGCGGCGAACCTGACCATCACTGAGGATGAAGCGGCGACACTCGCATCGCGCCTCTCGGCACTCGAGCTGCAGGTGACATCTCAGGAGCGCGCGGAACTCGACGCCGTCGCTGGGCGGTCGCTGCGCGGCATCGTCCAGGGAATCGTCCACGCCATCTCTGTTGACGCGCAGGTCGAGGCGATGCGTGCCGCTGGGCTCGAGCCGGAATCGGTCTCAGAACCGACGCGGATCGAGATCGTCGACCGGCTGATCGAGACGGCTATTGAACCGCTCGCGGCCAATCCTGAGCTTCGGCGACGGATCTTGGAACTCCGGCGCAGCCACGACCAGGTGATCGACGAGGTCAGCGTCGACGAGCTGGTGCACGCCGGGGGAGTGGTCGATGTTGATCGGGCGCGCCACATCGTCGATTCCTGGCGTGCCTATCTGGCGGAGCATCGGGACGAGATTGCGGCGATCCAGCTGGCCGACGAGGCTCAACGGCTTGGACACGTGCGCATCGGCTTCGACGCGATCCAAGAGCTCGCGGACCGCATCCGGCGACCGCCGTACAACTGGACCACCGATCTGCTGTGGTCGGCGTACGAGGCAGTCGATCGCAGCCGCGTGCGTGGATCGGGTCATCGGCAGCTGACCGACCTCGTGTCGCTGCTGCGCTTCACACTGGGCGCAGACACTGAGCTGGTGCCGTACTCGGATGCGGTGCGCGAGCGCTACGCGGGCTGGCTCGCGCAGCAGGAACAGGCCGGCGTCGTGTTCAGCGAGCCACAGAGATGGTGGTTGGATCGTATGGCGGAGGTCGTCGCGTCCTCTGCCGAGGTCACGCCGGATGATCTCGATCTCGCGCCCTTCTCGGAGCGCGGCGGACAGGCAGGCGCCGTGCAGGCGCTCGGAGACAAGGCAGCGGTGTACGTGCGAGAGCTGAACGAGGTGCTGGCGGGGTGATGGCCGCAAGCGAATGGCGGGCAGTCGAACTCGGACAGGTCGTCGAACCCTTCAACCGTCGCGAGATCCCAAGCCCCACTACGAGCCTGCCTTACATCGGGTTGGAGCACGTGGCATCCGGCTCCGGAGCAATCGCTGCTCATGGGGTCGCCTCGAGTATCAAGAGCTCGAGCCCACTCGTGGACCGTGGCGATGTGCTCTACGGCCGACTCCGGCCGTATCTCAACAAGGTGACGATCGCGCCGTTCGACGCCTACGCGTCAGGCGAGTTCATCGTGTTCAAACCGAATGAGCACGTCGAGGCTTCGTACTTGAGGTGGCTGCTCGCCTCGCACGAATTCGTATCGTTCGCTACGTCGCTGAACGCCGGCGATCGGCCCAGGGTGAAGTGGAACCAGATTCGCCCGTTCCGCTTTGGACTCCCGAGCCTCAGCGCGCAGCGGCGGATCGTCGACATCCTCGAAGCCCACCTGAGCAGACTCGACGCAGGCGAGAGTTGGTTGGCTGATGCGGAGGCGAGGATGCGGCGGCTTTCGATCGCAGCTAACCGAGCGGTCATTGGGAAGCTGGAGCACGTCTACGGAGTTGGACCGGCGCTTGAGGCCATCGAGATCGAAAACGGCGCCACCGTGGCCGGGCTTGCTGACGCCCTCAGCGCGGACGGCAGCGGGCGTGTCCCGTACTACAAGGTCGGAGACATGAATCTCGCGCCAGACCGGCAGATGTCGATGGCACGGAGCTATATTTCGGAACGCGACGCTCAGTCGTTAAAGTTGCACGTCCGGGATCCGGGGTCGGTGCTGATCCCAAAGCGCGGTGGTGCGATAGCCACAAACAAGAAGCGCATCGTTTCGACGCGTGCCAGCTGGGACATGAACACCATGGGTCTACGGCCCAGGGACGGATACTCGGTGGAGTTCATTTGGCACTGGTTGGACGGCATCGACCTGGGCGCGATCGCCGACGGATCTAACGTCCCGCAAATCAATGCGCGTCAGATCCGGTCACTTTCAGTTCCGACGGCGCCCTCCGAAGCTCAAGAGGAGGTTGTTCAACGGCTTGACAAGCTCAGGTCGGTTGTTCGGATGGGTCAGATCTCGGTCAACGATGGTCGTGCTCGATCAAAGCAGTTGCGTCGTGCCCTACTTGCAGCCGCATTCTCCGGCCAGTTGACCGGGCACGCGTCCGACACCGACCGCATTGAGGAGATGACTGATGCCTCCGCCCACGCCAGCTGATGCGAAGCGTCTCGTCGACAAGTTGTGGGCCTACGCGAACGTGCTCCGCGACGACGGCGTGGGCACGATCGACTACACGGAGCAGCTCACCTATCTCCTGTTCCTCAAGATGGCACACGAGCGCGCGATCCTTCCCTTCGGCGATGAATCTCCAATCGTGCCAGAGCGCTACTCCTGGCAGCGTCTGCTCGATGCGGATGGCGAGGAACTGGAGACCCAGTACACCCGCATCCTCACCGGACTCGGCAAGGAGCCCGGCACGCTCGGCGTGATCTTCCGTAAGGCGCAGAACCGCATCCAGGATCCCGCCAAGCTGAAGCGACTCGTGCGTGACCTCATCGACCAGGAGTCGTGGCTCGCAACCGGGACCGACATAAAGGGCGACGCGTACGAATCCCTGCTGTCGAAGGGCGCCGAGGACGTCAAGTCCGGAGCGGGACAGTACTTCACGCCGCGTCCCCTGATCGATGCGATCGTCGACTGCATCCGGCCCACGATCGACGACCGGGTGATGGATCCCGCGGCGGGTACGGCCGGATTCCTGCTCGCCGCTCACGCGAAGGTCGCCGAGCAGGCCAGTAGCTTCACGCCGCCGCAGCGCGAGAAGCTGCGCAGCTCGCTCGTGCACGGCGTTGAGCTGGTGGACGGCACCGCGCGGCTCGCGGCCATGAATCTGCTGCTGCATGGCGCTGGCGATCCGCGTGGCAACAGCCTCATCGAGGTGAAGGACTCGCTGGTCGCCGCGCCTCGGGAGCGTTGGAGCGTCGTGCTTTCGAACCCGCCCTTTGGGCGCAAGTCATCGATCACCATGATCGGCGCAGTCGGGCGCGAGTCTCGCGACGATATTGCCATCGAGCGGCAGGACTTCGTGGTCACGAGCTCGAACAAGCAGCTCAATTTCCTCCAGCACATCCTAACGATTCTCGACACCCACGGCCGCGCCGCAGTCGTTCTCCCCGACAACGTGCTCTTCGAGGGCGGCGCGGGCGAAACGCTCCGTCGGCGCTTGCTGCGGGACTTCGACCTGCACACCATGCTGCGTCTGCCGACGGGGCTCTTCTATGCGAACGGAGTGAAGGCCAACGTGCTGTTCTTCGATAAGAGACCAGCGCATCCGAAGGGCGAGCCCTGGACCGAGAGGCTCTGGGTCTACGACTTCCGCACCAACAAGCACTTCACGCTGCGGCAGAACCCGCTCACGCGCGCTCGCCTGGACGACTTCGTCGCAGCGTTCGCCGCTGACCGGCCCCGCAGTGAACGGAGGGAGTCCGAGCGGTTCCGTGCGTTCGGGTACGACGACCTGGTCGCCCGTGACAGGGTGAATCTCGACATCACCTGGCTCCGCGACGAGTCGCTTGAGAACCTCGATGACCTCCCTGCCCCCGAGATCATCGCCCGCGAGATCGTCGAGGACCTGACTGCGGCCCTGGCAGAGTTCGAGGCCGTCGCGGCTGCGCTCGAGATCGGAGCGAACCAGCAGCTCGACTCGTAGTTGGCAAGCTCAGAGCTTGCGAACTCCCTCCTACGTCGTCACGGAACGCGCGAGTACGATCTAGCTATGGCAAACCCCAGCGGCAAGGCGAGGAAGGCTCCAGTCTCATCGGAGTCTGGCCTGGCAAGTCGGGCACTCCGTGAGAAGGCGGTCACTCAGACTCTCGCCTCATCCAAGTTGGAACGCGGCGTGCACAGCGACCGGTTCACGAAGAACCTTGGCCGCTACGTCGAGGGCGAGATCACGCCCGCGGAGCTCCGCGACCTCTCCCGGTGACGAGCACAGACCCATACCTCCAGTCGAACTGGGTGCTGCGCAACAAGCTCGGCATCACCGACCGGGAGCTACTTGTCATCGCCGAAACCGATCGGTCTGACACCCGGTCGCTCGAGATTTTCGAGGAACCGTCTGTTCTCCGTGTCGGCGACAGCTTCGGCGCCGATCGACTCCGAGCGATCCACCGGTACCTGTTCCAGGATGTCTACGCTTGGGCCGGGGAGTACCGCACCGTCGGTATCGCCAAGGGGCTCGATCAGCACTTCGCATCTCCGGACATTATCGACGAACTGGTCGTAGACTTGGTCGGCGCGATCGCTGAGCGCGCGGCGTCGGACCTCGCCACCGATGCGATCGGTTTCCTCGTCGACACGTACGCGAGGCTCAACTACATTCACCCGTTCCGGGAAGGCAATGGGCGAGTGCAGCGAATGTATGGGACGCAACTCGTCGAGCGCCACGGTCGGACGCTTGATTGGAGCCGCGTCAGTGCCGACGAGAACAACGAAGCGTTCAAGGACTCCATGGACGGTGATCGAGCAAGTCTGCGCACGATGCTCAACCGGATCCTCATTTAGCATTAGCGCTCAGCGATCCGGACATCGGTGGCTTTCGTGCTCCCGGCGAACGATGCGCTCACGCCTGGGCGCCGATCGGGGTACAAGAGTAGCCTCACTGCGTGACCGCGCTCCCCGCAACGACCATCGCGCTGGCCGGCAGCTTCGCCCGTGAGCTCCCCGAGCTGGCAGTGCCGTGGCGCGCGGTGGACGCCGCGGAGCCGCGCCTGCTCGTCCTCAACGTGCAGCTCGCGACCGAGCTCGGCCTCGATCCCGCGACGCTGCGCACCGATGCAGGCGTCCGGCTGCTGACCGGGAGTGCCGTCCCCGACGGCGCGACGCCGGTCGCTCAGGTCTACGCCGGGCACCAGTTCGGCGGGTACTCGCCGCGTCTGGGTGACGGGCGCGCCCTGCTGCTCGGCGAGCTCGAGGACGCGCAGGGCCGGGTGCGCGATCTGCACCTGAAGGGCTCCGGACGCACACCGTTCGCTCGCGGCGGTGACGGGCTTGCCGCCGTCGGCCCGATGCTGCGCGAGTACATCATCAGCGAGGCGATGCACGCGCTCGGAATCCCGACGACGCGCGCGCTGGCGGTGGTCGCGACGGGGCGCTTCGTCCGCCGCGACGACTGGCTGCCGGGCGCCGTGCTCGCACGGGTTGCGAGCAGCCATCTGCGCGTCGGCACCTTCCAGTACGCGCGCGCCACCGGCGACATCGACCTGCTGCGACGCCTCGCCGACCACGCGATCCTGCGCCACGCACCGGAAGCGGCCGAGTCGGCGCAGCCGTACCTCGCGCTGCTGCAGGCGGTCATCACCGCGCAGGCGCATCTCGTGGCTCGCTGGATGCTGGTCGGGTTCGTGCACGGGGTGATGAACACCGACAACGTGACGATCTCGGGCGCGACCATCGACTACGGTCCGTGCGCGTTCATGGAGGGCTTCGACCCGGCGACCGTCTTCAGCTCGATCGACGAGCGCGGGCGCTACGCCTACGGCAACCAGCCGGCCATCACCGAGTGGAACCTCGCTCGGCTCGCGGAGGCACTGCTGCCGCTGCTCGCCGAGCAGCAGGAGCAGGCGCTGCAGCTGGCGGTCGAGACGCTCGGGGGCTTCCAGAAGGCGTACGTCGCCGCCTGGTCGTCCGGCATGCGGGGGAAGTTCGGACTCTCGGAGGATGTCGACGACGCGGCCGCGAGGCTCGTGATCGACGAGCTGCTCGCGCTGCTGGAGTCGGGCCGGGTCGACCTGACCACCTGCTTCCGCGGGCTCAGCGCCGTCGCCCGTGGCCGCGCCGACTCGACCCGCGACCTGTTCACGCATCGCGATGCCTTCGACGCCTGGGCGAAGCGGTGGCTGGCACTGGGCCCGGATGCCGACGCGATGGATCGGGTGAACCCTGTCTACGTGCCACGCAACCGCCTGGTCGAGGAGTCGCTCGCCGCCGCGACCCAGGGCGACCTCGATCCCATGTCCCGCTTGCTCGAGGTGCTGAGACGCCCCTTCGACGAGCGAGCCGGGCTCGAGCGGTTCGCGGCGCCGGGCCCGGAGCGCAGCTTCCGGGCCTACCGCACCTACTGCGGCACCTGACGGGGCGGCGGGCCGGTGGACCGCGGCGAGCCAGAGCACGCCGCGCGATCTACGATGGTGTGGTGACCACCGGATTCGATCTCTTCACCGACCGTGCCATCGTCGCCATGCGCGTCGACGGCGAGCTGCAGGACCTCGCGCGCGAGCTGACCGAGACGCAGACGGTCGAGTCGGGATCGGTCGAGCCGGTCACGATCGACAGTCCCGACGGTCTCGACATCCTCCGGCACTCCGCGGCCCACGTGCTCGCCCAGGCGGTGCAGCGGGTCAACCCAGAGGCGAAGCTCGGCATCGGCCCGCCCGTGCAGGACGGCTTCTACTACGACTTCGACGTCGCCGAGGCGTTCTCCAGCGACGAGCTGAAGGCGCTCGAGAAGGAGATGCAGCGCATCGTCAAGGCCGGCCAGCGCTTCGTGCGTCGCGTCGTCACCGACGACGAGGCACGGGCCGAGCTCGCCGACGAGCCCTACAAGCTCGAGCTGATCGGGCTGAAGGGCGGCGCCGCGAGCGCCGCGGAGGGCGCATCCGTCGAGGTCGGTGCCGGCGAGCTCACCATCTACGACAACGTCGACCCGAAGACGGGCGAAGTGCAGTGGAAGGATCTCTGCCGCGGCCCGCACCTGCCCTCCACCCGGCTGATCGCCAACGGCTTCGCCCTCACGCGGGTCGCCGGCGCCTACTGGCGCGGCAAGACCGACCTGCCGCAGCTGCAGCGCATCTACGGCACCGCCTGGCCCTCGAAGGACGAGCTGCGCGCCCACCAGCAGCGCCTCGAGGAGGCCGCCAAGCGCGACCACCGCAAGCTCGGCCGCGAGCTCGATCTGTTCTCGTTCCCCGAGGAGGTCGGCTCCGGCCTCTCGCTCTGGCACCCGCGCGGCTCGATCGCCCGCGGCGAGATGGAGCAGCACGCGCGCAAGCGCCACATCGAGCAGGGCTACAGCTACGTCTACACGCCGCACATCACCAAGCAGGATCTCTTCGCCACCTCTGGACACCTGGAGACCTACGCGGAGGGCATCTGGCCGCCCATCCACATGGATGAGGAGCGCGACGAGGCGGGCAACGTCACCAAGCAGGGCGTCGACTACTACCTGAAGCCCATGAACTGCCCGATGCACATCCTCATCTACAAGGAGCGCGCCCGCAGCTACCGCGACCTGCCGCTGCGGCTCGCCGAGAACGGCACGGTCTACCGCAACGAGCTCTCTGGCGCGTTGCACGGCCTCACCCGCGTGCGCGGCTTCACGCAGGACGACGCGCACCTGTTCGTCACCCCCGACCAGCTCGAGGAGGAGACGACCAAGGTCCTCGAGTTCGTGCTGTCGCTGCTGAGCGACTTCGGCCTGACCGACTTCCGCCTCGAGCTCTCGATGCGCGACGACGAGAAGGAGAAGTGGATCGGCGACGAGGCCATCTGGGAGACGGCCACGGATGCGCTGCGTCGCGTCGCGAAGCGATCGGGGCTCGACGTCGTGGAGGAGCCGGGCGAGGCCGCCTTCTACGGCCCCAAGATCGACCTGAAGGTGACCGACGCCATCGGCCGCTCCTGGCAGCTCTCGACGGTGCAGCTCGACTTCAACCTGCCCGAGCGCTTCGAGCTCGAGTACACCGCCGCCGACGGCTCGAAGCAGCGCCCGATCATGATCCACCGCGCGCTGTTCGGCTCGATCGAGCGCTTCTTCGCCATCCTGCTGGAGCACTACGCCGGGGCCTTCCCGGTATGGCTGGCGCCCGTGCAGGTCGTGGGCGTGCCTGTCGCCGAGGACTTCGCCGACTACCTCGACGGCGTCGCGGCCCAGCTGCGCGCCAAGGGCGTACGCGTCGAGGTCGACCGCTCGGATGAGCGGATGCAGAAGAAGATCCGCAGCCACACGCTCATGAAGGTGCCGTTCCAGCTCATCGCGGGAGCGACGGATCAGGAGGCCGGCAGCGTCTCGTTCCGGTTCCGCGACGGCACGCAGGACAACGGCGTGCCGGTCGACGAGGCCATCGCCCGCATCGTGGAGGCCATCGAGACGAAGGCACACGTGTGACCGAGGACAGTCACCGGCACGGCGACGACCCGGCCATGGACGAGCCCGCGGAGCGCGCAGCCGTGCACCGCGACTCGCTCCCGAGCTTCGAGCCCTCGCCCGAGCAGGAGCCGCCGCTCGTCGCCGAGCACGCGTGGGGCGCTCCGACCCAGATGTCGAGCGAGCTGCCCGGCGTGCCCGACCACTTCCAGCGCCTCTGGACGCCCTACCGGATGGTCTACATCCAGCAGGGCCAGATGCCCGAGGAGCATGCCTGCCCGTTCTGCCGGGCACCAGAGCTCAAGGACGACGAGGGCCTCATCGTCGCGCGCGGCGAGACCTGCTTCGTGCTGCTCAACCTCTACCCCTACAACACCGGCCACATGATGGTCTGCCCGTACCGCCACGTCGGCATGTACGACCAGGCGACCACCGAGGAGGTGGCCGAGATGGCGGTGCTCACCCAGACCGCGATGCGCGTGCTCTCGCAGGTGACGCGCTGCCAGGGCTTCAACATCGGCATGAACCAGGGCCGCATCGCCGGCGCCGGCATCGCCGACCACCTGCACCAGCACATCGTGCCGCGCTGGAGCCTCGACTCGAACTTCTTCCCGATCATCGCGAAGACGAAGGCGCTGCCCATCCTGCTGGAGGACATGCGCCAGGACATCCAGGCGGCCTGGCCGGCCTGAACAGCCAGCCATCCACCCCCAAGAAGGACACATCATGACCGAATCCACCACCGGCTCCGCACGCGTGAAGCGCGGGCTCGCCGAGATGCTGAAGGGCGGCGTCATCATGGACGTCGTCACCCCCGAGCAGGCGCGCATCGCCGAGGATGCCGGCGCCGTCGCCGTCATGGCCCTCGAGCGCGTGCCCGCCGACATCCGCGCCCAGGGCGGCGTCGCGCGCATGTCCGACCCCGACCTGATCGATGCCATCAAAGCGGAGGTCTCGATCCCGGTGATGGCCAAGGCCCGCATCGGGCACTTCGTCGAGGCGCAGGTGCTCGAGGCGCTCGAGGTCGACTACATCGACGAGTCCGAGGTGCTGAGCCCCGCCGACTACGTCAACCACATCGACAAGTGGCCCTTCACGGTGCCCTTCGTGTGCGGCGCGACCAACCTGGGCGAGGCGCTGCGTCGCATCAACGAGGGCGCGGCGATGATCCGCTCCAAGGGCGAGGCCGGCACCGGCGACGTCTCGGAGGCGACCAAGCACATCCGCACCATCAGCGGCGAGATCCGCCGCTTGCAGTCGCTGTCGAAGGACGAGCTGTTCGTCGCCGCCAAGGAGCTGCAGGCGCCCTACGAGCTGGTCGCCGAGGTCGCCGAGCGCGGTTCGCTGCCCGTCGTGCTGTTCGTGGCCGGCGGCGTCGCGACCCCCGCCGACGCGGCGATGATGATGCAGCTGGGTGCCGACGGCGTCTTCGTCGGCTCGGGCATCTTCAAGGCGGGGCAGCCAGAGCTGCGCGCGGCGGCGATCGTCAAGGCGACCGCCGCGTTTGAGGACCCCAAGGCGATCGCGGATGCCTCCAGGGGACTCGGCGAGGCGATGGTCGGCATCAACGTGGCCGACCTGCCCGCGCCGCACCGCCTCGCTGAGCGCGGCTGGTAAACGTGGCCGACCGGCGCGGCACCGCCCGCGTCGGCGTCCTCGCGCTGCAGGGGGACGTGCGCGAGCACGTCTCGGTGCTCACGACGCTGGGCGCCGAGGTGTCGCTCGTGCGCACCCCCGCACAGCTCGAGGCCGTCGACGGCCTCGTGCTGCCGGGCGGTGAGTCGAGCGTGATCGACAAGCTCGCGCGCCTGTTCGGGCTGCGGGAGCCGATCATCGACCGCATCGCGGACGGCATGCCCGTGTACGGCACGTGCGCGGGCCTCATCCTGCTCGCCGACCGCATCCTGGACGGCCTGCCGAGCCAGCTGCCGTTCGGCGGCATCGACGTCGACGTGCGGCGCAACGCCTTCGGCAGCCAGGTCGACTCCTTCGAGACGGCGCTCGAGGTGCCGGCGCTGGGGGAGGAGCCCGTGCACGCGACGTTCATCCGCGCGCCCGTCGTCGAGCGCGTCGGCACAGGGGTCGAGGTGCTCGCGCGCGTCGGCGAGCGGGTGGTGGCGGTCGAGCAGGGTGCGCTGCTGGGCACGGCCTTCCACCCGGAGGTCGAGGGCGAGCTGCGGTTCCACCGCAGATTCCTCGCGCACGTCGACCGTGTCAGTGGCGTGTGATCGGATGATCCGGTGAAGCGGATGCAGCAGTGACCAACGCGCTCAGCAGGATCCCGTGGCAGGCGATGTGGATCGCGCTCGCCCTCATCTGGGGTTCCTCGTTCCTGCTCATGAAGCTCGGCCTCGACGCCCTGCACCCGATGCAGGTCGCCACGATGCGGATCGGCATCGCCGCCGTCACGCTCATGATCCTCGCGGCGGCGAGCCGCACCCGGCTGCCGAGCGACCGCAGGACGTGGGGGCTGCTGGCGATCTGCTCGTTCTTCCTCACCGCGCTGCCGTTCACGGCCTTCGTGGTGGCCGAGACGCGCATCTCGTCGGCCGCTGCGGGGCTCGGCAATGCGATCACGCCGGTCGCGACCGTGCTCTTCGCGCTGCTGCTGCTGCCGAGCGACCGGCTCACGCCGCGCAAGCTCGCGGCCGTGCTGCTGGGCCTCGTGGGTGTCGTGCTCATCGCCCAGCCCTGGGGCGCCGGCACCGGCCCCGACCTCATCGGCTTCGGCATCGCCGTGCTCGGCGGCGTCTCCTACGGCATCGGCTGGACGCTGAACCGCCGACTGCTGGCCGGCACCGAGGTGCCGGGGCTCGCGCACCCGACGGCGATCATGATCACGGGCTTCCCGATGGCGCTGGTCGCGCTCATCGCGTGGAGCCTCATCGAGGGCTGGTCGCCGGTCGGCGTGCACGGTGATCCGAGCACGCTCTGGCTGTCGCTGCTGGCCGTCGTGGCGCTCGGCGCCGTCGGCACGGGCGTGGCCTACATCCTGCAGTTCGAGGTGGTGCGCGCGGTCGGCCCGACCGTCTCTGCCACGGTGACATACCTCATCCCGGTGGTCGCGGTCTCGCTCGGCGTGCTCGTGCTGGGGGAGGAGCTCGGCGTCTGGCAGATCGTCGGCGCCGCTATCGTCATCGGCGCAGGCATCCTGGTCGGTCAGCGTCCGAAGGCGAAGGTCGGCGCACCGGCCTGAGGCAGGACTGCTTGAATCGAGCCGTGCAGCTCTACTCCAGCAGACCCATCCGCGCCTTCTGGCAGGTCGTGGGCGATCTCGTCGCCATCGGCACGATCGTCGCCGCCATCTGGATCTCGCAGCAGGTGCGCGACGCCATCGCCTCGCTCGGTGCCTTCGGCACGCAGATCGAGGATGCCGGGGCGGGCTTCTCGACCACGCTGACGGATGCGGGACAGGCACTCGCGCAGGTGCCGCTCGTGGGCGAGGGGATCGCGCAGCCGTTCGTCGACGCCTCCGGCTCCGCGGACGACCTGGCCGCGGCCGGCACGGCGCTGCGCGGCACGGTCGATGCGCTCGCCACCACGGTGAGCACCGCGCTCTGGCTGCTGCCGGTGCTGTTCGTGGTGCTCCTCTGGCTCGTCCCGCGGCTGCGCTTCGCGACCCGCGCCGGCGCCACCAAGCGGCTCGCGCTCACCCGCGAGGGCAGGGAGCTGCTCGCCCTGCGCGCGCTCGTCGGCCAGCCGGCGGCCCGCGTGCTCGCGACCGTGCCCGACCCGATCGCAGCCTTCCGCAGCGCCGATGCCGCATCCCTCGACGCGCTCGCGGCGCTCGAGCTCCGCGCCTCGGGTGTCGCAGGGGCGACCTCCTAGCGAGCCTCTAAGATGGGTCGTCCACCTCCCACGATCAGGAAGCACCATGTCCGGACACTCCAAGTGGGCGACGACGAAGCACAAGAAGGCCGTCATCGACGGCAGGCGTGCCAAGTCGTTCGCGAAGCTCATCAAGAACATCGAGGTCGCAGCCAAGGTCGGCGGGGCCGACATGAGCGGCAACCCGACCCTCGTCGACGCCGTGCAGAAGGCGAAGAAGACGAGCGTCCCCAACGACAACATCGACCGCGCCATCAAGCGCGGTGCGGGGCTCACGGGCGAGTCGATCGACTACGCCACGATCGTCTACGAGGGCTACGCGGCGAACGGCGTCGCGCTGATGGTCGAGTGCCTCACGGACAACAAGAACCGTGCCGCCGCTGAGGTGCGCACGGTCATGTCTCGCAATGGCGGCACCCTGGCCGACCCGGGCTCGGTGGCCTACAACTTCAACCGCAAGGGCGTCGTCTCGGTCACGAAGACCGACGAGGTCACCGAGGACGACATCCTGCTCGCCGTGCTCGACGCGGGCGCGGAGGAGGTCACCGACCAGGGTGGTGGCTTCGAGATCATCTCGGAGGCGACCGACCTGGTCGCGGTCCGCACGGCGCTGCAGGAGGCCGGCATCGACTACGACGCCGCTGACGTCGAGTTCGTGCCGAACCTCAAGGTCGAGGTCGACGCCGAGACCGCTCGCAAGGTCTTCCGACTCATCGACGCGCTCGAGGACAGCGACGACGTGCAGAACATCTACGCCAACTTCGACATCTCTCCAGAGGTGCAGGCGCAGCTCGACGAGGACGACGAGTAGTCGCATGGCGGCGTCGGTGCGCGTGCTCGGCGTCGATCCCGGTCTGACCCGCTGTGGCGTCGGCGTGGTCGATGTCGTGCACCGCACGCCGACCCTCGTGCACGTCGAGGTGCTGCGCTCCGACGCCCAGGAGCCCATCGAGCAGCGGCTGCTGCGGATCGCGCGCGGCGTCGAGGCCGCGATCGACGCACACCGCCCCGACGCGATCGCGCTCGAGCGCGTGTTCGCGCAGTCGAACCTGCGGAGCGTCATGGGTGTCGCGCAGATCTCCGGCATCGTGCTGCGCGCCGCGGCCGAGCGCGGCATCCCGATCTCGCTGCTGACTCCCACGGAGGTGAAGGCGGCGGTGACGGGCTACGGCGCCGCCGACAAGCGGCAGGTGGGTGAGATGGTGCGCCGGCTGCTGCGGCTCGAGGCCGCCCCGAAGCCCGCGGACGCCGCCGACGCGCTCGCGATCGCGATCGCGGAGGGCTGGAGGGCACACATCCCGCGCGCGGGTGCCACGTCCGGGCCGTCGTCGGGTGCGGCGAGCGCCGTCACTCCGGCGCAGCGAGCCTGGGCAGCCGCTGAGTCGGCGGCGCGCTCCGGCCGCACAGGGCGGCGCTGACGTCGTCAGCCGGGCAGGCCTACTGGTGGACCTTGCGATCCTCGAGGCGCCAGAGGACGGCGGGAATCGCGATGCCGATGAACTCGGCGATCGCTCCGGCAGCGAAGAGGATCAGCTCGAAGCCCGGGGCCTCGAACGCGTAGCCCATGAGCAGCAGTCCGGCGATGATGAAGACGATCGAGAGCAGGAAGCTCAGCACGGTCGTGACGTTCATGGGACTCCGTTTCGCGGTGCAGGGGTGTCGGAGACCACCGTATCGCCTGCCCGCCGCCTAGGCTGACGGGGTGATCTCCAGGCTCGACGGCACCGTGCTCTCCGCTCGCGGACAGCGGCTCGTCATCGGCGTGGCCGGCATCGGCTACGCCGTCGCCGTCACGCCCCAGTGCTCACTCGCGGCCAGCGTCGGCACGCAGATCGCGCTGCACACGCACCTCGTCGTCCGCGAGGACGAGCTCTCGCTCTACGGCTTCGAGACCGAGGCAGAGCTCGCGGCGTTCGAGCTGCTCATCGGGGTCTCCGGCGTCGGCCCGAAGTCGGCGCTCGGCGTGCTCGCCCACCTCTCGCCCGACGATCTCGCCCGCGCCGTCGAGGCGGAGCAGGAGCAGGCGTTCAAGGCCGTCAGCGGCATCGGCCCCAAGACGGCGAAGCTGCTCATCCTGCAGCTGAGCGGCAAGCTCGCCGCGCCCGCTGCGCAGTCGACGGCGAAGGGGTCGGATGCCAGGGCCGACGTGCTCACGGCCCTCACGGGGCTCGGGTGGCAGGAGCGCACCGCTGCCGACGCCATCGAGCGCGCGGCCATCGCGGCACCGGAGGCCGTCGGGTCGACGGGCTCGCTGCTGCGCGCCGCGCTGGCGATCCTGGGGCCGGCGGCGCGCACGTGAGCGATCCGCTGGTCGACCCGGCAGCGACCCCTGACGAGCTGGCGTTCGAGGGTGCGCTGCGCCCGACCACCCTCGCCGACTTCGTGGGCCAGCCCAAGGTCAAGGGGCAGCTCGCAGTGCTGCTGCAGGCCGCCAGGCTGCAGGACCGCGCACCCGACCACATCCTGCTCGCCGGCCCTCCGGGACTCGGCAAGACCACCCTCGCGACGATCATCGGCAACGAGACCGGGCGGCCCATCCGCTACTCCTCGGGCCCCGCCATCCAGCACGCAGGCGATCTCGCGGCCGTGCTCTCGGCGCTCGTGCCCGGCGAGGTGCTCTTCATCGACGAGATCCACCGGATGTCGCGCTCCGCCGAGGAGATGCTCTACCTCGCGATGGAGGACTTCCGGATCGACATCATGGTGGGCAAGGGCGCGGGCGCCGCCTCGATCCCGCTCGAGCTCGCTCCGTTCACGCTCGTTGGCGCGACCACGCGCTCCGGCATGCTGCCAGCTCCCCTGCGCGATCGCTTCGGGTTCACGGCGCATCTCGAGTTCTACGAGACCGACGACCTCGAGCTCGTGCTGAGGCGCTCATCCCGGCTCATGGAGCTCGGCATCGAGCCTGCCGCGCTGGCGGAGCTCGCCGGGCGCTCGCGCGGCACCCCGCGCATCGCCAACCGGCTGCTGCGGCGCGTGCGCGACTGGCTGCTCGTGCACGCCGGCTCGAGCGACCTCGAAGGCGTCCGCGCGGCGCTCGAGCTCTACGACGTCGACGAGGCAGGCCTCGACCGCATCGACCGCGCCGTGCTCCACGCGATCGCGCACCGCTTCAGCGGCGGCCCCGTCGGGCTGTCGACCCTCGCAGCGGCGGTGGGGGAGGAGGCCGACACGATCGAGTCGGTCGTGGAGCCCTTCCTGGTGCGCGAAGGGCTCATCGGCCGTACCCCCCGCGGTCGCATCGCGACGCCGTCGGGGATGCGTCACGTGCGGGCGGACAGTCAGGACGCCACGCTCGACGGGGTATGATGGGCAATTGGTCCTGCGCGCAGCCGCGCGGGGCAGCCGACTCTTGAAAGGTCACGATGGACCCGCTGACAATCATCATGCTGCTCGTCCTGGCAGCGATGATCTTCTTCATGTTCCGCAGCAACAAGAAGCGCAAGGCTCAGGCAGCCGAGCTGCAGGACCAGATGGTCCCCGGTGCTGAGGTGATGACGAACTTCGGCCTCTACGGCGAGCTGCGCGAGATCGACGAGGAGCGCAACGAGGCTCTCATCGAGATCGCCCCGGGCACGATCGTGCGCGTCCACCGCCAGACGCTGGCGCGCGTGGTCGACGACCAGCAGGAGCTCGTGGAGGACTCGACTGCCGACGAGGCTGGCGACGCTGACGAGCAGCGCGACCGCGCCTGATCCGTGGCAAAGGCTCGTACTCGGGGCGCGCGCGCCCTCGTCTGGCTGGTCGTGCTCATCGCCGGCCTGACCGGCGCAAACTTCGCTGCCGTGCAGTGGGGCGGCGGCTCTTGGGCGCCACAGCTGGCGCTCGACCTCGAGGGCGGCACGCAGATCGTCCTCGAGCCGCGACTGGCTGAGGGCGCATCCGTCTCGCAGGAGCAGCTCGATCAGGCCGTGGCGATCATCCGCCAGCGCGTCGATGCCTCCGGCATCTCCGAGACCGAGATCACGACACAGGGCGGCAGCAACATCGTCGTCGCCCTCCCCGGCGAGCCCGACGCGGCCACGATGCAGCGCATCCAGGCCAGCGCCAAGATGGAGTTCCGGCCCGTGCTGGCCGCCGCCGCCGCGAACGCGCCGGGCACGACGCCCACGCCGACACCGATCGACCCGGAGGCTGAGGCGCCCGGCACCCCCGAGAACCCCTGGGATCAGGCGTGGATCACGCCGGAGCTGCAGGCCGAGTTCGACGCCTTCATGTGCGAGAACGTCGACCCGACGGTGGTCGCCGACCCGGACCAGCCCCTGATCACGTGCAGCGCTGACGACAGCGCGCGCTACATCCTCGGCCCCGTGTCCGTCGACGGCGCGAACATCGACGACGCGACGGTCTCGGCCGCGACCAACTCGCAGGGCCAGGCGACCGGCGGCTGGGGCGTCAACCTCGAGCTGAACGGCGAGGGCCCCGCGAACTTCGAGGCCGTCACCCGTGCCATCACCAACCTGCCTGAGCCGCAGAACCAGTTCGCGGTGGTGCTGGACGCCGCCGTGCTCATGCCCATCACATCGAACGCCATCATCACCGACGGCAACGCGCAGATCACCGGCGGCTTCGGCCAGGAGGACGCGCAGAGCCTCGCAGACCAGCTGCGCTTCGGCGCCCTGCCGGTGAGCTTCCAGGTGCAGTCCAACGAGACGATCTCTCCGACGCTCGGCGCCAGCCAGCTGCAGGCGGGCCTCATCGCGGGCCTCATCGGACTCCTGCTCGTCATCGGCTACTCGGTGTTCCAGTACCGCGCGCTCGGTGTCGTCGTGATCTTCTCGCTTGCAGTGGCCGCGGTGCTCAGCTACCTGGTGGTGACGTTCCTCTCGAGCACCGAGGGCTACCGCCTCTCGCTCGCCGGCATCGCGGGCCTCGTGATATCGATCGGCATCACCGCCGACTCGTTCATCGTCTACTTCGAGCGCATCCGAGACGAGCTGCGCGAGGGCAAGCACCTCACGACAGCCCTCGAGACGGGCTGGAAGCGCGCCTTCCGCACGATCCTGGTCTCGGATGCGGTGAGCTTCCTCGCCGCCGTGATCCTGTTCCTGCTCTCGGTCGGCAATGTGCGCGGCTTCGCCTACACGCTCGGCATCACGACCTTCATCGACATCATCGTGGTCGCCCTGTTCACGCATCCGCTGCTCCGTGTGCTCTCGCGCACGCGGTTCTTCTCCTCCGGCCATCCGCTGTCGGGGCTCGACCCCCAGGCGCTCGGCGCGGTCTACCGCGGCCGTGCCAAGTTCCGCGAGCCCGCGTTCGCAGGCAAGGGCGCCACGTCGGCCAAGGAGGCGCAGCGGCGCCAGACCATCGCGGAGCGCAAGGCCGCTGACGCGACGACCGGCAAGGAGTCCTGATGGCATCGCTCACCACCATCGGCAACGAGCTCTACACCGGCGAGCGCTCGGTGCCCGTCGTGCCGCGACGCAAGCTGTGGTTCATGGTCACCGCGACCATCCTCATCGTGCTCGCGCTCGGCACCGTCGTCCGCGGCGGCTTCGTCTTCGGCATCGAGTTCACCGGCGGCAGCGAGTTCCGGGTCTCCGGGCTCGAGCAGGCCACGACCGAGGGCGCCGCAGAGACCGTCGAGGCCATCGTGCCGGACACGGAGGCGCGCGTCGCGACGATCGGCCCCGACACCCTGCGCGTGCAGACGGATGCGGTCACCGAGGAGCAGGCTGCAGAGATCCGCGGCGCGCTCGCCGAGCAGTACGGCGTCGAGACCGGCGACGTCGCCTTCTCGTTCATCGGGCCCTCGTGGGGTCAGGACGTCTCGCGTCAGGCGCTCCTCGCCCTCGTCGTCTTCCTCGGGCT
This sequence comes from Agrococcus sp. ARC_14, assembly GCF_022436485.1. Taxonomy (NCBI): domain Bacteria; kingdom Bacillati; phylum Actinomycetota; class Actinomycetes; order Micrococcales; family Microbacteriaceae; genus Agrococcus; species Agrococcus sp. ARC_14. Next base: position 1,811,996 of record NZ_JAKUDO010000001.1, read on the forward strand.
CGTCTCCGTGGTGCTGGCCGTGTACTTCCGCACCTGGAAGATGTCGATCGCCGCGCTCGCGTCGCTCGCCTTCGACCTGCTGGTGACCGCGGGCGTCTACGGCATCATCGGCTTCGAGGTGACCCCTGCCGCGGTGATCGGCTTCCTGACCATCCTCGGCTACTCGCTCTATGACACGGTCGTCGTGTTCGACAAGGTGCGCGAGAACACCGCGCCCGGCTCCAGCGGCACGATGCTCGGCCAGATCAACCTGGCGGTCAACCAGACGATCGTGCGCTCGATCAACACCTCGATCGTCGCCACGCTGCCGATCGCGTCGATCCTGTTCATCGGTGCGTTCGCGCTCGGAGCCGGCACCCTGCGCGACATCGCGCTCGCACTGTTCATCGGCACGATCGTCGGCACCTGGTCGTCCATCTTCGTCGCCGCGCCTGTCTATGCTCAGCTGAGGCAGAACGACGACATCGGCGACGTGCAGCTCAAGCAGAAGCGCGACCAGGGGGCAGTGGTCTGAGCCAGTAGGCGACGAGCCCGGGAGAGGAGCGTCACATGAGCGAGGTGCAGCCCTCCGGTGGCTTCCGCACGCTCCTGCCGTTCCTGTTCTCGCGCTCGCACCGCGCCGGTGCCGTCGACGAGCTGATCCGCTCCGTCAAGTCACAGCATCCGAAGGCCGACACCGGCCTCATCCAGCGGGCCTACATCATCGCCGAGGAAGCGCACCGAGGGCAGTACCGAAAGTCGGGCGAGCCCTACATCACGCATCCGGTCGCGGTCGCCCAGATCCTCGCCGACCTCGGCATCGGTGCGATCACGGTCGCTGCAGCGCTGCTCCACGACACGGTGGAGGACACCACCTACACGCTCGAGCAGTGCAGGGCTGACTTCGGCGACGAGATCGCGATGCTCGTCGACGGCGTCACGAAGCTGGACAAGCTGAAGTACGGCCAGAGCGCGCAGGCCGAGACGGTGCGCAAGATGGTCGTGGCGATGTCCAAGGACATCCGGGTGCTCGTGATCAAGCTCGCCGACCGGCTGCACAACGCCCGCACCTGGGGATTCGTCTCCGACGAGTCGGCGCAGCGCAAGGCTCGCGAGACGATCGAGATCTACGCGCCGCTCGCACATCGGCTCGGCATCCAGACGATGAAGGTCGAGCTCGAGGACCTCTCGTTCGCGGTGCTGCAGCCGAAGGTCTACCTCGAGATCAAGAACCTCGTCGACGCCAGGGCACCGGAGCGCGAGCGCTACCTCGACGAGGTCGTGACGGCGCTCAGCGAGGACATGAAGGCCGGCAGGATCCGCGGTCGCATCGCCGGCCGACCGAAGCAGTACTACTCGATCTACACGAAGATGCAGGTCCGCGGTCACGAGTTCACCGACATCTACGACCTCGTCGGCGTGCGCGTCATCGTCGCCTCGGTGCGCGACTGCTACGCGGTGCTGGGCGCCATCCACGCCCGCTGGCAGCCGATGCCCGGTCGCCTCAAGGACTACATCGCCACTCCGAAGTTCAACCTCTACCAGTCGCTGCACACGACCGTGATCGGCCCGCGCGGCCACCACGTCGAGATCCAGATCCGCACGGAGGAGATGCACCGGCGGGCCGAGTTCGGCGTCGCGGCCCACTGGAAGTACAAGCAGGGCGCTGGCGGCCAGGTGTCGTCGACCGACATGGCGTGGCTGCAGCACATCAACGACTGGCAGGAGGAGACCACCGACCCCGGCGAGTTCCTCGACTCCCTGCGCTTCGAGATCGGAGCGAAGGAGCTCTACGTCTTCTCGCCGAAGGGCAAGGTGGTCGGCCTGCCTGCGGGCGCGACGCCGGTCGACTTCGCCTACGCCGTCCACACCGAGGTCGGCCATCGGACGATGGGCGCGAAGGTCAACGGCCGGCTGGTGCCGCTCGACACGAAGCTCGCCACCGGCGACGTCGTCGAGGTGCTGACCTCGAAGAACCCGGATGCCGGGCCCAGCCAGGACTGGCAGTCGTTCGTCACCTCGCCCCGCGCGCGCAGCAAGATCCGCCAGTGGTTCCAGCGCGAGCGCCGCGATGAGGCGGTCGAGGTCGGCAAGGAGGCGATCGCGAAGGCGATGCGCCGGCACGACCTGCCGATGCAGAAGCTCATGGGGCGGGATGCCTTCGCCCAGGTCGCCGCGCAGCTCAAGCACGAGGACGTCACGGCGCTCTACGCGGCGGTCGGAGAGGGGCACGTCTCGACGCAGTCAGTGCTCGAGAAGGTCGTGGCCTTCATCCGCGCCGAGGAGGGCACGGCCGACGACGAGCCGGAGCCCATGCTCCCCACGTCTCGTCCCTCGCGTCCTGCCTCGAGCTCTTCCGGCGTGCTGGTGCGCGGCGCCGACGACATCCTCGTCAAGCTCTCGAAGTGCTGCACCCCGGTGCCGGGCGACGACATCGTCGGCTTCGTCACACGCGGCCAGGGCGTCAGCGTGCATCAGCGCAACTGCCCCAACGTGCAGAGCCTGCTCACGGAGCCGGAGCGCATGATCGAGGTCTCGTGGGCCGCGGTGTCGAAGGGCCTGTTCCTCGTGAACATCCAGGTCGAGGCGCTCGATCGATCTGCGCTGCTGAGCGACATCACCCGCGTGCTCAGCGAGCACCACGTGAACATCCTCTCCGCGAGCGTCCACACGGGCTCCGATCGGCTCGCGATCAGCCGCTTCTCGTTCGAGATGGGCGACATCACCCACCTCGACAACGTGCTGAACGCCGCACGCCGCATCGACGGCGTCTACGACGTGTACCGCATCACCACCGGCTGACCCGAGCGGCTGCGCGAGGGCAGCTCTGCGTCGAGCACCTCGGGGGAGAGCGCGTGCTCGATCGCCAGCACGACCGCGCCTCGCACGCCAGCGTCGCCCTTGGTGGCACTGGCAGCGATCTGCAGGTGCTCGGTGGCCAGCGGCAGCGAGCGGCGGTAGACCACCTCGCTGATCCCGGCGTGGAGCTCCTTCGCGGCGCCCGCGAGCCTGCCCGCGACGACGATCACGGATGGGTTGACGAGATTGACGACGGTGGCGAGCACCTCGCCGATGTCGCGCCCTGCAGCCCGCAGCACCTGCGCGGCATCGACGGAGCCCTGGGCGGCCAGCGCCACGACGTCGGCGGTGCCGGAGACCTCGACCCCCAGCGCGCGCAGCTTCGCCGCGATCGCGGGCCCGGCGGCGACCGCCTCCAGGCAGCCCTCGTTGCCGCAGCGGCACGGTGCGCTCGAGCCAGGCACCCGCACGTGGCCGAGGTCGCCTGCAGTGCCGCGGGCGCCGCGCTGCAGGCGCCCGCCCGAGATGATGCCTGCACCGATGCCGGTGGCGATCTTGACGAGCACCAGATCGTCGGTGTCGGGCCACGCGGTGCGCTGCTCTCCCAGCGCCATGATGTTCACGTCGTTGTCGACGAGCACCGGGCATCCGAGCCGTTGCCGCAGCCATCCGGCGACGTCGAAGCGATGCCAGCCGGGCATGATCGGGGGGCTGATGGGCATGCCGGTCGCGTGCTCGACCGGGCCGGGCAGGCCGATGCCGACGGCGACGACATCCTCGAGCGCGCGGTCCTGCTGGCCGACGAGGCCCCGGATCGCCTGCTCGACCCAGCCGAGCACCGCCTCCGGGCCCTCCGCCACGTCGATGTCGGCGCGGGAGGCGGCGATGCCCTCTCCGCTGAGGTCAGCGAGCTCGACGATGACATGTGTCGCACCGACGTCGACACCGATGACGAGTCGCGCGCCCGGATTGAACGCGAAGAGCGAGGCGGGGCGGCCTCCGGTGGAGGCCGCGTCGCCCACCGGAGTGACATAGCCGACCTGTATGAGGGTCTCGATGTGCAGCGCCACGGAGGAGCGCGCCAGGCCCGACTCTCGCGAGAGCTCTGAGCGCGTGCGACCGCGACCGTCCCGGAGCAGGTCGAAGATCTCGCTCGTGCGCATGAGCATCAGTGAAGCACACGACGGACACTTCCGACACGCCGCGCGCAACTTATGACAGATCTCGACAGAAGTGGTCGCGGTGTGCAACAGTGAGCGCGTGGACGACGATGTCATGACACCTCCGGCAGTGAACCGCGAGGTCGTGCTGCGCGCACGCGGCATCGTGCAGTCGTTCCTGGGCACGCAGGTGCTGCACGGCGTGGACCTCGAGCTGCGTCGCGGTGAGGTGCACGGACTCGTCGGCGAGAACGGTGCCGGCAAGTCGACGCTCATGAAGATCCTCGCCGGCGTGCACCAGCCGGACGAGGGCACGCTCGAGCTCGACGGTCGCAGCGTGTCGTTCTCCTCACCGCTGCACGCCCAGCGGGCCGGCATCGCAACCGTGTACCAGGAGTTCACGCTGCTGGTGGATCGCACGATCGCCGAGAACATCTGGCTCGGGCGCGAGCCGCGCCGGGGCCCGTTCGTCGACCGCGCGCGCATGCTGCGCGAGACGCGCGAGCTGCTCGCCGCCATCGGTGTGCCGGGGCTCGACCCCGCCCTGCCCGTGCGCCAGCTCTCAGTCGCGGAGCAGCAGGTGGTGGAGATCGCGAAGGCGGTGAGCCTCGACGCACGGGTGATCTCGATGGATGAGCCGACCGCAGCGCTCGCCGATCACGAGGTCGCGCTGCTCACCCGCATCATCGGCGAGCTGACCGCTCGCGGCATCGCGATCCTGTACGTCTCGCACCGCCTGCGCGAGATCTTCGATCTCTGCACCACCGTCACGGTGCTCAAGGACGGGGCGCTGGTCGGCAGCTGGCCGACGGCCGATCTCGATGAGCGCACGCTGGTGCGCCGCATGGTCGGCCGGGAGCTCTCGGCATTGTTCCCCCATCGGGTGGCAGGCACCGAGCCGGGCGAGCCGCTGCTCGAGCTCGAGGGCGCAGGCAACGACTTCGTCGACGACGTCTCCCTCACGGTGCGCGCGGGCGAGATCGTGGGCATCGCGGGCCTGCAGGGAGCAGGCAGGACCGAGCTGCTGCACGGCATCTTCGGCGCCGACCCGTTCACGCGCGGCACGATGCGCGTCGATGCTCGAGCACTCCGCACACGGTCGCCGCGCCAGGCGGTGCGTGCGGGGCTCGCGCTCATCACCGAGGATCGCAAGACGCAGGGCCTCTCGCTCAATCTCACCGTGCTGCAGAACGCCCTCGGCGTGGTGCGGGCGGTCTTCCCCTCGCGCACCGCTGCGGCGCGCAGCGCCATGCCCAGCGCGCTCGCAGAGCTCGAGCTCGTCGCGCGCGGACTCGACCAGGAGGTGCAGTTCCTCTCTGGCGGCAACCAGCAGAAGGTCGTGCTCGCCAGGTGGCTCGCCGTGGCGCCGCGCGTCGTGCTGCTCGACGAGCCCACCCGGGGCATCGACGTGGGCGCGAAGCACGGGGTGTACGAGGTGATGCGCCGACTCGCTGCCTCCGGGGTCGCCATCCTGATGGTCTCGAGCGAGCTGCCGGAGGTGCTCGGCATGAGCGATCGCATCGTGGTGATGCGCGACGGCCAGCTGGTGGGCGAGCTGCCGAGCGCGTCGACCGAAGAGGACGTGCTGGCGCTGGCGACCGGCGCAGATGAGGGGGTCGCGGCATGAGCACCGTCACCGGCACACGACCTGTCCGCAGAGCGCGGATCTCGACCACCGCGATCGTCTTCATCGTGCTCGTCGGCGTGATCGCGCTCAGCGCGCTGCTCGTCACGGCGGCGGGCAAGTCGTTCTTCACCGTCAGCACCCTCACGAGCGTGCTGACCCTCATGTCGATCCTGGGCTTCGTGGCCATCGGGCAGACGCTCGTGATCATCGCTGGCAGCCTCGATCTGTCTGTGCCGTACGTGGTGAGCACGGCATCCATCGTCGGCGCCGGGATCATGGCGCAGGGCGCCGCCTGGATCGTGCCCGGCGTGGTCGTCGCGCTGCTGGTCTGCGCCGCGATCGGCGCCGCGAACGGGCTCATCGTCACGAAGCTGCGAGTGCACGGCTTCATCGCCACGCTCGGCGTCGGCCTCATCATCTCGGGATGGCTCGGGACGAGCTTCCAGGGCTCGTTCGGCTCGGCGCCGGCGGAGTTCCGGCTGATCGGCGCCACGCTCATCGCGGGCGTGCCGCTGTCGACCATCATCATGGTGGTGTGCGCTGGACTCGTGGCACTGCTGCTGCACCGCACGCGGCTCGGCCATCACATCTACGCCGTCGGCGGCAACGCGCACGTCGCCCGACTCTCGGGCGTGCGCACCCAGGTGCCCGTGGTGCTCGCGCACATCCTCTGCTCGATGCTCGCCGGGCTCGCGGGACTGCTGCTGCTCGCGCGCACCTCGGTCGGCAGCCCCACCATCGGTTCGCAGGGCGGCTACGACCTGATGTCCATCGCGGCAGTGGTGCTGGGCGGCACGCTGCTCGCGGGCGGCTCCGGCGGCGTGCTCGGCACCGTCGGCGGCGTGGCGATCTTCGCGGTCCTCGACCACGTCATGGGCGTGCTCGAGGTCAACCCCTTCTTCAAGGACTTCGTGCGAGGCGCCGTGATCATCATCGCCGTGGCGCTCTACGCCTGGCGCAGCGTGCAGCGTCGACCACCGCGGTTCCAAGGAAAGGGGGCAAGCGCATGACCGCCGTCGCCCAGCGCTCGCGGCCGCAGCGCTTCCTCGCAGCCCTGGCCACCCCCGGTGGTGCCGTGTTCGTGCTGCTCGTGGTGCTGCTCATCGTCGCCTCGCTCTCCAACCCGCGCTTCGCGGAGCCCGACCAGCTCGTGCGCTTCCTCGCCCGCACCGCGCCCATCGCGATCGCAGCCATCGGCCAGTTCTTCGTCATCGTCTCGGGCGAGTTCGACCTCTCGATGGGCGCGGTGATCGCGGCGCAGGTCGTGATCGCGGGCAACGTCATCGGTCAGGACGAGGCGATGATCCTGCCGGGCATCGCCCTCATGCTGCTCGTCGGCGTCGTCGTCGGGCTCGTCAACGGACTCCTCACGACGCTCGCGAAGGTGCCCAGCTTCATCGTCACGCTCGGCACGATGCTGGCGCTCTACGGGTTCGTGCGCTTCCTCACGGGCGGCGCCGCGACCGGAAACCCGATCGACAGCTTCCGCGAGATCGGTCGCGGCGCGCTCTTCGACGTGCTGCCCTACCCCGTGATCATCCTCGTCGTGGTCGCGGTCGGAGCGTGGCTGCTCATGCGTGCTCCGTTCGGCCACACGCTGCTCGCGGTCGGCGACAACCCGGTTGCCGCGCGGCTCTCCGGGACGCCCACGACGCGCGTGAAGCTGACGGCCTTCGTGCTCTCGTCGCTGGCCGCCACCGTCGCGGGCATCCTGCTCGTCGGCTACGCCGGCGTGCACCCGAGCGTCGGCGCCGGCTATGAGTTCCAGGCGATCACCGCAGTCGTGCTCGGCGGCGCCGTGCTCGGCGGCGGCCGCGGATGGGTGCTCTCAGCCGCAGCCGGCGCGATCGCGCTCGAGATGCTGTTCACGGTGCTCAACCAGGTCGGCATCGAGTCCACCTGGCGGCCGAGCGTGCAGGGCATCATCATCATCCTCGCCGTGGCCTTCGGCGCCGTCGCATGGCGCACGGCCCGACGACCCGCATCCGGCACCCCGGCCGTCGCAGCCGACGCCGACCCAGACCCGATTCCCACACCATCCCGAACACCAGGAGAAGCATGATGCGCAAGCACAGGAAGGGCCTCATCGTCGTGGCCCTCGGCGCCGCGATGACCCTCGCGGCCTGCAGCACAGACGGGAGCGTCGATCCCTCGGCGGCTCCCGAGGCCAGCACCGAAGCGCCGGCCGAGACCACCGATTCAGGAGGGGAGTGGTTCGACCAGGCCGTCTTCGACGAGCAGTTCGAGCAGCGCTCCGCCACCTTCGAGGGCGATCCGGCCACCCCGTGGCTGCAGTACATCGACGGGCCGATGACGGACACCGCCGAATGGCAGACGGACGAGCCGATGCGCGCGTGCTTCGCGAACGCGTCGATCTCGAACCCCTGGCGCCAGACCGGCTTCATCACGATGCAGGAACAGCTCGCCGTGCTGCAGGACGAGGGCGTCATCGAGTCGATGGAGGTGCGTGACGCCGGCGACGACGACAACACCCAGATCGCCGACATCGACTACTTCATCAGCCAGGGCGACTGCGACATCTTCATCATCTCGCCCAACTCGACGGCAGCGCTGACGCCGGCCGTCGAGCGCGCATGTGAGACCGGCCGCCCCGTGATCGTGTTCGACCGCGGCGTCGACACCGATTGCGCGACGACCTTCATCCACCCCATCGGGGGCTACGCGTGGGGCATCGACACCGCTGAGTTCCTCATCGAGAACCTCGAGGAGGGCGACACGGTCGTCGCGCTCCGCATCCTCCCGGGCGTCGACGTCCTCGAGCACCGCTGGGCAGCCGCCGAGCAGCTGCTGACGGAGGCGGGGATCACCGTCGAGGACTACTTCACCGGTGCAGATCCGACCGAGATCAAGAGCATCATCTCCGATGCCCTCTCGCGCGGTGACGTGCAGGGTGTGTGGATGGATGCTGGTGACGGCGCCGTCGCCGCCATCGAGGCCTTCGAGGACGCCGGCGCCGACCTCCCCGTCATGACGGGCGAGGACGAGATGAGCTTCCTGCGTGCATGGCAGGAGCGCGACATGACGGCGCTCGCACCCGCGTACTCGAACTTCCAGTGGCGCACGCCGCTGCTGGCGGCCGAGATGATCGCGAACGGCGAGCCCGTGCCGACCGAGTGGGTGCTGCCGCAGACCCCGCTCGACGCGGAGGCGCGCGACGAGGCGATCGCGGCGAACGAGGGGATGCCTGACGGGCACTACGCGCTGTTCGGCGGCGCCGACCTGCCCAGCTACCCCGGTCCCTGGCAGGACCGCTAGCACTGACCGGCCGGCCGTGGCGCGCTGCGCTGCGGCCGGCCATCACCACGACCCGACGCTGAACGGAGGAACGATGCGCCAGATCGGCATCAACACCTGGGTGTGGCAGTCGCCGCTGCGCGACGCGATCGCGCCGACGATGCTGGCGCACGTCGCCGGACTCGGCTTCGACCTCGTCGAGCTGCCGCTCGAGCGGGAGGGCGATCTCAGCGCCGCGGCGGTGCGCCCGCTGCTCGAGGCGAACGGGCTCGCCGCGACCGTCGTGGGTGCGATGGGTCCGGGCCGCGCGCTGGTCGCGACCGATGATGAGACCGTGGCTGCGACCCAGCGCTATCTGCGCGCGTGCATCGACTTCGCAGCGGATGTCGGAGCCCCGAGCGTCTGCGGACCCTTCACTGCCGAGACCGGGCGCACCTGGCGCATGGACGCCGGCGAGCGCACCACGATCGTCGCGCAGCTGCGGGAGCGCCTGGCGCCGGTGGTCGAGCACGCGGCCGAGCGCGGCGTCGCCTTGGGGCTCGAACCTCTCAACCGCTACGAGACCTCGATCATCTGCACCGTCGAGCAGGCGCTCGACGCCCTGGAACCATTGCTGGGCGACCACCTCGGCCTCGCCCTCGACACCTACCACCTCGGCATCGAGGAGCGATCGAGCGCAGCTGCCATCCGAGCAGCGGGGGATGCGCTCGTGCACGTGCAGGTGTGCGGCAACGACCGCGGCGCGCCCGGCGGCGACCAGACCGACTGGGCGGGCATCCGTGCCGCGCTCGACGCGGTCGACTACCGCGGCCCGCTCGTGATCGAGAGCTTCACCGCCGACAATGCCGCGATCGCGGTCGCCGCATCGATCTGGCGGCCGCTGGCCACCACCCAGGACGACCTGGCGCGAGACGGCCTTGCATTCCTCCGCCAGCTGGAGCGCGCATGAGCGCGCCGCTCGGCGTCGCCGTGCTCGGCACGGCATTCATGGGCAAGGCGCACTCTGCGGCATGGCGCAACGTCGGCGCGATGTTCCCGGATGCGCCTGCCACGGCCATGCGCGTGCTGTGCGGGTCCGATCCCGAGCGCACCGCCGCATCCGCCCGGATCCTCGGCTGGCAGGAGGCCGCCACCGACTGGCGTGAGGTCGTGACGCGCGATGACGTGCAGATCGTCGACATCTGCACCCCCGGGCACCTGCACGCCGAGATGGCGACGGCCGCGCTGGCAGCCGGCAAGCACGTGCTGGTCGAGAAGCCGCTGGCCACGAGCCTGGCAGAGGCCGAGCGCATGGCCGCAGCAGCGCAGCGGGCGGCGGGAGCCTCGATGCTGGGCTTCAACTACCGGCGCGTGCCGGCGCTCGCGCTCGCGCGCCAGCTCGTGCACGAGGGCCGGATCGGGCGGGTGCGCACCGTCCGCGCCGCCTACCTGCAGGACTGGCTCGTGGATCCGGAGGCGCCGATGACGTGGCGGCTGCGCGCCGAGACAGCGGGCAACGGCGCGCTGGGCGACCTCGGCTCGCACGTCGTCGACCAGATCCTGGCCATCACCGGCCAGCACGTCACCGGCGCGCGAGGCGCGCTGCGCACCTTCCAGCAGCAGCGTCCCGGGCCGGACGGGCCCGAGCAGGTCACGGTCGACGACGCCGCCTGGGCGCAGCTCGAGCTGGATGGTGGCACCGTCGCATCGCTCGAGGTGTCTCGAGTCGCGACCGGCAGCAAGAACGCCCTCACCATCGAGGTGCACGGCAGCGACGGCGCCCTCTCGTTCGACCTCGAGCGGCTCAACGAGCTGGTCGTGACCGAGGGGCGCGCGGGCTGGCCAGCGCGGGTGCTCGTGACCGAGCCGACGCATCCAGACCTCGAGGCCTGGTGGCCGCCGGGCCACGTGCTGGGCTGGGACTCGACCTTCGTCATGCAGGCGGCAGCGCTGCTGCGCAGCATCGCGGCAGGGCAGGCCCCCGAGCCGTCGTTCGCTGACGGCCTTGCGGTGCAGCGGGTGCTGGACGCGATCGAGCGCAGCGACGCGGCGCAGGGTGCGATGATGCCGCTCGGGGACGCCCGATGATCGAGATGAGGATGCCATGACCCGCCCGTTCACGCTGTTCACCGGCCAGTGGGCCGATCTGCCCTTCGAGGAGGTCGCGCGCCTGGCAGCATCCTGGGGCTACGACGGGTTGGAGATCGCCTGCTCCGGCGACCATCTCGACGCCGCGCGATGGGACGACGACGCATACGTCGCGTCGCGCAAGGAGATCCTCGACCGGCATGGCCTGGGGGTCTGGGCGATCTCGAACCACCTGCACGGACAGGCGGTGTGCGACGACCCGATCGACTTCCGGCACGAGGCGATCGTGCATCCGCGGGTCTGGGGTGACGGCGACCCGGAGGGCGTGCGTCAGCGGGCTGCTGCAGAGCTGATGGACACCGCGCGCATGGCGCGGGCGCTCGGCGTCGACACGGTCGTCGGCTTCACCGGCTCCTCGATCTGGCCGTACGTGGCACAGTTCCCACCGGTTCCCGACAGCGTGATCGACGCGGGCTACCGCGACTTCGCCGACCGCTGGCACCCCATCCTCGACGTCTTCGAGGAGCACGGGGTGCGGTTCGCGCACGAGGTGCACCCGAGCGAGATCGCCTACGACCACTGGTCGACCGTGCGCACGCTCGAGGCGATCGGCCACCGCGAGTCCTTCGGGCTGAACTGGGACCCGAGCCACATGGTGTGGCAGGGCATCGACCCGGTGGGCTTCCTGTCGGACTTCGCCGAGCGGATCTACCACGTCGACTGCAAGGACACGCGGATGCGCATGGGCGACGGCCGCAACGGCATCCTGTCCTCGCACCTGCCGTGGGGGCATCCGCGCCGCGGTTGGGACTTCGTCTCAGCGGGCCGCGGCGATGTCGCGTGGGGCGACGCGTTCCGCACGCTCACCGCGATCGGCTACTCGGGCCCGATCTCGATCGAGTGGGAGGATGCGGGCATGGATCGTCTGCAGGGAGCACCCGAGGCGCTCGAAGCACTGCGGCGCCACGAGTTCGAACCCTCCACCGCGCGCTTCGACGCGGCATTCTCGGCCGACCGCGACTGAGCCCGCGCCGGCTCAGCCTGCGGCCGCCACGACCTCGAGCCAGGAGCGCTTCGTGGCGAGCTCTGCCTCGAGCTCGGCCTTGCGCTTCGCGTCCTGCTCGGCGGCAAGCTCTGCCTCGAGCTTCTCGATGGCGTCCTCGAGCTGACCGGCGAGGCCCTCGGAGCGCGCCTTGCGCTCCGGGTTGTGGCTCTTCCAATGCTGCTCGTCGAGCTCGCGCACATGCGTCTCGATCGTGCGCATGCGATCCTCGACCTCGCGCAGCGACTCGCGCGGCACGCGGCCGATCTCGTCCCAGCGCTGCTGAATGCTGATGAGCGCGTCACGGGCGGCGGTGCGCTCGGTGATCTTCAGGATCGGGGCAGCCTCGTCGAGCAGGGCGCGCTTCGCGACCAGGTTCTCGGCGTACTCCTCGTTGTCGACCGCAGCCTGCTCGGCTTTGGCGGCGAACAGCACGTCGCCCGCCTCCTTGAACTGGGCCCAGAGCGCGTCGTCGATCTTGCGACCTGCGCGGCCGGCAGCCTTCCACTGGTCGAGCAGCGCGCGGTAGGCGGTGATGCCGTCGACGCCCTTGGGCGCGAGCGCCTGGGCCTGCTCGACGAGCGCCTGCTTGCGAGCACGCACATCCTTGTGCGAGGCGTCGAGCTCTGCGAAGAACTTGCGGCGCGCGGTCTCGAGGGTGCTGCGGGCGTCGCGGAACCGCTTCCAGAGCGTGTCGGCCTGGCTCTTCGACAGGCGCGGGCCGTCCTTCTGCAGGCGCTGCCAGTCGGCGAAGAGCAGATCGACCTTCTGCATGGTCTGCTTCCACTGCACGTCGGCGAGATCGCCGAGCGCCAGCTGCTCCATCGACTCGACGACCACGGTGCGCTCGGCGAGCGCGGCCTCGACCTCTGCCTTGCTCGCTGCCTGCTGCTTCGCCTCGAGCTGGCCGAGCTCGCCACGCAGGGCGTCGAGCCGGGAGAGCAGTGAGGGGATGTCGCCGACGGCGCTGGCCGTGAGGACGTTGTCGTGCAGATGGTTCGCGGCCTTCGCGACGTCCTTGGCGTTGGCGCCGCCGCGGATGCGCTGCTCGAGCAGGCGGACCTGGCCCTCGAGCTCGGCGAACTTGCGCTCGAAGTAGGCGAGCGCCTCCTCGGGCGTCGCGTCGGGGAACTGTCCGACGACGCGCCAGGCGTCACCCTCCTGGACAGCGACCGTGCCCGCGGAGTCGACGCGGCCGACGCCGCGCTCGATGACGTGCTCGCCCATCGTGGGCCCGGTGGGAGCTGCGGCCTCGGCTGCGGGCGCCTCAACGGCGGGCTCTTCCGCGTCCGTCTTCTCGACGGCGGCGGTCTCCTCGGCGGCAGGCTCCTCGGCGACAGCGGCCGGTGCCTCGTCGGCGGGGGCGCTGGGCGCGACGGCGGGCTCAGCGACCTCGGTGGCCTCCGGCTGCACCTCGGTCGGGGCCTGAGCGGCTTCTGGCGCGACGGCCTCAGCAGACTGCTGCTGCGTGTCGGAGTCGGTGGGCTGGGTGTGCTCGGGCATGACGGAGTCTCTCGTACGAGGGAACGGGCGGGATGAGCCTATCGCGGTGGAGCCGGGGCGCCGCGACTCGTGATGGTCACTGCAACACGAAGTCCTCGATCGTCACGGGCTCTGCGGGTGCGCCGTCCTGCGCGCCGTCCGCCGTCCCGTTGGCGATCACCTGCTCCTGCAGCTGGTCGAGGCCCTCGGTGACCTGGCCGATGACGGTGTAGCCGCCGGCGGAGTCTGCGGGGATGGTGGTGTCGCCGTAGACGATGAAGAACTGGTGGCCGTTCGAGTCGGCGTTGTTGCCCTGTCGTGCCATCGCGATGGTGCCCTCTGGATAGACGTCGTCCGCCGGGGCGTTCTCGATCGGGCCGTACATGTAGGACGGGTCACCGCTGCCGGCGCCGTCGGCCGAGCCGCACTGCAGCACGCTGAAGCCCTCCGCCGTGGTGAGGCGGTGGCACGTCTTGCCGTCGTAGTAGTCGCGCTGCGTGTCGAACAACACGGAGGAGACGGCCTGCGGCGCTGCCGCGCCGTCGAGCTCGACGCCGAGCTCGACGCCGTTGACCGTCATCGTGCCGGTCCAGCTGCGCTCCTCGGCCAGCGTGGGCTCCGGCACCTCTGACGCCGGGGCCTCGGTCTCGCTCGCGGTGGGCGGTGCGGTCTCCTCGGCGGCGGGAGGCGTGGGCTGGAGCATCGCGACGAGGCCGATGCCGCCGAGCAGCACGACTCCGGCGAGCACGCTGCCCACGATGGAGTCTCGGGTCTGCCTGCGCTGCCTGCGCTCGTGCACGGTCTGCCGCGCCCGGTAGTCGCGGACGCGCCGCTCCTGCTCCTGCTTCGTGACCACGTGCTCTCCTCGCATGCCCGCCGCGCATCCGCGCGACCGCCGTTCAGGCTACCGGCTCGCGCGCTCCTGGCCGGTCAACGGGTGGGGCGCGTCAGTCGTCGCACCTAGCATGGAGGCATGGCCAGGGGGACGACAGCGCCGCTCGCCGTGCGCATGCGCCCGACGAGCCTGGACGACGTCGTCGGTCAGCGGCACCTGCTCGGGCCTGGCTCGCCGCTCCGCAGGCTCGCGGCGCCCAGCGAAGGCGTGAGCGGGCAGAGCGTCATCCTGTGGGGCCCTCCCGGCACCGGCAAGACGACGCTCGCGCAGTCGATCGCCCACACCTCCGACCGCCGCTTCGTCGAGCTGAGCGCCGTCACTGCCGGCGTGAAGGACGTGCGGCAGGTGATGGAGGACTCGCTCAATCAGCGCGACCTCTTCGGTCAGTCGACCGTGCTCTTCCTCGACGAGATCCACCGCTTCTCCAAGGCGCAGCAGGATGCGCTGCTGCCCGGCGTCGAGCAGGGCTGGGTGACGCTGATCGCCGCGACCACCGAGAACCCCTCGTTCAGCATCATCAGCCCGCTGCTGTCGCGCTCGCTGCTGCTCACGCTCGAGCCGCTCGACGACACCGACATCGCCGAGCTCGTCGATCGGGCGATCGCCGATCCGCGCGGCTTCGGCGCCGGCATCGTGCTCGACGATGAGGCGAGGGCGCAGCTCATCCGCATGTCCTCCGGCGACGCCCGGCGTGCGCTCACCGCGCTCGAGGCCGCGGGCGCGCACGCGCTCGAGGCGGCAGCGCTCGAGCAGGGGCAGGATCCGGGGGCGGATGCGCCGGCGACGGTCACGGCGGAGGCGCTGGCGAGCGCGGTCGACCGGGCGCTGCTGCGCTACGACAGGCAGGGCGACGAGCACTACGACGTCATCTCCGCCTTCATCAAGTCGGTGCGCGGCTCCGACCCCGACGCCTCGCTGCACTACCTCGCGCGCATGATCGAGGCGGGGGAGGACCCGCGCTTCATCGCCCGCCGCATCATCGTGCTCGCGAGCGAAGACATCGGGATGGCCGACCCCCAGGGCCTCGTGATCGCCACCGCCGCCGCGACGGCCGTGCAGATGATCGGCATGCCGGAGGGGCGCATCCCGCTCGCAGAGGCGACCGTCTACCTCGCGACCGCACCGAAGTCGAACCGCTCCTACAAGGGGATCGACGCGGCGATCGCCGACGTGCGCGCCGGTGACTTCGGGCGCGTGCCGACCCACTTGCGCGACGCCCATTACCCGGGGGCGAAGCGCCTCGGGCACGGGAAGGGCTACCGCTACGCCCACGACGCCCCGCACGGCGTCGCCACGCAGCAGTACCTGCCGGACCCGCTCGTCGGCCGGCGCTATTACGAGGCCGGCGCTCACGGCTTCGAGCGCGACGTCGCTGCTCGCCTGGAGCGCATCCGGAAGATCCTGTCGGCGGAGTCCTGACGGAGCCCAGGCCCAGCGCGTCCATCTGCTAGTCTTGACGACGGCCCACCGGGCGGCAGCATGCCACGGCAGCTTCCCCCAGGGCCCGCAACCCTCCTTAAGTCTCGGCGCTCGGCCGGGACAGCCGCTCACGCGGCAGCGACTCAGCGAAGGAAGTCATGTCCACGAAGTCCCGTTCCCGTTCGAAGGTGCGCCTCTCGCGCGCCCTCGGCGTCGCCCTCACCCCGAAGGCGGCCCGTTACCTCGAGAAGCGTCCCTATGGCCCCGGCCAGCACGGTCGCACCAAGCGCAAGGCCGACAGCGACTACGCCGTCCGTCTGCGCGAGAAGCAGCGCCTCCGGGCCCAGTACGGCATCCGCGAGGCACAGCTGCGCATCGTCTTCAACGAGGCGCGCCGCCAGTACGGCCTGACCGGTGAGAACCTGGTCGAGCTGCTCGAGATGCGTCTCGACGCGCTCGTGCTGCGTGCAGGCTTCGCCCGCACCACCTCGCAGGCTCGCCAGCTCGTCGTGCACCGCCACATCATGGTCGACGGCCAGCGCGTCGACCGCCCGTCCTTCCGCGTGAAGGAGGGCCAGCTCATCCACGTCCACGAGCGCAGCGAGGGCATGGAGCCCTTCCAGGTCGCAGCCGCCGGCGGCCACGCCTCGGTGCTGTCGCCGGTGCCGCCGTACCTCGACGTGCAGCTCGACCGCCTGCAGGCGCGCCTCGTGCGCCGCCCCAAGCGCGCAGAGGTGCCCGTCGTCGCCGACGTGCAGCTCGTCGTCGAGTACTACGCAGCTCGCTGATCCAGCGCGTGTGAGGAGGGGTCGCCAGGTGGCGGCCCCTCTTCGTCGTTAGACTGGGCAACCGCCCCGCCACCGATCCGGCGTGGGGCAAGTGAGACACGAGGGGGATCCGCTGTGAAGAAGCTCCTGTTCCTGGCCGTCGGCGTCGTCATCGGCGTCTTCGCCGCCCGCCGCATCGAGCAGACCGAGAAGGGCAAGGCGCTGCTCGACAACGTCGACGAGCGCTCGCGCGAGTTCACGGATGCCGTCAAGGACGGCTACCAGGCTCGCGACCGCGAGCTGCGAGGCGAGTGACGACACCCGACTCGAGCCCGGGCGCGCTGCGTCCGGGCTCGTCAGGCCCCGCGTGGGGCGAGAGAGACCTGACCTAGATGCAGACCGCAGAGATCCACCGCCGCTTCCTCTCGCACTTCGAGGAGCGAGGCCACACCGTCGTGCCCTCGGCCTCGCTCGTGAGCGACGACCCGGCGATCATGTTCACGATCGCCGGCATGGTGCCGTTCATCCCGTACCTGTCTGGTCGGGTGCCCGCCCCCTGGCCCCGCGTCGTCGACGTGCAGAAGTGCATCCGCACCAATGACATCGAAGAGGTCGGCCGCACGCCGCGGCACGGCACCTTCTTCCAGATGGCCGGCAACTGGTCGTTCGGCGACTACTTCAAGCGCGAGGCGATCGAGTACGCGTGGGCGCTGCTCACCGGCTCGGAGGCCGACGGCGGCTATGCGTTCGATCCTGCGAAGCTCTGGGTCACGGTCTTCGAGACCGACGACGAGGCCGAGCGCCTCTGGCTCGAGGTCACCGATGTCGACGCGGCGCAGATCCAGCGCCTCGGCCTCGAGGACAACTACTGGATGACCGGGCAGCCCGGCCCAGCGGGTCCCGACTCCGAGATCTTCTACGACCTGGGCCCGGAGTATGGCCCCGACGGCGGCCCCGCGACGGGCAGCGACCGGTACGTCGAGATCTGGAACCTCGTCTTCATGCAGGACGAGATCGCCGATGTGCGCTCGAAGACCGAGTTCACGATCGTGCGCGAGCTGCCGAGCAAGAACATCGACACCGGCATGGGGCTCGAGCGCATCGCCTTCCTCAAGCAGGGCGTGCCGAACATGTACGAGATCGACCAGGTGCGCCCCGTGCTCGACCTCGCGAGCGAGCTCTCCGGCCGCCGCTACGGCGCCGACCATGAGGACGATGTGCGGATGCGCGTGGTCTCCGACCACGTGCGCTCGTCGCTCATGCTCATGGGCGACGGCGTCACCCCCGGCAACGAGGGGCGCGGCTACATCCTGCGCCGCCTGATGCGCCGCTCCGTGCGCGCGATGCGCCTGCTCGGCGTGCACGAGACGACGTTCCCGACGCTCTTCCGTGCGAGCTACGACGCCATGTCGGTCGCCTACCCGGAGCTGCAGGACTCGTTCGGCCGCATCGAGCGGATGGCGATCGCCGAGGAGGAGACCTTCCTCAAGACGCTCGAGTCGGGCTCGACCGTGCTCGACCTCGCGATGGCAGACGTGCGCAAGGACGCCGGCCAGGTCGTGCCTGGCAAGACAGCCTTCCTGCTGCACGACACCTACGGCTTCCCGATCGACTTGACGATGGAGATCGCCGACGAGGCGGGCCTCGAGGTCGACCGCTCGACCTTCGAGACGCTCATGAGCGAGCAGCGCACGCGCGCGAAGGCGGATGCCAAGTCGCGCCGCCGCCAGCTCGCCGACCTCTCGGTGTACTCCGACCTGCGCGGCAAGGGCGAGACCGCCTTCCTCGGCTACGACGAGCTCGAGGCCGACGGCGAGGTCATCGGCATCATCGCCGACGGCGCGCAGGTCTCCTCCGCCACGGTCGATCAGGAGGTCGAGATCGTCCTCACCGCCACGCCGCTCTATGCGGAGTCCGGCGGTCAGGACAGCGACCAGGGGCGGCTCATCGGCCAGGGCTTCGAGGCCGAGGTGCTCGACGTGCAGCGACCTGTGTCCGGCCTCGTCAGCCACACCGTGCGCGTCACCTCCGGTGAGATCGCCGTCGGCGACGTCGCGCACGCCGTGGTCGACCCGCTCTACCGTCGCGGCGCGAACAAGGCGCACTCGGCGACGCACCTCGTGCACGCGGCGCTGCGCCAGCTGCTCGGTCCGGACGCCATGCAGGCCGGCTCCTACAACAAGGCCGGCTACATGCGCCTCGACTTCTCGTGGTCGAGCCCGCTCTCCGCCGACATGCGGCAGGAGCTCGAAGGCATCGCCAACAACGCCATCCGCGACGACCTGCCGGTCGAGACCCGCGTCATGCCGATCGACGAGGCGAAGGCGCTCGGCGCGATGTCGCTGTTCGGCGAGAAGTACGGCTCGACGGTGCGCATGGTCGACATCGGCGGGCCGTGGTCGCGTGAGCTGTGCGGCGGCACGCACGTCGCCGCCTCGAGCCAGATCGGCCTGATCTCGATCACGAGCGAGTCGAGCGTCGGCTCGACGGCGCGCCGCGTCGAGGCTGCGGTGGGCGCGGATGCGTTCGAGCAGCTGGTCGCGGAGCGCACGCTGGTGAGCGAGCTCACCTCGATGCTGAAGACGCCGAAGGAGCAGCTCCCGGGCCGCATCCAGGAGATCGTCGCCTCGCTCAAGACCGCCGAGAAGCGGATCGCCGAGTTCGAGTCGAAGCAGCTCGCCGGGCGCGTGCAGCCGATCGCGGATGCGGCGACGCGGGTGGGCGAGACGCTCCTGGCGTCCGTCGACCTGGGCGCCGTCGGCTCACAGGACGATCTGCGCTCGCTCGCGGGCCAGGTGCGCGAACGCCTCGGCTCCGACACGGCCGTGGTCGCGATCGGCGGCCTCATCGACGGGCGTCCCGCGGTCGTGGTCGCCACGAACCAGGCAGCGCGCGACGCGGGCATCGCCGCGGGACCGCTCGCCAAGGCCGCGGCCTCGGCGCTCGGCGGTGGCGGCGGCGGCAAGCCCGACATGGCGCAGGGCGGCGGTCAGGACGCGAGCGCGATGCCGGCTGCGCTGGCAGCCGTGCGCGACGGGCTGAGCCGCTGAACGGGGCCAGCTCGATGCGACCGGGCGTGCGAATCGGGGTCGACGTGGGCAGGGTCCGCGTCGGCGTCGCCCGCTGCGACCGGGACGGGCTGCTCGCGACCCCGGTGGAGACCATCCAGCGGGCGAGCGTCGAGCCGGTCGCGCGCCTGCGCGCGATCGCGGAGGAGCTCGGCGCGATCGAAGCCGTCGTCGGCCTGCCGATCTCGCTCTCCGGAGGAGACACGCCGAGCACACAGGATGCGCGAGAGATGGCGGCGCAACTCGCCGCCGTGATGCCCGTGCGGCTCGTGGACGAGCGGCTCTCGACCGTGACCGCATCCGCCGGCATGCGCGCATCCGGCAAGTCATCGCGCCAGCAGCGCGCCACGATCGATCAGGCGGCAGCGGTCGTCATCCTGCAGCACGCGCTCGACAGCGAGCGCGCGTCCGGGCGCACGCCCGGCGAGCTGCTCACGGACGGCGGCGTGGCCGCACAGCGAGAAGAGGACTGATCATGGCTGGACGACGCGCACGCGTGCAGGCCGAGCGCAAGCGACGGGGTCGCAGACGGCTGATCGGCTGGGGCATCGCCCTGGTCGTGCTCATCGGGCTCGGCATCGCCGCAGCCTGGGGCATCGGTCAGCTGCAGGAGCGCTTCGCGGCCGCGGAGGACTACCCGGGCCCGGGCACCGGCGAGGTCGTCGTGCAGGTGCAATCGGGCGAGAACGGCTACGACGTCGCCGCGACGCTCGTCGAGGAGGATGTCATCGCAAGCGCCGAGGCGTTCACCGACATCCTCGTCGCCGACCCCACGATCCAGCTGCACCCCGGCGCCTACCGGGTGCAGCAGCAGATGTCGGCGCAGGGCGCGCTCGACGCGATCCTCGACCCCGCGAACAAGGTCGAGCTGCGCGTGACCGTGCCGGAGGGCTACACGCTGCCGCAGGTCTTCGAGCGGCTGGAGCGCGACCTGGGGATCCCGCAGGCCGAGTTCCTGCAGCTCGCGGGCGATCCCTCCCAGTTCGACGTTCCCGACGGTGCGCTCACGATCGAGGGCTGGCTGTTCCCCGCCACCTACACGTTCGACGACGGCGCGACCGCGCAGAGCGTGCTCGAGACGATGATCGCCCGCCAGCACCAGGCGCTCGAGCAGCACGGAGTCGCACCGGAGGACGCCCAGCGCGTGCTCACGTTCGCCGCACTCGTGCAGCGCGAGGCGCGCTTCGCCGACGACTTCGGCCGCGTCGCGCAGGTGTTCCAGAACCGCCTGGACATCAACATGCCGCTGCAGTCGGATGCCACGGTCGCCTACGGCACGGGCAACCTGCACGTCGTGACGACGACCGCCGACGAGCGCGCCGACGCATCCAATCCCTACAACACCTACCAGCACACCGGCCTGCCGGTCGGGCCGATCGGCGCACCGGGCGACCAGGCGATCCAGGCGGTCCTGTCACCCACCGACGGACCGTGGCTCTACTTCGTCACGATCAACCCGGAGACCGGCGAGACCGTGTTCTCGGAGACGTACGCCGAGCACCAGGTGGCGGTGCAGGAGTTCCAGCAGTTCCTGCGCGACAACCCGGGATGGGGCGGCTGAGTTGCTCGAGGTGAGGGCGACGGGCGCGCGCAGGCTGGCCGTCGTCGGCTCGCCGATCGCCCACTCGCTCTCGCCGCTGCTGCACGCCGCTGCGGCACGCGAGCTCGGGCTCGACTGGCGGTATGAGCGGCGGCAGGTCGCCGCCGGAGAGCTGACCGGCTTCGTCGACGTGCTCGACGGCGGCTGGCTCGGACTGTCGGTGACGGCGCCGCTGAAGGAAGAGGCCATGGCGCTCGCCGCCGAGGTCGATGCGCTGGCCGAGCTCACCGGCGCGGTGAACACGCTGCTGCTCGGTCGGCGCGTGCGCGGCTGGAACACCGACGTGGGCGGCACGGTCCGGGCGTTCGCGGATGCGGGGCTCGGCTCGGTCACGACCGGTGCGATCGTGGGCGCCGGGGCGACGGCGCAGGCCGCGCTGCTGGCGCTGGCCGAGCTGGGCGCCGAGACGGTGACTGTGGGGCTCCGCACCCCGGCGAAGGGCGCGCGCCTCGTCGAGCTGGGGGAGCGGCGCGGCGTGCAGGTCGTGCTGCAGCCGCTCGACGCGCTGCTGCCGGCCGTCGACGCCGCCGTCTCGACGCTGCCGGCATCTGCCGACGCGGTGCCGGCGTTCGCCGCCCCGCCTGCCGGGCTGCTCGACGCCGACTACGCCCGCCCCGGCGGCTCCCGCTACCTCGCGAGCCTGCCTGCCGCATCCGTGATCGACGGCCGCGAGATGCTGCTGGGGCAGGCGGTGCTGCAGGTGCGCATCTTCGCGCTCGGCGACGTCGACGCCGTGCTGCCGAACGAGCAGCGGGTGCAGGCCGCCATGCGCGCAGCACTGGTCGAGCAGGCACGGCTGCGTCTGGAAGAATCGTAGGCATGCTGCGCTGGCTGACTGCCGGGGAATCCCACGGCCCCGAACTGATCGCGATCCTCGAGGGGCTGCCTGCTGGCGTGCCCATCACCGCCGAGCAGATCCAGGCTGACCTGCAGCGCCGCAAGCTCGGCGCCGGCCGTGGCGCCCGTATGAAGTTCGAGCAGGACGCGCTGTCGATCTCCGGCGGCGTGCGCCATGGGCTGTCGCAGGGCGGCCCGGTCGCGCTGCGGGTCGGCAACACCGAGTGGCCGAAGTGGGCAGAGGTCATGTCGGCGGCCCCGCTCGAGGGCGAGCTGACCGGCGCGCGCGCCGCCAAGCTGACCCGCCCGCGGCCCGGCCACGCAGACCTGGTGGGCATGCAGAAGCACGGCTTCGACGAGGCACGTCCGGTGCTCGAGCGGGCGAGCGCCCGAGAGACCGCAGCAAGGGTGGCGCTGGGCGCCGTCGCGCGCGCCTTCCTCGGCGAGCTCGGCGTGCGGCTGGTCAGTCACACGCTCTCGATCGGCCCCGTGCGCGTGCCGGAGGGCGCACCGCTGCCGCTGCCGGAGGACGTCGACCGCCTGGACGCCGACGAGCTGCGCTGCAACGACCCGGCGACGAGCGCCGCGATGCTCGCGGAGGTCGAGGACGCCCGCCGCGCAGGCGACACGCTCGGCGGCATCGTCGAGGTGCTCGCCTACGGCCTGCCGGCTGGCCTCGGCTCCTACGTGCACTGGGATCGTCGGCTCGATGGCCGCCTCGCGCAGGCGCTCATGGGCATACAGGCCATCAAGGGCGTGGAGGTCGGCGACGGCTTCGAGACCACCCGCCGCCGCGGCAGCGTCGCGCACGACGAGCTGCTCGTCGGCGAGGGCGGCGTGCACCGCGAGACCGGCCGCGCCGGTGGCATCGAGGGCGGCATGTCGACGGGCGACGTGCTGCGCGTGCGCGCGGGCATGAAGCCGATCGCGACGGTGCCGCGGGCGCTGCGCACGATCGACGTCACCACGGGCGAGGCGACGCAGGCCCACCACCAGCGCAGCGACGTCTGCGCCGTGCCGGCCGCCGGCGTCGTCGCGGAGGCGATGGTCGCGCTCGTGCTGGCCGACGCCGTGGTCGAGAAGTTCGGCGGCGACTCGGTGACCGAGACCCGCAGGAACCTCGACGCCTACGTCGCGTCGATCCCCGAGCAGCTGCGCACGGTGCCGGAGGCGCACTGATGGCGAGCACTCGCCGCCCGGTGACGAGCGCAGGCTCGTGACCGCTGATGGCCCGCGCCCCGGCGACGAGGCGAGCGCGACGCCGCCGGTCGTGATCATCGGCCCGATGGCGGCGGGCAAGACCTCGCTCGGGCGCAAGCTCGCTGCCCGACTGGGCCGCACCTTCGCCGACACCGACCGGCTCGTGGTGCTCGAGCACGGCCCGATCCCCGAGATCTTCGCGACGCACGGCGAGCCCGCCTTCCGCCGCTGGGAGGCGGCTGCGGTGCAGCAGGCGCTGACTCCGGGCACCGTCGTCGCCCTGGGCGGCGGCGCGGTGCTCGACCACGGCACGCGCGTGCTGCTGCGCGAGCAGGCCACCGTGGTGCTCGTCACGGTCGACGAGGTGGCAGCCGGGCGCCGCATCAGCGGCGGCGGACGCCCCCTCGTGGATGACGGCATCGCATCCTGGCGCCGCATCGCCGCAGAGCGCGAACCGATCTACCGCGAGCTCGCCGACACCGTCGTCGACAGCTCGCGCACGCCCATGTCGCGACTCGTCGACGAGCTCACGGCCTGGCTCGGGGAGCACGGGCTGTGAGCCCCGTCGCCGAGCACCGCACCACCGCATCCAGAGGGAGAGCACGCGCATGACCACCATCCACGTCGAGACCGACGCGCCGTACGACGTCCACGTCGGCAGGGGCATCCTGGTGGATCGGCTGCAGGAGTCGCTCGGCGGCGTGCAGCGCCTGCTGGTCGTGCACCAGCCCGCCATGGCGCGCATCGCCGATCACCTGAAGGAGTCGCTCGACGTCGAGGTGCTGCTCGCCGAGGTGCCGGATGCCGAGGCCGGCAAGCGCATCGAGGTCGCGCAGTTCCTGTGGCAGATCATGGGGCAGGCCGACTTCACGAGGACGGATGCGGTGCTGGGCCTCGGGGGCGGCGCCGTCACGGATCTCGCCGGCTTCGTCGCTGCCACCTGGCTGCGTGGCGTGCGCGTGTTGCAGGTGCCGACGAGCGTGCTCGGGATGGTCGACGCCGCCGTCGGCGGCAAGACGGGCATCAACACCGAGCAGGGCAAGAACCTGGTCGGCGCCTTCCACCACCCCGCCGCGGTCATCGCCGACCTCGAGCTGGTCGACTCGCTGCCGCGCAACGAGCTGCTCACGGGCTTCGCGGAGATCGTGAAGGCCGGCTTCATCGCCGACCCGCGCATCCTGGACCTGCTCGAGCACCACCGCGACGCATCCACAGACCCGACGACGCCCGAGTTCGCCGAGGTGGTCGCCCGATCGATCGATGTGAAGGCTCGCGTGGTCGCGAACGACTTCCGTGAGGCGGGGGAGCGCGAGTTCCTCAACTACGGCCACACGCTCGGCCACGCGATCGAGCACAACGAGCGGTATCGCTGGCGCCACGGGGCCGCCGTGTCGATCGGCATGGTCTTCGCCGCAGAGCTGTCGCGGCTCGCCGGTCGGCTGCCGGAGCGCGTCGTCGACCGCCACCGCGAGATCCTCGGCTCGCTCGAGCTGCCGATGACCTACCCGGTGGGCCGCTGGCAGTCGCTGCTGGCCTCGATGCGCAAGGACAAGAAGACGCGCGGATCGATGCTGCGCTTCGTGGTGCTCGACGATGTGGCGAAGCCCCGCATCCTCGAGGGGCCCGACGAGGGCCTGCTATTCATGGCGTACCAGTCGCTCGCCGACTGATCGCCACCTCCCGTGATCGAGTGGCGCCTCCAGCGATCGAGCGGCGCCTCCAGCGATCGAGTGGCGCCTCCAGCGATCGAGCGACGTGCTTGGGGAGTGAGTGGCGCCTTGTGCGATCGAGTGGCGTCTCCTGAGCGCTTGACGTGCTGGGTCAGCTGAAGGCGCCATTCGGCGCTGGGAGGCGCCACTGGATGCTGGGAGGCGCCACTGGATGCTGGGAGGCGCCATTCGGTTGTGGGGTCCCGGAGTTGCGGGGCGCGACAGAGTGGCTGAGCTGCGCGGGCCGCTCGGATGGGCGACCGCGGCCTGGCGTGTCGGTTGTGCGGGGAGCAGAATCCGAGGCATGGCACATGGCGACATCACGCACATCGAGATTCCTGTCAACGACCTCGCGAAGGCCACGGCCTTCTACTCCGACCTCTTCGGCTGGCAGATCGCCGAGATGGAGGGCTTCGAGGGCTACCCCATGTTCCAGGCGCCCAACGGCGTCTCGGGCGGCGCCCTGACTGCGCGCGAGGAGGGCTTCACCCAGCCCCGCAGCATGGTCGAGGTCGACTCGATCGACGACGTGCTCGCCAAGGCGACGGCGCAGGGCGCAACGGTGGTGACCGGGAAGACCGAGATCACGCCGACGAGCTGGTGGGCGCTCTTCGCCGATCCCGACGGCAACCAGGTGGGGCTCTTCGAAGGCACGATGTAGCGTCGGGGCGCCGCACGGCGGTGCCGGCCGGGCCGGCCGTCCGACCCCGACGTTCGATCGGGCACAGCGGCGATGGAACCCGCAGTGCTCGTCGGTCGTCGGCTCCGCCCGATCGAGCGGCCTCGTCCTGACTGGACCACGCCGATGCGGCAGACTGGCCGCATGCGCATCCTCGTCCTCAACGGCCCCAACCTCGGCAGGCTCGGCAGCCGCGAGCCCGACGTCTACGGCAGCGCGACCATCGACGACATCGCGCCGCTCGTCGAGGCCGTCAGCACGGCAGAGCAGCCGATCGAGGCGGATGTGCGCCAGACCGACGACGAAGCCGAGCTGGTCGGCTGGATCCACGAGGCCGTCGACGCGCAGACGCCGGTGATCCTCAACCCGGCAGCCTTCACGCACTACTCCTACGCGCTGCGCGACGCCTGCGCGCAGCTGCAGGGCGTCGCGCCGCTCATCGAGGTGCACATCTCCAACCCGCACGCGCGCGAGACCTTCCGCCACACCTCTGTCATCTCCGGCGTCGCCACTGGCGTGATCGCGGGCTTCGGCCTGCGCGGCTATGCGCTCGCCGCTGCGGCGATCGTCGCCCGCTAGACTCTCCTGTCGGCACAGGACTGGTCACAGTCCGCGGCCCCCGAAAGCTCCCACGGAACGGAATCGCCACATGGCAACCACGAACGACATCAAGAACGGCGCGGTGCTCAACCTCGACGGCCAGCTCTGGACCGTCGTCGAGTTCCAGCACGTCAAGCCCGGCAAGGGCGGCGCGTTCGTGCGGACCAAGCTGCGCAACGCGCGCAGCCAGAAGCTCGTCGACAAGACCTTCAACGCCGGCACCAAGATCGAGTTCGCGACCGTCGATCGCCGTGACTACCAGTTCCTCTACAACGACGGCACCGACTTCGTGTTCATGGACAACGACACGTACGAGCAGCTGCCGGTGCCTGCAGAGACGGTCGGCGATGGCGCCAGGTTCCTGCTCGAGAACGGCACCGCGACCATCTCCATGCACGAGGGGGAGGCGCTCCAGGTCGAGCTGCCGGCGTCCGTCGTGCTCGAGATCACGTACACCGAGCCCGGCCTGCAGGGCGACCGATCGAGCGCTGGCACGAAGTCCGCCACCGTCGAGACCGGCGCCGAGATCCAGGTGCCGCTGTTCGTCGAGCAGGGCACGCGCGTCAAGGTCGACACGCGCGACGGCAGCTACCTGGGCCGCGTCAACTGACGTGGTGGACGAGACCTACCCCTCGCGCCGCAAGGCCCGCAAGCACGCTGTCGAGGTGCTGTATTCGGCCGATGCCCGCGACGAGGCGCCCACGACCGTTCTGCGCGACACTGCAGACCGGCTCGGATGGGCGAAGCACGGCTGGTTCGAGTTCTCCCGCGAGATCGTGGCCGGCGTCGCCGACGAGACCGAGGCGCTCGACGAGCTGATCGCCTCCTCGAGCGAGCACTGGCCGATCGAGCGCATGCCGCGCACCGACCTCGCGATCCTGCGAGTCGGCACGTGGGAGCTCGAGCACGAGACCGCGCCCGTGAGCGTCGTGGTGTCGGAGGCCGTGCACCTGGCCAACGAGCTCTCGACAGACCGCTCCGGTGCGTTCATCAACGGCGTGCTCGGCAAGATCGCGGCGCAGCGGGGCTGAGCGGCTTCGGCCGATCGGCCTGCGGCGCTCAGCGCCGCTCGCCGAAGGCGACGAGCAGATGCCGCACCGCCTGCTGCGGTGACGGGTCGGCGAAGGCCGGCAGCCGGATGACGTAGCGGGCGAAGAGCGTGCCGACGACGGCGGTCGCGACCGCCCGCCCGCGCTCGGCGCCCAGCGCATCCTGCAGCCGCTCGACGACGGCGTGCTGCAGGTAGTCGTGGAAGGCGCTCGAGCGGGGCGCGCCGGAGGCGACGTCGACGGCGAGCTGCCGCAGGGTCTCGCCGTGCTCCGGATGCTCCCAGAGGGCGACGATCGCGGTCGCGAGCCTGGCGAGGTCGAGCGTGCCATCATCGCGGGTGCTCGCGGCGATCACGTCGTGCGGTGCGATGCGCACGGCGGCCGCAGCGGCCAGCAGGCCGTCGCGACCGCCGAAGTGGAAATTGACCAACGAGTGGCTGACGCCGGCCTCGGTGGCGAGCGACCGGGACGACCTCTCGCGCAGATCCCCGGCCTCCAGGTGCCGCTGCGCGGCCGTCAACAGGCGTTCGCGCGCATCGCCGCCACCCGGCGGTCGCCCGCGTCGCCCACGCCCGGAATCGACCACGCTCGCATCCTCGCACCCGCGAGCGGACGATGGGCGACATGAGCGAGACACCGACCGGCACCAGCTCCGTCGTCACCACCGATTGCGTCGTCGTCGGCGGCGGTCCCGCCGGCCTCATGCTCGGCCTGCTGCTCGCCCGGCGCGGTGTGCGGGTGACGGTGCTCGAGCAGCACGCCGACTTCCTGCGCGACTTCCGCGGGGACACCATCCATCCCTCGACGCAGGAGCTGCTGCACGAGCTCGGGCTGCTCGAGCGCTTCCTCGCCAGGCCGCACGAGGACCTCCCACAGGTGACCATGGCGTTCTCCGGCCGCCGCCTCGTGCTCGCCGACTTCACCCGACTGCCCACGCGGCGCCGTGCCATCGCCTTCATGCCGCAGTGGGACTTCCTCGATCTGCTGGCAGCGGCGGGGCGCGAGCACGCGGGCTACGAGCTGCGGATGCGCACGGCGGGCACCGCGCTGCTGCGCGACGGCTCGCGCATCGCCGGCGTCGTCGCCGACGGCCCCGTCGGGCGCGTCGAGATCCGCGCGAAGCTGACGGTGCTGGCCGACGGCCGTGACTCGGCGCTGCGCTCGGCGGCAGGCATGCGGCCAGTGGGCGGGCCGAGCGCGATCGACGTGCTCTGGTTCCGGCTGCCGCGGAGCGAGGGGGAGCAGATCCCCTTCATGCAGGCGGGCGATGGCGCGCTGCTGTCGATCCCGCGCGGCGACTTCTTCCAGTGCGCGCACATCGTGCGCAAGGGCGCATGGGACGGCAGCGCTGCTTCACTGGAGGCGCTGCGGCGCCGGGTCGCTGCGCTCGCGCCCGCGTTCCATGACCGAATGGCGCCACTGCGCCTGGATGACATCCGGCTGCTCTCCGTGCGCATCGAGCATCTCGAGCGCTGGCACCGCGACGGGCTGCTGGCCATCGGCGACGCCGCCCACGCGATGTCGCCAGCCGGCGGCGTCGGCATCAACCTCGCGATCCAGGACGCCGTGGCCGCCGCCAATGCGCTCGCCCCGCAGCTCGCGCACGCGCGCCCCACCGAGGCGCTGCTGCACCGCATCCAGCAGCGGCGCGAGCCGCCCGCCCGCATCACCCAGGCATTCCAGCGGCGGCTCGAGACCGTGCTCGTGCGACTCGCCGAGCCCGGCGAGCGGGTTCCCGTGCCCGTGCCGCTGCGCATCGTGCAGCATCTGCCCGTCGTGCGGCACGTGATGGGTCGCTTCATCGGCCTCGGACTGCGCCCCGAACACATCGATCACCCTGCGGCCGCATCCCGGACGAGGGCACCGAGGCGGTAGAGTGGAGCGATCAGACAACCTTGAAGCCCGTCCTGTGAGGCGGAGAAGGGAGTCGCATGACTCAGCGCACTGCGCATTCGAACGACGATCGATCCACCGCCGGTCAGTCGATCCCCGGGCAGGCACGCACTGTGCTCGGCCCGGACGAGATCGCCAGGGCGCTCACGCGCATCGCTCACGAGATCCTCGAGGCGAACCAGGGATCGGACGATCTCGTCCTTCTCGGCATCCCCACCCGCGGCGTGCATCTGGCAGAACGGCTGGCGGCTCGCCTGAGCGACATCACCGGCGAGGACTTCAGCGTCCGTACCGGTGCGCTCGACATCACGATGCACAGGGATGACCTGCGAGCCCGGCCCACGCGCGCCTCGCACCCCACCCGCATCCCCGCTGACGGCATCGACGACCGCGTGGTGGTGCTGGTCGATGACGTGCTCTTCTCCGGCCGCACGATCCGCGCCGCGCTCGACGCGCTCTCCGATCTCGGGCGCCCGCGCGCCGTGCGCCTCGCGGTGCTCGTCGACCGCGGCCACCGCGAGCTGCCGATCCGCGCCGACTCGGTGGGCAAGAACCTGCCGAGCGCGCGCACCGAGCACGTCTCGATCCTGCTCTCGGAGACCGACGGGCAGGATGCCGTGACCATCGAGCCGGCAGAGCCCACCACCGACGGTGGTGCAGCATGAAGCACCTGCTCACCGCCGCGATGTCGCGCGACGAGGCCATCGAGCTGCTCGATCTGGCCGAGGACATGCACCAGATCCAGGACCGCGAGGTGAAGAAGCTGCCGGCGCTCCGCGGCCGCACCGTGGTCAACCTGTTCTTCGAGGACTCCACCCGCACCCGTTCCTCCTTCGAGATCGCCGGCAAGTGGCTCTCCGCCGACGTCATCAACGTCTCCGGGAAGGGCTCGAGCGCCTCCAAGGGCGAGTCGCTGCGCGACACGGGGCTGACGATCGCCGCGATGGGCGTCGACGGCGTCGTCGTGCGCTCCGGCGCCTCGGGGGCTCCCGCGCTGCTCGCCGAGTGGATCGGCCTCCCGGTCGTCAACGCCGGCGACGGCACGCACGAGCACCCCACGCAGGCGCTGCTCGACGCGTTCGCGCTGCGCCGCCGCATCCACGGCGAGGCGGCACGCGGCAAGGGCCTCGACGGCGTGCGCGTCGCGATCGTCGGCGACATCGCCCACTCCCGCGTCGCTCGCTCGAACGCGCTGCTGCTGCCCGCCCTCGGCGCCGAGGTGACGCTCGTCGGCCCGCCGTCGCTCCTCCCGCTGGCCGCCGCCGACGGCTCGCGGCTCGGCGTCCGTGCTGAGACGAGCCTCGATCGCGTGCTCGCCGAGCAGCCCGACGCGCTCATGCTGCTGCGCGTGCAGCTCGAGCGCCAGGCAGGCAAGGTCGCGCCCAGCGTCGCGGAGTACATCACCGGCTGGTCGCTCACCGACGAGCGGCTCGCGCGCATCCCCGACACCCGCATCATGCATCCGGGCCCCATGAACCGCGGCCTCGAGCTCTCGAGCCGTGCCGCCGATGGCGACGCCTCGACCGTGCTGGAGCAGGTCACGGCCGGCGTCTCGGTGCGCATGGCCGTGCTCTACGCGCTGCTCGCATCCGACCAGGGAGGCACCCGATGACCACGCCGCAGAGCCGATCACCGCAGAGCCGCTCGCCCCAGAGCGCTCCGCCGCAGCGCGGAGTCACGATCCTGACCGGCGCCTCGATCCTGGGCGGCGCACCGCGTGACATCGCGATCGACGGTGGGCTGCTCGTCGACCCCGAGACCATCGACCGCGACGCCGCGACCGTCATCGACGCATCCGGCCTCGTCGCCCTGCCGGGGCTCGTCGACCTCCACGCGCACCTGCGCCAGCCGGGCGGGGAGCAGGCAGAGACGATCGCGAGCGGCGTGCGCGCGGCGGCTGCGGGTGGCTACACCTGCGTGTTCGCCATGGCCAACACCACTCCGGTCGCCGACACGCAGGCCGTCGTCGAGCAGGTGCACCGGCTGGGCGTCGAGGCGGGCCTCGCGACCGTGCGCCCGATCGGCGCGGTCTCCGTCGGCCTCGCGGGGGAGCGGCTGGCCGACATGGGGATGCTGGCAGGCAGCGCCGCCCGCGTCACCGTCTTCAGCGACGACGGGAAGTGCGTCGCCGACGCCGAGCTCATGCGCCGCGCGCTCGAGCACGCGGCCTCGCTCGATGCCGTCATCGCGCAGCACGCGCAGGATCCTGCGCTCACCCGCGGCTCGGTCATGCACGAGAGCCCGCTCGCCGCAGAGCTCGGCCTCACCGGCTGGCCCTCGGCCGCCGAGGCCTCGATCGTCGCGCGCGACGCGATGCTCGCCCAGTCCGCCGGCGCCCGCCTGCACGTCTGCCACGTGTCGACCGTCGAGACCGTCGAGGTCGTGCGCTCGGCCAAGGAGCGCGGCATCGCCATCACGGCAGAGGTGACGCCGCACCACCTGCTGCTCACCGAGGAGCTCGTGCGCAGCTACGACGGCCGCTACAAGGTCAACCCGCCGCTGCGCGCGGACCGCGACGTGCAGGCGCTGCGCGAGGCGCTGGCCGACGGCACGATCGACATCGTGGCGACCGATCACGCCCCGCACACGCCCGAGTCGAAGCAGACGGCGTTCGCGGATGCGGCCTTCGGCATGGTCGGGCTGGAGACCGCGCTGGGCGTGGTGCAGCAGGCGATGGTCGAGACCGGGCTGCTCGACTGGGCCGGCGTCGCGCGCGTCATGTCGACGGCGCCCGCGGCCATCGGCCGGGAGCCCGGCTACGACGCGCCGCTCGAGATCGGCTCGCCTGCGCATGTCGTGCTCGTCGACCCCGCTGCCCGCAGCACGGTCGAGGTCGCGAGCCTCAAGGGCCGTTCGACCAACTCGCCGTTCCTGGGCGTCGAGCTGCCCGGCCGCGTGCTGCACGTGTGGCACGGCGGACGACGCACCGTCGCCGAGGGCGAGCTCGTGCTCGAGGAGGCTGCGCGATGACGAAGGAGACCTTCGCGCTGCTGTGCGCGGCGTTCGTGGTGCTGGTGGCGCTGCTCGTCTGGCTGGGGATCCGCGGGCGCCGACGACGCCAGCGCGACATCCTCGAGCCGCTCGGCTGGCTCGAGGGCGCCGCGGCTGCTGCTGGCCCCGTGCTGGTCGTCGACGCGCTCTACGTCGCGACGACGCGCGCCGGCGACCCCTACGACCGCATCTTCGCGCACGGCCTGGGCTTCCGAGGCCGCACGCAGCTCGCGATCGACGCCGACGGTGTGCAGCTGCTCGCCGATCGGCGCGAGCTGCGCATCCCGGCCGCGCGCATCCGCGCTGTCGAGCGCGCCACCTGGACCATCGACCGCGTCGTCGAGCCCGGCGGGATCATCGTGATCGCGCATGAGCTCGGCGCCGACGTCGACACCTATCTCCGCGTCATCGGCGATGACGCCCCCGCGTTCGAGGCGCTCAGCAGCCTCGTGCACCGCACCACGACCACTCCCGCAGGGGAAGGAACGACCCGATGAACGCATCCGCAACCGCTGCCCTCGTCCTCGAGGACGGCACGATCTACCGCGGCACGGCCTACGGCGCTACCGGCCGAGCGCTCGGCGAGGCCGTCTTCGCGACCGGCATGACCGGCTACCAGGAGACGCTGACCGACCCCAGCTACGCGGGCCAGATCGTCGTCCAGACGTCGCCGCACATCGGCAACACCGGCGTGACCGACGAGGACGACGAGTCGGCCCGCATGTGGGCCTCGGGCTACGTCGTGCGCGCCGCCAGTCGCGTGACCTCCAACTGGCGCTCGCAGCGCACGCTCGACGACCAGCTCGTCGGGGACGGCGTCGTCGGCATCGCCGGCGTCGACACGCGTGCCATCACCCGGCGGCTGCGCGATGTGGGCGCGATGCGCGCCGGCGTGTTCTCGGGCGACGCGCTCACCACCGACGAGGCGATGCTCGCCGAGGTGCGAGAGAGCCCGCAGATGGCGGGCCGCAGCCTCGCGGAGACCGTGAGCACGCGGGAGTCCTACCGCCTCGAGGCGCTCACCGACTCGATCGGCACGCTCGCGGTGCTCGACCTGGGCGTGAAGAGCTCGACGCTCACCTACCTGCGCGAGCGGGGCTTCGACCTGGTGGTGCTGCCGCAGGACTCCACGCTCGAGCAGGTGCTCGCGCACCAGCCGGTCGCCGCCTTCTACTCCAACGGGCCGGGCGACCCCGCAGCCTCCGACTCGCAGGTCACGCTGCTGCAGGGCCTGCTGCGTGCCGAGCTGCCGTTCTTCGGCATCTGCTTCGGCAATCAGCTGCTGGGCAGGGCGCTCGGCTTCGGGACCTACAAGCTGCCATTCGGCCACCGCGGCATCAACCAGCCGGTGCTCGACGTCGCCACCGGCCGCGTCGAGATCACCAGCCAGAACCACGGCTTCGCCGTCGACGCCGCGATCGGCGAGGAGCTCACGAGCCCCGCAGGCTTCGGCCGCGTCGAGGTGAGCCACTTCTCGCTCAACGACCGGGTCGTCGAGGGCCTGCGCGCGCTCGACATCCCCGCGTTCAGCGTGCAGTACCACCCGGAGTCTGCTGCGGGCCCGAACGACGCCCGCCACCTGTTCGATCAGTTCCGCCAGCTGGTGCTGGCGCAGAAGGGGGCCAAGGCCTGATGCCCAAGCGCGACGACATCCACTCCGTCCTCGTGATCGGCTCCGGGCCGATCGTGATCGGCCAAGCCGCTGAGTTCGACTACTCCGGCACGCAGGCCTGCCGCGTGCTGCGCGAGGAGGGCATCCGCGTCATCCTCGTGAACTCGAACCCGGCGACGATCATGACCGACCCCGACTTCGCCGACGCGACCTACATCGAGCCGATCACGCCAGAGGTGCTCGAGACGATCATCATCAAGGAGCGGCCCGACGCGATCCTGCCGACGCTGGGCGGCCAGACGGCGCTCAACGCCGCGATCGCGCTGCACGAGCAGGGCATCCTCGCCCGCCACGGCGTCGAGCTCATCGGCGCGAAGGTCGAGGCGATCCAGCGCGGGGAGGATCGCCAGATCTTCAAGCAGCTCGTGCTCGACGCGGGCGCCGACGTCGCCTCCAGCGTCATCGCCAGGAACATGGACGACGCACTCGCGTTCGTCGAGGACTACGGCTACCCGGTGGTCGTGCGCCCGTCCTTCACGATGGGCGGCCTGGGCTCCGGCTTCGCGCACGACGAGAAGGAGCTGCGCCGCTTCGTCGGCGACGGCATCCACTCGTCCACCATCGGCGAGGTGCTCCTCGAGCAGTCGATCCTCGGCTGGAAGGAGTACGAGCTCGAGCTCATGCGCGACACGGCCGACAACACGGTCGTGATCTGCTCGATCGAGAACGTCGACGCGGTCGGCGTGCACACGGGCGACTCCATCACGGTCGCCCCAGCGCTCACGCTCACCGACAAGGAGTACCAGCGGATGCGCGACATCGCCATCCGCGTCATCCGCGACGTGGGCGTCGACACGGGCGGCTGCAACATCCAGTTCGCCGTCGAGCCCACCACGGGCCGCATCATCGTCATCGAGATGAACCCGCGCGTCTCGCGCTCCTCGGCGCTGGCGTCCAAGGCCACCGGCTTCCCGATCGCCAAGATCGCCGCGAAGCTCGCGCTCGGCTACCGCCTCGATGAGATCCCCAACGACATCACCAAGGTGACCCCGGCATCCTTCGAGCCCGCGCTCGACTACGTCGTGGTGAAGGTGCCGCGCTTCAACTTCGAGAAGTTCCCGGCGGCGGATGCGACGCTCACGACGACCATGAAGTCGGTCGGCGAGGCGATGGCCATCGGCCGCACCTACACGCAGGCGCTGCAGAAGGCGCTCCGCTCGCTCGAGAAGAAGGGCTCCTCCTTCCACTGGGAGGGAGAGCCCGGCGACGCCGCCGCGCTGCTGGCGACCGCGAGCATCCCCACCGACGGCCGCATCGTCACGCTGCAACAGGCGTTGCGCGCCGGTGCGACCGTCGAGCAGGCGCATGTGGCGACCGGGATCGACCCGTGGTTCCTCGACCAGATGGTGCTCATCAACGAGGTTGCCGACGAGATCCGCGCGTTCGGGGACGGCACCGGCGACCTCGACGCCGAGCATCTGCTGCTGGCCAAGGAGCACGGCTTCTCGGACGCCCAGATCGCGCAGCTGCGCGGCATCGCCGAGGCCGAGGTGCGCGAGTCGCGCTGGGCCAAGGGGCTGCGACCGGTCTACAAGACGGTCGACACCTGCGCAGGCGAGTTCCCGGCGGAGACGCCGTACCACTACTCGAGCTACGACCTCGAGACCGAGGTGCAGCCGAGCGACCGGCGCAAGATCATCATCCTGGGCTCCGGACCCAACCGCATCGGCCAGGGCATCGAGTTCGACTACTCGTGCGTGCACGCGTCCTTCGCGCTCGCCGACGCCGGCTTCGAGACGATCATGGTCAACTGCAACCCCGAGACCGTCTCGACCGACTACGACACGAGCGACCGGCTCTACTTCGAGCCGCTCACGCTCGAGGACGTGCTCGAGATCGTGCACGCGGAGTCGGCCTCGGGCGAGCTCGTCGGCGTGATCGTGCAGCTGGGCGGCCAGACGCCGCTCGGCCTCGCCCGCGGACTGCAGGCTGCCGGCGTGCCGATCCTGGGCACGACGCCCGACGCGATCGACGCAGCCGAGGAGCGCGGGCTGTTCCAGCGCATCCTCGACGAGGCGGGCCTCGTCGCGCCGCGCAACGGCACCGCCACCACCGAGGACCAGGCGGTCGAGATCGCCGAGCGCATCGGCTACCCCGTGCTCGTGCGCCCCTCGTACGTGCTCGGCGGCCGCGGCATGGAGATCGTGTACGACACGGCGAGCCTGCACGGCTACTTCGATCGCATCGCCTCGCACGGCATCGTCGGGCCGGATCGTCCGCTGCTCGTCGACCACTTCCTCGATGACGCCGTCGAGATCGACGTCGACGGCATCTACGACGGCCAGGAGCTCTTCGTCGCCGGCATCCTCGAGCACATCGAGGAGGCCGGCATCCACTCCGGCGACTCCTCCTGCACGCTGCCGCCCGTCGGTCTCGGCCGCGCGCAGCTGTTCGAGATCCGCGACGCGACGCTCCGCATCGCGCAGGGGCTCGACGTGCGCGGCCCCATCAACGTGCAGTTCGCCTACGCGACGGGCGTGCTGCACGTCATCGAGGCGAACCCGCGCGCGAGCCGCACCGTGCCCTTCGTCGCCAAGGCGCTCGGCACCCCGATCGCCAAGGCCAATGCGCGTGTGCTGGCAGGTGCGACGATCGCAGAGCTGCGCGCCGAGGGGCTGCTGCCCGAGCAGGACGGCACGATCCTCCCGATCGACACCCCGATCGCGGTGAAGGAGGCGGTGCTGCCGTTCCGACGCTTCCGCACCGCCGACGGCCGCATGGTCGACAGCCTGCTGGGCCCGGAGATGCGCTCGACCGGCGAGGTGATGGGCATCGACCGCGACTTCCCGACCGCGTTCGCCAAGAGCCAGGCCGCGGCCTACGGTGGCCTGCCGACCAGCGGCACCGTGTTCGTCTCGCTCTCGGATCGCGACAAGCGCCAGGCCGTGCTGCCGGTGCACCGCCTGCAGCAGCTGGGCTTCCGCATCGTGGCCACGCAGGGCACCGCGGAGGTGCTCGCGCGCAACGGCATCCGCGTGGATACGGTGCGCAAGCACTCCGAGGCGGGGGATGAGCCGAGCATCGTCGACCTCATCGACGCTGGCGAGATCGACATCATCATCAACACGCCCACCGGCGGCATCGCCCGCGCGGACGGCTACGAGATCCGCGCCGCGGCGGTCGCCGCCGACAAGGCGCTCTTCACGACGGTGTCGCAGCTCGGCGCCGCCGTGGCAGCGGTCGAGGCCTCCCGCGAGCCCTTCGAGGTCACGAGCCTGCAGGAGTACCACGCGCGGAGGTCGGCGTGACCTTCCTGGCCCGTCTGATCGCATCCGTCGCCGAGCACGGCGAGCTCTGCGTGGGCATCGACCCGCACCACGGGCTGCTCGAGCGCTGGGGCGATGCGTCAGCGGGATTCGGGGCGGATGCCTCGGGTGCCGAGCGCTTCGGTCGCACGGTGGTCGAGGCGGCCGCCGGGCGCGTCGCCGTGGTCAAGCCGCAGGTGGCGCTGTTCGAGGCCTTCGGCGCTGCCGGCATGGTCGCGCTCGAGCGGGTGCTCGCCGACGCGCGCGCAGCGGGGCTGCTCGTGCTCGCGGACGCCAAGCGCGGCGACATCGGCACGACCAACCAGGGCTACGCGCATGCCTGGCTGGCCGAGGGCTCCCCGCTCGAGGCCGATGCCGTCACCGTCAGCCCCTACCTCGGTGTGGGCGCGCTCGACGTCATCTTCGCCACCGCCGAGCGCGGCGGGAAGGCCGCGTTCGTGCTCGCCGCGACCTCCAATCCAGAGGCCACGCTGCTGCAGCGCGCCAGGCTGGAAGACGGCCGCACGGTCGCACGCGCCGTGGCCGACGAGGTGGCGGCGCGCAACGCGGCGACCGGTGCCGGCCACGGGCTCGTCATCGGTGCGACCGTCGACCGGGCTGCCGCGGGGCTCGAACCCATGCCCGGCGTGCCTGTGCTGGCACCCGGTTTCGGCACGCAGGGCGCGCGGCTGGCCGATCGCGCCTCGCTGTTCCCGGCTGACGCGCTCGTGCTCGCCAGCACGTCCCGCAGCATCCTCGAATCCGGGCCGACGCGTCTGGTCGCCGGGATCGAGGCCGCCGCCGCCGAGCTGATCGCCCGCCGATGACGGCGAGCGTCGCCGACCAGCATCCGGTGCCCGACCCGAGCGCGGCAGGGCGCGCCGCGATCGAGGCGCGCCGTGCTCGCGCCGCGGTGAAGCGCGCGCTCGCCGCCGGCCAGCGCGGTCCCCGCGATGTCGCCGAGCGCGCCTGGCAGGAGCCGAACGGTGCGGAGGCGCGGCTGCGCGTCGCCGAGTACCTCGCGAGCCTGCGCGGGATGGGCCCGAAGCGGGTCGAGGCGCTCATGGCGAGTCTCGGCATCGCGCACGCCAAGCGCCTCGGCGGGCTCGGCGGTTTGCAGCGCGAGCGCGTTCGCGGTTGGCTGGACGCCGTGGATCCCTCACGTCGCCCCCGGCTCATCGTCCTTGCTGGCCCTACCGCCGTCGGCAAGGGCACGGTGGCCCAGTATGTGCGCGAGCACTTCCCGCAGATCCGCCAGTCGGTGAGCGCCACGACGCGCGGGCCGCGGCCTGGGGAGATCGACGGCGTGCACTACGCGTTCGTCTCCGACGCCGACTTCGACCGGATGGTCGACGAGGGGGAGTTCCTCGAGTGGGCGAAGGTGCACAACCAGTCGCGCTACGGCACGCCGCGCTCGAGCGTGCAGGCGGCGCTCGACGGTGGCTCCTCTGTATTGCTCGAGATCGATCTGCAGGGCGCGCGGCAGGTGCGGGAGTCGTTCCCGGATGCGGTGCTGCTGTTCCTCGCGCCGCCGTCGTGGGAGGAGCTGGTGCGCAGGCTGGTCGGCCGCGGCACCGAGACCGAGGATGAGCGCACCCGCCGGCTCGAGACCGCGCGGGTCGAGCTCGCGAGCCAGCCGGAGTTCGACGCCACGGTCGTGAACACCGACGTCGCGGAGGCGGCACGCGAGGTCGTCGAGCACATCCTGTCGGCGGAGGCCGACACCACGCACTGAACAGCGCCCGCCAATCGCGTTCGCGCGGTAGCATGGGTGTTTGCGCCCACCGGCGCCCGAGCTTCGCGGGCCGAGTCCCGCATCCGTCACCATCAGCCGCAGGAGGCACCCATGGCCAGCCAGGGCATCATCAACCCGCCGATCGACGAGCTGCTCGAGACGGTCGACTCCAAGTACCAGCTCGTGATCTTCGCGTCGAAGCGCGCGCGTCAGATCAACGACTACTACACCGACATCCACGAGGGTTCGATGTTCGACAACGTCGGCCCGCTGGTCGACTCGACGATCGAGGACAAGCCGCTGTCGGTCGCCCTCCACGAGATCCACCAGGGCAAGCTCGTCCTGACCAAGGACGAGAACGCCGAGGCCTGATGCGCGTCGTCGTCGGGATCTCCGGCGGGATCGCGGCGTACAAGGCTGCGCTCGCCATCCGCGAGCTCGTGCAGGCCGGGCATGACGTGCACGTCGTGCCCACGGCATCCGCCCTGCGCTTCATCGGGCGTCCGACGCTCGAGGCGCTGAGCCGCAACCCCGTCACCGACGAGGTCTTCGACGACGTCGCCTCCGTGCGCCACGTCGCACTCGGCCAGCAGGCCGACCTGATCGTGGTGCTGCCCGCGACGGCGAACACCATCGCCAAGCTCGCACACGGCCTCGCCGACGATCTGCTCGGCACCACCATCCTCGCCTCGCGCGCCCCGCTCGTCATCGCCCCGGCGATGCACACCGAGATGTGGGAGCAGGCGGCGGTGCGGACCAACGTCGCCACGCTCGTCGAGCGCGGGGCCACGATCGTGGGCCCCGTCGCGGGGCAGCTCACCGGCGCGGACTCCGGCATGGGCCGCATGGCCGAGCCACATGACGTCGTCGCGGCGGCGCTCGCCGTCGTCGAGGGCGCACGCACCGCCGGCTCGCTGGCCGGCCGCACGCTGGTGGTCTCCGCCGGCGGCACGCGCGAGCCCATCGACCCGGTGCGCTTCATCGGCAACCGCTCGAGCGGCGCCATGGGTGCCGCGATCGCCGCCGCAGCGCGTGACGCCGGCGCCACCGTGACCCTCGTCGGGGCCAATCTCGACGTCGCTGTGCCGACGGGCGTCGAGCACGTGCAGGTCGAGACGACCGCGCAGCTCGCCGAGGCCATGGCGGCGCACGCCGGCGCCGATGTCGTCGTGATGGCCGCGGCCGTCGCCGACTACCGCGTCGACGAGGTCGCCGACGGCAAGCGCAGCAAGGAGAGCTGGGGCGAGCACCCCACGCTCACCCTGACGCAGAATCCCGACATCCTCGCCGGCCTCGCGAAGCGCCCGCGCTCGAACCTCGTGGTGGGCTTCGCGGCCGAGACCGAGACCGACGATGCGGCGCTCGTGGAGCGCGGCCGCGGGAAGCTCGCTCGCAAGGGCGCCGACCTGCTGGTGCTCAACCGCGTCGGCCACGACGAGGGCTTCGGCGACGTGGGCACGCTCGTGCGCGTCCTCGACGCATCCGGCATCATCGCCGAGCAGTCGGGCCCGAAGGCGTCAGTGGCCCGAGGCATCATCGACACCGTCGCGCAGCAGCTCGCAGCGCGCACCACCACCGCTGCCAGCACTGAGGAGCCCCGTTGAGCCTGCGCCTGTTCACCTCGGAGTCGGTGACCGAGGGTCACCCCGACAAGATCTCCGACCAGATCTCCGACGCGGTGCTCGACGCCATGCTCGCGCAGGATCCGGAGGCGCGGGTCGCGGTCGAGACGCTCGTCACGACCGGCCTCGTGCACGTCGCGGGCGAGGTGCGCACCTCGGGCTACGTCGACATCGCATCGCTCGCTCGGAAGACGATCGTCGACATCGGCTACGACTCGAGCGAGGTGTCCTTCGACGGCCACTCCTGCGGCGTCACCGTGTCGATCGGTGAGCAGTCGCACGAGATCGCGACGGGCGTCGACACGGCGGTGGAGGCGCGCGGCGGCTCCGACGACCCGCTCGACCGCATCGGCGCCGGCGACCAGGGCATCATGTTCGGCTTCGCCACCGACGAGACGCCCACGTTCATGCCCGCGACCGCCTGGGCGGCGCACCGCCTCGCAGAGCGCCTCGCCGCGGTGCGGCGCAGCGGCGAGATCGACTGGCTGCGACCCGACGGCAAGACGCAGGTGACGATCGGCTACGACGGCTTCACGCCCGTCTCCGTCGACGCCGTGCTGGTCTCCACACAGCACGCGCCCGGCGTCACGAGCGACGACATCCGCGGCGCCGTCATCGAGCACGTCATCGATCCCGTCGTCTCCGGCCTGGGGCTCGACACGAGCGCCATGCGCACGATCGTCAACCCATCCGGCTCGTTCCTCACGGGCGGGCCGAAGGGTGATGCGGGCCTCACCGGCCGCAAGATCATCGTCGACACCTACGGCGGCGCCGCTCGTCATGGCGGCGGTGCCTTCAGCGGCAAGGACCCGTCGAAGGTCGACCGCTCCGCGGCCTACGCGCTGCGCTGGGTGGCGAAGAACGCCGTCGCCGCCGGCCTCGCCTCGCGCCTCGAGGTGCAGGCCGCCTACGCGATCGGCATGGCGCAGCCCGTCGGCGTCTACGTGGAGACCTTCGGCACCGGCACGGTCTCCGACGAGATCATCCGCGACGCCATCCTCGAGGTCTTCGACCTGCGCCCCGGTGCGATCGTGCGCGACCTCGACCTGCGCAAGCCCATCTACCGGCAGACGGCCGCCTACGGCCACTTCGGCCGCGAGCTGCCCGGCTTCACCTGGGAGCGGCTCGACCGCGTCGACGCGCTGCGCTCCGCCGCGGGGCGCTGAGCCCGGTGTCGGCCGAGGCCGGCGCGACTCGCTACGCGCGCGTCGTCGTCGACTCCCGGCTGCCGCAGCTCGATCGGCTCTTCGAATACCGCATCCCGCCCGGCCTCGACGGCGTCGAGCCGGGCGTGCGCGTGCGCGTGCCGCTGCGCGGCGACCGGATGGCGAACGGCTGGGTGGTCGAGACGACGGATGCGCGGGCCTGGGAGGGCGAAATCGCCGACGTCGAGAAGGTGGTCTCGCCGGTGCCGGCGCTGCAGCAGGATGTCTGGGCGCTCGCGCGCGCCGTGGCCGACCGTGCGGCCGGCGGCGCAGCCGACGTGCTGCGGGTGGCGATCCCCGGGCGCCAGGCGCGCATCGAGAAGCAGTGGCTCGCGCAGGAGCGTGTGCCGCTGCCGGAGCTGCCTGCGCTGACGCAGGCGGAGGGCACGAGCGAGGTGCTGCCCGGGCTCGTCGAGGCGCGGCGGCGGGTCGCGATCGAGTGCGCCGGTGGCGTCGCGGAGGTCGCGCCGGTCGCGCCGGTCGCGCCGCGGGCCGCGGTTGACGAGGCCGACGCGACCGTGGAGCCCGCGGCGCCCGTCTGGGTCGGCCGCTGGGCGATCGCGCTGGCGAGCATCGCGCGGCAGGCGATCGAGCGCGGCGAGCAGGCGATCATCGTCGTGCCCGACCATCGCGACCAGCGGCAGCTGCGGCTCGCGCTCACCGCGGCGATCGGCGAGGAGCGGGTGGTCGAGCTCGATGCGCGGCAGAAGAACCCGGAGCGCTACCGAGGCTTCCTGCGCTGCATCGAGGGCGTCCCCGTCGCCATCATCGGTCCGCGCTCCGCCGTCTACGCGCCCGCGGCGAACCTCGGCCTGCTGGCGATCTGGGAGGACGGCGACCCGCTGCTGTCGGAGCAGCTCTCGCCCTGGGTGCACGCCCGCGACGCCGCGCTCGTGCGTCAGGGCCAGACCGGCTGCGCGCTCGTGATCGCCGGCCACGCGCGGTCGACGGATGCCGAACGGCTCGTCGAGCTCGGCTTCCTGGAGCACGAGCGCGTCGGCAGCCATCGCGTGCGCGTGCTGCCGGCTGCGCTCACGGACGACAGCAGGCGCGTGCCGGCATCGGCCTTCAAGGCAACGCGCGAGGCGCTGGCCACCCGCCCCGTGCTCGTGCAGGTCGCCCGCCCCGGGCATGCACCGGGTCTGCGCTGCGGCGACTGCGGCTCGCGAGCGCGCTGCACGACCTGCGCGGGTCCGCTCGGGCGGCGCTCCCGCGGGGCCGTGCCGGCATGCCGACTGTGCGGCAGGCTCGCGGCTGCCTGGCGCTGCCAGCAGTGCAAGGGCACGACCCTCACGGAGGTCGGTCGCGGCTCGTCGCGCGTCGCCGAGGAGCTCGGGAGAGCGTTCCCGGGCGTGGCGGTGGTCGTCGCCGACGGCGAGCACGAGCGACTCACCCTCGATGCGAAGCCGCGCCTCGTCGTCGCCACGCGCGGCGCCGAGCCCATCGCCGATGGCGGCTACGGCGCCGTGCTGCTGCTGGACGGCGACTCGCTGCTGTCGCGCGAGGGCCTTCGCGTTGGCGAGGAGGCGGTGCGTCAGTGGGCGACCGCTCGCGCCCTCGCCGCCGACGGCGCAGCCATCGTCCTGACCGGCGCGGGCGGCCCCGCCGCATCCGCCATCACGGGCGACACGACCGTGTCCTTCGCCAAGGCAGAGCTGGCGGAGCGCAGGGGCCTGCGCTTCCCGCCCGCCATCCGCACCGCATCTGTCGTCGGGCATCCCGACGCCGTCGCCGAGGCGCTCGAGGCGCTGGCGGAGGTTGGCCATCTCGACGTGCTCGGCCCGGTGCCGGCCCCCGCTGACGTCGTCAAGGGCAGCCGCGAGGGTGAGCTCGAGCGCGCCATCGCCCGCTTCGCCTTCGCCGACGGCGCCCTCGTCGCCGGCATCGCGCGCGGCCGCGTGCTCGCCGCCGCGGCGCGCCCCCGCAAGCCGGGCGCACCGCCTCGCCTCCGCATCCGCTTCGACGACCCCGAGCCCTTCGACGGCCTCTGAGCGCGCTCCCGCGAGCGCCCCGGCCGAGGCGATCGACAGACCGGTACCGAATTGTCGCGAGCGACGCTCTCCGCGGCCATTTGGTACCGGTCGTCATCTGCCGGGCCGATGCGCGATGATGAAGATGAGCTTCGCGCTCGCACCTCTCCACTCCGCGTCACCGTTGGGAACCATGCGCATCGTCTTCGCCGGCAGCCCCGCCGCCGCTGTCCCCAGCCTCGAGGCACTGGCCGACCGGCACGAGATCGCCGCGGTCATCACGCGCGCCGCCTCGCCGCAGGGTCGCAAGCGGGTGCTGACGCCGACGCCGGTGGCCGCGGCCGCCCAGGCGCTCGGCATCGATGTCATCGAGGCGAACCGGCTCGACGCCGAGGCCACGGAGCGCATCACGGCGCTCGAGCCCGAGCTCGCGGTCGTCGTCGCCTACGGCGGGCTGGTGCGCGAGCCGCTGCTGTCTGCGCCGCCGCACGGCTGGATCAACCTGCACTTCTCGCTGCTGCCCGACTACCGCGGAGCCGCACCCGTGCAGCGCGCGCTCATCGACGGCCACGGCGTCACCGGCGTGAGCGTCTTCCGGCTCGTCGCCGAGCTCGACGCGGGTCCGGTGGTGCGGATGCGCGAGGCGCAGATCCCGGAGGGCGCGACCGCGG
The DNA here is from genome assembly GCF_022436485.1 of Agrococcus sp. ARC_14. Lineage (NCBI taxonomy): Bacteria > Bacillati > Actinomycetota > Actinomycetes > Micrococcales > Microbacteriaceae > Agrococcus > Agrococcus sp. ARC_14. The sequence goes on from NZ_JAKUDO010000001.1 coordinate 1,856,234, forward strand.
GTGCGCTGCTCGCACAGCTCGCGGAGCTCGGCGCGCACGAGCTGGTCGAGGCGGTCGACGCGATCGCCGCAGGCACCGCCGTGTTCGAGGAGCAGACCGGTGCGCCGAGCTTCGCCCCGAAGCTGGCGCTCGAGGACGGCGCGCTCGACCTGCGCCAGACGGCGCCCGCGCTGCTGGCCCGCTGGCGAGGTGTCACGCCGGAGCCCGGCGCGCACGCCATGGTGCTCGACGGCCAGGGCGACGGCGAGCGGGTGAAGCTGCTCGCGCTCGCACGCTCGGGTGCCGAGCCGCTCGAGCCGGGGGAGGCTGCACTCTCCGGTCGCATCGCCGTCGTGGGCACCGGCAGCGCGCCGCTCGAGCTGCTGGAGGTGCAGCCGGCCGGCAAGCGCCCGATGGCCGGCGCCGACTGGCTGCGTGGCCGCGGCGGCACCGCCACGTTCGCCATCACCCCTCCCGCTGGTCAAGCGCCCACCTCCGCTGGTCAAGCGCCCACCTCCGCTGGTCAAGCGCCCACCTCCGCTGGTCGAGTAGCGGCCGAAGGCCGCGTATCGAGACCCTCCTCCGCTGGAGAGCCCGCCGACGGCGCACCCGTCTCGAGACCCACCACCGACGAGGCCCACGCATGACCGCCCGCGAGCGCGGCCCGCAGCGCCGCCAGCGCCCCCACGCCGGCAGCCGTCCGCAGGCCGACACGGATGCGCAGAACGCACGCCTGGTAGCGCGCGACGTCGTGCTCGACGTCGACCGCGACGACGCCTACGCCAACCTGCTGCTCCCGCGGCGCATCCGTGAGGCCGACCTCGACACGGCCGACGCCGGCTTCGCCACCGAGCTCGCCTATGGCACGCTGCGCTGGCAGGGGCAGCACGACGCGCTGATCGCCGACGCCGCCGGGCGCCCGATCGACGAGATCGACGCCGAGACGCTCGCGACGCTGCGCATCGGCTCGCACCAGCTCAGCCGCATGCGCGTGCCATCGCACGCCGCCGTGCACGAGACGGTCGCCCTGCTCCGCCACCACCGGGGTCGCGCAGGTTTCGCCAACGCCGTGCTGCGGCGGCTCTCCGAGGTGCCCTTCGAGGAGCGCCTGGCGACCATCACCGCGGGCCTCTCCGCCGACGAGCGGCTCGCGCTTGAGACCGGCCACCCCGCCTGGGTGCTGCGCGCGCTGCGCCGCACGCTCGAGCGCGAAGGAGCCGAAGACGAGCTGCCGGCGCTGCTCGCCGCCGACAACGACCCGCCCGCCGTGCAGCTGGTCGCGCTGCCAGGGCTCGCTGATCCTGACGAGCTGGGCCTCGAGGGGAGCGCGAGCCCGATCGGTCGCGTCGCCCCCTCGGGGGATCCTGCGCGCATCCCGCAGATCGTCGACGGCAGCTGGCGCGTGCAGGATGCCGGCAGCCAGCTTGCCGCGCTCGCACTCACCCGCGCGCGGCCCGCAGCGGCGGGGGAGCGTTGGCTCGATCTCTGTGCCGGCCCCGGCGGCAAGGCGGCGCTGATGGCGGCGGAAGCCGTCGCTGCAGGCGCTGCGCTCGAGGCGAATGAGGTGCTGCCGCACCGCTCGAAGCTCGTGCGGGAAGCCGTGCGGGCGATCGAGACGGCGGCACCCGGGCGCGGGCCCCGCGTCGTCACGGGCGACGGCCGCCGCTACGGCGAGGGCGACACCGCCCAGGCCTTCGACCGCATCCTGCTCGATGCCCCCTGCACCGGGCTCGGCGCGCTCCGCCGCCGCCCGGAGGCGCGCTGGCGCAAGCAGCCCTCCGACGTGCCCGCGTTGGCGACCCTGCAGGCGGAGCTGCTCGAGGCGTCCGCCAAGGCCCTCAAGCCCGGCGGCATCATCGCCTACGTCACCTGCTCGCCGCACCTGGCCGAGACGCGGGCCGTCGTCGAGCGGGCCGCGGTGCTGGGGCTCGTGCCGCTCGATACCCGTGCCGTGGTGCGTGAGCTCTCGCCCGGCATCGCGCTGGGGGAGACGGGCGACGCCGTGCAGCTCTGGCCGCACCGCAACGGCACCGACGCCATGTTCATCCAGCTGCTCACCACGAAGAGCTGATCCTCGCGCCCGTCCCGGAGCGCGGCAGCACCGCTGACTTCGCTGCCAGTTCGTGACCGATCTTCACTTCCAGCACGCTTCGAGGCGGCCGCGCGATGTCCTTGGTCCGTGAGGGCGCACCCGACACTCAATCGTGACCCTCCGGGCCCTCGAGAAGCACACCCCGCCCGATAGGCTGGAAGCCATGGTCAGGATCCACCCCAGCATCCTGTCGGCCGACTTCGTGAACCTCGAGCGAGACCTCGAGAAGATCGCGAGCGCCGACGGCGTGCACGTCGACGTCATGGACGCGCACTTCGTGCCGAACCTCACGTTCGGCCTGCCGATGGTGCAGCGCATCGCCGAGGTGACGAGCCTGCCGGTCGATGTGCACCTGATGATCGACGACCCCGACACCTGGGCGCCGCAGTACGCCATCGATGGCGTCGACTCCGTCACCTTCCACGCGGAGGCCACCCGCGACGCCGTCTCGCTCGCCCGCGAGCTGCGGGCCAGGGGCACGCGCGCCGCCATCGCCATCAAGCCCGGCACGCTCGTCGATGCGCTGCTCGAGCACCTGCCCGAGTTCGACATGGTGCTCATCATGACCGTCGAGCCTGGCTTCGGTGGCCAGTCGTTCATGGCCGAGATGATGCCCAAGCTCGAGGTCCTCCGCGGCCGCGCCGAGGAGCTCGGCCTCGAGCTCGCCCTGCAGGTCGACGGCGGCATCACCGCCGACACGCTGCCGATCGCCGCGGCCTCCGGGGCCGACGTGTTCGTGGCAGGCAGCGCCGTCTACGGCCACGCCGACCCGGCCGCGCGCATCGCCACGCTGCGCGACGCGGGCACCGGCGCGTTCGACACCGGCAGGATCGACCTGCGCGCCATCCACCGCGGCATGGCGAGCAAGCAGGGCACCACCGACACCGCCGGCACCGACACGACGGGTAGCCTGGAGCAGTGAAGACCTTCGACGAGCTGTATGCCGAGCTCGAGCGCACCGTCGCCGAGCGCCGCGAGGGCTCCCGCACGGTCGAGCTCGTCGACGCAGGCGTGCATGCCATCGGCAAGAAGATCGTCGAGGAGGCCGCAGAGGTCTGGATGGCCGCCGAGCACGAGACCGACGACGACACGGCCCTCGAGATCTCGCAGCTGCTCTACCACCTGCAGGTGCTGATGGTGGCGAAGGGCCTCAGCCTCGAGGACGTCCAGCGACATCTCTGACGCGCCTTCCCACATCCGTCAGACCTTGTAAGGAAGTCATGCTGAAGATCGCCGTGCCCAACAAGGGCTCGCTGGCCGAGACGGCCGCCTGGATGCTCGACGAAGCCGGTTACCGCGGCCGCCGCGACGGCAAGGAGCTCATCGTCGTCGACGCGCGCAACGAGGTGGAGTTCTTCTTCCTCCGCCCGCGCGACATCGCCACCTACGTCGGCTCGGGCGCGCTCGACGTCGGCATCACCGGCCGCGACCTGCTGCTCGACTCCGGCTCCGACGCGGTCGAGGTCGAGGGGCTCGGGTTCGCGCGCTCGACGTTCCGCTTCGCCGGCCCCGCCGGCACGTTCCACTCCGCCGTCGACCTGCAGGGCGTGCGCATCGCATCCAGCTACGCCCTGCTCGTCGAGCGGCACCTCGCCGAGCACGGCGTCACAGCAGAGCTCGTGCGCCTCGACGGCGCCGTCGAGTCGGCCGTGCGGCTCGGGGTCGCGGATGCCGTGGCCGACGTCGTCGAGACCGGTGGCACGCTGAAGGCCCAGGGCCTCGAGGTCTTCGGCGACCCGATTCTGTCCAGCGAGGCCGTGCTCATCTCGAACGGCGGCAGCCACCCGGGGCTCGCGACCCTCAAGCGCCGCCTCGACGGTGTCATGGTCGCCCGCGACTACGTGCTCGTCGACTACGACATCGAGCGCTCGCGCCTCGACGCCGCGGTCAGCATCGCCGAGGGCTTCGAGTCGGCCACCGTCAGCCCCCTGCAGAAGGAGGGCTGGGTCGCCGTGCGCGTCATGGTGCGCCGTGACGAGACGAACCAGATCATGGATGCGCTGGCAGACGCGGGCGCGCGGGCGATCATCGTCTCGCGAATCCACGCCGCCCGCATCTCGTGAGGGGCAGGATCTGATGCTCGCCACCCGCGTCATCCCCTGCCTCGACGTCGCCCACGGACGCGTCGTCAAGGGCGTCAGGTTCCAGGGCCTGACGGACCAGGGCGACCCGGTCGAGCTCGCCGCGCGCTACGCCGAGCAGGGTGCCGACGAGCTCACCTTCCTCGATGTGAAGGCGACGGTCGACGATGTCGGCACCATGCTCGCGGTCGTCGAGCGCTGCGCCGAGCAGATCTTCATCCCGCTCACCGTCGGCGGCGGCGTGCGCAGCCGTGACGACGTCGCGCGCCTGCTCGCGCACGGTGCCGACAAGGTGGGCGTCAACTCCGCCGCAATCAGGGATCCCGCGCTCATCGACCGCATCGTGGCCGACTTCGGCTCGCAGGTGCTCGTGCTCTCGCTGGACGTGCGCCGCTCGAGCGAGCAGCCCAGCGGCTTCGAGGTCACCACGCACGGCGGCAGCCGCGGCGCCGGTCTCGATGCGATCGAGTGGGCGAAGGAGGGCGTCTCGCGTGGCGTCGGCGAGCTGCTCGTCAACTCCATCGATGCCGACGGCACGAAGCAGGGCTTCGACCTCGAGCTGCTGCGGCTCGTGCGCGCGGCTGCCACGACGCCCGTCATCGCATCCGGAGGCGCGGGGGAGCCCGCGCACTTCGCGCCGGCGGTCGAGGCAGGGGCGGATGCGGTGCTCGCCGCCAGCATCTTCCACAGCGGGCAGTGCACGATCGGCGAGGTCAAGGGTGCGATGCGAGATGCAGGGGTGACAGTCCGATGAGCGAGCTCACGATGCCGGATCTCAAGATGGACGCCGACGGCCTGGTGGCCGCGGTCATCCAGGACGACGCGAATGGCGACGTGCTGATGGTCGGCTACATGGACGACGAGGCGCTGCGCCGCACCGCTTCCGAGGGCCGCGTGACCTTCTGGTCGCGCTCGCGCCAGGAGTACTGGCGCAAGGGCGACACGAGCGGCAACATCCAGGTGCCGCGCTCGATCGCGCTCGACTGCGACGGCGACGCCCTGCTCATCCGGGTCGATCAGACCGGCCCCGCGTGCCACACCGGCGCGCGCTCGTGCTTCTTCACGCCGGTCCCGATGACCGCGGCACCGGGAGGGACGGCGACGTGACCGACACCGAGCGCGGCGCCTTCGACGCGCTGCTCGCCGGCCACCGCGTCGTGCCGGTCATGCGCGAGGTCTTCCTCGACGCGGAGACGCCCGTCGGCGTCTACCGGCGCCTGGCGAACGGCCGACCGGGCAGCTTCCTGCTTGAATCGGCGCAGCAGGGCGTCTGGAACCGCTACTCGTTCGTCGGCGTCTCCTCCTTCGGCCAGCTCACGGCCGATCGTGGCAGCGTCGAATGGCGCTCCGAGCACGTGAGCCGCGAGCGGCTGCTGGGCGAGGACGCGCCCGAGGGCGGTCTCGCGACCGTCGAGCACGTGCTGCGCCGCTGGGCGACGCCGCGCATCGACGGCCTGCCCAGGCTCACGAGCGGCCTGATCGGTCACATCGGCTGGGAGGCCGTGCGCGAGATCGAGCGGTTGCCGAACGCACCGACGCGCGAGGTCGACGTGCCCGCGATCGCCATGAGCCTCACCGCCACCCTGGTCGTGCTCGACCATCGCACGGGCACCGCGCACCTGGTGGCGAACGTGCTCAACGACGGCGTCGACGACGCGGATGCGCTGTGGCGCGACGCGCAGGCACGGCTCGACGCGCTCGAGCACGACCTCACCCGCCCGCAGGCCGGCTCCATCGAGCGGCTCGACCGCGACGCGGAGCCCGACCCCACCCCGCGCGTGACGCCCGCCGACTTCCGCGCGATGGTCGAGACCTCCAAGCGGCACATCATCGACGGCGACGTCTTCCAGGTCGTGCTCTCGACCCGCTTCGACCTGCCGACCGACGCCGACCCGCTCGAGGTCTATCGCGCGCTGCGGGTGCTCAACCCCTCGCCCTACCTCTACCTGCTCAGCCTCGAGACCGCCGACGGCGAGCCCTACGCGGTGGTCGGCTCGAGCCCCGAGGCGCTCGTCACGGTGCACGAGGGCCGGGCGACCATGCACCCGATCGCGGGCAGCCGCCCGCGCGGTGCCGACGCATCCGCTGACCGCGACCTCGCCGACGACCTGCTCGCCGACCCCAAGGAGCGCAGCGAGCACGTCATGCTCGTCGACCTCGCCCGCAACGACCTCGCGAAGGTCTGCCGGGCGGGCACCGTTGCGGTCACCGAGCTCATGGCGATCGAGCGGTTCAGCCACATCATGCACATCGTCTCGACCGTCGAGGGCGAGATGCGCGAGGGGGCCTCCGCCGTCGACGCGTTCCGCGCCACCTTCCCGGCCGGCACGCTCTCCGGCGCGCCGAAGCCCCGGGCGCTCGAGCTGATCGACGAGCTCGAGAGCGCTCAGCGCGGCGTCTACGGCGGGGTGGTCGGATGGTTCGATCTGGCCGGGGACGCCGACCTCGCGATCGCGATCCGCACCGTCACGATGCGCGCGGGCGTCGCCCACGTGCAGTCGGGCGCGGGGCTCGTCGCCGACAGCGACCCGGAGTCCGAGCTGCAGGAGGTGCGCACGAAGGCGGCCGCGCCGCTGCGCGCCGTCGCGGTGGCCTCCTCGATGCGGCGGCGCCCGTGACGGGTCTGCTCGCGCGCGGCCGCGCGATCGCGGCGATCGGCCTGCTGCTGGCCGCGGGGCTCGGTCTGCTCGCGGCGACGCAGCCGTGGGGGAGCGCGACCCTGGTCGACGGCAGGGTGCTGAGCGCTGCCGGGCAGGATCTCGCTGGCAGCCTGACGATCGTGTCGCTCGCCTGCGCGGTGCTGGCGCTCGTGCTGCCGATCGCTGGTCGCATCTGGCGCTACATCCTGGGTGCCCTCGCGCTCGCGCTCGGCGCCGCGATCGTGCTCGACGTGCAGGCCTCGCGGGGCGAGGTCGGCCGGGCGATCGATGCGCTCGTGGCGGAGGCGACCGGGCTCGCAGGCTCCGCCCAGACCGCGGAGGTCGCCACGCTCACCGCGCACGGCTGGCCCGACGCCGGCATGGCGGCCGGCGTGCTGGCCGCGCTCGTCGGCATCTGGGTGCTGGCGACCGCCCACCGGTGGCCGGCGCGTGCCAAGCGCGCAGCCCGCTACGAGCGATCCGGATCCGGTCTTGCCTGGGATGTCATGGACGACGGCGAGGATCCGACTCGGTAGACTTGGCCGTGGCGCGCCCGCGCGCCCTGAGTTCGACCAGAGTTCGACCCGAGGAGCATCGTGAACGCACGCAACGGCATCAGCGAGGAGCACGCCGCCGAGCTGCACGTCGCCGACTACGACCCGCGATTCGTCGACCCGGGCCACGGCGACTCGAAGGCCGCCTGGATCAGCGTCGTCATCATGCTCGTCGCGGTCACCGCCGGCACCCTCTTCTTCTTCCTCGAGATGCCGATGCTCGTGTGGGCATCCGTCGCCCTGCTGGTCATCGGCTGGGTGCTCTGGCCCATCCTCGTGAAGGCCGGTCTCGGCCCGCAGGACCACTGAGCGTGCTCGACGCGCTCACGGCGGGCGCGCTCGAGGACGCCGCTCGACGACGCGAGAGCCTGCCGCTCGCGCGCCTCGAGTCGTTGGCGCGCGCCTCGCGTCAGCCGCTCGACGCCGTGGCCATCCTCGGCACGCCGAAGACCGACTCCGACGGCCCGCACATCATCGCCGAGGTGAAGCGTGCGAGCCCCTCCAAGGGCGCGCTCGCCGACATCCCTGAGCCTGCGGTGCTGGCCGCCAGCTACCAGGCGGGCGGGGCGAGCACCATCAGCGTGCTCACCGAGGAGCGTCGCTTCCTCGGGAGCCTCGACGACCTGCGTGCCGTGCGCGAGGCGGTCTCGGTGCCGGTGCTGCGCAAGGACTTCATCGCCGACGAGTACCAGTTGCTCGAGGCGCGCGCCTTCGGTGCCGACGTCGTGCTGCTCATCGTCGCCGCGCTCGAGCCGCATCGACTCGTGCAGCTGCACGAGTTCGCCGTCGACCTCGGCCTGTCGGTGCTGGTCGAGGTGCACGACGAGCGCGAGATCGACGCGGCGCTCGCTGCTGAGGCACGCATCCTCGGCGTCAACACCCGCGACCTCAAGACGTTCACCATGCATCCGGAGCGCTTCGCAGAGCTGCGCGCACGCATCCCCGCCGGCACCGTCGCGGTCGCCGAGTCGGGCGTGCGCGAGGTCGCCGACGTCGCCCGCTACCGCCAGGACGGCGCGGATGCGGTGCTCGTCGGCGAGGCGCTCGTCACCGACGGCGACCCCGCGTCGCTCGTCGCAGAGTTCGGGAGGGCCTCATGACGCAGCCTGATCAGATGAAGCAGACAGACCAGACCGCACGGCTCCGCGAGCAGCACGGGCCGTGGTTCGGGGAGTTCGGCGGCGTCTTCATGCCGGAGCCGCTCATGGGCGCGATCGACGAGCTCGCCGCCTGCTACGCGGCATGCAAGGTCGACCCGGAGTTCCAGGCCGAGTTCGCGCGTCTGTCGCGCGACTACACCGGCCGACCCTCGCTGCTCACCGAGGCGACCCGCATGAGCGAGCAGGCCGGCGCCCGCATCCTGCTCAAGCGCGAGGATCTCAACCACACCGGCAGCCACAAGATCAACAACGTGCTCGGCCAGGCGCTCGTCGCGCAGCGGCTGGGCAAGACGCGGCTGATCGCCGAGACCGGCGCCGGCCAGCACGGCGTCGCCACGGCGACCGCGGCGGCGCTGTTCGGCATGGAGTGCACCATCTACATGGGCGAGGTCGACACCGAGCGGCAGGCGCTCAACGTCGCTCGCATGCGGCTGCTCGGCGCCACCGTCGTGCCCGTCACGAGCGGCTCGCGCACGCTCAAGGACGCCATCAACGAGGGCCTGCGTGACTGGGTCGCCAACGTGGACACCACGCACTACCTGATGGGCACCGTCGCGGGCCCGCATCCGTTCCCCGAGATGGTGCGCGACTTCCACCGCGCGATCGGCGAGGAGGCGCGCGAGCAGACCATCGCGCTCACGGGCGGCCTGCCCGACGCCGTGCTCGCGTGCGTGGGAGGCGGCTCGAACGCCATGGGCATCTTCCACGCATTCCTCGACGACGCCGACGTGCGCCTGATCGGCCTCGAGGCGGCCGGCGACGGCGCAGAGACCGAGCGGCACGCGCTCTCCATCGAGCGGGGCGCGCCCGGCCTGCTGCACGGCATGCGCACCTACCTGCTGCAGGACGACGACGGCCAGACGCTCGAGTCGCACTCGATCTCCGCCGGCCTCGACTACCCGGGCGTCGGCCCCGAGCACGCGTGGCTCCACGACATCGGTCGCGCCGAGTACCTGCCGGTGAGCGACGCGGAGGCGATGGATGCGTTCCTGGCGCTCACGCGCACCGAGGGCATCATCCCCGCGATCGAGTCGGCGCATGCGATCGCCGGCGCGCTGCGGCTCGCGAAGGAGCTGCCGGGCTCGACCCTGCTCGTCTCGCTCTCCGGGCGCGGCGACAAGGACGTCGCGACCGCGGGCCGCTGGTTCGACATGATCGATGAGGGAGCGCAGCAGCTGTGAGCAGTGTGCAGGCACCGAGCAGCGTCGAGGACGCGATCCGCGCGACCGGCAACCGGGCGCTGATCGGCTACCTGCCGGTCGGCTTCCCCGACTTCGCCACCAGTGTCGACGCCGTGGTCGCGCTGGCCGAGGCCGGCTGCACCGCCATCGAGCTCGGCGTGCCCTACTCGGACCCGGCGCTCGACGGTCCGGTCATCCAGGCCGCGACGCAGGCGACGCTCTCGCGCGGCTTCCGGCTCGAGGAGCTGTTCGACGCGCTCGAGGCGATCACGGCGAGAACCGATGTGCCCGTGCTGGTCATGACCTACTGGAACCCGGTGCTGCGATACGGCGTCGACCGCTTCGCGGAGCGCCTCAAGGCGTCAGGCGGGGCAGGCCTCATCACGCCCGACCTGACGCCCGAGAACGCCGGTGCATGGCTGGCGGCGGCCGAGCGGCACGATCTCGACCACGTCTTCCTCGCCGCACCCTCGTCATCCGATGCCCGCATCGATGCCGTGGTCGCGGCCTCCCGCGGCTTCGTCTACACCGTCGCCACCATGGGCACCACCGGCGCCCGCGCCGACGTCGATCAGGCAGCCCGCGTGCTCGCCGACCGCATCGCGGCGCGCGGCAGCCGTGACGCCCAGACGCTCCGCTGCGTGGGCATCGGCATCTCCACGCCCGAGCAGGTGCGCGACGTGCTGAGCTATGCCGACGGCGCCATCGTGGGCTCGGCGCTCGTGCGCGCGCTCGGCGAGGGCGGCGTCCCCGCGCTGCGCGAGCTCGCCGCGTCGCTCGCCCTGGGTACACTCGACGGCGGCGCTGCGGCGCCGGCCCCGGCATCGCAGACACAAGCCCCGGCGTCGCCGACGTCAGCCCCGGCGTCGCCGACACAAGCACAGAAGGGCACCTCCGCGTGACCAGTCTCTTCCAGAGCATCCCCAGTCCGAGCCCCGAGTGGCAGCAGCTGGCGATCGGCCAGTGGCTCGAGGCGATCGGCGTGATGCCGCTCGTGCAGGGCTCGGTGCTCGGTGCCGTCATCTTCGGCCTCATCGTGGGCGCCATCATCGCCGCGATCGTCCTCGTCGTCTGGCTGCTGGTCGGCTCGCTGACCAGGAGGGACGCGGGCTGGACGATCCTGATGAGCCTGCTCTTCGGTGTCGCCCTCGGCTTCCTGCTGCGCATCGTCGGCCCGAGCTGGGGCGTGCAGACCTACGCGCTGTGCATCCTCGCCGGCATCGTGGTGGCGACGCTGCTCACCGGCTACCGGCTGCGGCAGCGCGGCGTCGAGGCGGGCTTCGTCATCGACATCGCCGTCTGGGCTGTGCTGCTCGGCATCGCCGCCGCGCGCGTCTTCCACGTGCTCACGCACCCGGACGACTACTTCGGTGCCGGGCGCGACCCGATGACGGCGTTCTACATCTGGGAGGGCGGCATCGCGATCTTCGGCGCCCTCATCGGCGGCGCGATCGGCATCTGGATCGGCTGCCGCCTCACGGGCCTGCGCTTCAGCACCTTCGTCGACGCGCTCGCCCCCGGCCTGCTGCTCGCACAGGCCTTCGGCCGGCTCGGCAACTGGTTCAACCACGAGCTCTTCGGCCAGCCGACCGACCTGCCGTGGGGCCTCGAGATCGAGGCGACGAACCCGGCGTTCCCCATCGGTCTGCCGGCAGAGACGCTGTTCCACCCGACCTTCGCCTACGAGATCCTCTGGAACGTGCTCGGTGCCGCCGTGCTGCTCTGGCTCGACCGCAAGCGCGACGTGCAGTGGGGTCGCCTGATCGCGCTCTACCTCATCTGGTACGGCCTGGGCCGCTCGGTCTTCGAGACCATCCGCCTCGACCCGTCCGAGCTCTTCCTCGGCATCCGCACGAACGTCTGGATGGCGTTCCTCGCCATCGCGGTCGGCGTGATCGCCTGGGTCGTGCAGACACGCCGCCACCCCGGGCTGGAGCCCTCGCCGTGGACCGCAGGGCGCGAGCCCGGGTCTGACGAGGGCGTAGACTTCGAGGTCTACACGGACCTCCCCGAGTCCCGCACCCAGGACGACGTCGAGACCACCGCCGCAGATCCCGCGGCCGCAACCAGTAGTCCTGCGCGCACCTGAGCGCGCTTGCGGGCCGACGGCGTCCCGCTCCGAACGCAGTTGACAGCCACAGGAGCATGATGCGCACGATCAGCGATCTCGATGGCGGGGGGCGCACCCCGCGCGGCATCGGCATGCCCGCTGCCTCCGGCATGTACGACCCGAGGCACGAGAAGGATTCCTGCGGTCTGGCCATGGTCGCCACGACGCGCGGCACGGCCGGCCACGACATCGTCGCGCTGGCGCTCGAGGCGCTGCGCAACCTCGAGCATCGCGGCGCGGTCGGCTCTGACGCGGGCACCGGTGACGGTGCGGGCATCCTGACGCAGATGCCCGATGCGTTCCTGCGGGCCGTGGTGGACTTCGAGCTGCCCGAGGCCGGGGCCTTCGCCGCGGGGCTCGTCTACCTGCCGCTCGACGACGCGGAGCGGGAGCGCATCAAGGAGCGCATCTGGGAGATCGCCGGCCAGGAGCGCCTGCGCGTGCTCGGCTGGCGCGAGGTGCCGACCGTGCCCGACGCGCTCGGCAAGCTCGCCCGCGCGGCGATGCCGTCGATCCACCAGCTCTTCGTCACGGGCGCCAACGGGCCGACGCGGGGCATCGAGCTCGACCGCCTCACCTGGCGCCTGCGCAAGCGCATCGAGCGCGAGCTGGGGGAGTACCTGCCGTCGCTCTCGAGCCGCACCATCACCTACAAGGGCATGGTGACGACCCTCCAGCTCGAGCCGTTCTACCCCGATCTGAGCGACGAGCGCTTCGAGACGAAGCTCGCGATCGTCCACTCTCGCTACTCGACGAACACCTTCCCCTCCTGGCCGCTCGCGCAGCCGCTGCGCATGATCGCCCACAACGGCGAGATCAACACGGTCGAGGGCAACCGCAACTGGATGCGCGCGCGCGAGTCGCAGCTGGCGAGCGAGCTGCTCGGCGACCTGCGCCCGCTGAAGCCCATCGTGACGCCCGGCATGAGCGACTCCTCGTCGTTCGACGAGGTGCTCGAGCTGCTGACGCTCGCCGGCCGCTCGCTGCCGCACTCGATCATGATGATGGTGCCGCCGGCGTGGGAGAACCAGCCGGACATGCCGCAGGAGCTGCGCGACTTCGCCGAGTACCACTCGCTGCTCATGGAGCCGTGGGACGGCCCGGCGGCCATCAGCTTCACCGACGGGACGCTGGTCGGCGCGACGCTCGACCGCAACGGCCTGCGCCCCGGGCGCTGGCTCGAGACGGACGACGGGCTCGTCGTGCTGGCGAGCGAGACCGGTGTGCTGCCGATCGAGCCCAGCCGCGTCGTGCGCCGCGGCCGCCTGCAGCCGGGCGTGCTCTTCCTGGTCGACACCGAGGCGGGCCGCGTCGTGCCCGACGAGGAGATCAAGCGCGACCTCGCCGGCATGGAGCCCTGGGGTGAATGGCTCGAGTCGAGCCGCATCCACCTCGCCGACCTGCCGGAGCGCGAGCACGTCGCGCACACCGCCGCATCCGTCACGCGCCGGCAGCGCACCTTCGGCTACACCGAGGAGGAGGTGAAGATCCTCATCGCGCCGATGGCAAAGACCGGCGCCGAGCCGCTGGGAGCGATGGGATCCGACACCCCCATCGCGGTGCTCGCCGAGCGCCCGCGGCTGCTCTTCGACTACTTCAAGCAGGCCTTCGCGCAGGTGACGAACCCGCCGCTCGACTCGCTGCGGGAGTCGATCGTGACGAGCATGACGATGGGCCTGGGGCCGGTGCGCAACCTGCTCACGGCGACGCCCTCGCACGCGAGCCAGATCATCCTCGACTTCCCCGTGATCGACAACGACGCGCTGGCGAAGATCCGCTCGATCGACCGCACGCCCGGCTCGCGCCGCACCGTCGTGCTCAAGGGGCTCTACCGCGTCGATGACGGCACCGCTTCGACGCAGGCCGAGGCGATGGAGCGCAGGCTCGAGGAGATGTGCCGCGAGGTCGACGAGGCCATCGTCGATGGCGCGCAGTACGTCATCCTCTCCGACCGCGACTCCACCGATCAGCTCGCGCCGATCCCGACCCTGCTCATGACGAGCGCCGTGCACCACCACCTCATCAAGGCATCCACGCGCATGCGCGTCGGCATCGTCGTCGAGGCCGGCGACGTGCGCGAGGTGCACCACGTGGCGCTGCTGATCGGCTATGGCGCGAGCGCCATCAACCCCTACCTGGCGATGGAGACGGCCGAGCAGCTCGCGCTCTCCGGCCAGCTGGGCGCCGACGTCGAGACCGCGGTGCGCAACGTCATCAAGGGGCTCGGCAAGGGCGTGACGAAGATCATGTCGAAGATGGGCATCTCGACCGTCGGCTCCTACGGCGGCGCGCAGGCGTTCGAGGCCGTCGGGCTCTCGCAAGAGCTCGTCGACCGCTACTTCACGGGCACGCACTCGCCGCTCGGCGGCGTCGACCTGGGCGTGATCGCCGAGGAGAACCGGCTGCGACACCGGGCCGCCTATCCCGACGAGCGGGCGCCCTTCGCACACGAGCGGCTCGCGACCGGCGGCGAGTACCAGTGGCGCCGCGACGGCGCCCCGCACCTGTTCAACCCGGAGACGGTGTTCAAGCTGCAGCACGCGACCCGCACCGGCCGCTACGAGGTGTTCCAGGAGTACACGCAGCTCGTCGACGACCAGACGGCCGAGCTCAAGACGCTGCGCGGTCTCATGCGGCTGCGCACCGACGCCTCGACCGCGATCCCGATCGACGAGGTCGAGCCGATCTCCGAGATCGTCAAGCGCTTCTCCACCGGCGCGATGAGCTACGGCTCCATCTCGAAGGAGGCGCACGAGACGCTCGCGATCGCCATGAACCGGCTGGGCGCGAAGTCGAACACCGGCGAGGGCGGTGAGGATGCCGACCGGCTGCTCGACCCCGAGCGCCGCAGCGCGATCAAGCAGGTCGCCTCCGGGCGCTTCGGCGTGACGAGCATGTACCTCACGCACGCCGACGACATCCAGATCAAGATGGCGCAGGGCGCGAAGCCCGGCGAGGGCGGCCAGCTGCCGCCGGGCAAGGTCTACCCCTGGGTCGCCCGCACGCGGCACGCGACTGCGGGCGTCGGCCTCATCTCGCCGCCGCCGCACCACGACATCTACTCGATCGAGGATCTCAAGCAGCTGATCTTCGACCTCAAGCGCGCCAACACATCCGCCCGTGTGCACGTGAAGCTCGTCTCGCAGTCGGGCATCGGCGCGGTCGCGGCGGGCGTGGCGAAGGCGAAGGCGGATGTCGTGCTCGTCTCCGGCCACGACGGCGGCACGGGCGCGAGCCCGCTGAACTCGCTGAAGCACGCCGGCACGCCGTGGGAGATCGGCCTGGCCGAGACGCAGCACACGCTGATGATGAACGGCCTGCGCGAGCGCGTGAGCGTGCAGGTCGACGGTCAGCTGAAGACCGGCCGCGACGTCATCATCGGCGCGCTGCTCGGCGCGGAGGAGTTCGGGTTCGCGACCGCACCGCTCGTGGTCTCCGGCTGCATCATGATGCGCGTCTGCCACCTCGACACCTGCCCCGTGGGCGTCGCGACGCAGAACCCCGTGCTGCGACAGCGCTTCACCGGCAAGCCTGAGTTCGTCATCCAGTTCTTCGAGTTCCTCGCGCAGCAGGTGCGCGAGCTGCTCGCCGAGCTCGGCCTGCGCTCGATCGACGAGGCGATCGGCCGCTCGGACCTGCTCGACGTCGACCCGGCCATCCAGCACTGGAAGGCCGACGGGCTCGACCTCGCACCGGTGCTCACGCGGCCAGCGGGTGCGCACGGCGCACCTCGGCGGATGACCGAGCAGGATCACGAGCTCGAGCAGCAGCTCGACACGCGACTCCTCCCGCAGCTCGAGCAGGCGCTCGACGCGGGGGAGCGGCTCGTGCTCGAGCTCGAGATCGCGAACACCGACCGCGCGCTCGGCACGATGCTCGGCAACGCCATCACGCTCCGCGCAGGCGAGGACGGCCTCGCGCCCGGCACGGTCGACCTGACGCTGCACGGCTCCGCGGGCCAGTCGCTCGGCGCCTTCGTGCCGCGCGGCATCGCGCTGCGGCTGCACGGCGACGCCAACGACTACGTCGGCAAGGGCCTCTCCGGCGGTCTCATCACCGTGCGGCCTCCTGCCGACGCCGCGCTCGTCGCCGAGCACAACGTCATCGCAGGCAACGTGATCGGCTACGGCGCCACGAGCGGCGAGCTCTACCTGCGCGGCGTCGTGGGCGAGCGCTTCCTGGTGCGCAACTCCGGCGCGACCGCCGTGTGCGAAGGCGCCGGCGACCACGCCCTCGAGTACATGACCGGCGGCATCGCCGTCATCCTCGGCACCACCGGCCGCAACATCGGCGCCGGCATGTCCGGCGGCTGCGCCTACATCCTCGACCTCGATCAACGGCTGCTCAACCAGGACTCGTTCCACCAGGGCGAGCTGCGGGTCGAGGGTCTCGCCGAGGAGGACAGCATCGAGCTGCGCGCGATCCTCTCCCGGCACGTCGAGCTGACGGGCTCCGCGGTCGCCGCGGCGCTGCTCGAGTCCGACCTGCAGCGCATCTCGAAGCTCGTGCCCCGCGACTGGGCGATGGTGCGATCCATCCGACTCGACGCCGAGAAGCAGGGCGTCGATCCCGACTCTGACAACATCTGGCGCAAGATCCTGGAGGTGACCGGTGGCTGATCCCCGTGGATTCCTGAAGGTGACGGAGCGCGAGCTCCCGAAGAAGCGCCCGGTGCCGGTGCGCATCCTCGACTGGCGCGAGATCGGCGAACCGGGCGACAAGGCCGTGCTCAAGCGGCAGGCGGGGCGCTGCATGGACTGCGGCGTGCCCTTCTGCCACCAGGGCTGCCCGCTCGGCAACCTCATCCCCGAGTGGAACGACCTCACCTGGCGCGGCGAGGGCCGCGCGGCGAGCGACCGCCTGCACGCCACGAACAACTTCCCGGAGCTCACGGGCCGGCTGTGCCCTGCGCCCTGCGAGTCGTCGTGCGTGCTCGGCATCAACCAGCCTGCCGTCACGATCAAGTCGATCGAGCAGACGATCGCCGACGAGGCGTTCGCGAACGGCTGGACCGAGCCGCATCCGCCCGCACGCCTCACCGGCAAGACGGTCGCCGTGGTCGGCTCCGGGCCCGCGGGGCTCGCCGCCGCCCAGCAGCTCACGCGCGCGGGCCACACCGTCGCCGTGTACGAGCGCGACGACCGCATCGGTGGCCTGCTGCGCTACGGCATCCCCGACTTCAAGCTCGAGAAGAAGACCATCGATGCCAGGCTCGCGCAGATGACCGCAGAGGGCACCCGCTTCCGCGCGGGCGTCCAGATCGGCCGCGACATCAGCTGGGACGAGCTCTCCGAGCGCTTCGACGCCGTCGTGGTCGCAACGGGCGCGCCTGTGGCGCGCGAGCTCGACATCCCGGGTCGCGAGCTCGACGGGGTGCACCTGGCGATGGAGTACCTCGTGCAGCAGAACCGCACGGTCGCCGGCACCCATCCCGCCAATCAGATCTCCGCGGAGGGCAAGCACGTGGTCGTGCTCGGCGGCGGCGACACCGGCTCCGACTGCATCGGCACCGCGCACCGCCAGGGCGCGCTCTCGGTGACGAACCTCGCGATCGGCGTGCAGCCGCCCACCGAGCGGCCCGAGCACCAGCCGTGGCCCGTGCACCCGACCCTGTTCGAGGTGCAGACCAGCCACGAGGAGGGCGGCGAGCGCGAGTACCTCGCCTCGACCGTCGAGTTCGTCGCGAACAAGGCCGGCGAGGTGCGCGCACTGAAGATCGCCGAGACCGAGATCGTCGACGGCACGCGCCGCCCGAAGGCCGGCACCGAGCGCGAGATCCCCGCAGACCTCGTGCTGCTGGCGCTGGGCTTCACGGGTGCGGATGCGTCGATCGGCGAGGCGCTCGAGGTCCCGTTCGAGCGCGGCGTGCCGAAGCGGCAGGCAGACTTCTCGACCGAGCGTCCGGGCGTGTTCGTCGCCGGCGACGCCGGCCGTGGCGCATCGCTCATCGTCTGGGCGATCGCGGAGGGCCGCGCGGCCGCCGCAGCGGTCGACGCATACCTCGAAGGATCAAGCGAGCTGCCGGCGCCCGTGAAGGCGACAGACCGCGCCTTCGCGGCCTGAGCGGGGCGCCCGGGCCATTCCCGGGCGCTCCACTGGCAAGATGGAACCGTTCGTGCCGAACCCACCCAGGCGGCGCGATGACGAAAGCGAGTGACTTGTGAGACGAGCCAAGATCGTCGCGACGTGGGGGCCGGCCCTTGCCGGCTACGAGAACACGAAGGCCGCTATCGCGGCCGGCGTGAACGTCGCGCGAATGAACCTGAGCCATGGCGACCGCAGCGTGCACGAGGAGGTGTACGCGAACATCCGCAGGGCCTCCGACGAGCTGCGCACGCCGGTCGGCATCCTGGTCGACCTGCAGGGCCCGAAGATCCGCCTCGGCAAGATCCCCGGCGGCCCCTTCGAGCTCGTCGAGGGCGCGCGCTTCACGATCACCACCGATGAGATCGAGGGCGACGCCGAGCGCGCCGGCACGACCTTCAAGGGCCTGCCAGCCGACGTCAAGGCGGGCGACCCGCTGCTGATCGACGACGGACGCATCGCGCTGCGCGCCGTGGAGGTCACCGAGACCGAGGTGATCACCGAGGTGGTCGTCGGCGGACCGGTGAGCTCCAACAAGGGCATCAACCTGCCCGGTGTGGCCGTGAACGTGCCCGCCCTGAGCGAGAAGGACGAATCCGATCTGCGCTGGGCGCTCGACCTGGGCGCCGACATCATCGCGCTCTCGTTCGTGCGCGACGCATCCGACATCGATCGCGTGCACGAGATCATGGCCGAGGAGGGCAGGAAGCTGCCCGTCGTCGCCAAGATCGAGAAGCCGCAGGCCGTCGAGAACCTGGCCGGCATCATCGACGCGTTCGACGCCATCATGGTCGCCCGAGGCGACCTGGGCGTCGAGCTGCCCCTCGAGCAGGTGCCGCTGGTGCAGAAGCGGGCGGTCGAGATGGCGCGCCGCTGGGCGAAGCCGGTCATCGTCGCCACGCAGGTGCTCGAGTCGATGATCGAGAACCCACGCCCCACGCGCGCAGAGGCGAGCGACTGCGCCAACGCGATCCTGGACGGCGCGGATGCGGTGATGCTCTCGGGCGAGACGAGCGTCGGCAAGCACGCCATCACCACGATCGAGACCATGGCGCGCATCGTCACGGCGGTGGAGGAGCAGGGCCTCGGCCGCATCCCTCCGCTCGGCACGAAGCCCCGCACGCAGGGCGGTGCCATGACGCTCGCAGCCCTCGAGGTCGCCGACTTCGTGGACGCCGCGGCCATCGTGGTCTTCACCGAGTCGGGTGACTCGGCGCGCCGCATGTCGCGACTGCGCACCAAGATCCCCACCTTCGGCTTCACCCCCGACCCCGAGGTCGAGTGCCGGATGCAGATGGTCTGGGGCATGCAGACGCATCTGGTCGACCGCGTCACCCACACCGACGACATGATCGCGCAGGTGGATGACGTGCTGATCGGCAAGGGTCTGGTCGCGGTGGGCGAGAAGGTCGTCGTGATCTCCGGCATGCCGCCAGGCATCTCCGGCTCCACCAATGACCTGCGCGTGCATCGCGTCGGCGACGTGCACGCGGAGGCCGCCCCGGCCTACCACGGCAAGCGCCGCATCGAGGTCGTGCACTCGGTCCCGACGCCCGAGGGCTGAGCTCTGTCGGTCGAGCCCCTCCACGCTGGTCGAGGAGGCCTCTAGGGCCGAATCGAGACTCCACCATCACGCTGGTCGAGCAGGCCCGCAGGGCCGTATCGAGACCAGAACGGCCCGCCCCTCGCAGGGCGGGCCGTTCTGCTGTGCCGGTGGTGGGACTCGAACCCACAATCCTTGCGGAAGCGCATTTTGAGTGCGCCGCGTATGCCAATTCCGCCACACCGGCTCTCGACCCGGCAGAGCAGGGCCGTCGCGAACACTAGGCTAGTGGTCATGACCGACGACCTCTTCGCAGAGCCCCAGATCGACACGGCAGCTGTCGCCCCGAGCGCCACCACGGCCCGCACGGTGCTCGTCGCCGAGGACGAGTCGCTCATCCGCCTCGACATCGTCGAGACGCTGGAGGCTGCCGGGTTCAACGTCATCGGCGAGGCCGGCGACGGTGAGCGCGCTGTCGAGCTCGCGACCGAGCTCAAGCCCGACCTCGTGGTCATGGATGTGAAGATGCCCAAGATGGACGGCATCACCGCAGCCGAGAAGATCGGCGCCGCGAAGATCGCGCCCGTCGTGCTGCTCACTGCCTTCAGCCAGAAGGAGCTCGTGGAGCGAGCCGGTGAGGCAGGGGCGCTCGCCTACGTGGTGAAGCCGTTCACGCAGAACGACCTGCTGCCGGCGATCGAGATCGCGCTGGCACGCTGGGATCAGATCCGCGCGCTCGAGTCTGAGGTCGCCGACTTCGCTGACCGCTTCGAGACCCGCAAGCTCGTCGACCGGGCCAAGGGCCTGCTCAACCAGCGCATGGGCCTGGCAGAGCCTGAGGCGTTCCGCTGGATCCAGAAGGCCTCGATGGATCGCCGCCTCACGATGGGCGAGGTCGCACAGGCCGTCATCGAGCAGCTGGGCACCGCCAAGAAGTAACCCCCCCCTCACGTGAGTGGCGCCCCCCGCACCTGAGTGGCGCCTCCGGCAGGTGAGTGGCGCCTCCCGCACGTGAGTGGCGGCTGCCGCGCCTGAGTGGCGGCTGCCGCGCCTGAGTGGCGCCTGCCGCGCCTGAGTGGCGGCTGCCGCGCCTGAGTGGCGGCTGCCGCGCCTGAGTGGCGCCTCCCGCACCGACGGCGCATTCCGAACGGCGGCCCTCCACAGCAACGCCCTGCTCGCCCGCCGCGGTTGCGCGGCATCGACCACCATGCCGCGCATGGATTCCTCCCACGGCTTCACTGTCCGAGACGGTCTCGACCGCGGCTACACGTCCGCAGAGCTCCGCTCCATGGCGTTCACCTCGCCTGCGCGCGGCACCCGCATCACTGCGGCGATCGGCGATGAGGCGCAGGCGCTCTTCGAGGCAGTCCGCGTCCTCGCCCTCGACGACCAGTTCTTCTCGCACTCGACGGCCGCGCGTATCCATGGCATGCCGCTTCCGACGCGGCTCGAGACCGACCGCAAGGTCCACCTCTCCTCGCCGACTGGCCGGGCCCGTATGCAACGACCCGGCGTCGTGGGTCACCGCCTCAAGTCGCAGACGGTCGAGGTCGACGGGGTGCGGGTCGAGTCGCGTCCGGACGTCTTCGTGCACCTGGCCACCATGCTGACCGTCGAGGAACTGGTCATGGTGGGTGACTGGCTCGTCTCGCCCAAGCGCCGCGCGCCGCTCACGGTTGAGGATCTGAGGGATGCGCTGCGGCGCTACGACGGGGCACGCGGGCTCCAGCGCGCACGGCATGCGCTTTCACTCGTGAGGGTCGGCGCTGAGTCTCCGAGGGAGAGCCTCGTGCGGCTGCTCGTGACCGGCTGCCTGCCTGAGCCGACATTGCAGCATGAAGTCTTCGACCCATCCGGAACCTTTGTCGCACGTCTCGACCTGAGCTGGCCGAGGCTCAAGCTCGGCGTCGAGTACGACGGCGAGCATCACACCGAGCCAGAGCAGCACGCCCGGGACCAGGCTCGGATCGGGCGACTGCGCGCCCTCGGGTGGCACATCATCACGGTCACCAAGCACGACCTGGAGGATGGCGGCACACGACTGCTCGCGGCGATCGTGGCCGCGCACCGCCGCTACTCCACGTGGACTGCTGCTTGAGTACCTCGTGAGTCGCACCGCTGGCTCGCTTGAGCCGCCACCCACTTGCGGGAGGTGCCAGTCACCTGCGGGAGGCGCCAGTCAGGTGCGGGAGGCGCCAGTCAGGTGCGGGAGGCGCCAGTCAGGTGCGGGAGGCGCCAGTCAGGTGCGGGAGGCGCCAGTCAGGTGCGGGAGGCGCCAGTCAGGTGCGGGAGGCGCCAGTCAGGTGTGGGAGGCGCCAGTCAGGTGTGGGAGGCGCCAGTCAGGTGTGGGAGGCGCCAGTCAGGTGCGGGAGGCGCCAGTCAGGTGCGGGAGGCGCCAGTCACCGGCGCGCGCGTCAGCGCGACTTGATGAAGTTCGTGATGCGCAGCGTCGAGGCGCGGCGGCCCTCGTCGTCGGTGCAGACGATCTCGTGCACGGTCATGGACCTCCCGAGGTGCACCGCCTTGCACTCTGCCGTCACCCATCCGCTCTGGATCGAGCGCGTGTGCGTGGCGTTGATGTCGGTGCCGACGGCATACCGGCCCTCGCCCGCGTGGATGTTCGCGCTCACGGAGCCGAGCGTCTCGGCGATCACGCAATAGGCGCCGCCGTGCACGTAGCCGACCGGCTGCAGGTTGCCGTCCGCGGGCATGCGCGCGATCGAGTGCTCGGCAGAGAGCTTGAGGAACTCGATGCCCATCCGCTCGGCGAGCTGGCCGCCGATCCGACCCTCGCGCCGCTCCATCAACGCCCTCGTCGCCTCGTCGGGGGCGGGGATGTCGGACTCGGTTGGCAGGGTCATGGCGGCTCCGCTCGGGGGACGGTCAGTGGGGGTGTCGGCCGCCGGCACTAGGCTGGCTGCCGTGTCGGACACGAAGCCTATCCTCATGGTCATCGACGGGCATTCGCTCGCTTTCAGGGCGTTCTTCGCGCTCCCACTGGAGAACTTCGTGAACTCCGATGGGCAGCACACGAACGCCATCCACGGATTCCTCTCGATGCTCCTGAAGCTGCTGCAGGATCACAAGCCGACGCACCTCGCCGTCGCGTTCGACATCTCCCGCTTCTCTTTCCGCACCCGCGAGTACCCGGAGTACAAGGGCACGCGCGACGAGACGCCGAAGGAGTTCAAGGGGCAGATCCCGCTGCTCGAGGAGGCGCTCCACGCGATGGGCGTGCGCACGCTCTCGAAGGAGGACTACGAGGCCGACGACATCCTCGCGACGCTCTCCGTCGAGGGCCCGAAGGCCGGCATGGATGTGTTCGTCGTCTCGGGCGACCGCGACACCATCCAGCTCGTCAACGACGAGGTGACGCTGCTGTACCCCTCGGTGCGCGGCGTCTCAGAGCTCAAGCACTACACGCCGGAGGCCGTCCGCGAGCGCTACGGCATCGAGCCGGAGCAGTACCCCGAGATCGCGGCACTGGTCGGCGAGACGAGCGACAACCTGATCGGCATCGACAAGGTCGGCGAGAAGACCGCCGTCAAGTGGATCAAGGAGTACGGCACCGTCGCGAACCTGCTCGAGCACGCCGACGACATCAAGGGCGTGGTGGGCAACAACCTGCGCGAGCAGCGCGAGCGCGCCGAGCGCAACCGCAGGCTCAACCGGCTGCTGACCGACGTCGAGCTGGGCGTGCAGATCGACGAGCTCACCCGCGGCCAGGTCGACGAGGCGAAGCTGCGCGATGTCTTCCAGCGGCTGCAGTTCCGCACGCTGCTCGACCGGGTGCTGAAGCAGGAGGGCAGCGGCGAGGCCACAGCGGCGCTCGAGCCGGAGGTGCAGGCGCCCGCCGTGCAGAAGCTCGTCGACGAGGAGCTCGACCTGTGGCTCTCGCGCGCCACGAGCACCGCCGCCGTCTCGATCGCGCCCGACGGCCTGGGCGGCATCGCAGGCTTCGGCGTCGCCACCGAGGGCGCGAGCGCCTACGTGCCCTACAAGGCGGGCACGGGTGACTACGACGGATTCGTGACGTGGCTCGCGTCGGACGCCCCGAAGGCGCTCCACGACGTGAAGGCCGCCATCAAGTCGCTCGACCGGGCGGGGCTCTCGCTCGGCGGCGCGGTCCACGACACTCGCGTAGCCGCGTGGCTGGCGACGCCGACGGCACCTCCGAAGACCTTCGATCTCGACTGGCAGACCGAGGCGCTGCTGGGCGCGCCGCTGCCGGCGCCCGACCCGAACCAGCTGGTGCCCGAGATCGCTCCGGAGGAGCTGGGCACCGTCGCCTGGCTGACGGGCGAGCTCTCGCGCCTGCAGCGGCCGCGGCTCGACGAGGGCACGCTCGGCGTGCTCGACGACATCGAGCTGCCGCTCATGCCGGTGCTCTGCCGCATGGAGCGCCAGGGCGTGCAGATGGACCGCGAGGTGCTGCAGCGCATCCACGACACCATGCGCGAGCAGGCGGCCGGCCACGCGGAGGCTGCGTACGCGGAGATCGGCCACGAGGTGAACCTCGGCAGCCCGAAGCAGCTGCAGACGGTGCTCTTCGAAGAGCTCGACATGCCGAAGACCCGCGCGACGAAGACCGGCTACTCCACCGACGCGCAGTCGCTCGCCGACCTGCAGGAGACGAACCCGCATCCGTTCCTGAACCTGCTGCTGCAGCACCGCGAGACCACGAAGCTCGCGCAGATCATCGAGACGCTGCTCAAGGCCATCCAGGAGGACGGGCGCATCCGCACCCGCTACGACCAGACGGGTTCCGCATCCGGTCGTCTCTCCTCCAACGACCCCAATCTGCAGAACATCCCGGTGCGCACCGAGGTGAGCCGCGAGATCCGCTCCGCATTCGTGCACGGGCCCGAGTTCGAGACCATGCTCACAGCCGACTACTCGCAGATCGAGATGCGCATCATGGCGCACCTCTCGGGCGACGAGGGCCTCATCGAGGCGTTCCGCTCTGGCGAGGACCTGCACCGCTTCGTCGGCTCCCGCATCTTCGGTGTCGAGCCGAGCGAGGTGACGGCCCTGCAGCGTGTCAAGGTCAAGGCCATGAGCTACGGCCTCGCCTACGGACTGAGCGCGTTCGGCCTCTCGAAGCAGCTGCGCATCACGCAGGCGGAGGCGAAGGCGCTCATGCTGGAGTACTTCCAGCGCTTCGGCGGCATCCGCGACTACCTGCGGGGCGTCGTGCAGCAGGCCAAGGAGGACGGCTACACGACCACGATCTACGGCCGTCGACGCCCGTTCCCCGACCTTGCGTCGTCGAACCGCGTGCTGCGCGAGAACGCCGAGCGCGCCGCGCTCAACTCGCCGATCCAAGGCTCGGCCGCAGACATCATCAAGCGCGCGATGCTCGCGATCGATCGCCGCATCGTCGACGAGGGCCTGGGGTCGCGCATGCTGCTGCAGGTGCACGACGAGCTCGTCTTCGAGGTCGCGACGGGGGAGCGTGCGACGCTCGAGGCGATCGTCCGCGAGGAGATGGGCGGCGCAGCAGAGCTCTCCGTCCCGCTCGACGTGCAGGTGGGCGTGGGGCCGAACTGGGACGCCGCGGCCCACTGACGCTCCGACAGCTGGTGTGCGAGGCGGGGCCGGCACCGGCTTAGGCTGGCGTCATGACCGCTGACGCACTCCGATTCGGCCTGTTCATCCCGCAGGGCTGGCGCCTCGACCTGGTCGGCATCGACCCCGCAGAGCAGTGGCAGCGGATGCTCGAGGTGGCGAAGGCCGCGGATGCCGGCCCGTGGGACTCGGTCTGGGTCTACGACCACTTCCACACCACCCCGCAGCCGACCGCGGAGGCGACGCACGAGGCGTGGTCGCTCATGGCGGCGCTTGCGGCGTCCACCGATCGCGTGCGCCTGGGCCAGATGTGCACGTGCATCGGCTACCGCAACCCCGCCTACCTGGCGAAGGTCGCGGCGACCGTCGACGTGATCTCTGGGGGCCGCGTCGAGTTCGGCATCGGCGCGGGCTGGTACGAGCACGAGTGGCGCGCGTACGGCTACGGATTCCCGGGCGTCGGCGAGCGCATCTCGGCGCTGCGGGACGGCGTGCAGATCATCCAGCGGCTCTGGGCAGATGGCGAGGCGTCGGTCGAGTCGGAGACCTTCACGGTCGACGGCGCGATCTGTCGCCCGCAGCCGCTGCAGCTCGGTCGCGACGGCAGGCCACGCATCCCCACCTGGATCGCCGGCGGCGGCGAGAAGCGAACCCTGCGCTATGCCGCGAAGTGGGCCGACGCGACGAACTTCGGCGGCAGTCCGGAGCAGTTCGCCCGCAAGCGCGACATCCTGCGCGAGCACCTCGACCGCGAGGGCAGGGATCCGGCAGAGGTGCGCCTGACCTCCAACCTCAACATCGTGGTGCGCGAGACCGAGGCGGAGGCGCTGCGCGTGGTCGACGAGGTCAACGCCCGCGCCGACTCGGCGATGCCGGCAGCGCACGCAGGCACCGGCTTCTCGACGAAGGGCGCCGTCGTCGGCACGCCGCAGCAGGTGCTCGACCACGTCGGCGCGCTGCGCGAGGCAGGGCTCGGCACGCTCATCTCCTACATGCCTGACGTCGCCTATGACCGCACCGGCATGGAGCTCTACGAGCGCGAGGTCATTCCGGCGCTGGCCTGAGCGGTGTCCCAGCGCCATAGGCTGGTCGGCATGACAGCAGAGAACGTCGGCGCACCGTCGCGCCCGCAGACCGACATCGACCGCATCGCGGAGGAGTACGTCCACCGCACCGCCGCGCTGAACCCTGAGATCAACGTCTACGTCGGCCTCGAGGGCGACAAGGCAGGCTACGGCGACTACTCGCCCGCCGGTCGCGAGGCGACCGCAGCGCTCACGCGCGATGCGCTCGCCACGCTCCAGGCAGCCGAGCCGACCGACGACATCGACTGGGTGACCAAGACCGATCTCGCGCGCGAGCTGCAGCTCGAGCTCGACATCGAGGCCGCGGGCTGGAACGACCGCGATCTCAACAACCTCGCGAGCCCCGCGAGCGGCATCCGCGACATCTTCGACCTCATGCCCACGGCGGGCGAGCAGGACTGGGACGACATCGCCCAGCGCATGCGCAACGTGCCCGCCGCGTTCGACGGCTACATCGCCTCGCTGCGCGCCGGCATCGCGAACGGCAACACGCCGGCGGCCCGCCAGATCGACAACGTGCTCGAGCAGTTCGAGGACTACGCGCCCGGCGTCGGCTTCTTCCACGAGTTCGCCAAGACCGCGAAGGCCGGCGAGGCCGAGCTGCCCGAGTCGCTCAAGCGCGACCTGGAGCAGGCGGCGGGGGAGGCGACCGAGGCCCACGCGCGCTTCGCGGGCTTCCTGCGCGACGAGCTCGCCGCATCCGCCAACCCCGTCGACGCCGTCGGCCGGGAGTTCTACTCGCTCATGTCGCGCCGCTTCCTGGGCGCGGACGTCGACCTCGACGAGACCTACGCGTGGGGCATCGAGGAACTCGATCGGATGCGCTCCGAGCAGGAGGCGATCGCGAACGAGATCAAGGCCGGCGCCAGCGTGCAGGAGGCGATCGCGTTCCTCGACGGCGACGAGAGCCGCAAGCTGCACGGCACCGACGCGCTGAAGGCGTGGATGCAGCGCACGAGCGACCAGGCGGTCGAAGAGCTCGGCAGGTCGCACTTCGACATCGCCGAGCCCATCAAGGCGCTCGAGTGCATGATCGCGCCGACCGAGACGGGCGGCATCTACTACACCGGCCCCGCCGACGACTTCTCGCGCCCGGGCCGCATGTGGTGGTCAGTGCCGAAGGGCGTCACCGAGTTCGACACCTGGCGCGAGCTCACGACCGTGTACCACGAGGGCGTTCCCGGCCACCACCTGCAGATCGCGCAGCAGACCTTCAACCGCGGCGAGCTCAACCTCTGGCGCCGTGCCTTCGCCGGCACCTCGGGCCACGCGGAGGGCTGGGCGCTCTACGCCGAGCGCCTGATGGAGTCGCTCGGCTACCTCGACGACCCGGCAGACCGGCTCGGCATGCTCGACGGGCAGCGGATGCGCGCGGCGCGCGTCGTGCTCGACATCGGCGTGCACCTGGGCAAGCCGCGCCTCGACGGCACGGGGGAGTGGGACTTCGACTACGCGTTCGAGTTCATGCGCGAGAACGTGAACATGAACGAGCCGTTCGTGCGCTTCGAGGTGAACCGCTACTTCGGCTGGCCGGGCCAGGCGCCGTCCTACAAGATCGGCCAGCGCATCTTCGAGCAGATCCGCGATGAGGCGCAGGAGGCGGAGGGCGACGCCTTCGACCTCAAGCGCTTCCACATGCGCGTGCTCAACATCGGCGGCGTCGGCCTCGACACGCTGCGCCAGGCGGTCCTGCGCGGCTAGCTCTGCTCAGCCCTGCTGGGCCGTCGCGAGCGTGAGCCCGCGGCGGCCCAGCTCCCATTCCAGCGCCTGCACGACCCGCCCGAACTCGGCGTCGTCGGCGAAGGGCCCCGCGAGGCACTCCACGACGGATGCGTCATCGAGCGTGAGCGCGACGGTGCGGTGGGCGTCGAGGCCGGCGCGCGTCATCAGGCGTCGGCCGATGCGGTTGCCGAGCACGCCGCCCGGGGTGACTGCCGGCGCGCGGCGCACGGCCTGCCAGCGGACCGTCGCGCCGCGCACGCGCTCGAAGGGGATGGGCCCGGTGCCCGGCCCTTCGACGTGCGCGGGCCCGACCGCCAGCAGAGCGGCGCCGAGGGGGAAGCGCCGACGGATCGTGCGCACGACATCCCACATCGCGCCCGCGAAGATGGCCACGAGGATGCTCATGAAGAAGCCGACGGAGCCCAGGGCGAGCAGCGCGGTGCCGTCCAGGTCGCCGAAGCCGCCGCCCACGACGGCCGCCGCCAGGCACGCGAGGAACCACGCCATGCCCCAGCCGGCCACGACCGTGAGCACGATGGCGATGATGCGGAAGTGCCGCTCTGCGACCCTCCTGCGCGGCTCGTCGACGATGATCCTGAGGGCGGTGCCATCGGCTGTCAGCATGACGCGAGCGTAGGCGCGAAGCCTGGTTGTCTGCCTCCTGAGCCCGGTGTAGGCTTGACCGGTCACTCGTGTGACGCATGAACCCATTCGAATCGCTGGATGCGCATCCGCATGCCTCCGGCCCGACGTCCCCCATCAAAGGCAACTTGAACTCTATGACCACTGCAACGACCACGGCTCCCAAGCAGGTCGCTGTGAACGACATCGGCTCTGCCGACGACTTCATGGCCGCCGTTGAGAAGACCCTGAAGTTCTTCAATGACGGCGACCTGATCGAGGGCACCGTCGTCAAGATCGACCGCGACGAGGTCCTTCTTGATGTCGGCTACAAGACCGAGGGCGTCATCCCCTCGCGCGAGCTCTCGATCAAGCACGACGTCGACCCCACCGAGGTCGTCGAGGTCGGCGACACGGTCGAGGCGCTCGTCCTCCAGAAGGAGGACAAGGAGGGGCGTCTGATCCTCTCGAAGAAGCGTGCGCAGTACGAGCGCGCCTGGGGCGATGTCGAGCGCATCAAGGACGAGGACGGCGTCGTCACCGGCACCGTCATCGAGGTCGTCAAGGGTGGCCTCATCGTCGACATCGGCCTGCGCGGCTTCCTGCCTGCGTCGCTCATCGAGCTGCGCCGCGTCCGCGACCTCACGCCGTACCTCGGCCAGGAGATCGAGGCGAAGATCCTCGAGCTCGACAAGAACCGCAACAACGTCGTGCTCTCGCGCCGTGCGCTCCTCGAGGAGACGCAGTCGGCGTCGCGCGGTGCCTTCCTGCAGTCGCTGCAGAAGGGCCAGGTCCGCAAGGGCGTCGTCTCGTCGATCGTCAACTTCGGTGCGTTCGTCGACCTGGGTGGCGTTGACGGCCTCGTGCACGTCTCGGAGCTCTCGTGGAAGCACATCGAGCACGCCTCCGAGGTCGTCGAGGTCGGCCAGGAGGTCACCGTCGAGATCCTCACCGTCGAGCTCGACCGCGAGCGCGTCTCGCTGTCGCTCAAGGCGACGCAGGAGGACCCGTGGCAGATCTTCGCCCGCACCCACGCCATCGGCCAGGTCGCACCGGGCAAGGTCACGAAGCTCGTCACCTTCGGTGCGTTCGTGCGCGTCGCGGATGGCATCGAGGGCCTCGTGCACATCTCGGAGCTCTCGTCGAAGCACGTCGAGACCGCTGACCAGGTCGTGGCGGTCAATGACGAGGTCTTCGTCAAGATCATCGACATCGACCTCGAGCGTCGCCGCATCTCGCTCTCGCTGAAGCAGGCGAACGAGGGCGTCGACCCCGACGGCACCGACTTCGACCCGGCGCTCTACGGCATGCTCGCCGAGTACGACGAGCAGGGCAACTACAAGTTCCCGGAGGGCTTCGACCCCGAGACGAACGAGTGGCGCGAGGGCTTCGACGCCCAGCGCGAGGCCTGGGAGGCCGAGTACACCGCAGCGCAGACGCGCTGGGAGGCGCACAAGGCCCAGGTCTCGACCGCTCGCGAGGTCGAGCTCACCTCGAACGACGTGCCCTCGGGCGCACAGTCGTTCGGCGGCTCGACGGAGGAGACCGGCGCCGGCACGCTCGCCGACGATGAGGCGCTCGCCGCTCTGCGCGAGAAGCTCACCGGCTCCGCCGAGTAAGCACGCACACACGCAGCGGGTCGCGCCTTCGGGTGCGGCCCGCTTCGCGTTGCGCGGGGGCCGGGTGTCGGGGATCGATGCGAGGATCGACCCATGCCTGCACACGATTCGGTCGACCGCGCCCTCGCCTACGCAGACCGCTGGCTTGCCTATCGCCGGTGGCGGCTCCGGATCCCCGGCGTGCAGGCCGCCGTGCGGGTCGGCGGCGAGCTGCTGCTCGACACCGCGCACGGGGTGGCGGATGCGTCCACGGGCGAGCCGCTGACGACCGGGCACCGCTTCCGCATCGCCTCGCACTCGAAGTCGCTCGCCGCGCTCGCCGCCCTGCGGCTCGTCGACGACGGCCGCCTGCGGCTCGACGACGCGGCAGCGGTGCACGCGCCATCGCTGCGCGGCACCGACGCGGGCGCGCTGCTCGTGCGTGAGCTGCTCTCGCACGGCGGCGGCGCGGTGCGCGATGGGGATGACGTCTCGTTCTGGCATCTGCTCGCCGACTTCCCGGACCCGGAGCGCCTGCGCGCGATCGCGACCTCCGGGGTGGAGCGCGTGCCCGCATCCACCGAGTTCAAGTACTCCAACATCGGATTCGGGCTGCTCGGCCTCGTCATCGAGGGGGTGACGGACACGGGCTACGCCGCGGCGCTCGATCGCCTCGTGCTGCAGCCGCTCGGGCTCGCGGGGATGCGTGCCGATCTGGTCGACGGCGACCCCGGATCACTCGTGACGGGTCACTCCGGACTGCACTCGAGTGCGGAGCGCGCGGTGCTCGACAGCCCGAACGCGGGCGCGCTGGCCGCCGCGACCGGCGCGATCGCCACCGCCGGCGAGCTGACGGATGCGCTGCGCGCCGTCACCGAGGCAGACGACCGGCTGCTGAGCGCCGGCGCTCGGCGCCGCATGCGGCAGCGGCAGTGGACGACGACGGGGCGCGACGGCGGCACGGCGGGCTACGGGCTCGGCCTGATGCTGGGCTCAGTCGACGAGCGCGAATGGGTCGGCCACGGCGGCGCGTGGACCGGGCAGGCGACGCGCACGCTCGTCGACGCCGAGCGCGACATCGTCGTCAGCGTGCTGACGAACGCGATCGATGCGCCCGCAGAGGAGCTCGCCGTCGGCGTCGCCCGCATCCTGGGCGCCGCGCAGCGCCCGCAGCCCGACCCGATCACTGCAGGGCTCGAGCGCTCGCGCTCGTTCGAGGGCACCTTCTCGAGCTTCTGGGCACGGGTCGACGTGGTCGAGATCGGCGGCCGACTGCTCGGCATCGCTCCGACCGCCGCAGACCCCTTGCAGGCGGTCGACGTGCTGGAGCCGATCGGCGACGACCGCGTGCGCATCACGGCCGCGACGGGCATGGGTGCCGGCCATGAGATCGCGACTGCGGAGCGGGATGCCGCGGGGCGCGTCGTGCGGTGGCGCGGCGCGTGGCACCTCGACCGCGTGGAGCAGCCCGCGGGCTAACCCGACGAGAGCCGGTCGGTCGCGGGGCGGAGATCGACGTTCCTGCGCTTGCGCGCGCTGCGCCAGATCGACCACCCGAGCAGGGCGAGCAGCGCGAGCGCCAGCAGCACCAGCACGGGGGCGACGATCGCGAGCAGGGACATCCCCACTGCTCCGACATCCTCGATGGTCGAGACGACGGGGGCCGCGGCGCCCGCGGTGGCGAGGTTGGCTGCGGGCCGCAGGGCGGTCTTGCCGACGTGCACGGTGAGTGCGATGACCGCGCCGACGACGATCGGCACCCACTGGTTGGAGGCGAAGAACTCGGCCGGGTCGGTGACGGCGACCGTCGACGCGGTGGAGGACGAGCCGAAGACGAGGCCGCCCGCGGTCGGGCGCACGATGGTCTGGATCACGTCGTTGACGCTGTCGACAGCCGGGATCTTGTCAGCGACGAGCTCGACGATCAGCAGCACGGCGAGGATGCCCAGCACCCACCAGTTCGAGATCCACGCCCAGCCCTCCGGCAGGGCGAGGGCATCGGGGAAGAAGCGGTTCGCCACACCCACCACGAGCAGCGGGATGTAGGCGTTCATGCCCGCAGCCGCGGCAAGACCCGAGCCCGTCAGGAACTCCAGCATGTGACTCCTCCTCGTACGGCGGTGTGCGCCGCTTCGGCGATGGTAGCCCCGGCCGCCGGGAAGCACATGCGAGCGGTGCGCGCGCGGTACCTTCAACCTATGATCGCGGCTGCCACGAACGGTCGCACCGCTGCGGTGCGCCCTGATCGCACGCGCGAGCGCGCGACGGCGGTCAACCAGCTGCTGCTGGCGGCCGCGTGCCTCGCTGCCTGCGGTCTGGTCGTGGTGCTCGACGACCTGCACGATGGCGAGACGCTCTTCTTCGGGGTGCTCGCGATCTTCGCGCTCACCGTCGTCGCCCTGGTCGTGCCGTGGAACCGCATCCAGCCCCGGTGGGTCAGCCTGGTGCCCATCGGCGATCTGGTCGCCATCTTCTTCCTGGAGATGGGCCAGCCGGACGCACAGCTGTGGCTGCTGTGGATGGTGCCGGCGACCTGGCTCGCGACTGTCGGCGGGTGGCGCGGGCTGCTGATCGGCGCGGGCTCCGCGAGCGTGCTGTTCTGGACATCCAACCTGCTGCACGACGGCTTCTCGAGCGCAGTGCACATCGTGCTCGGGCCGCTGGCCGTCTCGATGGCGTCGATCGTCGCGTACGTCGCGGCCCGCCGATCAGCCGCGCAGCGCGCGCTGCTGGATGAGCAGGCGGAGTATCTCGACCACGCCGTCGAGCGTGCGCGCCGGCAGGAGGATGCCGTGAGCGAGCTGCTCGACGCGGTCGACTTCGGGGTGGTGCGGATCGGTGCAGACGGCTCGATCTCGATCGAGAACGACGCGCACGCGCGGCTGAGCGCCGTCGGCGCCGAGGGCCAGCTGTTCGACGCCGACGGCGAGTCGCCCATCGAACCGGCGATGGTGCCGCTCGCGCGGGCGCGGCGCGGGGAGACGTTCGAGGGCACGCTGCACTGGCAGGGGCCGCCTGGCGAGGGCCGGCGGGCGCTGCAGTCGACGGCGCGACGGCTGATCGATGTCGACGGCACCGACATCGGCGCCATCCTGGTGACGCGAGATGTCACGGCGGAGCGGATGGCGGTCTCGATGCGCGACGAGCTGGTCGCCTCGGTCTCGCACGAGCTGCGCACGCCGCTCACGAGCGTGCTCGGCCACCTCGACCTCGCGCTCGAGGATCCGGAGGTGGGGGATGCCGCACGCCGCAGCCTCGAGATCGCGGAGCGCAACGCGTCGCGGCTGCTGGTGATCATCGGCGACGTGCTCGCCGCCACAGCAGACGGACCCGGCCGATTCGATGTGCGCCCCGTGGAGGAGGATCTCGCGCGCGTCGTGCTCGCCTCGGTGGAGTCGCTGGAGCCGAAGGCCGAGGCGCGGGGGATCCGCATCGACGTCTCGGGCGTCGAGAGCGCCGTCGCCGAGATCGATCCCATGCGCATCCGCCAGGTGGTTGACAACCTGGTCGGCAATGCCGTCAGCTACCACGCCGGCGACGGCCTGATCGAGGTGGGCGTCACCGCAGACGACAAGCACGCCTGGCTCGTGGTGCGCGACGATGGCCCCGGCATCGCGGCCGACGTGCTGCCGCGGCTGTTCGAGCGGCGCTTCCGCGGCTCGGCGGCGCAGAGCAGCAGGCCGCACGGCAACGGTCTCGGCCTCGCCATCAGCCGCGACCTCGTGCGCGCGCATGGCGGCGAGATCACCGTGCAGAGCGAGCCCGACGCCGGCGCGACCTTCGTCGTGCGACTGCCGCTGCGCCGAGCTGGAGCGAACGCATGATCCTCGATCCCGACACGGTCAAGCTCATCACCGCGCTCGTCGTGCATGTCGCCGGCGGCGTGTTCGTGCTCGAGACCATGCTGCGCAAGGACGACCGCGCAGGTCGCGTCTGGGCGCTCGGCTTCATCTCGGGCATGATCGCCACCGAGGCATACCTGCTCGACGCGGTGACGGATGCCGGTTGGTGGCCCATCGCGGTCGGCAACGCCGCCTGGGTGGCGACGCTCGGGCTGCTCTGGATCGGCTGTCGCGTGTTCAACGGCAGGCAGGCTCGCGGTAGTGCCGTCCTGGTGGCGGCCGCTGCCGTGCTGGCATGCGCCGCCGTGCTGCTCGAAGGGCCAGAGGTCGGCCGATGGTCGGGCGCGTGGGTCATGTTCGCGGCGAACGCCGCGTTCGCGGGGCTCGGCACGATCGAGTCGCTGCGGGGCACGATGAGCCGAACGCGCACGGCCCTCGGCCTGGGCGGCGTGCTCGCGCTCGCGTGCGTGTTCCAGCTCATCCGACTGGTGAGCGCCCTGACCCTCGGCACGGACCACGAGCTCTTCCGCGAGTGGGTCAGCAGCGGCGTCGCCGGCGTCGCCACGATCTGCCTCGTGATCATCGCGGTCGTCACCGCATCCGTGCTGCGCGCGGAGCAGGTGCGCCTGCGGGGCACCGAGGACTCCTCACTGATGGCGATCGCACCCGATGGCGTCCTGCTCGTGCCGTCGTTCGTGCGCGTCCTCGGCGGCCGACTCATGCGCGCCAACCGCCGCGCAGAGCTCTTCGCCGTGCTCGTGATCAGCATCGGCTCGCTCACCCGCATCGCGACCGCCTTCGGCGCCGACGAGGCGGAGCACGTGCGCCAGGCGGCGCGTGCGGCGGCCCGCAGGCTGTCGCCGACGACCGCGGCGCTCGGCACCGACGACCACGGCACGCTCATGCTCGCCTTCCAGCCCACATCGCCAGCGGACGCCAGGCAGCTCGCCACGCGCATGCATCGGGCGATGCTCGATCAGCTCGCGACCGCAGGAGTGCCGGTGGTGCCGCCCATCGGCATGGGCGTCAGCCTCACGAGCATCAGCGGCTACGACCGCGACGCGCTGCTCGACGCTGCGCGTGCTGCCGCGAACCGCGCCATCGCGAGCGATGACGTCACCGTGGTGGTGGCAGGCGAGGACGACGAGACGGAGGGCCCCGCCGTCGGCGGTCAGGACGTGCGGCGGTAGCCCACGCCTCGCACGGTCTCGATCCAGCGGGGATCGGAGGGCGACTCGCCGAGCTTGCGCCGCAGGTTCGCGACGTGCACCTCGATCGCGCGGGCGTCGTGCTCGCTCAGGTAATGATCGGGTTCGCCGCGCTCGCCGCGCAGCATGCCGGCGAGCTGCATCTTGCTCACGACGCGGCGGCCGGAGCTCAGCAGCATCCGCAGGATGTCGAACTCGCTGCGCGTCAGCTCGACCTCCGCGCCGTCGAGCTCGACGACCCTGGCGCCGGGCTCGAGGCGCAGCCCGCGGTGCTCGAGCAGCGCGGGCTCGGCGTCGCCCTCGCCCCACGGGGCACCGGTGAGGTCGACCGAACCGGTCTCCGACGCGACGTGCGAGACAGCGTCGGTCGCGCCGAATGCCTGTGGGGCCGAGGGATGCGGAGGAGAGGGATGCGTCGATGCGAGCACCCGCGGCCTGCGCATCATCGCCTCGATGCGGGCGCGCAGCTCGCGCGGCCGGAAGGGCTTGACGATGTAGTCGTCCGCGCCCGTCTGCAGCCCCACGAGCGTGTCGATCTCGTCGCCGCGCGCCGTGATCATCACGATGTATGCGGTGCTGATCGCGCGCACCTGGCGAGCGGTCTCGAAGCCGTCGATGCCGGGCATGTTCACATCGATCGTGACGACGATCGGGTCGTGCTCGCGCACGAGCTCGACACCTGTCGCGCCGTCGGCCGCGGCGTGCACGACGAATCCGCCCTGGGTCAGCACCTGGGCAAGCAGCTCACGGATGTCTTCGCCATCCTCGATGACGACTGCGACGTCCTCGCTCATCGGGTCTCCTTGCATCTGCACCGCGCGGCGGGTGCACTGTGGCCGATGCTACTCGTCGTCGCTGACAGCGCCGTCGCCGGACCTGCAGGGCCCGCGACGTGCCAGACTCGAGCCATGCCTCTCGTCGCGCTCACCGGCGGCATCGCCTCCGGGAAGTCCACGATCGCCCGCGGGCTCGCGGCGCACGGCGCGGTGATCGTCGATGCCGACGCCCTCGTGCGCGAGCTGCAGCAGCCCGGCATGCCCGTGCTCGCCGCGATCGCCGCCGAGTTCGGTGAGCACCTGCTGCTGCCAGACGGCTCGCTCGATCGCGGGGCGCTCGGCGCGGTGATCTTCCACGATCCCGGCGCTCGTCACCGTCTGAACGCGATCGTGCACCCGGCCGTCGCGGAGGAGTCCGGTCGACGGTTCCGTGCCGCGTTCGCCGTCGATCCCGCGGCGGTCGTCGTGTACGACGTGCCGCTGCTGGTCGAGGCGCGGCCCGACGACCCCTGGGACCTCGTGGTCGTCGCCCACGCGCCTGCGGACATCCGCGTGGCGCGTCTCATGGAGCTGCGCGGCATGGACGAGGCGGATGCGCGGGCGCGCGTCACGTCGCAGGCGAGCGACGAGCGTCGGCTCGCGATCGCCGACGTCGTGATCGACACCGCTGGCGAGCTGTCGGCGACGATCGAGCAGGTCGATGCCCTCTGGGAGCGACTGGCCGAGCAGCGTGTGGGTGGCCGCTCCTAGGCTGGGGGCATGGAACCGACCCGTGCTGTGCGGCCCTT
Organism: Agrococcus sp. ARC_14; assembly: GCF_022436485.1. Lineage (NCBI taxonomy): Bacteria > Bacillati > Actinomycetota > Actinomycetes > Micrococcales > Microbacteriaceae > Agrococcus > Agrococcus sp. ARC_14. The sequence goes on from NZ_JAKUDO010000001.1 coordinate 1,892,865, forward strand.
CGAGGTCATCAGCGAGTACACCCCCTCCGGTGATCAGCCGAAGGCCATCCGCGAGCTCACCGATGCCGTGAACCGCGGCGAGACCGATGTCGTGCTGCTGGGTGCCACCGGCACGGGCAAGAGCGCGACGACCGCGTGGCTGGTCGAGCAGGTGCAGCGTCCGACGCTCGTGCTCGCGCACAACAAGACGCTCGCCGCGCAGCTGGCCAACGAGTTCCGCGAGCTGTTCCCGAACAACGCCGTCGAGTACTTCGTCTCCTACTACGACTACTACCAGCCTGAGGCCTATGTGCCGCAGACGGACACCTTCATCGAGAAGGACTCCTCGCTCAACGCCGAGGTCGAGCGGCTGCGGCACTCCGCCACCAACTCGCTGCTGTCGCGCCGCGACGTCATCGTGGTCTCGACGGTGTCCTGCATCTACGGCCTCGGCACGCCCGAGGAGTACCTCGAGGCGATGGTCGCGCTGCAGATCGGGATGCGCATCGACAGGCAGGCGCTGCTGCGCCGCTTCGTCTCGATGCAGTACCAGCGCAACGACGTCGCCTTCACCCGCGGCACCTTCCGGGTGCGCGGCGACACGATCGAGATCATCCCGATGTACGAGGAGCATGCGATCCGCATCGAGCTCTTCGGCGACGAGATCGAGGCGATCTCCTCGCTGCATCCGCTCACCGGCGAGGTGATCGAGACGCACCAGTCGGTCTCGATCTTCCCCGGCAGCCACTACGTGGCCGGATCCGACCGCATGCACAAGGCGATGGAGCGCATCCGCGACGAGCTCGACGGGCGCCTGAAGGAGCTCGAGCGAGAGAGCAAGCTGCTCGAGGCGCAGCGCCTGCGCATGCGCACCACCTTCGACCTCGAGATGATGGAGCAGATCGGCTTCTGCTCGGGCATCGAGAACTACTCGCGGCACATCGATGGCCGAGCCCCTGGCGAGGCGCCGCACTGCCTGCTCGACTACTTTCCCGACGACTTCCTCGTCGTGATCGACGAGTCGCACGTGACCGTGCCGCAGGTGGGCGCGATGTATGAGGGCGACGCGAGCCGCAAGCGCACGCTCGTCGAGCACGGCTTCCGACTCCCGAGCGCGCTCGACAACCGGCCGCTGAAGTTCGGCGAGTTCCTCGAGCGGTCGCCTCAGAAGGTCTATCTCTCGGCGACGCCGGGCAAGTACGAGATGGGCCTGGCAGACACGGTCGTCGAGCAGATCATCCGGCCGACGGGTCTCGTCGACCCGCAGCTGGTCGTGAAGCCCACGAAGGGCCAGATCGACGATCTGCTCGAGGAGATCCGCGTGCGCGCCGAGCGCAACGAGCGTGTGCTCGTGACGACGCTCACGAAGAAGATGGCGGAGGAGCTCACCGAGTACTTCACGGAGGCAGGCGTGCGCGTGCGCTACCTGCACTCCGATGTCGACACGCTGCGCAGGGTCGAGCTGCTGACGCAGCTGCGGCAGGGCGTCTACGACGTGCTCGTCGGCATCAACCTGCTGCGCGAGGGCCTCGACCTGCCGGAGGTCTCCCTGGTGTCGATCCTCGACGCCGACAAGGAGGGCTTCCTGCGCTCGGCGACCTCGCTCATCCAGACCATCGGCCGTGCCGCCCGCAATGTCTCTGGCGAGGTGCACATGTATGCCGACAGGATCACCGACTCGATGCGGCTCGCGATCGACGAGACCGATCGTCGCCGCGCGGTGCAGGTCGCCTACAACACGGAGCACGGCATCGATCCGACGCCGCTGCGGCGCCGCATCGCCGACATCACCGAGGTGCTGGCGCGAGAGCAGGCCGACACCGATGAGCTGCTCGAGGGCACGAGGCGTGGGGCACCGACGCCGAGGCTGGCGCGCGACCGCTCCGACCTCGACGGGCCCGGGCAGCTCGAGTCGATCATCGCCGACCTGACGGCGCAGATGACGGAGGCGGCCGGCGAGCTGAAGTTCGAGCTCGCGGCGCGCATCCGCGACGAGCTGCACGACCTGAAGCGCGATCTGCGCCAGATGCGCGCGGCGAGCTGAGAGCGGCGGCCCGTTCCGAGCCGCAGAGGGGATCCCTGATGACCGACGCACCGCTGCGGGCCGGTGCCTCTGCGCCGACATGGACGGGCGCGCACTCGATCGGCCCGGTCTTCGCCGTCCAGGCGGTGGCAGCATGAGCGTCATCGACCTGAACTCCGATCTGGGCGAGAACGTGCCCGACCGCATGGTGAGCGATGACGCAGCGATGCTGCGCATCGTCACGAGCGCCAACGTGTCGTGCGGCTTCCATGCCGGCAGTCCGGAGGGCATCGCGGCGACGCTGCGTGCGGCGGTAGAGCAGGGCGTCGCCATCGGTGCCCACCCCGGCTACCGCGACTACGAGGGCTTCGGCCGAGTGGCGCGCGATGTCGACTCGGCGACACTCCAGGCGCACGTCGAATACCAGCTCGGCGCGCTCCAGGCGCTGGCCGGCGCTGCGGGCGGCCGTGCGGTGTACGTGAAGCCGCACGGCGCCCTCTACAACACCATCGCGCGGCATGAGCGCCAGGCGAAGGACGTGGTCGCGGCGATCCGCGCCGTCGACCCCTCCCTCGTGTTGCTGGGACTCGCGGGCGCCGTCGTGCTCGACATCGCCGAGCGGGCGGGGCTCGCGACCGCCGCGGAGGCCTTCGCCGATCGCGCCTACACCTCCGAGGGGCTGCTGGTCTCCCGCAACGAGCGGGGTTCCGTGCTGCATGACCCGATGCTCGTCGCCTCCCGCATGGTGCGGCTCGCGCGGGAGGGAGTCGTCGAGGCCATCGACGGCACCGACGTCGCGGTGCGCGCCGAGTCGATCTGCGTGCACGGTGACAGCGCCGGTGCGATCGCGATGGCCCGGGCCACGCGCGAGGCCCTCGAGGCCGCTGGGGTGACCATCGCGCCGTTCGCGGGGCCGCGCCCGTGACGGCCCGGTCATCCGTCACTTGGCTCGGCCGTGCGCGCGTCGCGCGGGCGGGCTGCCGCGCCGCAGGCGCCGCATGACGCGCGTGCGCACCGCGGCCGACACCGCGCTGCTGCTGGAGGCGGCCGATCTCGACGAGTCGATGCGGCTGCTGCCCGCGCTCGCCGCGGCAGCGCTGCCTGGCGTCACCGAGCTCGTGCCCGCCGCTCGCACGATCCTCGTGCGCTTCGATCCCACCTTGATCGCCGCCGACGAGCTGAGCGAGCGCCTGCTCGCCATCGACCCTGCGGCCACCCGTGCGCAGAGCACCGACGCTGTCACGATCCCCGTCCGCTACGACGGCGAGGACCTCGCCGAGGTCGCATCGCTGCTCGGCGTGACCCCCGACGAGCTCGTCAGCAGGCACCGGGCGTCCACCTGGACGGTCGCCTTCACGGGCTTCGCGCCCGGCTTCGGCTACCTGGTCGGCGACGACCCGCTGTTCGACGTGCCGCGCCGACCCTCCCCGCGCACCCGCATCCCCGTCGGCTCCGTCGCCCTCGCCGGGCGCTTCTCGGGCATCTACCCGAAGCAGAGCCCCGGCGGCTGGCAGCTCATCGGCCGCACGGATGCCGCCATGTGGGACCTCGACCGCGAGCCCCCTGCGCTGCTGAGCCCGGGCACGACGGTGCGATTCGAGCGCGTCGACCGCGAGCTGCACGTGCTCGGCGCCGGAGCGCGTGCCGAGGTCGACGCACCGCACACCCTGGAGGTCGTGCGCCCGGGGCTGCAGCTGCTGCTGCAGGATCTGGGCAGGCCCGGCATGGCCGCCATGGGCGTCGCCGCCTCCGGCACCGCCGACCGCGCCGCCCTCACAGAGGCGAATCGCGCCGTCGGCAACGCGCCCGGCGAGGCGGGCCTCGAGCTCGCCGGCGGGGGAGCGGTGCTGCGCTTCCAGGGGGCCGCGGTGATCGCCCTCACGGGGGCGCTGGCGGATGCAACGGTGCGGGCCGATGCTGACGGGCATGCAGCCGCAGCGATCCACCCCGTCGAGCCCGGCCGCGCCATCGCCATCGAAGACGGCGACGAGCTGCGCATCGGCGCGGTGCGGGACGGCCTGCGCGTGCTCGTCGCGATCCGCGGCGGCGTCGCGCTCGAGCCGGTGCTGGGCAGCCTCGCCACCGACACGCTCGCCCACCTCGGCCCCGCGCAGCTGAGCGCCGGCGATGTGCTGCCGCTGCGCGGCCCCGCGCACGGCGCGACCGCCGTCGAGCGCACCCGCGCCCCGCGCATCCCCCTGCCGAAGACGGGTGAGACCGTCGAGCTCGCGATCGTGCTCGGCCCGCGCGAGGACTGGTTCACCGCCGCAGCCCTGCGCACGCTCCTCGCGCAGGAGTGGGAGGTCACCTCTCGCTCCGATCGCGTCGGCGTGCGCCTGCGCGGCGAGGCCCCGCTCGAGCGCGCGCGCGACGGCGAGCTCGAGAGCGAGGGCGCCGTCACGGGCGCCATCCAGGTGCCGCCGGACGGCCAGCCGGTGCTCTTCCTGCCCGACCATCCGCTCACGGGCGGCTACCCGATCATCGGGGCGGTCATCGACCGCGACCTCGACCGCGCAGGCCAGCTCCCACCCGGCTCGCGCATCCGCTTCCGCATCGCCGAGCCCACCGCCGGCTCGCACACCGACTGACAGGAGGGGTCGTGCAGAAGATCCTCATCGCCAACCGCGGAGAGATCGCCGTCCGCGTCGCACGCGCTTGCGCAGAGGCCGGCTACCGCTCGGTGGCCGTCTACGCCGACCAGGATGTCGACGCCATGCACGTGCGCCACGCCGACGAGGCCGTGGCGCTGGGCGGCTCGACGGCCGCCGACAGCTACCTGAGCATCGAGGCGCTGCTCGCTGCTGCGCGCACCTCCGGCGCGGATGCGGTGCACCCCGGCTACGGCTTCCTCTCCGAGAGCGCCGCCTTCGCGCGCGCCGTCGAGGCGGCAGGCATGACCTGGATCGGCCCGGCTCCCGAGACCATCGAGGCGCTCGGCGACAAGGTGACTGCGCGCGCGATCGCCCTCGAGACCGGCGCACCGCTCGCGCCCGGCACCGATCGGCCGCTCGCCGATGCCGACGAGGCCGTCGCCTTCGCCCGCGAGCACGGACTGCCCGTGGTCGTGAAGGCGGCCTTCGGCGGCGGCGGCCGCGGGCTCAAGGTGGCCCACACGATCGAGGAGGTGGCGGATGCGTTCGGCTCTGCCACGCGCGAGGCCATCGCGGCGTTCGGGCGGGGGGAGTGCTTCATCGAGCGCTACCTCGAGCATCCGCGCCACGTCGAGGCGCAGGTGCTGGGCGATGGCAGGGGTCGGGTGGTCGTCGTCGGCGATCGCGACTGCTCGCTGCAGCGCCGCAGCCAGAAGCTCGTCGAGGAGGCGCCGGCCCCGGGGCTCACCGATGAGCAGCGCGCCCGCATCCACGCGGCAGCACGCGACATCTGCGCGGCGGTCGACTACCGCGGCGCAGGCACCGTCGAGTTCCTGCTCGGGGTCGACGGCACCATCTCGTTCCTGGAGGTCAACACCCGGCTGCAGGTCGAACATCCGGTCACCGAGGCCGTCACGGGCGTCGACCTCGTGCGGGAGCAGTTCCGCATCGCCGAGGGCCTCGGCCCGTCGTTCGACGAGACGCCCACGCCGGTCGGCCACGCGATCGAGCTGCGGCTGAACGCCGAGGATCCCGGTCGCGGCTTCCTGCCGAGCCCCGGTCGGGTCGAGACGCTGCGCGTGCCTGCCGGTCCAGGCATCCGCTGGGATGCGGGGGTCGAGGCCGGCGACTCCGTGGAGGCCGCGTTCGACTCGTTGGCGGCAAAGCTCATCGTGCACGCGCCCGATCGCGACGCCGCGCTCGTGCGCATGCGCAGGGCGCTGCGCGAGCTCGAGCTCACCGGCATCGCGACCGTCGCGCCCTTCGCCGTGGCGCTGCTGGACGAGCCCGACTTCTCGACCGCCGGCTTCGCGGTCTCGACGCAGTGGATCGAGTCGACGCTCATGCCGCGGCTCTCGCCGCAGGGCAGGCCCGCCCCCTCCCTCGCCACCGGTCTGAGGCGCCTGGCCGTCGAGGTCGATGGCCGCCGCGTGGTGCTGGGGCTGCCGGATGCGCTGCTCGCCGCCGCCGCTGGCGCGGCGCCGCGGTCGGGTGCGGCTGCGCTGATGCGCGACGAGGGCGAGCTCGGCGCGCCCGTGCCCGGCACGCTCGTGCGCTGGAGCGTCGACGACGGCGCAGCGGTCGAGCCCGGCCAAGAGGTGGCCGTGCTCGATGCGATGAAGATGGAGACGACGGTGCTCGCCCACCGGGCAGGCATCCTCACCCGCCTGGTCGAGCAGGGCGGCGGCGTCTCCGTCGACCAGCCGATCGCCCGCATCGTGGAGTGAGCCATGGGCGAACGGGAGCGTGCGTGTTGGTGGCCGAACGTAGACTCATGAGGTGACATCCACGACCTCCAACATCCCAGAGCTGCATGTGCGCGGCGCGCGCGAGCACAACCTCAAGGACGTCGATCTGCGGATCCCGCGCGACGCGCTCGTGGTGTTCACGGGGCTCTCCGGCTCCGGCAAGTCGTCGCTCGCGTTCGACACCATCTTCGCCGAGGGCCAGCGCCGCTACGTCGAGTCGCTCTCGGCCTACGCGCGGCAGTTCCTGGGGCAGGTCGACCGCCCCGACGTCGACTTCATCGAGGGCCTGAGCCCCGCGGTCTCGATCGACCAGAAGTCGACGAACCGCAACCCGCGCTCGACCGTCGGCACGATCACCGAGGTGTTCGACTACATGCGCCTGCTGTGGGCGCGCATCGGCGTGCCGCACTGCGCCGTCTGCGGCGAGCGCATCCAGCGCCAGACCGTGCAGCAGATCGCCGACGAGCTGATGCAGCTGCCCGAGCGCACGCGATTCCAGATCCTGGCGCCGGTGGTGCAGCAGAAGAAGGGCGAGTTCGCCGACCTCATCCGCAACCTCGTCGCCACGGGCTACTCGCGCGCGGTGATCGACGGCGAGGTCGTGCAGCTGGCAGAGGCGCCGGCGCTCAAGAAGCAGAACAAGCACGACATCTCGGTGGTCGTCGACAGGCTCGTGGCCGAGCCGGGCCTGCTCTCGCGCCTCACCGACTCGCTCGAGACCGCGCTGCGTCTCGCCGACGGGCTCGCGACCATCGACTACGTCGACCTCGACGAGCAGGACCCGGATCGGCGCCGCACCTTCAGCGAGAAGCTCTCGTGCCCCAACAGGCACCCCGTCACGCTCACCGAGATCGAGCCGCGCACCTTCTCGTTCAACGCGCCGTTCGGCGCCTGCCCGACGTGCACCGGCATCGGCACGCGCATGGCGGCGGATGCCGACCTGGTGATCGCCGACGACGCGGTCTCCATCCGCGAGGGCGCGATCCTGCCGTGGACGCAGTCCGGCAAGGGCCTCTACACCTACTTCGAGCGCCTGCTGGGTGGCCTGTCGAACGAGATGGGCTTCTCGCTCGACACCCCCTGGGGCGAGCTCGACGAGGATGTGCGCAAGGTGGTGCTGCACGGCACCGACGGCAACGTCATGGTGCAGTGGCGCAACCGCTTCGGCCGCCAGCTGAAGTACGCATCCGGCTACGAGGGCGTCATGCCCTACATCCAGCGCAAGCACGCCGAGGCCGACAGCGACTGGGTGCGCTCGAAGCACGGCGAGTTCCTGCGCGAGGTGCCGTGCCCTGAATGCGGCGGCGCGCGGCTCAAGCCCGAGGTGCTCGCCGTCACGGTGCACGGCAGCTCGATCTCCACGATCGCCGAGCTGAGCCTCGACGACGCGCACGCCTACATGCACGGGCTCGACCTCGACGAGCGCGAGGCGACGATCGCAGCCGCGGTGCTGCGCGAGATCCGCGCCCGCCTCGACTTCCTCATCCGCGTCGGGCTCGGCTACCTCTCGCTCTCCCGCGCGGCCGCGAGCCTCTCCGGCGGCGAGGCCCAGCGCATCCGCCTCGCGACACAGATCGGCGCGGGCCTCACCGGCGTGCTCTACGTGCTCGACGAGCCGTCGATCGGCCTCCACCAGCGCGACAACCGCAAGCTCATCTCCACGCTCGAGTCGCTGCGCGACCTCGGCAACACGCTCATCGTCGTCGAGCACGACGAGGACACCATCCGCACCGCCGACTGGATCGTCGACATCGGGCCGGGCGCCGGGGAGCACGGCGGCGAGGTGGTGCACTCCGGCAGCTATGAGGATCTGCTCACGAACGAGCGCTCGCTCACCGGCGCCTACCTCTCCGGTCGCGAGACGATCCCGGTGCCGGCGAGTCGGCGCCCGATCGACCCGGATCGGATGCTGCGCATCGAGGGCGCGCGGGCCAACAACCTGCAGCGCGTCGACGTCGACATCCCGCTCGGCGTCTTCGTCGCCGTCACCGGCGTCTCGGGCTCGGGCAAGTCCACGCTCGTGAACGACATCCTGCACAAGGTGCTCGCCAACGCGCTCAACGGCGCCCGGCAGGTGCCGGCGAAGCACACGCGTGTGACAGGCCTCGAGCACCTCGACAAGGTCGTGCACGTCGATCAGGGCCCGATCGGGCGCACGCCGCGCTCGAACCCGGCGACCTACACGGGCGTGTTCGACAAGATCCGCAACCTGTTCGCAGAGACGGCGGAGGCGAAGGCGCGGGGCTACCTCGCCGGCCGGTTCTCGTTCAACGTCAAGGGCGGCCGCTGCGAGGCCTGCCAGGGCGACGGCACGCTGAAGATCGAGATGAACTTCCTGCCCGACGTCTACGTGCAGTGCGAGGTCTGCAACGGCAAGCGGTACAACCGCGACACGCTCTCGGTGCACTACAAGGCCAAGTCGATCGCCGACGTGCTCGAGATGCCGATCGAGGAGGCCGCCGACTTCTTCGAGCCGATCTCCTCGATCCACCGCTACCTGAAGACGCTCGTCGACGTCGGCCTCGGCTACGTGCGGCTCGGGCAGTCCGCGACCACCCTCTCCGGCGGCGAGGCGCAGCGCGTCAAGCTCGCGACCGAGCTGCAGCGCCGCACCTCCGGTCGGGCGATCTACGTGCTCGACGAGCCCACCACCGGCCTGCACTTCGACGACGTGCGCAAGCTGCTCGAGGTGCTCGACGGCCTGGTGCAGAAGGGCAACACGGTGCTCACGATCGAGCACGCGCTCGACGTCATCAAGAGCGCGGACTGGATCATCGACCTGGGTCCCGAGGGCGGCTCCGGCGGCGGCATGCTCGTCGCCACCGGCACGCCTGAGGAGGTCGCGCAGGTGCCCGAGAGCTACACCGGCGGGTTCCTGAAGGAGATCCTGGGCGCGGGCGTGCGATGACGCCTGCAGGCTCGCAGCCGGCGCCGGTCTCGAGGACGGTGCCGTACAAGCCGGCCGCAGGGACCATCCCGACGGCGCCCGGCGTCTATCGCTTCCGCGACGAGCACGAGCGCGTGCTCTACGTGGGCAAGGCGAAGAACCTGCGACAGCGGCTGGCGAACTACTTCCAGCCGCTCGAGACGCTGCACGAGCGCACCCGGCGGATGGTGCTCACGGCAGTGCGCGTCGAGTGGACGATCGTCGCGAGCGAGTTCGAGGCGCTGCAGCTCGAGTTCACCTGGATCAAGGAGTACGAACCGCCGTTCAACGTGCAGTTCCGGGACGACAAGTCCTACCCCTACCTCGCGGTCCTGATGGGCGACGACGTGCCGAGGGCGCTCATCACCCGCAACCACGGCATGCGGGGTGCGCGCTACTTCGGGCCCTACACGAAGGTCTGGGCGATCCGTGAGACGCTCGACCTGCTGCTGAAGGCGTTCCCGATGCGCTCCTGCAGCCAGTCGGTCTACGACCGCGCAGAGCGCTCTGGCCGGCCATGCCTGCTGGGCGACATCGGCAAGTGCTCCGCGCCCTGCGTCGGCCGGGTGACGCAGGCAGAGCACCGTGCCACGGCGCGCGATCTCGTCGCGTTCATGAACGGTGGCGACCAGGACTTCGTCGATCGGGTGCGCGAGGAGATGCAGCGGGCAAGTGCGCGGCTCGAGTTCGAGCGCGCTGCCCGGCTGCGGGATCAGCTCGCCGCCCTCGAGACGGTGCTGGAGCGCACGAGCGTCGTGCTCTCGGATCGCGTCGACGCCGACGTCTTCGGGCTCGTGCACGACGAGCTGAGCGCCGCGGTGCACCTGTTCGCCGTGCGCGGTGGCCGCATCCGAGGCACGAAGTCATGGGTGGTCGACACCGAGATCGACCTCACCGACAACGAGCTCGCCACCCAGATCCTGCGCATCGCCTACGACGGCGGCGACCCGCCGGCGCGTGAGGTGCTGCTGCCGAAGCAGCCGGATGCGCCGGAGGTGGTCGAGACCTGGCTCACCGACCGCCGCGCCGACCATGGGCTCACAGGTCGCGTCGCGGTGCGCGTCCCGCAGCGGGGGGAGAAGCGCAAGCTCGCCGACTCCGCCCTCGTCAACGCTGCGCACGCGCTGCAGGTGGCGCGCACGAAGCGCACGAGCGACTACGTCACCCGCACGCAGGCTCTCGGCGACCTGCAGGAGGCGCTCGGCATGAGCGAGGCGCCGCTGCGCATCGAGTGCTTCGACGTCTCGCACCTGGGGGGCACCGGCGTGGTCGCCTCCATGGTGGTCTTCGAGGACGGCCTGCCCCGCAAGGATCAGTACCGCAAGTTCTCGATCGCCGAGACGACCGACGACACCGACTCCATCCACCAGATCATCACGCGCAGGGCGAAGTACATCGTCGACGGTGATCCCGAGGAGACCGGCACGCGCTTCGCATACACGCCGCAGCTGCTCCTCGTCGACGGCGGCAGGCCGCAGGTGCAGGCCGCCAAGCGCGCGCTCGACGAGGCCGGTGTGCGCGGCGTCGCGCTCGCCGGCATCGCGAAGCGGCTCGAGGAGCTGTGGCTGCCGGGCGAGGAGTATCCCGTGATCCTGCCGCGCACGAGCGAGGCGCTCTACCTCGTGCAGCGGCTGCGCGATGAGGCCCACCGGGTGGCGATCAGCTACCAGCGCACGAAGCGCTCGAGCGCGATCGAGTCGGAGCTGAGCGGCATCCCGGGGCTGGGCCCGAACCGCGTGCGGGCGCTGCTCAAGCACTTCGGCTCAGCGAAGCGCGTGCGTGCGGCGACCGCCGAGCAGCTGGCCGAGGTGCAGGGCATCGGCCCGGCACTGGCAGCGACCGTGGCGCGCAGGCTCAGCGCCGATACGATGGACGGAGCAGCCGAGCGACAGGGACCGAACGCGTGAACGCAAGAGAGATCGTCATCATCACCGGAATGTCCGGTGCTGGTCGGACGACCGTCGCCAACGCACTCGAGGACCTCGGCTGGTTCGTGGTCGACAACCTGCCTCCCACCATGCTGCGCGCCCTCGTGCGCACGGCCGCCACCAACGCATCCACCGAGGCCAGGCTCGCGATCGTCGTCGACGTGCGCGGTGGCGTGCTCTTCGATGACGCCAAGCGATTCGTCGAGATGCTGCGCGCCGAGCACTCGGTGCGCGTGCTGTTCCTCGAGGCGAGCGACGCAGAGCTCGTGCGTCGCTACGAGCAGGTGCGCAGGCCGCACCCGCTGCAGGGCGACGGCACGATCCTCGACGGCATCCGCATGGAGCGCACGCGGCTCGAGCCGCTGCGCGGCATGGCCGACGATCTGCTCGACACGACGGGCCTCAACCCGCACCAGCTCACCACCAGGGTGGGGGAGCGCTTCGCCCCCGGCGGCGAGCTCGAGGTCACCCTCACGGTCATGAGCTTCGGCTTCAAGTACGGGCTGCCGGTCGACGCCGACCTGGTCGCCGACATGCGCTTCCTCCCGAATCCGTTCTGGATCTCCGAGCTCCGCGGGCACGACGGCACCGAGGCCGTCGTCGCCGACTACGTCCTCCAGCAGGAGGGCGCGCAGGAGTTCGTCGACCGCTACGTCGAGGCGCTCCGGCCTGTGCTGGCCGGCTACGCCCGCGAGAACAAGCTGCACGCCGTGCTGGGCGTAGGGTGCACCGGTGGCAAGCACCGCTCGGTCGCGACGGCGGAGCATCTGGCCAAGCGGCTGTCGGGGACCCCCGGGCTGCGCGTCGCGGTGAAGCACAGAGACCTGGGGCGCGAATGACGAGAGGAGCAGGCGTGGCATTGACCGACGACGTCAAGGAGGAGCTCGCGCGAGTTCGCGTGACTCGACCCCAGACGAAGGCGGCCGAAGTCGCGACGCTGCTGCGGTTCGCCGGCGGGCTGCACGTGATCTCGAGCCGAGTGGCGGTCGAGAGCGAGCTCGACTCCGCCGCGGCTGCCCGCAGGCTGGCCAGGAGCATCCTCGAGCTCTACGGCGTGCGTGCAGAGATCGCCAAGATCTCCTCCTCCTCGAACCGCACGAGCGGCGCCTACCTCGTCCGCGTCATCGCCGAGGGCGAGACGCTCGCGAGGCAGACCGGGCTGATGGATGCCCGGCGGCGTCCCGTGCGCGGGCTCCCCAACAAGGTCACCACCGGCTCCCTCGAGGATCTGGCGGGCATCTGGCGCGGCGCGTTCCTCGCGCAGGGCTCGCTCTCCGACCCCGGTCGCTCCGCGGCCCTCGAGGTCGCCTGCCCGGGCAACGAGGCCGCGATGGCGCTCGTCGGCGCGGCCGGCAGGCTCGGCATCCCCGCCAAGTCGCGCGAGGTGCGCGGTGCGCACCGCGTCGTGATCCGCGAGGGCGAGCCGATCTCGCGCATGCTCACGACCATGGGCGCGCACGAGACCGTGCAGGCATGGGCAGAGCTGCGCCAGCGCCGCGAGGTGCGGGCGACCGCCAACCGGCTCGTGAACTTCGACGACGCCAACCTGCGCCGCAGCGCGCAGGCCGCGGTCGCCGCATGCGCGCGCATCGAGCGAGCGCTCGAGATCCTCGGGCCGGAGGTGCCGGAGCACCTGTCCTACGCGGGCAGGCTGCGCCTCGAGCACCGCGATGCGAGCCTCGACGAGCTCGGCCATGTGGCGAGCCCGAACATGACGAAGGATGCGGTCGCCGGCCGCATCCGACGTCTGCTGGCGATGGCCGATCGCGCCGCGGCAGACCAGGGCATCCCGAACACCGAGGCTGCCGTGCCGGACGACATCGACGTGTGACGAAGACCCTCCGGCGCATGCCATGCGCGGTGCGCCGGTGGCTAGGATCGAAACTGACCAATCGGCGCGCTGAGCGCGCAAGAGAGGAGAGCCTCCCATGGCCGTCTACACCCTTCCTGACCTGCCCTACGACTACGCATCGCTCGAGCCCCACATCTCCGCGAAGATCATGGAGCTGCACCACGACAAGCACCACAAGGCCTATGTCGACGGTGCGAACACCGCGCTGGAGAAGCTGCAGGCAGCGCGCGACGGCGATGACTTCGGTGCCATCAACAAGCTCGAGAAGGACCTTGCGTTCAACCTCGGCGGGCACACGAACCACACGGTCTTCTGGAACAACCTCTCCGGTGACGGCGGCGGTGAGCCCGAGGGCGAGCTGCAGGCCGCGATCTCCGAGTTCTTCGGCGACTTCGCAAAGTTCCAGGCGCACTTCACGGCCAACGCCACGGGCATCCAGGGCTCCGGCTGGTCGGTCCTCGCGTGGGACTCGATCGCCTCGCGCCTCAACGTCTTCCAGCTGTTCGACCAGCAGGGCAACGTGCCGGTCGGTGCCCAGCCGATCCTGATGCTCGACATGTGGGAGCACGCGTTCTACCTCGACTACCTCAACGTCAAGGCCGACTACGTCAAGGCGTTCTGGAACATCGTCAACTGGCAGGATGCGCAGGCCCGCTTCGACGCGGCGAAGGCGCAGACCGCGGGACTCATCGTCCGCTGACCCCAATCGTCACCATGTGACCGGGGCCCCGGGCGCAGCGCCCGGGGCCCTTTCCATCCCGACAGTCAGGAAACACATCCCATGACTCTGAAGGTAGCCGTCAACGGCTTCGGTCGAATCGGCCGCAACTTCGTGCGTGCAGCGCTTGCCCAGGGCGCTGACATCGACGTGGTCGCGGTCAACGACCTCACCGACAACAAGACGCTCGCCCACCTGCTGAAGTACGACTCGGTCTCCGGTCCGCTCGAGGCTCCCGTGAGCTTCGACGAGGGCACGATCACGGTGGGCGGCGAGACGTTCCGCTCGCTCGAGGAGAAGGACCCGGCCAACCTGCCGTGGGCCGACCTCGACGTCGACATCGTCATCGAGTCGACCGGCCGCTTCACGGCCGTCGACCAGGCTTCCGCGCACCTCACCGCCGGCGCGAAGAAGGTCATCCTCTCCGCGCCTGCCAAGGGGCCTGCTCCGACGTTCGTGATGGGCGTCAACCACGAGTCGTACGACCCCGAGAACGACCACGTCATCTCGAACGCCTCCTGCACCACGAACTGCCTCGCGCCGCTCGCGCAGGTGTTCCACGAGCAGTTCGGCATCGAGCGCGCCCTGATGACGACGGTGCACGCCTACACGGCCGACCAGAACCTGCAGGACGGCCCGCACAGCGACCTGCGCCGCGCTCGCGCCGCAGCGCTCTCGGTCATCCCCACCTCGACGGGCGCCGCGAAGGCGATCGGCCTGGTCATCCCCGAGCTCAACGGCCTGCTCGACGGCTACGCGCTGCGCGTGCCGGTGCCGACGGGCTCGATCACCGACCTGACGATCAAGACCCGCGACGGCCTGACGGTCGACGAGATCAACGCCGCCTACAAGGCGGCAGCGGAGTCGGGCCCCCTCAAGGGCTTCCTGCAGTACACGGAGGACGAGATCGTCTCCTCCGACATCGTCGGCAACCCCTACTCGTCGATCTTCGACTCCGGCCTGACCCGCGTCCTCGGCGACCAGGTCAAGGTCTCGTCCTGGTACGACAACGAGTGGGGCTACTCCTGCCGTCTGGTCGACCTCGCGCTGCACGTCGGCTCGAAGCTCTGATCCCGATGGCGATCCGCACCCTCGCATCGCTCGGCGATCTCGCCGGGAAGACCGTCCTGATCCGCTGCGACTTCAACGTGCCGCTGCAGGACGGCGTCATCACCGACGAGGGCCGGATCGTCGCCTCGCTGCCCACCCTTCGCGCCCTGCTCGAGCAGGGCGCGAAGGTGGTGGCGATGTCGCACCTCGGCCGCCCGAAGGGCGCGCCTGAGGCGCAGTACTCGCTCGCTCCGGTCGCAGCGCGACTGGCAGCGCTGCTCGGCGCAGACGTCGCGTTCGCGACCGACACCGTCGGGGAGGATGCCGCGCGCGTCCGCTCCGCGCTGCAGGACGGGCAGCTCGCGCTGCTCGAGAACCTGCGCTTCAACCCTGGCGAGACGAGCAAGGACGCCGCGGAGCGCGCCGCCTTCGCCGCCGAGCTCGCGCAGGGTGCCGATGCCTTCGTCTCCGACGGCTTCGGCGTCGT
Organism: Agrococcus sp. ARC_14; assembly: GCF_022436485.1. Classification (NCBI taxonomy): domain Bacteria; kingdom Bacillati; phylum Actinomycetota; class Actinomycetes; order Micrococcales; family Microbacteriaceae; genus Agrococcus; species Agrococcus sp. ARC_14. The sequence goes on from NZ_JAKUDO010000001.1 coordinate 1,908,167, forward strand.
GCACCGCGAGCAGGCGAGCGTGTTCGAGATCGCGGCAGCGCTGCCCAGCGGTGCTGGGCTGCTGGTGCAGCGCGAGCTCGAGGTGCTCTCGCGACTCACCGAGTCACCCGAGCGGCCGTACGCCGTCGTGCTCGGCGGCTCCAAGGTGAGCGACAAGCTGGGCGTGATCGAGCACCTGCTGCCGCGCATCGACCGTCTGCTCATCGGCGGCGGCATGCTCTTCACGTTCCTCAAGGCGCAGGGCCTCGGTGTGGCCGCGAGCCTGCTGGAGGAGGATCAGCTCGACCGCGTGCGCGGCTACATCGCGCAGGCGGAGGAGCTCGGCGTCGAGCTGTTGCTGCCCACCGACGTCGTGGTCGCGGCCGCCTTCGACGCCGACGCCGAGCACGAGACCGTCGCTGCCGACGCCATCGAGGAGTCCAGCTTCGGCACGGCCGGCATCGGACTCGACATCGGCCCTGATTCGGCCGCGGCATTCGCCGAGGCGATCCGTGGCGCCACCACCGTCTTCTGGAACGGCCCGATGGGCGTGTTCGAGATGGAGGCGTTCGCCGCAGGCACCAAGGCGGTCGCGCAGGCGCTCTCCGAGGTGCAGGGCCTCGCGGTGGTGGGTGGCGGCGACTCGGCCGCCGCCGTCCGTCAGCTCGGCTTCGCCGACGACGCGTTCGGCCACATCTCGACCGGCGGGGGAGCGAGCCTCGAGTTCCTCGAGGGCGCACGCCTGCCGGGCTTGGAAGCACTCGGATGGGAAGGACAGTGATGGCAGACCGCACACCGCTCATCGCGGGCAACTGGAAGCTCAATCAGGATCATCTGCAGGCGATCGCGCTCGTGCAGAAGACCGCCTGGGCGCTGCAGGACGGCAAGCACGACCACAGCGCAGTCGAGGTCGCGGTGTTCCCGCCGTTCACCGACCTGCGCAGCGTGCAGACCCTCATCTCTGCCGAGAAGTTCGAGCTGCGCTTCGGCGCGCAGGATGTCTCGCAGCACGAATCCGGCGCCCACACGGGCGAGGTCTCTGCAGCGATGCTCGCCAAGCTCGAGTGCAGCTACGTGATCGTCGGGCACTCCGAGCGCAGGCAGGAGCACGGTGAGACGGATGCGCTGATCGGCAAGAAGTCGGCAGCCGCCATCGCGCGCGGCGTCACGCCGGTGATCTGCGTGGGCGAGACGGCCGAGGATCTCGAGCAGCACGGTGCCGCTGCGGTGCCGGTGCAGCAGCTGCGCGACGTGCTCGCCGAGCTGCCTGCCAGCGGCGAGATCGTGGTCGCGTACGAGCCGGTCTGGGCCATCGGCTCCGGCCAGGCGGCAACGTCGGCACAGGCGCAGCAGGTCTGCCAGGCGCTGCGGCAGACGATCGCCGAGGTGCGTGGCGACGAGGCGGCTGCCGCCACGCGCATCCTCTACGGCGGCAGCGTCAAGTCGGGCAACATCGCCGGCTTCATGCGCGAGCCCGACGTCGACGGTGCGCTCGTGGGCGGCGCGAGCCTCGATGCGGCGGAGTTCGCGGCCATCGCCAGGTTCCAGCACCACGTCGGCACCTGAGCGGCTCGCGGGGACTCCACCCGACAGTCGGGAATCCCTGCGATAGGATGCTCGTTGGACTTCACGCGGGCACGCGTCAGCGCGCGCTCGTGGAATCGGCCTCGGTCGAAGAATTGAGAAGAGGGCTAGTGGAGATTCTCCAGATCATCATGCAGGTGATCCTCGGCATCACCTCGGTGCTGCTGACGCTGTTCATCCTGCTGCACAAGGGACGAGGCGGCGGCCTGTCCGACATGTTCGGCGGGGGCATGGGCGGCGGATCCATCGGCTCGTCGGGTGTGGCTGAGCGCAACCTCAACGCCCTCACGGTCATCGTGAGCCTCGCTTGGCTCGCATCGATCGTCGTCCTCGGTCTCATCACGAAGTTTGCGAGCCTCTGATGGCATCCGGAGGCAGCGCGATCCGCGGCTCGCGCGTCGGCGCGGGCCCCATGGGCGAGCAGGACAGGGGCTTCCACGCAGAGCGCGTGGCGATCTCCTATTGGGACGCCATGGGCAACGAGACGGTCCGCTACTTCGCGGCCGACCTACCCGTGGACGAGATCCCCGAGATCATCGACTCGCCGTCGACCGGTCTTCCGGCCGGCCGCGACAAGGAGAACCCGCCATCGGTGGCGAAGAACGAGCCCTACAAGACGCACCTCGCCTACGTGAAGGAGCGTCGCGCCCCCGAGGAGGCCACGCAGCTGCTCGACGAGGCGCTGCAGAAGCTCCGCTCGGCTGAGGGCCGCGGCTGAGCCGCACCACACCACCGGTCGTCGAGTAGCGCTGCGGGCGCGTATCGAGACGACAACCGCTCAGCGGCCGCTCTCCTCCAGGAGGGCGGCCGCTTCGGCGTCCAGCAGCATGAGCGTCTCGCGCGTGCCACGAGCGGTGCCCGCCGGCGCCAGCTCGGCAGCCGCCCCACCGCGCACGAGCGCGACGGCGTCCGCCTTGTCGGCACCGGCCACCACGAGCCAGACGCGGTCGGATGCGTTGATCGCGCCGACCGTGAAGCTCAGCCGTGCGGGCGGCGGCTTGGGGGAGTCGGTGACCGCGATCACGGCGACCCCGGCCTCGTGCACGCCCGGCAGGCCAGGGAAGAGCGACGCGATGTGCGCATCCGGGCCCATGCCCAGCAGCGTCAGATCGATCGTGCCGAGCCCGCGCAGCAGCGCGGTGCCAGCCGCGGCGGCCTCCTCGAGGGGAGTGCCGTCGTCGGCGGGCAGCTCGTGCACGTTCGCGGCCGGGATCGGCACGCGGTCGAGCAGGGCATCGCGTGCCTGCAGCGCGTTGCGGTCAGGGGAGTCGGCGGGCACGTAGCGCTCGTCGCTCCACGTGACGTGCACGTGCTGCCAGTCGATCTCGCGGCCGACGAGTGCCGCGAGCAGCTCGATGCCGACGGAGCCGCCGGTGAGCGCGACCGTCGCATGACCCTGCTCGGCGATGAGCTCGACCAGCAGGCCAGAGAGCCTGTCGGCGGTCTCGGCGACGAGAGCAGCGCGATCGGGGGAGACGGTGACGACGGCGCTCATCGCGGCGCCCCCGCGATCGAGAGCAGCACTTGTCGGTACATGTCGTCGGCGTCGAGCTTGCGCAGCTCCTCGGCCAGCTGATCCTCGAGGCCGCGGGTCGAGAGCGCCACATGGTGCTCGGGCTGGCCGGGCTGCACGAGCACGCCGACTGAGTCGCGCACGCGCGTCAGCGACGAGGAGCCGCTGTCGCGCCGCATCTCGACCGAGTGCAGCCCGCTCGAGCCCGTCGGGGTGTCGCTCGCCTCGACCTTCTCGATCGGCACCTGCAGCCGCAGCTGCAGCCAGGCGGCCATCAGCTGCAGGCTGGGATTGTCGAGATCGCCCGCGACGACGCCGGAGTGCACCGGCTCGTAGGGCGGCTGGTCGAGCAGCGCAGCCATGTGCGCGCGCCAGTTCGTGAGCCTGGTCCACGCCAGATCGGTGTCGCCGGGGGCATAGCAGTCGGCGAGCGAGAGGATCGCCTGGTGCGGGTCTGCCTGCTTGCCAGAGTCGGTGATGCGACGCTGCGAGATCTGGCCGAGCTGCGACGCCGACGGGGTGTCTGGCATGAAGCTCGGCCACCAGGCGACCACCGGGGCGTCGGGCAGCAGCAGGCCCTGCACGATGCCGAGCAGGTGCGAGCCGAGCTCGCCGTAGCACTGCAGCAGCACGACCTCGCTGGCTCCCGCGTCTGCGCCCACGCGCAGCTCGGCGTCGAGGCGTGGCTCCTCGCCGGCATTGACGTGGTCGGGGTTCCGGGAGACGACGATCACGCGCATCGGATGCTCGCGCGACGCCTGGTTGGCGGCGCGGATCGCCTCCTCCTCACCGCCGATCTGCGTGTGGATCACGAGGGTGAGGACACGTCCGAGCGCGACGACGCCGCCCTCGTCGCGGATCTCGAGCATCCGTCGCTGCACCTCTGCGGTGTTCGTGCGGGAGAGTCGGATGATCACGGTCGCCTCCAGTGCCTGCCATCGCGCTCGAGCAGCTCGTGCGCGCCTCGCGGGCCCCACGAGCCCGGCTCGTACTGCTCCACAGGGCCGCCTGCGGCATCCCAGTGGTCCTCGATCGGGTCGAGGATCTTCCAGGAGAGCTCGACCTCCTCGTGCCGCGGGAAGAGCGGCGGGTCGCCCAGCAGCACGTCGAGGATGAGGCGCTCGTAGGCCTCGGGGCTCTCCTCGGTGAAGGCGTGGCCGTAGCCGAAGTCCATCGTCACGTCGCGCACGTGCATGCCGGGTCCCGGCACCTTCGAGCCGAAGCGCATGGACACGCCCTCGTCGGGCTGCACGCGGATGACGAGCGCGTTCTCGCCCATCGTGCGCAGATTGGATGCCTCGAAGAGATACTGCGAGGCGCGCTTGAAGACGATGGCGATCTCGGTGACCCTGCGCCCCAGCCGCTTGCCGGCGCGCAGGTAGAAGGGCACGCCCGACCACCGACGCGTGTCGACCTCGAGCTTGATCGCGGCGTAGGTCTCAGTCGCAGAGTCAGCACGCATGCCGTCCTCCTGCAGGAAGCCCTTCACCTGCGCGCCGCCGTGCCAGCCACCGGCGTACTGCCCGCGGGCCGCGGAGTCCTCGAGGGGGAGCGGCACGCGCGCGGCGCGCAGCACCTTCTCCTTCTCGGCGCGCAGATCGGCGGCGTCGAACGACACCGGCTCCTCCATCGCGGTGAGCGCGAACAGCTGCAGCAGGTGGTTCTGGATGACGTCGCGCGCCGCACCGATGCCGTCGTAGTAGCCGGCGCGGCCGCCCACGCCGATGTCCTCGGCCATCGTGATCTGCACGTGGTCGATGTGACTGGCGTTCCAGATCGGCTCCCACAGCTCGTTCGCGAAGCGCAGCGCGAGGATGTTCTGCACCGTCTCCTTGCCGAGGTAGTGGTCGATGCGGAAGACGCTGTCGGCGGGGAAGACCGACTCGACGACCTCGTTCAGCTCGCGCGCGGATGTCAGGTCGTGCCCGAACGGCTTCTCGATCACGACGCGGCGCCAGCGGTCGCCCTCGCCCTCGGCAAGACCCGAGCGCTTGAGCTGCTGCGTCACGAGCGGGAAGGCATTCGGCGGGATCGAGAGGTAGAAGGCGTGGTTGCCCATCGTGCCGCGCGTGGTGTCGAGCTCTGCGAGCACCTCCGCGAGCCGGTCGAAGGCCGCGTCGTCATCGAAGTCGCCCTGCACGAAGCGGATGCCGTCGGCGAGCTGTCGCCAGACCGACTCGCGGAACGACGTGCGCGCATGCTGCTGCACGGCCTCGCGCACCACCCCCGCGAACTGCTCGTGGCTCCAGTCGCGGCGGCCGAAGCCCACCAGGCCGAAGCCCGGCGGCAGCAGGCCGCGGTTGGCGAGGTCGTACACGGCGGGCAGCAGCTTCTTGCGCGCCAGGTCACCCGTGACGCCGAAGAAGGTCATCGCGTTCGGGCCCGGGATGCGCGTCAGACGCTGGTCGCTCGCGTCGCGCAGCGGGTTGTGGCCGGCGGCGATCGAAACCGTCGGGGCGGCCGCCTCGGCCTCCGCCCCGACCGTCTCTGTCGTCATCGCGCCGCAGCGGCGAGGAGCCGATCGAGGCCCTCGTCCAGGTCATCGAGCGTGAGCGTCAGCACGGGGCGTCCGTGCTCGGCGAGCACGCTCGCGTCGCCGGCGGCCTGCGCCTGGATCAGCTGGCCGAACGTGAACGGCCGACCCGGGATGTCGAGATCCTCGTGCGGCGTGCCGAGCAGCTGCAGGAACACGCCGTCGGGCGTGCCGCCCTTGTGGAACTGCCCGGTGGAGTGCAGGAAGCGCGGGCCCCAGCCGAACGTGACGGGGCGGCCGGTGCGCGCCGCGAACGCCTGACGCAGGCGCTCGAAGCGCGGCTGGCCGGAGCGGTCGAGGTAGGCGTGGATCGCCACGTAGCCGCCGTCGCCGAGCTGCGCGAGCAGGGCGTCGATGGATGCGTCGACCGTGTCGAGCGCGACGGCGTCTGTGCCGCGCACCTCGATGCCGCCATCGACGGCGACGGGCGCCGCAGGGGGCTTGAGGTCGTCGAGCAGGCCGCGGGCCGCGATCTTCGCCGACTCCACGTCGGGCTGGTCGAACGGGTTGATGCCGAGGATGCGTCCTGCGACGGCGACCGCGAACTCCCACACGAGCAGCTGCGCGCCGAGCGTGCCGGCGACCTCCACCTCGCCGTCGGCGACCTCGCGCGCCTCGCGCGCGGAGCCGACGAGCCGGATGACCTGCAGGTCTGCCAGGCCGGCGGAGAGCTCGGGGGCGTCCTTCTCGAGCACGACGGGGAGCAGGCCCAGTCCCTCCTTGCCGGTCGACTCGGCGATGAGCTGCTCGGCCCACTCGCCGAGGCCCACGATGTGCGTGCCGTCGGTGACGATGCCGGTCTTGTCGCGCAGCGGCTTGGTGGCTGCGATGGCCGCGGCCAGCTGCAGGCCGGGGTTGTCGTCCGCGTCCTCGCTGATCTCCGGCAGCACCGCGATCGCCTCATCGATGAGCTCGCGCACGTCGACGCCGGCGAGGCCGGAGGGCACGATGCCGAAGGCCGTCAGCGCCGAGTATCGGCCGCCGACGTTGGGGTCGGCGTTGAACACGCGGTAGCCGGCGCGCCGGGCGTCGGCGTCGAGCGGCGAGCCCGGGTCGGTCACCACGATGATGCGGTCTGCCGGATCGATCCCGACCTCGCGGTACGCGGCCTCGAAGGCCCTGCGCTGGCTGTCGGTCTCGAGCGTGGAGCCCGACTTCGACGAGACCACGAGCGCCGTGCGGGCGATCCCGTCGCGGAGCGCGCGGCGCACCTGGCCAGGCTCGGTCGAGTCGAGCACGGTCAGGTCGACGCCCTCGGTGCGGGTGATGACCTCCGGTGCGAGCGACGAGCCGCCCATGCCGGCGAGCGCGATGCGGTCGACGCCCTGCTCGCGGAGCTGCTTGCGCAGCGCCTCGATGTCGTCGACGAGGCCGCGGCTGCCCGCTGCCGCCTCGATCCAGCCGAGCCGGATCGCTGCCTCGGCCTCAGCGGCCTCGCCCCAGAGGGTCGCGTCGCCGGAGACGAGGCGACCGGCGACGCCGTCGGCCACGAGCTGCGGCACGACTCGCTCGATGGCCTCGGCTGCGGCGCCGGAGGCCGTGATCGTGAACGTCATCGCTCGGCTCCCGGGTGGTCGATGTGGTCCTGCACCGTCTGCACGAGCTCCCCCCACGAGGCGTCGAACTTCTCGAGCCCCTCGGTCTCGAGCAGCGCGACGACATCCGTGTACGAGACGCCGACGCTGTCGAGCGCGTCGAGCACGCCCTCGGCGTCGTCGAAGCCGCTTGCGATCGTGTCGCCAGTGACGCGGCCGTGGTCGGCCAGCGCCTCGAGCGTCTTCTCGGGCATCGTGTTGACCGTCTGCGGCGCGACCAGCTCGGTCACGTAGAGCGTGTCCGGCAGCGAGGGGTCCTTGACGCCGGTCGAGGCCCACAGCGGACGCTGCGTGTTGGCGCCTGCAGCGAGCAGCGTCTGCGCGCGCTCGGTGGAGAAGGCCTCCTGCCAGACGCGGTAGGCGAGGCGGGCGTTCGCGATGCCCGCCTTGCTCTTGAGCGCCGTCGCCTCCTCGGTGCCGATCGCATCGAGTCGCTTGTCGATCTCGCTGTCGACGCGCGACACGAAGAACGAGGCGACCGAGTGGATCTTCGACAGGTCGATGCCGGCCTGCTGCGCGCGCTCGAGCCCCGTGAGGTAGGCGTTGATGACGTCGCGGTAGCGGTCGAGCGAGAAGATCAGCGTCACGTTGACGCTGATGCCTGCTGCGGTCGTCGTGGCGATCGCCTCGAGGCCCTCCTGCGTCGCGGGGATCTTGATCAGCACGTTCTCGCGGGCGACGCGCTCGTGCAGCGCCGCGGCCTGCGCGATCGTGCCTGCCGTGTCGCGGGCGAGGCCCGGCTCGACCTCGATCGAGACGCGGCCGTCCACGCCGCCCGACTGCGTGTAGACGTCGGCGAAGATGTCGCAGGCATCCGCCACGTCAGAGGTGGTCAGCGCGGTGATGACCTCGTCGACGGTCGCGCCGTTCCCGGCGAGCTCCCGCACGGCCGCCTCGTAGGACTCGCCTGCGGCGATCGCATTCGCGAAGATCGTCGGGTTGGTGGTCACGCCAACGACGTTCCGCTCCGTGATGAGCGCAGCGAGGCTGCCGCTGGTGAGGCGCTCGCGTGAGAGGTCGTCGAGCCAGATGCTGACGCCGGCGGCGCTGAGGGCTGTGGTGTTCTCGTTCATATCCTTGCCTCCTGGCTCGCTCAGCGAGCCGCTTCGATGGATGCGCGAGCGGCCTCGACCACGGCCTCTGCCGTGAAGCCGAACTCGCGGAACAGGGTCTGGTAGTCGGCGCTGGCGCCGAAGTGGTCGATCGCGACCGTGCGGCCGGCGTCGCCGACGATGCCGTGCCAGCTGAGCGCCGAGCCGGCCTCGACCGACACGCGGGCCTTGACGGCTGCGGGCAGCACCGAGGCGCGGTACGCCTCCGGCTGCTCCGCGAACCACTCGAGCGAGGGTGCAGCGACGACGCGCGCAGCGATGCCGTCAGCCTGCAGCTGCTCGCGTGCGGCGAGCGCGAGCTGGACCTCGGAGCCGGTCGCGATGAGCAGCACGTCGGGGGAGCCGCCGGCCGCCTCTGCGAGCACGTAGGCACCCTTCGCGATGTTCGACGCGGCCGCCAGCGTGTCGCCGGATGCCTCGCCATCGCCGCGCTCGAGCACCGGCAGGTTCTGGCGCGTCAGCGCGATGCCCACCGGACGGTCGCGGCGCTCGAGGATGGTCTTCCACGCCCACGCGGTCTCGTTGGCGTCCGAGGGGCGCACGACCTCGAATCCGGGGATCGCGCGCAGCGTGGCGAGCTGCTCGACCGGCTGGTGCGTCGGGCCGTCCTCGCCGAGCGCCACCGAGTCGTGCGTCCAGACGAAGATCGGGTGCACGCCCATGAGCGCGGCCAGGCGCAGCGCGGGGCGCTGGTAGTCACTGAAGATCAGGAACGTGCCGCCGTAGACGCGCGTCGGGCCGTGCAGCACGATGCCGTTGAGGATCGCCGCCATGGCGTGCTCGCGGATGCCGAAGTGCAGCGTGCGGCCCGCTGCGGATGCGTGGGGCCACGCGGTCGTGCCGTGCTCGGCCGGTGCGAACGAGCCCTTGCCCTCGAGCGTGGTGTTGTTCGACTCGGCGAGGTCGGCGGAGCCGCCCCAGAGCTCAGGGAGCACCTCGGCGAGGGCGTTGAGCACCTTGCCCGATGCGGCACGGGTGGAGACCTCGGTGCCTGCCTCGAACACGGGCAGCGCATCCTCGACGCCGTCCGGCAGCGCGCCGGTGAGCAGGCGGTCGAGCAGCGCCTTGCGCTCGGGCTGCGCAGCGGCCCAGGCGTCGAAGCGGCCCTGCCAGGCGTGGCGCGCCTGCTGGGCGCGCTCGGCGGCGTTGCCGCGCGTGTAGGACAGCACGGCGTCGTCGACCTGGAACGACTGCTCGGGGTCGAAGCCCAGCACCTGCTTGACGGCAGCGACCTCGTCCGTGCCCAGCTTCGAGCCGTGGATCTTGCCCGTGCCCTGCTTGCTCGGGGCGGGCCATCCGATGATCGTCTTCAGGATCACGAGCGACGGCTTGCCGGTCTCGGCCTTCGCCTGCTCGATGGCGGTGTGCAGCGCGTCGACGTCCTCGACGTAGTCGTTCGCGGTGGGGTCGTCGCCCTGGCGCCACGAGACCTCGAGCACCTGCCAGCCGTAGGCCTCGTAGCGGCCCTTGACGTCTTCGGTGAAGGCGATGTTGACGTCGTCCTCGATCGAGATCGCGTTGGAGTCGTAGATCGCGATCAGGCGACCGAGCTGCTGGTGGCCGGCGAGCGACCCGGCCTCGCTCGTGACGCCCTCCTGCAGGTCGCCGTCGCCGGCGATCACGTAGGTGTAGTGGTCGAACGGGCTCGCGCCCTCTGCCGTGTCGGGGTCGAGCAGCGAGCGCTCGAAGCGCTGCGCGTAGGCGAAGCCGACAGCGGATGCGAGCCCCTGGCCGAGCGGGCCGGTCGTGATCTCGACGCCCTTGGTGTGGCCGTACTCGGGGTGGCCGGGCGTGAGGGATCCCCACGTGCGGAGCGAGGAGATGTCGCTCTTCTCGAGGCCTGAGCCGGTCAGGTAGAGCTGGATGTACTGCGTCAGCGAGGAGTGGCCGACGGAGAGGATGAACCGGTCGCGGCCGAGCCACGTGTCATCGGCCGGGTCGCGGTCCATGACCTTCTGGAACAGCAGGTGCGCGACGGGCGCGAGGCTCATCGCCGTGCCCGGGTGGCCGTTGCCGACCTTCTCCACGGCGTCGGCCGCGAGCACGCGCGCGGTGTCGACTGCCTGCTGGTCGTTGGGGGTCCATTCGAATGCCAAGGAGGCTCCTTCATCGGGCGGCCCGCGCGGAAGTGGAGGACCGCGGCGGGGCGGACTTTGCGACCTGTCCAGCATAGTGAGCAAGCGCATCCGCCTCCGATCCGATTCCCGCATCATGACCTCGCGCGTCAGATAGGATGAAGGCTGGCCTTCGAGCCATGTCGACCTCTCCTGAACGGATCCCGCTGCATGTCCAACGCGACTTCGCCCGGCGTCACCACGCCTGTGGACGGAGGGCGGCAGCAGGAGTCGCGGATCGCGATCAAGGCGAAGGCCTACGTCGCGCTGACCAAGCCGCGCGTCATCGAGCTGCTGCTCGTGACGGCGCTGCCGACGATGTTCCTCGCGGCTGGCGGTGTGCCCCCGCTGGGGGCGCTGACGGCGACGCTCATCGGCGGCTTCCTGAGCGCCGGCAGCGCGAACGCGTTCAACATGATCCTCGATCGAGACATCGATCGCGTGATGCACCGCACGCAGCAGCGCCCGCTCGTGACCGGCACGCTCTCGGTCACCGAGGCGCGCGTGTTCGCCTGGACGCTCGCGGTCGTCTCCACGGTCGTGCTCGCCCTCTTCGCCACCTGGCTCGCTGCGGCGCTGTCGGTGGCGGCGATCGCCTTCTACGTGCTGATCTACACGATGCTGCTGAAGCGCCGCACCGAGCAGAACATCGTCTGGGGCGGCATCGCCGGATGCTTCCCGGTCGTGATCGGCTGGGCCGGCGTGACGGGCACGCTCGACTGGCCCGCGTGGATCCTCTTCACGCTCGTCTTCCTCTGGACCCCGGCGCACTACTGGCCGCTGTCGATGAAGTACCGCAACGACTACGAGGCCGCCCACGTGCCGATGCTGGGCGTCGTGCGCGGCAAGCACATGGTCGGCATCCAGGTGATCCTCTACGCGTGGGCCTCGCTCGCCTGCACGCTGCTGCTGATCCCGGTCGGCGGCATGGGGCTGCTCTACTCGGGCGTCGCGATCATCGCGGGCGCCTGGTTCGTCGGTGAGGCGCACGGGCTCTACAGCCGTGCGATCCAGGGTGTGGCCGAGCTGCGTCCGATGCGTGTCTTCCACGCCTCGAACACCTACCTGACGCTGGTCTTCCTCGCGGTCGGCGTCGACCCGCTGCTGCCCTTCTAGCAATTGCTCCCTGAGCCGCTTCATCGCCGAAGTCCGCAGAGCGTGTCGAAGGGCGCTCAGCGCACCTCGTACTTGAAGCCGCGGTGCGAGCCGACGAAGCCGAGTCGCTCGTAGAAGCGATGCGCGTCGACGCGCTGCTGGTCCGACGTGAGCTGCACGAGGGAGCAGCCTGTGGCCCGGGCGGCAGCGCCCATCGCCCACCGCATCATCGCTCTGCCGAGGCCCGCAGACCGGTGGGCGGCACCGACGCGCACGGCCTCGATGAGCAGGCGCGTCGTGCCGCGCCGAGCCAGTCCGGGGATGCGCGTCAGCTGCAGGGTCGCCACCACCGCATCGTGCCCGTCGACCGCCACCACGATCTCGTTCGACGGCTCGGCGACAGCCTCGGCGAGGGCCGCCCGGTAGTCGTCGACAGCAGTCGCGTCATCGGTGTCGCCCCTGGCTGCGGCGATCGGGTCGTCCGCGAGCAGCGCGATCAGCGACGCGAGGTCGTCCGCCGTCGCGCGGCGCAGCCGATAGCCGGCGACGGGCAGCGCGCACGGCAGCTCGAGCGTGGCGATCATCGCTAGACCCGGTCGAGCATCTGCAGCAGCCTGCCCTCGCGCAGCGCCCAGGGGCTCACGTCGAGCTGCTTCACGCCGAACGCGCGCATGGTCTCCGACAGCACGATGCCGCCTGCCACGATCTGGAAGGTGCGATCCGGCGTGATGCCCGGCAGCGCGGCACGCGAGGCGGCGTCCATCTTCGCGAGCCTCGGCACCCAGTCGTCGAGCTGCTTGCGCGTGAGCACGGCGCGATCGGCGTCGCCGACGCCCGGCATGAGGTTTCCGGCCAGTCGGGCAAGGGAGCGGATGGTCTTCGACGAGCCGATCACGTGGTCGGCGTGCCCGAAGGGCTTCACCTGCGCGACCGCGTCATCGAGCACGCCCTTGGCGTAGAGCCGCAGTGCGCGCTGATCCTGCGGCGTCGGGGGATCGGCGTGGAAGAAGCCCACGGTCGAGCGGCCGGCGCCCAGCGGCACCGAGAGCGCGACGTCGGGCTCCTCGTCCTGTCCGATCGCGATCTCGAGCGAGCCACCGCCGATGTCGAGCAGCAGGATCCGCCCTGCAGACCAGCCGAACCAGCGGCGCACGGCCAGGAAGGTCAGCCTCGCCTCGTCGGGCCCGGAGAGGATGTCGAGCGACACCTTCGCCTCGCGCTCGATGCGCGCGATCACCTGCTCGCCGTTGCTCGCCTCGCGCAGCGCGCTCGTCGCCATGACGACGAAGTCGTCGAGGTGCTCGCCGCGCGCGATCTCCGCGCACTCGCTGATCGCCGAGAGCAGCGCCGCGACGCCCTCGTCATCGATCGCGCCGTCCTCGCCGAGGTAGCGCATCAGCCGGAGCGTCAGCTTGTGCGACCGCTGCGGCACGGGACGACCGCCGAGCCGCACGTCGACGATGAGCAGGTGCACGGTGTTCGAGCCGATGTCGAGCACGCCGAGTCGGGTCCCGTGCTGGACGGCGCCCAGCGCGCCGTCCTCCGGCCGGGCGGTGCTCGGTGCACCCGTCTCGGGTGCAGCGGTGCCGTCGTGCTGCGGTCGGGCGATGGAGCTCGTCATGCGCCCGATCCTGCCATCAGGCCTCGGCGTGCGCCTCCGAGACCTGCCGTGCACCGCCTGCGCGGCCGACCCCATCCGTCGTCTGCGCATCCCTCGACCCGACCGCCGCGGGCCGCAGCGACAGCACCACGGCGGCCCCGATCGCGGTCGTCACGACCGAGATCACCATGTGGATGCCGACCAGCAGGATGGGCAGGCCGGTGTTCGACTGGATGATGCCGACCAGGATCTGCACCAGGATCACGCCGAGCAGCGCGAGCGTCCACCGCAGGTGCGCGCTCGGACCGCGCTTCGCCGCGAGCGCGACGACGGCGAGCACGAGCGCGAGCAGCGCGTAGCCCGGCCACGCGTGCACGTGCTGCATGATCGCCGGGTCGAGGCCGTTGCGGGCCGCGCCACCATCGCCCGCGTGCGGGCCCGATCCGGTCGTGAGCACGCCGACGGCGATCACGATGGCGAGCACGAGCGTCATGGCGTGCACGACCAGCGACTGCGACCTGGGCGCAGTGCGGGGTCCTGCCGGACCGACGACGACCTTCCAGGTGAGCACCGCAGAGATCGCCACCAGGATCACCGAGAGGAAGAAATGGATGCCGACGGTGTCGGGCCGCAGATGCATCCAGACCACGACGGCACCGATGAGCGCCTGCGCGATCGTGAGCCCCACCACCAGCGAGGCGAGCAGCACGATGGTCCTGCCGGCGCGCTTGCGCAGCGCCATGACGAGCAGGACGACGGCGAGCAAAACCACGATGCCGCCCCACACGCGGTTGGAGAACTCGATGATGCCGTGGATGCCCTGCTCTGGCACGGGCGTGAACGACTCGGGTGTGCAGTTGGGCCATTCCGAGCAGCCGAGCCCGGATCCCGTGAGTCGGACGGCGCCGCCGGTGCCGACGATGACGATCTGCGCCACCAGGGACGTCCAGGCCGCGACACCCAGGCTGCGTGAGCGCGTGAGCAAGATGCACCTCTCCTGCCGTTCGCGATAGGATCATGGGGAGCCCATCGGCTCCGAACCCCCGTGCCGCAAGAAGCGGCGAGGCATGTGCGAAGGCCCTTCATTATGGCCCGACCGCGGCGGTCCGGGAGCCGCGCGGAATGCCACGGAGCACCGCCGGGTTGTAGATGTGAAGCGTAAGAAGGGGGAGCGATGTCTGATGTCTTGATCGACCGGCCCGAGCTCGAGAGTCTGGGGCAGTACGAATTCGGCTGGCATGACTCCGACGAGGCCGGAGCAATCGCGAAGCGCGGCCTGAGCGAGCAGGTGGTGCGTGAGATCTCCGCACTGAAGTCCGAGAGCGACTGGATGCTCGAGCGCCGCCTCAAGGGGCTGCAGCTGTTCGAGCGCAAGCCGATGCCGACGTGGGGTGCCGACATCTCCGGCATCGACTTCGACAACATCAAGTACTTCGTGCGCTCCACCGAGCGCCAGGCGCAGACCTGGGAAGACCTGCCTGAGGACATCCGAAACACCTACGACCGCCTCGGCATCCCGGAGGCTGAGAAGAAGCGGCTCGTCTCCGGCGTCGCCGCGCAGTACGAGTCGGAGGTGGTGTTCCACTCGATCCAGAAGGATCTGGAGGAGCAGGGCGTCATCTTCATGGACACCGACACGGCGCTCAAGGAGCACCCGGAGTTCTTCGAGGAGTACTTCGGCACCATCATCCCGTCCGGCGACAACAAGTTCGCTGCGCTGAACACTGCCGTGTGGTCCGGTGGCTCCTTCGTGTACGTGCCCAAGGGCGTCCACGTGGAGATCCCGCTGCAGGCCTACTTCCGCATCAACACCGAGAACATGGGCCAGTTCGAGCGCACGCTCATCATCGCGGACGAGGGCTCGTACGTGCACTACATCGAGGGCTGCACCGCCCCGATCTACTCGTCTGACTCGCTGCACTCCGCGGTCGTCGAGATCGTCGTGAAGAAGAACGCCCGCGTGCGCTACACGACCATCCAGAACTGGTCGAACAACGTCTACAACCTCGTCACCAAGCGCGCCATCGCAGAAGAGGGCGCGACGATGGAGTGGATCGACGGCAACATCGGCTCCAAGGTCACCATGAAGTACCCGTCGATCTACCTGGTCGGCGAGCGCGCGAAGGGCGAGACGCTCTCGGTGGCCTTCGCCGGCCCCGGTCAGCACCAGGACGCCGGCGCGAAGATGATCCACATGGCGCCGTACACGACGTCGTCGATCGTCTCGAAGTCGATCGCCCGAGGTGGTGGCCGCGCCGGCTACCGCGGCGAGGTGCGGGTGGATGCGAACGCGCACCACTCGGCCAACAGCGTCGTCTGCGACGCGCTGCTGGTCGACACGCAGTCGCGATCCGACACCTACCCCTCCATCGACATCCGTGTCGATGACGTGGTGCTCGGTCACGAGGCGACGGTGTCGAAGGTCAGCGCGGAGCAGCTGTTCTACCTGATGTCGCGCGGTCTCGAGGAGACCGAGGCCATGGCCATGATCGTGCGCGGGTTCATCGAGCCGATCGCCCGCGAGCTGCCGATGGAGTACGCGCTCGAGCTCAACAAGCTCATCGAGATGAGCATGGAAGGATCCGTCGGCTGATATGACTGCGACTGACACGCCCACCGCCCCCCACCTGGCGACGGCAGAGCGCTTCGTGCCCATCCAGACCCGCTCCGAGCGACCGACGTCGTTCGACCCGACCGACTTCGGCACCCCCACCGGCCGCGAGGTCAACTGGAAGCTGTCGGACAGGAAGCGCCTCGCGCCGCTGTTCGTCGACGAGGAGACCGAGACCGGATCGTCGCTCGGCATCGACTACGGCGTGGACGAGCTCGTCGAGCGCGGACTGCTGGTCGAGTCGACCGGGGTCGACACAGCGCCGCGCGGAGAGATCTTCCGGCCGGAGGATGTCGTGAGCGCGATCGCCTGGAAGCGGAGCCCGAATGCTCTGCACATCCGCCTGCCGGAGGGCGCGGTGCAGGACGCGCCGGTCATCGCGCGGCTCGTCGGTCAGGGTGCCGATCGTCACGCGAACGGCCACATCGTGATCGAGGCGATGCCGGGCTCGGTGGGCACCATCGTGCTGCACCACTCCGGCTCGGCGCAGTACGCGCAGAACCTCGAGATCATCGTCCGCGACGGTGCGCGTCTCACGCTCGTCTCGGTGCAGGACTGGGATGACGACACCGTGCACGCCTCCGCGCACCAGGCGGTCGTCGGCGAGGGCGCCTACCTCAAGCACATGGTGGTCTCGTTCGGAGGCGGCGTCGTGCGTGTCAACCCCTCGGTGCGCCTCGCCGGCCACCGCGCGGAGGGCGAGCTCTTCGGGCTCTCCTTCGCAGACGCCGGCCAGCACATCGAGAGCCAGGTCTTCCTCTTCCACGAGGGAGTCGAGACTCGCGGCGACGTGCTCTACAAGGGCGCCCTGCAGGGCACCGGCGCACGATCCGTCTGGATCGGCGACGTCCTGATCGGCGCCGACGCGACCGGCACCGACAGCTACGAGAAGAACCAGAACCTGGTGCTCACGGACGGCGCCCGTGCCGACAGCATCCCGAACCTCGAGATCAAGACCGGCGACATCGCCGGCGCAGGTCACGCATCCGCCACCGGACGCTTCGACGACGAGCAGCTCTTCTACCTCGAGTCGCGAGGCATCGAGGAGGAGGAGGCCCGTCGTCTCGTGGTGATCGGCTTCCTGATGGAGATCGTGCAGAAGATCGGCGTCGCCGAGATCGAGGCGCGGCTCGAAGAGGCGATCGACGAGGAGCTGCGCCGCGGCGCAGGCATGGCACCGGCCACGAAGGCGGGGGCATGACCGCACAGCGTGCCTGCGGTGTGGACGACGTCGCTGTCAGCGCTGCCGTGAAGGTGGAGCTCGACGGGATCGCCGTCGCGATCGTGAAGGACTCCGCCGGCGACATCCACGCCATCGGCGACACCTGCACCCACGGCGAGATCTCCCTCGCGGAGGGCTTCGTCGAGGGTGATGCGATCGAGTGCTGGGCGCACGGCTCGCAGTTCTCACTCACGACCGGCACGCCGTTGAACCTGCCGGCCTACGAGCCGGTGCCCGTGTTCCCCGTGACCATCGACGGCGACGACGTGCTCGTCGACGTGCAGAACCCACTGACCTAGAGCGACAAGACGACCCAGAGCGAGCTGGCTCTGTGACGCGGCCGAGGCCGCGAAGGAAGGAAGCGCGATGAGCGTCCTGGAAATCAAGGACCTGCAGGTCTCGATCGAGACCGAGCAGGGCAAGAAGGACATCCTCAAGGGTGTCGACCTGACCATCAACTCCGACGAGATCCACGCCGTCATGGGCCCGAACGGCTCCGGCAAGTCGACCCTCGCGTACACGATCGCCGGGCACCCCCGCTACATCGTCGACGGCGGCTCGATCACGCTCGACGGCGAGGACGTGCTGGCGATGAGCGTCGACCAGCGCGCCCGTGCTGGCCTGTTCCTCGCGATGCAGTACCCGGTGGAGATCCCCGGCGTGACCGTGTCGAACTTCCTCCGCACCGCCAAGACTGCGATCTCGGGCGAGGCCCCGCGCGTGCGCCAGTGGATCGGCGACGTGCGGGGTGCCATGGAGAAGCTGCGCATGGACTCCTCGTTCGGCGAGCGCAACGTCAACGAGGGCTTCTCCGGTGGCGAGAAGAAGCGCCACGAGATCCTCCAGCTCGAGCTGCTGCGCCCGCGCTTCGCCGTGCTCGACGAGACCGACTCCGGCCTCGACGTCGACGCGCTGCGCATCGTCTCCGAGGGCGTGAACCGCGTCAAGGCCGAGACCGGCCTCGGCGTGCTGCTCATCACGCACTACACGCGCATCCTGCGCTACATCCAGCCCGACCACGTGCACGTGTTCGTCAACGGCCGCGTCGCAGAGCAGGGCGGCCGCGAGCTCGCCGACCGGCTCGAGGAGGAGGGCTACGATCGCTACCTGAAGGCAGGTGTCTGATGGCTCTGATCGAAGTCGAAGCAGCGAAGTTCGACCAAGTCACCGAAGCGCTCAAGGACGTCGTCGACCCTGAGCTCGATGTCAACATCGTCGACCTCGGGCTCGTCTACGACCTGGCGTGGGATGACGATCAGGACGCGCTCGTGATCTCCATGACGCTCACCTCCGCTGGCTGCCCGCTGACGGATGTGATCGAGACCGAGATCGCAGAGAACCTCGACGGCGTCGTGGAGCAGTTCCGCATCAACTGGGTGTGGATGCCGCCGTGGGGCCCGGACCGCATCACCGAGGACGGCCGCGACATGATGAGGGCGTTGGGCTTCACCATCTAGCTGATGGATCCCCTCGACTGGCTCCACACCCTCTACACCGCGACGATCCCGGTCGGCGAGGGCCAGCAGCTGCTGGTCCGCGAGGTGGTCGGCAACCTGTTCGGCCTCGCCAGCGCGCTCGGAGGCATGCTGCGGCGCATCTGGGCGTGGCCCGTCGGCATCGTCGGCAATCTGCTGCTGCTCACCGTCTTCCTCGGTGCGCTCTTCGATCCCTCGCACGAGCTGCCTGCGCTGCTGGGCCAAGCCGGGCGCCAGGTGATGTTCATCGCGGTCGCCGTCTTCGGCTGGGTGCGCTGGCGGCAGGCACGCGGTGCCGAGGGCAGGATCGTGCCGCGCTGGGCGAGCTGGCGGCAGCGCACCGGGCTGGTGGTCGTGCTGCTGGTCGGCACGGTCGCGCTCACGCCGCTGTTCGCCGCGCTCGGCTCGTACGAGCCGGTCTGGGCGGATGCGTGGACGTTCGTGGGGTCGCTGCTGGCGACCTACGGGATGGCGAAGGGCTGGACGGAGTTCTGGCTCGTCTGGATCGTCGTCGATCTCGTGGGCGTGCCGCTGCTGCTGAGCGCCGGCTACTGGGCGACGGCGATCATGTACGCCTTCTACGGCGTCTTCACGCTCATCGGCTTCATCGTCTGGGCGCGCGCCCGCAAGAAGCCCGCGATCGAGACGCTGCTGCCCGACCCGCGGATCGGGCCCGCGGAGCGCTGAGCCGCGCTCAGCGCTCCGAGTCGCGGCGCGGCTTGCGTGCCGGCCGATCGTCCTGCTCGCGCCGGTCGCTGCGCCCGCTGCGCTCGCTCCTGGAGCGCTCCGCACGGCCCGTGTCGGCGCGGATGTCGATCGGCACGCCCATGATCCGGGTCCTCGAGAGCTTCTCCAGCTGCGATCGATCGAGCTGGGGGAGCTCGACCAGCGTGAAGTCGAAGTTGATCTGGATCCTGCCGAAGTCGTCGCGGCCGAGGCCACCCTCGTTCGCGAGCGCACCGACGATCTGCCGGGGCTCGACGCCGCGGCGGCTGCCGACGTTGAGTCGGTAGGTCGTCGCGTCGGAGGGGCCACGTCGGGAGCGGCGATCACCGGACTCGCTGCCGCCGGCCCGCGTCGGGCGCTCCGCGCGGTCGCCACGGTCCGCACGCGACGTCTGCAGCGCACGATCGGCCTTCTCATCCAGCAGCAGGGGAGTCTCGCCCTGCGCGACGACCGCGAGCGCTGCCGCGACGTCGTCCTGCGGCACGTCGTGGTGCGCGACGTAGTGCGCGACGATCTCGCGGAAGCGCTCGATGCGCTCGGTCTGGGTGAGCGCGGCGGTGATCGCGTCGTCGAACCGCGTCAGCCGCGTGGAGTTCACCTGATCGGCGCTCGGCATCGGCATGACGGCGACGGTGCCGCGCGTCGCCTTCTCGATCGAGGTGAGCATCCGGCGCTCCCGCGCCGTCACGAAGCTGATCGCGTCGCCCGTGCGGCCCGCTCGACCGGTGCGGCCGATGCGGTGCGTGTACGACTCCGTGTCGATCGGCAGGTCGTAGTTGATGACGTGGCTGATGCGCTCGACGTCGAGCCCGCGCGCCGCGACATCGGTCGCCACGAGCACGTCGAGCTCCCCGTTGCGCAGCTGCTCGATCGTCTTCTCGCGCTGCGGCTGTGCCACGTCGCCCGAGATCGCGGCGGCGGCATAGCCGCGAGCCCGCAGGCGTTCGGCGACCGTCTCGGTCTCGTTGCGGGTGCGCGTGAACACGATCGCGGCCTCGAACGGCTCGACCTCGAGCACTCGTGTGAGCGCCTCGAGCTTCTGCGGGTACGAGACCATCAGCGCGCGCTGAGTGATGCTCGGCGAGCTCGACCCGCCCGTGCGCACCGTGATCTCTGCGGGCTCGCGGAGATGCTTCTGCGAGATCGCGCGGATCTGCCGCGGCATCGTCGCGGAGAAGAGCGCCACCTGCTTCTCGGCGGGCGTCGACTCCAGGATCTGGTCGACGTCCTCGGCGAAGCCCATGCGCAGCATCTCGTCGGCCTCGTCGAGCACGACGTGCGTGAGGCCGGAGAGGTCGAGCGTGCCCTTGGCGAGGTGATCCATGATGCGGCCCGGCGTGCCGACGACGACGTGGACGCCGCGGCGGAGCGCCGACAGCTGCACGCCATAGGCCTGGCCGCCGTAGATCGGCAGCACGCTCACGCCGCCGAGGTGCGCGGCATAGCGCTCGAAGGCCTCGCACACCTGCACGGCCAGCTCGCGCGTCGGGGTCAGGACCAGAGCCTGCGGGGAGCGTCGCGATACGTCGACGGCTGCGAGCACCGGGAGCGCGAACGCTGCGGTCTTGCCCGTGCCGGTCTGCGCGAGGCCGATGAGGTCACGCCCGGCCAGCAGCAGCGGGATGGTCTCGGCCTGGATCGCAGAGGGCGTCTCGTAGCCGACGTCGTCGAGCGCGCGCATGATGCCCGGCGGTAGGCCGAGGCTCGCGAAGGTCGTCCGCTCGGGATCAGAGTCGGAGCCATGGGTTTGCTGCGCGTCGGTCATGACTGCAACGGTACGCGCTGTGACACCCGGCGTGGTGCGGCGGGCCGGGCGGAGCCGGAACCGCAGCCGGCGCCGCCGTCAGTCGGCGCTGCGGTCGAGCGCGCGCACGCCCTTCCAGGCGAGCGGCAGCGCGGCTGCGGCGATGGCCCACTTCACGATGCCGCCGACGATGAACGGCAGGAAGCCGGCAGCCACGGCACCGGCGAGGTCGACCGGCGTGCCGAGCGCGGCGAGCACCACCGCCATGTAGGGGATGCCGAAGGCGAAGGGGATGAGGCTGGCGAGGCCGAAGAGCGCGATCGCGAGCACGGGGCGACGGTCCCAGCGGCGCTCGGCGAGCCAGCCGACCACGGCGGCGGTCGCGATGAAGCCGATGATGAAGCCGAAGCTGGGCTTGCCGATGGCGGCGATGCTGCCGGTGAAGCCCGCGAAGATGGGCACGCCGGCCAGCCCCAGCGCCATGTAGCTGGTGAGTGCCGCAACGCCGCGGCGGAAGCCGAGGGTCGCGCCCACGAGCATGACGCCGAGCGTCTGGCCCGTGATGGGCACGGGCCACATCGGGATCTCGACCTGGGCGAGCGCCGCGACGACCGTGATGCCGGCGACGACGAGGAGCAGATCCTTCACCAGAGTCCGCTGGCCGACGAGCACGTCGGCGAGCACAGTGCGGCGAGTGAGGGGCACAGCGGCAGCAGTCATGCCGACAGCCTATGACCGCGCGATGCATGAGCGGAGCATCTAGCCGTCGACCTGCCCGCCACCTAGCCTGAGAGCATGAGCGATCTCTCCACCAAGGCCACCGCACTCCTCCGCATGCACGACGACTTCGTCGTGCTCCCGACCGTCTGGGACGCGTGGTCGGCGCACGCCGTCGTCGAGGCCGGCTTCGGCGCGATCTCGATCGGCAGCCACCCGCTCGCCGACTCCCGCGGTCAGCAGGACGGCGAGGGCATGACGCTCGACGACGCGCTCGATGGCGTCGCGCGCATCACGGCCGCCGTCGAGGTGCCGGTGAGCGCCGACCTCGAGTCGGGCTACGACACGCCGCCCGCCGAGCTCATCGAGCGGCTGCTCGCGGCCGGTGCCGTCGGTCTCAACATCGAGGACACCGTGCACAGCGAGGGCCGCATCCGCGAGCCGCAGGAGCACGCCGACTACATCGCCGGCATGCGCGCCGCAGCCGATGCCGCGGGCGTCGACGTCGTCATCAATGCCCGCACGGACGCCTTCGCGCGCCCCGAGCTGCACGGTGCCGACCCGCTCGAGCAGGCGATCCTGCGGATGGAGCTCGCCGAGCAGGCGGGCGCGCGCTCGCTCTACCCCGTGAAGCCGTCTGGCCCGGAGGCGCTCGCCGCGATCCTCGAGCGCGTGACGCTGCCCGTGAACGTCACCGCCCACCCGATCAAGGGCTCCGTGGTCGGCGATCTCGCCGCCACCAAGGCCAGCGGTGCGCGCCGCGTCACCTATGGCCCGCTGCTGCAGAAGGCGCTCACCGAGACGATCGGTGAGCTGGTGCGGCCGTGGCGGTGACCCCCGCCGCAGCGCGCTGGTAGGCTGGACGGCTGGCTCGCACAACGCGGGCCGAACCCCCCACCACCTGTGTCGAGAGAGGCTCCCGCGCGCATGATCGCAGTGTCCGGCTTCGACCTCTCCATCGGTCCTCGCACCCTGATGAGCGATGTGTCGTTCCGCATCTCGGCGGGCGACAAGATCGGCCTCGTCGGTCGCAACGGTGCGGGCAAGACCACCATGACCAAGGTGCTCGCGGGCATCAGCGACGACCGCGACGGCCACACCTTCGCCGGCTCGATCGACCGCAGCGGCGAGATCGGCTACCTGCCGCAGGACCCGCGCTCCGGCGACCCGCAGCAGACGGCCCGCCGCCGCATCCTCGATGCGCGCGGCATCGGCGAGCTCGTCGAGGGCATGCGCGTCGCGACCGAGCAGATGGGCGAGGCCGGCGCGGTCGCCGACGCGGCCATGCGTCGCTACGGCAATCTCGAGGATCGCTTCCTGGCGCTCGGCGGCTACGCGGCAGAGGCTGAGGCCGCGGCCATCGCGTCCAACCTGCAGCTGCCCGACCGCATCCTCGACCAGCCGCTCGAGACGCTCTCGGGTGGCCAGCGCCGCCGCATCGAGCTCGCTCGCATCCTCTTCTCCGGTGCGGACACCATGCTGCTCGACGAGCCCACGAACCACCTCGACGCCGACTCGGTCGTGTGGCTGCGCGAGTTCCTCAAGGGCTATCAGGGCGGCCTGCTCGTCATCAGCCACGACGTCCAGCTCGTCGAAGAGACGGTGAACCGGGTCTTCTACCTCGACGCCAACCGCCAGGTCATCGACATCTACAACATGTCGTGGAAGCTCTACCTGCGCCAGCGCGAGGCCGACGCAGAGCGCCGCAAGCGCGAGCGCGCGAACGTCGAGAAGCAGGCGAGCCAGCTCGAGCTGCAGGCGGCGAAGATGGGCGCGAAGGCCACGAAGGCCGTCGCCTCGAAGCAGATGGCGAAGCGCGCAGAGCGGATGCGGTCGGGGCTCGAGGACGAGCGCGCGGTCGACCGGGTGGCCAAGCTGCGCTTTCCGAAGCCCGCGCCGGTCGGAAAGACGCCGATCATGGCCCGCGACCTCTCGAAGTCCTACGGCTCGCTCGAGATCTTCACGGCCGTCGACCTGGCCGTCGACCGCGGCTCGCGCGTCGTCATCCTCGGTCTCAACGGCGCGGGCAAGACGACGCTGCTGCGCATCCTCGCCGGCGTCTCCGAGAGCGACACGGGCGAGATCGATCGCGGCCACGGGCTGCGGGTCGGCTACTACGCGCAGGAGCACGAGACGCTCGACATCGAGCGCTCGGTGCTGCAGAACATGGTCACGGCCTCACCCGACATCACCTCGACAGAGGCCCGCCGAGTGCTGGGCTCGTTCCTGTTCACGGGCGACGACGCCGACAAGCCCGCGCGCGTGCTCTCCGGCGGGGAGAAGACCAGGCTCTCGCTCGCGATGCTCGTGGTCTCGAGCGCCAACCTGCTGCTGCTCGACGAGCCGACGAACAACCTCGACCCGGCCAGCCGCGAGGAGATCCTCGGGGCGCTGGGCGCCTACGAGGGCGCGGTCATCCTCGTCAGCCACGATGAGGGCGCCGTCGAGGCGCTCGACCCCGAGCGCGTGCTGATCATGCCGGATGGCACCGAGGATCTCTGGAACCCCGACTACCTCGACCTGATCGGCCTGGCCTAGCCTCAGAACCGCGTGCGCACCGAGCCGTGCGCCCGGCAGCGGCCAGCAGGGGAGGGAGGCCCACCATGGATGAGCCCACCGGCTGGTTGGCGATCGTGCGCGACGGCTTCACCGGCATCGGCATCCTCGCCTTCGCGATCTCCGGCGCGCTGCTCGCCGTGCAGAAGCGCATGGACTTCGTCGGCATGGCCGGCCTCGCCGTCGTGACGGCGACCGGCGGCGGCATGCTGCGGGACGTGCTCATCGGCGCCACCCCGGTCGCGGCGCTGGTGGACTGGTGGATGCTGCTGGTCGCGCTGACCGGTGCCCTGGTCGTCTGGGTGCTGCACCGTTGGATGGCGCGCCTCCACAAGCCCGTGCTGGTCTTCGACGCGATCGGTCTCGGCATCTTCGTCGTGGAGGGCGCCAGGAAGGCCGTGGAGCTCGGTGTCGGGCCGGTGGGCGCTGCACTGGTCGGCATGCTGACAGGCATCGGTGGCGGCATCCTGCGCGATGCGCTCGCCAACGACATCCCCGCGGTCTTCCGGCGCGACTCGCGCCTGTATCTGCTGCCGGCCCTGCTGGGCTCGAGCGCCGCGGCCGCCGTGGTCGAGCTCGGCTACGGCCACTGGGCCGTGCTCGCGGGCATCGCCGCCGCGGTGGTCGCGCTGCGCATCGCCAGCGAGCTGCTGCACTGGCACGTGCCCGCGCTGAAGACCGAGGCGATCGACCTCATCCGCGACTGACCACGGGGGCCAGCCCCCAGGGAGAACGTGGGCCTCCCGGTATTGACAGTGTCGCTATCGACAGTGATGCTATCGATATGAGGATCAGCGAGCTCAGCGAGCAGACCGGCGTCACCACGGCGTCGATCAAGTACTACGTGCGCGAGGGCCTGCTGCCGGCACCCGAGCGGGTCGGCTACAACCAGTCGGAGTACGGCACCGCCCACGTCGCGCGGCTGCGGCTCATCCGCAGCCTGCTCGACGTCGGGGGGCTCAGCGTCAGCGCCACCCGAGAGGTGCTGGCAGCAGTCGACGACGAGGCACTGCCGATCGCACGCCTGATGGGCACGGCGCAGCGCTCGATCCCGGTGCCCGAGGGCACCCCGTCGCGGACCGCCGTCGACGCGATCGGCCGGGTCGGCGACAGTCTCGGTTGGCACGTGCACCCAAGCAATCCGGGCATCCTCATCGCGGCCCGCGTGCTCGAGCACTACGAGGCGCTCGACCTGCACGAGCTCAGCGCATTGCTCGAGCCCTTCGCTGCCGCCGCCGATGCCGTGGCCCGCGCCGAGGTCGCGATCGCGGTCGCGGTCGCGGCAGGCGATCGCGACCGCATGGCCGCCATCGTCGCCGTCGGCACCGTGCTCGGCGATTCTTTGCTCGCCGGACTGCGCCGCATCGCGCAGGAGTCCGCTGCCCGCGAGGCCCGTCCCGACAGCACAGCCTGAACCCTCAGTCAGCATCCACGCACCAGGAGCCACCATGCCCAGTCAGCTGCAGGCGATCGACCTGCACCCCGCACGCCTGCACCGTCCGCTGCTCGCGCTCACCGCGCTCATGAGCATCTCCGCCGTCGCCTGCGTCGTGCTGGCCATCATCGCGCCCGTCGAGATCCTGGGCACCAACGGTTGGCTCAAGCCACTCAAGTTCTCGATCTCGATCGCGATCTTCGCGGCCACGATCGCCCTCATCCTCGACACCATCTCGCAGGGCTCGCGCACCCCATCCCGCCGTCTCTGGTGGATGGGCACGGTGATCGCGGTGGCGCTGCTGATCGAGCAGGTCGTCATCGTCGCCGCCGTCCTGCGCGGCACCACGAGCCATTTCAACGTCGCTGACCCGTTCGTCGGAACGCTCTGGACGATCATGGGCGTCTCGATCGCGGCGGTCTGGGTGCTCACGCTGGTGCTCGGCATCGTCGTCTGGGCTCGGCGCGGGGGAGACCCTGCCAGGCGCGCGGCGCTCCGGATCGGCATCGTGGTCGGGCTCGCTGGCATGGCGGTCGCGTTCTTCATGACCTCCCCGAGCTCGGAGCAGCTGCGCGACTTCCAGGGCATCGCAGGCGCCCACGCGGTGGGGATCGCCGATGGCGGCCCCGGGATCCCGCTGCTCGGCTGGTCGACCGTCGGCGGCGATCTGCGGGCGCCGCACTTCATCGGCATGCACGCGCTGCAAGGCATGCCGCTGCTGGTCTGGGGCATGGAACGGCTCGCCGCCCGCGTGCCTGCGCTGCGCCGCAGCTCGGTGCGCACCGGCTTCGCCTGGATCGCCGGCGCGCTCTGGGCCGGTGTCACGGCCATCACGACCTGGCAGGCGCTGCTGGGGGAGTCGGTCCTCGATCCCAGCCTGCCGATCGTGCTCGCGACCAGCGCGCTCTTCGCGGCGGGATGCATCGCGGTGACCGCCGTGCTGCGCGGGACGGGGCGCGAGACGGCAGCGGCCGTCGGACTCGGCGACGGCAACCGAGGTCGCTGAGCCCGCGTCGCGGGCGAAGCGGCCTCAGTCCCGCTGCTCGATCAGGGTGAGCTGCGTGCCGTCGGGGTCGATCAGGAACCCCGCGCGCAGCCCCCACTCCTGCATCCGAACAGGATGCAGCCGGGGCATGCCGACCGTCGCCTCCTGCACACCTGCGCGACGCGCCGCGCCATAGAGCTCGTCGACGTCCTGGACCCGAAGGCAGCACATGAAGCTGCTCGAGGGCGGATCGAGCTGCGGGAACGAGAAGAACTCGAGCTGCAGGTCTCCGCGCGTGAGGATCATCCAACCCTGATCGCGGAACTCGCGCACGAATCCGAACGCTCCGTAGAACGCCTCGGTCGCGTCGAGGTCGCGCGA
Source organism: Agrococcus sp. ARC_14 (assembly GCF_022436485.1). Lineage (NCBI taxonomy): Bacteria > Bacillati > Actinomycetota > Actinomycetes > Micrococcales > Microbacteriaceae > Agrococcus > Agrococcus sp. ARC_14. The sequence goes on from NZ_JAKUDO010000001.1 coordinate 1,935,144, forward strand.
CGGAAGGTTTGGTACGGCACGGTCACGGGAGATGTGCATTCATCGATTGTGCCGCCTGGCAGATCATCGATGCTCGATCACGAGCGGTCGAGGATGTCGTCCTCGACATCGGCATCGGTGCGGCGCCCTCGCTTCGGCCGCTCCACCGGCGATTCGCTGCGCAGCTCGTCGCGCATGCCCCACGCCACGGCGGCGAAGCCACCCAGCGCGAACACGAACCACTGCAGCGTGTAGGACAGGTGCGGCCCCTCGTCGAGCACCGGGCGGGTCGCCACCGAGACATCGGCCGGCACTCCGCCCGCCTCGCTGACGAGCAGCCCGTACGCGCCGGTGTAGCTCGGCAGCCCGAGCTGCTCGGAGAGCGAGGGCAGGTCGACCGAGGCGATCTGCCCCTCCGGTGCACCGCGCCCGGCGATCGAGCCCTCGTTCGGCCGGAGCCGCGCGACCACGGTCGTCGGGCCTGCGGGCGTCGCCGGGTCGCTCACTGGCTGCTCGGCGCCCGAGGCCTGGTCGATCCAGCCGCGATCGACGATCATCACCGTGCCGTCGGTGGTGCGGAAGGGCGCGATCACGTCGAAGCCGACCTGCCCGCCCTGCCAGCGGCCGCGCAGCAGCAGCTGCTGGTCGAGCAGGTACTCGCCCTCGAGCAGCACGGGCGTCCACTGCTGGTCAGGATCGAAGGTGTCGAGCTCCGGCAGCACCTCGGCGACCGCGGCGGGCTCCCGGTCGTAGTTCGACTCCAGCCGGTCGATCGCGGTGAGCGCCTCTTCGCGCCGGTTCCACTGCCACGAGCCGAGCAGGCAGCAGACGACGGCGAAGACGACCGCAAGGCCGATGTAGCCGAGCCAGCGTGGCTCGCGAAGCAGGCGCAGCATCAGGCGACGCGCTCGACGGTCTCGCCGAAGGGGGTCACGACGACCGGGAAGCCGCGCGAGCGCAGCCACTCCGCGAGCGGATCGCGGTGCTCGCTGCAGGCAGCCCAGGTCTTGACGCGGTCGGTCGAGTGGATGCGGGGGTTGCGCCAGTGGACGGCGTGCGCGGCCGCTGCGCTGCAGCCGGCGGACGAGCAGCGCGCCGCACCCTCATCGCCGTCGAGCATCGAGAGCAGGCTCACCGCTGCTCCTCCGGCTCTGGCGTCGCCGAAGCGCCCGGCGGCAGCGCGTTCGGCACCTCCATGGCCGCAGGCTCGTGGTGCTGCGAGACATTCGCGATCACGACCGCGAAGTAGGGGATGAAGACGGCGAAGAAGGCGGGGATGAGCTTCCACCAGTCCGGCACCACGAAGAAGATGAGCAGGCTCGCCACGCGCACGAGCATGAGATAGAAGTACATGCGGAAGCGTCGCTGGCGCTCTTCGTCCGGCGACATCGGGAGGTCGGTGATCGACCCAGAGGGCTCTCGCATGGCGCCCGCCAGTCTACGCCCGCGCGCAGTGCGCCGACGCGGTGACTCCTCGATCTTCGGGGCGACGTAGGCTTGCCGACATGACCTCTCGCACCGTGCTCGTCACCGGCGGCAACCGCGGCATCGGCCGCGCGATCGCCCAGTCCTTCCTCGACGCCGGGCACCGCGTCGCGATCACCTCGCGCGACGGCTCGGGGCCGGATGGCGCGCTCGCCGTCGCCGCCGACGTCACCGACAGCGCATCCATCGACGCCGCGTTCACGACCGTCGAGGCCGAGCTCGGCCCCGTCGAAGTGGTCGTCGCGAACGCAGGCATCACCCGCGACACGCTGCTGATGCGCATGAGCGAGCAGGACTTCTCCGACGTCATCGACACCAACCTCACCGGAGCCTTCCGCGTCGTGCAGCGCGCATCGAAGGGCATGCTGCGGGCGAAGTGGGGCCGCGTGGTGCTGATCTCGAGCGTCGTGGGCCTCTACGGCGGCCCCGGCCAGGTCAACTACTCGGCCTCGAAGGCCGGCCTCGTGGGCATCGCCCGCTCGATCACCCGCGAGCTCGGCGCCCGCGGCATCACGGCCAACGTCGTCGCACCGGGCTTCATCGAGACCGACATGACGGCAGAGCTCGACGACGCCAGGCAGGCCGAGTACAAGAAGGCCATCCCCGCAGGCCGCTACGCCACCCCTGAGGAGGTGGCGAACGTCGTGCGCTGGATCGCGAGCGACGAGGCCGCCTACATCTCCGGCGCCGTCATCCCCGTCGACGGCGGACTGGGGATGGGCCACTAGGCAGGCACGGAGGCCCTGGCATGGAGACGCGGCATCTCAGCACGGTCATCCGACGCGACTGGCGCGAGGTCGCCGCGTTCGCCGGGGATCCGCAGCACCTGCAGGAGTGGGCGGCGGGCCTCGCGAGCGGCGAGCTGCGCAGCGAGGGCGACGAGCTGGTGATGGATTCGCCCATGGGTGCGGTGCGCGTGCGGTTCGCACCGGCCAACGATCTCGGCGTGCTCGACCACGATGTGTCGCTGCCCGATGGCACGGTCGTGCACAACCCGCTGCGCGTGCTGGCCCATCCGCATGGCGCAGAGGTGGTCTTCACGCTGCGACGACGCGGGGGTGTCACGGCGGATGCGTTCGAGGCCGACGCGCAGGCGGTGGCCGCCGACCTCGAGCGGCTGCGGTCGCTGCTGGAGGCCTGAGCCTCAGACCCGACGCTGGTACACGCCGGTCTCGAGCTCGGTGACCCAGTGCTGCAGGAACGGGATGCGCAGCGCCCTCGCCACCTCGATCTCCGCCTCCACGTCGTAGTCGACCCGCAGCAGCTCGATGCGCGCGCCGGCGTCGGTGCCTTCGAGCCAGAGGTAGGCGGCCGATGGGTCGCCGGCGAGGTCGTTGCCCGCGCTGCCGGTGTTGGCGAGCCGCCTGCCCCGGCGCTCGTCGACGAACTGCTGGTGCAGGTCGGCGTAGATCACCAGCCCTGCCGCGCCGACGTCGCCCAGCGCATCCGTCGGCATGAACATCGCATCGAAGGCGGCGTCGTCCATCCCCGCCCGCACGCGATGATGCACCGAGTCGGCCGAGGCGTGGAACAGCCGAACGCGCTCGCCGCCGACGACCGAGTCGTGGTGGAAGGGCAGCGTGCCGAGCCAGGCGAGCGCGTCTGCGCCCAGCTCGTCGCGATACCACTCCGGCGCCGTCCACGATGCCGTGCCGGGGATCGCGACCACCTCATCCCAGTTGCCGCGCACCACCACGTCGCAGGCCTCGCGAGCGAGCTCGACGACGGCGCGACCACGCGGGCCCTTGCCCACCAGGTCGCCGCCGCACCAGATCTCGCTCGCGCCGCGGCGCCGGGCATCGGCGAGCACGGCTTCGAAGGCGGAGAGGTTGCCGTGCATGTCGGCGACGACGGCGATGCTGCTCACGACGCGAGCGCCTCCGGCAGCAGCGGGATGATGGCGCGGAAGTCGGGCTCATCGACGATGTCGGTCGCCTGCTCGCGCACCGCGGGCTTCGCGCAGAACGCGACCGAGACGCCGGCGGCAGCCATCATCAGCAGGTCGTTGGCACCGTCGCCGACGGCGACGATGCGCTCGCGCGGCACGCCGAGGTTCAGCCGCAGCGACTCGAGCGTGTCGCGCTTGGCCGCGCCGTCGACCACCGGACCGACCGAGCGCCCCGTGAGGCGCCCATCCGCGACCTCCAGCCGGTTGGCGCGGGCGTGGTCGATGCCCAACGAGGCCGCGAGCGGGTCGAGCACCTCGTGGAAGCCGCCGGAGACGGCAGCGATCACGCCGCCGCGCGCATGCACCTCGGCGATGAGCTCCTGCACCCCGTCGGTGACGGTGATCTGCGCGCGCGCCTCGTCGATGACCGAGACCGGCAGGCCCTCGAGGATCAGCAGGCGCTCGGCGAGCGATGCCGAGAAGTCGAGCTCGCCGCGCATGGCGCGCTCCGTGACGTCGGCGACGTGACGCTCGGCATCGGGCCCGACCGCGCGCGCGAGCAGCTCGATGACCTCGTCGCGGATGAGCGTCGAGTCGACGTCGGTGACGACCAGCAGCGCAGCGCCCGTCACTGCTGGATCTTCGTGCCCTTTGGCACGGTGACGATGCCGGATGCGGAGATCGCGAAGCCGCGCGAGCGGTCGAGGTCGTGGTCGACGCCCACCTGCACGCCTGCCCCGATCTCGACGTCCTTGTCGATGATCGCGCGGCGCACGACGGCGCCGGCGCCCACGTGCACGAAGTCGAACAGGATCGCGTCAGAGACGGTCGCCCCGGCATCGATGGTGCACCAGGGTGCCACGACGCTGCGCACGATAGAGGCCCCCTGCACCACCGAGCCCGCACCCACGATCGCCTCGTTGACGTCGGCAGCGCGACCCCAGGCATCCCGGGTGAACTTCGCGGGCGGCGCGTTCACGATCTGCGTGTAGATCGGCCACTCGCGGTTGTACAGGTTGAAGATCGGCAGCGCGGAGATGAGATCCATGTGGGCGTCGAAGAACGACTCGATCGTGCCGACGTCGCGCCAGTAGTACTTGTCGCGCTCGGTGGCTCCCGGCACGGTGTTGTGCTTGAGGTCGTACATGGCGGCCTCGCCGCGACCGACGAACCAGGGGATGATGTCGCCGCCCATGTCGTGGCCGGAGCCCTCGAGATCGGTGTCGGCCGTGACGGCCTCGACGAGCGCGTCGGCGTCGAAGACGTAGTTGCCCATCGAGGCGAGCACCTCGCCGGGGCCGACGACGAGGTCGGATGCGTCGGCGGGCTTCTCGTGGAAGGCGCGGATGAAGCCGGGCTTCTCGTCGTCCTCCTCGATGACGCCGAACTGGTTGGCGAGCTCGAGGGGCTGCCGGATGCCCGCGACCGTCGCGCGGGCACCGGAGTCGATGTGCGCCTGGATCATGTCGCGGAAGTCCATGCGATAGACGTGATCTGCGCCGACCACGACCACGATGTCGGGCTTCTCGTCGACGATCAGGTTGAGCGACTGGAAGATCGCGTCACCGGATCCTGCGAACCAGTGCTTGCCGGTGCGCTGCTGCGCGGGCACAGAGGTGACGTAGGAGTTCAGCATGTTCGACATGCGCCACACCTGTGAGATGTGCCGGTCGAGCGAGTGCGACTTGTACTGCGTCAGCACGACGAGCTGCCGCAGATCGGAGTTGATGAGGTTCGAGATCGCGAAGTCGATCAATCGATACGCGCCCCCGAAGGGCACTGCTGGCTTGGCTCGATCGGCGGTCAGCGGCATGAGCCGCTTGCCCTCGCCGCCGGCGAGCACGATGCCGAAGACCTTCTTGTCCATGGCCTCACCCTATGGGGGAGCGGCACGACCTGGCCAGGAGCGCGACACCGTTCTCGGCATCCCGCTGGCGTACTGTGAGGCCATGCGCGTCGACCTGCTCACGAAGGAGTACCCGCCCGCGGTCTACGGCGGTGCCGGCGTCCACGTCACCGAGCTCGTGCGGGCGCTGCGGCGCTCGATCGAAGTGCAGGTGCGCTGCTTCGGGCTGCCGCGCGACGAGGCCGACACGACCGCCTACGAGGTGCCGCCATCCCTCGCCCGTGCCAACGGGGCGCTGCAGACGCTCTCGGTCGACCTGCAGATCGCCGACGCGGTCGAGGGCGCCGACATCGTGCACTCCCACACCTGGTACGCCAACGAGGCCGGCAGGCTCACGCAGGAGCTGCACGGCGTGCCCCATGTCGTCACCGCGCACTCGCTCGAGCCGCTCCGGCCATGGAAGGCCGAGCAGCTCGGCGGCGGCTACCGCATCTCGAGCGACATCGAGCGCCGCGCCTACGAGGCCGCCGACCGCGTGATCGCGGTCTCTAACGGCATGCGCGCCGACATCCTGCGCTCCTACCCATCGCTCGACCCCGAGCGAGTCGTCACGATCTACAACGGCATCGACCTGGATTCCTGGTCGCCGAACCCCGACGCCGATCGGGCGCGTGCGCTCGGGCTGGACCCCACGCATCCGTCGGTCGTCTTCGTCGGTCGCATCACCCGCCAGAAAGGCCTGCCGCACCTGCTGCGCGCCGCGCGGGCGCTGCCGGAGGACGTGCAGCTGATCCTGTGCGCGGGTGCGCCGGACACGCCGGAGATCATGACGGAGGTCACGGCGCTCGTCGAGGAGCTGCAGCAGACCCGCGAGGGCGTCGTCTGGATCGACCGCGTGCTGCCGCGCGAGGATCTGCGTGCGCTGCTCACGCACGCCACCACCTTCGTCTGCCCCAGCGTCTACGAGCCGCTCGGCATCGTGAACCTCGAGGCCATGGCCTGCGGCGCGCCCGTCGTCGGCAGCGGCACCGGCGGCATCCCGGAGGTCATCGATGACGGCGTGACCGGATTCGTGGTGCCGATCGACCAGGTGCAGGACGGCACGGGGACGCCCACCGATCCCGAGCGCTACGAGGCCGACCTGGCCGATGCGCTGACACGCATGGTGGCCGATCCCGAGGCGGCGAAGCGGATGGGCGAGGCCGGCAGGGAGCGCGCCAGGGCTCGGTTCGACTGGGGGCAGATCGCTCAGCAGACGAGCGAGGTCTACGCGACCGTGATCGCTGAGCGGGCAGCTGCCGCGCAGTAGCCCTCGGCATCCGCGTGCCACGTCGGAGCAGCACGCTGCGATCGATAGGCTCGAACCCATGGCCAGCGTCCTCGAGCTCACTGACGTCTCGTTCGTCAGGAACGGCAATCGCATCCTCGACTCGATCTCGTGGACGGTCGACGAGACCGACCGCTGGGTGATCCTGGGGCCGAACGGCGCCGGCAAGTCGACGATCCTGCAGCTCGCCGCGGCGACCACGCACCCCACCTCCGGCACCGTCGAGGTGCTGGGGGAGCGGGTCGGGAAGGTCGACGTCTTCGAGCTGCGCACGCGCATCGGCCTCGCCGCGACCGGCCTGGCACGACGCATCCCCGCGCACGAGCGCGTCGGCGACGTCGTGCTCACCGCCGCCTATGCCGTCACCGGCCGCTGGCGCGAGCGCTATGAGTCCGCCGACCTCGAGCGGGCGGCAGAGGTGATGGATGCCTGGGACCTCACGCAGCTCTCCACGCGCAGCTTCGGCACGCTCTCCGACGGCGAGCGCAAGCGCGTGCAGATCGCCCGCGCCGTGATGACCGACCCCGAGCTCATGCTGCTCGACGAGCCCGCCGGCAGCCTCGACCTCGGCGCGCGAGAGTCACTGCTCGAGTCGCTCGCCGACTACGCGTCGAGCGAGCTCGCTCCCGCCATCGTCATGGTGACCCACCACGTCGAGGAGATCCCGCCGGGCTTCACGCACGCGATGCTGCTCTCCGAGGGCAGGATCCAGGCCGCGGGGCCACTCGCAGAGGTGCTCACCGACGCGCACCTGACGGCGACCTTCGACGTGCCGCTGCATGTGGAGCAGGAGGCGGGCCGCTGGAGCGCCCGCGCTCGACGCTGACCGCACCCTGCACAGGCTCGCAGAGCACCCAGACCACCTGATACACTCGTCTGTCGGCCCGCACTGCTCGACCAGAGCAGCGGCCGTAGACTTCCGCGCCCGAGCGACCAAGGACTTGCTATGAAGACCGAGACCCACCCCGACTACCAGTCGATCGTGTTCCGCGACCTCGCCTCGGGCGAGACGTTCCTCACGCGTTCGACGCTGACGAGCGAGAAGACGATCGAGCTGGACGGCGAGACCTACCCGGTCATCGACGTCGAGATCTCGGCCGCCTCGCACCCGTTCTACACGGGCAAGCAGCGCATCATGGACTCGGCCGGCCGCGTCGAGAAGTTCAAGAACCGCTACAAGGGCTTCGGCGGCTGATCCAGCCCCACCCGTTCACAGAGAGGCGGGTTGTTGCAGCGGTGGCATGCCACGACTGCAACAACCCGCCTCTCTGCGTCTGCGCTTCGGCACGCTGTGGGCGCTGCGGAGGTCTATGAGCGCAGGGGCCAGCCGCGCCCGGCGTCGAACGACGGGTCGGTGCGGCGGCGGTAGGCCTCGAAGTCTGCGGCCTGCTCGTCTGCCCACGTGGCCGTGAGCTCGTGCAACGAGATCGGGTCGATGCGCAGCTCGGCGAACTTCGCGGCCATCGCCTGCGCCACCTTGCCCGCGGCGATCGCATCTGCGCTCGCGTCGTGCGCGTCGAGCAGCTCGACGCCATAGACCTCGGTCGCGACCGTGAGCGTGCGCTTGCCGCGACGGAACTTGTCGAGCCGCCGGTCGAGGATCATCGGGTCGATCACCGGCTTCACCACGAGCGCCTCGTGGCCGTGCCTGCGGCACTCGGCATCGAGCAGCGACACGTCGTAGGCGGCGTTGAACGCGCAGACCGCGAGCCCCTTCGCGAGGTGGCCGGCGAGCACGTCGCGGATCTCGACGACGGAGGCCGCTGCATCCGCCCCCTCCGCCTGCGCGCGCGCGTTCGTGATGCCGTGGATGGCGATCGAGCCCTCGGGGATCTCGATGCCGGGGTTCACGATCCAGGAGCGCTCCTCGATGACGCGACCGGAGGCATCCAGCACACCGATGTAGGCGGTGACGATGCGCGCCTCTGCCGGGTCGACGCCCGTGGTCTCGAGGTCGAACACGACCAGCCGATCGATCCAGCGATCGGGTGCCTCGGGGCTCACGGCCAGGATCGGGCGATGCAGCGGCTGCTGGATCTGCGGCTGCTGGGTCTGCGTCTCGGTCTCGGCCATGCCGCCACGCTAGCCGGGGCCACCCACGGCCGCCGGTAGGCTCGGCGAGTGCCAGTGGATGACCGCCCCGTGAGCTCGCCGTACAGCGTGCTGCTCGATGCCCTGCCGCAGCGCGAGCGCGAGCTGGTCGTCGACGGCGTCCGCACCGCGGTGTTCGAGTACGGGCCGGCGGACGCGCCGCCCATCGTCTTCGTGCACGGCTTCCGCGGCGACCACCACGGCCTCGAGCCGGTGGCCGCGCACCTGCCGGGCTTCCGGGTGATCGCACCCGACCTGCCCGGGTTCGGGTCGTCGGATGCGCTGCCGCACGCCACGATCGAGGCCTACGCGGCGTGGTTGCGCGCGTTCGTCGCCGCGGCAGCACCGGGCGCGGCAGTGCTCGGCCACTCCTTCGGCTCGATCGTCGTCGCGCATGCCGCAGCGCACGGCGCGGACGGCAGCGCGCCAGAGCCTGACGGCCTCGGCGCCTCCCGCATCGTGCTGGTGAATCCGATCGCGACGCCCGCGCTCGCCGGGGCGAACCGCTTCGGCTCGCTGCTCGCCCTTGGCTACTACCGCACCGCCGCGGCACTGCCGGAGCGCGCGGGTCTCGCCGTGCTGGGCGCACCGCCGATCGTGCGCGGCATGAGCGTGTTCATGGCGAAGACGCGCGACCCGCAGGTGCTGCGATGGATCCACGACCAGCACGACCGCTACTTCTCGCGCTACGCATCGCGGCAGGCAGTGCTCGAGGCGTTCGACGCCTCGATCCGCCACACCGTCGGCGAGGTCGCCGCACGCGTCGCGCAGCCGGTGCAGCTCATCGCCGCGGACCGCGACGACATCACGCCGCTCGCGCACCAGCACCGGCTGCGCACGCTGTTCCCCGACGCCCGGCTGTCGGTCCTCACCGGCGTCGGGCACCTGGTGCACTACGAGCAGCCGCGCGAGGCCGCGCGCATCATCCGGCGCTTCCTCGCGGAGCCGGCCGCCACCGCGAACGCCGAGCAGTAGCGTGCGCGTCCTCTTCGACTGCCGCTACGTGCGCTTCCCGCGCCACGACGGCATCTCGCGGTTCTCGGCAGAGCTCGTCGCCGGCCTCGCGCGCGACCACGAGGTGACGCTGCTCGTGAGCGACGAGCGCCAGCTCGCCATGCTGCCGGCGCTGCCGCACGTGCTCGGGCCATCTCCCACCGGCGTGCTCGAGCCGCTCACCGCCTGGCGACTGCGCAGGGTGCCGGCAGACGTGGCCTACTCGCCGATGCAGACGATCGGATCGGCTCGCCGCGCCTGGCCGCTCGTGACGACCGTGCACGACCTCATCTACTACCGCCACCCGACGCCGCCGCGCGATCTTCCCGCGGCCGTGCGCGCGCTCTGGCGGCTCTACCACCTCTCGTTCGCGCCGCAGCGGCTGCTGCTGGGCGCCGTCGACGGCGTCGTCACGATCTCCGAGACCACGCGCGGCCTCATGACGCAGCACCGCCTGACGCGCAAGCCCGTCGCGATCGTGCCGAACGCGGCTGCCTCAGAGACCGCCGGGCCGTTCGGCGAGCCCGTCACCCACACCTCGCCGCCCACCAAGCGGCTCGTCTACATGGGCTCGTTCATGCCCTACAAGGATGTCGAGACGCTCATCCGTGCCGCCGCCCTGCTGCCCGGGCACGAGCTGCACCTGTGCAGCCGCATCGACCCCGCCAGCCGCAGCCGCCTCGCCGCGCTGGCGACAGGCGCATCCCTCGTCTTCCATGACGGCGTCTCCGACGAGGAGTACGCCGAGCTGCTGCGCAGCGCGACCGCCCTCGTGCACGCCTCGCACGAAGAGGGCTTCGGCATTCCGCTGCTCGAGGCGATGAGCCTCGGCGTGCCGGTGGTGGTGGCAGACACGGCGATCTTCCGCGAGGTCGGGGGCGATGCGGCGGTGTACTTCCCGGTGGGAGATGCGGATGCGCTGGCGCACGCCGTGCGCGCGCTCGAGGGGGAATGGGAGACCCGCTCGCGCGCCTCGCTGCAGCAGTCGGCCCGCTTCAGCTGGCGCGACTCGGCCGAGCGCCTCGGCGCCTTCCTGGCGGAGATCGTCGCGACGGCGCAGCGGGCTTCGTGACGCGTGCGCCTCCGGCGCGCGCTCCTCAGCCTTGATGCCTCCGGGCTCAACGCGCTGCGCGCATTGAGCCCTCCGGCATCAAAACGGTGCGACGAGCGCGTCCGCGATCGTCGTCAGCGTCTCGCTCGTGCCGCCCTCGACGCGCACGGCGGCCCTGCCATCCCACTTCGTCTCGCCGCGGTTCACGATCACGATCGGCACGCTCGCGCGGCGCGCCACCTCGAGCAGCCGCGTGCCGGAGTTCACGATCAGCGAGGATCCCGCGACCAGCACCACCTCGCCGGCCGCGATCACGTCGCGGGCCGCGGCGAACACCGCCGGCGGCACGATCTCGCCGAAGAACACCACGTCGGGCTTCAGCATCCCGCCGCACACGGGGCACGGCGGCACCAGGAAGTCCTGCGAGGCATCGATCTCGACATCGCCGTCGGGCTGCAGCCGCACCTGCTCCGGCACCACGATCCACGGGTTCAGCAGCTCGATCTCGGCGGCGATCCGCTCGCGGTCGTACGTGCGGCCGCAGTCGAGGCACGAGACCGTGTGCATGCGGCCGTGCACGTGCACGACCTCGTGCGACCCGGCGCGCTCGTGCAGGTCGTCGACGTTCTGCGTCGCGATCCCGGTCACGAGCCCCGCCTCCTCGAGCCGTGCGAGCGCACGGTGCCCGTCGTTCGGATGCACCGAGGTGAAGCGCCGCCACCCCAGATGGCTGCCCGCCCAGTAGCGGCGTCTGGCATCGGCGCTCGAGCGGAAGGTGTCGAACACCATCGGCGTGCGGCGCGGCGCACCCTCGCCGCGGTAGTCAGGGATGCCGGAGTCGGTCGAGATGCCGGCGCCGGTCAGCACCGCGATCCGGCGGCCCCTGAGGAGGTCGATCGCTGTGTCGAGCACGCTCTCAAGCCTAGTGCGCCGCTACGCTCGAGACGCCGGGGGAGCGAGGGGAGCGGTTGTGCAGATCATCCGCATCGACACGCTCGACGATGCTCGGCTCGATGACTACGTCGCGCTCACCGATGTGGCGCTGCGCCGCCGCACGGAGCCCGAGCGCGGCCTCTACATCGCCGAGTCCCAGACGGTGCTCGAGCGCGCGCTTCGTGCCGGCCATCGGCCGCGCTCGGTGCTCGTCGCGCCGCGCTGGCTGCCGCAGGTGGAGCAGATCCTGGGCGAGTCCGCCGCTGCAGCGGACACCCCGATCTTCGTCGGCGAAGAGCCCGTGCTCGAGCAGCTCACCGGCTTCCACCTGCACAGGGGCGCGCTCGCCGCGATGCAGCGGCCCGAGCTGCCGGATGCCTCGGCCCTGCTCGCGCACGCACGTCGCGTCGTCGTGCTCGACGGGCTCGTCGACCACACGAACGTCGGCGCCGCCTTCCGCTCGGTCGCGGGCATCGGTGCCGATGCGGTGCTCGTCACCCAGACCTGCGCGGATCCGCTCTATCGTCGCAGCGTGCGCGTCTCGATGGGCACGGTGCTGCAGGTGCCGTGGACCCGGATCGAATCGCTCGAGGCGGCGGTGCCGGTGTTCCGCGAGGCGGGCTTCGAGACCGTGGCGATGGCGCTGCACGAGGATGCGGTGACGCTCGACGAGTACGCCGCGGCGCCCGCAGAGCGCGTCGCGCTCGTCTTCGGCTCCGAGGGGCCGGGCCTCACCGCCCGCGCCATCGCTGCCGCCGACCGCGTCGTCAGGATCCCCATGCACCACGGCGTCGACTCGCTGAACGTCGCCGCCTCTGCCGCCGTCGCGATGTGGGCGCTGCGAGGAGCCGCATGACCGTCACCCCCTCCAGCCAGCGCGCCAGCAGGCCGCATCCGCTCGTCACCCTGCTGCGGGCGACCGTCGTGCTGGCGCTCATCGCGGCGGTGGTCGCCGGCGCAGCCGTGCTGTTCGCGCCGACGCCCTCCGTCGCGGCGAGTCGGCTCGAGCCGGCGCTGCCCGCGCTGCCCGCGGCAGCGGTCGAGTGGCCCGAGGAGGCGCGCGCCGCGGGCTACGGGGTCGTCGGGCTCGACGGGCAGGCGGATGCGTGGGAGGCCTGGGGGAGCGAGGGCGCGCACCCGATGGCGAGCGTCACGAAGCTCGCCACCGTGCTCATCGTGCTCGCCGAGCATCCCATCGAGGGCGATGCTCGGGGAGCGCTCATCACGCTCGACGGCGATGACGTGACCGCCCTCGGCTACGCGATCAGCCAGAACGCACCCGTCGCGCCCGTCTTCGACGGCATGCAGGTCTACCAGCGCGACCTCATCGAGTGGGCGCTGGTCGACTCTGCCGGCAACGCGGCCTGGTCGCTCGCGAACTGGGCATTCGGCAGCATGGAGGGCTTCGATGCGGCGTCCGCCGCCTGGACGGCGGAGCACGGCTTCGACCAGACCGTGCTGCGCGATCCGGTCGGGCTCGACGCCGGCAGCGTCTCGAGCGCTGCCGACCTCACCCGCATCGCGCTGCAGGCGGTCGAGCACCCGGTGGTGCTCTCGACGATCCAGCTCGAGTCGGTGCAGATCCCCGGCATCGGCTACGCGCCCAACACCAACCGCATCCTCGGTCAGCACGACATCGACGGCGGCAAGACCGGCACGCTGCGGGTGTGGGGCCGCAACCTCTTCGTCACCGCGGTGCGCGAGATCGACGGCGTGGAGCGCCGCATCGTCGGCGTCGTCATGGGCACGATCGCCGCGGACGAGACCGACGCGGCCATGATCGGGCTGATCGAGAGCGTCTGGCCGAACTTCGCGACGCGCACGATCGTGCCGGCGGGCACCGCCGTCGCCGAGTACACGGCGCCCTGGGGAGAGACGGTGCGGGCGGTCACCGACGCCGACCTCGACGCGCACGTCTTCGGGGACGGCGCGCCGTCGTTGGAGTCCACCGCCCGCAGCGTGTCCGCCGGCACCCCGGTCGTCGACGTCGGCGAGGCGGGGCTCTCCACAGGCGGCGACCCCGTCACGGTGCGGATGACCGGCAGTCTCGCCGCACCCGACCCGTGGTGGCGCCTCACGCATCCGGCCACCGCCATCGGCTGGTACTTCGAGTAGCTCAGCCCTCGAGGTCGTGGTGGTGCGTCGGCAGCACCGGGCCGGCCTCTGGCCGCTTCGGCGAGATCGTGTCGCCGGAGGACTGCCCGCGCAGCCGTCGCACGACCCAGGGGGCGAGGTGCTCGCGCGCCCAGTGCAGATCCTGCATGCGCAGCTGCTGCCAGGTGCGCGCGGGCAGCGGCTCGGGCTCCTCGGCGGTGAGGTCGTGGTGCACGCCGAGCGCGTCGAGCACGAGCATCGCGATGGCGTGGTGGCCGTAGTGCGAGAAGTGCAGGCGATCCGGCGCCCACATCTGCGGCTGCTGCAGGTGCCTGGCCGACCACATGTCGGCCATGATCGCGCCGTGCTTCGCCGCGACGCCGAAGAGGTTGGAGTTGTAGATGCCGACCTTGCCTCGGATCGAGCGCAGCACCGGCGTCATGGCGACGTCGGGGCCGTTGAAGAGCACCACGTCAGCACCGCCGGCTCGCAGCCTGCCGACGATCACATCGAGCCGTGCGGCGAGCGCGTCGGGGTCACCACCCGGGCGGATGAGGTCGTTGCCGCCCGCCGAGATCGTGACGAGGTCGGGCTCGAGGGCGAGCGCGGGCTCGAGCTGCTCGGCCTCGATCTGGCCCAGCAGCCGGCCGCGGATCGCGAGGTTCGCATACTGGAAGTCGGGGCGCGAGGCGGCGAGCTCCTCGGCGACGCGGTCGGCCCAGCCGCGCACGCCGTTGGGCAGGTCGGGCTCCTCGTCGCCGATGCCCTCGGTGAAGCTGTCGCCGAGGGCGACGTAGCGCGTGTAGGGATGCTCCATGCCCGGGTGCTGCATGCCTCCATCCTGCACTGCCCCGGCTGGATGTCGGCGGCGCGTGGGACGATGGATCCGTGAGCAAGCAGGACGGCTCGAACCGCTTGGTCTCGGGCCCGGAGGTCGACGACACGACCGCCTCGATCCTGCACGTCGACCTCGATGCCTTCTTCGCATCCGCCTCCCTGCTGGCGCGGCCGGATCTGGCCGGCAAGCCGGTCGTGATCGGCCATGACTCCTCCCGATCGGTCGTCACCGCCGCCACCTACGAGGCGCGCAAGTACGGCGTGCATTCGGCGATGCCGATGGCTCGGGCGATGCGGCTGTGCCCCAACGCGATCATCCTGGATCCCGACTTCCCGCTCTACTCCCGCTTGTCGAAGCAGGTGATGGGCCTCCTCGACGACACCTCGCCGGATGTCGAGCGGCTCGGCATCGACGAGGCCTTCGTCGGCATCGCTGGCCTGCGGAGGCTCGCGGGCGGCGCGAACCGCATCGGGCCGGAGCTGCGCGCGCGCATCACGGCTGAGACAGGCCTGGTCGCGTCGATCGGTGCCGCGAGCACGAAGTACGTCGCGAAGCTCGCCTCCTCGCGGGCCAAGCCCGATGGGCTCCTCGTGGTCCCCGACGATCAGGTGATCCCGTTCCTGCATCCGCAGCCGGTCTCGGCGCTGTGGGGCGTCGGGCCCGCCCAGCAGGAGCGGCTCGCGCGCTACGGCCTGCACACGATCGGCGATGTCGCCAACACCGCGCCGGATCGCCTGCGCTCCTGGTTCGGGGATGCGACCGGCCGGCATCTCGCCGACCTCTCGTGGGGGCGCGATCCGCGCGCGGTCGAGGAGCGCGAGCACGAGAAGTCCTTCGGGCACAACCACACCTTCTTCCGCGACGTCACCGACCCCGTCGAGCAGCAGGGCGAGATCCTGCGGCTCGCGACCGGCGTCGGCAGGCGGCTGCGGGATGCCGGGGTGCAGGCGCGCACGGTCACCATCACCGTGCGCTTCCATGACTTCAGGACGATCACGCGCTCACGCACGCTGCCGGAGGCGACCGACGTCACACGCGTCATCGTCGAGACGGCTTGGGCACTGCTCGAGCAGCTCGGGCAGCTGCCGCCCGTGCGGCTGCTGGGGGTGCGTGCGAGCTCGGTGCAGGGTGCCGCCGACCACGGGCTGCTGTGGGACGACACCGCGACGTGGGGGAGCGCAGAACGCGCGATGGATGCCGTGCACGACCGCTTCGGCGCCGCCACCGTGGTGCCGGCGAGCATGCTGCGGCGCGAGCGCAAGCGCGAGGACACCGGTCCCAGCGGCGGTGATTGAGCGGCGCGCGCGGGTCAGCGCCCGCGGCCGAGCCAGCGCTCGAGCGGGATCGAGCCATCCTGGTTCGGCGTCAGGATCCAGACGACCGCGTAGGCGGCCCAGCCGATGCCGGGGAGCGCGAACAGCAGCAGCATGAGCACTCGCACGAGCCAGACGTTGGCGTTGAGCTTGCCTGCGATGCCGCCGCAGATGCCTGCGAACAGGCGGTCGGGGCCGCGGCGGAAGCCGCTCGAGCGGATGGAGCTGAAGAACGACATGTCGGCAATCTACCGCCGTTCGCACGGCACCACCTGGGGGATGTCCGGAAACGGGAAGAGGCCCGGAGCGAATGCTCCGGGCCTCTCACTGTGCGCGAGGGGGGACTTGAACCCCCACGCCCTAATACGGGCACTAGCACCTCAAGCTAGCGCGTCTGCCATTTCCGCCACCCGCGCAAGGTGTCGAATCCACGAGGTGGACCAAGAGAAGACTTTAGCATGCGCGCGACAGTGCGACGCACCATCTGCCGGTCAGGCGACCGGTGCGTCGACCTGCATGACCAGCAGCGAGCTGCTGGCGGTGGCGACGACGCGACCCGCCGCATCCGTCACCTCACCCTCCGCGAAGACGACGCGGCGGCCCGGCTTGACGACCCGGCCGGTGCAGGTGAGCTCGTCGCCCGCTCGGACAGGGCGGAGGTAGTTGACCTTGAGCTCGATCGAGGTGTACCCGGTACCGGCGGGCAGCGTCGTCTGCGCTGCGCAGCCGAGCGCGGAGTCGAGCAGCGTGCAGACGAGGCCGCCGTGGATCGCGCCGATCGGATTCGCGTGCGACTCATCGGGCGTGCACCGGAACACCGCGCTGCCCACCTCGACCTCGCTGAGCGTGAACCCCATGCGGTCGGCGATCGGCGGCCCCGGCAGCCGGCCGTCGAGCATCGCGCGCAGGTAGTCGATGCCCGCCATGGTCGGCATGGCGGCGAGCCCGATCGAGGGGTCCTGCCAGGTGATGACGCTCGAGCGCTCAGACATGCGGCTCCTCCTGTGGGTGACGGCGTGTGCGCCCACGCTACCCATGGCCGCAGACCCAGCGCGGTCGACCCGGCTCGGTTCCGGGAAGCGACTAGCCTTGCCTGGTGACCGACCGATCGACCCCCACGAGCCTGACTCGCACCGCTGAGATCGCCCGCGACCTCATCCGCATCGACACCCAGAACTGGGGTGGCGGCCGTTCGAGCGGTGAGGCGGATGCGGCGGCCTACGTCGCCGCGGTGCTGGCCGCCATGGGGGTCGAGAGCCAGACCATCGAGTCGGAGCCCGGTCGCGCGAGCGTCATCGCCCGTGTCGAGGGGGAGGACCCCTCGCTGCCGCTGCTGGTCGTGCACGGCCACCTCGACGTCGTGCCCGCCGACGCATCCGAGTGGAGCGTCGACCCGTTCGCCGGCGAGATCCGGGACGGGCTGCTGTGGGGCCGCGGCGCGGTCGACATGAAGCAGATGGACGCGATGATCCTGGTCGCGCTCGAGCGCATCCTGGCGAGCGGCAGGAAGCCTCGCCGCGGCCTCGTGATCGCCTTCTTCGCCGACGAGGAGGCCGGCGGCATCTATGGCTCGCAGTTCCTCGTGCGCAACCATCCGGAGCTCTTCGCCGGCGCCACCGAGGCGATCAGCGAGGTGGGCGGCTACTCGATCGACATCGACGGTCAGCGCGCCTACCTGCTGCAGACCGCAGAGAAGGCGCTGCAGTGGATCCTGCTGCGCGCACGTGGCACCGCGGCGCACGGCTCGCAGCACATGCGCGACAACGCCGTCACGAAGCTCGCGCACGCCGTCGCTGCGGTGGGCGCACACGAGTTCCCGGTCGAGCTGACCGACACGACGCGCGGCCTCATCGCAGGCATCGCCGAGATCCTCGGCGTCGAGGTCGACGACCCGGATGCGGTGGCGGAGCGCACCGGCACGGTCGCGCGCTTCCTGCGCTCGAGCCTCCGCCACACCGCGAACCCGACGATGCTCGATGCCGGCTACAAGCACAACGTGATCCCCTCGGTCGCAGAGGCTCGCATCGACGTGCGGCCGCTGCCCGGCCGTGAGCGTGAGGCGATCGACGCGATCCGCGCGCTCGTCGGCGACGAGATCGAGGTCGAGCTGGTGCACGGCGACGTCGGCCTCGAGCAGCCCTTCGATGGCGAGCTCGTCACGGCGATGACCGCCGCGCTCGGCCGGCACGACCCGGGAGCGCCCGTGCTGCCCTACATGCTCTCCGGCGGCACCGACAACAAGGCGCTCTCGGAGCTCGGCATCGCCGGCTACGGCTTCGCCCCGCTCAAGCTCACGCCCGATCTCGACTTCGCGGCGATGTTCCACGGCGTCGACGAGCGCGTGCCGCTCGACGCCCTCGAGTTCGGCACCGACGTGCTCGAAGACCTGCTGCTGACCTACTGAGGACCCCGCACCACCATGGACTGGCTGATCGCGATCATCCTCGGAGCGCTCCAGGGCGCCACCGAGTTCCTGCCCATCTCCTCGAGCGCGCACCTGCGCATCGCCGGGCTGTTCCTGCCCGGCGCCGAGGATCCCGGCGCCACCTTCACGGCGATCACCCAGATCGGCACCGAGCTCGCGGTGGTGATCTTCTTCTGGAAGGACATCACCCGCATCATCGGGAAGTGGTTCCAGCAGTTCTCCGGCAAGGTCGCCAAGGACGACCCCGATGTGAAGATGGGCTGGCTCGTCATCATCGGCACCATCCCGATCGTGCTCGCCGGTGTGCTCTTCCAGGACCTCATCCGCGACCAGCTGCGCAGCCTCTGGATCACCGCGACCGTGCTCATCGTCTTCGGCGTGATCCTCGGCCTCGCCGACATGCTCGGCCGTCGGGTGCACACGCTCGAGACCACCACCTACCGCCACGGCCTGCTCATCGGCCTCGCGCAGGTGCTCTCGCTGATCCCGGGCGTCTCTCGCTCCGGTGCGACCGTGACGATGGGTCGCGCGCTGGGCTACGAGCGGCCGGCAGCCGCCAAGTACGCCTTCTTCCTGGCCGTGCCTGCCGTCTTCGGCGCAGGCATCTACGAGACGATCCAGGCTGTCGGCGAGCCCTCGGCGATCGGGCTCGGGTGGGGGCCGACGATCGTGGCAACGCTCGTCGCCTTCGTGGTCGGGCTCGCCGTCATCCGGTGGCTGATGGACTGGATCTCTCGCCGAAGCTTCCTGCCATTCGTCGTCTACCGCATCGTGCTCGGCGCCGTGCTGCTCATCGCGCTCAGCGCTGGCTGGATCGAGGCACTCTGATGGCGAGCGCTGTGCTGGGGACGCCGCTGTGAGGGCATGGCAGCGCGCCGAGGTCCCGACGCTCTCGTCCCTCGGCGAGGGCACCGGCGAGCGGCCGAGCGTGCACGACGTGCGCACCGACCGCCGCGTGGTGCTGCCGGCCGGGCCCACGGCATCCATGTACACCTGCGGCATCACCCCGTACGACGCGACGCACCTCGGGCACGCCTTCACCTACCTCGCGTTCGACACGCTCACGCGGGTCTGGCTCGACGCGGGCATCGAGGTGCACACGGCGATGAACTCGACCGACGTCGACGACCCGCTGCTCGAGCGCGCGGCGCGCGACGGCGTCGACTGGCGCGAGCTCGCCGAGCGGCAGCAGCAGCTGTTCCGCGGCGACATGGAGGCGCTGCGCATCCTGCCGCCGGATGCCTGGGTCGCCGTCACCGAGCGCATCGAGCCCATCGCGCAGGCCGTGCAGCGGCTGCTCGACTCCGGCGACGCCTACCTGCTCGAGGCGCCGGATGCCGCGGGGTCGGATGTGCTGTTCGACACCACCCGCGCACGCCAGTTCTCGGTCGGCGAGGGCAGTCGCACGGATGCGGCGCGGATGCTGGAGCTGACGCGCGAGTTCGGGGGAGAGCCGGACCGCCCCGGCAAGCGCTCGCCGCTCGACCCGGTGCTGTGGCGCGCTGAGCGCCCCGGAGAGCCGGCGTGGGAGTCACCGGTCGGTCGTGGCCGGCCAGGGTGGCATGTCGAGTGCACCGTCATCGCCATGGATGAGCTGGGAGTGCCGTTCACGGTCGCCGCAGGAGGCCGCGACCTGCGGTTCCCGCACCAGGAGATGCAGGGCCACCACGCGATCGCGCTGGGCGCGCCGCTGTTCAGCCTCGCGCGGCTCAACGCGGGCCTGGTCGCCTTCGACGGCGAGAAGATGTCGAAGTCGCTCGGCAACCTCGTGCTGGTCTCGAAGCTGCTCGCCGAGGGCGCGAGGCCCGCGGCGATCCGGCTCGCGCTGCTCGATCATCACTGGCGCGACGACTGGGAGTGGTTCCCGGGCGATCTGGAGGCCGCGGAGCAGCGCCTCGACCGCTGGCTCGCGTGGGCGCAGCTGCCCGACGACGACCCCTCGCTGGCCGAGTCGCTCGTGCCGTGGCTGCGCGTGACGCTGCACGACGACCTCAACACGCCGGCGGCGCTGCAGGCGGTGGATGCGTTCGCCCTGCGCGCGCCCGCCGACGAGGGCAGCCTCGCGGCGATCGACGCGCTGCTGGGCATCGACCTGCGCACCGTGCCGCGGCGCTGAGCCTCAGACGGGCGGGGCGTCCTCGTCGGGCGCGTCGTCGTCGGTGCGAGCGCTGCCCGGCTCGTCCTCGGCAGGAGGCTCTCCGGCGGTTCCGTCGGCTGGGCCATCCGCGCGCGGCCGATCCGTGCTCGTCGGCGCCGACGCGCTGCCCGCCTGTCGCTGCGTGCCGCCCTCGTTGCGCAGGAACCGCTCGAACTCGTGGGCGATCGCCTCGCCAGAGGCCTCTGGGCTCTCGACGGCGTCGCGCTGCTCCTCGAGCTTGCCGATGTAGGCGCGCATGTCGTCGTCGCGCTCGGTGATCTCGTCGATCCCGCGCTCCCACTCGCCCGCCTGCTCCGGCAGGTCGCCGAGCGGGATCGTGACATCGAGCATCTCCGAGAGCCGGTCGAGCAGGGCGACGATCGCCTTGGGAGCCGGGGCGTTGTGCACGTAGTGCGGCACCGAGGCCCACAGCGATGCGGTGTGGATGCCCGCCTCCTGGGCGAGCAGACCGAGCACGGTCATGATGCCGGTCGGGCCCTCGTACTCGCTCTGCAGCACGCCCAGGCGCGACTGCAGCGCACGGCTGTCGCTCGTGGTCGAGGTCGAGATGGGCCTGGTGTGCGGCACGTCGGCGAGCATCGCGCCGACGAAGACGATCGCATCGACCTCGCAGCCACGCGCGATCTCGAGGAACTCAGCCGCGAAGGCCGTCCAGTTGCGGCTCGGCTCCGCGCCGACGAGCGCGAAGATCTCGCCGTCGTTGCCGGTCGAGACGTCAAGGCCGGCGTCGGCGGCGAGGGATGTCTTGCTGGAGAGCCGCGTCGGTGCGTAGGCGATCGTGGAGGGCCACTGCAGCGCCCGCACACCCTCCTCCAGGGTCGAGATGACCGGGCGGTGCATCGCGAAGTCGACGAACTCGTCGGGCTCGATCTCGTCGAACGCCTCGAGCTCACAGGCCTCGATCAGCCGCTTCACCGCTCCGCTCGCAGCGTCGCCTGCATCCGTCCAGCCTTCGAAGGCGACGACCATGATGCGGCCTTCGATGGGTCCTCGTGCCACGCGTGGCACCTCCTCACGTCGAACGTCCACCTTACGCCGCCGCCCCGACCGTCGGGCCGCCCGTCCCGCCAGCCCTCGCTAGGCTTGCTCAGTGACTTCGCCTGCTCTCGACGCCGTGCTGTTCGACATGGACGGCACCCTCATCGACACCGAACCGCAGTGGATGGCCGCCGAGGCCAGGCTGGCCGCCGACCACGGCATCCCGTGGGGCGCCGACGAGGCAGAGGCGCTCGTCGGCGTCGACCTCTGGGACGGCGCGCGCAGCTTCATCGCCAAGGGCGTCCCGATGGACGAGGACGCGATCGTGGCGCGGCTGGTGGGCGAGGTGCTGCGCAGCATCGGCGACGTGCTGCCCATGCGCCCCGGCGCCCTGGAGCTGCTCCGCGAGCTGCTCGATGCCGGCGTGCCGATCGCGCTCGTCACCATGTCGACGCGCGAGATCGTCGACCGCGTCGAGGCGGCGCTCACCGCGCAGCTCGGCCGCCCGCCGTTCGTCGCCACGGTCGCGGGCGACGAGTGCGAGCAGGGCAAGCCGCATCCGGAGCCGTACCTGCGGGGCCTGGCCCTGCTGGGCGTCGAGGCGGCGCGCTCGGTCGCGATCGAGGACTCCATCACCGGTGCGCGCAGCGCGCTGGCGGCGGGCATGACGACGATCGGGGTGCCGCACGCGGTGGACGTGTCGCAGGTGCCCGGCATCACCCACTGGCCGACGCTGTCGGGCCGCACCGCCGCCGATCTGGCCGCCGCGATCCCGCAGGTCCTCAGCGCCCAGGCCGCCAGCACGCAGGAGCACACCGCATGATGGGCAGGACGGGTCCGTTCCAGTGGGGCGACATCGTGCAGATCACCGGGCCGAAGCAGAAGCTCTACACGATCGTCCTCACCGAGGGGAAGCAGTTCGGCACGCAGCGCGGCGCGATCCCGCACGCCGACTTCATCGGCCTGCTCGACGGCTCGCTCGTCACCGTGGGAGAGTCGGAGTACCTGGCGATCCGGCCGCTCCTGCACGACTACGTGATGTCGATGCCGCGGGGCGCCGCGATCATCTACCCGAAGGATGCAGCCCACATCATCGGCTTCGCCGACATCCACCCCGACCTCACCGTGGTGGAGGCGGGCGTCGGCTCCGGCGCGCTCTCGCTCTGGCTGCTGCGTGCCCTGCACGGCACCGGCAGGCTCGTCTCCTTCGAGCGCCGCGAGGAGTTCCGCGACGTCGCGGAGGCGAACGTCGCCGGCTTCTTCGGCGAGCGGCCCGCCAACTGGGAGACCGTGCTGGGCGACCTCGCGGAAGAGCTCGGGGAGCACGTGCCCGACGGCGAGGCCGACAGGGTGCTGCTCGACATGCTGGCGCCCTGGGAGTGCGTCGATGCCACCGCGGACGCGCTCCGACCCGGTGGCCTCGTGCTCTGCTACGTCGCGACGGTCACGCAGCTCTCGCGCACGGTCGAGGCCATCCGCGCAGACGGCCGCTTCACCGCGCCGAAGTCGACGGAGACCCTCGTGCGCGGCTGGCACGTCGAGGGCCTGGCCGTGCGCCCCGACCATCGCATGGTGGCGCACACCGGCTTCCTCCTGACTGCCAGGCGCATCGCGGACGGCGTCGAGCTGCCCTCGTTCCGGCGCCGCGCGGCGAAGGCCGAGTTCGCCGCAGCCGACGTCGAGGCGTGGACGCCCGGGGCGCTGGGAGACCGGGTGCCGAGCGAGAAGCGCGCCCGGCGCGCCCGTCGCGACGCACAGCGACAGGCGGGCGCGATCGCCAGTGGCGGACAACCTGCCAGCGCTGCCGCTGACACGACGCCGCCCGACGCGGCCGAATCGGCTCGCTGACCCCGACGCCGCCCTGCGCGGCTGAGACGGCCGCGCAGGTAGACTGACCCGGTCCCCGACCCCGAAAGGCATCGCTGTGCGCACACGCCCCCTCTCGATCGCCGCGCTGCTCATCGCCGCAGCCGGCCTCACCGCATGCGGAGCACCCGCAGGCAGCCTCGACGGCTGCACGCCGACGCTGCCCACCGGCGCGGCCGCCGGCCAGGTGACCGTCGAGCAGGGCGACGCCGCCCCGTCGGTCGAGTTCCAGATCCCGCTCGTCTCCGAGGGCGACCAGGTCGCGCACCAGGGCGGCGAGGGCGAGCGCGTGAGCCAGGGCCAGGTGGTCGATGCCGACTACGTCGTCTACTCCGGCAAGACCGGCGACCTCATCACCAGCTCCTACCCGACGCCCGGCTCCGAGGCACCCGCGGCTGAGCCGCTGCGCCTCGCCGCCGGCGGTGAGACCGCGCTCAGCCAGGCCGTCGCCTGCGCAGCCCCCGGCTCGAGCGTCGTGCTCACCACCACCGTGGAGGCGCTCTTCGGCCCATCCGCCACGTCGCCCGAGATGGACATCACGCCCGCCGACACCGCGGTCGTCGTGCTCGAGGTCTCCGACGTGCACCCCGGCCGCGCCGAGGGCAACGCTCGCCCCGGCCAGCAGGGCATGCCCGCCGTCACGCTCGCGACCGACGGCACGCCGGGCGTGACGTTCCCCGGCAGCCCCGCGCCCGAGGAGCTCACGGTCATGCAGAGCATCGAGGGCACCGGCGAGCCGGTCGCAGAGGGCGACAACGTGCTGGTGCACTACACCGGCATCGTCTGGGAGACCCAGGAGGTGTTCGACTCCTCCTGGGAGCGCGGCGCTCCGACGCCCATGACGATCGACGACGCCAGCCTGATCCCCGGCTTCGTCGACGCGGTCGTCGGTCAGCCCATCGGCAGCCAGGTGGTGGTCTCCATCCCGCAGGAGCTCGGCTACAACGACCCCGCCACCCGCCCAGAGTCGATCGGGGAGGGCGAGCACCTCCTCTTCGTGATCGACATCCTCGACCGGCTCGAGCCCGCCGCAGGCTGATGAGCAGGGTCGAGGCCGAGGAGCGCCAGTTCTCGCTGCTGCTCGCGCTTGTGGACACGAGCGTCGGCTTCACGAAGCAGGAGCTCTTCGCTCGAGTCGCCGGCTACCAGGGGCAGCCGACCGGCGATGCCCTCGAGCGGATGTTCGAGCGCGACAAGGATGCGCTGCGGGAGCACGGCATCGTGATCGACGTCGTGCAGCCCCCGGGCGACGAGAGCAATCAGGAGGCGCGCTACCGCGTGCTGGACGGCGTGCTCGGCGACCCCGCAGAGCTGCAGTTCGACGCCGAGGAGCGTGACCTGCTCGACCTCGCGCTGCGCGTCTGGCACGAGGGCGGGCTGACGGAGGAGTCGCAGCGCGCGGCGCTCAAGCTGCGCGCCGACCCCGAGTTCCGCGGCGGCCTGCCCCTCGAGCGCACGCCGGGCCGCACCACCGACCCGGCCGCCGGCACCGAACCCGCGACCGCATCCATCGTGCAGCCGCGCCAGCGTTCGCGCGAGAGTGCGTTCCAGGCCCTCAAGCGTGCCGCCGATCGCCGCAGAGAGGTGGTCTTCGACTACCTCAAGCCCGGCGAGCGCACGCCGCGCAGCCGCTCCGTGCAGCCATGGGCCACCGTGCTGTTCCGCAGCCGCTGGATGCTCGTCGGCCACGACCTCGGAGCCGAGGACGCCCGCACCTTCCTCATGCAGCGCATCACCTCACCCGTGAAGGATCGCGCACCGCGTCAGCCCTTCGAGGTGCCGGCCGACGCTGCGGCCGCGGCGCTCGCCAAGCTCGAGGAGATCTGGGCGTCCGCCTCGGTCGGCGTGCACGCGGTGCCCGGCAGCGACGCCGACATCCGGCTGCGGCATCGGCGCGACACCACCGAGGAGGACGGCCTGCTGGTGATCCACCACGCCGACCGCCACCTGATCGCGGACGAGCTCTCGGGCTTCGGCGCCGACATCGCCGTCGCCTGGCCCGCCCAGCAGCGCGAGCTCGTGCGCCAGCGCCTCGAGCGCATCCGCGACGCGCACGCCGACGACACCGAGGGGAGTGCCACGTGAGCGCCAGCCGCGTCGAGCGGGGCATCGGCCTGCTGCTCTCCCTCATCCAGTACGTCACCGCATCCGGCTCCGTCACGGTGCAGGAGGCCGCCGCTCACTTCGGCGTGCCCGAGGAGCGCATCCGCGAGGCCGTCTCGCGCGTGTTCATGGCCGGTGTGCCCGACGGCGCCGGCGACTTCATCCGCTTCGACATCGACTTCGACGCCTTCGAGCAGCAGGACGTCATCGCCGTGACGATGCGCCCGGCCTTCGAGGACGAGACGGTGCGCCTCTCGCCCCGCGAGGCGAGCGCGCTCATCGCGGGCCTCACGCTCGTCGCCGGCTACACGGACGCGGGCCCGGAGCGCGTCGCGGCGCTGCGCGAGAAGCTGCGCAGGGCGGCATCGCAGGGGGCTGACACGGTCGCCGTCGACGCGCTCGACGTGCCGCGCACGGCCCAGATCATCCGCGATGCGATCCGTGACCGCTGCGTGCTCGCGCTCGACTACCGCAAGCCCGACGAAGGCTCCCAGCGTCGGCGGGTGGCGCCGGTGAAGCTCGACCTGCACGAGGGCCAGGTCTTCGTCGAGGCCGCCGACCTCGACAAGCGCGGCATGCGCACCTTCCGCCTCGACCGCATCGAGGCGATCGAGCCGACGCAGGATGCCTGGCCGGATGCGCTCCCGGCGCACGAGCGCACGGTCGCCGGCACCGCGCAGGTCGTCGCGACCCGCGCGGCAGCAGCGATGCTGGCCGACTACGCCACCTCCGACCCCGTGTCGGTGGACGGCGAGCGGGTGCGGCTCGACATCGAGGTGTGGAGCGAGGCCAGCGTGCTGCGCGCGGTCGCGGCCTGCGGTGGCGACGCCGAGATCGTGGCGCCCGCGAGCCTGCGCCGCGCGATGCACCGCTTCGCGATCGAGGCGCTCGGCGATGCCGAGCACGATGGTGAGCCCTCCCGCGAGGCGTGACGACCTCGCCCGGTCGCGGGCGCGGTAGGCTAGGTCACGACCGACACAGGGCGAAGGGCGATCATGGGTGGATTCTTTGGCAATGCGGCATCGCATTGGTGGATCATCCTCATCATCGTCGTGCTCATCTTCGGCGCCACGAAGCTGCCCGCACTTGCCCGGAGCCTGGGGCAGTCGGTCAACATCCTGAAGAAGGAAGTCAAGGGCGACGGCTCCGGTGACGAGGCGACCGCCAAGGGCACCGACGACCCGGCTTCCAGCACCGACCGGAAGTAGTCGATGGCCCGCAAGGGGCGCACGGCTGACACGCATGGCCGGATGAAGCTCGCCGCGCACCTGCGCGAGTTCAAGCGCCGCTTCTACATCTCTGGCGCGGCGATCGTCCTGGCTGCGATCGGCGGCTTCTTCCTCGCCGCGCCGCTGCTGCGGCTGCTGAGCGCGCCGCTCGACGAGCTGCAGGCCTCCGGGCTCGACGTCGAGCTCAACATCACGAACGTCACGCAGGCCTTCGACGTGCAGATGCGCATCGGCTTCCTGCTCGGGCTCATCATCTCGAGCCCGATCTGGATCTGGCAGCTGCTCGCCTTCATCGTGCCGGCGCTGCGCACCATCGAGCGTCGCTACGTGTTCGGCTTCATCGCCGCCGCCGTGCCGCTGTTCATCGCCGGCTGCGCGACCGGCTGGTTCGTGCTGCCGCGCATCATCCGTCTCTTCGTCGGCTTCACGCCCGACGGCTTCACCGCATTCCTGGGCGCGACCGACTACTGGGACTTCTCCCTCAAGCTCGTCTTCGCAGCCGGCGTCGCATACACGCTGCCCGTCGTGGTGGTGTTCCTGAACCTCGCGAGCGTCGTGACCGGCAGGGCGATCCTCGGCGCGTGGCGCTGGGCTGTGCTGACGGCCACACTCTTCGGTGCCTTCGTCACGCCAGCCGGCGACGTCTGGAGCATGTTCATCATCTCGGTGCCGATGGTGGTGCTCTACTTCGCTGCCGCCGGCATCGCACTGCTCGTCGATCGCCGCCGCGCGAAGCGAGAGTCTGCCAAGGTTGACGCATGACGATGGTCCGCAGATGAGCATCGCCACCGAAGCCTTCGCCGCCGCGCAGCCGTTCGGCCTCGACCCGTTCCAGCGGGAGGCCTGCGAGGCCATCGAGGACGGCTCGAGCCTGCTCGTCGCGGCGCCGACGGGCGCGGGCAAGACCGTCGTCGCCGAGTTCGCCATCCACCTCACGATGGAGGCCCCCACCGGCCGCGTCTTCTACACGACGCCCATGAAGGCCCTCTCGAACCAGAAGCACCGCGAGCTCACCGAGGTCTACGGCAGCGCATCCGTCGGTCTCCTCACCGGCGACACCTCCATCAACGGCGATGCCCGCATCGTCGTGATGACCACCGAGGTGCTGCGCAACATGCTCTACGAGGGCCGTGACCTCTCACAGCTCGAGTACGTGGTGATGGATGAGGTGCACTACCTCGCAGACCGGTTCCGCGGGGCGGTGTGGGAGGAGGTCATCATCCACCTGCCGCGGCACGTGCGGATGGTCTCGCTCTCTGCCACGGTCTCGAACGCCGAGGAGTTCGGCGCCTGGCTCGATGCGGTGCGCGGCGACACGCGCGTGATCGTCTCGGAGCACCGCCCGGTGCCGCTCGACGCGCACGTGCACATCAAGGGCCGGCTGGTCGAGCTCTTCGACTCGAAGGCGGGGGAGGCCACGCACCGCCCCAGCAAGGAGCTGCAGGAGCTCGCGCGCGGCACCGACATCGAGGCATCCGCCGCCCGCGGTCACCGCGATCGGGGCGGCCACAACCGTCACCGCTCCCGCAGCGCCCCCAACAAGGGCCGCTCGCGCGACTTCCAGCCCTGGCGCTCCGGCGGCCCCTCGCGGGTCGACCGCGTCGAGCTCATCGCGCAGCTCGACCAGCGCGAGATGCTGCCGGCGATCGACTTCATCTTCTCGAGGGCCGGATGCGACGCGGCGGTGCGGCAGGTCGTCGACGGCGGGGTGCGGCTCACCACGCCGGAGGACCGTGCCGAGATCCGCTCGATCGTCGACGAGCGCACGCGGCTGCTCGACGACGCCGACCTCGGGGTGCTGGGCTACTTCGACTGGATCGACGCCCTTGAGCGCGGCGTCGCCGCCCACCACGCCGGGCTGCTGCCGGTCTTCAAGGAGGTCGTCGAGGAGCTCTTCCGCGCCCGGCTGCTGAAGGTCGTCTTCGCCACCGAGACGCTCGCGCTCGGCATCAACATGCCCGCGCGCACCGTCGTGCTCGAGCAGCTCGAGAAGTTCAACGGCGAGGCGCGGGTGCGCATCACGCCGGGGGAGTACACGCAGCTCACCGGCCGCGCGGGCCGTCGCGGCATCGACACCGAGGGCCACGCGGTCGTCATCTGGAACGGCAAGCTGCAGCCGGTGGAGGTCGCCTCGCTCGCCTCCCGGCGCACCTACCCGCTGCACTCGAGCTTCAAGCCGACCTACAACATGGCGGTGAACCTCATCGACCGGCTGGGCGTGCCCGGCACCCGCGAGGTGCTCGAGACCTCGTTCGCACAGTTCCAGGCCGATCGCTCGGTCGTGCAGCTCGCTCGCCGCGTCGTCGACCAGCGCGAGAGCCTCGCGGCCTACCAGGAGTCGATGTCGTGCCATCTGGGCGACTTCACGCAGTACGCGCAGCTGCGTCGCGAGCTGAGCGACCTGGAGCGCGACGCGCAGCGGCAGCAGCTCAGCCACAGTGAGCACGACCGCATCCAGAAGCAGCTGAAGTCCCTGCGCGGCCGGATGAAGCAGCACCCCTGCCACGCCTGCCCCGAGCGCGACTCGCACGCCCGCTGGGGCGAGCGCTACTGGCGCCTGCACCGCGACGTCGAGAAGGCCGAGCGGCAGATCTCACGCCGCACGGGCGAGATCGCGGAGCGCTTCGATCGCATCACCGAGATCCTGCGCAGGCTCGACTACGTCGAGGATGCCGAGGGCGGCGCGCGCATCTCGCCTGCCGGTGAGGTGCTGCGCCGCATCTACGGCGAGCGCGACCTGCTGGTCGCGGAGAGCATCCGCCAGGGGCTGTGGAACGGGCTCGACGCGCCGGCGCTCGCCGCGCTTGCGTGCGCGCTCGTGTTCGAGGGCAGGCGCGACGACGGCATGCTGCCCGAGCGGATGCTGCCGAAGGGCGCGTTCCTGGATGCCCTGGCAGCGACGCAGACGCTGTGGGCTCAGCTCGACGACCTCGAGCAGGAGCACCGCCTGCCCGGCTCCGAGCCGCTGCAGACCGGCCTCACGCTCGCGATGCACCGCTGGGCGCGCGGCTACCCGCTCGACGGCGTGCTGCGCGACACCGACCTGGCGGCTGGCGACTTCGTGCGCTGGACGAAGCAGACGATCGACGTGCTCGAGCAGATCGAGCACGTGGCGCCCAAGCGACTCTCCCGCACGGCTCGCGACGCGGTGGAGCGCATCCGTCGCGGTGTCGTGGAAGCATCGGGGTCCGCGCAGTGAGCGTCCGCAGCAACCCGCTCAGCGGAGCGGGCGTCCGGCCGCGTGCGACGCGCACGCGGGCGGGGCAGCCGCTGCCCACCGCCTTCGCGTGGGCGGCCGCGATCGCGGGCGGCGCGATCATGCCGTTCGCGTTCCAGCCATTCGACTGGTGGCCGCTCATCGTGCCCGCTGTCGCGCTCTCGCTGCTCTCGCTGCGCGGGCGGCGGCTCGGCACCGCATTCGGGCTCGGCTTCGTCACCGGCTTCCTCTTCTTCCTGCTCCACATCCAGTGGATCACCGTCTACCTCGGCCCCGTGCCGCTCGTCGCGCTCACCGCGTGGATGGCCGTCTGGTGGGGGCTCGGCGGCATGCTGCTGGCGCTCGCCTGGCGCTGGGGGGAGGCACGGCTGCCGGGAGCCGTCGGCTCCTTCCTCGCCGTGCCGCTGCTGCTCGCCGGGCTCTGGACGCTGCGCGAGTCGCTCGCATCGACGGTGCCGTGGGGCGGCTTCGCCTGGGGCAGGCTCGCGCACTCGCAAGCATCCAGCCCGCTCGCAGACACCACCAGCTGGGTCGGCCTCACGGGGCTGACCTTCCTGCTCGCCGCAGCCGCCGCGCTCGTGGTGCAGCTGGTGCTGCACCACCGCACCATGCTGCGCCGCCGGCTCACGATCGGAGCGGTCGCGCTCATCGTGCTCGTCGCGATCCCGGCGTTCCCGGTCGCGCAGACCGGGAGCCTGCGCGTGGGCGCCGTGCAGGGCGACAGCGAGGCTGGCCTGCTCGCGCCCTACACGCCGGGGGAGATCCTGCAGCAGCACGTCGACGCGACGCGCGAGCTCTCGGGCGAGGAGCTCGACCTGCTCGTGTGGCCCGAGAACGCCGCAGAGTTCTACGCCGACGAGACTGCCGCCACGATGGCGGCACTCGACCGCGTGGCGACCGAGTTCGACGCGCCGCTCATCGTCGGCACCGTCACCCGCGAGGGCGACGACACCTACAACTCGCTGCTGCAGATCGAGCCGGGCGAGGGCGCCGTCGCCGAGTATCGCAAGCGGCACCCCGTGCCCTTCGCCGAGTACCTGCCGCAGCGCGAGTTCTTCGCACCCATCCTCGACGCGCTCGGCTTCCTCGAGCTCATCCCGCGCGACTTCTCCATCGACCCGACGAGCGACAACGCCTTCGACGTGGCCGGCACGATCGCCGGTGTCGCGATCTGCTTCGACATCATCGATGACTACCAGGCGCGTGAGATGGTGCTCGAGCACGGTGCCGAGATCATCCTGGCGCCCACGAACAACGCCGACTTCGGCGAGGGCTCGGCCGAGAACGTGCAGCAGCTCGCCATCGCGCAGCTGCGCGCGGTCGAGGCGGGCCGTGCGGTCGTCAACATCTCCACGGTGGGCACGAGCGCCATGATCTCGCCCGACGGCACCATGCTCGACCGCCTGCCGCAGTACGCTCCTGGAGCGATGCTCGAAGCGCTGCCGCTGTCGACGACCGTCACACCCGGCATCCGTCTGGGAGCATGGATCGATTGGGCGCTGTGCATCGGCAGTGCTCTCGCGCTGGCCGGCCTCGGAGCCGCCACCGCACTGCAGCGGAGGAGAGCGGATGCCTGACGTCATGATCGTCGTGCCGACCTACAACGAGATCGAGGGTCTTGAGCGCACGGTCGGGCGGCTGCGGCAGTCGGTGCCGCACGCCGAGCTCGTGATCATCGACGACGGCAGCCCCGATGGCACCGGGGAGCTCGCGGATCGGCTCGCGAAGGCCGATGCCGGCACGCTCGTCATCCACCGCAGCGAGCGCGGCTACCGCTCAGCGGTCATCGAGGGCATGCGCTTCGCGATCTCGCGGGGAGCGACGCGGGTGGTCGTCACCGATGCAGACGGCTCCTACGACGCCGACGGCCTGCCAGAGCTGCTGGCCGTCTCGCAGTCGGGGGTCGACCTGGTGATCGGCTCTCGCTTCGTCGAGGGCAGCGACGTGCGCAACATGGGCGCGCGCAGGCGCTGGGCGGCGCAGATCGGCAACGCCTACGCCCGAGCGGTGCTCTCGACCGGTGTGAAGGACCTCACGAGCAGCCTGCGCGTCTACCGCACGCGCATCCTCGAATCCGTCGAGCTCGACGCCATCCAGGTCGACGCCTATGCCTTCCAGATCGCCATGGCCGTGCGCGTCGCCCAGGCGGGCGGCACGATCGCCGAGGTGCCGATCGGCTTCATCGAGCGTGCTGTCGGCAGCTCGAAGATGCGGGTGCTGGAGGAGCTCGGCACGCTCGGTGCCGTCACGAAGTGGGCGCTCTCAGGCGTGCGCGCGCTGCCGAAGCCCCCGCGCTGACCCGGATCAGGCGATCAGCGGCAGCGCCAGATCGCAGCGGTCGGTGACGATGCCGTCGACGCCCATCGCGAGCAGCTCGCTCATCTCGGCAGGATCGTTGATCGTCCACACGTGCACCTCGACGCCGGCACGTTGGAAGGCCGCGACGCTGCGCTCGCTGATGATCTCGATCCCCTTCGCCCGTCGCGGCACCTGCAGCGCGACGACGGGCGCCAGGATCCGCGCGAGCTGACCGCGCAGCCCGAGCCGCTGCGCCGCGAGCGCCCGCAGCACGATCGCCTGCGAGGCGCTCGTGGCGACCTCAGGCAGGAGCCGCTCGGCCTGTCGCCGCCGGCGCTCCGAGAACGAGGTCAGCAGCACGCGGTCGACGGCCTTGGCCTCGACCACCGCGCGCACCGTCGGCACCACCGACGCATCCGACTTCAGGTCGATGTTCCACTTCGCGTCGGGGAGCGCCAGCAGCGCCTCCCTGAGCCCGGGCACGCGCTCGCCCTGCCCCAGGTCGATCTCGGCGAGATCCTTCCAGAGCGTCTGCTCGATGACGACGTCGCGGCCCGCGACCCGGTCGAGCCCGGGGTCGTGCGCGAGCACGGCGACGCCGTCGGCCGTCGCGTGGGCGTCCGTCTCGAGGAACGTCGCCCCCACGTCGACCGCGGCGATGAACGCCATCATCGTGTTCTCGGGCGCACCGATCGAGAGCCCGCGATGCGCGAGCACCCGAGGTGCGGCCGGGGTGAGGAAGGAGCTCACGCCTGCGGGGGCCGGCCTTCGTCGGACTGATTCGGCTCGACCGGGGGAATGTCGACCTGGTTGGGGTCGATCGTGACCCGCGGTGCGTCGGCCCTGACCTCGCGCACGGTCTCGAGCGCTTCGTCGTAGGCGGCGCTGGGAGTCTCATCGGCCAACGATGTCGACGAGGAGACCGTGTCGGTGCGCCCCGCGTCCTTCGGGTCGATGCCGCTGGCCTGCAGGGTCTCGGCGATCGTGGGAACCTCGACGTCGGAGACCGAGTCGGCCTGGAAGGTCTCGTCGAGGATCGACGGCTCGGCCTTGTCGGTACCGTGCTTGCCAGCGGGCTTCTGGAAGGGCACCTCTGCCTTGCCCTCGAAGAAGCCCTTGCCGACCTGCTGCAGGGCGTCGGTGAGCTCCGACGGGATGATCCAGAGCTTGTTGGAGTCGCCCTCGGCGAGCTTCGGCAGCGTCTGCAGGTACTGGTAGGCCAGCAGCTTGTTGTCGGCGTCACCCGCGTGGATGGCGGCGAACACGCGCTCGATGGCCTCCGACTCACCCTTGGAGAGCAGCACCTGAGCCTCGGCGTCACCCTTTGCGCGGAGCACCTGGGCCTTCGCCTGACCCTCTGCTCGGAGGATCTCGGACTGGCGCAGACCCTCGGCCTCGAGGATCTGCGACTGCTTCGAGCCCTCCGCCGTCAGGATCGCGGCGCGGCGGTCACGCTCTGCGCGCATCTGCTTCTCCATCGAGTCCTGGATGGAGTGGGGCGGGTCGATCGCCTTCAGCTCGACGCGGCCGACGCGCAGGCCCCACTTGCCGGTCGCCTGGTCGAGCACGTTGCGCAGCTGCCCGTTGATCGTGTCGCGGCTGGTGAGCGCCTCTTCGAGGTTCATGCCGCCGACCACGTTGCGGAGCGTCGTGGTGGTGAGCTGCTCGACGGCCGAGAGGTAGTCGGCGATCTCGTAGGTCGCGGCGCGTGCGTCGGTGACCTGGAAGTAGACGACCGTGTCGATCGAGACCACCAGGTTGTCCTCGGTGATGACCGGCTGCGGCGGGAAGGATCGCACCTGCTCGCGCATGTCGACGTGGTACGCGACCCGATCGATGAACGGCACGAGGAAGTTGAGTCCGGGCTGCAGCACCTTGTGGAATCGCCCGAGTCGCTCGGCTACACCGGTGAATCCCTGCTTGATGATCCGGATCGACCTGAAGAGCGTGACGAGCACGAACAGGATGACCAGGATCACGACGATGAGCAGGAAGGCTCCGAGGATGAATCCTCCGTCGATCGGCATAAGGGGCTCCTTGAGTTATCGCTGAGCGGGGACGACGATGGCCGTCGCCCCTTCGATGGCGGTGACGACGATGCGCTCGCCGACGTCGGGATCACGGGGCTGGACCGCGGGGGAGAGGCGTGCCGTCCAGACATCGCCGTTGGAGAGCGTGACCTCGCCGGCGCCGCGCTGGAACGAGCGGGTCACCTCTCCGGCCATGCCCAGCAGCGCCTCGATGCCCTGCTTGTTGACCTCGCCGGACGAATGCAGCCGATGCAGCAGCTTCGGCCGTACGAGGAACAGCAGCAGCAGCGCTGCCGCCGCGGCGATCAGGATCTGCGCCCACCAGGGCAGGCCGGTGATGCTGGAGACGAGGCCGACGACCGAGGCGAGCCCGATCATCAGGAACGTGAACTCGAGCGTCACCATCTCGATGATGAAGCACACGAGCGCTACGACGAGCCACGCGATCCAGGCATATTGGACGAGATCCACGGACCCAGCATATGGAGCGGATGCTGTGGCCGGGCCGTGACGCGCCACATCCGGCTCGCACCTGGCGCGCATCGCACGCGCAGTAGTGTCGTCGGGAACGAAGGAGCCCCCTGTGTCGAACCCAGCGTCGAACCCTGAGCCGAACCCCCTGACGAACGCCGCACCATCCCTCGAGCCCGGATCCCTGACCGGCCGCACCGCCCTCGTCACCGGCTCGAGCCGCGGCATCGGCGCCGCGACCGTCGCCCTGCTGGCCGGTGCGGGCGCGAACGTCGTCGTCAACTACCGCGCGAAGGCGCCGCGTGCCGAGAAGGTCGTCGCTGCGGCGCAGCAGCAGGGCGTCGAGGCGATCGCCGTGCAGGCCGATCTCACCGACGCCGCGAGCGTCGCGACGATGTTCGACGCCGCGAAGGGGCGCTTCGGTGGGCTCGACATCCTCGTGATGAACGCCTCCGGCGGCATGGAGAGCGGCATGGGCGAGGACTACGCCATGCGCCTCAACCGCGACGCGCAGGTGGCGCTGCTCGATGCCGCCCTGCCGGTGCTGAACGACGGTGCACGCGTCGTGTTCGTCACGAGCCACCAGGCGCACTTCATCCGCACGACCCCGACGATGCCCGAGTATGAGGCCGTCGCCCGCTCGAAGCGCGCGGGCGAGGACGCCCTGCGCGAGCGCATCCCGGCGCTCGCCGAGCGCGGCTTCGAGCTGGTGGTCGTCTCCGGCGACATGATCGAGGGCACCATCACGGCGACGCTGCTCGAGCGTGCCAACCCCGGGGCGATCGCGAGTCGCCGCGAGGATGCCGGCAAGCTCTACAACGTCGAGGAGTTCGCACAGGAGGTCGCCCTCGCGGCCGTCGAACCGGTCGGCGACGACAACACGCGGCTGGTTGGCGACGTCGCCGGCTTCGGCGCCGCGGAAGGGCTGAAGGCCTGATGCGCGCGGAGCACATCGAGCAGCTCGTCACGCTGTCGCGCCCCGCGGTGCACCCGAGCGACGCATGGGCGATCGTCGCCGCGACGCGGCCGAACCTGCGGGCAAACCGCAATGTCGGCCAGCTCTGGAAGGTCTCGCTGCAGGACGGCAGCAGGCGCCGCCTGACGGGCGGCACCTCCGACCGGGCGCCGCAGCTCACGCCCGATGGCGAGACCGTGCTGTTCGTGCGGCCCGATGCGGCAGACAAGCCGCAGGTCTGGGCGATGCGCGTCGACGGCGGCGAGCCCGTGCAGGCCACCGCGCAGGCGGGCGGCGTCCTGGAGTTCGCGGTGTCGCCGACCGGCGACCGCATCGCGTTCACCTCGATCGTGGCCGAGCCCGGTCGCTACGGCTCGGTGGAGGGCGTCGCTGCTGCACAGGAGTCGCCCCGCCTCATCACCCGCAACCGCAACCTCGCCAACGGCCTCGGCAGCCTGATCGGCAGGCACTCCCACCTGTTCTCGGCCGAGCTGCCCGATCTCGACGCCGAGCCGCGCTACGCGCGTGCCGCGCATCCGCACGACGACGAGACCACGAAGGACGACGCGCTCCACGCCCCGGAGGCCATCCGCCTCAGTCACGGCGACTTCGACCACGCGGCGCCCGCCTTCTCGAGCGACGGCCAGCGCGTGCTGTGCACGACCGCGCGCCACGACACCCGCGATGACGACCTGCTGACGGCGATCGTCGAGTTCGATGCGACGGTCGCCGAGGGCGAGCCGCACACCATCCTGTCCTCGCGCGCCGCGCTCAGCGTCAGCGAGGTGCAGCCGACGCCCGACGGCGGCTTCGTGCTGCTCGCCGCCCAGCTGGGGGAGTCGGGCCGCGACTTCGTCGCCCGCAACGAGCAGCTGTTCGTGCTCGAGCAGCCAGGTGCGCACCCCGAGGAGGTCACCGATGCGGCGTCGGTCGACCTGGGCGAGGTCGGCAGCCACGCAACGATCGTCGAGGACGGCGTGCTGGTGCAGGAGCGCCGGCGCGGCCGTGTGCGCCTCGTGCACGTCTCCGGGGGCGGCGCGAAGGAGCTCATCGGCGGCGACCTCGAGGTGATCGGTCACGGCGTGGGCGATGGCGTGACGGTCGCGACCGTGCGCACGCCGACCTCGATGGGCGAGGTGGCGGTGCTCGACGATCGTGGCCTCACCGTGCTCACCGACTTCGGTGCGCAGCTCGCCGAGGCGGGCGTCGTCGAGCCCACGGAGCACGAGTTCACGGGCCGCGACGGCGCGACGGTGCACGGCTGGGTCTGGGTGCCGGAGGGCGAGGGGCCGCACCCGGTGCTGCTCAACATCCACGGCGGCCCCTTCGCGCAGTACGGCGTCGGTGTCTTCGACGAGGCGCAGGTCGCGGTCGACGCGGGCTACGCGGTCGTGCAGTGCAACCCGCGCGGCTCGGCGGGCTACGGCCGCGAGCATGGCGTGGCCATCAAGCAGGCGATGGGCACCGTCGACCTGCACGACGTGCTCGACTTCCTCGATGCCAGCCTCGACGCGCATCCGCAGCTCGACCGCGCGCGGCTCGGCATCATGGGCGGCTCCTACGGCGGCTATCTCACGGCCTGGACGATCGCGAACGACCACCGCTTCACCGCGGCCGTGGTCGAGCGCGGCTTCCTCGACCCCGACTCCTTCATCGGCACGAGCGACATCGGCTGGTTCTTCTCCGAGGAGTACACGGGCAACGATGCGGATGCGGTGCGAGCGCAGTCGCCGATGGCGCACGTCGGCAAGGTGCAGACCCCGACGCTCGTCGTGCACTCCGAGCAGGACTGGCGCTGCCCGCCGGAGCAGGCGCAGCGCTACTGGTCGGCGCTCAAGCGCAACGGTGTGGAGACCGCGCTGCTGCTCTTCCCGGGCGAGGACCACGAGCTGACCCGCGCCGGTCAGCCGCGCCACCGGGTCGAGCGCTTCGAGCACATCCTCGCGTGGTGGGCGAAGCACCTGCCGACGCGGCAGAACCACCGCTAGTCGGCGCGGATGGTGACCTGGGCTCCTGCCTAGGTCATCATCCCGCTGATCTCGTCGACGGCTCGCACCACCGCATCCCGCCCCGCACGGTCGATCAGGCCGAGCTCGTGCACGATGCGGGCGGCCTCGTCGTAGGAGGAGTGGAAGCGGATGCCGGCCTGCTCGAGGCTCGCGCGCTTCGCGCCGGTCACCGGCACCACCTCGTGGATGAGCACGGCGACGACGAAGTCGGGCCCCCGCCGCAGCATCTCGGCGCCGACCTGCGCGTCGGCCTGGCCGCTGTCGCCGAGGAAGAGGAAGCGGCACTCCGGGAAGAGCGAGCGCTCGCGATCGAAGTTCTGCAGCTTGCGCGCCTTGATCGACTGCTTCGTGAAGAGGTTGAGCACCGAGCCGCCCAGCACCGCATGCGGAGGCAGGCCGAGGCCGGCGAGGCCGTTGCGCGTGTACTGCTCGATGAGCCCCTTCGGCCCCTCGGGGCGGGCGGTCACGAAGGTGAGATCGCCCGGGCGCGATGGCTCGGCCGCATGCCCCTGGTCGAGCGCGTTCAGCAGCTCGACGACGCCGGGGTACACGGTGCCGTGCGGGTAGCGGCGCTCGTGCAGCATCGCCTTGAGCGTGTCGTCGATGTCGCACAGGATGCGCAGGTCGTCGGAGGCGGCGGATGCGGCCTCGGCCGCGATGTGCGCGAGCACGGCATCGCGGTCGGCCGGGGAGAGCCGCTCGTAGACGACGTGCTCGAGGTCGTGCTGGTCGCCGCTGGCGTTCAGCAGGTACTTCATGTCGCGGAACGGCTCGCCCGTGAGCGAGAGCAGCATCGCTCGCAGCCCGGCGGAGACGCTCGGGCTAGCGGGCAGCCGGCGCAGCGCGTGCATGACCTTCGCACGCATCGCGGGGCTGAGCTCCTCGGCGCGCTCGATGCACAGCAGCCGCACGAGGTCACGGCGCTCGTCGCGGCGGAAGAGGCCGCTCACGGCGTTGCCGGCGATCGCAGCGACCGTCTGCGACAGGTCGAGCCGACCGAGCACGGATTCGAGCTGGCCGGCGGGCGTCGCCCTGAGTCGTTCGAGTGCCGCTGCTGCCTTCACGTGCTCGATCCTGGCACCCGCACCCTGAGCGCTCCCCGGTCGATGCGGGCATCCAGCCGCGCGACCCGACCCACCGCATCGCCGTCGATCTGCACTGGCAGCAGGTCGTCGACCCGACCGAGGGTGACGCGCCTCGCGGTGCGGTGCCGCAGGATGCCCTCCGCGCGTGCGATGCCTGCACCCGCGGCGGCGATGCGGCCCCAGTGCGCCAGGCGGCGGGGGCTGACGGAGGCGATGTGCAGCAGTCCGTCGTCGAGCCGTGTGTCGGGCAGCACCCGGAGGCCGGCGGGGATGCGGGCGGCGTTGTGCACGAGCACGCTCCACGCCTGCGTCGACTCGACCTGCCCGCCGTCGAAGCGGCCGCGCACGGCGAAGCTCGGGCTCGTCAGGCGGCGCGCGCCGATGGCGATGTAGGCGGCCCAGCCGAGTCGGCGCTTGTCGCGCAGCGACGCCGCCTCGACGGCGAGCGCGTCGTTGCCGACTCCTGTGACCACGAGGAACACCCGCTCGGCCTCGTGCTCGCCATCGCCACGCGTCAGCGTGACGCGGCCGAGGTCGACGGATGCGTCCAGGCCGCCGACGGCGGCGCGGGCGGCAGCCGCGTGGTCGCGCAGCGGCAGGTCGAGATTCCTGGCGAACAGGTTGGCCGTGCCGGCGGGCACGATGCCCAGCGGGACAGGGGAGTGGGCGAGCACCGCCGAGATCTCCCGCACGGTGCCGTCGCCGCCGATGGCGACCACCGCATCCGCGCCCGCCGTGAGCGCAGCGTGTGCCTGCGGGCCGCCGGGCTCGGCGATCGTCGTGGGGATGACGCGCGCGTCGGCGCCCGCGGCGGCAGCCTCGCGCAGCACGGCGTCGACGGCACGCTCGAAGCCGCGCGCAGTGGGGTTGCCGATGACGGCGAGGGATGGCACGGCGTCAGGCTATCCGCGCACTGCGGTGGCGCTGCTGAGCCCCGGCGCCCCAAGGCACACGAAGCGTCAGGGCATCGCGGGGCGCAGCGACAGGAACGCGGCGAGCCGCGCGATCTCGTCGTGCACGGCGTCGCGCAGCCGCGGGCTGGGCTCGGTGTCCCAGTGGATGCGGTGCACGAGCAGGGCGCCCGACTCGCGATCGGACTTCGCGTCGACCTTGCCGACGAGCAGGTCGCCGTCGAGGATCGGCAGCGCGAAGGCGCCCCACCGCCGCTTCGCCGCCGGCGTGTACTGCTCGAGCGCGTACTCGAAGCCCCACAGCTGCGTCATCCGCTTGCGGTCCGCGATCAGCCGGTCGAGCGGTGAGAGCAGCGCGACGCGGCCCGCGAAGCCCTCTGCGGTCGCGTCGGGTGCGAGCCGCCACTCGCCGCGCAGCATCGTGCCGTCGCTCGCCTCCACGCGCACCGATTCGCCCTCGTCGCCGAGGTGGGTCGGGCGGGTGATGCCGTTCGAGCGAAGCCAGCGCTGGCGCCAGGTGCTCCAGGCGTCGTCGATGCGCGCCGGCTCCACCGGTGGCAGCACGCGCGCTGCGAGATCCCACACCCGTGCGGTGCCGTGCCGCTCGGCGACCACCACCTCTCCGCGGATCTGCAGCAGCTCGAGCATCATCGCCACGTTGCGATCGGTGTTCCAGCCGCTCGAGGCGTAGGGCACGTCGGCGGCATCGTCGATCTCGGCCTGGGGGAGCGGTCCCTCCTCGCGCAGCTGCATGAGCACACGCGCGTGGAAGCCGCCGTTGGCGTCGAGCCACTCGCGCGCGCTGCTGTGGATCGACTCGGGGTCGCGCCCGATCGCGATCGTCCACGGCAGGTCGGTCATCGCCCGCAGCCCGATCGCGAATGCCTCCATCGGGTGCCGGTGCGGGCCGAGGTGCTCGAAGAGCGTCTGCTCGGTCTCGACGGCGCGACGCACGTCGTCGAAGGCGAGCGAAGGGATGCGCGTGTGCGCGATCTGCTCGGCCGACGGCGCGACGATCTCGGTGGGGTTGAGCGGCAGCAGCGTGAGCTGCTCGACCACCTCCGGCAGGTCATCCGCCTCGCGCTCGAGGCTCGACGCATCCAGCCACTGCGCGCGCACGGCGATGCGCCGTGCCTCCTCGATCGAGATCGTCCGAACCGCCGCCATGCCCCGACCCTAGCGACGGCCACCCCGCCCCCGCCGACGCCTCCCAGCATCGAGTGGCGCCTCCCAGCGTCGAGTGGCGCCTCCCAGCATCGAGTGGCGCCTCCCAGCATCGAGTGGCGCCTCCCAGCATCGAGTGGCGCCTCCCAGCATCGAGTGGCGCCTCCCAGCATCGAGTGGCGCCTCCCAGCATCGAGTGGCGCTTCCCAGCATCGAGTGGCGCCTCCTGGCACCCACTGGCTTTCCGGAAATCGAGTGGCGCCTCCTGGCACCCACTGGCTTTCCGGACCGGCCCAGCACCTCAATCGAGCAGCAGGCGCCAATCGACCGCAGGAGGCGCCACTCGATCGCAGCAGGCGCCAATGGATCGGGGGAGTCGCCAATCGATGCGTGGGGGCGCCACTCGATCGCGCAGCGCGGCGGTGGATGCGACAGGATCGAGCGCATGGTGAACGAGCTCCGCATCTTGCCGGCGAACCAGGCGCAGCCCGACGACCTCGACGCGCTCTTCGGCGGGCGCGGCGGCGGGCATCGCTGCAGGTGCCAGCGCTACCGGCTCGACCGCGGCGAGACCTTCGCGGGCACGCCCATCGAGGACCGCGCCATGCGCCTGGTCGACCAGACCGCCGCGGGCGACCCCGTCGCATCCGTCACGAGCGGGCTCGTGGCCTACCTCGACGATGTGCCGGTCGGCTGGGTCGCGGTCGCGCCGCGCAGCGACCATCAGGGGCTCGTGCGCGAGTTCACCGTGCCCTGGAAGGGCCGCGAGGAGGATCGAGCGGATGCGTCGGTGTGGGCGATCACCTGCCTGTTCGTTCGCGCCGGGCACAGGAAGCAGGGCATCAGTCGCGCGCTCGCCGTCGCCGCTGTCGACTTCGCGGTCGAGCACGGTGCTCG
Source organism: Agrococcus sp. ARC_14 (assembly GCF_022436485.1). Lineage (NCBI taxonomy): Bacteria > Bacillati > Actinomycetota > Actinomycetes > Micrococcales > Microbacteriaceae > Agrococcus > Agrococcus sp. ARC_14. The sequence goes on from NZ_JAKUDO010000001.1 coordinate 1,976,778, forward strand.
CGCGGTGGAGGCCTACCCGATCACGACGGCGTCAGTGATCGACGAGGAGCTGCACGTCGGCACCGTGCCGACCTTCGAGGCTGCCGGGCTGACCGAGGTGTCGCATCCCACGAAGCGCAGGAAGGTGCTGCGGCTCGACGTCGAGTGAGGGCACCTGAGCAGTGCCAGGATTGGGGCATGTCAGATACGCCCCGCCACCTCGAGACGATCGCCGTGACCGCTGGCCGGCCACCGCACGAATCCGGTGCGCCGTTCAATGAGCCCGTCACCTTCGCCAGCGCGTTCGTCGCTGGCGGCGAGCTGGAGTACGCGCGCTACGGCAACCCGTCGTGGACGGCGCTCGAGGAGGCGCTGGGCGCGCTCGAGGGCGGCGAGTGCATCTCGTTCGCGAGCGGCATGGCGGCGGTGAGCGCGATCCTCGAGCAGGTGCCGCACGGCGGAGCGGTGGTGGTGGCGCGGCACACCTATCAGCATGCGCTGCTCATGCTCGACGAGGGCGCGACGAGTGGCCGCTTCGAGGTGCGCCGAGTCGACATCGCCGACGCTCCCGCGGTCGAGGCCACTCTGACCGGCGCCGCGATCCTCTGGCTCGAGTCGCCCACGAACCCAGCGCTCGAGGTCGCCGACATCCCACGGCTGACGACGGCCGCGCGTGCGGCGGGGGTGCGCAGCGTGGTCGACAACACCTTCGCATCGCCGCTGCTGCAGCGCCCGCTCGAGCTCGGCGCCGACCTGGTCGTGCACTCGGCCACGAAGCTCATCGCCGGCCACAGCGACGTCGTCCTCGGCGCCGTCGTGACCGCCGACGCCGAGCTCGCCGAGCGCATCCGCCACCACCGCGGGCTGCACGGCGCGATCCCAGGGCCGATGGAGGCGTTCTTGACGCTGCGGGGTCTGCGCACGCTGCCGGTGCGATTGGAGCGTGCCGCATCGAACGCGCGCGAGCTGACCAGGCGGCTGGCGGATGTCCCTGGAGTCGTCGAGGTGCGCTATCCCCGCTTCGGCACGGTGCTGGCGATCGTGCTCGCGGATGCGGTCGCCGCCGATCGGGTGGTCGAGCGGGTACGTCTCTGGGTCGCGGCGACGAGCCTCGGCGGCGTGGAGTCGACATTGGAGCGCAGGCGTCGCTGGCCGACCGAGGCGCCGACCATCCCCGAGGGGCTCATCCGACTGTCGGTCGGCATCGAGCACATCGACGACCTGGCCGCGGATCTGCTGCAGGCACTGGGGGAGTAGCGCCGACACACCCCTGGTGGGCCGCGCCCGTGTCTGCCATCGTCGGGCGGCATGAGCACCGGAACACGAACGCTGGCGATCACGCAGAACATCATGCTCGACGGCGCCATCGAGATGCTGGGCGACTGGTTCGACCCGAGCGACGACGATCCCGAGCTGAGGGATGCGATGCAGGAGCAGACCGCGCGCGAGGATGCACTGCTGCTGGGCCGTCAGACCTTCGAGGACTTCCGCGGGTACTGGCCGATGCAGACCGACGACAGCACAGGGGTCACCGAGCAGCTCAATCGTGTCGAGAAGTACGTCGTCTCGTCGACCATGACCGATCCGGAGTGGCAGCACTCGACGGTGCTGACGGGGGATTGGCTGGCGCAGGTGCGGGCGCTGAGGCAGCAGCCGGGGGAGGACATCGTCGTCACCGGCAGCATCACGCTGTGCCACGCGCTCATCGACGCGGGCGTCGTGGATGAGGTGCGATTGTTCGTCTACCCGGTGGTGCAGGGCCGCGGTCGGCGGCTGTTCCCGGACGGCTTCGAGGCAGATGGGCTGCGCCTGCTCGAGGTGCGCGGCTTCAGCAACGGCGTCGCACTGCTGCAGTACGCGCTCTGAGGCGACTCTCAGACGGGCTCGCAGCGATTCTCGCCAAAGTGGTATCACAGTGATACCATCCTCGCATGGCGATGACCTTGCGACTCTCTGACGCAGACGACGACGCCCTCGAAGCGCTCGCTGCGGCGACAAGGGTGAGCAAGCACGAAGCCGCACTGCGCGCGATCCGCGACGCAGCCGCGCGCGAGGGTCACAGCACAGCGGTCGCCGAGCTGTCGGCATCCGCACGTGAACGCTACGCCGATCTGCTGGATCGCCTCGGTCGATGACCGAGCATCTGTCGCTCGACGACCTGCTGCAGCTCATCAGTGACTTGAGAGTCGGCCCCGTGCGAGACGTCGGCGCGCTGGACGCGGCTGCGTACCGACCGAGCGCGACGATCTATGGCGTCGAGGCCTACGAGTCGCTGGATGCGAAAGCCGCGGCACTCATGGAGTCCATCGTCCGTGGGCATCCGTTGGTCGACGGCAACAAGCGACTCGGGTGGCTCGCCGTCGTCGTGCTCTACGGCTTGAACGGCGTCGAACTCGACGCTGAGGATGACGTGGCGTTCGACCTCGTCGTGGGCCTCGCAGCCGGAGAGATCACGATCGATGCGCTCACAGCTGCACTGCGCGAAGTCCGCCGATAATGCACATTATGTCCGGACAAAAGAGGGATAGAGCGCATACGACCCTCCCCTTGAGCGGCAAGGCAAACTGCCGATGCAGTCGTCCACCCGGGTCTGACCGGGGCTTTTCCTGGCTGTCCAGCGCGGCCGGTGCGATAGGCGAGGTGCGGAATGGTGCATCTTTTGCACCATCCCGAAACCCGTTCTGACCGGCAATTTTAGCCTGCTTGTTGCATTTTCTGCACCAATGGTGCAGATTCTGTAACGGAGGTACGCCATGGAGTCGACCGGCCGCATTCGGCTGTTTCGCTCTTCGCGTGCGTCCATCGACGCCGAGTCGCTGTGCACCGCGATGCTCGACGGATGGGCACACTCGCAGCTCGCTCAAGGGTTCCAGCAACGCACCATCGCCCGGCGCGCTCGGACAGTGCAGCGATTGATCGACTGGTCGGGCAAGTACCCGTGGCAATGGACGCAGCTCGAGGCCGACGACTTCTTCGCCGAGCTGCGCGGCATCCACCACCTCGCGCCGTCGACGGTGCGAGCGTTCCAGACCGACATTGGCTTGCTTCTCGCCTATGCGGCTGATCCGACATACCCGTGGTCGGCGCATTGCACCGAATTGTTGGGAGAGACGTTCGTCCCGATCGCACCGCGCCGTATGGTCCATCGGCAGGAAGGTCCCGAGAACCCGAGCAAGCGCCCCTTCGCCCTCGCTGAGCTTCAGTCGTTCTTCGACTTCGCCGACGACGAGGTGGAACGGATCCTGCGGTCTGGTAAGCGTGGCGGGCTGGCTGCGTACCGGGACGCGGTGGCGTTCAAAGTGATGTACGGATGGGGGCTGCGCCGCAGAGAGCTCTGCCACCTGAAGGTCGTCGACTTCTCACGAAATGTCCGCGCCCCTCGCTTCGGCGCGTGGGGGCTGCTCCGAGTCCGATACGGCAAGGCAATGCGCGGATCACCGTCGAAACAGCGCACCGTGCTCACCGTGTTCGATTGGGCCGCGGAGACAGTCGCGGACTGGGCGCAGCATGGACTCCCCCGCTGCGGAGACACCTCCGGCTGGCTCTTCCCCACCGAGCGCGACGCGGTCCTCGACGGCCAGTCGCTGCTGCGCCGCTTCCGCCGCTACGTCGATGCACTCGAGCTGCCCGAGGGCCTTGACCTGCATTCGTTGCGTCGCGCCTACGCAACCCATCTGCAGCTCGAGTGGGGCTTCGACACCTCATTTGCCAAGGAACAACTCGGCCACGAACACGCATCCACGACCGCGATCTACACAATCGCGTCCCCCGACTACCGAGCACGCGAACTCGATCGCGTGCTCGGCGCGACCCTCGACCGCGCGACTGCCGTGCACCGTCGCACTCAAGGAGGACTCCCATCATGAAGATTCAAGTGAGATACCAATGGCAGCTGCCGGTACTCATGGCGAAAGCCGGCTACCGGAAGACGACCGACCTTATAGAACCGCTCGCTGACCGCGGCATCGTCCTGTCCCGAACCCAGGTGTACCGGCTCACCCGAGACCCGGAACGAATCTCGCTGCAGTTGCTCGCAGCTCTCTGCGACATCTTCGACGTCGGCGTCGACGAACTGATCACGGTCGAGTCTCAGCGCCTGCGAGCAGTTCGGAAACGCCGCGTCAATGAGGAATCCCCTCCATTGCTGGAGTCCTACCGGCCGGTACGTGCGCGCATCGTCGCCGACCCCGATGACGCGTAGGCGCGCCGGCCGACCTCGCGTCGGCGGCACCTTCCGCTGCCCCCGGTGCGGAGAAAGCGCTAAGCGCCATCGAGTGACGTGGCCAGAAGGTCCGATCTGCGGGTCTTGCTACGTCCGCGCGGTCGAAACCTTCGGCACTTGCGCCAGCTGCGCACATGACGGCATGGTGCCCGGCCTTGACGAGAACGGCGACCCCATCTGCCGCGTCTGTGCACGCATCGAGACCGATCTCGACTGTGTGAAATGCGGTTTGGAGGCCGAGTTGATTCGAAACAAGAGATGCGCACGCTGCGTGCTCCGCGAGGACCTCAATGCAGTCCTCTCCCCCACCGATCCACCCGACCTTCGCCTCAAGCGTCTCGTCAACGTCCTGTGCGCCGTTGACCGGCCTGCGAGCATCACTGTATGGATGCGCGGTCCGGCCGCAAAGGATCTACTGACACGCATCGGTCACCGAGAGCTCGAACTCGACCACAGCGCATTCGACGCTCTCCCGCGCGCAAACTCCGTGGAGCACCTTCGTAGCCTCCTCGTCGCCCACGGCGTTCTCCCTGACCGCGGCAACGTCGACCTCGCCCGCTTCGATCTGTGGGTCGACCAACGCTTGCGCGACCTCGCGCCGCGTCCCCGCATCGTTGCGGCGCTCGAGCCGTTCGCCCGTTGGCACCACGCCCGCCGTCTGCACGATGACGCTGATCGCATCCGCAATCTCAACTACGCCACCCGCGCTGCGAAGCAGGAGATCACCGAGGCCGGTAAATTGCTCGCTTGGCTCGACGAGACGCGTGACGTCGCGTTCACCGATGCGGAGCAACGCCACATTGACGAGTACCTCAGCGAGGGGCCCTCGACGCGGAAGAGTGCCCGCAACTTCATCAACTGGAACCACAAGATCGGCGCCACCGCGCTCGGCTCCGGGCGCAAGCGCGAGGCGGTGACGACCCCACTGGCGACCGACTCCGAACGCCTCCAGCAGCTTGCGCACCTGCTCGCCGAGACCGACGCTCCGCTCGTGGCTCGCGTCGTCGGCTTGCTCATGCTCCTCTTCGGCACGCCTATCGGCCGCCTCGTCCAGTTGCGACGTGATGCGGTCACCGAGACACCTGAGGGGATGCGCATCGACCTCGGCGGCACGCAGCCAGCGCTCGTGCCCGGCGCCATTTCCGAGGTCGTCTTCGAGATGGTCACCAGCGTGGCGCAATCGCGAACCGCCACCGTCGATGCCGGCTGGCTCTTCCCAGGCCGCCGGTCCGGACAGCACATCCACCCAGACAGCGTCCGCGGCCAACTACGCAGGCTCGGCGTGACTGTGCTCGCTGGGCGCAATGCCGCTCTCGCCGATCTGACCCAAGAGCTTCATCCGGCAGTCCTTGCCGACATCCTCGGTTACGGTGCCCCAACTCTCACGCGCCACGCGATCCGAAGCGGTCTGGCTTTCGCAAGCTACGCCGCGCAGCCACGGACTCCGCGGTAGGTGAGGGTGTCACTCCAGACCGAGTTCTTTGCCAACCCGCGCCAGATGTGCACCGCCGTCGCGCTGCGGCGTCGTCTTTCCCGCTTCCCAGAAGCTCCGACGGAGTAGCGCAGTGATGTCGGCCGTGGTGGTGCGCTGGAAGAAGCGGATCAAAGCGCGGGAACCAAAGCCGAGCGTGTCCTCCAACATGTTGGTCCATCGCTCAGGGTCAGTGCGCCCTCTGCCCATCGCTGCACGATCGTCGAGTCGACGGGGACGCCATACCCGTTGTCGCTCACTGCGCCGCCCTCGCTGCGCGTTCCAGCGCCCGATACACGGTTGAGCGTGCGACGCCGAACAACTCGGCGAGCTCGCCCGTCGTGTGTGAGCCCGCGCGTTGGAGGCTGACGAGGTGTGCCTCCTGCGTCGGTGAGAGCTTCGGCTTCTTCCCCCGCAACCGTCCCTTGGCGCGGGCGACCGCCATGCCCTCGCGCGTACGAGCGCGGATGAGATCAGCCTCGAACTCGGCGACCATCCCGAGCACGTTGAACAGGAGTCGGCCGACGGGGTCAGTCGGGTCGTAGAGGCTGCCGCCGAGGCTGAGGCTGACGCTCTTGGTTGTGAGCTCGTCGGCGATGTCGCGCGCATCCGGCAGCGATCGCGCGAGGCGGTCGAGCTTTGACACGACCAAGGTGTCGCCTTCGCGACATGCGGCGAGAGCTTCGCGAAGTCCAGGTCGGGCGCGGTTAGTTCCCGTCAGCCCGTGGTCCACGTGGATGTTCCGCTCGTCGACGCCGAGACCGATGAGTGCGTCACGCTGAGCCGTGAGGTCCTGCGCATTGGTTGAGACGCGCGCGTACCCGATGAGCATCCTGCGACTGTAGCGTTTGACGCCCCCTCACCGGGCACTTCAGCGGGCGGGGCTTACGGGAATCACGGAGGTCAGCATCTACGCGCAGAAAGATCGACGCGCGAACTCTCCCTGGGTGTCCCGGTGAGGGATCGCCTATCGGGCAGAAGGTGTCTGCTCGCCTCCTACCGATGAGCCTGGATGACAGACTCAAGTGTGCTCGACGAATCTGGCCCGTGGCGTCAGTCGCTCTGGACCATGGCGGCGGCGCTGGAACGACGCATCAGCCTTCGCTCTTGGAGACCACGGACCGGCTACCTGGTCGAACGCGACATCGTCCTTGGAGCGTTCAGCATCCGGAAGCTCATCGAGTCCGAGAAGTGCTCGACGCTGTTGCCACACGAACGACTCTCCGCCGAAGTCCATCCACTCACGGGTCCGAGCCTCAATCCTTTGGATCGGTGGACTTTCTGGGAGTACTACTCCATGGAGCGGGGCCAGAAGCGCTCACTCACTGTTCGTGAGTTCTGCAACGTCGTCGTGCATTCATTCGTTCTCGACTTCGCCCCGGACAGCGAGCACGGCCCGGCCACCCTCTGGGTCGTCTCCGATCGCGAGAGGGACAAGCATCTCTACTCGATAGCTCTCCGCGAGCTCGTGACCCTCTTCAGGCGGGTTGCGAGCGAGGATGTTGTCCGCATGCGCATCGTGCGTGAGCAAGGGCGACCTCCGAGCTCGTACCGCCTGTCGCAACATGACCTCGTCGACGCAGGGTTGGCTGCGTACATCGAAGGAGCCCCGGGCGACTTCGACTGGGATGGGGACGAGCGTCGACTCGAGCTTGCGTTCCCCGCGATGCGCCGAAACAGTCCACCTCGGGGCTCTGCAAACCAGCGCTAGGGCGTGTCTGACAATGCCTTGGTCCAGATCGTGATGGCGTGGAGTACGGCGGCGGCGCGGTATGTGATGGCGAGTTTGTCGTAGCGGGTGGCGAGTCCGCGCCATTGCTTCAGCAGCGAGAAGCCGCGCTCGATGACGTTGCGGCCGCGGTAGTCGTCGGCGTCGAACGCGGGCGGCCGACCGCCGCGTGAGCCACGCCGCTTGCGGTGGCCGACCTGGTCCGCCGGCTCCGGGATCACCGCGGTGATGCCACGCCGTCGCAGCTGTCAACGGTCAGTAGGAATTGCCCATTGGCGGCCAGCAGAACTGCCCGCTGGTGGCCATGAGAACTGCCCGTACGCGGCCAGGAGTTCTGCCCACCGGGTTGTGGTGGCCTTGGCCGCGTCGGGCTCGGCATCAGGTCATCGGTGTCACCCCGTGCCGGCGAGCGCTTGCGCGAGGCGGATGGAGTCGCCGCTGGTCTGCGCGCGTGGTGGAGGAGCCGGTCGACGGTCGCGGTGGCGAGGGTCTTGGGCATGAGCTCGTCGAAGCCGGCGGGGTGGAGGTTCGAGGAGATCGCGATGGAGCGTTTCTCGTAGGCGGCGTCGACGAGCCGGTAGAGGCCCTCCGCGGCGACGTCGCCGACGCCCAGGAGCCCGATGTCGTCGACCTATCCAGACATCCACATAGATCGACGTATGCCGAGGCCGTGACGATGCCGAGGATCCCGTTCCTGATCGGGCCAGTTCGCTGCGATGGCAGCGGTTGGACCAGCCTCCGCGAGCCCCGAACTCGGCATAGTCGCGGCGTGGGGAGGAGCCTCGTCGTGGGGGCACCGTGCTGGGCTTCCCCTCGTATCGTGGAGACATCGCTTTGAGGAGTTGCGATGAACGGGAAGTATCAGAAGTTCGATGAGGACTTCAAGCAAGGCGCAGTGCGGGTGGTGACCGAGACCGGGAAGCCGATCGCGCAGGTGGCCAGGGATCTGGGTGTCAACGAGGGCACGCTGGGCAACTGGGTCGCGAAGTCATCTGTCGCGCTGAACCCCGGTACGTGGGGCGATCCACCGCTGCCGCAGACCTCGCAGGCTTCGCCGCGCTGCGTGCGAGCATCGACTCGGCGAGGCTCAGGCGACTGACGTGGGCGCTCGGGTGCTGATCACCGCGATCGGCGCGGTTCCCGTGACCTTCCTCGTCACCGTCGCGGTCGCCATCTCTCCCTAGGTTGCGATCCGCGCGGCAGCCGAGCCCGGCCGCGCGGCCTCCGACAGCAGCCGATGCAGCCGGTCCTCGAGCCCAGGCACCCGCAGATCGCGCACGAAGCCGTCATCGCGGGGGATGTCGCGGGTCACCGCGATCTCGCCGGCGATGCGCCCGGGCGCGCCCAGCACGAGCACGCGATCGGCGACCCTGATCGCCTCGCGGATGTCGTGCGTGATGAGCAGGATGCTCCACCGGTGCTCCGCCCAGATGCCCAGCAGCCAGCGCTGCAGCTCGTCGCGGGTGATCGCGTCGAGCGCTCCGAACGGCTCGTCGAGCAGCAGCACCGGCCGCCCCTGCACGACGGTGCGCAAGAAGGAGACGCGCTGACGCATCCCTCCGGAGAGCTGCCGGGGATAGAGGCGCTCGGTCCCTTCCAGCCCGAAGGGCGCCAGCAGCTCGGATGCCTTCGCTCGAGCCTCGCCTCGCGAGAGCCCTGCGACCTCGAGACCGATCCCGGCATTGTCGAGGATGCGTCGCCACGGCAGGAGCACGTCGCGCTGCGGCATGAAGGCGAAGGGCCGAGAGCGGCCGTCGATCTGGGCGCCGTCGTAGCGGATCTCGCCCGCGTCGGCCTGCTGCGCGCCGGTCAGCAGCGACAGCAGCGTCGACTTGCCGCTGCCGCTCGGTCCCACGAGCGCGACGATCTCGCCCGCACCGACCTTGAGCGAGACGTCGTCGAGCACGAGCTTCTCGCCGAACGACTTCCGCAAGGCTTGGATCTCGAGCTCACCGCCGTTCATCGTTCCGCCCCCTGCTCGATGCGATACCAGGGCACGAGCATCCGCTCGAGCAGGATGGCGAAGCCGTACAGGACCAAGGTCAGCAGGGAGCTGACGACGACGGCGGAGAGCACCAGGTCGGTGCGGAAGACGTTTTTCGCCGACTGCATGAAGACACCGAGGCCTGCCACCGCACCCGCATACTCCGCGAAGATCGCCCCGACGACCGCGTAGGTGATCGAGATGCGCAGGGAGGAGAAGAACGACGGGGCGCTGGACGGCAGCCGGATCATCCGGAAGACGGTCACGCGCGACGCCCCCATCGACCGCAGGAGGTGTTCGGCGTCGGGCTCGGCCGAGCCGAAGCCGCGCATGAATCCGACGACCATCGGGAAGAAGGTCACGAAGGCGACCAGCAGCACCTTCGGCAGCATGCCGAACCCGAACCACAGCACCACGAGCGGCGCGAGGGCGATCATCGGCAGGGTCTGGCTGACGACAACCAGCGGCAGCACGGCGCGTCGCAGCGGCGGTGAGAAGTCGAGCAGCGTCGCGGTGACGAAGGCGACCGTCACTGACAGGCTGAAGCCCAGGAGCGTCGCGGTCAGGGTGGGCATGGCGTGCCGCAGCAGCGCTTCGTGCTCGGCCACCCCGACCCGAGCGATGCGCGCCGGGGATGGCAGCATCTCGGCCGGTACGAGCCCCGCCACCGACACAGCGTGCCACAGGCCCAGCAGCACCAGCACCGCGACGAGCGGCGGGACGACCGCGACGACGGCGCCTCGGGCCGCAGACGCCGCGCCAGCAGCCGCGCTCGCGCTCACGGCAGCAGGTCGTCGGTGTAGTACGCCGACCAGTCGGGCACCTCGGTGACGGTCTCGCCCGCAGCATCGCCGAGGAAGCCTCCGTCGACCAGGAAGGCACCGAACTCATCCCATGCCTGTGGATCGGCCTCGCCGATCGCGCGCCCCTCGATCGTGAAGTAGCCGTCGGTCGCCATCAGCCGCGCGCTCGTGCGCACCAGCTCCTCGGCGTTGCCGAGGGTGTCGGGGTTCGCCTCGATCAGGATGTCGGCTGCCGCATCGGGGTCTTCGGTCGCATAGGCGTAGCCGCGCTGCACCGCCTGCACGAAGGCCGCAGCCTCCTCGGGGTGCTCCGCGAGGTAGGCGTCGCTCGAGATGATCCCCGTGGACTGCTGCTGGGGCACGCCGTAGTCCTGGTAGCGGAAGGCGCGGTACGGGTCGCCGTCGAGCTCGGTCTGGATGCCCTCCCAGGTGGCGACCGAGAGGGTGAAGTCGATCCGCCCCTGACTGAGCGCCTCGTACGCGCCGGTGTCGAGCACGACCTCGTCGAACTCACCCTCGCCTCCATCGCCGACGATCGTCGCCTCCGCCAGCGCCGAGTACAGCGGGGCGCCGAAGCCACCGAAGACGAGCCCGTCGAGGTCGGCGGGCCGCTCGACGTCGTCGCGATCACCGAGCACGACGAGCCGGCCGGTGTCGGTCTGCGTGATCCGGAAGACCGAGACGACGTCGAGCCCGGCGGTGCGCGCCGTCTGCACGTTCGCCTGGCCCCCGATGCCGAAGTCGGCCTCGCCGGCGGAGACGAGCTGCGGCGACGAGGCCGAGCCGTAGGGGAGGATCTGGACGTCGAGCCCTGCCTCCTCGAAGTAGCCCAACGCATCCGCCACATAGACGCCGATGTGGTTCGTGTTCGGCGCCCAGTCGAGCGCGAACGTGACGGGGGAGAGCGCCTCGTCCCCCTCGGATGACGCCGGTTCAGACGGTGCGGGCGACGCGCATCCCGTGAGCATCACGGCGGATGCGACAGCGGCGATGAGCGTGGAGGTCGCGGCCCTGCGGGCGCGGTCGGTGACGTGACGACGCATGGTGTGTGCCCTTTCGAATGGGGTCGGGGCACGGGTTGGAAGAGCTGCCTCCCTGCGCTGGCATGACCCAGATCAGGTTCGACGGTCGAAGGTTGGGGGCCTTCCTCTCAGCCCGGCCTACCGGACTCCCGTGTGACGCCATGCTATCGGAACGACTGCCTTCCGCGCTCGCGGCGAGACGGATGCCCCGCGCCCGCGGCAAGTGGCCCGCGGCTATCGTTGTGGGCGTGACCATGCCGACGGATCAGACCACGACAGCCCCGATGACTCCGCAGCAGTACGGCGTGGGGGCACGCTTCACGCTCTCGGTCTACAGCTCCGACTACGTCTCGATCATCCTCGGCGCCCTGGGCGAAGCGGATGCGACCGGTCTCACGGTCGAGACGAACGACATCTCGACCTTCCTCGGCGGTGCCGAGGCGGATGTGCTCCGATACCTGCGCGACGTCGTCGCGGCTGCGGCACGCACCGGCGCGCACATCTCGGTGAGCATCCTGCTCTCGCGCGGCTGCCCCGGCGAGCTCGAGTGCGAGCTGCCCGCCGGCGTCGGCGCTCTCGCCGCCGAGCCGATCTCGCTCCGGGCGACCGGCATCCGCGCCCGCGCGCACTGGTCGCTGTACCCGCTGCTCGACGGCGCGGCCGGCGGCGATCGAGCACGCGATCACATGACGCCGATCTACGACGTGATCGAGCGTGCGAAGCAGGATGGCCTCTACTCCGGCTCTGACCACTACGCTACGAGGCTCGACGGCGACCTCGCCGCCGTGCTCGAGACGGCGGCAAACGCCTGGATCGAGGTCGGTCGCACGGTGCAGCACGTCGCCACCCACCTCACCGTCTCGCTGAACAGCCCGACGCCCATCCCCGCGTGAGCCGCATGAGCGAGCGCCGCATGCACTTCGTGGGCATGGTGAACCCGCCCACGAGCCAGTACGCCGAGAACTGGCGCCACCCGCTCGGCCGGGGCGACTGGCTGCGGAGCGGCTTCTACGCCGATCTCGGCCGCACCCTCGAGCGGGGCCTGTTCGACATGGTCTTCTTCGCGGATGCGCTGGCGGTGCCCGAGGATCGTGAGGGCGGCTTCGGCATCACCCTGGAGACCGGCGGCAAGGGCAGCATCTACCTCGACCCCGTCGCGACCATCTCGCTCGTCGCCGGCGTGACCTCCCGCATCGGGCTGGGAGCGACGGTGTCTACGAGCTTCGTGCCCGCCTACGCGATCGCGCGGCAGCTGCTGACCGTCGACCACCTCTCCGGTGGGCGAGCGGCATGGAACATCGTCACCTCGACCACGGACGCCGAGGCGCGCAACATGGGGCGGAGCGCCATCGCTGACCCAGCATCCCGCTACGACCACGCCGACCGGGTGGTCGAGACAGTGCGAGAACTCTGGCATTCCTGGGAGCCGGATGCGCTCGTGCTCGATCACGACGGCCGTCGCTTCGCCGATCCTGCCGGTGTGCACCGCATTGCGGAGCGGCCGGGGGAGCCGCTCTCGCGCGGGCCCCTCACCCTGCCGCAAAGCCCGCAGGGGCATCCCGTGCTCATGCAGGCGGGCTCGTCGCCGCGCGGCCTCGCCTTCGCCGCCCGGTGGGCGGAGGTCGTCTTCGCGATCGGCGACACCGAGGAGGGGATGCGCGAGCTGCGCCGGGAGCTGCGCGACCGCGCCCGCATCGACCACGGCCGCGACCCCGACGAGATCCTCGTGCTGCAAGGCGTGCAGCCGGTCGTGGGCTGGACGGACGTCGACGCAGAGGCGAAGCTCGCGGGCCTGCGGGCCCAGATCGACCTGCCGGACGCGCTCACGAAGCTCGCCCGGCTGCTGCACGCCGACGCCTCGCAGCTGCGCTCGGACGCGCCGGCGCTCGAGCTCCTCGCCGCCCACCGCGGCGCCACCGGCAGCGTCGGCTTCGAGGAGATGCTCGCGTCGGTGAGCGCCAGGCGCCGCTTCTCGGTCGCCGACCTGGCGATCGAGCAGTCGCTCAACCAGCTGCATCCGCAGGTCGTCGGCTCGCCCACGACGGTCGCCGACGACCTGGAGCACCTGTTCCGCAGCGAAGCCGCCGACGGCTTCATCGTCATGCCCGCGCTGTACCACTCCTCCTTCGAGGACTTCGTCTCGGGCGTGATCCCCGAGCTGCAGCGTCGTGGCCTATTCCGCTCCCGCTACGCGGGCTGGACGCTGCGCGAGCACCTGCGCGACTGATCGCCTGATCGCCTGACCGGCATGGTCAGGCTGCCTGTCACCGCTCCGGGAGCACCCGCTCGAGGAAGGGCGAAGAAGGCGCATGCATTCGTCGAACTGCGACTCGAGCAGCCAGTGACCCACGTCGAGTAGGTGCAGCTCGGCATCGAGCAGGTCGCGCTACTAGGGCGTGTCTGACAACCGTTGAGCGCCGCTGGCTGGAGTCTGGTGGAATGTCGCGGTTTCAGTTGCTGTCGGATGCTCAGTGGTCGTTGATCGAGGAGGCGCTGCCTCGTCGGACGGGCCGGGCGGGGCGGCCGTTCGCTGATGCGCGGACGATGGTCGAGGCGATCATCTACCGCTACCGGTGTGGGATCGCGTGGCGCGACCTGCCCGGGGTGTTCGGGCCGTGGCAGACGGTCTGGACCTGGCATCGACGGCTCACCGCCGAGGGCACCTGGGACCTGGTGCTGCAGCGGCTGCTCGCGGACGCAGACGCGCGGGGACTGATCGACTGGTCCGTGTCGGTCGACTCGACCATCGCTCGCGCGCACCAGCACGCCACGAACCTCACCCGCCCCGCAAGTGTCTGAGGCAGGCGACGTAATGGACTGGCCCGCTGTGCCCAGGGGCCCGTCAGCCGCGCTCCATGATGCTCGTGTTCTGAACTATCGGGCAGCAGCTCACGACCTATGTTGATATCCCCGATATCCAGTCGAGTTGATACCGAAGCTCCGGCCCCGCTCTCCCTGAGGCCCAAGTCAGCAAACAAATCCCACCAAAACCTGCTGACCGGGCGTTTTCCGTGCGTGGTGGACTCTTAACGAGCGCCCACCGCTCATAGGTGATGCAGACAATGCACCAACCCGGCGTCCTGCGGCCCGGCCGGTGCGGCCCGGGTCGGGTCAGGCACAGCAGGAGGTGGGTAGTTCGTTGCGGAACAGCCCGGCGGCGATCCGCAGGCTCTCGGCCATGGTCAAGTAGGGAGCCCAGGTGTCGGCGAGGTCGTCGACGGTCATCTCGGCCTTGATCGCGTAAGTGGCGGCGAGCATGATCTCGCCCGCTCCGTCGGCGACCGCGTGGACGCCTAGGACCTTGCCGGTGCTGGCGTCGGCGACCAGTTTCAGCGCGCCGCGAGTGTCGCGGTTCACCAGTGCTCTCGGCACGTCCTCCAAAGCCAAAGTTCGGCAGGCACACGGGTGGCCTTGCTCAAGCGCTTCTTTCTCAGTGAGCCCTGCCGAGGCCAACTGTGGGCGGGTGAACATCACCGCCGGCAGGCCGGTGTAGTCCACCGTCTCACGCTTTGTCCCACCGTCGGCGAGTGCGTTGACGGCGGCGACCCGTCCAGAGGCGGCGGCGACGTACACGTACTGCGGAGTGCCCGCAACGTCGCCCGCTGCATACACCCGCGGGTTGGACGTGGCCTGGTGTTCGTCGATCACGACGAAGCCCCGGGCGTCGGTGTCGACGCCAGCTGCCGCGAGATTCAACGTGATGGTGTCGGAGTGCCTGCCGGTCGCCACCAACAGTCGCTCCGCAGTCACCTGGTTCCCAGACGCGGTGATCACTCTGACGCCGCCTTCCTCGGCGGTCTCGACGCCGGTCGCGTGTTCGGCGATCACGGCGATACCGTCATCGGCGAACACACCGGCCATGACCTCGCGCAACTCCGGCTCTGCGCGCGGCGCCAGGCGCCCGATCACAGTCACGCGAGCGCCGAGGTGCGCGAACAGCTGGGCCTGCTCCATCCCGACATAGCCGCCACCGATGATCACCAGCGACTCGGGCACCTCGGTCAGTTCCATCGCAGTCGTCGACGTCAAGTACTCCACGTCCTCGATCCCGTCGATGCCGCGCACCGTGGGCTGCGAACCGGTCGCGATCACGTAGGACCGTGCCCGCAGCGGCTTCCCGTCGACCTCCACCGTGTCCTTGTCGGCGAATCGAGCCTCACCTGAGATCAGCGGGAACCCCCACGCTTCAGCGACCTCGGTGTACTTGTGCTGCTTGAGTCGGTCGATCAACTCAGCTTTCTGCGCCACCAGGGCGTCCAGGTCCACGCCGTCCGCGGAGGTGGGAACGCCGTCGAACGGGTTGGTTAGCGCACTGTGCCGGGTCCCGGCAGCGGCCAGCAGGGTCTTGGACGGAATACAGCCGACGTTGACACAGGTCCCGCCCAGAGCGCCGCGCTCGATCAGTACGACCTCGGCGCCCGCCTTGCGGGCCGCGATACCTGCTGCCATCGCGGCCCCTCCCGACCCGATGACGGCCAGGTCAACGTCGTACTCCGCGCTCATCTCGATCTCCTCCGGTTTGGTATTCGCCCATCCATCACCCACCATGGACCTTCCAGTGCAGTAGAAGGTCAAGTACCGAGAGCGGAGACCGCCATGCGAATCGGTGAACTCGCCGAGGCCACTGGCACGACCACCAAGACCCTGCGGTTCTACGAGGACAGCGGACTGCTGCCGCCCCCCGAACGGACCGTCAACGGATACCGCGACTACGACCAAGAGGCCATCGCCAGGCTGGATTTCATCCGGCGAGGGCGCGCCGCCGGACTCACACTCGCTCAGATCCGCGAGGTACTCGATATTCGAGATACCGGGACCGCCCCGTGCCACCACGTCAAGGAGCTCCTCGACATCCGCCTCACTGCCCTCGACCAGCAGATCACCGACCTACAAGCGCTCCGCACCAACGTCGCCCACCTCCGAGACGGCGCCGCACAAGCCAACCCCTCCGAATGCCAGTCCAAGGACGTATGCCGCTACCTGTGAGCCCTTCGTGGCCATAAGCCCGCGGCGGTAGCGCATGACGACCGGTGCGGGCTGCTCGAGGCGACTCTGTGCTCAGGTTCACGACCTGGGTTGATATCTCCGATATCCAGTCGAACACGTGATACCGAACTAGTTCGGCTCCCCGACCCTCTCCTGTGTGCCGGCATGCAAGGCCGGGTGGATCGCTGGCGCTCGCTGCTCGAGGGCGCCGAGCCCGAAGTGGTCGACGGCGGCCTGCAGTAGCTGCTCCCGATCGCGGTCGTCGCGTCGGCGGCACGTGTCGCCGCCGATGAGCAAGCGTGCTGTCCGTTCTTCGCGTTCGATCTCGCGCTGCGCGGCGAGATGTTTGTGCTCGCGATGCGCACGCCTCCAGAAGGTGCGTCGATGCTCGCGGAGATCACCGGACAGCTCCCCCACACCGGATGACGCCGCGTCTGGTGCAGGCCTGGGACCAACACCAGGTTCCGATCTACCTCGCCGCGATCGCCGTCGGCGCAGCGGTCGGACTCATCTCCCGCTCCGTGTCGTACGAGATCCCCATGATTCCGGGCAAGTCGCGAGGTCGTTGGGTGCCCGCGATTCTCACGTTAGTGTCGCAATCTTCAATGCACGGCTGGTCGGGCCTCCCCGCTTGAACTGCCACCCAGGAGATCATCGATCTCCTGGAGGTAGGTCAACTCATGACGCTGACCGAGGTAAGTTTCCGGGCAGTGAGGTAGTGCTCCGCGTCGAGTGCGGCGGCGCAGCCAGTGCCTGCTGCGGTGATGGCCTGCCGGTATCGCTTGTCGACGAGGTCCCCGCAAGCGAAAACCCCGGACAGGTTCGTGTGCGTGGTGGGGTGGTCGACGAGCACATAGCCGGCGGCATCCAATGCGACCTGATCGGCGACGAGAGCGCTGCGAGGGTCGTGCCCGATCGCGATGAACAAGCCCTCTGTGCCGAAGTCGCTCTCCGCACCAGTGACCGTGTCACGCAGCGCTAGCCGCTCGACACCGTTGTCGCCTTCAATACAGACGACCTCGCTGTTCCAGCGGGGCGAGATTTTCGGGTCGGAGAGGGCTCGGTCCTGCATGATCTTTGAGGCGCGGAGCGAGTCGCGGCGGTGGATGAGGGTGACGCTCCGCGCGAATCGCGTGAGGAAGGTCGCCTCCTCGACCGCGGAGTCGCCGCCGCCGACGACGGCGATGTCCTTGTCGCGGAAGAAGAAGCCGTCGCACGTGGCGCACCACGAGACGCCGTGGCCCGTGAGCCGCTGCTCGCCCGGCACGTCGAGCTTGCGGTAGGCGGAGCCCATCGCAAGCACTACTGAGTGTGCCCGGAACTCCTCGGTCGCAGTCGACACCGTCTTCACCTCGCCGGCGAGCGAGAGTGCGGTCGCGTCGTCGTACAGGATGCGGGCGCCGAAGCGCTCGGCCTGCATGCGCATCTGCTCCATGAGGTCGGGGCCCATGATGCCGTGCTCGAAGCCGGGGAAGTTCTCGACCTCGGTCGTGTTGACGAGCGCGCCGCCCGGTTCGACGGAGCTGGCGAGCACGATGGGGTCGAGGCCTGCGCGTGCGAGGTAGACGGCGGCGGTGTAGCCGGCCGGGCCTGAGCCGACGACGATGACGTTCTCGATGCTCATGCGGTCGCCACTTCCAACTGCTCGAGCAGCGTGTCGACGTGCTGCGTGATCTCGTCGCGGATGCGACGGATCTGCTCGAGGTTGGCGCGCTCGGGGTCGTCGAGCTGCCAGTCCTCGTAGCGCTTGCCGGGGTAGATCGGGCATGCATCGCCGCAGCCCATCGTGACGACAACGTCGGCTGCGCGGACGACGTCGTCGGTGAGCGGCTTCGGGAAGGCAGCGTCGAGGTCGAGCCCGATCTCCCGCATCGCGGTGGCCACGTCCGGGTTGAGTTCATCTGCTGGCATCGACCCCGCGGAGCGGACCGTCAGTCGTCCACCCGAGCGCGCGCCGGCGATGGCTGCCGCCATCTGCGAGCGGCCAGCGTTCTGCACGCAGACGAACAGCACGCTGGGTTGGTCGCGGCCGACTGCGCCCTTCGCTTCTGCGAGCGCTCGGAGGCGGTCCTTCGAGAACCGGCCGACGCGCGTTGCGAGGTGCGCCTTCACCGTGGAGGTGCGAAGCAGCGCCGTGTAGGACTCGAGCACATATCGCTCGATCGTCTCGGCGGCGAAGATGCCCACGTACAGCTCGCTGAGCTCATCAGTGAGTCTGTGCAGGAAGCGCTCCGGGTACTGGATGCCTGGCAGCGGCGCTCCAGCACTCATGCCGGATCCTTCTCGGGGACCAGCTCGCCCAGCAGCTGCTCGATGCGCCCGCGGATGTCGTCGCGGACGCGCCGGACCGTCTCGATGTCCTTGCCCGCCGGGTCCTCGAGCTCCCAGTCCTCGTAGCGCTTACCCGGGAAGATCGGGCATACGTCACCGCAACCCATCGTGATGACCGCGTCGGACTCCCGCACAGCATCGGTCGTCAGCACCTTTGGCGTGTTGCCTGCGATGTCGATTCCGAGCTCTGCCATCGCCTCGATCGCGATGGGATTGATCTGGTCCTTGGGGGCGCTGCCGGCGGAGAGCACTTCGACGGCCCCGCCGGACAGCGCGGACATGAACCCCGCTGCCATCTGCGAGCGGCCAGCGTTGTGGACGCAGACGAACAGGACGGTGGGCTTCTCGGTCATCTCGCTTCTCGTTCCTTCTCAGTGGCGCGCGGCACGCGCCTGCCGTTCGTTCGACGGCGATCTATAGATACCGCAGTTCGGTGAACGGCAGGTAGCAGATCAAGCGACCCAACCCCGCGGGTTACCGAGCGAGACGGGTCGCGCTTCGCACGAGCAGTCGTCCGGAAGGGAGACCTCTAGTTGCAGCTTCACAGTGATGGGCTCGGTCGCGCTCTCCGTGGGGAGCGTGACCTCGTGCTCGATGATCTGGATTGTCATTGGCTACCTCTCGTGCATCATCGATGGAGTTCGATGCAGTCAGTACATCGCATACATCGATGCTTGTCAATGAACGGGGATAAGTAGACGCGTTGATCTATGGATGGCTTGCGTTCACCGGCCGTTCACATAGATCATCTTCTATGGGTTTGTCGCTGTCCGGCGGCATCGTTACGCGCGGAGCCCCCGCCTACGAGAGGACAATCAGTGCCCAAGCCCTTCACCAAGCCCGCAGTGGCCGCCGCGGCGCTCGCAACCATGCTGCTGCTCTCCGCTTGCGGTGGACAGCAGGACACCGCAGCGCCGGATGGTGGCGACGCGAGCTCGTCCGGCCTCTCCGGCGCCGTCGTCGCCGACGGCTCATCGACCGTCGCGCCGCTCAGCGAGGCAGCCGCCGACCTCTTCCGCGACGCCGAACCGGAGATCAACGTCACCGTCGCGACGAGCGGCACCGGCGGTGGCTTCCAAGCGTTCTGCGCTGGAGAGACCGACATCTCCAACGCCTCGCGCGAGATCAAGGACGAGGAGGCCGAGGCCTGCGCCGCCGCCGGCATCGAGTTCACCGAGCTCGTGGTCGCGAACGACGGTCTCTCGGTCGTCGTGAACCCGGAGAACGACTGGGCCGACGATCTCACGCTCGAGCAGCTGCAGACGATCTGGGCCCCGGAGTCGGAGGGTGTGGTGATGAACTGGAACCAGGTCGACCCGTCGTTCCCCGATCAGCCGCTGACGCTCTTCGGCGCGGGCACCGACTCGGGCACGTTCGACTACTTCACCGAGGCCGTGAACGGCGAGGAAGGCGCGATTCGCGCGGACTACAG
This sequence comes from Agrococcus sp. ARC_14, assembly GCF_022436485.1. NCBI lineage: Bacteria > Bacillati > Actinomycetota > Actinomycetes > Micrococcales > Microbacteriaceae > Agrococcus > Agrococcus sp. ARC_14. The sequence continues at coordinate 1,996,737 of NZ_JAKUDO010000001.1, forward strand.
CCCATCGGAGGACGACAACATCACGGTGCAGGGCGTCTCCGGCGATGTCGGCGCGCTCGGCTTCTTCGGGCTGAGCTACGTCGAGGAGAATGCCGACGCCATCCGCGCGGTCTCCGTCGACGGCGTCATGCCGAGCACCGAGACGGTGCAGGACGGCTCGTACACGCCGCTCGGCCGTGAGCTGTTCATCTACGTCAATAACGCTTCCTACACGGACGAGGCGCAGGTCGCCGCGTTCGTCGATTTCTCGATCGAGAACCACGCGGAGATCGCCGAAGCAGCACTCTTCGTGCCGCTGACCGAGGAGCAGGTGCAGGTCGCGCAAGACGAGCTGGCATCGCTCGGCTGAGGACGCGTTCATCCATGACGAGCACCATCGCACGGAAGGGTGGCCCGGGTCTGGACCCGGGCCACCCGCCCGCGCCGTCGCTCCGCGGCCGCCGCCGTCCCGGCGAGGCGCTCGCCAAGCTCGCACTGCGCATCGCAGCCGCCGTCACCGTCGTCACGACGCTCGGCATCGTGGTGGCGCTGCTCGTGCCCTCGCTTGGCTTCTTCGCAGAGGTTCCGCTGGGCGACTTCCTGTTCGGCGATCGCTGGGCACCCCGATTCGCCGACGCATCCTTCGGCGTACTGCCGCTCGTGACGGCGACACTCTGGACCACGGTCATCGCACTCGCTGTCGCGGTGCCGCTGGGGCTCGGCGCTGCGATCCTGCTCTCCGAGTACGCGGGCCCGAGGCTGCGCAAAGTGCTGAAGCCGCTGCTCGAGATTCTCGCAGGCGTGCCCACCGTCGTCTACGGCTTCTTTGCCCTGCAATTCGTGCAGTCGACCGTCCTGCGGGAGTGGCTGCAGCTGCCGACCGGAGCATTCAGCGTGCTTGCCGCGGGCCTCGTGATGGGCGTCATGATCATCCCCACGATCGCCTCGATCTCGGAGGACGCAATGTCGGCTGTTCCGCAGGCGCTGCGCCAGGGCTCCGCGGCGCTCGGAGCGAACCGCATGCAGACGACGCTCCGCGTGGTGTTTCCCGCGGCGTTCTCGGGCATCGTTGCTGCAGTCGTCCTCGGCATCTCTCGCGCTGTGGGCGAGACGATGATCGTTGCCATCGCCGCGGGCAATCAGGCGGTCATCGTGACCGACCCGCTGCAGCAGGGGCAGACGATGACCGGCTTCATCGCGAACGCGGCGCTGGGCGATTCGCGCGTCGGCTCGCTTGAGTACGACACCCTCTTCGCGGTCGGCCTGCTGCTGTTCTGCATCACGCTGGCGATCAACGCGATCAGCATCGCGCTCGTCCGACGATTCCGAGAGGCGTACTGATGACGACGCTGCAGTCCGCGATCCGGGGCATCCGCCCCCTCACCGGCCGAGGCGGCGAGCGCCGAGCAGGCCCCGTGGTCTTCCTCATCCTGCTGTGGCTCTCGCTCGTCATAGCTTTCGGCGTGCTTGCGACTCTCATCGTCACGATCGTGCTCGATGGCATGCCGCAGTTCACCAGCCGGCTCTTCACCGAGTACCCGGACTCCTCACCAGACGAGGCCGGCGCCCGCCCGGCGATCCTCGGATCGATCTGGGTGATCGTGACGACAGCGGTGATGACCGTGCCCCTCGGCATCGCGGCGGCCGTGCATCTCGAGGAGTTCGCCGATCGGCGCCGCTGGTTCAACCGCCTCGTCGAGCTCAACGTGCAGAATCTGGCCGCCGTGCCGTCGATCGTCTACGGTCTCCTTGCCCTCGCGTTCCTGTCCCTGCTCGGCGTCGAGAACAAGAACATCGTCATCGGCGGTGCGCTCGCCCTGTCGTTGCTTATCCTCCCTGTCGTCATCATTGCCACGCGCGAGGCGCTTCGCGCCGTGCCGGCGGAGATCCGGGATGGATCCCTCGCGCTCGGCGCGACACCGCTGCAGACGACCTGGCGCCAGACGCTGCCGGCAGCTGTCCCTGGCATCGCAACGGGCACGATCCTGGCACTCTCACGCGCGCTGGGCGAGGCAGCGCCGCTCCTGGTGCTCGGTGCCCTCGTATTCGTGAGCTTCGACCCCAACGGCCTGCTCTCGGGCTACACGACCCTGCCGATCCAGATCTTCGGCTGGACCGGCCGGCCACAGGAGGGCTTCCACGAGCTCGCTGCCGCGACGAGCGTGCTCCTGCTCGGCGTGCTACTGGCGATGAACGCCGTCGCGATCCTCATCCGCAACCGATTCCAGAAGCGTTGGTAATTCCCATGACGAACCGCTCCGAGACCCCTACCATGCACATCCGCGCACGCAACCGCGTCGAGCTCGACGACCGCCCGACCCAGGCTGTGCTGAGCTGCGAGGACGTCGACGTCAGCTACGGCGACTTCCGCGCCGTCCGCGGCATCAACCTCGACTTCGGCCTCAACGAGATCACCGCACTCATCGGGCCATCCGGTTGCGGCAAATCGACGCTGCTGCGCTCGCTCAACCGCATGAACGACCTCATCGAAGGAGCGCGCGTCGAGGGCAAGGTGCTGTTCCACCAGCAAGACCTCTACGCGCGCGACGTCGATCCGATCGAGGTGCGCCGACGGATCGGCATGGTGTTCCAGAAGCCCAACCCCTTCCCGAAGTCGATCTACGACAACATCGCCTACGGCCCCCGCGTGACCGGCATGCGCGTGAGCTCGATGGACGACCTGGTCGAAGAGGCACTGACGCGCGCAGCGCTGTGGGATGAGGTGAAGGACAAGCTTCGCGACTCCGCACTCGGTCTCTCGGGCGGTCAGCAGCAGCGGCTCTGCATCGCCCGCACGATCGCGGTGAAGCCCGATGTCATCCTCATGGATGAGCCGTGCTCGGCGCTCGACCCGATCGCGACGTCACGCATCGAAGACCTCATGCAGTCGCTACGCGACGACTACACGATCGTGATCGTCACGCACAACATGCAGCAGGCAGCCCGCGTCGCGGACCGCACCGCCTTCCTCACCGCATCCGTCGACGAGAAAGGCCAGCGATTCGGCGCACTGGTCGAGTTCGCGCGGACGTCGCAGATCTTCGAGCGGCCCGCCGACGAGCGCACCGCCGACTACATCTCGGGCAAGTTCGGATGACGCTCGCCGCGACCGGCCACGCGACAGTCGTCGCCCTCGCCGCGGATCTGGTGCGAGGGCGCCCGTCCGAGCACCGCTTCCATCACTTCCACGTCGTGACGAGGACGAGCCCGGTGGCGGCACTCGCCGAGGCCGCGCGCAACGCCGACTCGGTACTGCTCGTGCCCTCCGAACTGGCAGGCGGATGCCTCGACGAGGTTCTGGAGCTGGCCACCGGCGCGATGTCAGTGCCGGTACTGCTGGCGCTGACACCAGGTTGGACGCAGGAGGCAGCCTCGATCGCGGTGAACCGCGGGGTACGCGGCCTTCTCCTCGCACCATCCGCGCCGGTCGAACTCGGAGACGCCGCGCACCGCGCCCTCGCCGGGTCGAGAGGCCGCGCGTCAGAGGTTCTGCGCGTCGGCGCGCTGACGCTCGACGTCGGACAGCATCTGCTCGCATGGCAGGACGAGCCGATCGATGCTCGCCCCCAGCACCTTTCCACCCTCCGGAGGCTCATGCTCGCGCACCCGGGTCCGGTGCCGCTATCGGATCTTCGCAGCCGGCCTGGCTTGCGCGATGCGGGTGTGACGACCGTGCGCTCCACGATCAGTCAGCTGCGCCGGATGCTGCACACGGCGACCGCATCGAGGATCTCGATCGACGTGACTCCGCGGGTCGGCTACCGCGTGCGGGTCAACGGCTGAGACCGAGCTCGTCGATCAGCTGTTCGACGCGATGGCGAATCTCGTCGCGCACGCGCTGCTGCTCGTGCCGCGGCAGTCCGACCGGGTCATCGAGCTGCCAGTCGAGGTAGCGCCGGCCGGGGAAGACCGGGCACGCGTCGCCGCACCCCATGGTGATGACGACGTCAGCGGCCTTCACGACCTCGTCGGTGAGCGGCTTCGGGAACTCCGCCGCGATCGGGATGCCGACCTCATCGAGGACGTCCACGATCTCCGGATGCACGCGTGCGGCCGGCGCGGACCCCGCCGTGCGCACGTTGACGCGCCGGCCCACGAGGTGCCGCAGCACGGCAGCGGCGATCTGCGAGCGGCCAGCGTTCTGCACGCACACGAACAGCACCTCCGGCGCGCTGGTGAACGTGCGCCCCTCGGCGGTCGCCAGCGCGCCCAGGCGCTCGGCGGCGAAGCGTGCCGTGAGTGAGGGCACGTGCATCTCGATGCGTGAGCGGTTCAGCAGCAGCGTGTAGCTCTCGGCCACGTAGCGCTGCACCGTCTCGGCGGCGAAGACGCTGCTGAAGCGGTAGGCCAGGTCCGCTGCGACCTTCGCGATGGCTGGGGGGACGTCGCCGGCGGGAGGAGCTGCGGCTGAGCTCGCCGTGGCATCGTCGGCGACGAGCAATCGGCCGAAGCGCATGAGGGCGTCGGCGGAGGCGGTCGGCCGACCGTTGTGGAACTCGATGAGGCCGACGGTCCGGAGCGCGGCGATCCCCGATCGCATCCCGGCGTCGTCGAGCCCGAGCTCGGGGCCATCGATTGCAGCGGCCGTCGCGACGGCGCTGAGCAGTCGTAGCAGCACCGGGTCGGAGAGCGTGCGCAGCTGCGCCACGCGAGTCGTCGCCGATGCGGCGTCGAGCGTCGGGCCGACGATCGATCGATCGGGACGCGTCATCGCAGGAGGTCGTTCACGTCGTCGCGGCGATCGGGCGCGAGCGACAGCCACACCTGGCGGCCGCGCTGCTCGCGTACGAGCACGCCCTCGCCGACCAGGATGCGGACGTGGTGGGTGACCGTCGGCTGGGTCAGTTCCAGCGATTCTGCGAGTGCGCCGACGGTCACCTCCCCGATGGGCGACTGTGCGATCACGCTGAGCACCTGGAGGCGGGTCGGATCGGCGAGGGCGCGCAGGGTGTGCGCGATGCGCTCAGCCCCCGAGCGATCAAGGGGCGCGCGGTGGTCGCGCGGACGCTCGATCGCCGGCTCACCCATGCAGCGGAGTCTATCTGTCGGGCTGCAGCCCGGCCGCTCATGCGCAGCAGCCCGACCCGCCGACATCGGTCGAGCACACGCCGGTCGCCGGCAGGCCGAGCTCCCGCGCCGCGACGGCAGCGCTGTCGCCAGCCATCCACGCCGCTACGGAGCGCACCTGCTCGTGACCGGTGGCCAACAGGAAGGTCGGCGCTCGACCGTAGCTCTTCATGCCCAGGATGAAGAATCCCTCCTCCGGCTGCCGGAGCTCGCCGAAGCCGTGCGCCTCGACAGTGCCGCAGGTGTGCTCGTTCGGATCGATGAGGGGTGCGAGCAGACGCGGTGCCTCGACGATGTCGTCGAGGTCGAGGCGGATCTCGCGCAGCATCGCGAGATCCGGGCGGTAGCCGGTCGCGTTCACGACCCGGTCCACCTCGATGCGCATCGGCTCGCCGCCGCGGCGGCCGATGAGCTCGACTCCCTCGGCAGTCCGCTCGAGGCGCGCGATCTCGAACCGGTCGAGCCGTTCGATCCGGCCCTGGCGGACGAGCTCCTCCACACGTCCGTCGAGCGCGGCGCGTGCGATCAGCTCGTCGTCTTCGGACGTCGTCACGCGCACGGCGCTCGCGTTCCGGATGCACCAGAGCACGCGCGTAGAAGGCTCCTCTTCGGCGAGCTGCGCGAGGGCCAGCAGCGTGTTGGCTGCCGAGTGGCCCGCGCCGACCACCGCCACCGTGCGGCCCGCGAAGCGTTCGCGGTCAGAGCCGAGCACATCCGGCATCGCGCGCTCGATGCGGTCGGCCGCAGCCTCGGCGCCGATGGGCTCGAGGCCGTCGGAGGAGAGGCTGTTCGGCGAGCGGTACGTGCCCGAGGCATCGATGACGAAGCGTGCGCGCTCTTCGACGATGTCGCCCTCAGGCGTTCGGAAGCGGATCGTGAAGGGTGCACCCGAGCGCCCCTGCGTCCGCGTGCGGTCCATCCCTGCGCGAGCGATGCCGACGACCTCGGCGCCGAGCACGAGGCCGTCGGCGATCGACGGCGTCGAAGCCAGCGGGATCAGGTACTGGTCGATCAGCTCGTGGCCGGTGGGCAGCACGGACGGATCGGGGACCTGCCAGCCGCTGGGCTCGAGCAGGCGCCGCGCGCTGTCGTCGACGAGGTAGCGCCACGGTGAGAAGAGTCGCACGTGGCCCCACTGCCGCATGCTGTCCGCGACCGTCTCGCCGGCCTCATAGATGCGCACCGCGATGCCGCGCTCGATCAGGTGCGCTGCTGCCGCGAGACCTATCGGGCCTGCGCCGATGATCGCCACCGGCAGGCTTTCGGTTCGGTGCTGCACCGGCGGGGGAGTGAGTGTGATGAGCGTCATGGCGCCTCCTTCATCGACATCGATCGATCCAGTGTCATCGATGGATCGACATATGTCAATGCAACCGCTAACCTGGCCGTATGACCACCGCGATCCCGGCCGAGCAGGCTGTGTGCCGCACCTCGATCACGAGCGAGCCGATCTCGGCGCAGGATGCTGTGGCGCTCGCGAGGCAGCTGAAGGCGCTCGCGGACCCCACTCGTCTGCGGCTGGTGTCCATGGTCGCGGCGTCTGAGAGCGGCGAGGCGTGCGTGTGCGATCTGACGGAGCCTTTGGATCTCGCCCAGCCGACGATCTCGCACCACCTGCGACTCCTCACGGACGCGGGCATCCTCTCGCGCACGAAGCGGGGGACCTGGTCGTACTACCGCCTCGTGCCTGGGGCGCTGCAAGGCATCGCCACTCCGCTCGCTGCCGGCTGACGTGACGGAGGTCGTCGTCGTCGGTGGCGGTCAAGCCGGTCTCGCCATCGGCTACCACCTGGCTCGGATGCAGCGCGATGCACGGCGGGGCCGACGCTCTGCCGCCCCCGAGTTCATCATCCTCGACGAGCGCAACGAGCCAGGCGGAGCATGGAGTGAGCTCTGGCCGAGCATGCGCCTGTTCTCACCTGCGAGCTCGTCGTCCCTTCCCGGCATGCGCATGTCGCCTAGCGCGGAGGAGACGGCGACTGCGTCAGAAGTGGTGCAGTACCTGCGCGACTACGCGGAACGCTATGCGCTGCCGATCTCCTGGGGCACACGCGTCGATCGGGTGGCACGCGAGACAGACGGATCCTTCATCCTGCACGCGGCAAGGCACGAGCAACGCGCGCAGGCAGTGGTGATGGCTACGGGCTCGTGGCGGCGGCCATTCGTGCCGACAGCCCCGGGCCTCGCCGAGTATTGCGGCGAGCAGCTGCACACCATCGACTATGCAGGCCCCGAGCATTTCGTCGGGCGCCGCGTGGCGGTCGTCGGAGGCGGCAACAGCGGAGCGCAGATCGCCGCAGACCTGGATGGCGTTGCTGCCGTCACCTGGGTGACGCGTCGTCCCCCGAAGTTCCTGCCCGACGAGATCGACGGGCGAGCGCTCTTCGAGGCGGCCTCGAAGCAGGCGATCGAGGGTGGCCGGGGTGTCGGGGAGCTCGGAGACATCGTGGCGGTGCCGTCTGTCCGGGCGGCGCGCGATCGCGGGCTTCGGGCGCGATGGGATCTGGAGCACTTCACCTCTCGTGGCGTCGCCTGGCGCGATGGCTCCGAGACCGAACTGGACGCGGTGATCTGGTGCACCGGATTCCGTCCTGATCTTGGAACGCTCAGCGCGATCGATCTCGCTCGCAGCGGAGGCATTCCCGCGACTCGACCCGAGCTGCCGACCGCATCCGCATCGATTCCGGGACTCTACTTCCTCGGCTATGGCGATTGGTGCGGCGCGGCGTCTGCGACGCTCGTCGGCGTCGGACGCATGGCGCGCGCCACCGCCGAGCACCTCGATTTGATGCATCGACAGACATCGATATAACGTAAGACATCGACGCGCATCGATCTGTGCGCATCTCGAACCCCGCACGGAAGCAGCCCATGATCTACGTCGCGCTCGCCATCTTCGCCATCACCCTGATCCTCGTCATCTGGCAGCCGAAAGGGCTTGGCATCGGATGGACGGCGCTGGGCGGCGCGGTGCTGGCCCTACTGACGGGTGTCGTGAGCCTGTCGGATGTGCCCGTGGTCTGGGATCTCGTGTGGAACGCGACGTTCGCGTTCGTGGCGATCGTCATCATCTCGCTCGTGCTCGACGAGGCAGGCTTCTTCGAGTGGGCAGCGCTGCACGTCGCCCGGTGGGGCCGCGGCAACGGCCGCCTGCTATTCGCGCTCATCGTGCTGCTCGGAGCTGGCATCGCCGCCGTCTTCGCGAACGACGGCGCAGCCCTGATCCTCACCCCGATCGTCATCCAGATGCTTGTCGCCCTGCGGTTCCCGGCAGCCGCGTCTCTGGCGTTCGTCATGGCATGCGGGTTCATCGCGGACGCGGGCAGCCTGCCGCTCGTCGTCTCGAACCTCGTCAACATCGTCACGGCCGACTTCTTCGACATCGGCTTCGCACGCTACGCGCAGGTCATGGTGCCGGTCGGCATCATCGCGGTGCTCGCCAGCCTCGCCATGCTGCTGCTGTACTTCCGACGCTCAATCCCTCGCACGTACGATCTCTCCGCGCTCGCCGCCCCGCGCTCCGCGGTGCGTGACGAACTGACCTTCCGCGCCGGATGGGTCGTGCTCGCCGTGCTGCTCGTCGGCTACTTCCTGGCCGAGCCTCTCCACATACCGCTCTCGGCCGTCGCCGGCGTCGGCGCGATCGCGCTCATGCTCGTCGCCGCGCGCCAGCCCGCGTTCGTGTTCGCGTCGGTGCGGCGCCGGGAGACGGTCGTCGTCGCCGCCGGAACGTCGTCGCTGGATGTCGTCGACTCGCCGAACGGCGGCGAGCGAGATGCCTCGCAGGGCGTGTCGGTGCGCCGGGTGCTGCGCGAAGCGCCCTGGCAGATCGTGCTCTTCTCGATCGGCATGTACCTCGTGGTCTACGGGCTGCGCAACGAGGGCATCACCGCCCAGCTCTCGTTAGTGTTCGCGGGCATCGCCGACGAGGGGGTCGTCGTCACAGCGCTGGGTGTCGGCGTCATCGTCGCTGTCCTGGCGTCGCTGATGAACAACATGCCGACGGTGCTGATCGCCGCGCTTGCGGTCGCAGGCGCCGGCACGACGGGGCTCGCCCATGAGACCATGGTCTACGCGACCGTCATCGGCGCTGACCTCGGCCCGAAGATCACGCCGATCGGCAGCCTCGCGACGCTCTTGTGGCTGCACGTGCTTGCCCGGAAGGGCATCGTGATCACCTGGGGCCAGTACTTCCGCACCGGCATCGTCCTTACGATCCCCGTGCTCATCGTCACACTGCTCGCGCTCGCGGGTTGGCTTCTGCTCCTCAGCGCCTGATCGCCTCGGCACCCGTATGCTCGGCCTGCTCGCGGGCCGCATGGCCCGGCTCGACGTCCCTGGAACGCGGGCGGTCGCCTTCTCGCTTGCGACCAGGAACTCGCTCGTCGTCCTCCCGCTCGCACTGGCATTGCCCGCGACACTCGGCATCGCCCCGCTCGCCGTCGTCACCCAAACCCTCGTCGAGCTGGTGGCCATGGTGGTGCTCGTGCGGCTGGTGCCACGCTTCATCCCAGAGCGTGTCAATCGTGGGCGCGGCTCATCGTCGCGTGGAGCTCACGACGTACGTTGATATCCCCGGTATCCAGTCAAGGTGGGTAGTACCCCCACTCGCACACTTGGTGTCACTCCCGTGCGGGCCGCAAGCTTGTCCGAAATCAGTGCCTGACCGGTGCTTTCTCCAGTTCAACTCCGCGCGACCCTCCTCCACGTCCTCGTAACGTCAGTGCCTGCTGTATATTCAGTGTGTGCTGACTATTACGAATCAACTGGACGTGATGCATCGGCTCGGGCGCGCCATGGCGGATCCGTCACGCTCGCGCATCTTGCTGACCTTGCTGCAGGGGCCGAACTATCCCGCTGTCCTTGCGCGCGAGCTCGAGCTGACACGCTCGAACGTATCGAACCATCTCGCCTGCCTGCGTGACTGCGGCATCGCCGTGGCCGAGCCTGAGGGCCGCCAGACGCGGTACGAGATCGCCGACCCGCACCTCGCGCGGGCGCTTACTGCGCTGGTCGAGGTGACGTTGGCTATCGACGAGCAAGCGCTATGCCTCGATCCGGAGTGCCCGGTCCCCGGCTGCTGCGAGTCGGCCCGATGAGCGCGGAGACGCTGACCGCGGCACGACGGAGCACTCTGCATCGCCGAGTGCGGTTCATCGTCGGCTTCACGATCACCTACAACGTCATCGAGGCGATTGTCGCGATCTGGGCGGGCTCGATGGCCTCCTCGGCCGCGCTGATCGGGTTCGGGCTCGATTCGATCGTCGAGGTGCTCTCTGCGGCAGCGGTCGCGTGGCAGTTCACGCGCAAGGATCCGGAACGGTGGGAGAAGGTGACTGTCCGAGCGATCGGCATCGCGTTCTTTGCTCTCGCCGCGTACGTCATCATCGACGCGGTGCTCACGCTGACCGGAGTGGAAGAGGTCGATCACAGCCCGCTCGGTATCGGCATCGCCACCCTCAGCCTGCTCGTCATGCCGGCTCTAGCCTGGTTCGAGTTCCGCACCGGTCGCGAGCTGGGTTCGCGCAGCGTGCAGGCGGACGCCAAGCAGCTGCTCCTGTGCATCTACCTGTCGGGCACGGTGCTCATCGGCCTGTTGCTCAACCTGCTCTTCGGCTGGATGTGGGCAGATTCCGTGGCTGCACTCATCGTCGCCGGGCTCGCGATCCGCGAAGGGGTCGAGGCGTGGCGCGGCGATGTCGAATCGCCCTTCGAAGTCCTGGGCGAGCTCGAGGCGAAGGACAACTAGATGCTCGCGACCATTGCCTCCGCGATCGGCATGTTCGCGGCAACCAACATCGACGACATCGTCATACTCACCGTGCTCTTCCTCGCTTCATCCCGCGGCGGGCCGCGGCCCTGGCAGATCATCCTCGGCCAGTACCTGGGATTCGCGACGCTCGTTGCGATCAGCGTTGTCGCGGCACTCGGGCTCACGATCATCCCGGACGAGTGGGTCGGCTTCCTCGGCCTCATCCCGCTGCTGATCGGTGTAATCGGACTCATCCGGGGACTGCGCGAGCGCGACGATGCAGATCCTGACGAGTCGGCGATGAAGAACCTCGGCCTGCTCGGCATCGCCGGAATCACCATCGCGAATGGGGCGGACAACATCAGCCTCTACACGCCGGTGTTCCGAACCATCTCGCCCGCCGACACCGCGATCACCATCGTCGTGTTCCTCGCTCTGGTGAGCGTCTGGTGCCTCTTCGGGAAGCTCATCGGCACGCACAAGGCCGTCACCGAGACCCTCGAGCGGATCGAGCACTGGCTGGTCCCCGCCGTGTTCATCGGCCTCGGCCTGTTCATCCTGATCGAATCCGGCGTCACCCCCCGCCTATTCGAAGCACTGGCCTGATGTCGACGACTGGCAACAGCTCACCAAGTCCCTCGGCGGCACAGACAGCCGTCGCGGGGGGCGCCGCCTCGCCGCACACGAGACCTCGACTATGGAGGGTGACCCTGCTCGGCTACGTCTCCGCGCTCGCCGCCGTGGCGATCGATCAACTCAGCAAGGTCTGGGCAGAGGCGACCCTCGCTGTCGGCGAGCGTCATCCGGTGCTGGGCGACATGCTCGCGATGCAGCTCACCTACAACCCGGGGGCGGCATTCTCGCTCGGCGCCAGCGCAACGCCGCTCATCACCGTCCTCGCCGCTGCGGGCACGATGTTCGCGGCTTGGCTCACCTGGAGAACCACGTCGCTGCCGTGGGCGCTCAGCCTTGGCCTCATCCTCGGCGGCGCCCTCGGGAACATCATCGACCGCCTGGCACGACACCCCGGTCCCGGCCGAGGCCACGTCGTGGACTTCATCGCCTACGCCGACTGGTTCATCGGAAATGTCGCAGACGTGTTCGTATTCGGTGGTTTGGCGCTCTGCATCGCCTTCGCCTTCATGGGTAAGCCCATGCGGCCCTAGCCCTGAGCACGTGGCTGTGGTGCGCGCGGGCGAGTCCGAGCGCGGGAGCTCACGACCTGAGTTGATATCCCCGGTATCCAGTCGAATAGGGTACGAAGCCCTCACGCCCGTCTGATATCCCCCGCGCGCCCAGGCGAGCCTCGCTCCAATCTGGTCGCTGACCGGTGCTTTCCCAGCGCGAACCCGGCCCGTGACAGTCGAGGGTCGCTCCGATTGGTGCAAATCCTGCACCACCACGGATGCGCTCCTGACCGGCACTTTCGCGCTCGTTGTTGCATTTTCTGACCGAATGGTGCAGATTCTGGTACGGAGGTCACCATGGAGTCCTCGGGTCGAGTGCACCTGCTTCGGGCCTCCGGCGCGCCCGTCGATCAGGACGCGCTGGTCACATCGATGCTCGACGGCTGGGCGCGAGCGCAACTCGCACAGGCCTTCCAGCAGCGCACTATCAATCGCCGCTCGCGCTCGGTGCAGCGCCTGATCGACTGGTCCGGGAAGTACCCCTGGCAATGGACACAGCTCGAGGCCGAAGACTTCTTCGCCGAGCTGCGCGGGATCCACCACCTGGCACACTCCACGATCCGGGCGATCCAGACCGACATCGCCCTGTTCCTCGGCTACGCGGCAGACCCTACCTACCCTCGGGCCCGGCACTGCTCCGAACTGCTGGGCGCGCCATTCAACCCGATCGCAGCCCGACGCATGGTGCATCGTCAGGAGGGCCCAGCGAACCCCTCCAAACGCCCCTTCTCCCCCGCCGAGCTGCAGGCATTCTTCGACTACGCCGACGACGAGGTCGAACGCATCCTGCGCTCCGGCAAGCACGGCGCCCTGGCTTCGGGATCGCGACATCGACGGTGCCGACGCGCGTGTCGAGCGGGCGGTGCCGGTAGCCGTTGCGATGCGTCGTGCGGTCGGGGCTGGGCTGGCCCCATTCGGCGCCGACGACCGTGTCGGCGTCGGCGTTGATCATCGTCTGCAACAGCGAGCGCATCAGATCCGGCGATGCGTCGGTCAGGGCTTCTGCCAGCACGCCGGCAGGGTCGACAATATGAGGAGCGGTCATCGTGATGACTCCATTCGAGTGGGTTGTAGGAGATTCCTCGAAGGATCACACGGTGACCGCGTCTACGTCATCGTGACGAGCCGCGCCACCGGCGTTACACCACTATGCGGGACTCAACTCAGATGGTCGGGCCATCGGTGTGTCGTGAGCACGACGTTCGCTCCAACGGACTGACTTGTTCGAGGTGCGGTCGCTGTGTTCCAGGAGCGAAGATGGGATGCACGGCCCGTGTCGTTGGGCGCGGACGGCGGCGAGCGCTCTCCACATCATCGTGACTCGCTAAGGGATCGGCTTACGGGCCGTGAGTCACGGCAGCACCCACCTAAAGTTGAAACCGCCACGGAGCATCCACAGCACCCCGCCACTTAACGGCGAAAGCCACAAACTACGACTCTTTTCGCGTCCACAACGCGTCTCAGAATTAATCGCGCGTCCGCAGGTTCTGCGACCCTTTCTGACACACCGGATCGTGCGTTACTCCATACCGTCTAGGCGCCGCGTTCCCCGGTGCACCGTCGTTCAGGCAGGGTTGCCTCCACTGGCGGCGAGTGCGGCCAGTTCGCTGCGGCGAGACGCACCGAGGTGCCGCATGGCCTGCCGCACGTGGAACTTCACCGTGTTGGCACTGATCCCGAGATGATCGGCGACCTCAGGGTTCGTCATGCCTTGGGCGATCAGGACGACGACCTGCCGCTGCCGGGGGGTGAGATCCTCGAGAGCGGTCCCGGTCGCTGGCGCGGGCGGGTCTAGGGGGAAGACGATCTGCAGGTGCGATCCCCAGCCGGGCGTGGAGTCGAGGTCCCAGGTGCCGCCGGCGGACTCGACGTGCTCGGCGACGGGTCGTAGCGCGTCATCCTCGCGCCGCACCTGCCCGGGACCGTCGTCGTGCATATTGACCAGCAGGTTGGTGCCGTCGCAGGCCCACTCGATGCGCTCACGTGTGACGTCGCCGGCGTCGAGATGTACCAGCAGCGCGTTCCGGACCGCCGCCCGGGCGGCGCGCGCGGTCGGGGCCGGGACCGCGCGGCCCGTGGCGGGCGGTGGGATGAACTCAATCGCCATGTCGCCGAACCGGTTCAGCGGGGCCAGCTCGTCCTTCAGCTTCTCGAACGCACCGACCGCCGGCTCGAACGCCTCGGCCTGCTCCGCCTCGACCGTCTCGCGCAGCGCGATCATCGTTCGGGTCGCCAGCTGCTCGGCCTCGACACGGGCCACGCGGTCGGTCAGCCGGTCGGAGCGCAGGATCGCGAGCAGGGACCGGATCGCGACGGCGAACCGGTCCGGATCCCTTCCGGTCTCGGAACGGTCACTCTGGGGCGCCTCCATCCGCCCGAGCCTACCCGGACGGGTGGGCACCCTCCGCCTCCGGGTAGAGGTGCGGACCGCCCCGCGCTCCTACCGTGAAGGGCATGAGCACCACAGTTCAAACCGCCCCCTGTGCGTCATCGAGCACCTCCACAGTTGTGCAGATCGCCGAGGAGATCAGCGGCGTTGCGGCTCGGATCCAGCACGACGAGACAGCCGCCCTGGAAGCTGCCGCGGACCGCATCCGCGGTGCCCGGCGCGTCTTCGTACACGGCGCCGGACGCTCCGGCATCGCGCTGCGGATGGTCGCGATGCGGTTGATGCACCTGGGCCTCGAGGCCCACGTGGTCGGTGAGGCGACCGCCCCCGCCCTCGGCGAGGGCGACCTGCTGATCGCCGCCAGCGGCTCCGGCACCACCGGCTCCGTGGTGCGCGTCGCCGAGGCAACACGCTCGGCCGGAGGTGAGGTCCTGGCGCTGACCACGGACGACGCCTCCCCGCTGGCCGCGCTCGCCACGACCACGGTCGTCGTCCCGGCGGCCGCCAAGTCCGACCGCAGCAGCCGCGTCACCGCCCAGTACGCCGGCTCGCTGTTCGAGCAGAGCGTGCTGGTCGTCGGCGACGCACTCTTCGCCGTCTTGTGGCACCGCTCGGGGCAGGACCGCGACCAGCTCAAGGCCCGCCACGCGAACCTCGAGTGATGCTCCACCGCCGACTTCTCACACTCCACCGAAAGGAATCCCCATGAAGATCCAGTTCGCCATCGACACCACCACTACCCAGAAGGCGCTGGAGCTTGCGGCCGCCGCAGCCCCCAGCGTCGACATCCTGGAGCTGGGCACCCCCCTGATCAAGTCCGAGGGTACCGCCGCGATCACCGCGCTGAAGAACGCGCACCCGGACAAGCAGATCTTCGCCGACCTGAAGATCATGGACACCGGCGACCTCGAGGCCAACCTCGCGTTCGAGGCCGGCGCCGACCTGGTCACCGTCCTCGGAGTCGCCGACAACAGCACCATCAAGGGCGCCGTCGGCGCCGGGCGCGCCCACGGCAAGAGCGTCGTGGTCGACCTCATCGGCGTCAAGGACAAGGTGACCCGCGCCCGCGAGGTCACCGAGCTGGGCGCGACCTTCGTCGAGATCCACGCCGGGCTGGACGAACAGGCCCAGGACGGGTACTCCCTGGACACCCTGCTGACCGCGGGCAAGGAGGCCGGCGTCCCGTTCTCGGTCGCCGGAGGCGTCTCACCCAGCACGATCGGCGCCGTCCAGTCCGCCGGTGCCCAGGTCGCCGTCGTCGGCAGCGCAATCTACTCCGCCGAGGACCCGGCGTCCGCCGCCGCAGCCGTGCGCCAGGCAGTCACCGCCTGAGGAAGCCTCCGACCCGCTGACCTGTGGGTCGAGCTCCCGCCTGAAGGACGACTCTGCGAGGTTCGTGGTGATCTTGCCGGTCGCGTCGTGACGCATGAGGGCTCGTGGCCCGGCTGAGACTTGCGTCCTAAGACATTCAGAATCAGAGGGCCACGAGCCCAGTGCGGAGCCAAGGTGCTGCCCACGAAAACTCGTGTCGACACCCCCCCCCGGGACAGACCACCGCAACGAAAGGCAACGTCGGGACGACCTGGAGCATCCTGCACGCTCGCCTTGTCTCCACGACGGCGGGGCTCCTTCGATTTCGGATGGCTGGTCCTCCCAGACCACCGTCGTCGAAGGAGCCCCGCCGTCCTGGTGGAGACACACGGATGGGGAATCTCAGCGAGCAGGTCCGCGGACGTGTACCTGAGCGCCGTCAACGTCGGCGCTGCCCCCTCCTTTCGTCGAGGGCGCCGGCCGCCGGTCCGAGGGCCGGCGGGCGACGCCCACCACGGATGTCACGGAAGGCTTGGCCGCCAGGGCGGGCAGCAAGGGCCGTGCCGGCGTTGGCCGGGATGGTGGGGTCGAGGACGACCTTGATCGCGCCGTCCTGCGTCTTCTGGAAGGCCTCGTACGCCCCGGGCCCGTCCTCCAGCGAGAGCCGGTGGGTGCGCAGGTCCAGCACGCCGAGTGGGTAGCCGGGTCCGCTCTAGCCCGTGGGTGGACACAAGTCGTGCCTGGGCAGCGTCGGTGAGGCCGAAGTAGGACCACCAGAGCTGGCCGGCGATGAGCACCGCCAGGATGACCGCTGTAAGTACGCCCGGTTGACTCAGGCCTCGGGGTTGGCGCCGGTCCCGACCTGGACGATGGTCTCGCCAAGGGCGATGATGATGATCAGCCCGTGCCGGTCGACGAAGTAGCGGGGCAGCACGCGAAGTCCCCCGACTCCGACAACCAGCGGGCCGCCGAGGTCGATCAGCGCGGCGAGGATCCACACCAGCTCCCGGTACGGCGCATCGAGGAACGCCGCGAGCAGGACGAGGCAGGGTCCGGCCAACAGGCTGGGCATCAGATGGATGGCCGCTGATCGCTGCTCGCGGCTGTGCCAGGTCTCGAGTGCCAGGAGCACCAGGTGCACGAGCCGCACACACAGGAAGGCCACCGCGAAGACCAGAGCCCGATCGCCGAAAGCATCTGGTAGCGCGATGCCGGCGACCAGCATCGCTGCCATGGCGGCAATAGTCAGGACCCGCGCCGCCACTCCGGCATCGCCGGTGCTGTTGGTCAGCCAGGCGTAGCAGACCCAGGTCCACCACACTGCTGTCAACGCCAACGCGCCTCGTCCGAGTCCCAGCCACGAACTCTCGGCAAGCATCAGTTGGGTGACCTGGGACATCGGGAACACGAAGACCAGGTCGAAGAACAGCTCCAGGGCGTCTGTGGTCCGGTCGTCCTTCTCGGTGCCCGGCTCGGCGCTATTCACATCCATCGATGCCCTTCTGACGGGATCGGGACGGCGCAGGAGCAGCGTCGTTGCCCTCAGTCGATCACCGGGGTCCTCCGACCGCAAGGCACGGGCGCAGCCCAGGAGTCAGCGCATCTCGGCCAGTGACCCTCGCAGTCTTGCCCACCGACCCTTTCTCGACTCGGTCAAGAGCTGCGGCGTAGCGCGTCGCCGTACGCGTACATTCCCTCGGCGCCCTCGATGGCGAACGTTGTCAGTCGAGCAGCGGACCCGCCCAGCGCCAGTCGTCCTGCGGCCCGAGGTACTCGACCCGCTGCACGTCCTCGTCGTGGTCGCCGTCCCTCGCCCAGGCGAGCGCGGCCGCGTGGTCCTCGAAGTCACCCTCCTCGACGACGTCACCCATGGCGTCCAGGAACCGGTAGGAGGTCATGTCCCGGGATTCTCCTCCACGCGCGCAGCGTGTCAAGATGGATCGTGACCTACGACCCGAGCGACACCTTCGTGCACGTGCGGGGCGCCAGCGAGCACAACCTGCGCGACGTCGACGTCGACATCCCCCGCGACGCCATGGTCGCCTTCACCGGGGTCTCCGGATCCGGCAAGTCGTCGCTTGCTTTCGGCACGCTGTACTCCGAGGCGCAGCGCCGCTACTTCGAGTCGGTTGCGCCGTACGCCCGTCGGCTGCTGCAACAGGTCGGTGCGCCGCACGTGCAGGAGATCACCGGACTCCCGCCGGCCGTGGCCCTCCAGCAGCGGCGTGGTGCGCCCAGCTCGCGGTCGACGGTCGGCACGATCACGACGCTGTCGAACCTGCTCCGGATGCTCTACTCACGAGCGGGGAGCTACCCGTCGGGTGCCGCGCACCTGGCCGCCGAAGCCTTCTCGCCGAACACCGCCGCCGGTGCCTGCCTGCGCTGCCACGGGCTGGGCGTCGTGCACGACGTGGCCGAGGACCTCCTCGTCCCGGACCCGTCGCTGAGCATCCGCGACGGCGCGATCGCGGCCTGGCCCGGTGCCTGGCAGGGTGCCAACCTCCGCAGCATCGTGAGTGGTCTCGACATCGACATCGAGAAGCCCTGGAGCAGGCTGAGGAAGCAGGACCGGGACTGGCTGCTCTTCACCGACGAGCAGCCATCGGTGCTGATCAAACCCCAACGGGACCGCATCGACCACGGCTACTACGGGAAGTTCTGGAGCGCCCGCAAGCACGTCATGCACGTGCTCTCCGACTCCACGAGCGAGCGGATGCGCGAACGGGCGCTGCGGTTCGTGCGCAGCGTGGCCTGTCCTGAGTGTCACGGCAGCGGGCTGCGGCCGGAGGCGCTCGCGGTCACCGTTGCCGGGTGCTCCATCGCCGAGGTCAACGCGATGTCGTTCGCCGACGTGGTCGCTGTCCTGCGGCCCGTCGCCGAGCTGCCCGAGGAGACCAACGAGGTGGCGGTACGGATCTGCGCCGACCTGGTCGCGCGCGTCGAGGTGCTGCTCGACCTCGGCCTGGGCTACCTCAGCCTCGGGCGCTCCTCGACGACCCTGTCGCCCGGCGAGGCCCAGCGCCTGCGCATCGCGACCCAGCTGCGGTCCGGCCTGTTCGGGGTCGTCTACGTGCTGGACGAGCCCTCGGCCGGCCTGCACCCGGCCGATGCCGAGCCCCTGCTCGACGTGCTGGCCCGGCTCAAGGCGTCGGGCAACTCACTCTTCGTGGTCGAGCACGACATGGACGTCGTACGCCGCGCGGACTGGGTCATCGACATCGGGCCGGGCGCCGGGGAGGGCGGTGGTCGGGTGCTCTACAGCGGCCCGGTGGCCGGCCTGGAGGACGTCGAGGAGTCCGCCACGAGCAAGTACCTGTTCGGGCGCGCCGAGCCCCTCGACCACACCCCGCGGTCCCCGCACGGCCACCTGCACCTGCGCGGCGTCTCCCGCCACAACCTCACCGACGTCTCGGTCGACATCCCGCTCCGCGTGCTGACGGCGGTCACCGGCGTCTCCGGGTCGGGGAAGTCGACGCTGGTCACGCAGGTGCTCGCCGAGCTCGTGCGCTGCCATCTGGGCCTGGCGCCCGAGGACCCCGACCAGGCCGACCTCGAGGTCGACGTGGAGGACGCGTCGGGACTCGAGTCGTTCGACCGTCTCGTCCTGGTCGACCAGCGCCCCATCGGGCGTACGCCGCGGTCCAACCTGGCGACGTACACGGGGATGTTCGACGCGGTGCGCAAGCTGTATGCAGCGACGGACGAGGCGAAGGCCCGCGGCTATGGCGCCGGTCGGTTCTCCTTCAACGTCGCCGAGGGCCGGTGCGAGACCTGTCAGGGCGAGGGCTTCGTTGCTGTCGAGCTGTTGTTCCTGCCAGGCACCTACGCGGCGTGCCCGACCTGTCATGGCTCCCGTTACAACGCCGAGACGCTGGAGGTGACCTACGAGGGCAGGACCATCGCCGACGTGCTGGCGATGACGGTCGACGACGCGGCGAGGTTCCTTGCGGACGTCCCCGCGGCCTCCCGGAGCCTCGAGACGCTGCGCGAGGTGGGGCTGGGGTACTTGCGGCTGGGCCAACCCGCGACGGAGCTCAGCGGCGGTGAGGCGCAGCGCATCAAGCTGGCCACCGAGCTGCAGCGCGCTCGCCGCGGCCACGCGCTGTACCTGCTCGACGAACCGACGGCGGGCCTCCACCCTGCCGACATCGCCCTGCTGCTGCGACAGCTGCACCTGCTCGTCGAGGCCGGCAACACCGTCGTCCTCGTCGAGCACGACCTCGACACGATCGCCACCGCAGACTGGGTCATCGACCTCGGCCCCGGCGGCGGCGACGCGGGTGGAAGGGTGGTCGCTACCGGCACCCCGACCGACGTCGCCTCGGCCGAGGGCAGTGCCACGGCGCCGTACCTTGCGCGCCGGCTGACTCATCGACCACGAGCAGACTCATGAGTTGCCCTGTGTCAACCCCTGTAGCGTCAGGCGGCCTTGGGGGTGTGTTCGTTGAGGATGCGTTGGAGGGCGTTGTGGCGGTCGGGGTCGTAGGCGAGGTGGTCTTGCCAGCAGCGCCTGAATCGCCCCGGTTCTGGTGGAGGGTCTGATTCCCCGAGAGGATGATGGCCATGCCAGCACCGAAGAAGTACCCGCAGGAGTTGCGGGAGCGGGCCATGCGGCTCGTGCAGGAGGCGCGCAAGGAGGATCCGGAGCTGTCGCTGAACGCGGCGGTGGTGCGGATCGGACAGCGCACGGGCGTGAACCCCGACACGCTCCGCGGTTGGATGAAGCAGGCCGCGATCGATTCGGGCGAGCGCCCCGGCGTGACCGCCACGGATGCGAAGCGCATCAAGGATCTTGAGGCTGAGGTGCGCGAGCTCAAGCGTGCGAACGAGATCCTGTTGGCGGCCTCGAGTTTCTTCGCGCGGGAGCTCGACCCGCGTTTGCCCTGGTAGTCGCGTTCGTGGACGACCACCGAGACCGGTTCGGCGTCGCGCCGATCTGCCGCGTGCTCACCGAGCACGGCGTGCCGATCGCGCCGTCCGGCAACTACGCCTTCAAACAGCGACCGCCCTCGCAGCGGGCGCTGCGCGATGCGGAACTGCTGGTCGCGATCGAGCGGGTCTTCTGGGATCGCACGCTCGGCCGCGGCATCTCCGGCGCCAGGAAGATCTGGCGCCTGTTGGTCCGCGAGGGCCACGTCGTCGCGCGCTGCACGGTCGAGCGGCTCATGCGGCAGGCGGGCCTGCAGGGCGTGCGACGCGGTAAGCGGTTCGTCACCACCCGCCCCGACGAGGCGGCCGTGCGGCCGCCGGATCACGTGCAGCGCGTCTTCCACGCCGAGCGGCCGAACGCGCTCTGGGTGGTGGACTTCACGTACGTGCCGACCTGGTGCGGCATGGCGTTCACCGCGTTCGTCACCGACGTGTTCTCCCGCCGCATCGTCGGCTGGCGGACGATGGGCCGCATGCCCACCGAACTGCCGCTGGACGCGCTGGAGATGGCGCTCTGGGTGCGCGACCGCGCCGGCGAAGTCGTCGAGGGCGTCGTGCAGCACTCGGACGCCGGGTCGCAATACACAGCGATTCGCTACGCCGAGCGGCTCGCCGATGCCGGTGCGATCGCCTCGATCGGCACGGTAGGCGACTCGTACGATAACGCCCTGGCCGAGTCGGTCGTAGGGCTCTACAAGACCGAGTGCGTGAAGCTCGACGGCCCGTTCCGGACCGTCGACGAGCTCGAGCTCGCGACGCTCTCCTGGGTCCACTGGTTCAACGAGAACCGGCTCCACTCATCGATCGGATACCTCACGCCGATCGAGATGGAGAACGCGTACTACCGTGAGATCAACTACCAGCGTCAGCCGATGCTGGGAGAACTCGCCCTCCACTGAACCCGGGGCGATTCACCGGTCTTGGCTGCGGCGAGGTGGATGAGGCGGGTCTGGATGTCGACGATCCGGCGGGTCAACTCGGCCGGGTTGGTGGCTTCGAAGATCGCCTCGAGCTCGGCCCGCTTCTGGTCGCTGAGGATGCCGCTTTCGATCACGCGCTGGAACGGGGTGCGGGGCGCGTCGTAGACGCGGGTGGCCTTGCCGTTGCGGTTGACGCGCCAGCCGATCGCCTTGGTGGTGGCGGTGAACATGTTGAAGCGGATCCGCACCAGGTCGTAGAGCTCGTTCAGCAGCCGCAGCTCCATCGCGGTGTCGTAGCGGTAGTGGAACGCGAATCGGCGCACGATGTCGGCGTTCTTCTGCTCCACGTGCGCGTTTCCCAGATGAGGGTGTAGGTCGGCCGGGCGCGTCGGTCCGCAGATAGACGTCGAGGTCTCCCGACGATGGAGGTTCCTACGCCATCCATCCGAAAGACCTCGACGTGCCCGTCGCTACCCCGCCGGCCGGCTTCGGCCGCCCTGACCTAACCGCCTTCGCGGCTCATCCCAATCGGCTCTGATCGGGTCTGCTGACCCTCTCGACGAGAACGCAGCGACATCACAGCCACCCAACCCCGACCGTCCGGGAAGCCGGGGCACGTCACATGGGCTGTGCTGCGGGCGTGTCGAGTGGGTAGTCCAGGGGCGACGCAGGAGCGTCGACGCGACGTGCTGAGAGGTGGTTCCAACCGAGCGCTAGGACACAAGCTACAGGCATGCGATAGGTCAGGAACGGCGTCGCTCCCTGCGCAGGAGGGAGCGCAGAGTCTCGGCGTTTGCGTAGCCGACCCGTAGCGCGATCTCGGCGGAGGTGAGGTCCGTGGTTGCTGAGAGGTGTCGAGCTCGTTCGGTGCGAAGCCGTTGGACGAAGCCGAGCGGAGTGAGGTTGAGCGCCGCACGGACTCGTCGTTCGAGGGTGCGCCGGCTGGTGCCGAGCGACTGCGCGACGAAGGCGACGTTGAACGGTTCGTCCAGGCGGGCGCGCACGAAGCGTTCGAACTCGACGACGATCGGGTCCTCGTGCCGGAGATGTTCGTAGGCGACGAAAGCCGCCTGCGACGGGCGCTCGTCGATGATGAGGAGCTTGGCGACATGTTGGGCCAGGTCGGGGCTGATCGATCGCACGAGTGAGAGCGCGAGGTCGATGTGGGCGAAGGCGGCGCCGGCGGTGACGAGGTTCCCGTCGACCACGACCATGGTGTCGAGATCGAGGGCGACGGTCGGATAGCGCTTCCGGAACTCCGGCCCCAGGAACCAGCTGGTCGTCGCCCGCCGATGATGCATCCGTCCGGTCTCGGCGACGGCGAACACGCCGGTGCACGCCGCGGCGATCCGGGTGGTCGCGTCGTCGAGGCGCCCGAGTGAGGCGATGACCGAACGAGCATCTCGACTCTGGAGGGCGTCGTGGGTCGCGGCGGCCGTGAGGGTTCCAAGCGCAGGGACGACGACCACGTCGAACTCTCCGGACTCCGGCAGCGGGTGGTCCACCGACAGGGTCATCGATGCCGTCGTGGTCACTCGCCGTTTCGGTCCGAGGATGGCGAGTTCGATCGGGTCGATCCGCGGGTCGACATCGCCGCGGGCTCCGTCGGCCACCCGCACGATGTCGATGATCGACGCGATAGCCGAACCGAAGCAGCCGTCGATCGCGATCAGTCCGATACGCATGACGTAAACAATAGCAATACTGCCGTATACGCCACTCCCCATCGGCCCTCGCTCGTCATACGCTGAACTCGCCCCACGAAGAACCCCGACACCTAGGAGAACCCCTCATGTCCACACCCGCATCACTTCCGTATGCCTTCGTCGCCAAGATCGTCGCGGCCGATGGACAGCACGCCGCGGTCGCCGATCTGCTCGCCGGCGCTGTCGCACTCGCCAACGAAGAAGTAGGAACGATTGTCTGGTTCGCGGTCAGGACCCACGCCGACACCTTCTGGATCTTCGATGCATTCCCCGACGAGGCCGCTCGCGACGCCCACGCCAACGGCGCCATCGTCGCAGCCCTGATGGCCAACCAGCACCTCCTCGGCGCAGCACCCGAGATCCTGGCGGCCGACGTCCTCGCGTCCAAGCTCCCGTAGTCCGCCAACGCACGAGACGATCGCGCCCCGCCGAGCCGTCGGACCCGACCGCCTCGACGCCCGCACCACGTTGACGATCCCCGACGGGCCGATCACGAGGGGGGGCCAGGCAACACCAGGCGCAAGCCTGGAGCGGCACTGGTTCACCGGTGGTCATCGAGAGAGCCAGCGCATGATGGCGATCTTGCACGACAAGGTAAATATTGCCGACGCCGTCGACGCCACCCCCATCACCTTGGAGGACGCCCCCCTTGGGTATGCGGAGTTCGACGCTGGAGCAGCGACCAAGTACGTCCTTAATCCTCACGGCTACGTCTCGGCATGAGACGCCTGCCTACTCAACAGCAACCAACTAGGAGCCATCAACATGTCAGCACTCACCCTCGCCGATGCGCGCACGATCATCACCGCAGCCGAGAAAAAGGCGGATGAACTCGGTCAGCCGATGAACATCGCCGTTGTCGACGCCGGCGGGAACCTAATCGCCCACGTACGTCAGGACGGTGCCTGGATCGGGAGCATTGACATCTCGATCAACAAGGCGTGGACCTCCAAGGCTTTTGACATCCAGACCAAGGACCTGGGCGACAACTCGCAGCCCACCCAGCAGTTCTTCCGGATTCACGCCACCAACGAAGGACGCGTTGCGATCTTCGCTGGCGGTGTCCCACTGTCGCGCGATGGCGTTGTCGTAGGCGGCGTGGGAGTCAGCGGTGGCTCCGGTGAACAAGACCAGAGCGTCGCCCTTGCGGCCCAGGCCGCTCTGTAGTCCAGCGCGCACAACACGTCACCGGGCGCGACCCTCTGGAGAGTGGTCGCGCCCGGTCACTACTTCGCCGATGGCACCGCCAAGGTCCTCACCACCGACGGCCACGAGGGCAAGGTCTACGAGTTCACCGGCGACACGGCGTTGTCCTACGCCGACATCGCCGACGCGTTCGGGCAGGTCACTGGCAGCGAGGTCGTCTACCAGCCGGTTGCGGCGGCCGACGTGGTTGCCGCGATGGTGCAAGCCGGCCTCGACGAGGAGACCGCGGGCTTCGTCGCGGCGATCGACACCAGTATCGCCGAAGGCCCGCTCGACCTGGTCGACCCGATTCTGGGCCAGCTCATCGGCCGGCCCACCACAACGCTGGTCGACGTCCTCAGGGCGGCCTGAGGCGCGACCCTGGCGAGTTCTGGGTCACGTCGCCACGCCATGGAGCGACAGCGCAAGGGGCCCGTCAGGCCCAGATGTACTCCTCGGCGATCGCGCCGTCGCGCCACTTGGCCACAGTGACCATGCGGTCACCGTTCTCGAACTCGCCAATGACACTTCGGGCTTAAGGAGCGACAGGGTCAAGGTATCGGCCAGAGCGCCCCGGATAGGGATCGGCAAGTGGGGACGTCCGGACATAGCCGATGAGCGGACGCCCCTCGGTCCGCAACCTGTCCAGATCACTGCGTAGGGTTCCGGCGTGCGTTGCCTGCTTGTGTCCCTCGTGGTCGTCTCCCTCCTGTGCTCTTGCTCCCCGGAGAAGGGGTTCGGAGAGTCGAAGGAAGTCAGCGCCGGTGACTACGGGTCTACGTGGCCGCTGACCGTGGACTCGGTCCTGCTGAACTGCAACGAGGACTTCGTCCTAGTGCAGGTAGTGGGCCATGCGTTCCGCATCGACGGCCTCACCGACCCGCAACACGCACACCGCAAGTTCCTGCGCCTTTGGGGGGTCTTCCCAGATGACGGTGTAGGTCGGCCGGGCGCGTCGGTCCGCAGATAGACGTCGAGGTCTCCCGACGACGGAGGTTCCTACGCCATCCATCGGAAAGACCTCGACGTGTCCGACGCTACCCCGCCGGCCGGCTTCGGCCGCCCTGACCTGACCGCCTTCGCTCGACTCGACGGCCTCGGTCTGAGCGTGACCGGGCAACGACTTGAACCGGATCGTGCGGTCCTCGCGTGCCGCGTGGTGGAACCAGATCAGTGGTGCCGACGGTGCGGCAGCGAAGTTAAGTCCCGCATAGTGGTGTAACGCTCGGTGACCGGGCTCGTCGCTACCGACGTGAGCGCGGTCACCGTGTGATCCTTCGAGGAATCTCCTACAACCCACTCGAAAGGCATCAACACGATGACCGCTCCTCATATTGTCGACCCTGCCGGCGTGCTGGCAGAAGCCCTAACCGACGCGTCGCCGGATCTGATGCGCTCGCTGCTGCAGACGATGATCAACGCGCTGCTGTCCGCCGACGCCGACGCGGTCGTCGGCGCCGAATGGGGCCAGCCCAGCCCCGACCGCGCGACGCATGGCAACGGCTACCGGCACCGCCCGCTCGACACGCGCGTCGGCACCGTCGATGTCGCGATCCCGAAGCTGCGGCAGGGCACCTACTTCCCTGACTGGCTGCTCGAGCGGCGCAAGCGTGCCGAGACCGCGCTGATCACCGTCGTCGCCGACTGCTACCTCGCCGGCGTCTCCACCCGGCGGATGGACAAGCTGGTGAAGACGCTCGGCATCCACTCGCTGTCGAAGTCGCAGGTCTCGCGCATGGCGGCCGATCTCGACGAGCACGTCGAGCAGTTCCGGCACCGGCCGCTGGATGAGGCGGGACCATTCACGTTCGTCGCCGCCGACGCGCTCACGATGAAGGTCCGCGAAGGCGGGCGCGTGATCAATGCCGTCGTGCTGGTCACTACCGGCGTCAACGCCGACGGGCGCCGCGATGTGCTCGGCATGCGCGTGGCCACCAGCGAGACCGGGCCGGCCTGGAACAGCTTCTTCGCCGACCTTGTCGCCCGCGGGCTGACCGGCGTGCGACTGGTCACCTCCGACGCCCACCAGGGCCTGGTGGAGGCGATCGCCGCGAACCTCCCAGGGGCCAGCTGGCGGCGCTGCAGAACGCACTACGCGGTGAACCTCATGTCCGTCACGCCCAAGAACCTCTGGCCAGCCGTGAAGGCGATGCTGCACTCCGTCTACGATCAGCCAGACCGAGACGCCGTCCACGCTCAGTTCGATCGACTGCTCGACTACCTCGACGGGAAGCTGCCCGACGCGTTCGAGCACCTCGACGCGGCGCGCGCCGACATCCTCGCCTTCGCGCAGTTCCCCGAAGGCCTCTGGCAGCAGATCTGGTCGAACAACCCGAACGAGCGCCTGAACCGCGAGATCCGTCGCCGCACCGACTCCGTCGGCATCTTCCCAAACCGCGACGCCATCACCCGCCTGGTCGGCGCGGTCCTGGCGGAGCAGACCGACGAATGGGCCGAAGGGCGCCGCTACCTCGGCCTCGAGATGCTCGCCAAGAGCCGCCTCACACTCGTGGCCGACACCGGTAGCGAGGTGACTACCGAACCCGCCCTCCAGCTCTCCGCCTAACCAGCCAGAACGAAGGACACCGCTACACCACTACCGGGGACTTGACCCTCGCGGGAGACCTCGTGCTGAAGCCTCACCGCTCTGCCGTCGAGTTGGAATGGCTGGAGTCGCTACCGGTTACGACGTCCGTGCGCACCGCTCGCCCTATCCGAGCAGCAGACGGTCGCATCCTCGTTGACGGGTGGTCGGCGATGCCGTTTCTGGCCGGAACCCACCGCCACGGACGATGGGCCGACATCGCGGCGGCCGGACGGTCCCTCCGCCATGAACTCGAACGGGTCACTGAGCCCGCGTGGGTGCAGGCGAGAGTCGATCCCTGGGCGGCGGCGGATCGGATCGCATGGGAGGAAGACGGGTTGCCGAGGGGCGCGCCCCGCTGGTTGCAGGCGTTAGCCGGGCGGCGCGCGCGACCGGACGGGACAAGAACGCTGATACATGGCGACCTCACCGGAAACGTCCTTCTTGAACCATGCCAGCCGCCAGCGATCATCGACCTGAGTCCCTATTTCCGACCCGTCGAGTACGCCACCGCGATCTTGGTCGTGGACGCGGTGTGCTTCGAAAAGGCGTCACCGCATACGGCAAGGCTGGTCACCGACGAAGACGCGCACCAGCTGCTGCTTCGCGCGATCCTCTTTCGAGCTGCCACCGACCTCCTGCGCGACCACACTGTCGCCCAAGCGCGCTACGGGCCCGCGATTGCCCTCCTCGATGTGGCACGCTGACGGATCCCCTCACGAGACGCCGCCCGCCGCCTCCGCCGGCACGCCGAGCCGGGCATAGCGTGGAGTCATGCTGCGCATTTCTCCTTTCTCATCGGACGACCGAGAGGATCTGCTCGCTCTGGCGCTGCGGGCGTGGGAGCCGGTCCTCCCACTGACCGAGGAAGCGGTGTCGCCGTTCGTCTATCGGGCTTTCTACCCGAATGGCTGGCGCGTGCGGCAGTACGCCGACCTTGCAGCGGTCCTCGATGAGGAGCCGGGGAACGTCGACGTCGGCTTCCTCAACTCCCGAGTGGCGGGTTGGGTGTGTACGCGGACGCATCCGGAGGACAGCATGGGCGAGGTCTACGTGCTCGCCGTCGAACCGGACCTGCAACGGCGCGGCGTCGGCCGGGCTCTCCTCGATCACTCGATCGAGCGGTCGAGGGCCGCGGGGATGAGCATGGTGATGGTCGAGACCGGTGACGATCCCGGTCACGAACCGGCGCGCCGGGCGTACGAAGCGGACGGCTTCGAGCGGTGGCCGGTCGCCCGCTACTTCAAGGACCTGTCGAACGAGTAGAGCGATCGCGCAGTTGGGACCGCCCCGAATCCGCGACCGAGAGCCGTACCGTCAGCCTGTTGGCGCGCCATCAAGCCGACCGACAATCCGACCACCGTTCCCCCAGCGGCGCCAGCACACGACGCGAGTTGGTATCCCCGATATCCAGTCAGGTGAGTAGTACCCCCAGTCGTACGGCTGGTTTCACTCCCCGCCCGTGGTCGATGTGCCTGCGTTCCGAAGCGACCCACGGTCGCCGCCCGATCCGTCGACGGGTTACTGGTTGAAGAACGTCTTCAGTACACGGGCCATGACTTCGTGGCCGACGACGTGTCCCTGCCCGTCGAGCGCGTGTCGTTCGGTCTGAGGGATGGCAGCGGCTATCGCTTTCGCGGCGCGGTCGAAGAAGTCGGTCGGCATGCCTGCCAACTGGGGGTCGGTGATCTGACCCTCGGTGATCACCAGGACCGACTGAGTGATGCGGGCAAGTCGGTTCGTGGGGATCTTGTAGTCATTGAGGACCATGGCGTCCTTGACGAGCGTGTGGGCGAGCGCGACGGACGAGGCCCAGAGCGGGTGCTGTTTGTCAGCCGTGATGTCCGCGTCGGGTCCGCCGGTAAGCCTCATGAACAGTTCCAGGAGCTCCTCGTCCCGGCCGGCTTTGTATGCCTCGTGGGTGTCCGCGAGATACTGGTTGAACCTCGGCCGCAGGTCCTCCCCGATCGCGTACGGCGTATCCCACACCGCGATCTTGTCGATCGCCGAACCTGCCGCTGCTGCCTCTAGCGCGAGCGCGCCGCCAGATGAGGCACCGTAGACGTGAGCTGAGCCGCCGGCTGTCGCAATCAGCGCGTCAAGGTCTTCCAACTCCCGCGCCAAGGCGTACGGCGGCGTATTGCCGCTGGCACCCCGGCCGCGTCGTGCGTAATTGTAGACCGTGAAGTGGTTGGCAAGGAGCCGGGCCAGCGGCGCGTTCTCAGCGCCATCGTCTAGGGTGCCGCCGACGAGGATCACCGCCGGGCCAGCGCCTTTCCGGTCGTAGGCGATCCTCGTACCGTCGGCGGACGTCACACGAAGTGTCATCTCGTTCATTGCTTCTCTCCGTTTCTCGATGCGTGATCGTCACCGTCGGAGCAAGTCGACCAGGATTGTCGATGTGCCGCGTCTAGCCGAGGTGCCGGCGGCGGAGGTCACATTGCCGATACTCCCAAATTAGGAGCATGCACTCCTGTTGTCAACAGTACGCTGGGTGCATGAGCAAGAAGCGGCTGTTCGACGACCCATGCGGCATCGCGCGAGCGCTGAACGCGGTCGGCGAGCGGTGGGCGTTGCTCGTCGTGCGGGAGCTGGTCTTCGGCCCGAAGCGCTACTCCGACCTGCATCGCGGGCTGCCGCAGATGAGCCAGAACGTCCTCGCGCAGCGGTTGCGCGAGCTCGAAGCCGACGGCCTTGTGCGGCGAAAGCGCCTGGGACCGCCTGCGCCCGCCGCCGTGTACGAACTGACCGAGCGCGGGGAGGAACTGGAGCCCGTGCTCCGCGCGCTCGCCCAGTGGGGCAGCCGCGCACCGCTGCCCGAGGACGGCGCGGCGGAACTGAGCGTCGACGCGCTCCTGTTCGCCCTGCGCGCCACCTTCGATCCGGCACTGGCGGGTGAGTTGTCGCTGCGCTGCCAGCTGGACGTCGCGGGCGATCGGTTCCGTATCACCGTTGCGGGCGGGCGCCTCGAGTTGGACCGCGGTGAGCACGCCGCACCAGATGCGTGGCTGACCGTGCCGGAGGCGGCGACGTTGCGCGATCTGGTGTTCGCTGGTGCGGCGCTGCATGACGTCGTCGAGCGGGCAGACACCGAGGCGGCGGGCGATACCTCGCGGCTCGCCCGACTGCTGCATTGCTTTCCCGCAGCCGTGCGGTATCCGGCGCCACAGGACCCCGCGTCGCCGGGCCCCGGGTCACCGAACGCCGAACTCCCGGATCCCGCTGTCAGCGCGGGAGTCGTCGGGGGTGAGCGGGACGCACCGATAACGGCAGCTGTGCGAGCGCCTGACGCAGGCAACGTGCTGGATGGATCGTGACGTCCGGACGCTCGTGCGCCTGCAGCAGCAAGGGTTGATCCGACACCTCGGCGTGAGCAACGCCACTGCTGAGCAGGTGGCCCAGGCGCAGTCGATCGCACCGATCGTGTCGGTGCAGAACATGTACAACCTGGCGAACCGGTGGGACGACACGCTCATCGATCGTCTCTCCGGCGAAGGCGTCGCCTACATCCCGTTCTTCCCTCTCGGCGGGTTCACCCCGCTGCAGGCCGACGCGCTCTCCGCTGTGGCCGCCCGCCTCGGCGCGTCCTCGATGTCGGGTGCGCTCGCGTGGCTGATACAGCGGTCACCGAACATCCTGCTGATCCCCGGCACGTCATCCGTGGCGCACCTGCACGAGAACATCGCTGGAGCTGCGCTCACACTTGCCGACGACGACCTCGCACAGCTCAAACGAAATCGCCGGGTAGTCTCGCATCTCGCATGGTGCGTGCATCGGCAGCACCCACCGTGCGCCCGGTGAGGGATCGGCAATCGGTGATCGGCTGGCTGGGCCGCGACCGGCGTGTTAGCGAGGGCTTCGGACTACAGTCGCGGTCGTGACGCGAGTTCTTGTGACCGGCATGTCAGGTGCAGGGAAGTCGACCGTCCTCGACGAACTCCAGCGGCGCGGCCACGTCGTGGTCGACACCGACCACGACGGTTGGACGCTCCCGAACGGCATGTGGGATGAACCGCGGATGGCCCGGCTCCTGGCCGATCGTCGCGATGTCGTCGTGTCCGGCACCGTAGAGAACCAAGGCCGGTTCTATGACCGCTTCGACCACGTGGTGTTGCTCAGCGCGCCGCTCGAGGTGCTGCTGCAGCGACTGAAGACCCGTGTGAACAACCCCTATGGCAAGTCGGAAGAAGAAGCGGTGGAGGTAGCGAGCTACGTCGATACGGTCGAGCCGTTGCTGCGCCGGGGCGCGACGGTCGAACTGGATGGTCGGCGCTCGGTGTCGGAGCTGGCAGACGCGGTTCAGCGCCTCGCACTGCAGCCCTGATAGGCGGCGAGCGCGGGCGGAACGATGCGGTTCCGAACGGCGATCGACTGCCGGACTGGGTCTGAGGCGACGAGCTCGACCTTGAACCGCTCGGCGTCTCCAAGCAGGTCGCCTTGAAGTCGCTGCGGGGCCCGCCTACTGCTCATCGGCGAAGAGCGCCGCCAGCTTCGGCACCGACTCCATGCCATACATAGCCACTCCGACCGGCACCCGCCCACCCGTGGCTGCCAGAATCGCTGACGCGTCGGCCGGCCCGAACGCGCCGCACAGCTCCAAGGACTGCGCGCCGTCAGCGACCAGGTCGACCGCGACCGTGACGGCTGCCGCCCGATCAGGTACCGCGACGAACGTGGTCCGGAGACCGCCGTGCTCGATCACAGCACATTGCCGCGACGGGTCCTCGGTGCCGGAGCCAAGGTAGATGAATCCCCACTGATGGAATGCCACGATCGGCCCCGACTCGCCGCCATCCCACGCCTCTGCATTCGCCTCCCCGCACGTCAGCAGATCGTCCTACTGTTGGTGCGATCGAGGCACGAGAAGGCATGGCGCTGACGGTCGGCGCCGTACCGTTCCGGTGCGCTCGGCGCGCGTCAGAGGAGAGCCACGAGATGAGACCACTTCGATACTCGATCAACGTCACGCTCGACGGCTGCTGCCATCACGAGGCGGGGCTCCCCCCGGACGAGGAGTCGATGCGCTACTGGACCGCCGAGATGGAGCGAGCCGATGCCCTGCTCTTCGGCCGGGTGACCTACGAGATGATGGAGTCGGCGTGGCGGAAGCCGGCGGCGGGCACGTGGCCCGACTGGATGGGTGCGTCCGAGATCGCCTTCGCTGAGGCCATGGACCGGGCGAAGAAGCACGTCGTGTCGAGCACGCTGAGCGGCGTCGATTGGAATGCCGAGCAGGTGCAGGGCGACTTGGGGGCAGCGGTTCAGCGGCTCAAGCAGGAGTCGGGCGAAGGACTGTGGGTGGGCGGCGTGACGCTCCCCCTGGCGTTGGCAGATCTGGGACTGATCGACGAGTACGAGTTCCTTGTGCAGCCGGTGATCGCCGGACACGGGCCGACGTTGCTCGCCGGTCTGCGCGAGCGCATCCAGCTCGAGCTCGTGGACCGCCGTGAGTTCCGGTCGGGAGCGGTCGCCATGCGATTCCGGCCCACGCGAGCTGCGGCTTGATCTGATTGCCTTGGCCCTCCGCGCCACATGGATCGACGCGGCCCGCGAGCGGCATGTTCAGCCCTGTCCAGGCCCGCCGAATGCGACGCCGGGCGGCGGCGTCGGGCAGACAGTCGTGTCACCGAATGCTCCCACCTCAGCGCGGACCACGACACCCTCGTCTGCGCGCGCGACCGTGATCGCGATGCCCTCCAGCGCATCCAGATCCGGCACGTTCCCAATCGTGGTCGCGTCGATCAGAGCACTCTCCTCGATCGGGACGGCGACCGGAACGAGGAGACCGTCGACCGGATGCAGCATCAGCCAGTTGGCAGCCTCGGCGACCGTCGTGTCGGGGATCGCCCAGTAGCCGGTCGCCAACCCCATCGGTTCGCACCACCAGGCGGAGTGCGAACCCACGAGCGCCGTCGGTCCGGTGGGTAGCCCCTCCTCGCGCACGGCGCCCGGCGGCAGCTGGACGGCTTGGAGCCAAGCGTCAGCACGCGCCTGCCCCGCCGCATCCGCAGGGGGCATCGCGGCGGGAGCCACCGGGTTGGGCTCCGATGCTGTTGCATCGGCACCGACCTCATCGACCGTCGGCGCCGGAGGAGCTGAGACCGACGCGCCCGCGCCTCCCGTGGCGCAGCCGGTGAGTGCGGCGGCCAGCACGAACCCGAGGATGAGGACGCCTGATCGCCGCATGGCTTCACCCTTCGTCATCCGCCCAGTCACCTGGGGCGGCCGGCTCATGCCTGGCTCGCAGCCGACACGTCGACGCAGACCACTCCCCTGTTGCCGTCCTGGTCGGCGATGACCGTGAGCCCAGGCACGCCGCTGTCGTCGACGATGGTCCCGCCCGCGGCAAGCGCAGCGGCGATACGTTCCCCGAGCGCCTCGGGTGCGAGGTAGACCTCGACATGGAACCGCTGACGCGGGGCGTCGTGCTCGTCGGCGTCCCCGAACCAGAGATTCGGAACCCGGCCCGTGGCGTCGCGGATCTCGTCGCTGGGCGACCCTCGGCCCTGCGACTCGGGGCTTCCGGTCAACAGGGCGGCCCACACGGGGGCGATGGTCGCGGAGCGCGTCGTGTCGAGCCCGAGCTCGATCTCGCTCACCGAAGCCGCATCGGCGACGAGGGTGTGGTCGGCGGCGATCTCCGTGATCTGCCGCGCGAGGTCGAGGTCCTGCTGGGTCACCCATTCGACGACGTGCTCGGTGCCTTCGTTGTCGCGGTAGATGGCATCGTCGCTGACCAGCTTGAGGTCGACGCACCCCCTGCCGAGCGAGACGCGAGGGTGATGGTCGAGCGCGTCGCCCGCCTCACCCACCGCAACGACGAACCGCGCGCCAGCGGCGAAGTCGTCGACCAGGTAGCGGGCGTGCAGTCCCTGCGCCAGCTTGCGCCAGTCCGTCAGGTTGGCCGCGGCGATCCGATCGCCACTCAGCATGTCCATGGAACGGGAACCTATCCGCGATACGGCGCGCACCGCCAGCATCGCCACTGCCAGCATCACCGCCGCCGGGTCAAGCCGGTTCGACGATGCGGCGCATCACCGTGTTCTTCAGGCCCTTCGGTCGGATGAAGTCGAAGCCGGCGCGCTCGTACACGGCCCGGGTGCCGTTGTAGAGGAACGACGACGAGAGCCGCTTCTCCCCCGGGATGTGCGGGTAGCCCTCCACCACGCCACCGCCTGCCTGTGCGATCAGGCTGAGCGCGCCGTGCAGCGCGACGGTCACCAGTCCGTGCTGGCGGAAGCGCTTGTCGACGAAGATGCAGGTGATGCGAAAGTGCGGCTCGGCCTCCTCCGACGCCGCCAGTTCGGCCAGGTACTGCTTCCGGTGGTGGAGGTTGGGCAGGTCCTCCGGCGTGCCGTACTCCGCCCAGGCGATCGCCTCCTCGCCGTCGTCGCCGACGCGGACGACGAGCGCGGCGTGCGCGACGCCGTCTGCCATCAGCCGCCGCTTGAACGCCCGGTTGCCCTCGTAGCTGCGGTCACGCTCCTCGCAGACGGGATGGAAGTACGTGCACCAGCATCCGCCGAAGATGCCGTTGTGTCGCTCGACGAGGGCTTCGAACAGCCCCCAGGTCTCCTCGGTGAGCGGCTTGATCTCCGTCGCGCCGGGGTCCTCGGTCGTCATGCCAAGGACGGTACACCGCCCATCGAGCCCGGCTCAGCCCCTCCAGTCCGCCACCGCGTCGCTCTCGTCCCACCGGCCGTCGCGCTCCGGTGTCTGCGATGCCCACGCGTAGGCGGCCTCATCCGACCAGTGCGATGGCGTGCGACCCAGCAGCCGGTCTGCGGCCGAGTCGGCTGCGATCGTGGCGCGGCGAGTGAGCAGCGACGAGAGCCCCCGGCTGCGGACCTCGCCGGAGATCGGCCGCGTGACGACTGCGGGCGCCGTGACCGCGCTGTGCACGATCGCCAGGGCGATCTCGAGCACCTCTTCGTCGGTCAACGCGCCGAACCCTCGAGCATCCTGCTCTTCCCTCGCCTGCGCCTGCCGCTCCCACGGCGAGATGGTGCGCTGCGCCATCGCGGCGAGCCAGTCGTAGTCGCCGTCGACATCGAGCTGTCGGAGTCGCGGGAGCACCAGCTCTGCTGGCAGGTGGCGCTCATCCAGAGGGAGGAGACGACGCAGCTGACTCCGCATCCCCGCCACGGTGCGTCCGATGCGAGCAGCGATCTGCTCGGCAGCGCAGCCGTCTCGGCACCCCTGCATGATGCCGACGAAGTCCTCCTCCGTCCAGAGCTGTCGATGCCGGAAGGGAGTGCCCTCCGGCCGTTCGTCGTCGCGTGCGGTCTCGTTGGCGATTGTCATGCGGCGAGTGTGGGCCAGCATCCCCGCACGCGTCGCCGGGCACTCCCCCTGCTGTGGAGAATCTGTTGCGCGGCGATCCAGTTGGCTCAGGCGAGCGGCATCGACCTACGGATGCGACGCCACCGTGACGCGCTGCGCCAGGTCGGTGCCGGGCGCCGCGAGCCGGTCGACCGTCTCGAAGACGATCTGCTGCATGGCGGCCGCTGCCGCAGAGGGCCCGACGTCGGTGCGTCGCGCCAGGTTGACCGTGCGCCTCAGCTGCGGACGCACGAGCCTGGTGCTCCGCAGCCGCGGCCGGTCGATGACGACCATCGCCGGCACCACCGCGACGCCGATCCCGCGCTCGACGAAGCGCAGCACCGCATCCATCTCGGCGCCCTCGACCGCGATCGTCGGCGTCAGCCCGGCGGCGGCGAACGCGGCATCCGTCGCGACGCGCAGGTCATAGCTGCGGCTGAACGCCACCTGCGGCATGCGCGCCAGCTGCGCCAGCGTGCACTGGTGCTGCAGGGAGTCGCCCCGCGCCTCCGCGCCGGAGGCCGAGACCACCACGAGCTCCTCAGACAGGAGTGGGATGAGCTCGGTCGCCGGTGCGGTCGGCTGGGCCCCGCGCGCCACCACGAGCGCAAGGTCCAGCGCCCCCTCGTTCAGCGCATCCACCAGGAAGCGGGAGCCGCCCTCGGTGATGTGCAGCTCGACACCCGGATGCGCGGCACGGTAGGCCGCGACCACGTCGGCCACCAGCGACACGCACAGCGTCGGCGGGGCGCCCAGGCGCACCCGTCCGCGGCGGAGGCCGGCGAGCTCGTCGAGCTGCTCGCGAGCGGTGCGCGCGTCACCGAGCATGCGCCGCGCGATCGGCAGCAGCACCTCCCCCGCTGCTGTCAGCGTCACCCCGGCCGGCGCGCGGCGGAACAGCTCGGTGCCGAGCTCGGTCTCGAGCGCACCGATCTGGCGGCTCAGCGACGGCTGCGCGACGAAGAGCTCGTCGGCGGCGCGGGTGAAGTTGCCGATGCGGGCGACGGCCTCGAAGGAGCGCAGCTGGTCGAGCTTCATGGCCATACAGTATCGACATCGCGTTCAGTCAGACAATGCATTGGACGCATGGTGAGCGCGTCCGTACGTTGGCACCATGACCGCACCGCACGCATCCGAGCGTCTCCTGTCCACCTCCGTCCTCGTCATCGGCACCGGCGGCGCCGGGCTGCGCGCCTCGATCGAGCTGGCGCAGCGCGGCGTGCAGGTGCTCGCGGTGGGCAAGCGCCGCAAGCACGACGCCCACACGACACTGGCGGCAGGCGGCATCAACGCTGCGCTCGCGACCATGGACCCCGAAGACACCTGGCAGCAGCACGCGGCCGACACCCTGCGAGAGTCGTACTTCCTGGCCGAACCCGCCATCGTCGAGACGGTGGCGAAGGGCGCCGCCCGCGGCATCGAGGAGCTCGAGGAGTGGGGCATGCCGTTCGCCCGCGAGGACGACGGCCGCATCTCGCAGCGCTTCTTCGGCGCCCATACCTACCGGCGCACCGCCTACGCGGGCGACTACACCGGGCTCGAGCTGCAGCGCACGCTCATGCGCCGTGCGGCGGCACTGCACGTGGAGATCGTCGACACGATCTACATCACCCGCCTGCTCGTCGCCGACGGCACCGTCTTCGGCGCATACGGCTTCGACATCGTCGACGGCACGCCCTTGCAGATCCACGCCGACGCCGTCATCCTCGCGGCCGGCGGCCACACCCGCATCTGGCGGCACACGTCCTCCCGTCGCGACGAGAACACCGGCGACGCCTTCCGGCTGGCCGCGCTGGCGGGCGC
Organism: Agrococcus sp. ARC_14; assembly: GCF_022436485.1. Lineage (NCBI taxonomy): Bacteria > Bacillati > Actinomycetota > Actinomycetes > Micrococcales > Microbacteriaceae > Agrococcus > Agrococcus sp. ARC_14. Next base: position 2,033,871 of record NZ_JAKUDO010000001.1, read on the forward strand.
GCGGATCCGCGACGCCGAGCTCGTGCAGTTCCACCCCTCCGGACTGCTGGAGCCCGACGACGCCGCCGGCACGCTGGTGTCGGAGGCCGCACGCGGTGAAGGCGGGATCCTCACGAACGCGCTCGGCGAGCGCTACATGGAGCGCTACGACCCCGAGCGCATGGAGCTCTCCACCCGCGACCGGGTGGCGCTCGCAGGCTTCACCGAGATCGCCGAGGGGCGCGGCACGGAGAAGGGCGGGGTCTTCCTCGATGTCTCGCACCTGCCGCGCGAGCAGATCCTGCAGCAGCTGCCGCGGGTCTACCGCACGCTCATCGACCTGCAGATGCTCGACATCACCACCACCAAGATGGAGATCGCGCCGACCGCCCACTACTCCATGGGCGGCATCTGGGTCTCCCCCGACGACCACGGCACGGGCGTCGATGGGCTCTACGCGATCGGCGAGGCCTCCTCCGGTCTGCACGGCGCGAACCGCCTGGGCGGCAACTCGCTCATCGAGCTGCTGGTCTACGGGCGCATCACCGGCGAGCACGCCGCCGCCTACGCGAGCTCCCGCACCGAGGTGCGCCGCGACCCAGCCGCAGTCGCTGCCGCCCGCGACGAGATGCAGTCGCTGCTGCAAGAGCGCGGCACCGAGTCGGCCCGTCGCCTGCAGCGCGAGGTTCGCAACGTGATGAGCGAGCACGCCGGCGTCGTCCGCACCGCGGAGGGCCTCGAGGAAGGGCTGCGCTCGCTGGCCGAGCTTGAGGCACGCGCCGAGCGCGTCACCGCGCATCCGGACATCGCCGGGTTCGACGACCTGGCCCATGCCTACGACCTGCTCGGATCGCTGCTGGCGGCCAGGGCCACGCTCGAGAGCGCGCTGGCGCGACGCGAGAGCCGTGGCTGCCACAACCGCGCTGACTTCCCCGAGACGGATCCCGCCATGCAGGGCAACTTCGTCTGGTCGCCGGGCGAGGGCATCAGCTTCGAGCCGCTCGCCCCCGCGCCCGAGAGCTTCCGCGAGCTCGCATCGGCCCACGCCGACGACGCCGTGGCCGGCAAGCTCGTCGAGTAGGCGGGCGGGCGGGCCGGCTCCTGCCGTTCCTGCACCCAGCTGCCGGCTCCCGCGCATCCGTGATCGTCCATGCATCCGATCGCATCGAACCGCGATCGTCGGGTGCAAGGCTGGGCCGACGGACACAGTGGATGTGGAAGGGAGCACCGTGATCGCAGCGCTCAATCGGGTCGTCGGCTTCATCGACGATCACCTCACCGAGGAGATCGACGTCGCGGCACTGACGAGCGAGCTCGGCACGACGGAGTACCACCTCCGTCGGATGTTCTCGTCGCTGTCGGGCATGCCGCTGTCGGAGTACATCCGTCGCCGCCGCATGACCGTCGCGGCGGCCGAGGTGCTCACGGGCGATGCCGAGCTGCTCGGCATCGCGGTGCGCTACGGCTACGGCTCCACCGAGGCGTTCGGACGAGCGTTCCGGGCGGTGCACGGCGTCAGCCCCGGCGACGCGCGCCGAGCCGGCGGCCCCCTTCGCACACAACCGCAGCTCAGGTTCCGCCTGACCGTAGAAGGGAACTCCCCGATGGACACCCGCATCGCAGATCGACCGACCTTCCGCCTCATCGGCCACGCCGCTCGCGTGCCGCTCATCTACGAAGGCGCCAACCCCCACATCCAGGCACACATCGCGGCATTGCCGGTGTCGGAGCACGACCGCCTCAAGGCGTTGAGCGACACCGAGCCGGCGGGCCTGCTCCAGGTCAGCGATGATGTCGATCCCGACAGCACCGAGGGCAGCGAGCTCACCTACCTGCACGGCGTCGCGATCACCGAGGGGACGCCTGCTCCTTCGGATCTCGATGCGATCGAGGTGCCCGCGGGCACCTGGGCGGTGTTCCGCATCCAGGGTGCCTACCCCGCCGCGCTGCAGACGACGTGGGCGGCGACCGCCACCGACTGGTTCCCCTCGAACCCGTGGCGGCTGCGACCCGGTCCCTCGATCGTGGCCGTGCTCGACCGGGCCGCAGACTTCAGCACGGCGACGTGCGAGCTGTGGCTGCCGGTGGAGCGTGAGGCGAGCTGACGTTGCTCGACACCGGGCCCGTCACCAGGTGATGCCGAGCATGCGCGCGCTCTGCTCCCAGTGGCTGCGCACCAGCTCGGGGTCGGAGGCCTGCGGGTTGGTGCGCCCGATGCGGCCCGGCGAGCGGTAGTACTCTCCCGACTGCCAGGCTTCGCCGGGCGCTCCCGCGATGAAGTACGACAGCGCCGCTCCCCCACCCTCGGGCGAGGTCAGGAACCGTCTGAGCGCGCCGAAGTACAGGCGTCGGAGCGGGCTCGTCGTGTCGGACGCGAAGCTCGTGGCGACCACGCCGGGGTGGAACGCCACCGCAGACAGACCCTGGGCGTGGAACCGCTCGTGCAGGCCCTTCGCGAAGAGCACGTTGGCCAGCTTCGCGTTGCCGTAGGCACGATTGGGCGAGAACCCCTTCCAGCCGTCGAGGTCGTCGAGGTCGACGTGCCCGAACAGCCGTGCTGCTGCGCTGCTCGTGTTGACGACGGATGCCCTGCTCGCGATGAGTCGGTCGAGCAGCAGGTTGGTCAGCAGCACTGGCGCGAGGTGATTGACCTGGAAGGTTCGTTCGAAGCCGTCGTCGGTGCGGATCGGGCCCGAGAAGAGGCCGCCGGCGTTGTTCGCGAGCACGTCGATGTGCTCGCACTCGGCCAGCAGCGTGCTCGCGAGCTCGCGCACCTCACTGAGCCGCGCGAAGTCCGCGACATGATGCTCCGCGCCGATCCGCCGCGCGACCGCTCTGGTCTTCTCGGGCGACCGGCCGATGACGACGATCCGATCCCCCGCGCTCGCGAGCTGTTCGCTCGCCGCGGCGCCGATGCCGTCGCTGGCGCCGGTGATCACGACGGTGCGTGCTCGCTCGTGCGGCTGCGCCGCGATCGGATCGCTCATCACCGGCAACCTAGCGCGCTCGCTATCCTGGGCGGCTGAGCGCGCCGATCGGCGTCGCGCTCGCGATCGATCACCGTGCGTGCGGAGGAACGTGACCGTCGAACCCTGTCCTGAGTGCGGCACCACGCTGCCCGCGAGCAGCGAGTGCTGGAGCCGCCTCCACGAGCTGCTCGAGATCGAGAGCCGCGTGCTGCCGGGGCTCGGGCCAGCGGTGGGCAAGCGCGCGCACTTCTTCGCCGTGGCGACCTACCAGCTGCAGCATCCGTCGCGGCTGACGCGCGAGTCGGTGGACTGGCTGCGCACGGGTGTCCGCGAGATGCTCGAGCCCACGGGCACGACGACCGATCGACTGCGACGCCGCGCCGGAGACTTCGCCAAGGGATCGCGGCGGGTCTCCAGCGCTGCCCCGGAGGGCGATCGCTCGCACATCGACCCGCGGTGGCCGACCGCGTGGTCGATCACCGCCCGCGACGTGGCCTCGCAGCCCGACTCGGCCTACCCCGAAGCTGTCGAGCGCTGGGCGGCCGCGGCCCTCGCCGACGTCGACGCCGCGACGCTCAGCTGAACGACGCCGTCTGCGGCTCGCCCTCGAGTCGTCGGTACAGCATCCGCGTGACACCCGCCGGGTAGGGCGTCGGGGGTTCGATGAGCTCGAAGCGGGCGGGCGGCGTGCCCTCCGGCCAGATGCGCTTGCCGGTGCCGAGCACGATGGGGCACACCCACAGGTTCAGCCGGTCGACCAGCCGCTCCGCGAACAGGGTCTGCAGCAGCGCGCCGCTCCCCCAGGTATGGATCAGGCGATGCCGCTCGCGCAGCGCCGGCACCTCGGCCGCCGCATCCCTGACCTGCTCGCTGTGCTCCCAGGTGAGTGCGGGCGTGCCGCGCGAGGCCACATACTTCGGCACCCGGTCGAAGTTGCGCCCGATCACCGTCGTGTTGCCGGGCCAGAAGCCGCGGAAGATCTCGTACGTCGTGTGGCCGAGCAGCATGGCGTCGTTCTCCTGCACGTCGGCGTCCATCTGCGCGCCCGCCTCGTCATCCCAGTACGGCACCTCCCAGCCGGCATAGGGGTAGTCGCCGTCATGCTCGTTCGCACCGCCGTTGGCCTGGATCACGCCGTCGAGCGTGATGATCATGTTGACGTGCAGCTCACCCATCGCATCATCCCTTCGTCGACGTCAGTATCGGCTGGGGCAAGTCCATAGGCAATGGAGCATCTGCAGCCGGAGGCGCGGGGCTACACTCAGCCGCATGTCACGCACCCGACCGGCCATCGCCGCCGCCCTCCTCATCGCAGGCCTCGTCCTCACGGGATGCGCGGGCGCCGAGCCCGAGGCACCAGCCGACACGCAGCCGGTCGACGAGGCGCCCGCCGACACCACCGATGCCGGCGAAGACTCCGGCGAGTCCGACGAGTCCGACGACCCTGCAACGGCGGCCGGCGAGCTCATCGGCATGGTCGGCACCGCCGACGACCCCGAGGCCTACGAGATCGCGCTGCTCGACGGTGACGGGAATCCGGTCACCTCGCTCCCCGCGGGCGACTACACGCTCACGTTCGCCGATCAGTCGCAGATGCACAACTTCCGCCTCACCGGCGAAGGCGTCGACGAGGCGACGGATGTTGCGGGCACGGATGAGACGACGGTCGAGATCACGCTCGTGGCCGGCACGTACGAATTCGTCTGCGACCCGCACGTGAGCACCATGAGCGGCCAGCTCGAGGTCACCGGCTAACCCACCCGGGCGTCGCTCTCGCGACAGTACAGGCATCTATGTACTATCGCAGGATGGCCTCCCCCACGACGCTCACGCACACCGATGCGCTCGCACGTCTCGGCTTCGCGCTCTCCGACCCGACTCGCGCGCGCATCCTGCTGGCCCTGCGCGACGACAGCGCGCAGCCGTCGCACCTCGCCGATGAGCTCGGCGTCAGCCGCCAGGTGATGTCCAACCACCTCGCATGCCTGCGGGGCTGCGGACTCGTGGAGACTGAGCGCGCTGGCCGCACCACGAGCTACCGCCTCGCCGATCCGAGCCTCGCACCTGCGCTCAACGACCTCATGCAGCTCGTGCTCACCGTCGATCCCGCGTGCTGCTCGCGCGATGACTGCACCTGCGCATGAGCAGCACGAGCACCTCCACCGTCACGCCCGAGCGCAGAAGGGTGCTGCAGCGCCGAATCCGCTGGATCGTCGGCGCCACCATCGGCTACAACGTCATCGAGGCGATCATCGCGCTCTCGGCCGGCGCCGCGGCGTCATCCGCTGCGCTGATCGGCTTCGGGCTCGACTCGATCGTCGAGGTGCTCTCCGCCGCGGCCGTCGCGTGGCAGTTCGCGGCGCCCGATCCCCAGCGACGAGAACGCATCGCGCTGCGCGTCATCGCGCTCTCGTTCTTCGGTCTCGCGCTCGTCGTCACGATCGAGGCCGGGCGCGCGCTGCTCGGCGTCACCGCGCCCGACCACTCGCCCGTCGGCATCGTGCTCGCCGCCGTCAGCGTGGCCATCATGCCGGCCTTCTCCTGGTTTGAGCGCCGCACGGGCACGGAGCTCGGCTCGGCATCGGCGATCGCCGACTCGAAGCAGACCCTCCTCTGCGCCATGCTGTCGGCCGCCGTGCTCGTGGGCCTCGTGCTGCACAGCACGTTCGGGTGGGCATGGGCGGATGCGGTGGCCGCCCTGGTGATCGCGGGCTTCGCGGTGCGAGAGGGGTTGGAGGCGTGGCGCGGCGATGCCTGCAAGCAGCCGATCTCGTCGCTCACGAGCGAGAACGACGACGCCTGCGACTGCTGCTGACCGGCGAACGGTGCTGAGCTGCGAACGGTGCTGACTCTCGTCACCGACTGAGGCCGTGCAGGCCTCGCCGCATGAGGAAGGCGAGTGCGATCAGCGAGAGCGCCGCTGCCCCGACGACGACGATGCCGTGGCCGACGGCGACCTGCGTGACGGTGAAGATGTCGGCGACGGCGCTCGCCGCGAGGCCGGGGATCGCGGCAGAGGCGTACGAGATCAGGTACATCGTCGAGAGCAGGCCCGCTCGCTGATGCGGGGCCGCGGTCGGCAGCACCAGTCGGTTGGCCGCAGTCGCGATCGCCCCGGCGGCGACGCCGGAGATGAGGGCGGCGACGAAGTAGCCCGGCACGGAGCCGAGCCCGACCGACGCCACGATGCCGGCGATGGCGGCAGTGAAGATCGCCAGGCCGATGACGAGCGTCGGGGCGACCCGCCCCCGACCCGCGATCGGGCCTCCGAGCGCAGCGGGCAGGATGCCGGCGGCGAAGACCAGCCCGACGACCACGGCGCTGTTCGTGCCGAACTGCTCGACGGCGACCGAGGGGCCGAAGGCCTGGAAGAACGAGCCCATCGACCAGGTCGAGCCGATCGCTGCACCGGCGGCGAGCACGATCAGGCCTGCGTCCTGCGGGACCACCAGCTTCGGCACGAGCGAGCTGAGCGCGCCCGGCCTGCGCTCCCCCGTCTCGTGCGCGAGCCCGACGAGCACGGCAGCGCTGGCGAGCAGCGCCGCGATGATCGCGTAGGGCAGCACCTGCGGCGCCGGCCCGAAGTCGACCAGCACGCTCGCGGCGAGCGCACCGACCGGGCCACCGAGCGCAGGCACGTTGCCCGTCACGAGCGGCGCGAGCCAGCGCGGCTGCGCGGGCGCGGCGTCGACGATGATCGCGCCGAGGCTGCCGGTCGCGATGCCGCACGCGATGCCCTGCAGCAGACGGCCGGTGAGCAGCTGCCACTCCTCGCCGACGGTCATGAGCACGAGCACGCCAGCGGCCGACAGCAGCAGCGCGGTGATCGCCACGGGCTTGCGGCCGAGATGGTCGGCGAGCCGCCCGAGCACCAGCAGCGCGACCGCGGCGGCGAGCAGGTAGACGACGGCGGCCGCCGCGATCGTCGAGTCGGCCATGCCCGTGTCGCGATAGCCGTTCAACTGCGGGATGGGGCTGCCCGAGGACACGAAGACGAGCAGCAGCGCGACGGTCGCGACGACGAACGCGTACCTGCGTCGAGCGCGGGTCACGAGCGGGGCCGTCGGGGGTGCATGCCCCCAGTCTCGCCCACTGGTCGCAGGATGTCAGACATGGTCGGCTGCGGGGCGAGCGCGTGCGCGAGCCCGCTCACCACCGGATCGCCGCGAGCCTCTCGATCCTGCGGGGCGCCTGCTCGCGCGCCGAAGCCTCGGCCGCGCCCGGGAGCCCTGCGAAGTCGAGCCCCGTGCGTGCGGCGAGGTCGTCGAGGCTGAGCTCGAACGTGTCGAACGCGTCGAGGTAGGCCGTGCGGAGCCCGTCGAGATCCTGCGTGAGCAGGAACGCCTTCGACCGCAGCGCATCCCCCACCCGGTAGACGACCGCCTTCCAGTGATCGCGCGGCACCTGCACGAGGTCTCGGTAGTGCGGATCGTCGTCGGCAAGCACAGGGCCGCCGAAGACGCTGATCCGGCGGTCGACGAGCTCCTCCATGTCGAGCACGCCGTCTTCGAGCTCGCCCCACACGCCGCCGCGGCTCGACTGGTTGAAGCCGGCCATCTGCGGCGAGATGTTCGTGAAGCAGAAGGAGTCGAGGTTGGCCTGCTTCGCGTCGGCGAGCGTGCCCCAGAGCAGATCGGCGCGGCGCGCCAGGTGACCGCGGTCGAGGTCGTTGTCGGCGTAGACCGCCTCGGTCGTCTGCTCGTCGAGCGGCAGTCGGTCGTCGGCGAAGAAGCGGCGGGCGCGCGGGATGTTGGGGAAGAAACGCAGGCCGTCGACGTTCCAGGCGACCGACCAGGCGAGTCGGCGCTCGGTGTGCATCGTCACGGTGAAGTGCATGGAGTCGAGCACGGGCGCATCGGCGTCGCGCACCGGGGTCGGCGCTGCCACCTGCTCGCCGAGGAAGGCGGGGTCGTAGCCGAGCGCACCGCGCGCCCGCGCCGCGCTCATTCGAGCCACTCCGTCTCGAACGCCTCGGCCGCGTGGATGTGCACGGCCTCGTAGCCCGCCGGCCCGGTGCGGAAGGTGTGCGCGACCCCGGCCGGCACGATCAGCACCTGGCCCGCGTGCGCATCCGTCGTCACTTCGCCGATCGTGAACGTGGCCCAGCCACGCCGGATGAAGAACGTCTCTGCGTAGGGGTGGCGATGCAGCCGTGGGCCGACGCCCGGCTCGGTGGTCGACTCGAGGATGACCGAGACGCCCGCCGCACCCGGCAGCCGCTCGTAGTTCTGCGCCCAGTCGTCGCCGTCGTCGCGCCCGTCGTCTCGTTCGAGGATGTAGCCCAGCATGGCGCCGAGACTAGTGGCCGCCGGTGACGCCCCGGTGGGCGTGGCAGGCTCCCCGGGAGCAGCGTCGGGTGAGGTCGAGCTCAGTCGTGCAGCACGACCTCGAGCACCGCCCAGCCGCGCGGCGGCAGCGTGAGCTCGCCATCGCCCAGTTCGCACGCCCCCGCGACGACCGCGGACGCATCCGCCGCCGGCACCGTGACCGGCTCGTCGTCGAGGTTGAGCGCGGTGACCAGCCCGGCATCGCCGATCGCCGTGCGCAGCACCAGGGCACCGTTCGCGACGTGCACGGCATCGGTGTGCGCGCGCGTCAGCCACGGGTTGCGCCTGCGCAGCGCCAGCAGCTCGCGATGCACGTCGAGGACGTGACGAGCGGATGGGTCGAGGGTGTCGGGCGCGGGCGGGTCGGCAGGGAACTCGGGCCGGATCGCGTCGTCGCCACCCTCGCGCTCCTCCTTGAGTGCCTGCCAGCCGAACTCGTCGCCGGCGAAGATCGCGGGAGTGCCGGCGACCGTGCAGAGCACTGCGAGCGCGTGGGGCACGAAGTCGGTGCCGACGGCGGAGGCGATGCGCGTCACGTCGTGGTTGCCGACGAAGGTGTAGGGCACGAAGTCGCGCAGCAGCTCGTTGCCGCGCCCGATGGCGTGCTCGAGCTCGAACAGGTTGCGCTCGGCGATGCTGTGCCAGATGCCCTGCCAGAGCTCGTACTGCGTCACGGCGTCCATGGTCGACTCGCGCACGATCTCGGCGTAGTCGCCGTGGATCACCTCGCCGAGGAACCAGGCGTCCGGATGCTGCTCGCGCACGCGCGGCAGCACCTTCGCCCAGAAGGCGCTCGGCACGGCGTATGCGGCGTCGAGCCGCCAGCCGTCGGCGCCGCGGGCGAGCCAATGGCCCATCACGTCGACCACGAGCTGCTCGACCGCTGGCGAGTCGTGATCGAGCTCCACCAGGCCGCCGTGGCCCTCGAAGACCTCGGCCTCGCCACCTTCGCCCAGGCGGAAGAGCGCGGCCTCGGGAGCCGACGGGTCTGCCTGGGCAGCGAGGAAGGCGGGATGCTCGCTGCCGACGTGGTTGAAGACGCCGTCGAGCAGCACGCGGATGCCGCGCTCGTGCGCCGCGGTGATGAGGCGGCCGAAGTCGGCGTCGTCGCCGAGCCGCGGGTCGAGCGCCAGGTGGTCGATGGTGTCGTAGCCGTGCGTGCTGCTGGCGAACACCGGGCCGAGCGCGATGCCGTTGAGGCCGAGCTCGATCACGTGGTCGAGCCATGCCTCGATGTGCGGCAGTCGATGCACGACGGCGCTGTCTCCGGATTCGGCCCGGTCGCGGATCGGCGCCCCCGTGAAGCCCAGCGGGTAGACGTGCCACCACATCGCACTCGCGGACCAGTGCTCGCCACCGTTCGTGTCATCACCCATGGCAGCCATCCTGCCCTGTCGACGCGGTGGGCTACTGCGCGGCCCACACCCCGAGCTCGTTGCCGCTGGGGTCGGCGAAGTGCAGGCGACGCCCGCCCGGGAAGTCGTAGGGCTGCTGCAGGATCTCGCCGCCGGCCGCCACGATCGCCTCCGCGGTCGCGTCGAGGTCGTCGGAGTAGAGCAGCACGAGGGGGCCGCCGGCGGGTCGCGCCTCCGTGGCAGCGGCGAGGCCGCCCACCTCACCATCGCCCGTCGGCGAGGCGATGCCGGCGTACTCGGGGCCGTAGTCGACGAAGCTCCAGCCGAAGGCGCCGGAGTAGAAGGCCTTCGCGGCCGCGAGATCGGTGACGGTCAGCTCGACGTAGTCGAGCGCATGGTGTGTGGAGGTCATGGACGCACCGTAGCGACGACCACCGACAGCCGCCACCGCACCCGCGAGGAACATCCGCTGCGGCGGTCGACTCCCAGGCTCGGCGTGCAGACTCCGCGCATGTCGTACACCTGCGAGTCCTGCAGCAAGCGGAAGCCCGGCGAGCCGGTCGTGACGGTGATCGGGCGGCGCATCTGCCCCGACTGCGACCGCGGCATCCTGGGCCTCGCGACTGGCATGACCGCATCCGGAGGCGACGTGGGCACGTCAGCCGGCATCGCGAGCTGGTTCAGGAACCGCACCCGCAAGCGCGACGAGTGAGGTGCACCTGGCATGCTGAACGGCATGGCAGGCACTCCCGGCGGAACCGCGAAGCTCCTGCACGACGTCGAGCGCGGCGACCCGCAGCACAGCCCCATCGAGGCGCAGGTGAGCGTGACGCGCGTCGATGCGCTCACCTCGCGTGTCGTCGGGCGATGCTTCCGGGCGGTTGACCCGGCCCACCGAGACGCGGCGCTCTCCGGCTCGCGCGCCCCGGGGCGCTACTCGCGCGCCGACACCGCCACCCTCTATCTCAGCTCCACTCCCGAAGGCGTGGCCGCTGCGATGATCGCCCACGCCTCGGCGCGCACGCCGCAGCTCGAGATCGTCGATGTCGAGGTGGATGCGCACGGCATCGTCGACCTCCGCGATCACGATGCGCTCGCGGCCATCGGCATCGACCCCGCCGACGCCGCCGCGCCCTGGCAGGAGGCGCTCGCCGCGGGCGCGGAACCGCCCTCGTGGCGGGTGCGCGATCGGCTGATCGAGCTCGGCGCACACGGCCTGATCGACCCCTCTCGCAAGCGTCCCGGCCTGTGGCACCTGACTCTCTTCCAATGGAACTCGCCCGGCATGCCCCGGGCGGAGCTGCAGCCGCATGGCGGCGCCTGACGACATCGCGGCGGTCGAGCGCGCTCTCGAGACGCTGCGCGCGACGGCCGAGGTGCTCGCAGCAGCCGGTGCCCGCGACGAGGCCCTGGCTCGCTACGAGGAGCCGAAGCCGGTGCTCGGCATGATCCCTCGCCGGCCGACGATGCGCCCGATCGGCAGAGCGTGGCGGATGGGCGCAGTGCTGCTGGCGAGGGACGGCTCGGTGTGGGCGACGGGCGTCTCGACCCGCGTGGCCGAGCCCGGGCGACCTCAGCACCACACCGCATCCGTCGAGATCCGCCGCGCCTACCGGGCCGCCGCGATCCAGGGCGGCTTCCCGGTCGGCGAGACCGTCAACCACGGCATCGAGCCGATCGCGATCGACGAGCGTCTCATCGGCGGCCACGGGCCGCTGTTCGTGCGCGACGGCGAGGCGTGGGTGCGCTGGGGCACCGACGCACCGGTGTCGCTCGCGCGCTATCTCGATGACCTTGCCGACCTGCTGGTGCATCCGCCCGCCGGAACCTAGGCATCGGCACGGCGCCACGGGTGGGGCTGGCAGGATCGGAGGCATGACTGCCGCCGCCCAGCCCACCTCGTACTTCATCGCGCTCGGCGACGGCCGCTATCAGCCGACCGAGCACGCGAGCGGGGCATGGCAGCCGGGCGAGATGCACTTCTCGCCGCTCGGCGGGCTGCTCACGCATGCGATCGAGCGCCACAGAGCCGCGGCGGGCGCCGCTCCCCTGCTGCTGGCGCGCATGACGTTCGACATCCTCGGCTTCCTCGCGCTGGACGAGACGACGGTGCGGGTCGAGACCCGTCGGCCGGGACGCACGATCGAGCTCACGGAAGCCACTGCATCCATCGCCGGGCGAGATGTGGCCGTCGCGCGCGCATGGCACAGCGTCGCGGTCGACACCACGAGCGTGACCGGCGGCGCGTCCGAGCCGATGCCCGGGCCCGATGCGATGCCGCACGCCGAGTTCGCCGTCGAGTGGGGCGGCGGCTACGTGCGCTCGGTGGAGCTGCGCGAGGGAGGGGACCGTGCGCCTGGCCGCAACCGCGCGTGGCAGCGCACCGCGCATCCGCTCGTCGAGGGCGAGGAGGTCGCGCCCATCGCGCGCTGGATCGGGCTGATCGACGGGGCGAACGGCATCGCCGTGCGCGAGCGGCCCGACGAGTGGATGTTCCCGAACCTCGACCTGACGATCCACCTGCACCGCCAGCCGGAGGGTGCATGGGTCGGCTACGACACGACCGTCATCTTCGGGCCCAGCGGCCAGGGCACCACGAGCACCGAGCTGCACGATCAGCGGGGCCATGTCGGCCGGGCGTCGCAGACGCTGACGGTGCGGCCAGCGCAGCGCTGAGCGCTGCGATCAGTGCGCGTCCGCGTGCTCCGGCGGCCACACCACGGTGAAGCGCTCGAAGACGATCTCGTCGTCCTCCGACCAGCTCGCGCCGCGCGCCGCGGTGGTGCGCTGCCAGTAGCGGCGATGCTCCGCCCGCCACGACGCGATCGAGCCGTCGTCCTCGCCCTCGTCTGCGGCGAACGCCGGGTCGACGCTGTCGAACGGTCCGATACGCAGCTCGGTGCTGCGGATGATGATGCGCGGCACGCCGCGGCCGTCGCAGGCGATCCAGTGCGAGCCGACGCGGGGCAGCTGCTCTCCTCCCGCGAGGAACTCGGAGACGAGCTCGGCGGTCGCCCGCTTGCGCCCGCTCAGCACGATCTCGAGCAGCTGATCGGCGAGCTGCTCCGAGTCGCCGAAGCGCTCGACGGTGTGCTCGGCGCCGGCTGCGACGGCCGCGGGATGCGCGATCGCGTAGGACTCCCACATGGCGGCAGCAGCCGCGAGATCGGGGGCGCCCGCGGGCGTCGTCGTCGGCGAGGCGCTCACGTCTGACATCGTGCCACGACCCGGTCGAGCAGCGCATCGCGCTGCGCCTCTGGCGACCCAGACCTGCAGCGACTCGATGCGGCTCCCGCGCTGGCTACTCGTCGAGCGCTGCCTGGATCGCCGTCTCGAGGTCGTCGTAGTTCTGCAGCTCGAGCAGCGTGCCGTCGACGAAGAACGTCGGCGTCGACTCCACGCCGGCCTCGACGCCCGCGGTGTAGTCGAGCGCGATGCGGTCGGCGGTCGCCTCGGCGGTCACGGCCTCGTCGTAGGCGGCCATGTCGAGCCCGAGCTCCTCGGCGAATCCTCGGAAGGTCGCCGCGGCATCATCGGTGCCCGTCCATTCGGCCTGCGTCTCGAAGATGCGGCTGTGCATCGCCTCGAACTGATCCTGCTGCGCGGCGGCCTCCGCTGCTGCGGCGGCGGGCACGGCGTTGGCGTGCATCTGCAGCGGGAAGTAGCGCACCGCGAACGTCACCTGACCCTCGTAGCGCTCGCGCAGATCCTCCACCACCGGGTGGAACTGCCCGCACGCGGGGCACTCGTAGTCGAAGAACTCCACCACCACCGGGGCGCCCTCCCCCGCGTCGTCCAGCACGTGCGTGCTCTCCTCGACCAGCTGCACGTCACCGCCGGCCTCGGGCTGGGCACGTTCCCAGGGGCGCACGACGAGCAGGGCGACGGCGACGATCAGCACGAACGCCCCCACGACGGCGGCGATGCTGGCTGCAGCGTTCTTCGACATGCGTACCAGGCTACCGACGACACGGGCCTTACCTCGCGCATCCCACCTGTGGATTCGGCCTGGAGTCGGGCCGCGCAGCCTCGGTCGACCGGAGTAGCCTCGCCGGGTGGAGTTCGAGTTCCGTGCCGTCGCGATCGAATGGCGCGGGCCCGCGCCCTTCGTCTTCGCGCCGGTGCCATCCGACGAAGCCGAGATCATCCGCGACAGCGCGTCGGAGCTCACATACGGCTGGGGCGTCATCCCCGCCGAGGCGACGATCGGCGGCACGACCTTCACGACCTCGCTCTTCCCGCGCGATGGCGGCTACCTGCTGCCCATCAAGGTCGCGGTGCAACGGGCAGAGGGCGTCGCCATCGGCGACGAGGTGACGGTGCGGATGCGACTCGGCCGCTGATGAGGCGGGGCACAGTCGGCGCATGCCCGGCAGTCAGTCCCGACGAGTAGCATCGCCCGCGCCCGGTGCCGCGCACCGCGGGGCACCTCGACGAAGGGATCGCATGGACATCGCAGCACGGATCGGCCGCATCACGGCATCCGCTTCGACGGCCGCCGAGCGCACCGTCCATCGGCTCGCGAAGCCCGCCGCGATCCTGCTCGCGCCCGTGCTGCTGCGCCAGGCGAAGCAGCTGCAGCGCAACCTGGTGTGGCTGCCGGAGCCCAAGGGCCAGCGCCACGGCACGATCGCAGCGCCCCTGAGCGCGACCGCGGAGGCACCGCCGCTGCGGCTGCTGGCGATCGGCGACTCCACCGCGACCGGCGTGGGCGCCGACAGGCTCGACGACGGACTGGTGCTGCAGACCGCCGCGCGCCTGGCGCTGAGCGAGCAGCGCCCCGTCGAGTGGCGCATCATCGGCCTCGAGGGCTTGACGGCCGCGCAGGTGCTCGAGCGCCACTTGCCCGAGGTCGAGCAGGAGTGGGATGCGATCCTGCTGCTCGTGGGTGCCAACGACGCCCTGCAGCTCGTCGGTCGCACCTCGTTCGCGAGGTCGATCCGCCGCCTCGTCGCCGGGCTCGCCGAGCACCTCGCTCCCGGCGGCGTGATCGGCCTCACGGGCGCGCCGCAGATCGACACCTTCGTGTGGCTGCCGCAGCCCATCCGCTCGCTCATCGGCGGCCACGCACGCACCCTCGACGACGTGCAGCAGCGCATCGCCGCCACCGATGAGCGCGTCATCCATCTGCCCACGCCCGCGATCGTCGAGCCCGAGCAGCATGCGGCAGACGGCTTCCACCCCTCGGCGGCGGGATACCGGCTCTGGTCGAGCATCGTCGCTCCGCGACTCGCACAGGCACTGCAGCGCCGCGCCGTCGCGGAGCCAGCGCGGCAGGAAGCGGCGGCCCCGCGCGCCGAGTCGGAGGCGCAGGCCGCGCAGCACGTCCGTCGAGGCATCGTGCCGCCCTACTTGCTCGAGCAGCTGGCCGCCGCCGACCTCCCGACGGCCTCGATCGTCGCCGAGCGCACCCTCGGGCTCGACCGCGGCATCCGCGCAGAGCGCGAGGCCCATCCCACCGCCCACCCGAGCCTCGTGCCCGACCGGCCCGCGCGCGTCCCGGGCGAGGCGCCGGCGCCGCACCGCGTCATCAGCGACGCGAAGGGCTCGACGACGCTGCCGGGCACGGTCGTGCGCAACGAGGGCCAAGACGCGACCGGCGATACCGCGGCCGACCAGGCCTACGAGGGGCTGGGCGCCTCGTGGCAGCTGCTCATGGCGGCCTTCGAGCGCGACTCGCTCGACGGTGCCGGCCTGCCGCTGCAGGCGACGGTGCACTACGGCCAGCAGTACGCGAACGCGTTCTGGGATGGCACGCGCATGGTGTTCGGAGACGGCGACGGCGAGATCTTCGCGGGCTTCACCAACGCGGTCGACGTCATCGGCCACGAGCTCGGCCACGGTGTCATCTCCTCCACAGCCGATCTCGTCTACCGCGACCAGCCCGGCGCGCTCAACGAGTCGATCGCCGACGTGCTCGGCTCGCTCGTCAAGCAGCACTCGCTCGACCAGACCGCAGAGCAGGCCGACTGGCTCATCGGCTCCGGCGTCTTCACCGACACGGTGCAGGGCGTGGCGCTGCGTTCGATGGCTGCTCCCGGGACGGCCTACGACGACCCTGCGCTCGGCAAGGATCCGCAACCCGGCCACATGGATGACTTCGTCGTCACGCGCGACGACCTGGGTGGCGTGCACATCAACTCCGGCATCCCGAACAAGGCCTTCCACCTCGTCGCGACCACCATCGGCGGCCGCGCGTGGGAGGCGCCAGGGCTCATCTGGATGGACGCCCTCACCGGCGGGCTCTCCCCCACCGCCGACTTCGCGACGTTCGCGGCCGCCACTGTCGACGCATCCGTCGCCAGGTTCGGTGAGGACGCCGCCGAGACGCAGGCGGTGCGCGATGCCTGGGCCGCGGTCGGCGTGACCGGGTCGGCGGTGCCGGATGCGTCGGTGGACGACGAGGTCAGGCTCGCGCGCACGGGCGGCATGCTGGGCAGGACGCAGGCGGCAGTGCTCGAGCTGGAGATCATCCCGGGCGACGACCGCGAGCAGCTGGACACGCTCGTGGCCTCCGGCGTGCTGGAGGATCTCGAGTCGCAGACGCTGCCGGATGCGCCGCTGTGGCGGGTCACCGTCGAGACGAAGTGCGACGTGACGGTCGCCGAACCGCTGCTGCCGGAGGAGGTGCTGGCGCTGTTCCGCCGCCTGCTCGAGCTCGGCGACGAACCGCCCGCGCCGTAGCGCCGGGCCGCCCCCGCGGACGCCGCGCCGTACGCGCCCCGCTCGCGCCTCGCCTTCCGCGCCCCGCTCGCGCCTCGCCGTACGCGCCCCGCTCGCGCCTCGCCTTCCACGCCCTCGCTGGCACGCCGCCTCCCTCGCCGTGCTCGCCCGCAGAATGTCGAGTTGGAGCACGATTGTCGCGACACACGTGCTCCAACTCGACAATCTGCCGGGGCGGGTTGTGCAGCGGCGGGCGCAGAGGGAGGCGACGGTCAGGCGCAGCGCGCGTGCGACCGCGGTCAGGCGGCAGGGACTCGCTGCGACAGCGCCGCCCGGCGGCGCAGCACGTCGGCCAGGTCGGCCAGCCACTGCTCGGCGCTGGGCACGAAGTCACGATTCGTCGCGCGCACCACGTGCAGCCCGACCCGATCGAAGTCGCGGTACTTCTGGATGTCTCGATCCCACTGCTGCTTGGAGCGATGGCCTTCACCTTCGTACTCCTCGACGACACCCGATTCCCGGTGCATCAGGTCGGCGCGCCCGAGGAACCTGTTCGTCCCAGGTTCGAGCACCTTCACCTGCACCTCGGGCTCGGGCATGCCGGCGTCGACGATGAGCAGTCGCATGTCGGTCTCGCGCGGTGATTCGACGCGGGACCGGATGCGCGGCAGCGCGCTGCGCAGGGTGGCGGCGCCGGCCATGCGATTCCAGCGCTCCGTGATGGCCCGCAGGTCGTCGAGCGTCGCGAGCGGGCCGGGGATGCGTCGATCTGGATAGCGCTCGAACGCCGAGATGAGCGCGTCTCCGATGACGACCAGCTCGTGCACGGTGCACCGCTCACCCATGAGCGCCCACGCGAGCGCAGGGGATGCGACGCGCACGCCCTCGACGTCCCACACGTCGAAGTGAGATGTGGCGATGCGTCGGACCCGCACCTCGTCGCGCTCGGGATGACCACGACCGATCACCGAGACGACGTGCACATCGTTGTCCTGCGCAAGGCGCCATGGCACCGGGAGTCCGAGGAGTGCGAGCGCGGATGGCCCGCCGAAGCACTGCCACGGTCGGAGCAGCGGTGCGAAGGCCTGCGCTCGCTCGAGCACTGAGGTCGGTGCCTCGAGCGTGCGAACGCCTCTGTACGGCGTGCAGAAGTCGGCGCCACGCAGGACGCCTCGCGTCAATCCCTGGTCGAGCGCGTCGCGGAGCGCGAAGCCCTCGCGGCGCAGCGTCTCGGGCAGCTCGTCTTGCACCCCGCGAAGATCGCACAGTCGAAGACGCCGCTGCCGACGCTCTCCACAGCCCCGCAGGCCCCCGGCATCGGCCTCCCGGCGCCACCCCGCCCCGGCCCTCGCTCGCCGAGCGCAGATTGTCAGGTCGGGGCACGATTGTCGCGACAGACGTGCCCCAACTCGACAATCTGCCTCGAGGGGAGGCGGGGCGCTGCGGGGCGCGGCGGGGCGCTGGCTACTTGGCAGCCGCTCGCATCGCTGCCTCGCGGATCTCGACGATGTAGGGGGCGACCACCTGCTGGCTGACGCGGCAGTCTGCGACGAAGACGCCCTCGGCACCGGACGCGAGCCACGCCTCGAGCTGCCGCAGGTCGTCGAGCGTCTCGATCACGGCACCAGCAGCGCCCAGCCCACGGCCGAGCGCCGCGAAGTCGACCTGGTCGATGAGCATGGGCTCCTCTGCCACGCCGCGCACGGCGTACTGGTGCACCTCTGCGCCATATGCGGCGTCGTTCACGACGATGACGACGCCGTGACGCACCGTGCGCACGACGCTGTCGAGATCGGCGAGCCCCATGAGCGCACCGCCATCGCCCGAGAGCAGCACGATGGTCGACTCGGGGCGCGCCGCACCCGCTCCGACGGCGCTCGGGAACCCCAGGCCGATGGTCTGGAACGCCGTGCCGACCATGATCAGGCGCTCCGGATCGGCGACCGAGAGGTGCGTCGGGCCCCAGCCGATGAAGTGGCCGCCGTCCTGCACGATCACCCGATCGGCGGGCAGGATGCGCTCCAGCGCGTGGAAGAGGCTGCGCGGGTCGAGGCGGCCGTCGGGAGCGGCGGCGTCCCCAGCCTCACGCTCGAGGTGCGCGCCCGTGACATCGCCGACGCCAGCATCCGCCCACGCGGCATCGGCGTGAGCGCCGTCACCCTCGGCGCCGACCAGCGCGAGCAGCGCCTCGGCGACCAGCCGCGCATCGCCGCGCACGAGCTCGTCGACGCGCCCGTTCGTCGCTGCCGGGAGCACGTCGACCTGCAGGATGCGCGCGTCGTGCGCGAAGGCATCGCCGAAGCGGGTCTGGAACTGGTTGAGGCTCGCGCCGACGACGAGCACGACATCGGCCTGCTCGATCGCTGCAGCGGCGCGCTCCGAGGCGAAGCCGCCGCAGATGCCGAGGTGGCGCTCGGCCGCCGAGAAGATGCCGCTGCCGAGCGCGCTCGAGGCGGTGCGTGCACTCAGGCGCTCGGCGAGCGCGCGCAGCGCGTCGTCGGCTCCCGCCAGATGCGCGCCACGGCCGGCCAGCAGCAGCGGACGGCGGGCGGTGGTCAGCAGCTCGGCGACCTCCGCGAGCTGCTCGGCGTCGAGCGAGACGAACGCGGCTTCCGATGACGGCAGCGCCGCAGCCCGCTCCCCGTCGCCGTCGCCGTCGCCGTCGAGCGGCGCGTGGCCGATGTCGTACGGGATCGCCAGCACGACGGGACGGCTCTCGACCAGCGCCGTCTCGACCGCGTGCCGAGCGGCGGCTCGGGCGTCGTCGCGACCGACGACGATCGTCGCCGCGCCGATCGCCGAGGCGACGGCCAGCTGGTCGACGTCCCACGGCCGGGCGCCGGTGGTCGGCTGGTCGCCGACGACGCAGACGAGTGGGATGCGCGCCTGGGCGGCCTCGGCGAGCGCGGTGATCGCGTTCGTGAAGCCGGGCCCGTAGGTCGTGGTGGCGACGGCCAGCCTCCCGCTCGCGCGGTAGAAGGCGTCGGCAGCCGCGACGGTCGCGGTCTCGTGCCGCACGGTCGTCAGGCGCATGGCGCCGCGCCGCACCACCGCGTCGAGGAACCAGGCGTTGCCGTTGCCCATCAGACCGAAGACGTCGGTGGCGTGCTGCTCGAGCTCTGCCGCGATGGCGGCAGAGACGGAGCTCGTGGCTGGGATGTCGAGTGCGTCAGACATGGGGTTCTCCGAGAGAGCAGGAGGCTCTGCGCTGCAGCGCTGCTGCGACACGCACGGAACCTCGTCGATGGGGTCCATGTGTGTCGCGCGCGGATGCGCGTGGCCTCATTTCTCGAGACCGGCGCCACGGCGCCTGACCGGCCCATGCTAGCGAACGCCGCGCGCCCGCGGAAGGCGATGCGCTGCAGCTGCCGACCGGCGCGCTGCGACTAGGCGCGGAAGCTCTCCCGCGCCTTCGTCGGCATGCCGAGCTGCGCGTCGTGCGGATGCTCGCGCAGGTGCTCGCGCATGCGCGGGATGGCGAACCCCACCAGCCCGCGCGCCGGCGCCACGATGATGCCCCCGTCGAGCAGCCTGGCGCGCTGCCGTGCCGCGTTGCCTGCCGTCGTCTCCATGCGCTCCGCCACGACCGCCGTCGATGCGGGCTCGTCGTCCTGCGCCATCGCCAGCAGATAGTCGCGGTCGCGGCTCGAGAGTCCGCGCAGCGCCGGCACGATCACGCTCTCCCCCATCGCGGCGTAGGCGACCTCGACGGCGTGCTGCACCGCATCCGTCGTGATCTCCGAGGTGCTGGGGGTGTACTCCCAGGCGCGGGCACCGATCGACTGCACCAGGTAGGGGTAGCCCTCGCTCGCCCTGGCTGCGCGCTCGAGCGCCGCCTCGCCGATCGTGCGGCCGCGGCTGCGCACGGGCTCGGCGACGGCAGCGCGCGTCTCGGGCAGCGTGAGCGTGTCGAGCCGCACCTGCTGCGCGCGGCGGAAGAAGGTGAGTCCGTCGGCGTCGAGCGCCGCGGCGATCGAGGCCGGCACGCCCGCTGCGACGATGGCGATGCGGCGATCCTCGCGCATCAGGTGCTGCACGGCGATCGCGATGCGGCGCAGCTGCTCGAGCGAGGCCTTCGAGACCTCGTCGAGCGAGACGAGCAGCCCGGCGCCGCGGGCCTCGGCGAGCTCGACGAGCCGCGCAAGCATGCTCTCGAGCCGCGGCTCGCGGTCATAGCGCTGCTGCACGTCGGTGCGCACGCCGCCCAGCTGCGAGACCGTCAGCCCCGTCACCTCGCGGCTCACCGCATCCGGATCCTGCTCCTGCAGCATCGCCGGCAGCCGGTCGTGCTCGAGCGCGTCGATGAGCCCTGCGTGCAGCGTGCCGTGCACCACCGTCCAGTCGTGGGCGAGCGCCGCATCCTCGACGGCGTTCAGCAGCACGGTCTTGCCCACGCCGCGCATGCCGGTCACGAGCGCCGCGCGGTAGGGCGACCACGCGCCGAGGCCGAAGACCTCGCGCCACTCGTCGAGCAGCGCATCTCTGCCAGCGAGCATGGGCGGCGAGATGCCGAATCCGGGCCTGAAGGGGTTGTCGTGCACGCGCCCACTCTGCCACCGGCTGCCGACACGTCCAGCCGACACGTCGTGCCCGTGCGCCCTCGCGGGCGCGAGCCGTGGAACGATAGGCCCATGCCCGCGTCGCCGCTGCCCCGTGCCCTGCGCATGGGGCTGTTCGTCGCAGCGGTCGCGCTGGCCGTCAACCTGCTCGCGGCAGCGCTGATCGGGCTCGAGATCGGCGACGCCGACGTGCTCGACGCGCTGCGCACCGTGCTCATGTGGGCGATGCTGCCGCCGATCGCGATCGCGCTCGTGCGCATCGGCGCGCTCAGGCATCGCGTCGGCGTCTGGCACGTGATCGGTCTGCTGCTGTGCTGGCTCGGCGATGGCCTGGGCGCGACGACCGGCATCACGATCGTCCTGCTCGCGGCCTTCCTGCTCGGCCACATCGCCTACCTCGCAGCGCTCTGGCCGACCCGCAGGCGCTCGCTCGCCTGGGGCCCGACCGCGATCGGCTACGCGTTCGTGGCGCTGCTCGCCGGCGGCATCACCGCCGCCAACGCGGGAGCGCTCGCGGTGCCCGTGCTCCTGTACTCCCTCCTGCTCGCCGCGATGGCCGCGTTCGCCGCGATCGACACCGCAGGGTTCCTCGGCGGCCTGCTCTTCCTGGTGAGCGACCTCGTGCTCGGCCTCGGCCTGTTCGTGATGGACATCCCCGACCCGCTGCGCACCTTCTGCGTGCTCATCCCCTACGTCGGTGCGCAGGCGCTGCTCGCCATCAGCCTGCAGCAGCGACTCGCGCTCGGCGAGGCGATGCCCACGGCGCCCGCCACCGGCATCCCGGCACGCACCACGTCTGGCTATTACCGCACCGAATAGCAAACATCAGCGACACAGGCTGGACTACTACCAACGCGTCTGCTGAGATCGAAGCCATGCAGCACGATTCCGGCACCGCAGCACCCGCCCCCGTCATCGGCATCCTCGGCGGCATGAGCTGGCACTCGACGATCGAGTACTACCGCGCCGTCAACGAACGCGTCGCGGCGGCCCGCGGCGGCCACGCATCCGCCCGCATCCTGCTCTCCAGCCTCGACTTCGCCGAGATCCGCGACTGCCAGCTGCGCGAGGACTGGGCTGCTGCCGGCGACATCCTCGCCCGCGAGGCCGAGGTGCTCGAGCGCGCCGGAGCATCCTCGATCGCGATCGCCACCAACCTCATGCACAAGGTCGCGCCCGCCGTCGAGGCCCGCATCCGCGTGCCGCTCGTGCACATCGGCGATGCGGTGGCGGATGCAGCAGGTCGCGCCGGGGCGCGCACCCTCGGCATCGTGGGCACGCAGTGGGTGATGGCGGAGTCGTTCTATGCCGAGCGGCTCGCCGCGCACGGCATCGCCGCCGTCGTGCCGCCGGTCGGCGTGCAGGCCGAGCTCGACCGCATCATCTTCGACGAGCTCACGCAGGGGGTGGTGACGGATGCGTCGCGCGCGGTCTACCGAGCGGCCTTCGCCGCGCTCGCGGCCGCGGGCGCCGAGGCGATCGTGCTCGCGTGCACCGAGATCATGCTGCTGGTGGATGCGGCCGACGCCGCCGTGCCGCTGATCGACTCGTGCGAGGCGCACGCGGATGCACTGGCGCGCATCGCGCTGGGCACGATGCGCCCCGACGCGCTCGCGCCAGACGGGTCGGCACCCGTCGCATAGCACCGGCGGCGCGAGGCGTGCCTCAGCGGCTGCTCTCGCTCCACAGTGAGCGCATGGCATCGAGCACGGTGCTGACCGCCGGGACGCGCTCGGCACCGTGGCGGTAGCGCAGCGAGACCGTGCGGCCCGAGCCGTCGGCGAGCGGCGCGACCACCACGTCGTCGCGGGTGAGCACGCGGAGCGCCATCGCCGACAGCAGCGTCACCGAGCCGGTGGCCGCGACGAACGACTGCGAAGCGACGAAGTCGTCGGTCTCGAACTGGATCTTGGGCGTGAAGCCCGCCTCGCTCGCGAGCGTCTCGAGGTGTGCGCGGCAGCGGGTGCAGCCGCCCACCCAGTCGGCGCCGGCCAGCGCCGCGATGTCGACCGGTCCGCCGGTGGCGAGCTCGTGACCGATCGGCAGCACGATGCACGAGGGGTCCTCGCCCAGCTCGACGCGTGCCAGCTGCACGTCGTCGTGGAGCTCTTCGTACTCGAAGACGACCGCCACGTCGGCGTCGCCGGAGAGCACCGCCTCGATCGCCTCCGGAGGCTCGAGCTCGATGACGCGGGCGGTGAGGCGCGGCACCGCGAGCCTCGCGGCGGCGATGGCGCGCGGCACGAAGTCGGCGAGCGCGGAGGGGAACGCGGCGATCGTCACGCTGCCAGCACCCTCCGCGAGCGAGGTCAGCTCGGCCTCTGCCGAGCCGAGCAGCCCGGCGATGCCGTCGGCGTGCCGCAGCAGGCGCTCGCCGGCCTCGGTGAGCGTCACGCCGGTCGACGAGCGCAGCAGCAGCGCCTGGCCGACCTCCTCCTCGAGCAGGCGGATGTGCTGGCTCACGGCAGGCTGCGTCCAGCCGAGCGCGCGGGCACCGCCGGAGACGGAGCCCTCGCGCGCGACCGTGCGGAAGATCAAGATGCGTCGCGGGTCGAGCTGCATGCGTCCAGCATGCCGCACTCCCCGCTGACGATGCTCATGCCGTGCCGCTCACTCGCCCGGCATGCGCACCGGTGCGTCGATCGCCCCGGTGGGCGGCTCGTCGCGCCGCGATGGTCGTCGTGCCGCGAGCAGCTCGACGGCATACATCGCGCCCAGGATCATGCCGCCCCCGACGATCAGGCGCCAGGTCAGGCCCTCGCCGCCGAATGCCACCGCGAAGGCCGTCGCCCAGACGGGCTCCGCAGTCATGATGACGGCGGCGCGGGTGGCGCTGATCTGCGCCTGCGCCCAGGTCTGCACCCACATCGCGCCGATCGAGGCGAACACGACCATGTAGAGCATCGACGCCCACTGCTCACCCGTCGAGGGCAGCGTGATACCGTCGGGTGCGCCGCCGACGAGGCAGATCACCCCGATCACCCACAGCTGCACGATCGAGATGCCGAGCGCATGCTCCACGCGGGCCCACCGTGCGGTGGCGATGATGTGCAGCGCATAGGCCAGGGCGCCGCCGAGCGTGAGGGCCTCCCCGAGCCCGAAGGAGATGCCCGTGAGCGTCAGCACGACGAGTCCCGCGGCGGCGACGGCCACGGCGATCCAGGTGCTGCGCTCGATGCGCTGTCGGAACGCCAGGGCGGCGATGAGCGGGGTCAGCACGACGTAGACGCCGGTGAGGAAGCCGCTCACGGACGCCGCCGTCGTCTCGAGTCCGATGGTCTGCAGGATCTGCGCAGCGGTGTAGAGGAGGCCGAGCACGATCGAGCGCAGCAGCAGCGGCCTGCCGAGCCTGACGATGCGCTTCCAGGCGATCGCGGTCATGACGGCGGCGGCGATGAGGAAGCGGACGCCGAGGAAGTCGAGCGAGGGCACGTGCTCGACCAGATCCTTGATGAGGAAGAAGGTCGATCCCCACACGATCGTGAGGGCGACCAGGAGCACCGTCGCCAGCCGCGAGCTGCCCGTGTCTGCCACCCGCTCAGCCTAGGCGGCTACGGTTGCCTCCATGAGCGAGCAGCAGTCTGAGCAGATCGAGGTCGTCGACAATGCAGCGGCCACCCGCTACGAGGCGCGCATCGACGGCGCCCTCGCCGGCTTCGCCGACTACCGGGATGCGGAGGGCGTGCGCGCCTTCACCCACACCGAGGTGGATTCGGCCTTCGGCGGCCGCGGCGTCGGCTCGACCCTCGTCGACGAGGCGATGCGCGCGACGATCGCGGAGGGCAAGCGCATCAAGCCGATCTGCTCCTTCGTCGTCGCCCGTTCGGCAGCCGACGAGTTCGCCGCGCACGTCGTGCACTGAGTCCGGCGGCGACGGCCCGAGGGGGTCGTCGCTCCCAGCTCCACCGCGCTATTCGCCGAAGCCGTTCCCTGCCAGCGCCTCGATCGCGGCGATCGCCTCCGCGGCCTGCTGCCCGGTCGCCTCGAAGCGCACCAGCGTGCCTCGATCCAGTCCCAGCGCCAGCACCCGCAGCATGCTCTTCGCGTCGACGCCGTTGACCGTCACCTGCGCGTCATAGGCGCTCGCGGTGCGCACCAGCTCTGCAGCCGGCCTGGCGTGCAGCCCGTGCTCGTTCTGCAGCTCGATCTCGAGCACCGAGCCGGCCTCCGCAGCAGCGGGGTCAGCAACGGGGCTCGACGGTGCAGCGGCCTCCGCGGCCGCCGGCGCCTGATCCTGCGCGGCGGCCAGCACGGCGTCGAGGCTCGCTCCCGACTCCGCGGTCACCGCCGCAGCCACGGCACCCTCGACGATCGGTGCATCGGCGATGCGGATGCGTTCGGGCGCGTCGGCGAAGTCGAGGGCCGTCTCGGCGGTCAGCACGGCGGAGCCGAGGTCGCACAGCACGATGACGCCGTCGCCGGAGTCGGCGGTCGCGAACGCGGCCTGCACCCTGTCGAAGCTCGTGCCGATGCCGCCGTCGTCGGTGCCGCCCGCGGCGATGATCGCGACGGTCGGCGCCATCTGTGCCGCGAGCTCAACGACACCCTCGGCGATCTTCGCCGAGTGGGAGACGATGACGAGGCCGACGGTCACTGCGTGTCCGCAGCGGCGCGCAGGATGAGCGATGTGGACTCGGCGCCCGGGTCGCGGTGCCCGACGGCGCGCTCCCCAAGGTAGGAGGCCCTGCCCTTGTGCGCGACGAGCGGCTCGGTCGCGACGGCGCCCGCTGCCGCAGCGACCGCCGCAGCCTCGAGCGCAGCGCGCACGTCGTCGCCCGCGGCCGCGGCCGCGTCGACGGCCGGCGTCCACGCATCCACCATCGTCTTGTCCTGCAGCTCTGCCTTGCCGCGCGCCACGATGCCGTCGCGCGCTGCCGCCAGCACCTCGACGAGGCCGGCGGCGTCGAGCTCCGGACGATCGCCGGCCGCCATGGCCGCCTTGAGGAACGCGGTGCCGTAGAGCGGGCCGGCAGCACCGCCGACCGTCGAGATCAGCGTCGTCGCGACGAGCTTCAGCACCGCGCCCGGCGTCGGCGCGTCATCGAGCGCCTCGAGCTTCCCCAGCACTGCCTGGAAGCCGCGGTCGAGGTTCTCGCCGTGGTCGGCGTCGCCGATGGCGCGATCGAGCGCGGTGAGCTCGGCCTTGCGCTCCGCCACCTGCGCGGCGACCGCCTCGATCCAGCGTCGGGTCCAGGCGCCGTCGAGGCCGCTCACCGGCCCCACCGCAGCGCGACCGTCTCCACCGGCGCGTCGTAGAGGTCGAGCAGCTCGTCGTCGACCTTCAGCAGCGTCAGCGAGACGCCCTGCATCTCGAGGCTCGTCACGTACGAGCCGACCAGCGAGCGGGCGAGCGTGATGCCGCGCTCGGCGAGCACCTCCGCCGCGCGACGGAACACGATGTAGAGCTCCGACAGCGGCGTGCCGCCCATGCCGTTGACGAGCAGCAGCACACGGTCGTCTGCGGCGAACGGGAGATCCTCGAGGATCGGTTCGATGAGCCGGTCGACCAGCCTGTCTGCCGGCTCGAGGGCGATGCGCACCCTGCCAGGCTCGCCGTGGATGCCGATGCCGATCTCGACCTCGTCCTCCGCCAGGTCGAAGCTCGGCTCGCCTGCGTGCGGCACGGTGCAGGGCGCGAGTGCCAGCCCCATCGAGCGCACGCTGCTGTTGACCTTGCGCGCGATCTCTGCCACCTGGTCGAGGGTGTCGCCGCGCTGTGCAGCGGCGCCCGCGATCTTCTCGACCAGCAGCGTGCCTGCGACGCCGCGACGGCCCGCGGTGTAGAGCGAGTCCTTCACGGCCACGTCGTCGTCGACGATGACCGACGCCACCTCGATGCCCTCGGCCAGGGCGAGCTCGGCGGCCGTCTCGAAGTTCAGCACGTCGCCGGTGTAGTTCTTCACGATGTGGAGCACGCCGGCGCCGCCATCGACCTGCTTCGTCGCCTCGAGGATGGGGTCGGGCGTCGGAGAGGTGAACATGGCGCCCGGCACGGCCGCGTCCAGCATGCCGAAGCCCACGAAGCCGGCGTGCAGCGGCTCGTGGCCGGACCCGCCGCCCGACACCAGCCCGACCTTGCCGGCGACCGGCGCATCCGCCCGGACGATGACGAACGGCGGGTCGACGACCACGCGGACGAGGTCGGGATGTGCGGCTGCGAAGCCTGCGACGCCTTCGTCGACAGTCTTGGCGGGGTCATTGATGAGCTTCTTCACGGTGGGCCTCTCCTCGCGGTGATCCAGCGCCGGTGGTCCTCACTGGTGGTCCGACGTGTCCTCACGCTACGCCCCGGGCGCTGGATTCTCGACGCATCCTGCAGAAAAATCTGCGCCGTTCCCGCACAGCGTTCCGAACCCCGGTTAGGGTGTGCGTACCACCCGAGCGGGCGGTACGGGCGACGTCGCCCGGATACGAGAAAGCAGGGACCTGTGGAACTCAACCTCGGTCTGGTATTCCTCTCTGAGCTGGTGGGCACAGCGATGCTCGTGCTGCTCGGCTGTGGCGTCGTCGCCAACGTCGTACTGAAGGCCAACAAGGGCTTCGGTGGCGGCTTCCTCATGATCAACTTCGGCTGGGGCCTCGCGGTCTTCGCCGGTGTCATCGTGGCGGCCTACTCCGGTGCACACCTCAACCCGGCCGTCACGCTCGGCCTGTGGGCGAACTCGCTCGCGACCGGCGGCGACTTCAACGCGGCAGCGCTGCCCGCCTATCTCGGCGGCGAGTTCCTCGGCGCGTTCCTGGGCGCCGTGCTCTGCTGGCTGGCGTACAAGCAGCACTTCGACCTGGAGGAGGACCCGGGCGCCAAGCTCGGCACGTTCTCGACCGGCCCAGGCATCCGCTCGAACGGCTGGAACCTCGTCACCGAGATCATCGCGACCTTCGTGCTCGTCTTCGTCGTCATCGGCTTCGGCTTCCAGAACGGCGAC
Organism: Agrococcus sp. ARC_14; assembly: GCF_022436485.1. NCBI lineage: Bacteria > Bacillati > Actinomycetota > Actinomycetes > Micrococcales > Microbacteriaceae > Agrococcus > Agrococcus sp. ARC_14. The sequence continues at coordinate 2,061,649 of NZ_JAKUDO010000001.1, forward strand.
GCCGCCGCGACGGTCCCGGTCGGCCTGGCGTCGCTCGGCGCCCTGCCGGTGGCCCTGCTCGTCGTCGGCATCGGCGCCTCGCTCGGTGGCCCGACCGGCTACGCCATCAACCCCGCCCGTGACCTCGGCCCGCGCATCGCGCATGCCGTGCTGCCCATCAAGGGCAAGGGCTCGAGCGACTGGTCCTACGCGTGGGTCCCCGTGGCGGGCCCGATCATCGGCGGCGTGCTCGCCGGCCTGCTCGCTCCGGTGCTCATCGCGGGAGTCGCGGGCTTCGCAGCCTGATCCACGAGGAGGGGGCCCCACGGCCCCCTCCTCTCCAGTTTCGCGCACCAGCAGCCACCACATCCATCACCCAACGAAGGAGTTCCGGTGAACGACTACGTCATCGCCATCGACCAGGGCACGACCTCGACTCGCGCCATCCTCTTCGACCACGCCGGGAGCATCGTCTCGACGGGCCAGCTCGAGCACGAGCAGATCTTCCCGCAGGCAGGCTGGGTCGAGCACGACCCCGTGGAGATCTGGAACAACACCCGCGAGGTGATCGGTCAGGCGCTCTCGAAGGCCAACGTCACGCGGCACAACGTGAAGGCCATCGGCATCACGAACCAGCGCGAGACCGCCGTGGTCTGGAACAAGACGACCGGTGAGCCGGTCTACAACGCGATCGTCTGGCAGGACACCCGCACGCAGAAGATCGTCGACCGGCTGGCCGACGGCGACACCGACCGCTACAAGCAGAAGGTCGGCCTGCCGCTGGCGACCTACTTCTCCGGCACGAAGATCGTCTGGATCCTCGAGAACGTCGAGGGTGCACGCGAGGCGGCGGACGCGGGCGAGCTCATCTTCGGCACCACCGACACCTGGGTGCTGTGGAACCTGACGGGAGGCGTCAACGGTGGCGTGCATGCCACCGACGTCACGAATGCCTCGCGCACGCTCTTCATGGATCTCGAGAGCACCACCTGGGACGACGCGATCCTGGCCGACTTCGGGGTTCCGAAGTCGATGCTGCCGGAGATCAAGTCGTCGTCGGGCGAGTTCGGCATCGCCTCGACCGACTCGCTGCTGCGCGAGACGCCCATCACGGGCATCCTCGGCGACCAGCAGGCCGCGACCTTCGGCCAGGCGGCGTTCGACCAGGGCGAGGCGAAGAACACCTACGGCACCGGCAACTTCCTGATCTTCAACACCGGCACCGAGATCGTGCACTCGAAGAACGGGCTGCTCACCACCGTCGGCTACAAGATCGGCGACGAGCCGACGCACTACGCGCTGGAGGGATCGATCGCCGTGACGGGCTCGCTCATCCAGTGGCTGCGCGACAACCTCGGCCTCATCAAGGACGCGCCCGCGGTCGAGGAGCTCGCGAAGACGGTGGAGGACAACGGCGGCGCCTACTTCGTGCCCGCGTTCTCCGGCCTGTTCGCGCCGTACTGGCGACCGGATGCGCGTGGCGCTCTGGTCGGTCTCACCCGGTACGTCAACAAGGGTCACATCGCTCGCGCGGCCCTCGAGGCGACGGCGTTCCAGACGGCGGAGGTCGTCGACGCGGTGAACGCAGACTCGGGCGTCGACCTGACCGAGCTGAAGGTCGACGGCGGCATGATCGCCAACGACACGCTCATGCAGTTCCAGGCCGACATCCTGCGCGTGCCGGTCATCCGGCCTGTGGTGGCCGAGACCACTGCGCTCGGCGCTGCCTACGCTGCCGGCCTCGCGGTCGGCTTCTGGGGCTCGCTCGACGAGCTGCGCCAGCAGTGGCAGGAGGACAGCCGCTGGGAGCCGCAGATGGAGCAGGAGGCGCGCGACCGCACCTACCGCAACTGGAAGAAGGCTGTGCAGAAGACGCTCGACTGGGTCGACGACGACATCGACTGATTCGACAGAGAGAAAGGGGGCGGCTGCGGTCGCCCCCTTTCGTCATGTCGCGCGCTGCTCGGGGTTGCTGAGCCAGATGACGGCAGCGGCGATCGCGACGATCACCATCGTCGCCCGCGCGGTGGTGACAGCGAGCACGATCGACGCCCACCAGTCGTCCTCGGCGGAGAGCCTGCCGCGGGCCACCGGCTGCTTCGCAGAGATGGCGACGGCGATCGCGATGAGGTCGAGCCCCGCGAGCATCGCGATGACGGCGTAGCGCCGACGCTGCTGCTCTCCCGTCCGCGACGCGCGACCCGACGCGTGCGGCTCGGCGACGTTCGCGACCGGCAGCAGCGCCCGCAGCCAGCCGTCGAGCCACCAGCCGAGCAGCACGAGACCGAGCAGGAGCACGAGCATCACGGCGCGGGCGATCGCCTCGTCGGCGCTCGTGAGCGCCTCCTCCCACGGGTTCTGCGCGATGCGGGTGCGCAGCACGGGCAGTGCCCTGGCGAAGAACGCCGCGCCAGCCGCCGCGTAGCCGAGCACCACGATCAGGATCGTGAGCGGATGCCGCATGCGCACGAGCATCCAGGCCACCAGCAGCGCTGCCCCCGCGGCGAACTCGATGGCGTCGAGCGCGCCGTAGCTCGTCGCTCCCAGCAGCGTCGTCGACTGCATCAGCACGACGGCCGCGCTGGTGACCGCGAACAGCACGATGCAGTACACGGCGGCGATGCGGTAGCCGCGGGAGGCGGGTGCGACGAGCGCGGCGAGCAGCAGCAGCAGCACGCCGATGCTGCGCAGCGTCACCGAAGGCGAGAGCGCGGGCGGCGGATGGAGCAGCAGGGTCAGGCCGAGGCACGCGAGGAGCCCGCCGACGGCCAGCGAGACGAGCAGCAGCGAGCGCGAGGCGCGGTCGGCCCAGCGCAGCGGCCAGGTGTGCCAGACCTCCTCGCTCGACCAGCTCGACTGGCGCTGCGCCCGCGGCTGCTCGACGGCCGTCACGAGGTGATCAGCTCGCGGCTCGGCGCCACGCCTCGAGCGTGCGCGCGGCAGCACCCGAGTCGATCGCCTGGGTCGCGACCGCGAGCTCCTCGGCGATGCGCTCCTTCATCGGGCGATCCTTCTGGCGCGGATCGCTGTCGAGCCGCCAGGCGACCAGCGCCGCTGCTGCGTTGAGCAGCACGATGTCGCGCACCGCCCCGAGCTCGCCGTCGAGCGTGCGTCGCAGCACCTCGGCGTTGTGCTCCGGCGAGCCGCCGCGCAGGTCGTCGAGCGACGCGCGCGGGATGCCGAACTCACGCGGATCGATGTCGTGCTCGACGACGTCGCCGCGCGCCACCTCCCACAGCTCCGAGTGGCCGGTGGTGGTGACCTCGTCGAGGCCGTCCTCGCCGCGCACCACGAGCGCAGTCGCGCCACGGGTCGCGAACACGCCGACGAACTGCTCGATGATGTGCTTGTCGGCGACGCCCACGAGCGAGACCTCCGGCCGCGCCGGGTTCACCAGCGGGCCGAGGTAGTTGAACACGGTCGGCACGCCCAGCTGCGCGCGCACGGGGCCCGCGTGCCGGAAGCCGGGGTGGAAGCGCGTCGCCCACGCGAACGAGATGCCGGCCTCGTCGAGGATCTGGCGCACGCGAGCGGGGTCGTCATCGGCCGGCACGAGGCCGAGCGCATCCAGCACGTCGGATGCGCCGGAGGACGAGGAGACGGCGCGGTTGCCGTGCTTGAGCACCGGCACGCCGCTCGCCGCGACGACGATGCTCGCCGTCGTCGAGATGTTCACCGTGTGCTGGCGGTCGCCGCCCGTGCCGACGATGTCGACCACTCGCGTCTCGCCCGGCAGCGGCACCGCGGCCTCGAGGATCGCGTCGCGGAATCCGACCAGCTCTTCGGCGACGACGCCCTTCGAGCGCAGGGCGATGAGGAACCCGGCGATCTGCGCTTCAGAGGCGTGTCCGGCGACGACTTCTGCCATCGCCCACTCGGCCTGACGGATCGCGAGATCCTCGCCTTCCAGCAGCGTCTCGAGCACGACTGGCCAGGTCAAGAGGCGATCCATGGGCCCAGCCTATCTTTTTGCGGCACGCTGTCTGTCGGGTCGAGACCCATGCCAGATCTGTCACTAGGATGGATCTCGTGTCCACTACTGCGCTCCCCACGTCGCCGGCTTCGGCGCCGATGATCAGGCGGCCGAACACTGTTGCGGTCGGCACGATCGTCTGGCTCGGCAGCGAGGTCATGTTCTTCGCCGGCCTGTTCGCGATCTACTTCACGCTTCGATCGATGTCCGGTGACCTCTTCGCCACCGAGGCCGAGAAGCTGAACGTGCTCTTCGCCACGATCAACACGATGATCCTGCTGGCCTCGAGCTTCACCTGCCAGGCGGGCGCCAACGCGGCGGAGCACCACCAGGCGCGCAGGACGGGCGGGCGCTTCCAGTTCGCCAAGTGGGGCATGATCGAGTGGTTCTACCTGACCTACGCGATGGGCTCGATCTTCGTGATCCTGCAGGTCTTCGAGTACCTCGAGCTGATCCACCACGGAGTGACGCTGTCGTCGAACTCCTACGGCTCGGCCTTCTACCTCACGACCGGCTTCCACGGCCTGCACGTCACGGGCGGCCTGTTCGCGTTCCTGTTCGTCATCGGACGCGCATACGCGGTGAAGCGCTTCGCTCGCAAGGAAGCGACGAGCGCGCACGTGATCTCGTACTACTGGCACTTCGTCGACGTGGTCTGGATCGGCCTGTACCTCGTCATCTACTGGCTCAAGTAACGGTTGGGGCTGAACACGTTGGCATCACGCAAGAAGACTGGTCGCAGGCATCCGCTGGCGAGCGCTGCCATGCTCCTCATCGGGCTGGTCGCCGCTGGCGGCGCATCCGCGGCCGTCAGCACGGTCGCGAACGCCGAGCCCGCTGGCTCGTCCGCGCACTCGCAGGCACTGACCGCCGAGGACGGCGCTGAGCTGTTCCGGGCGAACTGCGCGACCTGTCACGGCCTGAACGCCGAGGGCACCGAGCACGGCACGAGCCTCATCGGCGTCGGCGCGGCATCGGTCAACTTCCAGGTCATGACCGGCCGCATGCCCATGGCCTTCCAGGGCCCGCAGGCGCTGCAGCGCGCTCCGCAGTTCACGCAGGAGCAGTCGGATGCGATGGGCGACTGGATCGGCTCGCTCGCTCCCGGCCCGGAGCGCCCCTCCGAGGAGCAGCTCGACACGTCCGCGGTCTCCGACGAGGAGCTCGCTGAGGGCGGTGAGCTGTTCCGCATCAACTGCGCGATGTGCCACAACCTCGCCGGCGCGGGCGGCGCCCTCACAGAGGGCAAGTTCGCCCCGAACCTGCACGACATCGACGCCGCGCACATCTACGAGGCGATGCTGACCGGCCCGCAGAACATGCCGGTGTTCAACGACAACAACATCTCCCCGGATCAGAAGCGCCAGATCATCGCGTACCTGCACTACCTGGACGAGAACCCCTCGGTCGGCGGCTTCGATCTCGGCAGCCTCGGCCCGGTCTCGGAGGGTCTGTTCATCTGGATCTTCGGTCTCGGCGGCATCGTCGCGATCACGGTCTGGCTCACGTCGAAGCCGAACTGATCCATGGCGCAGGACACAGAGAGGAACAGCATGTCGGCTGAGGACCAGTCGGCTCCTGGACAGCACGAGGTGGTCGCCTACGACCGCGGTGCAGCCATCGAGCAGTCGGACGCGTTCGAGAACCCGGGCCTTCCCCCGCATCGACCGCGCCAGACGGATCTGCACCCGCACAAGGAGCGCCGAGCAGAGCGCCAGGTCGTCGGGTGGTTCCTCGCATCGATCATCGGCTCCGTGCTCGCGATCGTCGCCTACATCGCCGTGCCGATCGAGCTCGGCAACATGGCGAGCGTGCGGCTGAACAACCTGTTCCTCGGCCTCGCCATCGCACTGGGGCTGCTCGGCATCGGCTTCGGCGGCATGCACTGGGCTCGTCAGCTCATGAGCAGCCACGAGGTCGTGGAGGAGCGCCACCCCTCGCGCGGCTCCGAGCAGACGCGCGCCCGCGCCGTCGAGATCTTCCAGCTCGGCGACGAGGAGTCTGGCTTCTCGCGCCGCTCGCTGATCCGCAACACGCTCATCGGGGCCGTCGCGCTGCTGCCGCTGCCCGCCGTCGTGCTGTTCCGCGACCTCGCCCCCGCGCAGGACGCTGCAGAGGCGATCGCGCACACGATGTGGCGCCCGGGCTCGCGCCTGGCGCTCGATCCCTCTGGCTCCCCCATCAGGGCAGCGGACGTCACGATCGGCTCCGCCTTCCACGTCATCCCCGAGGAGCTCGCCTCCATCGGCCACAACGAGGGCTATCTCGACCAGAAGGCGCTCGCCGCCGTGCTGCTCGTCCGCGTGCCGACCGACCGGCTGAAGATCGCTCCCGGCCGCGAGGACTGGTCGTACGACGGCATCGTCGCGTACTCCAAGATCTGCACCCACGTCGGCTGCCCCGTCGCGCTCTACGAGCAGCAGACGCACCACCTGCTGTGCCCCTGCCACCAGTCGACGTTCGACGTCACCGAGCACGCGAAGGTCGTCTTCGGCCCCGCGAAGCGCCCGCTGCCGCAGCTGCCGATCACCGTCGACGACGAGGGCTACCTCGTCGCACGGCGCGACTTCACCGAGCCCATCGGCGCCTCGTTCTTCGAGCGCCTGCACCACGTCGACGAAGAGGCGCACATCCCGCTCTCGGCCGCTGAGACGGAGACCCGCGCATGACCGCCACCGCCACGCGTCCCTCCCTCACGTCGAAGGCGTCGAACTACATCGACGAGCGCACCAGCATCTCGAGCATGGTGTCGGCACTCGGCCGCAAGGTCTTCCCCGACCACTGGTCGTTCATGCTCGGCGAGATCATCCTCTACTCGTTCGTCGCGATCCTGCTCTCCGGCACGTTCCTGACGTTCTTCTTCGAGCCGTCGATGACCGAGGTCCACTACGAGGGCTCCTACGTGCCGCTCAAGGGCGTCGCGATGTCGGCCGCGTACGCCTCGACGCTCGACATCTCCTTCGACATCCGCGGCGGCCTGCTCATGCGGCAGCTGCACCACTGGTCGGCGCTGCTGTTCGTCGCCGCCATCGGCCTGCACATGCTGCGCGTGTTCTTCACGGGCGCCTTCCGCAAGCCTCGCGAGATCAACTGGGTCGTCGGCTTCATCCTCTTCATCCTCGCGATGGCTGAGGGCTTCACCGGCTACTCGCTGCCCGACGACCTGCTCTCGGGCAACGGCCTGGCGATCATCAACGGCATGGTCAAGGGCATCCCCGTCGTCGGCACCTGGATCTCGTACCTGCTGTTCGGCGGCATCTTCCCCGGCTCCGACATCGTGCCGCGCCTGTTCGTGCTGCACATCATGCTGCTGCCTGCGCTCGTGATCGCGTTCATCGGCATTCACATGGTGCTGCTGATCGTCAACAAGCACACCGACTTCGCCGGCCCCGGCAAGACCAACGATGTCGTCGTCGGCGCGCCGATCATGCCGCTGTTCGCTGCGAAGGCAGGCTCGTTCTTCTTCATCGTCTTCGGCGTGCTGGTGGCGATCGCATCGACCTTCACCATCCTGCCGGTCTGGGAGTACGGGCCGTACGATCCGTCGCCCGTCTCGGCGGGCACCCAGCCAGACTGGTACATCGGCTTCGCCGACGGCGCGCTGCGATTGGCGCCAGGACTCGAATCCGAGCTGTTCGGCTTGACCTTCTCGTGGAACATCCTGATACCGCTGGTCGTGCTCGGCGGGTTCATCGTGCTGGTGATGTTCTATCCGTTCATCGAGGCGTGGATCACGGGCGACAAGCGCGAGCACCACATCGCCGAGCGTCCCCGCAACAACCCGACGCGCACCGCGATCGGCGCTGCAGGCGTCTGGTTCTACGCGATCCTCTGGGCCGCGGCCTCGTCGGACCTGATCGCGACGCACTTCCACCTGAACGTCTTCCAGGTCACCTGGGCGCTGCAGGCGGCGCTCATCCTGGGCACGGTGCTGGTGTACTGGCTCACGAAGCGCATCGCGCTCGGCCTGCAGAAGAAGGATCGCGAGATCCTGCTGCACGGCTACGAGTCGGGCAACATCCGCAGGCTCCCCGGTGGCGAGTACATCGAGGTGCACGAGCAGCTCGACGAGTACCAGTCCTGGAAGCTCAAGTCCTTCGAGAGCTACGAGCCCGTGATGGTGCGGCCCAACGCCGACGGCAAGATCACGCCGTTCACGCACGCGCGCGCCGCCCTCACCCGCTGGTTCTTCGAGGACCGCATCGCGCCGGTCACGCGCGGCGAGATCGAGGCGTCTCGCCACGACCACCACTGAGTCGGAGACGAAGGGGCCCGGTTCACCCGGGCCCCTTCGTCGTTCGATTCTGAAGGAATAGCCGCACCCCGGATGCGTTGACCCGGGTGGAGAGGACACCACCCATGAGCATCGAGTTCGGCGCACACACCTTCGCAGCAGTCCCCGTCGTCGACGGCCGTCCGGTGAGCCACGCGCAGGTGCTGCGCGATGTCGTCGCCGAGGGCGTCGCGGCCGAGCGGGCCGGCATGGCGTTCTTCGGCATCGGCGAGCACCACCGGGCAGACTTCGCGGCCAGCGCGCCGGAGATCGTGCTGGGCGCGCTCGCGTCGGTGACCGAGCGCATCCGCCTCGGCACCGCCGTCACGGTGCTCTCCTCGAATGACCCCGTGCGGGTGTTCGAGCAGTTCTCGACGCTCGACGGCGTCTCAGGCGGTCGCGCAGAGCTGATCGTGGGGCGTGGCTCGTTCGTCGAGTCGTTCCCGCTCTTCGGCTACCGGCTCGAGGACTACCAGGACCTCTTCGAGGAGCGCCTGGAGCTGCTCGCCGCCCTCGTGCGCGAGGAGCCGGTCACGTGGAGCGGCCGCCTGCGCACGTCGCTGTCGGAGCAGTCGGTCTTCCCGCGCTCGCACGCTGCGGAGCAGGGCGGGCGGATGCCGGTCTGGGTCGGCGTCGGCGGCTCACCGGAGTCGGTCATCCGCACGGCGAAGCACGGCTTCGACATGATGCTCGCGATCATCGGCGGCAGCCCCGCGCAGTTCGCGCCCTTCGCCGGGCTCTACCGGAAGGCGATGGAGCAGTTCGGGCACACCGCTGCCGATGGCACACCGCTCGGCCGCGTCGGCATGCACTCCCCCGGCCTCGTCGCCGAGTCGGATGCCGAGGCCAAGCGCATCCTCATGCCGCAGTGGATGGTCTTCCGCAACCGCATCGGGCGGGAGCGCGGCTGGGGCGATGCGACCGAGCGCGAGTTCGACGAACAGGTCAGCGAGCACGGCGCGATGTTCGCAGGCAGCCCCGAGACGGTGGCGCAGAAGATCGCCTGGGCGGCACAGACGCTCGGTGTCGAGCGCTTCGACCTGAAGTACGACTCGGGCACCAGCCACGCCGACAACCTGCGCTCGCTCGAGCTGTTCGGCACGGAGGTCATCCCGCGCGTGCGGCAGCTGCTCGGGGCGCCTGCATCGCCTGCATCGCCTGCAGAGATGTGACCATCGGCCGGTATGCGCCCGCCTTGGCGGCCGATGACCAATCTCTGCCGGAGAGCGGATGGGTCGGCGCGACTAGGCGAGCACGGCCTCGGCGCGCTCCAGCAGCCGCTGCGCCGAGGATGCGCCGCGGTCGTCGCCGCGGCCGGCGTTGGCGAGCGCGTGACCGAGCAGGTGCGTCACCGCGATCGCCGTGACGCGGGCGTCGCCCTCCCAGCCGGCCTGCAGCTCGTCGGCGAACGCGGCGAGCGCGTGCGCCGACTCCGCCGACGGCGCGCGCTCGATGGCAGAGACCACCACGTGCCCGAACAGTGCACCGCGGTCGTCGGCCGGGTCGCCGAGGCCTGCCGTGTCGATGTCGAGGATGCCGGTGATCGCCGACGGGTCCTGCTCGTCGACGAAGATCTGGCCGAGGTGCAGGTCGCCGTGGATCGTGACGGGTCGCGGCACCGGCGTCGCCGCGTAGCGCTCCCGCACGGCGGCGGCCAGCTTGGCCGTCTGCCGCGCGAAGACCGGCGCCGTCTCCTCCATGCGATCCGCGTACCAGTCGACGCGGCGGGCCAGCGACTCCCTGGCGCCGATCGTCACGGGCACGCTCGCGATGTGGCGGGTGAGCTCGTCGAGCCCGCGGGCGAAGCGCGGCCGGTCGATCCGCTCGAAGACGTCGATCGCGGGAACGCCGGGCAGCTCACCGAGCAGCACCAGGCCCGCCTCCGAGAAGCCCAGCGAGCGCGGCACGGGGATGCCGGCGCCACGGAAGCGCTCGTGCAGGTCGTGGATCGTGGCGGCGAGCGAGGGGTGCACGACCTTCGCGAACCAGCTGTCGGTGGCGGTGTCGACGCGCAGCACCGCGCGCTTGCCGGGGCGGTACGCCTCCATGCGCAGGCTCGCGCCCTCCGCGGCGATGCCGAACTTCGCCAGCACGACGCCCGCGGCCTCGGGGTAGGAGACAGCGGGCAGCGATGGCAGTGACGGATCCTGCGGGTACACCCAGGCGGTCAGCCTGCGACCGGATGCGTCGGCGAGCTCGACCGTGTGCTCGTCGGTCGGAGCGGTCGGCGAGGTGTTGACGTAGATCGTCACCCGCTCGATGGTGTCCTGCGGCGTGCGGACCCCGCAGGAGAAGCCCACGATGAAGCCCTCGTTGACAGGCTCGACATCCTTCTGCGCGAAGTCGACGAGCTCGCGGCCGCTCTCGGCGAGGAGCCGCATGAGCACGGCGGCGGCGTTGTCGAGCATGGGCCCCATCCAACACCCAGGCGCCCGAGTTCCTGCCACGGCACGCGTATCGTTGAGCCATGCGTTGGCTGGGACGTCTCATGACCGAGCAGCAGGAGTCATGGCTGCAGGTGCTGAAGGTCGTCGTCGCGATCGCGCTGTCGTGGTTCGCGAGCCAGCTGCTGCTGGGCATCGAGCTGCCGGTCTTCGCCGCGATCGCGGCGCTGCTGGTCGTCGCGCCCAGCGTCAACCAGTCGCTCGGCAAGGGCATCGAGCGCTCGATCGGCGTGCTGGGCGGCGTCGTGCTCGCCTGGCTCGCGAGCCTCGTGCTGCCGCCGGGCCCGATGATGGTGCTCGCCGTCACCGTGCTCGCGGTGATCGTCGCGCGGCTGCTGCGGCTGGCCCCGATGGCGGCCAACCAGGTGCCGATCAGCGCCATGATCCTGCTGGCGCTCGGCGCTGGCAGCGGGCCGCTGTTCGGCTTCGAGCGCGTCGTGGAGACCCTCATCGGCGCGGTCATCGCGCTGATCATCAACCTCGTGGTCGTGCCGCCCGTGCATCACGAGCCGGCAGAGCGAGTCATGCGCGAGCTCGCGCATGCCATCGCCGACGCCTACGAGCGCGTCGACCGCTCGCTCACGTCAGCGGCACCGCCCCAGCAACTGCTCGAGGACGCCAGGGCGCTGCGCAGCGGGATCCAGTCGACCAGAGGGGCGATGGACGCACTCGAGGAGTCCACGCGCCTCAACCCGCGTGCGAAGGGCCTGCGCGGCAGGCTCGAGCGCGACGAGCAGCTGCTGCTCACCCTCACGGTGCTGGCGAACCGCGTCATCGGCATGTCGCGCTCCATCGCCGATCGCGCCGACGCATTCGGTGCCGACGCATCCATCGCCGGGGATCCCACCGTGCGGCGCATCGCCTCCGAGTCGCGCAGGATCGCGCACGAGGTGCGCATGCTCGTCGACCGGCAGGCGCGCGACGACGGCAGGACGACGTCGATGCCTGCGATCGACGGCCCGCTGCTGACGAAGCCGATCGAGGTGCCACGGCCCCATCCCGAGCACTGGGTGCTCATCGGCGCCCTGCTGGAGGACGTGCGTCAGGCCAGGGAGTCGCTGGCGGCCGACGCCGAGGGCGTGTAGGGAACCAGCCACTGCAGCCGCCAGAACTCCTCGGCGCTCAGCTCGAACGAATGGGTGTCGATCGAGACCGATCTGCGCACCTGGTCGGGATCGAGGTGGGGGCGGGCGAGGATCGTGACGGCGGGCTGGCGCAGCAGCGTCGACCTGCCGTAGTGGATGGCGATGATGTCGGGCGTCGCGGGCGTGTCGGAGACCACGTAGGCGCTCGCCAGCAGCCGCGAGCGGCCGAGCATGCGCCACGAGAAGTGCCTGCCGGCCCACGCGGCCTCGGCGATGACCTCGCGGTCGCCCTTGTCGGGGCGGTGGTACTCGTAGACCTCGCGCAGCTGCAGCGGCGAGTTGCGCACAAGCTCGTAGGTGACGCGGGTGTTCTTGCGCTGCGCGTTCGTCCAGTACGGGAAGGTCGTCGCGCGGATCGCCCAGGTGCCGCGGAGCAGCCGAGCGAGCTCGGCGGGGTCTGCGACGCGTGACATGGCTTCAGGATAACCGCCGCTACGCTTCACGTCATGGAGGTCGGCGGTCTGCAGCACGCGATCCTCGTCGCGGCGCGCGCATATCAGGGCCGCACCGACCGTCAGGGCGAGCCCTACGTGGCTCACGCGATCCGCGTCATGCTCGACGTCGCGGGCGACGACGCACGCGCGGTGGCGATCCTCCACGACGTCATCGAGTGGGGCACCATCACGACGCGGGAGTTTCTCGGCGAGCACTTCCCGCGGCCGATCGTCGACGCCGTCGACGCCCTCACCATCCGGCCCGACGAGCCGCTGGAGCACTCGGTGGCGCGCATCCGGGCGGATGCGCTCGCCACGGCCGTCAAGCACGCCGACCTGCGCGACAACGCGCAGGCGTGGCGGCTCGACGCCATGCCCGATGCCGCGACGCGCGCGCGGATGCTGGCGCAGTACCGCCGCGCTGCCGAGCTGCTCGGCACGACGCTCGACGCGATCTGCGGGCGCGAGGTCAGCTGAGCCGCAGCCCTACCAGATGCCCCACGGGCGCCTGCGCACCCGGCGCTCGATCGGCAGCAGCAGCCGCAGGAACAGTCGGTAGCGCCGCTCGTCGAGCACGAGGTCGTGGCTCGGCAGGTGGTCGACGATGGGGCCGAACAGGCGCTTGAAGATGCCGGGCCCGTGCATGCGGTGCGACTCGTCGTCGGCGAGCCACGACGGCGGCGTCGCGTAGGTGTCGTAGACCTCGCGGCCCTGCTCCTTGAACCACTGCATGGCCGTCCAGCGCATCAGGTGCGCGCCACCGCGGATCGCGCGGTCCGGCACGGAGCCGCCGTCCTTGGCGAGCGCGTAGCGCCCGAAGCCGATCATGAACGCGGATGCCTGGGGGCCGTCGTGCGCGCCGTCGTAGCCGAACCAGAAGTGGCCCTGGCCGCGCTCGCACAGCTCAGCCCAGAGCGTGCGGTAGTAGTCGTAGGGCTTCATCGACGCGACGCCCTTGCCGCCCGCGACGGTCTGCATGAGCTCGTACATCTGCCGGTAGGTCGACTCCCCCGGCTCCATCTTCTCCACCCGGTAGCCGTGCTTGACGGCGTTGCGGATGTGGTTGCGCAGCTTCTTGTTGAAGCCAGCGAAGATGTCGTCCACCGAGGGCTGCAGGTCGACGAGCACCGTGTGGATGTTCTGCTGGATGGTGTTCGTGCGGCGGAAGCCCGCGGCCTCGAGCGCCGCGCGCCGCTCGGGCGTGTCGATCTCGTAGGGCTCCACCTTGACCGCGTACACGCCCTCCGTGACATCCCCGCGGGCAGCGCGCAGCGCATCCGCGATGCCCGGCAGATCCTCGAAGGCCGCACCCGGCCCGAGCGGCAGGTACCAGAAGCGGCCGGCGAGGCTGCGGTGCTCGAGCGCGAGCACATGCACGGTGGCCGGGCCCTCGAGCACCAGGAAGACGGGATGGAGGCGCTCGGTGGACTTCAGGCGCGCGTAGGCGAGGCCCTGGGTCCACTGGCCGCCGTCGGGGTTCGCCTCGACGCGGGCATCCCAGTCGGTCAGCTCGTCCTGCCGCGCGCGGCGGATGGTCCATGCGGTGGTCATGCTGGCTCCTATCGCAGTGCGTCGGTGCCGGGCTTGATGCGCCACTCGATGCGACGCACGGCCCGCTCCCAGAGCAGGTGGCGCGCGCGGCGCAGCACGATGTCGAACGACGGCAGGTAGCTCACGACCGGCCCGAACTTCTTCTTGAACTGGCCGACGCCGTAGTACCAGTGCGTCTCGTCGTCCATCTGCTCCGGCCGCGGGGTGCCGCACAGGTCGAAGGCCGTCTTGCCGTCGGCGGCGGCATCCTGCATCGCGCGCCACAGCAGCAGCGCGGCTCCCCCGGCGATGGCCCGCGAGGGGCGAGAGCCGCCGTCCTTGTAGACGGCGGTGCGGCCGGCGAGCGTCACGAAGATCGCAGCCTGCGCCTCGTCGCCCTCGCCGTCGTAGCCGAAGTAGAAGCGGCCGTTGCGGGACTTCGCGAACTCGCCCCAGAACAGCCGGTAGTAGGCGTACTCCCGCATCGCGGCGACGCCCTTGCCGCCGTTGATCGTCTTGAGCAGCTCGTAGAAGCGCTCGAAGTCGGCCTCGGTGGCATCCTGCGCCTCGATCCGCTCGATCCGGTAGCCCTTGGTCTCAGCACCGCGGATCGAGGAGCGCAGCTTCTTCTGGAACTCCATGATGAGCTCGTCGCCGAGCGTGAGGTCGAGCACGACCGTGTGCGTGAGCAGCTGCATGTCGCGGCTGCGCACCGTGCCTGCGGCCTCCATGCGGGCGATCAATTCGGGGCTGCGCAGGAGGTGCGGCTCGACCTTGATGGCGAGGAGACCCTGCTGCTGCATGCCGAACGCGCGCAGCGCCGCCACCATGCCCTCGAGGTCGTCGCAGGTGGGTCCGAGCGGGATGTACCAGTAGCGACCGAGCCAGACCGTGCCCTCATGCGCGAGCGCGTAGACGGTCTGCGCGCCCTCGACGACGAGGAAGCGCGGCTGCAGGCGGTCGTAGCGCTTGATCTCGCCCATCGCGCGAGCGCTCGTCATGATGCCGCCGTCGGGGTTCAGCTCGATCAGGGCGTCCCAGCGCGCGATCTCGTCATCCGTCGCGAAGCGGACGGTGGTTGCTCGCGCGGTCGTGGTCTGCGCGCCGGTCATCGCAGGGTGTCCGGGCCCTTCTTGATGCGCCACTCGATGCGGCGGACGACGCGCTCCCACAGCCGGTGGCGCATCGGCTGCAGCACCAGGTCGAACGACGGCAGGAAGCTCGAGATCTGGCCGAAGCGCAGCTTGAACTGCGCCAGGCCGTGGAACGGATGCGTGGGGTCGTCGGCGCGCTCCGGCGGCGGCGTGCCCGCCAGGTCGAAGGCCAGCTTGCCGTCGGCGATCGCGTCCTGCATCGCCGTCCACAGCAGCAGCGCAGAGCCGCCGTTGATCTTGCGGTCGGGGCGCGAGCCGCCGTCCTTGTAGACCACGGTGCGGCCTGCGGTCGTCACGAAGATGCCCGACTGCGGCTCGCCGGAGTCGTCGTCGTAGCCGAAGTAGAAGCGGCCGGTGCCGTTGGCGGTGAACGCGCCCCAGAACTCGTCGTAGTAGGCGCGCTCGCGCATGCCCGCCATGCCCTTGCCGCCCGCGACGGTGAGCATCATCGCGTACATGCGGTCGAAGGTGGCAGGGCTCGGCTCTGGCCGCTCGACGCGGTAGCCCTTCTTGGTCGCACCGCGCACCTGACGCCGGATCATCTGCGAGAAGGAGGCGAAGAGCTCCTCTTCACCCATCGTGAGATCGAGCACGACCGTGTGCGTCATGACCTGCATGTCGCGACTCTGCTCGAGGCCGAGGGCGACGAGCTCGTTGATGCGCTCCGGCGAGCGCTCGAGGTGCGGCTCGATCTTCACGACCAGCAGCCCGGGCTCCTCGGCCGCGAACGAGCGCAGCGCCGCGACGACGGGCGCCATGTCGGTCGCGGTCGGCCCCATCGGCAGGTACCAGTAGCGGCCCAGCGAGACCTTCCCCTCGAGGGCGAGGGCGTGGATGCGCTCGGTCGCGCCGTCGGGCACCGGCGCGTCGATCACGAGGAAGACGGGCTCGAGACCGTCGAACCGCTTCGTCTGGGCGAACGCGAGCGACTGGACCATGTGGCCGCCGTCGGGGTTCGTCTCGATGAGCGCATCCCACTCGACGATCTCGTCGGAGGAGGCGCGGCGGACGGAAGCTGCGATGGGCATGGAACCTCTCGGTGTGGCGGGCCCCACCAGCCTACGACGCGCCCCGCGGGGCCGTCGTCGGCTCGCCGCTCCTACAGCAGGATCAGGCTCATCACCCAGACGGTGGCGAAGGCCGCGACGCCCTGCAGGCCGGTCGCGGGCGTGAGCGTGCGGTAGGCGGTCGCCGTCGGGATGCGGCTGAACTGCGACACCACCCAGAAGTAGGAGTCGTTGGCGTGCGAGACGACCATGGCGCCCGCCCCGATCGCGAGCACCGAGAGCACCGCGCCGGTGGGCGAGTCGAGGCCGAGCGACGGCAGGATCGGCAGCAGCATGACCGACGTCGTGACCATCGCGACGGTCGAGGAGCCCTGCGCCGTCTTCAGCGCCGCCGAGATGATGAACGGCACCGCGATGCCGAGGCCGAGTGTCGCGAGGTGCTCGGAGAGGAAGTCGGTGATGCTGCTCGCGCCGAGCACGCCACCGAAGGCCGCGCCTGCCGCCGTGATCATGAGGATCGGCGCTGCGATCGTGATCGAGTCGACGATCTGCGTGTTGAAGCGCTCGAGCTTGCCGTGGCCGCGCAGCAGGAAGATCGCGACGATGAGCCCGAGCCCGAGCGCCACGACCGGCGTGCCGGTGAAGGTGACGGTCTGCGTGAACCAGCCATCGCCGAACGGCTGCATCGGCAGCTTCGCGATCGACGAGAGGCAGATGAGGATGATCGGCAGCAGGATCGGCAGGAAGGCCAGCATCCCGTTGGGCAGCCTGCCGTACGACGCGCGGAGCTCGTCGTAGCTCTGCTCGACCTCGCCCTCGCCGACCGGCAGCAGCTCGACCTCGCGCTTGAGGAAGCGGTTCGCGTACAGCAGCGCGACGCCCGCAGAGACGGCGGCGACGATGAGACCGAGGCCGATGAGCAGGCCGAGGCTGTCGGCGACCTCGAGGTTCGAGGCGGCCGCGAGGGGTCCCGGCGTCGGCGGCACGAGCGTGTGCGTGGCGTACAGGCCGGTCATGAGCGCGATCGACATCGCGACGAGCGACGTGCCGGTGCGGGCCGCGATCGCCTTCTTCAGCGAGTTGAGGATCACGAAGCCGGAGTCGCAGAACACCGGGATCGAGACGATGTAGCCGATGATGCTCATGGTGAGGGTCGGGAACCGCGTCCCCATCAGCTTGATGATGCCGTCGGCCATGGCGATCGCGCCGCCGGAGCGCTCGAGCAGCACGCCGATCATCGTGCCGAACAGGATCACGAGCCCGATGCCGCCCATCGTGTTGCCGAACGAGGTCGTGATCGTCGGGATGATCTCCTCAGCCGGCAGCCGGAAGGCGAAGGCGCCGATGAATGCGGCGGCGAGCAGCGCGAGGAACGGCGAGATCTTGAAGCGGGCCGTGACGACCACGATCCCGATCACGAGCAGCAGGAGTGTCAGCAGATCCAGCATGGTGCGGTCTCTCTCTTTCGGGGAGGTCTCCGGTGACGTCCCGGTCGGTGGATGCCGCCGGCGCGTGGCGCCGTGGCGGCGAGCAGTGTCATCGCTCGCGCAGCGCCGCCGTGAGCAGCGCGCATCCGTGCGCTGCGGTCTCGGCGATGCGCCGGGGGGCGTCGGCCACGAGCTCGTCGAGCGTCGCCGGCCCATCCGCGATGGAGAAGGCCGCGGTGATGCCTGCCTCGCGGCATTCCGCGGCGCTGAGTCGCACCGTTCCTGCGATGACGACGATGGGGGTGCCCGTGGGCGCTTCGCGACGCACGAGGTCGACGACCTTGCCGCCGAGCGACTGCGAGTCGAGCTGGCCCTCCCCCGTGAGCACCAGCGATGCGCCGAGCATCGCCGAGCGCACGCCGATGGCCTCGCCGACGAGGTCGGAGCCGGCGACCGTCTCGGCCCCGAGCAGCGCGACAGCGGCGAGGGCCATGCCACCGGCGCCCCCGAGGCCGGGGCGGCGCAGCAGCGCGCCGGGATCGATCCCCACGGTCTGCGCGAGCACCTCGGCGAGATGCAGGAGCCCGGCGTCGATGACGGCGATGGCGGCGGCGTCGGCGCCCTTCTGCGGGCCGAACACCGCAGCAGCGCCCCTGGGCCCGCAGAGCGGGTTGTCGACGTCGACCGCGATGCGCCAGCCGGCGTCGCGTGCCCGCGCGTCGAGCCCGTCGACGTCGATCCGGACGACGTCGGCCAGGCCGCGCGCGCCGGGCCGCACCTGCGCGCCCTGCGCGTCGAGGAACCGGGCCCCCAGTGCGGTCAGCAGGCCGACGCCGCCGTCACTCGTCGCCGATCCGCCGATGCACAGCAGCAGCGCGTCGGCGCCGTCGGCGAGCGCGGCGAGCGCGATCGTGCCGACGCCTGCGGTGTCGGCGTCGAGCGGCTGCAGCGGCTGGTCGGCAACCCATGGCAGCCCGTTGGCCTCTGCCGCCTCGATGATGGCCGTGCCGCGATCGCGGCTCAGGCCGTACCGGGCCCTCCGCGGCCGCCCCAGGGCATCCGTCGTCTGCACCTGGCGCGGTTCCTGACCCCAGGCCGCGAGCATCGCATCGAGCGTGCCCTCGCCGCCATCGGCGAGCGGGAGCGCGAGGTAGTCCGCGTCGTCGCCGAAGACGCTCCGAGCGCCCTCCAGCATCGCCTGCGCAGCGATCGCGGCCGAGCAGCTTCCCTTGAACGAGTCGGGAGCTGCCACGATGAGTGGGCGTCGGCGGCCAGGCATGGGATCGAGCCTAGATTCGGCCCTCGCCCGATGGAATGGGCGAGGTGGCTACGTCTCGGACGGATCGACCGTCGCAAGGTGTGCATGCTGCACACCCGGCTCGCCGCCGAGCTCGGGCTCGGACGCGGGTGACGGCTCCGGCTCGATCGGCCGCACAGCTCGCTGCAGCACGAGCGCGAGGCGGAGCGTGGCCGCGTCGCCCGCAGCACGAGGATCGAGCCCCGAGATCCTGGTCACCCGCGCGAGCCGCTGCATGACCGTGTTCCTGTGCGTGTAGCCACGCAGCGCGGCGGCCGCGACGCTGCCGGTGTCGAGGAAGTGGCGGAGCGTGTCGAGATCGACGACGCGCAGCCCGGCAAGGTGTCTGCGGAACGCCTCCGCGGTGTCGGCCGGCAGCATCGCCGCTGCGGCCTCCACGCCCAGCGACGCCGTGTCGAGCGGCGCTGAGGCGTCCGGCAGCAGCTCGGGCCGCGCCGCGAGCAGCGCGAGCTGGGCGGCCTCGAGCCTGAGCGCCTCCGCCGACTCGCAGCGCAGCGAGCTGACGACCCGTACCTCCGTGCCCAGCTGCTCGAGCAGCAGCGGTGAGACGCGGACGCGCCTGGGTGCGGCAGCGCCCGCCGCGGCTGACCTGAGGATCCACATCGTCCCGCGCAGCACGGCGACGATCGCCGGCGCCTCGCCCGCGCGGACCCGCAGCTGCGCCACCGTGCGCGGATCGAACGCTGCATCCTGCTGGGTGGTGGACAGCACCGCGTGCAGCACCCACGGAGCTGGGATGTCGGCGCGGCGGCGCTGCAGCGAGGCCAGCGCGAGCCTCGGCGTCGTGCCGAAGACGAGTCGTGCGAGCAGCTCGCGGTCCTGCGCATCGCGGCGCGCCTCCTGACCGAGCTCGAGCTCGCGGTCGAGCAGCAGCGCGATGGTCAGGACGAGCACAGCGGCGATGGGTCGCACGGTCACGGGATCGCCCGTCACGCCGACGACGCCGATGATGCGGCCGCGGTGGAGCAGCGGCAGGTTGACCCCGGGGCGCTCACCGGGCCGTGCGGTCTCGGCACGCACCTCGACAGGCGCGCCGCGCTCGGCCGCCTCGCGCGCCCCGGGGTGGTGCTGGCCAACCCGACTCGCGTCGCCGGAGGCGATGATCAGCCCGGCCGCATCCATCAGGTTGAGGTTGGTCTCGAGCGTCGACTCGAGCTGCTCGACGATGCGCTGGGCAAGCGCCGCGCTCAAGTACGTGGGCATGCCTGCAGTCTAGGTTTGCGCGTGCGGCGCGCTACGGGGTGCCAGGGGCAGCCGGCGGTGCCGCCGGTGGGGCGCTCGTCGGCGCGGCGGTCGGCGCAGTCGTGGGCTCCCCGCGCAGGTCGCGCACCAGCAGGGTCGCGCCCACGATCGCGACGGGCGTCGCGATCACGGCGACCCCGGGGATCAGCAGCAGCAGGTAGGCGACGATGCCGAAGCCCATGGTGCGCCACGAGCGCGTGCGCAGCAGCACGCGACGATCGGCGAGCGAGAGCCCGCGGGCATCGCCCGCGTAGCCGGTCAGCTCGCGCGCGAGCGCCCTGCCGCCCAGGATCGCGCCGAGCGTGAGGCCGAGCGCGGTGCCGACGAGCGGGATGAGGCCGACGACGAACACCACGAGTCCCGTGCCGATGGCCATGCCGATCAGCACGACCGCATCGCGCAGCCCCTTGCGCACCGAGCCCCAGAATCCGAGCTCCGGCGCCTCGTGGTCGCCGCCGAGCCGCTGATCCACCGAGCGGGAGATCCGCTCGTAGAACGGGTCGCCGACGGCGAGCGTCACGGCGGCGAAGGTGAGCACGCACAGCACGATCACGCCGACGAGGAGGCCGAGGCTCAGCGCCACGCGCAGCAGGTCTGCCCACACGGGATCCCAGCCGTTCGCGAACGGCGTGAGCGCGGCCGCCCATCCGCCCACCTGGAAGCTCAGGATGATGACGAGCGCGAGCATGAGCGTGCCGACGATGAGTGCGGGCACCGCGCCCATCGCCATGAGGCCGGGGCTCTTCGCCCAGGTGCCGAAGCCGCGCAGGAACAGGCCGGCGCCCGCGAAGAGCTCTGAGATCCGATGCCGCATACGGCCATGCTGGCATGCGAGCCTGGGGTGCGCCCGGGCGTGCGGGCGGTGGCATCCGCGTGGAGCGCGATCCGTAGGATCGAGTCGTGCAGACCCCCACCGCCTCGACGCGGCCGACGCACGCCATCGCCGTCCTGCTCGCGGCAGTGCTGTGGGGCACGACGGGCACGGTCGCCCACTTCGCCCCGGACGGCGCCTCCGCGCTCGCGATCGGCCTCGCCACGTTCGGCATCGGCGGCGTCGTGCTCGCCGCCGTGTCTGCGAAGCGCGTGCTGGCGGTGCTGCGGCAGCGCGCGCACCTCGGCTGGGTGCTCGCCGGCGCGGTCGGCGTCGTGCTCTACCCCGCCGCCTACTACCCCTCGATGTCGCTCGCCGGCGTCGCCGTCGGCAACGTGGTCGCGCTCGGCTCCGGCCCCATCTTCGCCGCGCTGCTCGAGTGGGCGGTCGACCGGCGGCGGCCCGACCTTCGCTGGGCGGTCGCGACCGGCGTCGCCGTGGTCGGCATCGTGCTGCTCACCCTCGGCGGAGGCGGCCACGGAGCGGCCGGTGCCGCGGATGCGTCGGCCGCGCCCGCGGGCGTGGCGTTGGCGCTCGTGGCGGGGCTGGGCTACGCGCTGTATGCCTTCGCGGGGGCGAGGCTCATCGGCCGTGGCGCACCCTCCACGGGGGCGATGGGCGCCCTGTTCCTGGTCGGCGGCCTCGTCTGCCTCAGCTGGCTGGCCATCATCGGTCTCGGCTCCCTCGCCTCCCCCGCCGGGCTCCTCACGGTCGGCTACCTGGCGCTCGTGCCCATGGCGCTGAGCTACCTGCTGTTCGGCTACGGCCTGCGCATGCTCGCCTCCTCGACGGCGACGACGATCGCGCTCGCGGAGCCCATCGTCGCGACCGTGCTCGCCGTGCTCGTGGTCGGCGAGCGGCCTGCGATCATCGGCTGGATCGGTCTCGCGGTGGTGGCGCTCGGGATCGCGCTGCTCACCGCACCGCGCCGCGGGACGCGCCGGTTGACGGGCACAGCGCTCGGAGTAGCGTCGGGGTACAGCGAACCCGAAGGAGCCGAGCATGACGCAGGACGACCCACGGACGAAGCACCGCAGCGCTGACTTCCCGGCGCAGCAGCAGGACGCGCAGCCCGGGCACACCGAGCAGACGGCCCCCGAGCCCGACCACGGCGAGTCGAGCTGGGTCGGCAGCGGCAGGCTCACCGGTCTGCGCGCGCTCATCACCGGCGGCGACAGCGGCATCGGCCGTGCCGTCGCCATCGCCTATGCGCGCGAGGGCGCCGACGTCGCGATCGTGCACCTGCAGGAAGAGGCGGAGGATGCCGCAGAGACGGGCAGGCTCGTCGAGGCCGAAGGTCGGCGCTTCCACGCGATGGCCCTCGACCTCGGCGAGGAGCAGGGCTGCATCGACGCGGTCGCGGGTGCCGTCGAGCAGCTCGGCGGCCTCGACGTGCTGATCAGCAATGCGGCCTACCAGCGGCAGCGGAACGGCATCGAGCAGCTCGAGGTGGCAGAGGTCGAGCGCGTGTTCCGCACGAATCTCGTCGCCGCGCTCGTGCTCGCCCGCGAGGCCGTCCCGCATCTGCGCCCCGGCGCATCCATCATCGCCACCACCTCGATCCAGGCGGAGGAGCCATCCCCCGGCCTGCTCGACTACGCGATGACCAAGGCGGCGCTCGTCGCCTACGTCGAGGCCCTCGCCGTCGAGCTCGGCGAGCGCGGCATCCGCGTCAACGGAGTGGCGCCGGGCCCGATCTGGACGCCGCTCATCCCGGCGACCGACTTCCCCGACGAGAAGGTCGAGGAGTTCGGCAAGAACACGCCGCTGGGCCGCGCGGGCCAGCCCGCTGAGCTCGCGGGCGCCTACGTCTACCTCGCGAGCGAGGAGGCGTCGTATGTCTCGGGTGCGATCGTGCCCGTCACCGGAGGAAGGGGATTCTGATGCCAGATCCGCACATCAAGGACGAGGAGCTGTACGAGAAGCTCCGCGACGAGGGCAACTCGAAGGAGAAGTCGGCGCGCATCGCCAACGCCGCAGCCCGCGACGGCCGCGACGAGGTCGGCGAGCGCGGCGGCGAGGCCGAGGACTACGACGATCGCACCGTCGACGAGCTGCGTCACCGGGCGAAGGAGCTCGGGATCGAGGGCTACTCCGGCCTGAAGAAGGACGAGCTCATCGAGCAGCTGCGCAACCACTGACACGACGGCGCCCCGCGAGCGCGCCGCACCGCGGGGCGCCGGTCGGTGAGAGGATGCCGCTGTGGAGCAGCAGCAGGGGCGCGATGAGACGCCGGAGGAGCGCGCAGATCGCAACTTCGCCGACATCCTGCAGGAGCTGCGCGTGGTGCTCACGGGCACCCAGCTGATCTCGGGCTTCCTGCTGGCGGTCGCGTTCCAGACCGGGTTCCGGGATCTCGACGGCGACGAGATCGTGCACTACCTCGTGCTGGTCGCCATCGCCGGGCTCGCGACGCTGCTGGGCATGACGCCCGTGGTCGTGCACCGGCTGCACTTCGCCAAGCGCATGAAGGCCGACGTCGTGCAGCTCGGCAATCGCCTGCTGATCGCGACGCTCGTGGTGGTCTCCGCGCTCGTGGTCGGCGTCACCTCGTTCATCTTCGAGGTCGTGGTCTCGCAGGCCGCGGGTCTGTGGGCGGCCGGCCTGACGGTCGCCGTCGTGGTCACGCTCTGGGCGCTCGCCTGGTCGGCGCACCGTCACGCGCCCGACCGCGAGGCCTGAGCCGCACGCTCGGCCGCACCCGACCCATCCGCAGCACCGCGCACTCTGTTGCGCCGCGTTACCGGTGCCCTGGCCGAGCGCTCCAGCCCCCTGCCAGGCTGACCGCACCGGCACAGATGGAGGGCTGCGATGAGGGCGCACTGTCGCGACGAGCACGCGTGGGACGGCTTGACCAGGGTCGACCTGGAGCGCCCGTCGAGCCGCAAGTGGAGCCTGCACCCCGGCACGATCGGCGCCTGGGTGGCAGAGATGGACTTCGGCACCGCGCCCGCCGTGCGCGAGGCGCTGCGACGGGCCGTCGACGACGACGTGCTCGGCTACCTCTCCCCCGCGACCGCTGCAGATCTCGCCGCCGCGACCGCCGAGTGGCAGGCGCGCGAGCACGGCTGGCGGATCGATCCCGAGCGCGTGCACGCCGTCTCCGACGTGATGGCGGCGCTCGGCGTCGCCGTCGAGGAGTTCTCGCCGGCAGGCTCCGCGGTGATCGTGCCGACCCCGGCCTACATGCCCTTCCTCACCTTCCTCGAGACGCTCGGGCGCCAGGTCGTGCAGGTGCCGGGCGTCGTGGTGGAGGGGCGGTGGCAGCACGACCTGGAGGGCATCGACCGCGCGTTCGCCGCAGGCGCAGGCACGCTCGTGCTCTGCAATCCGCACAATCCCACCGGCACGGTGCTGCCGCGCGAGGAGCTCGAGCGCATCGCGGCGGTCGTCGAGCGCCGCGGCGGCCGCGTGTTCGCCGACGAGATCCACGCGTCGATCCGCTTCGACGGACGCACGCACGTGCCCTACGCATCCATCTCCGCCGCCACCGCCGCCCACACGATCACCGGCACGAGCGCGTCGAAGGCCTGGAACATCCCTGGCCTGAAGACCGCGCAGCTCATCACGTCGAACGAGGCGGATGAGGCGGCCTATCGGCGCTTCGGCTTCGCCGTCGTGCACGGGGCGTCGACGCTCGGCGTGATCGCCTCGACCGCCGCCTACCGCGAGGGCGCCGCGTGGCTCGACGGCACCGTCGACTACCTGCAGCGCAATCGCGACCTGCTGGGCGCGCTGCTCGCCGAGCGCCTGCCGGGCGTGCGCTGGCACGCGCCGGAGGCCACGTACCTCGCCTGGCTCGACCTCGGCGGGCTCGCGCTCGGCACCGACTCCCCCGCGACGCTGCTGCGCGAGCGGGCCGGCGTCACCCTCACCGACGGCTCGCTCTGCGGCGTCGGCTCCGAACAGCACGTGCGGCTCGTGTTCGCCACCCCCGCGCCCGTGCTTGCGGAGGCGGTCGACCGGATCGCCGCTGCGCTGCAGCCGGTGAGCGCCGGCGGCGCCCGATGACCGCCGGGCTGGGGTTCGCGACCAGGCAGATCCACGCCGGCGCGATCGTCGACGCCGAGGCCGGCGCGCGCGTCACCCCGATCTACCAGAGCGCCGGCTACGTCTTCGACAGCTTCGACGACGGCGTCGAGCGCTTCGCCGGCCGCAGCCGCCGCCGCGCGTACTCGCGCAACGACAACCCCACGAACGTGGTCGCGGGCAGCCGCATCGCCGATCTCGAGGGCGGCGTCGACGGCGTGCTGGTCGCGAGCGGTCAGGCCGCGATCGCCATGGCGCTCGCGGCGCTCGCGCAGGCGGGCGACCACATCCTCACCACCGACCGGCTCTATGAGGGCACGCGCGAGATGCTGCGCGGTGCGCTGCGCCGCCAGGGGCTCGAGTTCGAGGCGCTGCCGATCGAGACGGATGAGGATGCCTGGGTCGCCGCCGTGCGGCCCCAGACCCGCGCGATCTACGCGGAGTCGATCGCGAACCCGCTCGGCGAGGTCGCCGACCTCGCGCTGCTCGGCCGGGTCTCGGCGCGCACCGGCGTGCCGCTCGTGGTCGACAACACCGTCGCGACGCCCTACCTGTGTCGCCCGTTCGAGCACGGCGCGGCCATCGTCATCCATTCGACGTCCAAGTGGCTGAGCGGCCACGGCTCGGTCATCGGCGGCGCCATCGTCGATGGCGGCACGTTCGACTGGGGTGCGGCCGCCGCGCGCTTCCCGCACCTGCACGAGCGACGGCCCGGCGGCGTGGCCTCGTTCGTCGAGCGGTGCGGCCCGGCGGCCTACGCCGCCTACCTGCGCGCGGTGGTGGTGCTCGAGCACGGCCCGAGCTTCCCGCCGACGAGCGCCTTCCTGCTGCTGCACGGCATCGAGACGCTGTCGCTGCGCATGGAGCGCCACGTCGCGAACGCGCTCGCCGTCGCCGACGCGCTCCGAGCGCATCCCGCCATCTCCCGCGTGCACTACCCCGGCGCAGGCGACGGACAGGAGGCGATCGTCGCGCGGCTGCTGCCCGACGGCGCTGGCTCGATCGTCTCGATCGACCTCGCCGGCGGGCGCGATGCAGCACGCACCTTCCTCGACCGGCTGCGGCTGATCAGCCAGATGACGCACATCGGCGACGTGCGCACGCTCGCGATCCACACCGGCAGCACCATCCACGGGAAGCTCGACGAGCAGGAGCGCCTGGACCTCGGCATCACGCCGGGCCTCGTGCGCATCTCCGTCGGACTCGAGCAGGCCGACGACATCGTCGCCGACCTGCTGCGGGCGCTCGATGGGGTGAGCCCATGAGCCTGCGCTACTCCTTCGAGCTCTTCCCGCCGCGCGACGAGGCGGCCTCGCGCCGCGTCGACGCCGCGGTCGACGCCTTCATCGCCCTCGAGCCGGAGTTCGTCTCGGTCACCTTCGGCGCGGGCGGCTCCACCTCGCGCCACTCGCTGACGGTGCTGCAGCGGCTGCTCGACGGCGGCGCGAACCCGATGGCGCACCTGACCTGCACGGGGCTCGGCGTCGACGAGACCGCACGGCTCGTGCGACAGTTCCTCGACGCCGGGATCACCCGCTTCCTCGCCCTGCGCGGCGACCCGCCGCAGGCGGGCGTGCGGCTGCCGACGACCTCGCTGCAGTCGGCGTCGGAGCTCGTGCAGCTGATCCAGCGCGTCGAGTCGGAGCGCGTGCCCTACGCGGAGCTGCGGCTGCCGGGCCTGCGCGCCTCCTCGCTGTCGGAGCGGCGGGCGGCCGTCGACGTGGCCGTCGCCGCCTTCCCGAACGGCCACCCGGGCGCCGGCGTGCACCGCTCCGACATCGACGCGCTGCTGGCGAAGCAGGCTGCTGGCGCCACCATGGCGATCACGCAGCTGTTCTTCGACCCCTACGACTACGCGCGCTTCGTCGAGCTCGCTCGCGGCAGGGGCGTCACGATCCCGATCGTGCCGGGCGTCGCCATTCCGACTTCGCTGCGCCGGCTGGTGCGCTCCGCGGAGCTCGCGGGCGAGGGCCTGCCACGCGTGCTCGCCGATCGGCTCGAGCTGGCGAGCGCAGCGGATGCCGTGCGCATCGGCGTCGACGCAGCCGTCGCCCTGATCGGCGCGCTCGCAGAGCACGACCCGCCGGCCGTGCACCTCTACACCTTCAACGACCACCAGCCCGCGATCGACGTCCTCCGGGGCGTCGGTGCACTGCCACTCACCACCACGGGAGCACCATGACCACCTCGTTCTTCGCCGGCGGCACGATCCTCGGCTACCCGCGCATCGGCCGGCGCCGCGAGCTCAAGCGCGCCCTCGAGGCGCACTGGCGCGGCGCCATCGACGACGCGGCCTTCCACGCGGCGGCGAGCGCCAATCGGCTCGCCGACCTCGATCGCCTGCAGTCGCTGGGGCTGCGCGCCGCAGACGCATCGATCCCGATCGAGGCAGCGCACTACGACCACGTGCTCGACGCCACCCTGACCTTCGGCGCCGTGCCGCCGCGGCTGCGCGGGCGGCTCCCCGTGGGGCTCGCCGGCGAGTGGCTGCTGGCCCGCGGCGACGGCGACGACGCGCCGCTCGAGATGACCAAGTGGCTCGACTCGAACTACCACTACCTGGTGCCGGAGCTCGACGCCGAGACCACCTTCTCGCTCGCCGACACCCGCATCGTCGACAGGTTCATCGAGGCAGCGCGCGCCGGCGTGCACGGCCGCCCCGTGGTGGTCGGGCCCGCGACCTACCTCGCGCTCGCGAAGGCCGAGGGCATCCGCCCCATCGAGCTCGCAGAGCGCCTGGTGCCCGCCTACGGCGCCCTCGGCGAGGCCCTCGCGGCGGCCGGTGCCACCTGGGTGCAGCTCGACGAGCCCGCCCTGGTCGCCGACCTCGAGCAGGTGAGCCTCGACGAGCTGCAGTCAGTGGCGCGCGCCGGAGCGCTCGCGCTCCGGGCCGCTGGCCTGCGGGTGCTGCTGCACGTCGGACACGGGGATGCCGCGGGTCGCGTCGAGCCGCTGGCCGACGCGGTCGACGCCATCGCGATCGACCTCGTGCGCGGCACGGCGCCCGAGACCGGCGCCACGCCGCTGGTGGCCGGCGTCGTGCACGGCCGCAATGTCTGGCGCACCGACCTCGACGGCGCCCTGGAGCGCGTGCGAGCGCTCGCGGCGCGCGGTCCGGTCGCCGTCGGCACCAGCACGAGCCTGCTGCACGTGCCGCACGATCTGACGATCGAGGAGGCGCTGCCGCAGCGACTGCGGTCGTGGCTGGCCTTCGCCGACCAGAAGGTGGCGGAGGTGGTGGCGCTCGCCGCCGCCGCTCACGGTGCGGTCGACGAGGCTGCGTTCGCCGCTGCCCGCGCCGCCGTCGCCGACCGCGCTGCAGCCCCGGGCGTGCGCGACGGCGCGGTGCGCGCGCGGCTCGCCGCGCTGCCCGCCGATGCACGCGACCGCGCGCCCTACGCCGACCGCGCCGCAGTGCAGCAGCAGGTGCTCGAGCTGCCGCCGCTGCCGACCACCACCATCGGCTCGTTCCCGCAGACCGGCGAGATCCGCACCGCGCGCGCCCGTCACGCCCGCGGCGAGCTCGACGACGCGGGCTACACGGAGGTGCTGCGCGCCGAGGTGCGCCGCGTCATCGAGCTGCAGGAGGAGCTGGGGCTCGACGTGCTCGTGCACGGCGAGCCCGAGCGCAACGACATGGTGCAGTACTTCGCCGAGCACTTCGATGGCTTCGCCGCCACGCAGCACGGCTGGGTGCAGTCCTACGGCTCGCGGGCGACGCGGCCGTCGATCCTGTGGGGCGATGTCTCCCGGAGCGGCCCCTTCACCGTCGAGTGGATCGCCTACGCGCAGTCGCTCACCGAGCGCGTCGTCAAGGGCATGCTCACCGGTCCCGTGACGATCCTCGCGTGGTCGTTCGTGCGCGACGACCAGCCGTTGGGCGAGACGGCCGATCAGATCGCGCTCGCGCTCGCCGACGAGATCGCCGACCTCGAGGCAGCGGGCATCCGCATCGTGCAGGTCGACGAGCCCGCCCTGCGCGAGCTGCTGCCGCTGCGGCGCGAGGCGCGGCCCGCCTACCTCGACTGGTCGGTGGGCGCCTTCCGCCTCGCGACCGCCGCGGCTGCTCCTGCCACCCAGATCCACACCCACCTCTGCTACTCCGAGTTCAACACCGTGGTGGGGGCGATCGACGGTCTCGACGCCGACGTGACGAGCATCGAGGCCGCACGGTCTGGCATGGAGGTCGTCGGCGCGCTCACCGAGCATGGCTTCGGGCGCGGCATCGGCCCGGGTGTCTATGACATCCACTCACCCCGAGTGCCGACAGCCGACGAGCTCGACCGACTGCTCGGCACCGCGACCGCCGGCATCCCCGAAGGCCTGCTGTGGGTCAACCCCGACTGCGGGCTGAAGACCCGCGGCTACGACGAGACCGTCGCGAGCCTGCGAGGTCTCGTCGAAGCAGCGCAGCGCGCTCGCGCGGTGAAGGTGTGACCTGAGCGCGAGCGCGCGGCGATTGTTCCAGATCCATCACATCCGTTCCATATTCGTGACAAACGTGCCAGTATCGTCACATGAATCTCAGCGAGCCGCTTGACGGTCTGACGACCGCGGTGGGGTCTGCTGTGCTGCGTGTGCTCGCGCGCACGGATTCGGGACTCTCCGGACGCCAGGTGCATGCGCTGGCAGGCATCGGCTCGACCTCCAGCGTGCACCGGGCGCTGGCGGGCTATGTGGAGGTCGGCCTGGTGAGCCCTGAGGCGCGACCGCCCGCGATCATCTACCGCGCCAATCGCGAACACGTGCTGTGGCCCGTCGTCGAACTGGCGATCGGCGCGAGATCACGGGCATTCGACAGCATCCGACGCTTCTGCGAGGAGGATCTGCCCGCCGACCTCGGGCTCACCGTCCTCGTCTACGGCTCGGTCGCCCGTCGCGAATCGACGCGCGAGTCGGATCTGGATCTGTTCGTCGTCTACCCCGACGGCATGGACGAGGACGCAAGGTCGGAGCTCAACTACCGGATCGCGCAGCACGTCGAGCGCATCACGGGCAACGAGGCACAGGTCTACTCCATCGAACGCGCGGAGCTCGACCAGCGGATCGCCGACCACGATCCGCTGGTCAGCAATGTGCTGACCGACGGCATGCTCGTCGCCGGGCCGGCACTCCCGCGAGCCGCACGGCGCGCCATCGCATGAGCCCTCGAATCAGTCCTCGACGGCAGCCGATGGATGCCGCCGCTGTGCGCATCCGCCTCAACGATGCCCGGACGCGTCTGGTCTCCGCAGAGCTGCAGCTCGGCGGAGACAGCCAGCACGAGTGGAAGCATGCCGCTGAGATCGCCGTCAGTGCCGGCATCGCGGCAAGCGACGCGATCTGCGGGCACGTGCTCGGCTACAAGGTTGCATCCGAGTCCCATCGCGACGCAGTCGCAGCGCTGCGAGAAGCCTCCAGCGCCGCCACCGCCAAGCATCTCGACACGCTGCTGGCAGCCAAATCCACCCAGTCCCACGGTGACCGCCTGCCCACCCACGCGGATGCGTCGCGCCACGTCCTGCACGCTCAACGGCTCCTTGACGCAGCCGAGTCCACCGTCAGCACCTGAACGGCTCGCTGCCCGCAGCGACGCCTGGGCACCAGCGGACGCATGCGGTCGACGATGACCTCCTCGTCCCGCCGCTGGCAGGACTAGCGTGGCCGCATGCCGCGGATGCAGCCGGTGGAGTCGTCGAGCATCGAGGCCGTGGGCTTCGAGCCGACGCGCAACGAGCTGACCGTGCGGTTCGTCGGCGGCGCCAGCTACATCTACGGCATGGTGCCGCGCGCGGTGTTCGACGAGCTGCTGGCCGCCGCCTCGAAGGGCCGGTTCGTGAACCAGCACATCAAGCCGCGATACCCCGTGCGGAGCGCATGACGCCCACGCCCATCGGGCGGTGACGACCTTCAGCCTTCTGTGACGCCGTGTTGCGCCGCGGCGTGCGGCGCGCCTGGCAATCGGCTTTGCTTGGGTCAGCACCAAGCACCGCTTATGGAGGTCATCGTGAACCGCTCCCCGCATCCCCGTCGCACAGCCATCGCCGGCGCCGCCATCGTCGCCCTCGCGCTCACGGCCTGCTCGGCCAGCGAAGCGACCTCACCGCAGGCGGGAGGCGACGGCCCGGTCGCCGGCGGCACGCTCACCTACCTCGAGCACCAGGCCTACACCTCGCTCTACCCGCCGTCGGCCGGCTTCTACCCCAACGGCGCGCTCGTCAACAACCTGACCGCGCGGCTGCTGCACCAGGACCCGGAGACGCTCGAGCTCGAGCCGTGGATCGCGACGGCGCTGCCGGAGGTCTCGGCGGACGCCACCGAGTACACCTTCGACCTCCGCACCGACGTGACGTACTCCGACGGCACGCCGCTCACCGCCGAGAACGTGGTCGCCAACATCGACCTCTTCGGCCTGGGCGACCAGGATCGCGCGCTCATCGTGAGCGAGGCGATCAACAACTACGAGCGCGGCGAGGTCGTCGACGAGGACACGGTGCGCTTCCACTTCAGCGCCCCCTCGCCCGGCTTCGGGCAGGCCGTCTCCACCATCAACTCCGGTCTGCTGGCGGATGCCTCGCTCGAGCTCGACTCCGAGGGATTCGGCCCCGGCAACGCCACGCAGGTGATCGGCGCTGGCCCCTTCGTCGTGGAGTCGGAGGAGCTCGGCGCGAGCATCCGGCTCGCCGCTCGCGACGACTACGCCTGGGCGCCGCCGAGAGCCTCGAACCAGGCACGGGCGCACCTCGACACCGTCGACATCGTGATCGCGCCAGAGGACAGCGTGCGCATCGGATCCCTCACCTCCGGCCAGGCGCACATCGCGCGCCAGGTGGAGCCGCAGCACGAGGAGCAGGTGGCCGCCGCCGGCCTCGAGATCGTCGCCGCGCAGACGAACGGCGTGAACAACGGCCTCAGCTTCCGCTTCGACCACCCGCTGTTGCAGGACATCCGCGTGCGCCAGGCGCTCATCGCGGGCATCGACCGACAGGAGGTCGTCTCGTCGATCTTCTCCGAGGGCTACCCGCTGGCGACCTCGTCGCTCAGCCAGACGGCCCTCGGGTACGAGGAGCAGTCGGGCGCCTACGAGTTCGATCAGGAGCGCGCGAACGCGCTGCTCGACGAGGCCGGCTGGGAGCTCGGCTCCGACGGCATCCGTGTCCGCGACGGCCAGCGCCTGCACCTGGTCGTGAACGAGGCGCTCCCCCAGCCCCGCTCGCGGGATGTCATCACGCTCGTCTCGCAGCAGCTGCGCGAGATCGGCGTGGAGCTCGAGCTCTTCCAGGGCGATCAGGCCGCGCAGACCGCCGCAGCGACCGACATCGACCAGATCCAGATCTACCACTCGATGGTCGGCCGGGCCGACTTCGACGTCATCAAGAGCCAGTACTCGATCGAGAACCGCAGCACGCTGCTCAACGCCGACGAGTCGGGCGCCCCCATCGACGCCGAGCTCGAGGCGCTGCTGCAGCAGGTCGCCTCCGAGCCCGACACCGAGGCCCGCGCCGCCGCTTCCGCCGCCGTCCAGGCCCACCTCACCGAGCAGGCCTACGTGCTGCCCTTCTTCGAGGAGCCGCAGGTCTACGGCCTGCAGCCGGTCGTGCACGGCTTCGAGACCGAGTCGGTCGGCCGCCCCAGCTTCGCGGGCGTCTGGCTCGAGGGCTGAGGCGCGGATGCCCTACGCACTCCGGCGCACGGGCCAGGCGGTCCTGGTCGTGGTCGCGACCTTCGTGCTGGCCTTCCTGCTGCTGCACGCGCTGCCGGGCGATGCCATCGTCGCCCGGTACGCGAGCCCGGAGCTCGGCCTGAGCACCGCGCAGCTGCAGGAGCTGCGCGAGGTCTACGGCGTCGACCAGCCGATCTGGGTGCAGCTGTGGCAGTCGGCGGTCGGCTTCCTGACGGGAGACCTCGGCACCTCGCTGCAGAACGGCGCCGACGTCGAGGCCCTCATCGCCACGGCGCTGCCGTCGACGCTCGCGCTCGCATCGCTCGGCTTCGTCGTCGCGGTGCTGCTGGCCGTCGGCATCGCGGTCGCCGCGACCTTCTCGGGGGCGGAGTGGCTGCGCCGCGCGTTCCGCTCGCTGCCGCCGCTGTTCGTCTCGATCCCGGTCTTCTGGCTCGGCATCGTGCTGCTGCAGGTGGTCTCGTTCCGACTCGGCCTCGTGCCCGTCATCAACGCGAATCCCGTGGAGGCGCTCATCCTGCCCGTCATCACGCTCGCGGTGCCGATCGCCGCACCGCTCGCGCAGGTGCTCATCCGCAGCATCGACGACACCGTCGCCGAGCCCTTCATCGCCGTGGCGGCCTCGCGCGGTGCGAGCCCCCGCTGGCTGCTGTCGAAGGAGGTCGCGCGCAACTCGCTGCTGCCGACGCTCACGATCGCGGGCGTGCTGTTCGGCGAGCTGATCGCCGGTGCCGTCGTGACCGAGACCGTCTTCGCCCGCACCGGCCTCGGCCGCCTGACGCAGGAGGCGGTCGCGACGCGCGACATCCCGGTGCTGCAGGCGATCGTCGTCATCTCGGCGGTCGGCTTCGTGGCGATCAACCTGCTCGTCGACCTCGTCGCCCCGGCGATCGACCCGCGGCTGCGGAAGGCGGTGCACGCATGAGCGCCATCGCCTCGAGCCTGCTGCCCAGGCGCACGGAGCGCGCGGCTCGCCCGCGTCCGCGCGCCACCCTCGTCCTCGCCATCGCGGTGCTCGCGCTCGCCCTCGCGTGGGCCGTCGTGCCGTGGCTGTTCACCGCGCAGGACCCGATCGCCGGTGTCGCGCTCGATGCCCTGCAGGCGCCCAGCGCCGCGCATCCGTTCGGCACCGACGCCACCGGCCGCGATCTGCTCGCCCGCGTCATCTTCGGCGCCGGCAACTCGCTCGCCGGCGCCGCCATCGCCGTGCTCGTCGGCCTCGTGGTCGGCACCGCGATCGGCGTGCTCGCCGGCTCGACCGGCGGCGTCGTCGAGGAGGCGCTCATGCGCGTCGTCGACGTGCTGCTGGCCATCCCCGGACTGCTGCTCTCGCTCAGCGTGATCGTGCTGCTCGGCTTCGGCGTCACGAACGCCGCCATCGCGGTGGGCATCACCTCGATCGCCGTGTTCGCGCGGCTCGCGCGCTCGCAGGTCGTGCGCGTGCGCCGCAGCGACTACGTCGAGGCGGCGTTCGGCTCCGGCGGCTCGTTCCTCGCCGTGCTGTGGCGCCATGTGCTGCCCAACTCGCTCGGCGCCGTGCTGGCGCTCGCGGCGCTGCAGTTCGGCAGCGCCATCCTGCAGATCTCCACCCTCGGCTTCCTGGGCTACGGCGCGCCGCCTCCCACTCCCGAGTGGGGCCTGCTCATCGCGGAGAGCCGCGACTACGTCGCCACCGCCTGGTGGCTCACCACGCTGCCGGGGCTCGTCGTCGCGGCCGTCGTGCTGTCGGCCAACCGGATCGCGGCAGCAGTCAGAGGAGGAACGAGATGAGCGCACTGCTCACGATCGACGACCTGGCCATCTCCTACCGCGCCCGCAGGGAGCGCCGCACGGTCGTCCACGGCGTCAGCCTCGAGGTGCAGCGCGGCGAGGTGCTCGCCCTGGTCGGCGAGTCTGGCTCCGGCAAGACCACCATCGGGCAGTCGATCATCGGCCTGCTGCCAGAGGGCGGCCGCATCGAGCGCGGTGGTGTCCACCTGCAGCTCGCGGGCGGCCCCGTCGACCTCACCCGGCTCTCCCAGCGCGCGCTGCAGGAGATCCGCGGGGCCCGCATCGCGCTCGTGCCGCAGGATCCCGGCACCTCGCTCAACCCAGTGCAGACGATCGGCGCCTCGGTCGCCGCGCCCATGCGCATCCATCGCTGGGGCACGAAGGAGGCGATCCGGCGCCGCGTGACCGACCTGCTCGAGCGGGTCGGCCTCGATGACCCGGAGCGACGCGCGAGGCAGTACCCGCACGAGCTCTCCGGCGGCATGCGGCAGCGCGCGCTCATCGCGGCCGCGATCGCGCTCGAGCCCGACCTGATCATCGCCGACGAGCCCACCAGCGCCCTCGACGTCACCGTGCAGCGCCGCATCCTCGACCTGCTCGACGATCTGCGCGCGGAGCTCGGCTCGAGCGTGCTGCTCATCACCCACGACCTCGCGGTCGCCGCCGAGCGCGCAGACAGCATCGCGGTGCTGCAGGCGGGCAGGCTCGAGGAGCACGGCGATGTCCGCCGGGTGCTGCGCGATCCCGAGAGCGACTACACCGCAGCGCTGCTGGCCGACGCGCCGGCGCTCTCGGACGCCTCACCCCGGTTGCCGCGTCTCGCGGCGGAGCCGCTCGTCACGATCGACATGCTCGTGCACGACTACGGCCGTCGAGGATCCGGCACAGGGGCGGATGCGTTCCGTGCCGTCGACGGCGTCGGCCTGCAGATCGCGCCGGGCACGACGCACGCGCTCGTCGGCGAGTCCGGCTCGGGCAAGACCACCATCGGCCGCGCGCTCGCCGGCTTCCACCGCCCCACCTCTGGCACGATCCGCATCGGCGAGCTCGACGTGCTCGCCGAGCGCGGCAGTCGCAGGCTGCGCCGCGCGGTGCAGCTCGTCTCGCAGAACCCCTTCGCCTCGCTCGATCCGCGCCGCACGATCGGGCAGACGATCGGCGAGCCGCTGCAGAACCTCCCGATCGCCGAGGGCGGCGTGCGAGACCGGCGACGGCTCGCCGAGCGCGTCGCCGCCGCCCTCGAACAGGTCGCCCTGCCCGCAGAGACCGCAGCACGGCTCCCCCGCGAGCTCTCCGGCGGGCAGCGGCAGCGCGTCGCGATCGCGCGTGCGCTCATCATCGAGCCGGCGCTGGTCGTGCTCGACGAGGCGGTCTCGGCGCTCGACGTCACCGTGCAATCGCAGATCCTCGAGCTGCTCGAGCGACTGCAGCGCGAGCTCGGCCTCACCTACCTGTTCATCACCCACGACCTCGCGGTCGTGCGCCGCATCGCCGACACCGTCACGGTGCTGCGGCGCGGGCGCGCGGTCGAGACGGGCACGGCACAGCAGGTGCTGACGAGCCCGCAGCACGAGTACACGCAGGCGCTGCTCGAGGCAGTGCCCGCACCCGACTGGCTGCGGGACGCCCGCCGCGATCAGCGCTCATCATCGACCGGGCAGCTGGAGGTGGCGTGATGGCGCCGACGATCGGATTCTTCACCCGCGTGCTCGACGACGCGGCGGCGGCGGAGCGCTACCGCATCGCGCTCGAGCACATCGAGCTCGCCGAGCAGCTGGGCTTCGAGACGGCGTGGGTCGCGCAGCATCACCTCGACGGCGCGGAGGGCGGACTGCCCTCGCCCTTCGTGCTGCTCGCGGCGGCAGCGGCGCGCACCACGCGCATCCGCCTCGGCACCGCCATCCTCACCCTCGCGCACGAGCACCCGGCGCGAGCCGCGGAGGACGCCGCCGTGCTCGACGCGCTCTCCGGCGGACGCGCAGAGCTGGGGCTCGGCACCGGCGGCAGCCCGCGCACGCTGAGCGCCTTCGGCGAGGACCCCGCGCTCCGCCGCGCGATCTACGACGCGAAGCTCGTGCGGCTGCGCTCGCTGCTCGACGGCAGCGGCGACGTGGCGATCTATCCGCAGCAGTCCACCGGCCTCGAGGGCCGCATCTGGCAGGCGACGTTCTCGGTCGAGGGCGCCCGCGCCATCGGCGCGCAGGGCGACGGGCTCATGCTCTCGCGCGTGCAGCCCGTTCCCGCCGACCACACCGGCGCCGAGCCGCCGCGCGTCTGGGAGGTGCAGCGGCTGCTCGTCGATGCCTACCGCGAGGCGCTGCCCGTCGGCGTCGCCCCGCGCATCCTCGCCTCGCGCAGCGTCGTGGTCGTCGATCAGGCAGACCGCCGGACGGTGCGGGCGCTCGCGGAGACCGGCATCGGCAGGCAGGTCGCGCAGCTGCACGGGGTCGCGCCGGGCTCGCTCTCGCTCGACGAGCTGCTCGTGCGCAGCGAGACCCACCTCGGCACCGCCGCGGAGGTCGCCGAGTCGCTCGCGGCCGATTCGGTCGCCGCCGAGGCGACCGAGGTGTCGATCCAGGTGCACTCGGTCGACCCCGATGCATCCATCACCGCCCGCTCGCTCGAGCTGTTCGCACGAGAGGTCGCGCCGGCGCTCGGCTGGCGCGCAGCACCAGAGACCCAGGAGGAGCGCCATGTCGCGTGACGTCATCGACCACCTCGCCGAGATCCCCGCAGGATCGCGACTCGACGAGATCCGGAGGGCGCGCCCCGATGCGCGCGAGCACGCGCAGCAGAGCTTCCTCGCGCTGCTCGAGCCCGCCGAGCCTGGTGCGCTCGCGCTCGAGGATCGCTACGCCGTCGCCGCGTACGTCGCGCTGCTGCACGACGCAGAGGCGGCCGAGGCTGCGGATGCCGACGACACCCGCTCGCGCTCGTCGTCGTTCTACCTCGAGCTGCTCGCCGACGCCGCGGAGCCGGCCATCCTCGACGCCGTGCGCGACGCCGCGGTCGCGGGTCGCGCATCCGGGCCCTAC
The DNA here is from genome assembly GCF_022436485.1 of Agrococcus sp. ARC_14. Classification (NCBI taxonomy): domain Bacteria; kingdom Bacillati; phylum Actinomycetota; class Actinomycetes; order Micrococcales; family Microbacteriaceae; genus Agrococcus; species Agrococcus sp. ARC_14. Next base: position 2,098,940 of record NZ_JAKUDO010000001.1, read on the forward strand.
GGCGACTACCGCGAGCCGCAGCTGCGCGCCGAGGCGGTCGCAGGCCCGGTCGCGACGATCGAGCGCGGTGTGCTCGGCGAGCGCCTGGCGGCCGCGCTCGAGCACGCGCACCTGCTGGTGCTGCACCCGCGCGATGCGCGTCCCGAGTCGCTGCGCGCCCTCACGGCGGCGGGCTGGGGTGCCGACGCGATCGTCTCGCTGAGCCAGCTCATCGCCTTCCTCGCCTTCCAGCTGCGGCTCGTGCACGGCCTCCGCGTGCTCGCCGCGACCCCCGCACCCGCCACGCCGGCACCCGCCGCACCGGCAACCGCCACACCCGCATCCGCCACACCCGCATCCGCCACCGAGCTCGAGGAGGCCCGCGCATGACCGCGATCACCGACTACCCGACCCTGCGCCGGCCCGAGGCGTTCACGCAGGACGGCCTCGGCTGGGTGCCCTGGGCGCCGCCGGTGCCGGAGGCCGAGCTCACCGAGGCGCAGCGCGAGGGGCTCGTGGAGCCTGGGCGCGCGAAGAGCCCGTACTTCCGGCTGCTGGCGCGCGACCCCGAGGCGCTGCGGGCGCGCACGCTCACCGATCTCGACATCTTCCACAACGAGGACGGCGGCATCCCGCGCTGGGAGCGCGAGCTCTCGGCCGCCGCCGCATCGCGCGTGAACGGCTGCGTCTTCTGCGCCTCGGTGCATGCGCGGGCGGCGTCGCGCCTCTCCGGTCGCGCTGAGGATGTGCAGCGGCTGCTCGACGAGGGCGTCGACGCAGATGGTCGAGGATCGGGCGTCGACGAGCGCTGGGACGCGATCGTGGATGCGTCGGCAGCCTTGACGGCGACGCCCTCGGCCTTCGACGCCGGGCACGTCGATCGCCTCCGCGCGGCCGGCATCGACGATGCGGGCATCGTCGACCAGCTCAGCGGCGCGGCCTTCTTCAACTGGGCGAACCGGCTGATGCTGTCGCTCGGCGAGCCGGAGGTCGTCTGATGGGCGTGCCCCGCGTGCTCGACCACATCGTGCTGGCAGGGCCCGACCTCGCTGCGCTCGTCGACGGCTTCGAGCGCACCACCGGCGTGCGGGCGGCTCCCGGCGGCCGGCACCCGAGCGGCACCGCGAACGCGCTGATCGCCTTCTCGCGCGGCGGCGAGCGGGTGCGGCAGTACCTCGAGCTCATCGGCCCCGACGCCGAGGCCGGCTGGGCGGCGGCCGATGTGCCGCGGTTCGGCATCGCCGGGCTCTCGGCACCGAGGGTCGCGAGCTTCGCGATCGCGCCGGACGATCTCGACGCGGCTGTCGCCGCCGCACGCGACGCGGGGCTGGCATACGGCGACATCGAGCCGCTCTCCCGCACGACGCCGGACGGGCGCGAGCTCGCCTGGCGCCTCGGGCTGCCGAGCGACGAGACCGAGCCGCCGTTCCTCATCGACTGGGGCGCGACCCCGCATCCCGCGCTCGACGATCTGCCGGTGCTCGAGCTCGTCGCGCTGCGACGCCTGACGCGCGAGCCCGACGCGGAGCGCGCACGCTTCGCCGCGCTCGGCATCGAGGTCGGCGACGGGCCGGATGCGCTGCAGATCGCCGAGGCGGATGGCGACGGGATCGAGCTCGAGGTGGCGGTCGAGGGCGGCACGGTGGTCATCCGCTGACAGCTCTGCTCTTCCCTTCCCGGCCCCGCCGCGCTTTGCTGGCAGTGCGAGGAGATCTCTCGCGCTGCAGTCAAGGAGGACGGCAATGGCATCTGTCGCACGGATCACCACCATCAGCGCCCGCTCGGAGCAGAGCTTCGAGGACGCGATCAGCCAGGGCATCGCGCGCGCGAACGAGACGCTGCGCGGCATCGAGGGCGCGTGGGTCAAGGACCACGTCGTCAACATCAAGGACGGCACCATCACCTCGTGGCAGGTCACGATGGAGCTCACGTTCGTGCTCGACGACGCGGGCCCCGTGGTCGACGGCTCGGCCGACTGAGCCTCGCCGGCAGCGGCGCACAGGAGCGCGGGGCCGACGCGGGTGCATGCCTCGGTCGACCCCGCGGAGCGCCTGTGCGCCGCTGCCGTCCCGCAATCAACGGACCCGCGCATCCGAATGCTTCCCTGTGATTCGCATCTGAGTACGCTGTTACGCAACTGAGACGGGGAGATGACGATGTCCGACATCACATTCCAGCTGCTGGCGATCGGGATCTACTTCGCGGCGATGATCGCGATCGGCCTCTACGCGGCTCGCAAGACCAAGAGCCACGAGGACTACATGCTCGCGGGCCGCGACCTCAACCCGTTCACCGCGGCGCTCTCGGCCGGCGCATCCGACATGTCGGGCTGGCTCATGATGGGTCTGCCGGGCGCCATCTACGCCGCCGGGCTCATCGAGGCCTGGATCGCGATCGGCCTGACGATCGGCGCCTTCCTCAACTGGCAGTTCGTCGCCCCCAGGCTGCGGGCCTACACCGAGGTCTCGAACAACTCGATCACGATCCCGAGCTTCTTCGAGAACCGCCTCCGCGACCGCACGCGGCTGCTCCGCGTCGTCTCGGGCGTCATCATCCTCGTCTTCTTCACCTTCTACGTCTCCTCCGGCATGGTCGCCGGCGGCGTCTTCTTCGAGTCGACGTACGGCGTCGAGTACATCTGGGGCATGCTGCTCGTCAGCGGCGTCACGCTGCTCTACACGCTCTTCGGCGGCTTCCTCGGCGCATCGCTCACGGATGTCGTGCAGGGCCTGATGATGTTCTTCGCCCTCATCATCGTGCCGGTCATCGCCTTCTTCACCGTCGGCGGCCTGCAGGGCGTGCAGCAGGGCATCGCAGACTCCGGAGCCCGGCTGACCGGCCTCTTCCCTGCCGAGATGGACGGCATGGTCTGGCTCGGCATCATCTCTGCCCTCGCCTGGGGTCTCGGCTACGTCGGCCAGCCGCACATCATCGTGCGCTTCATGGCCCTCAAGACCGTGCACGACGCGAAGGCCGGTCGCAACATCGGCATCAGCTGGATGGCGATCTCGCTCATCGGCGCGGTCGTCGCCGGCTTCGTCGGCATCGCCTATGTGGAGCAGCAGGGCATCGAGCTCTCCAACCCGGAGACGGTGGTGCTGCTGATGTCGCAGGCGCTGCTGCACCCGTTCCTGGCCGGCCTCGTGCTGGCCGCCGTGCTCGCCGCGATCATGTCGACGCTCTCCAGCCAGCTGATCGTCTGCTCGTCGGCGCTCGTCGAGGATCTCTTCCAGGTGTTCGCCAAGCGGCAGCCATCGCAGAAGGTGCTCGTCATCCTCGGCCGCGCTTGCGTGCTCGCCGTCGCGGTCATCGCCATGCTGCTCGCCATCACGCCGAGCGACACCATCCTCGGCCTCGTCGGCTTCGCCTGGGCGGGCTTCGGTGCCGCGTTCGGCCCGATCGTGGTGCTGAGCCTCTACTGGCGCAAGCTCACAAACTGGGGAGCGCTCGCCGGCATGATCGTGGGCGCTGCGACCGTGTTCATCTGGGATGCCATCGAGAAGGCGAACACCGTCGACGGCACGGTCGCGACCGGCTTCGAGTTCTTCACGCTCTACGAGATCGTGCCGGGCTTCTTCCTCAACCTGCTCGTCGCCGTGGTCGTCAGCCTGGCAGCCCCCAAGCACAACCCGGAGGTCGACGAGGAGTTCACGCGCACCGGCACGATCGTCGCTCTCGGCAAGGGGGCGACGGTCGCCGACCACCCGAGCGCAGCGGCCGCGGCCGACCGCAACGCGCTGCCCTGACCGAGCCGGCGACGGCGGTCGCGGACACCTGTTCGTCGCCCGCCGTTCGCCGACCGGACACGGGCGCCGCGATAGCCTGAGTGGTCGCGGCGCCTGGGTGCGTGCTGCGGCGTGCCCGGAGGCGAGATGAGCGAGACGACAGCAGGAGTCCTGGCGAGCGGACACCTGGCACCGTCGCCCCGCACCCTGCTCGACGTGCTGCGCGAGAGCGTGCTCTCGAACCCCGACGGCTCCGCGCTCGAGGATGCGCAGGGCGCGCTCTCCTATCGCGAGCTCATGGCGGCCGTCATCCGCACCGCTGCCCGCCTCTCCCTCGAGGGCGTCGGCCGCGGCGATCGGGTCGGGGTGCGAATGCCCTCCGGCACGCGAGCGCTGTACATCGCGATCCTGGGCATCATGGCCGCGGGCGCCGCCTACGTGCCCGTCGACGCCGACGACCCGGAGGAGCGCGCGCAGCTCGTCTTCGGCGAGGCCGGCGTCGCCGGAGTCATCACCGGCAGCGGGCAGTACACGGCCGCGGACCGGTCTGGCAGCGCCGTCGACACCGCCCGCCCAGCCACGACCGTCACCGCGACTGCGCTCTTCGAAGGCGACCCCGCGCATCCGAGCACGGCAGGGCTGCCGATCCCGACGCTGCCGACACCCGACGACGACGCGTGGATCATCTTCACCTCCGGCTCGACGGGCACGCCGAAGGGCGTCGCCGTCAGCCACCGCTCGGCTGCCGCCTTCGTCGACGCCGAGTCGCGCATCTTCCTGCAGGAGGAGCCGATCGGGCCCGGCGATCGCGTGCTGGCGGGGCTCTCCGTCGCGTTCGACGCCAGCTGCGAGGAGATGTGGCTCGCGTGGGGCCACGGCGCCTGCCTCGTGCCGGCGCCCCGCTCGCTCGTGCGCAGCGGCATGGACCTGGGCCCGTGGCTCACGCTGCGCGGCATCACGATCGTCTCGACCGTGCCGACGCTCGCGTCGCTGTGGCCCGCATCGTCGCTCGAGAACGTGCGGCTGCTCATCTTCGGCGGCGAGGCCTGCCCGCAAGAGCTGGTCGACCGGCTGGCGACCGAGGGCCGCGAGGTCTGGAACACCTACGGGCCGACCGAGGCGACCGTCGTCGCCTGCGCGGCGCAGCTCTCCCCCGGCGAGCCCGTGCGCATCGGCCTGCCGCTCGACGGGTGGGATCTCGCGGTCGTCGACGAGGCCGGGCAGCCGGTCGCCGAGGGCGGCACCGGCGAGCTCATCATCGGCGGCGTCGGCCTCGCGCACTACCTCGACCCCGCGAAGGATGCGGAGAAGTACGCGCCGCTCCCCTCGCTCGGGTGGCAGCGCGCCTATCGATCCGGCGACATGGTGCGCTTCGACCGCGACGGGCTCTTCTTCGCCGGCCGCGCCGACGACCAGGTGAAGGTCGGCGGCCGCCGCATCGAGCTCGGCGAGATCGAGGCGGCGCTCAGCGCGCTGCCCGGCGTGAGCGCCGCAGCCGTGGCGGTGCAGCAGACGGATGCGGGCAACCAGGTGCTGGTGGGCTACCTCGGCTGCGACGTGGAGACCTTCGACCGCCAAGCGGCCAACGAGCGGCTGCGCGAGGCGCTGCCGGCGGCGATCGTGCCGGTGCTCGCCCTGCTGCCGGAGCTGCCCGTGCGGGTCTCCGGCAAGGTCGACAAGCGAGCGCTCCCCTGGCCGCTCGAGGAGAGCGCCTTCGAGGCGTCCGGCAGCGCGCCGGGGCTCGCGGCGCTCGCCGCCGACTGGCAAGCGGTGCTCGGCCTGCCGGCGACCGGCGAGGACGACGACTTCTTCGCGCTCGGCGGCGGCTCCCTCGCGGCTGCGCAGCTCGTCACCCGCATCCGGCAGCGCGACCCCGAGTTCACGGTCGCCGACATCTACGCCTACCCGCGCCTGGGCGCGATGGCGGCAGAGCTCGCCGCACGCGTCTCCACCGGCGCGCAGGAGCCCGCCTCGACGCACGAGATCGCGCGCACGCCCAAGGACACCCAGTGGATCCAGACGCTGCTGGGCGTGCCGCTGTTCATCCTCAGCGGCACGCGCTGGCTGCTGGCCGCCCTCACGATCTCGACGCTGCTGCAGGCGTGGACGGGCTTCGAGGCACTGCCGACGGCGAACCCGTGGCTGCTGGTCGTCGGGCTGGCGATCTTCGCGACCCCCTTCGGGCGCATGGGCATCGCGGTGGTGGCGGCCAGGCTGCTGCTGCGCGGCCTGCAGGCCGGCGACTACCCGCGCGGCGGCAGCGTGCACCTGCGACTGTGGCTCGCCGAGCAGATCGCGCAGCAGGCGGGCGCCGTGAGCCTCGCCGGCGCACCGTGGGTGACGCTGTACGCGCGGGCCCTCGGCGCCAGGATCGGCAGAGATGCAGACCTGCATTCGGTGCCGCCCGTCACGGGCATGCTGCGCATCGGCAACGGCGCATCCATCGAGCCGGAGGTCGACCTCACCGGCTACTGGATCGACGGCGACCTCGTGCGCATCGGCGCGATCCGCATCGGCGCGCGCAGCTCGGTGGGCGCGCGCTCGACCCTCGCCCCCGGCACCCGCATCGGCAAGGACGCTGTCGTCGAGCCCGGCTCCGCCGTCTTCGGCCGCGTGCGATCCGGCGAGCGCTGGTCTGGCTCCCCCGCCCGCCGCGTCGGCTCGGCGAAGTCGTGGTGGCCGGCGGAGCGCCCGCCGCACACGAAGGGCTGGGCGTGGGCCTATGGCCTCTCGGCGATCGGCCTCTCGCTCATCCCGCTGCTGGCATTCCTCGCCGGCGGCGTCGTGCTCGCGCTCGGCATCCGCGGTGCCGACGGCCTCGGCGAGGTCGCGCTGCTCGCGCTCGCCTGGCTGGTGCCCGCAGCGCTCGTCGCCGGGCTCGTGCTCGCCGGACTCATCGTGCTGGTGGTGCGGCTGCTCGCGATCGGCCTCACGGCCGGCGTCTTCCCCGTGCACAGCGCCAACGGCTGGAAGGTCTGGGCGACGGAGCGGCTGCTCGATGCTGCGCGCACGATCCTCTTCCCGCTCTACGCATCCCTCTTCACGCCCGTCTGGCTGCGCATGCTCGGCGCCCGCATCGGCCGCGATGCCGAGATCTCGACGGTGCTGCTCATCCCCACCATGACGACCGTGCACTCCGGAGCCTTCCTCGCCGACGACACGCTCGTCGCCTCCTACGAGCTGGGCGGCGGCTGGGTGCGCATCGCGCATGCCGAGATCGGAGAGCGGGCCTTCCTCGGCAACTCCGGCATGGCGAGCGCCGGCAACCGCATCCCGAACGACGCCCTCGTCGCGGTGCTCTCGGCAGCGCCCCGCAAGTCGAAGAAGGGCTCGTCGTGGCTCGGCTCCCCGCCCGTGCGGCTGCGGCGCACGCCGGTCGAGACCGACATCGCCCGCACCTACGAGCCGCCGCTGCGGCTGCGCGTCGCCCGCACGCTGTGGGAGCTGTGCCGCATCGTTCCGGTGTTCGTCACGATCGCGATCGGCATCGGCGTCATGCTCACCCTGCTGTGGGTGGCGGATGCGTGGGGCGGGCTCGCGGCGGTGCTGCTGAGCGGCGTCGTGATGCTCGCCGCCGGCGCCGTCGCGGCCGGTGTCAGCACGGCCGCGAAGTGGGCGCTCGTCGGTCGGATCCCGGCGGCCGAGACGCCGCTGTGGTCGTCGTTCGTGTGGCGCAGCGAGGTCGCAGACACCTTCGTCGAGATGGTGGCTGCGCCCTGGTTCGCACAGTCTGCGGCCGGCACCCCAGCGCTCGTCTGGTGGCTGCGCAGCCTCGGCGCGACGATCGGGCACGGCGTCTGGTGCGAGAGCTACTGGCTGCCGGAGGCCGACCTCGTGACGCTCGGGGATGCATCCACCGTCAACCGCGGCTGCGTGGTCCAGACCCACCTCTTCCACGACCGGATCATGTCGATCGACGCCGTCACGCTCGATCACGGCGCGACGCTCGGTCCGCACAGCGTCATCCTGCCCGCCGCCCGCATCGGCGAGCACGCCACCGTCGGCCCCGCCTCGCTCGTCATGCGCGGCGAGCTCGTGCCCGATCGCAGCCGCTGGAGCGGCAACCCGATCGGGCCGTGGCGCGAGGTGAAGGTCGCCGACTACCATGCGGTGAGCACATGAGCCGCAGCAGCCAGAGCCCAGCGCCCGCCACGCAGCCCGTCGGCGGCGAGCCCTACGCCCCCGCATCCGGCAGCCTCGGCTGGAGCGCGCTGCACTACGACCTCGAGCTGCAGTACCGCATGGCCACGAATCGGCTCGACGCTGTCGCGCGCATCACCGGGCGCGCCGAGCGCGAGCTGACGGCGATCGGGCTCGACCTCGTCGGCCTGCGCGTCGGCAAGGTCGTGGTCGACGGCGAGCGCCGCACGCAGCACGCACAGCGGCCGGGCAGGCTCACCGTCACGCCGGCGGCGCCGATCGCCGCGGGTGCGACGTTCGAGCTCGAGATCGCCTACTCCGGATCCCCCGCGCCACGCAGAAGCCCCTGGGGGACGGTCGGCTGGGAGGAGCTCGAGGACGGCGTGATCGTCGCCTCGCAGCCCACCGGCGCCCCCACCTGGTACCCGTGCAACGACCGCCCCTCGAACAAGGCGACCCACCGCATCCGCATCACCACCGAGCAGAGCTACCGGGTCATCGCGACGGGCGCGCTCGTCGATGAGCGCACGAGCTCAGGGCGCACGACCCGCACCTTCGAGAGCCGCGTGCCGGTCGCCACCTACCTCACCACCGTGCAGATCGGTCGGTATGTGCGCCGCGCGACCTCACAGGACGAGGTGCCGGTCGTGGCGTACTACCCACCGGCGCTCGAGCGGCGGGTGCTCGCGGATCTCGCACCGCTGCCGCGCATGCTCACGTGCTTCGTCGAGCGCTTCGGGCCCTACCCCTTCGATGACTACACCGTGGTCGTCACGGCCGACGACCTGGAGATACCGCTGGAGTCGCAGGCGGGTGCGGTGTTCGGCGCCAACCTCATCGACGGGCACGGCGGCGAGGAGCGCCTCGTCGCGCACGAGCTCGCGCATCAGTGGTTCGGCAACAGCGTCGGGGTGGCCGGCTGGCAGCACATCTGGCTCAACGAGGGGCTCGCGTGCTACGCGGAGTGGCTGTGGTCGGAAGCGGCCGGCAGGCAGTCGACCGACGAGCTCGCGCGCGAGCACCACCGGCTGCTGCAGCGGCTGCCGCAGGACATCGTGCTCGGCGACCCGGGTGCCGCGCTCATGTTCGACGACCGCATCTACAAGCGCGGCGCCCTGCTCGTGCACGCGCTGCGGCTGACGCTCGGCGATGTGCGCCTCTTCGGCCTGCTGCACGACTGGACGGCGCTGCACGCGCAGTCGACCGCGACCACCGAGGATTTCCGGCGGCTGGCGAACAAGGCCTCGGATGCGCCGCTCGACGCGCTCTTCGATGCGTGGCTGGTCGAGACGGCGCTGCCGCCGCTGCCCGTCTCGCAGGTGCGGACCGGCAGTGCGAAGGCCCGCCACCGGCGCTGAGCGACCACCCGGGACGGCGGCCGCTCAGCGGTCGTCGAGGTGCTCGGCACTCGCCGAGACTCATCGCGTCAGAGCGCTCGGCCGCGATACATCCGCGCTGCCAGGGCCGTCGCGATGACGATCCCGACGATGCCGATCAGGATGCCGACGAGCACCATGACCTCGACGGGCGTGCTGGCCAGCGCCTGCTGCAGCGGAGCGAGCATGCCGGTGGCCTGTCCGAGCCAGGCCCCACCCGCCACCACGAACGCCGGGGCGTAGGCCATGAGGCGCCCGCGGGAGTAGCCGATGCGGAAGAACACGGGCAGCTGCAGCGCCAACGACAGGCCGACGATCGCCGCGGCCGCAGCGTGCGCGATCAGCAGGATCCCCGGCGCCACCTGATCGCCGCGCACGGCGGCCATCACGAGCGTCACGGCAGTGGCGAGCGCGGCGGCGGAGAGGTAATAGGTCACCAGCGCGATGACGCGACCGATGACCACCGTGCTGCGCGCAATCGGCAGCAGCCCGTAGAGCGTGTCGAGGCGGCCCTTCTCGTCGCCCAGGAACGGCGCCGAGACCATGAGCGAGGTGACGAGCGCTGCAGCCAGGATCGCCATCCCCGGCACGGGCAGCACGACGCCGACCACGACGACGAACAGCAGCGTGAGGAGCGTCTGCTTCCGGGCGAACCACGAGAGCAGGTCGAAGCGTGCGAATGCGGCGATCATGCGGCGACCTCCGCTCGCTCAGCACCGAGGTGCACGACGATGTCGTCGATGCTCGCGGCATCGATCACCACCTCAGCGCCGAAGCCCGCCGAGTCCTCCATGCGGATGAGTCCCGACCACTGCTCACCGGAGCGCTGCACACCGACGACGGGGCCGTCGGGCACCGCGCCCGCGCCGCGCGCCATCGCGAACTGCTCGACCACCTCGTGCAGCGGCCCGTGGTGGGCGATGCGCCCGCCCACGAGCACGACGAGGTCGTCGGCGAGGCCCTCGAGCTCTGCGGTGATGTGCGTCGAGACCAGCACGGCATGGTCGGGGTCGACCATGAACTCGCGGATGATGGCGGCGATCTCGCGGCGGGAGGCAGGGTCGAGCCCACTGGAGGGCTCGTCGAGGATCAGCAGCTCCGGCGTCTGCGCGAGCGCCGTCGCGAGCGAGAGCTTGATGCCCTCGCCGCGCGAGAGCTCACCGACGCGGCGTGACTGCGGCACCGACAGCCTGGCGAGCAGGTCGACGAACCGCTGCTCATCCCACTGCGGGTAGAACGGCGCGATGCGACGGCCGAGCGTCGGCACCTTCCACTCCTCTGCGGCGGTGGGCTGGTCGAGCACGATGCCTGTGCGCGCGAGTGCGTGCGGCGAACCAGCCGGGAGACCGAAGGTCTCGGCGCGACCGCCATCGGGGGCGATGAGCCCGAGCATCGCTCGGATCGCGGTGGTCTTGCCCGCCCCGTTGGGGCCCACCAGCCCGACGACCGTGCCGCGCGGCACCGCGAACGAGATGCCGTCGAGCTCGAAGCTCGGTCGCTGGACGCGCAGATCTTCGATCCTCGCCAGGTTGTCAGTCATGCTTCCTCCAGATCTCGTCAAGCCGGTCATGGATGTCTGCCCTGCCGAGGCGGGCGTCGCGAGCGGCGAGGATGGTCTCCCGCAGCAGCTCGTCGACGCGTTCGTGCAGCGCCGTGCTCGCGGTGCCCGGATCGATCTCGAGCACCACGAAGCCGCGCCCGTGTGCGCTCTGCACCAGCCCTTCGGCGATGAGGTCGTTGTAGGCGCGGGTGACGGTGACGATGCTCACCCGCAGATCCGCCGCGAACTGTCGCAGCGACGGCAGCGACTGCCCCGCCTGCACCTCACCCGAGAGGATCGCCGTGCGCACCTGAGCCTTGATCTGCTCATAGATCGGTGTGCTCGAGCTCGTCGAGACCACAACGCGCATGTCGACCTCCTGTTCGCATACACCATAACAGTTGCGTCGGCAGGGGCCAAGGCCACGGGCTCGCAGCAGCCCTACCGAGCGATCGCGACGCTCACGACGAGCGCGTCATCGAGCGCGATCTCGTGCACGGCGAATCGCCGCGAGGAGCCGGGCACGGATGCGGTGAGGCCGTCGGCGGTCGGCTCCAGCAGGACGTCGGCCGGCTCGACCCGCAGGCCGCGCCCATCCGCCTTCAGCACGGCCTCGACGCGGGTCCAGTGCAGCAGCGGGTCGGGCGTGTCGTGCCGCAGCAGCGCGCGCAGCGCTTCGAGCCGCACCGGCGACGTCTCGCGAGGCTCCGCATCCACGCCGACGCGAGCGCCGGTCATCGCCGCGACCACGTGATGCTCGCCCGCGTGTGCCAGCGAGACGCCGATGCCGCGCGCCGCGGACGGCTCCATCACCACCGGGCGCCCGTGCGGCCCGCCGCAGTCGGGGCAGCGCTGCACGATCGAGACGGAGGCGCGGTCGACGCCGGCGAGCTCGGCGACGACGGCGCGCAGCAGGTCGTGACCCGCAGCACGGCCGGGCGCGCGCACCTCGCGCACGAGCAGACCCTCGGGCAGTGCGTGCGCGGGGAGCCCGCGTTCGGACCACTCGCCCGCACGTGGGCCGCTCGCGGGGAGCCCATCGTTGGCCAGCCCGCCCTCGCCGGGCGCCGGTGACGGCTGCGAGGTCACTCGCGCGACCGCTGCACGAGGCCGGCGAGCACCGCGTGCAGCAGCGGCACCGCGGCCACGATCATGAGCACGGTGCTCAGCGTCTCGTCATCGCCCCGCACCAGTGCGCCTGCCACCAGCAGGCCCGCGAAGAGCATGGCGGAGACGACGCGCGCTGCGGCGCGCTCGAGGCGCGCGATGCGGCGCTCGAGCCGGGGCGTCTCGATCGCCAGCCTGCCCTCCTCCACCCGCGTGACGAGCGCGTCGAGGCGTCGTGGCAGGCCGACAGCGGTCTTGGCGATCGCGATGCCCTCCTCGACGGCGGCACGAGCCACGTTGCCGCGCTCCTCCCGCACGAGCCTGCCCGCGTAGGGCTCGACGGCATCCCACAGGTTGAACTGCGGATCGAGCGTGCTGCAGACGCCGGAGGTGAGCGACATCGCGCGGATGACGAGCAGGAAGTGCTCCGGCAGCTGGAACGGCAGCGTGCGCATGAGGTCCTGGAACTCGAGCGCGAAGTCTCGGAACTCTCGCGGGTCGACCTCGCGCAGCTCGGCGAACCCCATCCCGCCGAAGCGTGCGAATGCGCGCGTCATCGCGCGCTCGAGCTCGGCGGTGTCGGCAGAGGGCAGCAGCGCTCCCAGATCCTGGATCGCCTCCACCATGCCGCGGCCATCGCGCGCGGCGGCTGCGATCAGCAGGCTCCGCAGCCCGCGGCGGGTGCTGCCGGGCACCTCGCCCATCATCCCGAAGTCGATGAAGGTCAGCGTCCACGGCGCACTCCCGTCGCTGCCGTCGCCGGGCGTGACGAAGAGGTTGCCAGGATGCGGATCGGCGTGGAAGAAGCCGTGCACGAACAGCTGGTCGAACATCACGGCAGCGAAGGCCTGCGCGACCTCGGAGGGATCGATGCCCGCTGCGCGCAGCGCGTCACCGTCGGTGAGCTTGATGGCGGTCACGTCTGCGAGCGTCAGCACGCGGCGCGTGGTGCGCTCCCACACGACCTGCGGCACGGCGACCCGCGGGTCATCGGCGAAGTCGGCCGCGAATCGCTCCGCGCTCGCGGCCTCGTGCAGGTAGTCGACCTCGTCGAGGCTGGTCTGCGCGAACTCCTCGACCAGGGCCGGCATGTCGACGCGGTCCCGCACCAGGCGCACGCGGCTCAGCCAGCGGCCGACGACGCGGAGCGCCGCGAGATCGGCGTCGACGATCGCCTGGATGCCGGGCCGCTGCACCTTCACGACCGCCGCCGCGGTGCCGAGCTGGGCTGCGTCGAAGGGCGTGAGCGTGGCTCTGTGCGCCTGGCCGAGGGATGCAGCGGCGAGCGGCTGCGGGTCGATCGCGGCGTACGCCGTCTCGATCGGCATGCCGAGCTCTTCCTCGATCGCCTCGCGCAACGGCGCGAACGGCACGGGCGGCGCCTCGTCCTGCAGCCCCTCGAGCCCGCTCGTGATCTCGGGCGGCAGCACGTCGAGCCGCGACGACATGAACTGCCCGACCTTGATCATGAGCCCGCCGAGCTCGACCGCGAGGTGATGGAAGCGGCGCGCGAGCCGTGTCAGCCGGGCGCCGCGCCCTCGAGCGGCGAGGCGTGAGAGCCCGATGCTCGGCAGCAGGATCTCGAACCACCACATCGTCGTCAGGTGGCGCGCGGCGAAGCGAAGGATGCGCCGGTAACGGGCGCGCGGACTTGCGACGTCGGGCATCGACTCTCCTAGACCCCGATGCACCGGCGGCGCTCGGCTCAGTCCTGAGCGAGGATCGAGTAGAGCCTACGGCGCGCCTCTTCGAGCACGGTGACCGCTTGCTGCACCTGCTCGGGGCTGCCCGTGCGCCCCACCTGGGCGGCAGCCTGGGCGAGCTCGATGCCTGCCTTCGGCAGCGCAGAGGCACCGGTGCTGCCACGGCCGGGCGCCTCCCAGGGCGCGGAGCGTTGCGCGGACTCGTCGGCGACGGCGCGCCCGGCCTCGCTGAGCGCGTAGGTCTTGCGGCCGTTCGACTCCTCGGCGCTGATGAGCCCCTCATCGGCGAGCAGCTGCAGGGTCGGGTACACCGAACCGGGGCTCGGCTTCCACGCGCCCCCGCTGCGCTCCTCGATCTCCTGGATGATCTGGTAGCCGTGCATCGGGCGCTCGACGAGCAGCGCGAGCACCGCCGCGCGCACGTCGCCGCGTCCCATGCGCGTGCTGCTGCCCCGCTTGTCGAAGGCGGAGCGCAGCTGATCCATCGCCTCCCACACGTGGGAACCGCGGTCGAAGCCTGCGTCTGCGAATGAACCGTGCATGATGACCTCCTCGCGTCGCCGAGTGTCGACGATACTCAACGATATATCGTTCGAGAGGAGTGCGCCAGAGAGGATCGGACCTTCATCTCCGCAGATGCAGCAGCGGCGGCGGTGGGAGATCGACGCGGGCCGTCGTGGGGCGCCGGCCGCCCCTTCGAGCGAGCAGCTGGCGCAGATGGTGCTCGGCCGTCCGCTGGGCGCCGCCGTTCGGGCCGAGCCGGGCAGGGCCGGGCTGCGCGGTGGCAGGGCGTCGGGAGGCGCGATGACGGTCGCGCACGCGGACAGCGAGGGTCGGTGCGGCGTCCGAGGCGAGCGACGGCTCGGTGCCTGAGGCGAGCGACAACTCGGTGCCTGAGGCGAGCGACGGCGCGGCGACACTAGCCAGCGACGGTGCAGCACCACTGACGAGTGCTGCGCGCGACGCGAGCCTCTGCATCCCCCGCGCGCCGCTGCTCCGCAACGACCGCAGCTGCGACACGACGCGCCACTGGCCCGGATTCGGCCCCGCCGGCTCGACGAGCAGGCGCCCCGCGTGCACTTCGTGGTGGTGATAGATGCACAGGAGGATGCCGTTGTCGGTGTCTGTCGGCCCATCGCTCCGCCAGGGGACGATGTGGTGGGCCTCGCACCAGGCGGCCGGCATCTGGCAGCCGGGGGCCCGGCACCCGCGATCGCGGAGGGCGAGCGCCCGCCGCTGCGCAGGGCTGAAGAGGCGCTGCGCACGGCCCAGCTGCAGCACGTGGCCGCAGTCATCGCGGACGGCGACCTGCACCCTCGCGTCGCAGAGGAGGCGCGCGGCGTGCTCCATCGGCACGAGGTCGCCCGTGTGCTCGATCGTGAGGCGCCGATCGCGCTGCGGGTCACCACGGAGGTAGGCGGCGTACGCCTCGATCGTGCCGGTGTAGACGAGCACGGGCGGCTCGCCGCCGACCGTCGGCGCATCGCCGGAGGCCGCGTGCGCCTGCACCAGCCCGACCAGCACGTCGTGCCGGATCTGCTCGGGTGTGCGGTCGTCGACCGACACCTCGGCGCCCTCGGGTCCGGGGCCACCGGCTGCGGAGTTCGCGGCTTCCGCGGCTCGGGTCGCGCCGTCGTCATCGTCGTCTTCGCGGAACGCGACCTGCACGCGTGGCCCCGTGTACGCATCCAGCAGCGCCTTGAACGCGGCGCCCTGCTCGGCAGGGCAGACCATCGTGATCTGCCACATGCCGTCGGTGCGGCGACCGATGCGCAGCGATCGCATGGCGCGCTGCCGTTCAGCGTCGGGAAGCACGCCGTCCGGATCGAGCACGGCCGCGTAGGCCCGCGCCTGCACGACCAGCAGCTCTGGCACGAGCGGCGCGTCTGGCTCGACGGCCGCATCGACCAGGGCGGACTCCGCCCAGGCGAGGTCGTCGGCATCGGCGCGCGGGGCCGCGGGCTCGAGCGTCTGCACGATCGCCTGCGCCTGGGGCAACGAGAGCTCGCCGGCGGCGAGCGCCTCAGCGACGCGCGGATACCGGACCGGGATCGTGACGCCCGAGAGGCCGATGGTCGCGGTCGTCGCGGCCGCCATCGCCAGCAGATCTCCCGCCTGGCGACCGCGGCAGCCGAACGCCGACGTCAGCGCCGACTTCGCGCTGCGATGCCCGAGCCGCCGGCACAGCGACTCGTCGTCGGGGCCCTTCGAGCGCTCTGCCACCTGGGCCGCGATCAGCACCTGCTGCGCCTCGACCAGGCGCGTCAGCTCGGCAGTGCGCGCCAGCAGCTCGACGATGTCATCGGCGGGAGCCAGGCCGAGCGACGTGCTCGCCCCCAGCAGCGAGCGCGCAGCGTCGACCGCCGCCTGCGCCTGCTCGCTCGTACCCATCGCAACTCCTTCGTCGCCTTCCGGTGGGAGCAGACTAGGTGGGGCCACCCACATCCGTTCCCCCGTGCCGACGAAGCTCTGCGATGCCACCCACATCGATGATCGACCACCATGTCGGCCGCCGGCCCCGACGACGACAGGAGCACCCCATGTTCACCGGACTGAGCGCCTTCCCCCTCACTCCCCTGCGCGACGACCAGGTCGATCTGGACGCCTTCGGCCGCATCATCACGATGCTCGCAGGCAGCGGGGTCGACTCCATCACCGCGCTGGGCTCCACCGGTTCCTACGCCTACCTCGATCGCGACGAGCGGCAGCGCGTGGTCGCCGCGGCCGTGGCCGCCGCAGGCGACACGCCCGTGATCGCCGGGATCGGCGCGCTCCGCACGTCCCACGCGATCGCCTACGCCCGCGATGCCGTGGACGCCGGCGCGCAGGCAGTGCTGCTGGCACCGCTCACCTATCAAGCGCTCACCGTCGAGGACGTCTACGGGTTCTACGGGGATGTGCTCGGTCACCTGACCGTGCCGTTGGTCGTCTACGACAACCCCGGCACCACCCACTTCACCTTCACCGACGAGCTCTACGGGAGGCTGGCGGCGCTGCCGGGCGTCGCCTCGATCAAGATCCCGGGCCTGCCCGCTGGCGTGACGGCCGAGCAGCGCGTCGCGCGGATCCGCGACGTCGTGCCCGAGCGCGTCACGATCGGCATCTCCGGCGACCCCTTCGCCGCCGACGCGCTGAACGGCGGCTGCGACGCCTGGTACTCCGTCATCGCCGGCACCCTTCCCGAACCGGCGCTGCGGATCACCCGCGCGGCGCTCACCGGTGACGCGGCTGGCGCCGCAGCCGAGTCAGCACGACTGCAACCGCTGTGGGATCTGTTCGCCGAGCACGGCGGCAGCAATCGCGTGGTCGCGGCGATCGCCGAGGAGCTCGGCCTCGCGCCCGCGAACAGCCTGCCCCTGCCCATCCGCGGGCTCGACGCGTCAGCACGCGCTCGCCTGCTCGACACGCTCGCGACCCTGGAGCTGCGCTGATGTCGGCGCCCCACGAGGAAGATGCCGAGCGGGACGACCTCAGCGCCGCGGGTCGATCATCGTGATGCCTGTCGCCGTCGAACGATCGAACGCGGGCAGCAGCCGCCCCGCCTCCTCGAGCCCGACGGTGCGCTCGACCAGGCGCTGCGGCTCGAGCACACCCTGCTCGATGAGCGCGAGCATGCCCGGGTAGTCGCCCGCGGCCATGCCGTGGCTGCCGAGCAGGTCGAGCTCCCACGCGATCACGCGCGACAGCGGCACCCGCGGATGCCCGTCGACCGGCGGGAGGAGGCCGACCTGCACGTGTCGGCCGCGCCTGCGCAGGCTGAGCACCGCATCCGATGCCGTCTGCTCGCTGCCGACGGCGTCGACCGAGACGTGGCTGCCTCCATCGGTGAGCGCCGCGACGGCGGCCGACACGTCGCGGCCGTCGGCGAGCACCGTGTGGGCGGCGCCCAGCTCCGCCGCGAGCTGGAGGGCGGATGGGTTGCGGTCGACCGCGACCACGCGTGCGCCGAGCGCGTGGGCGATCATGACGGCGCTGAGGCCGACACCGCCGGCTCCGATGACCGTCACCCACTCCCCCGGCGCGACCCGCGCTCGGCCCACCAGCGCCCGATAGGCGGTCGCGAATCGGCACCCGAGGCTCGCTGCGGTCGCGACGTCGATGCCGTCGGGGATCGCGACCAGATTGGCGTCGGCCGCGTGCAGGGCGACGTGCTCGGCGAACGATCCCCAGTGCGTGAAGCCGGGCTGCTGCTGCTCGGGGCACACCTGCGCATCGCCGGCGAGGCACCACTCGCACCGGCCGCATCCGCACACGAACGGCACGGTCACGCGGTCGCCGACCTGCCATCGCCGCACGCCCGGCCCGACCGCCGAGATCACCCCGGCGAGCTCGTGCCCCGGCACGTGCGGGAGCGCGATCTCGTCGTGCCCCGCCCACGCGTGCCAGTCGCTGCGGCAGAGCCCGGTCGCGAGCACCTGCACGACGACGCCGCCATCTGGTGGCGACGGATGCGGCACGTCGCGCACCGCAGGCAGGCCGCGGACGGCGTCGATCACGAGAGCGCGCATGAGGCGATCCTGGCAGGTGCCGGTGCTGCGCTCCCCATCGGCGGCACTGCTCCACATCGGTGCAGTGCACGATCGTGCTGCCCAGCCTCCCGCGCCCCGCGCCGCGACAGCAGGACGCGGCATGCGAAAGAATGGCGCGATGCACCATGGAGCACCGACAGCCACGCTGCCCGCGCCGCTCGATCGATCGAAGCCGGTCGTCGTCGCCCCGATGGCCGGCGGGCCGAGCTCGCCCGCACTGGTGGCCGCTGCCACCGGCGCAGGCCATTTCGCACAGCTCGCCGGCGGCTACCTGTCGACCGACGCCCTGCGCGCTCAGATCGACGAGGTGCGATCGCGCGGCGTCGGCGCGTTCGGCGTGAACCTCTTCGTGCCCAACACGCACGCGATCGACCCCTCCGCCTACGAGCGGTACTGGGATGCGCTCCTCGCCGATGGCGCGCCCCACACCGCAGGCGTCGAGCGGCCTGCGCTCCGCGAGGACGACGACGAGTGGGGACGCAAGCTCGAGCTCCTGCTCGCCGAACGTGTGCCGGTGGTCAGCTTCACCTTCGGACTGCCGGAAGCCGGGGTGTTCGAGCGGCTGCGAGCTGCGGGCATCACGTCGATGCAGACCGTCACGTCGGCGGCGGAGGCGCAGCAGGCTGAGCGAGCCGGCGCCGACGTGCTCGTGGTGCAGGGCGCCGCAGCCGGCGGCCACTCCGGAGTCTGGGCGCCGCACGCGCTGCCGGAGGAGCTCACCCTCACCGCGCTGGTGCAGCGCGTGCGCGCTGCCATCGGCCTGCCGATCGTCGCCGCGGGCGGCGTCGTGCGCCGGGCCCAGGTCGAGGAGCTGCTGGCCGCCGGCGCTGGCGCCGTCGCCGTCGGCACTGCGGTGCTGCGCGCCGACGAGGCCGGCACCTCCGCCGTCCACCGCGCCGCGCTCGCCGACCCGCGCTTCGAGCGCACCGAGCTCACCCGAGCGTTCACGGGCCGTCCGGCGCGTGCCCTGGTGAACCGGTTCGTCGAGGCACACCGAGACGCGCCGTCTGGCTATCCCGCGGTGCACCACATGACACGGCCGCTCCGAGCGGCTGCGGCGGCCGCCGGCGACGCCTCCGCCGTGCACCTGTGGGCCGGCGAGGGCTGGCGCGAGGCTCGCGCCGGCGCCGTCGTCGACATCCTGGCCGAGCTCACCCCGTAGGCAGACGGATCATGGATGCACAGGCGCGGCCGCACAGCGTGCTGCTCATCGGATGCGGGCAGCTCGGCACCGACCTTGGCTCGCGCTTGGTCGACGAGGGCGTTCGGGTGGCGGCCCTCCGTCGCGACGCGTCACACCTGCCCAGCAGCTTCGAGCGCATCGCGGCAGACCTGCGACGACCGCTCGAGCGACCTCTGCCCGAGGTCGACGCGATGGTGATCACGCTGCCGCCCGACACAGCGGCGACGGCCGATCCGGCGGCGAGCTTCCGCGCATCGCTGCGCAGCCTCGCCCATGCGCTGCCCGTGGTGCCGCGTCGCGTGCTGTTCGTGTCGTCGACGCGCGTCTTCGACGGCGCACCCGGCGAGCGACCGATCGACGAGCGCGACGCGCCGGTGCCGGCCTCAGAGCGAGCGAACGCGCTGCGCGAGGCGGAGCTCCTCGCGCAGGATCTGCTCGACGCCCACATCATCCGACCGGCCGGCATCTACGGCCCGGGTCGTGAGTCGCTCATCCGTCGCGTGGTCGCCGGGACCCCGATGCAGCACACCCGGCGCACCAACCGCATCCACTCGACCGATCTCACGCGCGCGCTGCACGCGATGCTGCACCTCGAAGCGCCTCCGCGCATCCTGCACGCCGTGGATCAGGCGCCTGCGCCGCTCGGCGACGTCGTGACCCACATCGCCGCACGCCTCGGCATCGCGCCGCCCCCGGCGATCGAGCCCGCCGTCGGCGGCGGCACCGTGCTGCGCGGCACGCCGCTGACCGAGACGCTCGGCGCGCTCACGCACCCCACCTATCGATCCGGCTACGACGAGCTGCTCGCCGATCGTTCCCTGGCTGTGCCGGCGAGCGGCCTCCCAGATCGCCCCGAGCCCTGAGCGCGGTCGCGACGAGCCAGCTCGTCGTCGGCGCCTGGCAGGTGCGCGGTCATGGGCGCACCCCGTCCATGAGCGCAGCCTTCGGCGCAGCCCAGTCCGGCTCGTCCGCGAGCGCAGCGCGCAGCAGCGCCTTCGCGCGTGCGTGCCGGCTGCGAGCCGTCGACGCCGGGATGCGCAGCAGGGCGGCAGCCTGCTCGACCGAGAATCCGTCCCAGTGCACGAGCCGGATCAGCTCCGCCAGCTCCGTCGGCAGCGATGCGACGGCATCCCGCACGCCGACCGCGTCGTCGTCGGCGAGCAGGCGGGGTGCCGCCGCGATGACCTTGCTGAGCTCGAGCACGGCGGCGGTCCTCCGCCGCTGCCCGCGCTCGTGATGCCGGAGCGTGTTGCGCGCGATCCCGAACAGCCACATCCGCGCACGTTCCTCGTCCTTCGGCATCCGCCCTGCCGCGCGCCACGCGGTGAAGAGCGTCTCGTTCAGGAGAGCGGCGGCGTCGTGGGGATCATCGGTGCGGCGCAGGAAGTAGCCGAGCAACGCCGGAGCAGCCGCCTCGAGGGCTCGATCGACACGCGGAAGGGCCGTCATGGTTGCGCCGCTTCGGGTGCGACGCACTGAATCTCGCCCAACGTGGCGATGCCCGCCTCCTGGAGCTCCGGATGCTCGGGAGTGATCGCGTTCGTCATGTCCATCGTGACCGTGCTCATCAGCGCTTCCTGCAGGATCCGGGCGTCCGTGAAGACGTCGGCGCTCAGGAGCTCGCCCTCGTGCCGCACGTCGAAGTCGTCCGGCTCTGCCCCTTCGATGAGGCGCCCGATCTCGTCGAGTCGTCCTGTTGCGTTCAGCGCCCCCGCGACCCTCTCCGGGTCAGGCTCGATCGCTCCAAGGTCCAACCCGGCGAAGTAGGCGATGGCATCTGCGCGCGCGTCCGCGGAGAGCCCCTCGGTCGCGATCCGGCCCTCGCACGATCCGAGCGGCGTCCCCTCAGCATCGACCCACTCCCGCGCGACGACGAGGTCGGGCTCGGTCACGAACCTCCACGGGCCCCACTGCACGGCGGCGGCGACCGCCACCGGCATCCCCAGCGCGAGGATCGCGCCCAGCGCGATGGCCGGCACGATGCGACGCGGGCGGCGCGACGGCCGCTCAACGCTCGTCTGCTCGACGACCTGCGCCACCGCAGTCCCGATCGCCGCGTCGTCCAGCGCGACCCGGCCCGCTCGCTGCAGCCGTGCTTCGAATGCATCAGTCATCAGATCCTCCTGGGGAACGTCTCACTGATACATGCCCGCTTGGGGCCGTTCCGTCCATGACGATCATGTCCGCCGCTGCGTCGATGCCATCCTCCGGCGCGGACGCGGAGCGTCGCCGTGCAGACGGCCCTGGCGGCTCAGGCTGCAGCGTGGATTCGGTGCCCCGTGGTCGGGTCGAAGGCGATGACGCTCGACTCGCGCACCGCGAACGCCAGCTCGTCGCCGCGCGCGGGCTGCGAGCCCTTCGGCAGCCGGGCGGTCCAGCGCGCGCCGTGCCCCGTGCCGTAGACGTAGGTGTCGGAGCCGAGCTCCTCCACGAGCTCGACGGTGATGCGCACGACCGCTGCACCTGGCGCCGGCTCCGCGACGAACGCGAGGTCCTCGGGGCGGATGCCGTAGGTCAGCGTGGTCGTCGAGTGTCCGGTGGCCGCATGGAACGGCAGGGTGAGATCCCCCACCTGCGCGCCCGACGCATCCGACCACGACCCCTCGACCAGGTTCATCTGCGGAGAGCCGATGAAGCTCGCGACGAAGAGCGTCTCGGGCTGGTCGTAGAGCTCGCGGGGCGTGCCGACCTGCTCGATGCGGCCCTGGTTCATGACGACCACGCGGTCGCCCATCGTCATCGCCTCGGTCTGGTCGTGCGTGACGTAGACGGTGGTGACGTCGAGCTTGCGCTGCAGCGCGGCGATCTGGCCGCGGGTCTGCACGCGCAGCTTCGCGTCGAGGTTCGAGAGCGGCTCATCCATGAGGAACACGGATGGGCGGCGCACGATCGCGCGTCCCATCGCGACGCGCTGTCGCTGCCCACCGGAGAGCTCGCGCGGCTTGCGATCGAGCAGCTCGCCCAGCTCGAGCAGCTCGGCCGCGTCAGCGACCAGCCGCTGCCGCTCGGCGGCCGGCACCTTGGTGTTCTTCAGCGAGAACTCCATGTTGCCGGCCACCGTCATGTGCGGGTAGAGCGCATAGCTCTGGAACACCATGGCGACGTCGCGCTGGCTGCCGTCGATGCCGGTCACGTCGCGCTCGCCGAACGCGATGCTCCCCGAGTCGGGGAACTCGAGTCCGGCGAGCGCACGCAGCGTCGTCGACTTGCCGCACCCCGAGGGGCCGACGAGCACGAGGAACTCACCGTGCTCGATCTCGAGATCGATCGCATCGATCGACGGCCGAGACGCGCCGGGATAGGTGAGCGTGACGTCGTGCAGCGAGACGTTGACCATGGTGTGGAGTGCCTTCTTCGGTGTTGGGTGATCAGCCTTCGAGCTGGGGCCTGAGGTCGTTCTCGTACAGGCCCTCCAGCTCGGTCTGGACGGCGGCGAGCGCCTCCGCCACATCGGCATCGGTGGTGAGGATGCTCTGCAGCGCGGTCGCGAGCGTGAGGTCGCCGCCGGGCAGGAACACGCGCATGAAGTCCTGCGTGCGCGTGCGGGTCTCGAGCTGGTTGACCGCGACCTCGAAGTTCGGGTTCTCGGCGTAGAGCGACGAGGCGTCGGCGTCGGCGCGCACCGGCATGTAGCCGGTCTGGGCCGAGAACGCCACGGTGTTCTCTGCGCTCGTCAGGTGGTCGGCGAGCATCGCTGCGGCGAGCTGCTCCTCGGGCGTCGAGGCAGCCGAGAGCGCGATGCCGGCGCCGCCGGTGGGCACGACGAGCTCCTGCTCGACGGGGCCGCCGGGGAGGAACGCGACACCGACCTCGAAGCCGGCAGTCTCCGTGACGCTGCCGAGCGAACCGGTCGAGCCGATGAACTGGCTCGTCGCACCGGCCGCGAAGTCATCGGCGGGCGAGCCGCTCGACACGTTTGCCCAGCCGTCCTGCACCGCGTCCTGCGCGAACTGCACGGCCTGCGTCGTGCCCTCGCTCGTGATGGCGCTCGCATCCCACTCGTCCGACCATCCGCCGCCGTAGCCCCAGACGAGGTTGTTCATCATCCAGGCCGGGTAGTCCTCGGCCGGCGGGAAGCTGAAGGCGGTGTCGGTGACCCCTGCCTCGATGAGCGCCTGCGAGTTCGCCTGCACCTCGTCCCACGTGGTGGGCGCCTCGGTGAGGCCTGCCGCCGCGTAGTGATCCTGGTTGTAGTAGTAGATCGTGGTCGAGCGGGCGTAGGGCACGGCGTAGTGCGCGCCCTCGTAGAGGTAGTCGTCGAACAGCGTGCCGTTGTAGGTCGAGGTGTCGGCGTCGGCCGCGGCGAAGACGTCGTCGACGGCGAGCAGCGAGTCGTTGACGTAGTTCGTGAACCAGGTGGCGTCCGACATGACGACGAGGTCGCCCACGTCGCCGGAGGTCTGCGCGGTCTGGAAGCGCTGCGAGACCTCCTCGTAGTTCGCGCCGGCGGTGACGATCTCGACCTCGATGCCGGTCTCCTCGGTGAAGCCGTCGATGAGCTCCTGCTCGATCGCCTGCGAGCCGCCCGGGTGGTTCGTCCAGAAGCTGATCGAGTCGGCCGGCTGGATCGAGGCCCAGTCGGTCGCGGCGGCCTCGTCGGCGGAGTCGGAGGCGCCGACGGCGGGGCCGCAGGCGGTGAGCCCGAGCGCCGCGATGCCGAGCACGGCGACCGAGGTGGTGACGCGCTGCGCGCGCGTCGCGGGGATGCGGTGGGACATGGTGCTCCTTGGTGAGGGGTGGGATCTGGTGGGTCGGAAGGAAGGAGGGCCTACTTCACCGCGCCCTGCGTGAGGCCGCTGACGATGAAGCGCTGCAGGGCGGCGAACACGATGAGCACGGGCAGGATGACGAGCACGGCACCGGCCATGAGGTAGCCGTAGCTGCCGGTCTGCCCCTCGATCGACTGGAGGAGGTTGAGGCCGACGGGCAGGGTCATGTTCTCGACGGAGTCGGTGATGATGAGCGGCCACATGAAGTTGTTCCACTCGCCGACGATGGTGACGAGCGCGACGGTGGCGATCGTCGGCGCCGAGATGGGCGCGACGATGCGCCAGAGCCGCTTGGCGTGCCCCGCGCCGTCGAGCTTGGCCGCCTCGAGCAGATCCTTCGGCAGCGTCTTGAAGTGCTGCCGCAGCAGGAAGGTGCCGAACGCGGTGCCGAGTCCGGGCAGGATGATGCCCCAGAGCGTGTTGCGCCCGCCCAGTGCCGAGATGGTCAGGTAGTTCGGCAGCAGCGCAGCCTCGGGCGGCACCATGAGGGCGACCAGCACCGCGAGGAAGACGACGTTCTTGAACCGGAAGTCGATGAACACGAGCGCGTAGGCCGTGGTGATCGCGAGCACCACCTTGATGGCGGAGCCGACGATCGTGACGATCAGGCTGTTGCGCAGCACGGTGAGCAGCGGCACGGTGTCGGCGACGTGGCTGTAGTTGTCGAGCGTGGGGTCCTGCGGCCAGAGCGTCGGCTGCATCGTGATGATCTCGGGCGACGGCTTGAACGAAGCGATGGCCATCCACACGAGCGGCAGCACGATGATCGCCATCGCGATGAGGATCGGCAGGTAGCCGCCGATCAGCGTGGCGACGAGATTGCGGCGCGAGAACGCCTGCCGCCATTCGGAGCGTCTGGTGGAGCTCATGCGTAGTGCACCCGCTTCTCGATGAACCGCATCTGGAACGCGGTGATCGCGAACAGCACGACGAACAGCACGACGGAGATCGCCGCCGCGTAACCCGCGTTCTGGTAGGGCCCGAAGCCCTGCAGGAAGAGCTCGAACACGATGGTGTTCGTGCCGTTGCCCGACGGCGTCATGATCTTGAGGATGTCGAAGGCCTGCATCGAGCTGAGGATGGTCGTCACGGTGAGGAAGAAGACCGTGGGCGAGAGCAGCGGCAGCGTGAGCTTGAAGAAGCGGGCGAACGGGCCGGCGCGATCGATCCTGGCGGCTTCGATGAGGTCCTTCGGGATCGACTGCAGTCCGGCGAGGAACACGACGGCGCAGAAGCCGAGGTTCTTCCAGATGTAGACGATCATCACCATCACGAGCGCGAGGTCGGCGTCGAGGTACCACTCGGGCGAGCTGGCGCCCAGCGCCCGCAGCAGGTGCCCGAGCAGGCCCAGCTGCGGGTCGAAGATGAAGTTCCACACCATGCCCACGCCGACGCCCGAGAGCACGTAGGGCGCGAAGATCGCGGTGCGGCCCGCGGTGACGCCGGGGATCTTGTGGTTGAGGGCGAGCGCCACGAGCAGCCCGAGCACCATCGATGCGACGACAGTGACGACGGTGAACGTGATCGTCACGCGCCACATCTCTGCACCCTGCGGCGAGGTGAACAGCCGAACGTAGTTGTCGATGCCGGTGCTCGTCGCCGTCGTCGAACCCATGCGCCAGTTGAGCGTTGAGTAGTACAGGTTGCTCAGCAACGGGAAGTAGATGAACGCCGAGATCAGCAGCAGGTTCGGCCCCGCGAAGGCGAGGAACACGAGGGCGTCACGGCGTCGCTGCTGTCGGCGATGCGGGGACGGGGCGGGCACCCGCCGAGACTCGCCGAGCCGGTTGAACCGCATCTGTCTCGCGGGCGACTCGCAGGGGTGCTTCAGGTGAACCGAGCGTGATCAGACATCGATGTGAGCGGATGCGGAAGCGTACGCTGATCGGATCAGCGAGCTCGTGAGACGAGAGGCGATGAGATGGCCACTCTCGACGACGTGCTGCCGCTCGGGTCCAGCCTGGAGCGCTCGCATCCGGTCATGGTGCGCGAGCGGGTGAAGTTTCGCGTCGGGCAGCTCGTCTATGTGGCGTTCTCGATCGACGAGCGGGAGATGGAGTTCGCCTACCCCAAGCTCGAGCGCGACGGGCTGATCGCCGCAGAGCCCGAGAAGTTCTCGCTGCCATCGCCGTCAGACATGCGCTTCCACTGGGTGCGCTCGACCCTCGCGGCGCTCGAGCCGACCGAGGCGCGTGAGCTCGTCGTGGAGGCGTGGCGCATGGTCGTGCCGCAGAAGCTCTCGCGTGCCTACGATCTCGCGCAGTCCATGGGCCAAGGCCAGGAGCAGCGGAGATCGAGCTCTTGACACCGCCCGCGGCTGGGGCTGACAGCGCCTCGGCTCACGCCGCAGTTCCGTGCGCCCGAGCATCCGATATGCCCGCTGACCGGAAGATCAGCGGAAGCCACCGGCGGTCAGTCGTGTAGCAACGTTGATGCGATTCCATGCGTTGACCGACGCGATTGCGGTCACCAGCGCCGCCGCTTCCTCGTCTGGGAAGTGGGCGGCGACGTCATGCCAGGCATCGTCGGGAACTCCGGCGGAGTTGTCGGCGATTCGGGTCATCGCCTCGGTCAGCGCCAGCGCCGCGCGCTCAGCGTCCGTGAAGAACGGCGTGTCGCGCCATGCAGCGACCGACCAGAGGCGTTCATCGCTCTCGCCCAGCCTCCGCGCCCTATGGGAGTGCATGTCGGTGCACACTGCACACCCATTGATCTGGCTGGCTCTGATCCGCACGAGCTCGAGGAGGCCTGCGGGAATCCCGCTGCTGGATACATAGACCTCGACAGCGCTGAATCCCCGGTGAGCGTCGGCGGCGAGCTTGTAGATGTTCGGCATACGTGCAGGCATCATGACCTTTCTCAGTGCAGTGAACAGGTTTGGATCGCGAAGTAGGCCGACACGACATGACTGCCGAGGCATGGCACCTCCGCAAGCCGCAGGACGCGCAGAGGAGTTCGGCTCATCGCATGCGCGCACGGCCCGCTGCGTCACGAGACTCTGGCCCCGAGTTGCTTGAGCGCTGTGACATAACGGTTCGTGCGGGCGAAGTGGATGTCATGAGAGCTGCGCACCCGTATCGTTCTGTTGTCCGGCAGCAGACTCTCTACTCGGGCAAGATCATGATCATCCAGCGCTGCCAGCAGATTGCCCTGTCGATCGTGACGCGTTGTGGCCTTGAGGAAGGCGGTGGGACATCGAATCGCGCCAAGCGTCTGCTGCTGCTCGAAATTGCGAAACCACGAGTTGTTGATGAACGCCGCGGAGAACCTCAGATCGTACGGATGACTGAGCGATTCCCATATTCGGTTGATGCTCACCGAAACCCAGCGGACCACCGGCAGCCGGCGAGAATCCTCCCGCCTCTGCCGCATCACCACGCGGGCGAAGACCTGCCACAGCGGGCCGAACAACCGTCTCCAGTAGCTGTGATGCATATACCAAGACACCCAGTCGTGCTCGACATCCTGGGCGAGGAACGACGTGACGCGCGGGTACTGGTCGATTCCGACGTAGGTATGCGGAACTCGTTCGGGCTCGGTCGAGAAGAACGGGGAGTCTTCAAAGAGCACTGCGCGCACGTGATCCGGAAAACGAGCTGCCATGAGTGCCGCGATCAGGCCCCCCGAGGAATGCCCGGCGATGACCACCGGCTCAGCGAACACGCGGTCCACGAGAACGACCAGGTCTTCTGCGATCTGGTCGGCGGCGTAATCGTCTGAATTCCACGAGCTCCCGCCGTGACCGTGCACGTCGACTGCCAGCACGTGGAACGTGTCGACCAGACTCGGAAGAGCCTTGCAATACTCCTGCCAGACGCTTCCCTGTCCTGGGATCAAGAGCAGAGGGATCCCGTCTCCGGCCTTTTCGGCCACATTGAGTGCAGTGTCGTCGCGAACGATGATCTGCCTCTCCGCGAAGCCGAGAGCCTCTGCAGCCCGCACATGCTTGATGAAGTAGTCCTTCGTCGCGTAGAAGGCGAACGCGGCGCGCACGCCAAAGCTGCCCAACACGCCCATCAACCCCATGCCTAGGTTGATCGCGACAATGGTTGGCAAGCTCACGGCTCGCCCCTCGGAATCGGTGCACCAGTCGCGCCGATGACCTTGTCGACGACGTCGCCGTACGCGACCGGATCGACCAGCGCGATGCCCTTCTCCCGATCGGCGAGGAGCAGGAGTGAGTCTCCGGGCTTCAGTCCGAAGATCTCGCGCACCTCTTTGGGGATGACGATCTGAGATTTCGGCCCGAGCCTGACCGTGCTGATCCAACGACCTTCTGACGGCTCTCGATTGTCCATGCGCGACGGTACCATGCGTGCAACATGTAGGACAAGTAGCACTTGTTGTACCGCACGACCTGTGCGAGCGACATCGCCAGCGCACGCCGCAGACCCAGCGCGCCGGAGCATCCCCCCACGGGTGACGCCCCCTCACCCTGACGAGTGAGGCAGTCTCCGGAACCACCCCGAAAGGCTCAACCACATGAAGAACCGACATGACGCACGACCGGCCGGCCCTGGGGCGGTGCCATCGGGCTGGCTCCGTGCTCGCCGGATCGCGGGCTACGGCGCGGCAGGCACGATGGCCTTGTACCTGGCCGTCAAGGTCACGTGGGTGGTCGGCGGGCTGCTCGGCGCAGTGCCGGGCGCGTTCACCGCTGACGCACCCGGATGGATCGCCCTCAACGTGATCACCGTGGGGATGGCCGCGGTCGGCATCTCGCTCGGCCTGGCCCTGGCGCAGCCATGGGGCAAGCACCTTCCGGGTTGGCTGGTGATCCTGTCGAGCTGGATCGCAAGCGGCCTCCTCGTCTCGCTGTTGCCGCATTCGGTGCTGTCGGCATTGCTGGGTGCTGCCACCGCCGAAGCGGGCAGTGTGCCTGATCCGTTTCCTCGATGGGAGTCGGCGTTGATCGCGATCGGCTTCGTCGGCATGGCAGTCGGCCTGCTCGTCGCCGTCCCTGTGTATATGCGCGAACGCTGGCCCAGCGCATTCACGGGCAGGTCGGGCAGTGGCGGCCCAGCAGTCGCCTCCGCAAGGTTGATCGCGTGCACGCTGGCCGCAGCGACCATCCCAGCGGCGCTCTGGGCCTACTGGGCGGGGGGCGGAACGCTCGGACTCAACGCCGACGCGCTCGAGCTGTGGAACCTTGACGCGCGCCTGCTCGTCGGGACGAGCGCAGTGTGGGCCGTGATCGGTGCCTTGAGCGCCTGGGCGCTTTCGGGTCGGAGCAGAGCGAGGCTACCGACCTGGCTGCCGATGGCGGCAGGCTTCGTTGCCTCAGGCTCTCTGGTCGCCTGGAACGCATGGCGAGCGCTCTGGCTGCTGCTCCCCATCACCGGTGTCGAGCAGATGAGATCGCCCGGCGTCGCGGTGATCGAGCATTGCACGGCTATCGCCGCTGGTCTGGCAATCATGACGATCGTGATGCGGGCGTATCGAGTCAATGCCTCGGGAGGGCGCTGGTCCAGAACACAGCCCGCCGCACGATCTCATCCATGACCATCGCGTCCGGCACGGATCTGTGCCCCTATAGAGGCCTTCACTGCCAGGCGATACCGGCCGCAGACAGCAGGCAGAGGGCTCCCGCGATGATGAAGATGATCCACGACGGATGTCGTCCACGGCTCCAGACCAGCGGCAGCACGCTGCATGCGAGCAGCGTCCAACCGATCGCAGCGACGACCGCGTGCGGCGGAATCCCGCTCGCCAGCTGCAGCAGCACGACCGCGAAGCCGAGCGCCAGCAGCGAGGTCACGTGCCACGCGAAGCGGATCGTGTTGAGCGGGAAGTCCGCGCCACGCAGTTTCGGGAGCTGGGTCTGCCGCTCCATCGGCCGAATGATCGCGACCTCCCCGAGGATCGAGTGGGCGATGCCGAGCAGCGCGACCAGAGCGGCAGCGACGACAAGCATGTGTTCCCTTTCAGCTATCGCTGCTCAACGCAGCGATTCCGCGGTCGGCGCTGCGGGGCGCCGGCACGGAGATGACGCCTTGGATGGCGACCTCCACGACGTGGGCGCCGAGCTCGCGGAGAGCAGCGGGCTGTTGACCTTGGAGCGGTCCCGCGGTCACGAGCTGGGCGAAACCATGCACAGCAGACCAGCAGGCCCACTCCGCGTTGCGTCGACGCGGTCTCGACAACATGCCTGCAGCAACGAGTTCGTCGAGCGCTGCGACGAGCAGACGGAAGTTGGGGTTGTCCGTGTGCCTTGCCGTGGAGGGAGGCGCGGCAGTGACGAAGCCGGCGAAAGCGAGTTGGAACCAGCCGGGTTCATTGACGGCGAAGTCGACGTACGCCATTCCAAGGGCACGAAGCCGATCGAGCGCTCGCCGCGCGGGATCGGCCTCCGACCCCGCCGCATCCATCTCCCGCTCGATGAGCAGAGCGAGATCCTCTTGACTTCGCTCGGCGACCGCGCGCACGAAGGCACGCCGGTCGGCGAAATGTCTGTACGCGGCATTGGCTGTCACGCCCGCTCTGCGCGTGACCTCACGGAGACTGACCGCATCCGGTCCCCCGCCGCGGGCCAGCTCCAACCCTGCCGTGATCAGCGCCGCGGGCAGATCGCCGTGGTGGTAAGGATGGCTCTCGCTCATCACGCTTGCCTCCCGTGTCATCGATGTCTACAGTGTAGACATCTCCATGTGTGCAGTGTCCACATCGCTCGAGTCGGTCGAGGCAGCGTCGTCCCTCGGGTAGCGGCGAGAGCCGCTGCGCACCAGCCGCTCAGAGGAGCACAGATGCCAGCCGTCACCGCGATCGTGATCAGCATCACGGTCGTCATGAACCTCGCGATCGTGATCGGGGACATCGTGCGAGCCGAGTTCGTGGTCGCGAACTCACGAGAGGTCGGAGTCGCCGACGAGTGGTTGCCGGCCCTCGCTCTTCTCAAAGGAGCTGGCGCGGCCGGGCTGGTCATCGGTATCGCCGGTGTTCCACTGGTCGGGATCCTGGCCGCCTCCGGACTCACGCTGTTTTACCTCAGTGCGCTGATCGCGCATGTTCGCGCGCGGGTCTTCCACAGCATCGCGTTCCCGGCGCTCTTCTTCGCGTTCGCGCTCGGATCCCTCGTCCTGCTCCTGGTGAGCTGATGGGTACGACCACCCCCCGCATGCGCCACGGATGGATCACAACGCTGCGGCGAGACGGAAGCCCCCGGACGTCGCGCGTGTGGTTCGTCGAGAGTGGCGCCGAGGTGTGGGTAGCAACGGCTGCAGCGAGTCACAAAGTTGCCGATGCGCGCCGCGATGCCCGATCGACCTTCGCGATCGAGGGCCAGCACGGCGCGCAGACGATGATGGCGAGCGTTGAGCCCATCGACTCCGAGCCGAGCGTCCTGGCGTCCTTCGAGCGGGACTATGACGGATGGGATGCCGCCGACCCAACGGTCGACGGCCCGCGGGTCCTGATTCGCCTCATCTATGCGCCGCCAGGCAGCCTGTGACGAGGCCCGCCCAATGCATCGGTGATCCCCCAATACCGCGGAAGGATGCTCGCGTGCGTCGCGCCCGGTTTTGAGCGACGCCGCTCACGCCATCGAGGCGACCGTGACCGATCCGACGGCGACGAGCGAGCTGCGGCTACCGGTGGAGAGCGCCTGAACAGTGCTGGCGCTCGGATCCGGTGATGGTGCGGGAGCGGGTGAAGAGACGCCCAGCCTGGAGCCCTTGCGCAAAGTCAATTGCCATCGCCATTGCCGCCCTGTTCGTTGTTTCGCCATCTGCGGACAAGTCTGGGATAGACGTAAGCACCGTAGACCAATGCCGGGAGCGCGGGAATATAGAAGTACAGCAACTCTGGGTGCGCCACGATCACGAAGGGACTAACCACTCCCAAAATCACGATCGCAAAGCAATAGAAGCACGATACCAAGAACAACCCCGCGGCAAGATTCTCCCGCAACCTTCGACTGCGATTCCAGTTTCGCATCTGAGTCAGGACACCTTCCAGACGAACGAAGAGCCAACACCGCTCGAACCGCGAGTCC
Organism: Agrococcus sp. ARC_14; assembly: GCF_022436485.1. Classification (NCBI taxonomy): domain Bacteria; kingdom Bacillati; phylum Actinomycetota; class Actinomycetes; order Micrococcales; family Microbacteriaceae; genus Agrococcus; species Agrococcus sp. ARC_14. The sequence continues at coordinate 2,130,981 of NZ_JAKUDO010000001.1, forward strand.
CCTGACTTGACGATGGCGTGCTCGCGACGATAGCAAGACTTGCTGCAGCCAATGATCCTTGAACAGAACTCATTCCAGCCTGATGACCATGCCGCGCAGCTGCCTGCGTCCCTGCGCGGCAGACTGCGCCGCGGCGCAAGGTTGGGAGCGGCCAGTGCGAGCCGGTGCGAACCGGTGCAACGCAATGCAACGTGGTGCAAACGGGTGCAAGGGCGGTGTAGGCCCCGTCGGCTGGTGCGGCGTGTCGCGGAGCAAGTTGGCTGTTACTCCGTACCCCCGCGCAATTTCGGAGGTCGATGAGAAGCGGAAAACCCCCGGTCGCCCGGGGGTTCTTGGTGGATCTGGGGAGACTCGAACTCCCGACCCCCTGCATGCCATGCAGGTGCGCTACCAGCTGCGCCACAGACCCAAACGCTGCCTCCGGTCTCCCGGGACAACCCCATTACTGTACATCATCCGCTCGCGCGTTGTCACATCGAGCCCGTGCACCAGCGCCCACTCCACAGGCGTATGCTCAGCGCTCGTGCAGCACGCGCGCGGTCCCCAGCAGGGACTCACCCAGCTCTGGGACAGACAGCATCCGGCCCGTCGCATCTTCGGCGGGTTCGTGCTCCTCAACGTCGTCGGATGGCTGCTGCTGATGCTGCCGATGTCGAAGCAGGGCGAGGGCGGCGCGAGCTGGATCGAAGCGCTCTTCACCGCGGTCTCCGCCGCCTGCGTGACGGGGCTCACGGTGGTCGACACCGCGCTGTTCTGGACCCCGTTCGGCCAGGTCGTCATCCTGCTGCTCATCCAGCTCGGCGGCCTCGGGGTGATGGTGTTCGCGAGCCTGATCGGCATCGTCGTGCTGCGCAGGCTCACCCTCGGCACCCGGTTCACGACTGCTCAGGAGGCCCACGCGGGCGGCATCGGCGACCTGCGCAAGCTGGTGCTGAGCATCGCCCGCATCGCCTTGCTCGTCGAGGGCAGCGTGGCGATCGTGCTCTGGCTGCGCTTCTGGCTCGGCCGAGGCGAGGATCCCCTGTACGCCCTCTGGCTGGGCGTCTTCCACGCCGTCTCCAGCTACAACAACGCCGGCTTCGCGCTCTTCAGCGACAACCTGATGGGCTTCGTCGACGACCCCTGGATCCTGCTGCCGCTCGCCTTCGCGACCATCGTCGGCGGCCTCGGCTTCCCCGTCATCATGCAGCTCCTGAAGCACGCCCCGCATCCGCGCCGATTCTCCATGCACACCTGGCTCGTGCTCGTCGGCACCGCCGCGCTGCTCGTGATCGGCACCCTCGCCATCGCGCTGCTCGAGTGGGACAATCCGGGCTCGCTCGGCGCCCACCCGACCGGCACGCGCATCCTCGACGCCTTCTTCCACTCGGTGCAGACGCGCACCGCCGGCTTCAACGCACTCGACATCGGGCAGTTCCAGCCCGAGACGCTGCTGGTGATGGATGTGCTGATGTTCATCGGCGGCGGCCCGGCCGGCACCGCCGGCGGCATCAAGATCACCACCTTCGGGGTGCTGGCGGCGATCATCCTCGCCGAGGTGCGCGGCGACCCGACCGTCACCTTCTTCGGCAAGCGCCTCTCGCGCGCCGTGCACCGCGAGGCGATCACGGTCGTGCTGCTCTCGGTCGGCCTGTGCTTCGCCGCGACGCTCGCCATCATGCTGCTCACCGAGATCGACCACGACCGCGTGCTCTTCGAGGTCGTCTCCGCGTTCGGCACGGTCGGGCTCTCGACCGGCATCACCGCATCCGTCGGCACCCCGAGTCAGCTCATCCTGGTGCTGCTCATGTTCATCGGCCGCGTCGGCCCCATCACAGTGGCCACGACGCTGGCGCTCCGACCCCGCAGGCTCCAATACGAGCTGCCCAAGGAAAGGCCCATCATTGGCTAGGCTCCGCTCCCCCTTCAACCCGGCAGGCATCGGCTCCGCCACCTCGATCGCCGTCATCGGTCTTGGCCGCTTCGGCAGCTCGCTCGCGCTCGAGCTCATGGCGCACGGCACCGAGGTGCTGGGCATCGACAGTCACGAGGATGTGGTGCAGGAGCTCAACGGGCAGCTCACGGGCGTCGTGGTCGGCGATGCGACGAAGCCAGACCTCATCGAGCAGCTCGGGCTCGCGGAGTTCGACCGCGTGGTCGTGGCGATCGGCACCGACGTCACCGCGAGCATCCTCGTCACCAGCCAGCTGCTGCGCGTCGGCGTCGCCGAGGTCTGGGCGAAGGCGGTCGATGAGCGCCACGCGCTGATCCTGCAGCAGCTCGGCGTGCGGCACGTCGTGCGGCCGGAAGCCGACATGGGCCGCCGCGTCGCACGCATGGTGCGTGGAGCCCTGCAGGACTTCATCGAGATCGGCCCCGGCTACGCAGCGGTGCGCCTCGAGGCACCGCAGGATCTGCTGGCGCTGCCGCTGCGCGAGCTGGAGCTGCAGCTCAAGCACGGCATCGGCATCGGCGCCGTGCAGCGCGAGGGCGCCTGGCTGCTCGCGAACCCCGAGACCAGGTTCGAGGCGGGCGACACGCTGCTCGTGCACGGGCCGACCGCCAAGGTCGAGGCGTTCGCCGCGAAGACGGCGAAGCAGCGGCAGCGCGACTGAGACTGGCTGCGAGGATCTCGTCGAGCCGCCCGCTCAGGCCGCCTGCGCCACCCGGTCCTCAGTCTCCGGCGCACGCGCGGGCCCTGGCACGATCAGCGCCGCGATCGCCGTCGTCAGCGGGATCGCCAGCACCAGCCCGATCGAGCCGACCAGCGTGCGCACGATCTCCTCGACGACCTCGCCGGTCGTGAGCAGCACATCCGTCGGGCCGTCCATCATCCACAGCACCATCAGCATCGGCAGCGCAGCGCCCACGTAGGCGAACGCGATCGTGTAGACGGTCGAGGCGATGTGGTCGCGGCCGATGCGCATGGCGCGGCCGAAGAGGTCGCGACGGGTCGCGCCGGGCGCCGCCTCGCGCAGCTCCCAGACGGCTGATGCCTGCGTGATGGTGACGTCGTTGAGCACGCCCATGCCGGCCAGCACGAGACCGCACAGGAACACATCCGACAGATCGAGCCCGACCTGCTGGAAGAGGATGAGCGACTCCTCAGAGCTCGTGCCCATGATGCGCGTCGTCGAGGTCGCGACCCACGCGATCGCGCCCGTCAGCACCAGCCCGATGAGCGTGCCCAGCAGCGCGGTGGTGGTGCGCGTGCTGAAGCCGTGCGCCACGTAGAGCACGATGCACATGACGACGGATGCGCTCACGAGCGCGACGGGGAGGGCGGGCTGGCCGCTCAGCAGCGCTGGCAGCGTGAAGCCGCCGATCGCCACGAAGGCGCCCGCGAGCCCGACGATCGCGGCGAGGCCGCGCCACCGCGCCACCGCGACCACCACGCCCACGAAGACGAGCGCCAGCAGCGCCAGCGGCACCTCGCGGGCGAAGTCGATGAAGATGTAGCTGCTGCCGTAGCCCGCGGCCTCCGGCACGTCGAACACCCGCAGCCGGTCGCCGGGGCCGATCTCACCCATCGCCTCGGGCGGCACGACCACCTCGATCGCGGTTCCGTCATCGAGCCGCGCGGCGACGAGCGTCGTCTCGGCGTCGGGGACGGCGGATGCGGTGGCCTGCGTCGAGCCCGCACCGGCCCCGAAGTAGGGCATGCGATCCGGCAGGTCTGCGGAGCTCGGCCAGAGCGCGACGAGCCCGATGAGGGTGGCGAGCAGCATCGGAGCGAGCACCAGCCAGAGGACGAGTCGCGGGCGGACGCCGACGACGAGCCCCTCGCCGTGGCCGTGGCTGTGGCCGCTCGCGCTCCGGCTGTCGCGCGCGAGCGTCGGCGCGATCACGCCGGAGCCGAGCTCCTCATCCAGCCCGAACCCGTCACGGGCGCGACGCCGCTCCTCGCGCCGCTGGTGCCGGGCGCCATCCACGCCAGAACGATGTCGCCCCACAGCACCTCTCCCCCGGCTCGTGCGCCTGCAGGCTATCAACGCACGGTGTCCAGTCAGGGTCGTCGCGCGGGCGCGCCGGGCAGCGGGGCTCCGGCCCGGCAGACCTCGACGGCCGACGGGCGGCCGCGCAGCGCTACTCCGCCGCCTGCGACCTCGCCACGACGCTCCGCGCGTGCCGCAGGATCGGCTCGTCGACCATCCGCCCCTCGAAGGAGAAGACACCCGGCGTCACCTCGGCGGCGGCGAGGATGCGCTGGGCCTCATCGACCTGCTCGGCCGTCGGCGCGAAGGCGCGGCGGTAGGGCTCGACGTGACTCGGGTGGATGGCCGCCTTCGCTCCGAAGCCGCTCGCGGCCGCGTCGAGCGCCTCCGCATGGGCGCCGTCGAGGTCGGCAATGTCGGTGCGGATCGCGTCGATCGCCGTCTTGCCGAAGGCGCTCGCGGCCAGCAGCACACGACTGCGCGCATGCCGGGCGACGTCGCGATACTCGCCCGCGTCCGTGCGGCTCGAGGTGCCGCCCATCGACGCCACCAGATCCTCTGCGCCCCACATGAGCCCGACGACGGCGCTGTGGTCGGCGATCGCCTCGGCGGCGAGCACCCCTCGCGCCGTCTCGATCAGCGCCACCACGCGCACACCCTGCACGGCCTCGGCGACCGCGTCGACCTCATCCGGCGACTCCGCCTTCGCCAGCATCACGGTGCGGAACGGGCTCGCCGCGACCGCCTCCAGGTCATCGCGGAAGCCAGCGGCTCCGCGCGCCTGCACCCGCACGATGGTGCGCCGCGGGTCGAGCGCAGCGGCCACGACCGCCGCGCGCGCCGCATCCTTGGAGTCGGCCCCGACGGCGTCCTCCAGATCGAGGATCACCGCATCCGCCCGGTCGGCCGCCTTCTGGAACCGGTCGGGCCGATCGCCCGGGCAGAACAGCAGCGCCGGGCCCATCGTGAAGCGACGGCTCATGCCGCCGACTCCGGGCTCTGCTGCAGCAGCACCTGGCGCACGGCCTTCGCGACGACCTCGCCGTGCTGGTTGCGGGCGAGATGCTCGAAGGTCGCGATGCCCTGGCCGGGGCGCGACTTCGATGCGCGCCTGCCGGTCACGCGCGTCTCGCAGTAGATCGTGTCGCCGTGCCGCACGGGCGCGGGGAAGGCGACCTCGCTGAAGCCGAGGTTCGCGACGATCGTGCCCTGCGTCAGCTGCCCGACCGACAGGCCGACCATGGTCGCGAGCGTATGCATCGAGTTGATGAGCGGCTCGCCGAACTCGCTCGACGCGCTCCAGTGGTGATCGAGGTGCAGCGGCTGCGTGTTCATCGTCAGCGTCGTGAACAGCACGTTGTCGGTCTCGGTCATCGTGCGGCCGGGCCGGTGCTCGTAGACCACGCCCTCCTCGAGCTCGTCGAAGTAGAGGCCGCGCTGGGTGATGCGGCGCACGGTGGTGTCCACGGTTCCGTCCTCGGTGCTGTCTGCCACCTGGTTGTCCTCGGTCATCCCTGCTCCTCCTGTGGCGTGACGGTCGCAAGCTCCTGCCCGCGCGTGACCTGCTCGCCGCTCGCGGCTGCCAGGTGCACGGTGCCGGCGACGGGTGCGCGCAGCACATGCTCCATCTTCATGGCTTCGACGCTGATGACCGCCTGCCCCTCCGCGACCGTGTCGCCGTCGGCGACGTGCGTCGCCACGACGGTGCCGGGCATCGGGGATGCCAGGGTCGGCTGCACGGGGCCACGACCACGACGGATGCGCGGCGGCGCCTCGACGAGGAAGTCACCATCGGGGGTGCGCACCCAGGTGCCCTCCGCTGACTGCTGGGCCTGCAGAGCGCCGTCTCCCATCTGTCTGTCCCACGGAGCGCTGGGCGTGTCGAGCTCGTCGACGGTGCCGTCGGCGCGCGTCACGGTCGCGCGCCCGCCGAGGATCTGCACGCTCGCGATGCCCTCGCCGTCGCGCAGCGCGGTGCGCCGGCCGACCGCGCCGCCGATGCGCCAGCCGTCGGGGTCCCAGGCCCCGATGTGCATCGGGACCGGCTGCGCCGACACCGCAGCTGCCGCGAACACCTCGCTCGGCACGCGCGCGTCGGCGATGCGCTCGCCCTCACGATCGATGAAGCCGGTGTCGAGGTCGCCCGCGCGCACGCTCGGCTCGTCGAGCAGCGCCCGCAGGAAGCCGCGGTTCGTGATGACGCCGAAGATCGACGACTCGGCGAGCGCCTGCCGCAGCCGCTCGATCGCCTCGCCGCGGGTCGGCTCGTGCACGATCACCTTCGCGATCATGGGGTCGTAGCTCGAGCCCACGACCGTGCCGTGCTCGACGCCGGCGTCGATGCGCGTGCCGTCCCAGGCCCACTGCAGGTCGAGCACCGTGCCGCCGGTGGGCAGGAAGCCCGCCGCCGGATCCTCTGCATAGATGCGCGCCTCGATCGCGTGGCCGGTGAGCGTCACGTCGTCCTGCGCGATGGTGAGCGGCTCCCCCGCCGCGATGCGCAACTGCTGCTCGACGAGGTCGATGCCCGTGACCATCTCGGTCACCGGGTGCTCGACCTGCAGGCGGGTGTTCATCTCCATGAAGAAGGGCTCGTCGGGCCTGCCGGCGTCGACGATGAACTCCACCGTGCCCGCGCCCACGTAGCCGACCGAGCGGGCCGTCTCCACTGCGGCCGCACCGATCGCGGCGCGCTGCGCCTCGGTGAGCAGCGCGCTGGGCGCCTCCTCGATGACCTTCTGGTGGCGGCGCTGCAGCGAGCACTCGCGCTCGCCCAGGTGGATGACGTTCCCGTGCGTGTCGGCCAGCACCTGCACCTCGATGTGGCGGGGGCGGGTGACGAAGCGCTCGATGAAGAGCGTGTCGTCGCCGAACGACGAGGCGGCCTCGCGGCGGGCGGCGGCGAGCGCGTGCGGCAGCCCGGCAGCCTCGTCGACCCGGTACATGCCCTTGCCACCGCCGCCGGCCGCGGGCTTGATGAGCACGGGGAACCCCACCCGCTCGGCGCCCGCGATGAGCGCCGCGTCGTCCAGCCCCGGCTCCGCGATGCCCGGCACCGTCGCGACGCCGCGCGACTCGACGGCGTGCCGCGCCCGGATCTTGTCGCCCATCGTCTCGATCGCCGAGGCGGGCGGTCCGATGAAGACGACCCCCGCATCCGCGCACGCCTGCGCGAACGCCGCGTTCTCCGACAGGAAGCCGTAGCCCGGGTGGATCGCCTGCGCGCCCGTGTCGACCGCCGCGGCGATGATCCGCTCGATCGAGAGGTAGGTGTCGCGCAGCGGGCCAGCGCCGAGCGAGACCACCTCGTCGAAATGGCCCGGGTGCGGCGAGGGGTCGTCCTCGGCGCGCACCGCCACCGAGCGGATGCCCTGCTCGCGCAGGGTGCGCGCGATGCGGATGGCGATCTCGCCGCGGTTGGCGACCATGACCTTCGTGAACTTCTCGGGCATCCCGATCACATCCTGAAGACGCCGAAGCGCGGCTCTGGCAGCGGCACGGCGGTCACGACGTCGAGCGCCATGCCGAGCACGCGGCGGGTGTCTGCCGGGTCGATGACGCCGTCGTCCCACAGCCTGGCCGAGGCGTAGTACGGGTTGCCCTGCCGCTCGTACTGCTCGCGCACCGGGCGCTCGAACTCGTCCTGCGCATCCGCCGACCACTCCTCGCCGGCCGCCTCGAGCTGCTCGCGCTTGACGGTGGAGAGCACGGATGCGGCCTGGGGCCCGCCCATCACGCTCACGCGCGCGTTGGGCCACAGCCACAGGAAGCGGGGGTCGTAGGCGCGGCCGCACATGGAGTAGGTGCCGGCGCCGAACGAGCCGCCGACGACGACGGTGAGCTTCGGCACGCGCGTGGTGGCGACGGCGGTGACCATCTTGGCGCCGTGCTTGGCGATGCCGCCGCGCTCGGCCTCCGAGCCGACCATGAAGCCGGTGATGTTCTGCAGGAAGATGAGCGGCACGCCGCGCTGGTCGCACAGCTCGATGAAGTGCGCGCCCTTCATGGCCGACTCGCTGAAGAGCACGCCGTTGTTGGCGATGATGCCGACGGTGTGGCCGTGCAGCTCGGCGAAGCCGGTGACGAGCGTCTCGCCGTAGCCGGCCTTGAACTCGTGGAACTCGCTGCGGTCGACGATGCGGGCGATGATCTCGTGCGCGTCGTAGGGCGTCTGCAGATCGGGCGGGATCGCCCCGTAGAGCGTGGCGGGGTCGACGGCGGGCGCGCGACTCGGGCCATGGCCCGACCAGCCGAAGGTGGCTGCGGCGGTCGGCCGTGTGCCGGCGGGCATCGCGCGATCCTCGGGCAGCGACGCCACCATGTCGCGCACGATCTCGAGCGCGTGCGCGTCGTCGTCGGCGAGGTGGTCGACGACGCCCGAGACCTCGGCGTGCAGCACGCCGCCGCCGAGCGACTCCGCGTCGATGATCTCGCCGGTGGCGGCCTTCACGAGCGGCGGGCCGCCGAGGAAGATCGTGCCCTGGTCGCGCACGATCACCGTCTCGTCGCTCATCGCCGGCACGTAGGCGCCTCCGGCGGTCGACGAGCCCATCACGGCGGCGAGCTGCGGGATGCCGAGCGCCGAGAGCTGCGCCTGGTTGAAGAAGATGCGGCCGAAGTGCTCGCGGTCGGGGAAGACCTCATCCTGCATCGGCAGGAAGGCGCCACCCGAGTCGACCAGCGCGATGCACGGCAGCCGGTTCTCGCGCGCGATCTGCTGCGCGCGCAGGTGCTTCTTGACGGTCAGCGGATAGTAGGTGCCGCCCTTGACCGTCGCATCGTTGGCGATCACCATCACGAACCGGCCGTGCACCAGCCCGATGCCGGCGACGACGCCCGCGGAGGGCGCATCCCCCGCATCGCCATCCTGCGGCGTGCCGTAGACGCCCCAGGCTGCCAGCGGCGCGATCTCCAGGAACGGGCTGCCGGCATCGAGCAGCGCGTCGATGCGGTCGCGCGCCAGCAGCTTGCCGCGCGCGACGTGCCGCTCGCGGCTCTTCTCGGGGCCGCCGAGCGCCACGCGGTCGAGCCGCTCGCGCAGCTGGCCGACGAGCGCCTCCATGGCGGTGCGATTGGCTGTCGCCGCATCCGAGGCAGGGTCGACGTGGGTCGTCAGGGCGTGCATGCTCCTACCGTGCCAGATCCCTAGCGCGCCAGCGCCAGGGCAGGCCGCTCGAGCACGGCGGCGATGTCGGCCAGGAAGCCGGCAGCCTCGCGCCCGTCGAGCACGCGGTGGTCGAACGAGATCGTCACGGTGCAGACGTCGCGCAGCACGATCTCGCCCCGATGATTCCACGGCAGCTTCCGGATCGCGCCGAGCGCGATGATCGCCGACTCCCCCGGGTTGAGGATCGGGATGCCGCCGTCGACGCCGAAGACGCCGACGTTCGAGATCGTGATGTTCGACGAGGTGAGCTCTGCCATCGACAGCGTGCTCTCGCGGGCGCGCACGGCGCGATCCTTGATCTGCTCGGTGAGCTCGACGGCTCCCATGCCCTCCGCCTCGTCGACCGAGGCGACCACCAGGCCGCGATCGGTCGAGACGGCGATGCCGAGGTTGACGTGCGCGAAGCGCTCGAGCTCGTTGGTGTCGGCGTGGAAGGAGGAGGTCACGTCTGGCCAGCGCTTCGCCGCGAGCAGGATCGCCCGGCTGGCGAGCGCCAGGAACGAGGCGTCGCTGCTCTTGGCGAGCGCGAGCGTCTCGGTCACGTCGACCTGATGGAACGTCGCCGCGTGCGGCACGGTGAGCGCCGACTGCGACATCGCGGCGGCCGTGTGCTTGCGCAGCCCGGTCACCTTCTCGCGCGTCGACGCCGGTGCTGCCTGCGGGGCTGCGGATGGGGTGCCGGCCGTCTCGAGGTCGGCGCGCGTGACGAGGCCGTCGGCGCCGCTCGGGCGCACCGACTGCAGGTCGATGCCGCGCTCCTTGGCGAGCTTGCGCACGGGAGGCATGGCGCGATTCGGGCCGCGCAGCTCGACGCGCTCGAAGGGCTCGGCATCCCAGCTGCGCTTCGCGCGCGTCGGCTTGCCGCCGTGCACGGTGATGTGGCCGACGAGCACCGAGACCTTCTCCGGCTTGTCGTCGGCAGCCGCTGCCGCCTCCGCCTGTGCGGTGAGGTTCGTCTCGGGTGCGGAGACGGGAGCGCTCACGATGCCGGGCTCGTCGCCGACCGGACCGGCAGCATCCGGAGCCTCATGGGCGACCGGACCGGCGGCATCCTGTGCCGGTGCAGCCTCGCCATCGCCCAGGTCGAAGTCGATGAGCGGCGCGCCGACGTCGACGGTCTCGCCCTCGCCGGCGTACAGCTTGGCGATCGTGCCCTCGTAGGGCTCGGCAGCTCGACGATGGCCTTCGCCGTCTCGATGTCGGCGAGCGGCTGGTTGAGCTCGACCGTGTCGCCCTCGGCGACGCGCCAGGCGACGATCTCGCTGTCGGTGAGGCCCTCGCCCAGGTCGGGCAGCAGGAAGGTCTTCATCGTGCGGCTCCCACGGTCGTGACGGACGAGTAGTCGAGGCCGGTGCGCGAGTTGCGTCGGCCGAGGGTGCGGTCGACGGCGTCGAGCAGCCGGTCGATGCTCGGCAGATAGTCGTGCTCGACGGCCGAGGGCGGGTAGGGCGTGTCGTAGCCGGTGACGCGCTCGGGCGCTGCCTCGAGGTGCTGGAAGGCGCGCTCGGCGACCGAGGCGACGAGCTCGCTGGAGACCGACGACTCGTTCGGTGCCTCGTGCGCGACGATCAGGCGGCCGGTGCGACGCACCGACTCGACCACGGTGTCGACGTCGAGCGGCGAGATGGAGCGCAGGTCGATGACCTCGATCTCGATGCCCTCGTCGGCCGCTGCGATCGCGGCGCGCAGCGCGGTCTCGACCGTCGGGCCGTAGGCGGCGATCGTCACGTCGCGGCCGCTCGCGACGATGTTGGCGGTCTCGAGGTCGCGCACGATCGTGCGGTCGACCTCCCCCTTCGTGTAGTACTTGCTCTTCGGCTCGAAGAACAGCACCGGGTCGTCGCTCTGGATCGCTGCGCGCAGCGTGGAGTACGCCTCCTGCGGCGTCGACGCGGTGACGACACGCAGACCCGCCGTGTGCGCGAAGTACGACTCGGGCGACTCGGAGTGGTGCTCGACCGAGCCGATCGCGCCGCCGAACGGCACGCGGATGGTCAGCGGCATCGTCACGCGGCCCTGCGAGCGGTAGCGCAGCTTCGCCACCTGCGCGACGATCTGGTCGAACGCGGGGTAGATGAAGCCGTCGAACTGGATCTCGGCCACCACGCGGAAGCCGCGGTAGCTCATGCCGATCGCCGTGCCGATGATCGCCGACTCCGCCAGCGGCGCATCGATCACGCGCTGCGGGCCGAAGGTGTCCTGCAGGCCGTCGGTGACGCGGAAGACGCCGCCGAGCTTGCCGATGTCCTCGCCCATCAGGAGCACGCGGTCGTCGCCGGAGAGCGAGTCGGCGAGCGCTGCGTTGATGGCCTTCGCCAGGGTGAGCGTCTCGGTCATGCCGTGGCCTCGATGCTGTTCACGAACGCCTGGTGCTCGAGGCGCTGGCGCTCCAGACGCCTGGTGGGCTGTGCGTAGACCTGGTCGAAGATCGCGTCGGCGAGGGGCGGCTCTGCGTGCTCGCACGCAGCACGGAACTCCTTGGCGAGCTGGTCGGCGCGGATCTTCGCCTCGGCGCGCACGGCCTCCATGTTGGCGCCCATGCGCTCGAGCGCCCGCTCGACGCGGTCGAGCGGGTCCTTCGCGATCCACGCCTCCTCCTCTGCCCGGTCGCGGTAGCGCTTGGGGTCGTCGGTGGTGGTGTGCGGGCCGCGCCGGTAGGTGACGGCCTCGATGAACGTGGGGCCGCCGCCGCTGCGCGCGCGGTCGAAGGCGATGCGGGCGGCCGCGTGCATGGCGAGCACGTCGTTGCCGTCGACGCGCATCGAGGGGATGCCGAAGCCGGTCGGGCGCAGCGCGAGCGGCACGCCCGACTGCAGGGCCACGGGCTCGGAGATGGCGTACTGGTTGTTCTGGCAGAGGAAGACGACGGGCGCCTGGAAGGTGGATGCCCACACCAGCGCCTCGCTCACGTCGCCCTCGCTCGTGGCGCCGTCGCCGAAGGTGGTCAGCGCCACATCGTCGGAGCCATCCATCTTGGCGGCCATGGCGTAGCCGACGCCGTGCAGCGTCTGCGCGCCGATGATGATCTGCGATGGCGCCATGCGGATCTCCTGCGGGTCCCAGCCGCTGTGGGCGTAGGCCTTCCAGATGCGGGCGAACTCGCTCATGTCGGCGCCTCGCAGCAGGGCGAAGCCGTGCTCGCGGTAGGAGCCGAAGACCCAGTCCTGCTCGCCGAGGGCGCGGGCGGGGCCGACCTGCGCGGCCTCCTGGCCCAGCAGCGGCGGCCACAGCACCAGGTGCCCCTGGCGGGTCAGGGCGAAGGCCTCGGTGTCGAGGCGGCGCACGCGCACCATGTCGACGTAGAGGTTCGTGAGCGCCGACTCGTCGATGTCGGTCAGGTGCGGATCGAGGAGCTCGTTCGGCAGCCGGGTGCCGTCGAGGTCGAGCACGGTCAGCGGGACATCCAGGCCGACGGCGAGCGCGGGATCGGGGGCTGGCACGGTGATCGACACGATCGAACCTCCTCGTTCGAAGCACCTTGTGGGTGCCGGTCGGATCCGATGGACTGGTTGTCCGCAGATCTGTCCTCCGACGCTATCCCCGGAACGCACTTCGCGCAATCAGCGACACGGTTGCTGCGCGGGGCGCGCATTCCGTCGAGGTCGACCCTGCGCTAGATTGCGCATCATGCGCACCGTCGATGACACAGACCGCAGGATCCTGCTCGAGCTCACGAAGCATCCCCGCATCACCAACGCCGCGATCGCCGAGCAGCTCGGCCTCGCCCGCAACACGGTGCAGAGCCGCGTCGCGGCGCTCGAGGCCTCGGATGCGCTGCAGGGCTTCGACCGCAGGTTCCACGCCGCGGCGCTGGGCTACCCGCTGACGGTCTTCATGGCGACGCACGTCGATCAGCCGAAGATCGACTCGGTGGTCGAGCAGCTGCGGCAGATCCCGGAGGTCGTGCAGGCGTTCGGGCTCTCCGGCCAGGCCGACGTGCTGGTGCGGATCGTCTGCCGCGACGCCGAGGATCTCTATCGCGTCAACAAGCTCGTGCTCGCCTGCGAGGGGGTCGAGCGCACCGAGACGTGGCTGTCGATGGGCGAGCTCATCCCCTTCCGGCTCGCGCCGGTGCTCGAGCGCGATCTCGGGCGCAAATAGTTCGGAATCAAAAGAACATCCGTGCGTTCCATTCAGCGGAGGACACCATGAACACGACGATCGACCTGCTGCCCGACGCGACCGACATGGGCCCGGTGCTGCTCAAGACCGCGAAGCTCGCGCGACTGGATCACTGGTACACCGCCGGCGTGGGCCTCGAGCACATCGCCGAGCGCCCGGGCGTCGTCGAGCTCGGCGTCGGAGGCCGCGTCATCCTCGTGCTCGAGGAGGCGCCAGACCTCCGCGGACCGAACCCGGCAGATGCCGGCCTGTTCCACACCGCGATCCTCTACCCGACCCACGCAGCGCTCGCCGCCGCGGTCGTGCGCATGACGCAGATCCCGAACATCCAGTTCGCCGGCACCGGCGACCACCACGTCTCCGAGGCGTTCTACTTCGCCGACCCCGACGGCAACGGCGTCGAGCTCTACGTCGACCGGCCGCGCGACCAGTGGAGCTGGGTGGGCGGGCGCATCCACATGACCACCGAGTTCATCGACCCGAACCGCTTCGTGAACGAGCACCTCGACCGCGGTGCCTTCGGCGGCCCCGCCTCGCTCGCCCCTGCCGGCGCGAAGGTCGGCCACGTGCACCTGCAGGTGGGCGACGTGCCGAGCGCCCGAGCCTTCTACGTCGACGCGCTGGGCTTCGCCGAGACCGCGGCGCTGGGCGACACTGCGCTGTTCGTCAGCGCCGGCGGCTACCACCACCACATGGCGATGAACGTCTGGAACTCGCGCGGCGCGAGCCGCCGGGCCGACACGCTCGGCCTCGGCCGCATCGAGATCAGGGTTCCGGACGCGGATGCGCTGGGCGCGGCACGCGAGCGGCTCATGGCGCGCGGGGTCGAGGTCGCCGATGACGGTCGCGGCATCCGATTCGACGACCCCTGGGCGAACCGCATCACGCTGCTGCCGACGGCGTAGCCGAGAGCGCGCCGTACGCAGCCCTCCGTCGGAGCGCTCAGTCTGCGTACGGCGCGACGGGAAGCTCGGTCACGCTCGGCGGTGGATCGATCGGCGTGCCATCCTCTGTGAAGTACACCGGGCTGGTGTCCTCAGGGAAGTAGAACCGGGGCTGCCAGTCGACTCCTTCCACTGCGGGAAGTCGCAACGACGCGCCCTCGTAGACCTCACCGCCGAAGACCATGTCTGAGAGCGCCGACGCGTCGCCGGGGAAGCATGCGGTGGCTGCCGACGCCCGGATGCTGTGCCCTGCCGGACGGATGGTCACCACGCCACGGCCGACGTCGCCGCCCTCGCCGATGACGTTGACCTCCTGCCGGTCGCCCTCGCCATAGGTCGCGGTCTGCGCGGTCATGCCTGCATCCTCGAACGCGGCGGTCGCGGCGGCGACGGCTCCCTCGACATCGAGCACCTCCGGCTCGAGCACACGAGCCCAAGAGAACGCATACCCGGAGAGCGCGCCGTCGATCCGACAGGGGATCGGGGATGCCCCGTACGACCCCTGATCGACGATCCAGTCGCCCTCGTGGATCGCCATGATCACCGAGTGCATGGTCGTCGCTGAGGAGACGTAGCGCTGCTCGCCGTCGCGGTAGAGGGCGTCGCCGATCGGCGCAGCGATCGCGCCACAGCCCGTGATCGTCGTCACCGTTCCGACGGCGAGCGCCGACATCAAGCCGATCCGAGATCTACTGCGCAACGTGCTCCGTCCATGCAGAAGTCGATGATGCGCTGCTGCGCGCGGGCCTACTCCGCGTCGGCCGCCGGGGCCTCCGGCACCTGCAGGTCGATGACCGGCGCATCGCGCCACAGCCGCTCGAGCTGGTAGTAGGTGCGCTCCTCCTCGTGGAAGACGTGCACCACGATGTCGGAGAAGTCGAGCAGCACCCAGCGGCCGTCGGCGCGGCCCTCGCGACGCACGGGCTTCGCACCCGCGGGCAGCAGCGCATCCTCGACCTCGCGCGCGATGGCGCTCACCTGGCGCTCGTTGCGCCCCGTCGCGATCAGGAACACGTCGGTCAGCGGCAGCTGGCCAGAGACGTCGAGCCCCACCAGATCCACCGCCAGCGCCTTGTCGGCAGCACGTGCTGCAGCGCGCGCGAGCGCGATCGCCTTGTCGTCCGCGCTCATCGCGCACCCCCAGAGATCAGAGCCAGCCCTGCGAGAGTGCGAGAGCCAGGAAGCCTGCAACCGCCACCGCGAAACCACCCGCACCGACGCCGATGGCCACGGGCCAGACGTTGGGGCGCTGCTTCTTCGGCGCGATCTGCACGCGAGCATTTGCATACGACGAGACCGCCTTCGAGGCGCGCACGGGCGCCGTCTCCGGGCTCGTCACCTCGCCCTCGGCGACATCGGAGTCGACGTCGTTGCCGTCGATGGCGGCACGGCCGCGGCCGGACGAGGCGAAGCCCTCCGGCACGTCGATCGAGCCGGTGACGAGCAGGCCGTCATCGCCCTCGAGCGTGAAGTCGGGGCTCTCGCTGCCTGCGGGCAGCACGAGCGCGTTCGCCGTGATCGACGAGGTCGAGGTGCCGCCGCTGCCGGCGACGCCCTGCTCTCGCAGGTCGGCGATGTGGTGCTCCGAGGTGTCGGGCACGACGTTGACGATGACGGGCAGACGCTGCGACTGGCCGCGGCTCGGGCCGGCGACGACCGTGTCGTCGG
Source organism: Agrococcus sp. ARC_14 (assembly GCF_022436485.1). Taxonomy (NCBI): domain Bacteria; kingdom Bacillati; phylum Actinomycetota; class Actinomycetes; order Micrococcales; family Microbacteriaceae; genus Agrococcus; species Agrococcus sp. ARC_14. The sequence continues at coordinate 2,146,796 of NZ_JAKUDO010000001.1, forward strand.
CGTCCTCCAGTGCCTGGCGGCGATCCTCGAGCTCTGCGGGCGTCACCTCTGCGATGCGACGCGAGGAGACCCGAGGCTGCTGGACGACGACCTCGTCGATCTCGAGATCGTCGACCTCGGCGTCGCTGACGGTGTCGAGGCCCTGCACGTCGTCGATCTGCGCGCTCGAGCGGCGGGCAGACGAGGGTGCGGGAACGGATGCGTCTGCGGGCGCGGGAGCGCTGGGAGCCTCGGGCTCGGCGAGCTCTGCCTCGAGCGCGTCGACGCCCTCGGCGGCGCCGGGGTCGACCTGCTGGATGGCGACCGTCTCGGCCGGCTCGGCGGTGGCCGGGGCAGCATCCTGCGCCTCCGGCTCCTTCTCCTGTGCGCCCTTGCCCTTCTTGCGGCCGAAGAATCGGCCGAGCGGCTTGACGGGCTCGGCGTCGACAGGCTCGGCGTCGACAGGCTCGGCCTGCTGCTCGGACTCAGCCTCGTGCGCCGCTGCGGGAACGCTGGGCGTCGAGTGACGGCCGAGGTGCGCAGGCTCCTCGACGGATGCGCGCTGCTCGTCATCGCCCGGGACGGGCGGCACGCCGCCCGTGGTGGCCAGCTCCTCGGCGCGTTCGCGCGCGCGAAGCTCGCGCCGCGTGAGCGGGCGCTCTTCGTTCGCGTCGGTCATGCTGTCTGTCTCCGGTAGAGGTCGTGCTTGCTGATGTATTGAACCACCCCGTCGGGCACCAGGTACCAGACGGGATATCCGGCGCGGACACGCGCACGGCAATCGGTCGAGGATATCGCAAGCGCGGGGATCTCCAGGAGCGAGACGCGCTCTTTCGGATAACCCGACATCTCGAGCTGGTGCCCCGGGCGAGTGACAGCGACGAAGTGGGCGAGCTGCCAGAGCTCCTCCAGGTCCTTCCACTCCACGATCGAGGCGAACGCATCCGCACCCGTGATGAAGAAGAGGTCGGCGTCCGGATGCAGCGCCCGCAGGTCGCGCAGGGTGTCGATCGTGTAGGTCGGGCCGTCGCGGTCGACGTCGACGCGGCTGACCTTGAAGCGGGGGTTCGACGCCGTCGCGACCACCGTCATCAGGTAGCGGTCCTCGCTCAGCGAGACGTCGCGCTTCTGATACGGCTCGCCCGTCGGCACGAAGACGACCTCGTCGAGCTCGAAGTGCTGCGCGACCTCGCTCGCTGCCACGAGGTGCCCGTGGTGGATCGGGTCGAAGGTGCCGCCCATGATGCCGAGGCGGCGCCGGCGCTCGGGCACGGCGCTGGTGTCAGTGGCGATCGGCAGCGGGTGCCTGCGCGTCTGCGCGGCGGTTGGCGACGTCGCGGAAGGAGCGCAGCACGATGGCGGAGATGAGGAAGACCGCGGCGGTGATGCCCGCAGCGATGAAGGGTGCGACTTCGGCGCCGGCCGATTCGGCCTCAGCGGCGGTCGCGAGCACAAGCAGGTTCATGGGTGCCTCCGATCAGAGCAAGCCTAGCGCGGCAAGTGCCGATCTCCGTTCAGGGCCGCACCTGACCGGTGCCGCGCACGAGCCACTTCGTGCTCGTCAGCTCCGGCAGGCCCATGGGCCCGCGCGCGTGCGCCTTCTGCGTCGAGATCCCGACCTCCGCGCCGAAGCCGAACTCGCCGCCGTCGGTGAACCGGGTGGATGCGTTGTGCATGACCACGGCGGAGTCGACCTCCGCCAGGAACCTGGCCGCCGCATCCGCGTCGCTCGTCAGGATCGTGTCGGTGTGATGCGTGCCGAAGCGGTTGACGTGCTCGATCGCCGCGTCGAGGTCGTCGACGACGCCGATCGCGACATCCATCGAGAGGTGCTCGGTTGCCCAGCCGCCCTCCCCCAGTGGCTGCACGCCGTCGACGCCGGGCAGCGCGCCGTCCGCGTGGATCGTGACGCCCGCCTCCTGCAGCGCGCCCGCGAGCACGGGCACGGCGGTCGCGGCGATGTCGCGGTGCACGAGCACCGTCTCGAGCGCATTGCAGACGCTGGTGCGCTGGGTCTTGGCGTTGAGCACGATCTCGAGGGCCATCGGCAGATCGGCGGCGCGGTCGACGAAGGCGTGCACGATGCCGGCGCCCGTCTCGATCACGGGCACCGTCGACTCGGTGACGACCCGCTCGATGAGCGCTGCGCTCCCCCGCGGCACCAGCAGGTCGACGAGGCCGCGCGCCTGCATGAGCCGGCCTGCGCCGTCGCGACCGAAGCGGTCGATGGTCTGCACCGACTCGCGCGGCAGCCCCTGCGCCTCGATGGCGCCCTGCATGGTGGCGACGAGCACCGCGTTCGTGCGCTCGGCCGCCGAGCCGCCGCGCAGCACGACGGCGTTGCCGGAGCCGAGCGCGATGCAGGCGAGGTCGACCGTGACGTTGGGCCGTGCCTCGTAGATCACGCCGATGACGCCGAAGGGCACGCGCACCTGGGTGAGGTCGATGCCGTTCGGCAGCGTGCGCTGGCGCAGCACCTCACCGATCGGGTCGGGCAGCGAGGCCAGCTGGCGGGCGGCGTCGGCGAGGCCGGCGATGCGGGTGTCGTCGAGCAGCAGGCGGTCGAGCAGACCGGCGTCCAGGCCGCTCTCGCGACCACGTGCGAGGTCCTCGGCGTTGGCCGCGAGGATCGACGCGCTCGCCGCCTCGATCGACTCGGCGATGGCGGTGATCGCGGCATGCCGCTGCTCGGCCGGCGCGACGCCGAGCGCGCGCGAGGCGCGCTGGGATGCGCTCAGGAGCGCCTCGAAGTCGTCGGTCGTGCCATCAGCAGCCATGCCTCGATCCTAGGAGGCGACGGATGCCGCGGTCACGCCTGTCCGCCCCCAGGGCCGAGGGGTGGGTCGAGCCGCCGTCCGAGCACGGTCACGCCCTGGTCGTCGTAGCCCAGGGCACGGTAGAAGTCGAGCACGCCGTCGTTGCCGGCCCGCACCATCAGCTGCAGCTTCACGCCGCCGGCTGCGACGATCCAGGCCTCTGCCGCCCGCATGAGCGCAGCCCCGAGACCCTGCCGCTGCCGCGCGGGATCGACGGCCAGGTAGTAGACCCAGCCGCGGTGGCCGTCGTGGCCGACCATGGCGGTGGCGACGAGCGCGTCGCCGTCGCGGATGCCGAGCACCGCCGATGTCGCGCCGTCGACGGCGCGCGCGAAGTCGGTCTCCGGCACGTTCCAGGGCCGCGTGAGCCCCGTCGCGTGCCACAGCGCGATCGCCGCTCCCGCGTCGCCGTGGCCCAGCGCTTCGACCGGCGTCATGGGCTCAACCCTCGTCTGGCTCGCGCACGGGCTGCGGGTTCGGCTCGAACTCGGTGCCGAGGCGCTCCCCCGCCACCAGCCGCTCGAGCAGCGGCGTCGCCGTGACCGTCACGCGCACGCCCGCGTCGGCGGCGAGCCGCGCCGCATCCACCTTCGTCATCGCGCCGCCGGAGCCGATGTGCGAGCCGCTCGCGCCCAGCCGCACGCCCTCCAGAGGGTCGCCGTATGGCACCGTGCTGATGGGCTCGGAGCCGGCCTCGTCGGGCGGCGCCGTGCGCAGCGCAGCGATGTCCGAGAGCAGGATCAGCCTGTCGGCGCCCATGAGCCGTGCGACGAGCGCCGCGAGCCGGTCGTTGTCGCCGAACCGGATCTCGTGGGTCGCGACGGTGTCGTTCTCGTTGATGATCGGCAGCATCCGCAGCTCGAGCAGCCGCCGCAGCGCATTGCGCGCATTGACCCGGTGCGAGTCCATGTCCATGTCGGATGCGGTGAGGAGGATCTGCGCGGCCGTCACCTCGTGGCGGGAGAGGCTGCGCTGGTAGCGGTTCATGAGCACGTTCTGGCCGACGGCGGCCGCGGCCTGCTGCATGGGCAGGTCGACGGGGCGCTCGTCGAGGCCGAGGAAGGGCATGCCGGTCGAGATGGCGCCCGAGGACACCAGCACGACCCTGCTGTGACGATGCAGGCTCGCGAGCCCGTCGACGAGCGGCTCGATCTGTGCGCGGCGCTCGCCCGAGATCGACGACGATCCGACCTTGACGACGATCAGCTCGGCCGCGCTGCGGTCGAGGCTCGTCATGCCTCGTCGTCCCAGCGCTGCACCTCGAACCCCTCGTCGTCGTTCCAGATGCCCGCCTCGCGCTCCTCGGCGAGCCCGTCGCGGGCAACCTGCTTGGCGTCCATGCGGCGGTGGTACTCCTCGCGCCGCTCCTGCGTCGTGCGGCGGTCGACCTGGTCGAGGCGCGGGTCGGTGCCGCGGTTGCCGACCAGCTCCGCCGCGGATGCGATGGTCGGCTCCCAGTCGAAGACGATGCCTGCGCCCGGGCCGATCACGACGGTCGCACCCGAGAGCGCGCCAGCCTTGAGCAGCGCAGCCTCGGTGCCGAGCTTCGCGAGCCGGTCGGCGAGGTAGCCGACGGCCTCGTCGTTGCGGAAGTCGGTCTGCTCCACCCAGCGCTCGGGCTTGGCACCCAGGATGCGGTAGACGGGACCCGCGTGCGAGCCCTCCACCTTGACCGTGAAGTCAGCCTTGTCGATCGCGCGGGGTCGCAGCACGATGCGCTCCGCCACGGGCTCGGCGGCCTTCGCCGCGCGGTCGGCCTCGACGAGCTCGGCGAGCGCGAACGAGAGCTCGCGCAGCCCCTTGTGCGCGACCGTCGAGATCTCGAAGACGCGGAAGCCCATCGCCTCGATCTCCTCCCGCACGAACGCGGCGAGCTCAGCCGCCTCAGGCACGTCGATCTTGTTGAGCGCGACGAGCTGCTGACGCTCGAGGAGCGGCAGCTGGCCTTCCGGCACCGGGTAGGCCTCGAGCTCTCGCAGGATGACCTGCAGGTCGCTGATCGGGTCGCGGCCGGGGTCGAGCGTCGCGCAGTCGATCACGTGCAGCAGCGCCGAGCAGCGCTCGACGTGGCGCAGGAACTCCAGGCCGAGGCCCTTGCCCTCGCTCGCGCCCTCGATGAGGCCCGGCACATCCGCGATCGTGTAGCGCGTCTGCCCCGACTCGACGACGCCCAGGTTGGGGTGCAGGGTCGTGAACGGGTAGTCGGCGATCTTCGGCCGCGCGGCCGACATCGCCGCGACCAGGCTCGACTTGCCCGCGCTCGGGAAGCCCACCAGCGCGACGTCGGCGACGGTCTTCAGCTCGAGCGTGACGTCGCCCTCGCGGCCGAGCGTGCCGAGCAGCGCGAAGCCGGGTGCCTTGCGCTTGTTGTTCGCCAGCGCTGCGTTGCCGAGGCCGCCCTGGCCGCCCTCGGCGACCAGGATGCGCATGCCCGCCTGCGTGAGGTCCGCGATCTGCTCGCCCGTCGCATCCCGCACCACCGTGCCGATCGGCACGGGCAGCTCCAGGTCGGCGCCGGTCGTGCCCGCGCGGAGGTCGCCCATGCCGGGCTGGCCGTGCTCGCTCGCGCGGTGCGGCGACCGGTGATAGCCGAGCAGCGTCGTGATCTGCGGGTCTGCGACGAGCACGATGTCGCCGCCGTCGCCGCCGTTCCCCCCGTCCGGGCCGCCGAGCGGCTTGAACTTCTCGCGGCGCACGGAGACACAGCCGTGACCGCCGTGGCCGGCGCGCAGATGCAGCGTGACCTGATCGACGAAGGTCGCCATGGTGTGTCTCCTCTAGATGCGAGAACGGGGCGAGCCGAAGCCCGCCCCGTCCATCAGAACGTCAGTCTCGCGCGTGGGCCTATTCGGCTGCAGCGACGATGTTGACGACCTTGCGGCCGCCCTTGGCACCGAACTCGACCGAGCCGGCCTCGAGGGCGAACAGCGTGTCGTCGCCACCGCGGCCGACGCCTGCGCCGGGGTGGAAGTGCGTGCCGCGCTGGCGGACGAGGATCTCGCCGGCCTTGACGACCTGGCCGCCGAAGCGCTTGACGCCGAGGTACTGCGCGTTCGAGTCACGGCCGTTGCGGGTGGACGATGCGCCCTTCTTATGTGCCATCTCTGCCAGTCCCTTACTTGATGCCGGTGATCTTCAGGCGCGTGAGCTCTGAGCGGTGGCCCATGCGGCGCTTGTAGCCGGTCTTGTTGCGGTAGTGCTGGATGCGGATCTTGGGGCCGCGCAGGTCGGTCACGACCTCGGCCGTCACCTTGACCTTGGCGAGCGCAGCAACGTCTGCCGTCACCTTGTCGCCGTCGACGAGCAGCACGGGGGCCAGCTCGACGTTGCCGTTGTCGTCACCGGCGATGCGGTCGACGACGAGAACGGTCCCGACCTCGACCTTCTCCTGCCGGCCGCCGGCGCGCACGATTGCGTACACCACGTTGGATCCTCACTGTTGGAACGACTCCCGGCATGGCCGGGACGAAGCTTGCAGCGCGCGCGATAGTGCGACTTGCGCCAGCGCACAACGATACAGGCAATCGGGGCTGCGGGCAACACGTCGGCCCCGCGCGTCGCGGTCGGATCCGCTCGCGGTCGGCGCAGTAGGTTTGCCGGATGGCGATCCTCGTCGACGACCCGCTCTGGCCTGCCCACGACCGCATGTGGGCGCACCTCGTGAGCGACGAGAGCCTCGACGAGCTGCACGCGTTCGCCCGCCGAGCCGGGTTGCCGCAGCGCGGCTTCGACCACGACCACTACGACGTGCCCGCCGAGCGGATCGACGAGCTGGTGGCGATGGGCGCGACGCGCGTGCCCCCGAAGGAGCTCGTGCGCAGGCTCATCGCGAGCGGCCTGCGCGTCAAGGAGCGCGACCGACGCGACTGACCGAGTGGCGCCTCCCAGCATCGAGTGGCGGCCCCCCAGCATCGAGTGGCGGCCCCCAGCATCGAGTGGCGCCTCCCAGCATCGAGTGGCGCCTACTCGCGCCACTCGATCACAGGAGGCGCCACTCGATCGCGGGAGGCGCCACTCGAGCGCGGCTACTGCTCGTCGGGCTTCGCGGTGATGACGCCAGAGGAGGCGCGGCGCGAGCGGCGCGCAGCCTTGCCCGTGCCGGGTGCCGGTGCTGCCAGGGCGTCGAGGGCGCTGCCGAGCAGGCCGTCGAGGTCGTTCTGGTTCGACGTGCGCGCGGGCTGCTCGTGCGTGGGCTCGACGGGGATGTCGAGGATCGTCACGACGGGCTCTGCCGCGACGGCCTCGACCGCCTGCTTCGAGGGCTGGACGATGCCGGAGCGAGGCTCGCGCTCGTCGCGCTGACCGCGCTGGCCACCGTCGCGCTGCGAGCGGTCACGGTTCGACTGCTCGCGGCTCTGGTCGCGGGACGACTCGTCGCGGCTCTGGTCGCCGTTCGACCGGTCGCCGTTCGACTGGTCGCGCTTCGCCTGGTTCCGCTGCGAGCGGTCGCGGTTCGACTCGCGACGCGACTGCCTGCCCGACTGCTCGCGCTGCTCCACGTGACCCTGCTCGGCCGCTGGCTGCTCCACGTGACCCTGCTCGGCCGCGGGCTTCTCCGCGTGACCCTGCTCCACGTGATCCTGCGCGCCCTGCTCGTGCTCGCCATCCGGGTGCTTGCCCTTTGCCGCCAGCGCGACCTGCGAGAGGCCCTTGCGCATGTCGTCGGTGATCGCGTGCGTGCCGCCGCCCTGCTGGTGCTGGTGCTGGTCCTGCTGCTGGTCGTTCTGCTTGCCGCTGCGGCCGCGTCGCCGGCCGGAGCCGTTGCCGCCCCCGCCGTTGTCGGGCTGGCGCTGCGACTTCGAGACCGGCTCGTGGTGCACGATGACGCCTCGACCGGCGCACACCTCGCAGGGCTCCGAGTACGACTCGAGCAGGCCGAGGCCCAGCTTCTTGCGCGTCATCTGCACGAGGCCGAGGCTCGTGACCTCCGCCACCTGGTGCTTCGTGCGGTCGCGCGAGAGGCACTCGATGAGGCGGCGCTGCACGAGGTCGCGGTTCGACTCGAGCACCATGTCGATGAAGTCGATCACGATGATGCCGCCGATGTCGCGCAGCCGCAGCTGGCGAACGACCTCCTCGGCCGCCTCGAGGTTGTTCTTGGTGACGGTCTCCTCGAGGTTGCCGCCGGCGCCGACGAAGCGGCCGGTGTTGACGTCGACGACCGTCATCGCCTCGGTGCGGTCGATGACGAGCGATCCCCCGGAGGGCAGGAACACCTTGCGGTCGAGCGCCTTGTCGATCTGCTCGGAGATGCGGAAGTGCGAGAACGGGTCGTCGCTGCCCTCGTAGGCCTCGACGCGATCGATCAGGTCGGGCGCGATGGCCTCGAGGTACTCGCGGATCGTCTCGAGCGCCTCCGAGCCCTGGATGACGAGCTTGCCGAAGTCCTCGTTGAAGACGTCGCGCACGATCTTGACGAGCAGGTCGGGCTCCGCGTGCAGACGGAGCGGCGCACTGCCCGACTTCCGCTGCTGCTGGATGCGCTCCCACTGGCGGGTGAGGCGCTCGACATCGTTCGTCAGCTGCTCCTCGGTCGCACCCTCGGCCGCGGTGCGCACGATGACACCGACGCCCTCGGGCAGCACCTGCTTCAGGATCTTCTTCAGGCGCGCCCGCTCGGTGTCGGGCAGCTTGCGGGAGATGCCGTTCATCGAGCCGCCGGGCACCGACACGAGGTAGCGGCCGGGCAGCGAGATCTGGCTGGTCAGGCGAGCGCCCTTGTGGCCGATCGGATCCTTCGTGACCTGCACGAGCACCGTGTCGCCCGGCTTGAGCGCCAGCTCGATCTTGCGCGGCTGGCCCTCGAGCTCCGCGGCATCCCAGTCGACCTCGCCGGAGTACAGCACGGCGTTGCGGCCGCGGCCGATGTCGACGAAGGCCGCCTCCATGCTCGGCAGCACGTTCTGCACGCGGCCGAGGTAGACGTTGCCGATCAGGCTCGACTCGGATGCCTTCGCGACGTAGTGCTCGACGAGGACGCCGTCCTCGAGCACGGCGAGCTGCACGCGGTCGTGCTTCGAGCGCACGATCATCTGGCGCTCGACGGACTCGCGGCGGGCGAGGAACTCAGTCTCGGTCACCACGGTGCGGCGGCGGCCGGCATCGCGGCCCTCGCGGCGGCGCTGGCGCTTGGCCTCGAGCCGCGTCGAACCCTTGACCTTCTGGGGCTCGGTGATGAGCGGCTTGTCCTCCTCGGGCTCGCGTCGGCGCGAGCGGCGGTTGCGGCGCGACGTGCGGCGGCCTCGCTGCGAGTCGTCGTCGAAGTCCTCGTCGTCGTCCTCGTCGTCCTCGGCCTCGACCGCCGACAGCACGGGCAGCGCCTCGAGGTCTGGAGCGTGGAACAGCAGGCCGAACGGGCCGGCAGGCAGCGCGGGCAGCACGGTGGCCGCGGCGAGCGGGTCGCTCTCGGCCTCCGGTGCGGATGCGTCGGCCGCAGCGGCGTCGGAGGCCGGCGTCGCGGGGCTCACGAAGCCGGGCTCGTGGCCGGGCTCCTGCTCGGTCGGTGCCTGGACGATCGCGGCGTCGACGGACACCGTGTCGGCCGCACTCTGCTCGACGGGCGTCGCGGGCTGCTCAGCCTCGGGCTGCTCAGCCTCGGGCTGCTCAGCCTCGCCCCGCGTGGCCTGCTCGGCCGACGCATCCGCCGCCTGCTCGGCCGACGCATCCGCCGCCTGCTCGGCCGACGCATCCGCGGCCTGCTCGGCCGACGCATCCGCCGCCTGCTCGGCCGACGCATCCGATGCTTGCTCCGGCTCGGCTGCAGTCGCCTTCTTGCGAGCCGCGACCCGCTTGCGCTTCGGCTTCTCGGCAGCAGCCGGCTCCGTCGCTGCCTGGTCGGTCTCGGTCTGGTCGGCTGCGGCTGCCGTCGTCTCCGACGGCTCCTGCAGCTGGTCGCCCTCTTCGGGGAGTCCTGTGATGTTCTCAGCCATCGCTGGCGCACTCCTGTCGCGACCGACACCGCCGGTCGACATCTCGTCGCGATCCGGGGCGCGCCCCGGCGCGAATCCTTCCTCTCACCCCCTTGCGGGAGTGGCCCGGCCAGTCAGGCTGCCCGGAAAAACTTGTGCGTGCGCCCGTCGGGCGCGCTGCGGGGAAGTCTACCCCACAAGCTCGCCGAGGCTATGGCAGCACCACGCGCACGGCGAGCGCGACGAAGGCGGCCGCCGCCACGAACGTGCCGACGATGGCCAGCCAGCCGTGCGGCTCGACGCTGCGGCCGACGCGCGCGGCCACCAGCACGAGCGCCGCGAGGTAGAGCGCCGACATCGCCTCGGCGATGACCATGAGCACCGCGATGTCGCCCAGCGGCGTCGGCGAGTCGGGGTCGATGAACTGCACGAAGAACGAGGCGAAGAACAGGATCGCCTTCGGGTTCAGCAGGCTCGTGATGAGCGCGGTGCGGAACGGCGCGATCCGCGGCCGGGCGATGATCGGGTTCGGCGCCGTGGGCGGATGCGTGGGGTTCTCCGTCGGCGCGGGCTCGGCCCGGTGCTGGCGCTTGGCACGGATGCGGGCCAAGGCGCTGCGCACCAGCCCGAGCGCGAGCCAGCAGAGATAGGCCGCGCCCGCCCAGGTGAGGATGCGGAAGATGATCGGGTTGGCGGAGAGCGCCTGCGCCGACAGCACCGCGAGCACCATCAGGATCGCGTCGCCGAGGAAGACGCCGAGCATCGCGCGGAAGCCAGCGCCGCGGCCGGCGCGCAGCGAGGTGGCGACGACGTAGAGGCTGTTGGCCCCTGGCAGCAGCACGATCACGACCACGCCGGCTGTGAATGCGGCAAGAGTCGCGGCGTCGAGGCTCATCGGCACCCTCCTGCAATGGTTGGATGAGACCCAGGAGGCCTCATGACCGACACTCGTCCCACCCGCTTCACCGCGCCCGTCTGGCTCGGCGTGCTGCTGATCATCACGGGGCTGACGGGGCTGCTCGCCTCCTTCGCGCTCTCCGTGGAGCGCATCGAGCTGCTGGTGAACCCGAACGAGGCGCTCGGCTGCGACCTCAATCCGTTCCTGAACTGCTCCAGCGCGATCGAGTCGGAGCAGGGCGAGCTGTTCGGGTTCCCGAACCCGTTCATCGGCCTCATGGCGTTCCCTGCCTCGATCATCATGGGGGCGCTCACACTGGGTCGTGTCGCCATGCCCCGCTGGGTGTGGACGGTCTTCTCGATCGGCGTGCTCGGCGGCATGGCGCTCGTGCTGTTCCTGGCGCAGCAGTCGATCTTCGTGCTCGGCTTCGTCTGCCCCTGGTGCTTCCTGGTCTGGATGACCATGTACGCCATGTCGTTCCCGCTGTGGGCCTGGGGCTTCGGCTCCGGCGCACTGCCGTCGCCCGCCGGCATGCGGAGCGGGCTCGCGAAGCTCACGTCATGGGGATGGGTGGCCTCGCTCGTGCTCGCCGTGACCGTGGTCGTGACGATCATGATCGCGCTGCCGGGCATCCCCCGCTTCCTGCTCGGCGGCTTCTGAGCTGCGAGGCCGTCGCGACAGCCGGTCGCGTCAGCCGAACCAGAGTGTGAGCTCGCGCGCGGCCGACTCCTCGGAGTCGGAGCCGTGCACCAGGTTCTGCTGCACCTTGAGGCCCCAGTCGCGACCGAGGTCGCCGCGGATCGTGCCGGGCGCGGCCGTCGTCGGGTCGGTCGTGCCGGCGAGCGAGCGGAAGCCTTCGATGACGCGGTCGCCCTCGAGGCGGATCGCCACGGAGGGGCCGGAGAGCATGAACTCGACGAGCGGCTCGAAGAAGGGCTTGCCCTGGTGCTCGGCGTAGTGCTCCTCGAGGCGAGCCCTGTCGGGCTGCACGAGGCGCAGGTCGGTGATGACGTATCCCTTGGCCTCGATGCGGGCGAGGATGGCGCCGGTCAGCTGACGCTGGACGCCGTCGGGCTTGATGAGGACGAGGGTGGTCTGCATGCCTGCAACCCTACCGATCACCGACCCCCGCTTCTCCCCTCCGCGGCACGCAGAGATGTGACGATCGGCGCGATGAACGGGTCGTATCGCGCCGATCGTCACATCTCTGTCGTGCGGCTACGGAGCGCCGGGGGCGCCGCGCGGGTCGAGGCCTGCGGCGCGGCGCCGGCGCTCGATGCCGCGCGCCTTCACGAAGCAGTAGATCCACAGGATGATGAACACCAGCGCGACGATGCCCCAGACGGGCTCGACGAACGCGAGCGCAGCGACGGCGAGCTGCATCACGAGGCTGACGATCCAGCCCCAGGCGTGGCGCTGGGGCGACATCGTCGCCACCAGCAGCACGCCGACCACGCCGAAGGCGAGCGGCTGCGGCCAGTCGCGCGAGACGCCCCAGGCCGCCAGCGCGCCGAAGGCGATGCCGGCGACCTCGAGGCCGTGGATGATGCGCAGCAGCGACTCCATCGCGCCGCGCTGCGGGCGAGGCTTGCGCGCGGCGGCCGCCGGCTGCGCCGCCGACGCTGGCTCGCGCTGCTCGTCGCTCATCGCTGCGCTCCCTCGATGTCGGCGTCGCCGTCGGCCTCGAGCTCCGCGGCTTCCAGCACGGCGGCCTCCAGGTCGGGCGCGTCGAGCTGCACCGTCGCGGCCTGCCGCCGGGCGTCGGGCCGCAGCAGCCAGCCGGTCTCGCGGGCGTGGCCGATCACGTCGCCGAGCAGCGTGATCGAGCCCGTCACCACGACGGCGCCGGAGCGGTCGGCCGCGGCCTCGCGCGCCGCCTCGACGGCCATCGAGAGGTCGGGCTCGACGAGCACCCGGTCGGCGCCCAGCACGGCGACGGCCTGCGCGGCCAGCGCGTCGGCGTCGAGCGCGCGCTCGGAGGTCGACTGCGTCACCACCAGCTCGTCGATCACCGGCTCGAGCTCGGCGAGGACGCCGGCGACATCCTTGCCCGCGAGCACGCCGAGCACGAGCGTGATGCGCTCGAGCCCGAAGTACTCCCCCAGCGCCACGCGCAGCGCGGCCGCGCCGTGCGGGTTGTGCGCTGCGTCGGCGATCACGAGCGGATCGGCGCCGATCACGTCGAGCCTGCCCGGCGAGGTCGACGCGGCGAATCCGTCGGCGAGCACCTCTGCGGTCATCGGCTGCGTGCCGCCGCCCAGGAAGGCCTCGACGGCGACGAGCGCGAGCTCGGCGTTCCTGCCCTGGTGCGCGCCCATGAGCGGCACCAGCTGATCGATGTACTCGGCAGCGAGCCCCTTGACGGTGACGAGCTGGCCGCCGACGGCGACCGACTGCGCGACCAGCGAGAAGTCGCGGCCGTCGAGCAGCAGTCGCGCCCCGACCTCCGAGGCCTTCGCCTCGAGCACGGCGAGCGCCTCCGGCTGCTGCTGCGCCGAGACCACGATCGCGTCGGGCTTGATGATGCCGGCCTTCTCGCGCGCGATCGCCTCCACGGTGGAGCCGAGCCGGTTCGTGTGGTCGAGCGCGATGGGCGTGATGACGGCCACGTCGCCGTCCGCGACGTTCGTGGAATCCCACGTGCCGCCCATCCCGACCTCGAGCACCGCGACGTCGACCGGCGCATCCGCCATCACCGCGAAGGCGAGCACCGTGAACGCCTCGAAGAAGGTGAGGCGGCGCTCGCCCTGCTCGGCGAGCTCGGCGTCGACCAGGTCGAGGAACGGCGCGATGTCCTCGTAGTTGCGCGCGAAGGCCTCGTCGGAGACGGGCTCGCCGTCGATCGTGATGCGCTCGTTGACCCGCTCGAGGTGCGGGCTGGTGAGCATGCCCGTGCGCAGCCCGTGGGCGCGCAGCAGCGCATCGGCGATGCGGGCGGTCGAGCCCTTGCCGTTCGTGCCGGTGATGTGGATGATGCGGAACGATCGCTGCGGGTCGCCCAGCAGCTCGACGGCTCTGCGGGTCGCCTCGATGCGCGGCTCGACCGCCTGCTCGCCCGCCCGCTCGAGCAGCGCCTGATAGGCGGCCTCCGCCGCCTCTGCGTGCTCGAGCGAGGCGAGGATGCGGTCGTCGATGTCGGGCGTGCCCTGCTCGGTGCCCTGCTCCAGCTCGTCGCTCATGCGTCTGCCTTCTCGATCGTGATAGCCAGCGGTGAGCCGTCGCCCACCCGGTGGGCCGTGCGGCCGTCGGCCAGCTCGCCCATGGTGTCGTCGACGCGCTCGAGCGCCAGCTCGACGGCGAGCGTCTCGCCAGCGACCAGCTCGGCGTTGGCCTCCAGCGCCGTCACCCCGTGCTCGTCGGAGCCGAGGGTGAGGCGGATGCGGTCGCTCACGTCGAGGCCGGCATCCTTGCGTGCCGACTGCACGGCGCGGATGACGTCGCGCGCGAGCCCCTCCGCCTCGAGCTCCGGCGTCGTGGCGGTGTCGAGCACGACGAAGCCGCCGTCGGGCAGGAAGCCGACGGCCGCCGTCTCGTCGGCGACCTCGAGCGCGAGCTCGTACTCGCCATCGGCGAGCGCGATGCCGCCTGCCGTCACCGTGTCGCCGCTCCCACCCTGACCGGGAACGACAGCCCAATCGCCAGCACGAGCCGCCTGGATCGCCCGCTGCACGTCCTTGCCGAGTCGCGGCCCTGCTGCGCGCGCGTTGACCTGCAGCCGACGCGAGATGCCGTAGCGCTCGAGCGCATCCTCGGCCGCCGCCTCGAGCACGATCTCGCGCACGTTGAGCTCGTCGCGCAGCACGCCGGTGAAGGCGCTCACGTCGACGGCGCCGACGACCGTGAGCGTCGGCAGCGGCAGCCGCACCCGCTTGCGGGCCTGCTTGCGCAGCGCGTTGCCGACGCTCGCGATGGCGCGCACGGCATCCATCTGTGCGACCAGCTCGGGGTCTGCAGGCAGCGCGTCGGCGCCCTGCTCCACCGCGGGCCAGTCGGTCAGGTGCACCGAGCGGCCACCGGTGAGGCCCTTCCAGACCTCCTCGGCGACGAGCGGTGAGAGCGGTGCCGCGATGCGGGTGAGCGTCTCGAGCACCGTGTACAAGGTGTCGAATGCCTCGGTGCCGCTGCCATCAGCCGCCACGCCCGCCCAGAAGCGGTCGCGCGAGCGGCGCACGTACCAGTTGGTGAGCACGTCGAGGAACTCGCGCACCGCCCACGTCGCGCCGGTCGCATCCAGCCGCTCGAGCGCATCCGTCACCGTCTCCACCGTCTCGCGCAGCTTCGCGAGGATGTAGCGGTCGAGCACGTCGGCGGATGCGGTGCTGCGCTGGGCGAGATGGGGCGCGCCGTCGGCGGCGCGGTTGGCGTAGGTCGAGAAGAAGTACCAGGTCGACCACAGCGGCAGGTGGAACTGCCGCAGCGCCTCGCGGATGCCCTCCTCCGAGACGATGAAGTTGCCACCCCGCAGGATCGAGCCCTGCATCAGGTTCCAGCGCACCGCATCCGAGCCGTAGGTGTCGAACGACTCGTTCACGTCGGGGTAGTTGCGCCGCGACTTCGAGGCCTTGAAGCCGTCGTCGCCGAGGATGATGCCGTGGCTGATGACGTTCTTGAACGCCGGTCGGCCGAACAGCGCCACCGACAGCACGTGCATGAGGTAGAACCACCCGCGCGTCTGACCGATGTACTCGACGATGTAGTCGGCGGGGCTGTGCTCCTCGAACCACTCCTCGTTCTCGAACGGGTAGTGGAACTGCGCGAAGGGCATCGAGCCGGAGTCGAACCAGACGTCGAGGACGTCGGGGATGCGGCGCATCGTGCTCGCGCCCGTCGGGTCGTCGGGGTTGGGGCGCGTGAGCGCGTCGATCGCCGGGCGGTGCAGGTCGGTCGGCCGCACGCCGAAGTCGCGCTCGAGCTCGTCGAGCGAGCCGTAGACGTCGATGCGCGGGTAGTTGGGGTCGTCGCTCTTCCACACCGGGATCGGGCTGCCCCAGTAGCGGTTGCGGCTGATGGACCAGTCGCGCGCACCCTCGAGCCACTTGCCGAACTGGCCGTGCTTGACGTTCTCAGGCACCCAGGTGATCTGCTCGTTGGCGGCGAGCAGATCGGCCTTGATGTCGGTGACCCGCACGAACCAGCTCGAGACGGCCTTGTAGATGAGCGGGTTGCGGCAGCGCCAGCAGTGCGGATAGGAGTGCACGTAGGAGGCCTGGCGCAGCACCCGACCGGCGTCCTTGAGCAGCTTCGACAGCGGCTTGTTGGCGTCGAAGACCTGCTGACCGGCGACCGGCGCGACCACGTCGAGGAGGCGGCCACCGTCGTCGACCGAGAGGATCGTCGGGATGCCCGCGGCGGTCGCGACCCGCTGGTCGTCCTCGCCGTAGGCGGGCGCCTGGTGCACGATGCCGGTGCCCTCGCCGGTGGCGACGTAGTCGTCGACCAGGATCTGGAAGGCGTGCTGCGTGCCCCAGATCTCGGCGTCGGCGAAGAAGTCGAACAGCGGCTCGTAGGTCACGCCCGCGAGCTCTGCACCCGTCAGCGTTCGCGCGACGGCAGCGACGGCCTCCTCCGGGGAGTCGTAGCCGAGATCCTTGAAGTAGCCCACGACCGTGTCGGCGGCGAGCAGGAAGCCGGCGCCTGCCTCCGCGGCGGAGGTGCCATTGGGCCCTGTCGGCACGACGGCGTAGTCGATCGCGGGGCCGACCGCGAGCGCCAGGTTCGTCGGCAGCGTCCACGGGGTCGTCGTCCACGCCAGTGCCCGCACGCCCTGGAGACCCAGGGCATCCGCCTGCTCCCCCGTGAACGGGAAGGTGACCGTGAGGGTGGTGTCCTGGCGATCCTGGTAGACGTCGTCGTCCATGCGCAGCTCGTGGTTCGACAGCGGCGTCTCGTCGCGCCAGCAGTACGGCAGCACCCGGTAGCCCTCGTAGGCGAGGCCCTTGTCGTGGAGGGTCTTGAACGCCCAGATGACGCTCTCCATGTAGGTGATGTCGAGCGTCTTGTAGCCGCCCTCGAAGTCGACCCAGCGGGCCTGGCGGGTGACGTAGGCCTCCCAGTCGTCGACGTACTTGAGCACGGAGGCGCGGGCCTTCTCATTGAAGACGTCGACGCCCATCGCCTCGATCTCGGCCTTCTCGGTGATGCCGAGCTGCTTCATGGCCTCGAGCTCGGCGG
Source organism: Agrococcus sp. ARC_14 (assembly GCF_022436485.1). NCBI lineage: Bacteria > Bacillati > Actinomycetota > Actinomycetes > Micrococcales > Microbacteriaceae > Agrococcus > Agrococcus sp. ARC_14. The sequence continues at coordinate 2,163,568 of NZ_JAKUDO010000001.1, forward strand.
GCAGGCCGTGGGTGTCCCAGCCGAAGACGCGGGGCACCTGCTTGCCGCGCATGGTCTGGAAGCGCGGGAAGACGTCCTTGGCGTAGCCGGTGAGCAGATGCCCGTAGTGCGGCAGGCCGTTGGCGAAGGGCGGGCCGTCGTAGAAGACCCACTCCTGGCAGCCGGAGCGCTGATCGATCGACGCCTGGAAGGTGCCGTCGCCCTTCCAGAATGCGAGGATGCCCTGCTCGATCGACGGCAGGTCGGGGCTGGCGACGACGGGCTCGTCGCTCGAAAGCGGGTAGCGCTGCTGCTCGGTCACGCGTGGGTCTCCTGCATCCTCGGGTCTGACGGATGCGGGGACGCTCTCGCGCGGTACCACCCCACTTGCGACTCGCTCGCTCTGACTCGGGTCGCCGCTCTGTGCCTGCTCATGCTCCAGGTGCTGCGGCTGTGACGGGCCTGCCCCGTTCGGATCTACTGGGCGGCCCTGCACCTCTCAGTGCGTGGCCGCGGTTCTCCCGACCGCTCCCCGGTGATGGCCGGATCCGTGCGTGTGCATCGATCCTACCGCGAGTCGCCGAGCGCCGTCACGTGCGCGGCGGCCGCGTCGACCCGGGTGACGGATGCGGCGCTCGGGTCGGCGACGACGACGCGCAGGAGACGAGTGCCGAACCAGACGACGAGGGCGATGGCGACGAGGGCGAGCAGCGCCAGCACGACGGTGCGGAGGATGCCCTTGGGCTTCGCGGGCGCGGTGGTCATGGGCTGCTCGGCTCCTCGTCTGCCTGATGCGGGCGGATGGTGCGGTCGGACGGGCCCGCCGGATCGGGCGGGCGGTCGCTACTGCGCGTCGCCGCGGAGCGACACGTGGCCGGCGCTGACCTCGACGTCGATCGTGGATGCGGCGCTCGGGTCGTCGACGACGCGCACCTCGGAGTCACCGGCGGAGACCTGCTCGGTGACGGCATACTCGCCATCGGGGATCGTCAGCTCGATGCTGCCGGCGCTGACGCGGGCGTCGATCGAGGCAGGCTGCTCGCCGGTGAGCGCGCCGACGACGCGGCCGGCACTGACGTCGAGGTCGACGGCACCGGTGGTGGCGACGTCGATTCGTGCCTCGCCCGCGGCGACCTCGATCGAGAGCGATTCGGCGGTGCCGGTGAGGTCGACGTCGCCTGCGCTGAGATCGATCGCGGTCGTGCCCCAGTCGCCGGCCGTCTCGAAGCTGCCGGAGGCGACCTGCACGTCCAGGCCGAGCTCCTGCCGCTCGAGCGCGGCTGGCAGCGTCAGCACCGCGCGCTCCTCGCCGACACGGTCGCCGAGGATCACCCCGAAGCCGAACCAGTGCCAGCGCCAGTCGGTGTCCACCTCGAGGGTCGAACCCTCGCGGCTCAGCCGCCACTCCTGGGTCGGCCCGCCGTCGCTCGTGACGTCGAGCCGTGCCTGGTCGACGTCGTCGAAGCGGATCTCGAAGGCTGCGGCGGAGCTGTCGATTCGCAGCTCCTCCACGCCGGCGGCATCGGCGGTGTAGCCGTTGCTCGTGGCGGCGTGCGAGGAGAAGCCGCGCACGACGCCGCTGCCGACGCCGTAGACGATGCCGATCGCGCCGAGCACGATCACGAGGATGCTGATCCAGCGGCCGGGCCGGTTGGTCGCGGTGGGCGTTGGGATGGTCATCGGGTGCCGCCGGTGGCGTCGGGCGCGCTGGGCTGGTCGGAAGACGCGGGTGCGTCGAGATGGGCGAGCACCGCGAGCACACGGCGGTTGCCGTCCTCTGGCTCGAGCTCGAGCTTCTGGAAGACCGCCGAGATGTGCTTCTCGACACTGCCGGCGGAGATGTAGAGGCGGTCGGCGATCGTCTGGTTGGACGAGCCCTCCGCCATGAGCGCGAGCACCTGGCGCTCGCGCGGGGTGAGCCGCTCCATGCGGCTGTCGCGGCGGCGGCGTGCGAGCAGCTGGCTGACGACCTCAGGGTCGAGCACGGTGCCGCCTGCGGCGACCTGCTCGACCGCGGCGAGGAAGTCGCTGACGTCGGCGACGCGATCCTTGAGCAGGTAGCCGAAGCCGGCAGTGCCGCTGGCGATGAGGTCGGCGGCGTAGCGCTCCTCGACGTACTGCGAGAGCACCAGCACGCGCGGCCGCTCGCCCCGCGATCGGATGCCGATCGCGGCGAGGATGCCCTCGTTCGTGCGGGTCGGCGGCATGCGCACGTCGAGCACCGCGAGCTCCGGGTCGTGCTCCGCGATCGCAGCCTCGAGCGCGGTGGCGTCCGGCAGCTGCGCGACCACGTCGTGGCCTGCGTCGGTCAGGAGGCGCACGATGCCCTCGCGGAGGAGGACGCTGTCCTCGCAGATCAGGATGCGCACGGGACATCCACCTCGATCGCAGTCGGGCCCCCAGCGGGGCTGGTCAGGGTCAGGGTGCCGCCGACGCCGGCGACGCGGTGGGCGAGGCCGTCGATGCCGCCGCCGGGCTGGCGCTCAGCACCCCCGACCCCGTCATCCTCGACGCGCGCCCAGAGGGAGGAGCTGCCGCCCTCCAGCCGGCGAGTGCGGATGGCGACGCGGATGCGGCTGGCACGAGCGTGCTTCTGGGCGTTCGTGATGGCCTCGGCGATCGCGAAGTACACGGCGGTCTCGGCGTCCCGGCTGCAGCGGCCCTCGATGCGGGCGTCGACCTCGACCGGGATCACGCTGCGCGCCGCGAGCGCCGAGACGGCGGCGTCGAGGCCGCGGTCGTCGAGCACGGCGACGTGGATGCCGCGGGCGAGCTGGCGGAGCTCGGTGACCGCCGACTTCGACGAGGCGTGCGCCTCCTCGATCAGCTGCTGCGCGGCAAGGGGATCGCTCTGGATCTTGTCGCGGGCCATCCCGAGCTGCATCGCGATGGAGACCAGTCGCGGCTGCACCCCGTCGTGGAGGTCGCGCTCGATGCGGGTGCGGTCGAAGTCCGCGGCACGCACCGCGCCGTGGCGACGGTCGCGCTCATCCTGCGCCTCCTGCTCCAGCCGGGCGCGGTCGTCGGGCACGAGCAGCCCGATCGTGATGTTGCGGTGCGCGAGCGCGAGGCCGATGGTGCCCGCGAGGCCGGCGACGAAGGCGAGCAGGCCGACGAGCGGCGCCCACTCGACGGGCACGGGGATGTCGGTCAGCGGCACGGTGACGCGCTCGCTCTCGCCGAGCCCTGCGAGCGCCAGCGGGATGCCGATGCCGACGAGCGTCAGCAGCGGCAGCGTGAAGGCGCCGAACAGGCTCGCGAGGAAGAAGCTCAGGATCGCCCGCCAGTGCTGCCCGTCTGCCGCGATGCGCAGCAGCCGGTGCGGCACGCGCAGCCAGTCGGTGCGGTGCGAGTGCCGCCAGACTGCCTTCGGCACATCCGCGCCGTAGAGGCCGGCGATGCGCTCCCGCTCGAACCAGGCGACGCCGAGCATCGCCAGCAGCGCGAACGCGACGAGCAGGAAGCCGACCAGCAGCAGCAGCGTGCCGATCCCGACCGCCACGATCGTCACGATCGTGATGAGGATGGGGATGCCGATGCTGCCGAGCAGCGCGAGGTGCGCGACGGTGGCGAGGAGGGGGCCGAGAGACCATGGGCGGTGCATGCTCCAACGCTAGGCCGCGCGGGTGTCGCGCGCCCGGCGGATCTCCGGAAGCCTTCCGGGGGTTTCCCCCCAGCGCGGGCGGCTGCGTCATAGCCGCCGGCAGTACTCTCGGCGCATGACTTCCCAGCGCTCGACCGCCCCCGGCCTTCGCTCCGCAGGTGTCGCCCTCGTGCTTGCCGCGGGCCTGCTCGTCAGCGGCTGCGGCCTGCTGCCGACGCCCTCCCCGACGCCCTCGGCGACAGCCGAGCCCGCTCCCTCGCCCAGCGGCCCCGCGGGCGAGGGTTCGCAGGCCGAGCAGTGCGCGCAGGTCACGACGGATGTGCAGGGCATCGCGACCGACGTCGGCCGGCTTGGCGAGCTGATCACCACCGACCTGCTCGGCGCCGTCGGGCTGCTCGGCCAGATCACCGAGCGGGTCGGCAACCTGCAGACGCGCATCACCGACCCTGCGCTGCTCGAGCGCATCGGCGAGATCCAGAGCGGCTGGAACGCGATCTACGAGGATGCGCAGAGCGCGATCGCCTCCGGCGACACGAGCGGCATCGAGCGCGCGATGACCTCGCTCACCGCGCTGGGCGAGCAGGTCGCATCGCTCCAGGAGTTCTGCGCGGGCACAGCATGAGCACGCCCCTGCTCGCGCTGCTGGACGGCTCGATCGTCGATGTGGCGCACCCGATCGTGCGCGCCGACGACCTCGGCGTCGTGCGTGGCGACGGCGTGTTCGACGCGACCCTCGTGCGTCGGGACGCGGATGGCACAGCGCACGTGCGCGACCGTCGGGCGCACCTCGACCGACTCGAGCGATCTGCCGCGATCCTGCAGCTGCCGGCGCCCGATCGCGCCGGCTACGAGCGCGCGATCGACGCGCTCGTCGCGACCTGGGACTTCTCGGCGGCACCGGAGGCCCTGATCCGGCTGGTGCTGACCCGCGGGCCCGAGTCGGGCGGCACCCCGACGGCCTTCGCCCTCATGGCGCCGCTGGGCGCATCCGCAGCCCGCGAGCGCGAGCAGGGCGTCTCCGTCACGCTGCTCGGCCGCGGGCACGACGGCGACGAGGTGGCTGCCATGCCGTGGCTGCTGCCGGGCGCGAAGAGCCTCTCGTACTCGATCAACATGGCGGCGAAGCGGCATGCGGTCGCGCACGGCTTCGACGACGTGGTCTTCGTCTCTCCCGCAGGAGCGCTGCTCGAGGGCCCCACCTCGACGCTCGTCGTCGATCGCGGCGGGCAGCTGCAGACGCCGCGACAGGACGGCATCCTCGCCTCGATCACCCTCGAGCACCTCATGCGGGAGGCGCCGGCGGCCGGCATCGTCGTGTCGTTCGCATCCCTCACGCCCGACGACCTGCGGTCGAGCGACGGCGCGTGGCTGCTCTCCTCGGGCCGGCTGCTGGCACGCGTCACGAGCGTCGACGGGCAGCCGCTGCCGAGCTCTCCGCTCGACGAGACCGTGCGTCGGCTGCTCGACGTCTGAGCGGCTACCGCGTCGAGGCGAGCAGCGTCGCGACGGCCTGCGCGGGCGCGCCCCGGTGCAGCACGGCGACGAGCAGCGCGTCGAGCGCGGCCGCTTCGACCACGAGCACCGCTGCAGCCGAGCGCAGCACAACGGCACCATCATCGCCCGCGCCCAGCACCCCGGCATCGGTCCTCACGCCCTCGCAGGCCGCGCCGAGCGCCTGCAGCGCCTCGAGCGCGTCGGTCGCGGCCAGCGCCGAGGGATAGCGCAGCACCACGAGCTCGAAGGGGCCGCCCGGTGCGGGATCGGCGGTGAACGTCATGGCTGCGGCGTCGATCGCCGCGCCGTCGACAGCGTCGGGATCGCCGCACGCGGGATCCGACTGCCGCGCGGCCGCCACGTGCGCGATGGCCAGCGCCGGGTCGACGCGCAGGGGTGGGGCGAACTCCGACCACTCGGCGCGCTGCTCGCCGTCGTCGCCGCGCCACGTCAGGGACGGCAGCTCGGCGGCGGCGGGCAGCAGCGCGATGAGGCTCGCCGGCAGCGTCGGAGGGGGCGAGGTCGTGGGCGTCGGCGGGCTCGACACGGGGCTCGGCGCTGGCGTCGGGCTCGGATGCTCGGATGCGGTGGTGACGGACGGCGGCACGTACGGCCCCTGCACGGTCGGCACCGCCGGCTCGGGCACCTCGATCGGCGGCGACAGCGGCTGCAGCACCACACCGGGCGGCGGGGCGACGACCGCGACCTGCGGATCCGGCGAAGGGGGCGGGGACGCCGGCGGTGTCTCCGGCGGGCCCGACACGAGGCCGCAGCCGACCATCGTCGCGACCGTCACTGCTGCCGCGGCGACCGTGACCATCCGAGGTCCGCGCCTCATGGCCCCATGATCCGCCCGCCGGGGCGTCGTTCGAGTGAGGCGCGGCGATCAGAGCGCCGGATCGTTGCCCATTCGTGATGCTGCGGCGAGCGGCTCGATCGCGGCGCGCACGGCCGTCGCCGCTGCGGCGCGCGCGGGGGTGCGCGTCCAGGCGACCAGCGCAGCGCATGCCGCGGCGACGATCGCGACCGGCGCCACCGCCGCATCCGTCGACTCCGGCAGCGCATCGCGCTCCAGCGCCAGCGCGAGCGCAGCTCGGTCGATGAGCGGCTGCAGGCGCGCGGGCGCGCCGTCGCGCAGCGCCTCCACCGCTCCCATCGCCTGCGCGTCGCGCAGCGCGGCCGGCGGCGTCGTGCCCCAGGGCTCGACCGCGCATGCGATGGCGTCGACGAGCCGGCGCAGCGCATCCCCCTCCCCGGTGGCGACAGCGTCGCCGGCCAGCGCGATCGCCGCGTCGAGCCCCACCCAGAGGGCGTCGGCCTTCGAGTCGCAGTAGGAGAAGACGGTGCCGCGCGAGACGCCGGCGCGACGAGCGATGTCGTCGACGCTCACCGCCTCGAAGCCGTGCTCGAGGAAGAGCTCGAGCGCAGCCTCGTGGATCGTCGCGGCGCTCGACGCGCGCGGCCGACCCGGTCCTCTCGATGCCATGGGAATCCCTCCTGCGGACTATTGTTGCACTCGGTATTGATATCTGCGCCGACACCGGCACCCGCTGAGGAGCACCCGTGACCACCCATACTGCGCCCGTCCCAGAGCGGCCGCACACCGCGACCCGCCGGGTCGCCGCCGCCGCGACCGTCGGCACCGCGCTCGAGTCCTACGACTTCTACACCTACTCCTACTTCGCCGCGTTCTTCGCCGGCCCCTTCTTCTTCTCGTCGCTCGGCACCACGGGAGCGCTGCTCGCCTCGTTCGCGACCATCGGCATCGCGTTCGTCGTGCGCCCGATCGGCGCCGTGCTCTTCGGCCACCTCGGCGACCGCATGGGGCGCCGCTCGACGCTCCTCATCACGATCACGCTCATGGGCGTCGCGACCGGGCTCGTCGGCCTGCTGCCCACCGGCGAGGGCTGGGCCATGTTCGGGGCCGTCGCGCTCGTGCTGCTGCGCATCGTGCAGGGCCTCTCGCTCGGCGGCGAGTGGGGTGGCGCGGTGCTGCTCGCGACCGAGCACTCCGATGCCCGCAGACGACCCTTCTTCGCCTCCCTGCCGCAGCTCGGCTCCCCCATCGGCTCGGTCGCCGCCGGCGGGCTCATGCTCGCGATGTTCTTCGGCCTCGGCCCCGAGGCGATGGCGGCGTGGGGCTGGCGCATCCCGTTCCTGCTCGCCATCCCGCTCATCGCGATCTCGCTCTACCTGCGCTGGTCGATCGACGAGACGCCGGTGTTCAAGGAGCTCGCCGCATCCGGCCAGCGCGAGAAGAACCCCGTCTGGGCAGCCATCCGCACCCAGCCCGCCGCCTTCGGCGTCGCGATCCTGGTCGCGCTGCTGGGCATCGGCTCCTACTCGCTCATGAACACCTACACGATGGGCTACGGGGTCACGGCGCTCGGCTTCGACGAGATGCAGCTGCTCACCGCCGCGACCATCGGCGGGCTGCTGCAGTTCGTCACGGTGCCCTTCTTCGGCTGGCTCGCGACCCGCGTCGGCTCTGCCCGCGTCGTGGGGCTGGGCGCCATCGGCACGCTGCTGATCGCGTTCCCGGTCTACTGGCTGCTCGGCGACGCCACCTTCGGCGTGCTCGTCACGCTCATGATCGTGGGCGGCATCCTGCCCACCGCGTCGTGGGCCGCACTGGGCGGCACGATGCAGGAGCTCTTCCGCGGCCGTCACGCCTACTCGGCGCTCTCGGTCGCCTATGCGCTCGCCGCGGTGCTCTCGGGCTTCATCCCCTACCTGACGGCCGAGCTCGGCGTGCTGACGGGCGGCGCCTGGTGGCACCCCGGCGTCGTGCTCGCCGTGCTGTCGGCACTGACGCTCGTCGGCGCCGTGATGGCGCAGCGGATGCGTCGCTTCGGCGACGAGGACATCGACGCCGCGCAGGCGGTCACCCGGGAGCTCGTGCCCGAGCCGGTCTGAGCGCGCCGCCCCTCCACCCTCCGCCCCTCCACGCAGAGATGTGGCGATGTGCTCCCGATCGCCCGATGAACGAGCACATCGCCACATCTCTGTCGCCAGGTGGAGGATGGGCGCATGGCCAAGTCGACGATCGCGCGGCACGCGAGCGCCGAGATGGAGATATCGCGCTCGCGCTTCGTGGCGACTGCGCACCGCATCGACTCGCTCGACGAGCTCGCCGAGCTCGTGCGCACGGCGCGCCGCGCGCATCCGGACGCCCGCCACGTCTGCAGCGCCGGCGTCGCGGGCGGCAACGGCGAGGCGAGCCGGTCGAACGACGACGGCGAGCCTGGCGGCACCGCCGGCGCACCGATCCTGTCGGCCATCGCGGGCCGTGACCTCACGGATGTCGCGGTGCTGGTCGTGCGCTGGTTCGGCGGCGTCAAGCTCGGCACCGGCGGGCTCGTGCGTGCGTACGGCGGCATCGCCGCACAGGCGCTGGATGCGGCTGGCAGGCTCGAGCGCGTGCCCGCAAGCGAGCTGCGGGGCAGGCTGGCGATGGCCGACGCGCCCCGCATCGAGCACGCGCTGCGCACCGCCGGTCACCAGCCGGTGGTCGACTACAGCCAAGCCGGCAGCGGCACTGGCGACAACGGCGACGCCGCCCTGCGCTTCACGGTCGACGACGCTCACCTGCGCGCGGCGCGAGCGCTGCTCGCCCAGCTCGGCGTCGCCCACGAGGCACGTGGCGGTCTGATGATCGAGCGGCCGCCGGGGGCGTCGTCGGCCGCAGGCCGGATACCGTGATGACATGGCCCGCTCCCCCAAGCCCACGCCGCTGTGGATCCCTATCGTCGCCGCCGCGTGCTTCGCGCTGGCCGCAGTGCTGCAGACCGACACCTTCTCGACCGTGATGTTCGGGATCGCCGCCGCGGTGCTCGCGGTCACCGCGGTCGTGCAGTGGCGGCTGCGCCGTCGCGACTCCTGAGCGACCCGCGCCCGTCGTCACGCGCTGACCGAGCCCCTGACGCATCCGCCGTAGACTCTTCCCAGCACAACCAGGCATCAAGCCGGAGCCACCGGCGCAGACGCGATGCCGCGCACATCGAAAGCGAGACGCCATGAGCGCCATGCCCGCCAACGCCGCGATCCCCGACCGCCCCGCCCTCGAAGGACTCGAGGAGAAGTGGGGCAAGCGCTGGGAGGCTGCAGGCACCTATCGCTTCGATGGCGCCGGGCACGACGGCACCCCGCTGGACCGTGACGCGATCTTCTCGATCGACACGCCGCCGCCCACCGCATCCGGCTCGCTCCACGTCGGCCACGTGTTCTCGTACACGCACACCGATGTCGTCGCACGCTTCCAGCGCATGCGCGGCAAGCACGTCTTCTACCCGATGGGCTGGGATGACAACGGCCTGCCGACCGAGCGCCGCGTGCAGAACTACTACGGCGTCCGGGTCGACCCGACGCTCCCCTACGACGCCGACTTCACGCCCCCGCAGGAGGGCGGCGAGGGCAAGAGCTCGAAGCCCGGCGACCAGCTGCCCGTCTCGCGGCGCAACTTCATCGAGCTGTGCGAGCGCCTCACCGAAGAGGATGAGGAGCGCTTCGAGCACCTGTGGCGCACGCTCGGCCTCTCGGTCGACTGGCAGCAGTCATACCGCACCATCTCGGACGACGCGCGTCGCACCTCCCAGCTCGCCTTCCTGCGCAACCTCGAGCGCGGCGAGGCGTACCAGGCGGATGCGCCGACGCTGTGGGATGTGACGTTCCGCACCGCCGTGGCCCAGGCAGAGCTCGAGGACCGCGAGCAGCCCGGCAGCTATCACACGCTGCTCTTCGGAAGCGAGGACGGCGATCTGCGCATCGACACCACGCGCCCCGAGCTGCTGGCGTCGTGCGTGGCCGTGGTCGCGCATCCGGACGACGAGCGCTACCAGCATCTGTTCGGCACCACCGTGACCACCCCGGTGTTCGGCGTCGAGGTGCCGTTCGTCAAGCACGAGCTCGCCCAGGTCGACAAGGGCACCGGCGTCGCCATGATCTGCACCTTCGGCGACCTGACGGATGTGATCTGGTGGCGTGAGCTGCAGCTGCCGAGCCGCTCCGTGATGGGCTTCGACGGCCGCTTCGTGGCCGATGCCCCCGAGGCGCTGGTGTCGGAGGACGCGAAGGCGGCCTATGCAGAGCTGGCGGGCAAGACGGTCTTCAGCGCCAAGAAGACGATGCTCGAGCTGCTGGCGGCCGCCGGCCGCACGGTCGGCGAGCCGCGCACGATCACGCACCCGGTGAAGTTCTTCGAGAAGGGCGACAAGCCGCTCGAGATCGTGTCGACCCTGCAGTGGTACATCAAGAACGGCGGCCGCGACGAGGACTTGCAGCAGCGCCTCATCGCGCTGGGTCGCGAAGTCGCCTGGCACCCGGAGCACATGCGCACGCGCTACGAGAACTGGGTGCACGGCCTCAACGGCGACTGGCTCATCTCGCGCCAGCGCTTCTTCGGCGTGCCGATCCCCGTCTGGTACCGGCTCGACGAGCAGGGCGAGCGCATCGACGGCGGCGTGCTGCTGCCGAAGCTCGACCAGCTGCCGCTCGACCCCACGTCCGATGTGCCGGAGGGCTTCGACGAATCGCAGCGCGGCGCCCCTGGCGGCTTCGTCGGCGAGATCGACATCATGGACACCTGGGCGACCTCGTCGCTCACGCCCCAGCTCGCGGGCGGATGGGCCGACAGCGCCGATGGCGGCGATGCGCTCTGGCAGCAGATCGCGCCGTTCGACCTGCGGCCACAGGGTCAGGACATCATCCGCACCTGGCTCTTCTCGACCCTGCTGCGCTCGATGTTCGAGGATGGCCGCGCGCCCTGGAAGCACGCAGCGCTCTCGGGCTGGATCCTCGACCCCGACCGCAAGAAGATGTCGAAGTCGAAGGGCAACGTCGTCACGCCGCTCGGCATGCTCGAGGACCACGGCTCCGACGGCGTGCGCTACTGGGCGGCCTCGTCGCGCCTGGGGGTCGACGCCACGCTCGACCCGCAGAACCCGAAGATGATCAAGATCGGGCGCCGCCTGGCGATGAAGGTGCTCAACGCCGCCAAGTTCGTGCTCGCGATGGAGGGCGCACCTGGCGAGGTCACCGAGCGGCTCGACCGCGAGATGCTCGCCGAGCTGGCCACGGTCGTGCGCGCGGCGACGCGCGCCTTCGATGGCTACGACCACGCGAAGGCGCTCGAAGTCACCGAGGCGTTCTTCTGGACCTTCTGCGACGACTACCTCGAGCTCGTGAAGGAGCGCGCCTACGCGGGTGACGAGGAGGGCCGCGGCTCGGCCATCGCAGCGCTGCGCCTCGCCATCGACGTGCAGCTGCGCCTGCTGGCGCCGTTCCTGCCGTTCGCGACCGAGGAGGTCTGGTCCTGGTCGCACGAGGACTCGATCCACCTGGCCTCGTGGCCGACGGACGAGGAGCTCGGCTGCGGCGTCGACGCGCTCGGCAACGGCGCCACCGGCATGCTCGCGACCGTCGGCCAGGCGCTCATCGGCATCCGCAGGGCGAAGACGGATGCGAAGGCGAGCCAGAAGACGCCGGTCGCCTCCGCGATCATCGCCGTCCCCGCAGCGCTGCGCGAGCACCTGGAGGCGGCAGCGAGCGACCTCAAGGCGGTGGGCCGCATCAGCGAGCTCTCGCTCGTGGAGGCGGACGAGCTCGCGGTGGGCGAGATCGTGCTCGAGGAGGCCTGATGCAGATCGGCACCCGCTGGGCGGTCGGCGGCGAGCAGCCGCGGGCGGTGCCGACCGCGATGCGGGCGGCCATCGACGACGAGGAGCGCACGCTCGTCGAGCTGGGCGCCGACACCTCGAGTTGGCGCTGGACGCTGACCTTCCTCGAGGGGCTGCCGGTCGTCGAGCTCGACGACGGCACGACCATCCGCCTCGATGGCGACGACGTGCTGGTCACCCGCGAGCAGTGACCTCCGTCGCCCCTGCTGCCTGAGCCGCTCCGGCACCGCAGGTGCCTGAGCGTGTCGAAGGCCGCCTACCAGCGCCTCGACACGCTTAGCGAGCGAGGATTGTCAGCGCGCCAGGATCCACCCGTGCAGCATCGCCATCCAGCCGTCCTCGTCGCGCGACCACGCGCCCCACGCATCAGAGATCGCCTGCCGCTGCGTCGCATCCGCGAGCCCGTGCCGCTCGGTGCCGTCGGCGAAGGCCGAGTGCAGCGCCCGCTCGACCCACTGGCCGCCCCAGAACGCGCGGCCGGCCGCTGACTCGAAGCACCAGGTCTCGACGTCGGTCTCGACGCTCGTGAAGCCGGCGGACCGGGCCCAGGACTTGAGCTTCGCACCCGCGTCGCCGTCGCCGCCATTGGCACCCTGCAGCTGCACCATCAGCTCGCGCCAGCGGGCAAGCTCCGGGGTGAGCGGATGGATCGTGGTCGCCGAGTAGACCACCTCGCGCGCCGCGACCAGGTCGCCGATCGCACGCCACGCGCCCAGCGCCGCGACCGGATCCCCGAGGTGCTGCAGCACCTGATGCGCGTGCACGACATCCCACTGCTCCCCCGGCGTCGGGTCGTAGGCGTCGCCGACGCGGAACTCGACGTTCGCGACGCGCGCCTGGGCGGCAGCAGCCCGCGCCGTCTCGACGACCTCGGCGCTCGCATCGATCCCGACGACGTGGCCCGTCTCGCCCACCCGCCGCGCGAGGTCGATCGTGATCGAGCCGGGGCCGCAGCCGACGTCGAGGATGCGCGTGCCGGGCTCCAGCAGCGGCGAGAGATAGGCGGCCGAGTTCGCGACGGTGCGAGCGGCGTGCGCGCCCACGACGGAGGCGTGGTGGCCATGCGAGTAGGTTGCAGCGGACATGTCCTGACTCTATGACGCAGCCCGTGCAGAGCGGCGCCGCCTAGGGTGGATCGCATGACCAATCCCTTCCTCACGCCGAGCACGCTCCCGTACCAGCTGCCGCCCTTCGCCGACATCCGCGACGAGCACTACGAGGAGGCCTTCGAGGCCGGGTTCGCCGAGCAGGCACAGGAGGTGCGCGCCATCACCGTCGTGCGATCGATGCCGACGTTCGAGAACACCATCGAGCCGCTCGAGCGCTCCGGCGCCATCCTCTCGCGGGTCGCGCACGTCTTCTTCAGCATGACCTCGACCGACTCCTCCCCCTTCTTCGAGGAGCTCGAGGAGCGCTTCGCGCCGCGCTTCGCCGCGCACGTCGACTCGATCACCCTCGACCCGTTCCTCTACGCGCGCATCCGCACCCTCCACGATGAGCCGCGGCCCGAGTGGACCGACGAGCAGCGCTATCTGGTGGAGCGCAAGTTCACCGAGATGACGGTCGCCGGCGCAGGCCTCGACGATGCGTCGCGCGAGCGCCTCAAGCAGCTCAACCAGCAGATCGCCACCCTCACGACGCGCTTCGACAAGCACCTCCAGGCCGACACGAACGACCTCGCGGTCGTGATCGAGTCGGCGGCCGAGCTCGACGGGCTCTCCGACGGCGAGATCCAGGCGGCAGCCTCGGCCGCCGCCGAGCGCGGCCTCGAGGGCGCATGGCTCATCACCCTGCCGCTGTTCACCGGCCACCCGTGGCTCGCCTCGCTCACGAACCGCGACGTCCGCAGCCGCGTGCTGGAGGCATCCCTCGCCCGCGGCACGCGCGGCAACGACCACGACAACCGCGAGACGGTGCTCGAGCTCACCGCGGCGCGCGCCGAGCGCGCGCAGCTGCTCGGCTTCGCGACGCACGCCCATGCGATCACCGCGGACGAGACCGCCGGCAGCCCCGACAACGTCATGGCGATGCTCACGAAGCTCGCCCCGCCCGCCGCTGCGAACGCGAAGGCGGAGGCCGCCGCGCTGCAGGCGCAGATCGACGCGGCCGGCGAGGGCTACCAGCTCGCCGCCTGGGATTGGGACTACTGGACCGAGAAGGAGCGCACGGCACGCTTCGACGTCGACACCGCTGCCCTGCGCCCCTACTTCGAGTCGGAGCGCGTGCTGTGGGACGGCGTCTTCCACGCGGCGACGCAGGTCTACGGCGTCACCTTCGCGGAGCGGGAGGACCTTGTCGGCTACCACCCGGATGTGCGTGTCTTCGAGGTGCGCAACGAGGATGGCAGCGAGGTCGGGCTCTACCTGCTCGACCTCTACACGCGCGACGCGAAGCGCGGGGGCGCCTGGATGAACCCGCTCATCCAGCAGAACACGCTGCTCGGCCACCCGACCGTCGTGATGAACAACCTCAACGTGCCCAAGCCCCCGGCCGGCACCCCGACGCTGCTCACCTTCGACGAGACGACGACGCTCTTCCACGAGTTCGGCCACGCGCTGCACGGGCTGTTCGCACAGGTCACCTATCCCTCGTTCGGCGGCACGAACGTGTTCCGCGACTTCGTCGAGTTCCCGAGCCAGGTGAACGAGATGTGGATGCTGTGGCCCGGCATCGTCGACAACTACGCCAAGCACATCGAGACGGGCGAGCCGCTGCCCGCCGACGTGATCGAGCGACTGCAGGCCTCGGAGTCGTTCAACCAGGGACACGACACGAGCGAGTACCTCGCGGCGTCGCTGCTCGACCAGGCGTGGCATGCGCGCACCGCGGGCGACGATGTGACGGATGTCGCTGCCTTCGAGCGCGCGGCGCTGGAGCGTGTCGGCCTGCTGAGCGACACCGTGCCGACGCGCTACTCGACCGGCTACTTCCAGCACGTGTTCTCCGGCGGCTACTCGGCCGGCTACTACTCCTACATCTGGTCGGAGGTCATGGACGCCGACACCGTCGAGTGGTTCAAGCAGCAGCCCTCGATCCGCGAGGCCGGGCAGCGCTTCCGTGAGCGGCTGCTGGGCGTCGGCGGCTCGAAGGATCCGCTGGCGGCCTTCCGCGACTTCCTCGGCCGCGACGCCGACATCGCGCCGCTGCTGGAGCGGCGCGGCCTGACGGGCTAGGCGCCGCAGGTTGAGGAGGCCGCGGGCGCAGCCCGCTGCCGCCACGAAACCGGAGGCGGCGACTGCTCCCTCCTGCGATCGCGTGACGCGGGCCGGCTGCGCCGGCGCGCTCCTCGATCTCCGGACGGAGCGGCTCAGCGCGCGCGGCCCGCCTGCAGCACCAGCCAGATGAAGTAGGGGATGCCGACCAGCGCCGTCATGACGCCGGCGGGCAGCTGCGCGGGGGCGATCAGCGTGCGGCCGAGCGTGTCGGCCAGCAGCGTCAGCGAGCCGCCCAGCAGGGCAGCCAGCGGCAGCAGCACCCGGTGCCGCGCACCGACCAGCGCGCGTGCCGCGTGCGGTGCGACCAGGCCGACGAAGGCCACGACCCCGATCGCAGCGACCGCCGTCGAGGCAAGCGCGACGGCCATCCCGAGCGCGATCACCTGCACGGCCGTCAGTCGCACCCCGAGCAGCCTCGGGGTCGACTCGTCGAGCTGGGCGAGATCGAGATCGCGGTGCATCCACAGCAGGCCGATGCCGGCCAGCACGATCACGACCGCGACCGGCACCGCATCCTCGAAGCCGCGCCCATAGGTCGAGCCCGCGAGCCAGACGATGGCCTTGCCCTGGTTGAAGGGATCGGTCGTGACGATGAGCAGGCTCGTGAGCGCCGCGGTGGCCGCAGACATCGCGAGCCCCGTGAGCACGAGCCGCAGCGAGCCGAGCCGTCGCCAGCCGACCAGCAGCAGCACCACCACCCCTGCCAGTGCGCCGCCACCGAGCGCGCTGCCCGCGATGGCCCAGCCGGTCGCGACCGGCACGAGCGTGATGATGCCGACGGCGCCCAGGCCTGCGCCACCCGCGACGCCCAGCAGATAGGGCTCGGCGAGCGCGTTGCGCGCCACCGCCTGCACGAGCGCACCGGAGAGCGCCAGCGCGACGCCGGCGAGCACCGCGGCGACGATCCTCGGCGCGCGCGCATCGAGCGTCAGCCGCACCGCATCCCCCGCACGGCCCGCGAGCCAGTTGACGACGTCGCCGAGCAGCAGCATCCGATCGCCCAGCAGCACGGCGGCCACCGTCATCACCGCGAGCACGATGGCCGCGAGCACGATCGGCAGCCAGGCGCTCCGCGCGATCGTGCGAGCGCCGAGCACCGTCATCGACTCGGTCTCGGAGGCGCCCGCCATGCTGCGTGCGAGCACGATGATGCAGACCGCGCCGATCAGGCTCGTGACCACGCCTGTGGGCACGTCGAGCGCGGCTTGGCCGGACAGCACGGCGCGCAGCAGCACATCCGCACCGACCACCAGCACGGCGCCTGCGAGCGCCGCGAGCGGGATGGCGACGAGATGACGCGCGGCGCCGTGGATGCGGCTCGCGAGCATGCGGATGACGATCGGCGCGGCGAGGCCGACGAACCCGATCGGGCCGGCGATCGCCACGGCGGCTGCGGCAAGGGCGACCGAGGCGACGAGCGCGCTGAGCCGAAGGCTGCCGACGCCGACGCCGATGGTCGTCGCCGCCTCCTCGCCGAGCGCGAGCACGTCGAGCCTGCGCGCGAGCAGCAGCAGCACGGCGATGCCGAGCACCACCACCGGCAGCAGCTGCGCGACGGTCGCCATGCCGTTCTGCGAGAGCTGGCCGACGCCCCAGGCGTAGAGGCCGGACGTCTCCTGCTCGGCGAGGATGATCGTGACGGTCGTGACCGACTGCAGCGCGAGCGCGAGCGCGGTGCCGACGAGCACCATCTGCGTCGTCGATCCCCTGCCACGGCCGAGCGCGACGACCGCCAGCGCTGCGATCAGACCGCCGGCGAACGCGAGACCCGCACCGCCCAGCCCCGGCAGGCTGATGCCGAACACGGCGGCGAGCGCGATGGCAGCGCTCGCGCCGCCGTTCACGGCGAGCGTGTCCGGCGAGGCGAGCGGATTGCCGGTGAGCGTCTGCATCACGTAGCCGGCGGCGCCGAGCGCGAGCCCGACGACGATCGCCGCCGCGATGCGCGGCAGCCGGCTCTCGACGATCACCGCGGCGTCGCCATCGGCCCCGCCGAGCCATCCCAGCAGCTCGGGCAGGCCGATCGCGGTGGTGCCCTGGGTGACGTGCCACGCGGCGAGCGCGCAGAGGGCGACGAGGAGGGCCGCGCCGAGCGCGAGCCCTCCCGGTCGGGTCCGCCTCACGGCGTCGGGGCGAGTGCCGCGACGAGCGAGTCGAGGTAGGCCGTCAGCGAGTCGACGCCGCCGAAGAGCCAGATGCCGTCAGGCAGCCGGTGGACGTTGCCGGCCTGCACGGTCGGCAACCCCGTCCAGATCGCGTTGTCGGCGAGCTGGTTCTGGAACACGTCGTCGTCGCCGACGGCCATGTAGAGGATGTGGGTGTCGTCGGCGAGCGCGGTGAGGCCCTCGACGTCGGTCGCACCGAGCCCGTACTGCGCATCGCCTGCTTCCGCCCAGCCGTTCTCGAAGCCGATGGCTTCAAACGCCGCGGGCAGCAGCGCTCCATCGGCATAGGGGCGGATGGAGATCTGGCCGCCGGTGTCGTACCCGTCCATCTGCGCGAGCGACGTGCCCGTGAGGCCCGCGTCGTCCACCGTCGCCGTCAGCTCCTCGACGTGCGTCTGGAATGCGGTGATCGCCGCCTCGGCGGCATCCCCACCTCCGACCGCCTCGCCGACGAGGCGCAGGTCTGCGTACATCGTCTCGAGCGGATCCGCGGCGTCGGCGCCCTGCAGCACCAGCACGGGCGCGATCGCCTCGAGGTCGGCATAGGCGCCCTCATCGCGGCCCGCGACCGCCACGATCAGGTCGGGCGCGAGCCCGGCGATCGCGTCGACCGACGGCTCGATGCGCGTGCCGACGTCGGTCGGCTCGCCCTCGAGCGGTGCCCCGAAGCCCGCCCAGTCCTCGTAGCCGGCGACATCCGCGACACCGATCGGCGCGATCCCGACCGTCTGCAGGTGCTCGACGGCGGACCACTCGAGCGCGACGACATCCTCGACCCCTGCGGGGATCTCGACCTCGACGCCACGGGCATCCGTCACCGTGACGGCCTCGCCGGCGGCACCGGGAGCCGGGGTCTCGGCAGGCGCCTCGGTGGTGCCGCACGCGGCGAGCGCGAGCGCAGTGAGCACGGCGGCGCCGGCAAGCAGGGGCCTCGGGAGCGACATTCGCTGGGGCATGGTCAGCCTTCCTCGGCTCGAGGCGCGCAGCCTTCGAGCCTGGTGGTGGAGCGCGTCACGCGGCGCGGGACGCTGCCAGCCGGCGGCGGAGCCGCTGCGGCCGGATGCGGAGACCGTCTGCGACGGGCTCGACGTCGATCGGCACCTCGTAGGCGGCGCTGAGGCGATCGGCCGTCAGCACCTCCTCGGGCGTGCCGGTGGCAAGGATCCGGCCGTGCACGAGCAGCACGACCTCGTCGGCGACCTCTGCGGCCTGCTCGAGGTCGTGCAGCACGATGCCGACCGCGACGCCCTCGTCGGCGAGGTCGCGCACGATCTCGAGGATCTCGCGCTGGTAGCGCACGTCGAGGAAGGTGGTGGGCTCGTCGAGCAGCACGATGCCGGTCTGCTGGGCGAGGCAGGTGGCGAGCCACACGCGCTGGCGCTGCCCGCCGGAGAGCTGCGCGACCGGGTGGTCGCCGAACGCTGCGATGCCGGTCGCGGCCATCGCCCTGTCGATCACGTCGGCGCCGTCGGGGTCGCCGGTGCGGAAGCGGCCGCGGTGCGCAAAGCGACCGTAGGCGACGACCTCGCGCACGCTCACGCCCGAGGGATCGGGGTGCGACTGCGCGAGCAGGGCGATGCGGCGTGCCAGATCGCGCTCCCCCAGCGCCGAGGCGTCGGCGCCGTCTGCGAACACGACCGTGCCGCCCGTCGGGCGGTGCAGGGCGGTCAGGCCGCGCAGCAGCGTCGACTTGCCGCTGCCGTTCGGGCCCACCAGCGCGGTGACCGTGCCGGGCACGAGGGCGATGGATGCCTCATGGACGATCCGCTCCCGGCCGTACGCGAGCGAGACGTCGGTCGCGCGCAGCGCATGGAGTCCGTTGGTCACGAGGTAAGGCTAGCCTTACCTCAGCCGGAAGCGCAATTCGCTGCTAGGCGGAGAGCTCCTGGATGTCGTCGGCCGTCAGCACCACGGGCGTCTCGCCGCCGGTCACCGACTCCTTGGTCACGATGACGCGCTCGACGCCCTCTCGCGATGGCACCTCGAACATCACCGGAGCGAGCACGTTCTCGAGGATCGAGCGGAGACCACGCGCGCCGGTCTTGCGCTCGACCGCGAGGTCGGCGATGGCCTCGAGCGCCTCGGGCTCGAAGTCGAGCTTGACGCCGTCGATCTCGAAGATGCGCTGGTACTGCTTGACGAGCGCGTTCTTCGGCGCCGACAGGATCTCGACGAGGGCCGACTGGTCGAGCGGCGAGACCGTCGCGATGACCGGCAGGCGGCCGATGAACTCAGGGATGAGGCCGAACTTGTGGAGATCCTCCGGCAGCACGTCCTGGAAGACGTCGAGGTCGGGCTTGAGCGAGGCGACCGGCGCGCCGAAGCCGATGCCGCGCTTGCCGGAGCGGTTGGCGATGATGTCCTCGAGGCCCGCGAAGGCGCCGGCCACGATGAAGAGCACGTTCGACGTGTCGATCTGGATGAACTCGGAGTTCGGGTGCTTGCGGCCGCCCTGCGGCGGCACCGATGCGACCGTGCCCTCGATGATCTTCAGCAGCGCCTGCTGCACGCCCTCACCGGAGACGTCGCGCGTGATGGAGGGGTTCTCGGCCTTGCGCGCCACCTTGTCGATCTCGTCGATGAAGATGATGCCGGTCTCGGCGCGCTTGACGTCGAAGTCGGCGGCCTGGATGAGCTTGAGCAGGATGTTCTCGACATCCTCGCCGACGTAGCCGGCCTCGGTGAGCGCCGTGGCGTCGGCCACCGCGAACGGCACGTTCAGCTGCTTCGCGAGCGTCGAGGCCAGGTAGGACTTGCCGCAGCCCGTGGGGCCGACCATCAGGATGTTCGACTTCTGGATCTCGACGGCGTCACCGACGCTGTCGGCCGACTCGAGCTGCTGGGCGGCGGCGACACGCTTGTAGTGGTTGTAGACAGCGACGGCGAGCGAGCGCTTGGCGCTCTCCTGCCCGACGACGTACTCCTCGAGGAAGTCGAAGATCTCGCGCGGCTTCGGCAGCGTGAAGCCCTCGTTCGAGGGCGTCTCGCCGGCTTCGGCCATGCGCTCCTCGATGATCTCGTTGCACAGCTCGACGCACTCGTCGCAGATGTACACCGCGGGACCCGCGATCAGCTGCTGCACCTGCTTCTGGCTCTTGCCGCAGAAGGAGCACTTCAGCAGGTCGCCGCTCTCTCCCAGTCGCGCCATCTCGCATCTCCCGATCGCCGTCGAACGCAGGTCTGCGCCCGTCCCATGAGCCTAGTCCGGGCCGCTGACACCAGTGGCGACCACGCCGGTCTGCATCGAACGCGCTCGCTACGCTGGAGCCATGCTCTCCACCCTCGCCGTGCTGACGGCCGTCGTCCTGTTGCCCGCCCACGCATCCCTGATCGGGTCGACGCCCGCCGACGGCGACGTGCTCACCGAGCAGCCCGGCACCTTCAGCGTGGTCATGAACGAGGAGATCCTCTCGGTCGACGGCGCCGACAGCGCCAACGCGATGCAGATCACGGATGCGGCTGGGCTGTTCTACGGGACTGG
The DNA here is from genome assembly GCF_022436485.1 of Agrococcus sp. ARC_14. Classification (NCBI taxonomy): domain Bacteria; kingdom Bacillati; phylum Actinomycetota; class Actinomycetes; order Micrococcales; family Microbacteriaceae; genus Agrococcus; species Agrococcus sp. ARC_14. The sequence continues at coordinate 2,184,180 of NZ_JAKUDO010000001.1, forward strand.
CTGCCTGACCGTCGACGGCGACTCCGCGTCGCTCGAGGCCGAGCTGGGCGAGGCGGGCGACTACTCGCTCACCTTCCAGGTGGTCTCCGCCGACGGCCATCCGGTCTCTGACACCATCGACTTCTCGTTCGACCCGGCGGCGGGCGAGGCAGGTCAGCCCGGCGTCGCCGCGGCCCCGGTATGTGGCGCGGCCGCACCCGGGACGACCGACGAGAGCGTGCCGGCCACGGCATCCGCCGACCAGGGCCAGGAGGGCGACGCGGCCGCTCCGACGGAGGGCGAGGATGCGGCGGGCTCCTTCCCGTTCATCGCGATCGGCGTGCTCGCGCTGCTCGCGGTGCTCGCGGTCATCGCCTACCGGGCGAACCGGCTGCGCAACGACGTCAAGGATCGCGACCCCGACGACGAGGCCTGAGCGCCCCCAGTCAACGCAGGAGGGCCGGTACCCGAGCGGGTACCGGCCCTCCTGCGTGCTGGCGGAGCAGCTAGCTGCCGAGCTGCGCCTGCGGGTCCGTCTTGCGGCTCGTGAGCACCTGGTCGATGAGGCCGTACTCCAGCGCCTCCTCGGCCGACAGGAAGGTGTCGCGCTCGATGTCCTTGGACACCTTCGGCACGTCGTGCTTCGAGTGCCTCGAGAGCGTCTCCTCCAGCCAGCCGCGCATGCGGAGCACCTCGCGCGCCTGGATCTCGATGTCGGAGGCCTGGCCGCGGCCGGCATCCGAGGTCGAGGGCTGGTGGATGAGGATGCGCGCGTTCGGCAGCGCCAGGCGCTTGCCGGGCTCACCCGCCGCGAGCAGCACGGCCGCTGCGGAGGCGGCCTGGCCGAGGCAGACGGTCTGCACCGCCGGCCGGATGTACTGCATCGTGTCGTAGATCGCCGTCATGGCCGTGAACGAGCCGCCGGGCGAGTTGATGTACATCACGATGTCGCGGTCGGGATCCTGCGACTCGAGCACGAGCAGCTGCGCCATGACGTCGTCGGCGGATGCGTCGTCGACCTGGACGCCGAGGAAGATGATGCGGTCCTCGAACAGCTTCGCGTACGGGTCCTGGCGCTTGTAGCCGTATGCCGTGCGCTCCTCGAAGCTCGGCAGGATATACCGCGAGTCCGGCATCTGGAGGGCGTTGCCGCCCGCCTGGAACGTGGGAGTCTCCATCACTTGCCACCTTCCTGGTCGGCGCTGTCGTCCTGATCCGTGCCGCCGCCGCCCGTGACGTCGGTGGCCGACTCGCGGACGTGGTCGACGAAGCCGTACTCGAGCGCCTGCTGCGCCGTGAACCAGCGGTCGCGGTCGCCATCCTCGTTGACCTGCTCGACCGACTTGCCGGTGCGCTCCGCCGTGATCTCGGCGAGGCGCTTCTTCATGTCGAGGATCAGCTGCGCCTGCGTCTGGATGTCGCTCGAGGTGCCGCCGAAGCCACCGTGCGGCTGGTGCAGCAGCACGCGCGCGTTCGGCGTGATGTAGCGCTTGCCTGCGGTGCCGGCGGTCAGCAGCAGCTGGCCCATGGAGGCCGCCATGCCGATGCCGACCGTGACGATGTCGTTGGGAACGAACTGCATCGTGTCGTAGATCGCCATGCCGGCAGTGATGGAGCCGCCAGGCGAGTTGATGTAGAGGTAGATGTCCTTGTTCTGGTCCTCAGCGGCGAGCAGCAGGATCTTTGCGCAGATCTCGTTCGCATTGTCGTCGCGCACCTCCTCGCCCAGCCAGATGATGCGATCGCGCAGCAGACGGTCGAAGACCGACTGCGCGAAGACGGGTTCAGCCACAGGTGACTCCTTCTCTCGATTGCTCTCAACCCTAGGCGAGCGAAGGGCCGGATCCGGGCCGTGTTCGCCGCGGGCGGAGGGTAGCGAAAAGGGCCGGGCGCAGCGCCCGGCCCTTCGCTCGTGGATCAGTCCTTGGCGTTCTCCGCTGCGAGCTTCGCCTCGGTCTCGCGGATCGCGGCCTCGACGTCGTCCTCGCCGACCTCATCCGACTCGACCGGCGGCAGGAAGTCGGTCAGATCGACCGTCTCGCCCTTGTCGTCGACGACCGTGACGCGGCCGAGCAGCGTCGAGAGCGTCTTGCCGCGCAGGATGTCGCCCAGCAGCACGGGCAGCTGGCCGTTCTGCTCGAGCGACTGCACGAGCTCCTGCGGGCCCATGCCGTACTGCGCTGCCTGCTGCACGATGATCTGCGTCAGCTCCTGCTGCGAGACCTGGAGGTTCTCCTCCTCGGCGAAGCGGTCGAAGAGCATCTGCTGCTTGAGCAGCTTGCGGGTCTCCTGGCGCACCTCCTCGCCGTGCTCGGCATCCTCCGCACGGTTCTCGGCCTCGAGGTGACGGACGACCTCGTCCTCGACGACGGCGGTCGGGACCTCGATCTCGACGGCCTCGATCAGCTCGTCCTGGAGGCGCTGGCGAGCCTGCTCCGCCTGGCCGAGGCGGCCGGAGCGGCCCGCCTGCTCTGCGAGGTCGGCCTTGAGCTCGTCGATGGTGTCGAACTGGCTCGCCATCTGGGCGAAGTCGTCGTCGGCCTCGGGCAGCTCGCGCTCCTTGACGGCCTGCACGGTCACGCTGACCTCTGCGTCCTTGCCGGCGTGGTCGCCGCCGACCAGGGTCGAGGTGAAGGTGGTCTCCTCGCCGGCGGTGAGCGACTCGACGGCCTCGTCGACGCCGTCGATGAGCTCGCCGGAGCCCACCTCGTAGGAGATGCCGCTCGCCTCGTCGACGGTCTCGCCGTCGATCGTCGCGAGCAGATCCAGCTGCACGAAGTCGCCGTTCGCGGCCGGGCGCTCGACGGTGACGAGCGTGCCGAAGCGCGTGCGCAGCTCGTCGAGCTCCTTCTGCACGGCGTCGTCGCCGACCTCGATCGCGTCGACCGTGATCGTGCGGCCCTCGACCGTGGGCAGGTCGAAGTCGGGGCGGACGTCGACCTCGATCTCGAGGACGAGGTCGCCCGAGAAGTCCTTGATCTCTGGCCAGGTGGTGACGTCGGCCTGCGGGCGGCCCATCGGGCGGACGCCCGCCTCGGCGACGCCCTGGCGGTAGAACTCGTCGATCGAGCCGGAGACGGCCTGGTTGAGGATGTCCTCTCGGCCGACGCGCTGGTCGATGATCGCCGAGGGCACCTTGCCCTTGCGGAAGCCGGGCACGCTGATCTGCTCGGCGACGCTCTGGTACGCCTGGTCGATCGCGGGACGCAGCTCCTCGGGCTCGACCGCGATGGTGAGCTTGGCGCGCGTGTTCTCGATCTTCTCGACCGTGGTCTTCACGAGGTGGTCTCCTGAGGTTTCGGGTTGTGCCTGCTGTGCCGGCTGAGTGCCGGCGTGCGACGCGAAAGCGCGCCAGATCGGCCGCGAGAGGGCGGACCGCCGCCCGAGTCTACCGGGCGCACAACGCTCCGCTGCAATCCGCTCGGGCAGGGGTGACGAACCACCGCTATGACCGCCCTCCTGCTTGTCGCACCGAGCCGACCTCGTCGGCCTGCGATACTCAGGCACGTGTCTATCGACCTGGAGCAGTGCATCGTCCGCGCCGCCGGTGGCGACCAGCGGGCGTTCGCAGAGCTCTATGACGCCACGGCACCACGCGTGTTCGGCTTGGTGCTGCGCATCCTGGTCGACCGGGCGCAGGCCGAGGAGGTCGCGCAGGAGGTCTTCCTCGAGGCATGGCGCCGCGCGCAGCGCTTCGACCCGGAGCGCGGAGCGGCCATCAGCTGGCTGCTGCAGATCGCGCACGCAAGGGCCGTCGACCGCGTGCGAGCCTCCCAGGCGCAGCGCGATCGCGACGCGCGCATCGGCGTCCGAGACATGGATGTGCCGATCGACGATGTCGCCGAGCGGGTCGAGGTCACGCTCGAGTCGGCGAGGGCGAAGCGGGCGTTGGCCGCGCTGAGCGATCCGCAGCGAGAGGCCATCGAGCTCGCCTACTTCGGCGGGCTCACGCAATCTGAGATCGCAGAGCGCATCGGCGCGCCGCTCGGCACGGTGAAGACCCGGATGCGCGACGGCTTGCGCCGGATGCGCGATCTGCTGGGGGTGACGACATGAACGGGGGTGACGACATGCATGACGAGCTGCAGCCCATCGACGAACTGGCGGCTGCCTACGCACTGGATGCGCTCGCGCCCGACGAGCGTGCTCGCTTCGAGGCCGAGGCCTCGCCTGACGCGCACCTCGAGGCCTTCCGGTTCGCCGAGACGGCGACGCACCTGTCCTTCGACGAGGTCGCGCCGCCGACCCGCATGCGCGCGAGCATCCTCGACGCCATCCGCGCGGAGCCGCAGGAGTCGGCCGGGCCGGTCGCCGCTGCGAACGAGTCGGGCGTGCAGGCGTCGCCGCTGCCCGTGACCTCCGCACCGGTCGGGGTCACCGCATCCGAGCAGGCACCCGCCCTCGCCCAGCGCCGCGGCCCCGGTCCGGCAGAGCGACGCGCCCGCGCCCGGTGGCGCCCGCTGCGCATCGTCACCGCCGTGGCCGCGAGCGCTGCGCTGCTCGCCGGCGGCATCGCCATCGGCACGCAGCTCGGCGGCGCCTCGCAGCAGGAGGCGCTCGGCGCCGTCGTCGCCGCTGGCGACGCGCAGCGCAGCGAGGTCGAGCTCGAGGGCGGCGCCACGGCCACCGTCATCTGGTCGGCCGAGCGCGCGCAGTCGGTGCTGCTCTTCGACGGGCTCGAGGCCGCGCCGCACGGGCACGACTACCAGGCCTGGTACATCGACGAGGCAGGCCCGCACAGCGCCGGAATCTTCCAGACCGGCGGCGGCAGCACAGCCGTGCTGCTCGAGGGTCAGATGGATGCCGGGGTCGCCGTCGGCGTGACGGTCGAGCCCGAGGGCGGCTCCGAGGCGCCCACGACCGAGCCGTTCCTCGTCGTCCAGACCTGACGCATCCGCCCGACCGAGGCCGCGCGACCTGATCGTTCGACCTCCTCAGTGCCCGATGACGCCTTGGACATCCACCGCCACCTGGATCGAGGCGATCGTCGCGCGCTTGTGCAGGTTCTCGACCTTCGCCGCTCCACCCAGCGACAGCAGTTGCACGAAGATGAACGACTGGTCGTACGGGAGCTCCCCGTGCTGCTCCACAGCCTGGGGGAAGAGATCCCAGCTGAGCGCTCGCGACAGATGACGTGCACCGCCTCTGCGAACCAGGTTGCAGAAGGTGCTCAGCTCGCCGAGTCCACGGATGCGAACGTCTCGGTAGAGGATGGCCACGACACCAAGGCTGGGCTCCCAGGTGATGAGGTCGCCGAGACCGGTGGCCATGATCGGGATCGCGATGCGATCACCCTGCGTCTTGCCGATGCACGCACCGACCTCGGCCTCGTAGAGCTTCGGATCGATGATCCGCAGGAAGCCCTCGCCGAACGTCCCGTACCCGTACTGCTCCCAGATCTCGACGAGCTCATCCGGAACGCGCCCCCGATACTCGTCGATGATCTCCGCGGGAACCGGCGCATGAGGGAGGAAGTCAGCGAGCTCGATCATGCTGCTCAACCTAGCTGAGGGAGACATCGACACCGGAGCCTGGCAAGCCGCGATCAGAGGCACCGCACCGGGGAGCCGCAACCTGCCAAGATCGAGCGGTGTCAGATTCCTCGGGCGGTGCGCCCTCCACGCGGCTGGGACCGACGGCGATCATCGTCGCCTCGGTCGCGCTCGTCGTCATGTGGAGCTCTGGCTTCGTCGGGGCAGAGTTCGCGGCGAGGGCCGATGGTGAGCCCGTCACGGTGCTCGCCTGGCGCTTCACCGTGCTCGCGGCGATCCTCACCGCAGCGATGCTCGTGGCGCGACGCCGCTGGCCGCGCTGGCGCAGCTGGCTGCGGCAGGGCGCGATCGCGCTGCTGAGCCAAGCCGGGTACCTGCTGATGGTGTTCGAGGGCGTGCGGCTCGGCGTCGACGGCGGCACGGTCGCACTGATCGCGGCGCTGCAGCCGATGCTCGTCGCCACAGTGGCCGGTCGCTTCCTCGGCGAGCGTGCGAACGGATGGATGTGGGCCGGCATGGTCGTGGGGCTCGCGGGCGTCGGGCTCGTGGTCTCTGGCCAGATCGGCGAGACCGGTGCGCCGCTGTGGGCGCACCTGCTGCCGCTCATCGGCGTGCTGTGCCTCGGCACCGGCACGGTGCTGCAGCGGCGCTGGCACATGCACGACGACCTGCTGCAGACGCTCACGATCCAGTCGATCGTCGCGGCCGCGGCCTTCATGCTCGTCGCGCTCGTGCGCGGGCAGGCCGCGATCCCGACCTCGCTCGAGATCTGGGGCGCCATCCTCTGGCTCGTGTTCTTCGCGAGCCTCGGCGGCTACCTGCTCTACGTGACGGTGACGCGATCGCACGGCGCGACCTTCGTGAGCACGATGCTCTACCTGACGCCGCCGACCACGATGCTGTGGGTCTGGCTGTTCTTCGGGGTGCCGGTGTCGGTGCTGGGCCTGCTCGGCATGGTGGTCGCCGCTCTGGGCGTCGCGATCGTGCTCATCGCCCAGCGCAGGAAGGGCGATCGCACGCCGCCGCACGATCCCGAGGCGATCGCAGACGACGCCTGACGGGGCACCGGCAGTGCCTCCCAGGCGCGAGGCCTCGGGCGTACCGTTGATGCATGACCGACGTCCGCAGCGAGATCCGCGAGTTCCTCAGCTCGCGCCGCGCCCGCATCACTCCTCAGCAGGCGGGGCTGCCGGCCTACGGCGGCAACCGGCGTGTGGCGGGCCTCCGCCGCGAAGAGGTCGCGATGCTCGCGGGCGTCTCCGTCGACTACTACGTGCGGCTCGAGCGAGGCAACCTCGCCGGCGCCTCCGAGAGCGTGCTCGACGCGCTCGCCAGGACCCTGCAGCTCGACGAGGCCGAGCGCATCCACCTGTTCGACCTCGCGCGCACCAGCGGCGAGCCCAAGCGCCGCCGCTCGCCCGCGAAGGCCGTGCGACCCGCGGTGCAGCAGGTGCTCGACGCCATCGAGTCGCCCGCCTGGGTGCGCAACGGCCTCCACGACATCGTCGCGTCGAACCGCATGGGCAGAGCGCTCTACTCCCCCGTCTTCGACGACCCGCGACGACCCGTGAACACCACGCGCTTCGCCTACCTGAATCCGGCAGCGCGCGAGTTCTGGATCGACTTCGACCGCATCGCGAGCGACGGCGCTGCGATGCTGCGGATGGAGGCGGGCCTGCGCCCGCACGACCCCGACCTCATCCAGCTGGTCGGCGAGCTCTCGACCCAGAGCGAGCTCTTCCGACAGCGCTGGGCCTCGCACGACGTCGTGCTGCACCGCAGCGGCATCAAGCGCATCCACCACCCGGTGGTCGGCGCGCTCGAGCTGCACTACGAGTCGATGGAGCTGCCGAGCGAGCCCGGCCTGGTGCTCAACGTCTACACGGCACCTGCCGACTCCCCCGCCGCCGACGGCCTGCGGCTGCTCTCGAGCTGGGCTGCGACGCAGGAGTTCGAGCAGGCGGAGGCCGCGGTCGTCGCGGACTGAGCCGACCCCCGCAACGGGGCAGGCACGACAGAGCGGGGCCGGCGCGATGCCGGCCCCGCTCTGTGTCCGCCTGCACGCTCAGGCGCTCGGGTACTCGCCCGGTGCGAGGTGCTCGCCCCAGCTGGTCTCGGGCTCGTCGCTGTCCGCCGGCGCCTCCCACAGGGCGAGGTGGCACATGAACTGGTCGGCCGCGGCGCCGTGCCAGTGCCACTCCCCTGCGGGCGTGTGCACCGTGTCGCCGGGATGCAGCTCGACGAGCTCCTCTCCGCGCGACTGCACCCATCCGACCCCCTCGGTCACATGCAGCGTCTGACCGACCGCGTGCGTGTGCCAGGCGGTGCGGGCTCCCGGGGAGAACCGCACGAGGTTGAGCCGGGCGCGCGACGGCGCTTCGCCTGCATAGTGGGCGTTGAACCAGACATCGCCGGTGAAGAGCTCCGGCGGCCCCTTGACCGTCGGCGCCTTGGGCAGTCGTCGTGTGCTCATGCGAGCCCCTCTCTGGTGCCGCCCGCGAACGTCGCAGACGTGCTCCTCGTCGTGGTGGTCGTGCTCAGAACGCGAGCATCACCTTGAGCGCGTCACGCGCATCCATCGCCGCATATCCCTCTGGCGCCTGCTCGATGCCGAGCGTGCGGTCGAAGACGCGACCCGGGTCGATGGAGCCCGCGAGCACCTGCTGCACGGCGGTCTCCAGGTAGGCGCGCACGGGTGCGGGACCACCGGTGAGCGTGATGTTCTTGCCGAACAGCGAGCCGAAGCCGATGGGGGCCTCCTCGTACTGCGGCACGCCGACGCGCGAGATGACGCCGCCGACGCGCGCGACGCCGAACGACTGCTCATAGGCCGGCATGTGACCGACCGCCTCGAGCACGACGTGGCTGCCCTCGCCGCCCGTGAGCTCGAGCACCTTCGCGATGCCCTCCTCACCGCGCTCTGCGACGACGTCGGTGGCGCCCCACTCGCGACCGAGGTCGGTGCGCGCGGTGTGGCGGCCCATCAGGATGATGCGCTCAGCGCCCAGCTGGCGCGAGGCGAGCACGGCGGAGAGGCCCACAGCGCCGTCGCCGACGACCGTGACGGTCTTGCCGGGCGCGACCTTGGCCATGAACGCGGCGTGGTGGCCCGTGAGGTAGACGTCGGAGAGCGCGAGCAGCGACGGCAGCAGCTCGCTGCGCTCGTCGATGCCGGGCACGGCCACGAGCGAGCCGTCGGCCTGCGGGATGCGCGCGAGCTCGGCCTGCAGGCCGGGGACCTCGAGCGAGCCGTAGAAGCCGCCGTGCGTGCACGCGGTCTGGAAGCCCTCGCGGCAGAAGGCGCACGTGTTGTCGCTGAACGCGAAGGGCACGATGACGAAGTCGCCAGGCTTGACGGTCGCGACCGCCGAGCCGATCTCCTCGACGACGCCGATGAGCTCGTGCCCCATCGGGGTGCCATGCTCGCTGCCGGGCATCGAGTGGTATGGGTGCAGATCAGAGCCGCAGATGCAGGCGCGGGTCGCGCGCACGATGGCGTCGGTGGGCTCGATGATCTTGGGATCGGGGACAGTCTCGACGCGGACGTCGCCCGCGCCGTACATGAGTGTGGCTCGCATGATTCCTTCGAGTGGAGTGGTGCGCCGGAGCGGTCTGCAGCGGCACATCTGCCATGCAACCCCTCGAACGAGGTGCGCGGCAGTGCCTGGGCTGCCCGGTACTCGGAGTGCCTGTCTCAGCGCCCACCGCGGTGGCAGTCTGGGGACGACCTGAGGAGGAACCATGCCTGAGCAGACCGAGGCCGAATGGACCAAGGCAGAGCTTGACGAGCTGCACCGCGTGGGCGAGATCCGGGTGGCAGGCAGCCGCAAGGACGGCTCGCTGCGCACCCTGACGATCGTCTGGCACGTCGTCGTCGACGGCGTGCTCTACACACGCAGCGTGCACGGCGACGAGGGCCAGTGGTACCGCGGCGTGCTGCGCCAGCTGCGCGGCGCGATCAGCTGGAACGGGCAGACGCGCGACGTCGCCTTCATGCACGACGACTCCCGCGACGACGCGATCGACGCCGCCTACTTCGAGAAGTACGGGCGCGGCTCGTCCTCGCAGGCGATCACGAGCGCCGTGGCGCGGGCGACCACGCTGCGGGTGGACCCTGCGGGCGCGACCCCTGAGGCGTAGCCCGCAATAGAGTCGGATCCGTGCCGCCCGCGACGTCCGCATCCGCCCCTGTGTCTCGCCGACGCATCCACCCCGCGTGGTGGGTCGCCGCCGTGGCGTTCCTGGCGCTGCTCGGCGCTGCCGGATTCCGCGGAGCACCCGGCGCGCTCATGGTGCCGCTGCACGACGAGTTCGGCTGGTCGATGAGCATCATGTCGCTCGCCGTGAGCATCAATCTGGTGCTCTACGGGCTGGTGGCGCCGTTCGCCGCCGCGCTCATGGACAGGCTCGGGATGCGTCAGGTCGTCTCGGCCGCGCTGCTGCTGGTCGCGCTCGGCGCGGGCGCGAGCACGCTCATGACCGAGTCGTGGCACCTGCTGGTCTTCTGGGGGCTGCTGATCGGCACGGGAACGGGCGCGATGGCGCTCGTGTTCGCCGCCACCATCGCCAACCGCTGGTTCGTCGAGCGGCGGGGCCTGGTGATGGGCGTGCTGACCGCGGGCGCCGCGACCGGGCAGCTCATCATCCTGCCGCCGGTGGCGGCGATGGCCGAGACGATCGGCTGGCGGCCCGCCTCGCTTGTGATCGCCGGCGCCGCGCTCGTCGTCGTGCCGTTCGTGTGGCTCGTGCTGCGCGACTACCCCGAGGAGCGCGGTGTGCTGCCGTTCGGGGCGGATGCGGCGACGCACGTCGCTCCCGAGCGGCACGTGGGTGGCGCGTTCCGTCGCGCGATCGAGGGGCTGGTGTTCGCCGCGAAGCACCGCACCTTCTGGGCGCTGGCGATCGCGTTCGCGATCTGCGGTGCGACGACCAACGGCCTCGTCGGCGTCCACTTCATCCCCTCGGCGCACGACCACGGCATGCCGGCGACGGCGGCGGCCGGGCTGCTGGCAGCCGTCGGCATCTTCGACATCGCCGGCACGATCTTCTCCGGCTGGCTCACCGACCGGTTCGACCCGCGCAAGCTGCTCGTGATCTACTACGGCTTCCGCGGCGTCGGGCTGCTGATGCTGCCGTGGCTGCTCTCGGACACCGTGGAGCCGAGCATGATCCTGTTCGTCGTCGTCTACGGGCTCGACTGGGTCGCGACGGTGCCGCCGACGGTGGCGCTCTGCCGCGAGCACTTCGGCGAGCGCGGCACCATCGTGTTCGGCTGGGTGTTCGCCTCGCACCAGATCGGCGCGGCGATCGCGGCGTTCATCGCCGGCGTCGTGCGCGATGCCTTCGGCACCTACACCTTCGCCTGGTGGGGCGGGGCGGCGCTGTGCATGATCGCCGCGGTGCTCTCGATCGTGATCACGACGGCGCGGCGGGCTCCGCGGCCTGCGCCCGAGCTCGAGGGCGAACGCGTGGCGGACCCGGTCGCGGAGTAGCGGTTGGTCGGGGCGACAGGATTCGAACCTGCGACTTCCCGCCCCCAAAGCGGGCACTCTAGCCAAGCTGAGCTACGCCCCGTAGGGATCGCTCCCGTACAGCTCGCAAGTCTACCGGCGCGAGCGGGACCTTCAGCGCAACCCCGGTCGCGGCCAACAGCTGCCGCGGACCCGTTCCACCGAACGGGACCTGGTACACCGGGTCCGGTTCGGTGGAAAGGGTCGGCGAGGCAGCGGGGCGCGAATCGAGCCGCCAGGGTCCGCGCGCGAGCCGTCCCGCTCACCCGAAGGTGAACGAGTACGCCTCGACGCCCGCAGGCACCGTCACCTCGATCGTGCCCTGCTGCGACGCGTCGGCCAGCAGCAGCCGGTACGACCTCGGCGTGCCGCTCACCTCGAGCTCGACCCGCTCCCCGTCGACATCGGCGACCACCGTGCCTGAGCCCGCCAGCACCATCCGCACCTCTTGCCCTCGGTACTCCAGACGGATGCTCGCCGCATCCTCGCGGGGCGTCACGAACTGCGTCTCGAGCTGCCAGGCGCCGTCGAGCGCGAACGAATCCTGCGGCTGCTCCGCGGGGTACGAGAACGCCTCGGTCTGCGTCGAGTAGCGCTCCTCGCCGCCGAAGTTCTGCACCTTCGTCGTGCCGAGGTACGACTCGGGCGTGATGTCGGCGTTCACCGGGGTGTCGTCGGCCGTCTCGGTGACCGCTGGCAGCTCGACGCCGGGGTTCGCCTGCTCGAGCAGCTCGCGGAGCATCTGCTCGCCCTCTGCGTACTGCCCCTCGCCGAAGTGCACGTTGCGCACGGTGCCCTCCGCGTCGATCAGGTAGCGGGCGGGCCAGTAGGCGTTGCGGTAGTTCGTCCAGGTGGAGAGCGAATTGTCGATCGCGACCGGGTACTCGATGCCGAGCGCCGCTGCCCCATCGACGACGTTCTGGGGCTCCTTCTCGAACGCGTACTCGGGGCTGTGCACGCCGATCACCTGCAGCCCCGCATCCGCGTACGCGTCGTGCCAGGCGTTCATGTGCGGGGTCGAGCGCTGGCAGTTGATGCACGAGTAGGCCCAGAAGTCGATCAGCACGACCTGGCCGCGCAGGCTCTCGAGGTCGATGGGCTCGTTGCCGGGGGTGTTGAACCACGACTCGATGCCGCGGATGCTGGGCGCGGTGCCGCACTCCTGCAGCTCGGTCGCGCCCGGGTCGCACAGGTCGAGATCTGCGTTCTCCTCGTTCTCGAGGCCACCGATCGAGATGGCTTCCTGCACCTCCTCGTTGCCTGCGATGGCGCCCTGGATGGCGGATGTGTAGTCGGGCACGAGGCGCTGCAGTCGCGCCGGCAGGTCGAAGACCAGGCCGAGCGCGAGCAGGATCATGAGCGCGCCGGAGACGATGCGGATCACGCCCTGGCGCTTGCGGAAGGCGGCGATGCGCTCTGCGAGACCGCGGCCGGCGAGCGCGAAGAACAGCAGCGGCAGGGCCGCGCCGATCGCGAAGGAGACGGTGAGCACGACGGTGTCGGGGCCGATCTGGCCGGTGGAGCCGGCGACCGTGATCGCGGCGAGCACGGGGCCGGCGCACGGCACGTAGACGGCGCCGAGGGCCAGGCCGAGCGGGAAGCCCTGCAGCTTGCCCGACTTCTGGCTCGCGTTCTGCAGGAACGGCAGGCGCTCGAACGGCTTCTCCAGCAGGTGCTGGATCCTGGGCACGATGAGGCCGATGCCGATGAGCGTCAGCACGATGATGCCCGCCCACCGCAGCACATCCTGCGGGAGGCCGAGCAGGCTCAGCACCAGGCTGCCGGCGAGGGTCATGAGCGTGAAGCTGACGACGATGCCGGCGATCACGAGATAGGGGCGCCAGCGCGAGATGGTCCGCACGGGCGGCGCCTGCGTCCTGGTGGCGGTGGCCACGCCGCCGGCCCCGCCCTCCTCGGCCTCGGCCGACGCATCCGCCGGCTTCTCTCCGCGAGCTGACTGCATGCCCCCGGAGAAGAGGATGACCGGAAGCACCGGGATGATGCATGGCGAGATGCCGGTGATGAATCCACCGAGCAATCCGATGAGCGCGAGCATGGCGCCTCCTAGGCAGGTTGCTCATGGTTCGTCGCCGAGGCCGCGCCGGATGGTTCTTCCGAGTCGGCAGAACGTCTGCAATCCGCAGTGATGTGGGCTCCGAACGACCTGCAACACCGACTCGCAGGGTCGGGAACAACCAGGGAAGGAGAGCAGCGATGCTCACCAAGAAGAACCACACGATGGCAGGGCTCGTGCTTGTCGGAGTGGCCTCGCTCGCTCTCGTCGGCTGCTCGATGGGCACCGCGCCTGCTGAGTCGCCGGCCGAAGAGCCCACCGGCATGTCGCAGGAGCCGATGGAGACCGACGCCGCCATGGACCCGGCGTACGACAACCTCGTCGGCGCAGGCTGCGCGATGTACGACGAGCAGGTGCCGGATGGCGCGGGCTCGATCGTCGGCATGTCGCAGGACCCGGTCGCTGTCGCGGCTTCCAACAACCCGATCCTCACGACGCTCGTCGCGGCAGTGTCGGGCCAGCTGAACCCCGATGTCGACCTGGTCGACACACTGAACGGTGACGAGTTCACCGTCTTCGCTCCGGTCGACGACGCCTTCGCGGCGCTGCCCGCCGAGACCGTCGAGCTGCTCGGCACGCCGGAAGGCGCCGAGACGCTCAGCACGGTGCTCACCTACCACGTGGTCCCCGGCCAGATCGCTCCTGACGCGATCGTCGGCGAGCACACCACGGTGCAGAGCGAGGACCTCGAGGTCACCGGGTCCGGCGACGAGCTGATGGTCAACGGCGCGACCGTCATCTGCGGCGGCGTGCAGACCGCCAACGCAACGGTCTACCTGATCGACACGGTGCTGATGCCGCCGTCGATGGGCTGATCGACACATCCAGCAGCGGGCCGGTCCTTCGGAGCCGGCCCGCTTCGTCGTGTCGACCGATGCGGAACTGAACGCGTTCAGTTATTCTGAGCGCATGACTCCGGATGACGGATCCACCAAGGGCGCTCGCACCGCCGCTCGAGTGCGCGAGATCGCCTTCGAGGCGCTGCGAGCGGACGGCTGGCGCGCGACCACCATGCGCGGCATCGCCGATCGGGCTGGCGTCTCGCCGGGCACGATCTATCTCTCGATGCCCTCCAAGGAGCATCTGCTGCTGGCGCTCTACGACGACACGGTGGCGCGCATCGAGGCGCGAGCCACCGAGGCGATCGGCGACGTTCGCCCGTTCGCCGACCGACTCGGCTCCGCGCTCGAGATCGCACTGGATGAGATCGCGCCGTTCCACCGCGTCGCGACCGAGGCCATCGGTCAGGCGATCACCGCCGACTCCCCCGTCAGCCCCTTTGGCGAGACATCGCGAGCGTCGCGTGAGCGAATGCTCGGGCTGTTCGCCGCGGTCGTGGATGGATCCGACCTCATTGCCGACCGCCAGTTGCGGCAGGCGCTGCCAGAGCTGCTGTGGGGACTGCTCATGGCGGGGATGCTCGCCTGGACGAACGACCGCAGCCGCGAGCAGCGCCGCACGAGAGCACTGGTCGCCCAAGCCGTGCCGATGCTCGATCGCGCGATCCGGATCACCGCCGTGCCGCTGCTGCGCTCGCAGGTGCGCGACCTGCTTGCCCTCGCGGTCGCGGTGAGGGAGCTCTCCGATGACGATGCGTGATCGATCCCCTCTGCCGCCGCAATCGGCCGGGCAGTCGCATTCGCCGCGCGAGCGCCACGGCCGGCACGACCCTGCGAAGCACGAGTGGACGGCAGGCGACATCAAGTTCGGCTGGCTGGTCGGGGCCAGCGTCGTGCTCGCAGGCTCGCTCGTGATCGGCGTCATCATGTGGGGGTCCGCGGCGCTCATGGGCGTCTTTGGCGGCGTGCTCCTGGGCCTGCCGATGCTCACGCTCTACGGCGTACCGGTCGCCATCGCGGCAGCGAGCGCACTTCGTCGCGTGAACAGCGAGGCAATCCATCTGCTCGTATTTGCCGCCCTCGGGGCGATCGGTGGTGGCATCACGGCGCTGCTCGCGCAGGGCATCGTCGCCGGATGGGCGCTGGCGCCGTCAACGGTCATCCTCGGCGCCACGACTGCGGTGATCGCTCGGGCGGTGGCGCATGACACTGCCTCGCGCACGCGCGGCAGCGGGAACCTCTAGAGCGTCCGCTCGCGGATCATCCGCGACAGCTCCCGCCCAGAGTCCTTGACCGTGCGCTCCTGCGTGTCGTAGTCGACCCGCACGATGCCGAATCGCTTGTGATAGCCCCACGCCCACTCGTAGTTGTCGAGCAGCGACCAGTACATGTAGCCCTTGACCGGCACGCCCGCGTCGATGGCGTCGAGCACGGCTCCGACGTGTCCGCGCAGGAACTCGACGCGCTCGGCATCGTGGATCCGTGCCTCCCCTGTGGACGCATCCGTCACCTCGTCGTCGTCGTAGGCCGCGCCGTTCTCGGTCACCCAGAGCTCGATGCCCTGCGACCGCGTGTACTGCTCGTGCAGGCGCCGCAGCAGCGCCGAGAGGCCGGCAGGGTTGACCTCCCAGCCCATCGAGGTCGTCGGCACCTCGCGCGGATGCACGTGGACGCCCTCGGCGGCCGGGTACGGGCTCGCGATCGGCCGGTCGGTGGGCGCGTCGTTGAGAACGGGCGCCTCTGGCACCGAGAACGAGACGATGTCGTCGTGGTAGTAGTTCACGCCGAGCACGTCGATGGGCGCGGAGATGATCGCGAGGTCGCCCGGCTGCACCACGGCGTCGAGGCCAAGGTGGCCGACGTCGGCGAGCAGCGACTCGGGGTAGGCGCCGAGCGTGATCGGCTCGATGAAGAAACGGTTGTACTGGTCGTCGAGGCGGCGGGCGGCATCTCGATCGGATGCGCTCGTCGGGTCGAGCGGTTCGGCCGGCTGGAAGTTGAGGGTGATGCCGATGCGCTCGGCGCCGGCGTCGCGCAGCGCCGTCACCGCCATGCCGTGCGCGAGCAGCAGGTGGTGCGCCGCCTGCAGGCCGGCCTCGACGCTCTGCCTGCCTGGCGCATGGGCGCCCGCTGTGTACGAGAGGAACGACGAGCACCACGGCTCGTTCATGGTCGTCCAGTTGGTGACACGGTCGCCGAGCTTCTCGTGCACCGCGAGCGCGTAGTCGACGAAGCGGCTCGCGGTGTCGCGGTTGGTCCAGCCACCGGCATCCTCGAGCGCCTGCGGCAGATCCCAGTGGTAGAGCGTCAGCCACGGCAGGATGTCTGCCGCCTGCAGCTCGTCGACGAGCCGCGAGTAGAAGTCGAGCCCCTTCGCGTTCGGCGCGCCGCCGTCCGGGGAGACGCGCGCCCAGCTGGTCGAGAAGCGATAGGTCTGCAGGCCGAGCTCGCGCATCAGCGCGACGTCCTGCGGCATGCGGTGGTAGTGATCGCATGCGACATCGCCGTTGTGGGCGTCGATCACGGCGCCCGGCACCCGCGAGAAGGTGTCCCAGATGCTGGGGCGACGGCCGTCCTCGGCCGCTGCGCCCTCGATCTGGTAGGCGGCGGTCGCGCCGCCGAGGATGAGGTCTGTGGGGATGCTTCGCTGCACGTCACGAGCGTAGCCCGCGCCGCGTCGGGTGCGAGTCGGCGGCGCGGATGCGGTAGATTCGTGCAGTCCCGCCGATTGCGTCAAGGCGGGGCGCGCGGGCGTAGCTCAATGGTAGAGCCTCAGTCTTCCAAACTGATTACGCGGGTTCGATTCCCGTCGCCCGCTCCCCATCCATCGCCGTCGGCATGTCAGTGGCTCATGATGTGATGCACGCATGGACGGACGCGAGGTCGACGGCGAGGAGTACATCGCTGCGGTCCGTGCCGGCGCGCTCGACCCGTACGGGCACTCGGCGGATGCGCTGCAGGAGCAGCTGGACGAGTTCGATGCCGAGTGGGCCGCGCGCATCGCGGCGATGACGGCCGAGCAGGTCGCCGCCGGCATCCAGCCGCCCCCGCTGCCGAAGCCGTCCGAGACCGCGGCCCAGACGCGGCTTCGCCTCGATGAGGAGTTCGTCGGCCACGTGCGGGCGATGGAGGCGCAGTCGAGCCGCATCGAAGGGACACGCCGGGCCTTGCTCGCCGAGCACATGCAGCGCGCCATCGACGCCGCCGGCGACGCGGGCGCGAACCTGCAGGAGCTCGCTTCGATGGTGGCGGTCGAGCTCGGCTTCACGACCGGCGGCATGGTGCGCCGCATGACCGATGCGTGGACGATCGTCACCGAGCTGCCCGCCGCGCACGAGGCGGCCGCAGACGGCAGGATCACGACCGCGCACCTGCGGATCATCGAGCAGCAGACCCGGGCGCTGCGCATCGACGCCGCGGTCGACGCCCAGCAGCGGGTGGCGGTGGTCGACGCATTGGTCGAGGTCGCCGAGCGGCACTCGACGAGTCAGCTGCAGTCGAAGGCGAAGAAGATCGTCAACGACGCCCTGACCGAGCCCCTGCAGCTGCGGCATGACACCGCCAGGCAGCGGCGGAAGGTCGAGCTGTTCGACGCCGGTGACGGCATGGGCGACCTCGTCGTGCGCGGGCCCGTCCTCGAGCTCACCGCGGCCTACGACCGGCTCACGCAAGCAGCCCGGAAGAAGCCGAAGGACGACCCGCGCACCTTCGACCAGTTCCGCACCGACGCGCTGCTGGAGCTGCTGCTCTCGGGTGTCGTTCCCGAAGATCTGCATGGCGTCTCCCCGATCCGGGCGCACGTCTCGATCATGATCCCCGCGACCGCGCTGCTCCACGACCGCGAAGAGCAAGACCAGGCCATGCGGTCGCTGACGTTCCCCGCGGCGCTCGACGGCCGGGTGCTGGTCGACCGTGACACCGCCCGCCGCATCGCCTCCGACACCGCGACCTGGGAGCGGCTCTTCACCGACCCCGTCACCGGCGTGGCCGTCACGGTCGACTACCGCCGACCCACCGCCGCGCAGCGCAGATGGTTGCAGGCACGGGACGGCCGATGTCGCGGCCCAGGCTGCGATCAGCCGGTGCTGCGATCGGAGGTCGACCACACGAAGGACTACGCCGGCGGCGGCGCCACGAGCCTCGACAACCTCGGCCACCTCTGCAGATCCGACCACCACCGCATCAAGCACGGCAGTCGGTGGCAGGTCGAACAGCTGCCCGCTGGGGTGCTGCGCTGGACATCGCCCATCGGGCAGGTCATCGAGAACGCGCCAGAGCCGGTCGGCCCGATCTTCACCGACACCCCGTTCTGACCGAGCTCGGCGCCGTGCGCTCATCGTTCCTCACAGCGACTGCCGATAGCGTGCATGTCGTGCCCAGGATCGTCACTCGTCAGCGCGGCCGCGGCTCCAACCGGCTCGGCGCCGTCCTCGTCAGCGCAGTGGCGCTCTCGCTCGCTGCCTGCGTCGCCATGCCGCCGACCAGTCCGCAGGATCCGTCGATCCCGACGACCCCTGCACCGGTGTTCACCGACCTGGCGCCCGCGCCGACCACCAACGGCCCCACAGAGCCGCCCGTGCCGACGACCGACCCGGGCGAGTTCGCCTACGGCGACACTGTCACGATCCACACCGATCGCGGCTCCACCTGGGAGATCACCGCGATCGACTCGGTCGACCCTGCCGACAGCCTCGCAGCGCAGACCGGCTCCGCGCCGCGCGCCGGCGAGCGCTTCGTCGTGCTCAACCTCGAGATCACCAACGTCGGCGTCATCACGACGCATCCGATGCATGACATGACCTTCGGCTACCAGCCCGACGGCGGCCCGATGTCGGACCAGAACTCCGCATCCGTCGCCGCCGCGCCGAACGACCTCGGCTACATCTGGGAGTTCGCGCCCGGCGACAGCCACGTGACGCAGGTGATCGTGTCGATCCGCGAGGACGCCGCCTCGACGGGCTCGTGGGTCATCAGCCCCACGCAGAGCACGCAGGACGCCTCGCGGCTCTACCGCTGGCGCTGATCGCCGGCCTCGTGACGCGCGCGGCTCCGCCGAGCGCTTCTCGGACAGCGGGTGACCTGCTCCCTACAGCTGGCAGCCGGGGCACCAGTAGAGCTTGCGGCCCTGCATCGTCTCGAGCGCGACGGCCGTGCCGCAGCGCCGGCACGGCATCCCCTCGCGCTTGTAGACCCAGTGGCGATCGGCCCGATTGGCGAGCGCGGCCTCGCGCTTCGCGCCCCGCAGCCCGTCGATCGTGAGCATCTGACCCGTCTCGACGCCGATGCGCAGCAGCTTCACCCAGTCGCGCCACAGGCCCCGCAGCTCGTCGCTCGTGAGCTGACTGCCGGGGCGGTGCGGGTCGATGCGCGCACGGAACAGCAGCTCGGCGCGGTAGACGTTGCCGATGCCGGCGACGACCGTCTGATCCATGAGCAGCTGCCCGATGGCCTGCCCGGATCGCGCCGCTCGCGCTACGAAGCGCTCCTCGGCGTGCTTGCGCGACTCGGTGGGCGCCTCCGGGTCGGGCCCGAGCCGCTCTGCCAGCGCGCGCACCTGAGCCTCGTCGAGCACCTCGCAGACCGTTGGCCCGCGCAGATCGGCGACCGATGAGTCGGTGAGGATGCGCACGCGCACCTGACCGACCGGGTCCGGCGGGAAGGTCGCGGCCTCGCTCGCCGTCTCGTGCTCGCCGGCACGCAGCCGGGCGAGCCTCGGAGCGCCGATCGATGCGATGGAATCCTCGTGCTCGCCGTCGACGCCTGCCGCGGCCGGCTGCGTGCCGCGCATGCCCGTCTGCCCCATACGGGCGGCGCCCACCGCCGCTCTGGCGGCGAGGATGGTGGGGTCGACCGAGATGGCGCCCGCGAAGTCCCAGGCGCCATAGATGCCGAGGTGCACGTGCAGCACGCGCTCCGGCGCCGCCGCCGTGCCGCCGAAGCCCAGCAGCAGGTGCTTGCCGATCGCCTCTGACGACGTGATCTCGTGGCCGTCGAGCTCGGCGGCGCCGACCTCGAAGCGTCCCTGGGGGCTGGAGACCGTGGCCGTGCGACCGACGAAGTTCGTGGCGAACTGCCGCGCGATGCGATGGACGGAGTGGCCCTCAGGCATGCGATGCCCCTGGCCGCGGCGACTGCGGCATCAGACGATCTCGTGGCCGGCGATGGCGCCCGTCGTCTCGTACTCCCCCAGCTGCGCGATGCGGCGCGCGTGGCGATCCACACCCGAGAACGGCGTCGCGATGAAGGCGTCGATGAGCTCGAGCATCTCCTCCTCGCTGTGCTGCCGAGCACCGACGGCGACGACGTTCGCGTCGTTGTGCTCGCGGGCGAGCTCAGCCGTCGCGAGGCTCCAGGCGAGCGCGGCGCGCACGCCCTCGACCTTGTTGGCCGCCATCTGCTCGCCGTTGCCCGAGCCGCCGAACACGACGCCGAGCGCCTCGACGCCCGCACGCTGGTCGCGCACGACCGCACGTGCCGCGTTGATGCAGAACGAGGGGTAGTCGTCCTCGGCGTCGTAGCCGGTCGGTCCGTGGTCCTCCACCTCGTGACCATTGGCTGCCAGGTGCTCGACGAGCCGCTTCGACATCTCGAAGCCCGCGTGATCGGTGGCGACGTGGATGCGCATCAGGCGGCCTCGCCCTCGGGATCGGCCGTGATGTCGAACTGCGGCCCGCGCGTGCGCGTGCGCTTGAGCTCGAAGAAGCCCTCGATCGACGCGGCCGCGACGATGCCGTCGAACAGCCGCAGCGCATCCGCACCCTTGGGCGCCGGGCTGACGACCGGGCCGAAGAACGCCACGTCGTCGACCGCCACGACGGGCGTGCCGACGTCGTCGCCGACCAGGTCGATCGCGGTCTGGTGCGTCGCCCGCAGCGTCGTGTCGTGCGCGTCGCTCTCCTCGACGAGCGCGGCGTCGAGACCGACTGCAGCGAGCGACTCCGCGATGATCGAGTCGTCGTCCTTGCGACGCTGGTGATGGATGCGCTCGCCGAGCGCGTCGTAGAGCGGCTTCACGACCGCGTCACCGCCCGCAGCACGAGCAGCCGTCACCAGGCGGGTGAGGCGCATCGAGCGCGGCATGCGCGCGGCATACTCCTCGGGCAGGTCACGCCCCTCGTTGAGCACCGCCAGGCTCATCACCTGCCAGTCGACCTCGAAGTCGCGGGTCTGGGCGACCTCGCCCAGCCAGCGGGACGTCATCCACGCCCACGGGCACGTCGGATCGAACCACATCCGCACGCGCTGCGGACCCTGCTGCACAGCCTGTTCAGTCATGGCTCGATGCTATCGAGGGGCGGTGGTCTCGAGACGCGTGCAGGCCTGCGGCCCGCGCGCTCCTCGACCAGCGGGTGCGCACTACGCTGGATCGCACCAGCACACCCACTGTCTGCAACACGACTGCCGAAGGAGTCCAGCGTGCCCGGAGAGAACCTCACTCGCGCCGAAGCCCAGGAGCGCGCCGCGCTCGTCCAGGTCGAGAGCTACGACATCGCCCTCGATCTCACCACCGGCGACGAGGTGTTCCGCTCGACGACCACGGTGACGTTCACCGCCACCGAGGGCTCGTCGACCTTCATCGACCACATCTCCCGCGCCGTGCACGCCGTGACCCTCAACGGCACGGAGCTCGACGCATCCGCCGTGAACGATGGCGTGCGCATCCAGCTCGACGGGCTCTCGGCCGAGAACGTGCTGACGGTCGTCTCCGATGCCGCCTACGTCAACACGGGCGAGGGCCTGCACCGCTTCGTCGACCCCGTCGACGGCGAGGTGTACCTCTACTCGCAGTTCGAGGTGCCCGACTCGCGCCGCGTCTTCGCGGTCTTCGAGCAGCCCGACCTCAAGGCGAGCTTCCGCTTCACGATCACGGCCCCCGCCGCATGGCAGGTCGTCTCGAACCAGCCGACGCCCGAGCCCGTCGTCGATGGCGATACCGGCACCTGGGCGTTCGAGCCCACGCCGCGCATCTCGAGCTACATCACGGCGCTCGTCGCCGGCCCGTACACGGTGACGCGCTCCGAGCTCACCTCCAGCAGCGGCCGCACCATCCCGCTGGGCATCTTCTGCCGCGCCTCGCTCGCCGAGCACATGGACGCCGACTACATTTTCGAGACCACCCGCAAGGGCTTCGTGTTCTACGAGGAGCAGTTCGGCGTCCCCTACCCGTTCGACAAGTACGACCAGCTGTTCGTGCCGGAGTTCAACGCCGGTGCGATGGAGAACGCCGGATGCGTGACGTTCACCGAGTCGTACGTGTTCCGCGCGCAGGTGACCGACGCCATCCGTGAGCGCCGTGTCGTCACGGTGCTGCACGAGCTCGCGCACATGTGGTTCGGCGACCTCGTCACCATGAAGTGGTGGAACGACCTGTGGCTCAACGAGTCGTTCGCCGAGTGGGCGTCGACGCTCGCCACCGCCGAGGCCACCGAGTGGACCGGCGCATGGACGACCTTCCAGGCGATGGAGAAGACCTGGGCGTACCGCCAGGACCAGCTGCCCTCCACGCACCCGATCGTCGCCGAGATCCGCGACCTCGACGACGTGCAGGTCAACTTCGACGGCATCACCTACGCCAAGGGCGGCTCGGTGCTCAAGCAGCTCGTGGCCTGGGTGGGCCTGCCGGCCTTCATGCAGGGCGTCGGCGCCTACTTCCGCAAGCACGCATGGGGCAACACGGAGCTCGCGGATCTGCTGGTCGAGCTCGAGGCCGCCAGCGGCCGTGATCTGGGCGAGTGGAGCAAGCTGTGGCTCGAGACCGCCGGCGTCAACACGCTGCGCCCGAGCATCACGACCACCGATGACGGCATCATCACGGCATTCGCCGTCGAGCAGACCGCCGTCGCCGACCACCCGACGCTCCGCCCGCACCGCCTCGCCATCGGCTTCTACGAGCTGGCCGGTGGCGCGCTGCGCCGCACCGAGCGCGTGGAGATCGACGTGGACGGCCCGCTCACCCAGGTGCCGCAGCTCGTCGGTCACGTGCGCCCGGCGCTCATCCTCATCAACGACGACGACCTCGCCTACGCCAAGATCCGCCTCGACGAGCAGTCGATGCAGACCGCGCTGTCGAGCCTGCGCACCATCGAGGACCCACTCGCTCGCGCGCTCGTCTGGGGCGCGGCGTGGGATGCGACGCGCGATGCCGAGACGCCCGCGAGCGACTACGTCGACCTCGTGCTCGACAACATCGACGCGGAGACCGAGTCGACCACGATCCGCCTCTCTCTCGGCCAGGTGGCACAGGCAGCGCGCACCTACGTGCACCCCTCGCGCCGCGCCGAGACCCTCCAGAAGGTGGGCGACCGCCTCTGGAAGCTCGCCTCGAAGGCCGAGGCCGGCTCCGACGCGCAGTTCCAGTTCGTCGGCGCGTTCGCCAGCGTGGCCTCCACGCCGAAGCACGCCGAGCAGCTGCAGGCCCTGCTCGACGGCACGCGCACGCTCGACGGGCTGACGGTCGACAGCGACCTGCGCTGGCAGCTGCTCGACGGCCTGGTGCTGAACGGCGCGGCCGGCGAGGAGCAGATCGCTGCGGAGCTCGCGAGCGACGACACGGCGACCGGCCGTCAGTTCGCCGCCCGCGCTCGCGCCACCATCCCCACGAAGGAGGCGAAGGAGGCGGCGTTCGCCTCGGTCGCCGATGCGTCCGGCGCCTCGAACATGATCGTGCGCTACACGGGCCTCGGCCTGCAGCACGTCAACGACCCGGCCTCGCTGGCCGACATCGTGACGCGCTACCACGACGCCATCCAGCAGATCTGGGACTCCCGCACCTACCAGGTGGCGGAGGGGCTGCTGGGCGGCCTCTACCCCGCAGTGGTGGCCAGCGAGGAGCTTGCGGCTGCGACGCGCGCCTGGCTCTCGTCGAACGAGCCGGTGCCGGCGCTGCGGCGCATCGTCATCGAGCACCTCGCCGGCGTGGAGCGCGCCCTCGCTGCGCAGCAGCGGGACGCCTGATCGGAGCGCACGTGTTCGAGAGCGGGCAGGCTGACGACGCCGGCATCGACTGGGCCGCCGTCGGAGCGTGGTGGGAGCGCTGGGGCGCACCGATCGGCGTGCTGCTGGTCATCGTCGGCGCATTCATCGCGTACGCGATCGTCAAGGCGATCGTCGGCCGCGTCGTGCACGAGGTCGTCACGGGCGTCAAGCGCAAGGCCGACGCCGCCGACACCGAGGCGCTCGTCAACTCGCCGCTCGCGCAGGTGCGCGTCGTGCAGCGCACCCGCGCGATCGGCAGCGTGCTCAACACGCTTGCCGCCTGGCTGATCGGAGCGTTCGGACTCATCCTGATCCTCAGCATCCTGGGCGTCGATCCGGCCTCGCTGGTCGCCATGGCAGGCTTCCTCGGCGCTGCGGCGGGCATCGGCGCGCAGGGCGTCATCAAGGACTTCCTGAACGGCCTGTTCATGGTGTTCGAGGATCAGCTGGGCATCGGCGACACGGTCGACCTCGGCGAGGCATCCGGGATCGTCGAGTCGGTCGGCATCCGTGTCACCCAGGTGCGCGACGTCAACGGCACGCTCTGGTACGTCCGCAACGGCGAGATCATCCGAGTCGGCAACGAGTCGCAGGGCTGGGCTCGGGTCGTCATCGACCAGGCCGTGCCCTATGAGTCGGACATCGACGCCGTCACGCAGCGCCTGATCGATGTCGCGACCGACCTGAGCGAAGACGTCGCGTGGCTCGGTCGCATCATCGACAAGCCCGCCGTCTGGGGCATCGAGTCGGTCTCGGCAGAGGCCGTCGTGGTGCGGCTGGTCGTCAAGACACGCGCGAGCGCGAAGTACGACGTCGCCCGCGAGCTGCGCCGCCGCGTCAAGGACGGCCTCGACGACCTGGGCGTCACGCTGCCCTCGCTGCAGAAGATCGTCGTCAAGGGCATCGAGGACAGCGCCTGATGCCGACGCCCGAGCAGCAGACCTTCTTCGACGCCGTCGGCGGCGAGGCCTTCTTCCGCGATCTCGTGCACGCCTTCTACGAGCGGGTGTGGGCAGACGACGTGCTGCGCGCCATGTACCCGCAGGACGACCGCGCCGGCGCCGAGGATCGCTTCAGCATGTTCCTCATGCAGTACTGGGGCGGCCCCGGCACCTACAGCGAGCAGCGCGGTCACCCGCGGCTGCGCATGCGCCACATGCCGTTCCCCATCGACCACGACGCGCGCAATCGCTGGGTCGCCAGCATGACGGGCGCGCTCGACGCGCTCGACCCCGCACCGCTGCACCGCGCGGAGCTCGAGGACTACTTCGATCGCGCCGCGACGGCGATGGTCAACCACAACCCGCTCATCCGCTGACCCCACGACCGCCCTGGAGGCACCATGGCCGCGCACGACACTGACGTCATCGTGATCGGGAGCGGCCTGTCGGGCCTCGTCGCCGCGTGCACGGCGCTCGATCGCGGCCGCACCGTCACCATCGTCGAGCAGGAGGGGCCGCAGTCGATCGGCGGCCAGGCCTTCTGGTCGTTCGGCGGCCTCTTCCTGGTGGACTCTCCAGAGCAGCGCAGGCTCGGCATCGAGGACTCGCTCGAGCTCGCCTGGCACGACTGGGAGCACACCGCGGGCTTCGACCGCGACGAGGACGGCAGCGGCGAGGACCTCTGGGCGCGCCGCTGGGCCGACGCGTACCTCGACTTCGCCCACCGCGACCTGCGGCCCTGGCTGCGCGAGCTCGGCATCCGCCTCTTCCCCGTCGTCGGGCACGCAGAGCGCGGGGCACACACCGAGGGCGGTCACGGCAACACCGTCCCCCGCTTCCACATCGTCTGGGGCACGGGCCCCGGGATCGTCGCCCCCTTCACGAGGAGGCTTCGGGATGCGGTGCACGACGGCAGCGCGACGCTCGCGTTCCGACACCGGGTGACAGCGCTGCGCACCGAGGGCGACCGCGTCGTGGGCGTCGCAGGCGAGCGGCTCGCGCCCGACCTCACGGTGCGCGGCGAGCCCTCCAGCCGAGAGGTCGTCGGCGCGTTCGAGCTGCGCGCCGAGAGCGTCGTGGTGGCGACCGGCGGCATCGGCGGCGAGCTCGATCGCGTGCGCGAGCTCTGGCCCGCCTCGCTCGGCGCACCGCCGACCGAGGCCGTGCGCGGCGTGCCGATGCACGTCGACGGATCCGGGCTCGAGCTCGCGAACGACGCCGGCGCGCGGCTCGTCAACGCCGACCGCATGTGGCACTACACCGAGGGCATCAAGAACTGGGATCCGATCTGGCCCGACCACGGCATCCGCATCCTGCCGGGACCATCGAGCCTCTGGCTCGACCACCTGGGGCGCCGGCTGCCCTCCCCCAACTACCCGGGCTTCGACACCCTCTCGACGCTCGCCCACCTGCGCTCGGTCAAGGCGGATCACTCCTGGTTCGTGCTCACGCAGTCGATCGTCGAGAAGGAGTTCACACTCTCGGGCTCTGAGCAGAACCCCGACCTCACCGGCAAGAGCCTGCGCACGCTCGCGAAGCGCGTGCTGCCAGGAGCTCCCGCGCCGGTGCAGGCGTTCCTCGACCACGGCGAGGACTTCATCGTCGCCCATTCGCTCACCGAGCTGCTCGACGGCATGGAGCAGCTGGGGCGGAGCGCCGACGGCTCGACCATCGATCGCGCCGCGGTCGTCGCCGCCATCGAGGAGCGCGATGCCGCAGTGGTCGACCCAGCATCCACCGACCCGCAGGCGGTCGAGATCCGCCGGGCGCGCGAGTACGTCGGCGACCGCCTCCTGCGCACGGCGGCGCCCCACCGGATCCTCGACGAGGCGCACTGGCCGCTCATCGCCGTGCGCCTGCGCACCCTGACGCGCAAGACCCTCGGCGGCATCCAGACCGACCTCGACTCCCGTGCACTGGGCGCCGACGGCGAGCCCGTGCCGGGGCTCTTCGCAGTCGGCGAGGCCGCGGGCTTCGGCGGCGGCGGCGTGCACGGCTACCGGGCGCTCGAGGGCACGTTCCTGGGCGGATGCCTCCACACCGGGCTGCGGGCGGGTCGCGCAGCCTGAGCACAGCGCAGCGCCCCGTCCGACGAGGGACGGAGCGCTGCGAGGTCTCAGCGGCTGAAGTTGCCGCGGTAGTGCTCGTACACCCAGCCCACCAGCATGATGAGCAGCAGCCCGACACCGATCGGGATGAGGAACGTGGGGCCGGCGATCGACAGGAACAGGATCGCGAGGGCGCCACCGAGGCCGATCGGCCACCAGCTCCAAGGCGCGAAGTGACCCATCTCGGGGTCGTCCTCGTCGAGCTCGCCGTCGAGGCGGTCCATGGCCATCTCGCCGCTCTGCCCGCGGTGCACGAGCACCAGGTAGAAGGCGATGAGCGTCGCCATGACGCCCGTCAGGCCCATGCCCAGCGTGCCGGCCCACTCGACCGTGCCCGCGTAGGTGCCCATGTGCCACACGGTGTAGACCGCGGCGCACAGGTAGAAGAAGACGGCGATGATCGACAGCAGCAGGATGTTCGCGCGCATGTCAGCGGACCTCGTCCCTCGAGAGATCGAGCACTGGGCGATCCGGTGCATCCTTCAGCGGACCGACGCCCACCTGCAGCCCCGCGTTGGGGTGGTGCAGGTCGAAGGCCGGGGACTCCGAGCGGATGCGCGGGATCGAGTTGAAGTTGTGACGCGGCGGCGGGCAGCTCGTCGCCCACTCGAGCGAGCGGCCGGTGCCCCAGGGGTCATCGACCTCGACCTTGGGCGCCGTGCGAGCCGTGATCCAGACGTTCCAGAAGAACGGGATCATCGACAGGCCCAGCAGCATGGCGCCGATCGTCGAGAGCTGGTTCATCCAGGTGAACCCGTCCTCGGCGAGGTAGGTGTAGTAGCGGCGGGGCATGCCGATGACGCCCAGCCAGTGCTGCACGAGGAACGTCACGTGGAAGCCGATGAACAGCATCCAGAAGTGCACGTGGCCCAACCGGTCGTTGAGCATCTTGCCCGTCCACTTCGGCCACCAGAAGTAGAAGCCGGAGAACATCGCGAACACGACCGTGCCGAACACCACGTAGTGGAAGTGCGCCACCACGAAGTAGGTGTCGGAGACGGCGAAGTCGAGCGGCGGCGATGCCAGGATCACGCCCGTCAGACCGCCGAAGGTGAACGTCACGAGGAAGCCGAACGCCCACAGCATGGGCGACTCCCACGTGATGGACCCTCGCCACATCGTGCCGATCCAGTTGAAGATCTTCACACCCGTCGGCACCGCGATGAGCATCGTCATGAGCGAGAACCACGGCAGCAGCACGGTGCCCGTGACGTACATGTGGTGCGCCCAGACGGTGACCGACAGGGCAGCGATCGCGATCGTCGCGCCCACGAGCGTGTTGTAGCCGAAGATCGGCTTGCGGCTGAAGACCGGGATGACCTCGGAGATGATGCCGAAGAACGGCAGGGCGATGATGTACACCTCTGGGTGGCCGAAGAACCAGAAGAGGTGTTGCCACAGCACGGCTCCGCCGTTGGCGGGATCGTAGATGTGCCCGCCGAAGATGCGGTCCATCGCGAGGCCGAACATGGCCGCGGCGAGCACCGGGAACGCGATGATCACGAGCACCGAGGTGATGAGGATGTTCCAGGAGAAGATCGACATCCGGAACATCGTCATGCCCGGTGCGCGCATCGTGATGATCGTGGTGATGAAGTTGACGCCACCCATGATCGTGCCGAAGCCCGACAGGCCCAGGCCCAGCACCCAGAGGTTGCCGCCCATGCCGGGCGAGAAGGCCGAGGTGCTCAGCGGCGTGTAGGCGAACCAGCCGAACGAGGCTGCGCCCTGCGGCGTCAGGAAGCCGGCGAGCGCGATGAGCGAGCCGAAGGTGAACATCCAGTAGGCCAGCGCGTTCAGGCGCGGGAACGCGACGTCGGGCGCACCGATGTGCAGCGGCATCATCACGTTGGCGAAGCCGGCGAACAGCGGCGTCGCGAACATCAGCAGCATGATCGTGCCGTGCATCGTGAAGAGCTGGTTGTACTGCTCCTCGGTCGGCACGATCTCCAGCCCCGGCGCGAACAGCTGCGCACGGATCAGCAGCGCCATGACGCCGCCGATCAGGAAGAACAGCACCGACGTGATCAGGTACAGGTAGCCGATCGTCTTGTGGTCAGTGGTGGTGATCCAGCTGACGACGACGTTGCCCTTGCGCTGGGCGCTGGGGCTGATCGCGGCGCGCGCGGTGCCGCGCTCTGCCGTTGCAGTCATCAGTGGTCCCCGCCTTCCTCGCTCGAACCAGGCTCGGTGCCGGGCACCGGGTCAGGGTTGATGGATGCGTCGATGGGGCCGACGTTGCCTGCGGCCTCGAGGCTCTCCAGGTATGCGTCGTACTCCGCCGGGCTGACCAGCTCGACGTTGAAGAGCATGAGCGAGTGATACTCGCCGCAGAGCTCTGCGCACTTGCCGCGCAGGACGCCCTCCTCGGAGCCGGTCTCGAAGTACATGTGGTTCGTGACGCCGGGGAGCATGTCCTTCTTGTAGAGGAACTCCACGACCCAGAACGAGTGGGCGACGTCGCGCGACTCGAGGGTGATCTCGATGCTCGAGTTCGTCGGCAGGTAGAGCGTCGGCAGCGACTCGGGGTCGATGAGGTTCGACTCGGGATCGTTCATCGCCTGCAGGCCCTGGTAGTACACCGGGTCCTGGCCCTCGCGGTCGTAGACGAAGTCCCACGCCCAGCGCTTGCCGTAGACGGTCAGCGAGTAGTCGGGATCCTCAATGGGCTCCTCGATGACCGCCTGGTCGCGTGCGGTGAACGCGAAGAAGCCGGCGACGAGGATGAGCGGCACGATCGTGAAGAAGATCTCGAGCGGCATGTGGTAGCGCAGCTGCACCGGAAGGCCGGTCTGGCCCTTGCGGCGGCGGTAGGCGATGCCGGCCCAGATCATGAGGCCCCAGGTGATGAGGCCGACGCCCAGCAGCACGATCCAGGAGGTCGTCCACAGGCCCATGATGCGGTCGACGTGGTTCGTCAGGCCCGGCGTCGACGGCATGTACCCCTGCAGCTGTGCCTGGGTGCATCCGGCCAGCGCCAGAGCGACGACCACGGCAAGCGGGGCCGCGATCCATCGAGATCGACGAGTGCGCAATGTCTTCCTCCGACTCTTGTGAACGTCCCCACCGATCCTAGTACCCACAGACGGCCCTCAGGCTCCTGCCACGCTCCGCCTAGCGCGCCGTGAAACGCGAGACGCCGCCGATCCTGGGATCGACGGCGCGTCGCCTTGCGTGGTGCTGCGAGATCAGTGGAAGGAGTCTCCGCAGGCGCAGGATCCCCCTGCGTTGGGGTTGTCCATCGTGAAGCCCTGCTTCTGGATCGTGTCCTCGAAGTCGATCGTCGAACCGTCGAGGTAGGGCACGCTCATGCGGTCGACGATCACCTCGACGCCGTCGTAGTCGCGGATCACGTCGCCGTCGAGCTGCCGCTCGTCGAAGTAGAGCTGGTAGATCAGTCCGGAGCAGCCGCCTGGCTGCACCGCGACGCGCAGGCGCAGGTCGTCGCGCCCCTCCTGGTCGAGCAGTCGGCGCACCTTGTCGGCGGCCGTGTCGGTGAGGTTGACGCCGTGCGTCATGAGATCCGTCATCTGCAGCTCCTCTCGAAAGCCTCGAGGGCGCGACGCCGCAGCGCGCTTCCCTCACCCTCGATGCTACTCCTGGTGGTCGGAGGCGCGCGAGAGCAGCAGCGCCTCGGCGGCGATCGCCTTCTTGAGCACGCCCAGGTGCTGCGACTCGTTGGGGCTGTGCGCCATCGTGCCCGGGTCCTCGACGCCCGTCACCAGGATCTGCGCCGCGGGGAACTGCCGCACCAGGTCGGCGATGAACGGGATCGACCCGCCGATGCCGGTCTCCACGGGCTCCGCACTCCACGCATCCGCCATGGCCTGCTTGGTGGCGGTCGCGCCCCAGCCGCTCGTGTCGACCAGGAAGGGGTCGCCCAGGTCGACGCCGTCGTACGCGACGGTCGCACCGAAGGGGGTGTGCTCCGCGATGTGGCGCTCGAGCGCTGCGAAGGCGTCGGCTGCCGTCTGCCCCGGCGCGATGCGGGCAGAGACACGGAACCGCACGGTCGGCAGGATCGTGTTGGATGCGTCGGGCACGCTGGGCGCGTCCACGCCGGTGATCGTGATGGCCGGCTTCGCCCACAGCCGCGAGAGCACCGGGCCGCTGCCGATCAGGTCGACGCCCTCGAGCACACCGGCCTCGGTGCGGATGTGCTCCTCGGTCTGCTCCGGCACGTCCAGGTCGGCCTCGGTGAGGCCGTCGACGGCGACGGAGCCGTCCTCGGCCCAGAAGCTGGCCGCGAGCTTCGCGAAGGTCATCATCGCGTCGGGCACCGCACCACCGAACATGCCGGAGTGGCTGGCGTGCTCCAGCGTCGTGAGCGTGACGTTGAAGGCGGCGTTGCCGCGGAGCGCGACGGTGAGCGACGGAACCTCGGTCGACCAGTTGTCGCTGTCGGCGACCACGATGAGGTCGGCGCTCAGCACGTCGGCGTGCTGCTCGAGGAAGCGCGAGAAGGAGCGCGAGCCGTGCTCCTCCTCCCCCTCGATGAACAGCGCGATGCCGAGCTCGGGGTCGACGGTCTCAGCGAGCGCGCGGATCGCCGCGATGTGCGTGATCACGCCCGCCTTGTCGTCGGAGGCGCCGCGGCCGTAGAGCCGGCCATCGATCTCGGTGGGCTCGAAGGGCTTCGTGCGCCAGAGCGCCTCGTCGCCCCATGGCTGCACGTCGTGGTGCGCATAGAGCAGGATCGACGGCTTGCCGCCTCGGGCGGCGCGCACGGCGAGCACGGCGGGCTGGCCGAGCACCTCGGTGTCGCCGATCGGCGCGCGCTCGATCGAGACGCGCTCGAACACGCCGGTGCCTTCGGCGAGGGCGGCGACGGCCTCCGCGCTGGCCTGCACCTGCGCCGGGTCGTAGGCATCCCACGCGACCGACGGGATGCGCACGAGCGACTTCAGATCCTCGAGCGCTCGGTCGAAGCCGGCGTCGACGGCGGCGAGGACGGCGCTGTCCTGATCGGAGAGGACGCGCGCCGAGAGCGGGCTGGAGTCAGCGGAGGGTGCAGTCATGCGCTCGATCCTAGGCGGCGAGCCTGCGCCGCTGCGGCGGTACGATGGACGGAGATCACCCGCTCGTCTCTCGAAGGACCTCCCTGTGGCGCTGTTCAGCCGTTCTGCCAACGACAAGGCTCAGCCGCAGCCGCTGCCAGAGGGCAGGAAGACGCCCAAGCAGTCCGAGCAGGTTGCGCGCAACCGCCGCCCGCTGGTGCCTGAGGACCGCAAGGAAGCCCGCCGCCAGGTGCAGGACAAGATGCGCGCCGAGCGGCAGAAGGCCCGCCTGGGCTTCGAGCGCGGCGAGGACAAGTACCTGCCGCCGCGTGACAAGGGCCCGGTGCGCCGCTACGTGCGCGACTTCGTCGACGCCCGGCTCTCGATCGGCACGCTCGCGATGCCGGTCATGATCGTGGTGCTGGTGCTGACCTTCATCAACGACCCGCAGTGGCGCATGATCGCCAACCTCGTGCTGTGGGCCTACGTCGCCATCGTGGTGCTCGACTCGCTCCTGATGGCCTGGCAGCTGCGCCGGGCGCTGCGCGCGAAGTTCGGCGACAAGGATGCCAAGGGCAACGGCTGGTACGCGACCATGCGGTCGGTGCAGCTGCCGTTCATGCGCATGCCGAAGCCGCAGACCAAGCTCTTCAAGTACCCGGAGTAGAGCCCGGAGCGCTCAGTGCCGAAGGCGTTGAGCGCGGAGGGCTCTAGGTCGAGGAGCGCGCCGGCGCAGCCGGCACGCGTCGCGAGACCTGCTGCACGGCGCGAGCCGCTCCCCCGGCCTCGTGACGCGAGCGCCTGCAGCGCGCGCTCCTCGGCCTACGAGGCAGACACCAGCCCGCGGTTGATCTCGCGCGCCCAGCCAGGGCCGCGGTAGATGAACGCCGTGTAGCCCTGCACGAGCGCCGCGCCGGCGGCGAGACGCGCTCGCACGTCGTCGACCGTCTCGACGCCACCCACCGAGATCACGTCCACCGACGTCGGCAGCGCCTGGCGCAGCAGGCGCAGCACCGCGAGCGATCGCGCGGCGACCGGCGGGCCTGACAGCCCGCCAGCTCCCGCGTGCGCCACCGCATCCGGGCTCGTGCGCAGCCCATCGCGGCTGATCGTGGTGTTCGTGGCGATGACGCCGGCCAGCTCGAGGCGCGCGGCGAGCGCCGCGATGCCTTCGACCTGCTCGTCGTCGAGGTCTGGGGCGATCTTCACCAGCACGGGCGTCGCACCCGCGGCCCCGCGGATCGCGGCGAGCAGCGGCTCGAGCAGCGCGGCATCCTGCAGACCGCGCAGGCCGGGCGTGTTGGGCGAGGAGACGTTGACCGCGAGATAGTCGGCGACCGGCGCGAGCAGCCGCGTCGACTGCAGGTAGTCGCGCTCGACGGCGGCGACGTCCTCGGCGTCGACGACGCGACTCTTGCCGATGTTGACGCCGATCACGGGGCGAGAGCGCGCCTGCCTCGCGGCCGCGATGCGGTCGGCTGCGGCGGCCGCTCCCCCGTTGTTGAAGCCCATCCGGTTGACGAGCGCGCGATCCGCCGTGAGGCGGAACAGGCGCGGCCGCGGATTGCCGGGCTGCGGCTGCGCCGTGAGCGTGCCGACCTCGACGTGGCCGAAGCCGAGCGCTCCGAGGCCGGCGATCATCGTGGCGTCCTTGTCGAAGCCCGCTGCGACGCCGAAGGGCGTGGCGAACGCGCGGCCGAGCGCGTGCGTGCGCAGCTGCGGGTCGGTGCGCACGCCGGGTCGCGCGGCGCCGAGCGCCTTGATCGCCGTCGCTGCCAGGTGATGGGCAGGTTCGGGCTCGAGGTGCGCGAAGCCGTGGCGGAACAGCAGGTCGTAGGCGGTCATTCGCCGCGCTCCACGGAGATCTCGGGTGTGGTGTCGGCCGGATGCGTGCCCTCGCGCAGCGTGCGGATGGCCGCCTCGAAGTCGTCGAGCGAGTCGAAGTTGTTGTAGACGCTCGCGAACCGCAGGTAGGCCACCTCGTCGAGCTCGCGCAGCGGCGGCAGCACGGCGAGCCCGATCTCGTTCGCGTCGATCTGGCTCGCGCCGGTCGCGCGGATGGTCTCCTCGACCGACTGCGCGACGCCCGCGAGGTCTGCGTCGGTGACAGGCCGGCCGCGCACCGCCTTGCGCACGCCCTCGATGACCTTCTCGCGGCGGAACGGCTCGAGCACGCCAGAGCGCTTCACGACCGACAGGCTCGCCGTCTCGGTGGTGGTGAACCTGCGGCCGCACTCGGTGCACTGGCGCCGACGGCGGATCGACAGGCCGTCATCGCTCGTGCGCGAGTCCACGACGCGGGAGTCGGGGTTGCGACAGAACGGGCAGTGCATCAGCGAGCCTCTCCCTCGAAGCGCGCCTCGATCGCCTCGCCGTGCGCCGGCAGCCCCTCCGCGGCGGCGAGCGCCGTCACCTCTGCGCGCACCTCGGCGAGCGCACCGCGGTCGTAGCGCACGACCTGCTGGGCGCGGAGGAACGTCGCGGCGCCGAGGCCGGCGACGCGCCGCGCCTGCCCGCCGGTCGGCAGCACGTGATTGGAGCCGGCGGCGTAGTCGCCCAGGCTCACCGGCGTGTGCGGCCCGAGGAAGATGGCGCCCGCGTGGCGCACCAGCGCCAGCACCGAGTCGTCGTCGCGCGTGACGATCTCGAGGTGCTCGGGCGCGTAGGCGTCGCTCACCCTGGCGGCCGACGGCAGATCGCTCACCAGCACGATGGCCGACTGCGCGCCCGTGAGCGATGCGGCGACGCGCTCGGCGGCCGGCGTCGCGGCTGCCCGTCGGGTGACGGATGCGTCCACCAGGTCGGCGAGGTCGGCCGAGTCGGTCACGAGCACGGCGGCAGCGAGCTCGTCGTGCTCCGCCTGGCTCACGAGGTCGGCGGCGATCAGCTCGGCGTCGGCCGTCCCGTCGGCGATCACGAGGATCTCGGTCGGGCCCGCCTCCGCATCGACGCGGACGGTGCCTGCGACGACGCGCTTGGCAGCGGCGACGAAGACGTTGCCGGGACCGGTGACGACGTCGACGGGGGCGAGGCCGATGGCCGGCACCCCGTGCGCGAGGGCGCCGATCGCGCCCGCGCCGCCCATGGCGTACACCTCCTCGACGCCCAGCAGGGCGCACGCGGCGAGGACGCTCGGGTGCGGCAGCCCGCCGTGATCGGCCTGCGCGGGGCTCGCGACGGCGATGGAGCGCACCCCGGCGGACTGCGCGGCGACGACGTTCATGACGACGCTCGACGGGTAGACGGCCTTGCCGCCCGGCACGTAGAGGCCGACGCGATCGACAGGCTGCCAGCGAAGCTCGATCTCGGCGCCCTCGGCGATGTGCGCCACCATCGGCGGCGGCACCTGCGCCCTGGAGCCGATGCGCACGCGCTCGACGAGCGTCTCGAGCGCGGCCCGCACCTGCGGGTCGAGCCCAGCCAGTGCGGCTGCCAGCGCATCGGCATCGACCTCGATGGCCGTGGGGCGCACGCCATCGAAGCGCTCCGCCTGCTCAGCGAGCGCCTCAGCCCCGCGCTCGCGCACGGCGGCGATGAGCGCTGCCGCGACCGGGAGCGAAGCCTCGACGTCGATCGCGGGCCGAGGCAGCACGTCGCGCAGCTCCTGCTCGGCGGGCAGGGTCGTCAGATCGATTCGTCGCAGCACGTCGTCCATCTTCGCAGGTCTCGTGACGGCCGCAGGTCGAGGAGGGCGCGGCGAAGCCGCACCCGTCACGAGCGCGGCAGCTCAGGCGATCGAGGCCGGCCCCAGCAGCGACTTGAGCTCACCGAAGAGGTCGGACGAGACGCGCACCCGCTGCGGCAGCGCGAAGACCCGTTCGACCTCCGGGCGCTGCAGCGCGATGCGCACATCCGTCGGTCCCGCATGCCGCTCGAGCAACCCGCGGAGCTCTCGCATGGCCGTCATCGAGGCGCGGCGCTCCGGGATCCGCAGCTCGAGGGGCCGCGTCTCGTCGATCGGCTGCACGTCAGGCGTCTCGATCTGGTTCGCGCGCACCGTGATGCTGTCGTCGCGGGTCTGCGCGCGGCCGCGCACCACGACCACCTGGTCGGCGACGAGCGCAGCGCGGTACTCCGTGTAGGTCTTGCCGAGCACCATGATCTCCAGCTCGCCGCTGAAGTCCTCCACCGCGATGATCCCGTACGGGTTGCCGGAGTTGCGGGCCACGCGATGCTGCACGCTCGTGATCAAGCCAGCGAGGCTCACGTGGTCGCCATCCTCGACCGATTCGTTCAGCTCCTGGATCTGGTGCGTCGCGTGCTTCGCGAGCTCGAGCTCGAGGCCGGAGAGCGGATGGTCGGAGACGTAGAGGCCGAGCATCTCGCGCTCGAAGGCGAGCTTGTCCTGCTTGCCCCACTCGGGCCGGTCCGGCACCCGGTCGGAGACCGTGTCGAGGTCGTCGAAGATGTCGCCGAAGAGGTCGACCTGACCGTTCGCCTCGTTGCGCTTGAGCGAGACCGCGCCGTCCACCGCATCCTCATGGATCTCGAGCATCGCGCGCCGCGTGACGCCCATGGTGTCGAAGCCGCCCGACTTGATGAGCGACTCGACGGTGCGCTTGCTGGCGACGCCCAGCGGCACCTTCTTCAGGAAGTCGTGGAAGGAGCCGAACGCGCCCTCGCGCGTGCGCGCCCCGACGATCCCCTCGACGACGCCCTCACCCACGTTGCGCACGGCCCCGAGGCCGAAGCGGATGTCGTCGCCCACGGCGTTGAAGTACAGCGTCGACTCGTTGACGTCCGGCGGCAGCACCGTGATGCCCATCCGTCGGCACTCCGAGAGGTAGACGGCCATCTTGTCCTTGGAGTCGCCGACGCTCGTCAGCAGCGCAGCCATGTACTCGGCCGGGTAGTGGGCCTTGAGGTAGGCCGTCCAGTAGGAGATGACGCCGTAGGCGGCGGAGTGCGCCTTGTTGAAGGCGTAGTCCGAGAACGGCAGCAGGACGTCCCAGAGCGCCTTGACCGCCGCCGCGGAGTAGCCGCGCTCGAGCATGCCGCCGGAGAAGGCTTCGAACTGCTTGTCGAGCTCCTCCTTCTTCTTCTTGCCCATCGCGCGCCGCAGGATGTCGGCCTGGCCGAGCGTGTAGCCGGCCACCTTCTGCGCGACGGCCATCACCTGCTCCTGGTAGATGATCAGGCCGTACGATTCGCCGAGGATCTCGGCGAGCGGCTCCTCGAGCTCCGGGTGGATGGGCGTGATGGGCTGCGCTCCGTTCTTGCGCAGCGCATAGTTCGTGTGCGAGTCGGCACCCATGGGGCCAGGACGGTAGAGCGCGATGACGGCCGAGATGTCGCCGAAGCTGTCGGGCTTCATCAGCCGCAGCAGCGAGCGCAGCGGCCCGCCATCGAGCTGGAACACCCCGAGCGTGTCGCCGCGCTGCAGCAGCTCGTAGGCGCCGCGGTCGTCGAGCGGCAGCGTCTCGAGGTCGATCTCCTCGCTGCGGTTCGCACGGACGTTGTCGAGGGCATCCGAGACGATCGTGAGGTTGCGGAGCCCCAGGAAGTCCATCTTGATGAGGCCGAGCGATTCGCATGCCGGGTAGTCGAACTGCGTGATGATCGCGCCGTCCTGCTCCCGCTTCATGACCGGGATGATGTCGATCAGCGGGTCGGACGACATGATGACGCCCGCCGCGTGCACGCCCCACTGGCGCTTCAGGTTCTCGAGGCCCAGTGCCGTGTCGTAGACGGTCTTCGCATCCGGGTCGGTGTCGAGCAGCGCGCGGAAGTCGCTCGCTTCCTTGTAGCGCTCGTGCGTCGGGTCGGTGATGCCGCCGAGCGGGATGTCCTTCGCCATGATGGCCGGCGGCATCGCCTTCGTGAGCTTGTCCCCCATGCCGAAGGGGAAGCCGAGCACCCGGCTGGCATCCTTCAGCGCCTGCTTCTGCTTGATGGTGCCGTAGGTGACGATCTGCGCGACGCGCTCGGTGCCGTACTTCTCGGTGACGTAGCGGATCACTTCGCCACGACGCCGATCGTCGAAGTCGATGTCGAAGTCGGGCATCGAGACGCGGTCCGGGTTCAGGAAGCGCTCGAAGATCAGCCCGTGCTCGAGCGGGTCGAGGTCGGTGATGCGCATCGCGTAGGCGGCCATCGAGCCTGCGCCCGAGCCACGACCGGGCCCGACCCGGATGCCGTTGTCCTTCGCCCAGTTGATGAAGTCGGCGACCACGAGGAAGTAGCCAGGGAAGCCCATGCTCGAGATCACGCCGATCTCGTACTCCGCCCGCGTCTGCACGGCATCCGGAATCCCGTTCGGATACCTGCGCTCGAGCCCGACCTGCACCTCGTGGCGGAACCACGAGTGCTCGTCGTGCGCCTCCGGCACTGGATAGCGCGGCATGTAGTTCGCGCTGGTGTCGAACTCGACGTCGCAGCGCTCGGCGATGAGCAGCGTGTTGTCGCACGCCTCCGGCATGTCGCGGAACAGGTGCCGCATCTCGGCGGCCGACTTCACGTAGTAGCCGCCCCCGTCGAGCCGGAAGCGCTTCGGATCGTCCATCGTCGAACCCGACTGCACGCACAGCAGGGCGTCGTGGCTCTTGGCGTCGGCCGCCCGCGTGTAGTGCAGGTCGTTCGTCGCCAGCAGCGGCAGCCCGAGCTGCTTGCCGATGTCGAGCAGCCCGTCGCGCACGCGGCGCTCGATCTCGAGCCCGTGATCCATGAGCTCGAGGAAGTAGTTCTCGCCGCCGAACAGGTCGCGGTAGGAGGCCGCGGCTGCGAGCGCCTCGTCGAACTGCCCGAGGCGCAGGCGCGTCTGCACCTCGCCGGAGGGGCAGCCGGTGGTGGCGATCAGGCCGCCCGAGTACTGCTCGAGCAGCTCGCGATCCATGCGGGGCTTGAAGTAGTAGCCCTCCATCGAGGCGTAGGACGAGAGCCGGAAGAGGTTGTGCATCCCCTCGTTGTTCTCGGCCAGCAGCGTCATGTGCGTGTAGGCGCCACCGCCGGAGACGTCGTCGCCGGACGCCGTGCCCTGGTCGCCCCACTTCACGCGCGTGCGCTCTGAGCGGTGGGTGCCCGGCGTGATGTAGGCCTCAGTGCCGATGATGGGCTTGATGCCCTGCGCCTTCGCGGCCTTCCAGAACTCGAAGGCGCCGAAGACGTTGCCGTGATCGGTCATCGCGACAGCGGGCATCTCCTCGTCGCGCACGGCCTGCATCAGATCCTTGATGCGCGCGGCGCCGTCGAGCATCGAGTATTCGGTGTGGACGTGGAGGTGCGCGAAGGAGTCTGCCATGGCCCCTCGATCCTACTTCGGGGTGCCCACTCGCCATGCCGTCGGCCCGAGACGGGCCGACGAGCTGGCGTCGCGGCGGAGACCCGGAAGGGTCTCCACCCTCGGCTCCAGCGCTCAGTCCTCCCGCAGCATCTCGAGCGCGCGTGAGAGGTCGGCCGGGTAGCTCGACTGGAAGAGCACCGGCTCGCCCGTCCCCGGGTGGCGGAAGCCCAGCCGCATCGCGTGCAGCCACTGCCGCGTCAGCCCCAGGCGCTCGCTGACCGTCGGGTCGGCGCCGTACATCGCGTCGCCGAGGCACGGATGCCGCCTGGCCGCCATGTGCACACGGATCTGGTGGGTGCGGCCCGTCTCCAGCTCGATCTCGAGCAGGCTCCCGCCGCGGAAGGCCTCGTGGGTCTCGTAGTGCGTGACGGCGTGCTTGCCGCTCGAGACGATCGCGAAGCGCCACTCGTGGCTCGGGTGCCTGCCGATCGGCGCGTCGATCGTGCCCGTGAGCGGATCGGGGTGGCCCTGCACGGCAGCGTGGTAGATCTTCGTGACCTCGCGGTCGTGGAAGGCGGCCTTGAGCCGCGTGTAGGCGAGCTCGCTCTTCGCGACCACCATGAGCCCGCTCGTGCCGGCGTCCAGGCGGTGCACCACGCCCTGTCGCTCCGCGGCACCGGAGGTCGCGATCTGGAAGCCGGCGGCGGCGAGCGCGCCGACCACCGTGGGGCCGTGCCAGCCCATCGAGGGATGCGCCGCGACACCCGCGGGCTTGTCGACCACCACGATGTGCGCGTCGTCGTGCACGATGCCGAGATCCGGCACCGGCGTGGGCACGATCGTGGGCTCCTCCCGCGGCTGCCACGACAGGTCGAGCCACGCGTCGCCGTGCAGCCGGTCGGACTTGCCGAGCACGGTGCCGTCCTGCACCGCGCCGCCGGTCTCCAGCATCGTGACGACCGCGGTGCGCGAGAGGCCGAGCAGCCTGGCGATCCCCGCATCCGCGCGCGTGCCGTCGAGGCCCGGCGGCACCTGCAGGTAGCGCGACTCCATCAGGTGCGGCCGCCGGGTCGGTCGTCCCGGTCGAGCGTCTGCGTCGCATCCGGGTCGGCATCCTTCGAGGCCGCGGCCTTCGGCTCGTCGGTGCGGCGGATGCCGTCAAGACCGACGTTGGCGAGCACGAGCAGCACCACGCCGATCATGGAGCCGACGACGAAGATGTCGGCGACGTTGAAGATCGCCGGGAAGCCCCAGACCTGGATGAAGTCGATCACGTGGCCCACGAAGAAGCCGGGCTCGCGCGTCAGCCGGTCGGTGAGGTTGCCGAGCACGCCGCCCAGCAGACCGCCGATCGCCGCCGCCCACCGCAGCGAGCGGATGCGTCGCAGCTGCGTGACGATGAAGATGACCACGGCCGAGGCGAGGATCGTGAAGATCCAGGTGGAGCCCTCCGCGAGCGAGAACGCGGCGCCGGGGTTGCGGACGAAGTGCCACTGCAGCACCTCGCCGAGCACCTGCCGCTGCTCGCCCTCCGCCATCGAGGCGAGGACCCACTCCTTGGAGAGGAAGTCGACCACCCACGCGACGACGGCGGTCCCGAGCACGAGGCCCAGCATCCGCCAGGTCGTCGAGCGCGGGACCGCCGCTTCGCTGTGGGTAGTCGCGCTGTCGTCAGTCACCGATCGGCTCAGTTGCCGCCCTGCCCGCCGAAGGCGAGCGAGGAGGAGCGGTCGAGGTCGCGAAGCTGGCTCTCGATGTATCCGCGCAGCTTCAGGCGGTAGTCGCGCTCGAAGCTCTTGAGCTCGTCGATCTTCGCCTCGAGGCCGGCCTTCTGCTCGTCGAGCTTCGCCTTCTGGCCGTCGAACTGCTCCTGCAGCACGACCTTGCGCTGCTCGGCCGCATCCTCGATCTCCTTCGCGGAGGCCTCGGCGGCGGCGATGAGCTCGTCGCGCTGCCGCTCGCCGGCGGCGATGTGCTCATCGTGGACGCGCTGCGCGAGCTGGATGAGGCTGTCGGACTGCGTGACGGACGGCGACGCAGGCGCGCTCGGCGCAGCCGCGGCGGGCGCGGACTCGACGAGGGCGACGGGCTCTGCCTCGGCCTCTGCGGGAGCCTCGGCCTCTGCGGGAGCCTCGGCCTCGACGGCGGGCGCTGCGGCTGCCTCAGCAGCGGCGGCCTCGGCGGCGGCGTCGCGGTCGGCGATCTCCTTGGTCAGGCGCTCGTTCTCGGCACGCAGGCTCTCGAGCTCTGCGGTGTCGGGCTGCTCGACCGGTGCGACGACAGCCTCGGTGTCGGCGGATGCCTCGGGGGCAGCGGCGCCACCCTGCTTGAGCTGCTCGTTCTCGGCGCGGAGCGTGTCGTTCTCCTCGACCAGACGACGAAGCTCCGTGACCACTTCGTCGAGGAAGTCATCGACCTCATCCTGGTCGTAGCCGTCCCGGAAGCGCGTCGTCTCGAAGCGCTTGTGGACGACGTCGTCAGGAGTCAGAGCCATGGCGTGCCTTTCTTGGTCAGCTGCCTGCCGATAGGACAGGCAGCGCAGGTTCACTGTACCCGGCGCGATTGCGCTCCGCAGATCGTAGCGCCGAGCGGCCGTCAGGCGAAGCGGAGCGGCCCGATGATGGTCATGAGCAGCAGCAGCGCGAGCAGCAGCACCAGCATCGCGATGTCGAGCATCGCGCCGCCGATACGCAGCGGCTTCACGAAGCGACGCACGAATCGCAGGGGTGGATCAGTCAGCCGGAGGAGCCACACGGAGACGAAGAGCCAGAAGCCCTTCGGCCGCCAGTCATGCCGGATCTGCCGGACGAAGTCGAGGATGATCCGCGCCCAGAGGGCGTAGAACGCGACCAGCAGTGCCGTGTGGACGACCCAGGCGAGGATCGAGACGATCGTCACCGCGTCAGTGCGCGAAGACGGCGGAGTCCGCGTCCTCCTCGGCGCCCCGACCGCCCGAGACCGCGATGTGCTCCGGCGTGAGCAGGTAGACCTTGGTCGTGACCCGCTCGATGCGACCCTCGAGGCCCTGCGTCAGACCGGCCGAGAAGTCGATCAGGCGACGCGCGTCGCCATCCGTCATCTGCGACAGGTTGATGATCACCGGCGTGCCGTCTCGGAACGCCTCGGCGATCGCCTTCGCGTCCTTGTACTGGCGCGGGTGCACCGTGAGGATCTCGCTCATGTCGTTCACCTTCTGGCTCGCTCGGAGCTTGGTGACCGGCGCGCGGCGCGGCTCCTCGGCGCGCTCCCGCTGCTGCTGGGGCTGCTGTGGTGCACGCTCGTGCTCCTCGGCCCGCTCGACGGGGCGGACCTCCTGGGTCAGCTCATCCTCCTCGGCGAAGCCGAAGTAGATCGCCGCCTTCTTCAGTGCGTTGCTCATGGATCCTCCTCGTGGCGTGCGTTCACGCTATCCGCCGACAGGCCGGTTTCCCGTGATTGCCGTGCCGATTCGCAGGTGTGTCGCGCCGTGCTGGAGCGCTTCGCGCCAGTCGCCGCTCATGCCGGCCGAGATCCACTCGGCCGCTGGGTCGATCGTGCGCACTCGCTCGGCGTGCGCCGCGAGCCGCTCGAACGCGCTCGCGGGCTCCTCGCCGAGCGGCGCGACGGCCATCACGCCGCGCAGGCGCAGCGAGTCGGAGGCGGCGACGCGCTCGGCGAGCGCGTCGAGCCCTGTCGCCTCGATGCCGCCGCGGGCGGGGTCCTCGGTCAGGTTGATCTGCACCAGCGCGTCGCGCACCGGGCGGTCGTCGCCAGGCTCACCGCCGTCGAGCGCATCGACGAGCTCGACCGAGTCGATCGAGTGGAGCACGTCGGCGTATCGCGCGACCTGTCGCGCCTTCTTGCGCTGCAGCTGGCCGACGAAGTGCCAGGTGAGGTCGAGCTCGGCGAGGGCCTCCGCCTTGTCGCGTGCCTCAGGGTGCCGGTTCTCGCCGAAGTCTCGATGGCCGGTTGCGGCGAGCTCGCGCACGAGCTCGACCGGGTGGAACTTGGTGACGACGACCACCGTGACATCGCGCGCCCGGCGCGCCTCCTCGAGCTGCTCGAGGAAGGCGGCCAGGCGCGCGGGGGCGTCGGTCATGCGGGTGTCAGCGCAGGAAGTCGGGGAGGAACTCGTCCTCCTCCTCGTCCACCTGCGTCAGTGGCTGGACGGGGCCGGTGAGGTGGTCGGCGACCGGCGGGGCCGGCACTGCGCGGCGCTCCACCGGCGCCTCGCCCTGCGCTGCGGGCGTGCTCTGCGACGCGGGCGCGCTCGGCGACGAGCCGCGCAGGCCCATCTCCTCGCGAGCCGCCGTGCGGATGACGGAGTCGTCCTCCTTGGCCACTGGCCCGGCGCTGTCGAAGCCCGCGGCGATGACGGTGACGCGCACCTCGTCGCCGAGCGTGTCGTCGATCACCGTGCCGAAGATGATGTTGGCCTCCGGGTGCACGGCCTCCTGCACGAGCTTCGCCGCGTCGTACGTCTCGTGGATGCCCAGATTGCTGCCGGCCTGGATCGAGAGCAGCACGCCGTGCGCGCCGTCGATCTTGGCCTCGAGCAGCGGGCTGGCAACCGCGAGCTCTGCCGCCTTGATGGCGCGGTCGGCGCCGCGCGACGAGCCGATGCCCATCAGCGCGCTGCCTGCGCCCTGCATGACCGACTTCACGTCGGCGAAGTCGACGTTGATGAGTCCCGGGGTGGTGATGAGGTCGGTGATGCCCTGCACACCCGCGAGCAGCACCTGGTCGGCGGTCTCGAATGCCTCGACCATCGAGATGCCCATGTCGCTGATCTCGAGCAGGCGATCGTTCGGCACGACGATGAGCGTGTCGACCTCGTTCTTCAGCGCCGCGACGCCGGTCTCGGCCTGCGCCTGGCGGCGACGGCCCTCGAAGGAGAACGGCTTCGTCACGACGCCCACCGTGAGCGCACCGAGGCTCTTGGCGATGCGCGCGACGACCGGGGCACCGCCCGTGCCGGTGCCGCCGCCCTCACCCGCGGTGACGAAGACCATGTCGGCCCCCGAGAGCGCCTCCTCGATCTCCTCCGCGTGGTCCTCGGCCGCGCGCCTGCCGACCTCGGGGTCCGCGCCCGCGCCGAGCCCCTTGGTGAGCTCGCGGCCCACGTCGAGCTTGACGTCGGCGTCGCTGAGCAGCAGCGCCTGCGCGTCCGTGTTGATGGCGATGAACTCGACGCCTCGCAGGCCGAGATCGATCATGCGGTTCACGGCATTCACACCGCCACCGCCCACGCCGACCACCTTGATGACGGCGAGGTAGTTGTTGTTGGAAGTCACGTTCCGGCCCCTCGATCGAACTCTCAACCTCTACTTGAAGTTTAGAGAATTCCTCATTTCATGCTGACATCTCCGACGGTACGGGCGCGTGTGGCACGAGCGCGGGAGCGACGGGGCGTGTCGCGGCCGGATCCGACAAGAAAAAGATTCGTCAGGTTCGCGCTGCGCGACCGTGTCAGTCGGCCTCGGGGTCGGCGCCGCGCACGACAGGATGCTCCGGTGCCCGCACGTCGAGCACCGCGGCCGCGGCAGGATCCTGCGTCTCCATCAGCGCCGCCACGACATCGGCCTTCAGCGGGCTCTGCTCCGGCCCGCCCCACTGCACGGTCTGGCCGCTCACCAGGGTGAGGCGGATGTCCGACGGCGTCGGCGCCTCGATGCGCTCGGTCTCGACCAGCACCTCGCTCGGCACCGACACCAGCACGGTCGCGACGGCCTCGAACTGCTCGGTGCCGATCTCGACTCCCTCGAGGGTCGGCAGCTCCGCCGTGCTCTCATCGACCTGACCGAGCACCACGCCAGCGGCGTCGATGA
Organism: Agrococcus sp. ARC_14; assembly: GCF_022436485.1. Taxonomy (NCBI): domain Bacteria; kingdom Bacillati; phylum Actinomycetota; class Actinomycetes; order Micrococcales; family Microbacteriaceae; genus Agrococcus; species Agrococcus sp. ARC_14. The sequence goes on from NZ_JAKUDO010000001.1 coordinate 2,229,121, forward strand.
CCGATGCTCCCCCATCCGTCTCGATGATCGCGACGGGCATGCGCTCGACGAGCCGCACGATCACGGTGGACGGCGGCACGACGTCGAGCCGGAACGACTCGATCTGCGGGATCACCTGCAGCCGCTCCGCGACGCCCTGCTCGGTGACCGTCGCGATCGGCTGCCCCAGCTGATCGGCGAGCGCGTCCTCCACGAGCGCCGCGTCGATGCGCTCTGCGCCCTCGACCTGCACCTCGCGCACCGACATGAGCGGCGACCAGACGAGCCCGACGAGCAGCGCGAGCGCGAGCACCAGGCCGCCCGTCGAGAGCAGCGCGACGCGCAGCTGCCGGCGACGGGTGGCCGTGAACCTGCGGACCTCGGCCCGCTCCTGCTTCTTGCGCGCCCGCTTGGCGGCCTTCGCCTCTCGCTTGGTCTCCTTGAGCTCCTCGCGATCGAGCCTGCGCTGCGCTCGCTGCGACTCGCGCCACGCGCGGTCGACCCGCTGCGCGTGCGAGCCGCCCTCGGTCGTCGGAGCCAGATCGTCGGCATGATCGGGCGCATCCGGCTCAGCCTCGGCTGCTGCCTCCGGCTCGTCGTCGTCGATGCCCGCGTAGGCGCTCAGCGCCCAGCGGCGTGGCTCCGGCGCATCGGGCGCGAGCTCTCCGCTCGCCCTGGCGGCCGCCTGCTCGCGGCGGCGGCGCAGCGCATCGAGGCGGATGACCTCGCGCACCTCCGCCGCGACCGAGCGGCTCGGCTCGTCCGTCGACTGCTCCGCGTCCGCCGGCCTCTCGACGCGGTGGTCGAATCCGTCGGGTCGCCTCACGCGTCGTCGCCGTCCTCGAGCGCCGACAGCACCTGCGGGATGATGCGGTACACGTCGCCGCAGGAGAGGGTGACGATGATGTCGCCCTCCTCGGCGAGCGCGGCGGCCCGCTCGGCCGCAGCCTGCCAGTCGGGCAGGAAGTCGACCTCGGCGGCGTCCTCGAAGCGCTCGGCGACGAGCGCCCCCGTGACGCCGGGGATCGGATCCTCGCGGGCACCGTAGACGTCGAGCACCACCGTGTGATCGGCGACGCGCTCGTACACGGCAGCGAACTCCCCCGCCATGTCGCGCGTGCGGGTGTAGAGGTGCGGCTGGTGGATCGCGATGATGCGGCCATCGCCGATGATGGTGCGCGCCGCGGTGAGTGCGGCGTCGACCTCTGCGGGGTGGTGGGCGTAGTCGTCGAACACGCGCACGCCGCGGCGCTCGCCGTGCAGCTCGAATCGGCGCCCGGTGCCGCGGAAGCCAGCGAGGGCGTGCGCGATGTCCGCCGGCGCGTAGCCGAGCGCGACGAGCGTCGCCAGCGCACCGGCGGCGTTGACGGCGTTGTGGCGGCCGGGCACGCCCACGTCGAGCTCGATGCGCTCACCGGCGATCTCGACGGTGCAGGATGCGGTGACGCCCGTGCGGATCTCCACGATGCGCACGTCCGCATCCTCGGCCTCGCCGAAGGTGATGACGCGCTCGTGGGTGATGAGGCTCCGCACGCGCTGCGCGCCGGCGTCGTCGGCGGAGATCACGACGGCCTCGCTCGCGCGGTCGGCGAACTCGGCGAATGCCTGATCGAACGCCGCCGGGGTGCCGTAGTGGTCGAGGTGGTCGGTGTCGATGTTCGTGATCAGCGCGACCGCGACGTCGTAGAGCAGGAACGAGCCGTCCGACTCATCCGCCTCGAGCACGAACATGTCGGAGGTGCCGTGGCCGCTCGAGGCGTCGAGCCCGGCGATCACCCCGCCGTTGACGAAGCCGGCGTCGACGCCGAGGCCGTGCAGACCCACGACGAGCATGCCGGTGCTCGTCGTCTTGCCGTGGGCGCCGCCGACCGCGACGACGCGCTTCCCGCGCGCGAGCACGTGCAGCGCCTGCGAGCGGTGCAGCACCGGGATGCCGTGCTCGCGGGCGGCGAGCAGCTCGGGGTTGTCGGGCCAGAGCGCGCTCGTGACGACCACGGCGTCGACGCGCTGCTCGCCATCGACGGGAAGGTGCGCGGCGTCGTGCCCGATGCCGACGCTCGCGCCGCGCTCGACGAGTCGATCGACCGTCGCGGAGCCCGAGCGGTCGGAGCCGGAGACCGCGAGCCCTGCGTCGAGCATCATGTGGGCGATGCCGGACATGCCGGAGCCGCCGATGCCGATGAAGTGGACGCGCTCGATCCTCGCGGGGATCGGCTGGCTGAAGTCTGGTTCGATCACGACTGCCTCCTCGTGGCCGCGGCCCGCTCGATGAGTGCGCACATGCGGTCGCTGCCGTCGCTCGCTCCCGCCCCAGCGCTGGCGCTGGCCATCTCGGCGAGCCGATCGGCGTCCCGCAGCAGCGGCACGAGTCGCGTGCGCACCCATTCTGCCGTGAATTCGCCGTCGGCGACGAGCAGTGCGCCACCAGCGGAAACCTGGTCGGCGGCGTTCATGCCCTGCTCGCCATTGCCGTACGGCAGCGGCACGTACACGGCGGGCAGGCCGACGGCCATGAGCTCCGACACCGTGAGGCTGCCTGCGCGGCACACGACGAGGTCGGCGGCGGCGAGCGCCAGGTGCATGCGGTCGAGGTACTCGATCGCGACGTAGTGCGCGCTGCTCGCGGGCTCGAAGTCCGTCTGCCTGCCGCCGCTCAGGTGCAGGATCTGCCAGCCGGCGGCGACGATCGCGTCGGCGCTCGCCACGATCGTGCGATTGATCGAGCGCGCACCCTGCGAGCCGCCGGTGACCAGCAGCGTGGGGCGCTCGGGGTCGAGGCCGAGCGCTGCGACCGCCTCCGCCCGCAGGCCGGCGCGATCGAGACCGGTGATCTCGGGCCGCAGCGGCATGCCCACGACCTCGCCCTTGAGCGTCGTCGCCCGGTAGGACAGGCCGACGAACTCGGTCCAGCGCGCGCCCAGCACATTCGCCATGCCGGGCTTGGCGTTCGACTCGTGGATGACGATCGGCACCCGCTCGAGGTGCGCAGCACGGTAGGCGGGGGCGGATGCGTAGCCGCCGAAGCCGACGACGACGTCGATGCCGCGGTCGCGGATCAGGGCGCGCACCTCGCGCACCGCCCGCCGCCAGCGGCCGGGGAACCGCAGGGCTGCAGCGTCCGGCCTGCGCGGGAAGGGCAGCTTCTCGATCGTGACGAGCTCGAGGCCCGCGCGCGGCACGAGCTCGCGCTCGAGGCCCTCCGCGGTGCCGAGCACCGTGAGCTCGGCTTCTGGCATGCGCTCCCGCAGCCGCCGTGCGGTCGCGAGCAGGGGGTTCACGTGGCCGGCGGTGCCACCGCCGGCGAGCAGCACGCGCATGCCTCAGCCCCTCACTGCTGCGGCTCGAGGCTGCACGCCGTCGCGCTCTTCGCCGCGCGCTCTGGGATTGTCGACGCGCTCGAGCGAGAGCACGATGCCGACGATCAGCAGCGCGGCGATGAGCTGCGAGCCGCCGGAGGAGATGAATGGCAGCGGCACCCCGAGCACCGGCAGCAGGCCGAGCACGACGCCGATGTTGACGAGCGCCTGGCCGACGAGCCACACCATGGCCGCGCCGGTGACCACGCGCGTCATCTGCTGCTTCGCCTGCTGCACGATGCGCAGCATCGTCCAGGCGAGCAGGGCGAACAGCCCCAGCACGACGACGGCGCCGAGCAGACCGAGCTCCTCGCCGATGATCGCGAAGATGTAGTCGTTGTCGGCCTCCGGCAGCCACGACCACTTGGCGCGGGAGTTGCCGAGCCCGACGCCGAAGAACCCACCCGCCGAGAGCGCCCAGGTGCCGTGCAGCTGCTGCCAGCAGCCGTCGTAGTAGTCGGCGTCGGTGCAGCCCTGCAGGAACGACGTGATGCGGGTCACTCGCGAGGGGCTCGAGAGCACCACCGGCACTGCGAGCACGGCGAGCGCCACGACGGGGAGCAGCAGGTGCCACCACCTGACGCCCGCGAACCACAGCGCCCCGAAGGAGAGCGCGACCATGATGACGACGGTGCCGAGGTCGCTGCCGAGCAGCACGAGGCCGATCGAGAGGCCCGCGACGGGCGCGGCGGGGATCCACGCCTGCCAGAAGCTGTCGATCCGCTTCTGCTTGCGCGTCATGATCATCGCGAGCCAGACGCAGAGCGCGACCTTGACGAACTCCGAGGGCTGCAGCGAGAACCCGCCGATGCCGATCCAGTTGCGGTTGCCGCCGGCGCCGAAGCCGATGGGCGTGAACACGAGCACCTGCAGCGCGATGCCGAGCAGGATGCCGACCCAGGCGATCCGCGGCCAGGTGCCGGCCGGCAGGCGCGCGGCGACCAGCATGCAGACGACGCCGATCGAGGCGAAGGCCGCCTGCTTGACGAAGTCGGTGAAGAACGAGGCGTTCGCGACGTAGCTCTCGACCGAGGAGGACGAGAGCACCATGATCAGGCCGAAGACCACCAGGAAGAGCGTCGTGCCCATGAGCAGCGCCGCGTTGAGCGTGGGCGCGCCGAAGATCGACCGCACGCGCACGAGTGCGCGCTTGCCGACACGCTCTGCGCGGCTGAGCCTGGCGTCAGTCGCGCGGGCGGTCGCGGGAGCCGTCGTCGTCACCATGGGCCCCCCTCTCCCGCACTGCCTCGGCGAATCGGTCGCCGCGCTCTGCGTAGTCCTTGAACTGGTCCATGGATGCCGCCGCCGGCGCCAGCAGGACCGTCACGCCGGGCGCGGCGTGCTCAACGGCTGCCTCGACGGCCAGTCGCATCACCGCACCAGTGTCCGCCGTGTCGACCTCCACGAGCGGGATGCCCGGCGCGTGTCGCGCGAACGCCTCCCGCACGGGGGCGCGCTCCACGCCGATCGCGACCGCAGCGACGATGCGCTGCGCGTGCCGCTCGACGAGCGGCGCGACGTCGGCGCCCTTGAACAGCCCGCCCACGATCCAGACCACCCGGTCGAAGGCGCTGAGGCTGCCCTCCGCCGCATGCGGGTTGGTCGCCTTGGAGTCGTCGACGAAGCGCACCCCTTCGAGCTCTGCCACGAGCTCGGTGCGGTGGCGGTCGAGGCGGAACGAGCGGATGGCGTCCCGCACGTCGGCGGGCTCGGCACCGAAGGCGCGCGCGAGCGCCGCGGCCGCGAGCACGTTGCGCGTCATGTGCGGCGACCGCAGCCCTGCGGGCTCCAGGTCGGCGAGGCTCGCGAGCTCCAGCGCCTGCGCGTGCCGCGCGTCGAGGAACGCACGGTCGACGAGCACGTCCTCCACCATCCCCAGGTCGCTGGGGCCGGGGATGCCGAGCGAGAAGCCGATGGCGCGGCAGCCCTCGACGACCTCCGCCTCCTCGACCATCGCCATCGTGACGGGGTCCTCGACGTTGTAGACGGCCGCGACCCGAGCGTTCGTGTAGACCTTCGCCTTGGCCGCGCGGTAGGCATCCGCCGACCCGTGCCAGTCGATGTGGTCGTCGTCGACGTTGAGCACGGCGGCGGAATGCGGCCAGAGCGCGCCGGGGCCAGTTGTGGGCAGCCCGTGCAGCTGGAAGCTCGAGAGCTCGACGACGAGCACGTCGAAGCCGGCGGGATCGCGCACCGCGTCGAGCACCGGAGTGCCGATGTTGCCGACCGGCGCGACGCGCAGGCCCGCCTCGCGCAGCATGTGGGCGGCCAGCTGCGTCGTGGTGGTCTTGCCGTTCGTGCCGGTGACCAGGATCCACTCGGCGGCCTCGACCTTGTCGCGCACGCGCCAGGCGAGCTCGATGTCGCCCCAGACGGGGATGCCGCCGTCGGCGGCGGCGACGAGCCACGGGTGGTCGGGGCGCAAGCCGGGCGAGGCGATGACGAGCTCTGCCTCGGTGATCGCCGCGGGCAGCTCGTCGGCCCCCGCCTCGACGATCGGCACGGCGAGCACGCCCAGGATCGTCCTGCGCTCGTCGTCGACGCGCTCGGCGACGACGGTGACGGATGCGCCCAGCTCGACGAGCGTGTCGGTGGCCGCGAAGCCCGTGACGCCGAGGCCGAGCACAGCGACGCGGAGCCCGGCCCAGTCGCTGTGCCAGGAGGTGAGGGTGTCGAGGCGGCCCATCAGCTCTGCAGCGCCCACTCGAAGTAGAACAGGCCGATGGCCGCGGCGACGAACAGCCCGGCGACGATCCAGAAGCGCACGACGATCGTCACCTCTGCCCAGCCCTTGAGCTCGAAGTGATGGTGCAGCGGCGTCATCAGGAAGACGCGCTTGCCACCGGTCGCCTTGAAGTAGGCCCGCTGCACGATCACCGAGCCGGTGACGACGATGGGCAGGCCGGCGATGAGGATGAGCAGCAGCTGCGTGTCGGTCATGATCGCGAAGCCGGCGAGCGCGCCGCCGAGCGCGAGCGAGCCGACGTCGCCCATGAAGATCTGGGCGGGGCTCGTGTTCCACCACAGGAAGCCGATGAGCGCGCCGACGATCGTGGCGCCGAGCGTCGCCACGTCGAGCGGCTGCAGCACGTCGTAGCAGCCGGCGCCGGGCCCGTCGACGAAGCACGACTGGTTGAACTGCCAGAAGGCGATGAAGGCGTAGCCGACCGTCGACAGGATGACGGCGCCGGTCGCGAGGCCGTCGAGGCCGTCGGTGACGTTGACGGCATTCGATGCCGAGACGTTCATCAGCAGGATCCAGAGCACGAACAGGATGCCGCCGATGGCACCGAGAGGCGCGAGGTCGAGCCACGGGATGTCGCGGACGCCGGAGATCACGGGGTCGACGACCGTGCGCCCGGTGTCGCCATAGGGCACGGTGATCGCGAGCACGCCGAAGAGCACCGAGACGACGACCTGCCCTGCGACCTTCGCCCATCCGCCCAGACCCAAGGAGCGCTGGTTCGAGATCTTCATGAAATCGTCGATGAAGCCGACAGCGCCCATGCCCACCATGAGCAGCAGGATGAGCAGCGCGGGCAGCGTCGGGGCGTCCTGGCCGAGGAGCTTGCCGCCGAAGTAGCCCAGCAGCGTCGCGACGATGAAGATGAGGCCGCCCATCGTGGGCGTGCCGCGCTTGACGTGGTGCGACTGCGGGCCGTCGTCGCGGATGAACTGGCCCCAGCCGATGCGCGCGAATCCCTTGATGAACAGCGGCGTCGCGAACAGCGAGATGAGCAGGGCGATGCCTGCGGATGCCAGCAGCACGAGCATCAGAGGCCCCCGATCCGCTCAGCGAGGGCCTGGAGGCCCGCCGCGTTGGAAGACTTGAAGAGTACGACGTCACCGGCGGTGAGCTCGCGGCGCAGCAGCGCCTCCGCCTCGTCGGCGGTCGCGACCCAGGTCGTCTCCTGCCCGAACGAGGACTCGAGCTCTGCCGCGTCGTGGATGGCCTTGGCGCCAGCGCCGACGACGATCAGCCGGTCGATCCGCACCCGCACGGCGAGCCGACCGAGGCGGTCGTGCTCCTCGACCGCGTGCGGGCCGAGCTCGGTCATCTCGCCCAGCACGGCGATCGAGCGGCGGCCGGCCTGGCGCGTCATGTGCGCGAGCGAGCGCAGCGCAGCGCCGGTGGAGTCGGGGCTGGCGTTGTAGGCGTCGTTGATCACGGTCACGCCGCTGCCCGGCTCGAGCAGCTCCATGCGGCCTCGCTCGGCGCGCTCCATCGTGGCGAGCGCCTCGATCGCTCCTGCGAGCCCGATCTCGAGCACGTCGGCGACCGTGAGCGCGGCGAGCGCGTTCATGACGTGGTGCTCGCCGAGGATGCGCATGCGCAGCTGCCAGGACTCCTCGCCGCGGTGCACGGTCGCGACCGTGCCATCGAGCGTCGAGTCGATCCCATCGGCCCACAGCCGCGTCGGTGCCTCTGCGGGCCCGGGCTCGGTGCCGAACCAGGCGACCGTCGCATCGGTCGCGTCGGCCATGCCGCGCACCCGCTCGTCATCGCGGTTGAGCACCGCGAGGCCGTCGGCACGCAGGTCGCGCACCATCTCGGTCTTCGCGCGCGTCGTGGTCTCGATGCCGCCGAACTCGCCGGCGTGGGCGAGCCCGACCTTGAGCACCACGCCGACATCGGGGTGCGACATCGCCGTCAGGCGCTCGATGTCGCCCTCGACGCTCGCGCCCATCTCGAGCACGAGGTACCGGGTCGCCGCATCGATGCGGAGCATCGTCATCGGCGCGCCGACCTCGTTGTTGAACGACTTCACCGGCGTGACGGTGGGGCCGTGCTGCTCGAGGATCGCCTGCAGCATGTTCTTCGTGGTGGTCTTGCCGTTCGAGCCGGTGACGCCGACGACGGTCAGCTCCCCCGTCTCACGCACGCGGCGGATGACCTCCGTGGCGAGCGCGCCGAGCGCGACGACGCCCTTCGCGACCAGCACGTGTGGCACATGCCGATCCCCGCTGACCTCCACGGGGCGCTCCGCCACGATGAGCGCGGCTCCCGCGGCGATCGCGGCGTCGATGAAGCGGTGGCCGTCGGTGGCCTCGCCGGGCATCGCGAAGAAGACGCCGCCGGGCTCGACGAGGCGTGAATCCGTCTCGACCGATCCCGTCACCTCGACGTCGCCGCCGTGCAGCGTGCCTGCCACGGCCTCGGCGATCTCGCTCGCTCGCATCCGCAGCATCAGCGCTTGTCTCCGTCGCGGCGCCTGTCGCCGTCGCGTCGCTTGTCGCCATCGCGGCGCGTGTCGGCATCGACCGGCCAGCCTGCCTCGTGGAGCGCGAGCCTTGCCTCGTCGCGCGCCACGAAGGGCTCTCGCTCGCCCGCGACGTCCCGGTAGTCGGCGTCGCCCGGTCCCGCCCACAGCACGGTGTCGCCGGGTGCCGCGTGCTCGAGCGCGAGCCGGATGGCTGCCTCCTCCGGCCACGACTCGAGCACCGGCTTGCCACCGGCGACGGCGCGCGCGCCCTCGAGCACCTGCGCGCGGATGCTCGCGGCATCCTCGCTGCGCGGGTTGAAGTCGGTGACGATCACGATGTCGGCGAGCTCTGCTGCGATGCGGCCCATGTCGGCCCGCTTCGTCGCGTCGCGGTCACCGTCGGCGCCGAACAGCATGAGCAGCCTGCCCTCGGTGACGCGCCGCAGGGCGATGAGCGTCTGCTCGAAGGCGTCGGGGCTGTGGCCGTAGTCGACGAAGACCGCAGGCCCCGTCTCGCCCGAGACGCGCTCGATCCGGCCCGGCAGCGTCGGGCGCATGCCGCGGTCGATGGACTCGGCGATCGCCTCGATCTCGAACCCGTCCTCGACGAGCATGAGGATGGCGATGGCGGCATCGACGGCCATGTGGCGGCCGATGAACGGCACCTGCACCTCGACGGCGCCGCCGTCCATGCCGGTGAGCGTGAACGAGGTGGAGACGGGTGTCTCCTCCCAGATGTCGACGTGCCAGTCGGCCTGCCGCTGCGGGTCGCTCGAGACGGTGGTGACGGGGATGCGGCTGCGCTCGGCGACCTTGACGCCCCACTCGGTGTCGACGCACACCACACCGCGCACGGCGCGGTCGGGCGTGAACAGCTCGAGCTTGACCTCGAAGTACGCCTCCATCGAGCCGTAGTCGTCGAGGTGGTCGTGACTGAGGTTCGTGAAGGCGACGACATCGAAGAGCACGCCGTCGATGCGGTGGCGCTCGAGCGCCTGCGCGCTCACCTCGAGCACGGCGGCCCGCACGCCCGCCTCCTTCATGCGCGCCAGCAGCGCGTGGAGCTCGCTCGCCTCCGGCGTCGTGAGCTTGGAGGTGACGACCGTGTCGCCCACGTGTCGCTCCGCCGTCGTGGACAGCCCGGTGACGAAGCCGAGGTCGGCGAGCAGCCCCTCGAGCATGAACGACGTGGAGGTCTTGCCGTTGGTGCCGGTGATGCCGAACAGCTTCGGCGGCTGCTCGCCGGTGCGATAGACCCACGCGGCGATCTCGCCGAGCGCCGCGCGCGGGTCGTCGATCACGATCACCGGGGCGTCGGTCTGCAGCAGCGCCGCGCCCGCCGCGTCCGTCACGACCGCCACCGCGCCGCGCTCGACGGCGCCGACGGCGAACTCCGCACCGTGGCGCTTGGCACCCGGCAGTGCGGCGAACAGATCGCCTGGCTGCACGTCGGAGGAGTCGTTGGTGATGCCGGAGACCTCGACGCCGTCGAGCTCGGCGTCGACGTCGAGCTCGAACTCGTCGATCAGTCCGGCGAGGGGCCGCGGTGCGGGGTGCTCCGGTCGCAGGATCCTCGGGGTCACGCCCGCCACGGACATCCTCTCGTCAATGTGTCAGCCGGCGCGGTGTCGCAGCCGGCGAAGCCTCAGGGCCCGTCCGCCGTCCACTCCAGCGGAACGTCTGACGCTGGCGTCGTGCTCGGAGGGATGTCGTAGTGGCGGATCAGAAGGTTCACCATATCGTGGAAGGCCGGGATGGCCCCACCGCTGGTCCGGTTCGTCTGCGGGCTGTCGAACAGGGTCAGCACCACGAACTGCGGGTCGTCGACGGGGAAGACGCCGGCGACCGAGATCATCATGCGATTCGGGTCGTAGCCGCTCCCGTCGGCGTAGGCCATCTGGGCCGTGCCGGTCTTCGCCGCGATGCGGTAGCCCTCGATCGGGAACGTCTCGTAGCCGTAGTCGGTGACCACGTGCTCGAGCGTCTCGAGCGTCCGGTTCGCCGTCTGCTCGCTGACGACGCGCTGCCCCTCCGGCAGCTCGGGCGAGGTCACCTCGCCGTCGGCGGAGGTGCATCCGGAGATCAGCTGCACCGGCTCGTGCACGCCGCCGTTCGCCATCGCCTGGTAGGCGGACGCGAGCTGCATCGGCGTGGCGGAGAGACCCTGCCCGAACAGGCTCGTGAGACTCGTCTGCGGATCGAGGTTCGTCGGGTCGTGGAGCACGCCCGCCTGCTCGCCTGCGAACCCGACGGCGCTCTGCTCGCCGAAGCCGAACCGATCGAGGTAGTCGTAGTAGTCGACGCGATCCATCCCCTCCGCCAGGCTCGACATGCCCGAGTTGGAGGAGTTCACGAGGATGCCGGAGGCGGTCCACTGCTCGACCGGATGCGAGTGGGCGTCGCGGACTCGCGCACCGCCCTGCTCGTACACCCAGGGAACGCTCAGCTCCTGTGTGGGCTCGATGAGCCCGAGGTCGAGCATCGCCGCCCAGGAGAAGGTCTTGAAGATCGAGCCGGGCTCGTAGGCCGCCGTGAAGGCGCGCGAGCCGCGATCCTGGCTGTCGGATGCCGTGGGGTCGTTGGGGTCGACGGTGGGCGATTCTGCGATGGCCACGACGGTGCCGTCGGTGCGCATGATGATGCTCGTGCCGCTGCGCGCCCGCAGCTGCGCGGTGTACTGCGCGGTGAGCTGCTGCACCTGGTACTGCACGTCGGCGTCGATCGTGAGCCCGACGGTGCCGCCGTCGACTGCCGGGTCAGTGACGACGGAGCCGGGGATGGGCGTGCCGTCGGCGGATCGGTCGAAGGTCGTCTCGCCGGACTCGGCCGCCAGACACTCCTCCTGGCTCCGCTCGATGCCGGCCAAGGCCTCGGACTGGCCCATGAAGCCGACAAGGTTGCCGGCGACCGAACCGGAGGGGTAGACCCGCTGCGGGTTGAGCCGCAGGTAGACCCACGGGATGCCGAGATCGCGCACCGCCTCATACTGCCGGGCGTCGAGACCGGGCGAGAGCATCATGTAGTCGGACTCGGCGTTGCGCTCGAGCTCTGCGTAGATGCGCGCCTGCAGGTCGTGCGGATCGTCGCCGGTGATCGCGCTGATCTGCACGAGCGCGTCACGAACGCTGAGCGCATCGTCCTCGGCCTCGACGCCGGGGTCGCGCGTGTACTGGGGCGAGATCGTGAGATCCCAGCGGTCGACGCTCTCGGCGAGCACCGTGCCGGTCGAGTCGGTGATCTGGCCGCGCGTGCCGAAGAGCGTCTGCGAGACGCCACGGCGCCCATCCGCCTCTGCGTTGAGGGCCTCGGCCCGCACCACCTGGATGTCGGCGAGCCGCACCACGAAGGTCGCCAGCAGGGCGAAGGTCAGGATCGCAACGATCGTCGTGCGCACTGCGGTGCGGGACCGCCTCCGCTTGACTGCCACGGTCACCTCCGCCTCCCTCTCGCGCGATCGCGAGCCTTCTCGTGTCGGACCTTCACCGCCGGAGCGGTCGCATGCACGGTAGCGGCGGCCCAGCGCTCAGCTGCGTCGCCACGCCCTCACTCGGCCGCAGTCGCCGGCAGCAGCGTGCCGGGCGCGGTCTCGTCGGTCGTCGGGGCGACGCCGGCAGCCGCGGCGGCGGCCGCTGCAGCATCGGCCGCCTCGGCGTCGGCCGCGTCAGCTCCCGAGCCCACCTGGGGCGCCGTCTCGCCCGCTGCCAGCAGCATGCCGGGGTAGGGCTGGACCGCGGCCTCTGCCACGTCGTGCACCACGGCGGCCGTCTGCGGCTGCGTGTTGAGCAGCGCGTTCGGCACGTACATGCCGAACTGGTCGAGCGCCGGCACCTGCATGTGCAGTGCGTCGGGCCCGCCAGCGGTCGCCTCGCCGGAGAGGGTGAGGAACTGCGAGGGCTGCCCGGCGAGCATGCCCAGCTCGTCGGCGGCGATCGAGACGTGCTGCGGCGACGAGAGCACCGCGACATCCTCGGCGAGCGCCTGCTCGCTGCGCGCGAGCGCGCTCGACTCGCCCTGCAGCGCGCTGAGCGTGTAGGCGCCCTCGCTGATCACGACCGAGAGGCCGAGCTGCGCCACCACGATGCCGGCGAGGCCGGCGAGCGCCAGCACGCCGTGCACCAGGCGCGGCGCGCGGCGCACGCTGGGCGCGGGCAGCGCTCTGAGATGCCGATCACGGCTGGGTGCGTGGTCGCGCTGCGGAGCGCGCTCCACGGACTCCATGTGCATGCGGGCGACGGCGGCGTCGGTCATGACTGCTCCCCACTGGACTGCGTGGCACGGATCGATCGGGCACTGCTGTAGACGACGGGTCGGATGCGCTCGGCCGCGCGCAGACGCACGGGCGTGGAGCGCGGGTTGACGGCGCGCTCCGCCTCGTCGGCGCGCTCGGCGCCGCGCACGAGCAGCCGCAGGTGCGGCGCGTGCTCAGGCAGCTCGACAGGCAGGTCGCGCGGGGTCGTCGAGCTGGCGGCCGCCTGCAGGGCACGCTTGACGATGCGGTCCTCGAGCGACTGGTAGGCGAGCACGACGATGCGACCGCCGAGTGCGAGCGCGTCGATCGCGGCGGGCATCGTGCGCTCGAGGATCGCGAGCTCCTGGTTGACCTCGATGCGCAGCGCCTGGAACACGCGCTTGGCCGGGTGCCCCTGGTTGGCGAGGGCGCGAGGCGTTGCGAGCTGCAGGATGTCGACGAGCTGCGCGGAGGTCGCGATGGGTGCCTCGGCACGCGCGGCGACGATCGCGCGGGCGTAGCGGTCGGCGAGCTTCTCGTCGCCGTACACGCGGAACAGCCGTGCGAGCTCGCGGTCGCTGCGCTCGGCGAGGATCGTGGCTGCGGTCACGTCGCCCGCCTGGCCCATGCGCATGTCCAGCGGGGCGTCCTTCGCGTAGGCGAAGCCGCGGTCGGCCGCGTCGAGCTGCAGGCTCGAGACGCCGAGGTCGAGCAGGATGCCGTCGGCGGCATCGACGCCGGCCGCCTCGACGGCGAGATCGATGCGGTCGTAGGTCGTCTGCACGGGGAGGAAGCGCTCGCCGAAGGGGGCGAGTCGCTCCCCCGCGATCCGGATCGCGTCGGGGTCGCGGTCGATGCCCGCGACCACGAGCGTCGGGTGCGCGGCGAGCATGGCCTCGGTGTGGCCGCCCATGCCGAGCGTGCCGTCGACGACGAGCGGCGTGCGGCCGGCGGCAGCAGCCGCCTCGATCGCGGGGGCGAGCAGCTCGAGGGTGCGGTCGAGCATGACCGGGGTGTGCAGAGCGGATGCGTCCATAGGGTTCCCGTGTCCGTCTCGGCTCCTGATCCCCATCCGCGCGACGCGACACCGGGGAAGGTGTGTCGCGGCGCCCAGCTGAGGGTCACGAGCCGAGTCAGAAGATGCCGGGGATCACCTCCTCCGTCGTGCTCGCGAAGTCGGCCTCCTTGGCCGCGTAGTACTCGTTCCAGGCCTCGGTGTCCCAGATCTCGGCGCGGGTGCCGGCGCCGATGACGGTGAGCTCGCGACCAAGCCCCGCGTAGTCGCGCAGGTTCGCGGGGATGGTGACCCGGTGCTGGCTGTCGGGCTGCTCGCTCGAGGCGCCGGAGAGGAAGAGCCGCAGGAAGTCGCGCGCGCCGGCCGAGGTCAGCGGCGCCTGCCGGATCTGCTCGTGCACCTGCTCGAACTCGCGCACCGAGAAGACGTAGATGCAGCGCTCCTGGCCACGGGTGAGGACGAGGCCGCCCTCGAGCTCCTGCCGAAAGCGGGCGGGAAGGATGACGCGGCCCTTGTCGTCGAGCTTGGGCGTATGGGTGCCGAGGAACACGTCGCCCCCTCTCGTCCGGCCTGCGAGATCCACCGACGTCTGCCGATTTCCTCCACAGTACTCCACTTCCAGCCACAGACACTGAGAATCGGCCAAGCATTGCGGCGTGTCCCCAATGTTTCCTAACGCAATCACGGTGGAGGGATTTGGAGCGAGTATGCGGGAGCCAGGGCTCGTGAAGGCGCGGGATTGCCGCTGCGGGATGCGTCAGGGCATGAGAAAGGGCCGACTCGGAGGAGTCGGCCCTGGGTGTGCGGAGGGTGGAGGCGGGTGGAGGGGGTGGGTGGCGAAGGTGGATGGCGAGGTGTCGCTACGCGTGCAGGCGGAGCTGACGCTCGGTGCGGCGAGGTCTCGTGACGTGTGCGGCCTGCGGCCGCGCACTCCTCGACCTTGAGCCCTGCGCGATCACCCGGTGGGTGAGCACTCCGGGCTCAACGCTGGTTGCGGTCGTCCCACTCCTGCGAGAGGCGGTCCATGAGGCTCGGACCCTGCTTCGCCGTCGCGGGGCCGGCGCCGGCCTCGCGCTTGGCGGCAGCCTCGTCGCCCGTGGCTGGGCGCGAGGCAGAGAGCGCCCATAGCGCGCCGACCACGGCGACCGCGAATCCCACGACCCCGATGACGGCGATCTTGAGGCTCACCGCGACCACGATGAGCACCAGGCCGATGACGACGCCGAGCAGCCCGACGGCAACCTTGGTGTAGTTGACCGTGCGCGGGCCGGCCGACGTGTTGACGATGTCAGCCTCGTGCTTGTAGAGATTGCGCTCCATCTCGTCGAGCAGTCGCTGCTCGTTCTCTGAGAGGCCCATGTCGCACCCCTTTCGCTCAACCGGTGCGGAACGACAGTCTACGTGCTCCGGCTGTCAATAGCATGTGTCTTGTGTCAGCACAGCAGCGTTTCGCCCGGGCCGTCGAGGCCTCGATCCAGGAGTATCTCGACGAGCGAGAGCAGTCGCTGGTCGAGATCGCCGAGGACGCGACCGGCCTGCTGCAGCTCGTGCGTCGGATGGTCTCCGGCGGCAAGCGCGTGCGCAGCGCCTTCGTGCTCTGGGGCTGGCACGCGGTGACGGCCGCCGGACCCGACGCATCCCGCACCGCAGGCACCGAGGAGGACCCCGCGTGGGCCGACGTCGTCGGCGTCGCGACGGCGATGGAGCTCTTCCACGCCGCGGCGCTCGTGCACGACGACATCATCGATCAGTCCGACACCCGCAGGGGTCAGCCGTCGATGCACCGGGCACTCGAGGCCATGCATCGGGACGGCGAATGGGTCGGCCTGGCGGGCCAGTGGGGCGAGCACGCCGCCGTGCTGGTCGGCGACCTGCTGCTCAACTGGGCTGACGACCGGATGCTGCGCGCTTGCCGCGGGGCGGCGCACGGTGATGCCGTGCACGATGCCTACCGCCGCATGCGCGAGGAGGTCACCTTCGGGCAGTACCTCGACGTGCTCGAGGAGGCCGCCTGGATCAGGCAGGAGCCGGCAGTGCTGCTCGATCGAGCGCACACGGTCGCGATCTACAAGTCGGCGAAGTACTCGGTCGAGGCGCCGCTGACGCTCGGGGCGCTGCTCGCAGGCGGCTCGGAGTCGCAGCTCGACGCGCTTGCCGGCTACGGCCTGCCGGTGGGCATCGCCTTCCAGATGCGCGACGACCTGCTGGGCGTCTTCGGCGACCCGGAGGTGACGGGCAAGCCGGCGGGCGACGACCTCCGGGAGGGCAAGCGCACCGTGCTGATCGAGATCGCGCGCCAACGACTCTCCTCCGGGGTGCGCACCATGCTCGACGAGCTGCTGGGCGACCGCGAGCTCGACGAGAGGCAGATCGCCATCCTGCAGGACGCCATCCAGCGCTCGGAGGCGCCGCAGCGCCTCGAGGCGCTCATCGACCGCGCGGTCGGCGAGGCGCTCGAGTCGCTGCACGACGGCGAGCTGTCGCGCTCTGCGGTGCTGGAGCTCGAGCGGCTGGCGGACACGGTGGCGAAGCGGGATCGCTGACCACCTGCTGTAGGTCGAGGAGGTCGCGGGCGAAGCCCGCTGCCGTCACGAGACCGAGGCTCAGCCCTGCGTCTGGGCGACTCGGCGCACCTCGGCCTTGCGGTTCTGGCGCAGCGCCTCCATGGGGGTGGTGCCGAGCGCGTCGTCCTCGTTGATCAGCCAGTCGATCGCCTCGTCCTCGGTGAGGCCCAGGTCGAGCAGCACCATGAGCGTGCCGCGCACCTCCGACATCGGCTGGCCGTCGCGCACGCAGACGGCGGGCACCTGCACGGGCCCATTCCTGCGGGTCGCAGGCAGGTGGTGATCCTGGATCAGCCGGTGGATGCGTCCGACGGGCTCCCCGAGGAGGTCGACCAGGTCGGGCACGGTGAGCCACGCGGGGCTCTCGGTCGCTGCGTCGTGCTGCGCGGACTCTGGCTGCAGGGGATCATGCGTCACGCATCCATCATGCCCGACTCTCGCGCTGACGACCCCAGGACCGGCACCCAAGTGCTCCACCGGGCGGCGTGGAGCACCGCGAATCCCCCGCGCAGCGCCTATTCTCGCTCCGTGCCTGTCGACTCCCGCGATCCCGTCATCGGACGGACCATCGACCGTCGATACGAGGTCGGCGAGCGCATCGCGCGCGGCGGGATGGCGAGCGTCTACGAAGGCATCGACCTGCGGCTCGACCGCAAGGTCGCCGTCAAGGTCATGCACCCGCACCTGGGCGACGACCCCGAGTTCCGCGAGCGCTTCATCCAGGAGGCGAAGGCCGCCGCCCGCCTCGCGCACCCGAACGTCGTCAACACCTACGACCAGGGCGAGGACGGCGATCTCGCCTGGCTCGTGATGGAGCTCGTGCCCTCCATCACCCTGCGCGACCTGCTGACCGATCGCGGCCGCATCACGCCGGAGCAGTCGCTCGACGTGCTCGAGGCGGTGCTCGCCGGGCTCGCGGCAGCGCATCGCGCCGGCATCGTGCACCGCGACCTCAAGCCCGAGAACATCCTGCTGGCGCACGACGGCCGCATCAAGATCGGCGACTTCGGGCTCGCGCGCGCCGCGACGGCGAACACCGCGACCGGCAAGGCGCTGCTGGGCACGATCGCCTACCTCTCCCCCGAGCTCGTCACACGCGGCGTCGCCGATGCCCGCAGCGACATCTACGCCGTCGGCATCATGCTCTTCGAGATGCTCACCGGCACGCAGCCCTTCACGGGCGACGAACCGATGCAGATCGCGTTCCAGCACGCGAACGACGACGTTCCGCTGCCCTCGAGCACGGCATCCGGCATCCCGGACGCGCTCGACTCGCTCGTGCACTGGGCGACGCAGCGCGACCCCAACCTGCGGCCGACGGATGCCGGCGAGATGCTCACCGAGCTGCACGCCGTCCGGGAGCGCGGCATCGATGCACCGACGACCGTGCTGCCGTTCCTCACCGAGGACGACCGCTCCACCACGGTCATCGAGCGGCCCAAGAAGCAGCGCCGCCCGATCGTCTCCGAGCCAGAGGTCGTGCAGGACACCGGCGACGGTGCCGCGACCACCGCGCTCTCGCGCCGTGTCACGGTGCGGCGCAGGCGCGGCATCCTCTGGCTCGCGCTCGTGCTCCTCGGCGCGCTGCTCGCGGTGGGCGTCGGCTGGTGGTTCAACCTCGGGCCCGGCGGCCGCGCGAGCGTGCCCGACGTTGCAGGCCAGGAGGAGGCGGCGGCCGTCGCGCTGCTGGCAGACCACGGCCTCGAGATCTCCGGCACGGTCACCGAGTCGAACTATGACACCCCGATGGGGCAGGCGCTGCGCACCGACCCGCCCGCGGGCACCGAGCTCGGCAACGGCGATGCCGTGCAGCTGGTGCTCTCCTCCGGCCGCCTGGATCTGCCGCTGCCCGAGCTCGAGGGCCGCACGGCGGATGAGGCGCGGGCGGCGATCGAGGACGCGGGGTTCACGGTCTCCGAGAGCGAGCCCGACCGAGTGTTCGACGCCGACCGGCCTGCTGACAGCGTGATCGCCGGCCTCCTTGAGGACGGCACCCGCATCAGCGAGCTCGAGACGCTCGAGGAGCGCTCCCCCATCGCGCTGCGGGTCTCGCTCGGCCCGGTGCCCGCGGAAGCGGGCCAGGTGGCCGACGAGGCGCGCGCCGCCCTCGAGCAGGCCGATCTCGAGGTCGACTTCTCCGTCGAGGAGCACTCGGCAGAGGTCGAGCAGGGCAGGCTCATCTCACTCACCTATCCCACCGACCGCTACCTGCGGCCTGGCGACACCGTGACCGGGATCGTCTCGATGGGCCCCGTCATGGTCGATGTGCCGGATGTCGTCGGCCGCCCGATCGACGAGGCGCTGGCGACGCTGCGCGAGGCCGGGCTCGAGCCCGACCTGCAGACGAACATCCCCGAGGCGCTGTGGGGCTCGGGCATCGCGAACATCCTGTCGCAGAGCGTCGAGGCCGGCACCTCCGTCGAAGAGGGCACGTCCGTCGTGATCGACGCGACCTTCTAGCGGCAAGGGCCGGAGCCGATCCGCCCCACGTCCTGCCTACGGGCGAGGCGCGGCGCGCAGCTCCTCGGCGACGAGGAAGGCGAGCTCGAGCGACTGCATGTGGTTCAGGCGCGGATCGCAGAGCGACTCGTAGCGGGTCTCGAGGGCGACCTCGTCGATCTCCTCCGAGCCGCCGAGGCACTCCGTCACGTCGTCGCCGGTGAGCTCGACGTGGATGCCGCCCGCGAAGGTGCCGACCGCACGGTGCGCCTCGAAGAAGCCGCGCACCTCGTCGACCACGTCGTCGAAGCGACGCGACTTGTAGCCGTTCTTCGTCGTGATGCCGTTGCCGTGCATGGGGTCGGTCACCCACAGCGGCGTCGACTCGAGCGACTTGGACGCCTCGAGCAGGCCCGGCAGCACGTCGCGGATGCGGCCTGCGCCCATGCGGGTGATGAAGGTCAGCCTGCCCGGCTCGCGCTCGGGGTCGAGCTTGTCGATCAGCGCCTCCATGTCGGCGGGCGTCGTCGAAGGGCCGAGCTTCACGCCGATCGGGTTGCGCACCCGCGAGAAGAAGTCGACGTGCGCGCCCTCGAGCTCACGCGTGCGCTCGCCGATCCACTGGAAGTGGCTGGAGGTGTTGTAGGCGAGGCCGGTGCGGGAGTCGATGCGGGTCATGGGCCGCTCGTAGTCCAGCAGCAGGCCCTCGTGGCCGGTGAAGAACTCGACGCCCTTGAGCTCGTCGAAGTTCGCGCCGGCCGCCTCCATGAAGCGCACGGCACGGTCGATCTCACCGGCGAGCGCCTCGTAGCGGGCGAACGACGGGTTCTGCCCGAAGCCCTTGTTCCAGGAGTGCACCTGGCGCAGGTCGGCGAAGCCACCCTGCGTGAACGCGCGCACGAGATTCAGGGTCGACGCGGCCATGTGGTAGCCGCGCAGGATGCGCTGCGGGTCTGCCGCGCGCGACTCGGGCGTGAAGTCGTAGCCGTTCACGATGTCGCCGCGGTAGGCGGGCAGCGTCAGGTCACCGCGCGTCTCGGTGTCGCTCGAGCGCGGCTTGGCGAACTGCCCCGCCATGCGGCCCATCTTGATGACGGGCATCGCGGCGCCGTAGGTGAGCACGACCGCCATCTGCAGGATCGTCTTGACGCGGCCCTTGATGTTGTCGGCAGTCGCGCCCGCGAAGGTCTCTGCGCAGTCGCCACCCTGGAGCAGGAAGGCCTCGCCGCGCGCTGCGGCCGCAAGCCGGTCGCGCAGCTGATCGACCTCGCCGGCGAAGACCAGCGGAGGGGCGCTGCGCAGCTCGCGGCGCACCTGCTCGATCGCGGCCTCGTCCTGCCAGGCCGGCTGCTGCTTGACGGGCAGCGATCGATACGCGTCGAGGCCCTGCTCGATGGAGCTGCGCTCCATGAACTCGGGAATCGCGATCGTATCCGTCATGCCTGCCTCAATGCTCGAGCGGCGCCGTGTGCGCCGCAGTCCAGCCTACCGGGGTCGCCGGGCTCAGCGACGAGGAGCGAGCGCCTTGCGCTCCGCCTCGACGCGCGCCTTCACGCTCGAGGCGTAGACGTCGACGTACTCCTGATCGGAGATGCGGTTCAGGGTGACCATGATCTCGTCGGTGATCGAGCGGAGCACGAAGCGGTCGCCATCGAGGTTGTAGTAGCGGGAGAAGTCGAGCGGCTCGCCGAAGATGATGCCGATGCGGCCGACCTTCGGCATCCGGCGCCCGATCGGCATGACCTTCTCGGTGTCGACCATGACGCACGGGATGACGGGCACGCGGGCGTCGAGCACCATGCGGGCGACGCCGGTCCTGCCCCGGTAGAGCTTGCCGTCGGGGCTGCGGGTGCCCTCCGGGTAGATGCCGATGAGGCCGCCGTCCTGCAGCTTCTGGAGCGCGGCGTCGAGGCTCTGCGAGCTCTTCTCGCCGCCAGAGCGATCCATCGGCAGCTGGCCGACCGCCAGGAAGAACCAGCGCATGAGCCTGCCCTTGATGCCGGTGCCGTTGAAGTAGTCGGACTTCGCGAGGAAGTAGACCCGCCGGTCGATCACGAGCGGCATGAGGAAGGAGTCGATGACCGAGAGGTGGTTGCCCGCGATGATCGCGCCCCCGTGCTCCGGGAGGTTGTCGAGACCGGCGACCCATGGGCGGAACACCCGCGTCATGTAAGGGCCGACGACCCAATGTCGCATCAGCCAGTAGATCATCGCCACCTCCTCTGGCCACGAGCCTAGGGCAGTCGGATGCTCCCTACAGACATGCGCGGCGCTGAGGGATCCTCGCTCCCCGCGCCCATAGAATGAGCGCAACGCACGAAAGCCGAAGGAGTCCCAGTGCCTGAGCTCACCGCCCCAGAGGGTGTCACCCCACCCGTCGTCGCGCCTGACCCAGAGGCGAACATCACGGACCTCCTCGAGGACACCGTGCGCGAGCACCCTGACATCGCGCTGTTCTCCGTGCCGGAGGGCGATGGCTGGCGCGACATCTCTGCCACCGAGTTCCGGCGTCAGGTGATCGCCCTCGCGAAGGGCTTCGTCGCCGCGGGCGTGCAGCCCGGCGACAGCGTCGGCTTCCTGTGCAAGGTGCGCTACGAGTTCTCGCTCGTCGACTTCGCGCTCTTCTACGCGGGCGCGCACATGGTGCCGGTCTACGAGACCTCCGCTCCATCGCAGATCCAGTGGATCCTCTCCGACGGCGGTGCCACCCGCGTGATCCTCGAAGATGCCGACCTGGTCTCCCGCTTCGACGAGGCCCACGGCGACCTGCCCGCGATCACCGACGTGTGGCGCATCGACCGCGGCGACCTCCAGAAGCTCGTCGAGCAGGGCACCGACGTGCAGGACGAGGAGATCGCGCGCCGTCGTTCGCTGGCACAGGGCAAGGACCTGGCCACCCTCATCTACACCTCAGGCTCGACCGGCCGCCCCAAGGGGACGATGCTGACGCACTCGAACTTCGTCGAGCTGTGCCGCAACGCCAAGGTCGCGATGGCCGAGGTCGTGGCGCCGGGCGCCTCGACCCTGCTGTTCGTCACGCAGGCGCACGTGTTCGCCCGCTTCATCTCGGTGCTCGCCGTCGCGGCCGCCGTGCGTGTCGGCCACCAGTCCGACACGAAGCAGCTGCTGCCGTCGATGGGCTCGTTCAAGCCCACCTTCTTCCTCGCCGTGCCGCGGGTGTTCGAGAAGGTCTACAACGCCAGCGAGCAGAAGGCAGAGGCCGGCGGCAAGGGCAAGATCTTCCGCATGGCCGCACAGGCGGCTGTCGCGCACTCGAAGGCGCTCGACGCCGGGCACGTGCCGCTGGGCCTGAAGCTGCGCTTCGCTGCTCTCGACGCGCTGGTGCTGAAGAAGCTGCGCGTGGCGCTCGGCGGCAACGTCGCGTACGCCGTCTCGGGCTCGGCCCCGCTCTCGACGTTCCTGGCGCACTTCTACCGCTCGCTCGGCATCCGCATCCTGGAGGGCTACGGCCTCACCGAGACGACGGCACCGCTGACGGTGGGGTTGCCCGACAAGTTCAAGATCGGCACGGTCGGGCCCGCGATGCCTGGCAACGGCGTGAAGATCGCTGAGGACGGCGAGGTGCTCGGCAAGGGCGTCGCCGTGTTCGCCGGCTACTGGAACAACGAGCAGGCCACCAAGGAGGCGTTCACCGAGGACGGCTGGTTCCGCACCGGCGACATCGGCCAGCTCGACGCGGACGGCTACCTGACCATCACCGGCCGCAAGAAGGAGCTCATCGTCACCGCCGGCGGCAAGAACGTCGCGCCCAACACGCTCGAGGACCCCATCCGTTCCAACACCATCATCGGTCAGCCGGTGGTGGTCGGCGACCAGCGCAAGTTCATCGCCGCGCTCATCACGCTCGATGCCGAGATGCTCGCGACCTGGCTGAAGAACAACGGGCACGACGCCTCGATGTCGCTCGAGCAGGCCGCGGCATACCCGCCGGTGATCGACGAGGTGCGCTCGGCCATCCAGCGCGCCAACAAGCAGGTCTCGCGCGCCGAGTCGGTGCGCAAGTTCGCGATCCTGCCGCTGGAGTTCATCGAGGCGAACGGTCACCTGACGCCCAAGATGTCGATCAAGCGCCACAACATCCTGCACGACTTCGCGTCGCAGATCGAGGACATCTACGCCTCGAACTCGACGGCCCACGACGTCGGCGAGTGACCCGCTAGCACGTCACGAGCGGCCTGCCGCTGCTGTGGAGGAGTGGGCCGGAACCGAAGGCGACTCCTTCGCGTCGAGACCGTCAGTTGACAGCGATCCCAGGTACTGGGCGATCCGTCGGGCGGCAGGGAGTCGGCCAGCAGCCTGCTCCAAGTGCTCGACATCCGCGTTGTAGTTGGTGTTCGTGTTGATGTCGTAGACGACCTGGCGGCCATCCACAGACTCTATGAACTCGATTCCGGCAAGCGGCACGCCAAGAGCGGAGAGGAGTGCAGCCAGTTCGACCACGATTGGGGACTCCGCGGTGATGTCTTCCCGACGCTGGAACTGCGGCGAAGCGCCCCGCAGCTCGGCATCGTCATCGCCGGGCACGTCGCAGACTGCCGCCGCGATGCCACGGGGAAGCACTGCACAGCCCTGGGCAGGGCAGAGCTCGAAGGAGCCATCGGAGACATCGACCTTCACCGCGTAGTGGAACACGCCTCCGATGAACTCCGCTCGCGTGATCCATGGCTCCGCTGGCTGTACGTGCTCCTGAATCAGGGTGATGCCGTCGATCGGCTCATTGACGCCGCCCGGTGCGAACTCCGCTGCCGCCGCTTCGAAGGCAGCGTGCGAGTCGAAGCGACGCACTCCCAGACCTTTGCCGCCCTGGTTGTGCTTCGTGATGAACGGCGGCGAGAAATCCGAGGCCGCATCGACGAGCGCGCGACCGCCGAAGACCGCGACCGTGCGCGGTACGTCAAAGCCGCGGCGCTCCAGCTCGCGATGCTGGCGAACCTTCGAGACCTCCACCTCATAGACGGCTGAGCCGTTGACGACCGTGCGTCCGGCAGACTCCAGCCACACGAGCACCGCGCGCCCGTACTCTTTGACATGAGGATCGGTGCGCGTGTGCGACGAGGCTGAGAGCCGCGACCAGAAGATGCCTTCTGGAGGGGCGGCCGAGAGGTCGAGAACTCGATCGGGAAGCAGCCACTCCTCGAACTCCACACCCTCCGCCTCGAACGCGGCGGCAAGCGGCGGAATCCACTCCGGATTGTCGTGGATGATGATTACCCTGGGTCGACTATGACCCACGTTGCCGCGCTCGTGCATGCCGCTACCGTGTCGCTGTCTCGAACAGGCTGGCAGCGATCGGCTCCACATCGAGGCGCAGCACGTCGTTGAACTTGTTGAAGAACGTGCAGGTGGTGATGCGCATGGTGAGCTCGAGCACCTGCTTGTGGTCGAACTGCGCGCCCAGTTGGGCGAACAGCTCGTCATCGACTCGATTTGCATCGCGCGTCACCTGCTCGGAGTAGGCGATCACGGTGCGGTCGATCTCGTCGAAGGTGCCGAGCTCGCGCCACGTTCCGTCGCTGACGGCATCGACCTGTTCGATCGTGAGGCCTGAGTCCACGGCCTGAGGCGTGTGGTGCACGACGCAGTACTCGCAGGCGTTGCGTGAACTGACCGTGAGCACCGCAAGCTCGAGATACCGCTTCGGCACCACGCTGTGGTGGTAGTAGGCCAGCAGCAGATCTGTCACGGCCCGCAGCAGGGGCGGGTGGTGTGCGAGTGTCTCGGCCTGGTGGATGAACTTGTCAAGGCCCGCTTCGTGGAACTCGTCGTAGATCGCGCGAACCTCATCGGTCGCCTCGTCGTAGCTGATGTAGGGCAGTCGTGCCATGGTCGTCCTCTCTCCGCTGCAGGGGGTCAATGAACGTTCTCGGGGATCCAGGTGGGGTCGGGGTTGACGTAGTCAGCGATGGTGATCTCGTTCTGGATGAGACCAGCATCGAAGAACGTGTCGGCAAGGTCTTGCTGCGCCTGAACGGCAGCATCGTCCATGGCCAGCACGCCATATTCGCGACGCGCGTTGGCGGTCTCGAGCGGAGCAGGATCAAGCCCCAACGCGTCGGCGAGGATCGCAGCCGCCTCGTCGGGGTTCTCATTGGCCCATTGGTTGGACTCCTGCAGCTCCTCCAAGATGATCGACAGCACCTCCGGCTTCGTCTCCATGAATGCTTCGGTCGCGAAGTAGAAGGTGCGATTGTCAGTCAGACCCTCCGCGTCGAGCACGGTCGTCGTCTCCATCTGCTCCTGAATGATCGCAAGGAAGGGGTCCCAGGTTCCGAAGACGTCGAACTCTCCCTGCTGGAACGCTGCCATGCCGTCGGCTGCGTTCGCGTAGTAGACGATCTCGAGGTCAGCGGCGCTCAGCCCAGCCTGCTCAAGCGCACGGAGCAACAAGTAATGCATGTTGCCGCCTTCGACGACGCCCACCGTCGTGCCTTCGAGGTCCGTGACCTCTTCGATTCCTGAGTCAACCTGCGAGACAAGTGCCACACCGTTCGGATAGGGGTTTTCAGAAGCGGCGTACTCGATCGGCCTGCCGTTCGCCGCTGAGAAGATTGCGTTGGCATCCGAGGAGTGTCCGAAATCGATGTTTCCCGTGTTCAGCGCTTCGAGCACGAGGGTGCCGATCGCCAGCTCCTCCCAGACCACGTCGTACCCTTCGGCTTCGAGACGTTCATCGAGGGTCCCCTGTGCCATGAGCAGCGCGACAGTGTTTCCAGGCTGGTAACCGATGACGACCTCGCCGCCTTCGGCATCGCCTTCCGCTGCCTCGCCCGGGGCGCCGCAGCCGGCAAGCGTGAGGACTGCTGCGGCAGCGGCCGCCGCGAAGGTCTTCCTGAAGCGATTCATGGGTGGGTCCTTTCGGGTTCGTTCAAGATGGCGTTCAGCAGCGTGTTCTCGTACCTCAGGAAGCCGGTGTCGCGTCGCCGGGGCCGCGGAAGGTCGATCGCAAGGTCGAGCGTGATCCCGCCATCTGCCAGGACGATGACACGGTCAGCGAACGAGACGGCCTCGCCCACGTCGTGAGTCACCAGCAGCGAGGTGAACCCGCGCTGCTGCCACAGGTCCTCGATGAGGTTCTGCATCTCCATGCGGGTGAGGGCATCCAGCGCTCCGAGCGGCTCGTCGAAGAGGATGACGTCGGGCGACGTTGCAAGAGCCCGAGCGAGCGCCACACGTTGACGCTGACCGCCGGAGAGGCTGGCGGGCCATTGGTCGAGCTTTCCAGAGAGGCCGACCGCGGCGAGGCTCTCCACGGCTGATTCCTGATCGGTCGCGGTGATCGTGACGTTCTGCACGACCGACCTCCAGGGCAGGAGCCGATCGTCCTGAAACATGATGCGCAGGTGCTCGTGCGGTCGCGTGACCTGCTCACCGTCAAGGAGGATCTGGCCTCCACTGGCCTCCTCCAGGCCGGCTACGGAGCGAAGGAGGGTGCTCTTGCCGCAGCCGCTCTTGCCGACGAGAGCGACGAACTGCCCAGCGGGGATATCGAGATGCAAATCCCGAAGAACGCTGTGCTCGCCGAAGCTCTTGGAGTAGTGGTCCACTGTGATCTGCATGCTCACGATCGTCTCTCCGCCCGCCGACTAGGCGCCGGTGGGATTCGCGTTGAAGGCTGGGTTCCATCGCAGCCAGCGACGTTCCAAGAAGGCGGCGATCACGTCGGAGAACTTGCCGAGTAGTGCGTAGATGACGATCGTGAGTACGACGACGTCCATCTGCACGAACTGTCGGGCCTGCGTGGCAAGGTGGCCGATACCGCCATTGGAGCCGATGGTCTCAGCAACGATCAGCGACATCCACATGATGCCCAGGGCATAGCGGACCCCGACGAGGATGCTCGGCATGGCACCGGGAATGATGACTTCCTTGAACAGAGCGGTCTTGCTGAGCCGATAGACGCGTGCCATCTCGATCAGACGAGGGTCGATGTTTCGGATCCCGTTGTAGGCATTGAGGTAGATCGGGAACGCGACGCCGAGGGCAACCAAGAAGATCTTGCCGTCCTCGCCGAGTCCGAACCACACGATGACCAGCGGGATGAGAGCCAGATGGGGAACGGTGCGGATCATCTGAATCGACGTATCGAGCAACTCCGACAGTCTCTTCGAGACCCCGTTGAGGAGCCCGAGGGCGAACCCGATGATGCCGCCGATCGCAAACCCGATGAGCGCCCGCCGCGTGCTGATCCACACGTGCTCCTGCAGCTCACCGTTTGCGGTCAGCCTGACGGCCGCGTCAATCACCTCGACGGGGCTCGGGAGGAACTCACCCGGCGACAGCTGCCAGACCAGCAGGGCAATCACGGGAATCAGCCACGGGATGATCTGTGATCGAAGCCTGCGGGAACGTCGGGGCCGCTTGCCAGGGGCCGAGCTCTCTCGCCGTGCTCTCGCCTGTCGATCCGCGTGCCTCCGGCCGGGCGTCTGCGTGGCGGCAAGTTCCTCGGTGGTGCTCACAGCCATGTACCTCGTCGTTCGAATCCGGCGGAAGGGCCTCGCAACTCGGCCTCGCGACCAGAGGCGAAGAGGTGCTTCGCGTGGCCTCCGCCGACACCGGTGTGCCGGCAACCAGATTCAGCGTGGCAGGGTGCCTAGGGCGGGCCAATCTCCGGCGTCATAATCAGTAACACTGATGCGCTGTAGCGCGGCTTATATCGATCGGTGTCGACCATCGGCGTCGTTGTGCTCTTCGATCCGTGTTCGCACCGCACGACGCGCCTCCGCTGGCGCGGGGCTCGGTCGCCGTCTGGGCGTCAGTACCAGGCGGCCTTGCGCACCTCTGCCATCGCGATCGAGCGCATCTCCTTGTCGAGCGCCTGCAGGTAGAGCCTGCCGTCGAGATGCGCCATCTCGTGCTGCAGCATCTGCGCCATGAGGCCCTCGCCCTCGAGCACCAGCTCCTCGCCAGCGGTGTCCACGCCGATCACGCGGCAGAACGGGTGGCGCGGTGTCGGGAAGCCGAGCTCCGGCACCGAGAGGCAGCCCTCGTCGACGAGCTCCGGCTCGCCGCGCACCTCGTCGATGCGCGGGTTGAGCACATAGCCGATCTCGCCGTCGACGTTGTAGGAGAACGCCGCCTTCGCGACGCCGATCTGGCAGGCGGCGACGCCGGCCCTGCCGGGCAGCCGCACGGTGTCGAGCAGGTCCTGCACGAGCGCGGCCGTCGTCGGCGACGTCGCGTCGACGGGCGTCGCCCGCTCTCGCAGCACCGGGTCGCCGAAGACACGGATCTCGCGCACGCTCATGCCGGCTGGACCACCACGATCAGGTCGCCGGACTCAACGGGCATCGTGCCCGAGAGCGCGAGGCGCTGCACCGTGCCTGCGACGGGTGTCGTGATCGACGCCTCCATCTTCATGGCCTCGATCGTCGCAACCGCGTCGCCGGCAGCGAGGCTGTCGCCCTCCGCGACCTTGACGGTGACCGCTCCGGCGAAGGGAGCCGCAACCTGGCCGGGCACCGACGCATCCGCCTTCTCCACCTGCGGCTTGTCGACCGTGACGGATCGATCGCGCACGTAGACGGGGCGCAGCTGGCCGTTGAGCACGGTCATGACGGTGACGATCCCGTCGTCGTCGGGCTTGCCAACCGCCTCGAGCTCGACGTTGAGGGTCACGCCGCGGCCGATGCCGACCTGGTGCTCCTCGCCCTCCTGCATGCCGTAGAGGTAGTCGATCGTGTCGACCACCGAGAGGTCGCCGTAGAGCCTGCGGCTCTCGTCGAAGGCCTTCGTGGGCCCCGCGAACAGCAGCTCGTTGAGCGCGTGCTGCCGGTCAGCGCCGGACGTCGCCAGGCGCTCCGCCTGCTCGGGCGCGAGCGGTGTGACCGAGATGTCGACGTCGCGGCCCGCGAGCACCTTCGAGCGGAAGGGCTCCGGCCAGCCGCCCGGCAGGTCGCCGAGCTCGCCGGCCATGAAGCCGATGACGGAGTCGGGGATGTCGTACTTGCGCGGATCGCGCTCGAAGTCGTCCGGGTCGACACCCTGGGCGACGAGCTGCAGCGCGAGGTCTCCGACCACCTTCGACGAGGGTGTGACCTTCGTCGGGCGGCCGAGGATGCGGGAAGCCGCCGCGTACCAGTCCTCGATCTTCTCGAAGTCATCGGCGAGGCCCAGCGCGATCGCCTGCTGGCGCAGGTTGGAGAGCTGGCCGCCCGGGATCTCGTGGTGGTACACGCGGCCGGTCGGACCCGGCAGTCCGGACTCGAACGGCTTGTAGAGGCGGCGCACGGCCTCCCAGTAGGGCTCGAGGTCGCTCACCGAGGCGAGCGAGATGCCGGTGTCGCGCTCGGTGTGGGCCACGGCGGCGACGAGCGCCGAGAACGAGGGCTGGCTGGTGGTGCCCGCCATCGCCGCGCTCGCCACGTCGACTGCGTCGACGCCCGCGCCGGAGGCTGCGAGCAGCGTCGCGAGCTGGCCGCCGGCGGTGTCGTGCGTGTGCAGGTGCACCGGCAGGTCGAAGCGCTCGCGCAGCGCGGCCACGAGCGTCGAGGCGGCGCCGGCGCGCAGCAGGCCCGCCATGTCCTTGATCGCCAGCACGTGCGCGCCCGCGTCGACGATGCGCTCCGCCAGGCGCAGGTAGTAGTCGAGGGTGTAGAGGTCCTCAGCCGGGTCGAGCAGGTCGCCCGAGTAGCACAGCGCCACCTCGGCGACCGTCGAGCCGGTCTCGAGCACCGCATCGATAGCCGGGCGCATCTGGTCGACGTCGTTGAGCGCGTCGAAGATGCGGAACACATCGATGCCGGTCTCTGCGGCCTCGTGCACGAAGGCCGTCGTGACCTCTGTGGGGTAGGGCGTGTAGCCGACCGTGTTGCGGCCGCGCAGCAGCATCTGCAGCGGGATGTTCGGCATGGCCTCGCGCAGGCGAGCGAGCCGCTCCCACGGGTCCTCGCCGAGGAAGCGCAGCGCGACGTCGTAGGTGGCGCCGCCCCAGGCCTCCATCGAGAGCAGCTGCGGCGTCATGCGCGCGACGTGCGGGGCGACGGCGACGAGGTCGGCCGTGCGCACGCGGGTGGCGAGGAGCGACTGGTGGGCGTCGCGGAACGTCGTCTCGGTGACCGCGAGCGAGGTGCGCTCGCGCAGGGCCGTCGCCCAGCCGACGGGGCCGAGCTCCAGCAGCCGCTGACGCTCGCCGTCGGGTGCCGGCGCGTCGAGGTCGAGCTGCGGCAGCTTGATCGCCGGGTTGATGGCGCCGTCGGCCGAGCCGTGCGGCTTGTTGACGGTGACGTCGGCGAGCCACGCGAGCACCTTCGATGCGCGGTCCTTCGGAGGGTTGATGCGTGTGAGCTCTGGATGCTCCTCGATGAAGTGCGTCGAGACGTCGCCGTCGCGGAACTCCTGGTTCTCGAGCAGGTTGAGCAGGAACGGGATGTTCGAGGCGACACCGCGGATGCGGAACTCGCTCACCGCGCGGTGAGCGCGGCGGATGGCGGTGTCGAGATCGCGGCCGCGGCAGGTGACCTTCGCCAGCATCGAGTCGAAGTGCGGGCTCACCTCGGTGCCGGGGTTGATCGTGCCGCCGTCGAGGCGCACGCCTGCGCCGCCGGGCGAGCGGTAGGCGGTGATGCGGCCCGTGTCGGGGCGGAAGCCGTCTGCCGGGTTCTCGGTCGTCACGCGGCACTGCAGCGCGGCGCCGTGCATCTCGATGTTCTCCTGCAGCAGCCCCATCTCTGCGAGCGTCTCCCCCGCGGCGATGCGGATCTGGCTGCCGACGAGGTCGACGTCGGTGATCTCCTCCGTCACGGTGTGCTCCACCTGGATGCGCGGGTTCATCTCGATGAACACGTGCTCCCCGGCGCGCTCGCCGGCGGTGTCGAGCAGGAACTCGACCGTGCCGGCGTTGACGTAGCCGATCGACTTCGCGAAGGCGATCGCATCGCGATAGAGCTCTGCGCGCTTCTCATCGCTCAGGTTCGGAGCCGGCGCGATCTCGACGACCTTCTGGTGGCGCCGCTGCACCGAGCAGTCGCGCTCGAACAGGTGCACGGTCTCACCGGTGGCGTCGGCGAGGATCTGCACCTCGATGTGGCGCGGGCGCACGACGGCCTGCTCGATGAACATGGTGGCGTCGCCGAAGGCGCTGTCGGCCTCGCGCATGGCGGCCTCGAGCGCATCCCGCAGGTCCTCGCGCTTCGCGACCAGGCGCATCCCCCGACCGCCACCACCCGCGACGGCCTTGCAGAAGACCGGGAAGCCGATCTCGTCGGCGCCGGCGATGAGCACCTCGAGATCGGTGGTGGCGGGGGTCGATGCCAGCACCGGCACGCCCGCGGCGATCGCGTGCTCCTTGGCGGTCACCTTGTTGCCTGCCATGGCCAGCACGGAGGGCCCTGGGCCGACGAAGGTGATGCCCGCGGCGGCTGCAGCGGTCGAGAGCTCTGGGTTCTCGCTCAGGAAGCCGTAGCCGGGGTAGATCGCGTCGGCGCCCGCGTCCTTCGCGACCCGGATGATCTCGCTCACCGTCAGGTAGGCGCGCACGGGACGGCCTGGTTCGCCGATCTGGTAGGCCTCATCCGCCTTCTGGCAGTGCAGCGAGTTGCGATCCTCGTGGGCATAGACGGCGACCGTCTTCACACCCAGCTCGTTGGCGGCTCTGAATGCGCGGATCGCGATCTCGCCGCGGTTGGCTACGAGCAGCTTCTTGAACATGCAGGAACCCTCCGAGGTGTGGCGGCGCTTCCGATCCAATCTAGTGCCGCTAGGCTTGGCCGCCGTGCACGTACTCTCGATCAGCTCACTCAAGGGCGGCGTCGGCAAGACCACAGTGACGCTCGGTCTGGCCTCCGCCGCGTTCGCGAAGGGCCTCCGTACCCTCGTCGTCGACCTCGACCCGCAGTCCGACGCCTCCACCGGCATGGACATCGAGATCGAGGGCCGGCTCAACATCGCCGATGTGCTCGCGAACCCGAAGGACAAGATCGTCCAGCAGGCGATCTCCCCGTCCGGTTGGACGCAGGGCCACGGCGGCACGATCGACGTGCTCATCGGCAGCCCCTCCGCGATCAACTTCGACGGTCCGCATCCGACCATCAAGGACATCTGGAAGCTCGAGACGGCGCTCACGACCGTCGAGAACGACTACGACCTGGTGCTGGTCGACTGCGCGCCCTCGCTCAACGCGCTGACGCGCACGGCGTGGGCGGCATCCGACCGCGTGATGGTCGTGACGGAGCCGGGGCTGTTCTCGGTCGCGGCCGCCGACCGCGCGCTGCGCGCGATCGAGGAGATCCGCCGCGGACTCAGCCCCCGCCTGCAGCCGCTCGGCATCGTGGTGAACCGGGCCCGGCCGCAGTCGCTCGAGCACCAGTACCGCATCCAGGAGCTCAAGGACATGTTCGGCCCGCTCGTGCTCGACACGGTGCTGCCGGAGCGCACCTCGATGCAGCAGGCGCAGGGCGCTGCCCGGCCGCTGCACGTGTGGCCCGGCGAGGGCGCGCAGGAGATGGCGCTGCAGTTCGACGAGCTGCTGCAGACCGTGCTGACCTCTGCAGGACGCGCCGGCGACGAGGCCGCATCCGGCCGCAAGGTGCCTGCGCCGACCGCAGCGGTCGACGCGACGGCCGCCGCTGAGCTCGAGGAGGCCGCAGCCGCCGAGGCCGAGGCTGAGGCGGGCGACGAGGGCGACTCCAGCAAGTCCTAGTCGCGATGGCGTCGCGGCATTCGCGCCGCTCGCGCCGCGACATTCGCACCGTGGCTCTCACGCGCGAGTGGCGCCTCCCAGCATCGAGTGGCGCCTCCCAGCATCCGGTGGCGGCCCCCAGCAACGAGTGGCGGGCCCCAGCAACGAATGGCACGTCGTGCTCCAAGGGATCGCGCGGACGGCTCGATCGCGGGAGGCGCCACTCGATCACGGGAAGCGCCACTCGATCGGAGATCGCGTGAGCAGTCGGGCGGTCAGAGCGAGGCGATGCGCTCGCCCGAGCGCGGCATGCCGCGATCCACGAGGGCGCCGTCGGCGAGCTGCCGGTAGCCGCTGAGCTCGATCGGCAGACCGGATGCGTTCGGCCAGTCGAGCGAGTCGGTGGCATGCAGGTGCAGGTGCGGCTCCGTGGAGTTGCCGGAGCCACCGCACTCAGCGAGCTGCTCCCCCACCTCGACTCGGTCGCCCGACCGGACGCGCAGCGATCCGCGCCGCAGGTGCAGCAGCGACACGAACGGGCCGGACGCCGGGCCGGACGCCTCCATCGCGATCACGACGCGATTGCCGGCGACTGCGTCGATGCCTCGCCGCAGCCTGCTCGCCTGCGTGAGCGCGAACGGCACGAGCGTCACCGGCGAGCGGCGACCGCCCACATCCGCTTCGCCATCATGCACCTCGACGACGACGCCGGAGACCGGAGCGAGGATGGGTCTGCCGAAGCCCTGGAAGCGCTCCGGCGGCTCGACGGCGACGAACGAGCGCAGGGTGCGGGGCGCAGAGCGGCCGCGAGCGTCGATGCCGACGAAGTCGACGGCGTACGTGAGGCCGAACGTGTGCGTGCCGTGGCTCGGCACGCGGCTCGCCGGGCTCAGCTCGGTGCGCCACGCACCGGTGAACGGGAGCGAGAGCCGCAGCGGTCGCACGACCACTCAGGCGGTGCGGCTCCTGCGCGCACGGCGAGCGGCGAGCTCGTCGACGGGCTGCTGGTCGACGGGCGTGACCTCGAGCTCGATCAGCTGGGTCTCGACCTCGCGCAGCACCTTGCCGACCGCGATGCCGAACACGCCCTGGCCGCGGCCGAGCAGGTCGATGACCTCGTCGTTCGAGGTGCAGAGGTAGACGCTGGCGCCGTCGGACATCAGCGTGGTCTGGGTGAGATCGCGGATGCCGGCCTCGTGCAGCTGCACGATCGCGATGCGGATCTGCTGCAGCGAGATGCCGGTGTCGAGCAGGCGCTTGACGAGCTTCAGCACGAGGATGTCTCGGAACGAGTAGAGGCGCTGGCTGCCGGAGCCCTTCGCGGGGCGGACCGTCGGCTCGACGAGCCCGGTGCGCGCCCAGTAGTCGAGCTGGCGGTAGGTGATGCCTGCGGCGTCGGCGGCGATGGCGCCCTTGTAGCCGACCGAGTCGTCCTCCTGCGGGAGGCCGTCGGTGAACAGGAGACCGGAATCGCGGCCGCTCGTGCCGCCCAGTTCTCCAGTGCCGTCGCGCATGGCCGTCCCTTCCGCTGTGCTGCGCTCAACCTTCAAGTTCGGGTTGAGTGTTGGCCCCACCGTAGCGACCCGAAGCCCTGACTCCGCGCATCTCGCGATCGGCGCGGCGTGTCGAGGTGAGTCTACGCCCTGCCGCCGACGAGGGACAGGGACGCGCCAGGCCTCAGGCGCCGAGCGCGTCGCGCGTGAGCAGCTCGCGAACCGACTGGATCTGGCTCGCGAGATCGCGTGCGGCCTCTGCCGCCTTCGCCTGGCTCCCGGTCTCACGGCGGCCGCGCATGGGCTTGAGCGCCGACTCGATGAGCGCCGCCTCACGCTGCGCGGACTGGCGCATGCCGCGCAGGTGACGCGGCTCGATGCCGAAGCGCTGCAGCTCTACAAGCGCCTTGAGCGACTGCACGGCCGACTCGCCGAACGGCTCGCTGCCGGGCACGAGCTGCGCGGAGATCGCATCGGCGAGCAGCTGCTTGGAGGCGCCGGTCTCGGCCTGCAGCTCTGCGCGCGAGAGCCTGCGCTCTGCGCCGAGGATCGACGGCGCCTCGACGCGCACGTTGGCGCCGGGGATCTGCGGCGTGCGGCCCGCGTCGATGTCGTCGAGATGGCCGAGGATGACCTTGAGCGGCAGGTAGTGGTCACGCTGCAGCGTGAGGATGTAGCGGAGCCGCTCAAGGTCAGCGGTGTCGAACTTGCGGTAGCCGCTCGCGGTGCGCTGCGGTGAGATGAGGCCCTGATCCTCGAGGAAGCGCAGCTTCGACGGCGACAGGTCCGGGAACTCTGGTCCGAGCTTCGCCAGCACCTGGCCGATCGAGAGGAGCCCTGCCGGCTTCCTCGCGGCTTGCGCGCTCACGCCCGGGGCTCGAGGTCGAGACGGGAGCGGTAGAAGGTGAGGCGGAACTTGCCCACCTGCACCTCTGCGCCGTCGCGCAGCGCAACCGAGTCCACGCGCTCACCGTTGTGGTACGTGCCGTTGAGCGAGCCGAGGTCGCGCAGCTCGAACGCGGTGCCGCTGCGCGCGAACTCCGCGTGCCGGCGGGAGACGGTGACGTCATCGAGGAAGATGTCGGCGTCGGGGTGGCGGCCGGCGATCGTGGAGTCCTGGTCGAGCAGGAAGCGCGCGCCCACGTTCGGACCGCGCCGGACGACGAGGATGGCAGAGCCCGACGGCAGCGAGGCGACCGCATCGCGGTCTTCGGCCGAGGTGCCCTCGATCATCGCGGCGAGCTGCGCGCGGTAGTCGTCACCCCACGACTGCGTGCTGTCGCCGACGGCGTCGTGCTCGGTCATGCGCATCCTCCACGCGAATGGTGCCGGCAGGTGCCGGCAGAACGATCAGCATAGCGACGGAGCCTGTGCTCGAGCCTGGACCGAGCGGCAGGCTGACGCCGCCTGAGACGCCCACCCTAGCGAATGCGCGAGCCCCGTGCGACGTTCACGCGAAGCCGGCGAACTGACGCAGCAGCGCGGCCACCGCAGCGGCCGCGATCACCGCCACGATGAAGGGAGCGCGGACCGCGAACAGGCCGGCTGCGACGAGCACCGCAGGGATGCGCGCGTCGAGCAGGAGCCCCTCGCCGCCCCCGAGCGTCTGCACGGCGACGAGCCCCGCGAGCAGCGAGACGGTGAGCAGCTCGAGCACGCGCCGCGGGCGCGGGCGCTCGAACAGCCGCTGCGGCACGGCGTAGCCGACGAGCTTGATGGCGAGCACCGCGATGGATGCCAGCAGGACGAGGTGCCAGAGGGTCACGAGTGCTGTCCTTCCCGGTGAGCGGGGCCGCCGGGGTCAGGCAGGCGCGACTCATGGCGCGGGCCGAACCAGTTGGTGAGGCCCACGACGATGCCGACGACCGCGGCGACGATGACGGGCATGCCCGCGGCCAGCACCGGCAGCAGCGCGGCGGCGAGCACCGCGCTCGCCGCCGCGACGGCGATCGCCTGGCGGGCCTTGAGCCGCGGCCACAGCAGGCCGACGAACGCTGCCGCGGCAGCCGCATCCAGCCCCCACTGCTTCGGATCCCCCAGCAGGTCGCCGAGCATCGCACCGGCGAAGGTCGCGAGGTTCCAGCCCAGGTAGATGCCGACGCCCGTGACCCAGAAGCCGACGCGCTGCGCCCTGGGCTCCGTCTGCGCGAGCGCGACCGCTGTCGACTCGTCGATCGTCACGTGCGCGGTGAGCGGCACCATCGCGAGCCTGGGCTGCAGCACGCGGCGCATGCTCATGCCGTAGAGGCCGTTGCGCAGGCCGAGCATCGCAGCGCTCGCGACGCCGGCGAAGCCGCCGCCGGAGGCGATGACCCCGATGAACGCGAACTGCGAGCCGCCGGAGAACATCAGCGCGCTCAGCACCATCGTCTGCCAGAGGTCGAGGCCGCTCGCGATCGAGAGCGCGCCGAAGGAGAGCCCGTACGCGCTCGTCGCCACGGCGACGGAGATGCCCTCCCGCCAGGCGCGACCCACCGCATCCCTCTGCACCGATCCAGACTATGCGCGGCCCGGCGGCGGCGCCCACGCGGCTAGCCTGGAGCGCATGCAGCTCTCAGTCGGCGACGACGGCCTCGCACGCCCCGCATGGGCCGCGAGCGACCCGATGCTGCGCGACTACTACGACCGCGAGTGGGGCATGCCCGTGCGGGACGAGACGGGGCTGTTCGAGCGGCTCTCGCTCGAGGCATTCCAGTCGGGGCTGTCGTGGGCCACGATCCTGCGCAAGCGCCCGGCGTTCCGCGAGGCCTTCGCGGGGTTCGAGGCGGATGCGGTGGCTCGCCTCGACGAGGACGACAAGGCCAGGCTGATGGCCGACGCGGGCATCGTGCGCAACCGGCGCAAGATCGACGCCACCATCCAGAACGCCCGCGCCACCGTCGCGCTGCGTGAGGCAGAGGGACTGCCGGCGCTCATCTGGTCGTTCCAGCCCGATGTCACGCCGCTGCCTGCGAGCCATGCCGACGTGCCGACGCAGTCGCGGGAGTCGATCGCGCTCTCGAAGGAGCTGAAGCGCCGCGGCTTCGCGCACGTCGGGCCGACGACGATGTTCGCGCTCATGGAGGCGGTCGGCATCGTCGACACGCACCTGCTGGGCTCGCATCGTCGCGGCTCGAGCGGCGTGTGGGCTGCCGACGGCAGCAGGGTGGCCGATGCAGGAGGAGTGAGCGGATGACGAGGCAGATCCTGATCGTGCAGTCACGGCCTGAGGACGAGGTCGCCGACGCCGAGCTCGAGGCGATGCTGCGCTTCGGCGCCCTCGATGCCGCCCGCATCCGCCGCGTGCGCCTCGACCGCGAGCAGCCCTCCGTCGACCTGCGCGACGTCGACGGCATCCTCGTGGGTGGCGGTCCCGCGAACTTCAGCGACGAGCATGGCCGCCCGCCGACGCACGCCGCGACCGTCGCCTGGCTCACCGCGCTGGCGCGCGACGTCATCCGTGACGACGTGCCCTATCTGGGTGCGTGCCTGGGGCTCGGTGCGCTCGTGCACGCGCTCGGCGGCCGCATGGTGCGCGGGATCGCCGAGTCGGTCGCGCCCGTCGAGCTCAGCCTGGTCGGCCACGACTGGCTCACCGACGGACTCCCCCGCGCATTCACCGCGTTCGGCGGCCACAAGGAGGGCATCGCCGAGGCTCCGGAGGGTGCGACGACGCTCGCCGTCTCGGCCACCTGCGTGCACATGATGCGCGTCGGCGAGCACGTCGTCGGCACCCAGTTCCATCCGGAGCTCGACGCCGACGGCCTCGAGCAGCGCATCCGCGTCTACCGCGATCACGGCTACTTCTCGCCCGAGGAGGTCGACGACCTCGTGGCAGCCGGACGCGCGGCGCACGTCACGCATCCGCAGACCGTCCTCGCCCGGTTCGCCGAGCGCTACGGCCTCACGCGCTGACGGCCAGCGCGCCAGCACCCTCGAGCAGCTCGAGCGCGCGCACGCGCTCGGCCGTCTCGCCGTGCACGGCCATGATGAGCTCGTCGGCATCGGCCTCGATCTGGAAGCGGCGCAGCGTCGCAACGGCCTCCTCGCCGGTGCCGAGCGCCGTGTTCTGCACCATCTTCATGACGGGTGCGGCCTGCGGGCTGTTGGCGAGCGCGTCGAGCTCGTCGTCGCCGACGTTCTGCGCGATCGGGCTGTCGCGCAGCAGGATGCCGCGCACTCGGGAGCGGATGACGGCGCGCTGCATCGTCATCGCCTGCTCGCGGGTCTCGGCGACGACGGCGTTGATGCCTGCGATCACGAAGGGCTCTGCGAGCTGCTCGCTCGGCTCGAACCGCTCGCGGTAGACCGCGACCGCCTGATGCAGGGCGTCGGGCGCGAAGTGCGAGGCGAAGGCGTAGGGCAGGCCGAGCGCGGCGGCGAGCTGCGCGCCGAAGAGCGAGGAGCCCAGGATCGTCAGCGGCACCTTCGTGCCGTGCCCCGGCACCGCCTTGATGCCCGGCACGACCGACTCGCCGGCCAGGTAGCCGCGCAGCTCCACCACGTCCTGCGGGAACTGCTCCGAGGCGCGGATGTCGCGGCGCAGGGCCGCCCAGGTGCGCTGGTCGGTGCCGGGGGCGCGGCCGAGCCCGAGATCGATGCGGCCCGGGTGCAGCTCGGCGAGCGTGCCGAACTGCTCGGCGATCACGAGCGGCGAGTGGTTGGGCAGCATGACGCCGCCGGCACCGAGCCGAATGGTCTTCGTGTGCGCGGCGACGTGTGCGATGAGCACGCTCGTGGCGCTGGAGGCGATGGTCGCCATGTTGTGATGCTCGGCGTACCAGACGCGAGCGAAGCCGAGCCGCTCTGCGGCCTGCGCCAGGTCGACGGAGCCCGCGAGGCTCTGGCCCGCCGTCTCTCCGGGATTGATAGGGGCAAGATCCAGCACAGAGAGACGCACCCGTCCAGCCTAGGCCGGGCGGGTGCGTGTCGCCGGGCGGTCCGCTTTCGGCGAAATGCCCCGCTGCGAATGGGTCAGATCGCCTCGAGCACGATCGCCGAGCCCTGGCCACCGCCGCCGCAGATGCCGCTGGCGCCGATCGAGCCGGACCCCAGCTGCTGCAGGCGGCGCGCGAGGTGGCCGACGATGCGCAGGCCGGAGGCACCGATCGGGTGGCCCATGGCGATCGCGCCGCCGTTCGCGTTCACGATCTCGGGGTCGACGCCCAGCTGGCGCGTCGAGGCCACGCCGACGGCGGCGAAGGCCTCGTTGATCTCGACAGCCTGCAGCTCGCTCGTCGCGAGGCCTGCGCGCTCGAGCGCCTGCTCGATGGCGTCCGCCGGCTGCGAGTGCAACGAGACGTCCTCGCCCGCGACGAAGCCGGTCGCCAGGATCTTCGCGAGGCCGACGATGCCGTGCTCGGCGGCATAGGCGTCCGAGACGAGCACGACAGCGGCGGCGCCGTCGGTAATCTGGGATGCGTTGCCTGCGGTGACCGTGCCGTCCTTCGTGAACGCGGGGCGGAGGCCCGCGAGCGACTCCGCCGTCGTCTCGGCGCGCACGCCGTCGTCGGCCGCGACCGTCACGGTCTTGCGGCCGGCCTTGGCCTCGATCGGCACGATCTCGCCGTCGAGGGTGCCGTCACCCTGGGCGCGCACGAGGCGCGCGTGCGACGCGGCGGCGAGCTGGTCCTGCTGCTCGCGCGTCACCTCGTACGTCGCGTTGTAGCCGTCGGTCGACTCGCCCATCGCGACACGGTCGAACGCATCCGTCAGCCCGTCGAACTGCATCGTGTCGGTCAGTCCCAGGTCGCCGAACTTGCTGCCGGCGCGCATGGGCGCGGCGTGCGGCGCGAGCGTCATGGACTCCTGGCCGACCGCCACGACCACGTCGGCCTCGCCGAGCTGGATCATGCGGTGGCCGGCGACGATCGCCTCGGTGCCGGAGAGGCAGACGGCGTTGACGCCCAGCGCCGGCACCGTCATCGGGATGCCTGCGCCGACCGCGGTCTGTCGCGGCGGGTTCTGGCCGACCGTGGCCTGCAGCACCTGGCCGACGACCACGGCGTCGACCTCTGCTGGCGCGACCCCGGCCTTCTCGAGCGCGTGCTTCGCGGCGTGCGCGCCGAGCTCGGTCGAGGGCGTCTGCGCCAGCTGGCCGAGGAACTTGGCGAACGGCGTGCGGGCGTAGCCGGCGATGATCGTCTCGGGCATGGTGCTGCTCCTTC
Source organism: Agrococcus sp. ARC_14 (assembly GCF_022436485.1). Classification (NCBI taxonomy): domain Bacteria; kingdom Bacillati; phylum Actinomycetota; class Actinomycetes; order Micrococcales; family Microbacteriaceae; genus Agrococcus; species Agrococcus sp. ARC_14. Next base: position 2,269,181 of record NZ_JAKUDO010000001.1, read on the forward strand.
GCAGTTGAGGTCAGCCACCAGGGTACTCGCGCAGCCGAGCGCGACGCGGTGGCCCGACGCTCGATGCATGCCGCTGCCGATCATCTGCGCAGCACGATGCGCGGCATCGGCAGCAGGTCGATGGACGCCATCCGTCGTGCGGGCTCGCGTCGTGCGCGAACCCGGTGCTGCAGCCGCGCTTCGACGCCGCGAGCGCGTCGGCGCGGTGGCCGCACTGCCGGTGTGGGACGCGGATCGGACAGCCTGTGGTGCGGATCGGACAGCCTGTGGTACGGATCGGGCAGCGAGGGATGCCGATCGGGCAGCGTGACGGCGAGCGTCGTGCCCGCGGCCGCGGCGAGGGTGCCGGTCGGCCCGCCGACCCTGGACGACACCGTGGCGGACGCGAGACTCGGACCGGTGCGGCCTGCCCTCGCGTAGCGGTCGGCGGGTCGCAGCTCTGGCACCACGCGCCAGTGGCCGGGCCTGTCGCTGGCGTGGAGGATGCGCAGGCGTCCGGCGTGGACCTCGTGGTGGCAGTGGCTGCAGAGCAGGATGCCGTTGTCGACGTCGGTGCGGCCGCCGTGCTCCCACGGCTGCACGTGGTGCGCCTCGGTCCAGGCGACCGGCATGCCGCAGTCGGGCGTGGCACAGCCGCCGTCGCGGGCGGCGAGGGCGCGCTTCTGAGCACGGCTGAAGAGCCGTTCGGCACGGCCCAGCTGCAGCGGGTGGCCGTGCTCGTCGAGCACCACCTTCTGCACGAACGCGTGGCACAGCAGTCGGTCGATCGTCTCGACCGGCACCAGGCTGCCGGTGTGCTGGACGGTGAGGGACCGGTCGGGATGCTCGAGGCCGTGCAGGTAGGCGTCGTACGCCTCGATCGTGCCGGTGAACAGGAGCGTGGGCGGCTCGCCGCCTGCGACGGGTGCCTCGCCGGAGGCGGCGTGCGCCTGCACGAGGGCGAGGAGCACGTCGTGCCGCTTCTGCTCGGGTGTGCGGTCGTCGACGATGCCGAGATCCTCGGCCTCAGGCTGGCCGTTCGCATCCGGGTGGCGGCCGTCACCGGCATCGCCACCGGTGTCATCGACGCCGTCGTCGCGGAACGCGACCGTCACGCGCGGCGAGGTGTACGCATCCAGCAGGGTCTTGATCGCGGAGCCCGATTCGGGCGTGCAGAGCATCTCGAGCAGCCACATCCCGTCTGCACGCCGCCGCAGTCGCAGCGACCGCATCGCCCGCTGCCGCTCGGCGTTCGGCAGCACCCCATCGGGATCCAGCACAGCCACGTAGGCGCGTGCCTGCGTGATCAACAGCTCGGGCCCGAGCGGCCAGTCAGGGTCGGTCGCCGCGGTCACCAGCTGGTCTTCGGCCCAGCCGAGCTGGTCGAGATCGGCGCGCGGCGCCGCCGGCTCGAGGTGCTGCACGATCGCGCGGGCCTGCCCGAGCGAGATGTCGCCGTCATCGAGCGCCGCGGCGACCCGCGGATACTTCACGGCGATGTCACCGCCCGTGAGACCGATCGCCGCGCTCGTGGCAGCGGCAAGCGCCAGCAGCGCCTGCGCCTCGCCAGCACGGAGGCCGAAGGCGCTCGCGACCGTCTCCTTCGCGCTGCGCTGCCCGAGCCGCCGGCACAGCGCCTCTTCGGCCGGCCCCGATGATCGCTCGGCGATCGCACCAGCCAGCCGCACCCGCTGCGCATCCACGATGCGAGCCAGCTCGGCCGTGCGCGCCAGCAGCTCGACGATCTCATCGCGCGGAGCACGAGCGAGCGCGTCGGCGTCGGCGAACATGGCGCGCGCGGCCAGCACCGCTGCTGCTGCCTGCTCGATCCTCGTCACCGTCGACTCCCTCGGCTTCGACCAAGCCAGGTGAGCCCACCCACGTTCGATCGAATGTGTGTTCGACAGCGTAGGGGAAGGCGCCAACACGCCGTCGCTCGCTGCCGCCACCTGTGGAGAACAGGCAGTGCACTCCTGCCGTGCCTCGCGCAGCGACATCACTTGCATGTTGCATCGAGATCCATCAATATAGTGAGCAATCGATACAAAGGCGAGACACCCATGACGATCACCCAGACCAGCACACCTTGCGACCGCGTCGACGCCGCGAGCGCGATCGACCAGGCGTCCGCCGAGTCGATGGCCGTCGCGGTCAAGGCGCTCGCCGACCCGCTGCGACTGCGCATGCTCTCGCTCATCGCGAGCTCGGCAGCAGGCGAGGCCTGCGCGTGCGACCTCGCCGCGCTCGCCGACGTCTCGCAGCCGACCGTCTCGCACCACCTCAAGGTGCTGCGCGACGCGGGCGTGCTCACCTCCGAGCGCCGCGGCACCTGGGTGTACTACCGACTCGAGCCGGCCATGCGCCCCGTCGCGACCGCGCTCGTCGATGGGCTCCGGGCAGCGCTGCACGCCGACGAGCGGCCGTCCTGGCATCCGGGGCAGGGCGACCGCCAGCCAGTCGAGGTCGACGCCAAGCTCTCGCGCCTCGCCGCGCGCCTCGCCGAGGCGACCCCCGACCTCTCCGGCGACGCCGTGCTGCGGATCGTGCGGGAGTCGCACGCCGGCCTCGCCAGAGCCTCGACCGTGCACTCGCACCTGCTCGTCCTCGCCGAGCGCTTCGCGCAGCAGCGCATCGCAGACGTGCTGCACGATCGCACCGCAGGCGTGCCGCACGTGCTCTTCGTGTGCGTGCAGAATGCCGGCCGCTCGCAGCTCGCCGCCGCGCTCGTCGAGCAGCGCTCCGGTGGTCGCGTGGTCGCCCGCTCCGCCGGCTCGATGCCCGCCGCCGACGTCCACCCCGAGGTGCGGGCGCTCATCGACGAGCTCGGTGTCGACGGCGACCCCTTCCCCAAGCCGCTCACCGACGACGCCGTGCGCGCCGCCGACGTCGTGATCACGATGGGCTGCGGCGACGTCTGCCCGATCATCCCCGGCGTCCGCTACGAGGATTGGCAGGTCGGCGATCCCGCGCTCGCCTCCCCCGCAGGCGTGCGCGCGATCCGCGACGACCTCGCGCGACGGGTGGAGCACCTGCTCGCCGAGCTCTCCCCCACAGCCTGACCGCATCCGCCCCGACAGTGAGGACGACCATGACCGACACCCAGACCCCCAGCGCCCTGTTCGTGTGCGTGCACAACGCGGGCCGATCGCAGATGGCCGCGGGCTTCCTGCGCGAGCTCTCCGGCGGCGCCGTCGAGGTGCGCTCCGCGGGCTCGATGCCTGCCGAGCAGATCAACCCCACCGCCGTCGAGGCCATGCGCGAGGTCGGCATCGACATCACGGCAGAGGTGCCGAAGGTGCTGACGACGGATGCGGTGCGGGAGTCCGACGTCGTCATCACGATGGGCTGCGGGGATGCCTGCCCGGTCTTCCCCGGCAAGCGCTATGAGGATTGGGAGCTCGAGGATCCTGCCGGTCAGGGCATCGACGCCGTGCGGCCGATCCGTGACGACATCGAGCAGCGCATCCGCGGGCTCCTCACCTCGCTCGACATCGCTGCGGTGCGCTGACCGCGATGCCGCGGGTCGCGCTTCGAGCGCGATCGGGGTACAACGGAAGCCCAGAGAGTGAGGAGATGTCCGATGGATGAGCGCGAGCAGGACCACGAGCAGCCCGAGGCCACGGAGATGCCGTCGAAGGCGTCGTCGATGCACGATCCGGAGACCGAGGAGGACACTGCCTCCGGCGGCCCCGCCGATCCTCCCGACGACGGTCGCTGAGCCCGTCAGGTGCTGAGCCCCCGCGCCCCGCGTCGATCGACGCGGGGCGCGCTCGGTGCTACGACGCCGCCGGACCGGTCTGCGCCGAGATGCTCACCATCCAGGTGACGCCCCAGCGGTCGACGAGCATGCCGAACTCATCGCCCCACGGCGCCCGCGCGAGCGGCTCGATGATCTGCGCGCCGTCGCCGAGGCCCTCCCAATAGCGCGTCAGCAGCTGCGCGTCGTCGCCGGAGACCGAGACCTGCTGGCCGCGCTTCGGGGCATCCATCGATGGCGGGGTGTCGCTCGCCATGAGGGTGTGGCCGTCGGCCGTCGTCAGCTGCGCGTGCATGACGAGGTCGGCGTCGCCCGGCTCGTGTTGCATGCCGCCCTCGCTGAAGGTGCTGAGCACGAGATCGCCGCCGAAGACGCCGTGGTAGAAGTTCATCGCCTCGCGCGCCTCGCGCTCGAAGGCCAGGTAGGGGTTCAGCACCGTTGCCATGGTCGGCTCCTCTCGGCGGCCGCCCGACCGCTCGGGGCCAGCATGGCGCAGCGGCGGCGCGCTCGCCAGAGGGCACCCGGCGATCACTCCGCTGTGCTGCGTGCGAGCTGCCAGGCCTCGGCGATCGCCGCATCGATGCCCCTGGGTGAGAGCGCATCGCCGATGGCAGTGACGGGGATGCCCAGCACGCCCTCGAGCGCCTCGGCGGTGCGCCCCTCGAGCCGCACCGACTCTCTGGGCGTGAGCGCGACGATCGCCGAGGGCGTCTCGAGCAGGGCCTCCTCCCCCGTCAGCGCATCGACCGCCACGACCGCGTCGCCGCGCACCCGCAGGCGCGCGCTCGTGATGCGGGAGAAGTCGCCGCGCGCGAGCGTGCGCAGCACCAGCTGGCGCTCGTAGCCGGTGCCGACGTGCGGCAGCAGCTGCTCGAAGGGCGTCACGACCCGCAGGCGCACTCCGGCAGCGGCGAGGCGCAGCAGCACGCCGGAAGCGTAGGCGGTGCCATCATCGTCGACCACCAGGATGCGTGGGCCCAGGCTCGTGGGGTCGTCCATGGCCGTCCAGGCGTCGACCATCGTCGGCCGCTCGCCGTCGAACGCGCCGTCGATCGCCAGCCCGGTCGCCCCCGGCGCGATGGCCCCCGTGGCCAGCACGACGCCGTCTGGCTCGGTCGCCCTGATCGCCGCGAGCGTGGCCGGTTCGCCGAGCCGGAGCTCGACCCCCGCAGCACGCGCATCGCGCTCGAGGTCGGCGAGCAGCAGCGCGACCGAGTCGCGCCCCGGCACCGACGCGGCACGCAGCAGCTGCCCGCCGAGCCGCTCCTCGCGCTCGAGGAGCGTCACCGCGTGCCCGAGCAGCGCGAGGTCGAGCGCCGCGCGCAGGCCCGCCGGTCCCCCGCCCACCACCGTCCATCGCCCTGGCAGCGCTGCGCGCCGCGGGGCGGGCTCGAGCTCGCGACCAGCCTCCGGGTTCACCGTGCAGGAGACGGCGAGCCCCTGGCTGCCGCGCCCGAGGCAGCCCTGGTTCAGACGGATGCAGTGCCGGATGCCGTCGGTCGCGCCGGTCAGGAGCTTGGCGGCCAGGTCGGGGTCCGCGAGCTGCCCGCGCGTCAGCGCCACCATGTCGGCGATGCCGCTCGTGAGCACCTCCTCGGCCGCCTCGACGCTCGTCGCGGCACCGACGCCGAACACCGGGATGTCGGGATGCGCGCTCTTGAGCGCTGCGACGTCCTCGCGCAGCCACGCGACCGGCATCGCCGACGATGGGAACACCCAGTGCACGTCGTGATAGCCGCCCGCCGCCGTGTCGAGGAAGTCGACACGGGCCTCCTCGCGCAGCGCCGCCACGATCTCGCGACAGGCCGCCGCGTCGAGACCCGCATCGTTGTGCTCGTTCACCACGATGCGGATGCCGACGGTGAAGTCGTCGCCGACCCGCTCGCGCACGGCGCGCAGCACCTCGCGCGGAAACCGCGTCCTGCCCTCGAGGTCGCCACCGTAGGCATCCGCCCGCCGGTTGTAGAGCGGGCTGAGGAACTGGTGCAGCAGGTAGCCGTGCGCCATGTGGATCTCGACGCCGTCGAAGCCGCCGAGCCTCGAGCGCTCGGCCGCGTCGGCCCACGCCTCGACGAAGCCCGCGATGTCGCGCTCGCTCGCCTCGCGGGTCGCGACGCCGGTGGAGGGCGAGAGGATGCGGCTGGGCGCGAAGACGGGGCGCGGTCCGTCTGGCCCCTCCGGCGAGGCCTGCGCACCGTGATGGTTGAGCTGCACGAGCACGCGGGAGCCGGCTTCGTGGATCGCGTCGGTCATGCGGCGGTTGGCATCCACGGCCTCGGGGCGCCAGGCATCCTCGAAGCCGCGAGTCGAGGCGCTCGGATGCACGAGGTGGTTGCCTGCCACGAAGAGCCCGCAGCCGCCAGCAGGCTCCGCACCCCGGACACCGGAGCCCCGCGCCCTGCGCACGAAGTAGGCGGTCTCGCGGTCGGACTCGACGCGATCCGAGTACTGCTTGGAGTGCGCTGCCTGCATGATGCGGTTGGGCGACTCGAAGGTGCCGATGCGCAGCGGCTGGGCGAGGAGGCTCACACGACGATCCTGGCAGGACGTCGCTCGCCCTCGTGCGGGGGATCTCGGCCCGTCGGTCTAGGCGGAGGCCGGGATGTCCCTTACCATGAACATGCACTTCACGCACGATTGCGAGGACATCCCCAGTGAACGAGCAGCCGGAGCGCGAGCCGACCAGCTCCGCGGACGCTGAGGCGCGCCGCCGCAAGGTGGTGCTCGCCGAGCTGCGGCGACGCCGCAGCCGCCGTCGCTGGACCGTCGGGCTCTCGAGCGTCGCTGCCACGGCGCTGATCGCATCCGGATCCGTCATCGCATGGAGCTCGCAGGCGCGCGCCGGCGACCTCGCCGGGCAGATCGAGGCTTGGCACGAGGAGCACGACCTCGCCAGCTGCGAGCTGGCCGTGCGCGTCGTGAGCGCCGTCGGGCTCGAACGGCGCGCGCAGGATGTGCTCGACGCCGCATCGCACGTCGGCGGCGCCGACTGGGTGCTGCCCGAGCACGGCCGCACCGCCTTCGCACAGGACCGCGACGCCATCCTCCGCACGATCGCCGACGGCGGCTTCGTCACCGACGAGGATCGCGAGCTCGCCGATTCGTGGGAGTCGCGCGCCGCCGCCTCGGCAGACCCCGTCTCGTACGACGTGCTGCAGGAGTGCCTCACCGCGGCGGCCGCGGAGCGCGAGCCCATCGAGGGCGTCACCGCCGAGCGCGCCGACGCCCTGGCGCGCGAGCTGCGAGCCCTCGGCGACCCGCGTGACTTCGACGACGCGCGCATCGACCGGCTCGAAGCGGCCGTCGCCCACCTCAAGGCATCCGCCGCAGAGCTCGCAGCGGGCCGCACCGGCTTCGACGACCTGCGCGCGGAACTCGAGCTCGCACCCGAGGGGGCGCTCGCGAGCCTGCAGCAGTCGGATGCGCACCTCGCGGCTGTGCTCGGCGTGCTCGGAGGCGACCACACCGCATCCGATGTGCTCGACCTCGTCGAGGGCATCACGCTGCATGTCGCCTCCGTCTGGATGGCCGAGGCGTGGCAGCTGGAGGCCCTTGGCGATCAGGATGCCGCCGCGGCCAGAGCCGCCGCGGCCCAGCAGACGCGCGACGCGATCGCGAACGCCGCTCCTCGACCGGTGACGGACCAGGGCACGACGCGGCCGACGCCCACGGTGCCGCCGCGCGAGGAGTCGCCGGCGCCCGTGCCGTCGACTCCAGGGCCGTCGACGCCGCGGCCCACCGCACCGACGCCGCCGCCGACGACCCCGTCGCCGACCACGCCGGCCCCGACCCCCGACCCAGCCCCCTCGGATCCGCCGCCGGGCCCCGACCCGAGCCACGAGCCCGTGGAGCCTCCCCTGCCCGAGGAATCCGACGCCGCCCTCGTGCCGCCGGTCGGCCCGTCGCCGCCGCCATCGCAAATCGGCGAGGGCACCGGTCCATGACCCGCGGCGGTCCGTCACGCCACGCGCGAACGGCCCCCTCGCGCGCAGGTGCTCGCCGTAGGATCGTCTGATGAGCGCAACCACCATCCAGATGTATGGCGCCGACTGGTGCCGCGACTGCCGCCGCACGAAGGCGCAGCTCGACGGCCTCGCGGTCGACTACGAGTACATCGACGTCGAGCAGGACGAGGCGGCTGCCGAGGATGCCAAGCGCATCTCCGGCCGCATGAGCATCCCGGTCGTCGTCTTCCCCGACGGCACCCACCAGGTCGAGCCGTCGAACGCCGAGGTCGAGGCAAAGCTCCAGGAGCTCTCACTGGTCTGACCGCTTCGGCGTTCCCTGGCCGCGCGTCGCCCCATCAGGCGAGGTATGCGGCATGATCGAGGGCATGACGACGAGCAATGACGCTCGCCTCCGACTCGACTCGCTCGCGGTGCATGCCGGCCGCGAGGACTTCCCGTCGCTCGGTGTGCACGCGAGCCCTATCGACCTCTCCTCCACCAATCCGCTGCCGGGCGTGGATGCCGGCGGTGACGCCTACGAACGCATGGCGACCGGCGGTGACATCGGCGATGGCTCCGCGGTCTACCAACGGCTCTGGAACCCGACCGTCGCACGCTTCGAGCAGGCGTTCGCAGCCCTCGAAGGCGCCGAGGCCGCCGTCGCCTTCGCCTCCGGGATGGCCACCGTCACGGCTGTGATGATGGCGGCCCGGCAGCGCCGCGGCAGCCACGTCGTCGCCCTGCGGCCCCTCTACGGCGGCACCGATCATCTGCTGGCGACAGGGCTGCTCGGCACCGAGACGACGTTCGTGGATCGGCAGGAGCACGTCGAGCGCGCCGTGCGACCCGACACCGGGCTGGTCATCGCAGAGACACCCGGCAATCCCACGCTCGAGCTCGTCGACCTCGCGGCGCTCGTCACCGCGGCGGGCGACGCTCCCGTGCTCGTCGACAACACCTTCGCGACGCCCGTGCTGCAGCGGCCGCTCGACCACGGCGTCGCGCTGTCGCTGCACTCGGCGACGAAGTACATCGGTGGGCACGGCGACGTGCTCGGCGGCGTCGTCGCGTGCGACGAGTCGTGGGCGCAGGCGCTCCGCCCCGTGCGCGCGATCACGGGTGCCATCGCGCATCCCTTCAGCGCCTACCTCATGCATCGCGGCCTGCAGACGCTGCCCTTGCGCGTGCGTGCCCAGCAGGCCGGCGCACAGCAGGTGGTCGCGGCGCTCGCCGCCATGGAGGGGGTGCGCTCGGTGCGCTACCCGGGCCTCGCGGAGTGCGACCCCGCAGGCCTCGTCGGGGCAGGCCGACAGATGGCGGGCCCTGGCTCCATGATCGCGATCGACGTCGGCACCGCCGCGCGCGCCGCGGCGATCGCTGAGGGGGTGCGGCTGCTCACGCACGCTGTCTCCCTCGGCAGCGTCGACTCGCTCATCCAGCACCCGGCCTCCCTCACGCACCGACCCGTCGCGGCGGAGGCCAGGCCGCACGCGAGCGTGCTGCGCATCTCGATCGGGCTGGAGGATCCGGCCGACCTCATCGCCGACCTCGAGCAGGCGATCGCCGCCGCCTGAGGCGCCGCGCCAGGGCGCACGGTCGGGACTCCCCCCGGGACCTTCGGAGGGCATCCGCATGGTCTGCATCGATCGCGCCCGGGAGGCTGGGACTGCGGGCGAGCCGCGCCCGTCGCCCGATCAGGAGGAGCCCTCGATGTCCGCCGCGCCCATCCCCCAGCGACCGCAGCCACCCCAGCCCCGGTATCCCGTGCTCGGCCTCTCGCAGCTCGCGATCATCGGCCTCGCGCTGCTCGCGGTGTCGCGGGCGATCCTGCATGACCTGCACCTGATCAGCGAGGGCAGCCTCGCCAACCTGCTGCTCGTGATCGCGCCCGCAGCGATCTGGATCGCGGTCGCGCTGCTCGCTCGCGTGCCCAAGCCGCTGCTGACGCTACTCGTGGTGGGTGCCTGGTACGGCGTCCTGCTCGCGATCGGCCACCAACTGCTCTGGGACGTCGCCTTCGACGGTGCTCCTCCCCAGCTCGGTGGCGCGCTGGCAGACCTGGACTCTGGGCTGGAGTCGGCGATCGTGCGCACCTTCGCCGCTGCATCGAGCCTGGTGACGGGACTGCTGGTCGGGGCGGTCAGCGGGCTGATCGCCTGGGGCATCCGGGCGATCGCCCGGCGCGCCTAGGGCGCGAGGGGCTGCGGCGCGCGCGCCGCCGGCAGCCGCAGCTCGGCCTCGAGGCCGCCGTGCTCGGCGCGCCGCAGCAGCACCTCGCCGTCGTTGCGCCGAGCGAGCTCTGCGACGATCGCCAGCCCGAGGCCCGTGCCCTCGACGTTCTCGCGCTCTGCGCTGGGCGTGCGGTAGAACCGCTCGAAGGCGTGCCCGATCTCGTCTTGCGACATGCCGGGACCGGTGTCGGCGACGAGGATCAGCACGGCGTCGCCCGCTGCGTGCGCACTGAGGCGGATGCGTCCGCCTGCCGGTGTGAACTTGCATGCGTTCGTGAGCAGGTTGGAGAGCATCCTGCTGGCGTCGTGGCGGGCGACGAAGAGCACGTGCGCGCCGGGCTGCAGCTCGATCACGAGCCCCTTGCGCTCGCTCACCGGGCGCAGGTTGCCCGCGACCTCGTCGAACAGCTCGTCGCAGCGCACTCGTTCCTGACGCAGCTGCGCCTCGGGGACATCCGAGCCACGGCCGAGGGTCAGCAGATCCTCCACGAGCTCTGAGAGCCGCTGGGCGTTGCGCGCGATGACGCCGACCCAGCCGCGCTCCGAGGCGCCGAGGGCGCTGCCGTCGGCCAGCAGCTCTGCGTAGCCGACGATGCTCGTGATGGGCGTGCGCAGCTCGTGGCTCGTGGTGACGAGGAAGTCGTCGCGCTGCCGCTCGAGCTCTGCGCGGATGGTCCTGGCGGCGTCGAGCTCGAACTCCGCCTCCACCTGCGCGCGCCTCGCGAGCAGGATCGCGGTGACGTCGAGCAGCTGCACCGCGATGCGGTGGTCTGCGCCGCCGATCGGATTGGCCGCGACCGTGATGGTGCGGCCCTCGTCGGTGTTCAGCGTGATCTGCTCGCCCGAGCGGAGCGCTGCCCCCGCCGCCGTCCTGAGCGGCCCCGACCATGCGTCGCCCTCGAGCTCGGCCGCGAGCAGACGGCGGGCGGCGCGGTTCGACCAGGTGATCCGAGTCGCCTCTGCGCCACGCTCTGCCACCACGAGCCCGATGCGCGCGTCGATGACGCTGCCGCTCAGCAGCCGGTTGGTGGCGTCGACCTGGCGCGCGAGCGACCGCAGCTCGTGCTGCGCAGCCGAGAGCACCACGGCGAAGCCGCCGAAGGTCACGAGCATGGCCTCGAAGATCGCCGCGCCGACCAGCAGGTCGAGGCCCTCGCGGCGAAACGGCCCGCCGCCGTCGAGCGTCAGCACCAGCATCGCGATCGCCGCCACGATCGTCTGGCCCATGACGATCCTGATCGGGAACCGCAGCGCGGCCCATGCCAGCAGCGGGAACGGTGCGAAGGCGAGCGAGAGCGACGACGAGGGGTGGAACACGATCGCGATCACGGCGGCCAGCAGCACGGCCTGCACCACCATCTCGATGCGGCCGGCCGGCACCGGCACCGGCCGCGGCAGTGCGCCCAGCGGCGCGATCATGACGACCGCCGCGGCGTGCGAGGCGGCGACGAAGCCCACGGTCGGCCAGAAGTCGGCACCTTCGCTGAGCGCCACCGCCGCCGCGGCGAGGACGCCCGCGGCGAGGGATCCCAGCACGACCGCGAGCGCGAAGCGCACGCCGGCACGCAACGAGGAGAGCTCGAACCTGCGGCTCTGCGCGCCGAGCACGCCCATGACCACGGCCACCTCGACCGCGTTGGCGACGCCGAACGCGAGGGCGACGAGCAGCGGCCTGCCCGCGACCGCGTTCGCGGCTGCGGTGACGAGCAGCACGAGCGCGAGCGCGGCCACGATGCGCGAGCTCGGCTGCAGCAGCGCGAAGAGCACCGAGATGCCCGCCGCGGGCCACCAGACGGCGACGGTCGTGCCAAGCGGGGCGAAGAGCACGCCGAAGATCGCGGTGGCGAAGATGGCGGCCGCCGCGACCGCCCAAGCCCAGAGTGGCAGCGCGGACCGCGGGCCGCCGTCGCGGTCCGCGTACGGCAGTGCGCCGTCGGCAGCAGTGCTCACGGGTCACACCGTACGCATCCGCACCCGTTCTGCACAGCAGTGCGGTCGGGCGCTGCCGTGCGGCCTCAGCCCGCGGTCGGCTCCAGCACGATCATCGGCACGCGGCGCGTGCGCAGCTGCTCGTACTCGGTGATCGAAGGGCCGTCGCTGTAAGGCTCCCAGCCAGCCAGGAGCCGCTCGCGCTCGAGGCCCTGCGCCTCGCGAGCGCGCACGCGCATCGAGCCGTCCGGCAGATCGACGGATGCGTCAGGGTGCGCCCGCAGGTTCAGCCACCAGGCGGGGTGCGCATCGGCCCAGCCGTTCATCGCCATCAGCACGAGGTCCTGACCGTCCTCGTAGTACGCGAGGATCGCGACGCGGGGCGCCGCTGTCGTGCGCCCGACGGTGTGCAGCCGCAACATCCCGTACTTCCCGGGGCGAGGGCGGGCGAGGCCGAAGCGGCCACCGGTGATCGCGTACAGCCCGCGGTGGACGACCCATGCGGTGCGGATGAACCACCGGGGTGGCACGCTGGGCGGCGTGCTGACGGTCTCGCTCATGGCTGGGTCCACTTCTCGTCTGTTGCTGCGATCGTAGGCTCGCGGTCGCGCGTGGCACAGGGGGCTATCCCCCGCTCTCGGCCGGCGGCTCAGGTGCGCGTCCAGTCGGCCCGCGTACCCTGTGGCCACCGTCGACCGACCGCGTCACCGACCATCGCGAGGTGCCCCATGCTGCAGCCCCGTCACCGCTGTCCCAGAGCGGCGATCGCCGCCATCGCAGTGGGTGCACTGCTGCTCGCCGGCTGCGGCACCACAGAGCCGAACCCCTCGCCGAGCCTCGCAGTGACCGGCCCGCCTGCGACGGACGCATCCGCCCCTCCGACCGTGCAGGGCATCGAGCCGGGCACGCTCGAGGAGCCAGCGGTGCTCGCCACCGGGCTGCAGGCGCCGTGGTCGATCGCGGTCGTCGACGAGCAGACAGCGCTGGTGAGCGAGCGAGACAGCGCCCGCATCCTCGAGGTGTCGACGAGCGGCGAGACGCGCGAGATCGGCCAGATCGCCGGCCTCTCGCCCGCCGGCGAGGGCGGGCTGCTCGGGCTCGCGATCGGCGACGGGCACCTCTATGCCTACGGCTCGACGCCCGACGACAACCGGGTGATGCGCGCCCCGCTCAGCGGCGAACCCGGCAGCCTCGAGCTCGGTCAGCCGGAGGAGGTCATCACGGGCATCCCCGTCTCCGGCAACCACAATGGCGGACGCATCGCATTCGGGCCCGACGGGATGCTCTACGTGACGACCGGCGATGCGGGCGCGCCCGGCATCGCGCAGGATCCCGAGAGCCTGGCAGGCAAGATCCTGCGCCTCGAGCCCGACGGCTCGATCCCCGCCGACAATCCGTTCCCCGGCTCCCCCGTCTACTCGCTCGGCCACCGCAACCCGCAGGGCATCGCGTGGGCCGAGGACGGCACGATGTACGCGACCGAGTTCGGGCAGGACACCTGGGATGAGCTCAACCGCATCGAGGCGGGAGCGAACTACGGCTGGCCTGCGGTCGAGGGCATCGCTGGCGTGCCGGCCTTCGTCGACCCGCTGCAGCAGTGGCAGCCGGGCGAGGCGAGCCCGAGCGGCATGGCGGCAGCAGGGGGCAGCCTCTGGATCGCCAACCTGCGCGGCGAGTCGCTGCGCCAGGTCGCGCTCGACGACCCGAGCGAGTCGGTCGTCCACTGGCAGGGCCGATTCGGGCGGATGCGCGATGTGACGGTCGGGCCGGATGGCGCGCTCTGGGCGCTCACGAACACGACGGACGGCCGCGGCTCACCTGCGGAGGGCGGCGACCGCATCCTGACCTTCGCGCCGTGACCGCAGCCATCCGATCTCCGGTACGGATGTGTGGCCTTCCGTCGTGCTGGACAGCACATCGGTACCGGAACCGCTGCCGGGGCGGCTAGAACTCCTCGTAGATCGCCGGATCCTGATCACTGAGCCGGCCGTCGGGGCGGCCGAGCGCGGTGATCGCAGCCACCTCGTCGTCGCGCAACCGCAGGTCGAGCGCGCCGAGGTTCTCGCGCTGGCGAGCCTCGGAGGATGCCTTCGGCACTGGCACGACCCCGCGGGCGATGCCCCAGGCGAGGATCACCTGGCCCGGCGTCGCGCCGTGCGTCGCCGCCACCTTCAGCACCTCGGGCTCGGCGAGCACGTCGCCGCCGCGCCCGAGCGGGCTCCACGCCTGCGTGATGATGCCGTGCTCGCGGTCGTAGGCGAGCTGCTCCTCCTGCGGGAAGTGCGGGTGGAGCTCGATCTGGTTGACCTCCGGCAGCACGCCCGTCTCCGTCTGCAGCCGGTCGAGGTGCTCAGGCAGGAAGTTGCAGACGCCGATCGCGCTGACGAGGCCGCGCTCCTTCGCCTCGATGAGCGCGCGCCAGGCCTCGACGTACTTCCCGACGTTCGGGTTCGGCCAATGGATCAGATAGAGATCGATGCACTCGAGCCCGGTGCGCGCGACGCTCTCCTCGATCGTCGCGCTCGCAGCGTCGTGCTGGTGGTGGCGACCCGGCAGCTTCGACGTGACGATGAGCTCGTCGCGCGCGGCATGGTGGCGAGCGGATGCGCGCACCGCAGCACCGACCGTGCCCTCGTTCTCATAGTTGAAGGCCGAGTCGAGCAGCGTGTAGCCATTCCTGATGGCGCCCTCGATGGCCGCTGTGCCCGCCTGCCCTTTCAGCTTGTAGGTGCCGAAGCCGAGCACCGGCAGGGTGAGGCCGCCGTGAGCAGTCGTGGTGGGGATGGTCGGTTCGGTCATGTGCTTGCCCTCCACTCGGGTAGTCGTGCACGTGCGACGCTACGCGGCGGGTTGCAGGTGCGCGAGCAGCGCCATGAGCGGTCGCGGGGCGCTGCCGAGATCGAGTGCCTCGACGAGAAGTCGGGCGTACCTCGCCTTCCGGCCAGATTGCGAGCTGAAGAAGCGCAGCAGCACCGCCTCGCGCGTCCGGTCGCGCTGCGCGGGCATCTGCGAGCGAGCGCGACTCCCCCGCGACGGCGATCACCGCTTCGACGCCGTCGGCGCCGAGCGCGCGGATGAGCTCGTCCTCGGCCGAGTCGAGCCGCCAGCGTGCCCAGGGCGATCCGGTCGCTCTCGCCCTCGACCAGCACGGCTGTGGCAACGGGCCTCACTCGATCGGGGCCGGCTCGCGCAGCATCCCGTCGACGTCCGGCAGACCCCGGAAGCCGCCGAACGTCCCCGCTGCGGCGATCTCTCTGGCTGCCTCGAGCCATCCGCCCCATGCCGCGCGGGCGAGCGTGCCGCCGACGCTGATCCTGCGGACCCCGAGGTCTGCGGCCTCGGCGACGGTGATGAAGGGCGCGTTGATGAGCAGGTTGACCGGCTTGGGGGCGACCGCCGCGACGATGGCGGTGATCTCGGCGACGGTGGTGATGCGCGGCGCGTACAGGCAGTCGGCGCCTGCTTCGGCGAACGCCACCAGCCGCCGAATCGTCTCGTCGAGATCGGGGCGTCCGACGACGTAGCCCTCGCTCCTGGCGGTCAGCAGCACGCCCGTGCCGCTGTCGTCGATGGCGGCCCGCGCCGCGGCGATGCGGTCGACGGCCAGCGCGAACGGGTGCATCGGCCGGTCGATGTCGCCGGTGGAGTCCTCGATGGAGAGGCCTGCGATGCCCGTGCCGGTCGCCGCGAGCACCGTGGCGCGCAGGAGCTCGGGCTCGACGGCGAAGCCGCCCTCGAAGTCGGCGTTGACGGGCACCGCGACCGCATGCGCCAGCGCTCGCAGGTGCGAGAGCGTCGCGGCCAGCGTGCTGCCGTTGTCGGGCCTGCCCGCCGTCCATGCCGCTCCCGCGCTCGTCGACGCCAGGGCGGGGAAGCCGAGCTGCGCCAGCACGACCGCGCTGCCGACGTCCCACGGGTTCGGCATCACGAAGGTGCCGGCCTCGTGCAGGCGGCGGAAGGCCATCACCATGGCCGGCTGCGTCGATTCCGCCGGGCCCGACCGCTCGCGTTCGCTCATGCGTCGCCTCCCGCGACGAACGGTACGGCTGCGGACGAGCGCCCACAAGGGCGCGGTCGGCGCCGGGTGGCACGCCAGCCGCTGGATGTCAGCGGTGACGGCCACGAGCGCGGCAGAGCCGAGCCGCGATCAGCCGACGCGAGCCGAGCCGTGCGGCTCGCCAGAGACCGGACGGCGCTCGCCGACCGGAACGGCGAGATCGAGCCGGTTCGCGGGTGACGGCATCGGGCAGACGTAGTGGTCGCTGAACGCGCACGGCGGCAGGAACGCGCGGTTGAAGTCGATCGTCGTCGTGCCGGATGCATCCGGCAGCGGCAGGCGCAGGAAGCGGAAGCGGTAGGTGGTGTCGCCGTTCGTCGTGTCGCCGAAGACGACCGCGAGCGCCGGGTCGCCATCGGCGTCCACACCACCGGTGGTGGTCAGGCGCAGCTGCCGCCCGTCGAGCTCGAACGCGAGCGAGCCGACGTCGCTGCGCCGCGTGCGGTGGCCGTCGACCTGCTCGACGTCGAGGGGCGGCCCACCCGCCGTCCATCGCGCCGGCACCACCCATGCCGGGTCGGGGTCGAAGGCGAGGATGCCCTCGAGGTTCCTGCGGCGCTCGGCGGCCGGGTCGATCACGCGCAGCGCCGGCACGCCCTCGCGTGCGAACGCGCGCAGCACCGTCTCACCGTCGCGCAGCTCGTCGCCCTCGATCAGCAGCACCGCATCCTCGACCGGCCTGCCGTCGAGCCGCGCCAAGCCGGAGTCCGCCAGGCCCGTGCCCACCGTCGCCGCGCCCTCGGCGTGCCAGCTGCCGGGCACGCCTTCGAGCTGCCGCGGCACTGCCGAGAGCCAGTGCGTGGCCGCGAGCGCCGCGATGCCGTGCGGGGCTGCGACATCGTTCCAGCGCCGTGCGTGCCATGCCTGCCAGTCGCGCGCGAACGCATCCGTCTGCACACGTGTGCTCGTCATCGCGTGCTCGTCCATGCTCAGGCCTCCCCGTCACATCCCACGCTACCGGCGCTCCGTAGGATCGAGGGGTGACGTTCACCCGCACGATGATCGAGCTCGCCGCGAGCGATCCCGGCAGGCTCGCGCTCGCCGGAGACGGAGAGCGCCTGACGTACGGCGACCTGCGCGAGACCAGCACGCGCATCCGCTCCGGCATCGAGCAGCTGCTGGAGGGTCGCATCGCGAGCACATCCGATGACGAGACCGGCGGCGTGCCGATCGTCGCGGTCTCGCTCGCTCGCGCCATCGACGTGGGCCGCTTCATCGCCGGGATCGCCTCGTTCCGCGCCATCGTCGCGGTGCTCGACCCCCTGTGGCCGCTGTCGCACCGGCTCGAGACCATCCGCCGCGTCGACCCTGCGCTCGTCATCACCGACGACACCGAGCTCGAGCAGGCGCTCGCCGGCCTCGAGGCGGGGTCCTCCGACGCGCAGCCCTGGCACGGGAGCGCCGTCTCGCTCGCGCGGTTCGACGCGCTCGCCGCCGCAGCACCGGCCTCGGCCGGGCCAGAGGTGCGCCCACGCGACGAGCCCTACCTGCTGCTGTTCACCTCCGGCACGACCGACCTGCCGAAGGGCTTCCTGCGCACGCGCGGCAGCTGGGACTACAACGTGCAGGTCAGCCGCGGCCCGCTCTTCGCCGGCGAGGGCATCCAGACGCTCGCGCCGGGGCCCGTCTCCTACAGCCTCACGCTCTACGCGCTCGTCGAGGTGCTCGCGACCGGCGGCTCGCTGCACCTGCAGTCGCGCTTCGATGCGCGGGATGCGGTGCGCACGATCGAGGGTGAGGGCATCGAGCGCTTCGTGGGCGTGCCGTCGATGCTGCTGGCGCTCGCCGCGGCGGCGCGCGGCGGCGGAGCGCTCGGCTCGCTGCGCTGGGTGATCACCGGCGGCGCCAACCAGAGCCAGCGCATCCGCGACCGCTTCCTCGCCGCCGCACCACAGGCGCACCTGCGCAGCTACTACGGCGCCAGCGAGATCGGCTTCATCGGCTACAGCGACGCCGGCGACGGCACGCGCCTCACGCCATTCAGCGGCCTAGAGATGGCGGTGCGCGACGATGCCGGATCCCCCGTGGCCGACGGCGAGATCGGCACGCTGCACATCCGCGTCGCCTCCGCCGTCGAGCGCTACCTCTCGTCGACGAGCGACGAGCTGATCACGGCGGCGGACGGGTTCTCGAGCGTCGACGATCTGGCCGCGGTCGTCGACGGCGAGATCGTGCTCGCGGGCCGCGCGGGCGACATGGCGGTGAGCGGCGGGCACAAGGTGTCGCTGCCGCAGGTGGAGCGCGCGCTCGCAACCGTGCCCGGCTGCGAGCACTGCTGCGCGATCGCCCTGCCGGATGCGACGCTCGGCTCGATCGTCGCGGTGGTCGTCGAGGGCGCCGACGTGCCGCCCAAGGCGGTCATGCAGGCGGCGTTGCACCGGCTGCTCGCCGAGCAGTTCGTGCCACGACGCTACTACCGCGCCGACGAGCTGCCGCGCACGGCGGGCGGCAAGATCCGCCGCGTGGCGGTCGTGGAGCTCGTCGAGAGCGGCGGAGCGGAGCGGCTGTGAGCACCACGAGCACCACCGCCTTGAGCGCCGGAGCGCGCGCCGTCATCACCGGCCTCGGGGCCGTCACGCCGAACGGGCTCGACCTGGCAACCACCTGGGCCTCCGTGCTCGCCGGCCGCAGCGGCATCCGCACGCTCGAGAGCGTCGACGTCTCCGACATCACGGTCAAGGTCGGCGGCGAGGTGCGGGGCTTCGACCCGCTCGCGCACGTGTCGAAGACGGATGCCCGCCGGCTCGACCGTCACGCGCTCTACGCGGTGGCCGCCGCCGCTGAGGCGCTGGAGGGCTTCGCCGCCGCCGACCCCTCGCGCTTCGGCATCACCGTCGCGACCGGCTCTGGCGCGGTCTCGCTCACGCATGACGCCGTGCGCGCGCTCGACGCGCACGGTCCGCGCCGCGTGCCACCGGGCGTCGTGATCTACGGCGGGCCCGATGGCGCAGCGGCCTACCTCAGCCAACGCCACGGCGCGCGCGGGCCGAGCGCAGGCGTCTCGGCGACCTGCGCGAGCGGCACCGTCGGCCTCGGCGATGCCCTCCGCGCGATCCGGCACGGGTATGCGGATGCGGTGCTGGTCGTGGGCGGGGACGACTGCCTCAACCGCGTCAACCTGGGCGTGAATGCGACGCTCGGCTCGCTCGCCGCAGGCTTCGCCGACGAGCCGTGGCGCGCATCCCGGCCCTTCGATCGCGCACGGAGCGGCTTCGTCATGTCGGCGGGCGCCGTCGCGGTGCTCGTCGAGTCGGAGGAGCACGCCCGGCAGCGCGGGGCTGCTGTGCTCGGCGAGCTCGCCGGCTACGGCGTCACCTCCGACGCCTTCCACGCGACCGCGCCCCGCCCCGATGGCAGCGGCGCGGCCGCCGCGATGCAGGCAGCGCTCGATGACGCACGGCTCTCCCCCGCCGACGTCGACCACGTGAACGCGCACGGCACGGGCACGCCGCTCAACGACGCGATGGAGGCGCAGGCGCTCGCCACCGTCTTCGGCGCGGCGCTGCCGGGTGCGCCCGTGACCTCGACGAAGTCGACCACCGGCCATCTGCTGGGCGCCGCGGGCACGCTCGAGGCCGCCTTGTCGCTCATGGCGCTGCGCGAGCAGGTCATCCCGCCGACGATCAACCTCGACGATCCCGAGTTCCCGCAGCTCGACGTCGTCGCGCACGAGGCGCGCCCGGCTCGACTGCGCACGGTGCTCTCGAACTCGTTCGGCTTCGGCGGTCACAACGCCGCCATCGTGCTGCGCACGGTCTGACCGTCCCTACCCGGCTGGCCTATTGCCCGCCGAGATCGAGGCGGGTCGTTGCAGAATGCGCGCCCCAGCACTGCAACAACCCGCCTCGATGCGGCTGGGCTCGATGACCGTGGGCTGCGGCCCGCGGGCTGCGTCTAGAACGCCGCCGGCACGCCCAATTCCTCGAGCACCTCGCGCACGTGGTCGCTCGTCAGGGCGCGCGTGAGCGCGGCGATCTCGGGCGCATCGGCGTTGTCGGCGCGCGTCACGAGCGACACCTCGAAGGCGGGGTCCTGCTCGACGGCCAGGCCGTCCTCCGCGGGCGTCAGCCCCAGCTGGCGCGCGAACGACGGCAGGTTGAACACCGCATCCATCTCGTCGTACGCCGTGTTGAGCTGCAGCAGGTCGATCTGCGTGATCTCGAGCTCGCGCGGGTTGGCGGTGATGTCGGCGACGCCTGCCTGGAAGGGCTCCACGGCGGGGTCGAGCTCGATGATGCCCTCCTCGGCGAGCAGCTGCAGCGCGCGGCCGGCGTTCGAGCGGTCGTTGGGAATGGCGATCGAGCCGCCCTGCGGCAGCTCCTGCAGGTCGGTGAGCGACTGCGAGTAGAACGCGACGACCGTGGCATAGACCGGCTGCACCACCACCAGGTCGGCGTCGTTGGCCGCGTTGAAGTCCTCCATGAAGCCCTCGAACTGCACCACGTTCGCGTCGATCTCGCTGTGCTGCAGCAGCACGTTCGGCTGCACGTAGTCGTTCACCGGCACGAGCTCGACCTCGTAGCCCTCCTCGATCACCTCGGCGGCGGCCTCGACCGCATCCGTCATCGGGGTGACCGTCGCAGCGACCCGGATGGTGACGGTGTCGGATGCGGCGTCATCGGCGGGTGCGGCGCATGCGGCGAGCGAGAGGGCGAGGCCCGCTGCGGTGAGCGCGAGCAGGGCGTGGCGGGATCGGGCGGTCATGGGTGCCTTTCGGAGCTGGTGGTGGTGCGGGCGGGCGTGATCATCAGCGCTTGTCGATCAGCGCTTGTCGAGCACTGCCGACACCTTCTCGCCCGCGGTCTGCAGCAGCAGCACGCAGACGATCACGATGGCGATCGTCGTGTACATGAGGGGGTAGTCGTACTCCTGGTAGCCGAAGCGCAGGGCGAAGTCGCCCAGACCGCCGCCGCCGACGATGCCGAGCACGGTGGAGTAGGAGATGAGGCTGATCGAGGCGGAGGTGAGTGCGTAGACGAGGCCCGAGCGCCCCTCGACCAGCAGGAAGTGCACGACCGTCTGGAACACATCCGCCCCCATCGAGCGCGCGGCGTGCAGCACGCCCGACGGCACCTCGAGCAGGATCTGCTCGACCAGCCGCGCGTAGATGGCGACGCCGACGAAGCAGAGCGGGAAGGTCGCCGCGGCAGTGCCGAAGGTGGTGCCGTAGAGCAGCCGCGTGAGCGGGATGAGGAAGACCACGAACAGCAGGAACGGGAACGAGCGCACGACCGTGACGTAGAGGTTGCCGACCATCCAGAGCGGCCGACGCTCCTGCACGCCGCCCGGGCGGGTGAGGAAGATGAGCACGCCGAGCGGCAGGCCGAAGATGACTGCGGCAGCGAGCGAGAAGGCCAGCATGTAGCCGGTCTCGGCCATCGCGATGCCGATCTGGTCGGCGTTCGCGGCGAGGGACGCGAGGAAGTCGTTCACGCGCCGAGCACCCGCTGCGCGTGCGCGAGATAGCTGTCGCGTCGCTCGTGGACGGCGGAGCGCACGACGGGGAAGACGCTGCGCAGCGCGCCGCGCTCGAGCACGGCGGCACGGTCGGCGATCGCGGCGACCGACTCGAGCTCGTGCGTGACGAGCACGATGGTGGCGTCGAAGTCGCGGCGCGTGCTCGCGAGCAGCTCAAGCACATCCTCGGTGGCCCTGGTGTCGAGCGAGCTCGTCGGCTCATCGGCGAGCAGCAGGCCGGGTCGGGTGACGAGCGCGCGGGCGATGGCGACGCGCTGCTTCTGACCGCCGGAGAGCTGCGCGGGGTAGTGGTCGGCGCGATCTGCCAGGCCGACGTAGTCGAGCAGCTCGGCGACGAGCGCGGGATCCTGCGTGCGCTGCAGCCTGAGCGGCAGCGCCACGTTCTGCCGGGCGGTGCGGTTGGCGAGCAGGTTGAAGCCCTGGAAGATCATGCCGATGCGGCGGCGCAGGAGACGGATCTCGCGGCCGCTGAGCTGCGTCGGGTCGGTGCCGTGGAGCGTCACGCGGCCGCCGGTCGGATGCGTCGCGGCGTCCAGCAGGTTCAGGAGCGTCGACTTGCCGGCACCGGACTCCCCCACGATGCCGATGATCTCGCCCTGCTGGATCTCGAGAGTGACGTCGTCGAGCGCTGCGACGTCGCCGTACTGCACCGAGACGTGCTCGAGCACGACGACGGGGTCGTTGTCCTGCACTGCTGCCCCTCTCGCGCGCACCCATCAATTGTTGCGCCGAGTACAACAATATCGCGAAGTGTCGCTCGGGGCGCACGGCACAGCCCGGCCCGCCCGGATCGATACGGTCGAGCCATGGCATCCACGCGACCGCACGCAGCGGGCCGGCACCCCACATCCGCCGCTACGCTCTGGAGCGCGGTCGCCATCGACGTCGTGCTGGTCGTCGCATTCGCGGCCATCGGGCGCGCGACCCACCACGACGGCGTGCTGGGCGAGTCGGGCCTCGGGCTCGCGACGACGGCGTGGCCGTTCCTGGCAGCGCTCGCGGCCGGCTGGCTGACGAGCCGGGGCTGGCGCGCGCCGACGGCGCCGCTGCGCACCGGTGTGCCGCTCTGGCTCGTGACGGTGGTGGGCGGGATGCTGCTGCGCGCGGTGAGCGGTCAGGGCACGGCGGTGCCGTTCATCGTCGTGGCGACGCTGACGCTGCTGCTGCTCGTCGGCTGGCGCGCCATCGCGGCGACGGTGCGCACTGCCCGCGTCGCTGCCACCGCACGGCGCCGCTAGCGCGACTCCGCGCGGCTCAGGCGGTCGACGTCGCCACGAGGTGATCCGCGAGCACGCTCAGCGCCTCGCTGCCAGCCAGGTCGCCGGGAAGCAGCGGGATCTGCGAGATCGGGATGTCGCCGACGGCACTGCGCAGCGTTGCGAGGTGCTGCTCCTCCTGCTCGCGCCGCTGCGCGAGGAGGGCACCGGCATCCGCCGGGGATCGGCGATTGACGACGATCGCCGCCGGGTCGATGCCGAGGCCGGCCAGCTGCCGCACGACATCGATCGACTCGGCGACGGGGAGGCGCTCCGCGATGCTGACGACGATGAACGAGGTTGCATCGGGATCGGTGATGCTGCCTCGCATCTGCGCGAAGCGATCTCGGCGGGAGATCAGCGTGCGCCGCAGCTCGGCGTCTGCCGTCGGCTCCGCATCCTTCGAGCCGACGACGCTGCGGGCGGCCGCGGCGAACCGATCCGATCGATCCCGACTGGCGAGCAGCGTCTCGGTCCAGCCCGTGAGCTGCTCGGGGAGCGCGAGCAGGCGCAGCGTGTGACCGGACGGCGCCGTGTCGAAGATCACCAGGTCGTGCGTGTCGCGACTGCTCTCGATCAGCTCTGCGATGCGCTCGAGCACCGCTGCCTCGTGGCTGCCCGGCGCCGTCCGAGCCTGATCGAGGTGCTGCAGCGCCGACGCGTGGAGCCGATCGGGCAGCAGCCGCGTCATGGTCGCCGCGACCGTCGCGAAGTGGCGATCGATCGTCGACGTCGGGTCGATCTCGACGGCATCCACGAACCCCTCGCCGCTCGTGAGGACACGTGCAGGCTCATCGGAGAGCGAGCGATCCCAGACGTGCCCGAGATTGTGCGCCGGGTCGGTCGAGACCAGCAGCACGCGCCCGCCGGCCCGAGCACGAGCGACGGCGAGCGCCGCCGAGATCGAGGTCTTGCCGACACCGCCCTTGCCTCCGACGAAGAGGAGGCGGCGCGAGCACGCAAGCGCTAGCAGCATGCGATGTGATCCAAGGGTGAGGCCGGGATCCCGATCCGCTTGTGCCAGGAGTGGAAATCCGCCCAGACGGCAGGCAGCAGCCCCGCAGAGTAGTAGGCCGCCGGGTCGGGCACGCCGAGCGCCTCGCCCAGCACGACGATCATGAAGAGGTCGTCCTCGTCGCGCTGCTCCCGCAGCAGGGTCTGGCGGTAGGGCCCGACGTAGAACTCGTGCAGGCCGTCGCGGAACGCGGCCCAGCGCCGGGAGCGATCCTCCCGGCGCTGGGCGCGAGTGCCTGCGGTCACCGCGTCAGACGTTCTCTCTCGTGGCGACGAGCGCGACATCGTCGTGCTCGTCCTCTGGCGGGGCCTTTGCTGCGCGGCGCATCGCCATCACCGCTTCGACCGCGACCCAGACGCTCGCGATGATGATGATCACATCGAGGGCGAACAGCAGCCAGTCCTCGTTGCCGGCGGCGGTGAAGCTGAACAGCTGCTCGATCGCTGCCCAGAAGGACAGCACGAACACGAGCACGAGCGGGATCAGCGCCGGCAGCGGGTTGCGCCGCTTGCGGATCAGCATCACCGCGATGATCGAGAGCGTGAGCGAGGCCATGAGCTGGTTCGTCGTTCCGAACAGCGGCCAGATGCGCAGGCCTCCCTCGCCGCCGAGTCCCTGCGAGAACGTCAGCCCCAGGCCGACGATCACGACGACCGCGGTGGCCGGGAACTTCGTGATCTTGACCTTGAACGCATCCCCGATCTCCTGGACGATGAAGCGGAGCAGTCGCATGCCGGTATCCATCGTCGTTGCGGCGAAGAGCACCGCCATCGTGGCGAGCACCGTGGCGCTCAAGGAGGCTGGCAGACCGAGCCCGTTCTCCATCAGCGCGCCGCCGCCTTGCACGAACGCGGTGACACCGCCGGCGCCGAACTCGCTGTAGATCGACTCCCACTCGGCGACCGACTGGAAGCCGCCGATCACGGCCAGGATCGTGCCCAGCGAGAGCATGCCCTCGCCGACCGCTCCGAAGTAGCCGACGAATCGAGCATCCGTCTCCTTGTCGATCTGCTTCGAGGTCGTGCCGGAGGAGACCATGCCGTGGAAGCCGGAGATGGCACCGCAGGCGATGGTCACGAACAGCAGCGGGATCATGCTCGGTGTGCCCTCTGGCAGGTTGGTGTTGAACATCGGGGCGACGATGTCGGGCGGGTTCGCCGAGAAGAGCGCACCGATCAGCACCGCTCCGAAGAGCAGGATGAGCCCGACGAAGAGCTGCACGCCGTTGATGTAGTCGCGAGGCTGCAGCAGCACCCAGACCGGCAGCAGCGAGGCGATCGCACCGTAGATGAACAGCGCGAGGATCCAGACCGTCGCGGGGCTCATGCCGAGGAAGGACTCGGGCAGGACGACGGGCATGCTGTCGCCCAGGACGATCAGCGCGTACAGCGCCACGACGCCGACGACCGTCACCGGGATCAGCGGCCACCGCATCCGGTAGACGGCGACGCCGACGAGGAGGGCGACGATGATCGCGCCCCACGTCGGGATGACCGCCGTCGGGGTGCTGATGAGCAGGTTCTTGATCACGACGGCGAACGCGGCGATGACCATCAGCAGCAGCAGGAAGATGACGACCAGGAACAGGTTCGCGCCGCGCTTGCCGATGTAGCGACCCGAGAGGGCTCCGATCGACTTGCCCTTGTTGCGCAGCGAGGCCCACAGCGCGCCGAGGTCGTGCATGCCGGCGAAGAACACCGTGCCGATCGTCACCCACAGGAGCGCGGGCAGCCAGCCCCAGATGACGGCGATGGCGGGACCCACGATCGGTGCGGCACCTGCGACGGAGGTGAAGTGGTGGCCCCAGAGGATGAACTTGTTCGTCGGCACGTAGTCGACGCCGTCGTTCAGCTCATGGGCCGGCGTCTTGAACGAGCTGTCGAGCTGGAAGACCCGTCTCGCGAGGTACTTCGAGTACACGAAGTAGCCGGCGGCGAACATCGCCAGGCCGATGATCATGAGCACAAGGGAACCCATCGAGTTCTCCCCTTCCGCGGCGTGCGCCATTGCATGTCGTGAGCCGCACCTCGTGGTGGCGGCTAGCAATCAGCCTAGTGGAGCCTGTGAAGCGTCGAGCAAGCGCGCCGGCGCCGTCACTAGGCTGGAGCCCTCGAGCCGTGTGCGACAGGCACCCTCGCCGCCGCTCGACAGCCATGCGAAAGGAACCCGATGCGCATCCTCATCGTCGGCGCCGGGGCCACCGGCGGCGCGTTCGGCACGCTCCTCCAAGAAGCCGGGCGTGATGTCACCTATCTGGTGAGAAGGCCACGGGCAGAGGCACTGCGGCGTGACGGGCTGCGGTTCATCTCACCCTCCGGCGATCGCACGCACTCGGTGCAGGTGCGCACGGCCGACGAGCCTGCCGACGCATACGACCTCATCCTCGTCACGGTGAAGGCGTCAGCGCTGCCTTCCGCGATCGAGGACATGCGCCCTGCCATCGGATCCAGCTCGACCATCGTGCCGGTGCTGAATGGCATGGCACACATCGATCGCCTCCAGGAAGCGTTCCCGGGCCGGGTCGCGGGCGGGATGGCGAAGATCGTCGCGACGCTCGACGCGGGGGCGGTCCGACAGCTGACGCAGATGTCGACCATCACCATCGGCGGCCTGGGCGAGCGCGAGCTCTCCCCGGCGGTCGCCGAGGCGCTGCGCGTGCAGGGGATCGATCTCTCCGTCAGCGCCGATGTCGAGGGCGCGCTGTGGGAGAAGTGGATGTTCATCGCCGCGGGTGCCGTCGCCACCTGCCTGTTCCGCAGCCCGATCGGCGCGACCATCGAAGCCGGTGGGCTTCCCCAGATCCTGGGTGCGATCAGCGAGCTCGAAGCGGTCGCGGCCGCTGCAGGGCACCCGGTCTCCGCCGCCGGCCACGAGCAGTCCATCGGACTGCTGACGGAGCCGGGCTCCGCGTTCACCACCTCGCTCTACCGCGACCTCCTCGCGGGGCTGCCCACCGAGGCGGAGCACATCCTCGGCGACCTCGCGCGGCGGGCACGAGAGCTCGAGATCCCCACACCGCTGCTCGACCTCACCCTGATCCAGGTGCGCGCCGACGCCATCCAGCGCGGCCACACGGCCGACTGAGCTCCGACGAACCTCGCTCCGCACCCGTGCAGCAGGCCTGCCAGCGATGCGAGCTCCCGGTCTGGAGATGCGCCGACGCGGAGACGCGCTGCGGTCAGTCCTGCTCGCGCACCCTCGCCTGTCGCGCCAGCAGTGTGACGAGCTCGTAGACCGCGTGACTCGCGGCGATGCCCGTCATCTGCGCGTGGTCGTAGGCCGGCGAGACCTCGACGACGTCGGCACCGACGATGTGCTTGTCGGCCAATGCGCGCAGCATGCGCAGCAGCTCGCGGCTCGTGAGCCCGCCGGCCTCGGGCGTGCCCGTGCCGGGTGCGTGCGCGGGGTCGAGCACGTCGATGTCGATCGAGATGTAGAGCGGCTTGTCGCCGATGCGCTCGCGCATCCGCTCGATCGCAGCGGCCACGCCGTGCTCCTCGACGTACTCGCTCGTCACGATCGAGAAGCCCAGCCGGGCGTCGTCCTCGAGATCCTGCTTCGAGTAGAGCGGGCCGCGCGTGCCGACGTGGCACGAGGCCGTCAGGTCGATGAGCCCCTCCTCGCTCGCGCGACGGAAGGGCGTGCCGTGCGTGATCGGCGCGCCGAAGTAGGTGTCCCAGGTGTCGAGGTGTGCGTCGAAGTGCAGCACCGCGACCGGCCCGTGCTGCTTCGCGACCGCACGCAGCAGCGGCAGCGCCAGCGTGTGGTCGCCGCCGATGGCCACGATGCGCGCGACCTGCGCGCCCAGCGCCGTCGCGGCCTGCTCGACCTCGGCGACGGCCTCTGCGATGTCGAACGGGTTGACGGCGATGTCGCCCGCGTCGACGACCTGCGCCTCGGCGAACGGCGAGGCGTCCTGCGCGGGGTTGTAGGGCCGCAGCAGCCGCGACGACTCCCGCACGTGCGAGGGGCCGAAGCGCGTGCCGGGGCGGTAGCTGACGCCGGTGTCGAAGGGGATGCCGACGATCGCGATGTCTGCCCGCGGCACATCCTCGATGCGTGGCAGCCGCGCGAAGGTGGCGATGCCGGAGTAGCGAGGGTTGACGGATGCGTCGACAGGGCCGATGGGCGCGTGCCCTTCGGGCGCAGGCTCGTGAGGCGCCGGCTCGGTGGGCGCAGTGCCGTTGAGGTCGGTCATGGTCTCTCCTTGCGTGGATGCATCAGTCGGCCGAGTGCTGGGGGTGCCGGATGTGCACGAGCTGCACACCGCCTGCGGCGATGGCTGCTCGGATGCTCGGAACGATCTCGCCATCGGACGCGACGCGCGTGCCCGTGGCGCCGAAGGCATCCGCCAGTGCCGCCCAGTCGGGCTGCACCAGGTCGACGCCGACGGGCGCGATGCCGCGGTCGAGCTCGTTCTGCTTGATCTCGGCGTAGCCGCCGTTGTCGACGCAGACGATCGTGAGGTCGAGCCGCTGCTCGATGGCGGTGGCGAGCTCGTTGACGCAGAACATCAGCGCGCCGTCGCCGATCACGGTCACGACAGGCCGCTCGGTCTGCGCGACACGGGCGCCGATCGCGGCCGGCAGGCCGTAGCCGAGGGTGGCGTAGGTGGGCGTGTAGAGCAGCGAGTGCGGGCGCGACTGGCGCAGCACGTTCGCGAGCGCCATGTAGACGATCTGCGAGGAGTCGCCGGCCACGATCGCTCCCTCTGGCAGCGCCGCGGCGATCGTCTCCGCGAGCGCGACGGTCTGCGGCAGCGCGGCGCGCGTCTCGGCCAGGATGGTGGCGCGCACGGGCGCGAGGTCCGTGGCCGCGGGCGAGCCCTGCGGCAGATCAGCCAGCACGGCATCGAGCACGGCTGCCGCATCGCCGACGATGCCGACCCGCGCCTCGAGGTTCTTGTGCACCTGCGCGGCCGAGATGTCGATCCGGACGACGGCGCCGCGGGCCTCGAGGGTGGGCGCCCACAGCTCTGCCTCGCCGAGCTTCGAGCCGACCACGATGAGCACGTCGGCCGCCTCAGCGATCGCGCGCGCGGCGGGCAGGCGCAGGTTCGAGCCGAGCGAGAGCGCGTGGTGCTCGTCCAGCGTGCCCTTGCCGTTGAGGGTCGTGAGCACGGGAGCGCCCAGTCGCTCGGCGAGCGCCGTCACCTGACTGCTCGCCCGGGTCGCTCCCCCGCCTGCGACGATGACGGGAGCGCTGGCGTCGGCCAAGAGCGCGATGGCCTCGCGCACGGAGGCGGCCTCCCCCGCCACGGCGGCCGGTGCGGAGCGAGCGGCCCTCGCCGCGGCCGCGACGCCGGCGGGCGCCTCGAGCACGTCGAGCGGGATCTCGATGTGCACCGGCCTCGGCCTGCCGGTGCGGAAGAGCGCGAAGGCGTCGTGCACGGCATCGACCGCCTCGGCCGCACTGGAGACGCGGCGGGACCAGGCGGCGACCGCGCCGGCCATGGCCGACGCATCCTTCGTCTCGTGCAGCGTGCCCACGTCGGCGAACTCGGCGCCGAGGGCGACGCCTGGCGAGAGCACGAGCAGCGGCCGCGACTCGCAGAAGGCGGTGCCGACGGCGCTCATCGCGTTCTGCAGGCCGGGGCCCGAGGTGGTGATGACCACACCCGGCAGCCCGGTCTGCTGCGCCCAGCCGTCGGCGCCGTAGCCGGAGCCCTGCTCGTGCCGGTTCGTCACCGCCCGCATGCCCAGCTCGGCCAGCGGTCGATAGAGCTCGAGGTTGTGCGTGCCGGGGATCCCGAACACCGCGGTCACGCCGTAGGCGCGGATCGTCTCCAGCACCGCGCGTCCCGCGGTGTCGGCGTACTGCTCGCTCATGGTGCCGCCTCGAATCGTCGTTCGCCGCCGACCCAGGTCTGCTCGACCCGGATGCTCGCGATCGCGTCGCTGGCGACCTCGAGCGGGTCATCGCTCAGCACGGCGAAGTCGGCGAGCTTGCCGGTCTCGAGCGAGCCCAGGTCGTCCTCGCGGCCGAGTGAGACGGCGCCCTCCCAGGTGTGCGCCCGCAGTGCCGCCCGCGCGGTCACGCGCAGCGCATCCGACCCCAGCCTGTGCCCGCGGCGCGTCAGACGCGTCACCGAGGTCTCGATGGCCTCGAGCGGGATGGGCTCGGCGACCGGGGCGTCCGAGGAGATCGTGAACGGGATCCCCGCGGCCTCGAACTCGCCGAGCGGGTTGAAGCGCTCCCCCGGCGTGCCGATGGCCTGCTCGACGCCCTCGCCCCAGTTGCGGTAGTGCTGGGGCTGGTTGACGGGGCGGATGCCCGCGGCCGCCATCCGCCGGATCTGGTCGGGCGTCGGCAGGCCGCAGTGCTCGATGCGGTGCCGGGCGTCGGGGTCCGGCCGGTCGGCGAGCGCCTGCTCGATGGCCGAGACGACCATCTCGATGGCGGTGGGCGACTGCGCGTGCGTCGCCGTCTGGAGGCCGGCGGCGTGCGCGCGGCGGATCAGCTCGGTGTACTCGGCAGGCTGGTGGTAGAGCTGCCCCGTGCGGCACGGGTCGCCCACGTAGCCGTCGGGGAAGTAGGCCGTCCACCCGCCCAGCGTGCCGTCGGCATAGAGCTTGATGCCGGCGAAGCTCAGGTGTGCGTTGCCGAACTGGCCGACCAGACCCATCTCGAGCGCCTGGTCGAGCAGGTGCGAGAGCAGGTACATCGAGACGCGCAGCTCGAGGCGCCCGGCCTCGGCCAGCCGCAGGTACATGTCGAGCTCACGCCGGCTCACCTGCGCATCGCCGATCGTCGTGACGCCGCCCGCGAGGAACCGCTGCGTCGCCGCGTCGAGCTGCCGCAGGTGCTCCTCGGGCTCGTCGGCCAGGTGGAAGTTGGGCCCGTGGTGGCCGATCTTCACGCCGTGCACACCGGTGAGGATGTTGCAGGCCGCATCCGAGAGCTCGCCTGTCAGCTCGCCATCGGCGTCGCGGAAGAACGTGCCACCGTCGGGATCCGGGGTGTCGCGATCGACGCCGTTCAGCGCGAGCATGTGCGAGTTGACGACGCCGCCGTGGCCGGAGGCGTTCATCAGGTAGACCTCGCGGTCGGCGGCCACCTCGTCGAGCTCGAAGCGCGTCGGGTGCCGCTGCTCGACGAGGTTGCGGTGCTCGTAGCCGTAGCCGCGCACAGGCCTGCCCGCTGGCAGCTCGGCGGCAGCCGCGCGCAGCAGTGCCACGATCTCGGGGATGCTCTGCGCGCGCTCGGGCCCGCAGTCGACCCACGACATCATCTGGCCGTACATGAGCGGATGCGCATGGGCATCCACGAAGCCCGGCACGACCACCCGCTCGCCGAGGTCGACGCGCTCTGCCGCCAGCCCCGCATCCGTCGCCGCCTGCTCGCACTCGGCGAGCGTGCCGATCGCGACGATGCGGCCGTCGTCGATGAGCATGGCGGTGGCGGTGGCGTCGTCGGGGCCGACTGTGTGGATCGCCTTCGCGGTGACGATGCGCGGCGCGGTCTGCGCCGGGCGGTCGAAGGGCGTGAGCTTCCTCACGGCAGCGGGTTCGCGGTCGTGTCGGTGCGGGCGGTGAACGACTCGGTCACGGGGGCCTCGTCGGAGTGTTGCGGGGCCTTCCAGGTGCAGACGAAGGCGATCGCGGCCATGGCTGCGAACATCACGATGACCGACCAGATGCTGCCCGTCCAGGCGACGAGCATCGTCGCGAACCAGGGCGAGAAGCCGGCCCAGATCGCAGCGCCCAAGCCGTAGGAGAGCGAGATCGAGGTGTAGCGCGCCTGCGGGCGGAACATCTGCGCAAGGATCGCCGCGATCGGTGCGTAGGTGGCGCTCATGGCGATGCGCACGAGCGATGCCATCAGGAAGATGAGCGGCTCGATCTGGCCGGGCATGATCAGCAGGAAGGGCGCGAAGGTCAGCACCGAGGTCACGAGCCCGATGTACATGATGTTCTTGCGACCCCACTTGTCGCCCAGCCAGGCGATCGGGAGCGTGACGAGGAACTCGATGAACGAGGCCACCGTCATGGCGTCGAGGATGAGCGTCTCGTCCATGCGGATCGGCTCGCCCGTGGCGTACGCCGTCGCGAAGGTGGTGGCGAGGTAGTAGCCACCGGTCGAGACCGGCAGGATGCCGATGCCGAGCAGGATCGGCTTCCAGTTGGAGCGCAGCGCGAAGGCCAGCGGCAGCGACTGCTTGCGACCCTCCACCTTCGCGGTGAACACCGGCGACTCCTCGACGCGGTAGCGCACCCACAGCCCGACGCCGATCAGCACGATCGAGAGCAGGAACGGGATCCGCCAGCCGCCGTCCATGATGAAGTCGTCGCCCATGCGCGACATGATCGCGAAGATGCCCGATGCCAGCAGTGCGCCGGCCGGGTTGCCGAGCTGCGTGAAGCCGCCGTAGAAGGTCTTCGACTTCTCAGGCGCGTGTTCGACGCTCATGAGCACGGCGCCGCCCCACTCGCCGCCGACCGCGAGGCCCTGCAGCGCGCGCAGCGCGATGAGCAGGATCGGCGCCATGAAGCCGATGTCCTGGTAGGTCGGCAGGCAGCCGACGAGCACGGTCGCGAGCCCCATCAGCAGCAGCGTGAGCACGAGCGAGAAGCGTCGCCCGAGCTTGTCGCCGATGTGGCCGAAGAGGATGCCGCCGATCGGGCGCACGAGGAAGGCGACGGCGAAGGTCGCGAAGGCTGACGCCGTCTCGGCGAGCGGATCCTCGCTCGGGAAGAACAACGGGCCGAACACGAGTGCGGCGGCTGTCGCGTAGACGTAGAAGTCGTACCACTCGATGGTGGTGCCCACGAAGGCGGCGAAGCCGGCCTTGCGGGCCCGCTTCGTCATCGCCGGGCTGGTGGTGGAGGTCATGGCCGCTCCTTTGCGGATGGGAGAACTGCGTTGGATCGTACGAGCCACCGGGGCCCTTGCCAAGCACAGAACGCCAGAGCAAGCACCACTTCACTGGTGTTCTGCACGTCGAGGTCGTCATTCTTCGCCGTGCCGATGCCTGAAGCGGTCGATAGACTGCGGTTCCGGATGCACACAGGTGCGTTCTCGGGAAATCCGGCGGAAGGCGGCCACGTGGCATTCGACCCAGAGCTCATCCGTGCGCTGCAGGAGGACGGCCGCGCGAGCATCCACGCGCTCTCGGAGCGGCTCGGGCATCCTCGCGCGGCAGTCTCGAGCCGGCTGCGCGCGATGCTCGCCGACGGCGAGGTGCGCGTGGTCGCTGCCGTCGACCCCTCGTTCCTCGGCCAGCACGTGCTCGCGCACGTGTCGATCCGGACCGATGGCGGCGTCGAGCGCGTCGCGGCCGAGCTCCGCGGGCTGCGGGAGACGGTGCTCGTCTCGGCGATCGGCGGCTCGTTCGACATCGTCGCGGAGCTGCGGGTCGGCTCGATGGCCGAGCTGCAGGATCTGCTGGTCGGCCTCCGCGCATTGCCCGGCGTCGCCGACATCAGCACACTCATCTACACGACGGTCGTGAAGGGGTTCTTCGTCTCCGAATACCGCGGCGAGATCACCCTCGACGAGACCGACGTCGCGCTCATCGAGCTGCTGCAGCGCGACGGCCGCACGAGCTATCGCGCGCTCGGCGAGTCGGTGCGCCTCTCCCCCTCGGCCGTGACCACGCGCGTGCAGCGGCTCGTCGACGGCGGGGTGATCAAGATCAGCGCCGTCGAGGCCCGCGGGCTCGCCCACCGGCAGCTGTCGATGGGCGTGGGGCTGAGCATGCGCGGCGGCGACGATCGCATGGTCGATGCGCTGCGCCAGTGGCGCGGCGTCGACTTCGCCACCCGCACGATCGGCCGCTTCGACCTCGTCGCGACCCTGGTGGAGCCCTCCGCCGGGGCGCTGTACGCGAGCCTCGAGCGCATCCGCAGCCACCCTGGTGTCGAGCACGTCGAGTCGTGGCTGCACCTTGCGGTGCTGAAGGAGGACTACGCGCGCACGCTGCGGCCGGCCCAGGGCCGCTAGGCCGGCGCGCCCGACGATCTGCTCTGCTGTCAGCCCTCGCGGATCGTCATGCGCACGATCTGGCCGTCGACGACGCGGAACGCGAACGAGGAGCGGCCGTTGGCCCAGCTGCTGCGCCAGTCACCGATCACCGTGACCTCATCGCCGGCCTCGGTGACCTCGAGCGGTGTCAACGTGCCTGCCGCACCGATGAGCTCCTTGTCGCTCCAGGTCTTGATCGCGTCGCGGCCGACGAACTCCCTGCCCCAATCGTCGACGACGCCCTGCTCGCCGAGGGCATCGAGGAATGCGCCCTCGTCGCTCCGGTTGATGGCGTCGATCAACGACGCGACGGGCTCAGGGATGGTCGGTTCAGTCATGCGCGTGCCTCCGATCGGGTGTTGGTTCGCGAACACTACTCTGCTCAGCCAGTCGCCTCAGGCGAAGGACTGCGCGCCGAGCACCGAGAGCAGCTCGAGCTTCTGAGCGGACTCGCTGCCGGGGGTGGCGGTGTAGACCAGCATCGAGTGCGACTGGGTCGGGTCGAGCAGCGTCTGACAGCTGAGCTCGAGGGCACCGAGCTCCGGGTGCACGAAGTGCTTGACCTCGTGAGGTCGAATGCCGACCTCGTGCTCCGCCCAGACGGCGCGGAACTCCTCGCTGCCTGCCAGCAGCAGCTCGGCCAGCTCAGCGGCCCGCGACCCTTGGCCCTGCCGCGTGACGGCGCCCCGCAGCCCGGAGGCGAACATCCGGGACAGGAACGCGTGGTCGTGTGCCGCATATCGCAGCCTCGTCGCCGGATCGGCGAACCACCGGTAGCCGATGCTGCGATGCGGGCCGCGCAGCGACACGAGGTCACCGACCAGCGCGACGCTGAGCGGCGTCTGGCGCAGCGTCTCGCCGAGCTCGGTGACGATCTCGGCTGGCGTGTCCTGCAGCCGGTCGAAGATGCGCAGCAGGCCGGGGCTGACGTGCTCGCTGGCCCCGCCGCGCGCGGGTGCCTCGTGGCCCGCGAGCCGGAAGAGGTGGTCACGCTCGTCGAGCGTGAGGTGCAGGCCCTGCGCGATCGCGGCGACCATCTGCGGCGAGGGCTGTGGGCCGCGCTCCTGCTCGAGCCGCGCGTAGTAATCGGTCGACATGTGGGCGAGCCCGGCGACCTCCTCGCGGCGCAGCCCGCTCGTCCTGCGGCGCTGGCCGCGCGGCAGGCCGACGTCCTCGGGCTGCAGCGCCTCCCTGCGGCGGCGCAGGAACTCGCTCATGCCACTCCGGTCGATGTCCATCCGCGCCCCCTGACGTGCTGCACCCTTTCTACTGCCAGCGGCCATCCGTCATCCACGGTCTGCCGATCCATGGATCGGTCGACCCTGGATGGCGCGCTCGGCGAGCGTCACGGTGAGTGCACCGACCGATCGCAAGGAGCGCTCCCATGGCACGCGGGAACATCGACATCACAGTCCCCGACCAGACCGGCAAGCGCATCGTGCTCACGGGCGGCAGCGACGGCATCGGCCTCGGCATCGCGACGCGGCTCGCGGCGGCCGGCGGCGAGCTCGTGCTGCCGGTGCGCAACCAGCGCAAGGGCGAGGCGGCGCTCGAGAGGATCCGCGCGGCGGCGCCCGACGCGAAGGTCACGCTGCGCGAGCTCGATCTCTCGTCGCTCGACTCGGTGGCCGCGCTCGGTGCGACCCTGCTGGCCGAGGGCGACCCCATCCACATCCTCATCAACAACGCGGGCGTCATGACGCCGCCGGACCGGCAGACGACCGCCGACGGCTTCGAGCTGCAGCTCGGCACGAACCACCTCGGCCACGTGGCGCTCGTCGGGCACCTGCTGCCGCTGCTGCGCGCCGGTCGCGCTCGTGTGACATCGCAGGTGAGCGTCGCGGCGGCGCGAGGCAGCATCAACTGGGACGACCTGCAGTGGCAGCGCTCCTACGACGGCATGGCCGCCTATCGGCAGTCGAAGATCGCGTTCGGGCTGTTCGGCCTCGAGCTCGAGCGCCGCAGCCAGCGGCTCGGCTGGGGCATCTCGAGCAATCTCTCGCACCCGGGCGTCGCGCCGACGAGCCTGCTGGCGGCCAGGCCCGAGGTGGGGAGGGATGCGGACACGCCGCAGGTGCGCATCATCCGTGCCCTGTCGGCGCGCGGCATCCTCGCCGGCACCCCGCGCACGGCGGGGCTGCCAGCACTGCAGGCGGCCACGGCTGCCGATGCGGGCGGCCTGCTCGTCTCGCCGCGCGGCCCCGGGCGGCTCGGCGGCGCTCCCGCGGAGCAGCGGCTGTACCGCCCGCTGCAGAGCGAGGCGGATGCGCAGCGCAACTGGACGGTGTCGGAGGAGCTGGCGGGGGTGCGCTTCCCGGGCTGATCGGCGTTGCGCATCGGCGGAGGTGGGAGCCGAGTGCCATCCGACGGTTGTTGGCCCCCTCGCCGCAGGTGTCACCGCCCCGCGGTACGTTCGCACCGCCGAGCAGGCGACCGACCCGACGAGCGGAGCCGAGAGATGCTGCCAGCAACCCGCGAGCAGTCGCCGGATCCTGCGCTGGCGCACGCCACGCTGTCGTCGCCCGTGGGCCCGATCACCGTCAGCAGCGACGGCAATGCGATCGTCCGAGTCGCGTGGCGCGCTGCGGCGCCCGACGGCAGCACCGTGACCGACCCGATCCTCACTGCGGCGCTCCAGCAGCTGCGCGCGTACTTCGACGGCGGCCTGCAGCGCTTCGACCTGCCGCTGCAGCTGAACGGAGTGACACCCGTCGCACGCTCCGTGCTCGAGACGCTCCAGACGACCGTCGAGTGGGGCAGCAGCGTCACCTACGGCGAGATCGCGAGACGAGACGGGGCCGGAGTGCCTGCTCGCGCGATCGGCACCATCATGGGCACCAACCCGCTGCCCCTGCTGATCCCTTGTCATCGGGTCGTCGCGAGCGACGGGCTGGGCGGCTACTCCGGCGGCAGTCGCGGTCGCGGCCTCGAGACGAAGCGGTGGCTCCTCGAGCTCGAGGGCGTGCTGCCGCACGGGCTGTTCTGATCGACCATTCGCCCCACCAGCAGCATGCCGACGCTCCAGCGCACCGCGGCCCTCACGCTCGCCACCGTCACCCTCGCGAGCCTCGCCGCCTGCTCTCCCGCTCCCGCGTCGACGCCGACCGCTTCGCCCGAGGCCTCGCGCAGCCGCGCACCGAAGTCGTGACCCGTCACGACGGTCTCCGCGGAGCGCGCGAACCCACAAAAAAGTCCTGAACCGCGACACCGTGTCAACGATGTCGCGGCTCAGGACAACTGTCGGGCTGACAGGATTTGAACCTGCGACCCCTTGACCCCCAGTCAAGTGCGCTACCAAGCTGCGCCACAGCCCGTCGATCTTGCGATCGCGGTGCCCGAAGGCAACCAAGACAGGTTACCGCATCTGTGGAGCGGTTTCGCGCGGATGGCGGGTCTCGATACGCGCCCTGCGGGCGCTACTCGACCCGCGGGTGCGCGGTGGGTCTCGAGACGCGGTCGGCCTGCGGGCGCTACTGGACCAACGAGGACGGGCGGGTCAGGAGCGGCGGCGGACGAAGTCGGCCAGGTCGGCCGACTGGGCGAGGCGCGATGGCTCGTGCACGTACATCATGTGGCCGGCCTCGTAGTAGCGGTGCTCGAGGTTCTCGCGCAGTGTCTCCGGGATCTGCAGGTGCGCCACCGAGTCCTCCGCCGCCGAGAACGGCGTCGCGCCGTCGAACCAGCCATAGGCGAAGTGCACCGCCAGGTGCGGGTTCTGCCGCATCGCCCGCGAGAGCTTGTCGATCACGTAGACCGGCGCGTTCTCGAACTCCTTGTAGCTCCAGTGCTCGATGACGTTCTTGCCGAAGACGTGGAACGGGCCGGTGTCGCGCACCTCGAGCTCGTGGTGCAGGTAGTGCTGGAACGCCGCCGAGTACGGCCCGAGGATGGCGTCCATCGACGCATCCGCGTCCATGTGCTCGGCGATGCCGGCGGCCGCTGGCCCCGTGAAGCGGGAGTCGAGCCTGCCGACCGTCAGCCGACGGTCGCGCAGCAGCTCGCCGAAGTATCGCCAGTGCTCGATGCGCAGGTTCGCGCGGTCGACGTAGGTCTCCGACAGGCCGGTGAGGCGCGCGAGGGTGACCACCGCATCCGCCCGCTCCTCCACCGTCAGCCGTGCGCCCCGGCCCAGCACGTACGGGTAGTCGCGGGCGGCGTAAGCGCGCGCCTCGTCGACGACCTCCGCGAGCGAACGGCCCTCGTGGAAGCCGTGGCGCCAGGCGGTCGCGGCATAGAAGGGCAGGTAGAGCGCGTGGGCACGATCGCCGCCGCGCTCGAAGTTCGCGGTCGAGAAGTCGAGCACGCTCGAGATGAGCAGCAGCCCGTTGAGGTACATACCCAGCTCGTCCTGCAGGTGTTGGGCGAGGCCGGCGGCGCGCGTCGTGCCGTACGACTCCCCCGCCAGGAACTTCGGACTCAGCCAGCGCCCCTCCGCAGTGACCCACTGCCGGATGATCTCCGCCACCGACTCGATGTCGGCCGTGAAGCCGTGGAAGTCCTTCGCCTTCCGCCCCTCGACGGGCCGCGAGCGCCCGGTCGAGACCGGGTCGATGAACACCAGATCGCTCACCGTCAGCAGCGACTCGGGGTTGTCTGCCACGTCGTAGGGCGGCGGCGCGAGCTCGCCGACATCGCCCATCACGACGCGCTTCGGGCCGAGCACGCCCATGTGCAGCCAGACGCTCGCGGAGCCCGGCCCGCCGTTGAAGGCGAAGGTCACCGGCCGCGTCGCCGGGTCGGCGTCGTCGAGCGTGTAGGCGGTGATCGCGACCTGCGCGCGGGCCTTCCGGCCGCGGAACACGTCGTCCTCGACCTGCTCCTCCCACAGCACCACGCGGCCCGCGCGAGCCGTGTAGGCGAGCTCGCCGTCGGGCGTCTCGAGGGTGTGGTGCGTGGTCACGAGCTCGTCGACGACCGACGGCTCATCCTGCGTGGCGGGTTCGGTCTTCGCGGCGTCATCACTCACCCGAGAGACCCTATCCCGAGCGGATGTGCTGGTTCATGAATGCGTTGACGCCGGTGTCATGCGATCGAATCCGTCCGGGAGGGGTGCGATGGCGGCCCCGTGTCAGCGAGCGCATCGAAGTCGACGGTGCGCAGCAGCGAATCGAGGGAGCGGCGACGCACCGGGAGCGCCGAGGTCGCCGCGACCGCAGCCCGTGCGTCCGGGCGCACTGCGACCTGCGTGGAGCGCATGCCCGCCGTGCGTGCGTCGCCCGACTCGGCGAGCGTCCGCCAGTGCACCCCGCGGCGGGGCGCGCTCCAGCGCTGCGCCTCGCCGACGCCGCCGAGCAGCAGGCGGGAGGGCGCGAGGCGAAGCCCGACGCCCGCTGCCTTCAGGATCGCCTCCTTCTCGGTCCACACCGCGAGGCGCTCCT
This sequence comes from Agrococcus sp. ARC_14, assembly GCF_022436485.1. Lineage (NCBI taxonomy): Bacteria > Bacillati > Actinomycetota > Actinomycetes > Micrococcales > Microbacteriaceae > Agrococcus > Agrococcus sp. ARC_14. Next base: position 2,308,171 of record NZ_JAKUDO010000001.1, read on the forward strand.
CGATGTGCGTGGGCGCGCCAGGTCGGCCATCGCGCTCGCGCGGGTGCAACGCGTAGGCGTCGAAGCCCCGCCAGAGCTCGTGCGGCACGACTTCGACGTCGACGCCCACCGACGCATCCGCGGGCCCGACGACGGCGAGCACGAGATCGCCGGAGGTCGAGCTCGACAGCGACATGCCTGCGGCGCGCGGCCGCCCGTGCTGCTCGCCGCAGCGGTCACAACTGCGGTCGATCGAGAGCGACGGCAGCTCCTGCAGCGGAAGACCGGTCGTCGCCGCCGCAAGCAGCCGCAGCCCCAGGCGTCCGGCCAGCGTGCGTCGCGCGTCGTCGGATCGCTGCCTGCGATCGGCCGCCGCGAGATCGACCTCGCTCACGAGCGCTCGAGCGCCACGCACACGGCCGGCCGCGCCATCGGCGCGATCGAGCAGCTCGTCGACCGTGGTGATGAGGAGGTCGATCACCGCTCACCGCGCCGTCATCGCCGGCTGATGCGGCGGTACTGCAGCACGGCGATGGGCGCGAAGACCGCGATGATCGCGATGCAGCAGAGCGTCGCGTAGAGCAGCGCGTTGTCGGCAGGCCAGCCGCCCGCCGTCTCGAAGCCGACAGGCGCGTCGTTGCCGAACGCCTGCCGCACCGCAGTGGCGACGGCGGTGATGGGATTCCACTCGGCGATCGCTCGCAGCGGGCCCGGCAGCATGTCGGCCGAGACGAACGCACCGGAGATGAACGTCACCGGGAACAGCCACAGCAGGCCGAGGCTCTGCGCGACCTCGACGCTGCGAGCCGACATCGCGATGAAGGCGCCGATCCACGAGGTCGCGAAGGCGAACAGCAGCAGCAGCCCGAAGGCGAGCAGCACCTGCCCGACATCCGTGTGCACGCGCCAGCCGATCACCAGTCCGCACGCCAGGATCACGGCGACCGACAGCGCACTCGTCACGAGGTCGGAGGTGGTCCTGCCCAGGATCACCCCGACGCGCGACATCGGGAGCGCCCGGAAGCGGTCGATGAGGCCCGTCTGGAGGTCCTTCGCGAGGTAGACCGCCGTGAAGGACGAGTTGAAGGTGAGCGTCTGGGCGAGGATGCCGCCGATGAGGAACTCGCGGTAGTCATCGCCGCCCAGCGCGCTGCCGAAGACGAACGCGAGGATGAGCACGAAGATGATGGGCTGCGCGACGCCGGTGACGAGGGCTCCGGGCGTGCGCCGCACGCCGATGATGTTGCGGCGCGCGACGATGCCACCGTCGCGGGCGGCTCGGATCAGGCCGTTCACGCGGCGGCCCGCTCTGCCTCGAGCCGAACGTCGGCACCGGGCTCGCCGGCACCGGGCTCATCTGCGCCAGGCTCGTCGGGCTCCTCCGCAGGGCTGCCGGTGAGTCGCAGGAAGACGTCGTCGAGCGTCGGCTGCCGCACGGCGGCCTCGACCACTGCGACGCCCGCCCGCTCGAGCAGCCCGAGCACGGTGCGCAGCCCGGCTGCGCCGTCGACGGCGCTCGCCAGCAGCCGCCGCGCTCGCTCGTCGAGCGTCGCATCGGCCGCGGTCTCGCGCATCGCAGCGAGGGCGGCGTGACCGTCGGCGCCAGGAGCCAGCACGATGTCGAGTCGCGCACCGCCCGCCTGAGCCTTCAGCGCTGTCGCGGTGCCCTCCGCGATGATGCGACCCGCATCGATCACAGCGATCGAGTCGGCGAGCTGGTCGGCCTCCTCGAGGTACTGCGTCGTCAGCAGCACCGTCGTGCCGCCCTGCGTCAGCGAAGCGATGGCATCCCAGGTGTCACGACGACCGCGCGGGTCGAGACCCGTCGTGGGCTCGTCGAGGATGACGACGGGCGGCCGAGCGACGATCGCGCCGGCGAGGTCGAGCCGCCGTCGCATGCCGCCGGAGTATGCGCCTGCGCGCTTGCCGTCGGCGATGTCATCGAGGCGGAAGTCGCGCAGCAGCTCGCGGGCACGTGCCTTCGCGTCACGGCGTCGCATGCCGTAGAGCTCGCCGACCATCGTCAGGTTCTCGAAGCCGGTGAGGCGCTCGTCGACGGCCGCGTACTGGCCCGAGAGCCCGAGTCGCTCGCGCACCGCGTGCCCTTCCTGCCGCACCGAGTGGCCCGCGACGATCGCGTCGCCCTCGTCAGGCTCGAGCAGCGTCGCGAGCACGCGCACCACCGTCGTCTTGCCCGCGCCGTTCGGCCCGAGCAGCCCCTGCACAGTGCCCTCGGGCACCTCGAGGTCGACGCCGTCGAGCGCCAGATGGTCGCCGAATCGCTTGCGGATCCCTCGGATCGAGATCACGAGGCGACGCGATCGCGCTCCGGCGCCGGCGTGATGTCCTGCCAGTGCTCGGTCACGTAGTCGAGGCAGGCCTGCTTGGCCGTCGGACCGAAGACCGCGACCCATCCGCGCGGGACGTCTGCGAACTCTGGCCACAGCGAGTGCTGGTCGCGGTCGTTCACCAGCACCCGGAAGGTGCCGTCCTGGTCGTCGAATGGATTCGTCATCGCCCGTCCTTCACTGGTCTCGCGTCGTCATCTGATTTCGTCATCAGTGCTTCGGAGCCCTCCGCTGAACGGTTGTCCCGTCGTCGATCTCGGGCGCGTCGCGCAGCAGGCGGCTGAGCACGGGCGCGATGTCGTCCATGCCGCGATCCCCCAGCACGTCCTGGTGCCGAGCACCGACCGGGCTCGACGTCACCGCGCCGGTGACGAAGGCCTCCCAGGCCTCCGGGCCCGGCCGGCCGGCGGGCACCTGCTCGGTCGATGCGAAGACGTGAAGGCCGCCCTGCACGACCGGCTTCTGTGCGGCGTCCAGCAGCGTGCCGAGTTGCCGGAACCGTCGCACCATCCGCTCGATCGACTCCTCGGGCACGTCGGCGAGCGGGCTGCTCGCATCGCCGAGCGCCTCGCGCACGCGCCCGACATCGAGCGTCCCGTCAGGCGGGCGCACGCCGTTCGCGTCGAGGAAGCCGCGCCACATCGCCTGCTCGCCCTCGACACCGGCGAGCGCCGGCGCCTGCGAGGGGTAGGCGTCGAGGATCGCCAGCAGCGACACACGCTCCCCCGTGGCCTGCAGCCGCGCGGCGATGTGGTGTGCGAGCTGACCGCCGAAGGAGTAGCCGGCGAGCGTGTATGGCCCGTGCGGCTGCTCGGCGCGGATCGCCTCGACGTAGTCGTCAAGCAGCTCATCGAGCGTCGCCGCGAGCGCTGGCTCTGGGTCGTCCGGAGCGATGCCGGGCATCTGCAGCCCGAGGATCGGCCGCTGGGTGTCGAGCCGCGAGACGAAGGTCGTGAACTTCCAGGCGACGCCGCTCGCGGGATGCACGGCGAACACGGGGTGGCCGCGCCCCTCGCGCCGCAGCGGCAGGATCGTCCGGAGGCTCTCCGCCACGTCGGCACCGCCGGAGTCGACCAGCTCGGCGAGCCCCGCGACGGTCGGCGCCTGGAACAGCGCCTGCACCGGCAGCTCGCTGCCGAGCGCCTCGTTGATGGCGCGGATGGTCGGCTGTGCCACGAAGGAATGCCCACCGAGCGCGAAGAAGGAGTCGTCGGCACGCACATCGGCGACGCCGAGGACCTCGGCGAACGCCGCGGCGACCGCCGCCTCGGCGCCGGGAGCAGCCGCACGCCCCGCTCCCCCGCCCGCCCGCAGCTCTGGCAGCGACCGCGCATCCACCTTGCCGTTCGGCGTGAGCGGCACCGCGTCGATCACGGCGATCGCCGCCGGCACCATGTAGTCCGGCAGGCGATCGCGCAGCAGCGAGCCGAGACCGTCGACGAGCTCGTCGCGGTCGGCACCCTCCGCCGGCACGATCCACGCGCCGAGCGCGGCGCCACGAGCGGTGTCGATCGCGCGCACCACGGCCTGTGCGACCCCTTCGGTGCTGCGCAGCAGCGCCTCGACCTCGCCAGGCTCCACGCGGTGGCCGCGGATCTTCGTCTGGTCGTCGCCGCGGCCCAGCGAGACGATCGCGGGTGCGGCGTGGCTGCCGGCGTCGCGGACGACGACCAGGTCGCCCGTGCGGTACATGCGGGAGCCATCGGCGGTGAACGGATCGGCGACGAATCGCTCCGCGGTCGCTGCCGCTCTGCCCGCATAGCCGTGCGCGAGCTGCGCCCCTGCGAGCCACAGCTCGCCGACGCTGCCGACCGGAGCGGGCCGCAGCGCCGAGTCGAGCACGTAGCCGACGGTCGCTGCCGTGGTCGCGCCCAGCACGGGCACCTCCCACTCGGCGACGCGCGCGATCAGCGAGTCGACGCCCACCTCGGTGGGCCCGTAGAGGTTCCAGGCCTCGACGGCGGCGCGCTCGCGCAGCCATGTCCAGAGCCCGGCGTCCAGCGGCTCACCGCCCAGCAGCATCGTGAACGGCGCGTCGACGGGCCGCTCGTCGAGCACGGCCGCGAGGCGGGTCTGCCCCGCGAGCGCGGCGACGTAGCTCGGTGTCGTCTCCCACGCGCCGATGCCCGAGCGCTCGAGCAGCGCGACGAGCGCCTCGGGGTCGCGGCGGGTCGCGTCGTCGACGATGTGCAGCTCGTGCCCGGCTGCGAGCCAGATGATCGGATCCATCGCGGCATCGAACCCGACACCCGTGGTGTGTGCCATCCGCACGCGACGCTCTGCAGCATCCGGCATGAGGGTCGCCCGATGGCTCGCGAGCAGCGCTGCGAGCGCTCGGTGCGGCACCTGCACGGCCTTGGGCACGCCGGTCGTGCCGGACGTGAAGATCAGGTAGGCGGGTGCGTCCAGGCTCGGGGCCGCTCGCGGCGCGTCGTCCGTCGGCGCCTGCAGCAGCGCGTCGATCGGCACGACTCGTGCGGTGTCGATGCCAGCTCGAGCAGCGGCCGTGACGGTGAGGTGGTCGCCATCGGCATCGGCGTGCACCACCAGGCGCGCGCCGGCTGTGGCCAGCATCGTCGCGACGCGCTCGAGCGGCAGCTCCGTGTCGATGGGGGCGACCACTGCGCCGGCCCGCCATACGGCGAACAGGGCCGCCACCGTGTCGATCGAGCGCGGCAGCCGCAGCGCGACGACCTCTCCTCGCGTGACGCCCCGTGCGGCGATCCCCGCGGCGATCGCGTCGATCCTGGCGTCGAGCGCAGCGCCGTCGAGCGCGTGCTCGCCGGCGGTCAGCGCCGTCGCCTCCGGCCGTGCGGCCAGTGAGACAGCGAGCGCCTCGAGCACGGACTCGGGCTCGAGCTCGGCGTCACCTTCGCCGTGCGGCAGGCGACGGACGCTCGGCTCGAGCGGCACGTCGCGCATCGCGCGCTGCGGCTCGGCGCTCGCAGCGGCGAGGAACGAGAGCCATCGATCGACGAGACCCCGGGCGGCGCGTTCAGAGAGCAGCGCGGCGTCGTGCTCGAGCACGCCTTCCACTGCGCCGCTCGGCTGCGGACGCAGGGTGAACGACAGGTCGAGCTTGGCCGCACCCGTCGCATCGGGCTCCAGCCGCGTCGCGGCCACACCCGGAAGGCCGAGCTCGATCCCTGCGGGCTCCTCGACCGTCAGCATCGTCTGGAACAGCGGGTGCCGGCCGAGCCTGCGCTCGGGGGCCATCGCCTCCACGATGCGCTCGAAGGGCACCGACTCGTGCTCGATCGCACGGAGCGTGACGTCGCGGGCACGGTCGACGGCGTCGGCGAGCGACGGGCCGTCCTCGAGGCGCACGCGCAGCGGCAGCGTGTTGACGAAGAAGCCGACGAGCTCGGCGAGATCGGGGTCGCCGCGGCCCGCGGAGGGTGAGCCGATGACGATGTCGTCGCCGCCTCCCACACGCTGCAGGAAGCCGGCCAGTGCCGCGAGCCAGGCGTGGAACCCGCTCGCCCGACGGCCCGCCGCGGACGCCTGCAGCGCCCTGGCGATCTCGGCCGGCACGGTGAACCGCACCCGTCCGGCACGCCGGGCGGCGGAGTCGGGACGCCTGCCGTCGACGGGGAGGTCGAGCTCGGTCGGGATGCCCGAGAGCTCGTCGACCCAGGCCGCCAAGCCGGCCGCGTGACCGCTCGCATCAGCAGCCTCGAGCGAGGCCCGCATCCGCGCCCAGTCTGCGTACTGCACCTCCAGCGGCCGCTGCAGTCGCGTCGCGCCGCCCGCCCGGGCGGCGTAGGCGGTCGCGAGGTCTCGCACCAGCGGCGTGAGCGACGCGCCATCGGTGGCGATGTGGTGGATGACGAGCTCGAGCCGCCAGGTGTCGACGCCGGTCTCGATGAGCGCGGCGCGCACCGGCAGCTCAGTCGTGAGGTCGAAGCCGCGGTCGAGCTGGATGGGGACGTCGCCGACGATGTCGGCGCGCGGCTCGTGGATCTGCTGGACCGGCCGACCGTCGATCTCCGGATAGCTCGTGCGCAGCACCTCGTGGCGCTCGACGAGGTCGTCGACCGCGCCGCGAAGCGCAGCGGTGTCGAGCGCACCCGCGAGGGCGGCCTGCAGCACGACCGAGTACTCGGCGGAGGTCGGATCGAGCCTGTTGAGGAACCAGAGGCGTGCCTGGTTCGGCGACAGCGGCAGCTGCTCGCCGTCACGCCGGGGATGCTCAGCGGCCCACGCGCGCAGCGCAGGCGCGGCGCTCGCCGCGGCCTCGTTCGGTGCCTCGTCCGCGCGCCCCGCGGCGACCAGCAGTGCGGCGGGCGTCGGCGACTCGAAGACGGCACGCAGCGGCAGCGCGACCCCAAGCTCGTCTCGCAGCCGCCCCATGAGGGTCACCGCGAGCAGCGAATGCCCGCCGAGCGCGAAGAAGTCGTCGTCGAGGCCGACGTCCTCGACCCCCAGCACCTCGCCGACGATGCTGCAGATGGCGCGTTCGGCATCGGTCTGCGGCTCGCGCGAGGCCGCGCTGCCCGCGGGCTCTGGCATGGCTGTGACATCGACCTTGCCGTTCGGCGTCAGCGGCACCGCGTCGATCGCGGTGATCGCCGTCGGCACCATGTAGCCCGGCAGCAGCTCGGCAGCGGCCGCGCGCACGACATCGACGTCGACATCCCCCGTCACCCACGCGGCGAGGCGCGCGGTGTCCGGCCCGCCCGGCGCGATGACGCGCACGACCGCAGCGCCGACTCCGGGCGCTGCACCGAGCGCACGCTCGACGTCGCCCAGCTCGATCCGGTAGCCGCGCAGCTTCACCTGGTCGTCGTCTCGCCGCAGGAACTCGAGGCTGCCGTCGCCGGCGCGACGGACGATGTCGCCGGTGCGATACATGCGGGTGCCGTCGCCGTGCGTGTCCGCGACGAAGCGGCCGGCCGTCTCCACGGCGCGCCCGCGATACCCGTGCGCGAGCGAGGCACCGGAGAGATAGAGCTCCCCTTCGACGCCCGGAGGCACCGGCTGCAGGAAGCGATCGAGCACGCGAGCGGTGGTGTTCGCAACCGGTTCGCCGATCACGACGCGACCCTGGGCCGCGATGCGCGCGACCACGGCATCGATCGTGCTCTCGCTCGGGCCGTACAGGTTCCAGGCGTCGATGCCGGCCGCGACAGCCAGGCGATCCCACAGCCGCTGCGGCACCGACTCGCCGCCGAGGGCGAGCGTGAGCGCGCGGCCGCGATCGGCCACCGCTTCGAGCAGGCCGACGGCGACGAGCTGCTGCGCGTAGGAAGGGGTTGTCTCCACCACGTCGATGCCGCGCGCGAGGATCGCGCGCACCACGGCCTCGCCGTCGATGCGCGTCGCCTCGTCGGCGATCTCGAGCGCCGTGCCCGCGACGAGCCACAGGATCGGGTCCCAGGCCGCGTCGAAGCCGAGCCCCGAGAGGTGCAGCATGCGCGGTGCGCCCGCTGCACGCTCGCGGACGGGCGCGATCATCGCGTCCTCGTGCTGTGCGAGCACGTTCGCGAGCGCCGCGTGCGGCACCTGGACGCCCTTCGGCGCTCCCGTGGTGCCGGATGTGTACACGAGGTAGGCGACGTCGTCCGGCCGGGGTGCCGGCGGCAGTGCGGCATCCCGGTCGATCAGCTCGTCCGGAGCGACGACAACTGCGCCGGTGCCGACGCCCGCGGCGATCGCTTCGAGCCGCTCGGCGTCCACCCCGACCACGAGCCCCGGATCGGCACCCTCGAAGATCTGGGCGATGCGCGCATCCGGGTAGGCGATGTCGATCGGCACGACGACCGCGCCGGCTCGGAGCGCGGCGAGCACCAGCGCGACGGCATCGGCGCCGCGCGGCAGCGCCACGGCGACGCGTGCGCCCCGCTCGATGCCGCGTGCCGCGATCCCTGCGGCGAGGGCGTCCACGCGCTCGACGAGCTCAGCGAACGACAGCGTGCCGCTCTCGTCGACGAGCGCATCCGCATCCGGCATCCGCATCGCGGTCGCGCGGAGCGCATCGAGCACGGTTCCGGTCGCCGGCAGCGTCGGGCCGGCGGCCACGCGCTCGAGCCACCCGGCCGTCTCGGCGTCGACCGAGGGGATGTCCGAGACACGCCGATGCGGCGCGTCGACGAGGGCGTCGAGCACGCGCGCGAGCGCATCGCGCATCCGCACCACGGTCGGCTCGTCGAAGAGCGCCCGGTCGAAGCCGAGGCTCGCGACGAGCGAGCCGGCCTCCCCCTCCGGAGTCGCGACGTCGATGAGCAGATCGGCCTTCACGCCGGCGCTGGTCGTCTGGGCAGGCACATGCACCCGCACGTCGCCGAGGTCGAGCGCTGCGGGTTCGGTGCTCTGCAGGGTCAGCAGCACCTGGAAGAGCGGGTGGCGATCGGCGACGCGATTCGGTCGCATCGCGTCGACGACCGCGTCGAACGGCACGTCCTGGTGCGCATACGCCGCGGTGTTGCTGGTGCGCACGCGCTCGAGCAGCTCTTCGAGCGTCGGGTCTCCCGCGACCGAGGTCCGCAGCACGACGGTGTTCACGAAGAAGCCGACGAGCTCGTCGAGCTGCGGGTCGGTGCGGCCCGCGACGGGCGTGCCGAGCACGACATCGTCGCCGGCGCCCTGCTGCTCGAGCATCGCGACGACGGCGGCGTGCAGCACGATGAACAGGCTCGTGCGGTGCTCGGCCGCGAGCTCGCGGAGCGCGGCGTGGCGCCTGGCGTCGAGCTCCAGGCGCACTTCGCCCACGCCCTCGAGTGCAGGGTCGTGGGAGGCGGCGGTGCCGCGAGCGCGATCGCGCGGCAGGGCGATCTCCTCGGGAGCCCCCGCGAGGGCCTCGCGCCAATGCGCGAGCTGCGCGGCGAGCTCGCTGCCCTCGTCATCCGGGTCGCCGAGGTGCTCGCGCTGCCAGAGCGCGAAGTCGGCGTAGTCGACCGGCAGCGGGGTGGGGCTGGGCTCCTCGCCGGCGGCACGGGCGCGGTAGGCCTCGCCGAGGTCGCGCGCGAACGGGGCGAGCGACCAGCCGTCGCTGGCGATGTGGTGCATCGTGGCCACGAGCACATGCCGATCGGTGCCGACACGCAGCAGCATGGTGCGCAGCGGCACCTCGCTCGTGACGTCGAAGGGACGGCTCGCCTCATCGCGCACGACAGCGTCGATCCGGTCGGCGGGCACGTCGACCGCGATCACCTCTGGCAGCGCCGCGTCGGCCGCGAGCACGCGCTGCACGGGCTCACCATCGACGAGCGGCACGATCGTGCGCAGCGGCTCGTGACGGCGCACGACGTCGCGCAGCGCCTCGCGCAGGGCAGGCTCGTCGAGTGCGCCGTCGAGGTGCAGCACGATCGGGATGTTGTACGCGGCGGAGTCCGGCTCGAGCCGGTTGAGGAACCACAGCCGGCGCTGCGCGAGCGAGACCGGCAGCGGTTCGGGTCGTGGCGCGCGCGCGAGGCGCGGGCCGCGAGCTGCGCCATCGGCGTCACCGACGCGGGCGGCGAGCGACGTCCCGGTCGGGTGCTCGAACACGTCGCGGACGCTGACCTTGGTCTCCAGCCGCTCCGAGAGCAGCGCCGCGAGGCGCGTCGCGAGCAGCGAGTGCCCGCCGGCGGCGAAGAAGTCCTCGTCGACGCCGACGCGATCGATGCCCAGCACCTCGGCGATCGCCTCCACGACGACGCGCTCGACGCGTGTGCGAGGCTGCTGCGCGGGGTCTGCGGCGCTCCGCTCCGGCGTGGGCAGGGCCCGGCGGTCGAGCTTGCCGTTCGGGGTCATGGGCATGTCGTCGAGCACCATGACGGTCGACGGCACCATGTAGTCGGGCAGCGTCGTGCGCAGCGCCTCGCGCACGGCGGCCCCGAGCCCGTCGGTGGAGCCGGAGCCGGAGCCGGAGACATAGCCGACGATGCGCGCGGCGGCGCCCTCGCCGTGCACGACGACGGCAGCGCGGGCGACGCCGGCCTCGCGGCGCATCGCCGCCTCGACCTCGGCGAGCTCGACGCGGTAGCCGCGGATCTTCATCTGGTCGTCGAGCCTGCCGACGAAGCGCAGCGAGCCGTCGCGGCGGCGCCGGACGACGTCGCCCGTCCGGTACATGCGTGAGCCGTCGTCCGCGAAGGGATCCGCGACGAACCGCTCGGCGGTCAGGCCGGACTGCCCGATGTATCCGCGAGCGACGTTGGTGCCCGCGAGGTAGAGCTCCCCGACCGCACGACCGGGCACGGGTGTGAGGCTGGAGTCGAGGATGTAGTGGCGGCTGTTGCGCACGGAGGAGCCGATGTGCGGCTGCGCCCCCTGCACGATCTCGGCGACGAGGCTGTCCACCGTCGTCTCGGTCGGGCCGTAGAGGTTGACGGCGCGCAGGTCGTCGCGCGCAGCAAGCGCATCCCACAGCGCAGGGCCGACGGCCTCGCCGCCGAGCGCGATCTCGGTCGGGTGCGGATCGGCCTCCAGCAGCCCAGCGGCGAGCAGCGCCTCCGCGAACGAGGGCGTGGTCTCGATCGCGTCGATGGCGTGCTCCGCGAGGTGCGCGACGAGGCGCTCGGGGTCGCGGCGCGTGTCGTCGTCGATCATGTGGAGCTCGTGGCCGGCGAACAGCCACAGCAGCGGGTCCCACGCGGCATCGAACGAGAGCCCGGCGGTGTGCGCGACGCGCAACGGGCGCCCGAGCCGTTCCGCGGCAGGTGTGAAGAGCTTGTCGCGGTGGTGCTGGAAGAGGTTGCGCAGCGCTACGCCGTCCACGCCGACGCCCTTGGGGCGACCGGTGCTGCCGGAGGTGAACACCACGTAGGCGAGGTCGTCGACCGAGCGCCTCGGAAGCCCGGCAGCGTCGCTGGTCGCGCGCTGCCACGTGCTGGTATCGGCGTCGACGGCGAGCGTCGGCACGTTCCAGCGCGCGCCAGCGGCGCGGTCCCGCTCGAGCTGGCCTGTGCTCGTGAGCAGCAGCAGCGGCGCGGCATCCTCGATCATGCCCACGACACGATCGCCTGGGTACTCGGGGTCGAGCGGCACATAGGCGCCGCCGGAGCGGAGCACCGCGAGCACGAGCATCGGCAGCAGTCGGCTGCGCTCGATGCGCACCGCGACCTGCGTGCCGGCACCGACGCCCTGCGCGACGAGGTGGTGGGCGAGGCGCGTGGCCTCCGCGTCGAGCTCGGCGAAGGTGAAGGTGCCGTCGGCGGCGACCACCGCGGTCGCGTCGGCCCGCTGGCGCGCCGCGAGCGAGAAGGCGTCGAGGATCGACTCCGGCGCGAGCCGTTCGCGACCGCCCTCGCCGAGGGCGAGCATCGCCGCGGCCTCTGCATCACCGACGACACGCGCGTCGACGACGGCACCGGTGCCGTCCTCGAGCGCCTCGTCGATGAGCGCGAGCATGCGCTCGAGGTGCTCCTCGAGCGTCTCGAGCGAGTGTGCGTCGGCATCCCCCTCGAGCTGCAGGCGGGCCTGGGCGGCGTCGCTGTACAGGCCGGAGACGACGATCGACAGGTCGTGCACGGGCCCCGTGGAGAGGATCTCGATCTCGCCCTCTGCCTCACCGAATCGGATGGCGTCGATGACGGGCAGCAGGTTGACGGAGGGCCCGGCATATGCGGGTGCGCCCTCGATGCGCTCGACGCGGAAGCGCTGCGCCCGGACGGCGCCGCGCACGACGGCGCCGGTGTGCGCGACGACGTCGTCGATGCTCGCGCCCGGATCGACGTCGATGCGCAGCGGCAGGATGCTCGAGAGCATCGACGGCGTCGTCTTGGCGACCTTGCCGCGACGGCCGGTGACCGGCAGGCCGAGCGAGACGCGCCGCTCGCCGGTGATCTTCGAGAGGTAGATCGCGAGCAGCCCGACGATCGTCTTCGGCAGGTCGCGTCCGAGCGAGGCGAGGCGCGCGGCACGCGCTGCGCCGAGCAGTGCAGAGGCCCGCACCACGCGGCGCGCGACCGCACCGGTCGACCCTTCCAGGCCCACGACCGGCGCATCGTCCGCGAGCGCCGCGCGCCAGTGCGTCTCGTCGTCTGCACGCTGCGGCGATGCCTCGTACTCCTCGATCGAGGCATGGAGCTCTTCGAGCGAGGGCAGCGGGGAGGGGAATCGCGCCGCGAGGTGGGCGAGCGGTGCAGCAGCGAGCCGCTGCAGGCGTCGCGGGATGCCTCGAGCGAGGCGTGTATGGAGGGCAGCGAGGTAGCGCAGGGCGATGACGGCCGAGTAGCCGTCGAGCACGATGTGGTGGACGCGCTGGAAGAAGGTGGCGCGGTCGTCGGCGACGCGGAACAGGATCGCGCCGAAGAGCTCGTCGCCCTGCAGGTCACGCGGGGTCGACATCTCGGCGTCGACCCGCTCGCGGGCGAGCGCCCGGGCCTCCGTCTCGCCGAGGTGACGGAGATCGACGACCTCGAGCAGGTCATCCGTGGGCCGCGGCCGAGCCAGGATCGCGTAAGGGCCATCTGCGTCCTCGCGGAAGCGCAGGCTGAGCGAGTCGAGGTCGGCGATCGTCTTCGTGAGCGCCACACGCAGCAGGGCGGGCTCGAGGGCCCCAACCAGGTGCAGTTGCTGCCCGATCTGGTATGTCGGGTTGTCTGCGTCGAGCTGCTGCGCGTACCAGATGCCCCGCTGGGCGTCCGTGAGCGCAACGCGCTCGTTGCCGGTCGTGCTGTCAGTGTGCTGCGTGGCGGTCGTCACGAATGCGCTCCTCAATGGAGGAGCCCCGCCGCAGCGGGGCTCCTGTCCTGGTCGTCGGTCGTCGGTCGACGGGCCCTGCTACTGGAACTGACCGATCTGCAGGGCGTTGAGGATGCCGCCGAAGTCGACGAGCGGGCCGGTGATGAGCGGGCCGGTGATGAGCGCGAGGCCCGAGAGGATCGTGGTGAACATTGGCTCTCCTTCCAGAGCGTGGAAGAGCCCCTCAAGGGCTCATGAGGGCTTCGGCGCCCTCCCTCGGAAGGTTTGGATCCCGTGCGGATCCGTGGTGAGCGGTCGCGTCAGACCCGCTCGATCACCATCGCCGACGCCATGCCGCCACCGACGCACAGCGACACGAGCGCGCGCTGCTGATCGCGGCGCTCGAGCTCGTCGAGCGCGGTGCCGATGAGCATGGCACCGGTGGCGCCGAGCGGGTGCCCCAGCGCGATCGCACCGCCCGAGACGTTGGTGCGCTCGGGGTCGACGCCGGTCTCGCGCAGCCAGTGGAGGACGACGGATGCGAAGGCCTCGTTGATCTCGTAGAGGTCGATGTCGTCGTGGCTGAGCCCGGCACGCGCGAGCACCTTCTCGGTGGCGGCGACGGGCCCCGTGAGCATGAGGGTCGGGTCGGAGCCGACCGATGTCGTTGCGACGATGCGAGCCCTGGGCGCCAGGCCGAGCGACGACGCCGCCGCCGCGCTGCCGACCACCACGAGCCCTGCGCCGTCGACGATCCCGGAGGAGTTGCCGGCGGTGTGCACGTGCTCGATGCGCGCGATCTCTGGATGCTCGCGCCGCACGACGGCATCGAAGCCGTCCCCGCCGTAGGCCGCGAATGCCGGCGCCAGGCCGGCCAGCGCATCCGCCGTGGTGCCCGGCCGCATGTGCTCGTCACGGTCGAGCAGCAGCACGCCCTCCGGTGTCGAGACCGGCACGATGGAGCGCGAGAAGCGGCCCTCCTCCCACGCGGCAGCCGCGCGCTGCTGCGACTGCACGGCGTAGGCGTCGACGTCGGCGCGCGAGAAGCCGTCCCGCGAGGCGATCGCGTCGGCGCTCACCCCCTGCGGGATCAGGCTCCAGGGCACGAGGTTGGCCGGGTCGACCGCATAGGGGCCGCCATCTGCGCCCAGCGGCACGCGCGACATCGACTCGACGCCGCCCGCGACGATCAACTCGTCGAAGCCCGCTGCGACCCGGCCGGCGGCCGTCGTCACCGCTTCGAGGCCGGAGGCGCAGTAGCGGTTCACCTGCATGCCGGGCACCGAGACCGGCAGCTCTGCGGCACGCACGGCCGATCTCGCGAGCACACCGCCCTGCTCCCCGACCGCCGAGACGGTGCCGAGCACGACGTCGTCAATACGGTCGGGCACGATGCCGCGGCCAGCGAGCGCGCCGAGCAGCGAGCCCGCGAGCTGCACGGGATGCACCTCGGCGAGCGAGCCGCGCCTGCGGCCGCGCGGCGTGCGCAGAGCGTCGAGGATGAAGGCGTCAGCCATGGTGACCTCCCAGGTCGGTCGTCGATGTCTCGTGCAGCAGGCGTCCCCCACCCACGACGGCGAGCCGCGCCGGTGTGCGCACCAGCGCATCCATCGCATGCTCGGCGTCGAGCAGCATCAGATCGGCGCGGGCGCCCGGCACCAGGTCATGCGTCGCTCTGCCGACGAAGCTCGCTGCATCGCAGGTGGCGATCTCGACCACTCGATGCAGCTCCTCGTCGCGCACGAGTGACGAGGCGCGCGCGAACTGCCGAGCGATCGCGAGCGTGTCGCCGTCGCCGTAGGGGCTCCAGAGGTCTCGGATGCCGTCGGTGCCGAAGGCGAAGGCGACCCCGGCGGCGTCGAGCTCGGCGAGCGGCAGCTGCGGCAGCCGCAGCGGCGCGACGGTCGTGAACGTGATGCCGAGCTCGCCCATCGCCTGCAGCAGGTCGCGTCGGCGCGCCTCCGGCAGCTGCGCGATGGCGAAGCCGTGCGCGATGTTCACGCGCCTGCCGAGCCCGAGCCGCTCGGCGCGTTCGACGATCAGCTCGAGCTGGAAGGCGCCGAGCTCGGCCGCGTCGTGCAGGTGGATGTCCACGCCGACGCCATGACGCTCGGCGATCGCGAAGATGCCGTCGAGCTGCCCGACGGGATCGCGATCGATCGATGCCGGGTCGAGCCCGCCCACGTGATCGGCGCCGGCGGCCGCCGCGGCGTCGAGCAGCTCCAGCACGCCCGGCCGCCGCAGCACGCCGTCCTGCGGGAAGGCCACGATCGTCGCCTCGATGGCGCCGTCGTAGGCCGCGACCGCCTCGCGCACAGCCTCGATGCCGCCCAGCCGCACACCCAGATCGACGTCCACGTGCGTGCGGATGGCGGTCGAGCCGTGGCGCACGTGCGCGTCGAGCACCGCCGCGGTGCGCTCGACGCTCGGGATCCCGAGCTCGTCTCGCCGCGCCCGCTCGTGCCGGATCCGCCCATCCGTGCCACCATCGCCGCCGTAGGACTGCCACGGCAGTCCGAGCCACGACTTGTCGACGTGGGCATGCGCGTTCACGACCGTGGGCAGCGCGAGCAGGCCGCGACCGTCGAGCACATCGCCACGCAGCGCACCGGCGGCGTGCGGCGTGACGGCGCCGATGCGATCGCCGTCGAAGGCGATGTCGACCGCGGGCTCGCCCCACGGCCGCACGTTCGCCACACCCGCGATCCTGCGCACGTCAGTGCTCCCTGAGGGCACGCTCGACGCGCGCCGTGAAGCGAGTGACCCGCTCGAGCAGCGCCTCGGAACGCGAGGAGATGCGGTCGGCGGTGAGCAGCTGCGGCGGACCGGTGCGGATGATGTGCGAGCAGTCGAGCCCGTCGCAGATGTAGGTGCCGATCGAGCTGCCCGTGTCGCCATCCAGGTCGGCGAGCCGGGCGCTGAACATGCGCACCTGCGTCGCAGGCTGGGTCGAGTGGCACAGCGAGCACATCGCCGCGATGCCGGGGCGCAGCCCGCCGGGGGCGCCGCGCACGACGATGCCGACGAGCTCCTCACCCCGCCAGTGCACGACGTAGCCGAGCCTGCGTGATCGGGGGTCGCGCCAGCCCAAGAACTCACGCTCCTGCCAGATCGTCTCGTGCAGGCCTGGGATCGGCAGCTGCTCCAGCTCGCGCCGCGTCGCGTTGACGAAGCAGCCCCGGAGCTCGGTCTCGGTCACCTCGCGCATGTGCTCGACGCTATCGGATGCTTCGGCGTGCGGAAGGGGGTTTGCCGCCGTCGGGCTTCCACCCAGGAGAGTCCCGACGGCGGCAAGTCTGTGTCAGGCCGGCTGCAGCTGCCGCGCCTTGGCAAGCTGGTCGGCCATGTGCTCGATCACGCGGACGACCTGCGACGAGTAGCCGTACTCGTTGTCGTACCAGACGTAGAGCACCAGGTGCCGACCGGTGGCGATGGTCGCAAGGCCATCGACGATGCCGGCCCGGTTGTTGCCGACGAAGTCGGTCGAGACGACCTCCGCCGAGTCGGTGAAGTCGATCTGCGCGCGCAGCGCTCCAGTAAGCGAGGTCAGGCGCAGCAGCTCGTTCACGGCGTCGCGCTCGACGGCCTGCCCGAGCGTGAGGTTGAGGATCGCCATCGACACGTCGGGCGTGGGGACGCGGATCGCGTTGCCCGTCAGCTTGCCCTCCAGCTGCGGCAGCGCCTTCGCGACGGCCTTCGCGGCACCGGTCTCGGTGAGCACCATGTTGAGCGCCGCCGAGCGGCCTCGGCGCGCGCCCTTGTGGAAGTTGTCGATCAGGTTCTGGTCGTTCGTGTACGAGTGCACCGTCTCGACGTGCCCGTGCTCGATGCCATAGGCCTCGTCGATCACCTGCAGCACCGGCGTGATCGCGTTGGTGGTGCACGAGGCCGCGGTGACGATCGCGTCGTTGCCGTCGATCGACTCGTGGTTCACGCCGAAGACGACGTTCTTCAACGGGCTCTTGCCTGGAGCGGTGAGCAGGACGCGCTCGACGCCGGGGCACTCGAGGTGCTGCGCCAGGCCCGCCTCGTCGCGCCAGCGGCCCGTGTTGTCGACGACGATCGCGCGCTGGATCCCGTATGCCGTGTAGTCGACGGCGCGCGGGTCATCCGAGTAGATCACCTGGATGAGCGTGCCGTTCGCCAGGATCGTGGACGCCTCGTGGTCGATGTCGATCGTGCCGAGGAAGGCTCCGTGCACCGAGTCGCGGCGCAGCAGGCTCGCGCGCTTCTCGAGGTCGTCCTCGCCGCCCCTGCGCACGACGATGGCGCGCAGCCGAAGCCCCAGGCCGCTGCCTGCGTGGCCGATCAGGATGCGCGCGAGCAGCCGCCCGATGCGGCCGAAGCCATAGAGCACCACGTCGGTCGGCTCGTCCTGCGACCACGACGGCAGCGCAGCGAGGTGCGCTCGCACCCAGGCCTCGAAGCCCTCGACCGGCGCATCGACCAGGATGCGGCCGAGGTCGAGCGAGACGCCGCGCAGCTCGAGCTCGTCGACGATGCGCAGGACTGCCATGGAGTCCTCGACGCTCAGCACGCGCTCACCGACGCGGCGGGCCCACTTGTGCGCCTTCAGGATGTCGATCGGCGACTGGTTCACCAGCTTCTTGCCGTGCACGTGCGTGACGACATCCCGCTCGCGGTAGAGGCGGCCGATGATCGGCACGGCCTGCTCGGCAAGCGCGACGCGATCGAGCCACGCCGCGTGGGCGGTGTCGACGGCACCGACGCGGGGCGCAGAGGAATCGGATGCGGTAGGCACGTCTTCACGATAGGCAAGCGGATGGGTGCCCACCGGCCAGAACGCGCGTCACGTTGCCGTCAACGTGACGATGGTGAAAGTTCAACGGAACTTTCACCATCGCAGGTCAGGAGACGTACGCCTTGCCGAGCTTCCAGTAGCCGGTGAATGTGATGTGGCGCTTGTCCATGCCGCGGTCCCGAACGAGGTGCCGACGAGTGCCGGTGGCGAGCATCTGCTCCCCTGCCGAGTAGGCGTAGCCGAGGTCGCTCGCGATTCGCAGGCCGCGCAGCTCTTCGAGCGCCGCGTCACCAGCGCGGGCGCTGCCGCGCTCGATCCAGCGCACGTCGAGGTTCGTCGGCGAGTCGAACTGCTGGATGTCGTCGCCGTGTCCGACCTCGATGATCGCGACGCCGCGCGAGGCCTCGTCGAGCGACTCGCAGATGCCCGCGATCGCGGGCAGCGCGGACTCGTCCCCGACCATGAGGACGTCGCCCTCGAGGCCGCCGTCGTTGTAGAGCAGGCCCTCGTCGAGCAGCACGGCGCGCTCGCCGCGCTCGGCGCGCATCGCCCATGCGGCGCCGGGGCCCGGGTCTTCGTGGCACACGAAGTCGATGTCGAGCTCGCCGTCCTCGAGACGGAAGCCGCGCACGGTGTAGTTGCGGATCCAGGGGCGCAGCGACGAGCGCATCGCGAGGTACTGCGGGAACCAGGTCGTGGGGCTCTTCGGCACCTGCAGCGCCTCCTGCTCCTCGCGGCGCATGAAGAACCGGAACCACTGGTCGTAGCCCTGCGGCGTCATCGCCGAGACCTCGTCGCCGCCGAGCGTCACCCGACGGATGTGCGGCGAGACCTGCTGGTTCTGGAGCACCTCGAGCTCGATGAACTTCGGTGCGACCGCTGCGACGCGCTCGGGTCCGGCCATGTCGATGTCCTCCAGGAGTAGACGGTAAGGACAGCCTAACCTGAACGAGCGGCTCGACGCGAGCCAGGTGCCACCGCCGCGAGCGCGAACCACGCCGCCCCGGTCTGCGCCTCGGTCGCGATCCAGGCGACCACGCCTCCCGAGCCGCCGGGGTCGAGCGCGAGCCCGAGCGGCACGCCGACGAGCAGGATCGGCAGGCTCGCGACGAGCAGCACGCCGACCGCGACGGGCGCGAGCCGACGGCGCAGCATCGCCGCTCCCACCAGGCTCGTGCCCAGGTAGAGGAGGTGGGAGGCGATCACGAGTGGCACCCCCGCGAGCGCGAGCGGCTGCGCTGCGGCGCCGTCGAGCCCCGAGGACAGGATCGCGAGCGCGTGCATGCCGGCCGCACACGCGAAACCGATCGTCGCGCAGCGGATGCCCCAGCGCAGCAGCGCGTCTGGAGCGCTGCTCGCAGCAGGGCGCGCTCCGCCCAGGGCCGATGCGCCGAGGACGAGCAGCACCCCGGCCACCAGCCCGATCGTGTTCTGCGCGACGAACGCTGCGCTTCCGGGTTCCACCGCCCCGAGCACGCCGGAGCCAAGCAGCGCGAACAGCACCGCGCCGAGCGCTGTCGCGATCCGGCGCAGACCCCGCAGCCGCGTCAGGGCCGGCTCGATGACGGGTGCGCCCGGGACGGGTGCGCTCGAGACGAAGGTGCTCGAGGCGGAGGTGCTCGAGGCGGAGGTGCCGGTGTCCATGCCCCTACCGTGGCCGATCGCGCGGTGTCGGCGCATCACCCGCCCGAGCGACCCTTCCCCCGCTCCGCGCGGCATCCGCATCACCGCATCCGCACCGCATCCGCACCGCATCCGCACCGCATCCGCACCGCATCCGCACCGCATCCGCGTACGATCGAAGCAGCATGCAGCTCACTCCCGCGCGACGCGTCCTCGCGCTCTTCACACTGGCTCTCGGCGGCTTCGGCATCGGCACCACCGAGTTCGCCACCATGGGCATCCTGCCGCTCGCGGCGACCGATCTCGTGCCCGGCTTCGAGGCCGATCCCGCCGGCGGCATCGCGCATGCCGGCTGGATCATCTCCGCCTACGCGCTGGGCGTCGTCGTCGGTGCCCCGCTCGTGTCGGTCTGGGCCGCGCGGATGTCGCAGCGCACCCTGGTGCTGCTGCTCGCCGTCGGCTTCACCGTCGCGAACCTCGCAAGCGGCCTGATGCCGAGCTTCGAGCTCACGATCCTCGCCCGCTTCGTCGCCGGCCTCCCCCACGGCGCCTACTTCGGCGTGGCCTCGCTGCTGGCAGCCCGCATCATGGGGCCGGGCAGGCAGGGCGCCGGCGTCGCCCTGGCGCTCTCGGGCCTCACAATCGCGAACATCATCGGCGTGCCGCTGGGCACCTGGCTCGGCCAGGTCGCCGGCTGGCGCTGGACGTACGTGGCGGTCGCCGTCATCTTCCTGGTGACGCTCGCGCTCGCCTGGTTCGTGCTGCCGCACGTGCCCGGTGACCCGACGCGCAGCGCGAAGCGCGAGCTCCGCGCCTTCCGCAGCCCGCGGCTCTGGCTCATGATCGCCGTCGGCTGCATCGGCTTCGGCGGCTTCTTCGCCGTCTACTCCTATGCCGCAGAGACCGTCACGCGCGTGGCAGAGCTGCCGCCGTCCGCGATCGCCTGGCTGCTCGCCACCATCGGCATCGGGATGACGGTCGGCAACATCATCGGCGGCTGGGCTGCCGACAGGAGCATGCGTCGCACGATCATCATCACCTTCCCGCTGCTGATCGCCTCGCTCGCGCTGTTCGCGCTGTTCGGTTGGCAGCCGGTGGCGATGTTCGTGCTCGCCTTCATGATCGGCGCGACGGGCTCGGTGCTGAACCCCACGATCCAGGCCCGCATCATGTGCATCGCAGGCGACGCCGAGCTGCTGGGCGCCGCGACGAACCACGCGGCCTTCAACGTTGGCAACGCGCTCGGCGCGGCACTCGGCGGCGCCGTGATCGCCGCTGGGCTCGGCTATCTCGCTCCGGCGTGGATCGGCGTCGCACTCGCCGGCGCCGGCTTCCTGCTGGCACTGTGGAGCCTCGCGATCGATCGGGGCCCCGACACCGCCGCGCACTCGGTCATCGCGACCGTGCTGGGCCCGACGACCGCAGGCATCGAGGTGATCGACCGTGAACGCAGCTGACGAGCAGCTCGACACCGACGCATCCACCACCGTCGAGGTGACCACGCTCGGCGGCGACTGGGCGACGATGCTGTGGGACGATCCCGTCACGCTGCAGCCCTACGTGGTGCGCGTGCTCATGCACCGCTTCGGCCACAGCCGCGACCGCGCGCAGGAGCTCATGGAGCAGGCAGAGCGCGACGGTCGCGCCGCGGTCGCCCACGGGTCTCGCGAGGCGCAGGAGATGCACGTGGCCGGGCTGCACGCCGATGGCCTGGTGGCGACGCTCGAGCAGGTCTCGAGATGAAGGCGTGGCGCCGCGACGGCGACGGCGCGGTCTGCGCGATGCTGCCCGATGAGGCAGACATGCTCGCGAACCTCGGCCGACAGGTGCTCGGCCTGCACCGCGCCGTGATCGATCGGCGCGCCGTGCTCGACGATCCGGTGATGGGGCGGCTCTACCCGAGCGCCTACGAGAGCGACGAGGAGGCCGCGGAGTTCCGCCGCTTCGCCTCCCCCGACATCGCTGCCTCCCGCATCCAGACCATGACGCGCATGGTCGTCGACCTCGAGACCGCGCTGCCCGCAGAGGGCGACGAGAGCGACGAGGCCGAGCTGCGCATCGCCGTCGACAGCGAGGGTGCGGATGCGTGGCTGCGATCCCTCGGGGAGGTCAGGCTCGTGCTCCACGTGCGGACCGGCCAGGACAGGGCAGAGCTCACGCCCGATGTCACCGACGAGGACATCGCACAGCTGCGCGACGTGGTCGACTGGCTCGGCTTCGCGCAGTCGACGCTGCTCGAGGCGGTCGCGTAGGTCCGGTCGCCGACTGCCCGGCGGCAGTGGAAGAATCGCAGGATGAGGTTCCTGTCGATCCAGTCGCACGTGGCCTACGGGCACGTCGGCAACTCCGCCGCCGTCTTCCCGCTGCAGCGCATCGGGCACGAGGTGTGGCCTGTGCTCACCGTCAACTTCTCGAACCACACCGGTTACGGCGACTGGGGCGGCCCGGCCATCGCGGCCGATGACGTGCGCGCGGTGGTGACGGGCATCGAGGCTCGCGGCGTGCTGCCGACCGTCGACGGCGTGCTCTCCGGCTACCTCGGCGGCGAGGAGATCGTCGACGTGGTGGTGGATGCGGTGACGCGCGTGAAGGCGGCGAACCCTGCGGCGAGCTTCACCTGCGACCCGGTGATGGGCAACGCGAGCTCCGGCTGCTTCGTCGCGCCGACCATCCCACCGCTCATCCGCGAGCGGGTCGTGCCGCACGCCGACATCATCACGCCGAACCAGTTCGAGCTCGGCTTCATGACGCACACGGAGCCCGACACGCTCGCGTCGACGCTCGCGTCGGCGGATCGCGCACGCGACCTGGGACCGCGCACCGTGCTCGTCACCAGCGTGCTGCGGCCCGATCGCGAGGAGGGCACGATCGAGATGCTGGCGGTCGACGACGAGGGCGCGTGGATCGTGCAGACGCCGCACCTGCCGTTCAAGGCGAACGGCTCCGGCGATGTCACGAGTGCGCTGTTCACGGCGCACTACCGCGAGACGGGCTCGGCCGCGACGGCGCTGGAGCGCACTGCGTCGAGCGTGTTCGACCTGCTGCAGGTGACGATCGACTCGGGTGAGCGCGAGCTGCGCATCGTGCAGGCGCAGGATGTCTTCGCCACCCCCCGCATGCAGTTCACGGCCCGCCAGGTGCGCTGACGGCTCCCCCGCCTCGCGCGCGTCCCCCGTTGAGGACCGATCCTGCAGCCTTCGCGCATCGAGGACAGACCTGCTTCATCTGCCCGGCCGGAGTGGCGAGCGCAGGCAGCGCACAGCCTTAGCCTGGCTACATGGCACTCGGTCGCGGCTTCACCACGCTCTGGAGCGCGAACGCCCTGTCGAATCTGGCGGACGGCCTCGCCTTCGTCTCGATCCCGCTGCTCGCGGCATCCATGACCGACGACCCGCGCGTGGTCGCGGGACTGGCCACGCTCTACGCGCTGGTTCGCCTGCTGATCGCGCTTCCGATCGGCGTCTGGGTCGATCGGTTCGAGCGCAGGACCTTGATCGTCGCCGCCAACCTGCTGCGGGGCACCGCCCTCCTGACGCTTGCGCTGACGATCCATCTCGGCGTCTCATCCTTGGTGATCCTGTACGCGACGATGGCCGTGGTCGGAGCGCTCGAGAGCCTGGCCGACAGCGCCGCAGTCGCCATGCTGCCCTCGCTCGTCGACCGTGAGCGCCTGGATTCGGCGAATGGACGGGTCGCGGCGGCACAGCTCGTCGCCGACGAGTTCGCCGGCCCGCCGCTGGGCGGTCTGCTGTTCGCGCTCGCGGCGGCCGCGCCGCTGTTCGCGATGGGCGGGCTCTGGGCCGTCGCAGGCCTCGTCGCGCTGGCGCTGCCGACGCGAGCAACGAGGCGACCGGCAGACGACCGGCAGACGGCGAGGACATCGGTCTACGCAGAGGCGCGCGAAGGGATCGCATGGCTGGCCCGGCACCGTGTCGTCGGCAGCCTGGCACTCATCGGGGCGCTCGCGAGCATCGGGTACATGCTGCCGTTCTCGATCCTCGTGCTGCTCGCCGAGGAACGGCTCGGGCTGGACGGCGCCGGCTACGGCGTGCTGCTCGCGTGCTCCGCCCTCGGTGGGCTGCTCGGCTCGTTCCTCGCCCCGCGGCTCCGCCGGCGTCTCGGGTACCGGTGGACGATCGTGGCCAGCCTGCTGCTGGGGGCGCTGAGCCTCGGCGGCCTCGCGCTCGCGACGGACCCGATCATCGCCGGCGTGCTGCTGGCGCTGTACATTCTGCATGCGGTCGTCTGGAACATCTGCGCGCTGTCACTGCGGCAGCAGCTCGTGCCCGACGCCCTGCTCGGTCGCGTCGGTGGTGCCGCACGCGTGCTGGGCCTCGTGGGGCTGGCCGCGGGATCGGCGCTCGGCGGGCTGCTCGGCGCGATCCACCTCGCGATTCCCGTCGCGATGGGTGCCGCAGTGTTCGCGGTCTGCTGCCTGCTCGCGGCGGTCACGCTGCGGGGCGCGCTGACGGTCGACGGGCAGGGCTCACGTGCGGCGGGTGCGCTTCTCCCGCACACGCATGTTGACGACGATCGGTGAGCCCTCGAAGCCGTAGTCCTCGCGCAGGCGGCGCGTGATGAAGCGGCGGTACTGCGGGTCGAGGAAGCCGGTCGTGAACAGCACGAAGGTCGGCGGGCGGGTCGACGCCTGCGTCGCGAACAGGATGCGCGGCTGCTTGCCACCGCGCAGCGGGTGCGGATGGGCTGCGACCAGGTCGGCGATGAAGGCATTGAGCTTGCCGGTGGGCACGCGGGTGTCCCACGAGTCGAGCGCCGTCTCGAGCGCGGGCACGAGCTTCTCGAGGTGGCGGCCGGTGCGCGCCGAGATGTTGACGCGCGGCGCCCAGTCGACGTGGGCGAGATCCTGCTCGATCTCGCGCTCCAGGTAGCGGCGGCGCTCGTCGTCGAGCTGATCCCACTTGTTGAAGCCCAGCACGAGCGCGCGGCCCGACTCGAGGACGAGGTCGACGATGCGCACATCCTGCTCGCTGATCGGCTCGGTGACGTCGAGGAGCACGACGGCGACCTCCGCCTTCTCGAGCGCGGCCTGCGTGCGCAGCGTCGCATAGAAGTCGGCGCCCTGCTGCAGGTGCACGCGGCGGCGGATGCCCGCGGTGTCCACGAAGCGCCACACGCGCCCGCCGAGCTCGATCTGCTCGTCGACCGGGTCGCGGGTGGTGCCTGCGAGCTCGTTGACGACGACCCGCTCCTCCCCCGCGGCCTTGTTCAGCAGACTCGACTTGCCGACGTTCGGGCGACCCAGGATGGCGACGCGGCGTGGCCCGCCCAGCTCCTCCTTGGCGACAGCGGAGATCTCCGGCAGCAGCTCCATCGCGGCATCGAGCAGATCGGCGACACCCCGTCCGTGCACCGCCGAGACGGGGCGGGGCTCGCCCAGCCCGAGGCTCCACAGCGAGGAGGCCTCCAGGTCGCGGCGCGCGTCGTCCGACTTGTTGGCCACCAGGATCACCGGGCGGTTCGACTGCCGCAGCATCCGCACGACGTGCTCGTCGGTCGACGTCGGGCCGACGTTGACGTCGACGACGAACAGCACGGCGTCGGCGAGCTCGACGGCGATCTCGGCCTGCAGCGCGACCGAGCGGTCGATGCCGCGCGCGTCCGGCTCCCATCCGCCCGTGTCGACGACCGTGAAGCGGCGCCCGCTCCACTCCGCCTTGTAGGTCACGCGGTCGCGGGTGACGCCGGGGGTGTCCTCGACGACGGCCTCTCTGCGGCCCAGGATGCGGTTCACGAGTGCCGACTTGCCCACGTTCGGGCGGCCGACGATCGCCAGCACCGGCAGCGCGGGCATGATCCGGATGGCGTCGGGGCCGGCGGCGGCGAGATCGAGCAGCGCCGCATCCTCGTCGTCGAGCTCGTAGTCCGAGAGCCCGGCGCGCAGCGCGGAGACCCGCGCCTCCTCGTTCTCGTACGTGACCTGCTCGACCTCGACGGCCTCACCGTCGAGCTCGTCAGCGGTGCCGGGCTCGTAGCCCTCGTTCTCAGTCATGGTGCTCCTCAGTCGCGAGGCGGACGATCGTGTCGACCGTCTCGTCGAAGGTCAGGTCGGTGGAGTCGACGACCGTCACGCCGTCCGCGGCGTTCAGGAAGTCGACCACCTGGGAATCGGAGGCGTCGCGGGCCGCGAGGCTCGCACCCACCTGGTGCTGGTCGCCGCCGACGTCGCCGAAGCGACGGCGGATGCGCACGGCCTCGTCGGCGGTCAGCAGCACCCGGACGTCGGCGTCGGGCGCGACGACGGTCGTGATGTCGCGGCCCTCGGCGACGATGCCGGGCGCTGCCTCCGCGATGATCTCGCGGAAGCGCACATTGACGGCCTCGCGCGCTGCGATCGTGCGCGCGACGCCCGAGACGGCGCCGGAGATGCGCTCCGAGCGGATCGCCTCGGTGACGTCGGTGCCATCGATCGTGACGCGCTGCCCGGAGGCGTCGACGGTGAGCCCGAGCGAGTCGAGCGCGCCGAGGCTGGCGATCACCGTCGCCTCGACGTCGGTGTCGCCGCCGCGCTCCAGGATGAGCCAGGTGAGCGCGCGGTAGGCGGCGCCGGTGTCGAGGAACTGGAAGCCCAGCTCGCGCGCCACGGCGCGCGCCACCGAGGACTTGCCGCTGCCAGCGGGGCCGTCGATCGCGATGACGGTGGCGGTCGACGCGGTGCCGGTCGAAGAGGTGCCGCTCATGCCACCACCTGCCATCCGAGCTGCTCGAGCGCCTCGTGCAGGTGCAGCGCGGCCTCCGGCACGACGGTGATCTCGGCGACGCCGAACTGCGCGCCCTCCGCGTGGTCGAGGCGCAGGTCCTCGAGGTTCACGCCAGCATCGCCGATGTCGACCAGCAGCTGGGCGAGCTGCCCGGGCCGGTCGTCGACGCGCACCTGGACGCGGGTGAACCGCGTGTGCGTGCCGTGCTTGCCCGGCAGGCGCGCGACGCCCTCATTGCCCGTGCGCAGCGCATCCGCCACCGTCTTCCGGCTGCCGGATGCATCGGGGTCGTCGAGCGCGTCGACGAGCGTCGCCAGATCCACCTGCAGGGCGCGCAGCTGCTCGACCACCGCCGGCGCGTTGGCGCCCAGGATCTGGATCCAGAGCGCCGGGTCGCTGGCCGCGACGCGCGTGACGTCGCGCACACCGCCGCCGGCGAGGCGCAGCGCCTCATCGGGCGCGTGCGCGAGGCGCGCGGCCATGAGCGAGGACACCAGCTGCGGCACGTGGCTGACGATCGCGACGGCCCGGTCGTGCTCGTCGGGCGTCGACTCGATCGGCACGGCGCCCAGGTCGAGGATGAGGTCGTCGACAAGGCTGCCGCGCTCGTAGGAGATGCCGTCGTGGCCGGCGATCACCCATGGCCGGCCGACGAAGAGGTCGCCGGATCCCGCGAGCGCACCGCTGCGCTCACGACCTGCCATCGGGTGCGTGCCGAGGTAGCGGCTGATGTCTGCGCCAAGCGCGCGCAGCTGCGCGAGCGGCACGGCCTTGACCGACGCGACGTCGGTGACCACGGCATCCGGGAACGCCTCGAGCTCTGCGGCCACGACCTGCGCCGTGACATCCGGCGGCACGGCGACCACGATCAGCTCCGGCGTGTCGCCGGGCTCGGCCAGGCGGCCGGCGCCGTAGTCGGCGGCGAGACGCATCGCGGTCGGCGAGGCGTCGACGAGCTGCACCTCGACGCCGCGCGCTGCGAGCCCGAGCCCGATGGAGGTGCCGAGCAGTCCCGTGCCGACGATGCGCACGGGTCCGCGCAGTCGGTGGGTCACTTCGGGCTCCTTGCTGGCTCCTGCTGGCTGGGTGGGCTAGGCGTCCGACCTCGAGAGCGTGAGGATGGCACCGCGCTCCATCGTAGTGAGTTCGCGCACGCGGCCAGACCGCAGCGTACCGAGGTGCAGCGGGCCGAATGAGCGCCGCACGAGCTCGACCACCGGGTGCCCGACGTGGTCGAGCATGCGGCGCACGATGCGGTTGCGGCCCGAGTGCAGCGTCAGCTCGACCATCGAGTGGCCCTTGGAGGGTGTGCCGACGACCCGCGCGGCGTCTGCGCTGATGCTGCCGTCGTCGAGCTCGAAGCCATCGAGCAGCCGGCGGATGACGCGCTGGTCGACCGCGCCGCGCACCTTCGCGACGTAGGTCTTCTCGACCCCGAACGAAGGATGCGCGAGCACGTGGGCGAGCTCGCCGTCGTTCGTGAGGATGAGGAGGCCGGAGGTGTCGGCGTCGAGGCGGCCGACGTTGTAGACCCGCTCGGGGATGTCGTGCAGGAACTCGCGCAGATCCGGCCGACCGCGCTCATCCGACATCGTCGAGACGACACCCGTCGGCTTGTTGAGCATGAGGTAGCGCTTGGTGCTGTCGAGCTGCACCGCGGTGCCGTCGACGGTGACGCGGGCGTCGGGTCGGATGCGGCTGCCGAGCTCGGTGACGACGTCGCCGTCGACCGTGATGCGGCCGGCGACGATCATGTCCTCGACGACGCGGCGGCTCGCGACGCCTGCCGCGGCGAGCACCTTCTGGAGGCGCTCGCCCTCTGCCGATGGCAGGGTCTCGCCCGGCTCGCTCGGATCGGTCATGCGAACACGTCCTCTTCTCCATCTGGCAGCAGCGGCGAGATCGGCGGCAGCTCGTCGAGCGAGTTGAGGCCGAGCTGCGTGAGCAGCAGCTCCGTGGTCTCGTAGTTGATGGCGCCGGTCTCGGCGTCGGCGAAGGCCTCGCGGATGAGGCCACGGCCCACCAGGGTGCGCACGACCGAGTCGACGTTGACGGCACGGATGGCCGCGACGGCCCCACGCGTGATGGGCTGCTTGTAGGCGATCACGGCAAGCGTCTCGAGCGCGGCCTGCGAGAGCTTGGTCGGCGTCTGCGTGAGCACGAAGTCGGCGGCGTCGGCGTCGTAGCCAGCGCGCACGTAGATGCGCCAGCCGCCCCCCACCTCGCGCAGCTCGAAGCCGCGCTCGGGGCCAGCGGGTCGATCGCCGACGGGCTCGCCGTCGTAGTCGGCGCGCAGCGCCTCGATGGCTGCCTTGACCGCCTTCACCGGCGCGCGCAGCGCCGTCGCGATGTGCACCGCCCCCTGTGGCTCGTCGGCGACCATGAGGATCGCCTCGATGCGGCGCTCGAGCGGCAGGTGCGATCGATCCTCGGTCGGTGCCTCGTCGGCCTGCGCGGGCGCCTCGCCGACGGCAGCCTGCGCCGCCTCGTCGGTGGCCGCATCCGTCTCATGCATGGTCATAGTCTGCCCCCAGCGCGACGAGGTCCTCGTCGCGGAAGTCGTGGCCGGTCCAGCTGAGCGAGAGCTCACCGAGCGGCTCGAGCTGCTCGAAGGTGATCGCGGCGTGGCGGTAGAGCTCGAGCACCGCGAGGAATCGGGCGACGATGACGCCGCGGGTCGCCTCCCCCGCGATCAGCTCGCGGAAGGTCGTCGTGCCCTGCTGGCGCAGCGTCGAGACGATGTGCGCCGCCTGCTCGCGGATCGAGACGAGCGGCGCGTGCAGGTGGGTGAGCCCGACGGTGGGGATCTCCCTCGGGGTCAGGGCGAGCAGCGCGAGCGCGGCGAAGTCGTCGGCAGAGAGCGTCCACCTGAGCTCTGGCGTGCGCTGCCGGAAGCGATCCTCGAGCCGCACCGAGCGGGCGTGGCGGGCCGACTCCTCGCCGATGCGCTCGGCCGCCCAGAGCGCGGCCTGCTTGAACGCGCGGTACTGCAGCAGCCGCGCGAAGAGCAGGTCGCGTGCCTCGAGCAGCGCGACATCCTCGCTGTCGACGACATCGCCCGCGGGCAGCAGCGAGGCGATCTTCAGGTCGAGCAGGGTGGCGGCGACGACGATGAACTCGCTCGCCTGCTCGAGCTCCTCATGCGTGTCGAGCGTGCGCACGTAGGCGATGAACTCGTTCGTCACGCGTCCCAGCGCGATCTCGGTCACATCCATCGACCGATTGCCGATCAGCGTCAGCAGCAGGTCGAACGGGCCGTCGAAGTTGTCGAGCGCGAGGCGGAACCCGCGCTGCTCGTCGGCGGCGGCGTCAGGCTCGGCGTCGCGCTCGGCCGCACCGACCTCGGGCGTGGATGCCTCGATGTCAGGCGAAGGCACGGCGCCGACTAGGCAATGGCGCCGCGGGCGATCAGCTCGCGGGCGAGCTGGCGGTGCACCTCGGCGGCCGCGTGCTCGGGCGCGAACTGCGTCACCGGCACACCGGCGACGGATGCGTCGGGGAACTTCACGGTGCGGCGGATGACGGTGTCGAGCACGGTGTCGCCGAAGGTCTCCACCACGCGCTCCATCACCTCGCGGGCGTGGAGCGTGCGGGAGTCGAACATGGTGACGAGGATGCCGTCGAGCTGCAGCGCGGGGTTCAGGCGGTCCTGCACCTTCTCGATCGTCTCCTTGAGGAGCGCGACGCCGCGGAGCGCGAAGTACTCGCTCTCGAGCGGGATGAGCACGCCGTGGGCGGCAGTGAGCGCGTTGACCGTGAGCAGGCCCAGCGAGGGCTGGCAGTCGATGAGGATCAGGTCGTAGTCGTCGGCCACGCGGCGCAGCACGCGGGCGAGGATCTGCTCGCGCGCGACCTCGTTGACGAGATGCACCTCTGCGGCCGAGAGATCGATGTTGGCCGGGATCACGTCGAGGCCCTCGACGGAGGTCGACTGGATCGCTTCCTTCGGGTCGAGGCGCGGGTTCAGCAGCAGGTCGTAGATGGTGATCGCATCGTGGTTGTCGACGCCGAGGCCCGCGCTCAGTGCGCCCTGCGGGTCGAAGTCCACGGCGAGCACGCGTCGGCCGTACTCGGCGACGGCAGCGCCGAGGTTGATGGTGGTCGTCGTCTTGCCGACGCCGCCCTTCTGGTTGCACATCGTGACGATGCGCGCCGGCCCGTGGCTCTTCAGCGGCGCCGGCACCGCGAACTCCTGCACCGAGCGCCCGGTCGGCCCGAGCGTGGGCGTCTCCATGCCGGTCAGGGTCTCGTTGCTCGTGCTCACACCCCCGAGTCTAGGAACCCCCGGCGGCTTCGCCCGGTAGCCGGGTGCGGCGTGTATCTCAACCTCTGGTTGAGGCTCACCCCGCGCGCTGCGCCCGGCAAGGCCTCCTCAGCTCCAGGGGAAGATGCCCGAGTAGGCGTTCAGCGCCGGCTGGCCGCCCAGGTGTGCATAGAGCACCGTCGAGTCCTGCGCGATCTCGCCGGAGCGCACCAGATCGATGAGCCCGGCCATCGACTTGCCCTCATAGACCGGGTCGATGATCATCGCCTCGGTGCGGCCAGAGGTGAGGATGGCGTCGATCGTCGACTCGACGGGGACGCCGTACAGGTGACCAGCCCAGCCCTCGAGCACCGTGATCTCGTCGTCACGCAGGTCGCGCTCGAGGCCGATCAGCTGCGCGGTGTGCCTGGCGATGCGCGCCACCTGGTCACGCGTCTTCTCGATGGTGGCGGAGGCGTCGATGCCGATGACGCGGCGAGGGCGGCCACCGGCGTCCTCGAGCGCCGCGAACCCGGCGATCATGCCCGCGTGCGTCGAGCCGGTGACCGTGCAGACGACGATCGTGTCGAAGAAGACGCCGAGCTCGCGCTCCTGCTCGGCGACCTCGTACGCCCAGTTGGCGAACCCGAGCCCGCCGAGCTTGTGCTCGCTCGCGCCGGCGGGGATGCCGTAGGGCGTGCCGCCCGCGGCCTCGACCTCCGCGAGCGCCTCCTCCCACGAGGAGCGGATGCCGATGTCGAAGCCGGCTTCGTCGAGCCGGCTGTCGGCACCCATGATGCGCGAGAGCAGCAGGTTGCCGACCTTGTCGTTGACCGGGTCATCCCAGTCGACCCACCGCTCCTGCACGAGGCGGCACTTGAGGCCCAGCTTCGCGGCGACCGCGGCGACCTGCCGCGTGTGGTTCGACTGGTAGCCGCCGATCGAGACGAGCGTGTCGGCGCCGGAGGCCAGCACGTCGGGCACGATGTACTCCAGCTTGCGGGTCTTGTTGCCGCCGAAGGCGAGGCCGGAGGCGACATCCTCCCGCTTCGCCCAGATGGCCGCGCCGCCCAGATGCTTCGTCAGGTTGTCGAGCGGATGCACAGGGCTGGGCCCGAAGGTCAGCGGGAAGCGTTCGAAGTCGGCGATGCTCATAGGGCTGACGATAGCCGCGGACGGCGCTCGCAGACCAGTGTCCGCAGCGCGAGGCTCAGCGCGCCCGCGGGTGCGCTGTCGTGTACATGTCGCGCAGCGTGTCGGCGGTCACGTGCGTGTAGATCTGCGTCGTCGCGACCGAGGCGTGGCCCAGCAGCTCCTGCACCACGCGCACGTCGGCGCCGCCCTCGAGCAGATGCGTGGCGAACGAGTGGCGGAAGGTGTGCGGCGAGACGTGCTCGATGCCTGCCTCCTCTGCGACCCGCTGGATGATCTCCCACGCCGCCTGCCTGCTCAGCCGGCCGCCGCGCGCGCCGAGCAGCAGCGCGGGGCCCCCACGCCCCTTGGCGGCGAGGGCCGCCCTGCCCCGCACGAGCCACGCATCCACCGCCGTGCGGGCATAGGAGCCGATCGGCACGAGCCGCTGCTTCGCGCCCTTGCCGGTCACCCGGATCAGGCCGTGCTCCTCGAGCGTCGCGAGGTCGTCGACGTCGAGCGCGATGAGCTCCGAGATGCGCGCGCCGGTGGCGTAGAGCAGCTCGAGCAGGGCCCGGTCGCGCAGCCGTGCCGGGTCGACCGCGGCACCGTCGCTCACGGCGCCGCCGTCGCCCGCGTCCGTCC
Organism: Agrococcus sp. ARC_14; assembly: GCF_022436485.1. NCBI lineage: Bacteria > Bacillati > Actinomycetota > Actinomycetes > Micrococcales > Microbacteriaceae > Agrococcus > Agrococcus sp. ARC_14. The sequence continues at coordinate 2,340,229 of NZ_JAKUDO010000001.1, forward strand.
CCGCGGTCTCGAGCAGCCGCTGCATCTGCGAGACGGAGATCGCCTTCGGCAGCCGCGATGGCAGCTTCGGTGGCCGCTGATCCCTCGCGACATCCTCGACGACGACCCGCTCGTCCACCAGCCAGCGGTGCAGCGCCTTCACCGCAGAGAGGTGGCGCGCGACCGATGAGGACGCGAGCCCGCGATCGGCGAGCGAGCCCCTGAAGGCGGCCACGTCCTCGCCCGTGATGGCCGACGCATCCGTCACCCCGCGCTGCTCGAGCACCGCCAGATAGCCGCCCAGATCGCGGCGGTAGGCGGCGACCGTGTGGGTCGAGAGACCGCGCTCGATCGCGAGCTGCCGCAGCAGCCGGTCGACGGCCTGCTGCGGGGTCACGGCCGTGAGGCCGGGTGCCAGTCGAACGGCAGGTCGGCCGGATGGGCCTCGCCGCCGCGGGAGCGCAGCTGTGTGAGGGCGAGCATCGCCGCCAGCAGCGAGGCGTTGTGCAGCCGCATCGACAGCGCCGCATCGATGATCTCCTCGAGCGGCACCCAGCGGCGCTCCATCTCGGCCTCCTCGCCCTCGCGGGCGAAGGCATCCGGAAGCTCGTGCACGTCGGTCGCCAGGTAGATGCGGATCATCTCGGTCGAGCCGCCGCCGGTGGTGGAGATGTCGAGCAGGGTGCGCCAGGTGGAGGCTGCGAGATCGGTCTCCTCGGCCAGCTCTCGCTGGGCGCCGACGAGCGGGTCCTCCCCCTCGATGTCGAGCAGACCGGCCGGCAGCTCCCAGAGCGTGCCGCCTGCCGGGTGCCGGTACTGGTGCACGAGGCACACCTCGTCGGCGTCGTTGAGCGCCACGACCGCCACAGCGCCGGGGTGCACGATCACCTCGCGCCTGATGCGGCTGCCGCCGAGCTCGAACTCCTGACGCTCGACGTCCCAGACGCGCCCGTCGAACAGCCGCTCGCGCGCGAGCACCGGCTGCGCGCCGAGCGTGTCGCCGATCATGCCGCGTCGGCGCTCTCGTCGGTCTCGTCGAACAGCTTCGATGCGCGCTGCCGCTCGAGCGCGGCCTGGACGAGGCCCTGGAACAGCGGATGCGCGTGGTTCGGGCGGCTGCGCAGCTCCGGGTGGGCCTGCGTGGCGATGTAGAAGGGGTGCTCGGGCAGCTCGACGTACTCGACCAGCTTGCCGTCGGGCGAGGTGCCGGAGAAGGCCATGCCCGCCGCGGCGATCTGGTCGCGGTAGGTGTTGTTGACCTCGTAGCGGTGGCGGTGGCGCTCGTGCGAGACGGTGTCGCCGTAGAGCTGCGCGGCGAGCGAGCCCTCCGCGAGCTTCGCCTCGTAGAGCCCCAGGCGCATCGTGCCGCCCAGGTCGCCGCCGTGCAGGTGCTGCTCCTGCTCGGCCATGGTCGCGATCACGGGTGCCGGCGTCGCCTCGTCGAACTCGGTCGAGGATGCGCCCTCGATGCCCGCGAGGTTGCGTGCGGCCTCGATCACCATGCACTGCAGCCCCAGGCAGATGCCGAGCGTGGGGATCTCGTTCTCGCGCGTGAACCGCAGCGCGCCGAGCTTGCCCTCGATGCCGCGGATGCCGAAGCCGCCCGGCACGATGATGCCGTCGAGCTCGCCGAGCTGCGCGGCCGCGCCCTCCGGCGACTCGCAGTCGTCCGAGCGCACCCAGCGCAGGTTGACCTTCGTCTGGTTCGCGAATCCGCCGGCCTTGACCGCCTCGGTGACCGACAGGTACGCATCCGGCAGGTCGACGTACTTGCCGACCAGGCCGATCGTCACCTCATGCTTGGGCGCGTGCACGGCGTCGAGCACCGGCTGCCAGTGCGACCAGTCCACCTCGCCGGCCGTGAGGCCGAGCTGGTGGATGATGTACGCGTCGAGGTGCTGCTCGAACAGGGTCGTGGGGATGTCGTAGATCGAGGGCAGGTCGACGGTGTTGACGACCGCCTCCTCCTCGACGTCGCACATGAGCGCGATCTTCTTGCGGTTCGCGTCCGAGACAGGACGGTCGCTGCGCAGCACGAGCGCGTCGGGCTGGATGCCGATCGAGCGGAGCGTCGTGACCGAGTGCTGCGTCGGCTTGGTCTTCTGCTCGCCGGATGCGCCGAGGAAGGGCACGAGCGACACGTGCACGAAGAAGACGTTCTGGCGGCCGAGCTCGTGCCGGAGCTGGCGCGCCGACTCGATGAAGGGCTGCGACTCGATGTCGCCGACCGTCCCGCCGATCTCGGTGATGATGACGTCGGGCTGCGGGTCGCCCTCAGCCTGCAGACGCATGCGTCGCTTGATCTCGTCGGAGATGTGCGGGATGACCTGCACGGTGTCGCCGAGGTACTCGCCGCGGCGCTCGCGCTCGATGACGCGCGAGTAGATCTGGCCGGTCGTGACGTTGGCAGCCTGCGACAGGTTCACGTCGAGGAAGCGCTCGTAGTGGCCGATGTCGAGGTCGGTCTCAGCCCCGTCGTCGGTCACGAAGACCTCGCCGTGCTGGAACGGATTCATCGTGCCGGGGTCGACGTTGAGGTACGGGTCGAGCTTCTGCATCACGACGTGCAGGCCGCGCGCCGTGAGCAGGTTGCCGAGCGACGCGGCGGTGAGTCCCTTGCCGAGCGATGAGACGACACCACCCGTGACGAAGATCTGCTTGGTCACCTTGGCAGGCCGGCCAGCGTCGAGCTGATCGGCGGTCTGTGCCGGGGTTTCCGCGGGCTTCTGGTCGGCGTCTGGCGCAACGAGGTTCACGGGCTTCGAGCCTATCCCACCGCTCGCGCATCTTCGAGCAACTCGCGGGCATGGGCGAGTGCGGTCTCGGATGCGGTGCCCGAGAGCATGCGGGCGAGCTCGGCCAGGCGGTCGTCGCCCGCGACCTCCGACACCTGCGACGCGGTGATCCGGCCGTCGGTGCCCTTCTCGACCCGGACGTGCTGGGCTGCGAACGCCGCGACCTGTGCGAGGTGCGTGACGACGATCACCTGGCAGTGCTCGGCGAGGCGCGCGAGCCGGCGACCGATCTCGATCGCCGCCGCGCCGCCGACACCGGCGTCGACCTCGTCGAAGACCATGGTCGGCACGCTCTCGTCGGCCAGCGCTCCGGCGGCCAGCGCCACCTCGATCGCGAGCATGATGCGACTCAGCTCGCCGCCCGACGCGCCCTTCTGCACCGGGCGCGGCTCGGCACCCGGGTGCGGCACGAGCAGCATCGTGACGCGGTCGCGGCCGTTGGCGCCCAGCGACTCCGCCTGCGCCACCTCCACCACGAGGCGCGCGTTGGGCATCGCGAGCGCCGCGAGCTCTGCGCAGACGGCCGTCTCGAGCGTGCGAGCAGCCTCCTGTCGCAGCGCGCTCAGTCGGTCTGCGAGCGCGAGGGTCTCGTCGAGGTGGCGCTGCTCCTCGGCCGCCAGGCGTGCGAGCTCGTCGTCGTCGCCCTCCAGCTCCGCGAGCCGCAGAGCCCCGGCCGGTGCCGCCTCCAGGGCGGCGTCGAGCGATCGGCCGAGCTTGCGCTCGAGGCCGCTGAGATCTGCGCGCCGCTGCTGCACCTCGTCGAGGCTGCGCTCCGGTCGCTCCAGGTCGTCGAGCGCCTTCACGATCGAGGATGCGGCCTCCTGCAGCAGCGCCTCTGACTGCACGAGCAGCTCGAGCGCCTCCGCGAGCGCCGCGTCGTCCGTCGAGGCCCGCTCGACGAGCCTGCGGGCCGTGCCCGCCTGCGTGATCGCGCTGAGCGTCAGAGCGTCAGGCGCGTCATCGCTGGTCGAGAGGGCCGCATGCGCCTCGGAGAGCTCCATCCTGATGGCCTCGGAGTGCTCGAGCCGGTTCGCCACCGCGGCCAGCTCGTCCTGCTCCCCCGGCTGCGGGTCGAACGCCTCGAGTTCCTCGAGCTCTGCGCGGATCGACGCCGCCTCTGCCACACGGGCATCGTGCTGGGTGCGGATGTGCTCCGCCGCGTCGCGCGCGTCGGTCCAGGCTGCGAACGCAGCGCGATACTGGCTCAGCAGCTCGCCGAGCTCCGCCCCTGCGGCCCGGTCGAGCCCCGCCGCCTGCGCCTCCGCAGAGCGCAGCCGCTGCTGATCGGCCTGGCCGTGCACGGCGACGAGCCGGTCGGCCAGCTCGCGCAGCAGCCCGGCGGGCACCGCGGCCCCACCGGCCTGAGCTCGGGAGCGCGTGGCAGCGCCGTCGGCGCGCGTGAGCGCGCGGCCGAGGATGAGCTCACCGTCGTCGACGCTGCCGCCGGCGTCCTCCACGAGGCCCTGCGTTCCCGCGTCATCGAGCAGCCAGACGCCCTGCACGGCAGCGCGCTGCTCACCGGAGCGGATCACGCCGGCGTCGGCGCGCTCCCCACGCAGCAGCGCGAGCGCCTGCACGACCATCGTCTTGCCTGCACCGGTCTCACCCGTGATGGCGGTGAACCCGGCGCCGAACGGCACGCGGGCCTCGTCGATCACGCCGAGCGAGCGGATCGTGAGCTCGTCGAGCCGCGTCACGGCAGCTGCCGCCGGAAGCCTTCGACGGGCAGCTGGAACTTGGCGACCAAGCGGTCGGAGAAGGGCGCGCTCGACAGCCTCGCGAGGCGCAGCGGACGCGTGTCGCGAGTCGCCTCGACGCGGTACCCCTGCGGCAGGTCGAACGAGCGCCGCGAGTCGCACCAAAGCACCGCGGGACTCGTGGACTCCTCGGCGATCGTGACCGACATCGTCGATGTCGGGGCGACGACCAGCGGGCGGGTGAACAGCGCATGCGCACCGAGCGGCACCATCAGCAGCGCCTCGGCAGTGGGCCAGACGATCGGCCCCCCGGCCGAGAACGAGTAGGCGGTCGAACCGGTGGGGGTCGCGAGGATGACCGCATCGGTGCCGAACGACGAGATGGGCCGGTCGTCGATCTCGAGCAGCGTCGAGATCATGCGGCCGGAGCCGGCCTTCTCGACGGCAGCCTCGTTGACCGCCCACGTCTCGTGCACGAGCACGTCGCCGTCGAACACCTTGACGCGCAGCACGAGCCGCTGCTCGACCTCGTAGTCGCGCTGCAGCGCGCGCTCGACGACCTTCGCGGTGTCGGCGACCTCCGCCTCCGCGAGGAAGCCCACGTGTCCGAGGTTGATGCCCAGCAGCGGAGCGTCGACCTGGCGCTGCAGCTCTGCGGCCCGCAGGATCGTGCCGTCGCCGCCGAGGGTCATGATGAGCTCGACCTCCGGCAGATCTGCCGGGCCGTGGGGCTCGACGGCATCGAGACCGTCACGCCCCTCGAGCAGCACTGCTCGGTCGTCGACGAGCACGACCGGCGTCACCTGCGCCGCCAGCAGTCGCCTGGCGATCGTGGCGGCAGTCTCGACGGCCTCGGCGCGTCCGGGGTGGAACGCGAGCAGGAACCTGCGATCGCTCATCGCGCCTCCTTCGACAGCCTGACGGACTCCTCCAGCCATTCTGTCGGATTCGTGCCGGTGCTCGCCTGCAGGTGTGCGAGGTACTCGAGGTTGCCGCGGCCGCCGATGATCGGGCTGCCGATGAGCCCTGCCGTGCCGAGCCCCGCATCCCACGCCGCCCAGAGCACCTGCTCGATCGCCTGCGCGCGCAGCGTCGGGTCGGTCACGATGCCCTCGCGCACGCCCGTGCGGCCGACCTCGAACTGCGGCTTGATGAGCACGACCCAGTCGGCATCGGGCGCGGCGACGCCCGCGAGCGGGCCGATCGCGAGCGAGAGCGAGATGAACGAGAGGTCTGCCGTGACGATGGAGGGCGCAGGCTCGAGCGAGTCCGGCACGAGGTCGCGCACGTTCTGCCCCTCGATGAGGGTGATGGGGAGCGCGTCGACGTCGAGCTGGAACTGCCCGTGCCCGACATCCATGGCAGTCACGTGCGCGGCACCGCGCTCGAGCAGCACCTGTGTGAAGCCGCCGGTCGAGGCACCGGCGTCGAGCGCGACGCGACCTGTGGGATCGATGCCGAAGGCGTCGAGTGCGGCGAGCAGCTTGTGGGCAGCACGCGAGACCCACGGATCGCCCCCTGTGACCGAGAGCTCTGCGGTGGGCGCGACCCTCAGGCTCGCCTTCACGACGCCGCGGCCGTCGACGGTCACGAGCCCCGCCGCGATGTGCTGCTGCGCCTGGCTGCGGCTGCGGGCGAGACCGCGCTCGACGAGCGCCTGGTCGAGGCGCACGGCCTCCGTGGGTTCAGCCATGCCCGTCAAGCGCGAACCGCGCCGAGCTCTGCCTGCAGCTTGTCGTGGATGCGCGCCAGCTGGTCGGCCCGCTCCTCGAGCGGCTGCTGCTCGAGCAGCTCGAGCTCGTCGACGAGGCCGTCGGTCGAGTAGTCGTCGGTCATGCCTTGGAGGGTAGCGAATGGATCGCCGCCAGCTCGTCGGCGCGCGACAGCCTGTGAGGACTCGCTCGATCGAGTCCGAGCGCCCGTTCATCCCGAAGGACGGCCTCGAGCGTGTCCCGCAGCGGTCGATGCGCCCCGCCGGCCGCGAGATAGCGGGCGCTGGATCGCTGCGCGTGGGACGCCACCTCTGCGGGCAGCGTCAGTGGCAGCGCGCGTTCCCCGGCCCAGTGGCCGATGCCGAGCGACCCGAGCTGCTCGTCGCTCGCACGGACGAGCGCCCCGGTGTGGCCCGCGATCTCGCGAGCGAGCTCGATGAGCGCGTGCAGCCGCCGCTCGACCCCGACGGCGTTGACGACGCCGTTGCGTCGCGGCGCGTCCGCGACGAGGAATGTCGTGAGGTCACGCACGTCGATCGTCTGCGTCGCCTGGTCGCGCGCGGGCATCAGCACCGGGCCGTCTTTCGCGAGCGCGAGCCGCGAGACCCAATACCCGAAGCGGCCGCTCTCGTCTCCCGGTCCGCCGATCAGGCCGGGCCGCACGATCGCGAGTCGTTCCCCCAGTCGCTCGCGCGCCACGCGTTCGATCCATGCCTTCGCGCCCCCATACTCATCGCCGCTCGCATCCTCCGGCACCAGCTCGTCGTGCTCGTCGGCCCCGATGGGGGCACCCTCGAGCCGCTGCGCGGAGACAGAGGAGACGAAGGTCCAATGTGCTGCACGATCGGCCAGCGCGTCGAGCGCGCCGGCCGCGTGCCGCGGCAGCCGTGTGACATCGATCACCTCGTCCCAGTCGCCGTCGAGGCCCGCGTAGGCGCCCTCCGTCGCACGATCGCCGGCGAGGAGCCGCGCGCCCTCCGGCACCGACCCGCCCTCACCGCGCGCGAGGCACGTGACCTCCGCGCCGCGGTCGACATGCCCCAGTGCGATGCGCCTGCCGAGCCACCTGGTGCCGCCGAGCACGAGCACTCGGGCCGGAGTCTGGGTCTGCGTCATCCCAGCATCCGACCACGTCTGCGGATGCGAAACACGGTCGTTCGCCCTCGGCACAGGCCGTTGCGACACCCACTGGCGCGTTCGCTACCGTCGCAGGATGCGCGCACCGCCTCCTTCCGACCTCGCCGGTCCCCCGCCCGCCGGCTCCCCGGTGCCGCGCGCGATCGCGGCCTTGGCGGCGCACCACCCGGTCGAGCTGATCTGGCAGAACGAGCCGGGCGGCATCACTGCGCGCATCGACCGCCCAGGCGGGCCCGTGTTCGCGAAGTGGAACCCCGCAGGCTCGCCCGAGTCGCTCGCGGCGGAGGCCGAACGGATGCGCTGGCTCGCGCAGACGGATCGAGTGCCGGTACCGAAGGTGCTCGCGCTGATCGCCGAGCGCGACGGCGAGCTGCTCGTGACGGCTGCGATCGCCGGAGACTCCATCGTCTCCTCCGTCGGCCTGCGCGAGCCTGCGCTCGCCGCAGCTGCGCTCGGCTCAGGGCTGCGGCAGCTGCATGCCGTGCCCATCGCCGACTGCCCGTTTCCCGCGCCGGACTGGACCGCATCCGTCACCGACGCCCCGCAGCAGGATCTCGTCGTCTGCCACGGCGACCCGTGCGCGCCCAACACGCTCATCCACGACGGGCGCTTCGCAGGTCTCGTCGATCTGGGGCGCGTCGGCGTGGCCGACCGCTGGTCGGATCTCGCGATCGCATCGTGGTCGCTGGAGTGGAACGGGCTGGCCGACAGCGAGCCCGCCTTCTGGCGCGCCTATGGCATCGAGCCCGACGCGGCACGCATCGAGCAGTGGCGGGCGCGCTGGGCGCTGCCCAGTGACGACAACGGCGCCGGTGGCGGCTGAGCAGCGCTGCTACAGCGCGAGCAGCTCGTCGGCGATGCGCAATCCGAGCACGGGCCGATCTGCGGTCCACACGGCGGCGCAGGCGGCGCGGATCGTGTCGACGGGGCGCGCCCCGGCCCGCACGAGCGTGATGTCGATGCCGCTGCGGCGCACGGCCGCGGCGCCGACCTCGAAGTAGGTGTCACCGGTCGAGGTCTCGAGCGTCTCGCGCAGCGGCGCGATCGGCTGGGTGAGGCCACGGAGATCCTCGAGCACGTGATCTGGTCGCATCGACTCGTCGGCACCGATGAGGCTCGCCCCGCGATCGATGCCCGTGAGCACCATGATGGAGCGGATGCCCGCACGGCGCGCGCCGAGGATGTCGGTGTCGAGGCGGTCGCCCACCATCGCGGGCGTCTGGGCGCCGAAGCGCTCCGTCGCCACGTCGTACATGTGCCGCTCGGGCTTGCCTGCGAACTCCGCGAGTCGGCCGACCGCCGTGTGCACCGCGGAGACGAGCGTGCCGTTGCCGGGCGCGATGCCGCCGGCGACCGGGATCGTCCAATCGCCGTTGGTCGCGATCCATGGGATGCCGCTGCCCGTGCGCCCGGCCTGCAGCGCGAAGGACGCCTCGGCAAGCTCCTTCCACCCGACAGACGGATGGAACCCCTGCACGACGGCCTTCGGCTGCTCGGCGGCGGTGCGCACCACCTGCCAGCCGCGCGCCTCCACCTCGACGACGATGCCAGCGCCGCCGACCACGAGCACGGGGTCGCCCGGCCCGAGGTGCTCGGCCAGCAGGCGCATGGCAGCCTGCGGGCTCGTCACGACGTCGTCTGGCTGCACGTCGAGCCCGAAGGATGACAGGTGCGCTGCGACCTCCGCGTCCGTGCGCGAGGCGTTGTTCGTCAGGTAGATCGAGCGCACGCCGGTGCTGCGGATGCTGTCCACGGCATGAGGGATGGCGTCAGGGCCTTGGTAGACCACACCGTCGAGGTCGAGATACAGGCAGTCGACGCCGTCGATCGGCGTCGGCTCCTGCGTCGGCTGTCTGCGGAACAGCCCCATCAGCGCGCGTCTCCGTCGCCCGATGCTGACTCCGGCCGCGCCTCCCCCGACGTGTCGTCTGCCGTGTCGTCCGCCGCGATCAGCTCGTCGCCGAACAGCGCATCGCCGAACAGCGCGTCGTCTTGGGCCGCGGGCGCAACGCGCTCTGCAGCGGCGTCATCCGCCTCCGGAACGTCCTCGGCTTCGACCACGGGCTCGCCCGCCGGCGCAGCCTCGACCGGATCGGTAGCGGCCTCCGGCACATCCTCGGACGCAACCATCGGCTCGCCCGCCGGCGCGACCTCGACAGGATCGACTGCGGCCTCCGGCACATCCTCGGACGCAACCATGGAGTCATCCGCCGGCGTGACCTCGGCCTGGGTGCCCTCAGCCTCCGGCACGTCGTCCGGCTCGACCAGCTCGATCGCATCGGGCGCCTCCACAGCGTCGTCCGACTCCGGGACGTCCTCAGGCTCGACGATCGGCGCGACACCATCGCTCGGCGCGTCGGCATCGCTATCCGCAGCGTCGCCGTCCGCGGGCTCGAGGGCGACGCCGACATCCTCCGGCGCGTCCTCGGTCTCGAGGCGCTCGCTGACGATGCCGACCGACTCCAGCTCGCCGGGGGCGAGCGCGTCCTCGAGGGCATCGATCGCGCGGTCAGCGAGAGCGAACCACTCGGCGGCCTCTTCGTCACGACCGAGCTCCTCGAGCACTCCGGCAAAGCTCGCGAACAGCGCAGGGCTGTACTCGAACGCCTTGTCCTTGCGCAGCTCCGGGATGCGCAGCTCCTCGAGCGCGGCGTCCGTCTGGCCCAGGTCGAGACGCGCGCCCGACTTCACGATCGCGAGCTCGACGCGCACCGCGGTGTCGAGTGTGGATGCTTCGACAGACCTGGCGAGCTCGAGCGCCTTCTCGGGGCGGCCGAGGCCGCGCTCGCAATCGGCCATGAGCGGCAGCTGATCGTCGCGACCGGTGATGCGACGGTAGGTGCGCAGCTCGCGAAGAGCGAGCGAGAAGTCGCCCAGCTGGTAGGCAGTGATCGCGAGCGTCTCACGCACGACACCGATGCGGCCGGCACGACGCGCGGCCGCCAGCGCGTGCTGATGCGCGAGCTGCGGGTCCTCATCGATGAGCTCCGAGGCACGCGCCATGTGCTTGGCGACGTAATCGGCGTTGTCCTTGGTGAGCGTCTTCAGCTGCGCGCGCGCACCGATGTCGAGATCCTCGGGCTGGATCTCCTCGGGCAAGTCGGGCGGGACGAAGTCGTCCTCTCGCACCTGCTTGAAGCTCTCGCCGGAGCCATCACCGCGGTGGTCGTAATCGCGACCGGGGCGCGCAGCATCGCGCTGCGGACCCTGATTGCGCGCACGCTGATCGTCACGGCGGCGCTGGTCGCCACGGCCAGTCCCCTGGCCGTCGCGCTGCGGACGCTGGTCGCGATCGCCGAAGCGACGCTCACCATCACGCTGCGGCGGCTTGCGGTCGCTGAAGGTGCGCTCGCCGGAGCGCTGCGGAGGCCTTCGGTCGCCGTCGCGCTGTGGACGCTGGTCCCGATCGCCGAAGCGACGCTCACCATCACGCTGCGGCGGCTTGCGATCACCGAACTTGCGCTCGCCAGAACGTTGCGGCGGCTTGCGGTCGCCGTCACGCTGTGGACGCTGATCGCGATCGCCGAAGCGACGCTCACCATCACGCTGCGGCGGCTTGCGGTCACCGAACTTGCGGTCACCGTCACGCTGTGGACGGCGGTCGCCGTCGCGCTGTGGACGGCGGTCGCCGTCGCGCTGTGGACGCTGGTCCCGATCGCCGAAGCGACGCTCACCATCCCGCTGCGGCGGCTTGCGGTCACCGAAGGTGCGCTCGCCGGAACGCTGTGGCCGGCGGTCGCTGTCGCTCGAGCCTCGACGATCCCCGTCAGGGTGGTAACCGCGGTCACCGGGCCGGAGCTTGCGGTCGCTGTCGCCACCAGGGCGTCGCTCGCCGTCGCGCTGCGGTCGGCTGTCGCGGTCTCCGAAGCGGCGGTCGCCGTCTCGAGGAGGCCGTCGGTCGCCTTCGCCCTGCGGCTTGCGATCGCCGAACCGGCGCTCGCCATCCCGCTGCGGGCGACGATCGCCGTCGCGCTTGGGTCGACCTGCGTCACCGCTGTTGCGGCGGCGGTCGTCACCCCTGTTGGAGCCAGAATCTGCCTGATCGTTCACGGCGCCATGCTCCCATAACAGTCGACAAATGAAAAAGGGGCCCCAGAAAGATCTGGGGCCCCTTCCAAAAGAAGTCCGGCGGTGTCCTACTCTCCCACAGGGTCCCCCCTGCAGTACCATCGGCGCTGAGAGCCTTAGCTTCCGGGTTCGGAATGTGACCGGGCGTTTCCCTCTCGCTATGGCCGCCGAAACACTATTGATGTTTCAGTCTGCACAGCACTCCGCATTGAAGCGGAGGGCTGCGGTTCTCGACCGTACATCGAGAACCACAAAGTGGACGCGAGCAGCAAGCTCATATATATGTTATCAAGTCATCGGCTTATTAGTACCGGTCAGCTTCATGGGTCTTTAGTCCCCACTTCCACATCCGGCCTATCAACCCAGTAGTCTGGCTGGGAGCCTCTCGCCCGAAGGCACGGAAGTCTCATCTTGAGGCCGGCTTCCCGCTTAGATGCTTTCAGCGGTTATCCATCCCGAACGTAGCTAATCAGCGGTGCTCCTGGCGGAACAACTGACACACCAGAGGTTCGTCCAACCCGGTCCTCTCGTACTAGGGTCAGATCCTCTCAAACTTCCAACGCGCGCAGCGGATAGGGACCGAACTGTCTCACGACGTTCTAAACCCAGCTCGCGTGCCGCTTTAATGGGCGAACAGCCCAACCCTTGGGACCTACTCCAGCCCCAGGATGCGACGAGCCGACATCGAGGTGCCAAACCATGCCGTCGATATGGACTCTTGGGCAAGATCAGCCTGTTATCCCCGAGGTACCTTTTATCCGTTGAGCGACAGCGCTTCCACAAGCCACTGCCGGATCACTAGTCCCGACTTTCGTCCCTGCTCCAGTTGTCACTGTCACAGTCAAGCTCCCTTGTGCACTTACACTCGACACCTGATTGCCAACCAGGTTGAGGGAACCTTTGGGCGCCTCCGTTACTTTTTGGGAGGCAACCGCCCCAGTTAAACTACCCACCAGGCACTGTCCCTGAACCGGATTACGGTTCGAAGTTAGATATCCAGAGTGACCAGAGTGGTATTTCAACATTGACTCCACCCGAACTAGCGTCCGAGCTTCAAAGTCTCCCACCTATCCTACACAAGCCACACCGAACACCAATACCAAGCTATAGTAAAGGTCACGGGGTCTTTCCGTCCTGCTGCGCGTAACGAGCATCTTTACTCGTAGTGCAATTTCGCCGAGTTCGCGGTTGAGACAGCTGGGAAGTCGTTACGCCATTCGTGCAGGTCGGAACTTACCCGACAAGGAATTTCGCTACCTTAGGATGGTTATAGTTACCACCGCCGTTTACTGGGGCTTAAATTCTGAGCTTCGCTTACGCTAACCCTTCCTCTTAACCTTCCAGCACCGGGCAGGCGTCAGTCCGTATACATCGACTTGCGTCTTCGCACGGACCTGTGTTTTTAGTAAACAGTCGCTTCCCACTGGTCTCTGCGGCCTTCAAACGCTCGGGCAGCTAGTGCCGTCACGCCTCAGGCCCCCCTTCTCCCGAAGTTACGGGGGCATTTTGCCGAGTTCCTTAACCACGATTCTCTCGATCTCCTTGGTATTCTCTACCTGACCACCTGAGTTGGTTTGGGGTACGGGTGACTAAAACCTCGCGTCGATGCTTTTCTTGGCAGCATAGGATCACAGACTTCCCTCTAGGGTTCGACAAGGCTCTCAGGCTTCGTGTGGGACGGATTTGCCTATCCCACGCCCTACGGCTTATCCGGACTCAACCATCGGCCCGGTTCTGTTACCTTCCTGCGTCACACCTGTTAATACGCTAGCCGCCCCAGCATAGGGTCGAGTGCTAGGCCAAGGACGTCACCCCGAAGGGATCGGTCCATGGATTCAGACTCTTAGCATTACTGGTTTAGCTTGGGCGGTTTTTCGTCAGTTCAGGAGTATCAACCTGATGTCCATCGACTACGCCTGTCGGCCTCGCCTTAGGTCCCGACTTACCCAGGGAAGATTAGCTTGACCCTGGAACCCTTGGTCTTTCGGAGGACTGGTTTCTCGCCAGTCTTTCGCTACTCATGCCTGCATTCTCACTCGTGTGGCGTCCACGGCTGGATCACTCCGCCGCTTCACTCGCCACACGACGCTCTCCTACCAATCCGTACGCCTGGACAGCCTAAGCTGCCGAGCTGTTGTACGAATTCCACGACTTCGGTGGCGTGCTTGAGCCCCGTTACATTGTCGGCGCAAAATCACTTGACCAGTGAGCTATTACGCACTCTTTCAAGGGTGGCTGCTTCTAAGCCAACCTCCTGGTTGTCTAAGCAACTTCACATCCTTTTCCACTTAGCACGCGCTTAGGGACCTTAGTCGGTGGTCTGGGTTGTTTCCCTCTCGACGATGAAGCTTATCCCCCACCGTCTCACTGCTGCGCTCTCACTTACCGGCATTCGGAGTTTGGCTGACGTCAGTAACCTTTTGGGGCCCATCGGCCATCCAGTAGCTCTACCTCCGGCAAGAAACACGCAACGCTGCACCTAAATGCATTTCGGAGAGAACCAGCTATCACGAAGTTTGATTGGCCTTTCACCCCTATCCACAGCTCATCCCCTCAGTTTTCAACCTAAGTGGGTTCGGTCCTCCACGAGGTCTTACCCTCGCTTCAACCTGGCCATGGATAGATCACTTCGCTTCGGGTCTAGGACATGCGACTGAATCGCCCTATTCAGACTCGCTTTCGCTACGGCTGCCCCTCACGGGTTAACCTCGCCACATATCACTAACTCGCAGGCTCATTCTTCAAAAGGCACGCCGTCACAGCTACTAAGGCTGCTCCGACGGTTTGTAAGCAAACGGTTTCAGGTACTATTTCACTCCCCTCCCGGGGTACTTTTCACCTTTCCCTCACGGTACTTGTCCGCTATCGGTCATCTGGGAGTATTTAGGCTTACCAGGTGGTCCTGGCTGATTCACACGGGATTTCTCGGGCCCCGTGCTACTTGGGATGAACCTCACGCCATTGCGCGGTTTCGGCTACGGGATTGTCACCCTCTGTGATGGACCTTTCCAAGTCCTTCGCCTACCGCGGTCTGTAACGTTTGCTGATCAGCAGATCAACTGAGATGTCCCACAACCCCGATCGTGCAACGCCTGCTGGCTATCACACACGACCGGTTTAGCCTCTTCCGCGTTCGCTCGCCACTACTTACGGAATCACTGTTGTTTTCTCTTCCTGTGGGTACTGAGATGTTTCACTTCCCCACGTTCCCTCTACCCGCCCTATATATTCAGGCGGGAGTCACTGGGTCGGCAAGCCGCCCAGCGGGGTTTCCCCATTCGGAAATCCTCGGATCAAAGCTCGTTTATCAGCTCCCCGAGGCTTATCGCAGATTACTACGTCCTTCATCGGCTCCAGATGCCAAGGCATCCACCGTTTGCTCTTAGAAACTTGACCACATACATGAGTATTGGTTAATCGGCAGCCCGAAGGCTGCTGACCAATGATCTAATTAAAGATCTTGTGATCCGAGCCGAAGCTCGAATCTAAGATGCTCGCGTCCACTGTGTAGTTCTCAACTTACGGTCGGTACCGACGACTTCAACGCATGTGCGCTTCAGCCGGCCGGTCCGAGGGTCTTCAGACGCCAAAAGGCGCCGTCCGGTCCCTCAGGACCCAACAGCGTGCATGCACCCGATGTCCCGAGTCCCGCGTTTCCAGGCTGCCGAAGCAACCGTACTGAGCTGGACTCGATCTCTCGAGTGCCAATGTCAAAGTTCCACCCATGAGCTGACCACCGGTCGACGTATGCGACCGAAGTGGCTCTGCGCCGGCTATGCCGGCGAGATGCTCCTTAGAAAGGAGGTGATCCAGCCGCACCTTCCGGTACGGCTACCTTGTTACGACTTAGTCCTAATTACCGATCCCACCTTCGACGGCTCCCTCCAAAAGGTTAGGCCACCGGCTTCGGGTGTTACCGACTTTCATGACTTGACGGGCGGTGTGTACAAGGCCCGGGAACGTATTCACCGTAGCGTTGCTGATCTACGATTACTAGCGACTCCGACTTCATGAGGTCGAGTTGCAGACCTCAATCCGAACTGAGACCGGCTTTTTGGGATTCGCTCCACCTTACGGTATCGCAGCCCATTGTACCGGCCATTGTAGCATGCGTGAAGCCCAAGACATAAGGGGCATGATGATTTGACCTCATCCCCACCTTCCTCCGAGTTGACCCCGGCAGTATCCCATGAGTTCCCACCATTACGTGCTGGCAACATAGGACGAGGGTTGCGCTCGTTGCGGGACTTAACCCAACATCTCACGACACGAGCTGACGACAACCATGCACCACCTGTATACGAGTGTCCAAAGAGTTCACTGTCTCCAGTGCGTTCTCGTATATGTCAAGCCTTGGTAAGGTTCTTCGCGTTGCATCGAATTAATCCGCATGCTCCGCCGCTTGTGCGGGCCCCCGTCAATTCCTTTGAGTTTTAGCCTTGCGGCCGTACTCCCCAGGCGGGGAACTTAATGCGTTAGCTACGACACGGAGACCGTGGAATGGTCCCCACATCTAGTTCCCAACGTTTACGGCATGGACTACCAGGGTATCTAAGCCTGTTTGCTCCCCATGCTTTCGCTCCTCAGCGTCAGTAACGGCCCAGAGATCTGCCTTCGCCATCGGTGTTCCTCCTGATATCTGCGCATTCCACCGCTACACCAGGAATTCCAATCTCCCCTACCGCACTCTAGTCTGCCCGTACCCACTGCAAGCCCGAGGTTGAGCCTCGGGATTTCACAGCAGACGTGACAAACCGCCTACGAGCTCTTTACGCCCAATAATTCCGGACAACGCTTGCACCCTACGTATTACCGCGGCTGCTGGCACGTAGTTAGCCGGTGCTTTTTCTGCAGGTACCGTCACTTTCGCTTCTTCCCTGCTAAAAGAGGTTTACAACCCGAAGGCCGTCGTCCCTCACGCGGCGTTGCTGCATCAGGCTTGCGCCCATTGTGCAATATTCCCCACTGCTGCCTCCCGTAGGAGTCTGGGCCGTGTCTCAGTCCCAGTGTGGCCGGTCACCCTCTCAGGCCGGCTACCCGTCGTAGTCTTGGTGAGCCGTTACCTCACCAACTAACTGATAGGCCGTGAGCTGATCCTTGACCGAAATTCTTTCCACCCCCAGGAGATGCCTCCGAGGGTCGTATCTAGTATTAGACGCCGTTTCCAGCGCTTATTCCAGAGTCAAGGGCACATTGCTCACGTGTTACTCACCCGTTCGCCACTAATCCAGAGGAGCAAGCTCCTCTTTCATCGTTCGACTTGCATGTGTTAAGCACGCCGCCAGCGTTCGTCCTGAGCCAGGATCAAACTCTCCGTATAGAAAAGTTGCGTACCAACCGGGGAAAACCGGATGGCAGCGAGTTTGATGCTGACAAAATAGACTGTCTACTGACAATCTGTCTTATCCAAAGGAATCGTTCTGTCCGAAGACAGGACGAGTTAATAATTTGGCATTTGACATTGTGCACGCTGTTGAGTTCTCAAGGATCGGACGCTCTCGTGCTTTCCCTTTCAGGTTAGCGCCGAGGCAACTTCTCAATCATAACCACTTCCTGGCGAGTGTCAATTCGACACGCCGTGCGGAGCTCTGCTCCCACCGGACTCTCAGTCCCGGGTTGTGGCAACCTGTCTAGGTTACACGATCCGGAGTGACTGTCAAGTCGGCGTGTCGCGCTGGCCGGCTGCTGTAGCTGCCGTCCATGCGCTCCGCACTTTCACCATTGAAGTGGATTGTCACCATACTCGCGTTTCGGCCCAGCACGCAAACTGCGTGGTGCCTGACGGCGAGGAGGTGGTCCCTCTTGATCCGCTGGCCTCTCGGCTCTGCGTCTATGGGGTGACAGGTAGAAACATTACACGGAGCGTGACCCATGGGCGCAAAACGGCTGCATCCCGGGCGTGTCGCCCCGGAATTCCGGGGAAAACGGCGACGGGGGCCCTCAGGCCCCCGTCGTCTCCCGTGCAGTGTCGATCCCTGCCAGCGTCTTCTTCCCGCGACGCAGCACCGCGAACCTGCCATGCAGCAGCCGGCCGTCCAAGGTCGCCGCAGGATCCTCGATGCGCTCGTTGTTCACGCTGACCCCGCCCTGCGCGATCGCGCGCCGGCCATCGGAGAGCGACTCCACCAATCCGGTCTCCTGCAGCAGCTGCAGCACAGGTGCATCCGTCGTCGCTGTCGCCTGCTTGTCGAGCGAGCGCACTGCTGCGGCGAGCGTCAGCGCATCGAGCGCAGTCAGATCACCGGCGCCGAACAGCGCCTGCGACGCATCGATCGCCTGCCGCGTCGCCTCCGCCCCGTGGATGAACGACGTGGCCTGCACCGCGAGCTCGCGCTGCGCCTCCCGCCGGAACGGCGCATCCGCCACCGCCTGTGCGAGCTCGTCGATGCGCGCCGAGGGCAGGAACGTGAACGACTTCAGGAGCTGCACCACGATCGCGTCGTCCTGGTTGAGCCAGAACTGGTACAGCGCGTACGGCGTCGTCAGGTTGGCGTCGAGCCAGACCGCATTGCCCTCGCTCTTGCCGAACTTCTTGCCATCGGCGTCGGTGATGAGCGGTGAGCCGAGGGCATGCGCGTGCGCACCCTCCGCCTTGCGGATCAGCTCGGTGCCGGCGGTGAGGTTGCCCCACTGGTCGCTGCCGCCGAGCTGCATGGTGCAGCCGTGGCGCAGGTAGAGCTCGCGGAAGTCGAGTCCCTGCAGCACCTGGTAGCTGAACTCGGCGTAGGAGATGCCCTCATCGGACTCCATGCGGGATGCGACGGCATCCTTGCGCAGCATCGTGCCGACGCGGAAGTGCTTGCCGATCTCGCGCAGGAAGTCGACCGTCGACATCGGCGCCGTCCAGTCGAGGTTGTTCACCAGCCGCACGGCGTTGTCACCATCGGCAGAGAGGAAGCGCAGCATCTGCGCCCCCAGGTAGTCGACCCACTCGGCGACGGTCTCCCGCTCATTGAGCTGGCGCTCCGAGGTGGGCTTGGGGTCGCCGATCAGACCGGTCGAGCCGCCGACCAGCGCGAGCGGCCGGTGACCTGCGAGCTGGAGCCGACGCATGATGATCAGCTGCGCGAGGTTGCCCAGGTGGAGGCTCGGCGCCGTGGGATCGAAGCCGCAGTAGTAGGTGATCGGGTCGCCGCCGAGCGCGGCGGCGAGGGCCTCCGGGTCGGTCGAGACGTGCACGCTGCCGCGATACTGCAGCTCGTCCCAGACATTGTCGAATGCAGGGTCGAGCTGGATGGGAGCGAGTTCGATCACATCGACAAATCTACCCGAGGCGGCCGAGTCGCTCGTCGAGCGCACGCCGCTGCTCGGCGACCGCAGATCCCGCGGTGCCGCCGACGCCGGAGCGCGACGCGATCGCGCCATCGACGGTGAGCACCGCGCGCACCTCGGGCGTCAGGTGCTCCGAGACCGAGCGGTAGTCCTCGTCACTCGCCTCGTCGAGCTCGATGCCGCGCTGCTCGCACAGCCGCACGAGTGCGCCCGAGATCTCATGCGCGTCCCGGAACGGCACGCGCCGCCGCACGAGCCACTCGGCCACGTCGGTCGCGAGCGCGTACCCCGCTGCGGCACCCGCACGCATCCGCTCCTCGTCGAAGTCGAGGGTCGCCACCATGCCGGCGAAGGCCGGCAGCAGCACCTGCAGCTGGTCGACCCCGTCGAAGACGGGCTCCTTGTCCTCCTGCAGATCGCGGTTGTAGGCCAGCGGGAGCGCCTTCAGCGTCGCGAGCAGGCCGACGTGGTCGCCGATCAGACGACCTGCCTTGCCGCGCGCGAGCTCGGCGATGTCGGGGTTCTTCTTCTGCGGCATGATCGACGACCCGGTGGAGAAGCCGTCGTGCAGCTTCGCGAACCCGACGTCTCTCGTCGACCAGAAGATGACCTCCTCCGCGAGCCGCGAGAGGTCGATCGCCGTCATCGCCAGCACGAAGGTCAGCTCGGCGACGACGTCGCGCGCTGCGGTGGCATCGATCGAGTTCGGGCTCGGCGCCGCCAGGCCGAGCTCGCGCGCGACGAGCGCCGGGTCGAGGCCCAGCGTCGAGCCGGCGAGAGCACCGGCTCCGTAGGGCGACTCCCCCGCGCGCACCCGCCAGTCGGCGAGCCGCTCGAGGTCGCGCAGCAGCGGCCACGCGTGCGCGAGCAGATGGTGCGAGAGCAGCACCGGCTGTGCATGCTGCAGGTGCGTCCTCCCCGGCATCGGGGCATCCGGGTGGGCATCGGCCTGCATGCGCAGGGCCTCGATCACCGCGCGGATGCCGCGGGCGACCTCCTCGGTCTCCTCCAGCATCCACACCCGCACGAGCGTCGCGATCTGGTCGTTGCGCGAGCGTCCGGCGCGCAGCCTGCCGCCCAGGTCGGGGCCGGCGATCTCGATCAGGCCGCGCTCGAGCGCGCCGTGGACATCCTCGTCCGACTCCGCCGCGACGAAGGCGCCGGTGCGCACCCGCTCGCTCAGCTCGTCGAGCGCGGCGCGCATGGCGGCCAGCTGGTCGTCGTCGAGCAGGCCGGCGGCGTGCAGCGCCGTGGCGTGCGCCTTCGAGCCGCGGATGTCGAGCTGCGCGAGCCGCCAGTCGAACTGGGTCGACTTCGACAGCCGGGCCATCTCAGGGCTGGGGCCGGATGCGAAGCGGCCGCCCCAGAGGGAGCCCTGGTTGGTGCCGTGCGCTGCCTCCTGGGCGTCAGAGGACCGGTCGTCGGCGGCGCTCATGCTGCGTTCCGCTCGAGCAGCCAGGCCAGCAGCGCCTTCTGCGCGTGCAGCCGGTTCTCGGCCTCGTCCCAGATGATCGACTGCGGCCCATCGATGACGTCTGCCGCCACCTCGAAGCCGCGGTCGGCCGGCAGGCAGTGCATGAAGACCGCTCCGGGCGATGCCCGCGCCATGAGCGCCTGATCGACCTTGAAGTCGCCGAAGGTGGCGACGCGCTCAGCCTTCTCCGCCTCCTTGCCCATCGAGACCCAGGTGTCGGTGACGACGATGTCGGCGTCGGCGACGGCCGCCGGTGCGTCGTGCACCACGATCGCGCTGCCACCGGTCTCGGCCGCGATGCGCTGCGCCGCGGCGACGACATCGGGCTCGGGCGAGTGCTCGGCTGGCGAGCCGACGCGCACGTGCATGCCAGCCGTCGCGCAGGCGAGCAGGTAGGACTGCCCCATGTTCGAGCGGCCATCGCCGACGAAGGCGACCGTGAGCCCCGCGAGCTCGCCCTTGTGCTCCTGCATCGTCAGCAGGTCGGCGAGCAGCTGGCAGGGGTGGAAGTCGTCGGAGAGCGCATTGACCACCGGCACCCGCGTGCCCTGCGCCATCTGCTCGAGACCGGACTGCGCATACGTGCGCCAGACGATCGCGGCGACCTGTCGCTCGAGCACGCGCGCGGTGTCGGCAGCGGTCTCCTTGCCGCCGAGCTGGCTCGACGCGGTCGAGATGATGAGCGGCGAGCCACCCATGTCCGAGATGCCGACGTGGAAGGACACGCGCGTGCGGGTCGATGACTTGTCGAAGATGACGGCCACCGACTTCGGGCCCGCGAGCGGGCGCTCCCCCCAGCGATCCTGCTTCATCCGCACGGCTCGCTCGAGCACCTCGCGCTGCTCGGCGGGGCTCAGGTCGTCGTCGCGGAGGAAGTGGCGCGTCATGCGTGCTCCTTGTCGGAGGGGTCGGATGCGGGCACGACCTCGGTGCCGGAGCCCGCGGTCGTGAAGATCTCGGTGAGGATGGAGTGGGGCGAGCGGCCGTCGATGATCGCTGCCTTGGGCACGCCGGCGCGCACAGCCGTCAGGCAAGCCTGCATCTTGGGGATCATGCCCGACTCGAGGCTCGGCAGCAGCGCCTCGAGCTCGACGTCGGTGATCTCGCTGATGAGGCTCGAGCGATCCGGCCAGTCGCGGTACAGACCCTCGATGTCGGTGAGGATGACGAGCTTCGCCGCGCCCAGCGCCGCCGCGAGCGCCGCTGCTGCCGCGTCGGCGTTCACGTTCAGCGACTCCCCCGGCGCATCGCCATCCGGAGCGATCGACGAGACGACCGGGATCAGCCCGGCGTCGAGCAGCCGCTGCACGGGGGCCGGGTCGACCGCCACCACATCGCCCACCTGGCCGAGATCGACATCCTCGCCGTCGACGACGGTGCCGCGCCTGCGGCCCGTGAACAGGCCGGCGTCCTCGCCGGAGAGCGTGGCCGCGAGCGGTCCGTGCTGGTTGATGAGCGACACGAGCGTGCGCGCCACCTGGCCGGTGAGCACCATCCGCACGACATCCATCGCCGCGCGGCTCGTGACGCGGTAGCCGCCGCGGAACTCGCTCTCGATGCCGTGGATGCGCAGGGCTTCGCTGATCTGCGGGCCACCGCCGTGCACGACCACCGGCGAGATGCCCACGTGGCGCAGATAGACCATGTCCTCGGCGAAGGCGCGCTGCAGCGCTTCGCTGATCATCGCGTTGCCGCCGTACTTCACGACCATCGTCGCGCCGCGGTAGCGCTCGAGCCACGGCAGCGACTCGATGAGCGTCTCGGCCTTCAGCGCGAGCTCGGCCGCGCGGGCGTCACTAGCTCGCATATGCCGAGTTCTCGTGCACGTAGTCGTGGGTGAGGTCATTGGTGCGGATGCTGGCGCTCGCTCCACCCGCGAACAGGTCGATCACGATGTGGGTCGCGCGCGGCGTCAGGTCGACCTCCTCGCGCGGGCGATCCGGGGTGCCCGCGTGGCAGACCCGCACGCCGTTGAAGCCGACATCGACCGCGTACGGATCGAACGCCGCATCCGTCGTGCCGATCGCGGCGAGCACGCGGCCCCAGTTGGGGTCGTTGCCGAAGATCGCGGCCTTGAACAGGTTCGAGCGGGCCACCGAGCGGGCGACGACGACCGCGTCGTCCTCGCTGGCGGCGGAGCGCACCTCGATGGTGATGTCGTGGCTCGCACCCTCGGCGTCGAGCTGCAGCTGCTGGGCGAGGTCGTCGCAGACGGCGGTGACGGCCGCCGTCAGCTCGGCTTCGTCGGCCGCCGTGCCGGAGGCGCCGCTCGCGAGCAGCAGCACGGTGTCGTTCGTCGACATGCAGCCGTCGGAGTCGAGGCGGTCGAAGGTGACGCGGGTGGCAGCGCGCAGCGCGCGGTCGAGCACATCGGCGTCGACGACCGCATCGGTGGTGAGCACGACGAGCATCGTTGCGAGCCCCGGGGCCAGCATACCGGCGCCCTTCGCCATGCCGCCGACCGTCCAGGCGGTGCCGGTTGCGGGGGCGGGGCCGGTCACGACCGCCTGCTTCGGCACCGAGTCGGTGGTCATGATCGCCGCGGCCGCGTCGTCCCCGCCCTCGCGGGACAGCGCATCCGCCGCCGCGTCGACACCGCGCAGGACCCCCTGGCGGAAGCTCTCGTCGCCGACGCCGATGAGGCCCGTCGAGCACACCTGCACCTCGATCGCGCCCAGCCCGAGCCGTTCGGCGACGCGCTCTGCCGTCTGGTGCGTGGTCTGGAACCCGAACGAGCCGGTGAAGCAGTTGGCGCCGCCGGAGTTGAGGATGACGGCGCGGGCGCTGCCGCCCGCGAGCGCCTGCTCGCTCCACAGCACGGGATTGGCCTTGGCGCGGTTGGAGGTGAAGACGCCGGCTGCCGTCGAGAGCGGCCCGTCGTTGACGATGAGCGCGACATCGCGGGCACCGGTGGACTTCAGGCCAGCGGCGACGCCGGCCGCGCGGAAGCCTGCGGCCGCGGTGACGCTCACGGGGCGACCCCGTCGACCGAGAGACCGAGGTGCTCGTCGAAGCCGAGCGCGATGTTGGCAGACTGGATCGCAGCACCTGCCGTGCCCTTGCCGAGGTTGTCGATCGCGGCGATCACGACGACGCGGCCCGCGGCCTCGTCGAGGCCGATGCCGAGGTGCACCGCGTTCGATCCCAGCACATCCGCGGTGCGCGGGTACTGCCCGGCCGGCGTGATGTGGATGAAGGACTCATCGCCGTAGGCGCTCAACCACGCGGAGCGCACCTGGTCGGCCGTCGCGTCCCCGACCAGCGGGGCGGTGACGGTCGCGAGGATGCCGCGCGACATGGGCACCAGCACGGGCGTGAAGGAGTGACGGATCTCGCCCGCGCCGACGGCACGCAGGTTCTGCGCGATCTCCGGCAGGTGGCGGTGAGTGCCGCCGACACCGTAGGGCGTCGCGGAGCCCATGAGCTCGGAGGCGAGCAGGTGGGTCTTCGCTGCCCGACCCGCACCGGAGGCGCCGACAGCGAGCACCGAGGTGATCGCGGCGGTGTCGATCAGGCCGGCTGCGACGCCCGGCGCGATGGCGAGCGTGACGGCCGTGGCGTTGCAGCCCGGCACGGCGATGCGGCGGGCGGCGCGCAGCTCACGGCGCTGCCTGCCGCCGTCGGCGAGGATGAGCTCCGGCATGCCGTAGGGCCAGGTGCCGGCGTGCTCAGTGCCGTAGAAGGCCTGCCACTCCGCTGCACGCTCGAGGCGATGGTCAGCACCCGCGTCGACGACGAGAGTGGAATCCGGCAGCTGCGCGGCGAGACCGCCCGAGTGGCCGTGCGGCAAGGCCAGGAAGACGACGTCGTGACCCGCGAGCACCTCAGGTGTCGTCTCCTGGAAGGTCAGCGATGCGAGGGAGCGCAGGTTCGGATGGACGGAGACCAGGGGCTGCCCGGCGTTGGAGTGCGCCGTCACCGTGCGCACCTCCAGCTCGGGGTGCTGCGCGAGCAGCCGCAGCAGCTCGCCACCTGCGTATCCGCTCGCACCTGCGACGGCGACGGAGAGGCTCATGCATCCAGGCTACTCGGCCGTGGATCCCTCACCGGCCCGAATCAGACAACGTGCCGCAGCGCATCCGCGACGAAGCGCACCTCGACGGCGGCGCGCACCTCGAGCTCGCCGGCCTCAAGCGAGACGGCGGGCGCTGCGTCGGCGGACTCCATGGCCATCGTCGCCATGCGAGCCTTGCCCCGTGGTGGCGCCGGCGGCGTCGTGCCCGGCTCTTGGATCGCGTCGACGACCGGCGCGCCGAGGCCCGCGGCCGACGCGTAGTCGCCCGCGCGCTCGACGGCGTCGGCGATCGCGCGGGTGCGTGCCGCCTTGGCGCGCTCGCGCTCGGTCTCCTCCGAGAGCGACCAGGCGATGCCGCCCACCTCGTGCGTCTGGTGCAGGCCGACGACGCCGATCCAGGTGCCGAGCACCTCGAAGTCGCGGAAGCGCACGGTCACCGAGGCTGCCGCGGTGTAGACAGAGCGGCGCGGCTGGCCCTCGCCGACCCACTCCTCGTGGTGCGAGATCCAGACGCGGTCGGCATGCCACGACTCCGCGGCGCCGGCGCTCTCGTGGCCCTTCGCGTCGGTGATCAGGCGCTCGTGCGCCTCGGCCACCGCCCGCATCGCCTCGTCCGGGCGCGGTGCGCTCCAGCGCGACTGCACCGTGACGGTCGCCCGCTCGGCGCTCGCGCGCTCGACCGCCGTGCCGCAGACCGTGATCTCCACCATGGCTCGGATGCTACTCCCGCATCCTGGCCGCTCGGGCGCTACTCGCGCAGGTGCGCGCCATGCCGCTCGGCGGCGACGGCGAGGCCCGCGAGCTTCGCTTCCGACGCCTCGGCCGCGGTCAGCGTGCGGTCGATGGCGCGGAAGCGGAGCGCGAAGGTGAGCGACTTCTCCTGCTCGCCCAGACCCGTGCCGCGGTAGTCGTCGACGAGCGCGATGTGCTCGAGCAGCGCACCAGCACCCTCGCGCACCGCGCGGCGCACCTCGCCAGCGGGCACGTCGATCGGCACCACGAGCGAGAGATCCTGTGTCGCGGCGGGCACCGGAGCGATCAGCTGCGTCTCGAGGCCCACCCTGGCGAGCCGGATGAGCGCGCTGAGGTCGAGCTCCGCGACCGCGACGACGCGCGGCAGGTCGGCCTCGGCTGCCAGCGCCGGCAGCAGCTCGCCGGCGACACCGATGACCTCGTCGCCGACGAGCAGCTCTGCAGCCCTTCCGGGGTGCAGCCAGTCGCGCTGCGCCTGGCGCACGTCGAGCTCGAGCCCGACGGCCAGGGCGACCCGGACCGATGCCTCGATGGCGTCGGCGATGCCGAAGCGCTCCGCCGCACGACCCGGCTGCTTGCGCACCCGCTCGCCGACCAGCACGACGGCCGCGTGATCGGGCTGCTCCGGCAATCGATCGAGCTCGGCCAGCACGGTGTCGGCAGGGCGCTCAGCGGCGCTCGGCAGCGCGTCCGTGCCGTGCCCGTCGACGGCCAGGAAGACGCGTCCGAGCTCGAACAGCGCCAGATCCGTCAGCCCGCGGCCGACATTGCGGTGCGCGGTGTCGAGCATGCCCGGCACCAGCGCGGTGCGCATCCAGGGACGCTCGCCGTCGAGGGGGTTCTCGAGGCGCACGGGCTCCGCGCCGGTGAGGCGCGCCTGTCGCTCGGTGACGAACGGGGCGACCAGCACCTCCGTGAGACCCGCCGCGGCGAGCCCGTTGGCGACGCCGCGCCGCAGCCGCTGCGCGCGAGTGAAGCCGCGGCCCGGGGGCGCGACCGGCAGCACGGAGGGGATGCGGTCGAAGCCGACGATGCGCGCGACCTCCTCGACGAGGCTCTCGCGGTCGACGATGTCGGGCCGCCAGGTGGGCGGCGTGACCGACCAGCTGCCTTCGGCTCCGCTCTCGTCGATGACGGCACCGACCGAGACGAGCGCGGCGCGAGCCTCGTCGTCGGTGTAGTCGGCGCCCGTGAGGGTGCTCCAGAAGCCGATCGGGATCGTGATCGGCTGCAACTCGGGCACACCGCCCACCTCTGCACCCAGCTCGGTGTCGAGCGTGCCGCCACCGAGCTCGACGAGCAGCTGCGCGACGCGCGCGGCGGCGGCGTCGGCGACGGCAGGATCGACGCCCCGCTCGAACCGCTTGGACGCCTCAGAGATCAGCCGATGCCTGCGGGATGCGCGACCGATCGTCACCGCGTCGAAGGTGGCTGCCTCGATGAGCACGTCGGTGGTCGACGCATCCATCTCGGTCTCTGCGCCTCCCATGACGCCCGCGATGCCGATGGCGCCGCGGTCGTCGGTGATGAGGAGATCCTCGCTGTGCAGCGCGCGATCGACATCGTCGAGCGTGGTGATGCGCTCGCCGGCTGCCGCGCGGCGCACGACGATGCCGCCCTGCAGCTTGCCGAGGTCGTAGCCGTGCGTCGGCTGGCCGAGCTCGAGCATGACGTAGTTCGTGATGTCGACGCCGAGCGAGACCGAGCGCATGCCCGCGAGCCGCAGCCGCGAGACCATCCACGATGGGGTCTGGCGCGACTGGTCGATGCCGCGCACGATGCGCGCCACGAAGCGCGAGCAGCCGACGCTGCCGCGGATGGGCGCGTCGTCCTCGATCGCCAGCGGGAAGCCGGATGGGGTGCCGACGTCGATCGCGCTGCGCGCGGTCTCGGCGGGGTCGGTGAACGGCCGGCCGGTCGCCGAGGCCAGCTCGCGGGCGATGCCGCGGATCGAGAGCGCGTACCCGCGGTCGGGCGTGACGTTGATCTCGACCGCCTGATCGTCCAGACCCAACAGCGTCAGCGCATCCGCCCCCACGTCTCCTGGGATGCCGAGCTCGTCGAGGCGCATGATGCCGTCGTGGTCGTCGCCGAGCCCCAGCTCGCGCTCGGAGGCGATCATGCCGTCGGAGACGTGGCCGTAGGTCTTGCGGGCGGCGATCTCGAAGTCGCCGAGCGCAGCGCCCGGCAGCGTCACCACCACGCGGTCACCCTCGACGAAGTTCAGCGCGCCGCAGACGATGCCGCGCACGCCGCCGTTGGCCTCGCCGACGTCGACCTGGCACCAGCGGATGATCTTGCCGTTCTTCTGCGGCTCCTCGACGATCTCGAGCACGCGGCCGACGACGATCGGCCCGCGCAGCTCACCGCCGTGCACCGCCTCTTCCTCGAAGCCGACGCGCACGAGCTGGGCGTGCAGCCAGTCGGCGGCGCCCTCCTTCGGCAGCTCGACGTGCTCTGCGAGCCATGACAGCGGAATCCGCATCAGATCACCATCCCGAACTGCTCGGTGAAGCGCACATCGCCCTCGATCATGTCGCGCATGTCGTCGAGCTGGTACCGGAACTGCAGGGTGCGCTCGATGCCCATGCCGAACGCGAAGCCCGAGTAGACCTCGGGGTCGAGACCCGCGGCGCGCAGCACGTTGGGGTTGACCATGCCGCAGCCGCCCCATTCGACCCAGCGGGGACCACCGCGCATGCCGGGGTGCCAGACATCCATCTCGGCGCTGGGCTCGGTGAACGGGAAGTAGTTGGGGCGCAGGCGGATCTTCGCCTCCTCGCCGAACATGATGCGGGCGAGGTGCTCGAGCGTGCCCCGCAGGTTCGCCATCGTGATGCCCTTGTCGATGGCGAGGCCCTCGATCTGGGTGAAGACGGGCAGGTGCGTCGCGTCGATGTCGTCGGTGCGGTAGACGCGGCCGGGGGCGACCACGTAGATGGGCAGCTCGCGCGTCAGCATCGAGCGCATCTGCACGGGACTCGTCTGCGTGCGCAGCACCATGTGGCGGTCGGCGGGCGCGACGTAGAAGGTGTCGGACTCCCCACGCGCGGGGTGGTCGGGGTCGACGTTGAGGGCGTCGAAGTTGTACCACTCGTGCTCGAGCTCGGGCCCCTCGGCGATCTCCCAGCCCATGCCGACGAACACGTCGCTCATCTCATCCATGAGCATGGTGAGCGGATGCCGTCCACCGGTGGCGCGGATGCGCGGCAGTGCGGTGACGTCGACGCGCTCAGCCTCGAGCTGCGCTTGCTCCTCGACGGCGGCGAGCTCGCCCTGGCGGGCGGCGATGGCCTCGGCGACGCGGCCGCGGCCGGCGCCGATGACCTGGCCGGCGGCCTTGCGATCCTCGGGCGCGATGTCGCGCAGGCTGCCGTTGAGCGAGGCGAGCTCGCTCCCCTGCCCGTTGTGCGCGGCCTTCGCGGCCTGCAGCTCGGCGGTCGTGGTGGCGGCTTCGATGGCGGCGAGCGCCGCGGTCACCGCGGCGTCGACGCGCGCGCCGAGGTCGGCGTTCTCGTCGGGATTGGGCACCCGACGATCCTACCGATCGCGCAGCAGCTCTACTGTCCGCCGGCCTTGCCGGGGAGTCCGTCGACCCCGCGCTGCGTCAGCAGCAGCTGCGTGTCGGTGACGCCGTCGTCGGCCAGCGGCTTCTGCGGGCCCTGCACCTTCGGCGATGCCTCGGTGCGGCGCTGCAGGTAGTTCGCGAACCACGACAGCAGCAGGCAGATGACGATGTAGATCGCGCCGATCACGATGGTCGACTGGATGATCGGTCGGTCGAGCCCGGCGGTGCTGCCGAGCTGCTTGGCGACGTAGAGCAACTCCTCGTACGTGATGATGAAGCCCAGCGCGGTGTCCTTCAGCGTGACGACCAGCTGCGAGATCACGACCGGCATCATCGCCCGGATCGCCTGCGGCAGCAGGATCAGTCGCATGACGCCCGCCTTGCGCAGACCCACCGCGTAGCCCGCCTCCTGCTGACCGCGCGGCAGCGATTCCACGCCGGCCCGGATCACCTCGGCGAGCACGGAGCCGTTGTAGGCGACCAGCGCGATCACGACGGCTTCGAACGGCGAGAACCGCACGCCGATCACGGGCATCGCGTAGTACAGCAGCATCATGAACACGAGCACGGGCACCGCTCGCAGCAGCTCCGTGATCCAGGCAACCGGCACGCGAACCCAGGCGTGGTCGGAGAGCCGGCCGATGGCCAGCACGAAGCCCAGCACGAGCGCGCCCACTGCCGCGAGCGCGAAGGCGCTCAAGGTGTTGAGCAGTCCGCCCAGGATGCGCTGCCAGATCGCTGCATAGCCGAACGCCTCCCATTTCGAGGCGTCGAACTGGCCGGTGTCGAGCATGCGCCACACCAGGAGCCCGAAGAGCGCGAGCAGCACCACGATGGTGATCATGCCGAGCAGTCGGTTGCGCGCGATCGCGCGGGGGCCCGGCAGGTCGTAGAGGACCGAGGTCTGGCTCATCGCGCCACTCTCCACTTGTTCTCGAGCACGCGTTGCAGCCACGAGAGCAGCAGCACCAGCGCGATGAAGATGATGGCGACCCACAGCAGCACGAACATGGCGTTCTCGCCGCGCTCGGAGAGGTAGTTGCGGATCGAGCCGAGGTTCAGCACGGAGAAGCCTGCGGCGACCGTGGTGTTCTTGAGCAGCGCGATCAGCACGCTCATCATGGGCGGGATCACGGCTCGGCCTGCCTGCGGCAGCACGACCAAGCCCATGACCTGGCCGAAGGTCAGGCCGATCGCACGGGCCGCCTCTGCCTGCCCGACCGGCACAGTGTTGATGCCGGAGCGCAGCGTCTCCGCGACGTAGGTCGCTGTGTAGAGGCCGAGCGCGCACACCGCCAGCAGCAGGAAGTCCATGCGGGTGCCGGCGAGCACCGGGACGCCGAGGGCGAAGACGAAGAAGAGCAGCGTCAGCGGCGTGTTGCGCACCAGGTTGACGTAGGCGGTGCCGACGGCCCGCGCGATCGGCACCGGCGAGACGCGCATGGCGCCGATGATGAAGCCGAGCACCAGCGCGATCAGGCCGCCGCCGAAGAACAACACGAGCGTGCCGACAAGCGCCTCGCCCCAGAGGTCGAGGTTGTCGAAGAGGGTGCCGAACACCGGTGTCGTCTCCTTCCGTGGCGCTGGGCGGCGAGCGTCAGCCCGCCGCCCAGCGTCAGATCGTCAATCGATCAGTAGCGGTCGACCTCGGGCTGGGTGCCCTCGACGCCCGAGTCGCCAAGGGTGTTGTCGTAGATCGCCTGCCAGATGTCAGGGTTCGCCTCGAGCAGCGCGTTGATGTGCTCACGCAGCGCGTCGTCGCCCTTGGGCAGGCCGATGCCGTAGCGCTCCTCGGTGAAGGGCTCGCCCACCACCTGCAGCTGCTCCGGGTCCTGTGCGGCGTAGCCGATCAGGATCGCCTGGTCGGTCGTGACCGCGTCGAGCTGGTCGTTGATGAGCGCCTCGACACACTGCGAGTAGGTGTCGAACTCCTCCGTCGGGACGTCGGGGTAGTTGTCGCGGATGTTCTGGATCGGCGTCGAGCCGGTCGCCGAGCACACGGTGGTGTCGGCAGTCAGGTCGTCCTCCGACGCGATCTCGGAGTCGACACCGACGAGCAGGCCCTGGCCGGTCACGAAGTACGGGCCGGCGAAGTCGATCTGCTCCTTGCGCGCGTCGGTGATCGAGTAGGTGCCGACGTAGAAGTCGACATCGCCGTTGACGAGCGCCTGCTCGCGGTTCGCGGAGGGGATCGCCTGGAACTCGATCTGCTCCTCCGAGAAGCCGAGCGAAGCCGCGACCCAGCGCGCCATGTCGACGTCGAAGCCCGTGCGCTCGCCGGTGACCGGGTCGAGGTATCCGAGGCCCGGCTGGTCTTCCTTGACGCCGATCCGGATCGTGCCGTCCGACGACGCGGCGTCGAACGTGGGCGAGCCCTCGAGCTGCACATCGGTCGCAACCTCGAAGGGCTGCTCGCTGTCTCCACCGCCGCCGGGCGTGCCGCTGGCACAGCCGACCAGTGCGACTGCTGCGGCCGCGCCGAGGGCGATGGCTGCGCTGCGTCGTGTCCTACGCATGGTGTCTCCTTGAAATGTGTGGGTGGTGCGGGGTCAGTGAGTGATGAGCTTGGAGAGGAAGTCCTTGGCGCGCGAGCTCCGGGGGTTCGTGAAGAACTCCTCCGGCGTCGCCTCTTCGACGATCTCGCCATCGGCCATGAAGACGACGCGATCGGCGGCCTTGCGCGCGAAGCCCATCTCGTGGGTCACGACGATCATCGTCATGCCGTCCTTGGCGAGACCGACCATCACGTCGAGCACCTCGTTGATCATCTCGGGATCGAGGGCGCTGGTGGGCTCGTCGAAGAGCATGACCTTTGGCTTCATGGCGAGCGCGCGGGCGATCGCGACGCGCTGCTGCTGGCCGCCGGAGAGCTGAGCGGGGAGCTTCGCCTCCTGCTGCGCGACGCCAACGCGCTCCAGCAGCGCATGGGCCTCCTTGATCGCCTCAGCCTTCTTCAAGCCGCGCACCTTCATGGGGCCGAGCGTGACGTTCTCGAGGATCGTCTTGTGTGCGAACAGGTTGAACGACTGGAAGACCATGCCGACGTCAGCGCGCAGCGCGGCAAGGCCCTTGCCCTCCTTGGGCAGCTCCTTGCCGTCGATCGAGATCGAGCCGGACGTGATCGTCTCAAGTCGATTGATCGTGCGACACAGCGTCGACTTGCCGGAGCCGGAGGGGCCGATGACGACCACCACCTCGCCCTTGCCGACCGTGAGGTTGATGTTCTTCAGCGCATGGAAGTCGCCATAGTGCTTCTCGACATCGGCGATCTCGACGAGGGGCTGCATGCGCTCATACAACCATGCCGCGACGGCCAACCCTTGGCGTGGATTGGGGATCGCAATCAAACGGTTACATCCGGCGCTGGGCGATCGCGCTCTGATAGAGGCAGACGGATGCCGCGGTGGCGAGGTTGAGCGACTCCGCACGGCCATAGACGGGCAGTCGCACGGCCCGATCCGCCAGCCGCACTGTGGCCGCATCGAGGCCGCGTGCCTCGTTGCCGAACAGCCAGGCCGTGGGGCGCGCGAGCACGCCCTCCGCCTCCAGCGCCAGCAGGTCATCCCCCGACACATCGGCAGCGAGCACGGTGAGCCCGACGGCAGCAGCTGCCTCGATGGCATCCTGCGTCGTCGCGCCGACGGCGACGTCGACGTGGAACAGCGAGCCCGTGGTCGAGCGCACGACCTTCGGGCTGTAGGGGTCGACGGAGTTGGCCGTCACGATGACGGCGGATGCGCCAGCCGCGTCGGCGGCGCGGAGGATCGTGCCGAGGTTGCCGGGGTCGCGCACCTCGTGGAGGATCGCGACCAGCGGGTGCTCGGCCTTCGAGGCACGCGCGAGCGCATCCTCGAGGCTCATCGGTGCCTGCTTCGCGACCGCGACGACGCCCTGCGGATGCACGGTGTCGGCGATCGCCGCGAGGGCGCGCTCGGAGACTGCGGTGACGGGCGCGTGCTGCTGCGCGGCCGCGATCAGCTCGCCGTGGCGCTCCTGCGCCGCATCGGTCGCGAAGACGTCGACGAGCAGCGCGGGCTGCCAGCGCACGATCTCATCGAGCGCGGCCGGGCCCTCCAACAGGAACAGCCCGGTCTGGGACCGGGCTGTTCGCTGCTGGAGCTTCGCAGCCTCACGCACGCGGGGCGCGCGGGGGCTGTCGAGCATGTCAGGCCGCGTTCTGCGGTGCCGACGTGTCGGCGGGCAGTGCTGCCTTGGCCGCCTCGACGAGGGTGGCGAAGGTGGCGGGCTCGTGGATCGCGAGCTCTGCGAGCATGCGACGGTCGACCTCGATGCCTGCAAGGCCGAGACCCTGGATGAGGCGGTTGTAGGTCAGGCCGTTCTGGCGCGACGCGGCGTTGATGCGCTGGATCCACAGGCGGCGGAAGTCGCCCTTCTTGGCCTTGCGGTCACGGAAGGCGTAGACGTGCGAGTGGAGCAGCTGCTCCTTGGCCTTGCGGTACAGGCGTGAGCGCTGGCCGCGGTAGCCCGAAGCCTGCTCGAGGATGACGCGACGCTTCTTGTGGGCGTTGACCGCCCTCTTGACACGTGCCATGAGTCTGTTCTCTCTATCTCTTCGTCGCGCGCGTCAGCGAGCGAGCAGCTTCTTGATCATCTTGGCGTCGGCCGGAGCCAGGACCTTGTCCTTGTTGAGGCGGCGCGTCTGGACCGACGACTTGACCTCCATGTGGTGGCGCAGGCCGGCCTGCTGCTTGCGGATCTTGCCGCTGCCAGTCACCTTGAACCGCTTCTTCGCACCGGAGTGCGTCTTCTGCTTGGGCATTCTTCTCTCCTACTCGGATGCTGGCTCGCCGGCGGGCTTGGCCGCCGGCTTGGCCTTGGGCGTCGCGGGCTTGGCAGCCGCCGAAGGCGATGCGGGCTTCGCCGCAGGCTTCGGGGCGCCGGGCTTCACGGCGGGCTTGGGTGCTGCGTCTGCAGCGGGCTTCGCCGCGGCAGGAGCCGCAGCGGGCGTGGCTGCGGCGGATGCGGCAGCGGGCTTGGGTGCAGACGCCGGACGCGGTGCGCCAGCCGGGGTGGGCTGGACCGTGCGAGCAGTCTGCTTCGGGCGCGAGTCGGCGCGCGGCTCCGAACGAGGCTCCGAGCGGGGCTCCGAACGAGCCTCGGACGACGGCCGCGACGATGACGTCGGGCGCGAGGACGAGGACGAGGTCGGACGCGAAGAGGAGGACGAGGGACGGCTCGAGCGCATGAGCTCACCGTCGTTGCGGGTCCGGCTCTGCGCGGGCAGGGTCGGGCGCTCAGGGCGCTCGGCCTCGATTGCCGCCTGGCGTGCAGCCTGCTTCTCGGCCTCAGCGCGACGCTTCTCCTGCTCGGCCTTCTTGTGCGCGATGCGGACGGCGTTCTGCTCAGCCTTCGCGTCCGACTTGGAGCGCAGCGGGCCGACGACCATCACCATGTTGCGGCCGTCGATCATCGGGTTCGACTCGACCGAGCCCAGCTCCTGGATGTCCTCGGCGAAGCGCTGCAGCAGCTTCACGCCAAGCTCCGGGCGCGACTGCTCGCGACCGCGGAAGAGGATCATCGCCTTGACCTTGTCGCCAGCCTCCAGGAACCCCTCTGCACGCTTGCGCTTCGTCTCGTAGTCGTGCTCGTCGATCTTCAGACGGAACCGGACCTCCTTGAGGACGGTGTTCGCCTGGTTGCGACGGGCTTCCTTGGCCTTCTGCGCCTGCTCGTACTTGAACTTGCCGTAGTCCATGATCTTGACGACGGGTGGGCGGGCGTCAGGAGCGACCTCGACGAGGTCGAGCTCTGCCTCACGGGCAAGACGAAGGGCATCCTCGACCCGGACGACGCCGACCTGCTCACCGGCAGGTCCGACAAGTCGGACTTCGGGAACGCGGATGCGCTCATTGGTGCGGGGATCGCTGATCGCGGGCTCCTTCTCGATGGTGCTGTGTGCTGTGGTGCACGGCGAGAAGAGAAGCCAGAACGCGATCGCTGCCGCGCGGCTCAGCACCTCTGACGGCGAACGTCTGGTGCTGCTGACCCGGTAGCCTTGAAGCGGCTGCGGGTGGGATTGCTCCTCTTTCACCTCCGGGCGAGAGCCCGAAACCTGCACAAGCCTACCAGAGACGATGCTTCAGGAGAAGATTGCCATGACCGACACCGCAGAGCACAGCCACGGAGACGACGCCCTCGATCAGGCGCGCGACATCGCGGACGTGCCGGCGGTCGAGCTCATCAACACGGTCGCGATCCATCTGCTGAGCGCCGCCGCGGTCAAGGTCGGCCTCGCCGACGACCCGGAGCAGCAGCTCGACCTCGACGAGGCGCGCAAGCTCATCAACGCGCTCGCCGGTCTCGTCACCGCCGCCGCCCCCGAGATCGGCAGCATCCACGCCGCGCCGCTGCGCGACGGCCTGCGCTCCGTGCAGCTCGCGTTCCGCGAGGCGAGCACCATCGCCGACGCGCCCGGCAAGGGCCCCGGCGAGAAGTTCACCGGCTCGGTGGTCTGAGCAGCCGACGCTGCAGCGTCACTGCAGCGCGCCGCTCGCGGTCTGCCACTCGTCTCGCGTGATCGCCAACGCTGCCTGTGCCACGAGCGGCAGCCGCGCCGCCCCGCCGTCCCAGCGATGCATGCGCAGCGCGAGGCTCGTGATCCGCTCCTGCACGACGGGAGTCTCGCCCAGCACCCCGGCGGCCGTCTGCAGCTGCGCTGCAGCGTCGTGACCGGCGACTCCCTCGGCATCCACGAGCGCGTGCACCTCGAGCTCCGCGCCAGCCAGTCGGCTGCGCGGATCGCCCGTCGCCAGCACGAGTGCCCGCACGGCGGGCTGCGCGAACACGGCGGCAGCGACGGCCGCCTGCACGGCCTCGTCCTGCACGCCCCACGACCAGGGCGCATCCGTCAGCAGCGCCTCGAGCATCGTGCGCGTCAGCACGAACTCGCTCTCGCTGCCGGGGTCGATGACCACGCGGGCCGGCCCGTCGAGGGCGGCGGCAGCGGCGCGCTGGACGCTCGTGGGCACGGGACGCGCAGCGGTGTTCCACGCCTGCATCGCCGCGACGTGCGAGAACATCGGCAGGATCGCTCCGCCATCCGGCCCCTGCACCGTGACGATCGAGAGCTCCTGCGTCTTGTCGACC
Organism: Agrococcus sp. ARC_14; assembly: GCF_022436485.1. Taxonomy (NCBI): domain Bacteria; kingdom Bacillati; phylum Actinomycetota; class Actinomycetes; order Micrococcales; family Microbacteriaceae; genus Agrococcus; species Agrococcus sp. ARC_14. The sequence continues at coordinate 2,375,806 of NZ_JAKUDO010000001.1, forward strand.
GTGCGGCCGCGCTCGTCGACGGCGGTGTCACCCGCGGCCGCGAGCAGCGGCACCAGCAGTCGCTGCCCGCGCAGCGCCTCGACGACCGAGCCCCGGCCGGCAGCGTCTGCGGCCAGCGATGCGACCGCCTCGACGTAGTCCGCGGGTGCCGAGCCGTCGTCGCCCGCGTACGCGGTGTCGTGGTGCTGGAACGAGCGCCCCTCCCAGGAGCGGCCCGCCGAATCTGCCTCGCGGCTCACGCCGACGGCCCTACTGGCCCGCGACATCCAGCGCCGCGACCAGCGTGAACGCGCCCGCGTAGAGCGCCTTGCCGACGATGGCGCCCTCGACGCCGTGCGGCACGAGCTCGCGCAGGGCCGCGATGTCGTCGAGGCTCGAGATGCCGCCCGAGGCGACGACCGGCTTGTCGACGCGATCGGCGACCTGCTCCAGCAGCTGGAGGTTCGGGCCCTGGAGCGTGCCGTCCTTCGTCACGTCGGTGACGACGTAGCGGCTGCAGCCCGCAGCCTCGAGGCGGTCGAGCACCTGCCAGAGGTCGCCGCCCTCCTGCGTCCAGCCGCGGGCGGCGAGCGTCGTGCCACGGACGTCGAGTCCGACCGCGATCTGGTCGCCGTACTCGGCGATCACGGATGCGGTCCACTCGGGGTTCTCGAGGGCCGCGGTGCCGAGGTTGATGCGCTTGACGCCCGTGGCGAGCGCCGCCTCGAGGGTGGCCTCGTCGCGGATGCCTCCGGAGAGCTCGACCTGCACGCGGCCCTTGACGGCCTTGATGACCTTCTTGATCACGGCGCGGTTGTCGCCGCGGCCGAACGCTGCGTCGAGGTCGACGAGGTGGATCCACTCCGCGCCCTGGCGCACCCAGTCCTCAGCCGCGTCGATCGGGCTGCCGAAGGAGGTCTCTGTACCGGCCTTGCCCTGGGTGAGCCGCACCGCCTTGCCACCGGCGACGTCGATCGCGGGCAGCAGCTGCAGCTTGGGCGACTGGTTGAAATCGGTCATGGTGACGGTGCCTTCTTGGGGAGCGAGCGGAGTGAGCCAGGCGATGGCCCGGGTCGGAGGGCCGGTGCGATGCTACTCGTGCAGGTCAGAGGCCGCGAACCCAGTTCGCCAGCAGGCGGATCCCGGCTTCGCCGGACTTCTCCGGGTGGAACTGCGTGGCGGTCAGCGGGCCGTTCTCGACGGCGGCGATGAACCGCTCGCCGTGGGTGGCCCACGCGACCTTCGGTTGGCGGACGCGAGGGTGCGGATCGATCAGCCACTCGGTCGCGGCGTAGGAGTGCACGAAGTAGAAGCGCTCGTCGCGCACGCCCTCGAAGAGCGCAGAGCCCTCCGGCGCCTCGACCTCCGCCCAGCCCATGTGCGGCAGGATGTCGGCCTGCAGCCGGCGGACGGTGCCCGGCCACTCGTCGAGCGCGTCGGTGTGGACGCCGCCCTCCTCCCCGGAGGAGAACAGCACCTGCATGCCGACGCAGATGCCCAGCACCGGCCGGCCGCCAGCGAGCCGGCGGCCGATGAGCTCGCCGCCGTGGATCGCCTGGATGCCCGCCATGCACGCGGCGATCGATCCGACACCCGGCACCACCAGGCCATCCGCCGCCATGACGGTGGCGCGATCGGCGGTGAGGATCACGTCTGCGCCCGCGGCCTCGATGGCCTTGGCGGCAGAGTGCACGTTGCCGAGGCCGTAGTCGAGCAGCGCGACTGTCGGACGCGGAGCCGTCACAGTGCTCCCTTGGTGGAGGGGACGCCCGTCACGCGAGGATCCTGCTCGACCGCGACGCGCAGCGCCCGGGCGAAGGCCTTGAACTCCGCCTCAGCGATGTGGTGCGGGTCGCGCCCGGAGAGCAGGTCGACGTGCGCGGTGATGCGCGCGTTGAGCGTGATCGCCTCGAAGACGTGGCGCACGAGCGAGCCGGTGAAGTGGCCGCCGATGCGGTGCAGCTCGAAGCCGGCCGGCTCGCCGGAGTGCACGAGGAACGGCCTGCCGGAGAGGTCGACGACGGCGCGCGCGAGCGCTTCGTCGAGCGGCACGGTCGCGTCGCCGTAGCGGCGCACGCCTGCCTTGTCGCCCAGCGCATCCTTGAGCGCGAGGCCCAGCGCGATCGCGGTGTCCTCGACCGTGTGGTGCGCGTCGATGTCGGTGTCGCCGCTCGCCTGCACGTCGAGATCGATGAGCGAGTGCTTCGAGAAGGCAGTCAGCATGTGGTCGAAGAAGGGCACCGTGGTCGAGATCGACGAGGTGCCGGTGCCGTCGAGGTCGAGCGAGAGTCGGATGCTCGACTCGCTCGTCGTGCGCTCGATCGTTGCGGTGCGTGCCATGGCTCGATCCTATTCTGCGGTGAGCGCGGCCAAGGCGGCCAGCAGCGCGGTCGTCTCCCCCGGCGTGCCGGCGGTGATGCGGAGCGTGCCCGGCAGCCCGACATCGCGCACCAGGATGCCGCGGTCGAGCAGTGCCTGGAAGGTCGCGCTCGGATCGGCGATGCCGCCCACGAGCACGAAGTTGGAGTCAGAGGGATAGGGCTGCATGCCCAGCTGCGCGAGCGCTTCGACGAGTCGATCGCGCTGCGCACGCAGCTCGTCGACGCGCGCCAGCATCTGGTCGCTGTGGCGCAGCGCCGCGACCGCCGCGGCCTGCGTGATGGCCGAGAGGTGGTACGGCAGGCGAACGAGCCGCAGCGCGTCGATCACCGCCGGGTCGGCCGCGAGGTAGCCGACCCGGATGCCTGCGAAGGCGAAGGCCTTGCTCATGGTGCGCGACACGAGCAGCCGCGGGAAGCGCTCGAGCAGCGTCAGCGCCGTCTGGCTGCGGTCATGCGCGAACTCGGCATAGGCCTCGTCGACGAGGACGATGCCCCGCGCGGCCTCGGCTGCGGCCTCGATGACGTCGAGGCCGATCGCCGTGCCCGTGGGGTTGTTCGGCGAGCACAGGAAGACGATGTCGGGATCGTGCTCGGCGATGGCCGCCCGCACCGCCTCGGGCGTGAGCGTGAAGTCGTCGGCGCGCGGCACCGGGATCCACTCCATGCCGACGCCCTGCGCGAGCAGCGGGTACATCGAGTAGGTCGGGGTGAACGAGAGCAGCGAGCGGCCGGGGCCGCCGAAGGCCTGCAGCACGTGCTGCAGCACTTCGTTGGAGCCGTTCCCCGCCCAGATCTGCGCGGGCTCGATCCCGTGACCCAGGTAGTCGGCGAACGAGCGGCGGAGCGTGTCGAACTCGCGGTCTGGATAGCGGTTGGCGTCGGGCAGCGCGCGGGCGATCTCCTGCACGATGTCGAGTGCGACGGCCTCGGGCACGCGGTACGCGTTCTCGTTGACGTTGAGGCGAACAGGGACCTCGAGCTGCGGCGCTCCGTAAGGCGTCAGGCCACGAAGGTCGTCGCGGATGGGCAGATCATCGAGGCTTGTCACCCGACCAGCCTAGGACGATGTCAGATGCCTCGCGCGGCGCAGCCTGCGGGCCGCAGCCGGATCAGCCGGCGTAGTGCGCCGGGATCGCGAGCTGCTCGCCGGGCTGGATGGAGCCGGCGATGCCGTTGAGCATCTCGATCTCGGCGATCACGTCTCGGGGGTCGGCATCGGGTGCGAGCGACTGCGCGATCTGCCAGAGCGACTGACCGGGCAGCACGGTGACGTACGAGAAGTCGGCAGTCTGCGTCGACGAGGAGGCGACAGCGCCGGCAAGGGCGTCGCCCAGCACACCAGCTCCGGCGAGCGCGGCGGCGGCGAGGACGGGGGTGGCGACGAGCAGGGCCAGGGCGCGGCGACCGCGCGAGGTCATCCGCAGGCGGACAGTCGGCGTGGCGGTGGCGATGGCAGTCATCGGTGCTCCTTCCAGTCTGGGATCCGCAGGCGGTGCTCGGCCGGGAGCACCGCCTGCGAATCTCTGTTTCGAACCTATCTTCGATTCCCTGGACGAGTCAAGCCCTGCCGCGGAGTTTCTCCACGACACGCTCGAACATCCGTTTGATTCGGGCGTCCTGTCGGATACGCTTTCGAACCAGGAGCAGTCAATCGCAGGCCACCCACACGCCCGTCCCGGGCGCCCGGCGGGCATCGCGGCGACAGAGCGGAGCGGGCATGACGAGGCAGCTGACCGAGAAGCAGCAGGCGATCCTGCAGGTCATCCAGAAGGCCGTGCGCCAGCGCGGGTACCCGCCGAGCTACCGAGAGATCGGCGACGCCGTCGGCCTCTCTTCGCTCTCGAGCGTCACCCACCAGCTGGGGCAGCTCGAGCTCGCCGGCATGATCCGGCGCGACCCCGCTCGGCCGCGCGCCATCGAGGTGCTCGTCCCCGACGAGTCGGTCGAGTCGCTCGCCACCATGGAGCAGGCCACGTTCGTGCCGATGGTCGGTCGCATCGCCGCAGGCATCCCGATCACCGCGGAGGAGCAGGTGGAGGACACCTACCCGCTGCCGAAGGCGCTCGTGGGCGGTGGCGACCTCTTCATACTCAAGGTCGTCGGCGAGTCCATGATCGACGCCGCGATCTGCGACGGCGACTGGGTCGTCGTGCGGCAGCAGCGCGACGCGACCAATGGCGACATCGTGGCCGCGATGCTCGACGGCGAGGCGACCGTGAAGGTCTTCAAGCAGCGCGACGGCCACACCTGGCTGCTGCCCCGCAACTCCGCCTTCGAGCCCATCCTCGGCGATGAGTCCGAGGTGCTGGGCAAGGTCGTCGCGGTGCTGCGCTCGGTGTAGCGTTCGGAGGACTCAATGCCGCAGAGCGGCGTTGAGTCCGGAGAGCGCTAGATCGAGTAGGCGGCCGCAAGGCCGCCGTACCGAGATCTCACTCGTCAGCGCGCGGGCTCGACGCGGAACTCGGCGAGCTGGCTCAGCACCGCCGCCGAGACCTTGGCGTCGATGCGCGTGCCGCCCTCCTCATAGACCTCGCGCAGCACGTCGAAGCGGTCGTGCAGCATCGCGATCACGTCACCGCGCTCGAAGGGCACCAGCAGCGACACCGGCACCTCCGGCCGCGGCAGCATCTCGGCGATGCGCGCGAGGATCTCGTCGACGCCGTCGCCGGTGCGTGCGGATGCGAAGATCGCGTCCGGCTGCAGCCCCCGCAGCACCAGCTGCTCGTCGGCGTCGATGAGATCGGCCTTGTTGAACACCACGATCTCGGGGATCGAGCGTGCGCCCGTCTCCCCCAGCACGTCGCGGACCGTGGCGATCTGCGACGCGGGGTCCGGGTGACTGCCGTCGACGACGTGCACGATGAGCTCCGACTCTGCGACCTCCTCGAGCGTCGAGCGGAACGCCTCCACCAGCTGATGCGGCAGGTTGCGCACGAAGCCGACGGTGTCGGCGATCGTGAACTCGCGGCCATCCGCCGTCTTGGCCTGGCGCACCGTGGCGTCAAGGGTGGCGAAGAGCGAGTTCTCGACGAGCACGCCCGCGCCCGTGATGCGGTTGAGCAGCGATGACTTGCCGGCGTTCGTGTACCCGGCGATCGCGACCCCCGGCACCTCGAAGCGGTCGCGGTTGGCGCGCTTCGCCTGTCGTGCGGGTGCGAAGCCCTTGATCTGCTTGCGCAGTCGCGCCATGCGGGTGTGGATGCGACGGCGGTCGAGCTCGATCTTCGTCTCACCGGGGCCGCGCGAACCCATGCCTGCGCCCTGGCCACCGACCTGGCCACCGGCCTGGCGCGACATCGAATCGCCCCAGCCACGCAGGCGCGGCAGCAGGTACTCGAGCTGCGCGAGCTCGACCTGTGCCTTGCCCTCGCGGCTCTTGGCATGCTGGCTGAAGATGTCGAGGATGACGGCGGTGCGGTCGATGACCTTCACCTTCACGCGGTCCTCGAGCGCTCGTCGCTGGCTGGGTGAGAGCTCGCTGTCGGCGACGACGGTGTCGGCCCCGAGCTCCTTGACCAGCGCGGCGAGCTCGTCGGCCTTGCCGCTGCCGACGTAGGTCGCGGGGTCGGGATTCGGCCTGCGCTGCAGCAGGCCGTCGAGCACCTGCGCGCCGGCCGTCTCGGCGAGGGCCGAGAGCTCGCGCAGCGAGTTCTCGGCGTCTCCGGCGGAGCCCGCGTAGACCCCGACGAGCACGACGTTCTCGAGGCGCACCTCGCGGTACTCGACCTCGGTGATGTCCTCGAGCTCGGTGCGCAGCCCATCGACCCGGCGGAGCGCCGCACGCTCGTCGCGGTCGAGCTGGTCGCCGTCGGTGTCGCTGAAGGCGTCATCTGCCTGCAGCGCCTGCGCGCGCGCCGAGAGCACCTCGCCGTCCCCCGGCTGCGCCCACGCAAGGATCCGCTCCGTCGCGCGCCCTCCGTCGGGGACGTGCTCTGCGCCGTCTGCCGCGTGCTGCGGTTCTGCCATGGTCTGTCCTTCGCTACTGTCGAGTCCGTGCCGGACCACTATTTCTCCCCAGATCCCGAGGCTCCCAGGTCGATCCGCACGATCCGGGTGCCGATCAACGGTGTCGAGCGCGAGATGGTCACGTCGACCGGGGTGTTCTCGGGCGACCGACTCGATGTCGGCACCGAGGTGCTGCTGGACGCCGTCCCCTCGCCTCCCGAGACCGGGGAGCTGCTCGATCTCGGCTGCGGCTGGGGGCCCATCGCCGCGACGCTCGCGACCCGCTCCCCCGACGCGCGTGTCTGGGCGGTCGATGTCAACACTCGCGCGCTCTCGCTCGTGGAGCGGAATGCCGAGCTGCTCAGTCTATCGAACATCACGCCCGCGACGCCAGAGCTGGTGCCGGAGGGGCTCCGATTCGCGACGATCTGGTCGAATCCTCCGATCCGCATCGGCAAGCCGCAGCTGCACGCGCTGCTCGAGACGTGGATCCCGCGGCTCGCACCCGGCGCCACGGCCTGGCTCGTGGTGCAGAAGCACCTCGGCGCCGACTCGCTGCTGCGCTGGCTGGTCGAGCGATTCGAGGGCTTCGACGTCGAGCGCGCCGACTCCAAGCGGACGTACCGGATCTTCGCTGTCACGGCGCCTGACTGACTCCTCCGCCGATCCCCTCGCCGCGGAACACCAGCGCTGCGGGCCCCGTCAGCCAGGCGTGGCCGCGCTCGTCGACCTCGACCTCGAGCCTGCCGCCGGGGACGTCGACGATCCACCGGTCTGCCGCATCCCCCGACCAGTGCCTGGTGGCCATGGCGGCTGCCACGGCGCCCGTGCCGCACGAGAGCGTCTCGCCGGAGCCCCGCTCGTGCACGCGCATGCGGATCGCGCCGACCCCGTCGGCGATCGCCCCCGGCACGACGAACTCGACGTTGGCACCGGACTCGGCAGCAGGGTCGAGCACCGGAGCCGCGTGCAGCTCGAGCGCCTCGAGCTCTTCCGTGCTCGCCAGCGCGACGACCACGTGCGGGTTGCCCGTGGAGACGTCGAGGCCCGGGCGATCGACTTCGAGCCCGTGCGCCGCGACGAGCCTGTCGCCGCCGAGCTCGAAGGGGCCGAGATCTGCCGAGAGCAGCTCGCCGCGACGGACCACGCGCTTGACGCCCGCGCGCGTCGCGATGTCGATGCCCTCGCCATCGGCGAGGGCCGCCAGCTGCGACTCGAGCAGGAAGCGCACGAACACGCGCACGCCGTTGCCGCACATCTCGCTCACCGAGCCGTCGGCGTTCCAATAGTCCATCGCCCAGGTGCCGGGCGATGCCTCGTCGAGCACCGCGTCGCCGGTGGATCCCGCCCGCACGGCGCGGATGACGCCGTCGCCGCCGATGCCGAAGCGGCGGTCGGCGAGCGCGCGGACACGCTCGGGCGTGAGCGGCGCAGCGCCATCGGGGTCGGCGATCAGCACGAAGTCGTTGCCGGTCCCGTGCCCCTTGGCGAACGCGCCGCTGCCCAGCTCTGTCATGCCTCCAGGCTACCGAGCGCCTGGTGTGCGAGGGCAGCCGCGTCCGCTGCGGGCGCAGCCGGGTAGCGCTGGAACCACGAGACCTGCCTGCGCGCGTAGCGGCGTGTGAGGGCCTGCGTGCACTCGATGGCGGCGGCCTCGTCGAGCGTGCCGTCGAGCTGGTCGAGCGCCTGCCGGTAGCCGATCGCCTGCTGCGCGGTGGTGCCGCGCTCGATGCCGGCCGCGCGCAGCGCACGTGCCTCCTCGACGAGGCCGAGCTGCCACATCCGCAGCACGCGGGCGTCGAGCCGGGGCACGAGCGCGGCTCGTTCGATGCGCACGTGCTGGATGATCGTGGGCCGAAGCAATGAATCCTCGGGCGGCAGGCCGACGCGGAAGGGCTCGCCGGTGAGCGTCACGGCCTCGAGCGCGCGCACGAGCCTGCGGCCGTTGTGCGGGCCGATCGCCTCGGACGCGGCCGCATCCACCGCGAGCAGCCGAGCGTGCATCGCCGCGGCCCCGTCGCGCTCGAGCTCGGCTTCCAGCCGCGCTCGCAGTGCCTCGTCGGTGGCGGGGAAGGCGAAGTCGTAGAGCACGCTGGACGCGTAGAGCCCGCTGCCCCCGACCAGGATCGGCACCGCGCCCCTGCCCTCGATGGCGCGCAGCGCTGCCAGCGCCGCGTCCCGATAGGCGGCGACGGCGGCGTCCTCCCGGGGCTCGAGCACGTCGAGCAGGTGGTGCGGGTGCCCGCGGCGCTCTGCGAGGCTCGCCTTCGCGGTGCCGATGTCCATGCCGCGGTAGAGCTGCATAGCGTCGCAGTTCACGATTTCGGCGGTGCTGCCGAGCCGCACGATCTCATCGGCGATGTCGAGCGAGAGCCCCGTCTTGCCAGTGCCGGTCGCGCCGACGACGGCGATCAGCGTCACGTGCCGAGCGCGACCGGCACCGTCGGGGCCGTCGCAGTGCGCAGCGTGGGCAGCCCGAGCGAGACGGGGCCGCCAGCAGGAGCGCCGTCGCCGGGCGACGGCACCGCGCAGGAGTCTGACTGCGCGCGATCCCAGGCGTCGCCGGCGCGCGTGCGTCGCAGCGCCAGCGGGCCGTGATCGGCGACCAGGTGGAACGTCGCCGCCTGCGTGAGCTCGACGGTGACGACGTCGCCGGGGCGTGGCGCGTGCTCGCCCGGTGCGAAGTGCACGAGGCGGTTGTCCTCCGCGCGACCGCTCAGGCGGTGGGTCTCGGCGTTCTTCCTGCCCTCACCCACCGAGACGAGCACGTCGACGGTGCGGCCGACCTGGCGCTGGTTCTCCTCGAAGGAGATGCGGTCCTGCAGCGCGACGAGCCGCTCGAAGCGCTCCTGCACGACCGCCTTCGGCACCTGATCGGGCATCGTGGCGGCCGGCGTGCCGGGGCGGATGGAGTACTGGAACGTGAACGCCGAGGCGAAGCGGGACGCCTCGACGACGCGCATGGTCTCGGCGAAGTCCTCCTCGGTCTCGCCCGGGAAGCCGACGATGATGTCGGTCGTGATGGCGGCATTCGGGATGCGCTCCCTGACGCGGTCGAGGATCCCCAGGAAGCGCGTGGAGCGGTAGGAGCGCCGCATCGCCCTGAGGATTCGGTCGGAGCCCGACTGCAGCGGCATGTGCAGCTGCGGCATCACGGCAGGCGTCTCTGCCATCGCCTCGATCACGTCGTCGGTGAAGGCTGCCGGGTGCGGGCTCGTGAAGCGGATGCGCTCGAGTCCCTCGATCTCGCCCGCGGCGCGCAGCAGCTTGCCGAAGGCCAGCCTGTCGCCGAACTCGACACCGTAGGAGTTGACGTTCTGGCCCAGCAGCGTGACCTCGATCGCGCCGTCGTCGACGAGCGCCTGCACCTCGGCGAGGATCTCGCCCGGGCGGCGGTCACGCTCCTTGCCACGCAGCGACGGCACGATGCAGAAGGTGCAGGTGTTGTTGCAGCCGACCGAGATGGAGACCCAGCCCGCGTAGGTCGAGTCGCGCTTCGTCGGCAGGGTCGACGGGAAGACCTCGAGCGACTCGAGGATCTCGATCTCGGCCTCGCCGTTGTGCCGACTGCGCTCGAGCAGCGTCGGCAGCGAGCCGATGTTGTGGGTGCCGAAGACCACATCCACCCACGGCGCACGGTCGACGATCGTGGAGCGATCCTTCTGCGCCAGGCAGCCGCCCACGGCGATCTGGAACCCGTCGCGCTCGCGCTTGGTCTTCGCCAGCTGACCGAGGTGCCCGTAGAGCTTGTCGTCGGCGTTCTCACGCACGGCGCAGGTGTTGATCACGATGACATCGGGCGTTCCTGCGTCATCCTCGACGTAGCCCGCTTCCTCCAGCGATCCGCGCAGCCGCTCGGAGTCGTGGACGTTCATCTGGCAGCCGAAGGTCCTCACCTCGTAGGTGCGCGGCGCGAGCGTCATCGACATAGATCCAGCGTACCCGCGCATGAGAACGCCGCCCCGTGCCTGAGCACGGGGCGGCGTGAGGTTCGGTCGCGGATCAGCCCTGCGTGGCCGTCAGCGTCCAGGTGCCCTCGGGGCTGTCGCCGGAGAGGTTCATCTGGCCATCCTCGGCGGTGCCGGTGAACGTGACGTCGAACTGCTCACCGCCGTCCTGATCGCTCAGCGCGGTGATGGTCATCGTGAGGTTCGAGCTGTCGCCCGACCAGACATCCTGGGGAGCGTCGAAGCCGGAGCCGTCGTTCCAGCTGCTGATGTCGATCGTGCCGTCGCCATTCAGCGTGAAGTCCATCGTGGCGAAGCCGGGGCCGAGGTCGCCGCCCGTCCACGTCGAGTCGGCAAGGTCTTCAGCGGCCGTGCCGCCGCCTGGCTCTTCGGTGGTGCCGCCACCCGGCTCCTCGGTGGTGCCGGTGCCACCGGTGTTGCCACCGGGGGTGCCGCCAACAGGAGGGAGCTGGAAGCAGCCGGTGAGGGCGAGCAGCGAGACGGCTGCGATCGCAGGCAGTGCGAGGATCCTGGTCTTCTTCATAGCTCGAACCTAGCCCGATCACACGTCGCGAAACTGTGCGAATCCTGGATGAGCGTGGGGCTCAGCGGAACCGCGGGCCGCGTGAGCGCGTGCGCTCGATCGCGGTGCGCACGGTGGAGCCGCCGAAGCCCCTGCGCTGCAGCCAGCCGACCAGTCGGCGCTCTGCCGTCTCGTCGTCGAGGCTGCCCATGCGCCGGCGGCGCTCGGCAGCCGCGTCGATCGCCCGCTGCAGCTCGTCGTCATCGTCGCCGCGCTCGATGTCGCTCGGATCGAGGCCTCGCTTGCGCAGCTCCGCGGCGATGCCGCGCTCTCCCATGTGCTTGCGCTCGCGCAGCCGCTCGGCGAGATCCTGCGCGAGCTGTGCGTCGTCGACGAGGCCTTCCGCAGCGAGGCGGTCGAGCACGGCCTCGCGCACCTCGGGCTCGACGTCGCGGCGCTCGAGCGTGCGGTCGAGCTCCTGCCTGCTGGCCGCGCGCCGACCGAGCGCACGCAGCGCCATGGAGCGCGCCGACTCCTCGTCGACGGCCTCGACAGCTCCTGCGTCAGCGTCTGCCACCCCCTCAGGGAGGCGCACAGCGCCGCCTGGCGCAGCCCAGGCTCCCACCTGGTCGTCCTCGCGCGAGGCGATCCAGGTGGAGAGCTCGGTGACGCCGGCCAGACGGTCGCGGTCGCTCACGCGCCCTGGCGCTCCTGCCTGCGGGCATCGAGCGACTCGACGGCGGCCTGCTGCTCTGCGGCAGCTGCCTTGCCCGCACCGACGCCGAGCTTCGTCAGGATCTGCCGCTCGATCTGCGCGGCAAGGTCGGGGTTGTCGAGCAGGAACTGCCGGGCCTTCTCCTTGCCCTGGCCGAGCTGGTCGCCGTCGTAGGTGTACCAGGCACCCGACTTGCGGACGATGCTGTGCTCGACACCGAAGTCGATCAGGCTGCCCTCGCGGGAGATGCCGGTGCCGTAGAGGATGTCGAACTCGGCCTGCTTGAACGGCGGCGCCATCTTGTTCTTGACGACCTTGACGCGCGTGCGGTTGCCGACGGCGTCGGTGCCGTCCTTGAGCGTCTCGATGCGACGGATGTCGAGGCGCACCGAGGCGTAGAACTTGAGCGCCTTGCCGCCCGCGGTGGTCTCGGGGCTGCCGAAGAAGACACCGATCTTCTCGCGCAGCTGGTTGATGAAGATCATCGTCGTCTGCGTCTGGCTGAGCCCGCCGGTGAGCTTGCGCAGCGCCTGCGACATGAGGCGAGCCTGGAGGCCGACGTGGGTGTCGCCCATCTCGCCCTCGATCTCGGCGCGAGGCACGAGCGCCGCGACGGAGTCGATGACGACGAGGTCGATCGAGCCCGAGCGGACCAGCATGTCGGCGATCTCGAGCGCCTGCTCACCGGTGTCGGGCTGCGACACGAGCAGTGCGTCGATGTCGACGCCGAGCTTCTTCGCGTACTCCGGGTCGAGCGCGTGCTCGGCGTCGATGAACGCGGCGATGCCGCCGTTGCGCTGCGCGTTCGCGATCGCGTGGAGCGTCAGCGTGGTCTTGCCCGAGGACTCCGGGCCGTAGATCTCGATGATGCGGCCGCGCGGCAGGCCGCCGACGCCGAGCGCCACGTCAAGTGCGATGGAGCCGGTGGGGATGACTTCGACCGGTGCGCGATCCTCGCTGCCGAGGCGCATCACCGATCCCTTGCCGAACTGACGATCGATCTGTGCGAGCGCCGCCTCGAGCGACTTCTCGCGGTCTGCGGGTGTGGGCATTGCTGGCCTTCCGTTGGTGGATGCGCTCACGGTACGTCGGGCCGCTGACATGCGTGCGGCCCACGAGTCGGCCTGTGGATGACGGGCTGATCGTGTGGTGCCAGCCTACGCTCCAATCGAACGCATCTTCGAATGCGGATGCGGCGTGTCGTGCCGCAGTCGGGCTCAGCGGCGAGGGTCCCGCAGACCACGACCGTGACGCCGGTCGGCCGGCACGTCCTTCGCGTCGCACAGCGCCTGCCAGACCTGCCGCGCAGGCATCCCGGAGGCCAGAGCCTCCGCGCCCGTGCGGCCACCGAGGCTGCCGAGCGTGAGGTCGGCCATGAGCACGGCGCCAAGCGCGCCGAACTCTTCGGTGAGCGCGATCTGCAGCTCGCTGGTGCGCATCCCTCGCCTCTAGTGGATGGCGGAGTCGAACTCCGCGACCATGTCGGCCGGCAGCGTGTCGGGCACGGTCGTCGTCAGCGGGTCGAGCTCGCCGAAGCTCAGGCCCTCGAGCACGGCGAGACGGTCCCCCACCTCTCGCAGCACCATCGACAGCGGCACGTCCAGCGCGTCCGCGACGGACGCGAGGATCTCGCTGGAGGCTTCCTTCTGGCCGCGCTCCACCTCACTCAGGTAGCCGAGCGCCACCGAGGCGCGCGAGGCGACCTGCCGCAGCGTCCTGCCCTGTCGCAGCCGCGTATCCCGCAGCACGTCACCGATCTCCTGTCGAACCAGCACCATGGTCTCCCCCTTCACCGTGGTCGGATGCATCAGCCTAGTCGCAGCTCTCCTGCGATCCGCCGGGTTGCTCACGAAGTTGATAACACCCATGTCACATCATGCATTCCGCAGGGCGCCCAGGTCAGGGTGTGGATTCGCTGTGGGTCTGCAGATCGCTGCGCCGGAGGGCCTCGTCGAGGTGGCGCAGCGCGGCCAGCAGCGCCGCACCGCGCACCGCCTCGCGGTCGCCGGTGGCCTGGTGGGAGGACGAGCCGACGACCCTGCCGGCCACGGTCTCGACCTCGATGCCGATGTGGAACTCGCCCGGCGGATGGCCGTCCTGAGGTCCGGGGCCGGCGACCCCGGTGGTCGCGACGCCGATCGTGCAGGTCGCGCGGTCGGTCGCCGCGAGCTCGCGCACGCCGCGCGCCATCGCGATCGCGACGTCCGCATCCACGGGACCGCGCTCCGCGAGCAGCGACGCGGGCACCCGCAGCACCTCGTGCTTCATCTCGGTGGCGTACGCCACCACCCCCAGCCGCAGCACCCCGGAGGCGCCGGGTGTGCGCACGAGCGTCGCAGCGACGAGCCCGCCGGTGAGCGACTCGGCGATCGCGATCGTCACACCTCGCGCGGCCGCGCGCGCGACGATCGAGCCGGAGAGCTCGGCGATCGCCCTGACGGCGGCGACGGCACCGGGCACCACCCGCTGCTGCCCGCGCGGCCCTGCCGACGCATCCGTCACCGCGACCTCACAGCCTGCACGACGAACTCGATGCCGGAGTAGACGGTGAGCGCGACCGCGATCGTCATCGAGACGACGCAGATCCAGACGCCCGGCTCGCCCAGCCACGCCTGCAGCGGCACGAGCGCGATCGGGAGGGCGATCGCCTGTGCCATGGTCTTCGCCTTGCCCGCCCAGTCGGCGGCGATCACCGTGCGGTTGGAGACCAGCAGCCGGTAGACGGTGATGCCCCACTCGCGCAGCAGCACGACGACCGTGATCCACCATGGCAGCTCACCCAGGATCGAGAGCACCACGAAGGCGCTGCCGGTGATCGCCTTGTCGGCGATCGGGTCGATGAGCTTGCCGAAGTCGGTCACGAGGCCGCGGCCGCGGGCGATCTGGCCGTCGATGAAGTCGGTCGCGATGAGCACCGCGAACAGCAGGGCCCCGAGCGTGCGGGCGAGCCCCGGCTCGGGGTTCATGAGCGCGACCGCGATGAAGACAGGCGTCAGCAGGATGCGCGTGACCGAGATGAGGTTCGGCACGCTCGCGACGCTTGCAGGCTCATCGCCACGACGCCAGACGCGGCCCCGCAACGGTCTCAGGATCCCCATGCCAGGAGGCTACCGCGCGCCGCGGCGTTGGCCGTCTGCGCGGGCTGTGAACCGGGTCGAGGGCGCTGCCGTCAGTCGCGACCGGTCAGCGACCAGGCGTCCTGGTCGTCGTCGCCGTCGGCCTCCACGACCTCAAGCCCTGCGCTGTTCGCCTCGTCGAAGGGGTCCGCGTAGCGGTCGTCGGTGTCGACCCAGGCGCTGCCCTCGTCGTCGGATGCGTCGGCTGCATCGAGCGAGTCGGGCACCGCGGGTGCCGATGCAGGCACGGACGACGGCGCCGGCTGTGCAGCCTGCACCGCCTGCGCGGGTGCGGGTGCGGTCGCAGGCGCCGAGGTCGCTGCCGACGACGAGGCGCCGCCGCGCAGCTCGGCGAGCACGGCCGCGAGGCCGTCCGGCGGCACGAGCACATCGCGTGCCTTCGAGCCCTCGGACGGGCCGACGATCTCGCGCGACTCCATGAGGTCCATGAGCCTGCCGGCCTTCGCGAAGCCCACGCGCAGCTTGCGCTGGAGCATCGAGGTGGATCCGAACTGCGTCGAGATGACGAGCTCTGCCGCAGCGCACAGGTCTTCGAGGTCGTCGCCGATGTCGGCGTCGATCTCACGCCGCTCCGCCACCTCGGCGACGTCGTCGCGGTAGTCGGGCTTGGCCTGGCCGGTGACGTGCTGCACCACCCGCTGGATCTCGGCCTCCTCGACCCAGGCGCCCTGCACGCGCATGGCCTTGTTGGCGCCCATGGGCAGGAACAGGCCGTCGCCCTGGCCGATGAGCTTGTCGGCGCCGGGCTGGTCGAGGATGACGCGCGAGTCGGTGACGCTCGAGACGGCGAACGCGAAGCGGCTCGGCACGTTGGCCTTGATGAGGCCCGTGACGACGTCGACGGAGGGCCGCTGCGTCGCGAGCACCAGGTGGATGCCGGCGGCGCGCGCGAGCTGCGTGATGCGCACGATCGAGTCCTCGACGTCGCGCGGGGCGACCATCATGAGGTCGGCGAGCTCGTCGACGACGACCAGCAGGTAGGGATAGGGCTTCAGCGTGCGCTGGCTGCCTGCCGGCAGCACGATCTCGTCGGCACGCACCGCGGCGTTGAAGTCGTCGATGTGCTTGTAGCCGAACGACGCGAGGTCGTCGTACCGCATGTCCATCTCCTTCACGACCCACTGCAGCGCCTCCGCTGCCTTCTTGGGGTTCGTGATGATGGGCGTGATCAGGTGCGGCACACCCTGGTAGGCGGTGAGCTCGACGCGCTTCGGGTCGACGAGCACCATGCGCACCTCGCTGGGCGTCGCGCGCATGAGCAGGCTCGTGATCATCGAGTTGACGAACGACGACTTGCCCGAGCCCGTGGAGCCTGCGACCAGCAGGTGGGGCATCTTGGCGAGGTTCGCGACCACGTAGCCGCCCTCGACATCCTTGCCGA
Organism: Agrococcus sp. ARC_14; assembly: GCF_022436485.1. Taxonomy (NCBI): domain Bacteria; kingdom Bacillati; phylum Actinomycetota; class Actinomycetes; order Micrococcales; family Microbacteriaceae; genus Agrococcus; species Agrococcus sp. ARC_14. The sequence continues at coordinate 2,391,814 of NZ_JAKUDO010000001.1, forward strand.
TGCCGATCGTCATGGGGTGCTTCGAGTCGGCAGCCGCGCGCGAGCGCAGCACATCGCCGAGCTTCACCGTCTCGCGGTCGGGGTTCGGGATCTCGATGCCGATCGCGCTCTTGCCGGGGATGGGCGAGAGGATGCGCACCTCGTTCGACGCCACGGCGTACGAGAGGTTCTTGGAGAGCGCCGTGACGCGCTCGACCTTCACGCCGGGCGCGACCGCGATCTCGTAGCGGGTGACCGTCGGGCCTCGGGAGAAGCCGGTGACCTTCGCGTCGACGTTGAACGACGAGAGCACCTGCGTGATGGACGCGACGATGTCGTCGTTGGCCTGCGAGCGGGCCTTCGGCGGCTCGCCCTGGCCGAGCGAGGCGACCGAGGGCAGTCGGTAGGGCCGCTCGCGCACGGGCGCGGGTGCCGCTGCCAGCAGCGGGCTGTCGGGGATCTCGCCGGTGTGCTTGCGCATCGCCTCCTCTGCCTGCTCGAGCGAGGCGAGCACGGATGTCGCGTAGTCGTCGTGCTCAGCGTCTGAGGCGTCGGCCGGCGGCAGCGGCTCCACCGGCGCCGCCGGCACCCGGTCGACGCGCGTCGTGGGCTGCTCGCGGTCGATCACGACGGGGCTGTCGTACGCCTGCTCGTGAGCGTCGCCCAGGTCGAGGCCATCGACGCCCTCGTACGGCGGGTCGACCTCGCGGCCGGTGGAGTTGCGGCGCCAGAAGGGCAGCGACTCCGCGCCCTCCAGGGGCTCTTCCTCTGCCAGCTCGGCCTTCGCGAGCTCCTTCGCCTCACGGCGAGCGCGGCGTGCGTCGTCGCGCTCCTCCGGCGTCGCGGTGTCGACGCCGAAGAGGTAGCCGTAGAGGTCGGTGAGACGCTCGGGGATGCGGTTCGGCGCCGTGCGGGTGACGACCAGCACGGACAGCAGCGCGATGAGCCCCAGCACGATGCCCGCGCCGATCGGGGTGAGCAGCGCGGCGAGCGGCGCAGACGCGACCCAGCCCAGGATGCCGCCGGCGTCGGCCAGGGCAGGCATGCCTTGGGACGCATCCGGCATGCCCGTGATCACGTGGCACAGGCCTGCGACCGAGATCAGCAGCAGCGCGAGGCCCACGCCGACGCGGCCGTTGTCGCTCACGGAGGCGGGGTGGCGGAACATCCAGAGGGCGAGCAGCACGAAGACCACCGGCAGCGCGATGGCGACCTGACCGAAGAGGCCTCCGAAGGTGTAGGCCGAGATCGCCTGCGCGACGGCGTTCGCGGGCAGGATCCACTCCACCACCGCGCCGAAGACGGCGAGGATCGAGAGGAAGAACGGCACGCCGTCGCGGCGCTCGTCCTTCGCGAGCTGCTCGCGGCCGAAGACGCGCGCGGCACCGCCGGTGGCATGCGCGAGGCCCATCCAGGCGCGCTGGCCGATGCCGGGCCCGTCATCCTCGAACACGGGCTGCGCCTTGGCGGCGCGCGTCTGCCGCTGCACCTTGGTGGTCGCGGTCGACGTGCCCTTCGGCGCGGCGCCCTTCGACGAGGTCGTGCCCTTCGAGGAGGCAGGGCCCTTCGGCGTCACGGGGCGCGTCGGCTTGGTGGTGGACATGCGAACACCCTAGATCGAGGCGACGACACGCCAGCGGAGGCACTCCGGGAGGCGCTCGATTGCGCGTTCGGAGCGGCGCGGCCGGCCGCGGCCGTGGAAGGATGGAAGCGGCGTGCCGCCGCCGCCAGCCGCCCCACCCAGCACCGCCGAGAGGCCCGCAGTCGCATGAGCGTCACGCCCCCAGAGCGCACGTCCCTCCGCCCGCGCATCGCGCTGCTCGCTGCCGCGCTGGTGCTGGTGATCGCTCTCGTGGTCGGGATCGCTCAGCTCAGGGGTGGTGAGGAGCCGGAGCCCAGCGCGGCGCCGGCGGAGTCCGGACCGCCTGCCGACCCGGCCCCGAGTCCTGCGCCCGCCGCGCAGATCGATGCGCCTGGCTACGATCCGCACCCGGGTCCGTTCGCGCTCACGCCGCTGGCCGAGGCCGACGGCGAGGCGATCACCGCAGCGCTCACGCTCGATCCGGCGGCCACCCGCACGGACGGCGTGGTCGGCTTCAGCTTCGAGGCGACCGAGCTCGCCTCCCCCGCCTGGGGATCCCCCGACTCCAACATCGAGGCGATGCTCGGAGCGCTCGACCGGCCGGTGCTGCGCTTCGGCGGCCTCGCCGTCGACCGGCGCACCTGGTGGTCCTCTGCCGCCGAACCTGCTCCCGACTGGGCCAGGGCCACCGTCACGCCCGCCGATCTCGAGCGGGTCGCCGCGACCGCCGAAGCGGTCGACGCCCGGGTGACGCTCGCGCTCGACCTCGGCCACGAGGATCCGGAGCGCGCCGCAGACATGGCGTCGCATGCCGCCGACGCGTTCGGCGAGCGGCTGCTCGCGATCTCGATCGGCAACGAGCCCAACGGCTACCACCTTCCGGACCAGCCCGAGCGATCGATCCGCGGCGCGGACTGGACGCCCGCCGCCTATCAGGCGTCGCTGCGCACCTATGCCGCCGCGATCGAGGCGGCGGTGCCCGGCGTCCCCATCGCCGGCCCGGGCGCCTTCGACGCCGTGTGGTGGCGCGCGTTCGCCGGGGCCGAGCTGCAGAATGCGCACGCGCTGTCGATGCACTGGTACCCGCTCTACAGCTGCGGGGAGGCCAATCCGCACGCGAACCCGACCATCGAGAACCTCACCTCACCCGAGATGCGGGAGCGGGCCCAGAGCTTCGCCGGACGGGGCGCGGAGACCGCTGCCGAGCTCGGGCTGCCGCTGTGGGTGGAGGAGACCGGGCCCACGTCGTGCTCGGGCGGGAACGAGACCTCGCGCACCCACGCGCAGGCGCTCTGGACCGTCGACTTCGCGCTCACGCTGCAGGAGGTCGGCGCATCCCGCATCGCCTTCCATTCGACGCTGCAGGCATGCGATGGGGGCGCGCCCATGAGCGCGGTCTGCGCGAGCGGCCTGCATCACGATCCGGGAGCGCTCTTCAGCGGGCGCTCGAGCTTCCTCGCGCTCATGCAGCTCGGCTGGCTGCCCGACGGTCAGGTGCTGACGCCCGCCGTCAGCGGTGACGGGCGGGTCTTCGTGCACGCCGTCGCCGGCGACGACGGCTCCCTCGCGCTCATGGTCGTCGATCAGCGGGACCCCGAGGCCCAAGGAGCCGGCGCCGTCCCGGTGCAGGTCTCAGCGCCGACAGGGCTGCCCGACGGTGCGCCGGATGCGTGGACGCTCGCAGACGGGTCGCGGCTGACGGCGCCGTCCTTCGACGCGACGCAGAGCGCGCTCGGCGCACCCGCCGCCGTCGAGGGCGAGTTCTCGGGTGCGGTGCTTGCGGCAGATCGACCGCTCACGATCACGAGCGAGCCGGGCTCGACGACGCTGCTGCGGCTCCAGGCGCCGTGATGCGCAGCCGCTCCGGCAGCGCTTGCTGACGCACTGCGCGCGATCAGCTCAGAAGCGGATGGCCTCGATCACCTTCGAGCGGACGGCGATCGTGGCCGGGATGCTGCCGGCGATGGCGCCGACCGCAGCAGAGACCAGCAGCCCCGTGATCGCGGCCCCCATCGGGAATCCCGGCAGCGCGACGCCTGCGAGCCCCTGTGTGAGCAGATCCTGCACGGCTGGCAACCGGTACACGAAGATGCAGATCGCGATGCCGATGGCACCGGCGACGACCGTGCCGACGACCGACTCGAGCATGACGGCGACGAAGATGCGCCCCCGCGAGGCGCCGAAGGCACGGCGGATGCCGAACTCGCGCACGCGCTGTCGAATCGACACGACCGCGACGGTGATCAGCCCGAGCGCACCGAGCAGCAGGATCACCCCCGCGGTGCCGACGAGCGTGAGCTGCAGCGGCATGAGCGGGTCGTAGTCGTCGCCCCACGCCTGCCAGTCGGTGCGCTGCGTGTCGACGGTCCACCCCGGCAGCGCCCCGGTCAGGTCCTGCGTCAGCATCCGGGTGCCGACGTCGGACAGCTCGGCCGGCACCCAGGCCTCGAGGCGCGGCGGGTTCATGTACGACATCGGCGCGCCGGCCTCTGGCATGCGCAGCAGGTCGCGCGGCAGCATCCACGCGTTCGGCCACTCGTCCTGCATGCCGCGGTCGATCACTCCGACGATGACCGCCGTCGTGCCGCCGATCTCGACGGTGCGGGTGGTCTGCAGGCTGTCGCCGAGCGCACCGAGCATGCCGCGGCTGACGACGACGGCGGGTGCGAGTCGCGCGCGGTCGCTCTCGACCAGGAAGCGGCCATCGGCGGCGCTGAGGTGACGCATGAGCGCGTAGTCGGGCTCAACCCCCTGCACCGAGACGGACTGCGTGCCGGCGATGCCCTGGAACGAGACCTGTGCATCGGTGATCGTGCTCGAGTAGTCGATCTCGTAGCGATCGACCGCGTCGTCCATGGCATCGAGGATCGCGAGCGCGTCGGCGCTCGAGGGCGCGCTCGCGACGGGGTCCGTGCCGCTCTGGTCCTGCCACATGCTCGCCGTGAGCGTCGCGGCGCGACCGCTGCCCGACTCGAACGACACGAGCAGCGTCGAGCGAGCGAGCTCGCCGATGGCGACGGATGCGGTGAGCGCGGCGATGGCGAGCATGACGCCGATGAGGCTCATCAGCACGCGGCCGCGGTGGATGCGAAGCTCGGTCCAGGCGTCCTGGATGGCGGCGACGACGTCGGTCACGCCGCCACCGCCTCGGTCGCCCCGAGGCGACCGTCGACGATCCGCAGCATGCGGCGCGCCCTCGCCGCCACCGCGACGTCGTGCGTGATGGTGACCAGCGCCGCATCGACGTCGGCGGCGACCTCGTCGAGCAGATCCATGATGCGCCCGCCCGTCTCGATGTCGAGCGCGCCGGTGGGCTCGTCGGCGAGGATCAGCCGAGGGCCGCGCACGAGCGCACGGGCGATCGCGACGCGCTGCTGCTCGCCGCCCGAGAGGTGGGTCGCCCTGGTGTCGACACGGTGGCCGAGGCCGACACGGTCGAGCATCTCGCGCGCCAGCCGGTGGCGCTGCCAGTAGCGCCTGCCCGCACCGTAGTGCAGCGGCACGGCGACGTTCTCAGCAGCCGTGAGCCCCTCGATGAGATTGAACTGCTGGAAGACGAAGCCGACGCTCGCGCCGCGCAGCCGATCGCGCCGCTTGGCGCTCATCAGCGCCACCGGCTCGCCGTCGAGCTCGACGACGCCGGTGGTGGGCTGATCGATGAGGCCCAGGATGTTGAGCAGCGTCGACTTGCCGGAGCCGCTCCTGCCGACGATCGAGACCCGATCACCCGCGCCGACGTCGAGGTCGATGCCCTTGAGGATCTGCAGCGCAGGCCCATCGATGGTCGCGAACTGCCGCGTCACGCCGCGCAGGTGCAGGAGCGTCACGGGAAGACCTCGCCGCCACAGAGCGCGGGGTCGGCGGACATCGGGTCGGAGCACGGGTCGACGGCGCCGGGCACGAACTGCAGCACCTGGTCTCCCTCGGCGAGGCCGGAGCGCACCTCGACCATCGAGCCGTCGCTGATGCCGAGCTCGACGCGCACCTCCTCGGGCTCGCCGGGCGCGCCGTCGGCACCGGTGGTGGGGCGGTAGGCGATGCCCACGTCGGCGCTGCCGAGCACCGCGGTCGTCGGCACGACCAGCACGTCGGCGGCGGAACCCGCGGCCAGCTCGACCTTCGCGGACAGGCCGACGAAGACGCGCACGTCGTCGGGCACGGCGCAGGTGAGCGTGGCGCCGGAGCCGCTCGCGATCTCCTCGCCCACCGGCTGCGTGATCGTGACGTCGGTGCATGAGAAGGGCGCGGGCCCGGAGTCGATGGTGACGGTCGCCGCCGTCGGCTGCGACGTCAGGCGATACTGGTCCGCGGCGCCGACGGCAGCGCGCACGAGGTGCTGCGGCGGCTGCACGGCGCCCGCCTCGCCGCCCAGCTCGATCATCTGGCCTGCGAGCAGGTCGAAGCCGGTCAGCGTGCCTGCAGCGGGCGCGCGCATGTTCCAGATGGCGGCGCTCGGCTCGCCGATGGTGCCGTCCTCGGCGGGCTCCGGCTCAGACTCCACCCGCACCGTGAAGAGCACGTCGCCCTCGGCGACCTCCAGCCCGTCGTCGTAGTAGACGCGCGAGACCGTGCCCGTCTGCGTCGACCGGATGGGCACGGCCTCGACGGGCACGATGGTGCCGTCGATCTCGACCGCGTTCTCGATCGAGCCGCGCTCGACGGCGACCATCGGCTCCTCGAACATGGCGCCCGCCATGGGATCCTCGGCGACCGCCTCGGTCGTGTCGGGGAAGAATGCCAGCTTGACGAGCGCGATCGCGATCGCGGCGATGACGGCAAGCTTCAGCACGGGCAGCACCCAGGTGCGCCAGGCGCCCGGCCCGCGCGCGGCCTTCTCGGCCTTGTGCAGCTGGCGGCGCTCGAGTGCCTCGAGCTTGCGCTGCTGCTGCTCCTGCCGACGCTCCTCGCGCGACGAGCGCGCGGCGTGCGAGGCAGGCGAAGGTCCCTCGGCGGGTGTGCTGAACAGGGCGTCGACATCCCGTTCGGGAGCGTTCTCATCCATCGGCGGCACGGCGGCGTCCTCTCAGGCTGAGGGGCCGTGCGTCGTGCGTCGGCGCCCAGGGCTCCAACCTATGCGGCGACGATGCGTGCCAGCCTCATCCTGTCGGATGAGATGCGGGGTCTCGCGACGCGAGCGCCTGCGGCGCGCGCTCCTCGACCAGCGGAGTGAGCGTGCGCCGATCAGCGGTTCTACGCCTCGATGACGACCGGCACGATCATCGGGCGGCGACGGATGCGCGTGCCCATCCAGCGGCCGACCGTGCGCCGCACGACCTGCTGGTACTGGTGCTGGTCGCGCACGCCCTGCTCGCCTGCCTCGGCGAGCGCCTTGATGATCTTGGGGCGGATGTCGTCGAAGATCGAGTCGTCCTCGGCGAAGCCGCGCGCGTGGATCTCCGGTCCGACGATGACCTTGCCGGTCTGGGACTCGAGCGCGATGAAGATCGAGATGAAGCCCTCCTCGGCGAGGATGCGGCGATCCTTCAGATCGGCCTCGTCGATGCGGCCGACCGACGAGCCGTCGACGTACACGAAGCCGATCTCGAGCTGCCCGGCGACGGTGATCTTGTGATCCTTGAGATCCCAGACCGTGCCGTTCTCGCCCACGAAGGCGTTGCTGCGCGGCACACCCGTGTCGATGGCGAGCTGCGCGGCAGCGTGCAGGTGGCGGTACTCGCCGTGCACGGGGATGACGTTGGCCGGGCCGAGGATGTTGTAGCAATAGATCAGCTCACCGGCAGAGGCGTGACCGGAGACGTGCACCTTGGCCGAACCCTTGTGGACGACCTTCGCGCCCAGCTGCATGAGGCCGTTGATGATGCGGAAGACCGCGTTCTCGTTGCCGGGGATGAGGCTGGAGGCGAGGATGACGGTGTCGTCCTCCCCCACCTCGATGCGGTGCTCGCGGTTGACGATGCGGCTCAGCACGGCCATCGGCTCGCCCTGCGACCCCGTCGACATGAAGACGACCTGCTCGCGCGGCAGGTTCTCGGCCTTCTTCTGCTCGATGACGACGCCATCCGGCACCTTCAGGTAGCCGAGCTCTGCCGCGATGCCCATGTTGCGCACCATCGAGCGGCCCACGAATGCGACCTTGCGGCCGTTCTCGACCGCGGCGTCGAGCACCTGCTGCACACGGTGCACGTGGCTCGAGAACGATGCGACGACGACGAGGCCGGTGGACTTCGCGATCACCTGCGAGAGCACGGGGCCGATCTCGCGCTCGGGGGCCGTGAACCCCGGAACTTCGGCGTTCGTCGAGTCGACCAGGAACGCATCCACACCCTCCTCACCGAGGCGCGCGAAGGCGCGCAGGTCGGTGATGCGGTTGTCGAGAGGCAGCTGATCCATCTTGAAGTCGCCCGTGTGCAGCACGAGGCCTGCCTTGGTGCGGATCGCGACGGCGAGCGCGTCGGGGATGGAGTGGTTCACGGCGATGAACTCGGTCTCGAACGGGCCGAGCTGCTCCTTCTCGCCCTCGCGCACGGTGTGCGTGTAGGGCTTGATGCGGTGCTCCTTGAGCTTCGCCTCGATGAGCGCGAGCGTCAGCTTCGAGCCGAGCAGAGGGATGTCGGCCTTGAGGCGCAACAGGTAGGGCACGGCGCCGATGTGGTCTTCGTGGCCGTGCGTGAGCACGACGCCGACGACGTCGTCGAGGCGGTCGCGGATCGGCCCGAAGTCGGGCAGGATCAGGTCGACGCCCGGCTGGTGCTCCTCGGGGAAGAGCACGCCGCAGTCGACGATGAGCAGCTTGCCGTCGAGCTCGTAGACCGTCATGTTGCGGCCGACCTCGCCGAGGCCGCCGAGCGGGAAGATGCGGAGTGTGCCTGCCTCGAGCTGGGCAGGCTTGGTGATGGCCGTCAAGGGCCCTCCTTACATATGCGGCTCGCCGTCTGGCGAGCGGATGTGGGTGGTGCGCGCCTCGCGCGCATGGATGTCTGTGGGGTGGTGCCGTCTACCTGGTGGTGCCGTGCACCTTGGGCAGCGCACCGCCGGCGGCCGCGTTGCGGTCGGGGCGGAAGCGGCTGAGGTCGAGACCGTCGACGCCGGTGACGAGCGCGAGCTCGTCTTCGATCAGTGCGGCCTCGGTGTCCTCCGGGCCGACGAGCGGCAGACGCACACGCGGGCTGCCGATGCGGCCGAGGCCGTGGAGGATGTACTTGGTGGCGACGGTGCCGGGTACATGAGTCATCGTAGCGCGAACCAGCGGCTCGAGCGCCTTGTGCTGCTCCTGCGCCGTGTGGAGGTCGCCGGCGTTCACCGCGTCGATGATGGTGCGGTAGGGCCTGGGGGCCACGTTGGCGGTCACGCCGATGAGGCCGGAGGCGCCGATCGCCAGGTGCGGCAGCACGTTCGCGTCGTCGCCCGAGAAGTAGAGCAGGTCGGTCTGGTTGAGCACCCGGCTGACCTCGGCGAAGTCGCCCTTGGCATCCTTCACGGCGAGGATGTTGGGGTGCTTCGCAGCGCGCAGGATGGTCTCGAACTGGATCGGGATTCCCGAGCGTCCCGGGATGTCGTAGAGGATCACGGGCAGGTCGGTCGCGTCGGCGATCATGCGGAAGTGCGTCAGGATGCCCGACTGCGTCGGCTTGTTGTAGTACGGCGTGACGATCATGACGCCGTCGGCGCCCGCATCCTCCGCGTGCTTGTAGAGGTCCATCGCGTGCGCGGTCTCGTTGGAGCCACCGCCCTGGATCACCTTGGCGCGGTCGCCCGCGACGGCCTTGGCCACCTCGACCAGCCGGATCTTCTCCGGGTCGGTGAGCGTGGAGGTCTCGCCGGTGGTGCCGGAGACCACGATGCCGTCTGCACCGTTCGTCACGACGTCGTCGATGAGCCGCTCGACGTCATCCCAGTCGACCTCGCCGTCCGCGCGGAACGGGGTCACGAGCGCGACGAGGACCTGGCCGAAGGGGTTGTCTGTCACGCCACCAGGCTATCGCGCCGTGCGTGTCCCGCCACCGGGGCGTCGCCTCGCTCCCGCTAGCCTCGATGGATGATCCGACTGGTCGAGCCCTCCCCCGCGCTGCATGCCTCGTGGCTGGCGTCGATGCAGGAGTTCGGCGGCGCGGTGCTGCACGGCTACTCGACCTTCCGGTTCGAGGTCGAAGAGCTCGCCGTGGCGGCAGGCTTCGAGCGCTGGCTGGAGCGCGAACGGCTGCAGAACGAGCGTGGCATCGACGGCTTCGTGCCCGCGACGGCCTGGTGGATCGTGGACGACGCCGCGCCCGGCACCGTGCTCGGCTCGATCCACCTGCGGCACGAGCTCAACGAGTGGCTGCTGGCCGAGGGCGGGCACATCGGCTATGGCGTGCGGCCCTCCGCCCGCGGACGGGGCGTCGCCACTGCGGCGCTGCTGCTGGTGCTGGAGCGGGCGCGCGCGATGGGCATCGAGCGCGTGCTGCTGTGCTGCGAGAGCGACAACCCCGCCTCGCGAGCGACGATCGTGGCCGCGGGCGGCGTGCTCGAGGATGTGCGCGAGAGCGCCGAGCACGGCCGCTACGAGCGCTACTGGATCGCGCTGGGCTGAGCGGCGTCGGCCACGCCGTCGCTGGCGCCGCCGTCGCCGCCCACCCGGGCGAGGGTGCGATAGGCATATCGCAAGCCCGCGGCGCTGACATGCCACCCCGTTGCCGGGTCGCGCGCGATCTCGCGCCACGGCGCATCCGCCGGGCTTGCGTCGTGCGCGCCGGTGTCGGGGGCGGTCGTGTCGCCGGATGCGTCGAGGTCGATGTCGGTGATCTCGAGCCGGTCGGCGAACGGCATCGCGTCGCGGTAGACCCGGCCGCCGCCGATCACCCAGATCTCGTCCGCAGGGTCTGCGAGCTGCGCGCGGGCTGCGGCGAGCGCCTCTTGCAGGCTGCCGACCGTGCGGGCGCCCGCCGCGACGTAGTCAGGATCGGAGGTGATGACGATGTTGTCGCGGCCGGGCAGCGGCCGGAATCGCTGCGGGAATGACTCCCACGTGCGGCGACCCATCACGACGGGGTGTCCCATGGTGACCGCCTTGAAGCGCGCCATGTCCTCGGGCAGCCGCCACGGCATGTCGCCGGCCTCGCCGATGACGCCGCCGCGCGCCTGCGCCCAGATCATGCCGAGCATCCGTCTGCCGCCGTCGTCCGTCAGACCGCGACCGGCGCCTTGATGCCGGGGTGGTGCTCGTAGCCGACGACCTCGAAGTCGTCGAGGCTGTAGTCGAGGATGCTGTCGGGCGTGCGGGCGATGCGCAGCGTCGGGAGCGCGAAGGGCTCGCGCGCGAGCTGCCGCTCGACCTGCTCGACGTGGTTGTCGTAGATGTGGCAGTCGCCGCCCGTCCAGACGAAGTCACCCACCTCGAGGCCCGTCTGCTGCGCCACCATGTGGGTCAGCAGGGCGTAGCTGGCGATGTTGAAGGGCACGCCGAGGAACATGTCGGCCGAGCGCTGGTAGAGCTGGCAGGACAGCCGGCCGTCGGTGACGTCGAACTGGAAGAACGCGTGGCAGGGCGCGAGCGCCATGTCGGGGATGTCTGCCGGGTTCCACGCAGAGACGATGTGGCGGCGCGAGGACGGGTTGGTCTTGATCGACTCGACGACCTGCGCGATCTGGTCGATCGAGCCGCCGTCGGGGTCGGGCCAGGATCGCCACTGCACGCCGTAGACGGGGCCGAGCTCGCCGTCGGCATCCGCCCACTCGTCCCAGATGGTGACGCCCTGCTCCTGCAGCCAGCGCACATTCGACTCGCCGCGCAGGAACCAGAGCAGCTCGAGCGCGATCGACTTGAAGTGCACGCGCTTGGTGGTGATGAGCGGGAAGCCCTGCGAGAGGTCGTAGCGCAGCTGGCGGCCGAAGACCGACCGCGTGCCGGTGCCGGTGCGGTCGCCCTTGTGCTCGCCGTGGGCGAAGACGTCGGCGAGGAGCTCCTCGTAGGGGTGCGCGGACCCGGGCGTGTTCTCGGTCATCATGCCTCCTGCTCTCCAGTGTCTCGCAGACGACGCAGGCTGAGCGCCTTGCGCGCGGCCATTCGCGCGCGCTTGCGGTCGCGGGCCGCGTCATAGGCCATCGAGAGCCGCAGCCAGGACTGCCACGACTCGGGGTTCGCCTCGACGTCGGCCTTCGCGACCGGGAAGGCGCCCTCGGCCGATTCCTTGTCGGCGCGACCGGACGGTGTCGCCGGCAGCGGCTCCGGCATGCCGCCCTGCGCGTCGAGCGCGCGGATCGCCCTGTTCAGCTGCACGCCGAAGACGAGCTCGCGCGCGAGCGCCCAGACGCCGACGAGGAAGAAGACGATGAGCGCGAGCCCCGCGATGATGCCGACGACCTCGCCGGAGGCGATGAGCCGCACCGCCCGGTCGCCCGCCAGCACGAGGTAGAGCGCGAGCGCGCCCGCCATCACGAGCGCGAGCGCCATGCCGATGCCGGCGGGCGCGGCCCGGCGCTCGCTCACGCGAGGCCCAGCAGGTCGCCGATGCCGACGGTGACGCCGGGCAGAGGCTCGGCGCGCAGCGAGAGCAGCAGCCCGGCCGCGTAGGACTCGTCGGAGGTCGTGTCGTGGCGGATCGTGAGCGTCTCGCCGATGCCGCCGAAGACGATCTCCTGCCGAGCGACGACGCCGGGCAGGCGGATGGCGTGCACGGGCACGCCGGAGATGATCGTGCCGCGGCCGGGCTCGTCGGGCGTCGCGGGCTGGAAGCCGCGGACGGCGCCGATCGCCTCCGCCGTGCGGGTGGCGGTGCCGCTGGGGGCGTCGCGCTTGCGGTCGTGGTGCGCCTCGACGACCTCGACGGCGTCGAAGTGCCGAGCGGCGATCGTCGCGAGGTGCGTCTCGAGCACGCTGCCGAGCGAGAAGTTGGGCACGATGCGGATGCGCTCGGCGCCTCGGTCGCGCAGCGCACCGATGCGCTCGTCGGTCCAGCCGCTGGTGCCGACGACGAGCGGCACGCCCGCCTCGGAGGCGGCCTCCACGAGCCTCGCGCTCGCGCCCAGCACCGTCGCGTCGAAGATGACGTCGAGGCCGTCGAGGTCGAGGCCCTCGCGCACGTCGAGCTCGACGGGCTCGAGGTCGTCAGCCTCCTGCACCAGCCGCAGCGCCAGCGAGCCGAGCCGTCCGGTGGAGCCTGCGATCCCGACGCGCCTGGTGCCTGCCATGCCCTCCAGCCTACGGCCTGCAGCAGCGCGCATCGGGTGGTGCCGGATGCGGTCCTAGAGTGAACGGGTGACCATCACGATCGCTCCAGAGGACCCGGCGACCGACGTCGCGCAGTCACTGCTGCACGCCTACTTCTCCGACCGCGCCATCACCTTCATCGGCGGTGTCTACACGCCGAAGCCCGCCGATCCCGCGACGCTGCGCGCGCCCCAGGGCGCGTTCCTCGTCGCGTGGGGCGGCGACGAGCCGGTCGGCTGCGGCGCCCTGCGCAGGCTCGAGCAGCACCGCTTCGAGGTGAAGCACCTCTACGTCGCGCCGGCTGGGCGCGGGCAGGGCACGGGAGCCGCGCTGCTGGCCGCGCTCGAGCAACGCGCGGTCGAGCTGGGCGCGACGGAGATCGTGCTCGACACGAACAGCGCGCTCGCAGCGGCCAACGGTCTCTACACGAGCCGCGGCTACGCATCCGTCGAGCCCTACAACGACAACCCGAACGCGACGAGCTGGTTCTTGAAGCGGGTGTGACCCTTCGACCCGGTGTGCGCCTGCGGCGGGCACCGGCGCAGCGAGCGGATGAAGGCTCAGTAGGGCTGCGGCATGGGCAGGCCCGTGCGGTCCTCGACCGGCAGGTGGCCGAGATCGTTGTGCACGACGAGCTGTGCGGGCTTGCCGGTGCGACGGCGGATGATCGTGAGGCCGCAGTTGGCCTGGTTCAGGCTCATCCACTGCCAGTCAGGCGACTGCATGACCTCGCGCACGAACCAGCCGATGACGAAGTTGTGGGTCACGAGCAGCTCATTGACGTCACCGCGCGAGGGTCGCAGCCACTGGTCGCCGGCATCCTGCATCTGGGCGGCGCCAGCCTCGGCCTCCTCCGGACGCACGCTGGCGAGGAAGCGATGGAAGCCGACCGGGGTGCTCTCGGTCTTGCCGGAGGGGATGCAGTCGAGCAGCAGCGACGACTTCTCGAACTCGACGGCCGTGAGCTGCTCCTGCATGATCGCTGACGTCTCGGTGGCGCGCAGCAGCGGAGAGGTCCAGGCGTGGTCGAACTGCACGCCGGAGAGCCGCTGGGCGATCGCCTGGGCCTGACGCACGCCGCGAGCGGAGAGCTTGCCGTCGTCGACGCCGTGCTCTGCATCGAGCTGCTCTCCATGTCGGACCAGGTAGAGCAGGTGCGCCATCATTCCTCCGCGTGGACGCGACGATGCGCCCGGTCTCGATTCCTGTGGGCGCGCATCGGCGCCCTTCTCACTGGGAAGCGGCTGGGGCCGCGGCCTCCACCGTAGCCCGCTCACCTGTGGACACCAGCTGCTCGAGCCCGTCGGGCACCTGGCCGACCGCCGAGATCGAGCGCGGACCGCCGGCGAGCTGGGCCGCGAGCTCGCGCACATCGGCGTCGGTGACGCGGTCGATGCGCTCGAGCGTGGCGTCGATGTCGAGGAACTCGCCGAGCGTCAGCTCTGCCCGACCGAGCCGCGACATGCGCGTGTCGCTCTCCTCGAGCGCGAGGGCCGAGCCGCCGGCGAGCTGGCCCTTCGCGCGGGCGAGCTCCTCCTCGGAGGCGCCGTCGGCGAGCCGCTCGAGCTCGGAGAGCATGAGGCCGGCGACCTCGAGGGTCTTGTGCGGCTGGCATGCAGCCGCCATGCCCATCAGCCCGGCATCCGCGTACCCGGAGGCGAAGGAGTAGACCGAGTAGGCCAGGCCGCGCCGCTCGCGGATCTCTTGGAACAACCGCGAGGACATGCCGGCGCCCAGCACCGCGTTGAGCACCGCCATCGTGCTGCGGCGCGGGTCGTTGGCCGTCAGCCCCGGCGTGCCGATCATCAGGCTCACCTGCTCGAGCGGGCGGCGCACGAGCGTCAGACCGCCATCGGTGTAGGGCTGGAGCGTGCGCTCGCGACGATCCTTGGGGCCGGCGTCGCCGAGCGCCCAGCCGTAGCGGCTGAGCGCCTCCTGCAGCTGCTCGACGACCGTGTCGTGGTCGACAGCACCAGCGACCGTCACGACGAGCTCGCTCGCGTCGTAGTGCTCGCGATAGTGCTCGGCGACACGGTCGCGCGTCACGGCGCGGATCGACTCGTTGGTGCCGCCGATCGGCCTGCCGAGCGGCGTCTCGAGCCCGTGCAGCAGCTCGCTCAGGCGCTCCCCCGCGACGTCGCCGGGATCGTCGTCGGCCATCGCCAGCTCTTCGAGGATGACCTCGCGCTCGTGGTCGAACTCGGCCGCATCGAGCAATGAGGAGGTCACCATGTCGGCGAGCACGTCGACGGCCATGCCGAGATCGCGGTCGCGAACCTTCGCGTAGTAGCAGGTGTGCTCCTTCGCGGTGAGCGCGTTGTGCTCGCCCCCGACCTCGTCGAAGGCAACCGCGATGTCGAAGGCCGTGCGTGTGCGCGTGCCCTTGAAGAGCAGGTGCTCGAGGAAGTGGGTCGCCCCCCGGGCGTCGTCGCGCTCGTCGCGCGAGCCGACCGGCACCCAGAAGCCGACGGAGGCGCTCGCGGCACCGGGCACGCGCTCGGTGAGCACGCGCACGCCGCTGGGCAGCACGCTCCGGCGGACCACCGAGCCACCGGCGGCGTTGATGACGATCTCAGGGGTCTCGAGCGGCAGGGCGACGGAGGGCATCCGTCGATCCTACGCCGCTCAGCGGCGGTGGTCTCGAGACGCGTTCGGCCCGCGGCCGAGCGCTCCTCGACCGACGAGCCGGCACAGACGACGGATGCCCCCACCCAGAAGGGTGAGGGCATCCGTCGTCGAAGCGCTACTCGGCCGAGTCGGCCGACTCCGCGTCGTCGGCAGCGGCGGCGGCTGGAGCCGGCTGGCTGTCGTCGACGACGTCGAGCGAGAGCTTGCCACGGTCATCGATCTTGGTGATCTCGACCTGGATCTTCTGGCCGACCGAGACGACATCCTCGACGGCCTCGATGCGCTTGCCGCCGTTGAGGGCGCGCATGGCCGTCACGTGCAGCAGGCCATCGCGGCCCGGCATCAGCGAGATGAACGCGCCGAACGACGCGATCTTCACGACCGTGCCGAGGAAGCGCTCGCCAGGCTCCGGGTTCGAGGGGTTGGCGATCGCGTTGACCGCGGCGCGCGCGGCCTCCGCCGAAGGACCGTCGACGGCACCGATGTAGACGACGCCCGAGTCCTCGATCGAGATCTGGGCGCCCGTGTCGTCCTGGATCTGGTTGATCGTCTTGCCCTTCGGGCCGATCAGCTCGCCGATCTTGTCGACCGGGATCTGCACGCTGATGACGCGAGGCGCGGTGGGCGCCATCTCGTCGGGGGCGTCGATGGCGGCGTTGAGGACCTCGAGGATCTTCGTGCGCGCCTCCTTCGCCTGCGTCAGCGCACCCGTCAGCACCGAGGCCGGCAGGCCAGAGAGCTTCGTGTCGAGCTGGATCGCCGTGATGTACTCCGGCGTGCCCGCGACCTTGAAGTCCATGTCGCCGAGCGCGTCCTCGGCGCCCAGGATGTCGGTGAGCGCCGCGTAGCGGGTCTCACCGTTGACCGTGTCGCTGACGAGACCCATCGCGATGCCCGCGACCGGAGCCTTGAGCGGCACGCCAGCGTTCAGCAGCGCGAGCGTCGAGGCGCAGACCGAGCCCATCGACGTCGAGCCGTTCGAGCCGAGCGCCTCCGAGACCTGACGGATCGCGTAGGGGAAGTCCTCCCGGCTGGGCAGCACCGGCATGAGCGCACGCTCAGCCAGGGCGCCGTGACCGATCTCGCGGCGCTTCGGGCTGCCGACGCGGCCCGTCTCACCAGTCGAGTACGGCGGGAAGTTGTAGTTGTGCATGTAGCGCTTCGTCGTGACAGGGCTCAGCGAGTCGATCTGCTGCTCGAGCTTGAGCATGTTGAGCGTCGTGATGCCCATGATCTGCGTCTCGCCGCGCTGGAAGATCGCGGAGCCGTGCACGCGCGGCACGACTGCGACCTCGGCGTCGAGCGGACGGATGTCGGCGAGGCCGCGGCCGTCCATGCGCACGCCGTCCGAGAGGATGCGGCCGCGAACGACCTCCTTCGTCACCGCCTTGTAGGCGCCCGACACGTCGCCCGCGATGCTCGCGGAGAGCTCGCCGCGCTCGACGCGCTCGTTGATCTCCTGCTTGACCTGCTCCTTGAGCGTGTCGTCGGCATCCTGGCGCTCGATCTTGCCGGCGATCTTGTAGACCTCGGCCAGGCGGTCCTTGGCGATGCCGCGGACGGCATCCAGCGCCTCATCCGAGTACGGCGGGAAGAGCGGGTACTCCTGCGTCTCCTTGGCGGCGGTCTTGGCGACCTCTGCCTGGGCGGCGACGAGCTGCTTGATGAACGGCTTCGATGCCTCGAGGCCCTGCGCGACGACCTCCTCGGTCGGCTTCACTGCGCCGGCCTCGATGAGCAGCCACGAGTTGTCGGTGGCCTCGGCCTCGACCATCATGATCGCGACATCCTCGACGCCAGCGGCGTCGGTGACGACACGGCCCGCGACGACCATGTTGAACACGGCCTGCTCGAGCTGCGAGTGCTTCGGGAACGCGACCCACTGGCCGTCGATGAGCGCGACGCGCACGCCGCCGATCGGGCCGTCGAACGGCAGGCCCGAGAGCTGCGTCGACATGGACGCGGCGTTGATCGCGAGCGCGTCGTAGATCTCGTCGGGCTCGATGGCGAGCACCGTGATGACGACCTGGACCTCGTTGCGGATGCCCTCGACGAACGACGGGCGCAGCGGCCGGTCGATCAGGCGGCAGGTGAGGATGGCGTCGGTCGAGGGGCGGCCCTCGCGGCGGAAGAACGAGCCGGGGATGCGACCCGCGGCGTACATGCGCTCCTCGACGTCGACCGTCAGCGGGAAGAAGTCGAAGTGGTCCTTCGGGTGCTTCGAGACGCTCGTGGCGCTCAGCAGCATGGTCTCTTCGTCGATGTAGGCGACCGCTGCGCCCTGAGCCTGCTGCGCGAGGCGGCCGGTCTCGAAGCGGACGGTGCGGGTGCCGAAGCGGCCGTTGTCGATGACGGCTTCGGCGAATGTGATCTCTGGACCTTCCATGAAGGTCACTCCTCTCCTGTGCCCAGCGGGGGGCACGACAGTGCAGTCGTGCGCCAGTCGCGGCGCGGAGTGGTCATCAGTGGGGAGCGTCGAAGGCGACTTCGGCACCCTCCACCAACGACCAGCTCTGAGCGGAACGCGAATGGGGCGCACGACGGCCGCAGACGCGGCCTCGGAAAGGCTACCAGCAGCCGCCCCGAAAACGCAGGAAGGCCCGCCCCCTGCAGGGGCGGGCCTTCCGGAACGCGTGGGAAGGCGTCAGCGGCGGAGGCCGACGCGCTCGATCAGCGAGCGGTAGCGCTCGATGTCGACGTCCGACAGGTAGCCGAGCAGACGGCGACGCTGACCGACGAGCAGCAGCAGACCACGACGCGAGTGGTGGTCGTGCTTGTGCTCCTTCAGGTGCTCCGTGAGGTCCTTGATGCGACGCGACATCAGCGCGATCTGCACTTCGGGGCTCCCGGTGTCGCCCTCATGCGTGGCGTACTCCTCGATGATGGCCTTCTTGATCTCTGCGTTCAGGCTCATGTGTGGGGCCCCTCTCTCCTCGCAGCGCGGTGCCTGTGCACAGTGCACAAGCGCTCTTTGTCCGCGGCCGATTCACGGCAACCGGCCAAGACTACCAGGTATCGCGGCCGCTGAGTGGCCGATCGCGAGCGATGCGGGATGACGTCAGCGGCGCGGCGGCCACGCCGGATCGAGGTCGCCGAAGCGCTGCACGCGCACGCCCGCGAGGGTGGCGACGGGCGCGCCCTGCTGCATCTGCACCGGCTGCCCGATCGCCCGCGTGGCCATGGCTCGTCGGAGGTGCATGAGCTTGGCGAGCAGGCCTGCCTCGTCGGCGACGTGGCGAGCCTTGTCGCGCCCGACGAGCGCCTGCTGCCGGTGATTGGCCAAGCGCGTGGCCGTCTGGATGTACTGCTGCATCTCTTTGCGCAGCCCCTTCGGGCGCGCCCAGTCGAGCAGCACCGCGCGGCCGTCACCGGAGGAGAGTCGCTCGACCTCCTCATGGCTGAACCATCCGGCGCGGCCGTAGTCGTGCAGCCGCACGCGCGTGATCTTGATCTCCTGCCGCAGCAGCAGCCACACGAGCCCAGCGGCGAGGATGCACAGCGGCACCTGCACCACCAGGTAGTAGACGAAGAAGCCGACCGTGCCGCCCGGCACCCACCAGCTGGCCGAGTTCCAGAGCGCGTGCAGCAGCGCCGAGACCAGGTGGCCGACAGGGAACGCCAGCAGGATCCACCACCGGCTGCGCAGCCTGGCGGCGAAGCCGAGCGCGAGCCCGATGCCGACGGCGGTGAAGATCGCGTGCGTGAGCGGGCTCATGATGCCGCGCATGAAGAAGATGAAGGAGCCGTCGCCGTTCTCGCTGATCGACGTGCCGAAGTAGAGGATGTTCTCGGTGAAGGCGAAGCCCGCGGCCGACAGCGCCGCGAACACGATCCCGTCGACCGGGCCGTCGAAGGCCTTGCGGAAGAACAGGAACATGATGACCACCGGGATGGCCTTCCACAGCTCCTCGACGATGGGCGCCTGGATGACCGTGGCGTAGAACTCGTACTGCTCCTGCGACTGCAGGAACGGCACGATCAGCGGCTCCAGCACGTTCTCGTTCAGCCAGAGCGTGAGCAGCACCGCCGCGATGCCGCCCCACAGCGCGGCGAACCACAGCGCGATGCGCGGCTCCGGCTCCCAGCGATCGATCGCCATCACTGCCCAGACGACGAACGCGAGCGGAAACAGCGCCATGAGGCCGGAGCTGGCGACGAGGGCCGAGTCACCGATGGCGCCGTCGAGGATGTAGATGACGTAGAACGAGGCGAGCCCGAGCACGACGATGCCGATCACGCCGAGGATGAACCCGACGTTCGGGCCTCGCTTGCGGGCGAGGGGAGACAGCTGGACGGGGGCACTCACCCAGGGATCGTATCGAGGAGCGGCCTCCCCCGCCGCACCGCGACGCGGATCGGTGCGAGCGCTGGCTCAGTCCTTGTCGTCGAGGACGATCACGGGGATCGCCTGCGTCACCGGCTCCAGGCCCGACAGACGGGCGGGCTGCAGCAGCTTCTCGACCCGCTCGCGCTCCATCAGACCGCTCTCGACCACCAGATCGGCGATCGACTTGTGCCCGATCAGCGCCTCGTGCGCGAGCTTCGCCGAGTCGGCGTAGCCGAGGTAGGGCGTGAGCGCGGTGACGACGCCGACGGAGCTGCCGACCATGAGGCCGAGGCGCTCATGGTTGGCCTCGATGCCGTCGACGCAGTTCACGCGCAGCGTCAGACATGCCTGCGTCATCCAGTGCAGGCTCTGCAGGATCTGGTGGGTGATGACCGGCTCGAAGGCGTTGAGCTGCAGCTGGCCGGCCTCCGAGGCCGCGGTGACCGTGGCATCCGAGCCGATGACGGCGAACGCGACCTGGTTCACGACCTCGGGGATGACCGGGTTGACCTTGCCGGGCATGATCGACGAGCCCGCCTGCTTCGCGGGCAGCGAGATCTCGCCGAAGCCGGCCTGCGGGCCGGAGGAGAGCAGGCGGAGGTCGTTGCAGATCTTCGAGAGCTTCACGGCGCAGCGCTTGAGCGCGCCGGAGAGGGTCATGAACACGCCGGTGTCGCTCGTCGCCTCGATGAGGTCGCTCGCCGTGACGATGGGAAGGCCCGTGAGCTCGGCGAGGTGCCTGCTGGCGGCCTCGGCGTAGCGCGGGTCGGCGGTGATGCCGGTGCCGATCGCGGTGGCCCCGAGGTTGACCTCCGCGAGCCACTTGATGGTCTCCTCGAGCCGGTCGTAGTCCTCACGCAGCGTGACGGCGAAGCCGCGGAACTCCTGGCCGAGCGTCATCGGCACCGCGTCCTGCAGCTGCGTGCGGCCGACCTTGAGCACATCCCGGAACTCGACGCCCTTCGCGTCGAACGCATCCGTCAGCCTCGCCAGCTCGTCGAGCAGGCGGCGCAGGGTGAACGCCATCGCGACCTTGATCGAGGTCGGGTACGTGTCGTTCGTCGACTGCGAGCGGTTGACGTCGTCGATGGGGCTGAAGTGCTCGTAGGCGCCCTTGGGGTGGCCGAGCTCGACGAGGGCCGCGTTGGCGATCACCTCGTTGGTGTTCATGTTCGTCGAGGTGCCTGCGCCGCCCTGGATGACGCCCACCTTGAACTGGTCGTGCAGCTCGCCAGCACGGATGCGGCGGCAGACGTGGTCGATGAGGTCGGCCTTGTCGGCGTCGAGCGAGCCGATCTCCTTGTTGGCGCGCGCGCACGCCTGCTTGACGACCGCGAGCGCGTTCACGAGGTCGGAGTAGACCGAGATGGAGCGGCCCGTGATGGGGAAGTTGTTGAGCGCGCGCTCGGTGTGGATGCCCCAGTAGGCCTCGGCAGGCACGGGCAGCTCACCGAGCGAGTCGCGCTCGATGCGCGTGGGGCCGGTGTAGGTGCGCTCGCCCTGCGGGGCCGGGTCGAGCTTGTAGGAGGGAACGTCGGTCATTGCTGGCTCCATTGCCTTTCGAGTGCCTTGTGGGCGTCGTGCGCTGCGTGCGGCTGGGTGGACCCGCGCCACGAGCCTAGCCAAGGGCGCATCACGCCGCGCGCCGCAGCTCCTCGCCGAGCGCGGCGATGCCGAGCTCGACCTCCGCGAATGTCGTCGACAGCGGCGAGAGGCCGATGCGGATGCCGTCGGGAGCGCGGAAGTCGCCGATCACGCCCTGCTCCCAGAGCCGCGCGTTGACGGCGGAGAACGACGGATGCGTGAGCGTCAGATGACTGCCTCGGTGCGGCCCGGCGGGAGGGCTGGCGAGCACGGCGTGCCGACCGTCGACGCGGTGCGGCAGCACGTGCTCGGCGAGCGCGGCCTCCGCGAAGTCGGTGAGCGCGACCGACTTCTCGCGCACCGCGGCGATGCCGACCTGCTCGAGCAGCTCGAGCATCGCCTCGAGGGCGACGGTCGCGAGCACGGGCGGCGTGCCGCTGACGAAGCGGCGCAGGTCGCCCGCCGGTTCGTAGCGCGGGCCCATCGCGAAGACGTCGGCCGCGCCCATCCAGCCCTGGATGGGCTGCGCGAGCTGCCCGTGCAGCCGCTCGGCGACGTAGCCGAAGGCGGGCGAGCCGGGCCCGCCGTTCAGGTACTTGTAGGTGCACCCCACCGCCAGGTCGACGCCGCACGCGTCGAGCTGCGCGGGGATGACGCCCACCGAGTGGCACAGATCCCAGAGCGCCAGGGCGCCCACGGCGTGGGCGGTGGCGGTGATGCCTGCCATGTCGGCGACGAAGCCGGAGCGGTAGGCGACGTGGCTCAGCAGCACGAGCGCCGTGCGCTCGCTCACCGCAGCCTCCACCTGCTCGAGGGTGACGCCGCTCGCGGGGTCTGCGGCGATCCAGCGGATCTCGAGGCCGCGCTCGGCGGCGACGCCCTCGACGATGTAGCGATCGGTCGGGAAGTTGTCGTCATCGATGACGATCTCGCGCCGCGCGGGGTCCGCCGCGAGCTGCGCGTCGACGGCCGCCCGCACCAGCTTGTACAGCAGCACCGTGGTGGAGTCGCCCACGAAGGCCTGCCCCGCAGCAGCGCCCACCAGCGCACCGATGCGATCCCCCAGCGCGTAGGGGCGACGCATCCACTGCTCGTCCCAGGCGCGGATGAGGCGCGTGCCCCAGTCGTCGGCGATGAAGCTGGCGAAGCGCTCTGGGAGCGCGGCGAGCGGGCGGCCGAGCGAGTTGCCGTCCAGGTAGGCGACGACGTCGTCGCTGCGCACGAAGGCGCTGGTGTGGGCGGCGAGCGGGTCGGCGGCGTCGAGCTCGGCGGCCAGGGCGGCGGTGCTGCGGTCGGCGGTGGTCATGCGTCCTCCAGGTCGTACCAGCTGATCGGTCGCGGACGAGGCCTGTGCCGCGGCGGGCCGAGCAGGCTGTCGATGAGCGATGCGTCGTCGTGCACCGCTGCCGAGCAGCTCGTGACCGTCGGCCCAGGTGGCAGCAGCCACTCGGCCAGCAGCGCGTCGACGAGCGCGCTGCCCTCGATGCCCGCCTGCCGCAGGGCGGCGAGCTCATTCGGGTCGAGGTCGAAGCTGGCGATGCCGTTGCCGAGGTCGGTGCCGTAGGCGACCGCTCCCCCGCTGGCAGCGAAGCGCGCCAGGTTGTCGGTGGCGCGCGCGAAGGCGAGCTCGTCGCCGTTGCGGGCGTGCATCGCGAGCGTCGAGATCCAGGTCTGGCTCGCGGCCGCCGCGTGGATGAGGTCGTCGCCGAGCCGCTCCGTCCAGGGCGTGTGCGCGAGCACGTCGACGCCCGCCGCGAGTGCCCGCGCCGCCTGCCCGGCGCCCTGCACGTGGGCCACGAGCGGCAGGCCCGCATCGCGCGCCCCTGCCGCGATGGCGGCGAGCAGCGCGTCGTCGGGCACCGGGCCGGCCTCTGCGTTGAGGGCGACCTTGACGACGGATGCGCCGGCGGCGGCCTGAGCGCGGATCGAGCGCGCCGCGTCGGTCGCGTCGCCGAGCTCGGCGGCAGCACCCGGCGGTGCCCAGCCGCTGCGGGCCGGATAGCCGCCGACCGCCGTGTGCAGCGGCCCGGCGACGCGCACGTCGAGCCCGCGGTGCGCGGCACGCGCCGCGTCCACGATCGCCGGCAGCGCACCCGGTGCCCAGCCGAGATCCAGCACGCGGCCGAGCGCGGTGAATGCGCCGCGCCTCGGGTCCCGACGGCCCACGTCGGTCAGCCCGAGGTGCACATGGGCGTCCGTGATGGGCGGCAGCACAGCGCCCTGGATGCGCGTGCGCACCCGCTGCGGCGTCGCGCCCTCCTGCACCAGACGCATGCCGGTCTCGCTGAGCTCGACCACCGCATCCGACACCCAGTGACCCGCGATGCGCGCCCGCTCGACGAGGGCGATGATCGGCAGGCTCACTCCTTGATCCGCGTGCGCACGGCGTAGAGCTCCGGGAAGAACGTGAGCTCGAGCGCGCGCTTGAGGAAGTCGACGCCGCTCGAGCCGCCGGTGCCGTGCTTCATCCCGATCGTGCGCGTGACGGTGCGGAGGTGCCGGAAGCGCCAGAACTGGAAGTTGTCCTCGAGGTCGACCAGCTCTTCGCAGGCCTCGTAGGCACGCCAGTCCTCGCCGCCATCGGGTCGGCCGGCATCCTCGTAGATCGCCTGGAAGACGGGAACGAGCTCCTCGGTGTAGACGTGCGCCTTCGTGACGTCGCGCTCGAGCAGCGCCCTCGGCACGGCGTGACCGCGGCGGGCGAGGTGCCGCAGGAACTCGTCGTACAGGCTGGGCCGGTGCAGCTCGGCCTCGAGCGCTGCGTGGTCTGCCGGGTTCGACTCGAAGACCTGCAGCATGCGAGCGTGCTTGTTGCCGAGCGCGAACTCGACCATGCGGTACTGCGCGCTCTGGAACCCGGATGCGCTGGCGAGCGAGCCGCGGAACTGCGCGTACTCGGTGGGCGTGAGCGTGGCGAGCACCGACCACTGCTGCGTCAGCACCTCCTGGATGTGCTTGACGCGCGCGATGCGCTTGAGCGCGGCGCCCAGGTCGTCGGCGGCGAGCAGCGCGCGGGCGTCGTCGAGCTCGTGGATGACGAGCTTCAGCCACAGCTCTGTCGTCTGGTGCTGGATGATGAAGAGCAGCTCGTCGTGGTGCTCGGGGCGGCTCTTGGGATGCTGCGAGTCGAGCAGCGTGTCGAGGCCCAGATAGCTGCCGTACGTCATGCGCTCGCTGAGATCGGTGACGATGGTCGACTCGATCTCGCGGGTGTTGTCCTCGACGGGCACGGCGTCTCCTTGCTGCTGGGGCCTCCACGGTAACGCGCGCGGCGGGACGGGCGTCAGCGCATTGCGACGAGCGCGGTCGCGCCGATCTCGTCGTCGCTGCGCAGCTCGACGCTCGAGAAGCCGGAGAGCATGAGGATCTCGGTGGCTCGCTCGATCTGGTGCGGTGCGACCTCGGTGACGAGGATGCCGCCGGTGCGCAGGAGCGCTCCCATCGAGAGCGCGTGCTCGCCCAGCGGCTCGAGCCCGTCCTCGCCGCCGTCGAGCGCGGTCAGCGGCTCCGACTCGAGCGTGCCGTGCGGCAGCAGCTGCAGCTGCGAGGTGGGCACGTAGGGCAGGTTGGCCGCGATGACGTCGAAGGGGGCGGATGCGCTGATGCGGCTCGTGGCGGTCGGCTCGGTCGCGTCGGCAGCGGCGGCTGCGCCTGCGACGCCAGTGGCCGTTGCATCGGCGGCGACCAGCGCGAGGATGCTGCTCGCTCGCACGACCCGCGCTTGGGGAAGGTTGTGCTCGGCGCACGCGACGGCGCGCCGATCGCTATCGACCGCGACCACCTCGATGCCCGGCACCCGGTGCGCCGCGAGCGCCGCGATGGCTCCCGAGCCGCAACCGAAATCGAGCAGGCGCGGCGGTCCTTCGGTGCCGTGCGCGTCGCGCAGCGCACGCAGGTGGTCGGCGACGATCGTCGCGAGCAACACCGTGCGATTGCGCGGGACGAACACGCCGAAGTCGACGTGCACGCTCAGCTCGGCGAACTGCGCACGCTCGACGATGTGCTCGATCCGCTCGCCGTGCACGCGCCGGTCGACCAGGAGCTCGAGGATCTCGGCCGCGTCGCCACGGAGGTCAGGGCCGACGCGCTCCGCGTGCTCATGCAGCACCGCGAGCTCCTCCTCGGCGAACACGCTGCCCGATGCCCGCAGCTGCGCGATCAGCGCATCGTGATCGAGCTCGGGCATCGCTTCGTCTGCCGGCCCCGCCGCTGGTTCGTCGTCGCACGCACCCATCGCTCGCGACGATAGCCTGCGCGCGTGCAGATCGCCGATGACGCTCTCGACCACCTGATCGCGCTCGTCCGCGTGCCCACCGAGGAGCCGTCGCAGCTGCCTGCCTTCCGCGCCGCGCTGGAGGAGCGCTTCTCGCGGCTGTTCGCCGCCCTCGAGGTCGAGACGATCGGCGACACCCTGTTGGCGCGTTGGGCCGGATCGGGCCAGGGTGCGCCGGCGCTGCTGATGGCGCACCAGGATGTCGTGCCCGCCCCCGACGAACCTGACTCGGATGCCGGGTGGACGCATCCGCCCTACTCCGGTCACCGCGACGAGACGCACATCTGGGGCCGCGGCACGCTCGACGACAAGGGCTCGCTCGTGGGCATCTGCGTGGCGATCGAGGCGCTGCTCGAGTCGGGCTTCCGGCCGCAGCGGGATGTGTGGCTCGTGTTCGGGCACGACGAGGAGACGATGGGCACGGGCGCCGCGGAGGCGATCGCCGAGCTCGACCGCCGCGGCGTGCGGCCGGCGTGGGCGCTCGACGAGGGCGGCGCGATCATCGAGCCTCCGATCGCGGGCGTCACGCGCGACGTGGCCGTCGTGGGCGTCGCCGAGAAGGGCTTCGTGAACGTGCGGATGCGCGTGGCGCAGGTGGGCGGGCACGCGTCGACGCCGCCGCTGCTGCCGGCGACCTCGCGGCTGGCGCGGGCGATCCGGCGGCTCGACTTCGCGAGGTGGCCGAGGTCGCTGCCGGAGCCCGCGCTGCGGATGCTCGAGCTGCTGGGCGCCGAGGCCTCTGGCGCGCAGGGCGCGGTGCTGCGCAACGTGCGACGGGCGCGGCCGCTGGTGGAGCGGATCCTTGCGCGCGGCGACGAGACGCGGGCGATGCTGGCGACCACGGCGGTGGTGACGCAGCTGAGCGGGGCGGCGGCGGCGAACGCGCTGGCCGAGGAGGCGAGCGCGTTCGTGAATGCGCGCATCGCTGTGGGCTCGAGCGTCGAGGAGACCGTCGCGCACATGCGGCGCGCGATCGCCGACGATGCGGTCGAGCTCGAGGTGCTGCACGGGCACGGGCCGAGTCCCGAGAGCCCATCCGCGGGTGCGGGCTGGGACGCCATCGAGGCGGCGATCGCACGGGCGCGGCCCGATGTGCTGACGGTGCCGTACGTGGTGCTCGGCGGCACCGACGGGCGACATGCCTACCGCATCACCGACCGCGTCTACCGCTTCGCGCCGTTCGAGATGACCCGCGAGGAACGGCTCACCCTGCACGCGCGCGACGAGCGCATCCGCATCGACACCTGGCTGGCCGGGTGCCGCTGGTATGCGGACCTGATCGAGCGCAACTGCTGAGCCTCGAACCGGCCTGCTGACCCGCGCGTCACCGCAAGATCTCGGATGCTGGGAGCCTCCGGTTGGATAATCCAGCCGGCAGTGCTGAGAAGCTGAAATCCTCCGGGCGCTTCGGCAGTTGTACGCCTGAGCGGGTGGTCGAGCGCGATATGCAGCCGACCCACCGCTCAGGCGCACATCTGCCGAGGGTCGGGGCCCAGGCGGGTGGGTGCGGCGGTCAGGCGTGCGTCTGCGGCTCGTGGGCCGCGTGGCCGGGCGGCTCGAGCTGGAAGGTCGCGTGCTCGAGCGCGAGCGGGAAGTGCTCGGCGGCGCACTCCTGCAGGGCGTCGAGGATGCGCGGCGCGTGCCCGTCTGCGAAGCAGCGCGGCTCGACGACCACGTGCGCCGTCAGCTGGTGCAGCCCGGTGCCGAGCGTCGAGGCGTGCAGGTCGTGCACGCCCACGACGTGCTCGATCTCGAGCAGGTGCGCTCGCACGTCGTCGAGGTCGAGCTCCTCCGGCGCCGACTCGAGCAGGATGCGTCCGGTGTCCCGCAGCAGCACGATCGAGCGCGGCACGATGAGCGCCGCCACGAGCGCGCTCGCGATCAGGTCGGCCTGTTGGAAGCCCCAGAGCCAGATCGCGACGGCCGCGGCGATCACCGCGATCGAGCCGATCGCGTCGTTGAGCACCTCGAGGAACGCCGCGCGCATGTTGAGGCTCGCTCCCCTGCCGCCGGCGAGCACGGCGAGCGAGACGAGGTTGCCGGCGAGTCCCACGATGCCGAACACCAGCAGCAGCGGCCCCGGCACGTCGGTCGGCTCGCCGAGCCGGCGCACGCCCTCGATCACCACGACGAGCGCCACGACCAGCAGCGCGGCAGCCTGCGCCGCGGCCGCGAGCACCTCGACGCGCACGAGCCCCCAGGTGCGGCGCCCCTTCGGCGGGCGCCGCAGCAGCCACTGCGCCGTCAGCGCGACGCCGAGCCCCGCGACATCCGTGAGCATGTGCACGGTGTCGACCAGCAGCGCGAGCGAGCCGGTGAGGATCGAACCGACGATCTGGGCGAGCAGCAGCACCGCGGTGATGCCGAACGCGACGGCGATGCGCACGGTGCTCGACGCATCCGCGTGCCCTGCACCGTGCGCGTGCGCGTGACCTCCCGACATCGTGACCGCGGCGCTACAGGCGCGACTTCGTGTGCCAGACCGTCTTCGTCTCGGTGAGGGCGAGGATGCGCTGCGGCGTCTCGGGCGGCAGGCCCGGCTCCGGGCGGATGACGCGCTTGAGCGTGTCGGCGGCGATCTGCTCGAGCTCGACCCAGTCGAGGTCGCCCGCGCCCGTGAGATCGAGCGCGTTGACATCGGCGTGGCCCGCGAGCCACGGCGCCAGCTCTGCCGGGTCACCGGTGAGCACGTTGACGACGCCGCCCGGCAGATCGCTGGTGGCGAGCACCTCGCCGAGCGAGATCGCCGAGAGGGGCGCGGATGCGGCGGGCACCACGACGACGGCGTTGCCGGTGACGAGCGCGGGGGCGATCACCGAGGTGAGGCCCAGCAGCGCGCTCGACTGCGGCGCGACGATCGCGACGACGCCCGTGGGCTCCGGCACCGAGAGGTTGAAGTAGGGGCCGGCGACCGGGTTGGCGTTGCCGCCGATCTGGGCGATCTTGTCGGTCCAGCCCGCGTGCCACACCCACAGGTCGATGGCGTCCTCGACCTGCGTGAGCGCACGAGCGGCCGTGAGGCCCTCGGTCAGCCGCAGCTCGTCGACGAACTGCGCCTTCCTGCCCTCGAGCACCTCGGCGACGCGGTAGAGCACCTGGCCGCGGTTGTAGGCGGTCGCACCCGCCCAGCCCGACTGCGCCTTGCGGGCGGCGCGCACGGCGTCACGCGCATCCTTGCGCGAGGCCTTCGCGACGTTCGCGACGAAGCGGCCTCGCGCATCCGTCACCTCGGTCACGCGGCCCGACTCGGAGCGCGGGAAGGCGCCGCCGATGAAGAGCTTGTAGGTCTTCGGCACGTCGAGGCGGCTGCTTGTGCGGGTCGCGGCCTTGGTCTGCGTCTTCGTGGTCGCCATCACTTGCCTGCCTTCAGGTATGCCTGCATGCCCTGGCGGCCGCCCTCGCGGCCGTAGCCCGACTCCTTGTAGCCGCCGAAGGGGCTCGTCGGGTCGAACTTGTTGAACGTGTTCGTCCAGACCACGCCGGCGCGCAGCTTGTCGGCGACGGCGAGCGCACGGCTGCCCTTGTCGGTCCAGACGCCTGCCGAGAGGCCGTATGGGCTGTTGTTGGCCTTCGCGATCGCCTCGTCGGGCGTGCGGAAGGTGAGCACCGACAGCACTGGCCCGAAGATCTCCTCGCGGGCGATCGTCGACGACGCCTCGACGCCGGTGACCACGGTGGGCACGAACCAATAGCCCTCCTTGGGCAGCTCGCACGCGGGGCTCCATGCCTCCCCACCCTCGGCGATGCCGGTCGCCACGAGGCGCGTGATGCGCTCGAGCTGCTCGGAGGAGTTGATGGCGCCGACGTCGGTGTTCTTGTCGAGCGGGTCGCCGACGCGCAGGGTCGACATGCGCTCCTTGAGGCGATCCATGACCTCGTCGTGGATGCTCTCCTGCACCAGCAGTCGGCTGCCGGCGCAGCAGACCTGGCCCTGGTTGAAGAAGATGCCGTCGACGATGCCCTCGATGGCCTGGTCGAGCGGGGCGTCGTCGAAGACGATGTTGGCGCCCTTGCCGCCGAGCTCGAGGGTGAGCTTCTTCTCCGTGCCGGCGAGCGCCTTGGCGATCTCGCGGCCGACGGCGGTCGAGCCCGTGAAGGCGACCTTGTCGACATCCGGGTGGCGCACGAGCGCCGCGCCCGTCTCGCCCGCGCCGGTGACGAGGTTGACGACGCCGGCGGGCAGGCCCGCCTGCTCGCAGATCTCGGCGAACAGCATGGCGGTCAGCGGCGTCGTCTCGGCGGGCTTCAGCACCACGGTGTTGCCGGCCGCGAGCGCCGGTGCGACCTTCCACGACAGCATGAGCAGCGGGAAGTTCCACGGAATGACCTGCGCGGCGACGCCGTGCGGCTGCGGATTGGCGCCCAGGCCCACCCAGTCGAGCTTGTCGGCCCAGCCCGCGCAGTGGAAGAACCACTGGGCGACGAGCGGCACATCGGCGTCGCGCGTCTCCCTGATCGGCTTGCCGTTGTCGAGCGACTCGGCGACGGCGAGCTCGCGGGCGCGCTCCTGCAGGATGCGCGCGATGCGGAAGAGGTACTTGCCGCGGTCGCGGCCCGACATCGGGCCCCACGTCTCACGGAAGGCCGTGCGCGCTGCCCGCACCGCCGCATCCACGTCGCCCTCGTCGGCGCTCGAGAAGGTGGCGATCTGCTGCTCGGTCGACGGGGAGATGGAGGCGAAGCGCTCGCCGCCGCCTGCCACCCACTCGCCACCGATGAAGAGGCTGTAGTCGTCGCGGAGGCTGAGGATGGAGGTCGACTCGGGGGCCGGCGCGTATTCGAGGAAAGTCATGGCGTGCCTCAGTCGATCGTCACGTAGTCGGGGCCGGAGTAGCGGCCGGTGGTGAGCTTCTGGCGCTGCAGCAGCACGTCGTTCAGGAGGCTGGATGCGCCGAATCGGAACAGGTGCGGGTCGAGCCAGGCCTCGCCGCAGGTCTCTGCGACCGCGATGAGGTACTTGATGGCGTCCTTCGAGGTGGAGATGCCGCCGGCGGGCTTCACGCCGATGCGCTCCCCCGTCAGTCGCTCCCAGTCGCGCACGACCTGCAGCATCAGAGTGGTCACCGGCAGCGTCGCGGCCGGCTGCACCTTGCCGGTGGAGGTCTTGATGAAGTCGCCGCCGGCGAGGATCGAGAGCCAGGAGGCGCGGCGCACGTTGTCGTAGGTGACGAGCTCGCCGGTCTCGAGGATGACCTTGAGGTGGGCGTAGGTGCCGTCGTCGCGGCGGCAGGCGTCCTTGGTCTGCACGATCTCGTCGAAGACCTTGCCGTAGTTGCCCTCGAGGAAGGCGCCGCGGTCGATCACCATGTCGATCTCGTCGGCGCCGGCGGCGACGGCGTCGCGGGTGTCCTGCAGCTTGACGGTGATGCTGGCGCGGCCGGACGGGAAGGCGGTGGCGACGGCGGCCACGTTGATGCCGTCGTCCTTGCCGGCGCTCCAGGCCGAGCCCAGCGCCGCGACTGCGTTGCCGACCATGTCGCCGTAGACGCACACGGCGGCGGGCCGCGGGGTCGAGGGGTCGGATGCGTCGGGCACGAGTGCCTTCGCCACCAGCGAGCGCACCTTGCCTCGGGTGTCGGAGCCCTGCAGCGTCGTGAGGTCGATCATGCGGATGACCAGGTCGAGCGCGGCCGCCTTGGAGGTGGTCTTGATGGAGCGGGTGCCGAACTTGGCAGCACGAGCCTCGAGCCCGACGGCGTCGACGGTCGGCAGGCCCTCGAGGTGCCGGCGGAGCGCGACCTCGGAGAGGTCGCCGCCGAGCAGCTGGACGGCGCGCTCTGCGGGAGCGAGCGCTTGACTGGATGTGGTCACGCTGATCCTTCTGCTGAAGCTGCGGTGCGGGTCTCCGCCAGGTGGTTCGCGGCTTGCTGGTGCAGGGCAGTCTACCGAGCCCGGTCGAGCGGCGCGGAAGGCGCTCTCGGAGCGGCGACGCGCGCGCTCAGGCCTCGGCGGCGAGCAGCGGGGCGATCGTCTCGCGCGTGACCTCGACGTCGCGATGCATCTGCGCGATGAGCTGGTCGAGCCCCTCGAAGCGGTGCATGGGGCGCACGAAGTCGACCAGCTCGAGTGCGATCGGCCGGTCGTAGAGATCGAGGTCGACGTCGAGCAGGTAGGCCTCGACGGTCTTGGCCTGCACGCCGTCGAAGGTGGGGTTGTCGCCGATCGAGACGGCGGCGGCGAAGGTGCCGGCGTCGACGTGCGCGACGCCTGCGTAGACGCCGTCGGCGGGGATGAAGCCCTCGACGGGAGCGCCCAGGTTGGCGGTCGGGAAGCCGAGCGCGCGGCCGCGCTGGAAGCCGCGCACGACGTCGCCGCGCAGCAGGTGGCGGCGGCCGAGCATCTCGTTCGCCTCGCGGATGCGGCCCAGGTCGAGGGCCTCGCGGATCCAGGTGGAGGAGACACGGCGGCCGTCGGTGAAGCAGATGTCGTCGATCGACTCGACGCGCACGTCGCGCGGCTCGGCGAGCTCGCGCAGCAGCTCCGGCGTGCCCGCACCCCGGAAGCCGAAGCGGAAGTCGTCGCCGACCAACAGCACGCGGGCACCCAGGCCGTCGAAGAGCACGCGGGTGGCGAACTCGTCTGCGGGCTGCGCCGCCGCCGCCTTGGTGAACGGGATCACGATGACGCGGTCGGCGCCTGCGGCGGCGAGCAGCTCGAGCTTGTGATCGAGCGAGACGAGGGGCAGCGGCGCAACGTCGGGCCGCACGACCTCGAGCGGATTGCGGTCGAAGGTGACGACGGTGGTCGCCAGGCCCTGCGGCTCGGCGATCGCGCGAAGCTGCTCGATGATGCGCTGGTGGCCGATGTGCACGCCGTCGAACTTGCCGATGGTGACGGCGCTCGGAACGGCCTCGAGCTCGTCGATCCAGTGCATGGGGTCAGCCGGCGCCGCGTCAGCGGGCACGGGGTCGGGGATGCGCGCGCTCATGCGGCGACCCGCTCGCGGCTGGCGCGCAGCCACCACAGGCCGAGGAACGGCAGCACCGCGGGGATGAAGAGGTACCCCATCCCGAATCGGCTCCAGACGGTGTCGTGCGCGAAGAGCTCCGGAGAGACCAGCGAGAGCGTGCCGACCACGACGACGCCGACCAGCTCGAAGCAGACGGCGGCGAGCGCCACTGCGCGGGCTGCGTCGCTGCGCATCGCGAGCGCGACGGTCGCCACGATGTAGACGACGGCGGCCACAGCGCTCAGCGCGTAGGCGAAGGGCGCCTCGTCGAAGCGCTGGACGATCTGCACTAACGAGCGGCCCGTCGCTGCCAGCGCCAGCACCGCGTACACCGCGATGAGGACGCGTCCGATCCCTGCATGCCTGCGCTCGCTCACTCGGTCGATTCTAGTCCGCCGGCTGAGTGCGAGCCGCCCGGGGCGGTCGCTACGCCACCTGCACGAACCAGATCTGATGCATCCGGTACACCATCACGGCGCAGGCGAGCATGCCGATGCCCACCACGAGCGTGGCCCACTCACCCTTCTTGTCGATGAGCGCCCACAGCACGGCGGCGGGCGGGATGAGGAGGGCCGAGATCAGGTAGACCCAGTACTCCAGCAGATCGCCGGTGGGGCCGGCGCCCGCGAAGGGCGCGATGAACGAGGCCACGGCCTGCACGACGAGCGTCAGCAGCACGAGCGCGGCCGCGCCGAGCACCCAGTCGTTGAAGGGCTTGCGCAGCAGCCCCACGATCGCGATGCCCAGTCCGATCGCCGCGAGCGCGATGGCCTGCGCGATCATGAGCCAGTCGATCACTCGTCCTCCAGGATGCTCACGCGGTCGGGAAGTTCGTCACCGGCAGCAGGCGGTTGCCCGAGACCCGAGCGATGCCGATGAGCCGCTCGCCGTGGATGGCGGCGACGATGCCCTCCTCACCCTCGAGCGACGCCGTCCGGCGGCCGTGCGTGAGGTTCGCGGTGCGCTCGTCGTCGAGCTGCGCGACGGGCAGGATGCGCGCGGCGGCCCGGGCGGGCGGCAGCAGCAGCTCGGCGGCGCCCTCCTGGGGCAGCGCGTCGGCGATGGGCGCGCCGTCGACCTCGAAGGGGCCGACCCGGGTGCGCCGCAGCGCCGTCAGGTGCCCACCGACGCCGAGCGCGGCGCCCAGGTCGCGCGCGAGGGCCCGGATGTAGGTGCCGCTCGAGCAGTCGATCACGACGTCGACCTCGGCGCGCTCGCCTGCCCGGAACGCGAGCACGTCGAAGCGGGCGACGGTCACGGGGCGGGGCTTGAGCTCGACCTGCTCCCCCGCCCGCACCAGGTTGTAGGCCCGCTCGCCGTCGACCTTGATGGCGCTGACGGCGCTCGGCACCTGCTCGATGTCGCCCGTGAGGGCCGCGATCGGCGCCGTGAGGTCTGCGCCCGACAGGTGCGACGCATCCGCTGCCGTCGTCTCCTCGCCCTCGGCGTCGTCGGTGGTCGTGGCGGCGCCGAGCGCGATGGTCGCCGTGTACGTCTTGTCGAGGCCGACCATGTGCGTGAGCAGGCGCGTGGAGGGGCCGATGCCCAGGATCAGCAGGCCCGTCGCCATCGGGTCGAGCGTGCCTGCGTGGCCGACCTTGCGGGTGCCGAGCGCCTTGCGCGCGCGACTCACGGCGGTGTGGCTCGTGATGCCCTGCGGCTTGTCGACGAGCAGGATGCCGTCGGGGCTGGAGGAGGCTGCTGGCACCCTGCGAGCCTAGCGGCGGCTAGCCTGGCGGGCATGACGCCGACCAGCGAAGAGCACCCTGCACGGCAGCGCATCGCGGTGATCGGGGCGGGCGCGATCGGCGGCGTGATCGCGGCTCGGCTGGATGCGGTGGGTCACGACGTGACCGTGACCGCGCGGGGCGAGAACCTCGAGGCGATCCGCGAGCACGGCCTGCGCATCAAGGGCGGCTTCGGCGCCCACACCGCGCCCGTGACGGCGCTCGAGACGCTGACCCAGGCACCCGATGCGGCGATCCTGGCGGTGAAGGCGACCGGCGCGGTCGAGGCGCTCGAGGCGAACAGGGACGCGCTCGAGGGCGTGCCGCTGCTGGTGGTGCAGAACGGGCTGGGAGGCGAGCGAGCCGCGGCTCGGATGCTGGGTCACGAGCGGGTCGCCGGCGGCATCGCGCTCATGGCGGCGAACTCGCTCGAGCCCGGCATCGTGACGGTGACGGCGGCCGGCGACACCATCGTGGGCGGCGCGGAGGGGGCGCGATTCGCCGCGCTGCTCGGTGAGGCGCTGCCGACGAGCGAGACGCCATCGATCGAGGGCGCGCAGTGGACGAAGCTGCTCATCAACATGGTCAACGCCATCCCGGCGATCATCGGGCACTCGGTGCAGGACGTCATCAGCGACCGCGGGCTGCGGCACGTCCTGCTCGCCTCGATGCGGGAGACGGCCAGCATCGGGCTCGCTGCCGGCGTGCGATTCCAGCCGCTACAGGGGCTCACTCCCCTGCTCGTGCGGGTCGTCGCCTTCGCGCCGCGGCGCATCGCCGAGCAGGTGCCGCTGCGCATCAGGGCGAGGCTCGGCGACGTGCCGAACCAGGGTTCGACGCAGCAGTCGATCCGACGCGGTCAGCCGACCGAGGTGGATGCGATCAACGGGGCCGTGGTGGCCGAGGCGGCGCGGATCGGGCGTGAGGCGCCGGTGAACGCTGCGCTGGTCGAGCTCGTGCACGAGGTGGAGCGGAGCGGGCAGTTCCTGGCGCCGAGCGTGGTGCGGGGGTTGGCGTGACGGGGTCTCGTGACGCGTACGACCTGCGGTCGTGCGCTCCTCGACCTACGGCGGGGACGCTCAGCAGGAATCGGCGAACGATTGGAAGGGCTTGCGCCAGTCGGTGTTGTCGACGATGAAGGTGGCCGTGCGGCGCGGGCTCGACGTGCGCTCGTAGTGGTCGTGCGCCTCGCGGTAGCGGGCATGCGAGGCGTGATTGACGTCCGGATGCGCGCCATCTCGGGCGCGCATCCGCTCACCGCGCACCCGATCCTCCGCCTCGAGGTAGATGACCGAGTGCCACTTGCCCGCCAGCGCAGGACGCTGCAGGAACACGCCGTCGACGATCAGCACCGCATCCGGGCCCGCGCTCTGCCACTCCATCTCGACCGATGCATCCCTGCGCAAGTCGAACGCTCGAGTCATGAAGCCCGTGGAGCCACCCATGCGGAAGGGGTGCAGCAGCACGCGGTCGAGCAGCTCGATGTCGAAGGCGTCCTCGTAGTAGCCCTTCGACGAGTCGCGGCCCTGCCGGTAGCGGAACGCCTGCGCGCGATGGAAGTCGTCGACGCTCGCGCGGAACGCCTCGACACCGGCGCGCGCGAAGGCGACCT
This sequence comes from Agrococcus sp. ARC_14, assembly GCF_022436485.1. Classification (NCBI taxonomy): domain Bacteria; kingdom Bacillati; phylum Actinomycetota; class Actinomycetes; order Micrococcales; family Microbacteriaceae; genus Agrococcus; species Agrococcus sp. ARC_14. The sequence goes on from NZ_JAKUDO010000001.1 coordinate 2,427,621, forward strand.
GCAGCGCATCCGCGAACTGCGTCTTGCCCGCGCCGTCGCGCCCCTCGACGGCGACCAGTCTGCGGCCGCTGGGGTTGCGCCGCACCATCAGCTCGGCCAGCCGCGTGTAGAGCTCCTTCTGCTCGGGCGTCCACGAGGCCGCCCGCATGAGGAGTGCGCTGTCTGCCATGCCGCCAGCCTAGGCCGCGCAGCGCGGCACCCGCATGCCGTTCGCCGTCAGCCGACCGGCGTCGGTGCGGCGACCGTGCGCTTGCCGTAGGAGAGCTTGCGCAGCAGCGTCTCGGCGGGGCCGCGCTTGCCGCGCAGGTCGAGCAGGAGCGCGACCACGGCGGTCACCAGCCAGACGCCGATCGCGAGGCCGGCTGCACCGAGCGGCGTGAGCGTGGCGCCCAGGCCGAAGCCCCACGCCGCGAGCAGCGGCGCGAACAGCACCGACTGCAGCAGATAGCTCGAGAGCGAGCGCTTGCCGACGGCGGTGATGGTGCGCGTGACGATGCCGCGAGGTCGTGCCTCACCGCGCCTGGCGATCGCCGCGGCGATGAGCCCGAAGAGCGCGGCGTAGCCGATGCCGCCCGCGACGCCTGCGAGCCCGGTGATGCCCATCGTCGCGAAGGAGACGGCCGGGTCGAACAGCACTCCGGCGAATTGCAGCGCCGCGACAGCGCCGCCGGCCCAGCCGATCAGGATGCCGCCGATCGCGATGCGCGTGAGCAGCGCGCGGTGCTCCTGCGGTCGGTCGAGCAGGCCGCGACGGGCCGCGAGGATGCCCAGCACGACGGCGAGTGGCACGGTGAGCATGATGATCTGCCCGGGCGTCACCAGGAGCCAGGTGCCGAGGCTCGCGGCCATGAAGATCAGGTAGCTCGATTCGGCGGCCACCGCCGGGAGGCTGGAGCCGGCGAACAGCGAAGGATCCCCGATGGCACCGGAGCCGAGCACCAAGCCGCTGATGAGCCCCATCACACCGGCCACCCCGAGCAGCCCGGCCATGATCCAGGCGACGACGGCGAGCGTGCGGTCGGATCGCCGCAGCAGCAGCCAGGCCACGAGGAGCCCGACGAGCCCGTAGGCGCCGACGATGTCGCCGAACCACAGCAGCAGCGCGTGCACCGCACCGAACGCGACCATCCAGCCGTGCCGGATCTGCAGCACCCGGCGGGCCTCCCGCCAAGGCGTGCCGGCGGCCGCCTGCCTGCTGTACATCTGCCAGATGCCGTAGCCGAACAGGAACGCGAAGAGCGGATAGGCCCGGCCGTCGATCGCGACGAGCGAGAACAGCTGGTAGCCGAGGTCGGCGCCCTCGTAGCCGATGCCGTGCGCGTTCGTGACGCCGTGCTCTGCGGCATAGACCCACCAGGGCACGTTCGCGAGAGCGATGAGCAGCAGCATGAGCCCGCGCGCGAGATCGGGCGCGAGGCTGCGGCCCTTCGCGGCGGTGGCGGCCGCGGCGTGATCGACCTCGGCCTCGAGCGGTGCCCACTGCTGCTGCTGCTGCTGGACGTGCGGCTGCGCCGCCGGTTGCTCCTGCCCCTCGAACGATCCTGGGAGGTACGGCTGCGGGAACGGCGGCTGAGGGTCGGTCACCCGCTCGACGCTACCGAGCGGCCGTCTACGCTGGCTGGATGCTCGGTGAACAGCCGCTGAACGCGCTCGCGGCCTGGTACCGCGAGAGCGCCCGCGACCTCCCGTGGCGCCGCCCGGAGTTCGACGCGTGGGGCACGCTCGTGAGCGAGATCATGCTGCAGCAGACGCAGGCGGCCCGCGTCGCGGTCGAGATCGACCGCTGGCTCCAACGCTGGCCGACCGCCGCCGACCTCGCCGATGCCCCAACCCACGAGGTGCTGCGGCAGTGGGGCACGTTGGGCTATCCGCGTCGCGCGCTGCGACTGCAGGACACCGCCCGCGCCATCGTCGAGCTGCACGGCGGTCTCGTGCCGAGAGACGTGGATGCGCTGCTCGCGCTCCCGGGGATCGGCGACTACACGGCGCGGGCCGTCGCGGTCTTCCACTACGGCGACCGCCACCCGGTGGTCGATACCAACGTGCGCCGCGTCGTCGCGCGCGCGGTGCACGGGCAGGGCGAGGCGGGGCCTGCCAAGCGGCGCGACCTGAGCGACGTCGACGCGCTGCTTCCCGCAGACGCGACCGCGGCATCCGTCGTCTCCATCGCCCTGATGGAGCTCGGGGCACTCGTCTGCACCGCGCAGCGACCGGCCTGCGAGGCGTGCCCGATCGCCGATGCGTGCGCGTGGCGTGCGACGGGCTACCCGGCCTACGAGGGCAAGCGGGCGCCACGGCAGTCGAGCTTCGCCGGCAGTGACCGGCAGGCTCGCGGCACGGTGCTGCGGGCACTGCGGGCCGTCGACCTGCCGCTCACGGAGGCGGTGCTCGCGCCGCTGTGGCCCGACGCCGAGCAGCTCGAGCGGGCCATCGCCTCGCTGGCGGCCGACGGCCTGATCGTGCGCGACGACGGCTCGGTGCGGCTGCCCGACTGACGCCCTCTGTGCGCCGGGCCCAGGCCGGGGCCACAACGCAAGCCGGAGTGTCGCGTTCAGCGGGCCCTGCCGGCACGATCACCGATTGGTCCGCTCGGTGGCGATCTGTGGCTTGCGTTGTGCGAGCGGATGCGGCGGATGCGGCGGACAGGGAGGCGAGCGGGCATAGGTTGGGGCGCATGCCGGCACGACACCAGCGACTGACCCAGACGGCCGAGAAGGCGCAGCCCACCGACGAGCTCACTGCGGCGCTCGCGGCGATCAGGCAGGAGCTCGAGCTGACGCCCGAGTTCCCACCGGAGGCAGAGGCCGAGGCCGCCGCGTTCGCCGCCGATCCGCAGCTGCCCGAGGCCGACCAGACGGGCATCGAGCTCGTCACGATCGACCCGCGCGGCTCCACCGACCTCGACCAGGCGCTCCACATCGAGCGCGCCGGCGATGGCTTCACGGTGCGGTACGCGATCGCCGACGTGCCCGCCTTCGTCTCCCCCGGCGGCGCGATCGACGTCGAAGCCCGCAGGCGCGGCCAGACGATGTACGCGCCCGACGGCCGGGTGCCGCTGCATCCGCCGATCGTGAGCGAGGGCGCCGCGAGCCTGCTGGCAGAGCAGGAGCGCGCCGCCTACGTGTGGACGATGCAGCTGGATGCGGCCGGCGACGTCACCGGGACGGCGCTCGAGCGCGCGCGGGTGCGCTCGCGCGAGCAGCTCACCTATGACGAGGCGCAGCAGCGCATCGACGCGGGCGACGCCATGCTGGGCCTGCTCAAGGAGGTCGGCGAGCTGCGGATCGCGCTCGAGGAGGCGCGCGAGGGGGCGAGCCTCGACATGCCCGAGGAGCAGATCGCCAAGGAGGGCGAGCACTACGTCATCGAGCGGCGCGTGCTGCTGCCGGTGGAGCGCTGGAACGCGCAGATCTCGCTCATGACCGGCATGGAGGCGGCGAACCTGATGCTCAGCGTCAAGCGCGGCATCCTGCGCACCATGCCCCAGCCGCCGGAGGGCGACGTCAACCGCTTCCGCAAGGAGGTGCGCGCGATCGGCGAGGAGTGGGCGGCTGGCGAGCACTACGGCGCATTCCTGCGCCGCCTCGACCGCGAGAAGCCGACGACGCTCGCCATCCTGCAGGCCGCGAGGCGGCTGTTCCGCGGCGCCTCCTACAAGGTGCTCGACGACAGCTCAGACCCCGCGCGGCTCGAGCAGGCGGCGATCGGTGCGGCCTACGCGCACACGACGGCGCCGCTGCGCAGGCTCGTCGACCGCTACGTGCTCGTGCACTGCGAGGCGATCGCGAACGGTCGCGAGATCCCGCAGTGGGCGGCGGATGGGCTTCAGGGGCTACCCGAGATCATGCAGTCCTCTGGGCAGCTGGCCGGCAGGCTGGAGCGCGAGTCGATCGACGCGGTCGAGATCGCGGTGCTGCGCGAGCGCATCGGCGAGCAGTTCGACGCGGTGGTCGTCGAGACCCGCAAGGAGGGCGCGACCATCCAGCTGATCGACCCGCCCACCGAGGCGGCGTGCGACACGCAGGCGGAGCCGGGCGAGCGCATCAGGGTGCGCCTCACGGAGGCCGACCTCGCAACCCGAGCGCTGCGCTTCTCTCAGGCCTGACGCGGCCCGGCCCGCCAGGTGTGCACGGCACTGCGGCTCTGAGAAGCGCGAAGCCTCAGATCCCTGCACAACTGTCGGCGTGGCGCGGTCAGCTGCAGAGCTGCGCGTCCTCGGTCGGCAGCGCCAGCGCGGTCCGCACCTCGCGGTCGAGAGCGGCGCGCGCGTCGAGGTCCGGTCGGGCGATGCCCCGAGCTGCGGTGGCGGTGGGTGCATCGGCGACCTCCAGCACCCAGCTGAGCTCGGCCGCGAACGCCTCGTCGACCCGCCACACCGCCTCAGCACCTGCCGGCCAGACGTGCTGCTCGGAGATCGTGAGCGCGCGCCCCGAGAGCAGCTGGGCGCGTGCTCGCGCCGCTTCGAAGATGTCGTCCGTGTCACCGGACGCCAGCGCCGCGTCGAGGGTGCCGTCGGTCTCGATGATGCGGCAGATCGCCGACCGATAGGCGTCGCCCGCCTGCTCCGCTGTCAGCTCGATCTGCCCGTCAGTTGCACTGGCGCAGCCGCCGACCGCGATCACCAACGCGATCGCGGCAACGGCACGCCCGCGCATCAGTCCTCGTCGTCCTCAAGCTCGCGCGGCTTGCGGTACGGGTCGGCGTCGCCGGCGTACTGCGCGCTCTCGTGCGCCTTCTGCGTCTCGAGGTCGCGCACGCGCGCCTCGTCGAGCAGGTGCTCGATGGTCGTCGCGTTCTCAGGCAGCGCGTCGAGGAAGAACTCGATCGATGGCGTGAGGCGCAGGCTGAGGCCCTTGCCGATCTCTCGCCGCACGAGGCCCTTCGCGCTCGAGAGCGCCGTCGCGGTGTCCTCGCGCTCCTCATCGGTGCCGTACACCGTGTAGAAGATCGACGCGTGCTGCAGGTCACCCGTGACCCGCACATCCGTGACCGTCACGAAGCCCAGCCGGGGATCCTTGACCTCGCGCTCGAGCGCGTTGACCGTGATCTCGCGGATCCGGTCGGCGATCTTCCTGGCCCTTGGGTTCTCGCCCATGTCGTTCCTCCTTGGTTCTTCAGACGAGTATGGGGCGACCGAAGCCGCCCCATACCAACCGTGCGATCAGACGCGCGGCTTCTCGACCATCTCGATGGTCTCGATCTCGTCGCCGGGCTGCAGGTCGTTGAACTTGCCGAGCCCGATGCCGCACTCGAAGTCCGTCTTCACCTCGGTGACGTCGTCCTTGAAGCGACGCAGCGACTCGATGGCCAGGCCATCGGCCAGCACGACGCCGTCGCGGATGACGCGGGCCTTCGCGTTGCGGGTGATCGTGCCGGAGCGGACGATGCAGCCTGCGATGTTGCCGAACTTCGACGAGCGGAAGACCTCGCGGATCTCCGCCACGCCCGACTGGACCTCTTCGAACTCAGGCTTGAGCATGCCCTTGAGCGAGTTCTCGATGTCATCGATCGCACCGTAGATGACGTTGTAGAACCGGATGTCGACACCCTCGCGGGCGGCGCGCTCACGGGCCTTCGGGTCTGGACGGACGTTGAAGCCGATGATGACGGCGTTGTCGACCGTCGCCAGGTTCACGTCGGACTCGGTGACGGCACCGACGCCGCGGTGGATGATCCGCAGGTCGACGGTGTCGTCCACCTCGATCTTCAGGAGCGACTCCTCGAGCGCCTCGACGGCACCCGACACGTCGCCCTTGATGATGAGGTTGAGCGTCTCGACCTTGCCCTGCTCGAGCGCGGTCTTGAAGTCCTCGAGCGAGAGGCGCTTGCGCGCCTTGGCCAGCTGGGCGTTGCGCTCGACGGCCTCACGCTTCTCAGCGATCTGGCGGGCGGTGCGATCCTCATCCGTGGAGATGAAGGTGTCACCGGCGCGGGGAACGCTCGAGAGGCCCTGCACCTGCACGGGCATCGAAGGACCGGCCTCCTCGACCAGCTCGCCACGGTCGTCGACCATCGCGCGGACGCGGCCATAGGCCGTGCCTGCCACGATCGCGTCGCCGACGCGGAGCGTTCCGGACTGGATGAGCACGGTCGCCATCGAGCCGCGGCCCTTGTCGAGCCTCGCCTCGATCGCCACGCCGCGCGCCACCTTGTTCGGGTTCGCACGCAGGTCGAGACCGGCGTCGGCCGTGAGCAGCACGGCCTCCAGGAGATCCTCGATACCGGTGCGAGCGAGCGCCGAGACGTCGACGAACATCGTGTCGCCGCCGTACTCCTCGGTGACGAGGCCGTACTCGGTGAGCTGCTGACGCACCTTCGCCGGGTTCGCGCCCTCCTTGTCGACCTTGTTCACTGCGACCACGATCGGCACGCCTGCGGCCTGCGCGTGGTTCAGCGCCTCGATCGTCTGCGGCATGATGCCGTCGTCGGCCGCGACCACCAGGATCGCGATGTCGGTCACCTGCGCACCACGAGCACGCATGGCGGTGAACGCCTCGTGACCAGGGGTGTCGATGAAGGTGATCGCGCGGTCCTCGCCCTCGTGCTCCTGCCAGACCTGGTAGGCGCCGATGTGCTGGGTGATGCCGCCGGCCTCGCCGTCGATGACGTTCGCGCCACGGATGGCGTCGAGCAGACGGGTCTTGCCGTGGTCGACGTGACCCATGACCGTGACGACCGGCGAGCGGTACTCGAGATCCTCATCCGTCTCGTCCTCGAGCTCCTGCGCGAGGTCGATGTCGAAGCCCTCCAGGAGCTCCTTGTCCTCGTCCTCGGGGCTGACGATCTGGATGCGGTAGCCGAGCTCCTCACCGAGCAGCTCGAAGGTGGTCTCGTCGAGCGACTCCGTCGCCGTCGCCATCTCACCGAGGTGGAACAGCACGGTCACGAGGTCGCCGGGGCTCGCATCGATCTTCTCTGCGAAGTCGGCAATCGATGCACCGCGGCGCATGCGGACGATGGTCGTGCCATCACCGCGGCGAACCTTCACGCCACCGATCGACGGCGCCTCCCGCATCTCGAACTCGAGACGCTTCGTGCGCTTCGACTTGCGCGACTTGCCCTTGGCGCCGCCCTTGCCGAACGCGCCGGCAGTGCCGCCGCGACCACGGCCGCCACCACGGCCCGCGAATGCGGGGCCGCCGCGACCGGGAGCGCCACGGCTGGGCGCGCCCTGGCCGGGACGCTGGAAGCCACCGGGGCCACCACCGGCGCCGCCCGGACGGCCTGCGCCGCCACCGCGGGGACCGCCGGGGCCACCGGGGCGCGGAGCGCCGGGACGGGGAGCACCGGGGCGCGGAGCACCGGGGCGCGGTGCCGCCGGATGCGGGGCGCCGCCCTGCTTGGCAGTGAACGGGTTGTTGCCGCCGCGCGGACGACCCATGCCCTGGCTGGAGGCGAAGGGGTTGTTGCCGGGCCGGGGCGCGCCGGGGCGCGCCATCGGACGCGGGATGGCGTTGGGGGTCGCCGCGGAGCCGTCGCCCTCGGTCTTCGGCGTCTCGGCAGGTGCCTGCTGCTGCGCTGCCGCGGGGGCCGGGGCAGCGTCGGGCGCAGCGGGAGCCGCCTCGGCGGCGGGCTTCGCAGCCGGTGCCGGCGCGGGAGCCGCTGCGGACTCGGCCGGAGCCGGAGTCGGAGCCGCGTCGGGCTTGGCAGCCGGCGCGGGCTTGCGTGCAGCGGGCGACTTGGGGGACGCCTGGGCAGGCGTCTTGGCGGGGGCCTTGTCGGCCTCCTTGGGTGCAGCCGCTCCGCCGCTGAGGCCTTCAGCCTCGAGGGCGGCCTTGAGCTTGCGGGCGACCGGGGGCGCGACCGCCGAGGCGGGTCCCTTGACGAACTCGCCCATCTCCTTGAGCTTGGCCAGAGCGACCTTGCTCTCGACGCCGACTTCGGCGGCGATCTCGTGAACGCGTGGGTTTGCCACATCTCTCCTGTCCTGGTCCACCCAGAACAGGGCGGACGTCAATAGCTGACGGGTCTCATTTCGAGCTGCTCATCAGTTGTCCATGTGCGTTTCGTTCCTTCGGTCGGGGCTCGGGTCGAGCCCGTCCTGTGCCCACCGTGCGATGGGCGAGGTATCCACGTGCTGGCGCAGGGCCCGCGGGATCGCGCGCAACGCGCGTTCCGCGCACTGCTGCGTCGGATGCACCCACGCGCCCCTGCCTGGAAGTCGTCGATGCAGATCGACGACCGCCTCGCCGCCCCGCGCAGCGATTCGCACAAGCAGTGCGGGTTCGGTGCGCGCGCGACAGCCAAGACACGTACGGATGTCGTCAAGTCTAGCGCACGACACGCCCGGGCGGTGGAGCTCCAAAGCGGCGACCCTTTCGGGTCGACGCCGCGACCCCGGCCCCGACGCCCGTCTTGGGCGTCGGAACTGCAGAGCGGGACCCGGGTCTCGAGACGCGTCGCCGCTGCCGGCGGCGTTCCTCGACCGGCGAAGCGCGCTCAGTCCTCCATGACGGAGTCGGGCTGGATGTCGATCTTCGCCCCCGTCAGCTTCGCCGCCAGCCGGGCGTTCTGCCCCTCGCGGCCGATGGCGAGCGAGAGTTGGAAGTCGGGCACGAGCGCGCGCACGGCCTTGGTCTTCTCGTCGATCATGAACGCATCCGACACCCGTGCGGGGCTGAGCGCGCTCGCGACGAACGCGGGCAACTCTTCGGAGAAGTCGACGATGTCGACCTTCTCCTCGCCGAGCTCCGCCTGCACGGCACGCACGCGCGAGCCCATCTCGCCGATGCACGCGCCCTTGGCGTTGATGCCGGGCTGCGTGGCGCGCACCGCGATCTTCGAGCGGTGACCCGCCTCGCGGGCGATCGCCACGATCTCGACAGCGCCGGATGCGATCTCCGGCACCTCGAGGGCGAACAGCCTGCGCACGAGCGAGGGGTGCGTGCGGCTCACCGTGACCTGCGGGCCGCGCTGGCCGCGCTCCACCTTGGTGATGAAGACACGCATCCGCTTGCCGTGCTTGTACTCCTCGCCCGGCACCTGCTCCTCGGGCGGCAGCAGCGCCTCCATGTCGTCGCCGAGCTTCACCTGCACCATGCGCGGGTTGGTGCCCTGCTGCACGACGCCGGCGATGATGTCGCCCTCGCGGTCCTTGTAGGCGCCCAGCACGGTCTCGTCGCTCTTGTCGCGCAGCGCCTGGAAGATGACCTGCTTCGCGGCGGAGGCGGCGACACGGCTGAAGTCGTCGGTCGTCGCGATCGACTCGCCGATGCGATTGCCGTCCTCGTCGAGCTCGGGCTCGTAGAGCGTGACCTCTCCGGTCCTGCGGTCGACCTCGACGCGCGGCTGCGGGGCGTCAGCCTCTGCCTTCTCGCCGGAACGGATGTGCGCCTGCAGGATCGCCTGCTCGATGACGCGGATGAGGTCGTCCTGGGAGATCTCCCGCTCGCGCTCGACGGTCTTCAGCACGCTCAGATCGATCTTCACTTGTGGGCTCCTCTTATCCTGCGGTTCGTGCGGCAATGAATGCCGACCGGACAGTCTACCGTCCCAGCGCAGCCTGGATGTCGGCGATCTCGACCTTCGAGCGCTCACCCGTCGCGCGGTCCCAGACCTCGACGGAGCCCTCGACGGCGTCGCGGCCGACGATCACGATCTGCGGCACGCCGATCAGCTCTGCATCGCCGAACTTCACGCCCGGCGAGACCTTGGGACGGTCGTCGAGGACCACCTCGAGGCCGCGCGCCTCCAGCTCGGCGACGACCGATTCCGCGATCGCGAAGATGGCCTCGTCGCGACCGGTGGCGACGACGTGCACGTCGAACGGTGCGACCTCGCGCGGCCACACGAGGCCCTTGTCGTCGTGCGCGATCTCGGCGATCGCCGCCAAGTTGCGCGTCACGCCGATGCCGTAGGAGCCCATCGTGACCGTGACGAGCTTGCCGTTCTCGTCCAGCACCTTCAGCCCCAGCGCCTCCGCGTACTTGCGGCCCAGCTGGAAGACGTGGCCGACCTCCATGCCGCGCTCGAGCGTCACGGGGCCAGACCCGTCTGGCGCGGGGTCACCGCTGCGCACATCGCCCGCCTCGACCCATCCGTCGCCGACGAAGTCGCGACCGGCGACCAGCCCGAAGACGTGCCTGCCGGGCTCGTTCGCGCCCGTGATCCAGCTCGTGCCGGTCACGACGCGCTTGTCGAGCAGGTAGCGGATGCCGGTGGCCGACTCCTCCCCGAGTACGGGGCCGGATGCCGTCCACGGGCCGATGTAGCCCTTGACGAGGCCGGGGTTGGCCTTGAAGTCCTCCTCGTCGGCGGCCGTGGCCTGCGCGGGCTGGAAGGCGACCTCGACGCGCTTCTCGTCGACCTCACGGTCGCCGGGCAGACCGATGACGACCAGCTCGCGGCTGCCGTCGAGGTGCGTGAGGCGGAGCACGACGTTCTTGAGCGTGTCGGCCGCCGTCCACGCGCGGCCATCCTCACGGGGGAAGCGCGCGTTGGCGTCGGCCACGAGCGTCTCGATCGTGGGCGTGTCCGGGGTCTGCTGCACCGCCGCATCCGGCAGTGCCGCGATCTCCTGCCCGTCGATCGGCAGCGGCTCGGGCGCGACCGTCTCGAACGCCTCGACGTTGGCCGCATAGCCCCCCGCGGAGCGCACGATGGTGTCTTCGCCGACCGGCGTCGGGTGCATGAACTCCTCCGACTTCGAGCCACCCATGGCACCCGCGTCGGCCGCGACGATGACGTACTCGAGGCCGAGGCGGGCGAAGATGCGCTCGTAGGCGTCGCGCTGGCGCTGGTAGGAGGCCGCGAGGCCGGCATCGGTGGCGTCGAAGGAGTAGGCGTCCTTCATCGTGAACTCGCGGGCGCGCAACAGGCCGGCGCGAGGGCGGGCCTCGTCGCGGTACTTGTCCTGGATCTGATAGATCGTCAGCGGCAGCGACTTGTAGCTCGAGACGAGATCCTGCACGAGCAGCGTGAAGACCTCCTCGTGGGTGGGCGCGAGCAGGTGGTCGGCACCCTTGCGGTCCTGCAGGCGGAAGATCCCATCGCCGTACTCCGTCCAGCGGCCGCTGCGCTCGTAGGGCTCGCGGGGCAGCAGCCCGGGGAAGAGCACCTCCTGGGCGCCGGCCGCCTCCATCTCCTCGCGGACGATGCGCTCGATGTTGCGACGCACACGCAGGCCGAGCGGCAGCCACGAGTAGAGGCCGGCGCCGGCGCGGCGGATGTAGCCGGCGCGCAGCAGCAGGCGGTGGCTCGCGACCTCGGCCTCGGCCGGGTCCTCGCGGAGCGTGGTGAAGAAGAGCTGGGAGAGGCGGATCACCCTTGCGAGTCTAGGTCTACCAGGGCTGGTCGACGCTCGGGCCTCCCCCGCCGCCCTGCTCGCCCTCGTCGTACTGATCCTGCTGCTGCTGCTGCTCCTGCGCTTCCTGGTTCTGATCCTCGAGCTGCTCCTGCGGGGTCTGCTCGCCGTCGCCCTCGCCCTCGCCGTCCTCGCCGGACTCGCCCTCACCCTCGCCCTCGCCGGACTCCTCCTCGATCTTCTCCTCGATGCGCGGCACAGCGGCCTCGTACTGCGCCGCCGTGTCGGCCTCGCCCGGGCGGGGCTCGTCGAAGCAGCCCTCCGGCTGCGCCTCGATGAGCGCGAGGGCCTCGGTGTAGAAGGCGTTGGCGCCCTGCGTGTTCTCCGCCTCGCGCTCGACGTCGCCCTGCTTCTCGATCGCCGTCACCAAGGAGGCGACGATCACGCAGTGCTCGTGCATCTCGATGGCCGTCTCTGGCTCGCCGTGGAGCTCGAGCGCCTCCTCGAGCTTCGCCCTGCCCTCCTCGAGCGTGCCGGCCATCGTGAGGTTGACGCCGAGCGCGAAGGGCGCCTTCCAGGTCTCGACCCAGTTCCAGGTCTCGAGACCGCGTGCGGCGTCGGCGCCCTGCGCGTAGGCGCGCGACTCGAAGCGGTCGGTCGCCGTCTGCGAGAGCACGTTGATGCTGATGAGCTTGCCGCCCAGGACCAGCGCGGCGATCGCCACGGGGATGAGCCCGAGCATCAGCCACCAGCGCAGGGTGCGGCGCTGGTCGTCGGTGAGCACGCGGCGACGCAGACCCAGGCCCTTCATCGGCCGGCCTCCTTCGGCAGGATGCCGCGCGTCGTGCGGAGCGAGCGGGCGAGGCTGAAGCCCTCAGCAGCGAGCAGCAGCGCGATCGGGATGCCCAGGATCCAGGCGACCTCGAGGCGCGCCTCCTCGGTCTGGTTCAGATCGGCCTCGCCGTCGAGCGCGGCCATCGGGCCCAGCGCATCCTCGATCGGCAGTCCTGGCGCACGGTGCAGGTAGGTGATGCCGAGCTGGTCGGCGACCCCGCGCAGCCTGCCCTCGTCGATGCGGCTGATCGCATCGCCACCGGCCGGATCCTGCAGGTACTGCTCCTGCTCCGCAGGGTCGAAGCTCGAGATGCGCATGCGGCCGCCCTGCTCGGTGCCGTACCCGAGCACGAGGCCGCGATCGACGTGGCCGGCGACGTCGCTGAACGACTGCGGCTCGTCCTCAGCGGTGTGCTCGCCGTCGCCCAGGTAGAAGACGATCGCCGGCGAGCTCGGGTCCTCGGCCTCGCTGCGCTCGAGCTCCGTCAGCAGCAGGTCGTGCGCGATCGAGATGGAGGTGCCGCGGGATTGCTGGGCGATCTCTGGCTTGAGCGCGCGCACCATCTCGATCACGGCGGAGCCGTCGTCGGTGAGGGGAACGCGCAGGCTCGCCTGCGAGTCGAAGGAGATGACCGAGATGTCGGCGCCGGCGAACGAGCGGGCGATCTCGACGATGTCGTCCTGCATGCCGGTGAGCCGCGGATCGGTGCCCCAGTCCTCGGCGGCGACGGACTGCGAGGTGTCGACCATGACGAACACGCGGGCCTGGATCGACGCCGTCGGCACCTCGCCGCCCGGCAGGGCTGGCCGGAACGCCATGGCGACCGCCAGCAGCACGAGCAGCGAGCGACGGATCCAGGCGAGCCTGCGACCGCGGGCGGTCACGAGCTGCCAGACGCACAGGCCGAGCGCGAGCACGCCGACGACGATCACGACGATCGGGAGGGTGGGGTGGAAGCTCAGCATCAGAGGCGCACCCTCCAGGCGACCGCGCACATCGCGGCGACGATCACGAGCACGACCAGGGGCAGGGCTCCCGGCCTGTCGACCACTTGGATCTGCGGCGGCGTCTCGATGTAACCGGCCTCGATGGCGTTGACGCGGTCGACGATCTGCGGCACCGTCTGCGCGAAGTCGAGCGCGAAGTAGGCGCCGCCGCTGCCCTCGGCCGTCTCGCGCAGCTCCTGCGATGCCATGTCGCCGCCCCAGTCGAAGGGGTTGATGGCGTAGACGCGCACCTCGTGGTCGACGGCGAGCTGCCCCGCCTGCGGGAGCGTGAAGATCTGCTGGCCGTTCACGACGTTGTCGGTGGCGAGGATGATCGAGCGCGGTCGCTCGCTTGCCTCCAGGTCGGCGAAGTCGAGCACGCACGAGGCGAGGCCGTCGCCGACGAGCGAGGCGCCCAGGCCGTTCGCGGTGCCCGCGAGGTAGTTGAACTGCTCGTCGGGCCCGAGCGTGCCGTTGAGCGCCCGCTCGTAGCGGCCGAGCTGGTCGGCGATGTAGTCGTAGTCGCTCGTGAGCGGGAACGACATGACGCTGGAGGCGTCGAAGATGCGCATGCCGATGCGCTCACCGTCGAGCTCTGCGGCGATCTGCTGGTAGACCCCGAGGATCTCGGCATCGACGTCGACCATCGAGCCCGACACATCCAGGCACAGCACGATGTCGCGCTTGTAGTCGTCCTCCTGATTGGCATGGATGCCGGAGGGCCTGGCCGCGACGGTGCCCGCGACCCCGGCGCCGGCGATCGCCAGCAGCAGCGCACCGGCGATCCACAGCCGATAGCGCAGCAGCGCGCTGCGGAAGGCCGCAAGGCCCGTCATGCGGTCGACGTGAGCGACCGGCAGCCCGCGATCGCGCTTGCGCCGCGCCAGCAGCAGGCCGAGCGCCGCGAGCACGATCGCGACGATCACCAGCGCGCCGAGCGCCCAGGGCCACAGGAGCATCACATCCACGTCGCCACCACCTGCCTGGCGGCCGCGATCGCCGCATCAGGATCGTGCTTGGCTGCACGGCGGAACGACGAGGGGTAGTACTGCGAGACGGCGCCCTCGACCGACGGCAGGTCGGCGTCTCCCAGGTCGCGCAGCGTCATGACCTCCGCCATGACGCCGGTCGACTCGTGGGCGAAGAAGCGCAGCACGAGGCTCAGCCGCTGCGAGAGCTGGCGCGGATCGAGCTCGCCCGCCGCGTGCTCGACGGCGACCTCCTCGATCATGCCGAGGTACTTCTCCTTGACGCTGCGCACGTCGATCGGCACGGGCGGCGGGGGCGGCGGCGTGAGGATGCCGCGCGGCCGGGTCCACAGCCAGGCGAAGGCGTACGCCGCGAGCACGAGCAGGATCGCGCTCGCACCCAGCACCCACCACGGTCCGTAGCCGAAGGGGCCGTAGGTGTCCGGTGCGGGCAGCTGCGCCAGGCCGCCGAGGCGGTCAGCGGCGCGCACGGCGATGCCTCTCGAGCAGCGTGAAGAGCGCCCCGATCGCCGTCCGAGTCGAGCCGATGCGCACGGATGCGATGCCGAGGGAGCGCAGACCGGTCTCGAGCCGCTCGCGGCGCTCGGCGCTCGCGCCGTCGAACGCCCGGCGGAGGCCCCGGTCACGGCGCAGGAATGCGGGCAGGCCGACGCCGGTGTCGACGCCGACGAGCTCGCGATGGTCGCCGCGGCGCGACATGAGGTCGGCGTCGCCGATCGACACCCAGAGCACCTCGTGGCGGGTGTGGAGCCTGCCGAGGTGCACGTCGAGGTCATGCGTGTAGGCGAGGTCGTCGGCGATCACGATGATGAGCGAGCGCCGCCGCATCCGCCGCACCGCGTGCTCGAGCACCGACTCGAGGTTCGATCGTGGGCCGTCGACGGCGATCGCCTCGTCGATGCGCCGCAGCATGCGCTCGAGGTGCGACTCCGAGCCGCCCTCCGGCATGTCCTGCCGCCGCTCATCATCGCCCATCAGCAGCGCGACCCGGTCACCGTGCCTGGTCGCGAGGTAGCCGAGCACGCCGCCGACGAGGATCGCGAGCTCGCGCTTCGACTCCCCCGACTCGGCCGTCGCCGCCATGTTGCGGCCCGAGTCCACGACGAGCAGCACGTTGTGCTGCCGGGAGGCGATGTAGCGCTTGATGAGCGGCACGTGGCTGCGCGCCGTGGCCTTCCAGTCGATGTCCTTGACGTCATCCCCAGGCTGGTATTCGCGCAGGTCGTCGAAGTCGTGGCTGCGGCCGTGGTGGATCGAGGCGTACTCGCCGTCGAGCAGCTCGAGGGTGCGACGATGCGCGTGAATCGACATGGTCGTCTTCACCTTGCGCAGCCGTCGCTCCATCGTCAGGTCCTACGGGGTCCGAACGGCGCCGAAGATGGCGTCGACGATCTGCTCGCTCGTGACGCCGTCGGCCTCTGCCTCGTAGCCGAGGATGATGCGGTGGCGCAGCACGGCGTGCCGGAGATCCTTGACATCCTCCGGGATCACCCAGTCGCGGCCCTGCACGAGCGCGAGCGCACGCGAGGCCTGCGAGAACGAGAGCGAGCCGCGAGGGCTCGCGCCGTACTCGATGTAGCCGGCGAGCTGGGCGCCGATGTACTCCTCGGCGTGCCGCGTCACATACATGAGCTGCACCACGTAGTTGGTGATCGCCTGGTCGACGTAGACGCGCTTCACGAGCTGCTGCAGGAAGCGCACATCGTCGAGCGTGGCGACCGGCTGATCGTGGCCGTCGTCGAAGACGCCCGCCTCGGCGCGACGCACGATCTCGGCCTCCTCCGTCGGCGACGGGTAGCTCAGGATCTCTTTCAGCAGGAAGCGGTCGAGCTGCGCCTCCGGCAGCGTGTACGTGCCCTCCTGCTCGATGGGGTTCTGCGTCGCGAGCACGATGAACGGCGACGGCAGCGCGTGCGTCTCGCCGCCGATCGAGGTCTGGCGCTCCTGCATCGCCTCGAGCATGGCCGACTGCGTCTTGGCGCTCGAGCGGTTGATCTCGTCGAGCAGCACGAAGTTGGCGTGCACGGGGCCCAGCTGGGTGCGGAACTCGGCCGTGTGCTGGTCGTAGATCTGCGTGCCGACGATGTCGCTCGGCAGCAGGTCGGGCGTGCATTGGATGCGGTGGAACGAGGCAGCGACGGAGCGCGCGAGCGTCGCGGCCGCCGTCGTCTTCGCCAGGCCGGGCACCGACTCCATGAGCACGTGCCCGCCGGTCATCAGCGCGACCAGCAGCGAGCGCAGCAGCTGGTGCTGACCGACCACCGTCGACTGGAACGACTGCTCGATGGCGCGGATGATGCGCTTGGCACGCTCCAGCTCCTCAGGCGTGATGGGGTCCCTACCGGGGACTGCAGTGGTCACGCGTCGCTCCTTGCGCTCGGTCGCTGCGGCACGCGCCGCAACGGGTCTGACTGGCTCTCGCCTCGGTCACGGTATCTGCTCGCCGGATGCGCTCGCTGGGGGGTGCCTGAGCGTGAGGCCTGCAGGCGGATGCGTCGCGTCGCTCACGCGGAGCGGTCGCGCACGCGGGTGGCCAGCACGGCCGCGACGACGAGCGCCGCGATCACCGGCAGCATCGCGACGTTGAGCCCCGCGTAGCCGAACAGACCCAGCACGGGCCCTGCCAGCGCGCCGGCAGCGGCACCGGCGAGCCCCATGATGAGGTCGCTGCGCCCCTGCAGCGCGGGCCGCAGGTCAGCGGGCACCGCGCCGGCGACGAGCGTGGAGCCTGCGACGGTCGTGGCGCTCCAGCCGAGGCCGAGCAGCGCGAGCGGGATCGGCGCGAGGTGCGAGTCGACCACGACACCGGTGAGCACGGCGGCGCAGAGCAGCGCCGCTCCCCCGATGGCGACGCTGCGCCCGCCGAAGCGGTCGGTGAGCCAGCCGAACACGGGTGAGAGTGCGTACATGCCGGCGGTGTGCGCGCTCATCGTGAGCCCGATCATCGTCAGGCCGTGGCCGTGGTGGCCCAGGTGCACGGGCGTGAGCGCCATCACGCCGACCATCACCGCCTGACCGCAGGCGATCGTGATCACCGCAGCGAGCGCGCGCGGGTGCTGGCGCAGTCGCAGCCGCGGGATGACGCGCTCGGTCGCCTCCAGCAGGCCGCGCGCGGTCAGCAGCGGATCGGGCCGCAGGCCCAGCCACAGCAGCACGGCGGCGACGAGCAGCGACGCCGCCGAGATCAGGTAGGCACCCACCAGGTGCGGCAGCCCCATGGCCGTGCCGAGCGCGTCGCCCGCGGGAATGAGGTTCGGGCCGACGATGACGCCGATCGTCGTCATCCACACGACGAGCGAGAGGTCGCGGCCGCGACGCTGCGGCGATGAGAGATCGGTGGCCGCGAAGCGCGACTGCAGGTTGATGGCAGTGCTGGCGCCGAGGATCGCGAAGCCCGGCAGCACGATCCACGCGCTGTTCAGCGAGCCGCCCAGCGCGAGCGTCAGGGCACCGACCAGCGCGATGAGCGCACCGGTCGAGAGCGACACGCGGCGACCGCGGCGGTCGGCGAGCCGAGCGAGCGGCACCGCGAGCAGCGCCCCGCCGAGGGTGAGCATGGTCGCGGCCAGCCCGGCGAGCGCCGGATCGCCCGTCACCTGCTCGACGAGCAGCGAGCCGACGCCGAGCGCGACGCCGTTCGAGAGTCCGCCGAGCGCCTGCCCGGCGGAGAGCACGGTCAGGGTGCGGCGCTGGACCGCGCGCACCGCGACGGAGGGCGCCGTGGTCACGAGCGCATCATCGGGCTCTGGTCGGCGCCTCGGCCGGTCAGGCCGTGACGACCTCTGCCTCGCCGGCGGGGAGGTTCTCCTCGTCGGCGATGCGACGAGCCTCCTCGATGAGCGTGGCGACGATGTCGGCCTCCGGCACGGTCTTGACGACCTCGCCCTTGATGAAGATCTGCCCCTTGCCGTTGCCCGAGGCGACCCCGAGGTCGGCCTCGCGCGCCTCGCCGGGCCCGTTGACGACGCATCCCATGACCGCGACCCGCAGCGGCACCTGCACGTCCTTGAGGCCCTCGGTCACCGCATCCGCCAACGAGTAGACGTCGACCTGCGCGCGGCCGCAGGACGGGCAGGAGACGATCTCGAGCTTGCGCTCGCGCAGGTTCAGCGACTGCAGGATCTGCATGCCGACCTTGATCTCCTCGACCGGCGGGGCCGAGAGCGAGACGCGGATGGTGTCGCCGATGCCCTCGGAGAGCAGGATGCCGAACGCCGTCGCCGACTTGATCGTGCCCTGGAAGGCGGGGCCTGCCTCGGTGACGCCGAGGTGCAGCGGCCAGTCTCCGCGCTCGGCGAGCATCCGGTAGGTCTTCACCATCACGACCGGGTCGTTGTGCTTCACCGAGATCTTGAAGTCGTGGAAGTCGTGCTCCTCGAACAGGCTCGCCTCCCAGACGGCCGACTCGACGAGGGCCTCCGGCGTGGCCTTGCCGTACTTCTCGAGCAGGCGGGGGTCGAGGCTGCCGGCGTTGACGCCGATGCGCAGGGACGTGCCCGCGGCCTGGGCGGCCTTCGCGATCGCGCCCACCTGGTCGTCGAACTTGCGGATGTTGCCGGGGTTGACGCGCACGGCGGCGCAGCCGGCGTCGATCGCCGCGAAGACGTACTTCGGCTGGAAGTGGATGTCGGCGATCACCGGGATCTGGCTCTTCTGGGCGATGATGTGCAGCACATCGGCGTCGTCCTGGGTCGGCACGGCGACGCGCACGATGTCGCAGCCGGTGGCCGTGAGCTCTGCGATCTGCTGGAGCGTCGCGTTGATGTCGGTCGTCTTCGTCGTGGTCATCGACTGCACGGAGACCGGTGCGTCGCCGCCGACGAGCACCTTGCCGACCTTGATCTGCCTGCTCTTGCGACGGGGCGCGAGCGTGAGCGGCTCGGGCTTGCCGAGATTGATGGCTGCCATGGGTGCCAGCCTACTTGGCGCTGCTGCTCGGGGGTGTTCGCCGATGGCAGACTCGTCGGGTGATCACCGCAGCGGCAGACGGCTCCTCCCTCGGCAACCCCGGCCCCACCGGCTGGGGCTGGTACATCGACGAGCAGCGCTGGGCGGCAGGCGGGCAGCGACTGGGCACCAACAACATCGGCGAGCTCACCGCCGTGCTCGATCTGCTGCAGCAGACCGCGGGCGTCGACGAGCTGCACATCCTCTGCGACAGCAAGTACGTGATCGACTCGATCACCAAGTGGATGCCCGGCTGGAAGCGGAAGGGCTGGAAGAAAGCCGACGGCAAGCCGGTCATGAACCGCGAGCTCATGGAGGAGCTCGACGGGCTCATGTCGGCGCGCAGGGCGGCGGGCGGCGTCGTGCGGTTCGAGTGGGTGAAGGGGCACGCGGGCCACGCGCTGAACGAGGCTGCCGATCGGCTCGCGAATGGGGCCGCGACCGCCTACCAGCAGGGCAAGGTGCCGGATGCGGGGCCCGGGTTCGGTGGGGTCACACCGACGCCGGTCGAGGCCCCGCCGGTCGCAGCACCGCCGGTTGAGGCACCGCAGGTCGATGCACCTCAGGTCGATGCACCACAGGTCGATGTCGACCTCTTCGACGGCTTCGACTTCCTCGCGGATCAGCCTGCCGAGGCCGAGGTCGTGCGGCTCGAGCGCTCGCTGCTGACCGACGAGGTGCGCGCTGACCCCGCCTCGGTCGCGGCGCTGCTGCACCCCGAATGGGAGGAGATCGGGGCCTCAGGCCGACGCTGGAGCCGCGACGAGCTGCTGGCCGAGATCGCGCCGCTGCCGGAGCGGGTGGAGCTCGAGCTGCTCGCGACGCACGAGCTCGCCGATGACACGCTGCTCATCGTCTGGCGCTCGGTCGGCGCGGGGCCGGCGCTGCGCTCGTCGTTGTGGGTGCGTGTCGGCGGTCGGTGGAGGCAGCGCTTCCACCAGGGGACGGCAGAAGCCTGAAGGCGCGAGGCTTCGACACGCCGTGCCTTCGTCGCGGCAGCTCAGCCAGCAGGAACGACTACCCGCCGAACAGGCTGATCGGCTTCACGATGTCGGCATAGATGAGCAGCGCGCTCATGACGCCGAGCACCGCGGTCACCACGAGCGTGACCGGCACCCACTTGGCGGTGTCGAGCGGGGTCGCGACCTTGCCGCGCAGCTTCGCCCAGCCGCGGCGCACCGCATCGACGAGGGCGCCGAGCACATGACCGCCGTCGAGCGGCATGAGCGGGATGAGGTTGAACACGAACAGCGCCACGTTGAGGCTCGCCATCAGCTGCAGCATGGCGCTGATGCGCTCGAGCACCGGCACCTGGTCGAGCGCGGCGATCTCGCCCGCCATCCGGCCGACGCCGACGACCGACATCGGGCCGTTCGGGTCGCGCTCCCCCGGGCCGAACGCGGCTTCCGCCACGTCGACGAGGCGCTGCGGCAGGTTGATGATGAGCTCGCCGACCCGCAGCACGTTGTCGCCGACAGCCGGCAGCACCGACGTCACCGGCTGCTGCTCGATGACGTACTGCGGGCCGACCCCGACGAATCCGATCGTCTCGGTGACAGGCTCGCCGCCCGCCTCGATCATCTGCCCGGTGTCGTCGAAGACGTAGCGCTCGCTCTCGAGCGGCGTCACCTGCACGGTGCGCTGCTCGCCGTCGCGCTCCACGACGAACGGCACCTGCTGCCCGGCGAGCTCACGGATGGCGGCCTGGATCTCGGTCCACTCGCCGATCGGCTGCCCGGCGATCGACACGATGGTGTCGCCGGGCTCGATGCCCGCCTCTGCTGCCGGCGCGAGCGGGTCGGTGGCCTCGCACTCGGTGCGGTCGTCGGATGCGGCGATGACGCACTCCGAGACGCTCGCGATCGTGGTCGATGGCACGGCGATGCCGAATCCGCACAGCACGACGCCGTAGAGCACGACGGCGATCACGAGGTTCATGAACGGCCCGCCGAGCATGATGACGATGCGCTTCCAGAAGGCGAGCCGCCAGAACGCCCGCTCCTCCTCGCCCTCGTGGATCGTGTCTGCGCTCGAGTCGCGCGCATCCTGCACGAGCGTGTCGAGGAAGCCCGTGGACGCATCCCTCGACTCCCCGCCGGGCTTCAATGGCGGGAACATGCCCGACATGGAGATGTAGCCGCCGAGCGGGATCCACTTCATGCCGTACTCGGTCTCGCCCTTGCGGAACGAGAAGATCGTCGGCCCGAAGCCGATCATCCACTGGCCGACGCGCACGCCGAAGAGCTTCGCGGGCCACAGGTGCCCGAGCTCGTGCAGGCCGATCGAGACGGCCAGGCCGACGACGACGACGAGCACGCCCACGATGTAGAGGAGGACGGCTTCCATCAGCGGTCAAGGCTAGCCCCATCTGCCCTGCACTCCTCATAGGGAGCGTGCTTACGCTGACGCCCATGGCCGCTCACCCGAGATCGCAGCACGCCGTCGCCGAGCGCGTGCCGCGTGCCGCCTCCGACGGCCGCACGATCGTGCTCGGCGTGCTCGGGCTGCTGCTGGTGGTGGTGCTCGTCTGGATCGTCTCGCGACCGGAGCCCGATCCGGTGGCGCAGACGGCCCATGTCGAGGGCGAGCTGCCTCGCTCGGTGGGCAGCTGGAGCGGGCAGCAGCTCGCGAACGCCGCGATCGTCATCCAGGCGGGCCGCGACCTCGGCCTCTCGGAGCGCGACGTGCGCATCGGCGTCATGACCGCGATGGGCGAGTCGAGCCTGCGGGTCGTCGATCACGGCGACGACGCGGGGCCCGACTCGCGCGGGCTGTTCCAGCAGCGCACCGGTTGGGGGGCCTATGAGGTCCGCATGGATGCGTACGGCTCGGCCGTGCTCTTCTACCGGGCGCTCGATCGGCTCGACGGCCGCGACGAGCTCGCCCCGACCAGGGTCGCGCACGCGGTGCAGATCAACCGGGACCCCGATCACTATGCGCGATGGTGGGAGGACGCGGGCGCGGTGGTGGAGGCTGTCGATGCGGCCGGTGTCGAAGTGGTCGTCACACCACGCTGATCGAGGAGCGCGCAGCGCGTATCGAGGTCACGCGGGTCGCCATCTCGATACGGCGCCTGCGGCGCCTCCTCGATGACCGAGATGCGGGCCGCTAGCGGTTCACGCCGGCCGCCTCGTCGGCGACGCGACGCGCCCAGCGCTCGGCGTCGAGCACGCGCTCGAGCGTCAGCTCGCCGGGCTCATGCTGCTCGAGCACCCGCTCGATGGTCGGGATGATGTCGAGGTAGCCGATGTCGCCGCGGTGGAAGGCGTGCACCGCCTGCTCGTTGGCCGCGTTGAACACGGCCGGGTAGGTCGAGCCCGCCTGCCCGACGCGCTTCGCGAGCGCCACCGCCGGGAAGGCCTCGTCGTCGAGCGGCTCGAAGGTCCAGCTCGACGCAGTCGTCCAGTCGAGCGGCGCCCCGACGCCGGGGATGCGGTGCGGCCAGTCGAGGCCGAGCGAGAGCGGCAGGCGCATGTCGGGCGGCGAGGCCTGCGCGATCGTCGAGCCGTCGACGAACTCCACCATCGAGTGCACGATCGACTGCGGGTGCACCGTCACGTCGATCTGCTCGAACGGCACGTCGAAGAGCAGATGCGCCTCGATCACCTCGAGGCCCTTGTTCACGAGCGTCGCGGAGTTGGTGGTGACCATCGGGCCCATGTCCCACGTCGGATGGGCCAGCGCATCCGCCGGTGACACATCCGCCATCTGTTCGCGGCTCCAGCCGCGGAAGGGGCCGCCGGATGCGGTGAGCACGAGCCTGCGGATCTCGCCGTGGTCGCCGGATCGCAAGCACTGCGCGATGGCCGAGTGCTCGGAGTCGACCGGCACGATCTGGCCGGGCTGCGCACGCTGCATGACGAGATCGCCGCCGGCGATGAGCGACTCCTTGTTGGCGAGCGCGAGCGTGCGGCCGGCGTCGAGCGCCGCGAGCGTGGGCGCGAGCCCGACGGAGCCGGTGATGCCGTTGACCACCACGTCGGCCTCGACGGACTCGATCATCGTGACGGCCGCGTCGGCGCCGAGCGCGGCCTCGCCGCCGAACTCGGCCTGCTGCGCGTCGAGACCGGCGCGGTCGCGGCCGGCGACGAGCCCGACGACCTGGAAGCGGCCGGGGTTCGCGCGGATGACGTCGAGGGTCTGCGTGCCGACCGAGCCGGTCGAGCCGAGGATGATGACGCGGCGCGGCGCGCTCACGCGTGGGCCTCGCCCTGCGCGACCGTCTCGCCGTCGACCACGATCGTGGGCGCGTGGAGCACAGGGAAGGCGACGGATGCGGCGATGAAGCAGTCCTTGGACGCCTGCACGTGCGCGTCCAGCGCGTCTGCCGCCTGGGACGCATCCGTGATCGTCACCACCGGGTGCAGCACGGCCTCGGTGAAGCGGCCGCCGGTGCCTGCGGTCTCCATCGTGGCGGTGGCGGCATCGCGGTAGGCGGTGACGACGATGCCGCGGCTGACCGCCTGGTGCAGGTAGCTGAGCATGTGGCACTGCGCGAGCGCCGTCAGCAGCAGCAGCTCGGGGTTGTGGCGCGCGGCGTCGCCGCGGAACGTCTTGTCTGCCGAACCCAGGATGTCGGGCAGGCCCTCGATGCGCACGACGTGATCGCGCGTGTAGGAGCGATAGCTGCTGGTGCCCGCCTCACCCGCTCCGGTCCATTCGACTTCGACGGCGTACGCGTGCTGCATCGGCATGCGGCCAGCCTAGGCCTCCGGCTGTCGAGGAGCACGGTGCCCGGCGTAGGATTCCAGCATGACTGACACCGCTGCCCCCGCCGTCTCCCGCTCGATCGTCACCGAGATCCCCGGTCCGAACTCGCGAGCGCTCCTCGAGCGCAAGGCGCAGGCGGTGCCGCAGGGCATCCCGAGCCAGCTGCCGGTCTTCATCGCCGAGGCGCACGACGCGATCATCACCGACGTGGACGGCAATCGCTTCATCGACCTCGGCTGCGGCATCGGCGTCACCACCGTCGGCCACACGAACGACGCGGTCGTCGCGGCCGTGCGCGAGCAGGTCGGCAAGCTCACCCACTCGCTGTTCGGCACGACGCCGTACGAGCCCTACGTGCGCGTCGCCGAGTACCTCCAGCAGCACACGCCCGGCGACCACCACAAGAAGTCGTTCTTCGTGAACTCCGGCTCAGAGGCCGTCGAGAACGGCGTGAAGATCGCCCGCAAGTTCACGGGCCGCCGCGCGGTGGCCGTCGTCGAGCACGGCTACCACGGCCGCACCAACCTGACGATGACCATGAACTACAAGCCGGCGCCGTACGCGACCGGCATGGGACCGCTGGCGTCCGACGTCTTCCACGCACCGGGCTCCTACCCGCTGCAGGACGGCCTGAACGGCGCAGAGGCCGCAGAGCGCACCCAGTACTACCTCGAGAAGCACGTCGGGGTCGAGGACCTCTCGTGCCTCGTGATCGAGCCCATCCAGGGTGAGGGCGGCTTCATCGTGCCCGCCGACGGCTACCTGCCGGCGATGCAGGAGTGGTGCACCGCCAACGGCGTCGTCATGGTCGCCGACGAGGTGCAGTCGGGCATCTGCCGCACCGGCAAGACCTTCGCCTCCGAGCACTTCGGCTGGGTGCCAGACATGGTGCTCTCTGCGAAGGGCATCGCCGGCGGCCTGCCGCTCGCGGGCGTCACGGCGCGCGCCGAGATCATGGACTCCGTGCACGTGGGCGGCATCGGCGGCACCTTCGGCGGCAACCCCGTCGCCTGCGCCGCGGCGGTCGCCGTCTTCGAGCAGATCGAGGCGGCAGACCTGAACGGCGAGGCGCAGCGCATCGAGCGCGTCCTGCGCCCGCTGCTCGACGAGCTCGCCGAGCAGCACCCGGAGATCATCGAGGTGCGCGGCAAGGGCGCGATGCTCGCGATCGAGTTCATCGACCCCGAGACCGGCGCTCCGATCCCGACCGCTCCGATCTCCGCGGCGGCCGGCAACGACGGCGTGCTCGTGCTGACGGCAGGCACCGACTACAACGTGCTGCGCTTCCTGCCGAGCCTGCAGATCACGGATGACCAGATCCGTGAGGCGATCGAGGTCATCGGCCGCGCGATCGAGTCGGTGAAGAGCGCGGCCTGATGCTCATCGGGGTCCCGCGCGAGATCAAGACAGACGAGGCGCGGGTCGCGCTGACGGCCACGGGGGCGACCGAGCTCGTCGCCCACGGCCACGAGGTCTTGATCGAGACCGGCGCTGGCGTCGGCAGCGGGATCCCGGATGCGGCCTACGAGGCTGCCGGCGCAAGGATCGTCGCGTCGGCGGCCGAGGCCTGGGCTGCGCAGCTGGTGCTCAAGGTGAAGGAGCCGATCGCCGCAGAGCTCGACTTCCTGCGCGACGACCTCACGCTCTTCGCCTACCTGCACCTCGCAGCGGCGCCGGAGCTCGCGCAGGCGCTCATCGAGCGCGGCACCACGGCGATCGCCTACGAGACCGTGCGCGCGCCCGACGGCTCGCTGCCGATGCTCGCACCCATGAGCGAGGTCGCTGGACGACTGTCGGTGACGCAGGGCGCCTCGCTCCTCACGGCACCGCAAGGGGGCGCGGGCCTGCTGCTCGGCGGCGTGCCGGGCACCCGCGCCGGCCACACGGTCGTGCTGGGCGGCGGCGTCGCCGGCACCGCGGCGGTCGAGATGGCCGTCGGGCTCGGTTCGCGTGTGACGGTGCTCGACGTCTCGCTGCCTCGGCTGCGGCAGTTCGACACGATCTACGGCGGTCGCGTGCAGACGCTGCACTCGAACCGCGTCACGGTCGAGGAGTCGGTGCGCGACGCCGATCTGGTGATCGGCTCGGTGCTCATCCCCGGTGCGAAGGCGCCGAAGCTCGTCACGAACGAGATGGTCGCCGGCATGCGTCCAGGCTCGGTGCTCGTCGACATCGCGATCGATCAGGGCGGATGCTTCGCCGACTCGCGGCCGACCACGCACCGCGAACCCACGTTCCGCGTGCACGAGACCGTGTTCGCGTGCGTCGCGAACCTGCCGGGTGCCGTGCCCCGCACCTCGACCGAGGCGCTCACGAACGCGACCCTGCACGCCACGACCCGGCTGGCCGATCTCGGCTGGCGAGCGGCGCTGACGGCGGATGCGGGGCTTGCGGCGGGCCTGAACACCTCGGGTGGGCACGTGGCCAATGCTGCGGTCGCCGCGGCGCTCGAGACGCAGGCGACGCCGCTCGCCACGCTGCTCGGCTAGCTACCGAAGTCGCTCGAAGCGACCCTCGAGCAGCACCCAGGCGGGCGCGGCGCGCATGGGCGGCGGAGGCGGCGCGTGCCGCAGCACCTGCCGCAGCTGTCGCTCGTCGACGCCCAGCACCACCACGGGGCGGTCGGCGCGCAGCCGGTCGAGCTCGCCCCACGCGGCCTCCCACTCGGCGACGGTGCCGACGACGAGCCCGGCGGCGTCATCCCGACCCACTCGATCAGGGCCTGTTCGATCGGGGCCTGTTCGATCAGGGCCGGTTCGAGCTTGGCCGGGTCTCGCCGCCGGCCCCGAGAGCGCGGCAGGCAGCTGCGCCCCGACGCCCAGCACGACTGCCGCCGGCCCGCGCGGCAGCGTGACCGCGCGCGGCTCACGCCGCGGCGCGACTCCCTCGGGCAGCGCGAGCTGCACGCGCTCGTCACGCAGCCAGCCTGCGCCCGGCGGCAGCGAGGCGTCGTGCAGGTGGCCGTCGCCGCCGGCGACGATGTGCTCCTGGCGGCTCGCGATCCGCAGCAGGATGCGCAGCTCGGCGAGCGGCGCGAGCTGCCCCATCGCAGTCGAGACGCGGCGTGCGGTGAGCGCGACCGGCGCGCTCTCCCGCATCCGTCGCGCGATCGCCTGGGCGACCGTGGCCTGCTGCTCGTCGGTGAGCCTCGCCAGCTGCAGGTCGAGGTCGTCGACCACGAGCGGGCCCGGCTGCTGCAACGCGTCCCAGAGCGCGTCCTCGCGATCGACGACCGGCGTGCCGAGCTGCCCGGCCACGAGGTCGGCGAGGCTCGTGCGCCCGCTCGCCGCTCCCCCTATGGCCAGCAGCGGTCCGTCGACGGTCGGCCGCCACAGCACCGGGGCGACGAGCTGCTCCGACGGCCGGTCGACGAGCCCCAGCCGGATGCCCTCGCCCTCGATCGCCGCGAGCGGCAGCGACTCGGGCAGCGGCTCCCGCCAGGGCCTGGCCGCGCGGGACTGCCCCGCAGTGGCGGCCACGAGCGCGGCGAGGTGCTCGGGGCTCGCGAGGGCCGCCTGTGCCGTGCGCGTGGCGCCGCCGCTCACGCGCACGACGCAGCGGCCGCGGGCGGCGAGCGGGATCGACGCCGCCTCTGCGCCGCCGGTGACCGCGACCGCGTCGTGCTCATCGGTGACGCGCAGCGAGATGCGGATGCCGCAGTTGGCCAGCAGCGAGTCGCGCACCGCCTCTGCCGGCCGCTGCGTGCAGAGCACAAGGTGCACGCCCAGCGAGCGGCCCCGGGCAGCGAGGTCGACGAACAGCCGGTGCAGGTCGGGCAGCTCGTGCAGCATGGCGGCGAACTCGTCGACGACGATCACGAGCCGCGAGATGCCGCTCGCCTCCTCGATCGATCGCGCGCCCTGTGCAGCCAGCAGTCGCTCGCGGCGCCGCAGCTCGGCGCGCAGGCTCTCGATCGCGCGTCGCGCCCCGGCCTCGTCGAGGTCGGTCATGACGCCCACGCAGTGCGCCAGGCCCAGCAGCGGCGCGAAGGAGGCGCCGCCCTTGAAGTCGACCAGCAGGAACGAGACGTCCGAGGTCTCACGCCCAGCGGCGATGGCGGCGACCCAGGCGATGAGCAGCTCGCTCTTGCCGGAGCCCGTCGTGCCGCCGACGACCGCATGCGGGCCGTCGCGCACGAGGTCGAGCTCGATGGGCGCCTCGTCTGCCAGGAACACGGCAGCGAGGCCGCCGCTCGCGACCGGCAGCGCGTCGAGGTCGACGTGCGAGGGCAGCGAGCCCTCCCGCCGGATCCCCGCGTGCGCGGCGGCGCCGGCGAGCGTCTCGACCGCGGCGAGCGCCTCGCGCTCTGAGATCGCCGCCGGCGCGCACGAGCGCTCGCCCACGCGGGCACCGTCGAGCGCCGCATGGACGACGATGCGACACTCGCGCGGCAGCTGCGAGGCATGCTCGGCCACAGCGACCGTCACCTCCACGCCGTCGCCCACGAGCCGCACAGCCGAGCCAGGCTCCCGGTGGAGCGGATGCGGCAGGTCGTCGAGCCAGTCCCACGCGGGATCGTCGGGGACGATGGCCTCCGCGGCATCGGGTGGCACGGCATCCACCACCTGAATGACAGCCGAGCGCGCGAGCGCGAGCGCCACGAGCGGCGGGCCGACGATGCCGATCCCCTCGCGTGCGTCGACGACGACCGGACCGTCGACGATCGCGGCGGCGGAGCGCAACCGCTCGGCCGCAGCTGCGGCATCGAGCCGCTGCACCGCCGGATCGGTCGCCGGCACCGTGCCCTCGACCGCGACACCCGACGGCAGCGGCCCGGCTCCGAGCACGACCGGCACCGGCGCATCCGCCGCGCGCCGCCATCGATGCGGGTCGTGCGGCGGCCGCGCCGCGACCGCGCGTGGCCCCGGATGCGCGGCGAGCAGCTCGGCACGGCGCTCGTCGAGGGCGGCGTCGATGCGGTCGGCGACCGCCGCGAGCTCGACCCGCCAGCGCTCGGCCTCGCGCTTGCGGCGCTTGCGGCGGGTGCGCCGACCGTCGCCCATGCTGGCCACCGCGATGATCGGCCCGAGCAGCGCGAACACGAGCACCGTCGGGGTCTGCAGCACGAGCCAGAGCGCGCCGGCACCGAGCACGGGCGCGAGGCTCGCGAGCAGCGGGAACGGCGAGGGCTCTGGATCCGTGGGCGGCCTCGGCAGGTCGATGCGCGTCTGCATGGGGGCAGGATGCGTGACCTGACCCGGGGCGCGGGCCGCGCAGACCCGTCCCTGTGGAAAGCATCCGCCCGACACGATCGCGGTGGCGGTGCTCCGCGACAAACCGGTACCAGGTGTGCGCCAGGGCGAGGATTCGCGGCCACTTGGTACCGGTCTGCACGTGCAGGAGCAGAGCCCGCGACGCCCTCCGCCGTCAGCGCCGCGTGAGCGACGCCGGGTTCAGCCGCGCGAGCAGCGGACGCAGCCTGCCTTCGCCCGCATCGCGCTCCGCGAGCACGACGGCGCCGAGCCGCCAGGTCTCGGTGACCTCTGGCGCGCTCGGAGGCTCGGCCGCGAACACCGCACGGTCGACGCGGTGGGCGAGCTCGCGCATCGGGGCGTGCTCGCCCGCCTGCTCGAGGCGGGTGCCGGAGGACGTCAGCAGCTCGCCGCGGTCGCGCAGCCCGTCGACGACCTCAGCCCACGCACCCTCGGCGCGGTCGCGCGGCGCGTCGGCCCTGCGCCTGCGCCTGCGACGGATCACCTTCGCGATCACGAGGCCGACGGGGATGGCGGCGATCAGCGCGACGAGGCCGAGCACGGCGCCGATGGCAGCGAGCGCCTGCAGCAGTCGCGATGCGCTGTCGTCGGTGTCCTGCGGGGCGCTGGGAGCTGCGGGGTCTGCACCCTCGACCTGCCCGCCCGGCGCCGGCGCGGGTGCCTGCTGCATCGGCGGCTCCTCGACGACCGTCGGCGAGCCCTCCTCCTGCTCGGGGATCGGCCGCACATCCGGCATCACGTCGATCCCCACCCAGCCGGACTCCGCGCGCACCTCGATCCACGCATCCGCGTCGGACCCGAGCACGATCGTCGGAGCGCCCTGCTCGATCGCGTCGGGCGTGAAGCCCACGACCACGCGCGAGTCGAAGCCCAGCTGCCGCGCGAGCAGCATCGCAGCGGTGGCGTACTGCTCGGCGTCGCCGATCATCGGCTCGGCGAACATGGCCTCGAGCCGCTCGAGCGAGTGCCCGGGGCGCGACGGCGCCTCGTCGTCGAGCACGCCGTGGCTCACGTAGCCGTCGGCGCGGAGCCCCTCGAGCATGGCGGCAAGCCGCTCGCCGGGGCTCGTCGCGCCGCCGGTCCAGGCGGCGAGCGTCGTGAGCATCGCATCTGGCAGCGCCTGCGACCCCTGCCGCGGATCCTCCGGCACGAGCGCCGCGACGCCCTCCGGTGGGATGACCGCGCCAGCGGGCTCCGAGAGCATCTGGTAGCCGTCGCCGGTGGTGATGTCGGGCTCGACGACATAGGCGCCGAGCGCGTCGCTGCGGTGCAGCCCCGATGCCAGCTGCTCGGAGCGATCGCCCACGAAGCGGATGGCCGATGGCGTGCCGACCACCGGCAGCCACGCTGACGAGAGCTCGTCGATCGTGATCCCGACCACGCTGCCCTCGCCCGGCTCGGAGCTCGGGACGCGCTCGAAGGTCGCGCGGCCGACGCCCAGCACCTCGCCGTCGTAGCTGTCGAGGACGGCGGTGCGGATGCGTTGTCCCGGCTCCAGGCCGGTGGCTGCCAGCTGCGGGGCGGTGCGGGCCTCGGCAGACCAGAACGCGCGATAGCCCGAGAGCGGCGACGCGCCCTGCAGCTCGATCGACGAGGGGCTTTCGCCGCGCAGCACCGTGCGCTGCGGCACATCCAGCAGCGCGCCGGCCGTGCCGGCGGCCCCGGCTGCGATCGCGGCGACGGCGACACCGGCGCCGACGCGGCGCGCGAGCGACGAGAGCGCGCGCGGCGCGCGGCTGCGGCGTCGTGCCTGTCGCACGACGGCCACGTAGCCGCCGATGGGCACGAGCGCGATGAGACCGGTCAGCCATGCCTCCGGCAGCTCGCGCGGACCCCACAGGATCGACCAGATGCCGATCAGCGCAGGCACGAGCGCCGCCGTCTCCGCGCGCTTGGAGCGCAGCGCGATCGAGACGCCGACGACGCTGCCGACGAGCACGAGCACGACGGGGGCCATGAGCAGCGAGTCGCCCGTGCCGACCGGCAGCCCGATCGTCAGCAGCCGCCGCCACGACAGCACGATGGCCGCCATCGCCTCGCCGAAGGCCGGCAGCCACTCCCCGCGCGGGATGCGCTGCGGCGCGGTCAGCGGCACCGCGAGGATCGCGAGCGCGGCGACCCCGGTGCCGATGATCGAGATCGCCGTCCACCTGCGGACGGCGGCCAGCCACGCGATGGCGGCGCCCACGAGCACGCTGACGGCGAGCGCCACGACGAGCTGCAGGGTGCCGAAGATCCACCACATGGGGGCACAGGCCGCGGCGATCGCCAGCAGCAGCACCGCGACGGCGGGCGCGCGCTGAATCATCGCTGCCTCGACTGCCCGATGCCGCGCGAGAGATCCTCGATGGCCCCGACCGTCACGACATCCGCGTCGCCGAGCCTGGCGCGCGATGGCAGCGCGCCGACGGCGGCCCGCACCACCACCGACACGACGCCGGCCGGCATGCCGTTCGCCGCCGTGCGGAGCGTGCGCGGCGACACGGTCGAGCCCGTGATGAGCCACGCGAGACTGCCGGGCGACGCGCGGCGGGAGGCACGTGCGGCAGCGGCGATGCCGAGCTGCTGCCTGGGCTGGATGACGGCGAGCGCGTCGAGGAGCCGGTCGCGGCTGGCGGCGTCGATGGCGTGCGCCTCGCCCCGCTCGGTGCGGGGGCTCTCGACGATGCGAAGCTTGCGCCGGTCCGACATCGCGGCGAGGCCGAGCGTGCCGACGAGCGAGAGCGCGAGCTCGAAGTCGTCGCCGTCGTACTCGTCGGGCGCGGTGGAGAGCACGATGAGCGAGTCGGCGCGCCTGGACGGCTCGAACTGCCGCACGAGCAGCGAGCCGTAGCGGGCGCTCGAGCGCCAGTGCACCAGGCGCCGGTCGTCGCCGGGCGCGTACTCGCGCAGGCTGTGGAACGAGACGTCGTCGGCGGTGCGCTCGGCGGCCGCCTCACCGTCGAGGTCGCGGACGATGCCGCCGGCACCGCCGGGCAGCCGCACCACGCGCGGGTGCACGACGAGCGTGCGCGACTCGGTCAGGCGGTGGCGCCGCTCGAGCACGCCGAAGGGGTCGGTGCGCAGGATCGTCGCAGGCCCGATCGTGCGCAGCCCGCGCCGCGAGGTGTCGAGCGGCACGGAGCGCACGACGCGACCGCCGACATCGATGGGCGGGATCTCGAGCACCACCTCCATGTCGCCGACGTCGAGGTCGACCTGGCTGGGGGTCGCGGCGCGCGTGGGCCGCGAGACCTCCACGAGGGCGAGCGCGTCGGCGCCCACCGGCACGCGCTCGGCGCTCAGCCCGATGCGGGCGCGCGCCCAGCGCTCGCCGACGATCCACGGCACGGCCGCCAGCACGAGCACGCCGGCGGCCACTGCGGCGACGAGCGCCTCGGTCCAGCCCAGCGTGCGAGCGATCGCGAGCCCGACGACGACGACCGCGATCAGCGTCCACCCCCACGGGGTGATCGCGCGAACGACGGCGTCGAGTCGGTGCATCTCAGCGTCCGGGCATGTCAGCGCCTGGGCGGCGCCACGGTCAGCATGAGCTGCTGCACGATGCTCTCGGGGCGCACGTCGTCGAACTCCGCCTCCGGCTGCAGCACAAGCCGGTGCGCGAGCGCGGGCACGGTGAGCGCCTTGACATCGTCGGGGGTGACGTAGTCGCGGCCGTGGATCGCCGCCCACGCCCTGGAGGTGCGCACGAGCGCGAGCGCGCCGCGCACCGAGACGCCCAGGCGCACCTCGTCGGCCTCGCGGGTCGCCTCCACCAGCCGGGCGACGTAGTCGACGATCGACGCCTCGACGTGGACCTTGCGGATCATGGCGGCCATCGCCTGCACCGTGCGCGCATCCGTCACCGGCCTGATGTCCTCTGGCGAGTGCTCCTCGCCGGAGTCGGTCAGGATGCGGAGCGTCGAGGCGTGGTCGGGGTAGCCGATCGAGGCCTTGAGGGCGAAGCGGTCGAGCTGCGCCTCCGGCAACTGGTAGGTGCCGGCGTGCTCGATCGGGTTCTGCGTGGCGATCACCATGAACGGCTGCGGCACCGCGTGGGCGATGCCGTCGACGGTGACGTTGCCCTCCTGCATGACCTCGAGCAGCGCAGACTGGGTCTTCGGGCTCGCCCGGTTGATCTCGTCGGCGAGCACGACGTTGGCGAACACCGGTCCCTGGCGGTACTCGAACTCGCCGCGACCCTGGTTCCAGACGCTGACGCCCGTGATGTCGCCCGGCAGCAGGTCGGGGGTGAACTGGATGCGACTGGCCGTGCCGTCGATGGTGGCCGCGAGCGCCCTGGCGAGCGAGGTCTTGCCGGTGCCGGGGTTGTCCTCGATCAGCAGGTGGCCGTGGCTGAGCATCGCGGTGAGCGAGAGCTGCACGGCCAGCGGCTTGCCGACCAGCACGCGCTCGACGCGCTCGACGACCTGCTCGGCCAGCTGCTGGATGCTCGAGACATCGACTCCCACGGGCGGTTCCTCTCTCGTCATCGCTCTGCGCTCACAGCCCGCATCCCGCGACCGTCGGCTCGGGATCCCGAAGGGGCCCGGACTCCAGATAGGTTACGACGCCTCGGGCACGCACCTGCGTCGCCCCCGCCGGTACCGGCTCGGTCGATGGCTGCTCGGGCGTCCAGGCGCCACCACTGACCCGGTACGAGGCCACGACCTCGCTCTGGACGGCTGCGGAGGCGTTCGCCGGCGGTGTCGCACGCAGCGGCGCGAGCGGCGTGCAGGCGTCGACGGTCGCGCGCAGGCTCAGCGGCATGCCGCTGCCGACGGCGGTGGCATCGGAGCACACCTTGTCGGCGCGCGCCCCAGAGGGGGCGCAGACGCGCAGGTCGACGGCTGCCGCCCGGCCGTAGGCGAAGGAGGTGGTCGTCGGGGTGAGCCACGAGCCCTGGCTGACGCGCACCCACACCGGCTCAGTGGCCTGCGGCGACTGGCGCACCCTGGCCTCGAACCACATGTCCTGCGGGAGCGTCGGCACAGCGGTCAGCCGCAGGTCGCGGGCGTCGTCGCGCACCTGCGGGGCGATGGTGACGGCGGATGCGTTGACGGGAGCGGGCTTGCCGAAGACGGGCTCGGAGGTGGAGACGGAGCAGTGCCAGCCGTTGTCGGCGACCACGGCGACCACCACCCTCGATCCCTCCGCGACCGCCAGCGAGGCCGATGTGGCGGTGCTGCCGGCCGGCTCGCCGGTGCCGGTGCTGTCGCAGGAGATCGAGCCCAGATCGGCGACCGGCACGATGCGCGCGCTGTAGGCGACGCGCGACGCGCCTCCGGCGTCGACGCGCGACCACGTCGCGGTGACCGTGCCGGCGGTGCGGTCGGTGATGAGGACGGGGGTGGTCGCGGGCTCGCCGACGGCCGTGAACGGCACGGGTGCCGCCGGCCAGCGCCATCCCTCATCCGGGACGCCAGCGGCGTTCGTCGCGGCGACCGCGACGTCGTAGGCCTGGCCGGGCGTGAGGTCGGACACGACCGTTCCCCGCTCGCTCGCACCTGCCCGGATGATCCGGTCGGCCC
This sequence comes from Agrococcus sp. ARC_14, assembly GCF_022436485.1. NCBI lineage: Bacteria > Bacillati > Actinomycetota > Actinomycetes > Micrococcales > Microbacteriaceae > Agrococcus > Agrococcus sp. ARC_14. Next base: position 2,462,053 of record NZ_JAKUDO010000001.1, read on the forward strand.
CGTTGCCGGTGATGCGCACGAGATAGCCCTCGATCGGCGTGCCGCCCTGCGGCTGCTGCACGCCCTGCCAGGCGATGCGCACGGAGCCGGGCTCGATCGAGGGGATCGCCTCGACGCCCCGCACGGTGGCGGGCCGGCGGTCGGCGTGCACCGGCTCCGACGGCGCGGAGAGATCGCTCTCACCGAGAGCGTTGATCGCGGCGGCGCGCAGCCGCAGCTCGACCCCGGCGGGCAGGCCCTCGATGCGGCAGCGCGGCTCGGCGCCACAGTCGTAGGAGACGCCGTTGCCACCGTCGATGCGGTAGCCCGTGATCGGGCTGCCGTTCTCGGCAGGCGGATCGATCATCATCGTCACGACGCCGTCGATGTGCTCGTCGAACGCCTGCACCGGTGGCGCTGGGGCATCCGGCACATCCTGCACCGTGACGGTGATCGGGCTCCACACGCCGCGCCTGGGATCGTCGGTCGCGTCGAGCACCAGCACGCGCACGATGGTGGTGCCGATCACCGCAGAGCCGTCGACCTCGACCGTCACCGTGCCGCCATCGAGCGATGCGCTGATGCCTCGCTCGGCCGCGCCCTCCTCGCTGATCGCGGCGATGCGCAGCGGCGTGTTCGGGAAGGGGTTGGAGGCCTCGTCGTTCGCGAGCGGCGACACCTGCGCACTGGAGCCGCGCTGCACGGTGACGGCGTCGGCGGCCGGCGCGACGAGCGGTTTCGTCGAGGTGATGACGGCGAGCTGAACCGCCCCGGTCTCCCCCTGTCCCGCGTCGTCGCTGACGCCGATCTGCAGCTGCTCGCTCGTGCCCACCGCGGTGTCGCTGAGGGCGCGCACCGTGAGCATCGATCCCTCGATCGCGGCCTGGAACCCCGGCGGCACCGCGCCGGAGATCGACCAGGTGGCGCTCGTGAGCCGAGCGGCATCGGGGGTGCGGGTGATGCGCGAGAGGTCGATCTCGCGCTCCGCGCCCTGCTCGAGCTGCACGAACGCGCCGAGCACGCTCAGCGGCACGTCGTCGCCCGGCACGACCTCGATCGGCAGCACGATCGTGCCGACGCGGCCCTCCGGGTCGGTGGCGCTGTCGCCGTCGGTCACCTCGAAGCTGATGCTCGCCGGCCCGTAGTAGCCGTCGGGCGGCACATAGCGCAGGGTGCGCAGGTCGATCACGGGATTCGTGCCGTCGGTGGGAGCCGCGGTGACGGCGCTCGCGTCGGTGATGAGCGCGCCCTCGCCGTCGACCGTGTCGACGACGTCGTCGATCGCGATCACGAGCGTCTCGCCGGACGCCACGGTGAGCGGCGCGACGTCGGGCTTCAGCTGCGGCAGCGCGTCGAGCCTGCCCGGCACGGCGAGCACCGCAGTGGAGACGGCGGATGGGTCGTCGGTGCGGGCGACCGTGTACGGCACGAAGCGGGTGCGGTCGGCCACGGCGATCTCGATCGCGCCGTCGTCCCGCAGCTCGACGCCGGGCGTCGCCAGCGGCAGGCTCGCCTCCAGCACGTCGGCGCGGCCGTCACGCACGGAGGCGTGCGCGAGCGGGTCGATGACGACCGCGTCGGCGTCGGCGATCGACTGGATCGAGACCTGCACATCCTCGACGTCGGGCGCCGGCGGCGGGGCCTCCGGGTCGACGTCGACGCGCAGCCAGCTCGTCGCGCTCGAGCCGGCGGCGTTCTCGACCGTGACGAGCACGCCGATGTCGTTCGTCTGGGCGCCCGCGGTCACGAGCACGGCGCCGTCGCGCAGCTGGGCGGACGAACCGCGCGTGACGGTCTCGATCGAGACGATCTCGAGCGGCAGCCCCGCGGGGTCGCTGTCGTTCTCGAGCACGGGGACCACGAGCGTCGAGTCGGGCCGCATCTGTGCCTCGTCGGCGCCCAGCACGGGCGGCAGCGCCGGGCCGGGCTCGACGACGGCGACGCGCACGAGCCCCTCGGCGACCGCGCCGAGGTCGTCGACCACGCGGTAGCGGAACTCGTCGGTACCGGGCGAGTACTCCCCCGCCTGGTAGCGCAGCGTCGAGCGGCCCGACTGCGTCACGAAGCCGAGCGCCGGCGCCGACGAGGGGCCGAGCAGCTGCACCGGATCGCCGTTGGGGTCAGCGTGCGAGAGCGGCAGCGCCAGGTCGACGCTCGCGCCCGCGACCACGCGCGCCTCGACGGTCGGCGCGACCGGTGCCGCGTTCGTCGTCTGCGCAGCCGCGACGACGCGGATCGTCACGTCGGCGCTCGCGGTCTGGCCGTCTGGGCCGCGCACGGAGTATGCCGCCGTGAATGTGCCGGGCTCGCCCGCGGCGATGTAGCGCATCCGATCTCCGTCGACGAAGAGGAGCCCCGCCTCCGGCGCGGCCACGAGCTGCGTCTCGAGCGCGATCGGGAGACCGTCGGGCTGCTCGTCGTTGGCGAGCACGGGGATCTCGACCAGGCCGCCGGGGCGCACCGAGACCACGTCGTCCCGCGCGATCGGGGGCTGGATCGCTGCCGAGCCCGTCTGCGAGACGCGGAGCACGCCGGTGGAGCTGGAGATGCCGTTCGTGACCACGTACTCGACGCTGGCCTGCTCGTCGAGGTCGTCGGCGAGCGCGAGCCGCAGCCGCTCACCGTCGATCACCTCGGCGCGCACACCGGGGCTGTCGGAGGTCGCGCTCGTGATCGCCACCACGCCGCCGGCGGGATCGTACGCGAGATCCTCGGCGTCGAGCTCGATCGCGCTGATCGACGGGACTGCGGCGCGCGCCGGCCGCGTGATGGGCGCCGACGACGCATCCGCGCCCTCGAGCACGCGTACGACGACCTGGCCGTTCCTGGTCGCGGCCCCATCGGTCACGACGTAGGTGAAGCGCAGCAGCCCCGCTTCGCTGGGGTTGACGCGGATCGTGCCGTCGGAGAAGTCGGCCGTCACCGGCTCGCCGTTGTCGACGACGTTGTGGAGGCTGAGCTCGCCGGCGCCTCCGCGCGCCGACAGCAGCGGCTCGAGCACGAGCTCCTGGCCGACACGGGTGACGGCGGTGACGGGCTGGGCCGTGATCGGCACGGTGCCGGCGTGCACGGTGAGGGCGATCGGCTCGGTCGTCTCCGTTGTGCCGTCGGTGACGGTGACGAGCACCTCGCGCTGCGCGCCGGCTCTGCCGTCGCGGAACTCGAGCCTGCCGTCCGGGCGGACGGTGACGCGGTCGGGCGCCTCTGCCTCCGCGCGGACCACGGCGAGCGGGTCGCCCTCCGGATCGACCCAGCCGTCGAGCGCATCGAGCGTGATCGAGCCGCCTGCCTCGAGCGTGGCCTGCTGCGGGCGCACGAGGGTCGGCGGCTCGTCGCCCTCGCGGACGTCGACGATCGCGGTCGCCACCGCGGTCGCCGTGCCGTCAGAGATCTCGTACGCGACGCTGGACTGCCCGGACTCCGGCGCCTCGAAGCGGATGCCGCGACCATCGGGCGTGATGCTGACGGATGCGTCGTCACGGTCGACGCTGGCCTCGGTGATGACGATGGGGTCGCCGTTGGCATCGGTGTCGTTGAGCAGCACCGGCAGCACCGTGACCGTGCCGGAACGCGCGCCCAGCTCGTCGTCGACTGCGACCGGCGGCTCGGGGTCGGCCTCCACCGTCTCCTCGACCGTCTCGCCGTCTGCGGGGATCTCCGGCTCCGGCTGCTCGTCGTCGATCTGCCAGCCCTCGATGCGGCCGCCGTTCCCATCGATCGCCCACGCGTCGCCCGTGCCGGCGTCGACGGCGGCGGTGGCGCTGCCCCGCTGCAGGATGCGCAGATCGGCATCGTTCGCGACGCCGTCGAGCGAGAGCACGACCGGCTCGGCGCCCTCGCAGGCGCGCCAGGCGGTGCCGTCGCGCCAGACGGCGAACGTGCACCGCTCGTTCGTGACCGGGGCTGCGGCCACGCCCGCGGCGCCGGAGGCGAGCACGCTGGAGCTCGTGACGCCGAGCTGCTGCCGGACGAGCGAGTCGTCGGTCGCGTAGAGCACCGCAGCGGCCGCGTCGCCGGGCTCCTGCAGGCGCACACCGGTGGCATCCAGCGTGGTCTGCCACGTGCTGGTGGAGAGCACGCCCGAGCCCGCATCGAAGAGCACCCAGTCGTCGCCCAGCGCGGTGAGCTGCAGCGCCGGCGTCGAGGGCGAGAGGGGCGCGCGGTCGCTCGAGGCGACCTCTCCGGCCTGGTCGACGCGCAGGACGCGACCGAGGCCCGGCGATGCCGCCAGCAGGTCGTGCTCGCCGAGCACGGCGACGCCGCCCTGGCCGAGCGCGACGACCGGGTCGCCGAGCGGCGCGCCCTCCGCGAGCGCTCCCGTGGTGGTGCGCCAGACATCGCCGGTGGTCGGCGAGGTGATCACGATGCGATCGCCGCGCACGCCGACCACAGCGCCTGGACGGATCGGCACGGCTGGGCCGGCCTGCACCGCGCCCTCGCGCACCACCCGCGCGGTGGAGGCGTCGCGGTCCACGACGACCGTGCCGCTGGCCGCCTGGTGCGCCTCATCGGCGCTGCCGACCTGCACCACGCGCTCGATCGTGCTGTTGGCCGTGTTCGCAAGGCCGATGGCGCCGGCCTCGCCGTTGGCGATCCAGACGCTCGAGCCGTCGAGCTGCGGCTCGATCGACGCGTAGCCGGGGGTCAGCACCGCGCCGGCGATGACGCCGGCGACGAGGAGGGTGCCGACGGCGACGCCTGCGATGCGGCGCTTCACGGCAAGGGCTCCGCGCACGACTCGGTCGGCTCACCGGTGGAGCCATCGCGGTTGACGGCGACGTTGATGCACAGTCGCTCGCCAGCCTCGCCCGTGAGGGTGAACTCGTTCCCGCCCTGGATGAGCGCATCGCCCGTCGAGGTGCGCACGTGATAGGTGTCGGGGTCGACCAGGCCGGGGTCTGGCCACGTGAAGTGCACGCGCCCCGACTCGGGGACGGCCTGGATGTCGGCGACCACAGGGATCTGCTGGGAGACGGTGGAGAGCGCGATCGCAGCGACGGCGACGATGCCGAGCACGACCACGCTCGCGACGCCGATGCCGACGCCGATCGCGAACCGCTTGGGCTTCTGGGGCTGTCGTCTGCCGGTCGACTGCGAGATGTCGACGCGGCTGCCCGTGATGCCCACCGACCGACGCGAGCGGCGCTGACGCAGCCGCAGCGCATCCGCGGGCTTCTCATCCTCGAGCTCCGGTGCGGGGGCCGCCGCCCAGGCGTCGACCTGCACCTCGATGGGCGTCTCGTCGAACCCGAGCTCGCGCTGCACGGACTGCAGCTCGTGCAGCATCGCCTCGACGCTCGCGTAGCGGTCGGAGGGCTTGGCAGAGAGCGCCTTGTCGAGCACCGCGCGCAGCGGCAGCGGGATGGCGCGCGAGGGCAGCAGCTCGTGGTTGATGATGCGGCTGCTGAGCGCGTCGTGGTCGTTGGCCCTGCCGGGGTGCTCCGCGGGGCTGCGGCCGGCGATGAGCGAGAAGAGCGTCGCGCCGAGCGACCACACCTCGGTGGCGACCGTGCCGCCGGTGCTGCCGCGCAGCACCTCCGGGGCGGCCCACGGGATCGAGACGCCGGCCGCCTCCGTGGCGTCGTGCTGCAGGCCCGCGATGCCGAAGTCGCTCAGCACGGGATGGCCGAAGGAGGTGGTGAGGATGTTCGCGGGCTTGATGTCGCGGTGCAGCACGCCGGCGCGATGCGCGGTCTCGATGGCAGCGCCGATGCGGATCCCCACGCGCATCGCGGCCTCCGGGGCCAGCGGCTCGGTGCGGAAGCGCTCGCCGAGCTCGGGGCTCGCGAGTTCCATGACGAGGTAGGGGCGGCCATCGCTCGCGACGCTCGCGCCGTAGACGGTGAGGATGCCGGGGTGCGATGAGAGGCGGCCCATCAGGTTGACCTCGGTGCGGAAGGAGCGGCGCACATCCTCGTCGACCAGCTCGGCGAGCAGCACCTTCACGGCGACGGGGCGGCGCGGCAGCGCCTGCTCGTACAGGAAGACATCGGCGTACCCACCGGTGCCGAGCACGTGGAGGTGCGAGTAGCCGGGCAGGACCGGCGGCGCGGAGGGGAGCCGCCTGGCCATCAGGGTCGCCTGGTCTCCTCGTCGCGCAGCGTCGTCCGCGGCACCGTGCGGTCGACGTCGTCGACGACGGGTGCCTTCGTGACGTCGACGACGATGACCGACACGTTGTCGCGACCACCGTTGTCGAGCGCAGCGGCGACGAGCGCGCTGGCGGCGGCTGCCGGCTCGTCGTGCTCCCACAGCAGGCGCTCGATCTCGATGTCGGGCACCTCCTTGGTGAGACCGTCGGAGCAGACCAGCAGGCGCAGCTGGGGCATGATCGGCAGCAGGAAGTAGTCGGGCACCGGGTCTATGCCCGCGCCGACGCCGCGGGTGACGACGTTGGCCTCGGGGTGGGTCTCGGCCTCCTCCTCGGTGAGGAGTCCGGCGTCGATGAGCTCCTGGACGACCGAGTGGTCGATGGTGATGCGCGTGAGGCGCTCGCCGAGCATCGCGTAGGTGCGGGAGTCGCCGACGTTGAAGACGGCGAAGTGCGGGGCGTCGTCGTGCATGGCGAACGCGCAGCCCGTGACCGTGGTGCCCGCGGCGCCCTCGCCGTCGCCCAGCTTCTCGATGATGTCGGTCGCGTGGCGGAGCGCGTCGACGACGTCGATCGGCTCGACCGTCTCGAGCCCGCCGAGCGCTCCGAGCTGCTCGGCGACGGCCTTGCTGGCCAGGTCGCCGTGCGAATGGCCGCCCATGCCGTCAGCGACGGCGAAGATCGGCGGCTGCGTGACGAGGGAGTCCTCGTTGTGCTGGCGGCGGAAGCCGGTGTCGGTCAGGCCGGCCCAGCGCACTGCGAATCGACGCCCTTCCGGGCCCTGTGTCGCGTGCTCGCCGGTCGCCGCTCCGATGTGGGTCACGTCCTCCAGTCTCCCACGCCTCGGCGCTGGCCGTTGCACCACGCCCTTCAACGCCCGAGCTGGGCGTCGCCTCCCGACCGCAGCACCCAGTCGGGAGCACCCTTCGCATCGACGATGTCGCGCAGCAGCGGGGCCATCGAGAGCGCGGGGTCGATCGCCATCGCGAGCTCCGCGCAGCGGCCGGCGGTGCGGCCGCGGCCCACGAAGAAGTGGAGGAAGCCGGCGATCACGAGCAGCGGTGCACGCGCCTCGAGCGGCGTGGCCTCGGCGATCGTGCTCCAGCGGCGGAGACGGTCGTGGAGCCGCTCGGCATCCGGTGTCGGACCGACCCCCATGAAGCGATGGGCGGCCGTGTCGCCGGCCAGCGCGTCGTCATCATCGATGGCGGCGAGCGTGGTCGCGGCGGCCTCCGGCCCGTCGATGGCCAGCTCGATCGCGAGGTCGCGCACGGCCGGGCTGCCGACGAGCGCGATCGCGAGCGCCGCGGCGCGCGCGGGAGCGTCGCCGACGGCGCCCGGCCCATCGGTGAGCTTGGGGGCGAGCGCGACGGCGAGCTCGAGCGCGGCGACGGGGTCGGCCCCGGCCGCGCCGATGTCGCCGGGCTCGAGCTGCTCGAGCCAGCGCGCCACGGCCGCGGCGCCCGCGCTGTCGACGCCCTCCGGCACCCCGGGGATCGGCGCGGGCTCCGGCGCGTCGGGCGCAGGGTCCTCGAGCAGGTCGAGCTCCGCGAGCGGGCCGCGCGCGGCATCGGGATGCGCGTAGTCGCCCCACGCATCGGGCGCGAGGGCCAACAGCTCGAGCGTGCGGATGCGCCAGCGTTCGAGCCGTTCAGCGACCCGCACGAGCTCGGTGCGCAGCGGCAACGGGCCGGTGGCGAGCGGATCCCGCAGGCAGGCGATGAGCACGACGGCGTCGGCGCCGAGCGCACCGGCACGGATCGCCTGGGCGGCAGCCGCGCAGCCGCGGCGATCCGGCAGGTCGAGCACCATCGGCATGCCGGAGCGGCCGCCGGAGAACGGCAGCACCACGAGCGACGGCGCACCGGTCTCGCCGACGAGTCGGGGCAGCAGCCTGAGCAGGGATTGGGGTGTGCGGATCGTGACGGTCTCCATGAGCGCACTGTGCGGCATCGCGCTGTTGCGCGTCGCCATGATTCGCGCCGCTGTGGATGGCGGACTTCGCAGGGGTCCCCGACGCACGCGGACTCGCACCTTGCTGCATACCCCTAGGGGGTATATGTTCGAGCCATGGAGCACGCCACCGACCACGACGCGCACGCGCACCACGACGCTCGTGTGCCGCACGACGCATCCGCGCCTACGGCTTCGCACGGCGACCACGGCAACGGCGGCCATGGCGGCCACGGCGACCACGGCGACCACGTCGCGATCTTCCGCGGGCTCTTCTGGTGGATGCTCGCCCTCGCGGTGCCGACGGTGCTGCTGAGCGGCATGTTCTCGATGATCGTCGGCTACGCGCTGCCCGACTGGCCGTGGCTGCCGTGGGTCTCCCCCGTGCTCGGCACCGTGATGTTCGTCGTGGGCGGCAGGCCGTTCCTCACCGGCGCCGTCGACGAGCTGCGGGCGCGGAAGCCCGGCATGATGCTGCTCATCGCGCTCGCGATCACGGTGGCGTTCGTCGCGTCCTGGGCCTCATCGCTCGGGCTCGCCGACCACCAGCTCGACTTCTGGTGGGAGCTGGCGCTGCTGGTCGTCATCATGCTGCTGGGCCACTGGATCGAGATGCGCTCGCTCGCCCAGACCTCCTCGGCGCTCGACTCGCTCGCCGCGCTGCTGCCCGACGAGGCCGAGCGCGTCGTCGACGGCGGCACCGAGCGCGTCTCCCCCGAGGCGCTGCGGCTCGGCGACACGGTCGTCGTGCGCCCCGGCGGTCGCGTTCCCGCAGACGGCGTCGTCGTCGAGGGCAGCGCGAGCTTCGACGAGTCGATGATCACGGGCGAGTCGCGCCCGGTCGCGCGCAGCGCGGGCGATCGCGTCGTCGCCGGCACGGTGGCGACCGACTCCGGCGTTCGCCTGCGCATCGATGCCGTGGGCGAGGAGACCACGCTCGCCGGCATCCGCCGCCTCGTGGCAGAGGCACAGGCCTCCACCTCGAAGGCGCAGCGCCTTGCCGACCGCGCTGCCGGCTGGCTGTTCTGGTTCGCGCTCGGCGCGGCGGCGATCACCGCGATCATCTGGTCGATCGTCGGCCTACCGGACGACGCGGTCGTGCGCGCCGTGACGGTGCTCGTGATCGCCTGCCCCCACGCGCTGGGCCTCGCGATCCCGCTCGTGGTCTCGATCGCCACCGAGCGCGCGGCCCGCGGCGGCGTGCTCATCGCCGACCGCGTCGCCCTCGAGACGATGCGCACGGTCGACGTGGTGCTGTTCGACAAGACGGGCACGCTGACTGCCGGCGAGCCCGCCGTCCTCGAGCACGTCGCCGTCGACGGCGGCATCGAGGCCGACCGCATGCTCGCCCTCGCGGCTGCGGCCGAGGCGGCCAGCGAGCACCCGCTCGCGAAGGCGATCGTGCGCGCGGCCGAGGCCGCCGAACTCTCCGTGCCGGACGCATCCGACTTCACCTCCTCCCCGGCGGTCGGCGTCACCGCGACGGTCGACGGCCTGCGCGTGCGGGTCGGCGGGCCGCACATGCTCGAGGAGGAGGGCGCGAGCGAGCTCGCCGAGGTCGAGCCCTGGCGCGCTGAGGGCGCCATCATCCTGCACGTCGTCATCGACGGCACCGTCGCGGGGGCCCTGCGGCTGGCGGATGCCGTCCGTGCGGAGTCGAAGCAGGCTGTGGATGCGCTGCACCGGCTCGGCATCGAGGTCGCGATGATCACGGGCGACGCCGAGGCTGTCGCGCAGTCGGTCGCACGCGAGCTCGGCATCGATCGGGTGGCCGCGAATGTGCGACCGGAGCACAAGGAGCGCGAGGTCGCGCGGCTGCAGAGCGAGGGCCGCACGGTCGCATTCGTCGGCGACGGCGTGAACGATGCGCCGGCGCTCGCGCGTGCCGACGTGGGGCTCGCGATCGGAGCGGGCACGGATGTGGCGATCGCCTCCGCCGATGTGATCCTGGCGAGCTCCGACCCGCGCAGCGTCGTGTCGGTCGTGCAGCTCTCGCGCGCGAGCGCCAGGAAGATGGTGCAGAACCTGTGGTGGGCGGCGGGCTACAACCTGCTGTCGGTGCCGCTCGCGGCCGGCGTGCTGGCGCCGATCGGCTTCGTGCTGCCGATGTCGGTGGGCGCGGTGCTCATGTCGATCTCGACCGTGGTCGTGGCGCTCAACGCGCAGCTGCTCCGCCGCCTCGACCTCGATCCGGCACGCTCGGCCCAGCGCGCCGCGCGCTGAGCGACTGCCCTGACCGCACCGCGCACAACGCAAGCCCGCCGGCAGCACACCGCGGCGGAGGGCCGCTGCGGGCACGATCAGGCCCCGCACTCGCCCGCAGGGCTTGCGTTGTGCAGCGAGGATGGCGCGGGCGGCCGGCCGCCTCGATAGCGTGGCGGCATGATGCGCACGCGGCCAGAGCTCACAGGATCGTTCGGCGCTGTCGCCTCCACGCACTGGCTCGCCTCCTCGAGCGGCATGGCGGTGCTGGAGCGCGGTGGCAACGCCGCCGACGCGGCCGTCGCCGCCGGCTTCGTGCTGCACGTGGTCGAGCCGCACCTCAACGGCCCCGGCGGCGACCTGCCGCTCATCGTGCGCGTGCCAGGCACCGAGCCGCGCGTGCTCAGCGGCCAGGGCGTCACGCCCGCGACCGCCACGATCGAGCGGATGCGCGCGGAGGGCGTCGAGCACATCCCCGGCACCGGGCTGCTCGCGGCGGTCGTGCCGGGCGCCGTGCCCGCCTGGCTCACGCTGCTGCGCGATCACGGCACGTGGGCGCCCGCCGAGGTGCTGGCGTTCGCGATCGAGCTCGCCGACCGCGGCCATCGCGTGCTGCCGCGCGTCGCCCGCACCATCGCGGGCCGTGCCGACTTCTTCCGCGAGCACTGGCCCTCCTCCGCGGCGCTCTGGGCAGACCCCGCGCCGGAGGACTGGGCGATCATCCGCAACCCGGCACTCGCCGAGACCTATCGACGGCTCGCCGACGCCGGCAGCGGCAGACCGCGCGAGGCCGCCTGCGACGCCGCCATCGCCGCCTGGAGCGAGGGCTTCGTCGCCGAGGCGATCGACCGGCACAGCCGCGAGCCGGCGATGGACTCCTCCGGCACCGCGCACGCCGGGCTGCTCACCGGCGACGACCTCGCCGCCTGGCGCCCCACCTGGGAGGACACGCTCTCGATGCCGTGGCGCGGCACCACCGTGCACAAGGCGGGCGCGTGGTCGCAGGGCCCGGCGCTGCTCGCCCAGCTCGCGATGCTCGAGCCGCTGCTGCCGTCGAGGGCGGATGCGTTCGACGCCGACCTCGTGCACGCCGCGGCAGAGGCGGCGAAACTGGCCTTCGCAGACCGCGACGCCTGGTTCGGCGACGGCGCAGATCTCTCGCGACTGCTCGCATCCGACTATCTCGCAGAGCGGCGCGCGCTCATCGGCGAGTCGGCCTCGCTCGAGTTGCGGCCTGGCGCCCTGCGCGGCGAGCCTCGGCTCGCGCGCGTCGAGGCCGCCGGCGACGCGGCGCGGCCCGAAGGCACGGGCGAGCCCACTCGCGGCGACACGTGCCACATCGACGTCGTCGACCGCTTCGGGTGCGTGATCTCTGCGACGCCCTCCGGCGGCTGGCTGCAGTCGAGCCCGACGATCGCCGAGCTCGGCTTCTGCCTCGGCACGCGTGCCCAGATGCTGTGGCTGGAACCGGGGCTGCCCACGAGCCTCGCCCCGCGCATCCGCCCCCGCACCACCCTGTCTCCGACGATGCTCGTCGACGATGACGGCGCGGTCGCCGCGCTCGGCACGCCCGGCGGCGACCAGCAGGATCAGTGGCAGGTCTCGATGCTGCTGGGGATGCGCGTGCTCGGGCTCACGCCGCAGGCGGCGATCGATGCGCCCGCCTGGCACACCACGCACCTCGTCTCGTCGTTCGAGCCGCGCGTGTGGGAGCCGGGCGGCCTGCACGTGGAGTCGCGACTGGGCGAGGCGACGATCGCCGAGCTGCGCCGTCGCGGTCACGTCGTGACGGATGCGGGGCCGTGGTCGCTGGGACGCCTCTCGTTCGCGTCGCGCGAGCCCGACGGGACGATCCGTGCGGCGGCGAACCCGCGGGGCGAGCAGGGCTACGCCGCGCTGCGCTGACCCAGGACGGCGCCACCGGGTGCCGCTAGCCTCGTCGGGTACGCCGACGAAGGGTCGCCAGGGATGCAGGCAGGGAAGCGAAGCAGGACGCGCACGGCGCGGTTCACGGCGCTGGCGGTGGTGGCCGCGCTGGCGATCACCGGCTGCGGGCCGCAGAGCGAGCCCACGCCGACCGCCACGTCCACCCCGACCGCGGCTGCGCCATCCCCGACGGCGACGCCGACCCCGACGCCGACGGCCCCGGCCGACCCGCTGCCGGAGGGCGCCGTGACGGCGCTGCTGCTCGGCACCGACTCCCGCACGCCCGGCAGCATGACCGGGCAGGCAGACGCGATCATGCTCGCGCAGATCTCCGCCGACCGCGAGACGCTCTCGCTCGTCTCGATCACCCGCGACTCCTGGGTGTCGATCCCCGGCTACGGCGCGGGGAAGATCAACTCGGCGTTCGCGCGCGGCGGCACCTCCGTCATGGTCGACACCATCTCGGCGATGTACGGCGGCCTCGAGATCGACTACGTCGTGCAGGCCGACTTCGAGGGCTTCATCGCCATGACGCGCGCGCTCGACGGCTTCGACGCCGCCAACCAGCACCCGACGCAGGTGACGGTCAACAGCACCGGTCGCGTGCTCGACTTCACGGCAGACTCGGTGCACCTCTCGGGCACCGACGGCCTCATCTACGTGCGCCAGCGCAAGGGGCTGCCGCAGGGCGACCTCGACCGTGCCGAGCGACAGCGCGCCGCGGTGGCTGGCATGCTCGAGCGCATCGACGAGATCGCGACCGAGAACCCGGCGGAGCTCGTGAACGTCTTCGGCCACTTCGCCGAACGGCTGAAGATCACCGGCGAGCTCTCGATCGACGACATGATCGCGCTCGCGTCGCTCAGTCAGAACCTCGAGCGCGACGACGTCGTGAGCCTGATGTCGCCCATCACCGGCTTCGGCAATCAGGGCGGCCAGTCGGTCAATGTGGTCGACGAGGCACAGACGGCAGCCCTGGGCGAGGCGCTGCGCGCCGGCGACATCCACCCCTATGTGGAGCAGCACGGCACGGGGTATTGAGTCTGGAGCGCTCACGGCAGCGGCGCTCGCGTCTCGAAGCATGATTCACAACACTGTTCCCAAACCACTCCTCCGCCGCTAGCCTGAGCGCGGGCGACAGGAGGTCGCGATGCGTGCAGCGACCGGAGCAGGCTCGTGGATGCGCCGCGCCGCGGTGCCGGCCGTCGTGCTGGTCGCGCTCGTCGGGTGCAGCCCGTCGCCTCCCCCGTCGTCGCCGTCGCCGTCGCCCGCCTCGCTCGCGACGAGCACACCGACGACAGCACCCACACCCACACCCGCGGCCACACCCACACCCACGCCCACGCCGGCCCCGGATGCGGGCCCACTCCCCGAGGGCGCCGTCACCGCGCTGCTGCTCGGCACCGACTCCCGCACGCCCGACAGCTTCGAGGGCAATGCCGACGCCATCGTGATCGTGCAGCTCTCGGCCGATCGCGAGACGCTCGCCCTGATCTCCGTCACCCGTGACTCGTGGGTGACGATCCCCGGCGTCGGCGAGTCGAAAATCAATGCAGCATTCGCGCGCGGCGGCGCCGAGCTCATGCAGGCGACGCTCTCCGAGCTGCTCGGCGGGCTCGAGTTCGACTACGTGCTCCAGACCGGATTCGACGGCTTCGTCGGGCTGATCGAGGCTGTCGACGGCGTCACGGTCGACAACGCCACGCCCGCCATCGCCCGCTACAGCACCCGTGGAGAGGTGAGCGAGACGGGCATCGCCTACGACTTCACGGCCGATCCCATCGATCTCGTCGACCAGGAGAGCATCCTGTTCGTGCGGCAGCGCTACGGCCTGCCCTATGGCGACCTCGACCGCACCGAGCGCACGCGCGCGACGATCATCGGGCTGCTCGAGCGGCTCGACGAGCTGGCGGCGGACCCGCCGGCTCTCACCGCAGCGCTCGTGCACATCATGGCCCAGCTGCGCATCACCGGCGAGCTGCAGGTCGCCGACCTGGTGGCGCTGACCGAGCTGAGCGGCACGCTGCAGCGCGACGACATCCTCAGCCTGATGGCGCCGATCGAGGGCTCGACCGGTCGGGCCGGCGCATCCGTCAACGTCGTCGATGCCGCGCGCAGCGCCGAGCTGGGCGAGGCGCTGCGGGCTGGCGATGTGCAGTCGTACGTCGACCGCTACGGCACCGACTACCCCTAGGCGAAGAGGTCCGAGATCTCTTGGACCGTGGCCGCGTCGAGCGCGCCCTGCCCTGCCGCCGCGTTCTGCACGACCTGCTCGGGGCGGGTGGCGCCAGCGATGACGCTCGAGACCGCCGGCTGCGCGAGCAGCCACTGGAAGGTGGTCTCGAGCATCGAGCGGCCTGCGTCTCGGGCGATGCGCTCGTACTGCTCGATGCGCGCCCAGTCGACACCCTCGAGCAGCTGCGGCTTCAAGGCGGTGAGCCGCGCATCCGCCGGGCCCGTGCCTCCGGAGTACTTGCCCGAGAGCAGGCCGTTGCCGAGCGGGAAGTAGGGCAGGAAGCCGATGCCGGTCTCGAGCACTGCAGGCAGCACCTCCTTCTCGACGTCGCGAGCCACGAGCGAGTACTCGTCCTGGGCCGAGACGAAGCCGTTGGGCGATTCGACCTCTGCGGCGGCGCCGATCTGATCCGGCGTGAAGTTGGAATGGCCGTACGCGCGGATCTTGCCCTCGGCCATGAGCTCGTCGAGGGCGCGGACGGTCTCTTCGATCGGCGTCTCGGGGTCCGGGGTGTGCAGCTGGTACAGCTCGATGCGGTCGGTCTGCAGACGGCGCAGCGATGCCTCGACGGCGTTGCGGATGTAGCCCCGCGCACCCTTCGGGCCCCAGTCCTCCGCGCCTTCGATCTCGACGCCCTGGTGGCCCCACTTCGTGGCGAGCACGACCTTGTCGCGGGCGGTGCTGCCTGCCTTGGCGAGCGCGACGCCCATGAGCGTCTCGGAGGTGGTGGGCGGCTGGCCATACATGTCGGCGGTGTCGAACAGCGTGATGCCGTGGTCGATCGCCGCGTGGATGACCGCGTCGGTGCCCGACTGATCCTCCGTGCGGGTGCCCCTGCGTCCGAAGTTGTTGCAGCCGAGGCCGATGGGCGAGACCTCGATGCCAGAGGTGCCAAGAGTGCGCGTCATGCTGCCAAGGCTAGCGGCGCGACTGCGGCGGCTTGCGCGGCTTGGGCTGCTTCGCAGGCTTGTGCGGCTGCGTCGCGGCGATCGTCTGCGCCACCTCGTGCAGCCAGTCGATGTCGTCGAGCGCATCGTCGTCGACGATCCCATAGGGCTTCGAGCCCGGGTAGGCCTCGCCGCGCGGCAGGTGCTCGGTGAGCTCGGTCGCCTCCAGCACGAGCTTCAGCAGCAGGATGTCGTCGCAGACGAAGCCGAAGATGCGATCGTCGCAATAGATCGCCTGCTCGCCGAACATCGGCTGCAGCCTGATGGGCAGCGGCTCGAAGACGGCGCGGATGCGCTCGAGCGTCTCTGGTCGGTTGGGCACAGCTCGATGCTAGGGCGCGCCGCGCTCAGCGCACGGGAGCCAGCCTCGGGTCCTGCACCACCAGGCGCATGCCCGTGTCGGTGCGGGTCAGCGGCACGTCGGCCGATGCCGCCCACGACACCAGCGCATCCGCTGAATCGACGTCGGCCCCCGCCAGCGCGAGCGAGCGCACGAGCGCGCCCTTGCCTGCCTTGTTCCAGTGGTTGAGGGCCTTCCCCTCGGGTGAGACGATCTCGACCGGCACGGCTCCTGCGACCGGCGCGAGGCTCGCGTAGGCCTTCGACCGCAGGTCGAGCGCGAAGCCCTCGATGACGGCACCGGCGCCCGACCAGAGCGCGCGCATCCGCTCCCCCGGCAGCCGCGTGTGCTCCGACACCTTGTAGGAGGGGATGGGGTCGGATGCGCGCACGAAGCCGAGCAAGGCCGACTGGATGACGACGTGGGCCTCGACCCAGGCGCGCGCGGCGTCGTCGAGCGAGGCCGCGTCGAGCGCGTCGTAGAGCACGCCCGTGTAGCGGTCGATCGCCGGCATCGTGGGTGCGTGCAGCACTGCAGCGTTGTCGGCGGCGGCGCGGGCCTTCGCGGGCGTCGAGACATCCTGGCCCGCGGCGACGAGGCGGTCGAGCGCTGCCAGTGCCCTGGAACGGGCGACGGCCAGGCCGGGGAATCCCAGTTGAGGGAGACCCGGCCTGGCCGTCGTGAGGCTGGCGCCTGTCCCGCCTGCCGCCTTCGTCTCGCTGGGCGGCAGCAGGACGATCACGCGAGCTTGGCGTTCCGAGCGACGATCTCGACGCGGTCGTGGTCGACCGAGAGGAAGCCGTCAGCGGCCTCGACCGTGTGCACGGTGCCGGATGCGTCGGTGACGCGCACCTGACCCTCCGCGGCGAGCACCGCGAGCACGGGCTCGTGGCCCCGCAGGATGCCGATCTCGCCCTCGGTGGTCTTGGCGATGACCTGCGAGGCCTCGCCCGACCACACCTCTTCTGCAGCGGAGACGATGCTGACGGTCAGAGCCATCAGCCGTTGTCCTTCTGGATCTGCGCCCACTTCTCCTCGACGTCCGAGATGCCGCCGACGTTGAAGAACGCCTGCTCGGCGACGTGGTCGAACTCGCCCTTGGCGATCGCGTCGAACGACTCGATCGTCTCCTTGAGCGGCACCGTGGAGCCCTCGACACCCGTGAACTTCTTCGCCATGTAGGTGTTCTGCGAGAGGAACTGCTGGATGCGACGCGCGCGGTTCACGACGATCTTGTCCTCCTCGGACAGCTCGTCGACACCGAGGATGGCGATGATCTCCTGCAGCTCCTTGTTCTTCTGGAGGATCTGCTTGACCGTCGTGGCGACGCGGTAGTGGTCATCGCCCAGGTAGCGGGGGTCGAGGATGCGGCTGGTCGACGTGAGCGGGTCGATGGCCGGGTAGAGGCCCTTCGACGCGATCTCGCGCGAGAGCTCCGTCGTGGCGTCGAGGTGCGCGAACGTCGTGGCCGGGGCCGGGTCGGTGTAGTCGTCGGCGGGCACGTAGATGGCCTGCAGCGAGGTGATCGAGTGGCCGCGGGTCGACGTGATGCGCTCCTGGAGCACACCCATCTCGTCGGCGAGGTTCGGCTGGTAGCCGACGGCGCTGGGCATGCGGCCGAGCAGCGTCGAGACCTCCGAGCCCGCCTGCGTGAAGCGGAAGATGTTGTCGATGAAGAGCAGCACGTCCTGCTTCTGGACGTCGCGGAAGTACTCCGCCATCGTCAGCGCGCTCAGCGCGACGCGGAGGCGCGTGCCCGGGGGCTCATCCATCTGGCCGAAGACGAGGGCGGTCTTGTCGAAGACGCCCGCCTCCTCCATCTCGTGGATGAGGTCGTTGCCCTCACGGGTGCGCTCGCCGACACCGGCGAACACCGAGACACCGCCGTGGTCGGACGCCACGCGCTGGATCATCTCCTGGATGAGGACGGTCTTGCCGACACCGGCACCGCCGAACAGGCCGATCTTGCCGCCGAGCACGTAGGGCGTCAGCAGGTCGATCGACTTGATGCCAGTCTCGAACAGCTCGGTCTTCGACTCGAGCTGGTCGAACGAGGGCGCCTTGCGGTGGATGCCCCAGCGCTCGGAGACCTCGAGGGTCTCGCCCTCCGCGAGGTTCAGGGCCTCACCGATGACGTTGAAGACCTTGCCCTTGGTGATGTCGCCGACGGGAACCGTGATCGACTCGCCGGTGTCGCGCACCTCCTGGCCGCGGACGAGGCCGTCCGTCGGCTTCAGCGCGATGGCGCGCACGAGGTCGTCGCCGAGGTGCTGAGCGACCTCGAGCGTGATCTCCTGTGCCGGCGTGCCGTCGCCGAAGTCGACGGTCGTCTTGAGTGCGTTGTAGATGCCTGGGATCGCGTCGTGCGGGAACTCGATGTCGACGACGGGCCCGGTCACGCGAGCGACGCGACCGACGCCGGCCTGCGTCTGCGAGGCAGCGGGGGTGTCAGTGATGGTCATGGTGATTGCCTTTCGTGGCTACTTCGCCGAGGCGAGGGCGTCCGCGCCGCCCACGATCTCGGAGATCTGCGTCGTGATCTCGGCCTGACGCGCGTTGTTGCGCAGGCGGGTGTAGTCGGTGATGAGCTTGTCGGCATTGTCGGAAGCCGACTTCATCGCCTTCTGCGTGGCGGCCTGCTTGGAAGCAGCCGATTGCAGCAGCGCATTGAAGATGCGGCTCTCGACGTAGACCGGCAGCAGGGCGTCGAGCACGCGAGCGGGCTCGGGCTCGAACTCGTACAGCGGGAGGTGCTCGGCGGTGCCGGCGTCCTCCGCCTCCACGATCTCGAGCGGCAGCAGCCGGACCGTCGTCGGATCCTGCGTCATCATGCTGACGAAGCGGTTGTAGACGACGTGGATCTCGTCGACCTGCTCTGAGACATACGCCTCGAGCACGGCCTCCGCGATCTCCTGCGCGACCTCGGGCGTCGGGACATCAGAGATGCCCGTCCACTCCTTGATGTAGGGGCGCTGGCGGAACTTGAAGTAGCCGACGGCCTTGTTGCCGATCAGGTAGTGATCGACCTCCTTGCCCTCGGACTCGAGCTTCGCCCGCAGCTCGCCCACCTCGCGGATGATCTGCGAGTTGAACGCGCCGGCCAGGCCGCGGTCGCTCGTCAGCACGACGATCGCCGCCCGCTTGAGCTCGTCTCGCTCGACCGTGAGCGGGTGCGCCTCGTTCGAGTACGTCGCCACCGCGCTCACGGCGCGCGTGAGCGCCCTGGCGTAGGGGTTCGACGCCTTGACGCGCACGAGCGCCTTCTGGATGCGCGATGCAGCGATGAGCTCCATCGCCTTCGTGATCTTCTTGGTCGACTGCGCAGACTTGATCTTCTGCGTGTAGACCCGGAGCTGGGCTCCCATTTCGCCTCCTCAGCGACCGATCAGCGACGGCCCTTGACGATCTGCTCCTGGTTGACATCCTCGAGCATCGGGTTGTTCGACTCGGTTCCCGGGTCGGTGATGCTGGACGATGCCTTGCCCTGCCAGTTGGCGGCGAACGCGTCGACCTCGGACTCGAGCTGAGCCTTCGTCTCGTCGTCCAGCTTGCTGGCGTCGCGGATCGTGGTGAGCAGCGTGCTGTTGTTGCGCAGGTGCTCGAGGAGCTCCGACTCGAACTGCAGCACCTGGCTGACCTCGACGTCGTCGAACTTGCCGTTGGTGCCGGCCCAGATCGAGACGACCTGCTCCTCCACCGGGTACGGCGAGTACTGCGGCTGCTTCAGCAGCTCGGTGAGACGGGCGCCTCGGGCGAGCTGACGGCGCGAGGTGGCGTCGAGGTCGGACGCGAACATCGCGAAGGCCTCGAGCGAGCGGTACTGGGCGAGCTCGAGCTTGAGCGTGCCGGAGACCGACTTGATCGACTTCACCTGTGCGTCGCCGCCGACTCGCGAGACCGAGATGCCGACGTCGACAGCGGGGCGCTGGTTGGCGTTGAACAGGTCGGACTGCAGGAAGATCTGGCCGTCGGTGATCGAGATCACGTTGGTCGGGATGTAGGCCGAGACGTCGTTGGCCTTCGTCTCGATGATCGGCAGACCCGTCATCGATCCGGCGCCGAGCTCATCCGAGAGCTTCGCGCAGCGCTCGAGCAGACGCGAGTGCAGGTAGAAGACGTCGCCCGGGTATGCCTCGCGGCCCGGCGGGCGGCGCAGCAGCAGCGAGACGGCGCGGTAGGCCTCTGCCTGCTTCGACAGGTCGTCGAAGATGATCAGGACGTGCTTGCCCTCGTACATCCAGTGCTGGCCGATGGCCGAGCCCGTGTACGGAGCGAGGTACTTGAAGCCGGCCGGGTCGGAGGCGGGCGAGGCGACGATGGTCGTGTACTCCATCGCACCGGCGTCCTCGAGCGCGCCCTTCACCGAGGCGATGGTCGAGCCCTTCTGGCCGACGGCGACGTAGATGCAGCGGACCTGCTTGTTGACGTCGCCCGAGTCCCAGTTGGCCTTCTGGTTGATGATCGTGTCGATCGCCAGTGCCGTCTTGCCGGTCTGGCGGTCGCCGATGATCAGCTGGCGCTGACCGCGGCCGACGGGGATCATGGCGTCGATCGCCTTGATGCCGGTCTGGAGCGGCTCGTGCACCGACTTGCGCTGCATCACGCCGGGCGCCTGCAGCTCGAGGGCGCGGCGGCCGCTCGTCGCGATGTCGCCCAGACCGTCGATCGGGACGCCGAGCGGGTCGACGACGCGCCCGAGGTAGCCCTCGCCGACGGGGACGGAGAGGACCTCACCCGTGCGGGTGACCTCCATGCCGGCCACGATGCCGTCGAACTCACCGAGCACGACGACGCCGATCTCGGCCTCGTCGAGGTTCTGCGCCAGGCCGAGCGTGCCGTCCGCGAAGCGGACGAGCTCGTTCGCCATGACACCGGGGAGGCCCTCGACGTGGGCGATGCCGTCCGCGGCGTCGATGACGTGGCCGACCTCGGCCGTCGTCGAGGTCGAAGCCTCGTAGGACGAGACGAAGTCGGCGAGGGCGCCCTTGATCTCGTCGGGGCTGATGGTGAGCTCTGACATGTGTCTTCCTCTTCGGGGCTTTCGACCTAGCCGAGCTGCAGGCGAAGGTCGGTGAACTTGGAACGGACGGTGCCGTCGATGATGTCGTCGCCGATCGAGACGCGGAGTCCGCCAAGGACTGCCGGGTCGACGATCTGCTGCAGCTGCAGCGAGCGGCCGTACTGGCTCTCGAGGCCGACGCGGAGTCGGTCGAGCTGTGCGGCGGGGATCTCGCGAGCCGTGGTGACGGTGGCGAGCGAGCGGCCGGCGGCCGAGGCCACCTCCGTCGCCGCGCCACGCACCAGCTGGCCGATGCGACGACCGCGCGGGGCGCGCACGAGGTGATCGAGGATCACCGCTGTGGCCTCGCTCGACCGGCCGGCGAGCAGGCGCTCGACGAGACGCGCCTTGTCATCGGCGCTGCCGCGCAGACCGCCGAGCGCGAGCTCGAGCTCGGCGTCGGAGGCCACGATCCGCTGGAACGATGCGATCTCGCCGGCGACGTCTGCCTCCCCCGCAGCCCGGACGGCGACGCGGATGCCCGCGCTGTCGATGGCTGCGAGGATGTCGGCAGCGCTCGACCAGCGCTGGCGGGCCAGGTGCGCGACGATCGAGACCGCCGGTGCACCGAGCTGCCCGAGCACGCGCTGCGCGAGCGCCGCACGCGAATCGGGTGTCGAGACCGCGTCGGCGAGCGAGGCGAGCACCTGTGGGCTGCGCTCGATGGCGCGCGAGGCTCGGAAGAGCTCCCGTGCGTCGTCGAGCCCCGCCTGGGGCTGCGCCAGAAGCGCTTCGTCGATGCCGGCTCGCGCCTGGCTGGTCGCGCTGCCCACTAGCGGTTGGCCCCTTCACGCTCGAGGTCAGCGAGGAAGCGGTCGACGATGCCCGCGGAGCGCGAGTCGTCCATCGACTCGCCGACGACCTTCTCGCTGAGGTCGAGGGCGAGCGTGCCGACCTCGGACTTCAGCGAGGAGAACGCCGCCTGGCGCTCCTGCTCGATGCGCTGCTGCGCCTGCGCCGTGATGCGCGCGGCGTCCTCGGTGGCACGTGCCTTGAGGTCTGCCTCGATCTTGGAGGCGTCGGCGCGAGCCTTCTCCTTGATGACCGAAGCCTCGGCGCGGGCCTCCGCGAGCTGGGTGTTGTACGACTCCAGTGCGGCAGCGGCTTCCGCCTGCGCCTCCTCGGCCTTCTTGATGCCGCCCTCGATCGCAGCGGACCGCTCGTCGAGCAGTGCCTGCATGCGAGGCAGGACGACCTTCCAGAAGATCAGCAGGAGGACGACGAAGACGACCGCCGACCAGAGAATGTCGTAGAAGGCGGGGAGCAGCGGATTCGGCAGATGCTCCTCGTCCGCCATGCGGAGTGCAGATGAAAGCATCAAGGGCTCAGACCATGAAGAAGAACGTGGCGATGCCGATGAAGGCCAGCGCCTCGGTGAACGCGATGCCGATGAACATCAGGACCGTCAGACGTCCCTGCAGCTCGGGCTGGCGCGCAACACCCTCGATGGTCTTGCCGACGACGATGCCGACACCGATGGCCGGGCCGATCGCGGCGAGGCCGTAGCCGACCGTGCCGATGTTGCCGTTGATCTCGGCGAGAATGGTCGTGGCGTTGTCCACGGTGTTTCCTTCCGTTGTGTTCCGGGAGTCCGGGGGTTGGTCAGTGCTCTTCAGCCAGCGCGAGCTGGATGTAGATAGCGGTGAGAATTGCGAAGACGTAGGCCTGCAGCACAGCGACGAGCAGCTCGAAGATCGTGAAGGCGAAGCCGAACGCGAGCGTGCCGACGCCGAGCAGCGGGAAGAAGCCGCCTGCGCTGAAGAGGAAGAAGTGCGTCGCAGCGAAGAACAGCACGAGCATGAGGTGGCCGACGAGCAGGTTCATCATCAGTCGGAGCGTCAGCGTGATGGGACGCAGCACGAAGGTGGAGATGAACTCCAGCGGCGTGACGATGATGTAGAGCGGCCACGGCACGCCCGCGGGTGCCAGCGAGTTCTTGAAGAACGTCCCAGGGTGCTTCTTGATGCCCGCGTAGATGAACGCCCCGTAGGAGACGAGTGCGAGCACCAGCGGCACGCCGATGACGGATGTGCCTGCGATGTTCAGGAACGGGACGATGCCCGTCAGGTTCATCGCGAGCACCATGAAGAAGATCGTCGTGATGAGCGGCAGGAATCGCTTGCCGTCCTTCTCGCCGAGCAGGTCGATGGCGATGCCGTCGCGCACGAAGCCGAGGCCCATCTCGATGAGGCTCTGGCCGCGCGTCGGGATGAGCTTCAGCTTGCGGGTGCCGAGCACGAACACGAGGATCACGACGGCCGCCGCGATGAAGCGGACGAGCATGATGCGGTTGATGCCGAAGATGGGCGAGTCGTCCTCGAACCACGGGATCGTCGGCTCGGCGAACAGGAAGACCTGCGGGAAGAAGTCGGCCAGGCTCGGCGGATGGAACGGCTCGGGCTCAGTTCCAGCGGAGGCCAGCAGCGGCAGCAAGGCGTTCAGCGTGTCTTCCTCAACCTCATGGCGCCTGGCGCCGGTTCGACGTCGGTGCACCCCTCACGCAATCGCGCTCGGGATACGAGCGGTGCAGCGGGGGGAACACTCAGAACTCTATCAGAGCGGAAACCTCCGCTCAGACCATCAGCGGCGCAGATTTCAGGCGCGCGCGCCCGATGCCGGGCGGCCCTGCGTCTCGTCGTCTGCATCGCTGTCGACCGTCGGCTGACGGCTCGTCGCGATCACGACGCAGTCGATGGCGAGCGAGCCGATGACCGCGACGACGAGCGAGCCGAAGGCGACGCCGCGGTGCAGCCAGTCCTGGTCGCCGAGCACGAAGACCAGCACGATGAACAGCGCGAACTTCAGCAGCCATCCGCCCAGCACGATGCCGAAGAACGCACCGGAGACCATCTCGCCCTTCGACACCTTGAGCGCCAGCAGGATGCTGCCCGCCGTGAGCATGCAGAAGATGATCGCGAGCGCCGTGCCGACCAGCGCGGAGGCGACGCCCGCACCCGCGGCCAGGAACCATCCGACCAGTCCGCCGATGACGGCGACGGCGGCGGCCAGGATGCCGCCCCACAGCAGGATGCGCTGCATGATCTGGGTGGTGGTCACCGGCTGTCCCCCTGAGAGTCGACGCGAGAGTCGACGCGCGTGTCGATGGCTGTCGGCTCCATCTTCCCACGCTGGGCGCGCCGCTCACGCATCACCCGCAGGAAGGTGCGCCAGATGCGCCGGCTCACGGGCGCCGCCGTGAGCAGCGCGCAGAGCAGGAAGCCCACCACCATCACGCCGACCGCGACCCACCACGGCCAGATGAGGAAGAGCAGGCAGCCCACCGAGACGACCGCCGTCCACGCATAGAAGATGAGCACGGCGCCCAGGTGCGAGTGGCCCATGTCGAGCAGCCGATGGTGCAGATGCTTGCGGTCGGCCGCGAACGGGCTGTTGCCGTTGACGACGCGGCGCACCACTGCGAGCACGAAGTCGGTCATGGGCAGCAGCAGGATCGCCAGGGGCAGCAGCACCGGGATGAACGCCGGCAGGATCTGGCTGCGGCCGCCCATGGTGCCGAGGTCGATCTGGCCCGTGACGGCGATGGCGCTGGTCGCCGTCAGCAGGCCGAGCATGAGCGCGCCGCCGTCGCCCATGAACATGCGCGCCGGATGCCAGTTGACCGGCAGGAAGCCGAGGCAGACGCCGACGATGACCGAGGTGATCAGGCTCGCGAGCGAGAAGTAGGCGTTGTCCTGGCCGAGGTTCTGGCTGATCATCCAGATGTAGCCGAAGAAGGCGGCAGAGCCGATGATCGTGGTGCCGGCGACCAGGCCGTCGAGGCCGTCGATGAAGTTCACCGCGTTCATCACCAGCACGATGATGAGCACGGTGAGGCTGATCGCCATCGTCGCCGAGGGCACGGTGAGGCCGGCGATCGGCAGGCTGACGATCTGCACGCCGAAGAAGGCGACGCCCGCCGCGACCAGGATCTGCGCGCCGAGCTTCAGCATCCAGTCGAGGTCGAACAGGTCGTCGAGCACGCCGATGCCGCAGATCGCGATGGCCCCGGCCAGCAGCGCCCAGATGCGGCTCGGCTCGGCGAAGACGCCGGAGAGCTCTGGCACCAGCGCCGCGACGCCGAAGGCGCCGAACAGACCGATGCACATCGCGACGCCGCCGAGTCGCGGCGTCGGCCGGGAGTGCACGTCGCGCTCGCGCACGGGCGGGTGGATGCCGTGCTTGAGCGCGAGGCGCAGCACGATCTGGGAGGCGACGAAGGTGATGACCGCCGCCACGAGGGTGATCAGGAGGAAGGTCACGGCGTCATCCGTCGACGAGCAGGTCGCCGAGCGCCGCAGCGATCGTCGCACGCGGCAGCACGCCCTGACGGACGATGCGCATGACGCCGTCGGTCGAGCAGTCGAGGATCGTCGAGCCGCTCTGCTCGCCGGGCGCAGCGGTGCCGCCGACCGGGCCCGCATCAAGCACGACCACGACGCTCTCGCCCAGCATCTCGGCGGCGGCCTCGGCCTCGGTGGCGGCGGGCATCCCGTGCGTGTTGGCGCTCGAGACCGCGAGCGGGCCCGTCTCACGCAGCAGCTCGATGGCGATGGGGTGGTCAGGCACGCGGATCGCGACGGTGCCGCCGGTGTCGCCCAGATCCCACGTCAGCGACGGCTGCGCGCGCAGGATGACGGTGAGCGGGCCCGGCCAGTGCGCGTCGAGCAGCGGCTCGAGCTCGGCCGGGACGCGCTCGGCGAGCGCGGACGCCATGTGGCGATCGGCGACCAGCACGGGCGGCGGGAAGCCGCGGTCGCGACCCTTCGCTGCGAGCAGCCCGGCGACGGCGGCGTGCGAGAACGCGTCGGCGGCGATGCCATAGACCGTGTCGGTGGGGATGACGATGCACTGCCCCGCCGCGATGGCCGTGCGAGCCGCGCGCACCCCGGCGAGCAGGGAGGCGGGATCAGCGCAGTCGTGGATGGCGGGCACCGCCCCAGCGTACCGTCGGCATGGGCGGGTCGTCCCCCATCCACCGGGCCGCTGTCAGCGGATCGCAGCCGTCACCCGATCGCGGCCTGTCAGGTCCTGGCGCGTGCGGGCATCGCGGAACCCGGCGTCCTCGAGCATCGCTCGCACCGCCGGCCCCTGCTCCTCGGTGTGCTCGAAGGCGACCAGGCCGGTCGGCTCGACGAGGTCGGCGGCGAGCGAGACGAGGTCGCGGATGAAGTCGAGACCATCAGCGCCGGAGTAGAGGGCGGCGGCAGGGTCGAAGTCGCGGACCTCGTGGTCGGCGGGCACGGATGCGTGGGGCACATAGGGCGGGTTGGAGACGAGCGCCGCGAGCGAGCCCGGCACGATCCCGACCGCCGCGAGCGCAGCGACGTCGCGCGCGTCCGCGTGCAGCAGCACGGTCTCCGGCGACAGCGCATCGAGGTTGCGGCGGGCCCACACGTAGGCCGCCGGGCTCGCCTCGACGGCGATCACCCGCGCATCCGACTCACGAGCGATCGCGATCGCCACCGCACCTGTGCCAGTGCCGACGTCGAGCACCAGCGCGGTGCCGACCCGGCGGCGCAGGTGCTCGAGCGCGACCTCGACCAGCAGCTCGGTCTCGGGCCGCGGCGTGAAGACGCCGGGGCCGACGGCCAGCTCGACGTGCCGGAACGGCGCGAGCCCGGTGATGTGCTGCAGCGGCTCGCGCCCCTCTCGCCGCGCGACGGCTGCGAGGAAGCGCGCCAGCGCATCCGCTTCGAACGCGCGGCCCATCGCCATGTCGACGCGGAGCTCGCCCAGGCTGCTGCCTGCGGCCCATGCCGCGAGCAGCTCTGCGTCGGGGCCGTCGATGCCGACCGCTGCCAAGCGCCCACGCGCATCGCGCACGACGTCTGCCACGGCCTGTTGCATCACGGTCCTCACGCTAATGCCAGCGCGGGCACGCGGATGCACGAGGAATGCTGCGGGCAGCGCCTGCGGATGCACGGCGGGGCGTCCCGTAGAGTAGAAGCCGAGCTTCCACCCTCTGAAAGGACACAGCATGGCGCGCATCTTCGACGACATCACGGCCACCATCGGCGGCACACCCCTCGTGCGCCTGCAGCGCATCAACGACTCCGACGCGACCGTGCTGGTCAAGCTCGAGTCGTTCAACCCGGCGGCATCGGTCAAGGACCGCATCGGCAAGGCGATCATCGATGCGGCCGAGGCCTCGGGTGACCTGCAGCCCGGCGGCACGATCGTCGAGGGCACGAGCGGCAACACCGGCATCGCGCTCGCGCTCGTCGGCGCTGCCCGCGGCTACACGGTGATCCTGTCGATGCCCGAGACCATGTCGGTCGAGCGTCGCGCGATCCTCAAGGCATACGGCGCGCAGCTCGTGCTGACGCCCGGCCCTGACGGCATGCGCGGTGCGGTCGAGCGCGCGGAGCAGATCGTCTCGGAGACCCCCGGTGCCGTGCTCGCGCGCCAGTTCGAGAACGAGGCCAACGTCGCCGTGCACCGCGAGACCACCGGCCCGGAGATCTGGGACGACACCGACGGCGCCGTCGACATCTTCGTCGCCGGCATCGGCACGGGCGGCACCATCACCGGCGCCGGCAACTTCCTCAAGGAGCAGAAGCCGGGCCTCCAGGTCGTCGCGGTCGAGCCCATCGACTCGCCGCTGCTCACGCAGGGCACCGCCGGCCCGCACAAGATCCAGGGGCTGGGGGCGAACTTCGTGCCCGCCATCCTCGACCGCGAGGTCTACGACGAGGTCATCGACGTCACGCTCGACGACTCGATCGCCACCGCGCGCGACCTCGCAGCGCGCGAGGGCATCTTCGCCGGCATCTCGGCCGGAGCGGCCGTCTGGAGCGCGCTCCAGGTCGCTCGCCGCCCCGAGTCGGCAGGCAAGACGATCGTGACGATCGTGCCCGACACGGGAGAGCGCTACCTGTCGATGCCGATCTACGCCGACCTGGTCTGACGGCCGAGCACGAGCAAGGAGGAGCGACAGTGGGTCTGCTCAACATCCGCGAGGACATCGAGAACGCGAAGCGGCACGATCCGGCCGCGCGCGGAGCGCTGACGATCACGCTCACCTACTCGACCCTCCACGCGGTGTGGGCCCACCGCATCCAGCACCGACTCTGGAACGCCGGCGCGCGCTCGCTCGCGCGCGCCGGCAGTCAGTGGATGCGCTTCCTGACCGGCGTCGAGATCCACCCGGGGGCGCGCCTCGGGCGGCGCTTCTTCATCGACCACGGGATGGGCGTCGTCATCGGCGAGACCGCCGAGACCGGTGACGACGTGATGCTCTATCACGGCGTCACGCTCGGCGGCACGGCGAACGCCGCCGTCAAGCGGCATCCGACGCTCGGGCACCGCGTGCTCGTCGGGGCTGGAGCGAAGATCCTCGGCCCCGTCGCGCTCGGCGACGACGTCAAGGTCGGAGCCAATGCCGTCGTGCTGCATGACGCGCCCTCCGGCACGACCCTGGTCGGCATCCCCGCCCGCCCGGTCGCGCAGACCTCGCCCGCCGAGCTTCCCCACATCGAGTACTCGATCTAGGCGCGTCTCCTGCCGCCGAGTGGCGCCTCCCGCGAACGAACGTCGCCACTCGAGGTCGGCGGCGGATCGTGCTCGGGCGTCAGGTCGCGGATGCGGTGACGTCGGGTTGCCCCGCGGGCTCGTCGTGCGGGGTCGTGAGCTTGAGGCCCACCACCGCGACGATGATGCCCGCGACGCAGAGCACCACGGGCCAGCTGAGCGCCTGCACGCCCGTCAGCATCGACCACGCGACCGTGAGCGCAGCGCCGATGCCCGCCCACACCGCGTAGGCGGTGCCGATCGGGATGGTGTTGGCGGCCAGCGCCAGCCCCACCATGCTGAGGCAGAGCGCCACCAGGAAGACGACGGTGGGCGCGACGAGCGTGAAGCCCGCCGAAGCCGAGAGCGCTGTCGCCCAGACGGCCTCGAGCACGGCGGAGACCAGCAGCAGCGGCCATGCCAGGCCGGGCCGCGTCAACAGGCCGCGCCGGGTCATGCGAACACCTTCAGCCCGACGACCGACGCGATGAGCAGCGCGATCAGCCCGACTCGGATCCAGGTGGCGCGCTCTGCCTTCGTCACGATCGCCCAGAGCGCCGTGACGCCCGCGCCGATGCCGACCCAGACGGCGTAGGCGGTGCCGGTCGGGATCTCCTGCATGGCGATGGCAAGACCCACCATCGAGAGCACGAGCGCGATCGCGAACACGACCGTCGGCTTCCACTTCGAGAAGCCCTTCGAGCGGCCGAGCGCGGTCGCCCAGACGGCCTCGAGGAGGCCGGAGGCGACGAGGATCACCCAAGACATGACGAGTCCTTCCGGCCGTCTTGTCGCGATGCGGGTACGGCTCCCTCGTCCGCGGATCCTGCGCCGGATTCAACCACCAGGCTATCCGACACCGCTCGCACCGGCCAGTCCCTGCGGGCGCCGACCGCCGATCGAGGTCGTGAGCCGATCGGCCGCCGCGACCACGTCGTCGATGAGCTCCTCGCACCGCTCCGGAGTCAGCCGCAGCGTCGGACCCATGAGCGTGAGCGCACCCGCGAGCGCTCCGTGCGCGTCGAAGACCGGCGCCGAGACGCCGCTCGAGGCCTCGACGCGCTCGCCCGTCGTGATCGCGTAGCCGTCGGCGCGCGTCGCGGCGACCACGGCGCGCAGCTCCTCTGGATCCGTGATGGTGGAGCCCGTCAGCGCCGGCAGCGGCGACGACAGCACCGCTTCGAGCAGATCGTCGCGCCAGGCGAGCAGCACGCGGCCGGCTCCACCGACGTGGAGCGGCTGGATGCGGCCGACGTACATCTCGCGCTTGAGCCCGTGCAGCGTCTCGGCGACGCCGACGCAGACGCGCGAGCCGCGCTCGGCGATGAAGAAGCACGAGGTCTCCCCCGTCGCGTCGCGCAGCGCGACGAGCTGCGGCGGCAGCAGGTCGCCCAGCGCGCTGGCGCGCACGGCGGGGCCAGCCCAGAAGGCCATGCGCGCACCGATCGAGTAGTCGTCGCCGGAGCGATCGAGGAAGCCGTGCTCGACGAGGTTGCCGAGCAGCCGGTGCGCCGTGGAGGCGGGGATGCCGGTGGCGCGGCGGATGTCGGCGGCGGTCAGGCTCGGATGCTCGAGCGTGAAGGCGTCGAGGATGGCCGTGATCTTGGCGAGGACGAGCAGCGGTGCGTCGGACACGCGTCGATCCTACGGCCACGACACGCCGGGCTGTTCCGCATCGTGGACATTGCCCTACGATGTGGGAATCCGTGTCGCGCGTGCGCACGGCCTCAACGGAGAGGAACCCCATGGCTGACTGGTCCATCCTCGTGGTGGTGGGAGTGGCGATCGTCGTCGTCGTGCTGCTCATCGTGCGATTCCACGTGAACCCGGTGATCGCGCTCGCCCTCGGCGCCGCAGGCATCGGCCTCGGCAGCGGACTCGGGGCCGTCGGCACCGTCGAGACCATGGCGAGCGGGTTCGGCGAGACCATGGCGGAAGCCGGGCTGCTGATCGCCTGGGGTGTGCTGATCGGCTCGCTGCTCAACCGCATGGGCGCCGTCGAACGGCTCGTGCACGCGCTGCTCAAGGCGTTCGGCCCCAAGGGCGTTCCCTACGCGATCGGCCTGTCGTTCGCGACCTACCTGCAGACCATCTTCGTCGACGTGATGATCGTGATCGCCGCCCCCCTGGCCCGCCGCATCGCGCCGCGCCTGGGCAAGGCCGGCACCGGCATCATGGCGACGATGTTCGCCATCAGCCTCGAGACGGGCATCGCGCTCATGGTGCCCGGCATCGGCGCCGTCATGATCGCCGCGAGCCTCGGCATCCCGCTCGGCCAGATGATGCTGTTCGGCCTCATCGTCGTCATCCCCACGGTCGCCATCTCGATCTTCATCATGACGATCGCGCTGCGCGCCGGCTTCTGGAACCCCGAGCGCGACGAGCAGGAGGTCATCGACGACTCCAACGCCGGTGACGCAGCCCGCTCTGTGGCGGGCGCCACATCCGCGGTGCCGGTGCAGGGCGGCGGCCGCGGCAAGGACGGCACCGTCCTGCAGGCGGAGGCCGCGGTCGAGACGAACGCCGGGCCGACCCCCGACCGCAAGGGCCAGCTGCCGCTCATCGTGCTCTTCGCGCCGCTGCTGTTCGCACTCCTGCTCATCGCGGCCGGCGCCATCCTCGATGTCGTCGAGATCGAGGTGCCTGCCATGCAGTTCCTCGGGTCCCCCAACATCGCGCTGCTGCTGGGCGTCATCGGCACCGCGCTCGTCGGCCGCTGGGCCATCGGCGGCAAGGATCTCGAGCGCGCGCTCGTGCACGGCTTCAAGGACGCCGGCCAGATCTTCGCCCTCACGGGCGTCGGCGGTGCGCTCGCCGCGATCATCGCCGCCGGCGAGCTCGGCGACCTCCTCACCGGCTACTTCGGCGCATCCGCCTTCGCACCGATCCTGCTGGTCTGGGTCATCGCCGCGATCCTGCACGTCGCGGTCGGCTCGGTGACGCTCTCGGCGATGACGGCGGCCGGCATCCTGGCGCCCGTCGCGGCGACGCTGGGCCTCAACCCCATCCTCATCGGTCTCGCCGCCGGCGCCGGAGCCCTGTTCTGCATCCACGTGACCTCGAACACGTTCTGGCTGCTGCAGATGTTCCTCGGCCAGTCGGTGCGCGGGGCGCTGAAGACCGTCACGGTCGGCGTCTCCGTGGCCTCGATCGTGGCGCTGGGCATGGTGCTCGTGCTGTCGGTGTTCCTGTGAGCGCGCAGAAGCCGCTCGAGGGCGTGCGGGTCG
Organism: Agrococcus sp. ARC_14; assembly: GCF_022436485.1. Taxonomy (NCBI): domain Bacteria; kingdom Bacillati; phylum Actinomycetota; class Actinomycetes; order Micrococcales; family Microbacteriaceae; genus Agrococcus; species Agrococcus sp. ARC_14. Next base: position 2,493,522 of record NZ_JAKUDO010000001.1, read on the forward strand.
TCGAGCTCGGCAACTACATCGCGGCGCCGACCGCCGGCCGACTGCTCGCCGACTTCGGCGCCGAGGTCGTGAAGGTCGAGCGACCCGGCACGGGCGACGAGCTGCGTCGCTGGCGGCTCACCGAGGGCGACACCTCGATGCTCTATCGCACCATCAACCGCGGCAAGCGATCGGTCGTGCTCGACCTGCACAGCGATGCGGGCAGGGAGGCTGTGCTCGAGCTGGCCGCGCAGGCCGATGTGCTGCTCGAGAACTTCCGTCCCGGCACGCTCGAGCGCTGGGGCATCGGGCCGGCAGAGCTCGAGGCTGTGAACCCCGAGCTCGTGCTCGTGCGCGTCTCGGCCTTCGGGCAGACCGGGCCGATGTCGGCCAGGCCCGGGTTCGCGGCGGTGGCCGAGGCATACGGCGGCTTCCGCGAGATGGTCGGCGAGCCGGGCAGGCCGCCGAGCCGCACGGGCTTCTCCATCGGCGACTCGATCGCCGGCCTCTACGCCGCATTCGGTGCCGTCATGCGGCTGTTCGAGCGCGAGCGCGCCCGCGTCGCCGACGGCGGTGAGCCCCGCATCTCCCTCGATCAGCGCACGATCGACGTCGCGCTCAACGAGGCGATGCTCTCGGTGACCGAGTCGCTCGTGCCCGAGTTCTCGGCATACGGCCGGCGCCGCGAGCGCACCGGTGGCCGCATGGAGGGCATCGCGCCCTCGAACGCCTACCTGTGCGGTGACGGCAAGAGCATCGTCGTGGCAGGCAACGGCGATGGCATCTTCAAGCGCTACATGGAGGCGATCGGCCGCCCCGATCTCGGCAGCGACCCGCAGCTCACCTCCAACGAGCTGCGCTGGCAGCGCCGCGACGAGCTCGACGACGCCATCGGCGACTGGACGCGCCAGCGCTCGAGCGGCGAGGCGCTCGAGGCGCTCGACGTCGCGGGCGTGCCCGCCGGCCCGATCTACACCGCCGAAGACGTCATCGCCGACGAGCAGTACGCCGCGCGCGACATGATCCAGCGCTTCGACATCGACGACGGCGCCTCGGTGCGGCAGTCGGTCGCCATGCCGGGCATCGTGCCGGTGGTGGGCGGGCGCAGTCTCGCCATCACGCATCCGGGCCCTGATCTCGGTGCCGACACGCACGACGTGCTCGCCGGATGGCTGGGCTGGGACGAGGCGCGGATCGCCGCGCACGAAGAGGGAGTGCCGGCATGACCGTGCAGATCAGAGACGTCACGCTGCGGGACGGCCTGCAGCTGACCGGCAAGCCGCTGCCCACCCAGCGCAAGGTGCAGCTGGTGCGCGAGCTGCTCGCGCTCGGCGTGGAGCACATCGAGATCGGCTCGATGGCGCGGCCGGACCTCGTGCCGGCCGTCGCCGACACGCTCGACGTCGTCGCGGCGCTCACGCCCGCAGAGCTCGAGCGCTGCTGGGTGTGGGTCGCGACACCACGGCACGTCGAGCGTGCCGCCGCCGCTGGCGTGACGCGCTTCCAGTACTGCTTCTCCGCCAGCGACAGCCACAACCTGGCGAACATCGGCCGCGATACCGAGACGTCGATCGCAGCGATGCCCGATGCCCTCGCCGCCGCCCGAGCCGTCGACGGCGAGCTGCAGCTGTGCATCGCGACCTCGTTCACCTGCCCCTTCGAGGGCGAGGTGCCGCTCGCCCGGCTCGAGGGCATCCTCGGCGACGAGCGCACCGCGGGCGCCAGCGACGTCGTCATCTGCGACACGCTCGGCCAGGCGCATCCGGCCAGCGTGCGCGAGCGCGTCGGCCTCGCCGCGGCTCGGCGCCCCGAAGCGGGCCTGGTCTTCCACGGCCACGACACCTGGGGGGCGGGCGTCGCGAACGCGCTCGCCGCAGGGCAGGCCGGCGCCGGCGTCGTCGACGGCGCGCTCGGCGGTCTCGGCGGCTGCCCCTTCGCGCCGGGAGCCTCCGGCAACACCGCCACCGAGGATCTCGCCTTCACGCTGCGACCGTCATGGGCGAGTCCGGATGCGTTCGCGAGCCTCGTGCGGCTCGGTCAGGAGATCACCGGGTCGCTCGACGAGCCCGACCGCGCCCGCGTGCTCGGTGGGGCGCTGAGCGAGAAGGCGCGCGCCTTCCCGTGGACGCTGCAGGCCTGACGCCTCGGGCTCCAGCGCGAGCGCTGCCACCCGCCCGACCGCGGGCCAGCATCGCCCGGCCGGCTCGGTTCAGTCAGCCGCGCGATCGTCGCGCAGCGCGTCATCGCCCAGCGCGGTGTGCGCCCGCCAGGTCGCGAGCGTGAGCCCGATCGCGAGCACGACGGCCGCGAGCACGGCGAGGATCGCCCACTCCTTCGCGCCCGCCTGCAGCGCGGCGACCAGCGAGCCGAACGCGGCCACCGCGGCGATCGTCGAGCCCAGCCAGGTGAGCGGCGTCGCGGCCCGATGGGTGCCCCGATACGTCGGCGCATCCGTCCGCAGTCGCCCACCGGGCAGCCCCAGCCATGCGCTCGGCGCGATGCGCCCGATGCCGATCAGGTGCACGACGACGCCGATCCCGAGCGAGCCGGCGACCAGCACCGCAGAGCCGAGCACCATCGCCATGAGGTCCATGCGCTCATCCTGGCACGTCAGCGCGCGGCCGCCCGGCCCCAGGTGACGACCTCGCGCACGGCGTCGGGCGCGGATGCGTGGAGCGCAGCGTCGGGCGCGGCTCCGAGGGCGTCGTTGACGGTGGAGAAGGCGATGCGTGCGGCGATGTAGGCGGTCAGGCCAAGGATCGCGCGGTCATCGAGGCCGGCGTCCCGGAGCGCCGCGACATCGGCGGAGGTGGTGCCGTTGGGATCGCGGACGAGCTTGCGCGCCCACGCCGCGATGGTGCGCTCTGCATCATCGAGCGCTGCGTCTGGCCCGGCCTCGCCGCTGCCGAGCACCGCCGCCGCGGTGCCGGGGTCAGAGGCGCTCGCGAGCCTCGTGCCCCACGCGAGCGAGCAGTAGCTGTCGCCCAGCTCGGATGCGAGCGCGCTCACCACCAGGCCCTTGCGGCGGAAGCTGAGCCCCGCAGCCTCCGCGGTCGCGACCGCGAAGGCCGACCAGGCGTCGTAGACCTCCGGCTCGATCGCCCACACCCGTGTGAGGTTCATGACGTAGCCGGGATCCTCTCCATCGGCGGCGTACATCGCGTCGACCGCCGCGCTCGGCTGCGGCTCGGTGAGGAATCCTGCGTCGGCCATGGTGGGCCTCCCTGCTCGGCGTCAGCGTAGACCCGGGCGGATGCGTCGTCCAGGCCGCGTCGCCGGAGTCAGGCGGTGTCGACCGTGCGGTGCACCTCGTGCGCGCCCGGCCATTCGAAGCCGGCGACGTAGTCGCGCAGCCGCTGCGGGTCGACGACCACCGACTCGGGCCCGGGCTCGCGCTCGGCGACCCGCTGCGCCAGCGTCTCGAGCGGCGCGCGCACCACGACCAGGGTGACGGGCACGCCCATGGCACCGCAGCGCATCCGCCACCGATCACGCACCGCGCGGGTGGAGAGCGAGGCGTCGAGCACGACGTGGCGGTCGGCGGCGACGGCATCGGCGATCTGCCGGTGGAAGTCGTCGTCGATCTCGTGCATGAGCGCCTGCGTGGGCCGGCCGTCGCGCACGCCGCGCGCCCAGGCCTCACGGTCATAGCTGAGCACGAGCGCGCCGGACGCCTCGAGCTCGCGCGCGAGGGTGGTCTTGCCCGCGCCCGCGGGCCCGCACAGCAGCGTCACCTCGGCCATGGCGGGAGCCTACGCCCGGTCGCCCGCCGCCTGCCCTGCGCCGAGCGAACCCGCGAGAGGTAGTCGGGCGCCCCGAGGGTGCCGGCACGCGACCACCCGCAGCGCGGCCGGCTACCTCTCGGCGCGCGCATCCGGTCGCTCGGGGGCGGTGCGGGGGCAGCGAGGGATCAGGCGGCAGGTCCCGCCGCGGAGTGCTGGCGGCCCAGCACGAACCAGGCGAGCGCACCGAGCACAGGCGCGAGCACGATCAGCAGCGCCCACAGCAGCTGCTGACCGCCCGTGTGCGCCTTCGAGCGCAACGCCTGCCACAGCGCCGTCAGCATCAGCGCGAGCACCGCGACGACGATCAGCGACCACACGATGTCGTAGGTCGCGGGCAGCAGCGGGTTCGGCAGCTCGGCCAGCACGATGCGCATGCCGCAACCCTAGCGAGCGGCGAGCGGCGAGCGGCGAGCGGCGGACGGCAGGCGGCAGTCCCGAAAGATCAGCGCTCGCGCGCCCGCCGGTCGCGCACCAGCGGCGACAGCGCAAGCCCCACGGCGCCCAGCGCGAAGCCCACGCACACGATCGCCAGCGCCGGCCCCAGTCCGATCGCGTCGCCGAGCAATCCGGCCAGCGGTGCCGACACCACGATCATCGCCCGATTGACGGTGCGCATCGTCGCGTTCATGCGCGCCTGCATGCCATCGGGCGTCGCCCGCTGCCGTAGCGCCATCTCGCTCGGGTTCGACATCCCCATCACGACGCCCGCCAGCGCCAGCCCGGCCAGCACGAGCACCAGCCCACCACCCGTCGGCAGCTCCAGGAAGCCCGCCAGCGCGACGATCCCCCACGCGATCGGCATCGAGGCGTGCTCCAGCACGATCGTGCGCACCGACCCGATCCGCGCGGCGACGACCCCGGCGAGCGCGGTGCCCACGAGCGTCGCGCCGCCGAGCACGCCGAGCGCGAGGCCCAGCCCGGCCGGCCCGGCGTCGAGCTCGAGCAGCACCAGCGGCACCAGCAGCGTCATCGCGGCACCGTTGCAGAGGAACCACACGTGCGTCCAGCGCGCGAAGGGCCCGAGGCGCGGATGCCGGTGCACGAAGCGCAGACCGCGCACGATCGAGCGCCCCACACCCCCGGATCGCCGCGGTGAGCGGTGGTCGGTAGGCAGCGTCCAGAGCACGATGGCCGAGACCAGGTGCGCGCCAGCGGCCAGCAGCAGCGAGAACGGCGCGCCCAGCCACGCGATCACCGCGCCAGAGGCAGCCGGCCCGGCGGACTGCGCAGCGTTCGAGCCGGCGTCCAGCCGCTGGTGCGCCGGCAGCAGCCGGTCGCGGTCGACGAGTCGCGGCACGAACGCCTGCGACGCCGCATCGTTCACGAGGCTCGCGGTGCCGAGCAGCACGACGGCCAGCAGCAGCACCCAGAGCGCTCCGCCGCCCGCGAGCCACACGATCGCGAGCCCGCCCAGCACGGCCGCGCGCACCAGGTCGCTCACGATCATCACCGTGCGCCGTCGCATCCCCTCGACGAGCGCCCCGACGAGCAGGCCCAGCACCACATAGGGCAGCCAGCGCGCCGACGACAGCCAGCCGACCTCGGTCGCTCCCCCGCCGAGGTCGAGCACGACCATCGTCTGCAGGGCGATGACCGCCAGCCCGATGCCGGTCTCGGTGGCGACCTCGACGCTCCAGAAGCGCCAGAAGGCGCCACCCATCGGGGGCGCGGCAGCACGCCCGCGACCAGGACGCATCCGCCCAGGTCCCTCGCTCATCGCAGGGTCAGCCCTCGTCGCCCGCGAGCGCCTCGAGCCGAGCCGTCTCATCCGCCACGATGCAGGAGTCGATCACGGGCTGCAGCGCGCCGTCCATCACGCTGTCGAGGTTGTAGGCCTTGAACCCGGTGCGGTGATCGGCGATGCGGTTCTCGGGGAAGTTGTAGGTGCGGATGCGCTCCGAGCGGTCCATGCCGCGGATCTGCGAGCGGCGGGCATCGGATGCCGCCGCCTCGATCTCCTCCTGCTGGCGCGCGAGCAGCCGCGCGCGCAGCACACGCATGCCGGCCTCGCGGTTCTGCAGCTGGCTCTTCTCGTTCTGCATCGAGACCGTGATGCCGGTCGGCACGTGCGTGATGCGCACCGCCGAGTCGGTCGTGTTGACGCTCTGGCCGCCGGGGCCGGACGAGCGGTACACGTCGATCTTCAGATCGTTCTGGTCGATCTGGATCTCATCCGGCGCGTCGACCTCGGGGAAGACCAGCACGCCGGTGGTGGAGGTGTGGATGCGCCCCTGCGACTCGGTGGCCGGCACACGCTGGACGCGGTGCACGCCGCCCTCGTACTTCAGCGAGGCCCAGACGCCCTCCGAGGGGTCGTTCGACGACGACTTGAGCGCGATCTGCACATCCTTGAACCCGCCCATGTCCGATGGTGTCGACTCGAGCATCTCCACCTTCCAGCCACGGCTGGCGGCGTAGTGCGAGTACATGCGCACGAGGTCTGCGGCGAACAGCGCCGACTCCTCGCCGCCCTCGCCGCCCTTGACCTCCATGATCACGTCACGGCCGTCATCCGGGTCGCGCGGGATCAGCAGCCTGCGCAGCTTCTCCTCGGCCTCGTGCGCGGTCTGCTCGAGACCGGGAACCTCCTCGGCGAACGCGTCATCCTCGCGGGCGAGCTCGCGCGCGGCCTCGAGATCCTCGCCCGCAGTCTGCCAGCGCTCGTGCGCTGCCTTGATGCGGTTGAGCTCGGCGTAGCGCCGGTTCACCCGGCGAGCACGCACCGCGTCGGCGTGAAGCGCCGGGTCGGCGAGCTGCTGCTCGAGGTCGGCGTGCTCGGCGAGAAGCCCGGAGACCGACTCGAACATGTCAGTCCTTGTCGTGCTGGCCGGGCATCGACTTCGAGACCTTCATCAGGAACTCGACGTTCGACTGCGTCTCCTTGAGCTGCTTGAGCACGAGCTCGAGCGCCTGCTGGGTCTCGAGTCCGGCGAGGGCCCTGCGGAGCTTCCACATGACCTTCGTCTCCTCGACGCCCATGAGCATCTCCTCACGACGCGTGCCGGATGCGTTGACGTCGACGGCGGGGAAGATGCGCTTGTCGGCCATGTGGCGCGAGAGGCGCAGCTCCATGTTGCCGGTGCCCTTGAACTCCTCGAAGATCACCTCATCCATCTTCGAGCCCGTCTCGACGAGCGCGGTGGCGAGGATGGTGAGCGAGCCGCCGTGCTCGATGTTGCGCGCCGCACCGAAGAACTTCTTCGGCGGGTAGAGCGCGCTCGAGTCGACGCCACCCGAGAGGATGCGACCAGAGGGCGGGGCGGAGAGGTTGTAGGCACGACCCAGGCGCGTGATGCCGTCGAGCAGCACGACCACGTCGTGACCGAGCTCGACCAGGCGCTTAGCGCGCTCGATCGCGAGCTCGGCGACGATCGTGTGATCCTCGGCGGGCCGGTCGAAGGTCGACGCGATGACCTCGCCCTTGACGGTGCGCTGGAAGTCGGTGACCTCCTCGGGGCGCTCGTCGACGAGCACGATCATGAGGTGGACCTCGGGGTTGTTCTCGGCGATCGCGTTCGCGATGGCCTGCATCACGAGCGTCTTGCCGGCCTTGGGCGGCGAGACGATGAGGCCTCGCTGGCCCTTGCCGATCGGCGCGACCAGGTCGATGACGCGGGTCGAGAGCTTGTTGGAGGTCGTCTCGAGGCGCAGGCGCTCCTGCGGGTAGAGCGGCGTGAGCTTCGAGAACTCGACGCGGTTCAGCGAGTCCTCTGCCGACTGCCCGTTGACGGAGTCGACGCGCACGAGCGCGTTGTACTTCTGACGGTTCGACTGCTGGTCGCTCTCGCGCGGCTGCTTGATGGCGCCGACGACCGCGTCGCCCTTGCGCAGGCCGTGCTTCTTGACCTGGGCGAGCGAGACGTACACGTCGTTCGAGCCCGGGAGGTAGCCGGAGGTGCGCACGAAGGCGTAGTTGTCGAGCACGTCGAGGATGCCGGCCACGGGCAGCAGCACGTCGTCCTCGTGGATCTCGGTCTCGCTCTCGGCACCGCGGGTGCGGGTGCGGTCGCGGCCACGGTTGCGGCGCGAGCCGCCGTCCTGGTCGGACTGCTGCTCCTGCTGCTGGTTGCCCTGGCTGCCGCCCTGGTTGCGGCCACGGCCACGGCCGCGGCGCGAGCCGCCCTCGTCGTCCGAGTCGTCATCCTGCTGCTGGCCGCCCTGCTGGCCGCGCTGCTGCCCGCCCTGCTGGTCGCCGTTCTGGTTGCCCTTGCCGCGGCTGCGGCGGCGGCGCGAGCTGCCCTGCTGCTGGTCGTCCTGGCTCTGGTCGTCCTGGCTGTCGTCGGCGCTGTCGTCGCCAGACTGGTCGCTCTGCGTGGCCTTGGGTGCGGATGCGCGGCCGCGGCCGCGCTGCGGAGCCGACGTGCCGGCGTCCTCCGTGGACGCATCCGTCATGTCCTGCGCCTCGGCGGTGCTGGCCTGCTCGGTGCTGGCCTGCGCGGCGCTGGCCTGCTCAGTGCTGTCCTGCTCGGCGCTGGCCTGCTCGGCGTCTGCGCGCGTGGCGTCCGTGGCGTCGGCCTGCTCGGTGCTCGTGCTGTCGGCGGCAGCAGCCTCGTCGGCGGCCTTGCGCGAACGGCTCGTGCGGCGTGCGGGGCGCTTGGCGGTGGGCTCGGCCTGCGCCTGCTCGCCCTCCGTCTGCTCGGGCTGCGCCGGCGCGGCCTCGGCGACGGGCGCGTCGGCGGAAGCCTCGGTGCTGTCGGCGGCGGCCTCGTCGGCACGCTTCTCGGCGGCGGTGCGGCGAGTGCCCGTGCGGCGCTTCGCCGCGGGCTTCTCGGCCGGTGCCTCTGCGGCGCCGTCAGCGGGCGCAGCCTCGGCCGAAGCTGCGGCGGGCGCGTCGGCGGGTGCCTCGGCTGCCGCTTCGGCCTTCTCGGCCACCGACGACGTCGTCGCGCGGCGCGAGCGGCGCTTCGGCGCTGCGGGGGCCGAGGCGTCCGGCGCCTCGGTCTGGGGGGCCGGCTGCGCGTCGGCCGGGGCCGCGGACTGCTCGGCGGCAGTGGTCGTGGGGTCGGCAGCGTCTGCTGCCGGGGTGCTGTTGATCGTCTCGCGAGTCATGAGGCGAGTGCTCCTTATATATCGGCCCGCGCGCGATGCCGCGGGCATGGGACCTTGTCTCCCGCTGCGCCCACGGCCGTGCCAGCGATCAGAGCTGTGCGGCGGTCGAGCGCATCAGAGATGCAGAGAGTGGAGTCAGATTCACCCCGAGCCGGGCTAGGCCGCGGCGCTGGTGGGGATGGCCTCCACTGTACCACCGCGGATGTCGACGGCGAGCAGGCGCGCAGTCCACGCCTCCGGCCGATCCTCCACGATCTTCGCGGCCTCGAGCCTGGCAGCCGGGTCGGAGGCGAGCACGAGCACGGAGGGTCCCGCGCCCGAGACGACGGCCGCGTGGCCGGCGGCGCGCAGGTCGCCGACGAGCGCGCTCGTGAGCGGCATCGCGCTGGCCCGATAGGTCTGGTGCAGGCGATCCTCGGTGGCGTCGAGCAGCAGCTCGGGGCTCTGCGTGAGCGCGGCGACGAGCAACGCGGACCGCGACAGGTTGAAGACGGCGTCGGCGTGCGGCACGGCCTCCGGCTGCAGGCTGCGCGCGAGCTTCGTCGACATCGTCGCCTCGGGCACGGCCACCAGCAGCGAGACCCCGCGGTGCACCGCCAGCTGCTTGTGCCGCGGGCCGCTCTCGTCGACCCACGCGATGGTGAGGCCGCCGAAGATCGCCGGCGCCACGTTGTCGGGGTGGCCCTCGAGCTCGGTCGCGAAGCGCAGCACGTCGTCGTCGCTCAGCTCGACGATGCCGGCGAGGAGTCCCTTGGCGGCGAGCACGCCGGCCACGATCGCCGCGCCCGACGAGCCCATGCCGCGGCCGTGGGGGATGCTGTTGGTCGCCGTGAGCGCGAGGCCGGGAGCCTCGACGCCCACCCGGTCGAACACGTGCAGGATCGAGTGCGCGACGAGGTTGGTCTCATCGGTGGGCACGCTGAGCTCGCTCCCCGCCTCACCCACGCCCGTCACGCTCACGCGCACGCCGGACGCGGTCGTGACGACCTCGAGCTCGTCGTGCACGTTGAGCGCCAGGCCGAGCGTGTCGAAGCCGGGGCCGAGGTTGGCGGAGGTGGCTGGCACCCGCACCCGCACGCGGCGGCCGATCGGCACGCCGGTGGCGGCCTGTGCCGGGGGCGTGTCGCCCGTCATGCGAGCCCCAGCAGCTGGGCGACCTGCACGGTGTCGGCGTCGGCCGACTCGGGCGAGGCATCCGAGCCGTCCTCGAGCTTCAGGCCCCACTGGGCATCCTTCAGGCCGTGGCCGGTGACGGTCAGCGCGATGGTGGAGCCCGCAGGGATCTCCCCCGCCGCGTGCCGCTCGAGCAGGCCGGCGACCGAGATCGCCGAGGCCGGCTCGACGAAGACGCCGGTCGACGAGGCCAGCAGTCGCTGCGCGCGCAGGATCGCCACGTCGTCGATCGCACCGATGAAGCCGCCCGACTCGTCGCGGGCGTCGAGCGCCTGCTGCCACGACGCCGGGTTGCCGATGCGGATGGCGGTCGCGACCGTGTCGGGCTCGCGCACGATCTCGCCGTTGACGATGGGTGCGGCGCCCGCGGCCTGGAAGCCGAGCATGCGCGGGCGCTTCGTGGCCATGCCGCTGGTCTCCGCGAGCGAGTAGCCGCGCCAGTAGCTCGTGATGTTGCCCGCGTTGCCCACCGGGATGCAGTGGATGTCGGGGGCGTCACCGAGCACGTCGACGATCTCGAGCGCTGCGGTCTTCTGCCCCTCGATGCGGTCGTCGTTCACCGAGTTCACGAGGTGCACCGGGTAGCGCTCCGCGAGCTCCTTCGAGATCTCGAGGCAGTCGTCGAAGTTGCCGCGCACCTGCACGATGCGGGCGCCGTGCACGACCGACTGCGCGAGCTTGCCCATCGAGATCTTGCCCTCCGGCACCAGCACGATCGCCTGGATGCCCGCGGCTGCCGCGTAGGCGGCGGCCGACGCCGAGGTGTTGCCGGTCGACGCGCACGCGATCGCGGTCGCACCGCGCTCGACGGCACGAGAGACCGCCACCGTCATGCCGCGGTCCTTGAACGAGCCCGTGGGGTTGAGCCCCTCGAACTTCACGAGCACGCGCGCGTCGGTGAGCTGCGACAGCGCCCTGGACTCGATGAGCGGCGTGCCGCCCTCTCCGAGCGTCACGACCGTCGACCCATCCGTCACGTCGAGCACATCTGCCCACTCGCGCAGCACGCCCTGCCACTGGTTCGCCATCTTGTCCTCCTAGTCGATGAGACGGATCACGCTGTCGATCCGCTCCACGTCGTCCTGCTCCTCGAGCGCGGCGAGCACGCCCGCGATGCGCCCCTCGGTCGTCTCATGCGTGCCGAGCACGAGGCTGGCGGCGGTGCCGCTGGCATCCTGGCGCACCGACTCCACCGACACGCCGTGCAGGGCCACGAGGCCCGCGATGACCGAGAGCACGCCCGGCTTGTCGGCGACGGTGAGCGCGATCTCGTGCCGCGCGAGCACGTCGCTGAACGGCGCCAGCCCGAGGTTCGCGTGCGACGAGGCCGCCATGCCGGGGCCGCCCGCCACGTGCCTGCGAGCGATCGAGACGAGGTCGCCGAGCACCGCAGATGCGGTCTCGGGGCCACCGGCGCCGGCACCGTAGAACATCAGGTCGCCCGCAGCCTCGGCGGTCACGAAGATGGCGTTCATCGCCTCGTGCACGGCGGCGAGCGGATGGGTGCCCGGCAGCGAGACAGGATGCACGCGTGCGGAGACGCGGTCGCCGGCACCGCCGTCGGCACCGTCGCCGGCGGGCATCCGCTCGCAGATCGCGACGAGCTTGAGCACCCGGCCGCTGCGCTCCGCCTGCGCGACCATGGCATCCGTCACACCCGTGATGCCCTCGCGGTGCACCTCGGTCATCGGCACCTCGGTGTGGAAGGCGAGCGATGCCAGGATCGTCGCCTTGCTCGCGGCGTCGAAGCCCTCGATGTCGGCGGTGGGGTCGGCCTCTGCGTAGCCGAGCTCGGTGGCGGTCGCGAGGGCGTCCTCGAGCGACGCGCCCTGGGTGTGCATGCGGTCGAGGATGAAGTTCGTGGTGCCGTTGACGATGCCCATGACGCGCGTGACGCGGTCGCCGGCGAGCGACTGCTCGAGCGGCCGGATGATCGGGATGGCCCCGCCCACCGCCGCCTCGTAGGCGACCTGCGCGCCGACCGTCTCGGCAGCCTGGAAGAGCTCCGGCCCGTGCGCGGCGACGAGCGCCTTGTTGGCGGTGACGACATCGGCGCCCGCGGCGAGCGCGTCGAGCAGCAGGGTGCGAGCCGGCTCGATGCCACCCAGCAGCTCGACCACGATGTCGGCGCCGGCGACGAGCGTGTCGAGGTCGGTGGTCAGCAGCTCGCGCGGCAGCTCGACATCGCGCTGCGCGTCGAGGTCGCGCACGCCGATGCCGACCAGCTCGAGCGGCGCGCCCACGCGAGCGGCGAGCTCTTCGTGCTGCTCGAGCAGCAGGCGCGCGACCTGCGAGCCGACGCTGCCGGCGCCCAGCAGCGCGATGCGCAGCGAGCGGTAGGAGTCCGTGGGGTAGGAGTTCATGCGGATGCGGCTCCGTAGCTGTCGTCGTCGGGGTGCGCGGCGTCGATGCCGGCGTCGGCGCTCGCGGCCAGGCCGGCGTCGAGGCCGGCGTCGCGTGCGAGGAGGTCGTCGATGGATTCGCGGCGCACGAGCGGGCGCACGGCGCCATCGCGCACGGCGAGCACCGGCGGTCGTGGCGCCGCGTTGTAGTTGGAGGCGAGCGAGTGGCAGTAGGCGCCGGTCGCGGCGACGGCGAGCAGGTCGCCGGGCTGGACGTCGGCGGGCAGCCACTCGGCGTCGACCACGATGTCGCCCGACTCGCAGTGGCGGCCGGCGACGCGCGCGAGCGTGGGTTCGGCGGCGGATGCGCGGCTCGCGATGCGCGCGGCGTACTGCGCGCCGTACAGCGCGGGCCGGGCGTTGTCGCCCATGCCGCCGTCGACGGAGACGTAGGTGCGGGTGCCCTGCTCGAGCGCGACAGGCTTGACGGTGCCGACCGTGTAGACGGTGACGCCCGCGGGCCCGACGATCCAGCGGCCCGGTTCGATCGCGATCCTGGGGACCGCGATGCCGAGCTCGTCTGCGGCCGCGAGCACCGCATCCGCGAGCCTGCCCGCGATGGTCTCGATCGGCTCGGGGCTGTCAGCGGCGGTGTAGGCGATGCCGAAGCCACCGCCGAGGTTGAGCTCTGGCAGCGCCTCGCTGCCGCCGAGCGAGGCGTGCAGGGCGAGCATGCGCCTGGCCGACTCGGAGAATCCCTCGGCGTCGAAGATCTGCGAGCCGATGTGCGTGTGCAGACCCACCAGGTCGAGGCTGGGCAGCTCGCGGATGCGCGCGACGAGCGCAGGCGCGTCGGCGACGGGGATGCCGAACTTCTGATCCTCGTGGCTGGTGGCGAGGAACTCGTGGGTCGAGGCGTGCACGCCCACGGAGATGCGCAGGCGCACGCGCTGCACGCGGTCGGCGCGGGCGGCAGCGGCGGCGATGCGCTCGGCCTCGACAGGCGAGTCGATGACGAAGGTGCCGACGCCCGCGACGACGCCCGCCTCGATCTCGGCCTCGCTCTTGTTATTGCCGTGGAAGCCGATCGCCGCCGGATCGACGCCCGCGCGCAGCGCGACGGCGAGCTCGCCGCCGGTGCAGACGTCGATGCGCAGCCCTTCCTCGCGCATCCAGCGAGCGACGTCGGCGGTCAGCAGCGCCTTGCCGGCGTAGTAGACATCGACGGCGGCGAACGCGGCTTCGAAGGCGGTGCGGATGCGCCTGGCGCGCTCGCGCACGACCGTCTCGTCGACGAGCAGGAAGGGGGTGCCGTGCTGTGCGGCGATCTCGGTGAGCGATGCTCCGCCGATGTGCAGGGCACCCTCGACGCGCTCGGCACCGGCGGGCCAGACGCCCTCGACGAGCGCGTTCGCGTCGCGCACGTCGAGCAGCTGGGGGGCGAGCGGATGCGGCACGGAACTCCGTCCGGGTGTCGGTTCTCTGCCCGCGGCGGATCGCTCCGGGTGCAGGCGGTGTCGGCGCTTGTGGCGCTGCCCTCCATCCTACGGAATCCGCATGCGCCGCCCGCCCCGCGCAGACGCCCGCGGACACATTCCGCGCCGGACGCGCGCGACGGTAGCGTGCGATGGTGCCCACCTTCGACCCCGCCTGGTTCGAGCGCGACCCCCTCGAGCTGGCTCCGCTGCTGCTCGGTGGTGTGCTGACACGAGCGGATGCATCGGGCGCGGTCGCGCTGCGCCTCACCGAGGTGGAGGCCTACCGCGGCAACGACGACCCGGGCGCGCACTCCTTCCGGGGCAAGACGGCGCGCAACGCGACCATGTTCGGGCCGGGTGGGCACGTCTACTGCTACTTCACCTACGGCATGCACCACGCGGTGAACATCGTGGCGGGGCCCGAGGGATCCGGATGGGGTGTGCTGATCCGGGCGGGCGAGGTCGTCGACGGGCACGCGCTGGCGCTCGAGCGCCGCTCGACGCGGCGGGCCGCTCCCCCGACCGGCGAGCTCGCGCGCGGCCCCGGCAACGTGGCGCAGTCGCTCGGTGCCACCCTCGCCGACGACGGCGCCGCCTTCGCTTGCTCCGTTGGTCGAGGAGGGCGCGCCGACGGCGCACCCGTCTCGAGACCCGTCTGGTCCTTCGAACCCTCGCCAGAGCGCGCCGCGCACCACACCGGCCCCCGCGTCGGCGTCAGCGGCCCTGGTGGCGACGCATCCGCCTACCCCTGGCGCTTCTGGATCCCCGGCGAGCCGAGCGTCTCGGCATACCGGCCAGCGACGCCGCGCAAGCGCACGGCGCCGCCAACCCCGTAGCTCGAGGAGGCCGCGGGTCGCGCGTCGATCGCTACATGCGCTCCGGCGCGCTGACGCCCACCGTCCTGAGCGCCGTGCGCAGCACCTGGCCCGCGGCGTCGTTCAGCCACAGGCGCGTGCGGTGCACGGCCGTGATCGGCTCGTCGCCGATCGGCGTGACGCGGCAGGCGTCGTACCAGCGGTGGTAGAGACCGGCCAGCTCCTCCGCGAAGCGCGCGACGCGGTGCGGCTCGCGCAGCTCGGCCGCCTGTGCGAGCACGCGCGGGAAGTCGGCGAGGGCACCCAGCAGCGCCGACTCGCTCGGGTGCTCGAGCAACGACGGGTCGAACTCGCTGCGCTCGATGCCGGCAGCTGCGGCGTTGCGGCCGACGGCCGACATGCGGGCGTGCGCGTACTGCACGTAGTAGACCGGATTGTCGTTCGTGCGCTGGGTCAGCAGCGCCAGGTCGATGTCGAGCGGCGAGTCTGCACTCGAGCGCACCAGGGCGTAGCGCGCGGCGTCGACACCCACCGCATCCACCAGGTCCTCCATCGTCACGACGGTGCCGGCGCGCTTCGACATGCGCACGGGATGGCCGTCGCGCATCAGGTTGACCAGCTGGCCGATGAGGATGTCGAGGTTCTCGTGGGGCGTGTCACCGAACGCGGCGCACATAGCCATCATGCGGCCGACGTAGCCGTGGTGGTCGGCGCCGAGCATGATGATGTTCTGCTCGAAGCCGCGCTCGCGCTTGTTCTGGTAGTAGCCGAGGTCGCCCGAGAAGTAGGCGGGCTTGCCGTTGGAGCGCACGACGACGCGATCCTTGTCGTCGCCGAAGGAGGTCGTGCGCAGCCAGAGCGCGCCGTCCTCCTCGAAGATGTGGCCGCGCTCGCGCAGCGTCTCGATCGCGCGCTCGACGGAGCCGTCGGACTGCACCTGCTGCTCGTGGAAGAACACGTCGAAGTCGACGCCGAAGTCGTGCAGATCCTGCTTGATCTCCTCGAACATCAGCGCGACACCGCGAGCGCGGAAGGCCTCCTGCAGGTCGGCGTCGCCCAGGTCGAGCAGGTCGCCGTCGTAGGCGTCGTCGACCTTGCGGGCGATCTCGGCGATGTAGGCGCCGCCGTAGCCGTCCTCCGGCGTGGGGTCGCCGCGGAAGGCCGCGACGAGGCTGCGCGCGAAGCGGTCGATCTGGCCGCCGTGGTCGTTGAAGTAGTACTCGCGGGTGACGAGCCCGCCCTGACGCTCGAGCACGCGGCCCAGGCTGTCGCCCACCGCGGCCCATCGGGTGCCGCCCATGTGGATGGGTCCGGTCGGGTTGGCCGAGACGAACTCGAGGTTGATGCGGATGCCCGCGAGGGCCTCGCCTTCGCCGTACGCGTCACCGGCATCGACGATCGTGCGAGCGAGCTCGCCCGCGGCACCGGCGGCCAGCGTCAGGTTGATGAAGCCGGGGCCCGCCACCTCGGCGCTCGCGATGCCGTCGACCTCGAGCAGCGTCGCGGCGACCTCCTCGGCCAGCTCACGCGGATTCGCGCCTGCCTTCTTGGCGAAGCGCATCGCAGCGTTCGTCGACCAGTCGCCGTGGTCGCGATTGCGCGGGCGCTCGAGCACGATGTCGCTCTCGGCCACCTCGACCTCTGCGCTTCGCCGCGCGACCGCCGAGCGGACGGCGACGAGCACTGCGGCAGAGAGATCGGAGGGCTGCATCCCTCGATTCTAGTCCGCGCGGCTGCCCCGGATCGTCGGCCGTGCGACGTACGCTGGCCCCATGTCGAGCCCACTGCGCATCCGCCGTCGTCGCATCCACCGGCTGTGGCCCGTCACGATCGTGGCCGCGGTGACGGCGCTCGCGCTCACGGGCTGCGAGCCCGGCGTGCTCGCACCGACGGAGTCGCCGGAGCCCTCGACCTCGCCGAGCACGACCTCGGAGGCGACGCAGACCCCCGAGCCGACCGAGGACCCGGGCACGACCGAGACCCCGGATCCGAGCAGCTCGGCCGAGCCGACGACGCCGCCGGTCGCAGGCGAGCTGCCGTGCAGCGACGTGTTCACGGCAGACCAGCTCTACGAGTTCAACCCCAACTTCGCGCCGACGGGCGAGCCGGGCGAGTTGCCCGGCGCGATCGCCGACATCGCGGATGCGGGCGGCACGGTCTGCGCCTACCAGCACGTGACGGGCTCTGACCGTCTGGTGGTCGCCGTGCTGCAGGACGCTGGCGGGTTCTCGGGCGCCGGCTTCGAGACCGTCGGCGACGAGGGTGTCTCGACGGTGCCGGCGGGCGGCGCGGTCGTCGCCGCGGCGTCGATCTACTTCGCGAGCGCGCAGGACGCGCAGCCGGTCACCGACGAGGTCGTCGCGAACCTCGGCTGACCCGCCCTTCGCTGGTCGAGGAGCGCGCGGCCTCCGGCCGCTCGCGTCACGAGACCACCTGCTGGCTGAGCCGCTCCGCGCGCGCAGCGCGCTGAGCGCGTCGAAGCCCGACCTACAGGATCCGGTACCGCATCCTCGGCTCGTCCGTGGCGCCCGCGATCAGCGAGTCATCCCCCGCCTCCACCGTGAGCCGCGTGAGCCGCACGGGGTTGCCGGCCGTCGTCGCCCACGCCGTCTCGAGCGCATCCGCGCCGGTGGCGATGCGGATGAGGCTGCCGCGCGGCGCGAGCCCGGTCGGGTCGACGACCCACCAGTCGCCATCGATGTGCACCTCGGCGACCGCGTGGAAGTCGGGCGGCACGAGTCCGGGCGCGTAGACGCCGACGTAGCGGGCGGGGATGCCGGCTGCGCGGGCGAGCGCGATCATGACGTGGGCGTAATCGCGGCACATGCCGCCGCCCTTCTCCAGCGTCATGACGGCGGTGTCGTCGATCGCAGACAGCGCGGGCGAGTAGCTGAAGCCGCGCGCGATCCAGTTGCGCATCGCGCCGACCGCCTCGAAGCCGGTCGCGCGGCCGAATCGCTCGTCGACGAAGCCGCGCAGCGCGCTCGCCTCTATGTAGCGGGAGTCTGCGAGGTAGCGCTCGACGTCAGAGTCGTCGACCGGCCGTTGCAGGCTCGTGAGGGTCGATCGGATGTCGACGTCGAGCGTGCCCGCCGGGGCCGTGAAGACGACCTGCCGGGTGTCGTGCGCCGCCGGAAGGATGCTCCACTCGACCGGCGAGCCGTCGACCGAGATCGAGATGCGGTCATCGGATGCGTAGGCCGCGGCCGGGAGCGCGAGCAGCACGAACTCGGTGTCGCCCACGAGCGACATGGAGAAGGCTGCACGGGCGGTTCGCATCGTGCTCGATCATCCCACAGGGCGCCCTCGACCGATCCGAAACAGCCCCGACCGGCTAGAGACTGCCGAAGGTCTCCATCATCTGCAGCACGGCCGGCGTCATGACGACGATGAAGAGCACCGGCAGGATGCAGAGCATGAGCGGCATGAGCACCTTCACAGGCACCTGCTGCGCCTTCTCCTCTGCCCGCTGGCGACGCTTGAGCCTCATCTCGTCGGCCTGACTGCGGAGGACGTCACTGACGGAGATGCCATAGGCGTCAGCCTGGAGGATGGCGCGCACGAAGCGACGCAGGTCGACGACCTGGTTGCGGTCGGCCAGATCAGTGAAGGCCTCGCGCCGCGAGCGCCCCATCCGCATGTCCTGCAGGGTGCGCGTCAGCTCCTCTGAGAGCGCACCGGTGCCGTTCGCTGCGGCGCGCGACATCGCACCGTCGAAGCCCAGGCCCGCCTCGACCGCGATCATCATCTGGTCGAGCGTGTCGGCGAGCTGCCTCTGGATGCGCTGGTCACGCTCCTGCCCACGACTGACGAGGAGCAGCTCTGGCAGGAAGTAGATCACGATCGCCGCGATCCCGATGAGCAGGGTCAGGATGGGCGGCGCCTGCACGGCCGCGAGCAGGCACAGCAGCGCGATGCCGACCGGGAGCCAGACGAGCTTGAGCGTCAGCAGACGCTCGACCGGCCACTGCGCGGGTCGCCCGGCGCGGGCGTGCTGGCGAGTCAGCAGGCTGATGAGCGGCGCAGGGGTCAGGCGCTGCGCGAGCGATCCCAGGGTGGATCGGGACGCCTCTGGAGCGTCGACCACCACCGCACGCTCGCCGCGGTGGAGGTTCGCGACCATGCGCGACCGTTCAGGCTTGATCAGGCTCGCGACGGTCAGGACGATGGCGCCAGCAGCGAGCGCGACGAGGAGGACGACCAGCAGGAGGGAATCGGGCATGGTCAGAACTCGACCTCGACAGTCTTCTTCATCCAGATCCCGCCCACGACCATGAGCACGACGGCGAACCCGATGATGATCGGGCCGATCGGCTCCTCGATGAACGGCAGCAGATAGCTCGGGTTCGTCAAAGTGATGAATCCGGCGACGACGATCGGAAGCAGCATCAGGATGACGCCCGAGAGACGGCCCTCCGCGCTGAGCGCTGCGACCTGACGGCGAACCTGTCCACGCTCGCGGATCGTCCTGGCAACGCCGTCGAGCACGTCGGCGAGGCTGCCGCCGACCTCGCGGTTGATCGCGATCGCCTGCGTCGCCCACCGGAAGTCCTCGCTCTGCATGCGATCCGCGGCTTCCTCGAGCGCGTCGATCACTGGACGGCCGACGCGCGTCTCGTTCACGATGCGGGTGAGCTCGGATGCGCTCGGCTCCTCCGACTCCCGGGCAGTCGATGCAAGCGCCTGCATCATGCTCTGCCCAGCCCGGAGGCTCGAGGCCATGAGCTGCAGGCTGTCGTCGAGCTGGCTGGCGAACTGCTTCCGGCGCTTTGCTGCTCGAGAGCGCACGATCACGGCAGCGAGCAGGACGGCGCTCGCGCCTGCCGGCACGGCGAGGAGTCCTCTGCCGAGCAGCACCCCGAGCGCGATCGCGACGATCGCGGCGATCGCGACCAGCACGGCGAAGTCCTGGGGTCGCATGCGGATGCCAGCCAGGTCGAGGCTGACGGCGAGCTGTGACGAGCGGCGCCGAATGAGCCTCCCCATCAGACCGCTGGCAGCCTCTGCAGCTCCCGCCAATGCCCCCTCGCCGTCGACCTGCGCGGGTCGCCGACGCTCTCTAGGCAGACGCTCACGGCCGGGCGCGACCGTGACGACGACAACGCCGACGAGTCCAACCGCCACAGCACCGGCACCGAGCAGCGCGAAGCTCATCGACTCGCTCCCACGTCGAAGAGTCCTGCGGGAATGGCGATGCCGTGGTCCTGGAACCGCTCGGCGAACCGAGGCCGCACGCCGGTCGCGACGGGTGCCCCGAGGAAGCGCCCGGAGGCGTCGACGCCGGCGCCGTAATCGAAGAGGAACACATCCTGCATCGTCACCGTCTGCCCCTCCATGCCCTGCACCTCCGTGACAGCGGTGATGCGGCGGGTGCCGTCGCGGAGGCGCGTGAGCTGCACGATGACGTCGACGGCTGAAGCGATCTGCTCTCGGATGGCTCGCAGCGGCAGATCCATGCCCGCCATGAGCACAAGAGTCTCGAGTCGGGCGATCGCGTCGCGCGGCGAGTTGGCGTGCACCGTCGAGAGCGACCCGTCGTGGCCGGTGTTCATCGCCTGGAGCATGTCGAGCGTCTCGCCGCCGCGGACCTCGCCGACGACGATGCGGTCGGGTCGCATGCGGAGTGAGTTGCGCACGAGATCACGAATGGTGATCTCGCCCTTGCCTTCCGTGTTCGGTGGGCGCGATTCCAGCCGCACGAGGTGATCCTGCTGCAGCTGCAGCTCGACCGCGTCCTCGATCGTGATGATCCGCTCCTGCGAAGGGATGAAGGAGGAGAGCACGTTCAGCAGCGTCGTCTTGCCGGTACCCGTGCCGCCAGAGACGATGATGTTGAGCTTCGCCTCCACGCATGCCCGTAGCAGCTCGGCCATCTGTGGGGTCAGCGTGCCGAAGCGGATGAGGTCAGGAACCTTGAAGGGATCCTTCGAGAACTTGCGGATCGTGAGGGTCGAACCCGAGAACGCCAGCGGTGGGATGACCGCGTTGACACGCGAGCCGTCCTCCAAACGTGCGTCGACCATCGGCGACGACTCATCGATGCGGCGACCGACTCGCGAGACGATGCGCTCGATGACCCGCCGCAGCTGATCCTCCGAGGTGAACCGAACTCCCGCGCGCCCGAGCTTGCCGCCTTGCTCGATGTACACGGTGTCAGGGCCGTTGACCATGATCTCGGTGACCGTAGGGTCGTCGATGAGGCGCTGCAGCGGGCCGAGCCCGAGCACGTCGTCGCGCACCTCGTTGATGAGCCGCTGGCGCTCATCGAGCGTCAGCGGCGCCTGCTCCTCTTCGACGACGGCGTTGAGCTCCTCGCGCACGAGCGCGTACAGCTGCTCCTCGCTCATGGTCGGATCGTTGAGCCGGGTGCCGATGCGCGAGAAGAGAGCGTTGGCGGCTCGCTCCTTGACACGCAGCAGCGCATCGACCTCCGGAGCAGCTTCCGCGAGAGGTGCAGCGCGCTCCACGAGCTCACGCTCTGCCACTGGCGGCTTCGCCGTCTGCACCGGCAGGGCGCGTCGTCGGGGCGCTTCCTCGGTCTTGACCTCGTCCCCGCGTGCGACGTGCAGGCGCTCCGCAAGGCTGCTCATGCTGCAGCCCGGTGCCGGCCGTTGCCTCGCTTCGCCGCGGCGTCGGCGTAGTACGCGAGCAGCTTGCCGACCTGCTTGGAGACTGGATCGCGCGGCTTGTGCTGCAGCAGCGGCACACCCATGTTGAGCGACGCCGAGACCGCGCGCGAGTGCGGAATCGTCAGGTCGACCTTGGAGCGGATCGTTGCTTCGACATCCTGCGTGCTCAACCCGCTCTTCGGGTCGGCGAAGTTGAGCACGACCTGCCGCGCATTCGTCAGCATGCCCAGCTCTCGCAGCGTCGCCATCTCCTTGGCGAGCCCACGCGCACCGGCGACATCGAACGTCGAGAGCAGCAGCGGGTCGGTCGTGTGGTCGAGCACGGCGAGGGTGCGTGCGCCGAGCCCCGCGGCAGTGTCGACGACGACGTAGCGGAACTGCGTCGAGAGCGTCGACAGCAGCGCGCTGACCTGATCGCCACTGATCGCGTCTGCGGAGGCGGGAGACTCCGGTGCGCAGATGACGGACAAACCCGAGGGGTGCAGGGTCAGATGCGTCTTGAGCGCGATCGGGTCATGCAGCGACGCGCCGTGCACGACGTCATCGAGCGTGTACTCGGGGCTGATCCCGAGTGCCGTGGCGACGTCGCCGAACTGCACGTCGAGGTCGACCAGCACGACGGAGCCCGGCGTCGCCGTCGCGAGCCCGACCGCCAGGTTGGTTGCGAGCGTCGTCTTGCCAGCTCCGCCCTTCGGCGAGAGCACGCTGAGCACACGTCCGGGCGCCTGCAGGATCGGCATCGCGGTCACGGGGTCGACAGGCTGGGCACGATGCACCGCGAGGCTCTGCGCGACACGGCCGAGCGCGACGCGCAGCTCTTCTACGCCGGTGCCGGCATCGATGACGTCGCGCACGCCGGCACGCATCGCGTCGAGCGAGAGGGTGTCGGCATCGCCGATGAGCACGATGGCCGTGCCCGGCACCTCGCGGTCGAATCGCGCCGCGAGCGCCAGCGCATCCTCAGGAGAACGCGTCGCGTCCAGCACGAGGATGTCAGGGAGCGACTGCTCCTGCAGCTGCGCGAGCAGGTGAGCCGGGTCCGCCGGCAGCGGGTGCGCGGGCACCGCGATGCAGGTGCCTCCGGACGCCTCGTGGACGCGCTGATGCAATGCCGTGGAATCCGTGGCGAGCAGCACGTTGCTCATCCGAAGATCACCTCCCCGTCGACGATGCGAGTGCCCTGCTCAGAGACGTCGGCGTTCTCGAGCGAGAGATAGATGCGGTCGTACTCCGCCGCGAAGACGAGACGCTCGGCGTCCGGCGCAGACAGCGCGACGGTCACGAGGATGGAGGAGGCGGCCGCCTGCTCGACCTCGTTGCCATTCTCGTCGATGGTGACCTCCGGGCCCCCTGCGACGGCGAGCACGAGCACCTTGTGGAGCATCAGGTGTGTCGCCTCCGTGCTGCCACGCGACACGAAGATACCGATCGTGTCGCCCGCCTCCAACTCACCGCCGAGCACACGGCGCGGCTCGAGCTCGATCGTGAGCTGGTGCATGCCCGGGGGAACCTCGACTGCCTCGGCGACGGCCTGCGGTGCCTCGAATCGGGCGGCCAGCAGCTGCTCGCCGGGCTGCAGGTCAGCGCTCGCTTCGAGGCCGGAGAGCTGTGCGATGTCGGTGACGCCACCAGGCACCACCGCTGCGGCGGGGATCTCCTGCACGACCAGCGATGCGCCGATGGCATCGCCGGGGGTCCCTGCGGGGATGGTCTCTGCGACGACGAGCACCTGAGTCGGAGTCATCTGCGCCATCGCCCGCGCGTCGGCGCCCGAGGCGTAGAGAAACGTGAGCGTGCCGCCACCGACGGCGAGCAGCACGGCGATCACGCCGATGATGATGCGACGCATGGTCAGCGCTCCTCAGGGAGTCGGAGCTCGACGACGGATGCGCCCATCTGAGGTCCCGTCGGGCTGTGGTCGAAGTCGGAGGCCGTGTCGGCGTACCGCAGGAAGGTGCCGCGCAGGCAGCGCTCGCTCCCATCGCAGGGGCGTTCGGGCGTGACGTACTGGCCGGCGAAGTAGTACGCCTCGAGCCGGAAGGCGATGTAGCCGAAGATGCGGTACTCGGCGTTGTTGCCGTTTCCTGTGGCGACGTCGAACACGGGCAGCAGGATCGTCTGACCGACCCACTTGCTGAAGTCGGTCGGCGAGCAGCCGTTGGGGGGTGCATTGCCCGGGTCGGAGGGTGCCCACGAGTCGATGTCGGTCACGGTGTCACCGCAGCCCTCGGTCGGCTCGAGCCAGCCGAAGCCACCCGGCACGACGTTGCCGCTCGGACCGGTGCACCCTGAATCTGCCTTCTTCGAGGCGAGCACGGTGCGCGTCACTCCTGCCTCTGGAATCTGGATGCCGACGATGGCACCGGCGTCGTTCCGGATCGGGGGGAGACCAGCCTGCACCGCCAGCTCGCACCACGAGAACGCGAACGGCATCACGGCGCTGCCACCGGTCGGGAAGCCCCATGAGGCAGCGGAAGCGGCCGAGATGGCGGCATCGTCGACACCGAGCACGGGCGCAAACCAGTACTCCCGATCGGAGCTGTTCTGAACCTCGACCCATCCGGCGTCGAGGTCGGCGTTCGCTGTCGGCGCACCACCGAGCGGCTCGTTGGACTCAGCAAGCTCCTGGGCGACCGCGTCGGCGGTCGCGTCGGTGCACGGCGTCACTGAGCACTGCTGCGCCACCGCGAGTGCCGCCGCGTCAGCGCCGTGCTGCAGGCGCTGCCGGTCGGCATGCGCCGCGGAGATGTCGATCGCGAGCGCGGCAGCGATGAGCAGCGGCACCATCAAGATGGCGACCCAGACTGCGACCGCACCGCGGTCGCGCGTCGCGCGCTTCATCCGTTGCATCGCATGCTTCCTGTACCGGTGAGGGTGATGGGGCCGAAGACGCCGAGAAGGCTGAAGTCTTCGAGCTCGATGGTGACGTGCGCGAGGCGATCGCTCGCCAGGGGCACGGGGGTGGCGCAGGCGCTGAGGTCGACACCGATCTGCTCGTCCGACAGCGTCACTGCGCTGGAGGCGGAGGCCCTGGCGACCGCACGCGCCTCTGCGGGCGCTTGACTGCCGCTCGTCAGTGCCGCGACACGGACGGCGTCACGGGCGGCGTTGTCGAGCACCGTCTGCACGTGGAAGGCATACCCGAAGGCGAGGATGCCGAAGGTCAGGAGGAGCAGGAGCGGCAGTACGAGCGCGAACTCGACCGTCGCGGCTCCTCGTTCATGGCGATGGCGCATGCTGCTCCCGAGATCGACCACGGTCCGAGTGCCGGGCGTCGGAACGCGCACAGCGCCCGACGCCCGGCAGGGATCGACTACGGCGTGGTGCCGGTGTTGACGCCGTTCTCGACGTCCACCGTGCCCGCGCCGATCTGATCGCCAGCAGCGCCGAAGAGGTCGCCGAGGATCGGAGCGAGGAGGACGACGGCAGCGACGACCGCAACGGCCATCAGGCCCACGAGGAGGCCGTACTCGACTGCGGTCGCGCCGCGGTCGTTCTTCTTGTCGAAACGGTCGGACACGAAAGCGCTGACAGCGCTCAGCATTGCGAACATGGAAGGTTCCTTACGTGACAGGCCCGGGGCTGGGGAGTCCGGTGCTGTTCGGGAAGCCGCTCCGTGTGGAACGACCGCCATGATGCTTGCACGCTGGTTGCGCGCAGCGCAAGAATCCTCTTCCTAAAGATTAGCTTAAGATCGGCGTTGCACGAACCGCAACCTTCCGGTTCCCGCAAGAGCGCTTGACTGAAACGCCGTTACGGTAGAAACTTGCTGCACGGAGTCGCGCAGCCGCCGACCCCAAACCAGGACGCGCCGCGACAGCGGGGCCCCGCTTCGAAGTCCGGACGTCACCATGCAGCACACGCCACGCCTCTCTGAAGCGCAGGCCACAGCATCCGCATGGCCGACTCTCGGCCTCGCACCAATACAGTGAGCCACCATGCCTGACTCCCCCCCTGCCCCCGACGAGCAGCCGCAGCCCGGCCTGCGCGAGCGCAAGAAGGCGTTGACCCGCCGCACCATCGCCGACGCGGCCTTCTCGCTCTCCTCTGAGCACGGGCTCGAGAGCGTCACGATCGATCAGATCGCGGAGCGCGCATTCGTGTCGCCGCGCACGGTCTCGAACTACTTCTCCTCCAAGGAGGAGGCGGTCGTCGCCGCACACAACAACGAGCCTGTCGAGCTGCTGGCCGGCCTCGCCGAGCGTCCCGCCGACGAGCCGCCGCTGCAATCGCTGCGGGCAGTGCTGACCGGCGCGATCCGCAGCTGGTCGAAGGAGCAGATGGCCGCGCTCAAGGCCAAGGACGAGCTGATCGAGCGGCACCCAGCACTCCTGCCGCATCGGATGGCGCAGTTCGACGCGCTCGAGGACGCCATCCGCGTCGTCGTCGCGGAGCGCAGCGACACCGACCCTGAGACCGAGGCGTTCCCGCGACTCATCGCCGGAGCCGCCACTGCGGCCGTCAGGACCGCGATCCGCGTGTGGGACAACGTCGGCGGCGATGCGAACGCGATCGCCGACCTCGTCGACCAAGCGTTCGTCGATCTTGAGGCGGGACTGAGCCCCGAGGCGTGAGCGAGCATCCGCTGACGTAGCATCAGCGCGATGCCACCCCTCGTGATCGCGACTGCCGCCGCCGTGTGCGCCGCGGCCGCCTGGGCGTTGACGCCGTGGGCGCGCACCCTCGCCGACAGCAGCTCGAAGTGGCTGCGCCGATGGGTGCCCGTCGTGCTGGGTGCCTGCGCAGGCGCCGGTGCCGGTGCCGTCGCCGATCACTGGGCATCACTCGTGGCGCTCTGCGCGCTCGCCGTGGGCTGCGCCCTGCTGATCGCGGTCGACCTCGCGGTGTTCAGGCTGCCCGACGCGATCGTCTGGCCGACCACGGGAGCGGTGCTCGCGATGCTGCTGGTCGCTGCAGTCGTGACCGGCGAGTGGGTCAGGTTCGGCACCGCGCTGCTGGCGATGCTGGTCGTCGGCGTCGGCTACTTCGCGCTCGCCTGGATAGCACCCAGCAGCCTCGGGCTCGGCGACGTGAAGCTCTCGCTCGTGCTCGGACTGGCACTCGGATGGTTCGGGTGGCAGGCCGTCTTCTTCGGCATCCTCGGCGGCTTCATCGCCCTCGCGGTCGTCGCCCTCGTGCTGATGGCGCTGCGACGCACGTCCCTGAGGGCAGACCTGGCCTTCGGACCGTGGATGATCGTCGGCGCAGCGGCCGGGCTGACCGTTGCAGCGGTCAGCGGGTAGCCGGCGCGGTGATAGATTGGGCGGCGCTGTCACACAGCCCGGCCCCCATAGCTCAGGGGATAGAGCGTCTGCCTCCGGAGCAGAAGGCCGTAGGTTCGAATCCTACTGGGGGCACCACAGGCCTGTCGGATCTGCGACGGCCACCACGGCGGTCGGTCCAGCGCCGAGGCACGACTGCGCCGCTGCAGGTCGCACGGCGCAAACCTCTGATATAACGGTGTTTGGCTATTCGCGCATGTTGCAGGACTCGCGGGTTGTTCGCGATTGCCGAGCGCGCTCCCGAAACGGCGTACGCTTACTCGCATGGGACGACCCCGACTCCACGATGAGCACTTGCGCCAGCGGCTGCTCGAGGCTGCTACCGACCTGATGGCGGTAGACGGCCCCGACTTCTCGCTGCGCCCGCTCGTCGCGTCCGTCGGTACGTCCACCTCCGCCGTCTACTCGCTCTTCGGCTCTCGCGGTGAGCTGCTCGAGGCGATCACACTGCGCGCTGCGCGCTCGTTCGTCGATGCCCAGCAGGCAGCGCAGTCGCCCGACCCGGTGCAGCACATCCTCGGTCTCGCGCATGCCATCCGCGGCTGGGCCGTCGAGCACTCCCCCATGTTCCAGGTCGTCTTCGGTCGCACGAACGACTCCCCCGCGATCGCCGAGGCGCGCGAGAGCACCACCGAGCCGCTGCAGCGAGCGGTGAGCCAGGCGATCGACGCCGGCGTGCTCCACGGCGACCCCGAGACCACCATGCGCACGATCTTTGCCGGCGTGCACGGCTTCATCTCGCTCGAGCTGCTCGGCCACTATCCGGCCAACGAGGCCGACGCGCTGTTCAACGCGATGCTTGCCGCCGTCTGGCGCAGCTGGGCGACGCCGGAGCATCTCGGCGCCGTCGCCGCCTGACGCTTGTCCCTGATACCCCTCGGGGGTATGATCGAATCATCATGAGCGTCGAGACGATCACCGCAGCACCCCAGCACGGCTACACGGCCGACAAGGAGGCGCTGCTGAAGCGCCTGCGCCGCGCCGAGGGACAGGTGCGCGGCGTCGCCCGCATGGTCGACGAGGACGCCTACTGCATCGACATCCTCACGCAGGTCTCCGCCGCCACCAAGGCGCTCGAGACCGTGGCGCTGCAGCTGCTCGAGGATCACCTCGCGCACTGCGTCGCTGAGGCGGCCGAACAGGGCGGCCCGGTCGCCCAGCAGAAGCTCGCAGAGGCCAGCGCAGCCATCGCGCGCCTCGTGCGCTCCTGACCGCACGCACTCCCCCGAACACGCGAACCCCGACCGGAAGGCACTCCTTGCTGCAGAACATCGAGATCACCACGACCCCCACCGCCATCGACGAGCAGGCGGGCGGCTGCTGCGGCGGCGGCGCGTGCTCGACCTCGGCGGCCCCCAGCGCGACCGAGGCCGGCATCTCGCAGTCGTTCGAGGTCGAGGGCATGACTTGCGGCCACTGCGTGTCGTCAGTCACCGAGGAGATCGCTGGCCTCGCTGGCGTCGACGCCGTCGACGTGCAGCTGGTCGCGGGCGGTCGCTCGAGCGTCACCGTGGCATCCGACGCCCCGCTGCGCCTCGACGACGTGCGCGCCGCGGTCTCGGAGGCCGGCTACACGCTCGTGGAGGGCTGAGGCAGGAATCGTCTGGAGCGCCGGTCCCCGAGCGGGGCCGGCGCTCTGCTGCGTTCAGGGCGCGACGAGGCTTGCGCGTCGCCCGCGGATCATCCAGATCGCGAGCGTCGTGCCGACGACGCCGAGCAGCGCGAGCGGCGCGTCGAGGCCGAACACCATGATGAGGAACGGCGCGACTGCGAACAGCACCACTGCGGCGGACGTGACGCCCATGCCCGGATGCACGGGGTCGACCAGGTGCGCGGGGCTCCGCTCGTAGCGCACCAGCCACAGCGAGAGCAGCCACACCACGAGCAGGACGAGCAGGAACACCGGGATGCGCGTCAGCCACCAGGCGGCGGCTCCCGGCTCGGGCAGCGGGATCGGCAGCAGCAGCTGCACCCCCACCAGGATCATGATCACCGGCAGGTGCCACAGGTAGATGGTCATGAGGCGGCTGCCGGCGAACCAGACGACCCCGCGAGCCGCCTTCGTGCGCATGAGGGCGCTGAGCGGGCGGTGCAGCAGCGTCAGCAGTCCGGCCTGCACGACGCCGAGCACGAGCATCGGCAGGGTCGGCGGGTACTGGTTCGACAGCATGCTCCACGAGTAGCCCGCGAGCGGCACGACGGTGTACAGCGAGACGAAGCCGACCACGACGATCAGCCCGAGCGTCCAGGGCGAACGCGCCCTGAACCATCCGTCGTGCATCCAGAAGCCCACCTGCTGCACTGCCACCCAGACGAGCACGACGTTGGGCAGGCCGAGCAGCTCGACGCCCGAGAGCAGCCTGGTGGCGTCGACGGCGATCACCGCGACCGCGAGGGCGAGCATCGTCTCGGTCGGGGCGAGGCGATGCAGCCGGATCATCGGCGGAGCAAGCGCCTGCACCAGCACGTAGGCGGCCAGGAACCACAGCGGCGAGCCGATGCCGATCGCGACCGTGTCGACGAGCACGGGGTCGGCGCCGACCGCCCACGCAGCAGCGAGCGCGACGGCGAGGAAGACGAACAGCGGCAGCGCGGGGCGAGCGAGCCGCGCCAGCCGGGTGCGCACGAACGCGTTGGCGTCGCCACCTCGCCGCTCGAGACTCTGCCAGCCCGCCATCGCTGCGAAGCCGCCGACCACGAAGAACAGCGGCATGATGTCGCCGATCCAGGTCGCGCCGGCGAACCAGGGCTGCGCCTCGACGGTGCGCTCGATCACGAGCGAGCCGTCTGCCGCGCGGCCGACCCCCACGAACAGCAGGTGGATGACGACGACGAGCAGCACGCACGCGACGCGCGCCAGGTCGAGCGTCAGATCCCGCGAGGCGAGCCGCTGCTCGAGGGCACCCGCGGCGGCGTCCGGCCTCCCGCTCACCGGCGTCCGCCGGCCCACACGCAACGGCTCAAGCTTCGAGCGCGTCGAGGAACTCCTGCACCCGCTTGCGCACGCGGTCACGGATGCGTCGCACCTCGTCGGTGCCGAGACCGGCCGGGTCTTCGAAGTCCCACGCCTCGACGGTCTGGCCCTCGACGGTCTCGAACGGGTGCTCGATGAGCATCGTCACGACCACGTCAGCCGCACGGGCGACATCGTCGGTGACGGGCTTCGGGTAGCTCTCTGCCAGCGGGACGCCGTCCTCCGCCATCACATCGGTCACCGTGCGCAGCACCTGGTCTGCGGGGCTGAGCGCCGCCGAGAGCGCCTCGACGCGGCCGTCGCCGAGCGCGTTGAGGTAGGCGGCGGCCATCTGCGAGATGCCGTCGTTGCGGATGGACTCGACGAGGACGCGCACGGGACCGCCCTCCTCGCGGTGGTCGCCGAGCTCGAGCGCCTGCAGGCGATCGGCCGCGAACTTCAGCGCCAGCGTCGGCAGGTGCGTCTTGATGCGCGCACCGCGGGCGAGCGTCGCGTGCGACTCGAACACGATGCGCTCCACGAGCCTCGCGTCGAGGCCCGGATGCAGCTCTGCGAGGTGCGCGGCACCTCGGCGCAGAGCCTCCTCAGGAGAGTTCAGTCCTTGCGCGGTCTCGGTCATGCCGGCTCCCTCGGTCGACGTGGCGAGATCAGGGTACGACCGCGACGACCGCCTGCCAAGACCCGCCCGCAACCGAGATCTCGACTGACGCATCCACTCGCCGAGCACCATCGCTACAGCACCGGGGCGTGCCGCTCGAGGAACTCGTAGAGCTCCGCGTCGTCGACGCCGGGGAAGGTGCCGCTCGGCAGCGGCGCGAGCGTGTGCTGGTGCATGCGCGCGGAGGCCCACGACTTCTTGCGCCAGCGGCTCGCGAGCGCTCCGTCGGGCCGGGCGCAGCAGCGCTCGTCCGGACAGGTGGAGACCTGGCGGAACGCCGTCTGCGAGCCTCGGAAGTACTTTGCCTCGTCGAAGGGCACGCCGAACGAGATCGAGAACTCGCCGTCGGCGCCCGAGCCGATCTGCGTCGAGCACCAGTAGGTGCCCGCGGGCGTGTCGGTGTACTGGTAGAACTCGGTCGTCCGGGACGTGCGCTCGAAGGCGCTGCGGGCGGCGAACTTGCGGCAGACGAGCTGTCCCTCGGCGTGACCGGATGCGTCGACCGGGATGGGCAGGCCGTCGTTCTCGTAGACGCGCGAGAGCGCGCCATCCTCCTGCACGCGCAGGAAGTGCACACGCAGGTCGAGGTCGCGCGTCGCCAGGTTGGTGAATCGCATGGCGGCGGTCTCGTGCGTGACGCCGAACGCGTCGCGGAAGTCCTCGACCGCCAGGTTGCGCTCCTTCTTCGCCCTTCGCAGGTAGTCGATGGCGCGCGAGCGCGGCATGAGCGTCGCGGCGGCGAAGTAGTTGATCTCGAGGCGCTGTTGCAGGAACTGGCGGTAGTCGCGCGGCTCACTGTGGTCGAGCAGCCGGTGCGCGATCGCCTGCAGCGCCATGGAGCGCAGGCCGTGGCCACCGGGGATGGACGCGGGCGGCAGGTAGATGCGGCCGGTCTCGAGGTCGGTGACCGAACGGGTCGAGTGCGGCAGATCGGTCACGAACACCAGCTCGAAGCCGAGCCGCGCGGCGATCTCGCTGACGGTGCGGTGCGTGAGGCTGCCGCCTTCGTAGCCCACGGCCCGCAGCTGCTCCTCGGCAAGCTCATCGAGCGCCGGCAGCGCGTTGCTCTGCTCGCGCATCGCGTGCCGCAGCGCCGTCGCGTCGCGGCGCGCCTGCTCGGGTGTCGCGATCGCCTCGCGGGCGCGGCGGTCGAGCTCGCGGTGCATGCCCACGAGTGCTCCCAGCAGCTCGTCGCTCATCGCACGGGTCGGCCGCACGCTCGGCAGGCCGAGGCGCCGGTAGCTCGTGCCCTCCTGCAGCCGGTGCAGATCGAGCTCCATGCGGCTGCGCTCGGTGGGCGGCTCAGGGTCGAGCAGCTGCGAGGTCGAGACGCCCAGCACGTCGGCGATCGCCTGCAGGTGACTGAGCTTCGGCTCGCGATGGCCGTTCTCGATCAGCGACAGCTGGCTGCCCGCCAGCCCGATCTGCTCGCCCAGCGCATCGAGCGTCAACTCGGACGCGGAGCGGAAATGACGGATGCGGTGCCCAAGGACTGCTGCGTCGACCATAGAGACAGTGTACGAAAGTTCTATCGATTCTTCGCCATGTTCGTCCGCAACGGTGTGACGGTGTCGCTTTGGTGCGCCCGGAGCGCGCAAGTTTCGTCGAAGTGAAGGATGCGCGGAATCTTCCGTCGGATCGCCGCCGCCGAGCGGGTGCGCGGGGTGAGACTCGAGACATGACGATCCTCCCTCCCGCGCCGACCCGCTCATCCGCCAAGCCTGTGAAGGCCGCATCGGTCAGCGCCCCCGACGGCGCCGACCCGGGCGTCGTCTCGTGGGTGGCGTCGATCGCCGAGCTCACGGAGCCCAAGCACATCGTCTGGGCCGACGGCACGGAGGATGAGTTCCAGCGCCTCGTCGACATCATGCTCGAGGCCGGCACGATCGTGCCCGTGCCCGCGAGGCCCGGCAGCTACCTCGCCCGCTCTCACCCGGACGACGTTGCCCGCATGGAGAGCCGCACGTTCATCTGCGCCGAGGATGCCGATGACGCCGGCCCCACCAACAACTGGCGCGACCCGGCCTCGATGCGGCAGGTGCTCGGCGGCCTCTTCGACGGCGCGATGCGCGGCCGCACGATGTACGTCATCCCGTTCTCCATGGGTCCCGTCGGCGGCCCCATCTCGAAGCTCGGCATCGAGATCACCGACTCCCCCTACGTCGTGGCGTCGATGCACGCCATGACGCGCGTCGGCACCGCGGCGCTCGAGGCGATGCACGGCACGACCGACTGGGTGCCCGCCGTGCACTCGATCGGCGCGCCGCTCGCCGAGGGCGAGCAGGATGTGGCCTGGCCGTGCAACTCGACCCGCTACATCTCGCACTTCCCCGAGACGCGCGAGATCTGGTCGTTCGGCTCCGCCTACGGCGGCAACGCGCTGCTCGCCAAGAAGTGCTTCGCGCTCCGCATCGCATCCGTGCAGGCCCGTGACGAGGGCTGGCTCGCCGAGCACATGCTGCTGCTGCGCATGCGCCACGAAGACGGCCGCATGATGCACCTCGCCGGCGCCTTCCCCTCCGCCTGCGGCAAGACCAACCTGGCGATGCTGCAGCCGACCATCCCCGGCTGGACGGTCGAGACGCTCGGCGACGACATCGTGTGGATGCGGCCCGGCCCGGACGGCCGCCTGTGGGCGATCAATCCCGAGAACGGCTTCTTCGGCGTCGCGCCCGGCACGAGCGAGCAGACCAACGCCACCGCGATGGCGATGCTGCAGCACGACACGATCTTCACGAACGTCGCGCTCACCGACGACGGCGACGTCTGGTGGGAAGGCATGACGAAGGAAGCGCCAGAGGGCCTGACCGACTGGCAGGGCCGCCCGTACGACCCGGCCAACGGTCCGGCAGCGCACCCGAACGCGCGCTTCACGGTGCGCGCCGAGCAGGCGCCCTCGATCGCGCCCGACTGGGATGCGCCCGCCGGCGTGCCGCTCGACGCCATCATCTTCGGCGGCCGCCGCCCCACGCAGGTGCCGCTCGTGATGCAGGCGCGCGACTGGGAGCACGGGGTCTACATCGGCTCGACGGTCTCGAGCCAGCAGACCGCCGCTGCGGAGGGCACCGTCGGCGACATCCGCCGCGACCCGTTCGCCATGCTGCCTTTCTGCGGCTACAACATGGGCGACTACTTCTCGCACTGGATCGACATGGGCCACCGCCTCGGCCGCCACGCGCCGAAGATCTTCTCGGTCAACTGGTTCCGCCGCGATGACGAGGGCGGCTTCCTGTGGCCGGGCTTCGGCGAGAACGCCCGCGTGCTCGAGTGGATCGCCGGCCGGGTCAGCGGCGATGCCACGGGCGTCGACACCGCGATCGGCGTGATGCCGGCGGCGGGCGCGCTCAATCTCGACGGGCTCAACCTCGACGACGACGTGGTCGAGGAGCTCTTCCGGGTCGACCCGCGTGCGTGGCTCACGGAGCTCGTCGACATCGAGGCGTTCTTCGGCCAGTTCGGCCGCTCGCTGCCGACGGGGCTCGTGCGCCAGCTGAACCACGTGCGGTGGCGCCTCGAGCACGTGCAGCAGACAGAGGCCGTCTCCGTCTGACCCTGCTCCCTCCCCCCCCCCCCTCCCCCAGCGCAGCGTTGCAGCGAGTGGCGACGGATCCGACCGATCCGGTGCCACTCACTGCAACTCTTTGCGCTCGGCGTCGCGTCGCGCGAGGGCGTCGCGCACGCGCTGCACGAAGTGGGCGCCGCGGCGTGCCATGTGGTCGCGCGTGACACGCACGCTGATCCAGCCGTCGGCTTCGAATCGCGCGTAGCGCTCTATGTCGACGTGCCACTGCTTCTCGTCGCGATGACCGTCGCCTTCGTACTCGATCGCGATCTTCAGTTTCGGGTAGCCGAGATCGGGGCTCGAGGTGATGCCGTCGATCACGATCGTCGGATGCACGACTGGCTCGGGCAGTCCGGCCTCCACGATGAGCAGCCGCGTGATCGTCTCGAAGCGAGAATCCACACCCACCCGCGCATCCGCCGCCGCTGTCCGGAGGACCGGAGCTCCCGCGAGGCCACGGCACCGCGCGATGAAGGCAGCGAGCTGCTCGGGCGTCGCAAACGGCTGCCGCGGCTCTCTCGGCAGTCGCAGCCCCGGATACCAGCGCGAGGGAGTGAGCAGGGCATCCACGATCTGCACCATCGCCTCATGCGGGAGCTCGCGGGCGAGGGTCAGCGCCGCCGACAAGGGCTCGAGCACGCGCAGCCCATCGACCTCGGTGACAGAGAGCCGCTCGCGGTCGTATGCGATGTGGCGGGTTCCAGCTGTCATCCCCCGCGTCGCGCCTCTCGGGCGTGCGATCACCAGCGGCTCATCTCGTGACCAGGCCTGCGCGATCGGCATGCCCCAATGCCGCGCTGCCGTCAGACCGCCGAAGGAGTGGTCAGGCGCCATGAGCGGCTCGTACGCCCGCATCAGTGCGCCCGCGTCACCGATCGGTCGGGATCGCACGCGCCGAAACGGCATCTCGAGGTCACTGCCGCGCAGGCGACCCCTTCCGATCCCGGCGCGCATCGCATCGCGCACCAGGAATGCCTCAGCATCGAACGGCGCTGGCAGCTCGTGCGAAGTCCCCATTCCCGGAGGATGCCTCGACGCGACGCCGCCGCGAATCCACTTGCCCTCCCCCTGTGGAGAGCCGCCACCGCCCCGCGCTGGAGTTGCAGCGAGTGGCGCAGACGGAGTGGATCTGCGAGCCAGTGCCTGCAACTCTGCGGAGAGCGAGGGAGAGGGGTGAGGGAGGATGGAGGCATGCAGCCCAACCCGCTCTACAAGATCGGCGTGCCGGAGGTGCGCGAGCTCCTCGGCCGCGCGCCCTGGATGCTCCTGGTCTCGCATCCCGCATCCGGGCCCGTCGCATCCCCGTCACCCGTGCTCTTCGCGCCCGACGACGGCGGCGACGACGCCGAGCCGATCGTGCTCGAGACGCACCTGGGCCGCGCCGACGCGCGCCAGCACGGACTGCTGCAGCCGCGCGAGGACGGCGAGCCGCACCGGATGCTCGTGGTCGCGCAGGGCGAGCACGGCTACGTCTCCCCCAGCTGGTACGTCGGCGGCGATGCCGGCCAGATCCCGACCTGGAACTTCGAGATGGCGACGCTCACGTGCGACGTCGAGGTGCTCGACGCGCAGCGGAACCTCGAGACGCTGCAGCGACTCGTCGCCCACTTCGAGCAGGCCTACGCGGCCGACGGCGGCGTGCGGCTCGACGTCGACGACGACGGCAATCGCGGCATGGCGATGGGCACGATCGGCATCCGGCTGACGGTGCGGTCGTTCGACGCGAAGTCCAAGATGAGCCAGAACAAGTCGCCGCAGTCGCGGGCCGCCGTGCTCGCGCACCTGGATGCATCCAACCCGCGTCTCGCCGACCGCATGCGCACGCGTACGGCCGAACCCAGCACCGACACCGCGTCCGCGAGCGCCGCCGAACTCAACGGCGACACCGCGCCCACACGCGCCGCCGCGGCCTCCAACGACGCACCTTCCACGCGCGCCGCCGACCCCTCGACCGACGCCGCGCCCACGCGCGACGCCGACTGACCCCAACGTTCGACTGCGTCCGTTCGTCTCAGAGAGCAGAGGGAGACTCGCGTGGCAGCCAGGTGGGAGCTGGTCGTGGCTGAGCTCGTCGCCGAGCGCGGCGAGGCGCTGGTGCGGTACGCGAGCCTCCTCTCGGGAGATGAGGAGGAGGCGCGAGACATGGTGCAGGACGCCCTGACATCGACGTTCGGCAGGCTGCGCAACGGCTTCGCGGTCGAGCAGGCGGAGGCCTACGTGCGCAGGGCGATCGCCAACCGCTTCCTCGATCGCGCCCGCCGCGGGCAGCGCTGGCGCCGCATCGCGCCGCTGGTGGGTGAGCGCGAGCGCGTCGACTCCGGTTCGACGCTGACGGGCGAGCGGCTCGACATGGCGGCGCGGCTGCAGCGGCTGAGTCCGCGCGAGCGCGCCTGCATCGTGCTGCGCTACGACGAGGACCGCACCGTCGATCAGATCGCCGCCGAGCTCGGCATCTCGGCGGGCGCCGTCAAGCGATACCTGTCGGATGCGCTCGGCAAGCTGCGCGGGATGCTGGAGCGGGAGGGGCTCGCGTGAGCGACGACGACGAGCTCCGCAGCCGGCTGCAGGGCATCCCCGGGCCGCGTGCCGGGCTGGATGCGGACGCCGTGATCGCGCGCGCGAAGCGCAGGCGACGACCGAAGACCATCGCGCTGTCGTCGGCGGCGACGATCGCGGGCGTGCTGATCGTGGGGCCGCTCGTGGTGCCGGGGCTGACGGCGTTCGAGCCCGCGAGCATGTCGGGCGTCTCGAGCGAGTCGGGCGCGGCGCCGGAGTCGTATCCGGATTCGGCTCCGGAGTCGGATGGCGATGGTGCCGAGAGCCCGGCGGCGACGGAGGAGGGCGGCCCCGTGGAGCAGACGGATGCGGGCGAGGGCGACCAGGGAGCGTCCGGCGAGGGCGGCGAGGGCGCGCCCGGCGGCACGAACGCGTGCACGCCGATGCCCGCCGGCAACGCGGGGCTGGCGCTGCGCTTCCTCGACGATCCGTCGGACGGCACCGCCGACCTCGGCATCACGAACCTGACCGACGCGCAGCTCGAGGTGCGGCTCGACGATGTCGGCAGCGTCGAGGTGACCGCCGAAGGACAGGTCGTCTCGGCCGGCTTCTGGCCCGGCCGCTGGGGCCGCAGCATCGTCGCGCCGACGCAGGAGGGCATCGTCACCGTCGACCTCGAGCCCCGGCAGGCCTGCGCGGTGGGCGCAGGTGAGCCGGTCGCCATCGCGCCGGTCGCGACCGTGCTGGTCGTGCGGAACGGCGAGGAGGACGCGACCGAGCTGGTGATCGTCGGCGACCCCTGGCGGTGAGGCGGCGACGTTCGCTGAGAGCGGCACGGATCCGGCCGATCTCCAAGGTTCGCGGCAATGTGCGCTGGCTAGACTCGCGCCAAGTCGGCACCCCGAGAGGCCGACGGCTGGGAGCGCAGATGCAGGTCCGGATCGTCCGCCCGTTGGCAGTGGTTGCACTTGGTGCCGCCGGATTGCTGGGGCTCTCGGCCGGCGCGCTGTCGAGCGATGCTCCGCCGACCGGCGCGCTGTCGACCAGCGTGCTCGGCACCGAGGCCCCCGTCGATCTGGGTGGCGAGGTGGTCGTCGACACCACCGGCGAGCACATCGACGACCTGGCCGGCGTGCAGGAGCGCATCGAGTCGAACAACGCCTCGGGCGACGCCGACCTCTACGCCGTCGTCGTCGACACCTTCGACGGCATGGACTACGGCCAGTGGGCGGTCGAGTCCGCGAACGCCTCCGGTGTGCCGAGCGACGGCATGCTGCTCGCGATCGCCATGGATGACGGCCAGTACGGCATCGCCGTCACCGACAGCTACCCCTACTCGCGCGGTGAAGCAGAGGCGCTCGCGCGCGACGTGCTGTCGTCCGAGCTCGCCAACGGCAACGTCGATGGCGCGCTCATGTCCTACAGCGACGCGCTCGCAAGCGGCGTCGGTCTGGGCGGCGAGGGCGGCTCAGGCACAGAGGTGAACGTCGACGGCTCGGCCGTCTGGCCCGTCGTGGCGCTCGTCGGCGGCGCGGCCGTCGTGGGCGGTGGCGGCTACTTCATCTACCGCGGCGCGAAGCGCTCGAAGGCGAAGCGCGAGCAGCGCGAGGTCACGCAGCAGCAGCAGCTCAGCCTCGACGAGCTCAAGCAGCGCGCCGACATCGCGCTCGTGCAGCTCGACGACACCGTGCAGCAGAGCGAGCAGGAGCTCGCCTTCGCGAACGCGCAGTTCGGCGAGGATGCGGTGCGTCCCTACCGCGAGGCGCTCGACAAGGCGAAGGGCGGGCTGACGGAGGCATTCGGCCTGCAGCAGCAGCTCGACGACGCCTTCCCCGACACCGACCAGGAGCGGCACGAGTGGTCGAGCCGCATCCTGCAGATCGCCGAGGGCGCGGGCAACGAGCTCGCGAGCCACGGCACGTCGTTCGAGCAGCTGCGCGACCTCGAGCAGAACGCGCCGCAGGTGCTCGAGTCGGTGGCGCAGTCGCGCGCAGCGCTCGACGGCCGCATCGCGAACGCGAAGCAGATCCTCGACCGACTCGACGACGTGCACTCGGGAGCCTCGATCGACCCGGTGCGCGAGAACATCGCCGGCGCCGAGCGCCAGCTGCCCAACATCGACCAGTCGATCACTGCGGGCAGGGCGGCTGTGCAGGCCTCGAACGGCGCAGAGGCCGCGCTGACCGTGCACGCTGCGGAAGCCGCACTCGCCCAGGCCGGCGGCCTGCTGGCGGCGGTCGAGCGCGCACAGGGAGATCTCGACAACTCCTCGCGGCAGCTTGCCGACCTCGTGCAGGACTCGGTCGGCGACATCGCGGCCGCGAAGACGCTCAAGAGCACCTCGACGACCGACCTCGCCCCGCTCATCCGCCACGTCGAGGAGCAGGTCGGCATCGCACAGCAGCGCCCCACCGACACGCTCACCGTGCTCGCCAACCTGCAGCGCGCCAACCAGCGCCTCGACGAGGCGACCGGTCAGGTGCGCGAGGCAGGCGCAGGGCTGCATCGCTCACAGGCGGGGCTCGAGCGCTGGCTCGCCTCCGCGCGCGCCAACATCGACCGCGCCGAGGACTTCATCGCCACCCGCCGCATCGGCGTCGGCCCGCACGCGCGCCAGCTGCTCGCGACCGCGCAGCAGGAGCTCGCGCAGGCGCTGCGCATGCAGCAGCAGGATCCGGGCCAGGCATCGCAGCTCGCGCAGGCGGCCTCGCAGCACGCCGAGCAGGCGATGCAGGATGCCTCCGGCGACATCGGCGGCTGGGGCGGTCAGGCACGCAACCCGTACTACCGGCGCGATCGCGATGACCGCGGCGACGGGGGCGATGGGATCGGCAACATGGTCACGGGCGGCCTGCTCGGCTACATCCTCGGCGACATGATGAACGGCGGCGGCCACGGCTCCTCCGGCGGCGGGTACTCCGACCCGTTCGCTGGCGGAGGCGACGGCGGCGGTGGCGGCGGCGGTCTCGGCGACCTCTTCTCCGGCGGCGGCGGCTCCTTCGGTGGAGGCGGCGGAGGCGGCGGCTTCTTCGGTGGCGGCGGCTTCGGCGGCGGCGGAGGAGGCTTCGGCGGCGGCGGAGGCAGCTTCGGCGACTGAGGCCGCACCACCGCACCACCGACGGCCGCACGACGGGACGACCTTGACGCATCCGACGACCTGAACGCAGACTCCCACCAACCGAACCAGCTCGACCCAGAGGCCGCTCCGGCGGCAACGCAGGAAGGAACACCATGTCCAAGCAGTCCATCCTCGGCCGCATCGCGCAGCTCGCGAAGGCCAACATCAACTCGCTCCTCGACCAGGCCGAGGACCCCCAGAAGATGCTCGACCAGATGGTTCGGGACTACACGAACTCCATCGCAGAGGCAGAGGCCGCCATCGCGCAGACGATCGGCAACCTGCGCCTGCAGGAGCAGGACTACCAGGAGGACGTGCGCGCCGCCGACGACTGGGGTCGCAAGGCGCTCGCCGCGTCGCAGCGCGCCGACGAGATGCGCGCCGCGGGCTCGCCCGATGCCGCGAAGTTCGACAACCTCGCCAAGATCGCCATCGGCAAGCAGATGCAGTCGGAGTCGGAGGCACGCACCGCTGAGCCGTCGATCCAGTCGCAGAACGAGGTCGTCAACAAGCTGAAGACCGGCCTCGACACCATGAAGGGCAAGCTCGACGAGCTGCGGTCGAAGCGCTCCGAGCTCATCGCGCGCTCGAAGGTCGCCGAGGCCCAGACGCAGGTGCACGACGCCGTGAAGTCGATCGACATCCTCGACCCCACGAGCGAGATCGGCCGCTTCGAGGAGAAGATCCGTCGCGAGGAGGCCAAGGTGATGGGCCAGCAGGAGCTCGCCGCCTCGAGCCTCGACGCGCAGTTCGAGGCGCTCGAGGATGTCGGTCACCAGACCGAGATCGAGGCGCGCCTGGCCGCGCTCAAGCACGACCAGAAGGCCGTCGGCGCCGGTTCGGCACCGGCCGCGCAGGGCGCGGGCGACGCCGTCGAGGCTGAGGTCGTCGACCGCTGAGGCACGCTTCTCGCTGACGCGTTTGGAGGGGGCGGACGAAGGTTCGCCCCCTCTTCGCGTGCCACCGTTAGGTTGGCGCTGTGCCAGACAACGACGCAGTCACGACGCCCGCCCAGACGCCCGCCCAGACGCCCCGAGTCGCCACCGAGCGCCGTGGCCACATCCTGCACATCGCCCTCGACCGGGTCGACAAGCGCAACGCCGCCGACGAGCGGATGCTGCAGGAGCTCGCGCTCGCCTACGGTGAGCTCGACCGCGACCCCGAGCTGCGCGTCGGCGTCGTGAGCGCCCGCGGCGACCACTTCACCGGCGGGCTCGACCTCGCCGACATCGCGCCGAAGCTCGCGACCGGCCGCCTGTCGCTCGTGCCCGACGGCGGCCTCGACCCGTGGGGACTGCAGACGCCGGCCGTCTCGAAGCCCGTCCTGCTCGCGGTGCAGGGAACCTGCTTCACGCTCGGCATCGAGCTCGCGCTCGCGAGCGACATCGTGGTGGCGGCCGAGACGACCGACTTCGGCCAGCTCGAGGTGGCGCGCGGCATCATGCCCTTCGGCGGCGCGACGGTGCGCTTCCCGCGGCTCGGCTGGGGCGACGCGATGCGGTGGATCCTGACGGGCGAGCGCTTCGGCGCCGCCGAGGCGCTGCGCATCGGGCTGGTGCAGGAGGTCGTGCCCGCAGGCGCCGAGCTCGAGCGCGCCTTCGCGCTCGCCGAGCAGATCGCCGCGCAGGCGCCGCTCGCGGTGCAGGCGACGCTCGCCGCGGCGCGCGCTGCGCTGCCGGAGACGACGGATGCGGTGGCAGGGCTGCTGCCCGCCGTGCAGCGACTCGCAGCGACGAACGACGCGCGGCGCTCCGCAGAGTCGTATCTGACGGGGAAGCCGGTGCCGTTCGAGGGCGACTAGGCCGGTTGCCTGTGCAGCGGAGCCTCGAAGCTGCCCTCTGATCGGCTTCGGTCTCGTGACGCGTCCGGGCTCCGCCCGGGCGCTCCTCGACCTGCGGACAGCGCCTCCGGGCTCCGTCCGGGCGCTCCTCGACCAGCGGTGGTGGGCGGGAGCCGGCTACACGGAGCGGCCGCGGACCGTCGCCCTGTAGACCGTCTCGAGCTCGTGCGCGACGTCCTGCCAGTCCCGCCGGCTCGCGGCCCGGCGGCCCGCCAGGCCGAGCTCGACCTGCAGGTCGTCGTCGTCCAGGATCGAGCCCACCGCATCCGCCCAGTCCATCGGGTCGCGGCCGTCGACCAGGATGCCCGTCTCGCCGTCGACAACCGACTCGACCAGCCCGCCCACGCGCGAGGCGACGACCGGGGTGCCGGTGGCGGCCGCCTCGAGCGGCACGAGGCCGAATGACTCGCTGCGGCTGGGCACGACCACGACGTCGGCCGCGTCGAGCAGCTGCGCGAGCGCATCGCGCTCGAGGCTACCGATGTGGCGAACGCGCCGCTCGACACCGAGCTCTCGTGCGAGGTCGTGGAGCGACTCGAGGAAGCGCTCGGAGCCCGGCGTGGCGTCCCCCGCGAGCACCAGCACCGCGCCAGGCAGGTGCTGCAGCATGCGCACCGCGAGGTCCTGCCCCTTGAGCGGCTGCACACGGCCGACGCAGACGACCAGGCCGTCCTCCTGCCGCACCCCGAGCCTGGCGCGCACCTCGAGGCGGGAGGCGAGCGGCGCAGGCTGGAACAGCTGGGTGTCGACCGCGGGCGGCACGAGCCAGACGCGCTCTGCGGGGGCACCGACCCCGTCGCACAGCACGTCGATCTCGGCGCGCGAGACCGCCGCGATCGCATCCACCTCGCCCGCGAGGTAGCGCTCGGTGAGCAGGCGTCGCTCCGGCTCCGGCCGGTCGTCAGCGCCGAGGCGGCGGTTCTTCTCCTCGGCGAGGGTGTGGAACGACTGCACGATCGGCATGCCGAGCGAGAGCGAGACCGGCAGAGCCGCGAGACCCGAGAGCCAGTAGTGGGCATGGATGACGTCGTAGGCCTCGTTCGCGGCGAGCGCGGCGCGCTCGAGCTGAGCGCCGAAGGCGTCTGCGAGGTTGGGCAGCTCGTGCTTGCGCACGATGCCGCCACCGGTCTCGAGGGCGTAGAGCATCACGCCGGGCGCGAGGGACTCAGCACGCGGCGCGGCCATCGATCTGGTGAAGATATCGACCTGGTTGCCGCGCGCTGCGAGCGCCATGGCGCTCTCGAGCACGAGCACATTGAGGCCGCCCGCGTCGCCCTTCCCGGGGCGGTCGGCTGGGGACGTGTGCATCGACACGACCGCGACCCGCAGCGGTGACTGCGAGGGCGCCTCGTCGGGATTGCCATAGGGCTCCGGGCGCATGCCTCCAGCGTATCCGCGCGC
This sequence comes from Agrococcus sp. ARC_14, assembly GCF_022436485.1. Taxonomy (NCBI): domain Bacteria; kingdom Bacillati; phylum Actinomycetota; class Actinomycetes; order Micrococcales; family Microbacteriaceae; genus Agrococcus; species Agrococcus sp. ARC_14. The sequence continues at coordinate 2,536,103 of NZ_JAKUDO010000001.1, forward strand.
TATCGTCGGCCGCATGGCAGATTCACGACCCAGCCCCATCGCGGCCTTCGGCGCACGACTCGGATCGCTCGGCCGCACGGCCGGCGGGCCCACGTTCCGGGCGATCACGGCACCGCCGATCGCTCGCGGAGGCGCCGCGTTCGCGACCCAGGCCGCTCGGCTGTGGGGCCGGATGCTCGGCGGCAGCGAACGCCAGGTCGGCGAGCTGCACGTGATCACCGGGCTGCCGAAGTGGGCGTTCGGCCGCGGCGGCACGACGGTCGGCGCGACCTACCTGACCCACGCATCCGACGCTCCCGCCGTGCTCGAGCACGAGGACGTGCACCGGCAGCAGTGGCAGCGCTACGGGCTGTGGTTCATCCCGATGTACTTCGCGGCGGGCGTCGAGGCTACGAAGAACCGCTTCGAGATCGAGGCGGGGCTGGAGAAGGGCGGATACGTGCGGAAGGCGGGGAAGCGGGCGCCGCGCTGAGGCGTCTCGAGATGCGTGCGACCTGCGGTCGCGCGCTCCTCGACGAGCGGGAGGAGCTGAGGCGTCTCGAGATGCGTGCGACCTGCGGTCGCGCGCTCCTCGACGCGCGGGAGGAGCTGAGGCGTCTCGAGACGCGTGCGACCTGCGGTCCCGCGCTCCTCGACGAGCGAGTGGAGCGGGCGCGGGCTACGGCATGCGGTCGACGACGCGTTGCGTCCATGGCACGCGGCGCTCGAGCTGCCGGCCGATGGCGAGCAGCGTCGCTTCCTCGCCGGGGCGGCCGATGAGCTGCACGCCCATCGGCATTCCTTCTGCGGTCTGGTGCACGGGCAGCGTGATCGCCGGCAGCCCCGTCAGGTTCGCGAACGAGGTGTGCGGCGTGTGCAGCACCTGCGCGCGGAAGTCGGCCTCGCCGTCGTCGATCGGGTACCAGTCGAGCGGGCGAGGCGTGAGCGCCGTCGTCGGCGTGAGCACCGCGTCCCAGGGCGAGAACGCCGCGAGCACGCGCCGCTCGAACTCCGTCGCCCACAGCTGCGCGCGTGCGAGCCCGCCGGCGCTGAGCCCGTCGCTCGTCTCGATGATCCAGCGGGCGAGCGGCTCGAGCAGCGCACGATCCTCGCGCGGGATCGGAATGGTCGCCGCCCCGCCCCGCCACAGGTCGGTGAACGCCGCCGGGTAGCCGGCGACGCCCGCAACGCCCAGGTCACCGGCCGCATCCGGCAGCGCCACCTCGCCGATCTCGTGACCGAGGGCTCCGAGGGCCCGCACCGCCTCCTCGACGGCGGCGGTCGCCTCCGGTGCGATGCGGATGTCGTCGCTCGAGTCCCAGGGCGTGCCGCCCGTCATCACGGCGATGCGGAAGCGGCCTTCGCCGCGCATCGCGGCGGCGAGGAGGGAGCCCTCGTCATGCTCGGGGGCGCGGAGGCTGAGCGCATGCGCGGCCACGCCGTTCACACGGCCGATGAGCGCGTCGGTGAGGAGCGCGACGTCGATGACGGAACGCGCGATGGCGCCCGCCGTCGCGAGGCCGCCGACCACGCCGACGCCGCCCTGGGCGGGGATGCGGCCGCGCGTGGGCTTGAGGCCGACCAGGCCGCAGGTGGCTGCGGGGATGCGGATGGAGCCGCCGCCGTCGCTGCCGGGCGCGAAGGGCAGCAGGCCCTGCGCGACGGCGGCCGCCGCCCCGCCGGACGAGCCGCCGGCGTGGAGCTCCGGGTGGCCGGGCATGGTGGTCGCGCCGTGCAGCGCGGAGCGCGTGTAGCCGGCGAAGCCGAACTCGGGCGCCGCGGTGCGGCCGAGCACGACGCCGCCCCCGTCGTCGAGCACCTGCGCGAGGGGGTGTGTCTGCGCTGCGATCGTGCCGTCGAGCCAGCGGCTGCCCATGCTCGCGGGCTGGCCGGCGCGCGGCGTGAGGTCCTTGTCGGCGAAGGGCAGCCCGTGGATGATGCCGGTGCGATCCGCTGCCGCATCGGCGGCTCGAGCGCGCTCGAGCGCGAGCTCGGCGTCGACGTGCACGAAGGCGTTCGCCGCGTCGAGCCGCTCGACCCGGTCGAGCAGGTGCTCGGCGACCTGCGCGGCGCTCAGCTCGCGCGCGTGCAGCAGGCGCCACAGCTCGAGCGCGCCGATCTCGTGGATCTCGCTCAACCGAGGAACCGCCCGGCCCCGCGCTGCAGCCGCTTGCGCTCGGTGCGCTCGCGCATCTCGTCGCGCGTCGCGTAGTTCGTGAGCTCCTTGAAGGGGTCGCGGCCGACGAAGCGCGAGGGCTCGGCGACGATCGCGGCGACGGCCCGCTCGAGCTCCCAGTATTCGCCGATGCGCGTGCCCTGGCCGGGGTTCAGGTGCCGCAGGCGTGCGTCGAAGCGCACCTCGCCCTTGACCTCCACCTGGATCACGAAGCCGCGCGTGATGCCGGCGACCGACACCATCCAGAATCCCGGCCCCAGATCGGTGACGGCCGCGCTGACGTCGCTGGCCGCTGCCGCCGCCTGCGCGTCGGTGCGCTCGCGCTGCGATCGCCATTCGTCGAAGAAGTTCACGCCCTCCATGGTGCCACTGGAGACTGACACCGTCACCTGCTCGGCTCGCCGCCGGGGAGCGACCGCCGCGCCGGCGCCTCCTGCTCCCGCTGGCGCTCGACGATCGCGGCGAGCGTCGACGCGCCCGTCTGCGCGTCGTCGACGGTGACCGCGAAGCGCGAGCCATCGCGCGTCGTGACGACGATGCCCGGGCCCGCGCGCAGCACGATCGCGAGCCTCCCCGGTGTGCCGCGGTAGCCCCATCCACCCCACTCGAGCGGTGCGATCTGCATGGCCTCCACGACGCGGATGTGCTCGCTCGGCACCGTGCGGAGCGGGATGCCGAAGAGTGCGCTGCGCACGCGCATGCCCTCGCCGTCGACCTGGACGCGGATGCGCGAGAGCGCGACGAGGAAGCCGGCGGCGGCGAGCAGGATGACGCCGGCGGCGATGCCGATGGCCGCGCTGTCGGCGATCGGCAGCACGAGCATGAGCGCCACGGCGCCGACGGCCATCGCGATGCCGAGCCAGAGGAACACGGTGGCGCTCGCCTCGCCACGCCACGATGCCGCGTCGGTCGGAGTGAGCGGGATGGGCTCTGCGGGCCGGAGCGACGCGGGCTCGTCGCGCGGATGGACGAACCAGGGCACGAGCATGAGGGCGGCGGCGCCGGCGATCAGCAGCCACCACCACTCGAGCCGTGCGCCCTCCGCGGAGCCCGCCTCGGCGGTCGTGACAGCCGAGACGATCCAGGCCGCGGCGAGCACGCCGCTGACGGCCGCGAGCAGCGACAGCACCGTCGCGCGCGTGCCCGCCGCGATGCGGACGACGGCGAGCGCCAGGCCGACGAGCAGGATCGCGGTCGTGACGGCGAGGAGCGTGAGCGCCGTGGGCACCGTCGAGGAGAAGCCGTCGGCGACATCGGTGCTCGACCAGTGCGTCGCGACGGTCGGCGGCAGCCGCGGTGCGAGCATCGCCCAGCTGCCTGCGATCGCCAGCGGAGGCAGCGCCAGCACGAGCGCGGCGAGCCAGGTTCGGAGGCGATCCATGGGCCTATCCTCGCGGATCGGCGGATGTGGGCGCTGGATGGGTCGGCCGCAGCGTCACCGCGGTCGTGGCGGGCTCGCCGACGGCTCGGCATCGTGCCGCAGGCGCGCCGGTCGGAGGCCGGTCATGAGCGAGATGCAGCCGGTCGCGACCCCGAGCGCCGCGCCGACGGCCGCCATGCGTGGATCGAGCTGTGTGAGTGCGAACAGCAGCGCGGCCATCAGCACGACCCCGGCGAGACCGAACGGCGCCACCAGCAGCGGCCTGGCGCCCTGCTGCACGGCTCGGCGGCTGAAGATCACGGCGACGGCAGCGGGCACGCCGAGCGCCAGGCCGAGCAGCACGCCCGTGCGCAGGCCCGGCACGCCCGGTGCCATGGCGAGCCCGACGCCGATGCCCGCGACGACGCCGAGCGCGATCGCGATCGCTGCCGCCCACGCCGTCGGCACGACGTAGGCGATCGGCGCGCGGTGCTGAGCCTCGGCCATGGCGGCCTCTCCGCGGCGACGATCGTCGTCGCTGGGGCCAGCGTGCTCTCTCGGTTGAGCGTCCACAACCGCTCGGGCAGAACCCTGCGGCTACCCTCAGCGGCGCTTGCGCAGCGACAGCTGGAACAACAGGATCCCCAGCTCGCGCCCGAACTTCTCGCCCACGCGGCCCATCCGTCCGATCTCCTTGAAGCCGAGCCGCTCGTGCAGCCGCACCGAGGCATCCGCCCCCTGATCGGCGATCACCGCGATCACCTCGCGCACGCCGCGCTCGCGGATCTCGGTGATGAGCGCCTCCATCAGCGCACGGCCGAGTCCTCGCCCGCCGGCGGCCGGCCCGAGGTAGACCGACGACTCCACCGTGTGCCGGTAGGCCGCGCGCTGCTTCCACGGCTGGGCGTAGGCGTAGCCGAGGATCGAGCCGGTGTCGCTGACGGCGACCAGGAACGGCAGGTGCAGCTCGGTCGACTCCCGCAGCATCCGCCGCCACTGCGCGAGGGTCTTGGGCCGCTCGTCGAAGGTGACCGTGGAGTTGAGCACGTAGTGGCGGTAGATGTCGCGCACGGCGGGCAGGTCAAGAGCCGCAGCCGGCCTGATCGCGTAGGCGAAGTCGGGTTCGCGGTGCTCTGGCTCGCGCAGGTGCCGCGGCAGCCGGCGGCGGCCTGCGAGCCCGTCGGGCTCCACGCTCAGGCCTCCTCTGCCGGGATGCGCCAGTCGATCGGCGTCGCGCCCTGGCCTTCGAGCGCCGCGTTCGCGGCAGAGAACGGGCGAGAGCCGAAGAATCCGCGGTGGGCGCTCAGCGGCGAGGGGTGCGGTGAGCGGAGGATCGGCAGATCGCCGAGCAGCGGGGCGAGCGACTGCGCCTGCGCACCCCACAGGATCGCCACCAGCGGCGCGCGCGAGCCATCCGCGCGGCGGCGCGCGACGAGCGCCCTGATCGCCGCCTCCGTCACCTGCTCCCAGCCCCAGCCGCGATGCGAGGCCGGCGCGCCCGCCCCGACCGTGAGCACGCGGTTGAGCAGCAGCACGCCCTGGTCGCTCCACGCGCTCAGGTCGCCGTGCGGGGCTGGCTCGATGCCGAGATCGTCGTGCAGCTCGCGATAGATGTTCTGCAGCGAGCGCGGCAGCGGGCGCACATGCCGCTCGACCGCGAACGAGAGGCCGATCGGATGCCCGGGCGTCGGGTAGGGATCCTGGCCGACGATGAGCACCTTGACATCGGCCAGCGGCTGCGTGAAGGCGCGCAGCACGCGCTCCCCCGCCGGCAGGTACGGGCGACCGACGGCCGTCTCGGCGCGCAGCCGCTCGCCCAGGCCGTGCACGAGCCCCTCGACGTGCGCCAGCGCATCCGCCCAGCCCGGCTCCACGAGCTCGGCCAGCGGCTTGGCGCTCATGCCGAGAGGATCGCGACCGTGGTGCGGCCGCCCTCGTCGCCCGCGGCGTCGACCGTCCAGACGCTGCCCTCGCCCGCCACCTGCAGGCCGCCCACGCCGACGATGAGGGAGGTGCGCTCGTCGATCGCGACCACCCGGTCGGCCAGCTGCGCGTCGACGATCGCGACAGCGCGCGAGAGCGTGCCGTACTGCGCGCAGTGCACGTCGACGACGAGGTCGACGAGGCCGAGCCCCGCATCGAGCGTGACGTCGTCGAGACCCTCGCCGTTCGTCTCCGCCGTCACCGGCACGCCGCCGATGCGCCAACCGCCCAGCAGCGCGACGTCGCCGGCGATCATCGCGCCGGCCGAGAAGCCCGCGTAGGGGACGCCGGTCGAGACCAGCCCGCGAATCGTGTCGGCCGCCGGCATGATCGCCGCGTGATAGCCGGGGGTGAGGCCGCCGCCGATGAAGATGCCGTCGGCACTGCCGAGATCCGTGGGCAGCAGCGTGCGCTCTGCCGTGAGCTGCACGACGGTGACGGCGCCGGCGCCGAGCTTCGTGAGGTCATCTCGGTAGTCGGCGTGCCACGACTCGCCCTCGGCGGCATCCTTCGCCCAGAGGACCACGACGATCGTGGGCGGGCCACCGGCACGCTGCCGCGCCTCGTCGACGAAGCGCCCCGTCCAGCCCGACTCGTCCTCGGCCCATCCGCCGCCCAGCAGGTGAATGCTCATGCCGCAAGTCTGGCACCCTTCGACACGCTCGGCGCCTTCGGCGCGGAGTGCGCCGCGCTCAACCGGTTCAGCGGTGCGCCGTGAAGACCTCGTCGAGGATCTCGAGCCCACGGCGCGCATCCTCGTCGCTGATGACGAGCGGCGGCACGACGTGGATGCGGTTGTCGGCCGCGAAGGGCACGTAGCCGCGCTCGAGCAGCGCGCTCTTGAGCGAGGCGATGACGGATGCGTCGACCGGCTCGCGCGTGACGGGATCGGCGACGAGGTCGAGGGCCCAGAAGCAGCCGCGGCCGCGCACCTCGCCGATGATCGGGTGGCGCTCGGCCAGCGCCCGCAGGCCCGGACCGAGGATGTCCTCGCCCAGGTGCTTCGCGTGCTCGACGATGCCCTCCTCGGTCATCGCGTCGATCGAGGCGACGATCGAGGCCGCCGCCAGCGGGTGGCCCGAGTAGGTGAGACCGCCCGGGATGGCGCGCTCCTGGAAGGTCGCCAGGATCTCCGCGCTGATGATGATGCCGCCGACGGGCACATAGCCAGAGTTGGAGCCCTTCGCGAACGTGACGAGGTCGGGCTTCACACCATCGTGCTGGTGCGCGAACCAGTCGCCGGTGCGGCCGAAGCCCGCCATCACCTCGTCGAGGATGAGCACGATCCCGTGCTCATCGGCGAGCTCGCGCAGCCCCTGCAGGTAGCCGGCCGGCGGCAGCAGGATGCCCGCAGTGCCGGGCACCGACTCGACCAGGATGGCCGCGAAGGTCGACGGCCCCTCCGCCTCGATCACGCGTCGCGCGTGCTGCAGCGCTCGCTCGCTCTCCTGCTCCTCGGTCTCGCTCCAGAACTCCGAGCGATACAGGAACGGGCCGAAGCAGTGCACGTGGCCGGTGGAGAACTCGTTGCCGACGCGACGGGGGTCGCCGGTGGCGTTGATCGCGGCGCCGGTGTTGCCGTGGTACGAGCGGTAGTGCGAGAGCACCTTGGCCCGACCCGTGTGGACGCGGGCCATCCGGATCGCGTTCTCCACCGCATCCGCCCCACCGTTCGTGAAGAAGACGGCGGCCATGTCATCGATTTTCGACAGGATGCGCTCGGCCGCCTCGCCGCGCGTCAGATTCGTGGTGGCGGGCGCGATGGTGGCGAGCTCGGCCGCCTGCCGCTGGATGGCGGCGACGACCTTCGGGTGCGAGTGGCCGATGTTGGCGTTGACGAGCTGGCTCGAGAAGTCGAGGTACTCGCGGCCGTCGTAGTCCCACAGCCGCACACCCTCGCCGCGGGCGACCGTGAATGGGTTGGTGGTGCCGTGCTTCGACCACGAGTGGAGGATGAGGCGGTCGAGGGCGCGGGCGCGGTCGCCGTCGGCGGGGTCGAGGTCGGCGTCGGGGGCGGCGGCGTTGGGCTCGGCAGCGTGCAGATCGGTCATGGTCGGATGCTATCGAGCCTGGCTCGCTGGTCTCGTGACGGCAGCGGCCCTGCGGCCGCGGCCTCCTCGACCAGCAGACTGTGTCACGACCTCGCCCTCGCGTGCTCCTGCAGCGCCGGGATGATGCGCTCGCCGTACTGCCGCAGCGTCTCCTCCTTGTCGTCGTGCATGACGTAGGCGGCGAACTGGTCGACACCGAGCTCGCGCAGTCGGGTGAGCTTCTCGATGTGGTCGTCTGCGGTGCCCAGCACGCAGAAGCGATCGACGATCGCGTCGGGCACGAAGTCGACGTGGTCGTTCTCCACCCGGCCGTGCGAGTTGTAGTCGTAGCCTGAGCGCTGCTCGATGTAGGCGGCGAGGTCGGCGGGGATGGCCCCCTCGGAGCCATAGCGGGCCACGATGTCGGCCACGTGGTTGCCGACCATGCCGCCGAACCAGCGGGACTGGTCGCGCTGATGGGCGAGGTCGTCGCCGACGTAGGCAGGGCCGGCAACACAGATCGTGATCGACATGGGGTCGCGGCCGGCGTCGGAGGCGGCGCTGCGCACGTGGTCGATCATCCACTTCGTGATCTCAGGATCCGCCAGCTGCAGGATGAAGCCATCGCCGACCTCGCCGGCGAGCTGCAGCGCGCGCGGGCCGTAGGCGGCAACCCACACGGGCACCTCGGAGCCCTCCGACCACGGCAGCCGCAGCGTCACGCCGCCGACGTCGACCGCGCGGCTGGAGCCCAGCTCGCGGATCACGTGCACGGCCTCGCGCAGCTGCTTGAGCGTGGTGGGCTCGCCACCGCCGACGCGCACCGCCGAGTCACCGCGGCCGATGCCGCAGACCGTGCGGTTGCCGTACATCTCGTTCAGGGTGGCGAAGACGGATGCGGTGACCGACCAGTCGCGCGTCGCCGGGTTGGTCACGAACGGGCCGACCGTCACCCGCCGCGTGGCGGCGAGGATGGCCGAGTGGATGACGTAGGGCTCCTGCCACAGCACGTGGCTGTCGAAGGTCCACACGTGGCTGAACCCGTGCACCTCGGCCAGCTGCGCGAGCTGCACGGTGCGACTGGCGGGCGGGTTGGTCTGGAAGACGGCTCCGAAGTCCACGGTGTCCGGCTCCCCTACACCAGGTACTGGCTCAGGCCGCGCTTGACGAACGTGCCGTCCCCCGGTGAGCCCAGGTACGCATCCGCTTCGACGATCACGCGGCCGCGGCTCATCACCGTGTCGACGTGGCCGTCGATCTCGAAGCCCTCCCACGCCGAGTAGTCCATGTTCATGTGGTGCGTCTTCTCGAGCCCGATCGAGGTGTGCCCCTTCGGGTCGTACACGACGATGTCGGCGTCGGCACCGGGCTGGATGACGCCCTTCTTGCCGTAGAGGCCGAACATCCGCGCCGGCGTCGTCGCGGTGATCTCGACCCACCGCTCGGGTGTGATGTGGCCGTCGACGACGCCTTGGAAGAGCAGATCCATGCGGTGCTCGACCGAGCCGATGCCGTTCGGGATCTTCGAGAAGTCGCCGAGGCCGAGCTCCTTCTGATCCTTCATGCAGAAGGGGCAGTGGTCGGTCGAGACCATCTGGATGTCGTTGGTGCGCAGCGCCGTCCAGAGCTCGTCGCGGTGGTGCTCGTGCTTCGACCGCAGCGGCGTCGAGCACACCCACTTCGCGCCCTCGAAGCCGCCCCACTCTTCGCCGGTGGCGCCCAGCTGATCCTCGAGCGAGAGGTAGAGGTACTGCGGGCAGGTCTCGCCGAAGACGTTCTGGCCGCTGTCGCGGGCCGCGGCGATCTGCGCCACCGCCTGCTTGGCGCTCACGTGCACGACGTAGAGCGGGGCGCCCGTGAGGTTCGCGAGCATGATCGAGCGGTGCGTCGCCTCCTCCTCCATCTGCCAGGCGCGCGCGATCCCGTGGAAGTAGGGGTCGGTCTTGCCCTGCGCGAGCAGCTGCTGCGCCAGCACGTCGATCGCCGGCCCGTTCTCGGCGTGCATCATCGTCATCAGGCCGGTGTCGGCCGAGACCTGCATCGCCTTGAGCACCTGCGCGTCATCGGAGTAGAACACGCCCGGGTAGGCCATGAAGAGCTTGAAGCTCGACACGCCTTCGTCGGCGAGCCCGCGCATGGCCTTGAGGGACTCGTCGTTGACGTCGCCGATGATCTGGTGGAACGAGTAGTCGACCGCGCAGTTGCCCGCGGCCTTCTGGTGCCAGGCCGCCAGGCCGTCCTCGACCCGCTCGCCGTACTTCTGGATCGCGAAGTCGATGATCGTCGTCGTGCCGCCCCAGGCGGCCGCGCGCGTGCCCGTCTCGAAGGTGTCGCTCGCCTCCGTGCCGCCGAAGGGCATCTGCATGTGGGTGTGGGCGTCGATGCCTCCGGGGATGACGTACTTGCCCGTCGCATCCACCACGGTGTCGACCGAGCGCGCCAGGTCGACGCCGAGCAGCTCGCTGCCGGGGGCGAGCACCGCGCGGATGGTCTCGCCGTCGACGAGCACGTCGGCGAGCGAGCGGCCGGTGGCGGAGACGACGGTGCCTCCAGTGATGAGGGTGGTGGTCATCGCTGGCCCCTACGGCTTCGCGATCCGGGTGTACGAGTCGGGCCGGCGATCGCGGTAGAACTGCCAGTCGTCGCGCATCTGCTTGACGAGGTCGAGGTCGAGGTCGCGCACCAGCAGCTCCTCGTGCGTCTCGGAGCCGCGCTCGCCGACGAAGTTGCCGCGCGGGTCGATCACCTGGCTGGTGCCGTAGAAGTCGACCGCGAGCTCGCCGTACTCGTTGTCCTCACGGCCGACCCGGTTGGGCTGCAGCACGAAGTAGCCGTTCGCGACCGCCGCGGCGGGGCCTTCGACCTCCCACAGCCGGTTCGACAGCCCGGGCTTCGTGGCGTTGGGGTTGAAGACCATGTGGGCGCCGTTCAGGCCCAGCTCGCGCCAGCCCTCGGGGAAGTGCCGGTCGTAGCAGATGTAGAGGCCGACCTTGCCGACCGCCGTCTCGAAGACCGGGTAGCCGAGGTTGCCGGGACGGAAGTAGAACTTCTCCCAGAAGCGGTCGAGATGCGGCAGGTGATGCTTGCGGTAGGTGCCGAGGATCGAGCCGTCGGCATCGACGATCACGGCGGAGTTGTAGTAGACGCCGGTCTGCTCCTCCTCGTAGATCGGGAGGATCGTCACCATGCCGAGCTCCTTCGCGAGCGCCGCGAAGCGCTGCACGATCGGGCCATCTGCCGGCTCGGCGTAGTCGTAGTACCGCTTGTCCTGCGTGATGCCGAAGTAGGGCCCGTAGAAGAGCTCCTGGAAGCACATCACCTGCGCGCCCTGCGCTGCGGCCTCGCGCTGGAACGCCTCGTGGCGATCGAGCATCGAGGCCTTGTCGCCCGTCCAGGTGGTCTGCGAGATGGCTGCGCGCACCGTCGTCATGCTGTCTCCGACTTCGTCGTCTCGGCCCGGCAGTCGCCGGACGCCCAGTCAACCTCAGACGCCCGCTTTGCGATAGGGGCGCGGGGAACTGGGGCCGCACTAGACTTGTCGGTGCGCCGGGCATCACCTCCGCGCGCGAACCAGAAGTGCACGTTCGCGTCAGCCTGCCCAGGAGTCACCCCCGATGCCCGCATCCGGCCTCATCCCCGTCCGCCGTCTCATCGCCACGACCGCAGCGATCGGCATGCTCGCGCTCGCCGGCTGCTCGAGCGCGACGAGTCCCGGCGTGGGCGAACCAGCGACGGGCGGCGACGGGTCGGGCGCCGCCGAGTCAGCGGCCGCGATCGACGACTGCGGCGTCGCGGTGACCCCGCAGTCGCAGCCCGCCGAGCGCATCGTCGCCATCAAGTCGACGGCGGCCGAGCTCGTCGTGGCACTGGGACTGGGCGACGCGCTCGTCGCGACGGCGTTTCTCGACGGGCCGCTGGTCGGCGCCGACGGTGCAGCGCTCGAGGCACCGACGATCGAGGGGATGCCGTCGCGCGAGGCCGTGCTCGACCTCGACCCGGATGCGGTGGTGGCGGGCTGGGAGTCGACCTTCGCCCCCGAGGCGGTCGGCGACCGTGCGCAGCTGCAGGAGCTGGGCGTGCAGACGTGGGTCTCCCCCGCCGCCTGCTGGTCGACCGACGTGGCGCCGCTGACGTGGGATGCGCTGCTGGGCGAGTTCGAGCAGGCCGGCGCAGCGCTCGGCGTGCCGGAAGCCGGCGTGGAGCTCGCGACCGCGCAGCGCGCCGCGCTCGAGGCGATCGCTCCGGTCGAGCCGGCGGACGGCGGCGCGCCCACGGCGCTCTGGTACTCCTCCGGCGAGGACGCCCCCTATGTCGGCGCCGGCTCCGGCGCCCCGCAGCTGGTGCTCGACGCTGCCGGCCTCAGCAACGTCGCGGCCGACATCGACGAGACCTGGACGACCATGTCGTGGGAGGCGCTCGCGGCCAGCGAGCCGGAGGTGATCGTGCTCGTCGATGCGCCCTGGCACACCGCCGCGTCGAAGATCGACCGGCTGCAGGCGAATCCCGCCACCGCGCAGCTCGCTGCGGTGCAGGAGGAGCGCTTCGTGGTGGTGCCCTTCCCGATGGCTGAGGCCGGCGTCGGCACCGTCGAAGCCGCAGCGACGGTCGCCGACGAGGTGCGCGCGATGGAGCTGCGATGACCCCCACCTCCCCCATCCCGCCCACCCCCACCCCCACCCCCACCCCTCCCGGCACAGAGATGCGTGCATCGGCCGCTATGACGCCTCCGGAGCGGCCGATGTCCACATCTCTGCCGAGCGGCGACCTGCCGCGGGCACACCGCGCTCGCCGCTGGGCGCTGCCGGCGCTCGGCGCGCTGCTGCTCGCGGTCGCGCTCGCCGCTGTCTGCTTCGGCGCCGCGGGGATCGCGCCGGCCGACGCCTTGGCATCGCTCGCCGCCAGGCTCGGCATCGGCACCACACCGCTCGGCCGCATCGACGACGCGATCGTGGTCGACCTGCGGCTTCCCCGCGTGCTCGCCGCCTGCGCCGTCGGCGCTGGGCTCGCGATCGTGGGTGCCGTGATGCAGGCGCTCGTGCGGAACCCGCTCGCCGACCCCTATCTGCTCGGCGTCTCCTCCGGCGCATCCGTCGGCGCCGTGCTCGTGCTCATCGCCGGCCTCGGCGTGCTGCTGCCCGTCGCGGCGTTCGCCGGTGCGCTGCTGGCCTTGCTCGCGACGCTCGGGCTCGCCGGTGCCGCCGGCGGTGCGACGCCCACCCGCACCGTGCTCGCGGGCGTCGTGGTCGCATCCGCCGCCTCTGCCCTCGTCTCGCTCGTGATCTTCTGGCAGGCGGATGGCGACGCGTTCCGCGAGATCCTCGCGTGGCTGCTCGGCTCGCTCGCATCGATCGGCTGGCCGAGCGCCCTGATCGCGCTCGTCGGCGCCGCGCTCGCGCTGCCGCTGCTCGCCAGCGGCAGGATGCTCGACGCGCTCGCGCTCGGCGACAGCGCCGCCGGTGCGCTCGGCGTCGACGTCCGCCGCACCCGCTGGGTGCTGCTCGTCGCGTGCGCGCTCGTGACCGGCGTGCTCGTGTCAGTCTCCGGCGCGATCGGGTTCATCGGGCTCGTCGTGCCGCACGCGGTGCGGCTCGTCGTGGGCTCCGCGCACGCGCTGCTGCTGCCCGCCTCCGGGCTCGCGGGAGCGATCGTGCTGCTGGTGGCCGACACGGTGGCGCGCGCGGCCTTCGACCCGCGCGAGCTGCCGGTCGGCATCGTGACGGCGCTCATCGGCGCCCCGATCTTCGCGGCGCTCATGCTCACGGGGCGGGTGCGCACGTGAGCGGGCTGCAGATCGAGGGCCTCACGGTCGCGGTGCGCGGGCGGGCCCTCGTCGACGACGCCACCTGGAGCGCACCGGTCGGCCGGATCACGGCGCTCGTCGGCCCGAACGGCGCCGGCAAGTCGACGATGCTGCGCGCCATCGCCGGCGTCGTCCCCGAGCGCGCCACCCGCGCTGGCCGGGTGCTGCTGGGCGGCGAGCGGCTCGACACGCAGACCGCTCGCGTGCGTGCTCGTCGGGTCGCGCTGGTCGAGCAGCTGGCCGACTCGGTGCCGCAGCTGACCGCGCGCGAGGCCGTGCGCCTCGGCCGCACGCCCCACCACCGCATGCTCGGCTTCTCGCTCGGCGACGACGCGGTGGTCGAGGCGTCGCTCGCCGACGCCGGCGCCACCGAGCTCGCCGAGCGTCGCCTGGGCGAGCTCTCCGGTGGTGAGCTGCAGCGCGTGCACATCGCGCGGGCGCTCGCGCAGCAGTCCGACGCCGGCGCGGGCTCTGCGCTGCTGCTCGACGAGCCCACCAATCACCTCGACGTCGCCTGGCAGCTCGACCTGCTCGAGCTCGTGCGCCGCATCGCCGCAGACCGTCCCGTCGTGCTCACGGTGCACGACCTCGCCCTCGCCGCCACGCACGCCGACCGCGTCGTGCTGGTGGATGGCGGGCGGGTGATCGCCGAAGGGGCTGCGGATGCGGTGCTGACGGCCGAGCGCATCCGCTCGGTCTACGGCGTGGAGGCGTCGATCGACGCCGACCCCGCCGGGGTGGCCATCAGGTACAGGAGGCTGGGCTCATGAGGATCACCGTGCTGGCTGGTGGCGTGGGAGGCGCGCGCTTCGCGCTCGGGCTGCGCGAGGCGGCGCCGGATGCCGACATCTCGATCGTCGCCAACGTGGGCGATGACATGTGGCTCGCCGGCGTGAAGGTCTGCCCCGACCTCGACTCGCTCATGTACGCGCTCGCCGGCGTCGGCGACACCGAGCGCGGCTGGGGCAGGGCCGGCGAGAGCGAGCGCGTCGCGGCAGAGCTGACGGCCTACGGCGTCGGCTGGCCGTGGTTCACGCTCGGCGATCTCGACCTCGGCACCCACCTGGCCCGCACCGCGCTGCTGCGCGAGGGGGCGACGCTCACGGAGGCGACCGCGCGGCTGGCCTCCCGCTGGCAGCTGGGCGCCACCCTGCTGCCCGTCACCGACGACGAGGTGCCGACGCACGTGGTGACCGACGAGGGCGTGATCCACTTCGAGGAGTGGTGGGTGCGCACGCGCGCGACGGCACCCGTGCGGCGCTTCGTGCAGCACGGCGTCGAGCGCTCCCGCATCTCGCATGCTGCGCAGACGGCCATCGCCGAGGCCGATGTGGTGCTCATCGCGCCATCGAACCCCGTCGTCTCGATCGGCACGATCCTGGGCGTGCCGGGCGTGCGCGAGTCGCTGGAGGCGGCGACGGCACCCATCGTGGGCGTCTCCCCCATCATCGGCGGACGGGCCGTGCGCGGCATGGCGGCGACCTGCCTCGAGGCGATCGGGGTGCAGGCGGATGCGGCTGCGGTCGCCGCGCACTACGGCGCACGGTCGCGAGGCGGCCTGCTCGACGGCTGGCTCGTCGCCGAGGAGGACGCGGCGGGGCTGGCCGGGCTCCGCGAGCTCGGGCTGCGCGCAGCAGCGCGGCCGCTGCTGCTGACGCCGGGCGGCCCGGCGGCGCAGGTCGCGCGCGAGGCGCTCGCGCTCGCCAGCTCGTAGGTCGAGGAGCGCGCGAGCTCGTAGGTCGAGGAGCGCGCGGGCAGACGGCCCGCTCGCGTCACGAGACCGGAGCCGACCGCTGTTCCCTGCGGTCTCGTGACGGGTGCCGCCTGCGGCGGCGCCCTCCTCGACCTACGGGACTCCGGGCCTGCGGCGGCACCCCCCTCGACCTGCGGGGGCTCGGACATGGGACGGGGCCAGGTCAAGCCGCGAGCTGCGCGCCGCGCAGCACCGCCTGCGTGTGCTCGCCGACACCCAGGTCGATCGCGATGTGCAGGTCGGCCAGCTCGTCGACGTCGACCCGCAGCCCCGAGTCGGGCGCGACAGGCAGCTCGACGTGGCCCGCGAGCCGGTGCAGCTGCGCGGAGCCGGGCCCGAAGTGCGGCCGCAGCGCATCCGCCCGCCTCGCCGCCAGCAGCGTGGTGCCGGTGGCGATCGCGTCGGGCACGTAGGAGCGCTGCTCCCGCTCGGCGAGCTGCAGCGCAGACTCGAGCGCCTCGGGGGTCAGCGCGGGCAGGTCGCCGAGCATGACGGCGGTCGGTGCCCCGGCTGGCAGGGTCGCGATGCCGGCGTTGATCGCCGCGCGCAGGCCGGCCGCCGGGTCGTCGACGACCTCGATGCCGTCCAGGCCGCGCGTGACGTCGCCGTCGCAGGTGACGACGACGACGCGATCGATGGATGGGGTGGCGCGCGCGGCCGCGATGGCGTCGCGGGCGAAGGCCACGGCGAGCGCCGCACGGGCATCGCCCGCGTCGAGGCGCGACTTGCCGATCGACCCCTTGACGGGGATGACGATCGACCACTGCATGCGATCCAGACTACGTCGGCCGAGATGCCGCATCCGACCACGAGCACTCAGGAACGGCTCAGTCCTCGCCGACCGCGAGCACGCGCAGCAGGCTTGGCGGCAGCACCGCCGCGAGCACCCGCCGCCAGCCCGGGCCGCTCGCCACGACTGCCCGCCGCACCACCCGCACGTCGCCGTCGACGACACCCGCAGCGCGCGAGCCCGCGTCGAACACGGCACGCTCTGCTGCGAGCCGCACGCGGTCGGCCGCCTGCGCGGCATCCGGCTCCACCCGGTCGGCGATCGCCGCGTGCAGCTGCCCGGGCGTGGCGGAGTCGGGCAGGCGCACGCCGAGGTCGGCGAGCGTCGCGCGCAGCTCGAGCCAGCCGCCCGGCGCACCGCGCCGCAGCCGCACCGCGCGCTGCACGGCCCGCACGATCGCGGGCAGCGCGAGCAGCAGCAGCACGCCGAGCGCGATGAGGATCGCCCGCACCACCGCCGGATCGATGGGGAGGCCACCGCTCTCCCCCGGCGCGCCGGGCGCCGCGCTCGATGTCGGTGTCGGTGCCGTGGGCGATGCGCCGGGCGCGGGCGAGTCGCTCGGCACCGGTGTCTCCTCGGGCGCTGCCGACGGCGTGGGCTCCGGGGTGGGGCTCTGCGTGACCTCGCCGCCCTCGGGGCTCGCGACGCCCGTGCCTGCTCCGGGCGTCGTCTCCACCCGCACCCAGCCGGCGCCGTCGATCCACGCCTCCGCCCACGCGTGCATCTCGTTGGTCGAGACCGCCCATCCGCCGCTGATCTCGCTCCCGGGCAGGAAGCCGACGACCACGCGCGCAGGCACTCCCGCGCCTCGCAGCAGGCCGGCGGTGGCGCTCGCGTAGTGCACGCAGTAGCCGCTGCGATTCTCGAGGAAGCCGGCGAGCGCATCCCAGCCGTCGCCGGTCGTGCCGCCGAAGCCGGGCAGGTCGAGCTGCTCGGAGTAGTTCCAGAGGCCCTCGGTCATGTAGCCGTGCACGGCCGTGACGCGCTGCATGGCGCTCATGCCCTCGTCGACCAGGCCCGCACCCTGCTGGGCGATCGCGGCGGCCGCCTCCGGCATCGCCAGGTACTCGTCGTGGCCGCTCGAGCTCGAGGCGGCGGGGATCTCGTCGAGCGGCGCGGAGCGGGATCCGGATGCGGTGAACTCGAGCCCGCGCGTCTCCACGTCGGCGCTGATGCGCAGCGCGTCGTTCGCCTCGTCCCAGCTCCTGCCCTCGGCGCGCGGCACGCTCTGCACCCGCTCGGGCGTCGGCAGGCTCTCGGCCTGCACGTTGCCCATCCGCACCGTCATCTGCATGCCGACTCCGGTGTCGGCGCCCTCGACCAGCACACCGGGGCTGCCGGGCTCGGGCTCGATCGACTCGAAGCCGCCGGCTCCCGCTTGCGGCAGCGTCATGAGCCGCGTCACGATCGATTCGCCGTCGGTCGTCGAGTAGGTGAACACCGGCCGGTCGGCGGGCCTGCGCAGCTGGTCGCCCAGGTCGATCTCGGTGTTGAGCACGGGCGTGGCTGGCGTGAAGAGCTCGTCGATCGTCGGCAGGTCGAACGCGGTCTCGCGCGGTGCCGGCGCCAGCAGCGGCACGGCCGCAGAGAGCACTGCGGCGATCCCCACGAGCGCGACGGGGGCGAGCCAGCCGCGCCCGAGCGCCAGGCGCTCGTCGATCGCGGGGGCGGCCAGCACCGCGGCGGCAGCGATCACGCCGGGCAGCGCGTGCCCCCACGGCACGTCGATGCGGAAGGCGATCGGCAGCACCAGCGGCATCGCGGCGAGCACCACGGCGATCGCCGGCACCCGCAGCCCGTGGCCGAGCACGTCGACCAGGAGGCTCAGCACCACGGCGGCCGCGACGATCACGGCGAGCACCACGCCGGTGGCGTCGAGCGGTGTCGACAGGGCCCACGCGATGTCGATCACGCCCTGGTTGAGCGCCTGCATCGTCGGTTCGAGCGACCCCGGCGTCGGCACGAAGCCGAGCAGCGCCTCATCGGGAGCGGTCAGCCCCGTCACCCAGGCGACGCCCACGAGCGCGGCCGCGAGCGTGCCGACGAGCGCGGGAGCCACGGAGCGCACGACCGCCGCAACGATCGCCATCGACGCGACCGCCGCGACCGCGGGCCACAGCCACGCCTCCCCCAGCACCGAGATCGCCGACCACAGCCACGCGAGCGGCAGCAGGGCGAGGGCGATGGTCTCGACGATGCCGGCGCGGGCCCGCTGAGGGCCTCGGGGCCCGGGGCCCGAGACGGGCCCCGGAGCTGGGGTCGCGGCGACGGCCCGAAAGGGCCGTCGCGTCAACGCTCCACCGCTCACAGCAGTTCCCTGACCGGCCCGACGCGGTCGATCCACCGCTGCGTGCGCACGCGCGAGCCCGGCGCGATGCGGCGCGGGGCGGCGTCGCGGGCGGCGACCAGCCAGAGCGTGGAGCCGGGCGGCAGCGTCCAGGTCTCGGGCGCCGACTCCTCCAGTGCCACCACGTGCGCTGCCGTGCCGTCGCGCCGCAGGGGCTCGGCAGGAGCCTCGGCCTCCATCGACGCGAAGGCCGCGAGCGCCGCTGGCAGGTCGCGCCAGTCGGCGGTGAGGATGCTGGGCTCACCCGTCTCGCGCACGACCACGGTGCGCTCGTTGCCCGCGAGCGCCCGCACGATCGAGCACGCGGCGCGCGCGAGCCGATCCTGCGCGGCGCGGTCGGTGCCGGCGGCAGCCGCGGTGTCGACCAGCACGACGTCGTCGTCGGTCGCGGGGTTGGCCTCCTGCCGCACCATCAGCTGGCCGCGCTTGGCGGACTGCCGCCAGTGGACGCGGCGCTGCGGGTCGCCGGGCCGCCACTCGCGCACCATCGCGTCGACGTTGTCGGCCGTGCGGGACTGCGCCATCCGGCCCTCCTCGCGATTCGACCGCAGCGACGACGACGGCACCGAGAGCAGCTCGGGCCCCACGACGAGGCTCGCGAGCGGATCGACCGTGCGGGTGGTGCGCATCACCCGGAACGGGTCGAGCGCGACGATCTCGACCGGCGCGAGCCGCCAGCGACCGCGCGGGTGGTGGCCGAGCGGCGCCTCGGCGCGACCGTCTGCGCCGAGCTCGCCCTCGAGCAGCAGGTAGCGCTCGGGGCCCGGCCCCCAGGTCGACCACCTGGCACCCGCGTGCCGGCGGTCGCCCGCGATGCGCAGCACCGCATCCTGCCCCTCGGACACGACGCCCGGCACCCCCAGGCGCATGCTGCCGACGGCACCGATCGCCCACCAGCCGCCCAGCAGCAGGATGCCGAGGCACAGCGCCGCTGGCACCAGGATCACGGCCTGCCGCTCCCAGTAGGCGGCGACGAGCAGCAGCGCGCCGACGAGCAGCAGCACCACCCCGCGCGCCGTCGGGCGCACCTTCGAGCGGTCAGCCGCCGAGCGCGAGCGAGCCCGCGCCGCCTCGCGCGCTCTGGGTGGGTCGCCGGCGGTCATCAGCGCGTGCCCGTCATCAGCGCAAGCCCCTCATCAGCGCATGCCCCTCATCAGCGCATGATCGGGGCGACCGTCTTGGCGAGCGCTTGCGCGACCACCGCTCTGGCCTCCTCGTAGCGCGCGTGCGGGTCGTGCATCACCAGGTGGTGCGGCAGCACGTGCACCGCGAGCGCCTTGACGTCATCGGGCGAGAGCCAGTCACGACCCAGCAGGTGCGCGTGCGCCTTCGCGGCGCGCACCAGCTGCAGCGTCGCGCGCGGGCTCGCGCCCAGCCGCACGTCGGGGTGACCGCGGGTCGCCCTGGCGAGCCGCACCGCGTAGCGCTCCACGAGCTCGTGTGCGCGCACGGCGCGGGCGCCGTCGATCTCGGCGTGGAACTGCCCCTCGCTCGTCACCGCACGCACCGCGTCGAGCGGCTGCGCGGTCTCGCGTGCCGACACCATCGCGTGCTCGGCATCCTCGTCGGGGTAGCCGAGCTCCAGCCGCGCCATGAAGCGGTCGCGCTGCGCCTCCGGCAGCGCGTAGGTGCCCTCCATGTCGATGGGGTTCTGCGTCGCGACCACGAGGAACGGGGTCGGCAGCACGTGGGTCACGCCATCCACCGTGACCTGCCCCTCGGCCATGCACTCGAGCAGCGCGGCCTGCGTCTTCGGGCTCGCGCGATTGATCTCGTCGGCGATGACGATGTTGGCGAACACCGGGCCGGGCTGGAAGCGCAGCTCGCCGGTCTTCTGGTCGAGCACCGACATGCCCGTGATGTCGCTCGGCAGCAGGTCGGGGGTGCATTGGATGCGGCGCACGGTGCCGCCGATGGCCGCGGCGAAGGCGCGTGCGAGCTGGGTCTTGCCGACGCCCGGCACATCCTCGAGCAGCACGTGGCCCTCGGCGAGCAGCACGGTGAGCACCGTGCGGATCTCGCCGGCCTTGCCGGAGATGACGCTCGCGACCGCTGCCTCGATGCGCTCGCCTGCCGTCATCTCGGCAGCGGGTGCGCTCTCGACGGCACGCGCTCGGCGGCCGGTGCCGGCCTCTGCGGGGTCGCTCTGGCCGACGTCGCTCCGGCCGACGCTGCTCTCCTCGGTGCTCACGCCTAGATCCCCGCCTCTGCCGCTGCTGCTGCCTCGCGCCTGCCTGCCTCGAAGCCATCCCGATACGCCTCGTCGGCACCCAACCGGAACATGTCATCCGCCTGCCGCCGCACCAGCCGCGCTGCGCCGGGCTCGTCGAGCTCGGCGACGTGGCGGCCCATGCCCCGCACGAGCACGACGGGCACGCCATCGGCCTTGCCGGCGACGAGGTCTGCGGCACCGGCGATCTCGTCGGCGATGGCGGGCGCCGTCACCACGAGCGGTCGCCCGCTGGCATCCAGCTGGCCGGAGAGCGATTCGAGCACGCGCAGCCCCGCCGCGCCGATCGCGACGTCGGTCTGGCCGATGCGCCAGGCACGACCGAGCGTGTCGCTCACGATGACGCCGATCGCGAGCCCGAAGCGCGACCGCAGGGTCTCGGCGATCGCGCGCGCCGACGCATCCGAGTCGACCGGCAGCAGCAGGATCGTGCCCTCGTCGGTGTTCGACGCGTCGATGCCGGCCGCCGCGAGCACGAGGCCGGTGCGGTGCTCGACGATGCGCGTCACGCCGCCCTCGTAGGGGCGGGAGGCGACGACGCGCACCGACTCCTCGTCGATGGCCTGCTCGCGCTCTGCGGCGGGGCGGGAGCGGCCCTCGGCCTTCGAGACGATCTTGCTGGTGACGACGACGACGTCGCCGTCCTGCGGCGCCAGCGGCGCCAGGGCCTCGGCGATGATCTGCGGCAGGTCGTCGCCCGCGCGGATCTCGCCCATCCCCCGCACGGCGGTGAGCTGCAGGTCGCTCATCGCTGCTGCAGGAAGGTGGCCACCGCGCGCGGCACGTAGGGGCTGATGTCGCCGCCGAGCTCGGACACCTGACGCACCAGGCTCGAGGAGACGTGCGCGTTCTCTGGGTTCGGAAGCATGAAGATGGTCTCGACACCCGCGAGATTGCGGTTCACGATCGTCATCGGCGTCTCGTATGCGAGGTCGGTCGACGAGCGGATGCCCTTCACGAGCACCTCGGCTCCCACCTGCTGGCAGTAGTCGACCAACAGGCCCATCGACCAGTTGGCGATGCGGATCTGGCCCTCGATCCGCGCCTCCTCGATGGAGCGCTCGATGAGCTGCTCGCGCTCGACCACCGGCAGGAACGCCTGCTTGTCGGGGTTGTGCGTCACGACCACGTGCACCTCGTCGAAGAGCTTCGCAGCGCGCGCGACCACGTCGAGGTGACCGAGAGTCACAGGGTCGAAGGAACCGGGCACGACAGCGATGCGGGGCATGGGGTCAGCCTAACTGCCGTCGCCCTGTGTGCGCCCCGCCGTGCGCGATGGGCCACGCCGCGACCGGCGCGGCGGAGTCCGGCCGCGCGCGAGTGCCTACGCCGTGACCAGCGCCGCGCGGGCATCCGGGCCGAGACGGCGATGCACCGCGAGCCGCAGCGCGGTGTGGCGCTCGAGCGTCGGATCGTCGGCGAGCACCGCCTGCGCCGCCGTGCGCGCCGCCTCGATGATCGCCACGTCGCGCGCGACCCGCAGCACCCGCAGCCCGCTGCGGCCTCCCGACTGCGCGACGCCCAGCACGTCGCCCTCGCCGCGCTGCTCGAGGTCGACCTCTGCGAGCACGAAGCCGTCGAGCGTGCCGGCCACCGCGTCGAGCCGCACCCGCGCGTCGCTGAACGCGTCGACGCCGGTGACGAGCATGCAGAGTCCCGCGTGCTCGCCGCGCCCGACGCGCCCACGCAGCTGGTGCAGCTGCGAGACGCCGAAGCGGTCGGCCGAGAGCACGACCATCATCGTGGCGTTCGGCACGTCGACGCCCACCTCGATGACGGTGGTGGCGACGACCACGTCGATCTCGCCGGCGCGGAACCGGCTCATGACGGAGTCCTTGTCCTCCGTCGACATGGCCCCCGTCAGCGGCTCGATCGTCCTGCCGGCGAGCGCGGGGCTGCGCCGCAGCTGGCCGACGGTCGTGACCACGTCGTCGACGACCGGGGCGTGCCCGGCGTCGGCCGACGCATCCGCCGACGTGTCTGCCTGCGTCTCGACGCCCTCGAGCGTGCCGGGCGAGATGGCGGGGCAGACGACGAAGGCCTGGCGGCCACGCTCGAGCTCCTCGTGCATGCGGCCCCAGATGCGGTTGAACACCACGGGATCGCTCTTGTCGACGACGAAGGTCTGGATGGGGCTGCGGCCGGCGGGCAGCGAGCGGATCGTCGAGACGTCGAGATCGCCGAACGCGGTCATCGCGATGGTGCGCGGGATGGGCGTGGCCGTCAGCACGAGTGTGTGCGGGTGGGTGCCCTTGGCGCGCAGGGCCTCGCGCTGGGCGACGCCGAAGCGGTGCTGCTCGTCGATGATGACGAGCGCGAGCTCGGCGAACGAGGTCTTCTCGCTCAGCAGCGCGTGCGTGCCGACGACGATGCGCGCCTGCCCGGCGGCGATGCGCAGCATGGCGCGCTTGCGCTCGGCGGCGGGCAGCTGGCCGGTGAGCAGCGTCGGCAGCAGCTCGGCGGCGAGCTCCGGCCCGAGCGCACGCGTGATGGAGCGCAGGTGCTGCACCGCGAGCACCTCGGTGGGGGCGAGCAGCGCCGACTGGCCGCCCGACTCGGCGACGGCGAGCATGGCGCGGGTGGCGACGACCGTCTTGCCGGAGCCCACCTCGCCCTGCACGAGCCGGTGCATGGCGGTGCCGCTCGCGAGGTCGGCGGCGATCGCCTCGCCGGCGGCCGTCTGGTCGTCGGTGAGCTGCCACGGCAGCGCGGCGTCGAAGCGCTCGAGGATGGGGCCGGGGAGCCTTGGCGCGGTCGGCAGGGTGTCGAACCAGTCGCGCGTCGCCAGCAGATAGGTCTGCAGCAGGAAGGCCTCCTGCCAGGCGAGCGTGTGGCGGCCGCGGTAGGCGTCCTGCTCGAGCTTGGGCTGGTGCGTGAGCCGGAGCGCCTCGGTGAGCGGCAGCAGCTTGTGCTCGGCGCGCAGCTCGGCCGGCACCGGGTCGGGCACCTCGCCGAGTGCGTCGAGACCCAGGGCGACGAGCGCCTGGATCTTGACGGTGGTGAGCGTGGCGGTGGCCGGATAGATCGGCACGGGCTGGTTGGCCCATTCCTCGGCGTCGATTCCCTCGGCCTCGTCGAAGAGCTCGACGTCCGGGTGCGCGAGCTGCCGTCGATCCTTGTAGATGCCGACGGTGCCGGAGAAGAGTGCGGTGACGCCCTGGTGCAGCTGCTCCTGGCGGAAGCGCTGGTTGAAGAACGCGAGGTCGATCGTGCCCTCGCCGTCGGTGATCGTGATGGTCGTGAGCGAGCGAGGGCGGCCCTTGGCGTCGCGCTGCAGGTCGCGCGTCTCGACGGAGCGCACCCGCGCGACCACGGTGACGTGCTCGCCGGGCACGAGGCTCGCGAAGTCGGTGAGCTCGCCGCGCTTCGCGTAGCGGCGCGGCAGGTGCCAGACGAGATCGCCGAGGGTCGTCATGCCGAAGGCGCGCTCGAGCTTGGCGGCAGGCGCCTTGCCGAGCACGCGCTCGAGCGGCCGCTCGAACCCGTCGGGCACCGCTCCGCCGCTCGCATCCTTCGTCGCCACGTGTCTAGCGTAGGCTTTCGCTCCCACTCCACCGACGCATCCGCCCGTCGTCTGTGGAGCATGGATGCGCGAGGATGTGGGCATGACACGGATCATCGGTGGTCTCGCCGGCGGCGTGCGGCTGCACGTGCCGGTGCGTGGCACGCGGCCCACCTCGGAGCGCGTGCGCGAGGCGATGTTCGGCGCGCTCGACGCGCGCAGCCTGTGCGACGGCGCACGAGTGCTCGATCTGTTCGCGGGCTCCGGCGCCCTGGGGCTCGAGGCGGCCAGCCGCGGAGCGGAGTCGGTCGTGCTCGTCGAGCGCGATCGGGCGGCGGCGAAGGTCGCGCAGCGCAACGCCGAGTCGGTCGCGAAGTCGGGCGCCGCGCACGCGCTCGTCGAGCAGGTGGCGGCAGCGCCGTTCCTGCAGCGCTCTGGGCGCAGCTTCGACCTGGTCTTCATCGACCCGCCCTACGAGCTGCCGGACGACGAGCTGACGGCTGCGCTCATCGCCCTCGCGCCGCTGCTGATGCATCCCGCGACCGTGGTCGTCGAGCGGGCGCGCAGGGCCGGGCCGCTCGACCCGCCGGGCGACCTCGAGGTGGAGCGCACGCGCGACTACGGCGACACGCGACTGCACTTCCTGACGACGACGGGCGCGTTCGCCGACCGCTGAGCGCGAGATCGGTGTTGTCTTCCGCTCGCTGCTGAGCGGTTCGGCGCCTGCCTCCCTCATCGCTGAGCGCCTCGGCCCCGAATCCTCCGGTACCCAACCGTTGTCATAGATCCACGGAGGCAACCCCTCGGTACCGGAAGCTCGGCGGGGCCTGCTGCGCCGCGCGCTGGCCAGACCGGGCTCGCCCCGAAAACCGGTACCGAATGCACCGATTCGGGCGGCAGAGGCGTGCATTTGGTACCGGTTCTTGGCAGGCGCTGGAAACGCGGCCCGGGACGGGCCACGGCGCGGGGGTCGAGGCGGAGACCCGAAAGGGTCTCCGCTTCAGAGCTCCACCGGAGAACGCGGCCCGAGACGGGCCACGGCGCTGGGGTCGCGGCGGAGACCCGAAAGGGTCTCCGCTTCAGAGCTCCACCGGAGACCGCGGCCCGAGACGGGCCACGGCGCTGGGGTCGCGGCGGAGACCCGAAAGGGTCTCCGCTTCAGAGCTCCACCGCGCGGTAGGGGTCCCAGCCGCGGGGCTCGAGGGGCGCGCCGTCGAGGGTGACGTGCGGGGGCTCGCCCTCGGCCAGGGACTCGACCGTGCCGAGTCGGTGCACCGGGTGGCCGGCGAGCTCAGCGGGTGGCGTGATGCCGGCGGGCAACGCGCACAGCAGCGCGTGATCCTCGCCGCCGTGGAGCGCGGCCTCGAGGCTGGCGCCGAGCGCCATGGCGTCCTGCGCTGCCGTTTCGACCGCCGCCCGATCGAACGCGATGCGCACGCCGGATGCGCGGGCGACGCGGGCGCCGTCGAGCGCGAGGCCGTCGGAGACGTCGAGCATCGCGGTGGCACCGAGATCGGCGAGCAGCGTGCCAGCGGCGACGGGCGACACGGGCGCGAGCTGCGCGGCGACGGCGCGGCCGTGGTCTCCGGCGCGGAGCCGCTCGGTCGCCGCGCGCACCGGCTCCGCTGCCTCATCCTGGGCCTGCGCGAAGAGCAGCCGCAGCCCCGTCGCGGCCAGGCCGAGCCCGCCGACGCACCACACCGCATCCCCCGCCCGTGCCCCGGAGCGCAGCACCGGGGGGCGTCCCTCGAGGTCGCCGAACGCCGTGACGGCGATCGTCGCGTGGCGGGCGGTGCCGAGGTCGCCGCCGACGACGCCGCAGCCGGGCGCCATGGCCGCGATCGCGTCGGCGAGGCCGCGCGCGAAGTCCTCGAGCGCGGAGACGCGCGTGGACGGTGCGACCGCGAGCGCCACGACGAGCGAGGTGGGCCGGGCGCCCATCGCGGCGACATCGATGAGGTTGGTGGCGACGGCCTTCCAGCCGAGGTCGTGCCAGCTCGACCAGCCGAGCCGGAAGTCGGCGCCCTCGAGCATCGTGTCGGTGGTCACCACGAAGCGGCCGTCGGCGGCGCGCACGACCGCCGCGTCATCGCCGGGGCCCACCTCGGTGACGTCGCCTGCGGGCAGCAGCGGCAGAAAGCGGCGCAGCGCCTCGAGCTCGCCGGCCTCGTGCAGCGTGGGGTCGTCCATGCGGCAACGCTAGCCGGTGGATGCGGGACGGGGCACCGCGTGCGCTCGGCAGGGCGCGCTCGATCGGGCACAGCGCGTCGCGGGACCGCATGGAGGCTCGGCACCCCGCTCAGCCCGATCGAACGCGCAGGTAGGCTCGTCGGGTGCCTCGCCTCCGCATCCTGGCCGCCGCCGTCGCGCTGCTGGCGCTCACCGGCTGCGCTCGAGCCGTCACCCTGCCGCCCGCCGACGAGGCCGCCGACCCCGGTTGCGCCGAGGTGGTCGTCTCCCTGCCAGAGCAGATCGGCGACGAGAGCCTGACCGCACCGCTCGACCGCCGCGACACGACCTCGCAGGCCACCGCGGCCTGGGGCGACCCGAGCGCGATCACGCTGCGCTGCGGCATGCCGCAGCCAGCGCCATCGACGCAGCGCTGCATCGAGGTGGGCGGGGTCGACTGGCTCGAGGTCGCGCAGGAGGAGAACGTCTGGACGTTCCTCGCCTACGGCCGCTCACCCGCCACCGAGATCGCCGTCGACACGAACACCGTCAGCGCCGTCACCGCGCTGGAGAGCGTCTCGAGCGCGGTCGACCGCACCGAGCGCGTCGGCGCCTGCTCCTAGCTAGGACTGCGCCGAGTCGGCGGCGAAGACCTCCGGCAGGAACACCCGGCCGTCGTCGTGCCCCGGATCCAGCACGATCGCGTGCCCAGCCGGGATGCCCGCGGCGAGCTCCGCGCCCGTGAGCTTCAGGTGGTTGCGCGTGCGCGTGGCGAAGCCACCGATGCGCGTCGTCGCGGTGAACGCCACCACCAGCTGCATGTCGCGGTGCGGCAGCACCAGGAACTTCCCGGAGCCCGGGTCGCGCGGGTTCTCGACCACCGCCGGCACCACGAGCGCTGCCTCGCGCACGATCTCCCACGCGCCCGCGTGGTCGCTGGTCGCGATGGCTTGCAGGGCGTCGAGCGTGGGGTTGGTCATGCCTCAATGCTGGCAGACGCGGGTGGGCGGATGCTCGGCGCTGGTCAGGCGCGTCAGTGCCCTCTGGGAGGATGACAGGCATGGCGCTCGACTTCACCGCGATCGATTTCGAGACCGCGAACGGCAACGCGGCGTCGGCCTGCGCGGTGGGTCTCGTGAAGGTGCGCGACGGCCTGGTCGTCGATCGCTGGGCCACGCTCATCCGCCCGACGTCGCCGTTCCACGAGTTCTGGGAGTGGAACACGCGCATCCACGGCATCCAGGCGCACCAGGTGCTCGACGCCCCTGACTGGCGCGAGACCCAGGAGCGGATCCTCGACTTCGGCGGTGACGACGTCTACGTCGCCCACAACGCGGGCTTCGACAAGGGCGTGATGCGCGCGGCCGCGAAGGCCGCCCAGCTGCCCGTGCCCGACATGCGCTGGACCGACTCGCTGCGCATCGCCCGCAAGACCTACGCGCTCGAGTCGTACCGGCTGCCGGTCGCTGCCCTCGCTGCAGGCTTCGACGACTTCCAGCACCATGACGCCGCCGGCGACGCGGAGGCGTGCGCTGCCATCGTGATCGGTGCCGCGAAGCGCCACGAGTGCGACGACATCGACGCCCTCGTGTCGCGCTGCGTCTCGGCGATCCACGAGATCGGCGAGCGCCACGAGCAGGTCCAGGAGCTCGAGGCGAAGCGCCGCGCGGCGCAGCGCGAACGGCCATGGTGGCAGTGATTCGGGCCGCATATCGGGCTCAGCCATAACAAAACCGTTACGATCCCTCAGTTTTCTGGGGACGACATCCGCGTCTTTCCGCGGAATCCGGCGCGCGACCTCGAATCCCGGCTTCTGGCTGTGCGTAGCCTAGGGAGAGCCGTCGACTGACCCGGTCGACTGATTCCACAGGACGCGCCCGCCGCCGCATGATGCCGGCGAGCGTATGGTGCCGCTTCGCGAACGAGGGGACTCGTGCGAGAACGGCAGACGAACACCGCATGCGCGGCTGCACCCGTCCACGACTGAGACCCCCGACACGGGGCGACAGGAGCGAACGTGAGCGAACCCCGCGCGACCGGAGACGACCCCGTCGTCGAGCCCGTCGCCGTGCGCGTCGAGCACCTCACCAAGGTGTTCGGCCGACGAGCGAGAGAGGCCGCCGAACGGCTGACCGCAGGCGCCACCCGCGATGAGGTGGCCAAGCTCGGCACCGCTGCAGTGATCGACGCATCCTTCGAGGTGCAGCGCGGCGAGATCTTCGTCGTGATGGGCCTCTCGGGCTCCGGCAAGTCGACCCTCATCCGCATGCTGAACGGCCTGCTCGAGGCGACTGCCGGATCCGTCACCATCGGCGACGAGCAGGTCACCGGCCTCGACCCGAAGCGACTGCGTGCCGTGCGCCGCTCGCAGGTGTCGATGGTGTTCCAGCACTTCGCGCTGCTGCCCCACCGCACCGTGCTCGAGAACGTCGCCTACGGCCTCGAGATCCAGGGCGTCGACCGCGCACGCCGCCTCGAGCTCGCGCTCGCCATCGTGCGGCGCGTGGGCCTCGACGGCTGGGAGCAGCGCTACCCGGGCGAGCTCTCCGGCGGCATGCAGCAGCGCGTCGGCATCGCCCGTGCGCTGTGCGCCGACACGCCGGTGCTGCTCATGGACGAGGCGTTCAGCGCGCTCGACCCGCTCATCCGCCGCGAGATGCAGGAGCAGCTCGTCGAGCTGCAGGCCGAGCTCGGCAAGACCATCGTCTTCATCACGCACGACCTCAACGAGGCCATGTTCCTCGGCGATCGCATCGCCGTCATGCGCGACGGCCGCATCGTGCAGATCGGCACGCCCGAGGACATCCTCACCGACCCGGCGAACGACTACGTTGCCCAGTTCGTGCAGGACGTCGACCGCACCCGCGTGCTCACCGCATCGAGCGTCATGGAGCCGCCTGCGGCATCCGTGCCCCTCACCGTCGGCCCCCGCGGGGCGCTCAAGATCATGCGCGACCTGCAGACTTCGACGCTGCTCGTGGTCGGCCCCGGCAGGAAGGTGCTCGGAGCCGTCACCGACCGCGAGGTGCTGCGCGCCGTGCAGCAGGGCAAGCGCGATCTCGCGGCCCTCGTCGATGCCGAGGTGCCGCGCGTGACCCCCGACACCAGCCTCGCCGACCTGCCGGAGATCGCCGTGAACAGCGGGCTCCCGATCGCCGTCATCGGCGACGACGACCGCCTGCTGGGCGTCATCCCCCGAGTGCTGCTGCTGGCCGCGCTCGGCAACGTCTCCACCGACACGAGCGAGCTCAACGTCGTCGACCTGCCGCCGGCGGTCGACGCCTCGATCGTGACCCAGACCCTCGACGCCACCCAGGAGGTGTCCGATGCTCGATGATCTTCGCCTGCCGCTCGGCCGATGGATCGAGGCCGGCGTCGACTGGATCACCGACAACCTGGCGTTGCTCTTCGACGTCATCAAGACGATCGTCTCCGGGATGTACGACGCGATCGAATGGGTGCTCGTCGAGCCGCCCGCGCTGCTGATCATCCTCGTGCTCGCGCTGCTCGCGTTCGCGGTGCGGGGATGGAAGATGGGCATCGGCACCGTCGTCGGCCTGTTCGTGATCGTGCTGGTCAACCAGTGGGAGAACGCCATGGCGACGCTCGCACTGACGCTCGTCGCGGCGGTGCTCGCGCTGCTCATCGCGATCCCGCTCGGCATCTGGACGGCCCGCAACGACACCGTCTCCGCCATCGTGCGACCGGTGCTCGACTTCCTCCAGACGATGCCTGCCTTCGTCTACCTGATCCCCGCGATCGTGCTGTTCAACATCGGCGTCGTGCCCGGCATCATCGCCACGATCGCGTTCGCGATGGCACCGGGCGTGCGCCTGACCGAGCTCGGCATCCGCGGTGTGAACCGCGAGATCGTCGAGGCTGGCACCGCATTCGGCGCCTCGCCGCGGCGCATCCTGCGGCAGATCCAGCTGCCGCTCGCGCTGCCGACCATCATGACCGGCGTCAACCAGATCATCATGCTCTCGCTGTCGATGGTCGTCATCGCGGCGATGGTCGGCGCCGGCGGCCTCGGCCAGCCGATCGTGCAGGCGCTGCAGCGCATCGACATCGGCCTGGGCGCCGAAGCTGGCCTGTCGGTCGTGATCCTCGCGATCGTGCTCGACCGCATGACGAGCGCGCTGGGCAGCCTGCAGGATCACAGCCCGATCGCGAAGTACCGCGCGCGTGCCTGGGGCGCGCGTCAGATCACCGGCACGGGGATGCCGTCGGTCTCGCCGACAGGCGTTCCCGAAGCCGAAGCAGAGACCGAAGCGACCGCCACCAGCGGCCGCTCATGAGCCACACGATACGAAACGAGAGAGGACACAGCATGAACAAGCGATTCATTCGCGGCGCTGCCATCGCAGCCGTCGGCACCCTCGCCCTGGCTGGCTGCTCAGCAGCCGGCGGCGACGGAGGAGATGGCGCCGCGAGCGGCGACCAGACCGACCTCACGATCGGCGTCTTCAACGGCTGGCCCGAGGGCGAGGCCGTCTCCTACCTCTGGGAGGCCATCCTCGAGGAGCAGGGCTATGACGTCGAGCTCGAGTACGCCGACGCCGGCCCGGTCTGGGCTGCGGTCGCGAGCGGCGACTACGACGTCAACCTCGACGCCTGGCTGCCGATGACCCACGCCGAGTACCTCGACCAGTACGGCGAGGACGTCGTCGACCTGGGCTCCTGGAACGACGAGGCCGTGCTCACGATGGCGGTCAACGAGGATGCTCCGATCACCTCGATCGAGGAGCTCGCCGCCAACGCGGACGCCTTCGGCAACCGCATCGTCGGCATCGAGCCCGGCGCGGGCCTCACCGCCGCCACGCAGGACCAGGTCATCCCGACCTACGGCCTGGAGGGCATGGAGTTCCAGACCTCCTCGACCCCCGCGATGCTCGCAGAGCTGAGCGGCGCGATCGAGTCGGGCGAGAACATCGCCGTCACGCTGTGGCGTCCCCACTGGGCATACGACGAGTTCGCCATCCGCGACCTCGAGGACCCGGAAGGCACGCTCGGCGAGGCTGAGGGCATCCACTCGATCGCCCGCACCGGCTTCGAGGAGGACTTCCCGCAGCTGAAGGAGTGGCTGTCGGCGTTCACGATGGACTCCGAGCTGCTCTTCTCGCTCGAGAACGCGATGTTCAACAGCGACGCTGAGGCCAGCGACTACCCCGAGATCGTGCAGACCTGGATCTCTGAGAACCAGGAGTACGTCGACGGGCTGACGGCAAGCGCCGAGTAGGCACTCCCCGCACCAAGACGCCGCCCCCGCATCCACCCGTATGCGGGGGCGCCGTCGTCCGTCAGACGACGAGCGCGTGCGCGTACCTCTGTCGGACTTCAGCCCACGCTCGTCGAGTAGTGCCTCCTCTACGGTCGTCGAGTAGGCCCGCAGGGCCGTATCGAGACGACGATCGCCCTCTCCACAACTTCCGTCGAATCCTCCACGGCCACCCGCGAACCACAGCATGATGCCGCCATGCCCTGGGTCTACATGCTCCGCTGCGCCGACGGCTCCTTCTACGTCGGCAGCACACGCGACATCGAGCGACGACTCGATCAGCACCAGTCCGGCGCCGGCGCTGTCTACACGAAGCGCCGGCTCCCGGTCGAGCTCGTCTTCGCGCACCACGACGACTCTGTCGCGGCGGCGTTCGCGCTTGAGAAGCAGATCCAAGGGTGGAGTCGCGCGAAGCGAGAGGCGCTCATCCGAGGCGACTTCGCGGCGATCGCTGCCGCGGGGAAGAAGCGGGATTGGGCGGGGCACCGAGCGCGGCGGCGCGCGGCCGAGGGCTCCGATGCACCGGTCGTCGAGCCGCCACCTCCGCCGGTCGTCGAGTAGGCCGCAGGTCGCATCGAGACGACAACCAACCGGTCTCGATACGCCGACTGAGTCGGCTACTCGACCGGCGAGAGCAGCCGGTCGTCGAGCCGCCACCTCCGCCGGTCGTCGAGTAGGCCGCAGGTCGCATCGAGACGACAACCGACCGGTCTCGATACGCCGACTGCGTCGGCTACTCGACCAGCGAGAGCAGCCGGTCGTCGAGCTCCCACCCCCGCCGGTCGTCGAGTAGGCCGCAGGTCGTATCGAGACGACAACCAACCGCTCTCGATACGCCGACTGCGTCGGCTACTCGACCAGCGAGAGCAGCCGGTCGTCGAGTAGGCCGCAGGCCGTATCGAGACGACAACCAACCCGTCTCGATACGCCGACTGCGTCGGCTACTCGACCAGCGGGGGTTGGGTCTCGATACGGCCGCTGCGCGGCCTACTCGACCTGCGTGGGGTCTGCCGCCGCGGCGTGCGCCTCGAGGAGGGTGGCGAAGCGGGTGGGGTCCTCGAGGTGCGGCGAGTGGCCGGCGTTCTCGAAGACGACCTCCTCGTAGGCGCCGCCGGCAGCGGCATACGCCTCGAGCACCGCGCGCGTCTGCGCCACCATCTGCTGCGGCGGCGCGGCCTCCTCGCCGGGCCAGCCGGGCACGACGCCGTGCTTGCCGAGCGTGTGGAAGTCGAAGAACGACTCGTCGCCCACGATCGCATCGTGCGCGCCGCGGATCCACAGGATCGCGGGCTTCGAGGCCACGTCGACGATGCCCGTCAGGTCGAGGTGCTTCGCCGACATGGCATTGAGGATGCCGTGGTCACCGGCCGCGAAGCCAGGCCACGAATCCGAAGCCACGCCGTCCCCCGGGTAGTTGCCGACTCCGGTCTTCGTCGACAGCATCGACTCGACCCACAGATCCTCGTGCTCGTCGGCGAAGCCCGGCGCCACATAGCTCGAGCGGTAGACGCTGCGCGGGCTCGTCGGCTCGTCGGCGGAGGTGTCGCCAGCCGCGAGCCGCGCCACGAAGTCGGCGTTCGCTCCCCCGCCGCCCGTGCCCGCCGCATCCGGCGTGCAGAGCGAGCCGTCGAGCCGGGTGCCGAAGCCCTGCGGCGGCAGCGGCGCCTGCAGCGTCAGCGAGCGCACCAGCTCTGGCCGGTCGAGCAGCAGCTGCATGACGACGCCGCCGCCCATCGACCAGCCGGCCACGTGCGCGCCCGAGACGCCCAGGGCATCCATGACCGACGCGACGTCGTCCGAGAAGTCGCGCATGCCGCGGGTGGCGTCGACGGGCAGGGTCTCGCTGTCACCGAATCCGCGCAGGTCGATCGCGATCGTCGGCCGCGGCAGCGCCAGCATGAGCGGCTGCCAGAACAGCGAGGAGGAGACGTTGCCGTGGATGAGCACGACGGGCGCTGCGTCGCCGCCCTCTGCGGGCGTGTGGCGCAGCACGGATGCCCGGAGGCGCTCGGTCTCGACGAAGGACTGCTCGATGCCGTCCAGCAGCGTCGTCATGCCAGGAGCCGGGTCACGCCAGGATCTCCGGCTCGGTCTTCTCGCGGACCTCCTCGAGCGTGACGCCCGGCGCCAGCTCGACGAGCCGCAGGCCCTCCGGCGTCACGTCGAGCACGGCCAGGTCGGTGACGATGCGGTCGACGACGGCCTTGCCGGTGAGCGGCAGCGAGCACTCGTTCAGGATCTTCGCCGAGCCGTCCTTCGCGACGTGCTCCATGAGCACGATCACCCGGGCGGCGCCGTGCACGAGATCCATCGCGCCGCCTGGCCCCTTGACCATCTTGCCGGGGATCATCCAGTTGGCGATGTCGCCGGCGACCGAGACCTGCATCGCGCCCAGGATGGCGGCGTCGATCTTGCCGCCGCGGATCATCGCGAACGACGTGGCGGAGTCGAAGAACGACGTGCCAGGCAGCGTCGTGACGGTCTCCTTGCCGGCGTTGATGAGGTCGGGGTCGACGTTCTCCTCAGTGGGATACGGCCCGACACCGAGGATGCCGTTCTCGCTCTGGAGCACGACGGTCACGTCGTCGGGCACGTAGTTGGGCACCAGCGTGGGCAGGCCGATGCCGAGGTTGACGTACATGCCGTCCTCGAGCTCCTGCGCGGCTCGCGCGGCCATCTCGTTGCGGGTCAGTGCCATGTCAGTTCTCCTCTGCGCCTGCTGCTTCGGTCACCGTGCGGCGCTCGATGCGCTTCTCGATGTCGCTGCCGACCTCGATGACTCGGTGCACGAACACGCCCGGCAGGTGCACCGCATCCGGGTCGATCTCGCCGGGCTCGACGAGCTCCTCCACCTGCGCGATGCAGATGCGGCCCGCCATCGCCGCGGGCGGCGAGAACTGCCGGGCGGCCTTGTTGAAGACCAGGTTGCCGTGGCGGTCGCCGCGCAGCGCGTGCACGAGCGAGAAGTCGGTGGTGATGGCCTCCTCGAGCACGAACTCCAGCGGCTCGCCGTTGACATCGAACGTGGCCGTGGGCTTGGGCTCGGAGGCCTTGGCCACCGAGCCGTCTGCGTTGTAGCGCTGCGGCAGCCCGCCCTCGGCCACCTGCGTGCCGACGCCCGTGCGCGTGTAGAAGGCGCCGATGCCCGAACCGCCCGCGCGCAGCTTCTCGGCGAGCGTGCCCTGCGGCGTGAGCTCGAGCTCGAGCTCGCCCGTGAGGTAGCGGCGCTCGAACTCCTTGTTCTCGCCCACGTAGGAGGAGGTCATCTTGTCGATCTGCCCGTTGCGCAGCAGCAGCCCGAGGCCCCAGTCGTCGACGCCGCAGTTGTTCGACACCACCTTGAGGCCCGTCACGCCGCGCGCCTCGAGCGCCTGGATGAGCGCCATCGGGTTGCCGGAGAGGCCGAAGCCCCCCACTGCGAGCGTCGCGCCATCACCGATGTCTGCGACCGCCTCGGCTGCGCTCGCTACGGTCTTGTCGATCGGCATCAGCGTGCCTCCTTCTCTTCGGCGGGGGCGAGCAGGGCGACCGCCTCGGCGACCGCTCCCACCCCCTGACCCATGAGGATCGTGTAGTGGTTCGTGTGCTCGACGTCGGTCACGGCGAGCGCAGGCAGGCGCGACGTCCACGTCGCGAGCCACTCGTCATCGTAGAGGCCGGGGGTCTCGTCGAACAGGCCGCGGGGGCTGCGCAGCAGCGCCATCGGCACCGTGAGCGAGGCAAGCGCCTCCAGGTAGCCGGCGCGGCCGTCGAGCTCGACGAGGTTGGTGAGCACCGCGTCGGGGATGGCGGAGGGGCGGAGCGCGCCGTCGACGCTGACCAGGTCGTAGTCGACGTACTCCTCGATCGCGGCGCTCCAGTAGGGCCCGAACGCCGGATGCGCGCGCCAGTAGTCGCGGTAGGCGGCGTGGGAGGGGAAGGTCATCCCGAGCCGCTCGATGGCCGGGCCCAGCACATCCGCCGGCGTCAGTCCGCTGCTCTCCGGCACCGGCCGCAGCGGCACGCCGCCGTCGACCAGCACGAGCGAGGCCACGAGCTCCGGATGCGCGTGCGCGAGCCGCACGCCGACGAAGCCGCCCATCGAGTGCCCGACGATGCGCGCCCGCCCGAAGCCGGCGGCCCGGATGGCGGCGGCGAGATCCTCGGCATGCTGCTCGAGCCCGTAGGGGCCGGGCAGCGCGCGCGAGCCGCCGCGGCCGCGCAGGTCGACCGCGAGCACGGGCACGTCGAGGCGCGCGACCAGCGGCGAGAACGAGCGGTGGTTGGCCGTGATGCCGTGGATCGCGACGACCGGGATCCCCGCCGCATCCGCGTTCCACACCGTCGCGACGAGCTCGCCGCCGTCCACCGGCACGCGCAGCCGAGTCTCGGCCAGCGCTCCCCCGTGCTCGGTCGTCACGTGCGTCGTCCCCTCGGTCATCGGGCGCTCCATCCGCCATCCATCACGTACGAGCTGCCGGTCACCATGCCCGCGTGCGGGCCGGCGAGCCAGGTCGCGAGCGACGCGACCTCCTCGGGCTCGACCAGCCGCTTGATCGCCGCCTCGGTGAGCATGACCTTCTCGAGCACCTCGTCCTCGGGGATCCCGTGGGTGGCCGCCTGGTCGGCGATCTGCGCCTCCACGAGCGCCGTCCGCACGTAGCCGGGGTTGATGCAGTTCGAGGTGACGCCATGCGGGGCGCCCTCGAGCGCCGTCACCTTCGAGAGCCCCTCGAGGCCGTGCTTGGCGGCGACGTAGGCAGATTTGAAGGCGGATGCGCGGAGGCCGTGCACGCTCGAGAGGTTGATGACGCGCCCGAAGCCGCGCTCGACCATGCCCGGCAGCGCCGCGCGGATCAGCAGGAACGGCGACTCGAGCATGAGCGTGTGGATCCTGCGCCACATCTCGGGCTCGTACTCGGCGATCGGCGCGACGCGCTGGATGCCGGCGTTGTTCACGAGGATGTCGGCGCGCAGCTCGAGCGACTCGAGCGCGCCGACGTCGAGCAGGTCGACCTCCCACGACTCGCCGCCCAGCTCAGCCGCGAGCGCCTCGGCTGCCGCGCCGTCGCGATCGGCGATCACCACCTCCGCGCCCTCCGCGGCGAACGAGCGGGCGATCGCCGCACCGATGCCGGCGGCCCCGCCGGTGATGACGGCCCTGCGGCCTGCGAGCGTGCTCATGCGTCCTCCTTGGATGCGGTGGTTCGAGTGGATGCGGTGGGTGACGTCGTCGGGGTGTCTGCCGTGCCGAGCGCGCGCCGCACGAACGCGACCATCTCGTCGAACACGTGGTCGGGCACCGGGGTGGCGCCGGTGCCGTAGGGCCCGGTGTCCCCCGTCGGCCACAGCACGTAGCGCATGCCGATCATCTCGCCGACGCCCATCAGCGCCCAGGCGGCGACCTCCGGGTCGATGTCGCCGACCTCGCCGTTCGCCTTCGCGCGCGTCAGGCCGTCGCGGTAGCCCTCGACGATGCGCTCGTAGTGGTTGCGCATGGCACCCGGGGAGACGTACTCCGCCTCGCGCACCACGCGGTAGAGCGCGGGGTGCTCGGCCGTGAAGGCGAAGAACTCCCGGAAGCCCTCGGCCTCTGCCTCGGCGCGGTTGCTGCCGCGCGCCGCGCCGTCGCTCATGGCCTTGCGCACGCGCCGGTTGAGATCCTCCACGAGCTGCTCGAACAGGTCGAGCTTCGAGGCGAAGTAGAGGTAGAAGGTGCCCTGCGCGACGCTCGCGCGCTCGGTGATGCGCGAGATCGACGCCGCCTGATAGCCCTGCTCGGCGAAGACCTCCTCTGCGGCGGCCAGCAGCTTGGCCTTGGTCTGCTCGCCGCGCTTCGTCCTCGGCTCGTTCACGATGCATCCGCCCCCTCTGCCGCATAGGCGGCGGTCAGTGCCCGACGCAGCGGCTTGCCGCTCGTGGTGCGCGGGATCGCGTCGATGCGCAGGTAGCGCTTCGGATGCTTGAAGTCGGCGATGCGTCCGTCGAGGTGATCGCGCAGCGCGGCATCGTCGACCGGCTCTGCCAGCACCAGCCATGCGACGAGCTGCTCGCCCCAGTGCTCGCTCGGCACGCCTGCGACAGCCGCGTCGTCCACGGCCGGATGCTCCAGCAGCGCCAGCTCGACCTCGATCGGCGCGATCGACTCGCCGCCGGAGCGCACGATGTCCTTCATCCTGTCGACGATGCGCACCCGGCCTGCCGCGTCCCGCGAGACGAGGTCGCCGGTGCGCAGCCAGGCGCCGTGGTGTGCCGCCGCCGTCGCCTCGGGATCGCGGAAGTAGCCCTGGAAGACCGCCGGGCCGCGCACGAGCAGCTCGCCCGTGCCGGGGCCGTGCACGACCTGCCCGTCGACGAGCAGTGCGAGATCGACGTGCGGGTAGGCGCGGCCGACCGTGCCCGCATCGGTGTCGTCGTGGCAGATGGTCACGTTGGGCGCGGCCTCCGTGAGCCCGTAGCCCTGCTGCACGAGCATGCCGCGGCGCATGAGCTGCTCGGCCGCGCGCGGGTCGAGCATGCCCCCGCCGACGATGGCGGAGCGGATGCTCGTCAGGTCTCGGGCGGCGAAGTCGGGATGCTGGATGAGGGCACGATAGGTGGTCGGCACGCCCATGGTCGCGGTCACTCGGTGGCGCTCGATGAGGGCGAGCGCGCGGCCGGCGTCGAAGGTGCGCTCGAGCACCACGCGGGCACCGACCCACCAGGCCAGCAGCGGCTGCACGTTCCAGCCCGCCACGTGGTGCTGCGGCAGCACCTGCAGCACGACGTCGTCGGGCGTCAGCGGCGTCGCGCGCGAGAGCGACAGGTTGGCCCACGCGCAGTTGGCGTGCGTGAGCACGACGGCCTTCGGCGCGCTGGTGGTGCCGGAGGTGAACAGCATGAGCAGCCCGTCGTCGTCGAGCGGGGCGCCGTGCCCGACCGGGTGCGTCGCTCTCGGCACCGCGCTCTCGACCCCGGCCGCACCGAGCGCCGTGATCGGCAGCTGCGGGGCGGTGGTGGGGATGCCGCCCTCGGCCATGCGGGCGAGCGCGGCCTCGGCGACGGGCCGGTGGTCGTCCTCGACGAGCAGCAGCGAGGGGTCGGCGATCGCCAGCTGCGCTGCGAGCTCGCCCGCGGTGAGGCGCCAGGAGAGCGGCACGAGCGTGGCACCGGCCTTCGCGCAGGCGAACAGCAGCACCACCTGATCGGCGGTGGAGCCCGTGACGGTCGCGATGCGAGCGCCGCGCCCGTGCCCTGCATCGCCGAGCGCGTGCGCGAGCGCGGTGGCGCGCGCCTCGAGCTCGCCGTAGGTGACCACGACGCCGCGGTCGACGATCGCGGGCCGAGCCGGGTCGGTCGCTGCGCGGTCGGTCGTCCAGCGGCCCAGTGTCAGTGGGCCGGCCGTCTGCGCTGCCTCTGCCATCGCCCTAGGCTTCCAGATCCTGCAGCACGGCGGGCTCCTCGGCTGCCTGCTTGCCGCGGCGCGGTCTCGCGATGCGGTGCGAGAGGCCGACGATGCCACCCGGGGCGAACATCACGACCAGCACGAAGAGCATGCCGAGGATGAACAGCGGCTCCGACAGCGGGATGCGCAGGACGTCGGGCAGCTGCTGGATCCACTCGGCAGACGCGAGCGCCGAGAGCCGCTGGTCGAGCAGCGTGTAGATGATGCCGCCGACGATGGCGCCCCAGCGGTAGCCGACGCCGCCCAGCACGACGATCACGAGCAGCGTGAGCGTGAAGTCGCTCGTGGAGATGCGCGGGGTGGCGGCCGACTGCAGCAGCATGAAGCCGATGCCGGCCACGGCCGCGAGCACGGCGGCGGTCGCGAACAGGAACAGGCGCACGAAGTAGGGCCGCAGCCCCAGCACGGTCACGCGCAGCTCGTTCTCACGCGAGGCCGCGACCACGTGGCCGAGGCGCGAGTGCTCCACCCACACGCACGCGAGGTAGACGAGCACCAGGATCGCAAGCGCCAGCCAGTAGAGGTTGCGGGTGTTGACGACGCCGACGAGGAAGTCGGGCACCATGTCGACCTCGAGCCGCACGCCCTCCTCGCCGCCGGTCAGCCCGCCCACGTTGCGGCGGATCAGCACGTTCATGGCCTGCGCCACGGCGAGCGTCACCATCGCGAACGAGATGCCGGTCACTCGCAGCGCGAGCGCGCCGACGAGGTTGCCGAGCACGAGCGCCAGCACGAGCGTGAGCACGATCGCGATGAGGAAGACCGCCTCCTCCGGCATGCCGCTCGGTGCCAGCAGCCGCAGGATGATGCCGAGGCCGTAGGCGCCCGCTGCGAAGAACATCGCATGGCCGAACGACAGCAGCCCGGCGACGCCGAAGATCAGGTGGTAGCTGAGGGCGAGCGCCGAGATGAGCATCGCGTAGGCGAGCACCGTCAGCGTGCCGGGCGTGTAGGTCGGGCCGGGGAGCACGCCCGGGATGTCGATGGCGAGCAGCGGCAGGATGGCGGCGAGCGCCACGATGGCGACGCCGAGGGCGAGCTTGCCCCAGATCGATTGCATGAAGGTGCGCATCGTCATCTCCTAGTGCTTGACCTTGCCCATGAGGCCGGTCGGTCTGACCAGCAGCACAGCAGCGAGCGCGAGCACGATCGCGAGATCGCCCGTGCCGCCGAGGTAGAAGTTCGCGAACTGCTGGATGACGGCGACGAGCACGGATGCGATGGCGGCGCCTGTGAGGGAGCCGAGGCCGCCGATGACGGTGACGATGAAGGCGTAGATGAGCAGCGACGTGCCCTGGTGCGCGGCCACCTGCCCGTAGTAGACCGAGGCGAGCACGCCGCCGAGGCCCGCAGCCGCCCCGCCGATCGCGAAGACGATCGTGAACGCGCGGCGCACGTCGATGCCGAGCGCCGTCACCATCGTGCGGTTCTCGACGCCCGCGCGGATGACGAGGCCGAAGCTCGTCTTCTGCAGGAAGAGCACGATGAGCAGCAGCACGGCCACGGCGGTGCCGATCAGCAGCCAGCGGTCGTTCGGGATGTGCGCGCCGAGCACATCCGTCGTCTGGCCGAGCCACTCCGGCAGCCGGATCTGGATCGGGTCGGTGCCCCAGATGCCCTCGAAGAGGGCGACGGATGCGAGGCCCAGGCCGACCGTGACGAGCACCTGCTCGATGTGGCGGTTGTAGAGCGGCCGGATGAAGACCAGCTCGGTGATGGCCGCCACGAGGGCGCCGACCACGAGGCCGACGAGCATCCCGACCAGCAGGCCGGCCCAGGAGCCGTCGCCGATGCGGCGGCCGACCTCCCAGCCGAGGAAGCCTGCGAGGGTGAGGAACGAGCCGTGGGCGAAGTTCAGCACGCCCATCAGGCCGTAGATGAGCGAGAGGCCGCTCGCGACCAGGAAGTAGAGGGCGCCGAGGCCGACACCGGTGATGAGCAGCAGCAGCACGGTGCTCACGCGGCCTCCTCCTCGGTCGAGACGCCGAGGTGCCGGTGCACCAGCTCGGAGTCGAGGAACTCGCCCGCGGGGCCCGTGTGCACCACGGTGCCGCCGGAGAGCACGATGACGGTGTGCGCGAGGTCGCGCACGACCTGCAGGTTCTGCTCGACGAGCAGCATGGGGGTGCGCTCCGCCGCGGCCTCGAGCGCCTTCGTGACGGTGCCGACGATGAGGGGCGCGAGGCCCTTCGTCGGCTCGTCGACGAGCAGCAGCCGGTTGTCGTTCATGAGCGCGCGCGAGAGCGAGACCATCTGCTGCTGACCGCCGGAGAGCGTGCCGGCCTGCTGCTTGGCGCGCTCGATGAGCTCGGGGAAGAGCTCGGCGACGATCGAGCGGTTGGGCGCACCGCCGCGCTCGGCGAGTCGCAGGTTCTCCTCGACCGTGAGCTGCCCGAAGACCTCGCGGTCCTCCGGCACGTAGGCGATGCCCTGCTGCACGATGCGATGCGTCATGAGCTTGTCGATGCGGGTGCCGGCGAACGTCACCTCGCCCGTGCGCTCGTAGAGGCCGAGCAGCGCCTTGATGGTCGACGACTTGCCGACGCCGTTGCGGCCCAGCAGCGCGGTGACGCCGTGGTCGGCGACCTCGAACGAGGCGTGCTCGACGACCTGCTGGCCGGCGATCCGCGCGCTGAGCCCGCGCACAGCGAGGATGGCGCTCATACGGTCTCTCCGAGGTAGGCCCGCTGCACCGCGGGGTCGGCCATGACGGCCTTGGGCGAGTCGATCGCGAGCAGCTCGCCGTGGTGCATGACGGCGACGCGGTCGACGAGGCCGAGCAGCACCTCCATGTGGTGCTCGACCATCAGCA
This sequence comes from Agrococcus sp. ARC_14, assembly GCF_022436485.1. Lineage (NCBI taxonomy): Bacteria > Bacillati > Actinomycetota > Actinomycetes > Micrococcales > Microbacteriaceae > Agrococcus > Agrococcus sp. ARC_14. The sequence goes on from NZ_JAKUDO010000001.1 coordinate 2,577,735, forward strand.
CGGTGCGGCCGGATGCGTGGAGCCGGCGGATGACCTCGACGAGGCCCGCGACATCGCCGGAGCCGACGCCCGCCATGGGCTCGTCGAGCAGCACGACCTCGGGCTCGGTGGCGAGCAGCATGGCGATCTCGAGCTTGCGCTTGTCGCCGTGCGAGAGCACGCCGGCCGTCGTCTCGAGGTGATGGCCAAGGCCGACCTCCTCGAGGCACCGCAGCGCGACGCCCGCCGCCTCGTCACCCGGCCGCGGGAACCGCCACGGGCTGGTGGCTCCCCCGAGCTTCGACTGCGCTGCCATGCGCACGTTCTCGCCGGCCGTGAGCCCGGGGAAGACGCTGGAGGTCTGGAACGTGCGGCCGAGACCGACCCGCGCCCGCTGATGCACCTTGCGACCGGTGACGTCGTTCCCGGCCAGCAGCACCGTGCCGCTGGTGGGGACGGAGACGCCGGAGATGATGTTGAACAGCGTGGTCTTGCCAGCGCCGTTGGGGCCGATGACCCCGACCATCTCGCCGGTCGCGACCTCGAAGGAGACGTCGTGCAGGATGCGCGCGCCTCCGATCTGGAGGCCTACGGCGCTGAGCGCGAGCGCGGGTCGCTGCATCACTCGGCAGCGATCGCGGGAGCTACCGACTCGCCGTCGACGACCTCGACCAGCTCGGGCACCCAGGTGCCGCCGTCATCCACCAGTGCCACCTGGAACATCGGCTGGATGAGCGCGTGGTCCTCGGCACGGATGGTGAGCTCGCCCTTGACCGACTCGAAGGTCCAGCCCTCGAGCGCCCCGATCATCGCGTCGACGTCGCCCCGGCCCTCGGTGATGGCCTGGACGAGCATCTGCGCGCCGACGAAGCCGTCGACGGTGAACAGGTCGGCCTCGTGGTCGTGCTCCGCGAGGTAGGCGTCCATCGCCTGCGCGGCCTCGGTGTCGGTGGCGCCCGGGAAGTAGTGGTTGAGGAACTGGATGTCGGCGGAGCCGGGACCGTAGGCCTGGTACGAGGCGCGGTCGGCGAGGCCGGTGACGACGGTGGTGTCCGCGAGCACCTGCTGCTGCGCGAGCGCCTCCCACATGGCGCCGGTGGTCGCGCCGGCCCACGCCACGAAGACGAGGTCGGGGCTGGCGGCCGAGATCTGCTGCGCGAAGGGCGTGAACTCCGTGGCGTCCTCGGCGACGAGGATGGGCGTGACGGTCGCGCCCTCGGCGCCGAGCACGGCCTCGACCGAGGCGACGTTGCCCTGGCCGAAGGCGTTGTCCTGCGCGAAGACCACGATGTTCGAGCCCTCGACGCTGTCGAGGAACGTGGCGGCGGTCGCGACATCCTGCAACGTCTGGCGACCCGAGCGGAAGGTCTGCTCGTTGACGCCGGTGATGGCGTCCGCCGCTGCCGGGCCGGAGAGGAACAGCACGTTGTTCTGCGCCGCCTGCTCGGCGACCGCGAGCGCGACGCCGGACGCCGCTGAGCCGCCGATGATCTGGAAGCCCTGGCCGATGACGTCCTTGGCCTGCGTGACGGCGGTGTCGGGGTTGCCCTGGTCGTCGATCCACTCGATGGTGAGGTCGATGCCCTCGATCTCGCCCGTGCCCTCGGTGGCGTAGTCGAGGCCCGCTTCGAAGCCCTGCTGGTAGCTGGCGCCGTAGGCGGCGAGCGGGCCGGTGATGGAGGTGATCATCGCGGCGCTGACAGCCACGGACTCGGTGCCGTCGGCGCCCTCGGAAGCGGCGGGGCCAGCGGTGGTCGGCGCGCACGCCGTGAGCGCGAGCGCGGCGATGGCGACGCCCACCCCGGCGAACTTCGTTGTCCTGCGCATGGAGTTGCCTTTCGAGCTGTGCGAGCCCGCAAGGGAGCTGCTCGGCAAGGCGAGCACTCCCTCGTGCGGCTTCACGGTGTCTTGAACCTGACGACTGGTTCAGGTTTCAGGTTTCATCATGCGAGCCGCTCTGAGAAATGTCAAACGGGCGTTCTCACCGTGACCGGATCGTGACCATCGGAGCCTCGCCGCGCGGGTCTCCGACGTCCGGTGAGAGCCGTCTCATCCGACGCCCATCGCCGACTCATCCGCAGCCGTTGGACTCGGTCTCGTACCGACCAGCGAGGAGAGCCGATCATGACCTTGACCACCGCCACCGGCCAGCACCAGGCCACTGCCGACATCCGCACCGCCGTCGCACTCGCGCCCGGCGCCATGCAGGGCGTGAAGCGCGCCTACTCCACCCGTCGCGTCGACCTCGACCGCGCCGCCATGGCACGCACCGACATCGCACCCGCGAACGGCGACCTCGTGCTCGCCACGGTCGGCACGATCGGCCAGCACGCACGCATCGAGCTGCCCACCGGTCGCCGCGCGCCGATGCGCGAGGGCGAGCGAGTCGTCGTCGCGTTCTCCAACCGCTACGCCCCCGACCAGTTCGAGGCCGTCGTGCCCGACGACCTCGGCCCCACGAGCCTCGTGGCAGGCGGCGGCATCGCGGGCCGTGTCATCGCGCAGCACGCACGCATGGAGGACGCCACCGAGCTCCTCCCGATCGGCCTCCTCGCCGACGCAGACGGCCGCGTGCTCAACGTGGCGGACGGCGCGATCGGCGAGGCGGCGGTGCTCCCTCGGCCGCCCGTCGTCGCCGTGGTCGGCGCCGCGATGAACTCGGGCAAGACCACCACCGTCGCGAAGCTCGTCCAGGGCCTCGCGACCGCTGGCGAGCGCGTCGGTGCGATCAAGGTGACGGGCACGGGCTCCGGCGGTGACGTCTGGTCGTTCCGCGACCACGGCGCGCATGTCGGCTACGACTTCACCGACTTCGGCTGGGCGACCACCGCCGGCATCGGGGTCGCGGCGGTCGCCGAGATCCTGCGCCGGGGCATCGCACGGCTCACGGCCGATGGCTGCACCGCCATCGTCGTCGAGGTCGCCGACGGCGTCTTCCAGCGCGAGACGGGCGAGCTCGTCGAGCACCCGGCGTTCGCCGAACACGTCGACGCCGTGCTGTTCGCGGCGACGGATGCGCTGTGCGGCGTCGCGGGCATCGACTGGCTCGAGCGGCGCGGCCACGCACCGCTGGCGGTCTCCGGCGTGCTGACGGCATCGCCGCTCGCGATCCGCGAGCTCGCCGGACAGACGTCGACGCCCATCTGGGACATCGACACGCTCGCCGATGCCGGCCACGCCAAGGGCGTGCTCGTCACCGCTCGCGAGCTGCGCGACCGATGAGCCGCGGCGGGCTGCCGCGACCGATCGAGCGCGGCAGGATCGGCTCCTTCGTGCTGCTCGTCGCCATCGGCGTCGGGCAGGCGGTGGGGGCGATCGGCCTCGCGATGCTCGTGCAGCTCGCGTTCGAGGTGATCGTCACCAGCTGGGCGAGCCCAGACCCGGCGGACGACCCGGATGCGGCCCGGCTGATCGGGGTCGTGGCGCTGCTGGGCGGGGCGGTCGCGATCACGGCGATCTGCCGCGCCGCCGAGCGCAGCGTCGCGGAGCGGATGGGCCAGCACTACGTGCAGCAGGTGCGCGACCGGCTCTTCCGCCACCTCACCCGCGTGCCGGCACGCGTGCTGGGCCGCAAGGCGAGCGGCTCGCTGCTGCTGCGGTTCGCGGGCGACCTCTCGGCGCTGCGCTCGTGGGTGAGCCTGGGGCTGGCGCGGCTGGTCGTGAGCGGCGTGGCCGTCGTGCTCGTGCTGGCGGTGCTCGTGACGATCGCGCCACGGCTGACGGCGGCCGTCACGGTCGCACTGCTCACCGGCACGATCTGCACGATCGCCGTCGGCATGAGCCTCGCGGATGCGTCGCGGTCGGCCAGGAACCGGCAGGCGAGGCTCTCGGGAGAGGTCGCGGAGCGCCTCACGAACGTCGGCGTGCTGCAGGCCTCCGGGCAGGAGCTGCGCGAGCGGCGGCGGATCGGCCGCAAGGGAGCACTCGTCGCGAGCGCCATGATCCGCCAGGCGCGTGCCGCGGGCACCGCGCGCGGCGTCGCCGAGGCGACCGGCGGCATCGCGACGATCGCCGTGCTCATCGCCGGCGCGCTCGACGTGCGGATGGGCGACACCTCGCCCGCCGCGATCGTCGGCGCCATCACGGTCGTCGGCTTCCTCGCCACGCACCTGCGCGACCTCGGTCGCGTCGCCGAGTATCACGCGCGCGCCGGCGTCGCCCGGCAGGCGGCGATCCGCTTCCTGCAGCTCGAGCCGCTGCCGGATCCCGCCGGGCAGCCAGAGCTGCCCGACGGCCCCGGGGTGCTCGAGCTGCGCGGCGTCGCGCTCGAGCCGGGCCTGCGCGGCGTCACCGCCCGCGCCGAGGCCGGCCAGACCGTGGCGGTCGTGGGCGGCAACGGCGCGGGCAAGTCGACGCTCGGCACCATCGCGGCGCGGCTGGTCGACCCGGAGTCCGGTGCGGTCGTGCTCGACGGCGCCGACCTGCGCGGCGTGCGGCTGCGCTCGGTGCGGCGCGCCATCGGGGTCGTCGGGCCCGACCTGCCGCTCATGCGCGGCACCCTCGAGCGCAACGTGCGCTACCGCATCCCGCGCGCGAGCGACGAGGAGGTGGCGCGCATCGCCGCCGTCACGGGCGTGGATGCGCTGGCGGATGAGCTGGCAGACGGTTGGGACTCGGATGTCGGCGAGTCGGGCAGGCGGCTCTCCGCCGGGCAGCGCACCCGCGTCGCCCTTGCCCGCGCGATGCTGGGAGACCCCCGCATCCTGGTGCTCGACGAGGCCGATGCCCACCTGGACGCGCAGACGCGCGAGACGCTGCGCGGGGTCGTGCGCGGCCGACCCGGCACCACGATCGTGATCACCCACGACGCCGACATGGTCGCATCCGCCGACGTCGTCTGGCATCTGGACGCCGGTCGCCTCGTGGAGGTCGGCGCGCCGCACGCGCTGCTGACGGGCGACGGACCGACGGCGCGGCTGTTCGGCGGAGCCCAGGCACGCCCGCCGCTCCCCCAGCGGGTGACGGCCCGCTGAGCGCCCGCCTGACGGCCCGCCTGACGGCCCGCCGGCACGCGAGAGGGAGTGCTGCGCGCAGGAGGTAGCGGCGCAACGGCACCTCCCGCGCGCAGCACTCCCTCTCGGCGAGGCGCGGCCGCGTGGCCGTCAGGCGAAGCGAGCCGCGGCCGCGTGGCCGTCAGGCGAAGCGAGCCGCCAGCCGCTCGTAGCCCGCCTCGATGCCGGCGTCCATGCCGCTCGCGTAGGCGCCGTCGCGGCTCTCCTTCGAGTCGTAGACCGTGACGGTGCGCAGGGTGGTGATGCCGTCGGCCTCGGTGAGCGTGGTGGTGTTCGTCGTGGGCGGGAACTCCATGCCCTGCATGGCAGAGCCGCTCATCGTCTCGGTGGTGACGATGCGGTGGGGCTCGTCGGCCTCGAGCACGTCGCCGGCGATGATGAGCTCGCCGCCCTCGTCGACCCACACCCAGCGGAACGAGCCGCCGGTGCGCATGTCCATCTCGCAGGTCGGGAACTCGGTGTCGGGGTTGGGGCCGAGCATCCAGGTGCGCACGATCTCGGGCTCGGTGTACGCCTTCCACACCTCGGTCGCCGGGGCGCTGAAGTCGCGCTCGTAGGCGATGGAGGTGTCGTCGGGCAGGCTGAATCGGGTCTTCATGATCACTCCTTGGGGTTGCGACCGGATGCATCCGGCCTGGTTCCCGACGTGAGGTGCGCCTCGAGGCGGTCGAGTCGGGCGTCGACCTCCCCTTCGAACTGCGAGACGAAGACGGCAGCGCGGATGAGCGGCGCGAGCTCGATCATGCGGTGGATGCGCTGCGCATCGCGCTCGGCCCGCACCAGCCCGGCCTCCCCCAGCACCTTGAGGTGCTTGGAGACGGCTGGCTGGCTGAGGCCCGCGAGCGCGGTGAGCTCGGTGACGGTCGCGGGCCCCGATCGCAGCCGCAGCAGGATGCGGCGGCGCGTGCGATCGGAGAGCGCGGCGAAGATGCGGTCGAGCGTCTCGTCGTCGACCGTGCTCTTGTCCATGCTGCGCTCCGCTTCCATCACCGTTCGGTTCTATAACCACTCAGCAATGTACGCACGACTGGTCGGCATGTCAACCCCCGCGCGCGAACGTCGTGGCTGCGCCCATGAGCGTCACGACGGGGCGGCGACGGATGCCCGGGTCATGCCGACGACGCGGGCTCGCGTCGCCCGCCGGCCGCTTCGGCTGCGACGCCCACCAGCCGCTCGAACGGTCCGCGCATCCCGGTCAGCGCCAGCACCGCGCCGATCCCCAGCGCGACCAGGACCTGCAGCGCCCAGCCGCCCCATCCGCCCACCACGCCCGGAGCGGACTCGAAGAGCAGGCCGCCCAGCAGCGTGAGCAGCACCACGTGCACGATGTAGATCGTCAGCGGGGCACCGCCGGCCGCGCGCAGCGGCGCGATGGCGCGCAGTGCGGTCGGCGACAGGCGCCGCGCCAGCAGCCCGAGGAGGGCGATCACCAGCAGCGCGATGCCCGCGGTGCGAGCGACGTCGGCGGGTGTGCCGGTGTGCGGCGCGGCCAGCAGCTGCCACAGCGGGCTCACGCCGGGTGCCGAGCCGTAGCCGTTGGCGAGCAGCTGGTCGCGGGCCAGCGCGGGATCGCCTGGTGCGACCTGCTCGCTCAGCAGCAGCACGCCCACCTCGCTGGCGGCGATGCCGAGGCCGGTGAGCAGCGCGCCGAGGCCGGCCAGCCGCGTCAGCATCGCGCGCTCGCCGCCGGTCGCCGCGGCAGCGAGCAATGCCCGCGCCACGAGCATCCCGATCAGCAGGTAGGCGAGCCAGATCAGTGCCGGATACACGCCGGTGAGCAGCACATCGTTGACCGCGGGCACGACCGCGTCGGCCGGGCTCAGCTGGCTCGACATGCGCCGCAGCGACGGCAGCGCGGTGCCGGCGATCGCCACGACCGTGCCGCCGAAGAGCCCGATCCCGGCGGCGAGCACGAGCAGCAGCCAGGACGGCGCGAGCAGCAGCAGGCCCGCGACCGCGATCGTCACGCCGAACGGCACCAGCACGACGAAGACGGCGGTGGCGAACGGCGCGACGAGCAGGCCCAGCAGCGCCACGACGGCGCCGCGCGCGATCGTCGAGCGCACCGCGCCCCAGCGGTCGCCGGCCGCGAGCCGCGAGCGCGCCGCCAGCACCACGCTCACGCCGCCGAGCACCGCGAACAGCGTCGAGGGCGGGCCCTCAGTGAGCGCGACGACCGCGGCGGGCGGCGGCTCGCCCCAGCTGAGCGTGTGCGCGGCCATCATCCCCGCGACGGCGACCAACCGCGCGAGGTCGATGCCGACGAGGCGTGCGGTGCCGCTCACGCACCCATCGTGCCGCACGCGGGCCGCTCGCCCGCGCATCCCACGCATCTCCTCGCGCCCCCTCGCGCCTCAGCGTGACGCCCCGCCGCCTCACCTGCCGCAGAGATGTGACGATCGGCTCGTTCGCGCCTCCCGTGGCGACCGATGCCCACATGTCTGCTGGCACGGCACGCGCGCTCGCGGCCGCGCCGCGCGGCGACTCCGCTCAGGCTCGCGCGGAGTCCCGCTCGAGCCACTTCTCAGCCCGGTGCTCGGCGATCACGCGGCGGGCGGTGCCGGTCTTGGAGCGCAGCACGAGCGACTCGGTGCGGATGAGCGGCCCCTTGCGGCGCACGCCGTCCAGCAGCTGCCCGTCGGTGACGCCGGTGGCGACGAAGTAGGTGTTGTCGCTCGAGACCAGGTCGTTGAGCGCCAGCACGCGCGTGAGGTCGTGGCCGGCGGCGATGACCTTGCGGTGCTCCTCGTCGCTCTGCGGCGACAGGCGCCCCTCCATGAACCCGCCGAGGGCCTTGATCGCGCACGCGGTGATGACGCCCTCCGGCGTGCCGCCGGCGCCCGCGCACATGTCGATGCGGCTCTCCCAGCGCGCGGCGTTGATGCCGCCGGCGACGTCGCCGTCGCGCATCAGGCGCGTGCCTGCGCCCGCCGAGCGGATCTCGTCGATGAGCTCCGCGTGGCGCGGGCGGTCGAGCACGGCGACGACGATGTCCTCGACGTCCTTGCCCGTCGCGCGCGCGAGCTCGCGGATGTTGTCGCCCATCGACTGCTCGAGCGAGATGATGCCGTGCGCCTCGGGACCGGCGACGAGCTTGTCCATGTAGAAGGCGTCGACCGGGTCGTACATCGTGCCGCGATCGGCGACGGCGATGACGCTCAGCGCGTTCTGCCTGCCCGCGGCCGTGAGCGAGGTGCCGTCGATCGGGTCGACCGCGATGTCGGCGGACGGGCCGCGGCCGTTGCCGACGTGCTCGCCGTTGAAGAGCATCGGCGCCTCGTCCTTCTCGCCCTCGCCGATGACGATGACGCCGTCGAAGGCGACCGTGGCGAGGAAGGTGCGCATCGCGTCGACCGCAGCGCCGTCAGCGGCGTTCTTGTCGCCGCGGCCGATGTAGGGCACCGCGCGGATCGCCGCAGCCTCGGTTGCGCGCACCAGCTCCATGGCGAGGTTGCGGTCGGGGTTGTCGAAGACCGGGGCCTTCTGCGAGTCGCTCTGCGGCACGGGGTGTCCTCCATCGGATCAGGGGTTGCTCCGAGCCTAGTGAGCGGATGCATTCGGCTCGGCGCGGTGTCGGGTGAAAGTCCCGCGGTTCCTTCGCGGGCGATAGTCGGGGTCGCGGTCCGCGCGACGCGCGACTACTCGACCTCGTGACCTGCGGTCACAGCTCGGCGATGACGTCGGCGATCGCGGCCAGGATGACGGCCGACGAGGTGGCGCCCGGATCGGGGTAGCCGAGGTCGGGCGTGGAGGCGTCGAAGCGATCCTCGAAGGCTGCCGTCTCGACCGCCGCCTCCTCTGCGACGCCTGCCGCGTGGGCTGCGGCGTCCGCGCCGGCCTCCCCGCGCTCGAGGTGCACGTGGGCGTCGCCGAGCGCCGGTGCGAGCGTGTCGACGATCGACTTGTCGCCGATGTGGGCGTCGGTCGAGGACTCGAGGGCATGCAGCGCGGCGTCGACGAGCGCGATCGGGCCCCGATCGAGCGCAGCCGCGGCTGCCGTGCCCATCGCGCCCCAGAGCGAGTTGGCGCCTCCCTCCTGGGCGGCCCACGCCTCGGCGGCGGCCGCGAGAGCGGTCCCGTCTGGTGCGGTGGCTGCGGCGGCCTGGGCGGCGGTCGCGCCGGCGAGGATGTTCGTGCCGTGGTTGCCGTCGTCGGCGACGGCGTCGAGCTCGTCGAGCTCTTGCTGAGCCTCTGCGAGCGCGGCGACGATGCGCTCGAGCGCGGTGCGGACGATCGCGTCGTGCTGCTGCCCGTCGTGCGTCTGCATGTCGTGCCTCCCTGGCACCCGGTGTCCCGGGCACGTGCCAGAAGCCTAGACCGCGCGGCCGAACGGCAGGCGAATCGCGCGCGAACAGAGGAACAGGCCGGATCGGGTGTCGCGGTTCCCGATCCGGCCTGCAGGTGCACCCGGAGGTGCACGTCTCTCGCGGAGTCAGACGCCGGTGTGCTCCTTCGCCGCACGCTCCTTGCGCTCGGCGAGCCTGGCGGTGATCACCCGGCGCAGCGGCCCGATGACCTTCGGCAGCACGATCATCGCCACCACCAGCACCAGCACGCCGACGGCGATCGGGCTCGCGAACACGACACCCAGGTCGCCCTGCCCGATGGCGCTCGTCTGCACGAGCGCCTTCTCGAACAGCGGCCCCAGCACGAGGCCCAGCACGAACGGGGCCATCGGCAGGTCGAGCTCCTTCATGAGGTAGCCGAGCACGCCGAAGACGAGCACGAGCCACACGCTGAACATGTTGTTGCTCACCGCGTAGGCACCGATGAGCGACGTCAGCAGGATGATCGGGTACAGGTAGCCGTACGGGATGCGGAGCATCTGCGCGAACACCGGGGCGAGCGGCAGGTTCAGCACCAGCAGCAGCACGTTGCCGATGAAGAACGACACCAGCAGGCCCCAGACGAGCTCTGGCTGCTGCTCGAACAGCAGCGGCCCGGGCTGCAGGCCGAAGATCGTGAACGCGCCGAGCAGCACGGCCGTGGTCGCACCACCGGGGATGCCGAGGGCGAGCGTCGGCACGAAGTTGGCGTTCGCGGCGGCGTTGTTCGCGCTCTCAGGGCTCGCGACGCCCTCGATGGCGCCCTTGCCGAAGTTGGCCTTGTTCTTGCTGACGCGGCGCTCGATGCCGTACGACATGAAGGATGCGAGGGTCGAGCCGGCGCCCGGCAGCACGCCGAGCGCGAAGCCGATGCCGGAGCCGCGCAGGATCGCGGGCATCGAGTCGGTGATGTCCTTGCGCTTGATCACCATGTCCTTGAAGCGCGCCTTGATCGGCTTCGCCGCCCCGACCCGGATCTGGTAGAACACCTCGCCGAGCGCGAAGACGCCGATCATGACCTCGACGAACGGGATGCCCGAGAGCAGGTTGATGTTGCCGAAGGTGAAGCGCTCCTCACCCGTGCCGGGGGCGATGCCGACGGTCGCGACGAGCAGGCCCGCGACCGCCATCATGGCGCCGCGGATGAAGGCGCCGCCCTGGAAGGTGACGACGATCACGAGGCCGAGGATCATGACCGCGAACATCTCCACCGGCCCGAACTCGAGCGCGATCTCGGCGAGCGGCGGCGCGATCGCGATGAGCAGCGCGAGCGAGATGATCGCGGCGATGAACGAGCCGATCGCGCTGATCGCCAGCGCGGCGCCCGCCCTGCCGCGCTTCGCCATCTGGTAGCCGTCGATCGTCGTGACGACGCTCGCCGCCTCGCCGGGCGTCGAGATGAGCACCGAGGTGATGGTGCCGCCGTACTGCGCGCCGTAGTAGATGCCGGCGAGCATGATGAGTGCCGTGACGGGCTCGAGCGCGAAGGTGATCGGCAGCAGGATGGCGACGCCCGTGGTGGAGCCGAGGCCCGGCAGCAGGCCGATGACGGTGCCGAGGAAGACGCCGACGAAGCACCAGATCACGTTCTCGAGCGTCAGCGCTGTCTGGAAGCCGAGCAGCAGGTTCTCGAGCATCAGATGAGTCCGATCATGCCGGTCGGCATCGGCACGCGCAGCAGCACGCCGAAGACGAGGTGGAAGACGCCGACCACGACGACCGTGATGATCACGGAGGAGAGGATGGGTCGGCGCTCGACGACGATCGCCACGGCGAGCATGAGCACGCCGAGCGAGAGGAGCAGCCCGAGCACGGGCACGAGCAGCAGCGCGCCGAGCAGCATGGCGGCGACGATCGCGAGCATGCGGTTGCGCTGGCGCTGCGAGCGGCCCAGCGCGTCGATGTCGGGCGACTCCTCGACGTGGTCGATGGCGGCCGCGTCGACCTCTGCGGCGAGCGAGCCTGGCTCGTCGGCCGGGCGCCGCTCGCGCTGCAGCAGCGCGATGACGGCGTCGGCGCCGGCGAGCAGCGCCATGATCACGCCGAGGGCGACGGGCAGGAAGCCCGCGCCGACCTGGCCGTTGTCCTGGGTGACGCCGTAGCCCCATCCGATGATGGCGGCGCCAAGGCCCAGGAGGGCCAGGGCCGCGCTGAACGCGACCCTGGCGATCCGGGGGGTGAGGGTCACGGCGCGAGCGCCGCTTCGAGGTCGGCCGAGTTCTGCGCGAGGTACTCGACGAACTCGTCGCCGTAGACCGCGTTCGGCTGCATGAGGTTGTCCTCGATGTACTGCGTGTACGCATCGGAGGCGACGTAGGCCTCGGCGGCGTCGATCCAGTACTGGCGAGCCTCCTCGGTGATGCCGCCCGGTGCGATGAAGCCGCGCCACTGGGCGAACGACACGTCGATGCCCTCCTCGATGGCGGTGGGCACGTCGGCGATCTGCTCGTACTCGTAGCGCTCCTCCGAGAGCGAGCAGAGCGCGCGCAGGTCACCGGACTCGAGCTGGCCGAGCACCTCGCCCGGGTTGAGCGAGCCGACCTCGACCGTGCCGCCGAGCAGGCCCGCGATGACCTCGCTGCCGCTCTCGAACGGCACGCGGTCGAACTCGACGCCCTGGTCCTGCTCGATGAGGGTGAAGACGATCTCGTCGAGGCTGATCGCGCCCGAGACGGCGACGACGACACCCTCGCCGCCCGCCGCATCCACGACGTCGGTGCAGGTCTGGAACGGGCTGTCGGCCGGGACGACGACGAGCGTGTAGTCGTCGCCGAGCTTCATGATCGGCGTGAACGACGTGTAGTCGTAGTCGACCTCGGTCGTGATCGGCAGCGACAGCAGCGTCGTCTCCGCGGCGAGCAGCTGGCTGGCGTTGCCCTCCTGCGCGAACAGGTGCGAGTAGCCGACGGCGCCGGAGCCACCCTCGCGGTTCTCGACCGTGATGGTGGTGCCGGTGGCGGCCTCGAGACCGCTCGCGATGGCGCGGCCGGATGCGTCGGAGCCGCCGCCCGCAGAGAACGGCACGGTCATGCGGACGTCGGAGGGCTCGAAGGGGCCCTCCTGGCCGGCCGGCGCCGCGCTGGAGCAGCCCGCGAGGGCCGCGATGGCGACGGCACCGATGGCCGCCGTGGTGATGCGTGACTTCATTGTCGGATCCTTGCTTTCGGTGATGAGGCTGTCGGTGATGAGGCTGTCGGTGGTGAGGATGGAGGTGGTCAGTCGGCCGCGCGCGCCTCGCGCGCCTGCGCGCCGACGCCGACGGCGGTGGCGAAGGCGTGCTCGTAGGCGCCGGTGTTGGCGATGCGCTTGCCGACCACGTCGAAGGCGGTGCCGTGGGCCGGGGTGCAGACGGCGACGCTCAGGCCGCCGGCCATCGTGACGCCGCGGTCGAAGCCGAGGAGCTTCACGGCGATCTGGCCCTGGTCGTGGTACATCGTCAGCACGCCGTCGAAGGCGCCGTCGCGGGCCTTGAGGAAGATCGTGTCGCTCGGGAACGGGCCGGCGGCGTCGACGCCGCGGCGCTGGAGCTCCTCGATGGCAGGCGCGATGATGTCGATCTCCTCGCGGCCGAACTTCCCCGACTCCCCCGCGTGCGGGTTGAGGGCGCAGACGCCGATGCGCGGCTGCTCGATGCCGCGCGCCTGCAGCACGGCCTTGAGCAGCTCGCCGCGCTCGACCACCAGGTCGTGGTCGATGAGGCTCGCGACCTGGGCGATCGAGCAGTGGCTCGTGACGCGCGCGGTGACGAGCTCGGGCAGGATGTTGAGCTCGGTGGCGCTCGTGCCGTCGGCGAGCACGGTCTCGAACCACGACATCTCGTCGTTCTCGGCCATGCCGGCCAGGTGCAGCGACGACTTGTTGAGCGGCGCGAAGACGATCGCGTCGACCTCGCCGGCCTTCGACAGCTCGAGCGCGCGGCGCAGGCTCGCCATCGCCCACAGCCCGCCCTCTCGGGTGGCCTGCTGGCGCACGAAGCCCCCTTCGGGGCGCTCGCCGTCGTTCTCGACGAGCTGCGGCACGCCGGTGCCCGCCTCGCGCGTCCAGGCGAACTCGACGCCGGCATCCGCCATGGCGTCGACGAGCTCCTGCTCGTCGCCGATGATGAGGATCTCAGCGGCAGCGGTGGTCGCCGGGTCGGCGAGCTGGCGCGCGACGAGCTCGGGGCCGACGCCGGCAGGGTCGCCCAGGGTGAGCGCGATGCGCGGCCGGGCTGTGGTGGTCGCGGGTGCGGTGGTCATGGTGTCGGTTCCCTTCGACTCAGTCGATGACTGCCGTGGCAGCGGTGCGCTCGTCAGCCGCGAGCAGGTCGCGGATGTAGCGCTGGTTGGTGGAGCACATGCCGAGGCTGTCGCCGCCGTAGTGCTCGGTGAGGATGATCCCGTCGAAGCCGAGCTCGACGGCGTCGCGCAGCACCTGCCGGTAGTTGATGAGGCCCGCCTCCATGGTCGACGGGGTGCTCGTCGCCCAGCTGCCGTCGGCCGCCTCGTCGCGCGCGTAGTTCTTGACGTGCCAGTAGTTCGCGTGCGGCAGCGTCTTGGCGAAGAGCTCGCGCCAGTCCTCGACCGGACGATGCAGGCGGATGAGGTTGCCGACGTCGGGATTGAGGCCGACGGCGTCGACGCCGATCTCCTCGACCAGGCGCACCGCCGAGTCGGCGGTGCCGAGCAGGGTGTCCTCATAGAGCTCGAGCGACATCCGCATGCCGACCTGCTGCGCGTGCGTGCCGAGCTCGCGCAGGCGGGTGACGGCCGCATCCCAGGTCTCGCGGTCATCCGGATCCTTGGCGCCCTCCGCCGTCCAGAACCACAGCGCGCGGCGCTGCGCCTCGCTGAACGGCTGGTGGAGGCCGGTCGAGAAGACGCTCATGCCCATCTCTGCGGCCGCGTCGATCGTGCGGTGCGCGTAGTCGAGGTTGCGCTCCCAGTTGACCGGGTCGATGACGCTCTGGCGCTGCACGTGCACCGAGGGGATGGCGAGGCCGCGGGCGGCGGCGATGGCGACGAGCTCTGCACGAGCGGATGCGTCGAGGTCGGCGGGGCGGATGTGGCTGTCGGCGAGCTCCGCGAGCGAGAAGTCGACGGCGGCGACCTGCGCCAGCGCTGCGTCCCACGCGATGGGGCCTGCATCGTGCAGGCTGGTGCCGTCCGGCAGCACGCTGGGCACGCCGTGCAGGCAGGCCGCGATCGGCCACTCGGCTGCGGGGTACGCACGCATGTCCACTCCATCGTGTCGGGGGTCCGTCGCTTGACTTTCGAACCCGTCGAGAGAATCCTATAGGAAATATCCCATCAGAGCGCAAGTCACGCTCTGTGCTGACGAAGGAGTCGCCATGGCACCGTCGAACGGCCAGCAGGCCGCCGCCACCACCACCGCCGCCGCGCAGGCGAAGTCGGCAGGACGCCGCACCTGGGTGCGATGGCAGATCTTCGGCATCCTCTGGATCCTGGTGCTGCTCAACTTCATCGACCGCGCCACGCTGTCGATCGCGATGCCGATGATCTCCGAGGAGTTCGACCTCACGCCAGAGCTCAAGGGCGTCATCCTCGGCTCCTTCTTCTGGACCTACCTGCTCTTCCAGATCCCCGGCGGCTGGCTGCTCGACCGCTTCGGCCCGCGCCACGTCGTCGGCAGCGCCGGCGCCATCTGGGGCGTCTTCCAGCTGCTCGGCGGCCTCGTGCCCGGCGCCGGCATGCTCACCGTGACGCGATTGGGCCTCGGCGCGACCGAAGCGCCCGTCTTCCCCGCCGGCGCGAAGCTCAACGCCAACTGGCTGCCCCGCAAGGAGCGCGCCCGCGGCGCCACCTTCATCGATGCCGCTGGCCCCTTCGGCTCCGCCGTCGGCGGCCTGCTCGTCACCGCGCTCATCGTCATGACAGGCGGCTGGCGCTGGGCGTTCATCATCACGGGCGCCGTCACGATCGTGGTCGCCGTCCTCTACTGGATGTACCTGCGCGACGAGCCCGGCAAGCACCCGCGCGTCAACAAGGCAGAGCTCGACCACATCACCACGAGCGACGACCGCGCCCCCGAGGCCCGCCCCGAGACCGGGCCGCTCCCCCGCGCCGTCGACTACCTGCGCTCGCGATCCTTCTGGGGCATGATGTTCGGCCGCCTCGGCTGGGCGACCATCTGGTGGGGCATCATCTCCTGGACGCCGTCCTACCTCGATGAGGCGCTCGGCTTCGACCTCGCCGCGCTCGGCTGGGGCACCTTCCTGGTCTACGGAGCCGGCGTCGTCGGCCAGCTCGTCGCCGGCTTCTGGTCCGACCGCTGGCGCTCCACGAACCCGCGCCACAGCGTCGTGATGCGCACGATCCTGGCTGTCTCCGGCGTCGGCACGGCCGTGGCGATCTTCCTCATCCCGCCGGTCACCGACGGCGCCATCGCCCTGACGCTGCTCTCGATCGCGGTGTTCTTCATCAACTTCGGTGGCCTCTACTGGTCGATCCCCGCCCTGCTCGCCCCCAAGGAGCAGGTGGGCATGGTCGGCGGCGTGATGAACGTGGCCTCCTCCGGCGGCGGCGCGATCGCGCCGATCGCGATGGGCTTCGCCATCGGCGCCTCGGGCGGTGCCTACGGCGGCGCCTTCACCTTCCTCGGCGTCTGCGCGGTCGTCTACCTGGTGGGCTCGCTCATCATCGACTTCGAGCGCCCGCTCGCCCGCCGCAAGGCATCGGCGTGAGCCGCTATGCCGGCCCCCTCGTCGACGCGCACCACCACTACTGGGAGCCCGGCGACGGGCACCAGCCGTGGCTCCGACCCGAGGCGGCCATCCCCTTCCGCTACGGCGACTACGAGGCGATCAAGCGCGACTACCTGCCCGCCGACCTGCGGCGCGACGCCGAGAGCGCAGGCCTGCGCCTGGTGGGCAGCGTCACGATGGAGACCGAGTGGGATGCGTCGGATCCGCTGGGCGAGATCGACCACATCGAGGGCGTGCTGGCGCGCTTCGGCGGCCCGGACGCCGCGATCGGCAGGGTCGAGCTCGACCGCGACGACGCACCCGCGCTGCTCGAGCAGATGGCGGCGCGCCCGATCGTGCGCGGCATCCGCCACAAGCCCGGACAGGCCGCCAGCCCCGCGCGCGCGGCCGCGGAGCCGACGCTGCTGAGCGAGCCGAGGTGGCGCGAGCGCTACGCCTCGCTCGAGGCGCTCGGGCTCGACTTCGAGCTGCAGACCGCCTGGTGGCACCTCGACGAGGCGATCGACCTCGTGCAGGCGCACCCGGGCGTCGCGCTCACCATCAACCACACGGCGCTGCCCTCCGACCGCTCACCCGCGGCGATCGAGGGCTGGGCAGCGGCGATCGCACGCATCGCCCGGCTGCCGCAGGTGTGGATCAAGCTCTCCGGCATCGGCCTCGAGGGCACGCCCTGGACGGCCGAGGGCAACCGCGAGATCGCGCTGCGCACGCTCGACGCGTTCGGACCCGATCGCGTGATGGTCGCCAGCAACTTCCCCGTCGACAGCCTCACGGGCAGCTACGCCGAGATCATGGGCGGCTTCGCCGAGATCTTCGCCGATCTCCCGCCGGATGCGCAGCTGGCGCTGTTCGCCGGGAATGCGATCGAGCGCTACCGGCTCGATCCGGCCATCCTCGAGCGATAGCGCTTCCAGACGCGAGTCGGCCCGCGCCCCAGGCGTCGGGCCGGCTCGTGCCGCAGCGCAGCGGTGGTCAGTCCTGCGTCTCCCGCAGCGAGCGGGCTCGCACGCCGTTGATATGCGCGCGCATCGCCGTCTCCGGCGCCTGCGGGTCGCCCGACTCGAAGGCCTCGAGCACCGCGCTGTGCTCTGCGTGCGCCTCCTCGACGTCGTTGACGCCCCGGATGACGGCCTGTCGCATCCGGTGCGTCAGCGCACCCAGGTCGTCGTGCATCGAGGCGATGTAGCGGTTCTGGGCCGCCTGCAGCACGACGCGGTGGAAGCCGGCGTCGGCGGCGAAGTACTCCTGCGTGGCGCGCACGCTGCCCTCGCCGGAGCGCATCGCGGCCACCACCCGCTCCGCGCACGCCTCGTGGGTGCGGTGCGCCTCGCGCAGCTCCGGCAGCAGCGTCGCCGCGTGCGGGGTGGCGAGCCTGGTGGCCTCCGCCTCGAGCATGACGCGGGCGTCGAACAGCTCGGTCAGCTGCTCGGGCCCCAGCGGCGGCGCGACGCGGTAGCCCTTGAGCGCCTCGCGCGTGACGAGACCCGTGCGCTCGAGCTGCACCATCGCCTCGCGCACCGGCGTCGGCGAGACGTCGAGCTGCTTCGCGAGCGTGTCGATCGACAGCCGCGACTCGGGCTCGGCCGAGCCCTCGAGCAGCATGTCGAGGATGCGGTCGTAGACGCGGTCGCGCAGGCCCCTGCGCTCCAGCTCGCTCACGCGCAGCGGCCCGGTCGCGGTCATCGCTGCCCCTCCAGCGCCAGCGCCTCGTCGAGGATCGCCCCGAAGGCGGCCGGCTCGTGCGCGAAGCGGCCGAGGAACATCCCGTCGACGGAGTCGGCGATGCGCGGCAGCAGGCCGGGGCCCGCGCTCCCGCCGTAGATCACCTGCGCGTCGAACGGCAGCTCGGCCAGGCGTGCGCGCAGCGCCGTGCCGACGGCGCGGATGTGGTCGTCACCGGCGGGCTGCGGCGCGCCGATGGCCCAGACGGGCTCGTAGGCCACGATCAGTCGACCGATGCGCTCCTGCTCGCGGGCCACGGCGAGGGATGCGTCGAGCTGCGCGATGCAGGCGGCCGCGGCGGCGGCGGGCTCGACCTCGATCTCCTCGCCGATGCACAGCACCGGCGCGATGCCGTTGCGGAGCGCGGCCGCGACCTTCAGCGCGACGGTCTCATCGGTCTCGCCGAACAGCCTGCGGCGCTCGGCGTGGCCGATCTCCGCCAGCGTCACGCCGTGCTCGGCGAGCTCCGCGGCCGAGACCTCTCCGGTGAAGGCGCCGGTGTCCTCCCAATGCAGATCCTGCGCGCCCACCAGCATCCCGGCATCCGTCGCCACCGCTACGACATCGGGGATCGACGGAAACGTCGGGATCACGAACGGCTCCACGAGCCCCTGCCGGACGGCGGGGTGCTCGGCGCAGATCGCGGCGACGGCGCGCGTCCATTCGAGCGTGCGCGCGCGCCCGAAGTACATCTTCAGGCTCGACCCGATGAGCATGGCCTGCTCAGCCCTCGTAGGCGCAGATGTCGTCGACGTTCGCCTGCGAGTGGCTCGAGGGGTCGAACGTGTAGGTCAGCCACTCCTTCGCGAGCCTGCGGGCGAGCTCGATGCCGACGACGCGCTGACCCATGCACAGCACCTGCGCATCGTTCGAGAGCACCGAGCGCTCGACCGAGAACGAGTCGTGCGCGGTGACGGCGCGGATGCCGGTGACCTTGTTGGCCGCGATCGCCACGCCGAGGCCCGTGCCGCAGAAGAGCAGCGCCCGGTCGGCCTCGCCGCGCGCGATGCGCTCCGCGGCCTCGATCGCGACCTTCGGGTAGGAGGTCGCGCCGTCCGCGTCGTCGACGCCCACATCCACGAGCGAGTCGACGAGCTCGCTCGCCTCCATGTCGCGCTTCAGGATCTCCTTGTAGTCGAATCCGGCCTTGTCGCTGCCGATGATCAGGCGGATGCCCATGGTCACTGCTCCTTGCTCTGCTCGCGCGTGCTTTGCGTGAGCACGCGGTGGATGGTCCTGGTGATGAGCGCGAACGAGATCGCGCCGGGGTCGGGTGTGCCGATCGACTTGTCGCCGTGCGAGCGGGCGCGGCCCAGCGTCGCGGCGAGCGCCGCGGTGGCCTGCGCAGCCACCTCGCCGACCTCCGAGGCCCGGCCCCAGGCCTCGAGCAGCGGCTCGCCTGCGGCCACGCCGCGCGCGAGCTCCTCGGCGAAGGGCACGATCGCGTCGACCATGGTCTTGTCGCCCACCTCTGCCTTGCCGAAGGCCATCACGGCGTCCTTGGCCTGCACGACGCCGTCGGCCACCGCAGCGGCCTCGAGCGCGTCGGTGTCGCCCAGGCGAGCGCCGACGGCCCGCAGCATCTCCCCCCACAGCGCCCCGCTCGTGCCGCCGGCACGGTCGCTCCACGCATCCGCAGCCCGCACGAGCGTCGTCTGCGCACCCGCGCCCGCCTCGGCCGCGACCGTCGCGGCGTCGGCGCCCGCTCGCGAGCCGCGCTGCATGCCGATGCCGTGGTCGCCGTCGCCGGCGACGGCGTCCATGCGACCCAGCTCGTCGGCCGCCGCGTCGATGGCGGTGGCGACGGCCGCGAGCGCGGCCTCGATCAGGCGCGCGCCTTCGCGCGATGCGTCGCCGGCGTCGGGCACGGATGCGTCGACCGCGGTCGCGACGACGGCCGCGGCCGCGCGCTGCGGCGCCACCGAGCCCTTCTTGAAGCCGGGTGTGTCGGCGGGGGCCGCCCAGAGCGTCTCGAGCTCGTCGTCGAGCCACAGAAGCGTCAGCGAGACGCCCGACATGTCGAAGCTCGTGCAGAGCTCGCCCACCTCTGGCTCGACGATCGCGATGCCGCGCTCGTCGAGCAGCTGCGCGACGCGGCGATAGACGACGAACATCTCCTCGTACTTGAGGTTGCCGAGGCCGTTGAGCAGCGGCACGACGCGAGCGCCCTCGAGCGAGACGCCCTCCGGCACCTCGTCGAGCAGCTTCTCGACGAAGAGCTCGGCGAGCTCGTCGGCCGTCGGCACGTCGACCTCGTCGATGCCGGGCTCGCCGTGGATGCCGAGGCCGACGGCCATCTTGCCCGCAGGCACCGTGAACAGCGGCTCGCTCGCGCCCGGCAGCGTGCAGCCGGTGAAGGCGACGCCGAACGAGCGGGTGCGGGCGTTGGCGAGCTGGGCGATGCGCTCGACGCCGTCGAGGTCGTAGCCCGCGGCGGCCGCGGCGCCGGCGGTCTTGAAGACGGCGAGATCGCCAGCGATGCCGCGGCGCTTGTGCTGCTCGTGCTTCGGAGCGCTCCAGATGTCGTCGGTGACCGTGACGGTGCGCACGTCGATCCCCTCGGCCCGCAGCTTCTCCTGCGCCTGGTCGAAGTGCAGCACGTCGCCGGCGTAGTTGCCGTAGCTCAGCAGCACGCCGCGTCCCCGATCGGCCGCCGTCGCGATCGCGTGCACCTGCTGCGCGGAGGGCGATGCGAACAGGTTGCCCATCGCTGCGCCGTGCGCGATGCCGGGGCCGACGAGGCCGCCGAACGCGGGGTAGTGGCCGCTGCCGCCGCCGATGACGAGAACGACCGTGGGTTCGTCCGCCTGGGTGGATCGGACGACGCCCCCGGGCGCAGCCTGCACCCAGCGCGATGCCGCGGCGACGAAGCCCTCGATCATCTCGTCGGCGAACCGGCTGGGGTCATTGAACAGTCGCGTCATCGCGGTCTCCTCGGATCGGATTCCCGCTTGCGGCGGGCCTCGCGTAAATCCTATAGGAAGTTGGTTCCTCTGTCGCGTCGCGCGGCTCACCGGAGCAGCTCGATGGCGCACCTCAGGCCGGGTGCTGATGCGAGACGAGCGTCAGTCGTCAGAAGGGCGGTCGCTCCAACTCGCTCAGCCAGCGCGACGTAGGTGGCGTCGTAGGCGGTGAGGTTGTGCCGCAGCTCCCACATGCGCGGGCGGAGCGGCTCGGCGGGATATCGAGCGATCACCAGCCGCAGAAAGGCGTCGACAGCCCCCGCCCCCTGCTCCTCGGACAGCGCGCCGCGCATGACCTTGCCACGCAGCACGTGCATCACTGCACTGTCCATCAGGTGCGGAGCCGCCAGAGGCTCGCGACCCAGGCGCGCTGGGTCGATGATGCCGTTGAGCACGTCGACCACCACCCCGGCGTCGACGACCTTCACTCGCGCCGTCCCTCATGGAGCAGTTCGAGAGTCAGCTCCGGATCCATATCGGGCGGCATCTGAGCCTGCACCTCTCGGATGACCGCCAGATTGTGCTGCACCGCGAAGTCAGCTCTCGCAACCTGCTCGAGCTCGCGCTGCACGTACTTCGTGAGTGAGAGGCCGCGGGCCTCCGCCGCCTCGGTCAACGCGGCATGCACGTCGTCCGGCACGTTCCGAATGTGGATCACCTTGGCCATGCCGCGCAGTCTACGCTCAGTGGGTGCAGACTGCACCCATTCGTCCACACCCACGTGACCCGACCCATCCGCACGCCCTGCGACCTAGACTGAACCTGTTCCCGCGCGGCCCGCGCCATGGCTGCCGCGCCCATGACGAGTCAGGAGCTGCCATGCCCGTCGCAACGCCAGAAGAGTACGCAGAGATGCTCGACAAGGCGAAGAAGAACGCCTTCGCCTACCCCGCCATCAACGTCTCGTCATCGTCGACGATCAACGCCGTGCTGCAGGGCCTGGCCGAGGCCGGCTCCGACGGCATCATCCAGGTGACGACGGGCGGCGCCGACTTCTTCGCCGGCCAGAGCGTGAAGAACCGCGCAGGTGGCGCGATCGCCTTCGCGCGCTTCGCGACCGAGGTCGCCAAGGCCTACCCGATCAAGGTCGCGCTGCACACCGACCACTGCCCGAAGGACGCGCTCGACGGCTTCGTCTTCCCGCTGCTGGAGGCGAGCGAGCAGGAGGTCAAGGCCGGCCGCGCGCCGCTCTTCCAGTCGCACATGTGGGATGGCTCTGCCGTGCCGCTCGAGGAGAACCTCGAGATCGCGAAGCAGATCCTGCCTCGCACGCACGCCCTCAACCAGGTGCTCGAGGTCGAGATCGGCGTCGTCGGCGGCGAGGAGGACGGCGTCAGCCACGAGATCAACGACCAGCTCTACACGACGCTCGACGACGCGATCGCGACCGTCGAGGCGCTCGGCCTGGGCGAGCACGGCCGCTACATGGCGGCGCTCACCTTCGGCAACGTGCACGGTGTCTACAAGCCGGGCAACGTGCAGCTGCGGCCGGAGCTGCTGGGCGAGATCCAGCAGGGCCTCGCCGCGAAGTACGGCACCGAGGCGAAGCCGCTCGACCTCGTCTTCCACGGCGGCTCCGGCTCGACCGACGACGAGATCGCGCAGGCCGTCGCCAACGGCGTCATCAAGATGAACATCGACACCGACACGCAGTACACCTACACGCGCTCGGTCGCCGCGAGCATGTTCGGCAACTACGACGGCGTGCTCAAGGTCGACGGCGAGGTCGGCAACAAGAAGGTCTACGACCCGCGTGCGTGGGGCAAGGCCGCGGAGACCGCGATGGCTGCCCGCGTCGTCTCGGCGACGCAGCAGCTGGGCTCGGCGGGCTGGTCGACCAAGTAGCGGAGCACGCGAGACGGCACCCCGCTTCGGGGTGCCCGTCTCTGCGTTCGGCGAGCTACTCCCAGTCGCCGGAGTCGATGATGCTGTCGGTGCCTTCGGGCAGCGTGGTGTCGTCGACGCCGTTGTCGTCGGTGTCGATGCCCGCCTGGGTGCCGCCGTGCTCGTCGGGGATGTCGGCAGGGTCATCGCCCTCCCACTCCTCATCGTGGCCCTCGGAGCCCTCCGGCGCGTCGTCGGCGTCGATCTCGTCGAGCTCGTCGGTCGCGAGCACACGGTCGGAGTCGGCGCTCTCCCCCATCGACTCGTCGAAGTCCTCGCCGTCGGCCATCTGGTCGGCCCACTGGTCGTCCTGCGGCGCCTCGTCCTTGGGCTGTGCGTCAGTCATGACTCGAGCGTATCGAGGCCGCAGCAGCCTCGCCAGGGGGGCGGCGCGTGTCAGCGCTTGCGGCTGGGGCGCAGCTCCTTGGGCAGCGAGAAGATGAGGTCCTCCTCGGCAGTGCGCACCTCTGCGACGTCGCTGTAGCCGGCATCCTCGAGCTCCTGCAGCACCTCGCGCACGAGGCCCTCGGGCACGCTCGCGCCGCTCGTCACGCCGACGGACTCGACGCCGTCGAGCCACGCCTGCTGGATCTCGGTCGAGTAGTCGACGCGGTACGCGGCCTTCGCGCCGTACTCCAGCGCCACCTCGACCAGGCGCACCGAGTTCGACGAGTTGGCGCTGCCGACCACGATCACGAGATCGACATCCGCCGCCACCTTCTTGATGGCCACCTGGCGGTTCTGCGTGGCGTAGCAGATGTCGTCGCTGGGGGGATCCTGCAGATTGGGGAAGCGCACGCGCAGGCGGCGCACGGTCTCCATCGCCTCGTCGACCGACAGCGTCGTCTGGCTGAGCCAGACGAGCTTGTCGGGATTGCTCACCTGCACGGTGTCGGCCTCGTCGGGGTTGTTGACGATCGTCACGCGATCGGGAGCGTGCCCCGCGGTGCCCTCGACCTCCTCGTGGCCCTCGTGGCCGATGAGCAGGATCTCGAAGTCGTCGCGCGCGAAGCGCACCGCCTCCTTGTGCACCTTCGTGACCAGCGGGCAGGTGGCGTCGATCGCGTCGAGGCCGCGGTCTGCCGCGGCCTGCACGACGGCGGGGCTGACGCCGTGGGCGCTGAAGATGACGCGCTCCCCCGGCGGCACCTCGTCGACCTCGTCGACGAAGATCGCGCCCTGCTCGCTCAGCTGCGAGACGACGTGCTTGTTGTGGACGATCTCCTTGCGCACGTAGATCGGGCCCTCATACTGCTCGAGCGCCTTCTCGACCGCCAGCACCGCGCGGTCGACGCCGGCGCAGTAGCCCCGCGGGGTTGCGAGCAGGATGCGCTTGGGACCGCCGACGGGGTGATCGAGCAGCCGACCCCGGCGGAGTGCAGGACGCGGGTCGTCGAGCGGGACTCTTCCGTTCGTGATCGTCACCTGTCCAGTCTACCGTTGGAGCCACGCGGCACCCGGGCCGGAGGACCACCGGCCGACCGCCGAGAGCGAACGCCGCCCGACCGCACACCGCGACAGACCGACACCGAGGAGCACCATGGCCGAGCGCATCACCGGCACGCCCGACGAGCCGTGGAGCGTCGAGCGGCTCGGTGCAGAGCTCAAGGGCTACATCGGCAAGCTCGGCCATCTGTGGGTCGAGGGCGAGATCACGCAGTGGTCGAACTCGCGCGGCAATGTCTTCGGCAAGCTCAAGGACGTCTCGGTCGACGCGACGATCTCGTTCAACGTCTGGAGCTCGACGCTCAGCCGCATCGAGGGCGAGTTCAAGCAGGGCGACCGCGCCGTGCTGCTGGTGAAGCCCGACTACTGGCCGCGTGGCGGCACGCTCTCGATGGTCACGCAGCAGATCCGCCACGTCGGGCTCGGCGACCTGCTCGCCCGGCTCGAGGCGCTGCGCCGCGCGCTCGCGGCGGAGGGCATCTTCGACGCGGCGCGCAAGCGGCCGCTGCCGTTCCTGCCGAACCGCATCGGGCTCATCACCGGCCGCGACTCCGATGCCGAGAAGGATGTGCTGCGCAACGCGCAGCTGCGCTGGCCGGGTGTGGAGTTCCGGGTGGAGCACGCCGCCGTGCAGGGCGACCAGACCGTGCCGACGGTGCTCGCGGCGCTCGCCAAGCTCGATGCCGACCCCGAGGTCGACGTGATCGTGATCGCGCGCGGCGGCGGCGACTTCCAGAATCTGCTCGGCTTCAGCGACGAGTCGCTCGTGCGCGCCGTGGCCGCGGCGACCACCCCGATCGTCTCCGCCATCGGCCACGAGGCCGACCGGCCACTGCTCGACGACGTCGCCGATCTGCGGGCCTCGACGCCCACGGATGCGGCGAAGCGGATCGTGCCGGATGTCGTGGAGGAGCTCAACCGCATCACGCAGGCGCGCGCCCAGCTGCGCGCTCGGGTCACGCAGCACGTGCAGCGCGAGGCCGAGCGGCTCGAGGCCTTCCGCACCCGCCCGGCGCTCGCACGCCCCGAGACGATGCTCGACTCGCTCAGCCAGGATCTCGCCCGCCTCACGGCCCGCACCGACGAGCTCGCCGCGCGCGTCGTCGATCTCGGCGCGCAACGGCTCGACCACCTGCGGCAGACCCTGCGCGCGCTCAGTCCGCAGGCGACCCTCGATCGCGGCTACGCGGTGGTGCAGACTGCCGCGGGCTCCGTCGCGCGCGATGCGCAGGATGTCGCCGCCGGCGACGCCCTGCTCGTCACCCTCGCTGCCGGCACCCTCGACGCCGAGGTGACGGCAGCGCATCCGTAGCGCGGCGCGTCCAGCGCATCCGCGCGCCGCGCATCCGGAACCCGGGGCGCGACGCGCTCGGCTCAGCGCAGCTCGTACCGCTTGCGTGCGAAGTACAGGCCGACGAGCGACAGCACCGCGATCACCATGTAGTAGATGCTGGGCGCCTGCAGC
Source organism: Agrococcus sp. ARC_14 (assembly GCF_022436485.1). Taxonomy (NCBI): domain Bacteria; kingdom Bacillati; phylum Actinomycetota; class Actinomycetes; order Micrococcales; family Microbacteriaceae; genus Agrococcus; species Agrococcus sp. ARC_14. Next base: position 2,603,234 of record NZ_JAKUDO010000001.1, read on the forward strand.
GAGCCCGTGATGGCGAGCAGCCAGGTGAGCACGAGCGGCGCGATGCCGCCCAGCAGCGTGACGCCGACGTTGTACGTCACCGAGAGCCCCGTGCCGCGGATCTCGGCGGGGAACATGTTCGAGAGCAGGCCGGGCAGCGGTGCGAAGTAGAAGGTCATGATGAGGCCGAGGATCGCGATCACCACGACGAACGTGAGCACGGTGCGCTGCGTGACCATGAGCTGGAACAGCGGCCAGGCGAGCACCAGGGCGGCGACCGCTGCCCAGGTCATCACCTTCGCGGGACCGACGCGGTCGGCGAAGTGCCCGACGTAGGGCGAGCCGATCAGCGCGATCGTGCCCGCCACGATGCCGCCGAGGTAGGCGGCGGTCGGCGGGATGTCGAGGTTCGTGACGGCGAAGGTCGGCATGTACAGGATCATGTAGACCGAGATGGTCGCGACGCCGACGACGGCGGAGCCCGCGAGCAATCGGCCGTAGTGCCGGCGGAACAGGGTGCCCAGCGGCGACTTCTGCCGCGCCGAGTCGACGAGCTCCTCTGGCTCCGCCAGCTTGGCGCGGATGTAGAGCCCGACCGGCCCGATCAGCAGGCCGACGAAGAACGGCACCCGCCAGCCCCACGCGTAGAGGTCTGCCTCGGAGAGCCACGTGTTGAGCCCGAACCCGAATGCCGACGCGAGCAGCATCGAACCGCCCTGCGCCGCGACCTGCCACGAGGCGTAGAACATCTTCCTGTGCGGCGCTGTCTCGATCAGGAAGGTCGTCGCCGTGCCGAACTCACCGCCGGCCGAGAAGCCCTGGATGAGGCGCGAGAGCAGGATGATGATGCCGCCCCACACGCCGACCATCGCGTACGTCGGCGCGACCGCCATGAGCAGCGTGCCGACCATCATGAGCAGGAGCGTGAGCGTCAGCGCGTTCTTGCGACTGCTGCGGTCGGCGTAGCTGCCGAGCACCATGCCACCGAGCGGCCGGATGAGGTAGGTCGTCGCGAAGGTCGCGAACGTGAGGATGAGGCCGTAGGCGCCCTCCGCCTCCGGGAAGAAGACCTCGGAGATCACGACCGCGAAGGAGGCGTAGACGATGATGTCGAACCACTCGAGCGCGGCGCCGATCGAGCTCGAGATCACCGCCTTGCGGGCTGCCCGGAGCCGCTCTGGGCTCGCCGGCGGCGCTGCCCCGGGCGTGGACTGCGGAGTGCTGGTGGTCATGGTGTTCTCCTCGCTATGCGCTCAGGCCGGCGATGAGCCGGTCGACGAACGCCTCGCACTGCACGATCTGCTCGAGCTCGATGAACTCGTCTGGGGCGTGGGCCTGGGCGATGTCGCCAGGACCGCACACGACGGTGGGGATGCCCGCACGGGCGAAGATGCCAGCCTCGGTGCCGTAGGTCACCTTGCGGTCGCTGGGAGCGCCGCCCCATTCGGCCGCGAGCGCGACGATGTCGGCGTCGCCGTGTGTGTCGACGCCGGGGGCGGCTGCCGTGACGGCGAGCTCGACGCGGCACGCGTCGTCCTGCTCGCGCATGGCGGCCTCGATGCGGCGACACTCGGCGGCGAAGCGCTCGGAGAGCGCGTCGTGGTCGAGCGTGGTGAGCCCGCGGAACTCGAAGTGCACGGTGCACTCGGCCGGCACCGTGTTGATGGCGATGCCGCCGTCGATGCGGTTGACGCTCACGGTCGTGTACGGCACGAGGTAGCCCTCGTCGAACGGGCCCCCCTCGCGCATCTCGTCGGCGACGCCCTCGACGAAGCGCACGAGCTCGGTGGCAGCGCTGATGGCGTTGACGCCGTGCGGGGCGAGCGAGGAGTGGATCGCGACGCCGCGCACGTGGGCGCGGAAGACGTTCATCGACTTGTGGCCGCGCACGACCTGCATGCTCGACGGCTCCCCCACGATGCAGCCGCGCGGGCCGATGCCACGACGCACGATCTCGTCGACGAGGTCGACGGCGCCGACGCATCCGACCTCCTCGTCGTAGGAGAAGGCGAAGTGGATGGGCTCGGCCAGCTGCGCCGCCGCGATCTGCGGCGCCTTGGCGAGCAGCACGCCGAGGAACGACTTCATGTCGGCGCTGCCGCGGGCGTAGAGCCTGCCGTCGCGGAGCTCGGGCTCGAACGGCGCGCTGCCCCATGCCTGCCCGTCGACGGGCACCACATCCGTGTGTGCCGAGAGCACGATGCCGCCGGTGGTCGTGCCATCCGCCGCTGGGAAGCTCGCGAGCACGTTCGCCTTCGTGCCGTCGGCGTTCAGCACCAGCACCGGCTCGACGCCGGCGGCGCGCAGCAGCGCGACCGTGCGGTCGACGAGCGCGAGGTTCGACTCGCGGCTCGTGGTGTCGAAGCGGATGAGCTCGGTGATCTCGGCCATGGTGGATGCGGCGGGCGAGATGGGCACGGATGCTCCTGACGTTCGGCGGGTGCGCTGTCTGACATGCTTCCACAGGCTCGAGGCGAGGGCTCGCATGTCGGGCCCGGGCGGTAGGCTGGAGCCCGTGAGCACCCCCGAGAACAGCGACGTCGCAGAGCTCTCCTATGAAGCGGCACGAGACGAGCTCGTGCGTGTGGTGACGGCGCTCGAGTCGGGCGGGGCATCGCTCGAGGAGTCGCTCGCGCTGTGGGAGCGGGGCAACGCGCTCGCCGACCGCTGCGAGCAGTGGCTGCAGGGCGCGAAGCAGCGGCTCGACGCAGCACGCGGTGCGGCGACAGGCGCAGCGAGCGCACCCGCGGAGGCCGACGAGGCATGAGCCCCAAGGAGCCCCGCATCGTCGCAGAGCTCGGCAGGCCTGAGACGCCAGACGAGACCGCTGCGCGCAAGGCGGCATCGTCGCGTCGGCATCGCGAGAACCGCAACGTGGTCAATCTGATCGCCGCTGTGGTCGTGTGCCTCGCGGTCGTGCTCGTCATGGTGCTCGTGGTCGTGCGACCCGGCGTGCCAGAGCGCGAGCCGGTCGATGTCGCGGCGGCGGCCGCGGGCGCGCAGGTCGTCACCGATGAGCCGCTGCTCGTGCCGGCGCTGCCTGAGGAGTGGGCGGCGAACGTCGCAGAGATCCGCACGGGCGCCGACGACATCATCAGCTGGTACGCCGGCTACGTGACACCCGGCGAGCAGTTCCTGTTCCTCCGCCAGGCTGTCGACGCGAACCCCACGTGGCTCGTCACGGCGATCGAGGACGCGACGCCCACCGGCGAGCGGACGATCGACGGCGTCACGTGGATCGAGCACGACCAGCGCGACACCGAGGACCCCGGCAACCTCGCGTACGTGCTCACGACCGAGCACGGCGCATCCACCGTCATCGTCGGCGGCACAGCCGACGATGCGGAACTCCAGGCCTTCGCCGAAGCCGTGAGCGCACAGCTCACGGGCGGCGAGTAGACACCCAGACACGAATCCAGCCAAACGAAGGGCAAGTGCAGTGAGCGACGTCGACTTCCGGATCGAGCACGACACGATGGGCGAGGTGCGCGTGCCCAAGAACGCGCTCTACGGCGCGCAGACGCAGCGCGCGGTCGAGAACTTCCCGATCTCGGGCTCGGGCCTCGAGCCCGCGCAGATCGTGGCGCTCGCCCGCATCAAGCGTGCGGCGGCGATCGCCAACCGCGAGCTGGGCGTCCTGGCAGCGCCGATCGCCGACGCGATCGTCGCGGCGGCAGAGGAGATCATCGGGGGCGCGCACCACGACCAGTTCCCGGTGGACACCTACCAGACGGGCTCCGGCACCTCGTCGAACATGAACATGAACGAGGTGCTCGCGGCGCTCGCGACGAAGCATCGCGCCGACGCAGGGCATGCCGACAGCGGCGTGCACCCGAACGACCACGTGAACGCATCGCAGTCGTCGAACGACGTCTTCCCGACCTCGGTGCACATCGCCGTCACCGGTGCGCTCATCGAGCAGGCCATCCCCGCGCTCGACCACCTCGCCGCCGCGCTCGAGGAGAAGGCCGCGCTCTGGGCCGACGCCGTCAAGCCCGGCCGCACGCACCTCATGGATGCCACGCCCGTCACGCTCGGCCAGGTGTTCGGCGGCTACGCCGCACAGGTGCGCTACGGCATCGAGCGCATCGAGGCTGCGCTCCCCCGCGTCGCAGAGGTGCCGCAGGGCGGCACCGCCGTCGGCACCGGCATCAACACGCCGCTCGGCTTCCCCGAGCAGGTCATCGCCGAGATCGCCGCATCCTCGGGGCTGCCCATCACCGAGGCGCGCAACCACTTCGAGGCGCAGGCCAACCGCGACGGCCTGGTCGAGGCATCCGGCGCCCTGCGCACGATCGCGGTCTCGCTCACCAAGATCAACAACGACCTGCGCTGGATGGGCTCGGGCCCCAACACCGGCCTCGGCGAGCTGTCGATCCCCGACCTGCAGCCGGGCTCGTCGATCATGCCCGGCAAGGTCAACCCGGTCGTGCCCGAGGCCGTGCTCATGGTCGCCTCCCGGGTGATCGGCAACGACGCGACCGTCGCGTGGGCTGGCGCCTCGGGCGCCTTCGAGCTCAACGTGCAGATCCCCGTCATGGGCACTGCGCTGCTCGAGTCGATCCGGCTGCTCTCGAACGCCTCGCGGGTGCTGGCAGACAAGACCGTCGCGGGTCTGACGGCCAACATCGAGCGGGCCGCGGCGCTGGCCGGCATGAGCCCGTCCATCGTGACGCCGCTCAATCGCCTGATCGGCTACGAGGCCGCCGCGAAGATCGCCAAGCACTCGGTCGCGCAGGGCATCACGGTGCGCGAGGCCGTCATCGACCTCGGCTACGTCGAGCGCGGCGAGCTGACGGAGGCCGACATGGACAAGGCGCTCGACCTGCTCTCGATGACGCACCCGGGCGTCGCGAAGTAGCTCGCTGACAGCGACCTCGCAGAGGGGCGTCCGCTGCGGCGGGCGCCCCTCTCGCGATCGTGCCTCGGCCGCTCGCACAACGCAAGCTGCCGGCCGTCAGCTCGTGGCCGATCGACCGCGATCCGCCGTCGGGCCGCGGGATCGGGGCGAGCGGCTTGCGTTGTGCGTCGTCGATCCGCTGCCACGAACCGCTGACCGCCACCCGGGCCGCTCCTCCAGCCGCTCGGCCTAGGGTGGTCGGATGCGGTATCCCGAGGTGCGAAGAGACGACACGGTCGAGACGATCCACGGGGAGGAGGTCGCCGATCCGTACCGCTGGCTCGAGGACGGCGACTCCGCCGAGACGCGCGCCTTCATCGAGGCGCAGAACGCGTTCGCAGAGCCTGTGCTGGCGCAGCTGCCGGCCCGTGCCGCCTTCCGCGAGCGGTTGACCGCCCTGCTCGAGGCGCCCACCCGCGGCTGCCCTTGGGTGCGCGGCGGCCGAGCCTTCGCGTGGCACTCCGACGGGCAGAACCAGCCGGTGCTCGTGGTCGCCGACTCCGTCGACGGGCTCGAGGGAAGCGGGGATGCGGCACCTCGCGTGCTGCTCGACCCGAACGTGCTGTCGGCCGACGGCACGGTCGCGGTCACGATGGCGAGCGTCTCCCCCGACGGCGCGCTGCTCGCCTACGGCGCGGCCGACGGCGGCTCCGACTGGCGCACCATCCGCATCCGAGACATCGCCACCGGCGACGATCTCGCCGACGAGATCCCGTGGACGAAGTGGAACAGCGCCGTCTGGCTGCCGGGAGCGCGCGCCTTCAGCTACTGGGCGTACGACGCGCCGACCGGCGACGCCCTCACCGACGAGATGGGCGCCGGCCGTCTCATGCGGCACGAGACCGGTGCCGATGTGGCTGACGACGCCGTGCTCTTCGCCCGCCCTGACGAGCCGCGCATGTTCGCCCGGCACTGGCCGCGCGACGACACGTGGCTCGTGCTCTCGACCGACACCGGCTCGTCGAGCGGCAACGACCTCGCCGTCGCGCGGCACGGGGATGACGGGCTGACACAGCTCGTGGACGGCCACGAGCACGAGTGGAACGCGATCGGCGTCCGGCAGGGTCGCCTGTACGCGGTCACCGACGAGGGCGCCGCCCGCTACCGGCTGGCCGTCTTCGACCTCGAGACCGGGCGCGAATCGACGATCGTTCCCGAGCACCCCGAGGACGTGCTGCTCGACGCCTCGCTCACCGCATCCGGCCTCGTGCTGGAGTACTCGCACGACGCGAGCCACCGCATGCAGCTGGCCACCTTCGACGGCGAGCTCGGCGACGCCGTGCCGCTCGGCGACGGCGTCTCGATCATCGGCTCCGACGCCGGCAAGGATTCCGACACCGTGCTCGTGTCGACGCAGAGCTTCGTCGACCGCGGCACCCGGCACGTCATCGAGGTCGACGGCGCGCGCCTCGTCTCGCACCGCACGCTGCCCACCCCGGGGCCGGCAGCGCCCGCGGCGGTGACGCACCGCATCCGCACCGTCTCGACCGACGGCGTCGAGGTGCCTGCCTTCCTGGTGCGCCCGGCCGACGACCCGGGCGATGCGGCCCGCCCGACCCTCATCTGGGGCTACGGCGGCTTCAACATCCCGATGAATCCGGGGTTCCGCGCGGTGCTCGCCGCATGGGTGGCAGCGGGCGGCGTGCTGGTGGTGCCCAACCTGCGGGGCGGCGGCGAGTTCGGCTCCGAGTGGCACAAGGGCGGCACCAAGGAGCGCAAGCAGCAGGTCTTCGACGACCTCTTCGCGATCGCCGAGCACCTCATCGCGACGGGCGTGACGAGCGTGACGCAGCTCGCCCTGCACGGCCGCTCAAACGGCGGCCTGCTCGCGGGTGCCGCGCTCACCCAGCGACCGGAGCTGTGGGCCGCGGTGCTGCCGGGCGTCGGCGTGCTCGACATGCTGCGCTACCACCGCTTCACGATCGGCTGGGCGTGGGCGAGCGACTACGGCGACCCCGACGAGGCGGACGCGCATCGCTACCTGCGCGCGTACTCGCCGCTGCACAACGTTCCGACGGGCGTGGCATACCCGCCGACGCTCATCACCACCGGCGACCACGACGACCGCGTGGTGCCCGCGCACTCGTTCAAGTTCGCGGCCGAGCTGCAGCGCGCGCAGGCGGCGGGCCAGACGGGCGAGGGCGCGGATGCTCCCGTGCTGCTCTCGATCGACACGCGGGCCGGGCACGGCATGGGAAAGCCGAAGGACGCCGCTGCGCTGGAGTTCGCTGACCAGCTGGCCTTCGCGGCGCGCCACACGGGGCTGGTGGTCGCGGCGACCGACGGTGCGGGAAGCAGCCGGCAGGCCGGCGCAGGGCTGGTCGCTGCGGCACCCGAGGCCGGCCCGGAGCCGCGCGCATGAGCTGGCAGGACGAGCTCGCGGCGCTCTGGGACGACGCCTCGATCGACGAGCATGAGCGCGTCGCCCGCATGCATCCGCTCGCCGAGGCGGCGCCGCACCAGGCGATCGGCCTGTTCGAGCTCGCGAGCGCGCACGACAGCGCCGGGCTCGAGACTGAGGCCGCAGCGCTCTACGAGCAGGCTGCGGTGGCCGGCCTTGCCGACGTCGACCCCGACCTCGACGCGCACCGGCAGATCCAGCATGCATCGACCCTGCGCAACGTCGGCCGCAACGAGGAGGCGATCGCCATGCTGCGCGCGGCGCCCGACCATCCGCAGGTGGGTGCGGCGCGCGACGCGTTCCTGGCGCTGGCTCTCCACGACGCGGGCAGGCACGACGAGGCGCTGCGCGTCGCGATCGAAGCGCTCGTGCCCACGATGCCGCTCTACCGACGGGCGCTCACGGAGTATGCGGCGCTGCTCACCGAGGAGCCGTCGTGAGCGCGGCCGAGCGCTGGCACGCGCAGGTCGACGGGCTCTGGGGGCGCTTCGACGAGACGCCTGCCGACGAGGCGATCGCGGCGATGCGCGCGCTGACGGATGCGTACCCGGGCGCCGACGGTCGTGCCGCGTTCGAGCTCGCGGGCATGCTCGACTCCCACGGGCACGAGCACGAGGCTGAGCGCGAGTACGAGCGCGCGCTGGCGCTGGGGCTCGAACCCGAGCAGCACGCCCAGCTGGCCGTGCAGTACGGCTCGACGCTGCGCAACACCGGCCGCGTCGCCGACGCGATCGCTGTGCTCGAGGCCGCGCCGACGCATCCGTCGACCGGTGCTGCGCCGCGCGTGTTCCTCGCGCTCGCGCTGCACTCGGCGGGCCGCCACGACGAGGCGATGCGCGTCGCCGTCGAGGCGATCGAGCCCAGCCTGCCGCGCTACAACCGCTCGCTGCGCGCCTACGCAGCAGCCCTGACCGAGCCCGAGCCCGACCCCTCCTGACCCGGCTGCCGGCGCGCCGACAGAGTGTCAGGTCGGCGCTCGTCTGTCGCGACAATCGAGCTCGAACCCGACACGCTGTGCGCCCAGCGCAGCCGAACGGCGCTGGTCACGCCGAGAGCCGCTCCGCCACCTCGCGGTGCAGGTCGAGCAGCGGCGCTGTGCGCTCCTCGGGGCCGCGGCCGAAGCCGCACTCGGTGGCGATGCCGAACGATGCCACGGCAGTGCGCGCAGCCTCCGCACGGCGCAGCGCTCCCGCAACGCCGTCCTCGTGGTGCACCAGGCCGAGGAAGACCTGGGTCTCGCCCCATTCGACGCCGGCGAGCGACGCGAAGTACTCGGCATCGTCGCGCTCGATCGGCACCGGCAGGTGGATGAAGTCGACGCGTCGCCGAGCATGGGCGAGCACCTCGCGACTCACGGCAGCGAGCTGGCCCGCATCGGCCGGCTGCACGAAGTGCGCCTCCTCGACGTCGCCGTAGCAGAGGTGGTAGCCCTGCTCGACGCCCTCCGGCACCCATGCGCCGACCTCCACCAGCCGCTCGACGACACCTTCGAGGGCGCCGCCCTCCCACCATGGCCCGACCGCGAACGCGGGGCGGCGATCGTGCTCGAGGATGGCGAACTCGACGGCCGCATCGAACTGGATCGCCAGCTGGTCGTGCGGGATCGCCTCGAGGATGCGGTCCAGCTCTGCCTGCAGCGCATCGCGGTAGATGGGCTCGAAGGCCGCGCGGCTGCCGGCCTCGATGAACGCGCCGACGATCGCGATGGGCGTCGGCAGCGACACCTGGAAGCGGATCGCTGTGCCGATGACGCCGCCCTCCTTGAGCGCGGCGAAGCGCTCGTAGGACTCGATCGCCGCGTTCGCGTAGCCCAGCTCCGGCAGCACCACGTCACCCGTGACGCGGAACTGCCGCACATCGAAGGTGTCGCGGATGCGGTACCCCGGCTCGCCGACGCGCTCGAGACCGGGCGTCTGGTCGAAGCGCAGCGTCTGGAACTGGATCCAGTAGAAGCGCTCGCCGACCTCGCCGTCGGGGATGCGCGGCACGTCGCCGAGCCGATCGGCGACGACGCGGAAGACGGATTCGGCGTCGGGCTGGTTGATGCTGCCGACGAGGTGCGTGGGAGTGGCTGCGGTCATGCGTCCATCATGCGCGCAACCGGCCCGCGCCCGCTTGCCCGTGACGCCCCGTGACGCTCGGGCTCAGCGCGACGGCGCGCGTCGGGCCTCGGATCCGCCTTCCGGCACGGCGAGGGCAGCCTCCACCCGGTCGACCAGCCGCCGAGCCCGCTCGACCGCGTCGGAGAGAGCGGTTCCGGATGCGTCCCCGAGCGCGAGCGCGTCGGTCACGCTCGCCGCGAAGCCCGTTGGCGCGCTCGGCAGCCGCGCCGCAGCGGCCACCAGCCCCTTCTCGTTCGTCGACCATCGGAGGTCGCGCCCGTGGATCGCGTGCGCCGAGATCAGCGCGGCGTGCGCGAGGCAGAGCGCGACGTAGGCGGCGTCGCCGCGAGCCGCGGCCTTGGCGGCCGCGTCGACCGAGAAGCTCGCCTCCCAGATGCGGTCGGCGAGCGCGGATCCGAGCGCCGCGGGCATCTCCTGCATGCGCTCCCGGCGCTCGTTCAGCGCCCCGCTCGGATCCGCGAGCATCCGGCCGAGCGCCAGCTCCGCGCAGTAGCCGGCGTCGAGGAAGCCGTGCGGGTGCCCGGGCTGGGCGTGGAAGGCGAACTCGCCGCGTCGCGCTCGCTCCCACTGCGCCTCGACCCGTTCGAGGTCGCGGCGGATCCAGTCGACCGCGGTGCCGTCGACCACGAGCCAGGCGCCGCCGTCCACCCACGGGCCCCACGCGCCCGACTGCGTCCAGCGCGCGGGCGGCGCCGAGGCATCCGACCACCCCTCGGCGAGCGCCGCGATCGCCTCCTCGTCGACGGCACCGCGCAGATAGATGCCGAGGTCGGCATCGGAGCCTGGCGCCGCAGCGCCGCGGGCGCGCGAGCCGCCCAGCATGACGCCCTCGACGCCATCGATGCGGCAGAGGTCGCTCGCCATGGCGAACAGGGCGGCGTCATCGAGCACGGTCGGGAGCCTAGCGGGCGGTCACCAGCGCCTCGACGCCGGTGATCAGCAGTGCGAGGCCGAATCGGAACGATCGCGCACGGCACCGGTCTGCTCCCACTACTCGAGATCGGTCTCCGCCAGCGTGAGGCGCTCCTGCTCTGCGACCCAGCCCTGCGCCGCGCCTGCGTCGTCAGCCTTCGTGCACGCCTTGACGAAGTTGGCACGCGCGTCGGCGGCACACGGACGACCATCCTTCACCTGTCGTCCGTGTGTAGCACTCGTCTCAGGAGCCCTGCGGACGACCCCGCACTGATCCCCGCTCGACGAGGATGGGGGCAGGGGTATCGATGACGACATCAGTCAGCGGCTGGCCGAGGAGATGGTCATAGATCATCTCGGTGCTCGCCGCTCCTGCCTCGCGCATCGGCATCCTCACCACAGTGAGTGCCGGCACCGCGAAACGCGCGAGCCAGGGGTCCTGAAGCGTGACGAGAGAGAGATCCGAGGGGATGTCTATGCCACGATCGTGTGCCGCCGAGGCGGCTCCAAAGGCGGCGTTTGCGCTCGCCACCACCACGGCTGAGGGGCGTCGATCGTGGTCGAGCAGACGGCGCATTGCGGCCGCCCCGTCCTCAGCCTCCCAGCCGCCTTCTTGCACCCATCCGTCGAGGCAGACGAGCCCGTGATTCGCCATGGCCGCGAGGAAGGCATCGCGGCGCCGCCCGGCAGCATCGTGCAACGGACGGCCACCGACGAACCCGATGTCGCGATGGCCACGCTCGACCAGATGGCGCGCGGCTATGGCCACGCCGACGGCATCGTCGAGGATGACGGAACCTGTGTAGCCATCGATTCGGGAATTGAACAGCACGGTGGGAACCTCGAGCTGCAGGCTGGCCCGCAGCTCGTTGTCGGTCATCGACTCGGGCCGCTGCAGGATTGCCCCGTCCACGCGGCCTCGGCCGACGATCGACGCGACGTCGCGCTCGTCTCCTACTGAGCCGACGATGACGACAGAACCGTGCTCGTCGGCGGTGGCTTCGACGCCGGCGAGCAGCTCCGCGAAGATGGCGTTGTTGACGTCGGGGACGAGCAGCGCGACCGCGCCAGCGCGGCGCGTGCGCAGTCCCCGCGCCTGGTGATCTGGGGCGTAGCGCAATCGCGTGGCTGCTTCGCGGACTCGCTCGCGAGTGGTCTCGCTGATCCGTGCTCGGGCATCGCCGCTCAGGACTCGCGACGCGACGGAGCGCGAGACACCGGCCGCATCCGCGACGTCCTGAAGGCTGGCCATGGCCTGCAACCGTAGCAGCGGCCCGCGTATGCCTGAGCGACCGCCTAGAGCTCTGATCCCAACCCGATCATCTCCGACCGGATCCGTTCCCCAGCGAGCTCCCGATACGCGCTGCTGCTCTGCAGGGACAGCACAGTCGCGACCGCCGCAGCCTGGCCGTACTCGAAGCATTGGGCCGTCACTCGACAGGATGCGAGCGCCTCGTGCTCCGCGCTGAGGCATCGTCCCGCCACGATGATGTCCTCGCCCCGCTCTGGAACGAGTGCCAAGTACGGAACCTCGTAGAAGTCATCGAGCAGCCAGTGCAGCTTCGGACGCTCGCCGACGTGCAGCTCGATGGGCCACGGCGACCTGGCGATCCCGTCGGGTCTCTTGCGGAGACCGATCACGTCGTCGTTGGTGAGCGTCTCGACACCGGTGATGGTCCGGGTCTGACGGATGCCAGCCTCCACTCCGGTGTCGATGACGTAGGCGCCACGGCAGCTGTCGAAGGCATCTCGGAAGAATCTCTCGTATTCGCGCACCTGCCGGCGCCCGAGGATCTCGGCCTCCGTGAAGTCTTCGGGATCGATGACGTTGAGCATCCGCCCGTCGGCGCCGCTGAGGCGAGTCGCGTTGACGAGCAGCTGGCCCGGCTGCGGCGTCGCGAACGCCCAGATCTTCTTCCGGGGCAGGTCCAGGCCTGCATCGCTCGCCGCTGCGATGCGATGGGTCGTGGCCTCGGAGCAGATGGTGTCTGCGCCCCATTCCTGCCAGAACGCCGCTGCGTCGACTCCGCCCAGCCGGAAGAACATCGTCGGGTTCTGGATGGCGCCCTCGTCACCGAAGGTGTAGTCCAGACCGGCACGCACGGCAACCGCGCCATCGCCCGACGCATCGATGGTGCGCCGTGCCAGCACGACCGCGCGGCCTGCGTTCGACTCGATCACCACGCCGCGATGGCGATCGCCGTCGAGGACGACGCCGGTGACCGCCGTGTGGAACAGCACGCGGACGCCAGCTCGCGTCAGCATGTCGTCGGCGGTCTCGCGCCAGACGAGGGGATCGTGGGCGACCGTCCAGGTCTTGCCGTACGGCTGCGGTGCCGTCAACCCGTGACGCTGCTCGAGCCCGACCATGAACCGTTCGGTGAAGCCGCGGACGACCTGCACGGGTGTCGAGCTGCGGTCGCTTGCTTGGAACAGGCCGCAGATAGTGCCGGACATCCCAGCCACCGCGGCGCCACCCGCGAATCCGTACTTCTCGATCACCACGCTCGAGAGCCCCGCCTCGGCGCATGTGACGGCTGCCGCGACGCCGGCAGCGCCGGCACCGACGATGCAGACGTCCACCTCCGCGAGCACAGGAAGATCGGATCCGTCGGAGACGGCGTCCAACTGCCAGATGGCCAATCGAGGGGTCGTGCCAGCGGTCATCGTGTGCTCCTCCATCATTCGCCCCGGAATTCGGGCTGCCGCTTCTCGACGAACGCAGCGACACCTTCTCTGCCGTCGTGCGACGCAAACAGCAGATCCAGCGCGGCACGCTCCTCAGTTCGCCCAGCCGGGGCCAAGTCGATGACGCGACAGGCCTCGCGCACCGCTAGCGGCGCCCGTGCGGCGATCTGGCTCGCGACCTCGAGCGCCGTCGACGCCGCAGCGCCCGGCGCGCAGAGCCGCGTGACGAGACCCACCTCGTCGCCCTCCGCAGCGCTGAGGACACGGCCCAGCAGGACGACTTCCTTGGTGCGACGTCGCCCGATGAGCGATGTCAGCCGCTGGGTGCCACCCCAACCGGGTATCAGGCCGAGCGTGACCTCAGGCAATCCGAACCGGGCAGATTCGGATGCGACCACCAGGTCTGCGGCGAGGGCGAGCTCCATCCCCCCACCCAGCGCCATCCCTTCGACGGCCGCGACGATCGGGACGGGTGTGCTCTCGATCAGATCGACGAGAGCGTTGGCAGCATCGGTGAGCGCACGCACCTCCTCGTCGTCGCCGCGCGCGTAGGTCGCGATGTCGGCGCCTGCGCAGAACACGGCATCGGTGCCGCGGAGCACGATGACGCGCGCCCGCGACGCGGCGTCGGTCAGGGCTGCGATGCACGCGGTCGCCATCGCCATCGTGAGCGCGTTGCGCTTCGCTGGTCGATCCAGAGAGACGACGGCGATCTCGCCGTGCCACTCGGTGACCACGCGGCCCTCCGCAGGGGCGTCTTGCGCCAGCGTGACGACGCTCATGCCGCGACCTCCCCGGTCAGTGCGTCGATCGTCTCGCCGTCGATGCCGAGCTCGGCGAGCACCGCGTGCGTATCGGCGCCAAGCGCGGGCGGCAGGGTGCGGACACCCGGGCGCACGCCGTCGTAGGTGACGGGGTGCCCGATCGTGCGCACGCGCCCGGCCTGCGGATGCTCGAACTCGATGATCGACTCGTTGTGCAGCACCTGCGGATCGATCTCCACATCGGCGTAGTCATGGACGGGCGCGTACCAGACGCGGTGCTCCGCAAAGCGGGCCTCCCATTCGGCGAGCGGCCGGCCGGCAAGGTGCACTGCCACGCGGCGGTTGACCTCGTCCCGACGCTCGTACGAGTGCTCCTCACCGACTGCGACGAACCAAGGATCCCCGAAGAGCTCTGTCAGCGTCGCGAGTGAGTTCAGAGAGAGCGTGACGTGCCGGTCAGCGGTGGGGAAGACTCCGTAGGGCGCCTTGTAGTACCCGGACGAGACGCCGCTGGGACTGCGCTGGCCGGCGAAGCCGTTGAGGTGGTACGAGAGCGGCTCGATCTGGAGGTCGAGCGCGGCGTTGAGGAGATTGCTCTCGACGAGCGTGCCCACGCCGGTGCGCTCGCGGCCATGCAGCGCCGCAAGGATGCCGAGCGCGCCGAGCGTCGCACCATGCTGGTCCACGATCGACGCCCCGGTCGGCGTCGGCGGCTGGTCGCCGGCTCCCGTCGCAGCAGCCAATCCTGAGAGCGACTGCAGCAGGACGTCCTGGCCCGGCCGATCACGGTAGGGGCCGTCCGGGCCGTATCCGGACAGCGAGCAGTACACCAGTCGCGGATTCAGCGCGTGCAGCTCGTCCCATCCCAGGCCCAGTCGCGCCATCGCGCCAGGCCTGAAGCTCTCGATCAGTACGTCGGCGCGCGTGACGAGTTCTCGGATCGTCTCTCGCCATTTGGGATCCTTGAGGTCCGCGCGGATGCTGCGGACGTTGCGATTGCCTAGCAGGAAGAACACGCTCGTGTCGCCGAGGTAGGCGTCGGGGCCAGACCACGAGCGCTCGAACGCCCCTTGCGGAGGCTCGACCTTGATCACCTCCGCACCAAGATCCGCGAGCGTCTGCGTGGCGGATGGGCCCTGCAGGAAATGGGTGAAGCTCAGTACGCGAATGCCCTCGAGCACAAGCGCCTCCTCTCTCGATGTCGTGGAGACGTGGAGCATGATCCGGTGGGGCATGCCTGTCGTCTGCGACTCAGTACAGCACGTGCGCAACCGATTGTCCACCGGCGCGAGCAAATTTGAACAATCGGTTGCGCTGCACGTCTGCCGCGTGCTTGAATGCCCGAAATCGCGGTCGGACTTCTGCCCGAGGCCCGGCACCTCGATGAGCGACGGCGCATGCCGTCGTCGACGAAGACGGTGGAGGCGCAGGACAATCCTGTGTTCCCACGAACAACTCTCAAGCGTCAGCACGAGACAAAGGAGCCTCCGTGACCCAGCAGACCCAGCAGACCCAGCGGCCTTCGCAACCAGCTTCGGTGCTTCGCCGAGTCGTCGCGGCGTCGATGGCCGGCACCGTCATCGAGTGGTACGAGTTCCTGCTCTACTCGGCCGCGTCGGCCCTGGTCTTCGGCGTGATCTTCTTCCCCCAGACCGGCAACGCGCTCGACGGGGTCATCAGCGCCCTGCTCATCTACGCCGTGGGCTTCATCGCGCGACCGCTCGGCGGCATCATCTTCGGTCGGCTCGGCGACAGGCTCGGCCGCAAGAAGTTGCTGCAGGCGAGCCTGCTCCTCGTCGGTGCATCGACCTTCGCGATCGGCTGCATCCCGAGTTTCGAGACGATCGGCTACGCGGCACCGATCCTGCTCGTCACCGCCCGAATCTTGCAGGGCATCGGTGTCGGAGGTGAGTGGGGCGGAGCGGTGCTGCTGGTCGGCGAGCACAGCCCCAACGCAAGCCGAGGCTTCTGGACCAGCTGGCCGCAGGCGGGGCTGCCCCTCGGAAACCTCCTCGCCACGGCCGTGCTGGCGACGCTGGCAGCCGTCCTTCCGGAGCAGTCATTCCTGTCTTGGGGCTGGCGAGTCTCCTTCTGGCTCTCCGCCGTGATCGTCATCGTCGGCTATTACATTCGGACGCGCGTCGATGAGGCGCCGGTTTTCATCGAGGCGAGGGAACAGGCTGAGGCGAGCGCTGAGCAGCAGCCGACGCTCGTGCAGATCATCCGCACCTACCCGCGCCAGATCCTCATCGCGATGGGCGCTCGAGTCGCCGAGAACATCATGTACCAGCTTGTCGTGACGTTCTCGATCACCTACCTCGCCTTCACGATCGGCAGCACGACTCTGGAGATCCTTGTCCTGCTGCTCGGCGCCCACGCCGTGCACTTCGTGACGATCCCATTCTTCGGACACCTGACCGATCGATTCGGCCGAAAGCCCGTCTTCCTCACCGGGTCGCTGCTCGCCATCGGATGGGGCTTCGTGGGCTTCCCCCTCATGTCGACCGGTGAGGACATCCTGATCCTGCTCGGGATCGTGCTCGGCCTCATCGTGCACGGTCTGATGTATGCGCCTCAGCCTGCGCTCATGGCCGAGATGTTCCCGACCCGGGTCCGATACACGGGCGTCTCCCTTGGGTACCAAGTGACGTCCATCTTCGCTGGTTCACTCTCACCGTTCATCGCGACCTCCTTGCTGCGCGAGCACGAGACCTGGTGGCCCATCGCGATCTATCTCTCGATCGCTGCAGTCATCTCCACGATCGCGGTCTTCTTCGCCACAGAGACTCGTGGCGCCGACCTCGCGACCATCGGGACCAAGGAGCATGCGAAGTCCACGGCGCCTTGACCTAGGGCAACCGCACGTCTGTGCGGCGGCAAGACCGGTGTCGCGGCGAGATGCCTCAGCACGTCGAGGCATCTCGCCGCCACGCGTCAGCGGCGCATGATGCGGCGCGCCAGCCCGTTGCCGAGCGCCTGGATCACCTGCACCACGAGCACCACCACGACGAGCGCCGACCAGGTGATGACCTCGTCGAACTGCCGGTAGCCGTAGGTGATCGCCCAGTTGCCCAGGCCCTCGCCGCCGACCAGCCCGGCGACGGCCGACATGTCGACGATCGCGATCACCGCGAAGGTGAAGCCGAGCACGAGCGGGCCGAGCGTCTCGGGGATGACGACCGTGCGGATGATGCGCCACGGGCTCGCACCGGTCGCCCGTGCCGCCTCGATGACGCCGGCGGGCAGCGCGACGAGGTTCTGCTCGACGATGCGTGCGATGCCGAAGGTCGCGGCGAACGCGATCGCGAACAGCGCGTACTCGGTGCCGATGCCCTTGCCCACGACCAGGCGGCCGATCGGCTGCAGCGCCGCGAGCAGGATGATGAACGGGATGGGTCGGAACGTGTTCACCAGGATGTTCAACACCCACCAGACGACGCGCTGCTGCAGGATGCCGCCGTGCCGGGTGACGTAGAGACCGGTGCCGATGATGAGACCGCCGATGCCGCCGAGGACGAGCGAGACCGCGACCATCCACAGCATGATCCCGGTCTGCTCGAGCAGGTCGGGCAGGATCTCTGTGATCTCGTTCATCGCTGCTCCTCCACGCGCACGCCTGCGCCGATGCCGGCGAGTGCGCGCTCGACCGCGTCGTCGCTGCCGCGCACCGCGATCGTCAGCAGCCCGTAGACGCGCCCCTGGATGTCGTCGACGCCGCCGTGCACGAGGTTGAAGTCGACGCCCGCGCCCGCGAGCGCCGAGAAGACGCGGGCCTCGCTCACGCCCTCGTCCGTGAACGAGATCGTGAAGAAGCGGCCCTCGTGCTTGGCGCGCAGCTGCGCGAGCTCGTCGCCCTCGGGCAGCGCCCGCACCACGGTCTGCACGAAGCGCTTCGCGGTGTCGGTCTGCGGACTCGTGAACACGTCATAGGTGGCGCCCGTCTCGACCACCCGCCCCGCATCCATCACCGCCACGCGGTCGGCGATGCGCGTGGTCACCTCCATCTCGTGCGTGATCACGACGATGGTGACGCCGAGCTCGCGGTTCACGCGGGCCAGCAGGTCGAGCACCTCTGCCGTCGTCTCGGGGTCGAGGGCGGATGTGGCTTCGTCGGCGAGCAGGATCTGCGGGTTCGCGGCGAGCGCGCGGGCGATGCCGACGCGCTGCTGCTGCCCGCCGGAGAGCTGCTCGGGGTAGGCGCCGGCGCGGCCGCCGAGGCCGACGAACTCGAGCAGTTCCTCGACTCGGCGCCTGCGCTCTGCCCTGCCGACGCCGATCACCTCGAGCGGGTAGGCGACGTTGCCCGCGACCGTGCGCGAGGTCAGCAGGTTGAAGCGCTGGAAGATCATGCCGATGCGAGTCTGCTGCTCGCGCAGGCGCTTGCCGCGCAATCCGCTGATCTGCACGTCGCCGACCGTGATCGAGCCCGAGGTGAGGGGCTCCAGCTGGTTGATGAGGCGCACGAGCGTCGACTTGCCGGCGCCCGAGTAGCCGATGATGCCGAAGATCTCGCCCTGCTCGATCTCGAGCGAGACCTCATCGACAGCGACGATCTCGTCGCCGCCGCGCTTCGCGGGCGGGAACCGCTTGCTCACCCGGTCGATCACGATGTGCTGTGCCATGGTCGTTCCTCTCGATGCCGCAGGGAGCGCGCAGCGCTGGCCGGTCGCTGGCGATGTCACTGCGCTTGGAGGGCCTCCTGCACGGCCTCGAGCGAAGCGACGAGCTCGTCCTTCGGCGTCTGCACGAACACACCAGTGCCGCCGGAGGACTCGAGCGCACCGGCCTGGACCTCCTCGTTCGTCTGGAAGATCTCGACCAGGCGGTTGAGCACCTCGTCGTCGGCGTTCTCGGCCGTCGTCGCGAAGATGTTGATGTACGGCTGCGCGGCCGGGTCGGTCGGGTCGTCCTGCGCGAGCGCGTCGGCCGGGTCGATGCCGGCGTCGGTCAGGAAGTCGTTGTTGATGACCGCGGCGGCGACATCCGGCAGCGAGGTGGCGGTGATCGCGGCGTCGACAGCGCTGACGGTCACGCGCGACTCGGCCTCGATGACGTCATCGACGGTCGAGTAGGGGCTGCCGCCGTTCTCGAGGGCGATCAGGCCGGCCGCCTGCAGCACGAGCAGACCGCGTGCCTGGTTCGTGTCATCGTTCGGCACGATGACCTCGCCGCCGTCGGGGATCTGCTCGATGTCGTCGTACTGCGACGAGTAGAGGCCGATCGGGTAGGTCGCGGTCGAGCCGATGGGCTGGAGGTCGTCGCCTGCCTGCACGTTGTAGTTGGCGAGATAGATGATGTGCTGGAACTGGTTGATGTCCAGCTCGCCTTCGCTCGTCGCCGGGTTGGGCTGGTTGTAGTCGGTGAAGTCGACGATGTCGAGCTGGATGCCCTCGGCCTCGACCGCCTCCTCGTACACGCCCCAGTACGGCTCGGCGGCTCCAACCACGCCCAGCTGCACAGGATTCTCGGCGGTGCCGAGCTCGGCGTCGCCGGCTCCGGCGGTCGCGCTGCAGCCGGCGAGCGCGACGGAGACTCCGAGTGCGCCGACGAGGGCGGCAGAACGTGAGATGCGGATGGACATGGTGGCTCCTTCAAGTGCGGGGATGCCACCACGGTAGGAAGCGCGCGCCTCGATCCAGCAATCGCGCTGTCACGCATCGTCACACAGCGCGGAGCGCGGCGATCACCGCCACGAGCGCATGACCGATCAGCAGCCAGGGCCCGAAGGCGAGCGTGCGACGACCGAGCGCCAGCGCCACCGCACCGGCCATCCCGCCAACGACCACGGATGCGGCCAGACCCGCGAGCGGGACGGCCCACCCGAGCGTCGCGGTCGCGAGCGCCAGCGCCCCGCCGAGCTTCACATCGCCCATGCCCATGCCGCCGGTGATCGCCATGAGCAGCAGCACGGCACCGCAGGCGAGCGCGGTCAGCGGCGCCGGCTCGCCGGTGAGCACCCGCACCCCGCAGGCGAGCGCTGCCACGAGCAGCAGCGGCAGCGTCAGCGCATTGGGCAGCCGCCGCTCCGTCGCGTCGATGCGTGCCAGCGCAGGCGCGGCCGCTGCGGCGGCCGTGAGCGGCACGATCGCGACCCCGTCCCAGCCCTGCGCGAAGAGCAGCCACGCGACCGCCGCTGCAAGCGGCAGTCCGAGCAGATCGAGCGGCCGAATCCGCAGGGGCGGACGCGGGCCGGCGAGCTCGCCCGCCGTCGCCTCCGCGAGTGCTGTCATGGCCGCAACCGTAGTGAGGGGCGGGCCGGTGGCGGGATCGCTGTCCACAGCCCGGGTGGAGGGCAGCGCCGTCGCTCAGCGGTGCGGCCAGGCCTCCAGCGCGCGCTCGATGCGGGCGCGCACCGTCGGCGACACCCGCTCGACCAGCGCGAGCTCGGGCTCGACCGGCCGCCTGCCCGGCTGCGGCGGCCACCGCCAGGTGCCCACCGCCCGACCGTCGACGAGCACCGCCGGCTTGAACACCCCGTTGCTGCCGGGCACGAGCGCCTCGCGCATCGCGGCACTCGCGATCAGCGCGCGATCGCGATACCCCAGCACCCACTCGTCGAAGCCCGGCACCAGCAGCACACCCGATCGGCCCGCCGCCTCCTGCTCCGAGGCGATCCACATCGGCACGCCCTCGACGAGCACCTCGACCAGCCCTCCGGCGCGCGCGACCGCGGCCCGCGCATCCGTCTTCGTCAGGCCCGTCCACCAGGCGAAGTCGTCGGTCGTGACCGGGCCGCGCGCGGCGACGTAGCGCCGGGCGATGCCGGCGAGGCCAGCCTCCGGGTCGTCGACGGCGATGGGTGCGCTCGGCACGAGCGTCTGCTGCGTGCCCGCGAACGGACCCCAGTGCATGCGGCGCTCCATCGCGAGCTGGCTGATGAGCATGTATCCGCGGCCGCGGCCGGTCTCGATGCCAGCCGCTTCCCACACCTCGAGCAGCGCGGCGCGAGTGCGGGGCGCCTCGGCGACCGCGGCCACCGCGATGTCCCGCGCGCGATCGATCGTCGCGTCGTCGAGACCGCGCTCGCGGCGCTGCGGGGCGGATGCGCGACGGATGCGCTCGGCCGTCCAGGCGAGCAGCACAGCCAGGTCGTCGGGGGCGATGGCGAACAGCGTGCCGCGCATCGGCCAGGAGCGCACGATCTCGCCGCGGTCGAATGCCGCGCGCACCTGCGCGATCGTGGTGCCGGGCGCCGAGCGGATTGCGATGGCCCGCAGCACCTGCGCCAGATCCTGGCCCTGCATCGCGACCATGCGGCGCACGACCTCGGCGGGAGTCGGGCCGGCAGGAGTCGCGCCGGCGGGAGTCGGGCCAGCGGGCGCCGCGTCGGACGCTGGGTCCGCGGGCGTCTCGCCAGCCGCGGCGCCGAGCGGCGTCGCGCCTGGCGCCGGAGCGCCGGCTGCGCTCGCCCCCGACGCCACCGTGCCGCGCAAGCCCTGCGCGACCAGCCGCATCCGTCTGGCACCTGCGGTGGTCAGCTCGAGCATGCGCTCACGCTAGCGCCGCCCGCCAACGCCAGCCTCGCCCATCCACTGCGCCCGTTCACGCCGACGCCGCAGCCCGCCCACCACACGAACGCGACCCCGCTCACCGAACCCGACCTGGTGCACCAGGTCGGGTTCGGTGGAAGGGGTCCGCCACGCACCGCGCAGCCGTCGCACGAGCGGCCTCGATCGCAGTCGTCGAGCCGCCCCGCCTCAGCCCTCCAGCAGGCTCGTCACGAGGGCAGCGATGCGCGAGCGCTCCGAGCGCATCAGCGTGATGTGGCCGAACAGATCGTTGCCCTTGAGCGTCTCGATCACGCTCGCGACGCCGTCGTGGCGGCCCACGCGCAGGTTGTCGCGCTGCGCCACGTCGTGCGTGAGCACCACGCGCGAGTTCTGGCCGATGCGCGACAGCACGGTCAGCAGCACGTTGCGCTCGAGCGACTGCGCCTCGTCGACGATCACGAAGGCATCGTGCAGCGAGCGGCCTCGGATGTGGGTGAGCGGCAGCACCTCGAGCAGCCCTCGGTCGGCGACCTCGTCGAGCACGTTGTCGCCCACCAGAGCGCCGAGCGTGTCGTAGATCGCCTGGCCCCAGGGGTTCATCTTCTCGTCCTTGTCGCCCGGCAGGTAGCCGAGCTCCTGGCCGCCCACGGCGTAGAGGGGGCGGAAGACGATCACCTTCTTGTGCATGCGGCGCTCGAGCACTGCCTCGAGCCCAGCGGCCAGCGCGAGCGCCGACTTGCCGGTGCCCGCAGAGCCGCCGAGCGACACGATGCCCACCTCGTCGTCGAGCAGCAGGTCGATCGCGAGCCGCTGCTCGGCCGATCGCCCGTGCACGCCGAAGACCTCGCGGTCGCCGCGCACCAGCGAGATCTCGCCCTTGCGCGTCACCCGGCCCAGCGCAGAGCCACGCTCGGAGGTGATCACCAAGCCGGTGTTGAGCGGCATCTCGGCGACCAGCCGCGTCTCGAGGCGCTCCTCCTCGTAGAGCACGTTGATCTGCTCGCCCGAGAGCGCGATCTCTGCCATGCCGGTCCAGCCCGAGTCGACCGCCTGCTCGGCGAGGTACTCCTCCGCGGGGAGGCCGATCGAGGCGGCCTTCACGCGCATCGGCATGTCCTTCGAGACCACGCAGACGTCGAGCCCGTCGGCCGCGAGGTTCGAGGCGACCGCGAGGATGCGCGAGTCGTTGTCGCCCAGCTGCAGGCCGCTCGGCAGCACGCCCTGGTTGGTGTGGTTCAGCTCGACGCGCAGGCTGCCGCCGCCCTCGGTCGGCACGGGGAAGTCGAGCCGCTCGTGCGCGGTGCGCAGGTCGTCGAGGTTGCGCAGTGCTCTGCGGGCGAAGTAGCCGATCTCGGGGTCGTGCCGCTTCTTCTCGAGCTCGGCGATCACGACCACGGGGATCACGACCTGGTGCTCTGCGAAGCGGTGCATCGCCCCCGGGTCCGACAGCAGCACGCTCGTGTCGATCACGTATGTGCGCTGGCGAGTCTCCGTGGTGTCGACCTCGAAGGCTCCGGCTGCGGGGGTGGTGGCGAGTTCAGGCACGAGGCGCTCCCTTCCGACCTAGGGTCGGATCACGCGGCCGTCGCCTCCCGTGGTGCTCGCAGGCGCGATGGCCGCTCGCTCGCCGGGCGGATCTGCCCGACAAGGCCGAATCTACGCTCGCGGCACGCGCTTGGCCTGCGACGACACACGGATGCCCAGGGACTGTTCACCTGCACGAAACCTCGCGGGTCGGCGGTCACTTCCCGTAGCGGCGGTGCCGCAACCCGTAGGCGCGGACGGCGCGCAGGAAGTCGACCTCGCGCAGGTCGGGGCCGAGCGCCTCGACGAAGTAGAACTCGCTGTGCGCGCTCTGCCACAGCATGAAGTCGCTCAGTCGCTGCTCTCCGGAGGTGCGGATGACGAGGTCGGGATCCGGCTGACCCGCGGTCGAGAGGTGCTCGGCGATGAGCTCCGGCGTCAGCCGCTCCGCGAGCTCCGCCGGGCTGACCGTGTCGGACTTCGCCAGGATCCGTCGCACCGCCTCGACGAGCTCGTGCCGCCCGCCGTAGCCGACCGCGAGGTTCACCTGGATGCCGACATTCTCTGCGGTGCGAGCGACGGCCGCCTCGATCGCGCCCACCAGCGGCGCCGGCAGGCCCTGCACGTCGCCGACGTGGCGGATGCGCCGGCCGGGCTGACGGGAGAGGTCGTCTGCCAGCTCGGCGATGATCTCGCACAGCTCGCCGAGCTCGTCGGTGGCTCGGCCGTAGAGGTTGTCCCTGGAGAGCAGGTAGAGCGTGACGACCTCGACGTCGATCTCGGCGCACCAGTCGACGAACTCTCGCAGTCTCGCCGCGCCCGCACGGTGGCCGTGGCCGGCCGTCGCGAGGTTCTGCTCGCGCGCCCAGCGGCGATTGCCATCGATGATCATCGCGATGTGCCTGGGCACCGGGGCGCGCTCGAGGTCGCGGCGGAGTCGCCGCTCGTAGTAGCGGTAGACGAGCCGTGAGCCCGGAGCACTGCGCAGTCGCACGCTGACGAATCTATCGGGCGCTCGCAGAAGCATGCGTGCCGCGCCACTGCGTACGCCCTACGCTATAGGCATGGCAGCACGTGCACACGACCGCGCGCAGGACGACGACTCGTCTGACGACGGCCCGCTCGGCGGCGCCGCCGGCGGCGCCGCCGCCGCACACCTCCCGTTCATCGAGGCCGCAGGCGAGGCGATCGCCGAGGCGCAGGCCGAGGGCAAGCCCACCTGGCGCGGCTGGATCCACGCCGCCACCGCTCCCCTGGCGCTCATCGCCGGCATCGTGTTGGTCGTGCTCGCCGACGGCGTGGTCGCGACCTGGTCGACCGCGGTGTTCGCGCTCTCCGGCGTGCTGCTGTTCGGCATCTCCGCCGTCTACCACCGCTTCCACTGGCAGGAGCACACGCGGGTCGTGCTCAAGCGGCTCGACCACGCCAACATCTTCCTGCTGATCGCCGGCAGCTACACGCCCATCGCGATGCTGACGCTCACCTCCCCCACCGACTGGATCCTGCTGTCGGTCATCTGGGGCGGCGCGCTGCTGGGCATCGCCTTCCGCGTCTTCTGGCTCACAGCACCGCGCTGGCTCTACGTGCCGATCTACCTGGCGCTCGGCTGGGCAGCGGTCGCCTTCATGGGCGACATCTGGGCGGCGAACGCCGTGACCGCGACCCTCGTCATCGCCGGAGGCGTCGCCTACACGGTCGGCGCGATCTTCTACGGCACCAAGAAGCCCAACCCGTTCCCCGGCCACTTCGGCTTCCACGAGCTGTTCCACGTCTGCACCGTGATCGCCTTCCTGTGCCACTGGACGGGCATCCTGCTCGTCGCGCTCGACCCGCCCGCCTAGGGCGCAGCGGCTCCCAGCCTTCGCTCGGCGGGCAGGCCTAGCGTGAGGAACCATGCGCCTCGCTCGAACCGCAGCCATCGTCGCCGCTGCCGCCGCCGTGCTCACCGTCTCGGGCTGCATCCTGCCACCGCCGCTGCCGACCGCGCCGCCCCGGCAGACGGTCACGCCTGTGCCGCAGCCGACCCAGACGCCCCAGGCCTCCGGGGCGCCGCAGGTCGAGGTGGTGCCTGTGGAGCCCGACGGCCCCGTCACGACCACCGACGAGACGACCGCCGACACCGGCGAGCTCTACGCGGGCAGCCAGGGCGAGACGGTCGACGGCTACTGGCCAGACGCGGCAACCGACATGGTGCTCGAGCCGACGCGCGGCACCCCTGCGGTGGCGCCGGGCATCGCGCTGCCGGTGAGCGAGAATGGCGACGAGCTCTTCGCGGGCGAGCCGCACACCGCTGACGCGAACCTGCTGCTGACCTCGATCGGGCGGATCGAGATGGAGTCGGAGGCCGGGCAGTTCACCTGCAGCGGCACCGTCATCAACAGCGATTCAGGCCTGATCGTCGTCACCGCGGCGCACTGCGTCTGGGACGACGACTCCCGCGACTACTTCGACAGCATCTCCTTCTCCCCCGGCTACGAGAACGGCGAAGCACCCTTCGGCACCTGGGAGGCCGAGGAGCTCTGGGTGCCGGAGCAGTACCTCGAGGCCAACACCCGCTGGCTCGACGGTGCCGACGACGACGGATGGATGGGCTTCGACTTCGGGTTCATCCGCTTCGCCCCGCAGGACGGACAGACACTCGAGGATGCCGCCGGCGGCCAGGGCGTGAGCTTCACCGCCGAGACCAACGGCGTCGTGATCGCCGGCTATCCCGGCAACGACGACTTCAACGCGGAGGTGCTGCGCTACTGCGCGGAGGACGCGGTGAACTACGGCGCGGGCGGCGACGCCAACTACGGCGCCGACTGCGCCATGGGCGACGGCGCATCAGGCTCCGGCTGGGTCTCGAACCTCGAGGAGTCCAGCGGCGCGGGCCACATCACGGCCGTCTACTCGAACGGTGGATCGAGCGGGGCCTACGGCCCGCCGCTGGGCATCACCGCCTGGAACGGCCTGCAGTCGCTCGACGGTTGAGCAGGGAGGGCGCATGCGGCAGAGCCGCGTTGCGCCCGGACGGCTCAAGGTCGAGGAGCGCGCCTGCGCAGCAGGCACGCATCACGAGACCAGCCACTGAGGGCTTGCCCTCGAGGTGGGAGGCTCAGCCCTTGTCGTCCGCGTCCTGCACCTGGCCGAACGCACCGACCTGCTTCGGCGCGGCCTGCGGCTGCTTCGCAGCAGCACGACGCTGCTGGCGGTTGCCGCCCGCGCCCTGCGCCTTCGCCTTCGCAGCGACGGCCGGGTTGCCGCTCTTCGCTCGCGCCTTGCCGGTCGCGGCGCCGAGCTCTGCACCCTTGTCGTCGTGCACCGAGGCCTCGCCGTCCTCGTCGGGCGCCGAGTAGGTCAGCTTCGAGGTGTCCTCCTCGACCTGCTCGAGCCCGCCACCCTCGAGCGCAGGCGCTGCAGCGGTCGTGCCCTGCTGCACCTTGACCTCGAGGTTGAACAGGAACGTCACCGACTCCTCGCGGATCGCCGACATCATCTGCTGATAGAGCGCGAAGCCCTCGTTCTGGTACTCGACCACCGGGTCGCGCTGCGCCATGCTGCGCAGGCCGATGCCCTCGCGCAGGTAGTCCATCTCGTACAGGTGGTCGCGCCACTTGCGGTCGATGACCGACAGCACGACGCGTCGCTCGAGCAGCCGCATGGCCGGCGAGCCGAGCTCCTCCTCGCGCTTGCCGTAGGCGATCCTGGCGTCCGAGAGCAGCTGCTCGTAGACGAAGTCGGCGGTGAGCCGCGGCTGCGCCTCTGCGACGACCTCGTCGATCGCGATGCTGACGGGGAAGACCTGCTTGGCGTCGTTCCAGAGCGACTCGAGGTTCCAGTCGTCGCTGTCGTTGCCGACCGCGTGCACGTCGACGATCTCCCGGATCGTGCCCTCGAGGAATCCCTGCACCCTGGCGTCGAGCTCGTCGCCGTCCAGGATGTGCCTGCGGTCGGAGTAGATCGCCTCGCGCTGGCGGTTCATGACGTCGTCGTACTTCAACACGTTCTTGCGCATCTCGGCGTTGCGCGACTCGATCTGCGCCTGTGCGGAGCGGATCGTGCGGGAGAAGATCTTCGACTCCAGCGGGATCTCGTCCTCTTCCGCATCCGCTGCCAGGAATCGCTGGGCGACCGAACCGCCGAACAGGCGCAGCAGGTCGTCCTGCATCGAGAGGTAGAAGCGGCTCTCGCCCGGGTCGCCCTGGCGGCCGGAGCGACCGCGCAGCTGGTTGTCGATGCGGCGCGACTCGTGGCGCTCGGTGCCGAGCACGTAGAGGCCGCCTGCCTCGATGACCTTCGCGGCCTCCTCGGCCACGGCTTCCTTGACCTCGGCGAAGACCGCGTCCCAGCGCTCCTCGTACTCGTCAGGGGTCTCAGAGGGGCTGAGGCCGAGCTCCTGCATCTGGGTGACCGCCAGGTGCTCGGCGTTGCCGCCCAGCATGATGTCGGTGCCTCGGCCGGCCATGTTGGTGGCGACGGTCACGGCGCCGAGGCCACCGGCCTGCGCGATGATCGCGGCCTCGCGCGCGTGGTTCTTGGCGTTCAGCACCTCGTGCTTCACGCCGCGCTTGGCGAGCTGCGTCGAGAGGTACTCGCTCTTCTCGACGCTCGTCGTGCCGACGAGCACGGGCTGGCCCTTCTCATGGCGCTCGACGATGTCGTCGACCACGTGCTTGAACTTGCCCTCGACCGTCGCGTAGACGAGGTCGGAGTTGTCGATGCGCACGAGCGGCTTGTTGGTCGGGATGGGCACCACGCCAAGCTTGTAGGTCGCCATGAACTCGGCGGCCTCGGTGTCGGCGGTGCCCGTCATGCCCGAGAGCTTCTCGTAGAGGCGGAAGTAGTTCTGCAGGGTGACCGTCGCGACCGTCTGGTTCTCGGCCTTGATCTGCACCCCTTCCTTCGCCTCGATCGCCTGGTGGATGCCTTCGTTAAAGCGGCGTCCCTGCATGATGCGGCCGGTGTGCTCGTCGACGATGAGCACTTCGCCGTTCATCACCACGTAGTCGGAGTCGCGCTTGAAGAGCGCCTTCGCCTTGAGCGCGGTGTTGAGGAAGGAGATGAGCGGCGTGTTCGCCGACTCGTAGAGGCTGTCGATGCCGAGCAGATCCTCGACCCGCTCGATGCCGGGCTCGAGCACGCCGACCGTGCGCTTCTTCTCGTCGACCTCGTAGTCGACCTCCGGCCGCAGCCGCTTGGCGATGCGCGCGAACTCGGCGAACCAGCGGTTGGCCTCTCCCGCGGCGGGACCGGAGATGATGAGCGGCGTGCGGGCCTCGTCGATGAGGATCGAGTCGACCTCGTCGACGATGGCGAAGCCGTGGCCGCGCTGCACCATCGCCTCCTTCGAGTGCGCCATGTTGTCGCGCAGGTAGTCGAAGCCGAACTCGTTGTTCGTGCCGTAGGTGACGTCGGCGGCGTACTGCTCGCGCCGCACCTCGGGCGTCTGACCGGCGAGGATGCAGCCGGTGGTCATGCCGAGCGCGCGGAAGACGCGGCCCATGAGCTCCGACTGGTAGCTCGCGAGGTAGTCGTTGACCGTGATGACGTGCACGCCCTTGCCGGAGATGGCGTTGAGGTAGGCGGCGATCGGCGCGACGAGCGTCTTGCCCTCACCGGTCTTCATCTCGGCGATGTTGCCGAGGTGCAGTGCCGCGGCGCCCATGACCTGCACCTCGTACGGCCGCATGCCGAGGGTACGCTTGGCGGCCTCGCGCACGGCCGCGAAGGCCTCGGGCAGCAGATCCTCGAGGGTCTCGCCGTCGGCGAAGCGCTGGCGGAACTCGTCGGTCTCGCCGGCGAGCTCGTCGTCGGACAGCTCTTCGAAGGCGTCCTCGAGCGCGGTGACGTCCTTGGCGATGCGCTCAAGTCGGCGCCGGAGCCGGCCCTCGCCGGCTCGCAGCATGTTCTCGAAGATATTGGCCACGGTGCAGTGCCTCCCGTGTTCAGGGGAAAAGATGACGGTTCGGTAACCGACTGCTCATCCTAACAACGCAAACCCAGCGGGGCCCCGGATGCGTCCAGGGCCCAGCTGGGAGGGGTTCAGGACGCAGCGCGCTCGGCTTCGACGACCGGCTCGGACACCTCGTCGTCGAGGGTGATGACGCCGTAGGACCAGCCCTTGCGACGGTAGACGACGGCGCACTCACCGTTGGCATCGTCGATGAAGAGGTAGAAGGGGTGGCCGACGAGCTCCATCTGATCGACGGCATCGCGCACGCTCATGCGCTTCGCGGGGAAGCGCTTCTGGCGGATCACGACGGGCGACCACTCGTTCTCGGCCTCGTGCTGCGCCTCGACGGTGGGGATCGATCCGGTGCGGACGGCCTCGACGACCGCGGGGTCTGCAGGCGTGATGTCGACCTGGTCGAAGCCGTTCGCGACGGCATCGTGGAGCGGCGTGCGGCGGCGGGCGCTGTGGTCGGTGCGCTTGTCGTGCACGCGGCGCGCGCGCTCCATGACGCGGTGGAAGGCGGAGTCGAACGCCATGTACTTGTCGGGTCCATCGGATTCAGCGCGGATGATGGAGCCAGGACCGTGGACGGTGATCTCCACGCGGCCGCCGGCGACCGACGTATGAGGAACCGCGTGCCGGGTGAGCTTGACATCGAGAGCGGTGGCGCGCGGCAAGAGCTGGGTGACCTTCGTCAGCTTCTCCTCGGCGTACGCACGGAATCGGTCTGTGATGTCTGCGCCCTTGGCGCCGAACGTGATGTCCATCGTGGCCTCCCGGAATGATCGGCGTCGGCGCAGTGGCTGCTGGGCCGACTTGCGTGCCGTCACTCTACCCCCGCCGACCTTGGCTCACGCCAGCGGTTCCACCACCCTTCGCTGTGTCCTCGCGACGGCGGCGATCCCGACCGGCTCGCACCCAGCCGCACGCAGCGCACGCACCGCCTCGCGCACGGTCGCCCCGCTCGTCACGACGTCGTCGACCACCACGACCGGTCGCCCGCCGAGCGCCCGCACTGCGCGCGGAGGCAGCACGAGCGAGCCCTGCGCCGCCAGCGCGCGCTCCGCGACCGTGCGCTCCTTCTGCGCGCCGCTCCGCCGCGCAGCGCCTCCCCTCCTGAGTGCGATCGAACGCAGCCCGGCCGCCCGCACGACGAGCGCGACAGGGTCGAACCCGCGCCGACGCATCCCCGCCCGACTCGACGGCACGCGCACGAGCTCGGCCTCCGGCAGCACGGCCAGCACCAGCTGCAGCCCCGCCGCGAGCGCCCGCGCCTCCGCTCGCGCGCCGTGCTCCTTGCACGCGACCACCAGCGAGCGCACCGGCCCCGCGTACTCGGCGGCGGCCACGAGCGGCAGCCCGTCGAGCACCTCGCGCACCGGACCGGCCAGCAGCAGCGCCCTGCATGCTGCGCACACGGCGACGTCGAGCGCGTCGCAGCCGGCGCACGCGACCGGCCACAGCACGCTCGCCGCCTCGCGCAGCGCCGCGGTGAGCTCCATGTCGGGAGCATGCCGGGCGGATGCGCGGGCGCGCTCGAGCACAGACCCCGCCTGTGGAGAAGCCCGCCTGGCTACTGCTGGGTGGCGATGAGCCGGAGCGGCTCGAGCCCTGCGGCTGGGCTCCAGACGCGACCCTGCAGCGACAGCAGCGCGCCGTCGGCACTGAGCGCCCTGAGCGTCGAGATGCCCTGGCTGCCGCCGGCGATCGCCTGCACCGGCTCGCCCGGTGCAGGCAGCTGCTCGGACACGCCGCCCACGGCGAGCATGGCGATCTGCGCCTGGTCGTCGGCGCTCGAGAGCACCGCGACCTGCGTCGGGCTCACCCATGTGACGTCGCTGGCCGCGCCCTCGATCGCCGGCAGCGGGTAGGGCTCGCCGAGCGCGACGGGCCTGCCGCTCGCGTCTCGCACGACCGCCAGCACCCAGGCCCGGCTGTCGCCCTCCTCGCCGGTCACGAGCGCGAGCCGGGAGCCGTCGCGCGCGAGCTCCATCGCCGCGATGCGCGCGAGCCCGGGCGGCAGCGGCAGCTCGGTGCGCTCACCGCCGCGCCAGGCGAGCAGGCGCGGAGCAGCCGCGACCTCCTGCAGCAGCACCCAGCCGCTGTCGTCGACAGTCGGGGCGACGCCCGCGTCCGTCGAGATGACGACGGGCTCTGCTCCTGGCAGGATCCAGGCAGCCGTCGTGCCGGTGTGCGCCACGCCGCCCTCTGCGCCGACCGTGTAGCTCGTCGCCCCGATCGCGGCGAGCGTTGCGCCCACGTCGTCTGGCACGGGGGCGCTGCCACCGACCGGGTGCAGGCTCGTGCCCTCGAGCACGAGCGGCTGCGGGTCGACGTCGCCTTCGTCAATGATCGCGGCGTCGGCGCTCGAGGCGACGAGCCCCTCGCGTCCCTCGACCTCGACCAGCACCTCGCGGACACCGACCTCGCGCAGCGACAGCGCCAGCTGCGCGGCGAGCGGCGAGAGGCTGCCTGGCCCCAGCTGGTCGACCTGTGGGCTGTTGAGCGTGATCGTCATGGTGGTGCCGTCGACGCGCGACTGACCGACGCGCGACGCCTCCACCGCGCCGAAGGTCGAGACTGCGGGCGAGAGCCAGGTGGACGGCCCTGCCAGCAGCGCGTCGATGATGCGCTCGGAGAGCGTCGTGGCGGTGCGCGCGAACCACCGCACCTCCGGCACCGTGCGGGTGCCGTCCTGGGTGAGCCAGTGCAGCGTGTGCGCACGGAAGAGCGCGTTGAAGTAGTAGGCGGTGAGCACGATGCCGTCCGGCGCCTCGGCGATGCGCCACTCGCCGTCGACCATCTCGAGCGCGAACTCCAGCATGCGGTCGTCACCCGTGAGCTGCAGCGCGCCTCTCGCGTCGACCTCCGAGAGGCCCGACACCACCGCGTTCGCCGCGGTGTCGCCGGTGAGCGAGAGCTCCGGCGGTGCGCCAGAGCGCACGATCACGCGCGCGCTGGGATCCCAGCCGTCAGCCGCCTCCTCAGAGAGGTACTCGCGAGCGATCGCGTAGTCCTCTCCCGGAGTGATGGCGGCCGCGAGGAAGCCGAGGATGATCTCCTCCTGCGTGGCGCCGGGCTGCGGCTCCGGCGCCAGGAAGACCAGGTCGTTCGTCTGCTCGCTCGTGTCGACCTGCCCCTCGACGACGGGTCCGGCGTCGGGGATGGCGACGCAGCCGACCAGGGCGAGCACTGCCAGGAGCGCGAGCGCGGTGCGCTTCATCGGTCGACCTCCTCTGTGGTGGTCTCGACGGTGGGATCGACGAGCGCGATCGGCGCGCCCTCGGGCTCGGGCTCGGGCGCTGACTCCTGGCGCTGGTTCGGCATCGCGACCGGCAGCACGAGCGGCTGGGTGTCGTCGGGCGCCAGCTCGATCGGCGAGGCGACCGCCCGCGCCCCCGCGCGCGGCAGCGTGAGCCGGAACTGCGTGCCCTCGCCGGGCAGCGACCACACGTCGATCCAGCCGCCGTGCAGCGCCGCGTCGTCGCGGCTGATCGAGAGCCCGAGGCCGGTGCCGCCCGTGCGGCGCTGTCGCGACGGATCCGCCCGCCAGAAGCGGTCGAACACGCGGCCCACCTCCTCCTCGGTCATGCCGACGCCGTTGTCGCGCACGGCGATCGCCGCCGCATCCGTCGACGAGTCGACGATCACCACGACGGGCCTGCCCTCGCCGTGGTCGATGGCGTTGCCGAGCAGGTTCTGCAGGATCCGGCGGATGCGGCGCGGGTCGACCTCCGCCTCGAAGTGCCCGCCCGGCGCCACCAGTCGCAGTTCGGTGCCGCGCTCGGCGGCGAGCGGCTCGACCGCGGCGATCTCGCGCTCGGCGAGCCGTACGAGGTTGGTGGGCTCGATCTCGAGCTGCGCGGCTCCCGCGTCGAAGCGGCTGAGCTCGAGCAGGTCGGCCAGCAGCTGCTCGAAGCGCTCGATCTGCGCGTGCAGCAGCTCGACGGTGCGACTCGAGACCGGGTCGAACGACGCGCGCCGGTCGTGCAGCACGTCGCCCGCGAGCCGGATGGTCGTGAGGGGCGTGCGCAGCTCGTGCGACACATCCGAGACGAAGCGCTGCTGCACCGTCGAGAGCGTCGCCAGCTCGTTGATCTGCCGCGAGATCGAGTCGGCCATGTCGTTGAACGAGCGGCCCAGCTTCGCCAGCTCGTCGTCGCCGCGCACCGGGATCCGCACGTCGAGCTCGCCGGCGGCGATGCGCGCGCTCGACTCGGCGGCAGTCTGCACGGGACCGACGATGAGCCGCGCGACCATCCAGGTGATGAGGCCGATGAGCGCGATGAGCGCGAGACCCCCGAGCACCATCGTCAGCTGCATGAAGTCGAGCGTCTCCTGCGTCGACTGCAGGCTCGTCATCAGATAGAGCTCGTACTGCCCGGTGAGCGGCACGTCGACGACCGTGCCGACGATGAGCCCCGGTTCGCCGCCGTTCGCGGTCGGGATCCGCACCGATTGGTAGTGCGGGCTCTCGGATGCGTCGGCCACGGCCGTGCGCAGCTCGGGGGTGAGGAGGTCGGCACCGAAGGCCTGCGACTGCACGTCGTTCATCGACAGCAGCGTCTCCACCTGGCCATCGGTGCGCAGCATCGCGTACTCGGTCGTGGAGCGGGTCGAGATGATGTCGGAGATCGCGTCGAGCGCCGTCTCCTGCAGCGCATCCACCTCACCGCTCGTGAGGTTCTCGGTCACGGCCTCGAGGAAGATCTGCTGCATCTGGCCGGTCGCCTGCGCCGCCTCGACGAGGGCATCGTCGCGGCGGGTCTCGAACAGGTTCTGCCCGACGGATGCCGACATGTAGCCGAAGACGCCGACGAGGGCGAGCGTCGAGAGCACCATGCTGGCGGCGACGACACGCGCCTGCAGCGAGCGGCGGAGCATGCCGGTCGCCTGCTCCCACAGCGGGAGGCGTCGTGCGGCCACCGCTGGCTCAGCCCTGTGGCGCGCCGGCGCGATAGCCGACCCCGCGCACGGTCGTCACGACCACGGGGTTGTCGACATCGCGCTCGACCTTGGAGCGCAGCCGCTGCACGTGCACGTTCACGAGGCGCGTGTCGGCCTTGTAGTGGTAGCCCCAGACCTGCTCGAGCAGCATCTCGCGCGAGAACACCTGCGTGGGCTTGGAGGCGAGCGTCACCAGCAGCTCGAACTCGAGCGGCGTGAGCGCGATCGGCGCACCGGCGCGCGCGACCTGGTGGCCATCGACGTCGATCTCGAGGTCAGCGACCTTCAGCGTGCCCGTGTCCGCCGCCCGCTGCGGGCGCAGGCGGGTGCGCACGCGAGCGATGAGCTCCTTCGGGTTGAAGGGCTTCACGACGTAGTCGTCGGCACCGGACTCGAGGCCGACCACGATGTCGGTCGGGTCGCCCTTCGCGGTGAGCATGATGATGGGAACGCCGGACTCGGCGCGGATCTCGGTGCAGATCTGGATGCCGTCCTTGCCGGGCAGCATGAGGTCGAGCAGCACGAGATCGGGGCGCACCTCATGGAAGCGGCCCATCGCCTGCCCGCCGTCGGCGCAGTACTCGAGCGCGTATCCCTCGCCCGCGAGCACGATACCGATCATCTCGGCGAGCGCAGGGTCATCGTCGACGACGAGGATCGTCTGCTCCGACATGGGCGCTCCCTTCGTGCGGGCCCCGGGTCTGCCCCGGATGCCGCGTCTGCGCGGCTCTCGCCACTGTATCCGAGCGGCTTCCCCGCTGGCTGAGCCGCTCCGCCCCCGAAGGCGACGGAGCGTGTCGAAGGGCGCTCAGCCCTCCAGGCCCTCGTGGGCTTCGAGCCATGCCTCCTCGAGCGACGCGAGGCGCTCGTCGAGCGCGGCGAGCTGCGCCTGCAGCGCTGCGAGCGCGTCGAAGTCGCTGTGGTCGACGGTCTCGAAGCGCTCGAGCACCGACTCGCGCTCCTTGGCAGACTTCTCGAGCCTGCGGTCCAGGCTCGCGGCCTCCTTCTCGAGCGCGCGGCGCTCGGCACCCGAGAGCGCCGAGGGCGCGGCCGCCCCGGCGGCGGATGCCTCGGGTGCCGCCCCCGACGCATGCTGCGGCTGCGTCGCGCGAGCGGCCGTGCGCGCGACCGAGCCCTTCCCCGAGAGCGCCAGATACGCATCCACCCCACCCGGCATGTGCCGAAGCCCGCCGTCGACGATGGCGAATTGGTGGTCGGTGACGCGCTCGATCAGGTAGCGGTCGTGGCTGACGACGATCAGGCAGCCGGCCCAGGAGTCGAGCACGTCCTCCATGGCGGCGAGCATGTCGGTGTCGAGGTCGTTGGTGGGCTCATCGAGGATCAGCACGTTGGGCTCGTCGAGCAGGATGAGCAGCAGCTGCAGGCGGCGGCGCTGGCCGCCCGAGAGATCCTTCACGAGCGTCGAGAGCTCGCCGGTGCGGAAGCCGAGGCGCTCGAGCAGCTGGCCGGGCGTGAGCTCCTTGCCGCCGGTCTCGTAGCTCGACTTCAGCTGGCTGACGACCACGCGCACGGGGTCGTTCTCGTGCTCGGCCAGCTCGGCGAGCTCCTGCGTGAGCTCGGCGATCTTCACCGTCTTGCCGGTCTTGACGCGGCCGGAGGTGGGGCGGATGCGGCCGGCGATGAGGGCGAGCAGGGTCGACTTGCCCGCGCCGTTGCGACCCAGGATGCCGGCGCGCTCGCCGGGAGCGATGCGCCAGGTGACGTCGTCGAGGATCGTGCGGCCGCCGAGCTCGACCGAGGCGTCGAGCACGTCGACGACGTCCTTGCCGAGCCGGGTGGCGGCGAGCTGCGCGAGCTGGATCGGGTCGCGGGCGGGCGGCTCGTCCTCGATCAGCTGGTTGGCGGCGTCGATGCGGAACTTCGGCTTCGCCGTGCGCGCCGGCGCGCCGCGGCGCAGCCAGGCGAGCTCCTTCTTCATGAGGTTCTGGCGCTTCGACTCGGACGCGGCGGCCATCCGATCGCGCTCGACGCGCTGCAGGATGTAGGCCGCGTAGCCGCCGTCGAAGGGCTCGACGAGCTGGTCGTGCACCTCCCACGTGCCCGTGCAGACCGCATCCAGGAACCACCGGTCGTGCGTGACGGCCACGAAGGCGCCGCGGCCGCCTACGTAGCGGGCGTTCAGGTGGTCGGCGAGCCAGGCGATGCCCTGCACGTCGAGGTGGTTGGTGGGCTCGTCGAGGAAGAGCACATCCCAGTCGCCGGCGAGCAGCTGGGCGAGCGCCACGCGGCGGCGCTGGCCGCCGGAGAGATCGCCGACGCGGGCGTGCCAGTCGAGGTCGCCGACGAGGCCGTTCAGGATGTCGCGGATGCGCGCATCGCCCGCCCACTCGTACTCCGGCCGGTCGCCGACGATCGACTCACCGATGGTGGTGTCGCCGTCGAGCGTGTCGCGCTGGTCGAGGACGCCGATCTGCAGGCCGCTGCGGCGCGTGACGCGGCCGCTCGTGGGCTCGAGCTTGCCGGCGAGCATGCGCAGCAGCGTCGATTTGCCGTCGCCGTTGCGGCCGACGATGCCGATGCGGTCGCCGTCCTCGAGCCCGAGCGAGATCTGCTCGAACACGACGCGGGTGGGGAAGGCGATGCCGACGCGCTCGGCGCCCAGGAGATGTGCCATATGGCCTCCATTGTCCCGCACGCGCGCGCACCCCTCTGCGCTCCCCTTCGAGTGGCGCCTCCCAGCAACGAGTGGCGCCTCCCCACATCGAATGGCGCCTCCCAGCAACGAGTGGCGCCTCCCCACATCGAATGGCGCCTCCCAGCAACGAGTGGCGCCTTCCCACATCGAATGGCGCTCTGCGCCATGAGCCGCCACTCGATCGCGGGAAGCGCCACTCGATCGCGGGAAGCGCCACTCGATCGCAGGAGGCGCCACTCGATCGCGGGAAGCGCCAATCGATCGCCCGGACGCGGGGTCCGGATGCGGCGGGTCAGTCGATGAGGCGGGCGCCAGGCACGGGGCCGGTCACCTTGACCGCCACGAGCTGCGCCGTCGAGAGCGAGATCTGCACCTCGATGGCCGACTCCAGATCGTCGCAGAGGAAGGCCACGGTCGGCCCCGATCCGGAGACGATCCCGGCCAGCGCACCCGATCGCTCCCCCAGCTCGAGCGTGCCCGACAGGCGCGGCATGAGTCGCAGCGCGGGCGCCTGCAGGTCGTTCTGCAGCGACTCGGCGAGCATGCCGGCGTCGCCGGCGCGCAGCGCCTGCAGCACCCGCGCATCCACGGTCGGCACGTCGTGCGCCGGCGCGATGTCGGCGGCGTGCAGCGCGCGGTGCTCGTCGAGCGCACGGTAGACGTCCGGGGTCGACAGCCCGGCGTCGGCGTAGGCGAGCACCCAGTGGAACTGCCCCTTCGCGAGCGCCGGCGAGAGCTGATCGCCGCGGCCCGTGCCTATTGCGGTGCCACCCGCGAGCGCGAACGGCACGTCGGCGCCCAGCTCGCGAGCGATCTCGTGCAGCGCCTCCCGACCCAGGTGCAGCCCCCACAGCTCGTCGCACGCGACCAGCGTGGCTGCCGCGTCGGCGGATCCGCCGCCCATGCCGCCGGCGATCGGCACGTGCTTCTCGATCGAGAGCGCGACGCCGCCCGTGACGCGGCCTCGGCGAGCGAGCGCCATCGCAGCCCGGATCGCCAGGTTGTCCGCTCCGGTCGAGAGGTGCGCGTGCGGCACCGGGCCCGAGAAGCGCACCGAGAAGTCGGGCGCCTCGCTCGCCTCCACGAACTCATAGAGGCTGACGGCCTGGTAGGCGGTGGCGACGTCGTGGTAGCCGTCGTCCTGCAGCGCGCCCACGCCGAGGTGCACGTTGATCTTGCCGGGCGCTTTCGCCCGGACTGTGCTGCCGCGTGCCACGAGTCCAACCTACTGTCCACGGACACCCTCGCCTGCACACCCCCTGAGCGCCGACGTCCGCGCGTGCGCCCGCTTCCGGCATCGATCGACATCCTCGCCGCGCGCTACTCTCCCGCCATGGCGCATCCGCTCATGTTCGACGCCGACGACCCGCTGCTGGCGCGCTTGCGCGAGCTCGCGCTCGCCTTCCCCGGCGCGGCCGAGAAGGTCTCGCACGGCCGGCCCGCCTTCTTCACGACGAAGGTCTTCGCCTACTACGGCGGCACGACCAAGCAGGAGCACAACGCCGGCCTGCACCCGCCGCGGCTGAGCGTGCTGCTCGAGCCCGACGAGCGCCTCGCGCTGCTCGACGAGGGTGCGCTGGTGCCCGCCTACCTCGGGCCCTCCGGATGGGTCGCGGTCGACCTGCAGGATCCCGACTGGGTGCGCGTGGCCGAGCTGCTCGACTCGAGCTTCCGCGTGACGGCGACGAAGCGCCTGGTCGCGGAGCTCGACGCCCGCCGCCCGCACGCCGCCCCCTGACGCGCGTCTCGCACGCCTCCCCCGGCCCGCGGCTCGCACGCCTCCCCAGACCCGCGGCTCGCAAACATGTGGGCATCTGCGCTCTAGCGTGGCCCGTAGCGGCAGATTGCCACACATGTGCGGCACGAGCGGGAGCGCGAGCACGAGCGCGAGCACGAACGCGAGGCAAGCGTCACAGCGCAGGGCAGACGGGCACCCGCGCGCCGCAGCGCGCGGACCTCAGCCCGTGACCGCCGCGAGGATCTCCGCGATCTCGGCCTTCGCTCGCTCCATCGCCGACGCATCCGCCAGCTTCTCGATCGTCAGGGTGACGGGCGTGCCCGTCTTGTTGGGCGGCTGCGCCGCGGCGGCAAGCCGTGTGCCGTCGCCCAGCCGCCAGCGCACGACCGGTTGCGACGCCGCAAGGTTCTCGCGATGCGCGGCGCCGTGCCGTGACTCGATCCGTGCGCGCACCGCCGCGAGCGCCTCGAGCCGCTCCCCCGGCACCGTGCGCGTCACCGACACCGAGAACGTGCCGTCGGCCTGCTGCCCCGGCAGCCTGCCCTTGCGCTGCTGCTCGAAGTCGACGGTGATGCCCTGCGCCCACCAGCCGTCGACGCCGTGCTCGGCGACCAGCCATCGCGCGGTCTGCGCGTGCGTCCATTGCAGCGCGCCGGCGGCCTCGAGCAGCGCGCGCCACTGCTCGTGGTCGCGCCCCGTGGCCGCCCGCAGCGCCTCCGGGCCCATGTTCTTCTCGATGCGCTCGACCATCAGCCCTCCCTGGCCGCATCCTCGGAGCCAGCGACCCCGGCCTCCGCGATCCGGATGAAGTCGGCGAGCGCCAGGGCCTCGCCGCGCAGCGTCGGGTCGACGCCGGCGCGCTCGAGCACCTCGGTCGCCGCCGCCGAGGAGCCGTAGAGGCCAGAGAGCGCCTGCCGCAGCATCTTGCGACGCTGACCGAACGCGCCCTCGATCACCGTGAAGGTGCGCCTGCGCAGCGCCTCCGAGCCCATCGCCGGCCCGCGGCGGAAGCCGACCAGCACGCTGTCGACGTTCGGCACCGGCCAGAAGATCTGCCGCGAGACATCGCCCTCGAGCGCCCACGACCCCCACCATGCGACCTTCGCGGAGGGCGAGCCGTAGATCTTCGAGCCCGGCCGCGCCGCCAGCCGGTGGCCGACCTCCGACTGCACCATCACGAGCGCGCGCTCGATCGACGGGAAGCGCTCGAGCAGGTGGATGAGCACCGGCACCGAGACGTTGTACGGCAGGTTCGCGACGATCGCCTGCGGCGCGAAGGGCAGCTGCTCGATCGTGAGGGCGTCGTGCTGCACGACCTCCAGCCGAGCATCCGGCTGCTTGCGCGCGACGGTCTGCGGCAGCAGCTCGGCCAGCCGCGGGTCGATCTCAACGGCAGCGACCCTGGCGCCGACCTCCGTCAGGCCGAGCGTCAGCGACCCGAGACCGGGCCCGACCTCCACGACGTCGAGGCCCGACACATCCGCCACCCTGACGATGCGTCGCACGGTGTTGGCGTCGACGACGAAGTTCTGGCCCCAGCGCTTCGTGGGCGTCAGGTCGAGCTCGGTCGCCAGCGCGCGGATCTCGGATGCGCCCAACAGGGTCTCGGCGCTGCGCCTGCCGTCGAGGGGCCCGCCGCGCGGCCCGCCGTCGATCGTCTCGCTCACGTGTCG
Source organism: Agrococcus sp. ARC_14 (assembly GCF_022436485.1). Classification (NCBI taxonomy): domain Bacteria; kingdom Bacillati; phylum Actinomycetota; class Actinomycetes; order Micrococcales; family Microbacteriaceae; genus Agrococcus; species Agrococcus sp. ARC_14. The sequence goes on from NZ_JAKUDO010000001.1 coordinate 2,642,964, forward strand.
AGCCTATGCCGAGCAGGGCGGCAGAGAGATCACAGGTGCGCGCGCGATGATGCTCATCCCAGCACCACGAAGGAGCACCCCATGCGCACGACGTCGATGTCGCGGACGCGAGCACTGCAGCCGTCCGCTCTGCCACGGGGGTCGCGGATGCTCGCGGCCGTCGTACTCGTCGGGGCCGCCGCGCTCGTCACGGGTTGCGCCATCCAGCAGAACACCCCGGGCGCGCCGAGCGAACCCATCTCGCCCCCGGTCGCCATCGTGGGCGACGATCCCGTGTCGATCGACGATGCGCGCCTGGAGACCAGCGGGCTGATGGACGAGGTGTCTGAGCAGGGCGTCGCCGTGCGCTGGGCGGTGCCGGGCGAGTCGATCGCCGTGTTCGTGGGCGGTTCGGGCAGCGGCGGCGGGTGCATCCCGCAGCCGCACGCGGCGGGACTGGAGCGGAACGCGCCGTCGATCGTCGTGCGCTTCGATCCGACGGACCCCGACCTGATGTGCACGATGGACTTCCGGGTGCACGGCTGGGAGCTTGGCCTGGCCGAGGCAGTCGACGGCGCTCAGCCCGTGCGGGTGCGACTGGTGAACCTGCAGGGCGATGACGCGGCACTCGATCTCCAGCTCGGTCCCGACGACCTGCTCGACGAGCCGGCCGACCCGCAGCCGAGCGAGATCCCCGATGCCGGCGAGGCTCCCGCGCCGACCGCGATCCCCGCAGCGCAGCTGCCCGACGACCCGGGCCTCGACCCGATGCAGGATCCCGCGGTCGCCGTGCGCTGGATCGACCCGGGCGTCTCCTTGGCCGTGCTGCTGGGCGGCTCGGGCTCCGAGCAGTGCGTGCCACAGCCGATCGGCGCGACGTCCACCGGTCCCGGCCTGGTCGAACTCGCCTTCGAGAGCACGACAGCAGACGTGGATTGCAGCGCCGACTTCCGCACGTACGGCTGGCGGGTGACGCTGCCAGAGGCGATCTCGGCCACCATGCCGGTCTCCGTGACGATCACCGGGGCAGGGTCAGACGGCGCGAGCGCGACGGTCACGGTGCAGCCCGACGACGTCCTCGAGCTGCCGTGATGCGGCATCCCGCACGCCTCGCGCCGAGCTGAGCGGACGGCCGACGCGCCGGCCCAACCGCTGCATCCAGGGGGCGTCCAGTCGCCTCAGGCACGGTGGGAGCGCGGAACCACCCGTGAGCTTCGCGGAGGGCGCCGCGAAGGAGTGATCATGCGAAAGATCCTGCCCATCGCCGTCATCGCGGCCTTCGCTCTCGCCGGCTGCGCGTCGGCGGGAGGCCCGGCTGAGACCAGCGCTCCCGCGACGTCTCAGTCGACTGAGACCACGACGGGGTCGCCGGTGCCGACCGAGCCTGATGACGACACGAGCACCGCCACGCCAGCACCGTCTCCGCCGCCCACCGCCGAGGTGCCCGAATCGCCCAGCCGCATCACCGACGACGCGGTGCTCGGCAGCTACGACGCGCTGGAGCTGCCCAGCGACGAGCCTTTCGTCGCCTGGGCGGATGCCGACCACACGCTCATCCACGTGATCGGCACGGGCAGCGGCTCTGAGGCCTGCCAGCCTGTCGGCGATTCTGCAGAGGTCGACGACGGGCGGATCGAGATCGAGTTCGACTGGCCCGAGACCGACGCGGCCGTGGCCTGCACCGCTGACCTGCGCGTGTTCGGCTGGGAGTTCTGGGTGCCGACAGGCAGCGCAGACATCACGACCGCGACCGTCGACGGATGGACGCAGGATGCCGATGACACCGACGACGACATCACCGTCGACATCCAGCCGATGCGGTGACCGCCTGCGTCTCGTGGCGCGAGCGCCTGCGGTGCGCGCGCCACGTCAGACGAGGACTCAGTCCCAGCTGCCGTACGCCCGCAGGGTGTTCTCGACCGTCTCGGCGGCGAGAACATCCGCATCGACGCCCAGCTGCTCGGCCATGAAGCGCACCGTGTAGGGCGTGAGGTAGGGGCTGTTCGGCCGGCCGCGGAACGGCGCAGGCGTCAGGAACGGCGCATCCGTCTCCACAAGGATGCGACTGCGGTCGGCCACCCGCAGCGCCGCGTGCAGGTTCTTGGCGTTCGAGAAGGTCACGGTGCCGGCGAACGAGAGGTACCAGCCGTGCTCGGCCGCGATCCTGGCGAGCGCCTCGTCGCCGGAGAAGCAGTGGAACACCGTGACGTCCGGCGCCCCGACGCGCAGCAGCGTCTCGACCACGTCGTCGTGCGCGTCGCGGTCGTGGATCTGCAGCGCGATCCCGTGCCGCTTGGCGATGTCGATGTGCGCCTCGAACGACTCGAACTGCGCGCGTCGGCCGTCATCGCCGGTGCGGAAGAAGTCGAGGCCCGTCTCGCCAACGGCACGCACGCGCGGCTGCTCGGCGAGCTGATCGATGGTCGCGAGCGCGTCGAAGAGCGTGTCGGCGCTGGCATAGCCGGGTGCCTCATTCGGGTGGATGGCGACCGCGGCGAGCACGCGCGGATCCTGCGCCGCGAGCGCGGCAGACCACTCGGACGACTCCACGTCGCCGCCCACCTGGATGACGCCTGCGACCCCGGCGCGCTCGGCCGCATCCAACGCATCCGCGTACGTGAAGTCCTCGCCGTCCTTGATCTCGAGGTGGGTGTGGTTGTCGTAGATCGGCACACCCAGCGGCTGCGGCACCGGCGGGCGCGTCATGTCGCGCTTGGCGTCGGCATGCCGCTCGCGGATGTACTCGCCGCCGGGCAGCACCGTCTCGCGGGGTGCTTCTGGCAGGCGGATGGGCATGGTTCCGTCATGGCTGGCAGGCATGCGCCCAGCCTAGGAGGGAAGGACTGCAGGAGATCCTGAGGGACCGTCCAGGTTGTGCCATGAATCCGGTGCCAGCATTGCTCGAAGCCACACCCAGCAGGAGGTCCTCCCGGCATGCCCAGAAGTCTCGCCATCGCAGCCGCGCTGGCGACCGTGCTCGCGGTCGCAGGCTGCAGCGCAGCGCAGCCGACGGCAGACGCACTGGCGCCGGAGAGCGGCCCGTCGCAGTCGGCGACGGAGTCGGACCAGTCGGCGACGGAGTCGGAGTACTCGGTGGCGCCGGCGCAGCCGGCCACCGAGTCGGAGCAGGCAGCGACGAGCGAGGTCGAGCCCTCGGAAGACGCAGACGAGGCGGCAGAGGACGACGCGGTGGAGACCAGCGAGGAGGCGAGCCAACTGCGCACGGGCACGCTCGACGCAATGCTGCGCAGCAATCCCGGCGAGCCGGGGCTCCCGGCCGACAGCGGCGCCTCCATCGACGACGTGCTGCGGCTGGGCGCTGTCGCCACCTGGGTCGAGGGGCCTGAGCATCTCGCGATCTCGCTGCCCGCGACCAGCGCCTGCTGGCCGACGGCGGGTGATCCCGTCGCGCTGACGGAGACACGGTTCGCGATCGCCTTCGCCGTCGAGGAGGGCTGCGGCGATCCCGACGCCGCGCGCACCTACACGTTCGCGGTTCCGGATGGCGTCGACGCGAGCCAGGAGCTCGAGGTCGCCATCGAGGGCCTCGAGTACGAGTTCACGCTGGCGTTGCCGGCGCGCTGACGCTGCGGGTGGAGGCGCTTGCGCGCCGCCACCTCGACGCCGACGCGCTCAGTGCGCCATCGTCGAGAGCACCTCGTCGAGCCGCTCGAAGTCCTCATCCATGCCACCGTCGATGCCCGACTCGATCATTGCGTCGCAGGCCGCCTTCGACGTATAGCTCGACGTGACCTCGAGCACCGAGCGCCCGCCATCCAGGTCACGGAACTCCAGCGTCTCGAGCGTCGGTCTGCCCGGCTCCTCCTGGAACTCCCAGGTGTGCACGATGCGGCCGGCGATCACCTCGTGGTACGAGCCCCAGAAGCGCCACTGACCGCTGATCTCGACCGTGTAGTCGAAGCAGCCGCCGCGGCGCGCGTCGAAGTGATCGATGCGGATGGTCGAGCCGCGAGGCCCCATCCACTGGGAGAACAGCTCGGCAGTGGTGTGGGCGCGTTGCACCGCGGCCGCGGGTGCGTCGAACTCACGGCGGTGCACGATCGACTGCTCGCCGATGCGCTCATGGGTGGTCTCGCTCATGGCCCCATGCTCGCGGCAGCGCCCGACCGGGTCAACGCCTCAGCCGGCGGGCTGGTCCTGCTCGATGCGGGGGAACAGCGGCGGCATCGTCGTCACGCGGCCGGTGCCCCGCCACTCGTGCGCCGCCTGGATCGGCTGCGCCGTGACCTCGCCCTCGCCGCCGACGGCGGTCCAGAGCTTCTGCGCGGTCTCCGGCATGACCGGCGCCAGCAGCACCGCCGCCACGCCGATGCCGTGCACGTTCGAGGCCAGCACGGCGGCGAGCCGGTCGCGCTGCGCCTCATCCTTCGCGAGCACCCAGGGCGCCTGCTCGGTGATGTAGCCGTTCAGGCGCTCGACGATCGACATGGCCGACTCGATCGCCTCGTGGATCTGGAAGGTGTCGATCGCCCGGTCGGCGCGACCCACCGCATCCGCCACCAGGGTCGCGATGTCGTCATCGGATGCGACGTCGGGCACGACGCCGTCGCAGTACTTGTGCACCATCGCGATGACGCGCGAGGCGAGGTTGCCGAGGCCGTTGGCGAGCTCCGAGTGGTAGCGCGCGTCGAGGTCCTCCCACGAGAACGAGCCGTCGGAGCCGAAGGCGATCGCCGACATGAAGTAGTAGCGGAACGCATCGACGCCGAAGACGTCGGTGATCTGCTTCGGCTCGATGCCGGTCGCCTTCGACTTCGACATCTTCTCGCCGCCGACCAGCAGCCAGCCGTGGCCGAACACATGATCGGAGATCGGCAGCCCAGCGGCCATCAGCATCGCGGGCCAGATGACGGCGTGGAAGCGCGCGATGTCCTTGCCGACGATGTGCGTCGCGGGCCAGCGGCGCTCGAAGTTCGCCTCGTCGACGCCGTAGCCGTTGGCGGTGATGTAGTTCAGCAGCGCGTCGAACCAGACGTAGACGACGTGCGTCTCATCCCACGGCACCTTGATGCCCCAGTCGAAGGTGTTGCGGCTGATCGACAGGTCGTTGAGGCCCTGCTTCACGAACTGCCGCACCTCGTTGCGCACGTGCTCGGGCTGCACATAGTCGGGCTGCTCGTCGTAGAGCGCGAGCAGCCGGTCAGCGAACTCGCTCAGCTTGAAGAAGTAGTTCGCCTCGCGCACCGTCTCGACCGGGCGCGAGTGGATGGCGCAGACCTGCTGCCCCTCGAACTCCCCGGTGCCGGGCACGAGGTCGCCGGGCGTCTTGTACTCCTCGCAGCCGACGCAGTACTGCCCCTCGAACTCGCCGTGGTAGATGTACCCGGCTGCCTTGAGGCGCTCGAGGAAGATGCGCACGCCCACCTTGTGGCGCTCATCCGTCGTGCGGATGAAGTCGTCGTTCTGGATGTTCAGCAGCTCGAGCTGCGGGATCCAGGCGGTCTCGACCAGGCGGTCGGTCCACTCCTGCGGGCTGACGCCGTTGGCGGCTGCCGTGCGCATGATCTTCTGTCCGTGCTCATCGGTGCCTGTCAGCATCCAGGTGTCGTCGCCGCGCTGGCGGTGCCAGCGGGCGAGCACGTCGGTCGCGACCTCGTTGTAGGCGTGGCCGATGTGGGGCACGTCGTTGACGTAGTAGATCGGCGTCGTCACGGTGAAGCGCTCGGGCATGGGGTCCAGTCTAGGCGCGCTGGAGCTGAACGCTGAGGCCCCTGCGGGCCTCAGCCGCGACGCCAGCGCCGGAGCCCGTCTCGGGCTCCGGTCTCCGCCTGGTGCGTGTGACGCCGCGTGGCTACGCGGGGGTCGGATTCGTGAGGGCGGCCTGGTAGAGGGCGTTGCGCGCGTGCCCGGTGGCGTCTGCCACCTCTGCAGCGGCGTCCTTGAGGCGCATCCCGCCCTCCTTGAGCCGCAGCACCTGCTCGACGGCCGCATCCATGTCGGTCAGCGCGGGTCGGGCGCCTTCGATCACGAGCACGATCTCGCCCTTGACGCCTTCGCTCGCCCACGGCAGCAGCTCGGCGGCGCTGCCGCGGCGCACCTCTTCGTAGCGCTTCGTGAGCTCGCGGCAGACCGCCATGCGGCGCTCGGGCATCGCACGGGCGATGGCCTCCACCGACTCTGCGAGCCGGTGGGGCGCCTCGAACAGCACGAGCGTGCGCTCCTCGCGGGCGACGGAGGCCAGGAAGCGATCCCGCTCCCCCGCCTTGCGGGGCAGGAAGCCGTCGAAGGCGAAGCGATCGGTCGGCAGGCCGGAGAGCGCGAGGGCGGTGAGCACGGCAGAGGGCCCCGGCAGGCAGGTGACCTCGACGCCCGCCGCGACGGCGGCCTGCACGAGCCGGAAGCCGGGGTCGCTGACGGTGGGCATGCCTGCGTCGGTGAGGACGAGCACGTCTTCACCGCGAGCGCGCTCGACAAGGGCGGGCGAGGCGGCCTCCTCGTTGTGCTCGTGCAGCGCGACGAACGAGGCCTGCCACTCGATGCCGAGCCCCCGCAGCAGCTGCTTCGCGGTGCGGGTGTCCTCAGCGGCGATCACGGTCGCGGTGGCGAGCGCCTCGCGCAGCCGGCCGCTCGCATCGCCGAGGTTGCCGATGGGGGTCGCGCCGAGGATGATCACGGCGCCCAGGCTAGTGCTGCCTGGGCCTTGGGCGGGCCCCGGCCGATCTCCGGGAACCTGGTGCGAGAATCGGCCGTGTGACCCTGCCGAGCGACGACGACGCCCCGCGCGCCGCCGTCGCGCTCGCCGAGGACGACCGTGCCGCACCCTCCCGATCACGGCGCGAGCGGGTCACGGATGCGTATGCGGGCATCGAGCGGCGCCTGCGCGAGCCGCGCATCCGTCGCACCCTTGAGATCGCGGCGCCCGTCGCCATCGTCGGCATCGCCGCCATCGCGAGGCTGTCGGGCCTCGGCCACCCGCACCAGCTGGTCTTCGACGAGACGTACTACGTCAAAGAGGGCTTCTCGATGTGGCAGCTCGGCTACGAGGGCGACTGGAGCGACGACGGCAACGAGCGCTTCGAGGCCGGCGACGCGGGCGGGCTCTCGAGCGAGCCCGACTACGTCGTGCACCCGCCGCTGGGCAAATGGATCATCGGCATGGCAATGGCCGTGTTCGGCATCGGCGACCCCTTCTGGTGGCGACTGCCGAGCGCGCTCGCCGGCATCGCGCTCGTCGGGCTGACCTACGCGATCGCGCGCGGCATGCTGCGCTCGATCGCCTTCGCGTCGCTCGCGGGGCTGTGGATGGCGATCGACGGCTTCGCGATCGTCATGAGCCGCACCGCGCTGCTCGACGGGCTGCTTGCGGTGTTCGTGCTGGCCGGTGCCGGAGCACTGCTGCTCGACCGCCGAGGTTCTGCCGCGCGCACGGTGCGGGCGCTGGCTGCGGGGCGACGCCGCGGGTTGGCCGCGATCTGGGGCCGGCCGTGGATCGTGATCGCCGGCGCCCTGCTGGGCGCTGCCTGCGCCACGAAGTGGTCGGGCGCTGCCTTCCTCGCGGCCTTCGGGCTCTGGAGCGTGCTCATGGATGCGCTCGACCGGCGCCGCGTCGGCTACCGGCACCCGTGGCTCGGCACCCTGCTGCTGCAAGCGCCCGCGAGCTTCGTGCTGCTCGTGGGGCCTGCGGTCGCGATCTACGTCGCCAGCTTCGCCGGCTGGTTCGACGGCGGCTGGGGCTCGCAGCTCGCGCTGGAGCGCGTCGACCTGCGGTGGGGCGGCCTGCTCGCCTGGGTGCCGCTCGGCCTGCAGTCGCTGTGGATGTACCACGCCCAGCAGCTCGGCTTCCATGTCGGCCTCGACAACGACCACCCCTACCAGTCGCCCGCGATCGAGTGGCTCTGGCTCGGACGCCCGACGGGCTTCGAGATGGTCGACACGGGCACCGGCGTCTGGTGGATCACCGCGCTGCCCAACCTGGTGGTCTGGTACGGCGGCATCATCGCGCTGGGCTTCCTGCTCTTCCACCTGGGCCGCACGCTCGACCGCACCGCCGGCTTCCTGCTGCTGGCGATCGCGGCAGGCTTCGGGCCGTGGCTGGCGTTCCCGGATCGCACGATCTTCTTCTTCTACGCGATCGTCTTCCTGCCGTTCCTCGTGATCGGGCTCTCGTACGCGCTGCAGATCGCGGTCGGGCGGCTGCGGCCCGCGGTGCATCGGGCGCGGGCAGCGGCGACGGATGTGAGCACGGACTCCGGCGTCGCTGAGCGATGGGGCACGAACTCCGGCGTCGCTGAGCGATGGGGCACGAACTCCGGCGTCGCTGAGCGATGGGGCACGGATGCCGGCGTCGCTGATGCCCCCGACGCCGACGCCGCGCTCGACGCCGCCATCGCAGCCGCCATCCCCCCGCCGGCTGCCGAAGCCCTGCCCGAGGGCGACGTCGAGCGCAGAGCCGCCGCGTGGGCTGTGATGCTGGTGCTGCTGGTCGCGAGCATCGCGGTCGCGCTGTGGTTCATGCCCGTGGCGTACGGGATCGCGATGCCGGAGCCGCAGATCCGGCTGCGCTACTGGCCGCCCTCCTGGCCGTAGGGCTCACCAGCCCCACCCGCAGGCCGGCCGCGGACCGGCCGCCTGCGTGGCTACCGCCACGTCGACCAGTGGCTGCACGGCAGCGTCGAGCCGCGCCGCACGCCCGAGCACGGCGGCATCACGGCGGGCGGCTCAGGCTCGATGTCCACCCAGCCGCCGTTCGGCAGCTCTTCGTCGCGGCTGAGCGTCCACAGGTGGGCGGCAGGCTGGAAGACGTTGGCCAGCACCTCGCAGTCGCAGTAGCCGCCGGCATCTGCGAGGCGCCGCTCGAGCCCGACCGCTCGGGGCGCGATCAGGTCGCGGAAGCGTGCCGCCAGCCGCAGGTCACCCTGGCAGCCGAAGGCGGTGATGGTGCGGTCGAGGTAGCACCCGAGGCACTCGCGCTCATGCGGAGCCAGCCAGAGCTCCGCCAGCTCGCGCACATGCGCCTCAGCCTCCGCCTCCGCCATGATCGGCTCGGCAGCGGGGTCGGATCCGGCGGGGTCGGATCCGGCGGCGTCGGATGCGGTGGATTCGGCTGCGGTGGATTCGGATGCGGTGGGTTCGAATGCGGTGGAGTCTGCTGCGGTGGATTTGGCTGCGGTGGGTTCGTCCATGCCGCGCACCGTGCCACAGCGGCCCCCGCCCGCGCGCGACCCGCGCACCGACCTGTGCACAGCGCCGAGCCCCGCACCGCACCCGCAACGCACCCCCGCCGCACCGCCTCCCCCGCCGCACCGCCACCGCCGCCGCACCGCCACCGCCGCCGCACCGCCACCGCCGCCGCACCGCGCCACACGCGAAGCGGACCCGTTCTGCCGAACGCGACCCGGTGTACCAGGTCGCGTTCGGCGGAACGGGTCCGCGAAGCGGGCGCGCCCCTGCCGTCGGGGCGCGCAGCAGGTGGCTAGTTCACCTCTGCCGGGTCGCTCGCGACGCGGCCCGCCGCGCCCTGGTCGAGCGCGTCGATCGCCGCGACGTCGGCAGCGCTCAGCTGCACGCCGGCAGCTGCCAGGTTCTCGTCCATGCGCTCGCGGCGGTTCGACTTCGGGAAGACGATCCGTCCCGATGCCAGGTGCCACGCGATGGTGACCTGCGCCCACGAGGCACCGATCCGCTCGGCGATCTCGCCGATGACCGTTGCCGCGTAGTCGACCTTGCCCTGACCGAGCGGGCCCCACGCCTCGATGGCGATGGCGTGCTCGGCAGCGAGCGCCGTCGCGGCCCGCTGCTGGAACTGCGGGTGCAGCTCGATCTGGTTGATCGCCGGGATGACGCCGGTCTCGAGGATCGCCGGCAGGTAGCGCTCGTCGAAGTTCGAGACGCCGATCGACGTGGTCAGGCCCTCGTCGCGCAGCGTCGCGAGCGTCTCCCACGTCTCCACCGGGCTGACCGTCTGCGGCGTCGGCCAGTGGATCAGGTAGAGGTCGACGTGCGACAGCCCGAGCTTCTCGAGGCTCTCGCCCAGCGCGGCACGCGTGTCTGCGGCGCCGCGGCGGTCGTTCCAGAGCTTCGTGGTGACGAAGAGCTCGTCGCGCGCGATGCCGCTGGCCGCGAGCGCGCGGCCCACGCCCTCCTCGTTGCCATAGATGGCCGCCGTGTCGATGTGCCGGTAGCCGGCCTCGAGCGCGTCGGTGACGATGCGCTCGGTCTCAGCCGGGTCGACCTTGAAGACGCCGAAGCCCAGCTGCGGGATGGTGCGCCCGTCGTTCAGCTCGAGCGTGGGGATCGTCGTGCTCTCGTTCGTCATGCTTCCTCCGTGATGGTCGATGTGTCTTCCGGCAGGTCTGCTGCCGAGACACCCTCAACGTGACGCTCGGCAGGGCCTGTGTATTCCGACAGCGGCCTGATCAGCGCATTGTTCGCGCGCTGCTCGATGATGTGCGCCGTCCAGCCGGTGACGCGCGCGGCGACGAACAGCGGCGTGAAGATCGGCACGTCGAAGCCGATCAGCGCGTATGCAGGGCCGGACGGGAAGTCGAGATTGGGCTTGATCGGCTTGCGATCGGCCATCGCCTGCTCGAGCGCGGTGTACATCGCGAGCGTCTCGGGAGCGTCATAGTGCTCGGCAAGGCGCTCGAGCGCTGCGCGCATGGTCGGCACGCGCGAGTCGCCGTTCTTGTACACGCGGTGCCCGAAGCCCATGATCTTGCGCTTCTCGTCGAGCGCGGTCTGCATCCACGCATCCGCCTTCGAAGCCTCGCCGACCTCCTGGAAGACCTCCATGACGGCCTCGTTGGCGCCGCCGTGCAGGTTGCCCTTGAGCGCGCCGATCGCTGCCGTGACGGCGGAGTACAGGTCGGCGAGCGTCGAGGTGACGACGCGGGCGGTGAAGGTCGACGCGTTGAAGGAGTGCTCGGCGTAGAGCACCATCGACTGGTTGAAGGCCTCGACCACGACCGGGTCGGCCTCCTCGCCGAACGCCATCCAGAGGAAGTTCGCGGCGTAGTCGAGGTCGTCGCGCGGCTCGACGAGCTGCTCGCCGCGGCGGCGGCGCTGCTCGTAGCTGACGATCGCAGGCAGCACCGCGAAGAGGTTGAACGCCTTGGCGAGGTCGTCGGATGCGTCCTCGGCGTTGGGATCGTTGGCCCCGACGATGCTCACGGCCGTGCGCACGATGTCCATCGGGTGCGCGGTCAGCGGCAGCGCATCCATCACCGTCTTGACGTTCTCGGGCAGGGCGCGCAGCTCGCGCTCGTTCGTCCGGAACTCGGCGAGCTGCGTCTCGGTGGGCAGGTCGCCGTGCCACAGCAGGTAGGCGACGGCCTCGAACGGCTGCGTCGCGGCGAGCTCCTGCACGGGATAGCCGCGGTAGAGCAGGGAGTTGGTGTCTGGGTTGACCTTCGAGATCTCGGTGGTGTCGGCGTAGACGCCAGCGAGACCCTTCTTGATGTCTGGCTCGGCCATGGTGCTCCTCGGTGAACGGATGGGCGGGGACGCGGGATCGACTCTATGCCACGCGGGCGGCGAGGTCGTTCGCCCGACGAACGGTCACGATGACGCAACGATCCGAACCGGTGCGCGGACCCGTCGCGCACCTCGCGATAGCGTCGCCTCTTGCCCGCCCGGGCAGGCGAGACCGATGCGCCTGACAACCGAGACGAGACGAGACCAGCCATGCCCGACAGCACTGCCGAGACCCCGCCCCGCAAGCCGAGGACGCCGGTCAAGCAAGTGGTGAGAGAGGTCACCGAGCCGGGTCTCGTGCACCCCGCACTGATCCCCGGCATTGGGGTCGAGCGCACCGGCAGGTCGTTTGCGACCAACTGGGCGGTGTTCGCGATCGCCGGCGCCTTCGTCGCCGCCGTGATCATCTGGGGCGTCATCGACCCGGACAGCATCCAGGCGGTCGGCGGTGCATCGCTCAGCTGGGTCAGCGTCAACTTCGGTTGGATGTTCGGTGCGCTGACGATGGCGGTGACCGTCTTCATGCTGTTCGTCGGCTACGGCCGAACCGGCGGCGTGCGGCTGGGCATGGATGACGAGCAACCCGAGTTCTCGACCGTCTCGTGGATCGCCATGCTCTTCTCTGCCGGCCTCGGCATCGGACTGCTCTTCTACGGACCGATGGAGCCGCTCACCTACTTCATGGAGCTGCCGCACGGCTTCGAGTTCGAGAACGGCACGGTCGACGCGATGCACGCATCGCTCGCGCAGACGCTGCTGCACTGGGGCCCGATGGCGTGGGCCTACTACGCGCTCGTCGGCGGTGCGATCGCCTACGCCGCATACCGGCGCGGTCGCTCGCCGCTCATCTCTGCCATCTTCACGCCCATCTTCGGCCAGAAGACCGAGGGCTGGATCGGCTCGATCATCGACATCTTCGCCATCGTCGTCACGCTCGGCGGCACGTCGATCTCGCTCGGCATCGGCGCGCTGCAGATCAGCCGCGGGTTCGAGATCATCACCGGCTTCGGCGAGCTCGGCAACGGCTTCATCATCGGCGCGATCGCGGTGCTGACTGCCATGTTCGTCATCTCGGCCGTCTCTGGCATCAAGCGCGGCATCCGAGCCCTGTCGAACATCAACATGATCATCGCCGGTATCCTCGGCCTCTTCGTGTTCATCGCCGGGCCCACCCTGCTGCTGCTCAACCTGCTGCCCTCGGTGATGGTGTCGTTCTTCTCAGAGCTCGGCACCATGCTCATGCGCAGCGGTTCGCAGGGCGCCGACACCCAGGCGTTCCTCTCGACCTGGACCACCTACTACTGGGCCTGGTGGGTCTCGTGGACGCCGTTCGTCGGCATGTTCATCGCGAAGATCTCCCGTGGCCGCACGCTGCGCGAGTTCGTCACCGTCGTGATCGTCGTGCCGTCGATCATCTGCCTGGTCTGGTTCACGATCGTGGGCGGCACCACGATGGCGATGGAGATGGATGGGCTCGGCATCAGCGAGGCGGGATCGTCGGAGGCGATGCTGTTCGAGATGCTCGGCAACCTGCCATTGGGCGTCATCACCTCGGTGCTCGCGCTCGTGTCGATCACGATCTTCTTCGTCACCTCTGCCGACTCTGCCTCGATCGTCATGGGATCCATGAGCCAGGGCGGCAAGCCCGAGCCGAGCATGTGGGTGACGATCACCTGGGGCGTGCTGCTGGGTGTGACCGCAGCAACGCTGCTCGTCGCCGGCGGCGAGACAGCCCTCGGCGGCCTGCAGTCGCTGATGGTCGTCACGGCGCTGCCGTTCGCCTTCGTGGTGATGGGGGTGATGGTGGCGTGGGCGAAGGAGCTGCGCACCGACCCCTACATGCTGCGGCGCAAGTATGCGAAGGCGGCGATCGCGCAGGGCGTGCGGCTCGGCATCGAGGAGCATGGCGACGACTTCGTCTTCGGCTCCAGCGAGGTCGTCGCGGACGACGGCGCGGGTGCCTGGCTCGACACCGGCGACCCAACGCTCACGGAGTGGTGGACGGATGCCACGACCGGCCCGATCAGCTCGGCCGACGTGCTCCGCAACCTCGAGCCCGGGCGCATCCAGCGCAGGGGCCCCGATCGGCCCGACCACACCGCATCCGGCGACAACGCGCTGACCGTCGGCGAGGAGCGCGTCGAGCGCCACCGGCGGGAGCGGGAGGCCCGCAGGCACCCGCAGCCCGATGCGACCGAGGAGCCGAGCGGGCACGGCGGGCCCGACGAGCCGAAGGGCTGAGCCCGCGGTTCCATCGCCCCATCAGGCGGACCTGACGAGCCGAAGGGCTGAGCCCGCAACTCCATCCGCTCCCCTCCCCGCAGAAGACGAGATGCCCCGCCGTGCAGGCGGGGCATCTCGTGTGTGACGGTGCGGGTCAGTCGTTCGATCCCGCGGAGCCGGCCGACTGCGCCGACGGCACCGAGGCCAGCGATTGCGCCGACACCGGGCTCGGCGCCGAAGCGGGCGACGGAGCCGAGGCGGCGGGGGCGGGTGCCGGAGCAGGAGCCGAGTGCGCGCTGGCAGCCGAGTGCTGCTGCTGCGGCTGCGGCTGCGGCTGCTGCGGTGCGGGCTGCGACTGCTGCGCCGGCGCGGATGCAGCGGATGCGGGCGTGTTCGCGGAGACCGGCGTCACGGCCGACTGCGTGGCAGAGGGGGCATCCGTCGACTGAGCGTCGGCGGCCGACACCGCGGAGATGATCGAGGCGTGGTCGCCGGCGGTCTTGATCTGCACGGCGCCGCCCGAGAGCATGTCGCCGCGCAGCGAGCCCGCCTCGACGACGCTGCCGTCCGCGGAGCGCAGCTCCACGGCGTTCGCGATGCCTGCCGCGCTGGCCGCGATCGCGCCCAGCCCCAGTGCACCGACGGTGCCGATTGCCATCCACTTGGTGTTCATGGTCTTCCTCCTGCGTGTGCTGTGCCCCGGTCGACCCGGGCTGTGTGCTGGCTCTACTCTCGCCAGCCGAGGTGAGGGCGGGAGGAGGTCTGCATGAGAGGGCTCTCACGGATGGCACGGCGCACGCAGACCGGTACCGAATGGCCGCTTCGTGCGGCTCTGGCGACCATTCGGTACCGGTCTGTCGCTCGCCAGGCACGGGGCCCGGGCGAGCGGGTCGGGAGGTTCAGGCGGGGTTGGCGACTCAGGCGACGCCGAGTGCGCGCGCGATCACGAGCAGCTGCACCTCGCTCGTGCCCTCGCCGATCTCGAGGATCTTCGAGTCGCGGAAGTGCCGCGCGGAGACGTACTCGTTCATGAAGCCGTTGCCGCCCAGGATCTGGGTGGCGTCGCGCGCGTTGTCCATCGCGGCATCGCTCGCCGTGAGCTTCGCGAGCGCCGCCTCGGTCTTGAAGGGCTTGCCCGCGTCGCGCAGTCGCGCGGCGTGGTGCCACGCCAGCCGGGCGGTGTGCACGCGCGCCTGCATGCGGGCGATCACGAACTGCACGTTCTGCCGCGCCGCGAGCGGCTCGCCGAAGACCGTGCGCTTGTGCGCGTAGTCGATCGCCTCCTCGAGGCAGCCCTCAGCGGCGCCGGTCGAGAGCGCCGCGATCGCGATGCGACCCTCGTCGAGGATGTGCAGGAAGTTGGCGAAGCCGCGGCCACGCTGGCCGACCAGGTTCGCGGCCGGCACCCGCGCGTCGTTGAAGGTGAGCGGATGCGTGTCGGAGGCATGCCAGCCGACCTTGTCGTAGGGCGCCTCCACCGTGAAGCCAGGGGTGCCGTTGGGCACGAAGATCGTGGAGATCTCCTTGCGGCCGTCGGTCTCGCCAGTGACGGCGGTGACGGTCACGAACTTCGTGATGGGCGTGCCCGAGTTGGTGATGAACTGCTTCGAGCCGTTGATGACCCACTCGTCGCCCTCGAGGCGTGCGGTGGTGCGCGTGGCGCCGGCGTCAGAGCCGGCCTCCGGCTCCGTCAGGCCGAAGCCCGCGAGCGCCGAACCCGCGAGCAGCTGCGGCAGCAGCTCGGCCTTCTGCTCGTCGGTGCCGAAGCGGAAGATCGGCATCGCGCCCAGGCTGACGCCCGCCTCGAGCGTGATCGCGATCGACTGGTCGACGCGCGCGAGCGCCTCGATCGCCAGGCAGAGGGCGAAGTAGTCGCCGCCCTGTCCGCCCAGCTCCTCCGGGAAGGGGATGCCGAACAGGCCCAGCTCGCCCATCTGGGCCACGACATCCATCGGCAGCGTCTTCGTGCGGTCGGCCTCGTAGGAGACCGGCGCGACGACCCTATCGGCGAAATCGCGCACGGCGCTCGCGAGGTCGAGCTCCTCGTCGCTGAGCGCATAGGTGGACAGGTCGATCGGCATTCGGTCTCCTTGGGTTCGAGGGAACCGCCATCGGGCGCCGAGATGCCATGATCCGATCGGGATCCAGCCGGCCTCGCTCCGCGCCGAGCAGTCCGTTGCACTGTACGGCATGGCCGACTGCCACGCCGGGCCGCCGACCGGCGTGCGGCGGCTGCGGATGCGGTCTCAGGCCTGCAGACGAGCCCGCGTGTACTGCGGCGGCCAGACCGACGCATCCGGAGCCCCGTCGAGCTCGGCCTCTGCCACGAGCGCCCAGTGCGGATTGCGCAGCCACGGGCGCGCCAGCATGACCGCGTCGGCGCCGCCGTCGGCGAGCACCTGCTCGGCGAGCGCCGGCTCGTCGATGAGTCCGACCGCGTTCACCTTCGCGCCGGTCGCCGCTCGCACCGCGCGGGCGAACGGCACCTGGTAGCCGGGCGCGAGCGGAATCGACTGCCGCGGGTCGAGCCCGCCGGAGGAGAGGTCGAACCAGTCGGCGCCCGCAGCGGTCGCGACGCGCACATGCTCGATCGTCATCGCCGTGTCGATGCCGCCGTCGACCCAGTCGGATGCGCTCAGGCGCACCATGAGGGCGGCGTCCGGCGCCGCGGCGCGCACGGCTGCGACCACCTGGCGCAGCAGCTCGACGCGCAGGCCGTCGGCATCCGCTCCCCATTCGTCGTCCCGGTGGTTCGACAGCGGTGACAGGAACTGGTGCAGCAGGTAGCCATGGGCCGCGTGCACCTCGAGCACCTCGAAGCCGGCGGCGACGGCACGGCGGGCTGCCACGGCGAAGTGCTCGGGCAGCGCCGCGACCTCAGCCGGATCCAGCGCACGCGGCGTCGCGAAGCGGCCGAACGCATCCGCAGTCGGCGCCACCGCCTCCCAGCCGCCCTCCGAGGCGGGCACCGAGCCGGAGCCCGACCACTGGCGGTAGGTCGAGCCCTTGCGGCCCGCGTGCGCGAGCTGGATGGCCGGCACGGCGCCGTGGGCACGGATGCGCGCGGCGATGGGCGCCCAGGCCTCGGCCTGCGCGTCGTTCCAGATGCCGACGTCCTGCGGCGAGATGCGCCCCTCGGGCACGACGGCGGCCGCCTCGGTCATGACGAGCCCCGCTCCCCCGCGGGCGAAGGAGGCGAGGTGCTCGTGGTGCCACTCGGTCGGGATGCCGTCCTGCTGCTCACAGGAGTACTGACACATGGGCGAGACCCAGGCGCGGTTGCGCGCCTCGATGTCTCCGACTTGCACGGGCGAGAAGAGCAGGCTCACGTCGAAGCGACCTTTCGGGATGCGTTGGCTGATGGGAGTGGTGCGGCGCGACGCCGAGGGGGCGGGCGTGCGAGCCGGCAGTGCAATTATCCCGCGTGCACGCGCGCCGGGCGCACGTCGGGATCGGTCAGGGCGCGACGCGCAACGGCTGCCTGGCAAGATCGCCGAGCAGCTGCGCGACCACGGCGGTGCGCTCGACCATGCCGTCGATGCTCACCCACTCGTGGCGAGCGTGTGCGCCGTCGCCGACCGCGCCGAGACCGTCGAGCACCGGGATGCCGAGCGCAGCGACGAAGTTGCCGTCGCTCGCGCCGCCGACCGAGGTCTCCTCGACCGTCGCCCCCACAGCGGCGGCGGAGGCGCTCGCGCGGGCGAACAACGCGGCGATCCCGGCCGAGCGGGTCATGACCGGGCGGTTCCAACCGCCCAGCACCTCGATCGAGGCATCGGGGTGCTGCGGTGCAAGCCCGCGCAGCACCCCGTCGATGCGCTCTCGCTCAGCCTCGTCGGACACGCGCACGTCGACCATGCCGGATGCGGATCCCGCCGTGACGTTCGAGCGCGACCCGCCTCGGATGGTCCCGACGTTGACGGTCGTACCCGCGGCGAGGTCGGACGCGGCGTGCAGCTGCAGCACGGCGTGGGCGATCTCGTGGATGGCGCTCACGCCCTTGTCGGGGTCGAGGCCTGCGTGGCCCTCGATGCCGCCCACGACCAGCTCGAAGATGCCGACGCCCTTGCGTGCGGTCTTCAGCATGCCGCCGGCGCTGGCTTCGAACACCAGGGTCGCGTCGCAGTCGCCGGCCGCCTGCTCGATCACGGGACGCGAGGCGAGCGAGCCGACCTCTTCGTCGCCGTTGAGCACGATCCGAATGGCCGGCAGTGGGAGCCCAGCGCGGCGGGCGATGTCGATCGCCCACACGGCCTGGATCAGACCGGACTTCATGTCGAACGCACCCGGCCCCGTGAGCTGGTCGCCCTCGATCGCGACGGGCCAGCTCGCGAGGGTGCCGAGCGGCCAGACCGTGTCGTAGTGGGCCAGGATGGCGATGCGGCCATCCCCGCCCGCGCTTGCCGGATAGTCGAGGATCGCGATGTCGCCCATCTCGCCGCCGTCGACGGTGCGGACGGCCTCGGGCTCGCCCAACCGCGAGCTGACGAAGCTGCGCACCCACGCGAGGCCGACCGCGAGGGCCGCTCGGTCGTCGGATGGCGTCTCGCACTCGATGTACGCGGTCAGGTCGGCCACCATGTGCTGCCTCGCCGATGCAGCCAGTTGTCTGATGTCGCTCATGCTGTCGCCTTTCTATCGAGCTCGACGAGATGCTCCTCGTCCGTGGCGATGCGACCGGTCTCCAGCAGCTCGATCTTCTCGATCAGCCACTGTGTCAGCGGCGTCGCGATGCCGTGGCCGCCGGCGGTATCGAGCACCGGCCGGTACTGCGTCGGCACCTCGGTGCGGCGACCGCGCACGGCGATGTCCCGCCAGATGCCCGATCGCTTCTTGGTCTGTGTCGCGAGCCACGCGGCGAGGCCGTCGGTCGCGGCCTCGGCGCGTGCCGGATCCGCGAGGTAGGCGTCCGGCTCGAAGCCGTCGAAGGACTCGAGCTCGATGCCCTCGGCGCGCGCGACCGTCAGCACCTCGCGGACGAGGGCGTGCATGCCGGGGCGATGGCGATCGATGAGCACGCCCATGTCCTCGTCTGCGAGCGCGGTTGCGACCAGCATCGCGCCGAAGCCGAGCTTCGACCAGAGGAAGCCCGGAACGTTGCCGGTGACGATCGGCTCGCCCCAGTGCCGCAGGTCGTGAGCGAGCGTGCGCACGCGCTCGCTCACACCACCCGCGTGCTCGCCGAGGGCGATGGCACCGATGCCGCCGTCGAGCACGACACCCGGCTCGATGACGTCAGCGAAGAGGTCGACGAAGGCCGCGACGGTGCGCTCGGCGCCGATGTGGCTCGCGATCGTGGCTTCGTTCAGGCCATTCTGCAACGACGCGACCCAGCCCTCGGGCGTCAGCCGCGGGGCGATCCAGGCTGCGACCGAGTCGGTCGCCTGCGCCTTCACCGCCAGCAGCACAGCGCCGAGCGACTCGGGCGCCTCATCGGGCGTGAAGATGGGCAGCTCTGCAGAGAGCTCGCCCCCGGGGTGCCGCACGCGCAGGCCCCCGGCACGGATGGCCGCCACGTGCGCGGGATCGGCGTCGACGAGCTGCACGTCAGCGCCGGCAAGGTGCAGGTGCACGGCAAGCGTGCCACCGATCGCGCCCGCACCGACCACGGTGTATTGGGTTGTCATGCCTGCTCCTCCATGTCGATCGCGCTCCAATGCTGCGGCAGGTTCCATGCGCCCGTCGACGATCCGCCGTCGACCCGCAGCACCTCGCCGGTGATCCATTCGGCCTCGCTGCTCGCGAGCCACACGACCGCCTTGGCGATGTCGGCGGGACGGCCCCTGCGGCCGAGCGGCGTGTCGCCCACGGCATCGGCGTACTCGTCCGTGACGGGGTTCACGGCGCTGTCCACCTCGACGAACCCCGGAGAAACGGCGTTGACGCGGATGCCGTGCCTGCCCAGCTCCAGCGCAGAAGCCCTGGTGGCCGCCTCGAGCGCCGCCTTCGAGGTCGAGTACGGCGCGGCCCCGGGGCGTGCTCGCAGCGCAGCGCCAGACGAGATGTTGACGACGCTCGCGGGCCTCCCCGCCTCGATCGCGCGCTTCGCCAGCTCGACCGTCAGCAGCACGGGCGCGCGTGTGTTCACACCCAGCACCAGATCCCACACACGCTCGTCGAGCTCGAGGAACGGCGTCGCCGGGTAGACACCAGCGCTGGAGACGAGCACGTCGACAGGCCCGCTCGACCACGTCGATGCCAGCACCTGCGCGGCCGCCCCGGGCTCGCGCAGGTCGACCACGAGCACGTCGCACCTCGGTGCGCCCGACGCACGAGCGGCGTCGGCCGTCTGCTCGAGCGACGCCGCATCCACATCCACCAGCGTCAGCGCTTCGCCCAGCTCGGCGAACGCGAGTGCGATGGCCCTGCCGATGCCGCTCCCGGCACCCGTGATCAGCACGTGTCGCATCATTCGAGCTTCTTGCCCTTGGTCTCGGGCATCGTCAGGTAGACGGCCAGTCCGATCGCTGCTGCGATCGAGGCGTAGAGCCAGACCCAGTCGCCCAGGCCGTTCGTGCCCATCCACGTCGTGATGTACGGCGCGGTGCCGCCGAAGAGGGCCACCGCGAGCGCGTACGGCAGTCCGATGCCGGTCGCCCGCACCTCCGGTGGGAACTGCTCGGCCATGATGACGGCGCAGTTGGCCGAGTAGCCCAGCAGCAGCACGATGCCGATCAGCTGCACCACCAGCAGCATCCAGAAGGTCCCGTCGAGCATCTGGAAGGCCGGCCAGGCGAAGATCAGGAAGCCGCCGGCGAACGCCGACATGGTGGGCTTGCGACCGATCTTGTCGGACAGGATTCCCGCGAACGGCAGCAGCACGAGGAACACGATCATCGCGATGACGTTCGCGAGCAGCGCCTCGTTCAGCGGGATGCCCGTCGTCACGGCTGCGTAGGTGGGCATGTAGCTGACCCACATGTAATAGAGCAGGGTGCCGGCGATCGTGATGCCGAACACGCGCAGCACCGCCATCGGATGCTCGCGGAACATGCGCAGCATGGCGTTGCGGCGCTCGCCACTGGCGGCGTTCCGGTTCTTCGCGAGCTCGAAGGAGTCGGTGTCCTCGACCGAGCTGCGCAGCCACAGGCCCACGAAGCCGAGGGATGCCGCGATCACGAACGCGAGCCGCCAGCCCCAGCTGTCGACGGCCTCTTCCGGGAGCGTCGAGGTGATGACCGCCCCGATGCCGGAGGCGATCAGGACGCCGGCCCCGACCGAGACCTGCTGCCACGAGCCCGCGAACGCGCGCCGCGAGGGCGCGGCCGACTCGACGATGAACGCTGAGGATGATCCGAACTCGCCGCCTGCCGCGAAGCCCTGCACCATGCGCGCGACCACCAGGATGATGGGGGCGAGGATGCCGACCTGTTCGAACGAGGGCGCGAGACCGATCACGAGCGTGGCCGCGGCCATCATGCCGATGGTGAGGACGAGCCCCTTCTTGCGGCCGTGGCGGTCGGCATACGCGCCCATGACGGCGGCGCCGACCGGCCGCATGATGAAGCCGACGGCGAAGATCGCGAGCGTCGACAGCAGCGCGGCGGCGTCGTTGCCTGCCGGGAAGAAGTGGTGGGCGAAGATCGAGGAGAACGTCGTGTAGATCGCCCAGTCGACCCACTCGACCGCGTTCCCGATGCTGCCGGCGACGATGGCCTTGCGGCCCTTCTTGCTCAGCCGTGTCGCGTGGACGGCCTCAGTCTCGGTGGTGCTCATGGTCTGCTCTCTCAGGATTCGGTGAGGGTGACGTCGGTGCCGACGAAGGGACGGAGGTGGGAGGCCAGCTCGGCGTGCGTGCCGATCCAGGCGTCGCCGCTGTCACGGATGTGCGTGAGGAGTCCGTCGAGCACGAGCAGCCTCGATCGGTGGCCGATGATGTGCGGATGCAGCGTGAGCTGGAACATGCCGCCCTCGGCGCGCGCCGCGTCGTACTCGTCGATCCAGATCTGCAGCAGCTGCCGCGGCGGCATGTGCGGCCGGAGGCCTCCGAAGCGATCCATCATCAGGTAGGGAGCGTCGTCGCGGATCCACTCGACGGGGATCTCGATCACGCCCGTGGGGCGGCCGTCCTCGAGCAGCTCGTAGGGCTCGGTGTCGGCCATGAGCGAGGAGTCGTAGTCGAAGCCGAGCTCCCTGATGACGTTCAGGCTCGAGTGCGAGAAGTCCCAGGATGGCGTCCGCACACCCGTCGGCCGCACGCCCGTCTGCGATGCGAGCACGTCGAGGCTGCGCTGGATGAGCGCGAGCTCGTCGTCGCGGCCGAGCGCGGTGTTGCGCTCGTGGATCCAGCCGTGCACGCCGACCTCGTGGCCATCGGCGATGTATCCAGGTGCCTCGTCCGGTCGCAGCAGCGCGCAGACGGCGGGCATGAAGAACGATGCCCGGACCTCGTGCTCGCGCAGCAACCGCATGATGCGGGGCACCGCGCCGCGCGCCCCGTACTCGCCCTGCGCCATTCGACCAGGCGAGGTCTCGCCATCACGCAGTGCAGGCGTCTCGTGGTCGGAGTCGAACGAGATGAGCACGGCGGTCCGCGCGCCCTCTGGCCAGCGTCGGGCGACATCGTGGTGCATGAGCGACGCGCCGGCTCGTACGTGCTCGACGTGCCCCCTCCAGGTGGCCTCGTCCCACTGCCAGGGCTGCTGATCGTGCGGCATCTTTGCTCCTCGTCATCAACGTGCTTGCGCAACGCTTGGAGCCACACTAAGCAGAAACGTCGTTCATCACAACCCGATCGGGCATATCCAGCGTTACAAACGCGTTACGTGAGCAAGTCCACCAGAAGGCGATGGAGGATGACGGTTGCCGCGGATAGTCTGGCCCGGTGCACCGCTCTCACACCCGCCGGGATTCCGCTGACGCGCGACTGCTCGACGATGTCGACCTCGACATCGTCGCCGCCCTGCACATCGCGCCGCGCGTTCCCACTGCGACGCTCGCGAGCATCCTCGACATCCCCACCAGCACCGCCAACCGCCGCATCGCGCGCATGCAGGATGAGCGGCTGCTCCGCGTCGTCGGGCGCTTCGCCTGGGACCTGATCGTCTCCAGCAATCCGTACGAGCTGTGGATCACCTCCTCCCCCGGGCAGTCGCACGCCGTGACTGCTGCCCTGCTCGGCATCCCGGATGTGCAGGCGGTGATCCAGACGAGCGGCTCGACCGACATCTACGCCAACCTGTATCCGCTCCGCGGCTCCGACCCCCAGGAGCTGCTGGTCGAGCGTATCCCCGCGATCCCCGGCATTCGCGCCATCGACAGCCGCATGATCCTCGAGACCGCGAAGGTCGGACAGGCCTGGCGCTTTCCGCGGCTGCCGCAGCGGCAGCAGCTCGCGCTCGAGGCGGAGGCCGCGGTCGAGCACCAGCCCCCGCTGGCGAGCCTCGCCGAGCTGACGGAGCTGGAGTTCCAGACGATGCGGCTGCTGGGCGAGAACGGTCGCATCACGGCTGCAGAGGTCGGACGGCGCCTCGGCGTCTCCGCCTCCACGGCCTCGCGTGCGATCCGCACGCTCCTGCAGACCGGGGCGGTCACCTGCCGTGTCGAGATCGAGCCCAGCCTCATCGGCTTTCCCCTGATGGCGTTCGTATCGCTCGACGTGCGGCCGCGCGACATCAGCCGCGCGCTCGAGACCTTGGCCGCGCATCCCGCCATTCGCCTGCTCTGCACGGTGACGGGCGAAGCGCCGGTCAGCCTCGCGGCCTCGTTCTCCGGCCCGGCTGCGCTCTCGGAGTTCCTGCGTCAGGACCTCGGCGCGCTGCCGGGTGTGACGTCGCTCTCCAGCGCGACGGCGCTGCGCACCGTGCGCCGGTACTGGGTCGACCGCGACGGCATGCGGCTCGGCTCCGCGACCCAGGACGTCCTCAGGCGGTAGGCCGCCGTCGAAGCGCGGGCGCGCCTCCGCGCTCAGGGCGCCGTGTGGCCGCCCGGAACCTCGAAGTCGAACACGCTCGCGTCGAAGCTGTTGTAGGCGGCGTAGTCGTTGAGCTCGTAGAGCCGCGCGCGCGTCTGCATGCGGTCGACGGCGCCGTCCAGTGTGCCTGTCTCCTTGAGCGCACCGAGCTCACGCTCGATCGCGCCCATGGCGATGCGCAGCAGCGAGACGGGGTGGATGGCGATGTTGACGCCCACATCCTGCAGCTGCTGATGGGTGAAGAGGGCGCTCTTGCCGAACTCCGTCATGTTGGCCAGGATCGGCACCTGCACGGCGGCGCGGATGGCGGCGAACTCTTCGAGCGTCGCCATCGCCTCGGGGAAGATGGCGTCGGCGCCGGCGGCCTCGAGCGCCTTCGCGCGGTCGATGGCTGCGGCAAGATCCTGCACGCCGCGCATGTCCGTGCGGGCCATGATCAGCAGGTCGCTGTCGCGGCGCGCACTGACTGCGGCGGCGATGCGCTGCGCGGCCACGTCGGTGGAGACGACCTCCTTGCCGTCGAGGTGGCCGCAGCGCTTGGGGTTGACCTGGTCCTCCAGGTGCAGCCCCGAGACGCCCGCGTCCTCGAGCTCGTGCACGGCCCGGGCGACGTTCATCGCCTCGCCGAAGCCCGTGTCGGCGTCGATCAGGGTCGGCAGATCCGTCATGCGAGAGATCTGCCGGCCGCGCTCGGCCACCTCGCTGAGGGTCGTGAGGCCGATGTCGGGCAGCCCCAGCTCAGCCGCCATCACGGCGCCCGAGATGTAGACGCCCTCGAAGCCCAGCTGCTCGATGAGCGGCGCGGTCAGCGGCGTGAACGCACCCGGGTAGCGCTGGATGGTGCCGGAGGCGAGCCCCGCCCGCAGCGCCTTGCGCTTCTCGTTCGGCGTGACGGTGGTCGACAGCATCTAGAACAGGCCCTTCGTGGTGCCGGCGTCGATCGTGCCCTCTGGCCCGACGACGTTGAGCTGCCGCACCTCGTCGACGGTCAGCTCCGGCAGTCGCTCGACCAGGCCCAGGAAGCGCTCGATCTCGGCGTCGTCGATGATGCCCTGCGCGAGGGTGCGCAGCTTCT
The DNA here is from genome assembly GCF_022436485.1 of Agrococcus sp. ARC_14. Classification (NCBI taxonomy): domain Bacteria; kingdom Bacillati; phylum Actinomycetota; class Actinomycetes; order Micrococcales; family Microbacteriaceae; genus Agrococcus; species Agrococcus sp. ARC_14. The sequence continues at coordinate 2,667,587 of NZ_JAKUDO010000001.1, forward strand.
GCACGTACTCCGCACGACCGAACGGGCGCGCCCCTGCCGGGTGCGCATCCGCCACGAAGATCTCATCCTCGATCGTCTCGCCCGTGGCGAGCGTGATGACGATGCGGCCGCCGAACGCCTTCTTGTCGGGGTCGGGGTCGTGGTACCGCTCGGTCCAGACCGGGTCCTCGAGCGTGGTGATCTTGTTCCACAGCTCGACCGTGTCGGGCCGCTGCGCACGCCCGGGTGCGTAGGAGTCGACGTGGTGCCAGCCGCCATCCTGCAGCGCGACCGCGACGATGTAGGGGATGGAGTGGTCGAGCGTCTCGCGCGAGGCCGTCGGGTCGTACTTCTGCGGATCGTTGGCGCCCGAGCCGATCACGTAGTGCGTGTGGTGGCTCGTGTGCAGCACGATCGACTCGATGCCCTCGGGGTCGCGCAGCTCGGGCCGCTCGGCCGAGAGCTTGCGCGCCAGGTCGATCCACGCCTGCGCCTGGTACTCGGCCGAGTGCTCCTTCGTGTACGTGTCGAGGATGCCGCGCTTGGGCTCGCCCGGCGCGGGCAGCGGCACCTGGTAGGCGCCCTCCCAGCCGTCGAGCAGCCAGGCGATCACGCCGTCCTCGCCCTCATAGATCGGCACGGGGCTCGTCTGGCCGCGCATGGCACGGTCGACCGACTCGACGGCCATCTTGCCCGCGAAGGCCGGCGCGTGCGCCTTCCACGTGGAGATCTCGCCCTTGCGCGACTGCCGCGTCGCCGTGGTCGTGTGAAGCGCCTGGCCGACAGCCTGGAAGATCGTCTCGGCCTCCAGGCCCAGCATGGTGCCGATGCCGGCCGCCGCCGACGGGCCGAGGTGCGCGACGTGGTCGATCTTGTGCTTGTGCAGGCTGATCGCACGCACCAGATCGACCTGGATCTCATACCCCGTCGCGATGCCGCGCACGAGCGCGTGCCCGTCGCAGCCGACATGCTGCGCGACCGCGAGGATCGGCGGGATGTTGTCGCCCGGGTGCGAGTACTCGGCAGCCAGGAACGTGTCGTGGAAGTCGAGCTCGCGCACAGCGACGCCGTTGGCCCACGCCGCCCACTCGGGGCTCACGCGATCCTCGACACCGAAGACCGCAGCGCCCGGCTCGTAGGGGTGCCGCTGCGCCTGCTCGCGCGCCGAGACGACAGGCTCACGATTCAGGCTGGCGATCGCGACCGAGGCGTTGTCGATGATGCGGTTCGCGATCATCTCGACCACATCCGCGTCGACCTCCACCGGGTCGACGGCGACCTGCGCGATCTTCCATGCCAGCTGCTCCTCGCGGGGCAGGTTCTCGGCGCTCTTCCGGGCTCTGACCTCGTGCTGCTGCATGGTGCCGAGCCTAGCGATGCGCGCTGAGCGCCGCCGCCGTGCCGGTCCGGTCATCGAGCCGGTCATCGAGTCAGGCGGGCGGATGCGCGGGGCGCGTCCGTGACCGAATCGTTGCGCCGCGCGGATAGTGCTTTGCGTCGACCACCCGTTGAATGAACGAAGACCGGAGAGGAGCCCCATGCGACGTCGCGCTCGCGCGTCCCTGCCCTTGATGGCAGTGGCCCTGCTGCTGAGCGCATGTGCCGCCCAGCCGGCCGCGACTGCGCCCACCGCGCCCGGCCCGTCCACCGCTGCAGAGCCGACCGTCGCGGCCGAGCCCACCGCATCCGCAACCGCATCCAGCGAGCGATGCGACGACAGTTTCGCCGATGGCTTCATCGCGGCGAGCGGCTACGGATTCGAGGGGGACGCTGCCGACCGACGGCGGCAGGCCGATGCACGGGCCGGCTTCGAGCCGGCGGACGCGCTCGCGGCTCTCGACGTCGCGTGCGCGCTCACCTTCACCGCGCCGTGGGAGACGCCGTCGGGCACCCGGACGGTATCGGTGGCGGTGGTCGAGTCGGGCGTCGACGTCGATGCGGCTATGGAGTCGTTCGCGGGCGGCGCCGGCTATGAGCAGATCACGGCGACATCGAGCGCAGGCGGCGGCCCATGGCTCTTCTGGGAGCTGCCTGCCAGTGCGGCTGCCAGCGAGACGCGATTCGTCGCGAACCTCTACGCGCGCGAGTTCGGCGCGGAGGGCCCGGCCGTGGGGGAAGAGGCGCTCATGCTCGAGGCGAGCGACGCCGAGGCGGGCGACTGGATGATCATGCACCTCGACCTGCGATGAGACCGATGGGTTCGAAGCGCTCCCCCACGGCTGCCGCGCTTGCGCTCGCACTGCTGCTGCCGCTGGCACTCACTTCGTGCCTGACGCCGCCGCCGGAGGCGTCCAGTTCGCCAGCGGCGCCTTCGGGAGCCGCGCCGTCCGAGACGACGGGCACGCCTCCGGCTGCGGCACCGACGAGTGCCGCACCCGACCCGGGCGCAGAGCCCGACGCATCCGACCCTGCAGCATCCGACCCCACCGCAACAGGCCCCGACGCAGCTGACCGCCGTCACATCGACCCGATGTACTGCGGCGACGCGTTCGTGCTGTCGCAGTTCGAGCTCAGCGGCTGGACGTGGGCGGGCGACGACGAGTCGCAGCTGGCGGCGGCGCAGCCGGTGACGGCGTTCCACCCGGAGGAGGTCACCGAGGGGCACGCGGTGGTGTGCTCGACGACGTTCCGCATGCCGATCGACGGCCAGGCGGCGACGGCCTCGACCGCGATCGCGGTCATCGAGGGGCAGGGCGGCGACGCGGCCTTCGTGCTCGAGGAGCTCGCGGCGTGGGCCGAGGCCAACGGCTACCTGCCCCAGGGCGAGGGCGACTACGTCGAGCACGTGCGCATGGGGCACGACGGCATGATCGCCGCGAAGCTGATGTTCCGCGTCGTCGGCGACGCGGTGTCAGCGACCGACGGCCTCGCGCTCGAGCACACCCACGCCGAAGCCGACGACGTGATCGTCACGCACGTCGACTTCGGGGTGTCGTGATCGACTACGCCACCGAGACCAGCTCTGCGAAGACCACGAAGTTGTTCGGGAAGTCCGGGGTCGAGCCATCGAGGTTGTCGCAGGTGATGAGCCGCAGCTCGGCGCCGGTCACCGGGTAGTAGACCGCACGCGTCGGGAACTCGTCCTTCGCGAACGACTCGACCTGGTAGATCTCGAAGGTCGCGACCGAGCCGTCCTCGCGGGTGACGCTGACCTCATCCCCGAGCTCGAGCGACTGGAGGTCGTAGAAGACGCCGCTCTCGTCCGAGAGCGAGTTGACGTGACCGAGCAGGACGGATGCGCCCCGCTCGCCGGGCGTCGGCGAACCGGTGTACCAGCTGGCCGGGGAACCCTCTTCGTCCGGCGGCACCTCGAGCCTGCGGTCATCGCGCATCCCCGTCTCAATGAGGTCTGCGGTGCGGTCGAGGGCGGGGATGTGCACGCTCACGGGTGTGGAGGCATCCATCGCCAGCTCGGCGGTCGGAGTCTCGGTCGGCGGAGCCGTGTCGGGCGGGGCCGGCTCAGCAGTCGCGCTCGGGGCGGCGGGGGCGGACGATGCCGCCGGCTCCGTGTCGGCACCGGCCGTGCCGCAGGCGGTCAGGGACAGCAGGAGGGCCGCCGCCACCGCCGTGAGGCGGAGACGACGGCCCGTTCCGTGAAGCTTCATCGAAGAGACTGAGGCTTAGCTGTCGCTAGCGGTGCGGCGACGAGCGATGTAGACACCAGCTGCTGCCATCGCGGCGAGCAGGCTGCCGCCCAGCACGACGAAGCCGAGCTCGGCTCCGTTCGAGCCGTTGTCAACTGCAGAGACGACACCCGTGTCGACGCCACCGGCCGGAGCCATGGCGAGCGCACCACACAGGGCGGGCGAGGTTGCCGCAAGCGGCAGCTCGGGAACCAGGTCGCTCGGCTCCGTTGCACCCTCAGGCTGCGTTGCCGGGTCGAGACCGTGCACCACGACGACAGCCGTGTCGCCAGCCAGGGAGTCCAGCGTGGCCTGGTCGAGCTGGAAGGTCTCCTCGTACGTGATGGTGTCACCAGACGGTGCAGCCATCAGGTCGAGTCCACCGGCGGGGCTCTTGTCAGCATCGCCCACCGACAGCGTGGTGCCGATGTCACCGTAGGACGGGCCGCCCTCGGTGGTGCTGATGATGCCGTCACCGTTCTCGTCAGCATCCTCACTGGGGCACAGACCCTGTGCACCGATGTGGATGTGCTGCACGTGCGGGTAGGGGGCGCCATCGAACTCGGCGGCCAGCCCGGTCGCGTTCAGCGTGACGGTGGCCATGTCGCCTTCGACATCGATCCAGACCTCGCCAGATGCACCGCTGTTGTTGATCTCGTCGAGCGTCGTCGAGTAGGAACCTGCGGCATCCGCGGCCATGGCCGGGAGCGCTCCCATCGTGACGAGCCCGAGTCCGAGGATCGGGGCGGCGAACAGGATTGCTTTCTTCTTCATGAGATGAACCTCTTCCGAAGGATCTCGGGCGCAAGGTTTTGTGCCCTCCTGTGATGCTCTTCGGCGCCCTCCTCATTGCGGATTGGAAGATGGGACACATGCTCCGCAATCTTTCCAATCCGCGCGGCGCGGTGCCACGAACTGCACATGACAGCGAGAGAACGGATGCATGCCATGACCCGCACCACCTGGATCGGCGCCGTCGCCGTCGCCGCGATGCTCCTGACCGGATGCGCCAGTGCCGCAGAACCCGCAGCACCCGCGCCGGAGCCGTCGCACACCATGCCGGACGGCACCGTGATGTCTGGAGCCGAGCACGAGGGCCATGAGGGCGACGACGCCCACGCCTCGCACCAGTCCGACGTCGAGGAGCCCTCCGACGCCGCGCGCATGATCTGTGCCGGCCAAGTCGTGACGGCCGTCACCGCGACCCTCAGGCTCGACGAGGAGATCGTCCCGTCCTCGACCTGGGATGCGCCCATGTTCACCTGCACCTACGACGTCGACGGGGCGCCGCTGGTGCTCTCGGTGCACGACACGACGGATCCCGCTGCCGGCGAGGAGCACTACGCGGCGCTGCAGAGCAGCGTCGGGGCACACGACATCGACGGTCTGCTGGGCCTCGGCCTGCCGTCGTTCTCGAACGACGAGGGCATCGTCTCGTTCCTGCGCGACGGCAAGACGCTGGTGGTCGATGCGACCGCCCTGCCGGAGGGCTTCGCCGGTGACATGACGCAGGATCAGGCTGCCTACGCGATCGCCACCGCGGTGCTGGGCTGCTGGGTCGAGCACGACTAAGCGCTGGAGCTGAGGCTGGAGACCCGCTCGGTCTCGGCCGGCCTCGCTCAGCGCCCGCGGTCCATCACCTTGCGGAGGTAGTGGATGCGGTCGCGCAACTGCTGCATCGACGCCTGCGCGACGGGCGGCCCGCCGCAGATGCGACGTGACTCGGCGTGCACGAGCGCGTGCGCCTCGCCGCGCCGCTTCGCGACGATCGCCACGAGCGAGTTGAGCAGCTGCCGCTCCTCGCGCATGTTGCGGTAGAGCGGCTCAGGCGCGGCCTCGGCCGGCGGACGATCTCGGATCCGCGCGGCCTGGCGCGCGTGCCGGCGCTTGAGCAGTTCGGAGACATCCTCGGCGTCGAGGAGCCCCGGGATGCCGATGAAGTCGAGCTCCTCCTCGGAGGACGGCTCGACCAGCTGGCCGTACTCTGCGTCACCGAACAGCACTCGGTCGAAGGTGGCGCTCGACTCGAGCGGCTCCCAGGTGAACGGCGCTGCCTCGCGACCCTCGCCGTCGCCCTGCTCGGCCGCCGCCATGAGGTCGTCGTCGAGCAGCTGGTCGTCGTCGCGCTCGCGGTCGAGCGCGTGGTCGCGCTGCCGCTCGAGCTCGGCAGCGAGCGTGAGCAGCGGCGGCACCGACGGCAGGAAGACGGTCGCGATCTCGCCGCGGCGCCGTGAGCGTACGAAGCGCCCGATCAGCTGCGCGAAGAACAACGGCGTCGCAGAGCTCGTGGCATAGACGCCCACCGCCAGCCGCGGCACGTCGACACCCTCCGAGACCATGCGCACGGCGACCATCCACCGTGCCTCGCTCTCTGCGAACTTGGTGATCCGATCCGAGGCGCCCGCGTCGTCGGAGAGCACGACGGTCGGCTCCTCCCCCGAGATGCCGCGCAGCAGCTGTGCGTACTGCCTCGCCTGGGCCTGGTCGGTCGCGACCACGAGACCGCCCGCATCCGGCACCGTCTGCCGCACGTGCGTGAGGCGCACGTCTGCCGAGCGCAGCACCTGCTGGATCCACTCCCCGCCCGGGTCGAGGGCCGTGCGCCATGCGCCGTTCGTGATGTCCTTCGTGTCGCCGTGGCCGAGCGTGGCCTTCATCTCGTCGCCCATCGACGTGCGCCACTGCATGGTGCCGGCGTAGGCCATGAACACCACCGGGCGCACGACGTTGTCGCGCAGCGCCGCGTCGTAGCCGTAGGCGTAGTCGGTGCTGGAGAGACGGATGCCGCGCTCGTTGCGGATGTACTCGACGAACGGGATGGGCGAGGTGTCGCTGCGGAAGGGCGTGCCCGTGAGCGAGAGACGGCGGGTCGCGGGGCCGAACGCCTCGAGCACAGCCTCGCCCCAGCTGAGGGCATCGCCGGCGTGGTGCACCTCGTCGAGGATGACGAGGCTGGCCGCGGAGCGTGTGATGCGCTCGTGCACGGATGCGCGGGCCGCGACCTGCGCGTACGTCACGACGACGCCGTGGTACTGCCGGGGGTAGTCGCCGTCGCCGTTGGCGAAGTCGGGGTCGAGGCGGATGCCGGCGCGGTGGGCGGCGTCGGCCCACTGCTGCTTGAGGTGCTCGGTGGGGGCCACGACCGTGATGCGGTGCACGGCACCGCGACGCAGCAGCTCGGAGGCGAGGCGGAGCGCGAAGGTGGTCTTGCCGGCGCCCGGCGTGGCAGCGGCGAGGAAGTCGCGCGGCTCGGTGCGGAAGTACTGCTCGAGCGCCTCCTGCTGCCAGGCGCGCAGCGGCTGCGCGGTGCCCCAGGCGGCGCGCTCGGGGTAGGCGGGCGAGAGGTGATCGGCGGCCCAGCTGCCGATGCCGGGGTGCCCTGCGGGGGCGACGTCGGCGGGGCCGCTCGGGGGTCGGCCAGTGCCCGGCTGCCCGAAGGCATGCGGCTGGGCGGTCTGGCTGGTCACTCGCTCCATCGTAGGTGCGGGCGCCAACGGGACGGGCCTGCGCGTGTCGCGCTGTGGATGCGCCACGCACGTCGTTCGGTGCGCTTTGCGCAGCGTGCGCCTAGGCTGACCGCATGCACTACCTGCTCGGTCTCGCAGCACTGGTCCTCGGCGCCATCATCGCGACGCGCCGCACCCGGCCCACGTGGTTCGTCGTGACGACCTGCGTGCTGGTCGCCGTCGGCGCGCTGCTGGCGATCCTCAGCTACACGCGCGTCACCGACCCGATGGGTCTGATCGCGAACAGCATCCTCGGCTGGGCCTTCGTCGGCCTGGCGATCATCACGATGTTCAGCGCGATCTTCGTCCTCGAGCGCCGTGGCGAGCACGGCGAGGAGCTGCCGCCGCTCATCGGCGACAACCCCTTCGACGGCGACACCGACGACTCTGACGACCCGGTGGCCGCGCGCGCTGGCGCTGGCGCTGCTGCCGCGACGGGCGCTGCTGGCGCCGTGGGCGCTGCGCCGCAGGACGGCGCGACCGTGATCGGCGCAGACCCCGACCTGGCGACGCCTGCGGCGGAGACGGATGTCGATGCTGCCCCGGAGGGCGGCGCCGTCGACGGCAGCCAGCGCACCTGACGCATCCGACTGCCGGGACGCATCCGACCCCCGAACGCGACGACGCCCGCCGGTGATCCGGCGGGCGTCGCGCTTGCTGCGGGGAGCTCAGGCCTTCTCCTCGCCCTTCGTGTCGATCTCCTCGGCCCACGCCGGCGGCTCGTCGCGGCCGGCCTCTTCGTCGGCTTCGGCGTCGGCGGGGGTCGCCTGCACGATGCCGGCGGCGTGGTGCGTGGGGGCGTAGATCGCGTAGAGCCGCATCGGCTGGTCGCCGGTGTTGATGACGTCATGCCAGGTGCCGGCGGGCACCTGGATGCTCCAGCCGTCGATGACGTCCTGCTCGAACGGCAGGTCGTCCTTCGACGGGCCCATGACGACGCGCCCCTGGCCGGCGTCGAGCCGGAGGAACTGGTCGGTGCCCTTGTGCACCTCGAGGCCGATCGATGAGCCGGGCTCGATCGACATGAGCGTCACCTGCAGGTGCTCGCCGCTCCAGGCGACCGTGCGGTAGTTGGTGTTCTCGCGCGTCGCGGTCTCGATGTCGAACGCGTTGCGCTGCGGACCGTTGTCGTGGATCTCCATGACTGGATCATGCCCGCTCGACCTGGGGAGCGCCAGCAAGGGAGCGCTCCGATCGGCGGTGGGGGCGACGTCGGTGTCGCGCCGACCCCGCATTACGCTGGGCAGGAGATCGGCGACCACAGGAGGCGCGCATGACGAACGTCTCGGGGCTGGATCCCGTCGTTCCCTCGCTCGTCGCGCATGCGAGCATCCGTGCTCGGGTCACCGAGGCGCTGCGAGAGGCGATGGTCGCCGGCACGATGGAGCCGGGCACCGTCTACTCCGCGCCCGCCCTCGCGCAGATGCTCGGGGTGTCGGCGACCCCCGTGCGTGAGGCGATGATCGATCTGGTCAAGGAGGGGCACGTCGAGGCGATCCGCAATCGCGGCTATCGCGTCGTGCAGATCAGCGACCAGGATCTGGACGAGATCGTCGAGCTGCGTGCCCTCATCGAGGTGCCGACCATCGAGCGGGTCGCGAGCCTCGCGACGCCGGAGCAGGTGGCGGCGCTGCGTCCGCTCGCCGATGAGCTCGAGCGCACGGCGGCCGAAGGGCTGCTGCGGGAGTTCATCACCGCCGACAACGCATTCCACCTCAGTCTGCTGGCGATCGCGGGCAACCGCCTGATCGTGCAGGAGGCGCGCCGGCTGCGAGGGCTGTCGAGGCTCTCGGCGCTGCAGCACCTGCACCGGGAGGGCCGGCTCGTGCAGACCGCTGCAGAGCACGCGCAGCTGCTCGACCTGATCGACGCGCGAGACGCGCACGGCGCTGCGGCGCTCATGGCAGCCCACCTCGGCCACGTGCGCGGGGTCTGGGCCGGCAAGCCCGAGCACTAGACCCGCTCGACGCAAACGACGCAACCAACCCGCAACATCCGCGCAATCTCGCGGTTGCAGGAGAGTGCAATTGTACGTTGTACTGTTGCAGCTGCGCCGAGCCCGACGCCGCGCGCAGTCAACGACGACGAGGAGCCCCTTCCGATGGCCACCACCACCGCATCCGCCCCCACCCGGGCGACCAATCGCCGTGTGCTGATCGGCAGCCTCAGCGGCAGCGCGATCGAATGGTTCGACTTCTTCCTCTTCGCGACGGCGGCCGCGCTGATCTTCGACAAGCAGTTCTTCCCCACAGAGGACCCCGCGCTCTCGCTGATGCTCTCGTACGTGTCGCTGTCGCTCACGTTCTTCATCCGGCCTTTCGGCGGCATCGTCTTCTCACACATCGGCGACCGCATCGGGCGCAAGAAGACGCTGGTCATCACGCTCTCGCTCATGGGCGGGGCGACGGTCGCGATCGGCCTGCTGCCGACGTTCGACCAGGTCGGCGTGCTGGCACCGATCCTCCTCATGCTCTGTCGCATCATCCAGGGCCTCGCGATCGGTGGCGAGTGGGGCGGCGCGCTGCTGCTCGCCTACGAATACGCCCCGAAGGAGCGCCGAGGCTTCTTCGGCTCTGTGCCGCAGACGGGCATCACGATCGGCATGCTGCTCTCCACGCTGGCATTCGCGCTCGTGAGCCTGCTGCCGACCGACGCCTTCGATGCCTGGGGCTGGCGCCTGCCGTTCATCGCGAGCGTCGTGCTCGTGTTCGTCGGCCTCTGGATCCGCAAGGGCCTCGCCGAGACGCCCGACTTCCAGAAGGCGAAGGACTCCGGGAACGTCGCGAAGCTCCCTCTCGCAGAGACGCTCCGCGACCACTGGCGCTCGGTGCTCGTCGCCATCGGCGCGAAGTTCGTCGAGACGGCGCCGTTCTACATCTTCGCGACCTTCGTGGTCAGCTACGCCACCGGCGCGCTCGACTTCGAGCGCTCGACGGTGCTCAACGCGGTCAGCGCCGGAGCCTTCGTGAGCACGATCGCGATCCTCGCGATGGGTGCGCTCTCGGACCGCATCGGTCGCCGACGCGTGTTCCTGCTGGGCGCGATGCTCATCGCCCTGTTCGCGGCGCCGTTCTTCCTGCTCCTCGACATCGGCATGGACTGGGGTGTGTACGCGGCCGTCGTCATCGGCCTCGGCGTCGTGTGGCCGCCCGTCACCGCGACGCTCGGCACGCTCATGTCGGAGATCTTCTCCACCCGCGTCCGCTACACCGGCATCACGCTCGGCTACCAGATCGGCGCCGCGCTGGCTGGCGGCACCGCACCGCTGCTTGCGACGTGGCTGCTCACGGCCTTCGGCGGTTCGTGGGTGCCGATCGCGGTGTACATCGCCGCCGTCGCCGTCATCTCGATCGTCGCGGTCTCGCTCTCCCCCATGGCGACCAGGCGCGAGACGCAGCTGCTCGCCGCTCGTGGCCTCGACGACGGCTCCGTCATGGCCGCCGAGCGCAAGGAAGGGGCTTCGGCATGAGCGGCGCAGGCCAGGGCCCCACGGCCTTCAGCGCAGCGGCTGTGCGCGAGCGGATCACGCCGCGGCGTGCGCGGGAGCTGGTCGCCAGAGCGTTGACGTCAGGCTTCTCACCGGCGGACGACTCGCCCCGCAGCAACATCGCTGCTGGCGACGGTCACCTGCTGCTGATGCCGTCGACGATCGGCGCGTGGACGGGCGTCAAGATCGCCTCGGTGGCGCCGGGCAACCCGGAGCGCGGACTGCCGAGGATCCAGGCGACCTATCTGCTGCTCGACACCGAGACGCTGAGCACGGTGGCGATCATCGACGGCGTGAGCCTCACCGCGCTGCGCACGCCCGCGGTCTCGGCGGTCGCGGTCGACGGGCTTGCGGCTCCAGACGCGGAGCGCCTGGTCGTCTTCGGCACCGGCCCTCAGGCCATCGAGCACGCGATCGCGATGGCCGATGTGCGGACGCTGTCGAGCATCCGCATCGTCGGGCGGAGCCCATCCAAGGTCGACGCGGCCTGCGCCGAGCTGCGCGGGCGTGGCATCGCGGCCGAGCCAGGACGAGCAGCGGATGTCGCTGAAGCCGACATCGTCGTGTGCGCGACGTCTGCAGAGCATCCGCTCTTCGACGGCACGCTCGTGCGCGACGGGGCCTGCGTCGTCGCGATGGGCTCGCACGAGCCGGGTCGTCGCGAGCTCGACGAGCGGCTGATGGGCCGCTCGCTCGTGGTGGTCGAGGAGGCCGGTGCCGCGCTGCGAGAGGCGGGCGACGTCATCCAGGCGGTCGACGCCGGCGTCCTCGACGCATCCGCCCTCGTCGGCATCGATGCGCTCGCCCGCGGTGAGGTGACGCGTGCGACCGACCGGCCGAACGTGTTCAAGGGCACCGGCATGTCGTGGCAGGACCTCGCGGTGGCGATCGGCGTCGTCGAGCGCTGAAGCCGGATGTCGCTCGGCGTGCGGCTGGGGGCGGCCGGCGGACGAGAGGGTCAGCGGTCGGTCAGGCAGCCAGCGCTCGCAGACATACGGCGCTCCCAGTCGGCCGACGATCGCAGTCGGCCAACGCTCGCAGTCAGCCAGCGGTCGCAGTCAGCCGGCGCTCGAAGTCAGTCAGCGGTCGGTCAGCGAGCGCTTGCAGTCGGCCGGCCGTTGGTCAGCCAGCAGTCGGTGCTGCGTCGTAGGTGAGCCACCGCGTCTTCGTTGCGACGCGGTCGTAGAGGCGCTGGGCGGTGGCGTTGTCGTCGGCCGTGATCCAGCGCACCACCGAGGCACCCTCCGTCGCGGCGATCTGCTGCAGCCGCGCGATCAGCGCCGCACCGACGCCGCGGCCGCGCACGGCGGGGTCGGCGAACAGGTCGTCGAGGTAGATGCCGGTCTGCCCGATGGAAGGCCGCGCGAAGCGTCGCCAGTGCGCGAAGCCGACGATCTCGCCGTCGAGCTCTGCGATGAGTCCCTCGCTCTGGTGCGCGGCGTCGAGCAGCCAGCTCCACACGCGGTCGGCGACGGCGTCATCGTGCGGGTTCTTGTAGAACGTGCGGTAGCCGTGGAAGAGCTCCTCCCACCGCTGCCGATCCTCCGCCACCACTGCCCGCACGCTGATCTCGCTCATGCGCCCACGCTAGTCGCGCACTCCGCAGTGCGCGCAGTCGAGCCAGTCGGCGTCGCCGACCCGATTCGACTTGTTCGACCTGGTGCACCAGGTCGAGATCGGTGCATCAGGTCGTCGGGCTGGCGATCACGCCGCCCGGGACAGGTCGAGCACCCGGGGGCGGACCCGTGGCACGCGGTGGTGGAGCAGGATGCGCTCCAGACGCGCCGGCTCCAGCACATCCGCCCAGACCCAATGCGCGGGATCTCCGCTGGAGAGCAGGTCGTCGTCGCGCGCCTTCTCGATCGCGAGCGCCTGCACGCCAGACTTCCCGGCTCGGTTGGCGAGCTCGCCGTACTTCATCAGGCCGTCGAACTCTCCGTACACAGGGCGGCCACCCGCGATCACCCACCGCATGTCGACCCGGTGGCGCTCGCCGCTCCGGCCGGTCACCCACACCTGGAGCTCCGGCGCAGCGAAGCCCAGCTGGAAGGCTCGCACCCGACTCCACGACTCGCCGACCGACTCTGCGGCACCGTCCGCGAATGTGATCGCCCACTCCGCCCTCGAGCGATTGCGCCTGCTCTGTCGACCGAGCGCATCCAAGATCTGCTGCTTCGTCACCCTCCCGGCGTGGAGCGCGTCGTCGATCGCCGACACCGCATCCAGCACGCTGCACCGGCGCGCGACGTCGGCGAGCGCATATGCCAGCGTGCACACGGCCTTGTTGCCGACCGCGTCGCGGTCTCGCGGATCGAGCAGGACCTGCGCATGCACGACCCCGGCCTTCGTCCCCGCGGTTCGCCGGTCGCCGGTCGTGTAGACCGCTGCAGGCTCCAAGCCGTAGGGCACACCATGCAGCGCGAGTGCGGACTCCCGGGCGAAGACTGCGCGCGGTCGGGTGGCGTGCACGGCCTGGATGCGCAGCAGATACGCGGCGTCCCGATCGTCGGCAGCGAGATCGGTGGTCGCGACGTAGATGCCGTGCCGCACGCGGGTCAGCCGTGCGTCGCGCTCGGGCCGAAGCCCGGGCGCCGACCCTGCGATCACCTTCGCCCGAAGCACCTGCGCGCCGTCCTCCGCCGTCTCCATGGCGCGGACGATGCCAGATCTCTCGAACGGCGCGTGCCCTGGCGCCCTGCCTTGTGGAGGGAGCGGCCGCCGCGTCGACGTCTGCGCACGGCAGCCGACCTGTTCCACCGCTCGCGACCCGGCCTACCGGGTCGCCGTCGGCGGAACGGGTCGGCTCAGCAAGAAATGAGCGAGGAGCGCGGAAAGGGGGCGGGTGAGGGGTGTGCGGACAGGGGCGCGGGAGGGAGCACGCACGGAGCGCGGAAGGGGGCGCGGGACGGAGCGCACACGGGGCGCGGGCAGAACGCACGCATACGGGAGAATGGCGGGATGCGCATCGACTACCCGGCCGACCTCCCGGTCAGCGAGGCGCGCGACGAGATCATGGCCACGATCCGCGACCACCAGGTCGTGATCGTCGCGGGTGCCACGGGATCGGGCAAGACGACGCAGCTGCCCAAGATGCTGCTCGAGCTCGGCCGCACCAGCATCGGCCACACCCAGCCCAGGCGGCTCGCGGCCCGCACCATCGCCGAGCGCCTCGCCGAGGAGCTCGAGGTGGAGATGGGCAGCGAGGTCGGCTACAAGGTGCGCTTCACCGACCAGGTGAGCGCCGACACCCGCATCAAGGTGATGACCGACGGCATCCTGCTCGCCGAGATGCACCGCGATCGCGACCTCAAGCAGTACGACGCGATCATCATCGACGAGGCCCACGAGCGCAGCCTCACGATCGACTTCCTGATCGGCTACCTGCAGCGGCTGCTCCCCCGTCGGCCCGATCTCAAGGTGATCGTCACGAGCGCGACGATCGACCCGCAGTCGTTCTCCCGGCACTTCGACGACGCCCCGATCATCGAGGTCTCCGGCCGCACGTACCCCGTCGACATCCGCTACCGCCCGCTCGTGAGCGAGGCGATGGATGCGGATGACGACGGCGAGGAGGACGAGCCGGCCGCCGACCTCGACCCGATCGAAGGCATCGAGTCGGCCCTCGCCGAGATCGCCCGGGACGACGCCGGCGATGTGCTCGTGTTCCTCCCCAGCGAGGCCGACATCCGCGACGCCCAGTCGGCGCTCGAGGGGCGCCTCGGCCAAGCCACCGAGATCCTCCCCCTCTACGGCCGCCTGAGCGCCGCCGACCAGCACCGCGTCTTCGAGCGCACGGCCCGCGCGGGCATCCGCCGCCGCGTCGTGCTCGCCACCAACGTGGCCGAGACGAGCCTGACCGTGCCGGGCATCCGTCACGTCATCGACACGGGCACGGCTCGCATCTCGCGCTATTCGGCGCGCAGCAAGGTGCAGCGGCTGCCGATCGAGGCCATCAGCCAGGCGAGCGCGAACCAGCGCTCCGGCCGTGCGGGCCGTGTGGCGCCCGGCATCGCGATCCGGCTCTACGCCGAGGCCGACTTCGACAGGCGCCCCGCCTTCACCGACCCCGAGATCCTGCGCACCAACCTCGCGGCCGTCATCCTGCAGGCGGCGAGCCTCGGCCTCGGCCCGCTCGCCGAGTTCCCGTTCCTGCAGCCGCCCGCCGCCCGCGACATCAAGGACGGCAACGACTTGCTGCTCGAGCTCGGCGCGATCTCGAAGCAGGGCGGCATCACGAAGATCGGGCGTGAGCTCGCCCGCCTGCCCGTCGACCCGAGGTTCGGGCGGATGGCCGTGGCCGGCCGAGACGCGGATGTCGCCCACGAGGTCATCGCGATCGTCGCCGGGATGACGATCCAGGATCCCCGTGAGCGGCCGCTCGAGCGGCGCGAGGAGGCGGATCGCCAGCACGCGCGCTTCGTCGACCCGACGAGCGACTTCATCACCTTGCTGGCGCTGTGGCGGTATCTGCAGGAGCAGCAGGCGCGGCTCTCCGGCAACCAGTTCAGGAAGCTCTGCAAGACCGAGCACCTGAGCTTCCTGCGCGTGCGCGAGTGGCAGGACGTGGTGCGGCAGCTGACGCGCGCGCTGGGGTTGAAGCGGGAGGTCGCGCGATCGTCGAGCTCCACCGACCTACGGTCGTCGAGTAGCGCCGAAGGCGCGTATCGAGACGAGTCCGGTCATGGTCTCGATACGCGCACTGCGTCCGCTACTCGACCAGCGTCGCGCGCTCCTCGACCCGCGGAGGGCGCGGGTTCGTTCGCCGTCGCCGCCGACGCCGTCGCCATCCACAAGGCCCTGCTCACCGGCCTGCTCGGCCGCATCGGCGTCGTCGACGAGACCGGCAAGCCGCAGCAGTCCCGCCCCGGCGACGCCGGCGGCGGGCGTCAGGGACGGCGGATGCGGCAGCGGGCCGAGTACATCGGCGCCCGCGGGGCGCGGTTCCAGATCTTCCCGGGCTCCGGCCTCGCCAAGCAGCCGCCCCGCGCCGTCATGGCCGCGGAGCTCGTGGAGACGAGCCGCCTCTTCGCCCGCACCGTCGCATCCATCGACCTCGCCTGGGCCGAGCCGCTCGCGGGCGAGCTGGCGAAGCGGCAGGTGAGCGAGCCGCACTGGGAGCGCAAGCAGGGCGCGGTGGTGGCCTACGAGAAGGTGACGCTGTTCGGAGTGACGATCGTCGAGCGCCGCCGCGTGCAGTACGCACGCATCGATGCCGAGCACGCGCGCGAGCTGTTCATCCGGCACGCGCTCGTCGAGGGCGAGTGGGACTCTCCGCAGGACTTCGACCGCAAGAACCGCGAGCTGCGGCGCGAGATCGAGCGGCTCGAGGAGCGCCAGCGGCGGCGAGACCTGCTGGTCGGCGACGAGGCGGTGTTCGACTTCTTCGATGCGCGCATCCCGGCCGATGTCGCCTCGACGCGCGCCTTCGAGGGCTGGTGGCGCACGGAGCGCGAGGCCAGCCCCGAGCTGCTGACGATGACGCGCGAGGATCTCACCGGCGAGGATGCCCGTGTCGACCAGGAGCTCTTCCCGACGAAGTGGCAGCAGGGCGAGCAGCGGCTGCGGCTCAGCTATCGCTTCGAGCCCGGCACCGTCGACGACGGCCTCACGGTGCACGTGCCGCTCGCAGTGCTGCCGCGGCTCGGCTCCGCGGGGTTCGACTGGCTCGTGCCCGGCATGCGCGAAGAGCTGCTGACGGCGATGATCAAGAGCCTCCCGAAGCACATCCGCAAGCACGTCGTGCCGGCTGCCGACTGGGCGCGCGGCATGCTCGCCGAGCTCCCGGCGATCCCGCCGGCGGCGGCAGCCGGCAGCCCGGCGCGCTCGCTCGCCGACGTGCTCGCGACCCGCATCTCCCGCACCGCCTACGTGCAGTCGGTGGCCACCGACGTCGACTGGGGACGCATCCCCGACCACCTCAAGCCCACCTTCGCCGTGGAGGACGCCCGCGGCCGCCGGCTCGGGCAGGACAAGGATCTCGAGGCGCTCAAGCGCCGGTTCGGCGCCCAGGCGACGGCGCAGGTCGCCAAGGTCGCGGTGAAGGTGACGAGCGACCTCGAGCGCGACGAGGTGGCTGGCTTCGTGGAGGATCTGCCCGCGCACATCGACGTGCGGCAGGGCGGCAACACCGTGCGCGCCTACCCGGGGTACGCGGTGACCGGCAAGGCCGATGGCAAGGCCGTCGTCGGCGTCAGGCTCGCATCGACCCGCGAGGTGCAGCTGCGCGAGCAGCGTGCCGCCGTGCGCCAGCTGCTGCTGCGGCAGGTGCCGAGCCCGTCGCCCTATGTGCAGTCGAACCTCACGGGCGCCGAGAAGCTCGCGCTCGGTGCGAGCCCCTACGCCTCGACCGACCGCCTCTTCGACGACTTCATGCTGGCGATCATCGACGCGGAGCTCGGCGCCCAGACGCCCGCCACCGCGCAGGAGTTCGAGGCGCTGCGGGCCCGCGTCGCCGACGGCCTCGTCGACCGGATGTTCGCGCTCGCCAGCCAGGCGGCGCGCATCCTCACCGCGGCTCGGAATGCCGACCGCGCGATCCGCGAGGGCGCGAGCCTGGCCCACATGGCGGCGCTCGCCGACGCCCGCGCGCACCTCGAGCAGCTGGTCTTCGACGGCTTCGTCAGCCGCACGGGGCTCTCGCGGCTGGCGCGCCTCGAGGTCTACGTGCGTGCGATCGAGCACCGCGTCAAGCGCCTGCCGGAGACCGCCAACCGCGACCGCACCTGGATGACCGAGGTCGAGCAGGCCACGGCCCTGTTCACCGAGGCGGGCGGCACGCTGCCGCTGTCGGCGGCGGTCGCGGATGCCGCGGTGTCGGATGCGCCAGGGTCGGATGGGGCGTCGGATACGGCATCGGATGCGGCCAGCGGCACGGCCGGGTCGGCGAAGGCCCGCCGGCTGGTCACCGCCCGCTGGCTGCTGGAGGAGCTGCGCGTGAGCCTGTTCGCGCAGCAACTCGGCACCTCGGGCCCCGTCAGCCTGCAGCGCATCCGCAAGACCCTGACCGCATAGTCCGCCGAGCGTCGCCGCCGGCAGGATCCGGATTCTCGGGCCACCGAGCGGGACTATCCAGCCGGAGGCCCTCAGGTCGCGGGATCTTCCGGGCCTGGCGGCGCAATAGTCTGGGTGCGATGGACCAGAACCGCTACGGCCCGAGCTTCCAGCGCAACGCGCTCGCCCCCGGCATCCTCGCCGCCCTCGCCTTGCTGGTCTCGCAGGCGTGGCTCGCCGGAGCCTGGGACGACATCCTCCGCTACGTCGTCGCGATCCTCGCGCTCATCGTCGCCTGGTTCGCGATCCAGGCGAAGCACTGGTGGTGGGTGCCGGTGTTCGCCGTGATCGCCGTCGCTTGGAACCCCGTCGTGCCCTTCGAGCTCGAGGGCCCGCTCTGGATCGGCGCGCATTACCTCGTCGCGCTCGCGTTCCTCGCCGCGGGGCTCCTCGTCAAGACGCCGCGCCAGGACTGAGCTCGGCCGCGACGACGCGGGCTGAGCCGGCCAGACGGCCGAAGCGAACCCAACGGCCACAGCGACTCCCACCGATGCCACGGACACGTCGCACCGGGCTCGATTCCGCACCCTAGGCTGTCCTGGTGCGCACATATGCCGAGGTGCTGAGGGTTCCGGGGCTCGCGCGCATCATGCTCGCGCAGCTCATCGCCCGCTTCCCCGCGGGCATGTATTCGCTCGGCATCCTCATGCACATGGAGCACGAGCACGGCTCCTACACGGCCGCCGGGCTCGTGCTCGCCGCCTTCTCGATCGGCATGGCGGTCGCCGGCCCGTTCGTGTCGCGGCTCATGAGTCGCTTCGGCACCCTGCAGGTGCTCGCCCTCACGACGCTCGTCTCCAGCGCGGCGCTGCTGGCGATGGGGGTGCTCGAGGTGCCGCTGTGGGCCGATGCGCTCGCAGGCATCGTCGCAGGCGCAGCGATGCCACCGGTCGTGCCGACGGTGCGCACCCTCTACCCGCGCATGGTGCCGCAGCGCCTGCTGGCGCCGCTGTTCTCGTTCGACGCGGCGCTGCAGGAGATCATCTGGGTCTTCGGCCCCGTGCTGCTGACGCTGCTCGTCGCCGCCATGGGCACCGGGCCTACGCTGCTGGTGACGATCGGCATCCAGCTCTTCGGCGCCGTGCTGTTCGTCGCCTCGCCGGAGGTGCGCAAGTTGCGCATCCCACCGACGACGCGCAAGCTCGGCCGGGTGCTGCGCAAGCCGCCCGTGCTGCTCTCGGTGGTCGTCTCAGCGATGTTCATCGGCGGCTTCTCGGCCGTCGAGGCCGGCGTCGTGGCGACCTTCGGCGAGGGCGCGCTCGAGGCGGGCATCGTGCTGGGAGTCTCGGCGCTCGGCTCGCTCATGGGCGGCTTCGCGCTGGGCCACCGCGGCATCACGCCGTGGTCGGTCGCGATCCGGCTCTCGATCGTGCTGCTCGGCATGGCGGTCGCGCTGCCGATGACCGAGGTGGTCGGCCTCTCGATCGCGCTCTTCATCGCCGGCGTCGGCACCGCGCCGGCCCTCGCAGCCTTCTCGGCGATCATCGCCGGCACCGTGAAGTTCGCCGACACCCCGGAGGCCTACGCCTGGATCGGCACCGGCCAGCTGCTCGGCGCCGCCATCGGATCGGCCATCGCCGGCGTCGCGATCGACGCGGTCGGCGGAGTCGGCGCGGTCTGGGTGGCGGTCGTCATGGTCGCGATCGCGGCCTCCGTCGCGGTGATCTTCCGCCGCCACCAGCCCGACCTGCGGCACGGCATCGGCGAGCCGCCGGACACCGCGCCGGTGGAGCTGCCGCGCTAGGCACGGCGGCCGCCGTAGCTCGCCCGCGTCCCTCGATCGCGCCGCGCCCGGCTCCACCGCCGCCGCGCCTTCCGCAGAGATGTGACCATCTGCGCTTCACGGCCGCGATCGGGCGCCGATGCCCGCATGTCTGGCGCAAGGGCACGCGGTGGCGGATGCGCGGCGCGTGCCGCGGCACGTGGGGTCGAGTAGCTGCGCGACGGTGACGGGTGGACCCACCGGCGGCCGACGACTCCAGCAGGCTGATCGATCGGTTGTGAGGGGCTCGGCACTACGGTGAGGCCCATGTCCAACTTCCTGTTCGTCGTCCACGACGCACGTCATGACTCGAGAATCGACGCATGGCTCCGACAGCACGCTGCGCCGGCGGATGTGCACGTCGAACGCATGGGCAAACGCAGGCTCGTGGTCGTGAGCAAGGAGGTGGCACACTCCATCCGCGGCAGCGAGTTCTTCCGTGGATCGCTCGTGTCGACAGTGCACGGATGCATGGTGTTCGGGGTCGACGGCTGGCGCGATGCGCCGGAGGAGGTGCGAACCGATCCCGGCTCGCATGCGGGTGAGTACATCGCCGCATCGTGGAGCGACGGCAGGCTCACGATCGACCGCGATGTGTTCGGTCAGCCGCGTCTCGCGCACACGCGGGTCAGGGGCCTCATCGCCGCATCCGACTCGTTCCTCGTGCTCGCCTCGCTGCGGCGAGCGCTCGGTGCGCGCATCACCCTCAACCAAGAGGTGTTGGCCGCACGAGCCGTCAGGGACCTCGTCACCAGCCAGCAGTGCTCCACCGAGACCTTGAGCAACGAGATCCTCTACGTGCCAGGAAGCCGAGGACTCGGTCAGACCCGGCATCGCCTGCGGTTCGAGCTGACCGGACCGCTGATGACGGACCGGGTTCGCACCGACCGCGATCCGGCAGAGCTGCTGCGGACCAGCGCATCCAACGTCGGCAGGATCGTGCAGACACTGGCGGGCGTCGAGGGCTGGTCGACCACGCTGAGCCTCTCGGGCGGCCTCGACTCGAGGGTGGTGCTCGCGGGTGCCGTCGCGACGGATGTCGTGAACGATGTCCTCCTCTACACCCGGCCGGCCGGCAACGACGTCGACCGGGAGATCGCGCTCGAGCTCATGGCGGCTGTGGGCTCAGGGCTCAAGCCGGCTGGCGGAACCATGGCGCCGGCGACGGAGGGCCCTCTGACGCTGTGGGCTGCGAGTCTGCTCGGCTTCTACGACGGCTTCGGCCCTCGCAACGGCTCCCGCGGCCGCACGAGAGACTTCGGGCTGACGGGGATCGGCGCCGAGATCCACAAGGGCAATTGGGACTGGCGCACGATCCCTGCGCTCGCCCAAGCCGTCGCTGCGGCCGGCCCGGCCCGCGACGCTGTCGAAGCGCAGCTCTTGAAGGGCGCAGCATCGGTCGGCGCATCCGCGAAGGACACGAACGCCAGCGAGCTCGTCTACCTCGGCTACCGCAATGCGATCCACGCGGGCGCGGGGCACATCGGCGTGCACATGACGGGGTTGCATCCCGTCATGCAGCTCGATCTCGCTCGCGCCGCCCATCAGCGGCTCGAGGGCAGCTTCTCCGGTTCGGAACAGGGCATCGTCGACATGACCCTGCTGTTGGCTCCCGCGCTGGTCTCCGAGCGCTACGACCGAGCCGAGCGCATCCTGAGCCCTGAAGAGGCCCAGACGCGACTGCGCGCACTCGGCGGACCACTCGAGCCCATGTCTGCGCTCACCGTCTACGGCCGAGCCGAGGATGTCGTGGCGGGCCCCTCGAGCCTCTCCCTCTCCATCGCTCGCGGCCTCGGGTTCGAAGGCCCTCTCTCTGCCGCCTCGGTGCTGCCGATGTTCGACAGCACGCTCGACCACGTGGACGACGCCGCGCTGCGCGCCGCGCTGCACCAGCTGAAGGGCCACGCCCGCTGGATGGTGGAACATCGCGGAGGCGACCTGGTGACATCGGAGCAGTCCGCCTCGCGCGTCCTCATGCTCCACGCGCTGTCCGTGATCGACTAGCGCGAGGCCCGCAGCCCGAGCTCGCCCGCGAGCGCCTCGAGCGCCGGCAGCGGATCCTCGCTCGCCGGCAGCAGCTGCACGCACACGTGGTCGGCGCCCGCATCGAGCTGTCCGCGCACGGCTGCCGCCAGCTCCGCCGGGGTGCCGTGGGGCGCGAGCGCGTCGACCGCCGCGTCCGTCGCGCCGTCGTCGAGCTCGGCTGCGGTGAAGCCGTGGGACTCGAGCGTGCGGCGGTAGTTCGACAGCGCCAGGTAGCGGTCGAGGAAGGCGCGGGCGGATGCGCGCGCGGCCACGGGATCGGTGTTCGGCACGAGTCGCTGCTCCGGTGCGATGAGCGTGTCGGGGCCGACGATGTCGCGGGCGAAGCGGGTGTGCGTCGGCGTGGTCATGTAGGGGTGGGTGCCGGCCGCGCGCTCGGCGGCGAGCGCGAGCGTGCGCGGACCGAGCGCAGCGATCACGCGGCGCTCTGCGGGCACGCCCTCGGCGTCGAGCGTGTCGAGGTACTCCACGAGCGCCGCGTACGGCTTCTGGTAGGTGTCGCCGATCGCCTCGCGGTGCCCGATGCCGACGCCGAGCAGGAAGCGGCCGGGGTGCGCCTGCTCGAGGCGGTGGAAGGATGCGGCGACCTCGGCCGCCGGGGACTTCCAGATGTTCACGATGCCGGTGGCGATCGTCACGTGCTCGGTCGCGTCGAGCAGCTGCTCGGCGATCTCCAGGTCGGCCTCCGGCGAGCCGCCGATCCAGATCGTGCCATAGCCAAGCCGCTCCACCGCGGCCGCCAGCTCAGGCGTGAGCAGCCCACCGCCGCGCCAGAAGCCGACGCGGCCGAGGGCGGGAGCGGCAGGAGCAGGAGCAGCAGGAGCAGCAGTCATCGTGGTTCCAATCGAAAGGCGGCGCGGTCAAGGAGTCACGCCCACCGTATCCACCGCTGCCATGCAGGCAGCCAGCAGCGGCAACACCCCAGAGCGCCTACTCGATCGCCTGCACGGACTCGATGAGCCCATCCGCCCACGCACTCGAGTCGGCGACATACGCGGCTGGCTGGCCGATCGGCGCCGGCACCGTCAGGGTCTGCCCGCCGTCGACCACCTCGCCGGTGAACAGGTGGCGCCATCGCCCCGGCGGCAAGGTCACCGACACCTCGCTCGCGCCCTCCCGCAGCACGGGCGCGACGAGCACGTCCCGCCCGAGGAAGAACTGCGTGTCGACGCCCGCCGCCTCCGTGCCCGGCGCGACGAGCCAGCCGTGCCGCATCGCGGGCACCCCGGTGCGCACCGCCTCCTCCAGCACCTGCGCGCGGTAGTCGCCGAGCGCCGTGAACAGCTGCGTCATTTCTGCCAAGTGGCTCGCCACCGCCGGATCCTCATCCGGCTGCAGGTTCACCGCCGGGCGGTTCGTCTCGTGGGTGCGCATCACCGGGCCGAAGGCCGCGTACTCGGCCCAGCGCTGCAGCAGTTCAGGAGTGCGCCGGTGATCCTGCACCACCGCGTTGATGGAGGTGTAGCCGCCCAGGTCGCTGTGCACCACCGGCCAGCCAGAGACGCCGGCCGAGAGCGTGCCGAGCAGCGCCGACTCGAGGCCGTCCTCGCGGCTGAAGTCCACGAGCTGATCGCCGGTCCACGCGAGCCCGGGCGAGGCGCCCAGCGAGCCCGCGCGGAACCACGTCACGCACTCCGGCTTGCCCGCGCGCTCGCACGCATCCGCCACCGTCTCCATCCACAGCCCCGGCCAGGCGTTGTGCAGCTGCGCGGCCGAGCCCTCGTGCAGCACGGCGTCGACCGGCAGCCCCTCGGCGAAGTCGGCCATGAAGCCGTCGACCCCGATCGCGAGCACCTCCTCGGCGATCACGTCGGCGAACCAGTCGCGAGCCTCGGGATGCGTGAGGTCGACCAGGGAGGCGGTGAAGTCGCCCTGATCGAGTCCGTATGGCTGGCCGGTCGCATCGCGCACGAGGTACTGCGCGTCGCGCGCCTCGGCGTAGAGGTTGCGGATGCCGGGGTCGTCCTTGGGCGCGGCGTCGACGACGAAGGGGTTGACGTAGGTCGTCACCCGGATGCCGTCGTCGTTGAGCTCGCCCACCAGCTGCTCCCAGTCCGGATAGCGGGAGCGGTCGAGCTGCCACGTCCACCACAGCCGCTCGCCGAAGGACGTGGTGCGCTGTCCGACCCAGTCCTGCAGCCACACGCCGGAGATCTCGGTGCCGGCGTCCCGCAGCGTGGCGACGCGCTCGCGAACGGCCTCGCTGCCGCCCTGGGCGCCCACGATCATGCCCTCCTGCGTCCAGGGCGCCAGTGCCTGGCGGGCGTCGTCCGCGTGCTGCGCGGCGACGAGCTCGGCCGGCGTCGCGCCGCTGGAGAGCTCGACGGTGATGGATGGGTTCCACAGCTCGACGCCGACGCGGCTCGGCGCGCTGAGGTCGGCGACGGCGAACGCGTGCGCTCCCGCCGATGTCGGTGCGACGCGCAGACCGCGGAGCTCGTCGGTGACGAAGCTGGGCCAGGCGGCGTAGGTCATGACGTCGGTGCCGCCGGCGCCGTGGTTGGTCAGGTTCGCGAGGAACGTGAGCGGCTGCAGCCCGCGCCCGACGCCCTGCTCGCGCACCATGAGGGGCACGACGCGGCCGTCGAGGTCGAAGTCGGTGAACTGCTCGCCGAAGCCGTGCACGCCGGCATGCTCGGTTCGCCCGGAGTGCAGGGCCACGGAGGTCGCGGCCGGCACCGAGACCTCCATCGTCACGCGCGTGCCGTCGTCGATGATCGCGACCTCGTACGCTGTCTCCTCGTCGCCGGAGAGGAGGCGGCCCGTGAGCATCCAGCCGCCCGCGGTCGGAGCGACCGCGTCGATCGTCTGGTCGCTCCAGACCCGGTCGCGGTGCACGGTCGGCCAGAAGTAGCCGCGGTGCTCCTCGACGTCGACGCGACCGGCCGCGGCCGTCACGAAGGCGCGGCCCGCGTCGCTCGCCCAGACGACCGTGCCGGATCGCAGCACCTGCACGGTGTCGTCTGAGACGGTCAGGCGGGCGCCGTCGTCCCCTGACTCGGGAGCAGCCGCGGCCGTGCCGTCGTACCTCGCCTGCACGGAGAGCTCGCCGACCGCGATGGGCGCGACGTCGTCTGAGGGGAGGCCGGCGTAGTTGACACCGACGATCCCCAGGCCGATCACGAGCAGCGCGGCCACGCCGAGCGCGACGAACCGCATGATGCGGCGTGGGCGTGCCCTGCCCGAGGCGCGCTGCGCCATCAGCGCACCGACCGCGCAGGCACCAGCATCGTGAGCGCTCCTGCCCGCAGCGTCACCGTCACGGCGCCCGTGCCGACGCGCTCGCCGTCGGCGTAGGCGATCAGCCCCGGCGCCTCGACGCGCACGCGCGAGGCGCGCATCGAGATGACCTCCGGCCGCTCGAGGTGGCGCCCGGCGAGCAGCAGCGGGAACAGCCGCAGCAGCCGAGTGCGAGAGAGCGGGCCGACATGCGTCACGTCGAGCTGCCCGTCGTCTGGCAGCGCCTTCGGGCAGATGGGCATGCCGCCGCCATAGCTGTCGGTGTTGCCGATCGCGACGAGCGTGCCAGGCAGCGGGCGCGCCGCCGCCTCGTCGACGGCGATCCGGAACGGCACGGGCCGCAGCTGCGCGAGCTCGGCCAGCAGCGCCAGGTAGTAGCGAGCGCGACCGCGGGGCCACCGCAGCCGGTTCGTGCGGTCGCTCACGCGCGCGTCGAAGCCGAGCGCGACGACCGTGAGAAAGTGACGGGCGGCATCCGCCGTCTCGACGCGACCGACGTCGATGCGCCGCGGCCGGCCGCGCAGCGCGAGCGCCGCGGCGTCGGCGGCGTGCACCGACCCGACCGGCAGCCCGATGGCGCGCGCGAAGTCGTTGCCGGTGCCGGCCGGCACGAGCGCGATGGGCACCTCGGTGCCGACGAGCGCGTCGAGCAGCGTCGAGAGCGTGCCGTCGCCGCCGATGATCACGAGCGCTGTCGGCTGCGCGGCGACGGCCTCGGCGACCAGCTCGCGCGACTGCTCGACCGAGGCGCCGACGTAGGCGACCACCTCGGCACCGAGCTCGCGCAGGCGCGCGATCGCCGCATCCGCTGCGTCACGGCCGCGCCCACGACCCGATGTCGGATTGACGAGCACCGCGATGCGCGGAGCCGCGTCAGCCATGCTGGCCCGCCGCACCGTCGGCGATGAGCATGCCCGGGCTGTCGGCGATCAGCACGCCCGGGTTGAGGATGCCGGCGGGATCGAGCTCGGCCTTCACGGCGCGCAGCACGCGGATGCCGACCTCGCCGATCTCGCGCTCGAGCCACGGCTGGTGATCGCGGCCGATCGCGTGGTGGTGGGTGATGGTGCCGCTGTGCGCGAGGATCACGTCGTTCACGCTCGCCTTGGCGCGCGCCCAGGCCGCGAGCTGGTCGCCCCGCAGACCCGCAGCGATCGTGAAGTAGAGCGAGGCGCCGGTCGGGTAGACGTGCGAGATGTGGCAGAGCACGAGCGACTTCGCGCCCTCCTCGGCGAGCCCGGCGGTGATCGCCTCGGTGACGGCCGCCTTCAGCGCCTGCAGGTTCGACCAGGTCGTCGCGGTCTCGAGCGTCTCGAGGAAGACGCCGGCGTCGAGCAGCGCGTCGCGCAGGTAGGGCGCGTTGAAGCGGCCCCGCTCCCACTCGAGCGCGGGCTGCTCGCCGAGGCGGGTGCCGCCCGCTGCCGTCAGCACGGCGGCAGTGCGCTCGCGGCGCTCTGCCGTGATCTCGGCCTCGCCCTCGAAGAGCGTGACGGCGCTGCAGCCGGAGCCGAACGCCTTGCCGATCTTGCCGTGCTGGGCGAGGCTTACGGAGGTCTCGGCCTCGTCGGAGAGGCGGATGACCGTGGCTCCCGTGCCCAGCTGCGCCAGACGGCGCAGCGCGTCGGCGCCGGTCGCGAAGTCGGGGAACCGCCAGGCATCGGCGAGCCGCACGGCCGGCACCGGATGCACGCGCACCCGCACGGCGGTGATGACGCCGAGCGCACCCTCGGATCCGAGGAAGAGTCGCACGAGGTCGGGGCCGGCAGCTGACCCGGGCGCACGGCCGAGGTCGAGCTCGCCCGTCGGTGTGACGACGCGCAGGCCCGTCACCATCGCGTCGAAGCGGCCATGCCCGGCAGAGCTCTGCCCCGACGAGCGCGTGGCCGCGAAGCCGCCGATCGTCGCGTAGAGGAAGCTCTGCGGGTAGTGCCCGAGCTCGAAGCCGCGCGCCGCGAGCGCGGCCTCGGCGTCGGGGCCGGTCGTGCCGGCGAGCAGCGTCGCCTCGCCGCTCAGCTCGTCGAGCGACACGAGGCCGCTCATGCGGGCGAGGTCGAGGCTGATGACGGCGCGGCGTCCTCCCGCGATCGGGTCGACCCCACCCACGACGGTGGTGCCGCCTCCGAAGGGCACGACCGCGATGCCGTGCTCGGCGGCGAGGCGCAGGATCGCCGCGACCTCCGCGTCGCTCGCGGGTGTGACGACGGCGTCGGGCGCATCCTGGCGCGTCGCGCGGCGGCGCAGCAGATCGGGGGTCGACTTGCCACCGGCGTGACGGATGCGCGCCTCGCGCTCGGTGCGAACGTGGGTCGCACCGACGATGGCCGCAAGCTCGTCGCGGAGCGCCTCGCCCGCTGCGCCCTCGAGCGCCGAGGGCGCGAGCTCGACATCCTCGAGCGCCGCGGCCGGCTCTGGCGGGCGGATGCGGCCGAGCTTCAGCGGCAGCAGCGCGCGCAGGGCTGCGGGCAGCGAGCGCGCCTTGGCGGGGTCGCCCCAGCCGTTCCAGCGCATCGGTGCCGAGGCCTCTCGCTCCGGGACTGCGGTGTCGTCGGTCATGCGTTACAGTGTGACACATCATGGCAAATCGTCACGCTGCAGCGATCGTCGCCTCCGGCGCCGCGTCAGACACGGCCCGGCCCGACAGTCACGAGGCCGAGCCCGAGACCGCACCGGCCCTCGACGCCAGCGCGCACCGCATCCTCGACGCCGCCGCCGAGCTGCTCGCGACGCGCGGCACGCGCGGCGTGACCGTCGCAGAGATCGCGCGCACCGCATCCGTCAGCCGCCCGACCGTCTACCGCCGCTGGCCCGACGCCGACGCGATCGTGCGGGCCGCGCAGCTGCGCGCGGTCACGCAGATCATCGACGACCTCGGCGCCGCACCGACGACGCGCGACGAGATCGTGCGCGACGTGCTGCGATTCTCGGCGAGCTTCCGCAGCCACCCGGTGTTCGCACGGCTGCTCGAGCACGAGCCCGAGTCGTTCTCGCGCTACGCGCTGCAGCGCATCGGCGCGAGCCAGCGGGTCTTGCTGCACTGGGTCGCGGCCGCGATCACCACGGCGCAGCAGGGCGGCAGCGTGCGCCGGGGATCCCCCAGCGACATCGCGGTGATGCTGCTGCTGATCGCGCAGGCGGCGATCCTGTCGCACGGGATCGTCACCTCGCTCATCGACGAGCAGCAGTGGCAGGCAGAGCTGCGGCACGCCCTCGAGGGGCACCTGTCGCCGTGACGGACGCGAGCGGCTCCCCCGCGCTCAGCGCCGCACGGCGGCGGCGCGAGCTCGATGCGCTCGCGAGCGGCGGCGCCGTCGACCTGCTCGTCATCGGGGGCGGCGTCACGGGTGCCGGCGTCGCGCTCGATGCCGCCGCACGCGGCCTGCGGGTCGTGCTCGTCGAGGCGCACGACCTCGCCTTCGGCACCAGCCGCTGGAGCTCGAAGCTCGTGCACGGCGGCCTGCGCTACCTCGCGAGCGGCGACGTGGCGGTCGCACGCGAGAGCGCGATCGAGCGCCACGTGCTGATGACGCGCACCGCGCCGCACCTGGTGCGCCCGCTGCCGCAGCTGCTGCCCCTGGTGCCGTCGGTCACCGCGCGCCAGGCAGTGATCACCGGCACCGGGTTCGCCGTCGGCGACGGCCTCCGCCTACTCGCCCGCACGCCGAGCGCGACGCTGCCGCGCCCGCGCCGCATCAGCCGTGACCAGGTGCTGCGGCTCTCGCCCGCGACCAGGCGCGATGGCCTGCGCGGGGGCCTGCTCGCCTACGACGGGCAGCTCGTCGACGACGCCAGGCTCGTGGTCGCGCTCGCGCGCACGGCCGCCGCGTTCGGCGCGACCATCCTCACGCGCATGCGCGCGCGGTCGGCGGATGCGACGGGTGCGGTGCTCGAGGACGCCCTGGGCGGCGGCACCCTGCGCCTCGACGCACGGGCGGTCGTCAACGCGGCGGGCGTGTGGGCGGGCGAGTTCGACGAGAGCATCCACCTGCGCCCGAGCCGCGGCACCCACATCGTGCTCGACGCCGCAGCGCTGGGCGATCCGACCGCGGCGCTGACGGTGCCGCATCCGGGCTCGGTCAGCCGCTTCGTCTTCGCGCTGCCGCAGCAGCTCGGGCGAGTGGTCGTCGGGCTCACCGACGAGGACGCGCCTGGCCGCGTGCCCGACGTGCCCGAGCCGACCGAGCGCGAGATCGCGTTCCTGCTGCAGACCCTCTCGAGCGCCCTCGAGCTGCCCCTCGAGCGTGCCGACGTGCTGGGCGCGTTCGCGGGCCTCCGCCCGCTCATCGACGCCGGGCCGGGCTCGACCGCCGACATCTCCCGCCGGCACCACGTCGCCGCGTCGCCCAGCGGCGTCGTGACCGTGCTCGGCGGCAAGCTCACCACCTATCGCGCGATGGCGCAGCAGGCCGTCGACCTGGCCGTGCGGCGCGCGGGGCTCGACGCCGGCCCGAGCCGCACGCGCGCGCTTCCGCTCGTCGGCGCTCCCGGCTCTCCGGTGCGCATCCCGACCGGCACGGGGGCGGATGCGGCGCTGCCGGTCTCGCTCACGGCCAGGTTCGGGAGCGAGGCCGGCCGGGTGCTCGCGAGCGCGTCCTGCGTCGACCCTGCGGCTCCCATCGCGGCTGGCATCGACGTCACGCGCGCCGAGATCGCCTTCGCGGTCACAGACGAGGGCGCGCTCGACGCCGACGACGTGCTCGAGCGGCGCACGCGCATCGGGCTCGTCGGCGCCGACCGCGATCGCGCCGCCGCGGCGGTGGCCGAGCTGGTCGCCGAGACCTTGGCCCGCGCGGCCTGACGGCTCGACCGGCACGCGGGCGCGGATCGAGCGTGGGACATCAGACGCACCCTGTCACAATCGACGCATGCCCCGCACACTCAGGCTCAACGATGGCGGCAGCATGCCCGCGCTCGGCTTCGGGCTCTACAAGGTGCCGCTGGAGGAGACCGAGCGTGTGGTGGCCGCCGGCCTCGAGGCCGGCTACCGGCTGATCGACGGCGCGGAGTTCTACGGCAACGAGCGCGAGGTCGGCGCCGCGATCTCGCGGGCGGAGGACGTGGGCATAGCCCGCGACGAGCTGACGCTGACGAGCAAGTTCTGGGGCGACCCCGAGCAGACCCCCGAGGCGGCGCGAGCCGCGTTCGAGGCGACCGAGCTGGCGCTCGGCACCCACGTCGACGTCTACATGATCCACTGGCCGCGCCCGGCCAGGAACCGCTTCGTCGACGTCTGGCGCACGCTCATCGAGCTGCAGGCAGCAGGCCGCGTGCGCTCCATCGGCGTCAGCAACTTCACCGCCGAGCACCTGCAGCGACTCATCGACGAGACCGGCGTCACCCCCGCGATCAACCAGGTCGAGTCGCACCCGTGGCTGCCGCAGCACGAGCTGCGCGCCTTCCACGAGCGGCACGGCATCATCACCCAGGCCTGGAGCCCGCTCGGCCGCGCCCGCGTGCTCGACGACCCGAGCATCCGCAGCATCGCCGAAGGCCACGGCGTCTCCCCCGCCCAGGTGATCATCCGGTGGCACCTGCAGCTCGGTGGCGCCCTCATCCCCAAGTCGACGCATCCGCATCGCCTGCGCGAGAACCTCGACATCGACGGGTTCACCCTCAGCGACGACGAGATGGCGCAGATCGCCGGCCTCGAGACCGGCGAGCGCACCGGCACCCATCCAGATGACCGTCAGTGACGGCAGAGCAGCGAGCACCGTGAGCGACCCCGCCCACATCGACAGCCTCAACCTTCCCCACGCGCACGCCGTCACGTGGGGCGTCGCCGCGCTGCCCCACCGCGGCCCCAAGCGCGAGCTCAGCACCGAACGCATCGTCGAGGCAGCGATCGAGCTCGCCGACGCCGACGGGCTCGACGCGGTCAGCATGGGCAAGGTCGCGGCCAGCCTGGGCGCCGCCCCCATGAGCCTCTACCGCTACGTGACCGGCAAGGACGACCTGCTGCTGCTCATGTTCGACACGGCGAGCGAGGTGACGGTGCCGGGCATCGGCAGCACGTGGCGCGAGCGGCTGCGCGAGTGGGCGATGTTCGTGCGCACCACCTACGACGCGCACCCGTGGCTCGCCGACCTGCCGCCGTCGTCGACCCCGACGACGCCCAACCGGCTCGCGATCATCGAGGCCGGCTTGGCCGCGCTCGAGGGCGTGCGCATGCCGGATCGCGCCAAGTTGCCGACGCTGCTGCTGCTGCTCGGCTACATCGGTCTCTATGCAAAGGCCTCGAGCAATGCCGCGGTCGACGACGCCGTGCGCCGTGCACTGCCGGAGCTCGTGACCGACGAGCGGTTCCCGCTGCTGGCGCCGGCCGTGCGCGCCGGTGTGTTCGAGCCAGCCGACACCGATGCCGATGTGGGCTTCAGCTTCGGCCTCAGCCGGCTGCTCGACGGCATCGACCGCTGGCTCGAGCGCAACGAGGAGGATGACCCCTTCGTCGCGATGCCCGTCGCGATCGCGAACGACAAGCAGGTGCGCGAGGCGGCGAAGGTCGTCGAGAAGGCCCGCACCGAGCTGCGGCAGGCCGAAGCGAAGGCGGCGGATGCGGTGGCAAAGGTCGTCGACCGGCTGCGGGCCGCAGAGGCCAGGGCCGAGGCCGTGGCCGAGCGGGAGGCCGCGAAGGCGGCGCTGAAGGCGGCCAAAGCAGAGGCGAAGGCCCGCAAGTAGCCACCCCGCCTTGACTCCGACGCGACGTCGGAGTGTGTGCTCGAAGCATGAACCTCGTCGCGCTCGCCTATCTCGGCTCTCACTTCCTCTCACTGCTCGGCAACGGCATCGCCGCGGTCGCGCTGCCGCTCATCGTGCTGCAGATCACCGGCAGCCCCCTCAGCATGGGCGTGATCTCCGCCTCGACCGCCGTGCCCGCGGTGCTCATCGGGCTCCTCGCCGGCTTCGTGCTCGACCGCTGGAACCGACGCAACATCTCCGTCGCATCCGACCTCATCTCGGCCGCATCCGTCGCTGCCCTGCCCGTGGTCGACATGCTGTGGGGCCTCGAGCTCTGGTGGTTCGTAGCGCTCGGCATCCTCGGGTCGTTCGGGGATGTGCCGGGTGGCACCGCGCGGGAGGTGCTCGTCGCGGCCGTGGTGCGGCGCAGCGGCGTCTCGCTCGAGCGGCTCGTGGGCGTGCGGCAGACGCTGACCTCGGCGGCGCTGGTCGTCGGGCCCGCGCTCACGGGCACGCTCGTCGCGCTGGTCGGGCCGAGCGCCGTCTTCTTCATCACCGCCGGCACGTCGGCGGCAGCTGCCCTGCTCACGCTCGTGATCCCGCGGGAGGCGGGCCGGGTGCCGAAGAGCGACGCGCTGGCCGAGACGCCGTGGCGGCAGGTGATCGGCGGCTTCTCCGTGCTGCGGCACAGCCGCTTCCTGGTGGCGACGATCGTGCTGATCGTGGGCCTCACGACCGTCGGCGGTGGGCTGCAGGGGCTCGTGCTGCCGCTGCACTTCTCGATGATCGCGCGGCCCGAGCTGCTCGGGCTCGTGCTCACCTCGATGGCGGGCGGCATGCTGGCCGGCGCGCTGCTGTTCTCGGCGATCAGCACCCGCCTCTCGCGTCGGGCCTGGCTGACCATGGGCTTCGCGGCGCTCACCGTGGGCTACCTCGCGCTCTCGACGCTCGCCTCGCTGCCGGTCATCTTCATCAGCGCCGGCCTGGTGGGCGTGAGCAACGCGTTGCTGGGCGCCGTGCTCGGTGTGCTGCAGGTCGAGAAGACTCCCGAGCGCGCCCGCGGTCGAGTGCTCGCGCTGCAGAACACGGCGCTGCAGCTCGCCGCGCCGCTGGGCATCGGCGGCGCCGGCATCGTCGCCGAGCTGAGCTCTCCGGTGGTGGCCGGGCTGGCGGTCTCGGCTGTGTGGGTGCTGGCGCTGCTCAGCGTCCTCGCAACGAGGTCGTTGCATGATCTGGAGCGTGACGAGGCAGCCTGAGATGCGCAGCAACGAGCTCGCGGCACTCGCCGGCGTCAGCATCCGCACGCTTCGGCACTACCACCAGATCGGTCTGCTCGAGGAGCCAGAGCGCTCGGTCAACCGCTACCGCAAGTACACCGTCCACCACCTCGCCAAGGTGCTGCGCATCGGCAAGTTCACCGAGCTGGGCATCCCGCTGTCTGAGGTGCAGCGCGTCATCGACGACCCGGTCGCCGCAGCCGAGCTGCTCGAGGGCATCGACGCACAGGCCGCGGTCGAGATCGACCGGCTCGCGCGCCGCCGCCAGCGGATCGCAGCGCTCAGCAGCGGGGGCGCGCTGCCTGACACCCCCGACGCGCTCATCCCCTTCGCCTCGCTGTTCGTGCGGCACGCCTCCACACGCGAGAGCCGGTACGAGAGCGAGCAGCTGGCGCTCGTCGCGCACCTCAGCGGCGACCCGAGCCTGCCGTGGCTGGTCGCGGGATCCGCGAAGCTGGCGGCAGCGAGCCAGCGCTACCTGCCGCTCGTCGAGCGCTTCGCCCGCATAGCGCCCGACGCCGGGCCGACCGAGACCGCGTCGCTGGTCGACGAGATGGTGGAGGTGCTGGCCTCGGCGATCGATGTCGCCGCCATCCCTGCGCTGAGCCGCCAGGCCACCGAGCTGCTGCTGGCACACCAGCGAGCACACCTGAACGATGCGCAGCACTCGATCATGGAGCGCGCGATCGCGCGGCTCGATGCCGACTCCTCAACCGACGGCGAGGCGGGGTGAACGAGGCGCGCCGCCGCACCTGACGCCCAACTCCCCGAAAAGGTTGGGCTGTGCTTCCACGAGTTGCACCGCACGCTGGAAGCATGACCCGCAGACTCCTCTCGATGGCCGGCATCGTCATCGCCGGCACCGTCCTCCTCACCGGCTGCGGCGCCATGGGCGCCGGCAATGTCGCATACGAGCCCAGCATGGGCTCCTACCCCGATTCGGGCGGCGCAGAGTCGCAGCAGGACGAGAGCGCCGGCGACGGCGACATGGGCGCATCCGGCGGTGAGCCCGGGCAGGTGGCCGCCGACGAGGATCGCGCCGTCATCGTCACCGGCAGCGTCGCGATGCGCGCGGGCGATCCCTTGCAGGTGGCGGATGCCGTGACGGACGCCACCGAGGCACGCGGCGGCACCATCGACCGCAGGGCCGAGGGCGCCTCGACCGACTTCGAGCCGGCCTGGGCCACGCTCACGGTGCGGGTGCCGGCGGTCGAGGTCGACGGCATGCTCGATGCGCTGCGCGGCCTCGGGGAGGTCACGACGCTCGACCTAGGCGAGGAGGTCGTCACCAACCAGGTGCGCGATCTGGAGGTGCGCGTGAACGCCTCCCGCGCATCCGTCGAGCGCCTGACCGAGCTGCTCACGACCGCCGCCGACACCGAGACGCTGCTCGAGGTCGAGGCGCAGCTGACACAGCGCACCTCCGAGCTCGAGAGCCTGCTCTCGCAGCAGCGCGCGCTCGAGGAGCAGGTGGCGATGTCGACCCTCGAGGTGCAGATCCGCTCGACGACGGTGGAGGGCCCGACGGGCACGCCCAGCTTCTGGGACGGCCTCGTGAACGGCTGGAACGGCTTCCTCGCCTGGGGCGCCACGTTCCTCTTCGGCTTCGGCCAGGCGATCCCCGCGCTCGTGATCCTCGCGGTCGTCGGCCTCATCGCGTGGCTCGTCATCCGACGCATCGTGAAGCGGATGCCGGCGCGCACGACGCCGGTCGAGGGCTCAGCGGTCGTCAACCCGGTGGTCGCTGCGGAGAGCGAGCGCCCCTGAGCCTGAGGCCCCCAACGCAGCGAGTGCCCGCGCACTTGGGCGCACCATCTGGGGTACACGGATGGGGTACATTTCTGGCATGCAGCACGAACCTCCGAGGCCCCCTGCCTACAGCAGCGCCGACATCGCAGCGATCCTCGCCGACCTCCAGGCCACCGTGAACGAGGCCACCAGCCTCCACGCATGGGCAGAGACCTCCGCCGTCCCCCTCGACCGCATCGTCGCGGGGGCCGACCTCACCTACCTCCGCCTCCGCGCGCACGACACAGAGGGTTCACCCATCGTGCTGATGCTGCGCGAGCAGCGCTGGCAGCGCGCGATCTGACCGAGGGAAGCCGACCCCGACGCGACCCTCTACCAAAGGTTGAAGCTTCGGGGTACACTCAACGCGGTCCCCCCAGCCCGAACCGTCACGAGGTCTCGCTTGCGTCGCCGCTCCCTCATCATCGCTGTCACCGCCGCTCTCGGCGTCATCGCAGCAGCCGTCGTCGCGCCCGTGACGCCATCCGCCGCTGCCGATGACCTCGCTGAGGTGCAGGAGGCCCACTTCGCCGTGATCGACCAGATCGCGTCGTGGGATGCCCTGACGCCGGTGCCGCGGCTCGGCCAGATCGAGGGCGACCCGGTCGCCGGCACGATCGACATCGGATGGGTCGGGGCCGTGCCGAGCGAGGTGCGCGCGATCGCGGACGCCGCGGCCACGGAGGGCATCGACGTCACCTTCGTGCCGCAGGAGTCGAGCGAGCAGGAGCTGCTCGAGGTCGCCTACGGGCTGGCTGCATCCATGCCCAGCGACGGCGCCTTCGCGATCGGGATCGGTGCTGACACGCTCTCGGTCGAGGTGCCGACGGCAGAGGTCGCCGAGTCCGTCGGCTCCGAGCACATCGCGCTCGAGGGCGAGGTGCTCGACGTCATCGACGATGCCGAGCAGGCCGCCGCCGAGTTCGGCGCGCAGGTGACGGTCGAGGAGACCGACTCGGCCCCGGTCAACGCCGCGAACACCCAGCTGCAGGCAGGCACGGCGCTCGAGGCCGCATCCGCGGCCAACCTCTCCGCCGGCCGCACCAACGACACGAGCGTGCTCTCGGGCGGCATGCGCGTCGAGACGCAGTGGGCGAGCGGCGGCTGGGTCAGCTGCACCTCGGGCTTCACCGGCACCTTCGGGCACCGCCCGCTCATCGTCACCGCCGCGCACTGCAGCGACTACGCCGACGGCCGCGCGGTGCGCAATGCCGCCGACACCCGCATCGGCACGAGCGATCTCGTGCGAGAGCTCAACGACGGCGCCCGCCCCTACGACCTGGGCGTCATCGCTGCCTCCTACGACGCCCGCACGCTCCCCCGCATCTACACGAACGAGACCTCGACGGTCAACATCACCCGCTCGCAGAACACCTGGCCGCCGGCCGGCTACCGGCTCTGCTCGTCGGGCCAGGTCACCGGCTGGAAGTGCGACCTGACCGCCGGCGAGGCCTACGTCACCTGCTACAGCACGCCGCGCGGCGCCGAGTGCATGCACGTGCAGATCGTGCGCTCGAGCGGCGCCTCGGCCTTCTGCCTCGGCGACTCGGGCGGCCCGATCGTCAGCCTCCCGACCTCGCAGGGGGCGATCGCCGTCGGCGTGGTCTCCGGCGTGAAGTCGAGGGTGAGCGTGCGCTGCTCGCAGGAGGGGCTCATCGCTCCGATCTCGCAGCTCATGACGGCGGTCGAGGGCCTGCAGCTGCACACGCTCAATCGGCCGTAGCGCGGCCTGCTCAGCGCTGCGGCCCGTTCATCTCTGCGGCACCAGCATCTTGAGTGCGCCCGGCAGCACCGAGATCGTGCTCGCGCCGCGGCCGAGCGGCTCGCCGTCGGCGTAGGCGACGAGGCCCGGCGCATCGACCGACACTCTCGCCGCGCGCGTCGCGGTCGCTTGCGGCCGCTCGAGGTGGCGGCCGGCGAGCAGCAGCCGGAACAGTCGTACGAGCCGAGCGCGGCCAAGCGCGACGACGTGCGTCCTGTCGAGCTGCCCGTCGTCGGCCTCGCTGCGCGGGCAGATGGGCATGCTGCCGCCGTAGCTCGGGGTGTTGCCGATCGCGATGAACGTGCCGGGCATCGTCCGCGGCTCGCCATCGTCGATCGTCACCCGGAACGGCAGTGGCTGCAGCCTCGCGAACTCGAACAGCAGCGCCAGGTAGTTGCGGGGCGGCCGCGCGACCAGCGCAGCCGGTTGGTGCGCTCGCTCACGCGCGCGTCAAAACCGAGCGCAGCGACGGTGAGGCAGTGCCGCACGCCCGCCTGCGCCTCGATGCGGCCAACGTCGATGCGGCGGGGCACGCCTGTCAGCGCGAGCTTCGCTGCCTCGGCGGCGTTGGATGCGTCGGTCTGCATCCCGAGTGCGTGCGCCAGGTCGTTGCCGGCACCGGCGGGCACCAGCCCGATCGGCACGGGCGAGCCGGGCTGCGCTGCCGAGCCAGCCAGAGCGGGTGAGGCGGGCTGCACTGCCGAGCCAGCCAGAGCGGGTGAGGCGGGCTGAGCGGCAGGGCCCAGCAGCACCTCGAGCAGGGTCGAGAGGGTGCATTCGCCGCCCACCACGCCCAGCGCATCCGGCCGGCTCGCGATCGCCTCGGCGGCCAGCGCCTGCGAGTGGGCGACGTCGGTGCCGACGAGGGCGACCGCGTCGGCACCGAACGCCCCGACGTGGGATTGACGAGCCCGGCGAGGCGCTTGCCCTCCCCCGGGCGTGCGCCACCGGCCTCAGGCATGCGCGGCGCCCTCCCGCAGCAGCACGCCGAGGTTGAGGGTGCCGGCAGGGTCGAACTCGGTCTTCACGGCGCGCAGCAAACGCATGCCGACCTCGCCGATCTCCTGCTCGAGCCACAACGGGTGGTCGCGGCTGATGGCGTGATGGTGCGTGATGGTGCCGCCGCCGAGGATGAGGGTGTCGTGCACCTGCGACTTCACCCCACCCCACTGCGCGAGCTGGTCGCCGCGCAGTCCGGCCTCGATCGTGAAGTAGAGCGCGGCGCCTGTCGGGTAGATGGGCGAGGTGTCGCAGAGCACGAGCGACTTCGCGCCGTACGCGGGAAGCCCGGCGGTGATCGCCTCGGTGACGGCGCGCCTGAGCGATGCCAGGTTGCTCCAGGTGGTCGAAGTCTCGAGTGTCTCGCAGAAGACGCCGTGGTCGAGCAGCGCCTCGCGCAGGTAGGGCGCGTTGAAGCGGCCGTGCGCACAGTCGAGCGCGGGCTGCTCGCCGATGCGCGAGCCGCCGACCGCCACGAGTACGGCGGCCGTGCACTCACGGCGCTCGGCGGCCAGCCCTGGTTCGCCCTCGAGGAGCGGGGGCTGCTGCACGAGTAGGTGACAGTTTCGGTTAGGCCGCAAGGGCCAGGTTCTTGGTCATGATGGTCTCGTACTCGACGGGCGTCAAACGGCCAAGGCGTGGCTGCCGGCGGCGTCGGTGGTAGG